>NZ_CP195132.1:0-2175802 GCF_051615025.1 Caballeronia sp. DA-9 | reverse complement strand
GATCGCCGGGAAGCCGGCGAGACGGGTCAGCATCCGGCGCATTCGTTCCGTGCGAGCCATTGCTTCATCTTTTAACGCGTGTTCGAGGAAGTCGAGATAGCCAAGCTCGCGCTTCGCAGCCATTTGTCCAAGGTGCGCAATCTGCGTCGGCAAATGCAGGAGGTTGAGTTGCTTACACAACACGGTCAGTCGCTCGAGCTGCGGCGTCATGCGTTCACCTCCTGCGTTCGGCTGAAGGCATCGTAGACCGACAACGGATGCTGCAGCGGTTTTTCCCATTCCGACGTTGCATACCGCGATACCGGTTTCGGTTGCTCATGCGGCGTCGCTCCAGTTCGGACCGACCGTCCCACGTACGGTGCCGGCAGCGGCAGCAAATGTGGGCGCTCTTCGAGCAATACCTCAGCTGGTACGCGTTTCGTGGTGCCATGAAGACGAACGTTGGCAACGTCGCGCAGCCACCGCCTGACACGCTCATTGCAAAGGCCACAGTCCGCTGTCAACCCGGCTTGTTTAAGCATTGAGACCAACGGGACCCAGAAGCTGTAGCGCAAATAACCATTCATACGCTCGACTTTGCCTTTCGTCTTTGCACGGTATGGTTTGCAGACGCGAGGCACGAACCCGTGATGTTTAGCGAAGTCGGCGAATCCTGGATGATATCGATGCTGTTTTTTGCCATATGCATCGCGTTTCAGGATTACCGTTTTCATATTGTCATACACGATTTCTCTGGTGACGCCTCCAAATGCCTCGAATGCCCGCACGTGGCAAGCCAGCAGCGTTTCAATACGCATGTCGGTGACAAACTCCGCGTAACTTACGCGGCTGTAGCCCAACGTCGCGACGAACGCGGCGAGCATGCCGAGCTTGTGCCCCGGCTTACGAAACTCGATCCAGTCCATCTGCATCTGTTGGCCCGGCTCGGTCTCGAATCTGACTACTGGGTCGGGACGCGCAGCGGGTCGAAGTTTCTGCAGATAGTCCTGAACCTGTCGCAATCCGCCTTTGTAGCCGCGCTCCTCAATCTCTCGCTTGAGCACCGTCGCCGGGATCCAGTCTGGCTTTGCTGCTTCGACCCGGCCCTGAAGATACGACTTAAACGGCGCAAGCTTACTCACGACGGGCTCACGCACTTTGCGATGCGGAGGACCTAATGCCAGATATTTCCGAACCGTGTTGACGGCCATGCCAGTCTCTACCGCGATGTCTCGCAGGCTATTCCCTTGGCGACGCAGAATCTCGATTTCCATGTACTCCTCGTAGCTGATCACGGGCCGCCCAAAAAGAGCAACCCTACAACGAGGTGTATCAATTCCTAAACGCGTTGCTGTATTAATTTACAACTGCGCGTGACACCGAAGCCAATCAGCTGAACCGTGTCGCCCGACACAACTGCTTGAAATATGGTTCCGAACACCTGGTCAATCACTTCGCTCGTCAACGCTTTGCTTGCGCCGGTTTGCGCCGTGGATAGCGTCAACCAGAACGTCCGGTTTACCGACAACCATCTTGGCCGGTCGGCGCGCTGATTGTCGCTGCTAGATTGGCATGGTTGTCGCTCCTTCGTGATCGTTGTTGGTTGATTGACGCCGCCGCTCTTTCTGTCTGTCGTTGGCGTTGCGTCGCCGATAGCTTTCGACATTCGGCGAGTTCAACCGGTCGTCGCAACACCCTGAAATTAGGGAGTTGCAATGGCAACAACAAAACATGGTCGCTGTCGACGTGGCGTTCGTCCGGCGGTAGGTTCTATCGGGCGACCGGCTGGCATGAGAGCAGACCGACAACGTTTCTGGAAAGCGATTGCTCAGGGTCTTCCAAGTGAGAAGGCTGCATCGGCCGCTGGGTTGTCACCGGCGGTCGGAGTACGCTGGTTCAGGCAAAGTGGCGGCATGCCTAATGTTCCTCTTACTCCGCTTTCAACTCGTTTTCTGTCCTTCTCCGAGCGAGAGGAGATTGCTCTTTTACACGCGCAGCATCACGGCGTCCGTGAGATTGCCAGACGGACTGAACGACACGCGTCGACCATCTCACGAGAGCTACGCCGCAATGCCGCTACTCGAAGCGGCTACGTTGAGTATCGTGCAACGACTGCACAGTGGCACGCGCAGCGGCGCGCCAGACGCCCAAAGACTGCCAGGCTCGTCGCCAATGAACCCCTCAGGCAGTATGTTCAAGAGCGCCTCTCGGGGGCTGTCGAAAACGAGCGCGGCAAGCGTGTTGGGCCTCAATTAGCCTGGGCGCGTAGGAAGCACGGCCCTCGTCAGGATCGACATTGGGCAAAGTCCTGGAGTCCGCAGCAGATTGCCAATAGGTTGCGCGTTGACTTTCCGGACGACGAATCGATGCGAATGTCGCATGAGGCGATCTACCAAGCTCTCTACATTGAAGAGCGAGGTGCATTGAGGCGCGAACTGAGTGTTTGTCTACGATCTGGGCGGCGGCTGCGGGTAGCTCGCGCTCGCACACGCGCACGAGGCAAGACGTTTCTCACGCCCGAAGTTATGATCAGCAAGCGCCCCCCGGAAGTCGAGCAGCGCCTTGTGCCTGGTCATTGGGAAGGCGATCTGATTATCGGCCTGGGAGGATCCGCAATCGGCACGCTCGTCGAACGCACGACTCGATTTACGATCCTATTGCACCTTCCTCGCATGGCTGAACACGGAATTGTTCGGGAGAAAAACGGACCAGCCCTAGCCGGTCACGGCGCTGACGCCGTCAGAGCGGCAATCTCTGACGCGATGCTGTCTCTGCCATTACAGTTACGCAGGTCCCTGACTTGGGACCAAGGTGCAGAGATGTCACAGCATGTTCAATTGAGAATTGACACTGGTATGCAAATCTACTTCTGCGAACCTCGTAGCCCGTGGCAACGGGGCACCAACGAAAACACAAATGGCCTGCTACGCCAGTACTTTCCTAAGGGAACGGATCTAACGCGCTACGGAACCGAAGAACTCGCGGCAGTCGCAAACGCGCTCAATAATCGGCCTCGCAAAGCGCTCAGTTGGAAAACTCCTGCCGAAAAACTACGCGAACACCTATCATCGCTTGCATAAGGCTCTGTTGCGACGACCGGTTGAACTCGCCCAATATACGTCGATTGCCTTTGGTCGGCGCTGCCGCGAGGCCGGCGTGCAGCCTTCGATGGGTACAGCAGGCGACTGCTACGACAATGCCATGTGCGAGTCGTTCTTCGGTACGCTCGAGGCGGAGCTGCTCACACGTGAGCACTTCGAGACCCGCGAGCAGGCCAGGCGCCGTATCTTCTGGTTTCTGGAGGCGTGGTACAACCTACGCCGCCTGCATAGCAGCCTAGGCTACCGTTCACCGCTCGAATTCGAAGACTTGCATCCGACGAACCCAACCATGTCGTCTTGCGGGTTGCCCACCGCCGGGCAGCGTCATGGTCGTGAGAGGCGACCCGCCGCCCGCCCGTGGACAACCCGCAGCTCAACGCTTAATGGAGGCTAAATCACATTCAATCACTGGTTGCTGATCTGTCCGTCGAACCGGGTCAACTTCACTCATCAACCAAGGCCAACACGGTGCAGCCTTTGGTACGATTAATTTTGGGGTGGATGTCACGCGTTTGGGAGTCGCATTAAGGCTGTAGGTCATTAACGCGTGATGAATTCGCGCTACCGATCCTCGACGGGGGCGTATGAATGACCGATGTGAGAGCACCTATTCCCTATTTTATGAGGAAGCTACGGCGTTTCGCGCCGCTAAGAGGAGCGCGTGCCTCGCGCTTAAAGCCAATAGCGTGCATGAAATCGCGTTGAAGACAAATAATCCCCGCGGACCCACAAGCGTCATCATCGTTGAAGCCAGCGTGGGTCCGGTCATCCCGCCCAACGAGAACAATACCAAAAGCATCACCGAAACCGCAACCCGCAAATGCGCCTCAGTCCGGTCCTGGACGTGAGAAACGACCAGTCCGTATTGAGTGAATGTAACCGCGACGTATGCCAACATCGCGCACCACGTAACCTCGAGCATATCAAAACATATCAGCACGATACTGAGCGCGGCCGAAATCACTGCTGTCCAGTAAACAAGGCGCCGCCGGTCGATGCGATCAGACAAACGACCCATCGGAAACTGAGGCAGTAACGCGCCAATGAGAGCGACTCCCATGAATGTTGCGAGGTCATGGTTCGAAAAGCCTGTTCGCTCGAGATAGACAGGCATCATCGAATAGAAGCTGCTGTAAATGAAGCCCGCCAGGATACACCCAGGCACCGCAAGCGGCGTCGCCGTGGTCATGTCGCGCAAACTCTCACGCCAAGCTTGGCGGGGAACGCGATCAAGATTGTCATCCCTGACCTTCACCGGCCAGCCTTCCATTAGTGTGACCGGCATGACTGCCGCAGCGAATAGAGCAGCGGCGATTGAAAACTGCTGCGTAGCTGAATCTACGCCGACATTCAGCAGGAACTGTCCACTCCCAATCGCGAGATAGCCGAGCGCCGCATAAAGGCCGAAAACTTGTCCACGCTTGTTATTTTCGACGGTGCCGTTAAGCCAACTCTCGATCGAGGTGTACAGCCCCATGAAGGCCACGCCTGTGAGCAAGCGAATGAACCCAAGCGTCCATGGCGAGTGTGCAGCGCCGAACGCAAGTGCAAGAATGGATGCCGCTGCCGAAAAGGCCACGAACGTCCGGTGCTGACCAATACGATCAATCAGTCGCCGATTGATCACTGCGCCAAGTATGTAGCCCGCGTAGTAGCACGATTGAATGAGACCGACGACGAGTGTCGAGTAGTCTGACTGGATCAAGCGCAAAGGAATCAGCGTTTGGAACAAGCCGTTTCCTGCAATAAGCAGTGCATAGCCAAGTAGAAGACCAGCAAGGGCCCGCATCGCCTCTGCAGAACTCGCAGTGGCTCGACCTTTGTTAGCTGCCGCTGAATCTGGCCACGGAGGGGTCTTGCGTCCGAGAAGTGCAGCTTCGTTTAGCGGACCCGTACGCCCTACCAGCGGTGCATCGTATGCTTCGCTGGTCTCGCCCAAATGCACCCCGCCGTGCCTTGTACGACTGTCGACGCTGGGAGGCAAGTTTCCATCTTCGAAGTCTGACATGAGAACCTTAGAAATCCCTCCGAGCGCGCGCGATATCGGGTCAATTTTGCATTTTTCCGGCCGTCGATGCGGCAATCGACGGAACTCCTGACAGAATATGGAGCTTGGTTAGCCCCAGTGCGATAATGATACCCGACAGCCATCCAGATCTTCGCCGTCGCTCCACTGGCGGACCGACCTTACTTAGACACATTGGGTGCACCTGCATCAGGCTTCCGCTTGCGTCATTCTTCTCATGTGCTCATTTCTCCCGCTATGTTCGACCGGCTAACTGATTGCCAGATCTCGTCGATATACGGAGCAGCCGACTAAAGATGTTATTGACGAAATCACCGCCTCTTACAAGCCGACTATGAAAGATGACTAGGGAAAACGATCGCCATGCACCGCATCTGCATAGCGAGTCGAGACCAGGGTATAACCGTTTCCTGCCGCTCGGCGTCCGGCACAACCCATGGATCTTCGCTTAAAACGACGCGTAACATGTAATCGGCGTTCGAGGCAGCCGTTCCTCTGTTGCCCCCGGACAAACGCCGCACTTGTTACATTTTCTCCGTTTCTGATCTCAGAAGATTGAACTGTTCACAGTGCTTTAAACCAGGACTTCGATGAAATTAACTATCGTCCTACGTTCGTTCAGGGCCGCCGACCGAATCAATTTTTTCAGTCCTGGTGTTACTCGAAGATTCAAGGTGTCAGTCTTTCGTTCCACAACGCCTCCGTAAATTTGCGCTGCATGTTGAATAGTTGGTAAACCTAAGTCAGTATTCTCGTTGACGGTCAAAAACTGGAAACGGAGGTTGACCGCGTTGGATTCGGAGGATATTTCCGGCCAAGACCTTCGCAGCAGAATCGGGATAGTTGGTACCCGCGATATGGGGCGTGACAAAAACACGGGGATGCGACCAGAATTGACTTGTTTCGATAAGTGGCTCCTCGCGAAATACATCCATTGCTGCCGCAGAAATTTGGCCACTTTCTAACGCCGCAAGCAGGTCATCCTCAACGATAACCGCACCTCGGCTGACGCTTATCAAACAGGCCCCCAATGGTACTAACGCCAAACGATTTGCATCTAGAAGGTTCTCAGTCGAGGGCGTTTGGGCAACAGGTTCACAAGGATGTCGCTACGGCCAAGGAACCGCTCAAGCGTATCGTCGCCCTCGAAAAACTCGACGTTCTCAATGTCCACACGATCGCGGCCCCAACCTCCGACCGAGAAGCCGAAATCGCGTAGGCAACACGCGGCCCGCACGCCCATGGCACCTATACCAAGAATACCAACGCGGCGTCGAGCTGGGCTCAAAGGCTCTTGACGGTGCCAGCGCTCGCTAACTTGACTTTCTCGGTACAGGTGATAGTTTCGGTGAAAATGAACAACCCAATGTAAAACATGCATCGCCATATCCTGAACGACCGCGTCATCTATTAGCCGCACGATTGGGACATCAACAGGCAACTGAGGATCGCGCAAAATGTGCTCCACGCCTGCGCCGAACGACAGGATAGCCTTCAGATTCTTGTAGCGATGCAGATCTCCTGGCGGATGCATCCACACTGCGGCATATTCGATTTCCGATGGTTCACCTAAATCAGGAAAGCGCCTGATTTCCATCCCAGGAAGATGCCGCTGCAGCTCCAAACACCAAGGTTCAGGATCGACTCCCGTGTAGCTGAACAACAAGGACATTTCAATTCTCCGATGGGATAGTTCAACGAATGCGATACCTATCCACCATATCGTCGTTAAAACTAAAGCCAATTCCCGGTCGGTTCGGCAAGTTGATCATCCCGTCTATAATTTCCATCTGTTCACGATAGAGGGGAGAAAACCAAGAGACGTGCTCGACTGATATGCAGTTAGGCGCTGACCCTGCAATACTTAAGCTCTGCTCAGTAAATATATGGGTGGATACAGGCTTATTAAAAGCAGCAGCCAACGATGCTGCGCGACGAAACTCTGTCAGACCCCCGATCCGTTGCAAGTCTGGCATTAGAATGTCAGCCGCGTCTGCTTCAAGTATGGCACGCATACCGTAGCGGGTATATTCTGTTTCGCCAGAAGCGATTGGCGTATCTAATGCCGCAACAACTTTCGCATGTCCAACATGATCGTAGGCAGCTACTGGCTCTTCGAACCAGCCGATGTTGTATTGTTCAAGCTGCCGACCCAGCCGAATCGCCTGTTTTGGAGTGAAACACTGATTGCCGTCGGCAAGTAGCTCTATGTCCTCACCTACAGCTTCACGCAAAGCTGCCACCCGTTCAAGATCTTCCTCAATCTGAGGTTTACCCAACCGAATTTTCATCGAACGGAACCCTTGGGAAAGAAATTGATTGGCTTCGTCAATCAGCTCTTCTACGCTTTGCGAGAGCCACAACCCGCTACTTGCATAGGCCTTCACCGAATCGCGGTACGCGCCAAACAACCTATAAAGCGGCTGCCCTGCGGCCTTGCCTATCAGATCCCAGCACGCTGTATCGAGAGCCGATATAGCAGAAATACTGATGCCCTGGTGCCCGATGGGATTGATGTCCTTCCACATGCTGTCCCACATGCGTTCCACGTAATGAGGATCGCGGCCGACAACGTGATGGCTGAGACTGATGATCATATGTTCGAACACAGCGAGGCGGTTCTTATCCAGCGTGAACACGTAGTTCTCACCTGTAATGCCTTCGTCGGTGTCCAGGTAGACCAGTACACAGCCCACTGACCGCGTCTCGTGAATCGCCGTGATCATGGGCTTCTCGAGCGGCAGATCTACTGTAACAGTACGCAGTTTCGTAATCTTCATTGGAATCAATCTCGACCTAAGAAAGTGGCGCGGAGTGCAACCTGGACAGGTAACAAGTGTCATCGGTCCTGTGACCACCAGCATAGTGGGGATAATGATGGTTGACAATCAACAATTGACACATAACAATCCAAGACATCAAATCGTCGCACGGTTTCGAGGTGGTTAATTGCGGGTTTTCCATTAAATGAGCGGCGCCGGCCGCCCCGTCCACAACAAATAAGGATGAGAAATGAACCGATTTGGAAACGTAGTGCTGATGGGGTTGAGCTTGTTGGGCTGTGCACATGCCGAAGCTGCTTGCCCGGCTGGAGGCCCTATTCAAATTGCTGATATGAGTTGGACATCTGCATCGATGCTCGCTCACGTCGAATCGACGATCATTGAGAAAGGCTACGGGTGTAAAACGGAGCTGATCCCCGGCGACACCGTGCCGACGATCACAACCATGATCAAACAGGGCCGTCCACAAATTGCTCCGGAATTCTGGGGGAGCAACGCTCAGCAGATTCTCGAAGACGGAAAGCGCAGCGGCGCGATTAGCGTTGCTGGAAACACTTACACAAGCGGCGGCATTGATGCTTGGTGGGTACCCCAATATGTCGTCAACGACCATCCGGACATCAAGAGCGTCCAGGATCTGCTCCGGCATTCGGATCTATTCCAGCCCCCGGGCAGTGACAAGGGGCGGTTCTATACCAGCCTTCCCGGCTGGGCGACCGAAACCCGGAGTGCAAATCTTTTCAAGGCTTACGGCCTCGATGCGAAGTTCGACATATATTCACCTGGCTCAACCGCTGCGTTAGATGCGGCGATTGCTTCGGCATATGAACGCAAAAAGCCGATCTTTTTCTATTACTGGGGCCCATCGGCAGTCTTAGGAAAGTACAAGATGGTACGGTTGCAAATGAAGCCCTATGATCCGGTTAATGATTCCTGCAATGGACAACCTAATTGTCAAAATCCCGTTCCGACGAGCTTCCCTCCAGCGGCGGTGAACACGGTCGTGGCCGCGAGTTTGAAAACAGCCTCTCCCGAGATCTACGCTTTTTTGGCTAAGGTTACGATCGACAACGACGTGGTCAACCAAATGCTTGCATGGGGACAAGATCAAAAAGCAGACCCCGTTCAGGTCGCGGATCAATTTCTCAAAACACAGCAGCCAGTATGGACCCGTTGGGTGAGTAAAAACGTTGCTGATCAGGTAATTTCCAGCCTCAAATGAAAGCATCGGTGGCTAGCCTGAATCAGCTTATCCGACGCTAAAAGGTGCTCATCTCATGTTTCCGAAGTTAATTGATCCCCAGCTCCTTCGCAGCGCTATTGATGCGTGCATCGAAACGTTTGTCACGGACTGGGCGACTGCTCTTGAGCGCCTGTTTGTGCCCTTCCTTCAACTTCTGAATTCGTTTGAAGCGCTCTTGATAGCAAGCCCTTGGTGGCTAGTCACATGTGTGATTGCGATCGTTGGGTACGTCGGTTCGCGCAAGCTTTCAGTAGCTCTATGGATTGCGGTTGCAATGAGTGGTATCGGGCTGCTCGGGTTGTGGGACGACGGCATGCGAACGTTAGCATTGATGCTTGTCTGCACGCTTGTATCGGTCGTGATAGGAATTCCGCTAGGCATCCTAATGTCTTGGTCGAACCGCTTTCGCGCAATGATGCTTCCGGTACTTGACATTATGCAGACGTTGCCAAGCTTCGTATATTTGATACCGGCCATCATGCTCTTCGGCCCCGGCAAAATCCCCGCCGTGTTGGCGACAGTGGTCTACGCAGTTCCTCCGCTCATCCGCTTAACTGACCTGGGAATTCGTCAAGTCGACGGTGAAATCGTCGAAGCTACGCAGTCGTTCGGGGCAAATCGAACCCAGAAGCTTTTTTGGGTGCAGATACCACTGGCGCTTCCCAGCATCATGGCAGGCATCAACCAAGCGACAATGATGGCCTTAGCGATGGTGGTTGTCGCTTCTATGATCGGCGCGCAAGGTCTGGGTTTCCAAGTGCTTCAAGGAATTAATCGTCTGGAAGTTGGCCGAGGACTACTTGCCGGCATCGCGATCGTGCTGTTGGCAATCGTTTTTGACCGTATCACTCAAGCCTTCGGCAAACGGGCGCAAGCTCATTTGTACACCAACGACTGAATGGGACAATTGATGAGCGCCTACAAAATCGAAATCCATAACGTCTATAAGGTGTTCGGCACCGACACCGCCAAGGCAATGGCGTTGATCAGGAGCGGTGCGCACAAGGCGGATATTTTGCGGACAACCGGTAATGTGGTTGGGTTAAACAACGTTTCTTTATCTGTCAAAACCGGTCATGTCCACGTGATCATGGGTTTGTCTGGTTCCGGTAAATCAACTCTGATAAGACACTTCAACCGCCTGGTAGACCCGACGAGCGGAGAAGTGATTGTAGATGGAGAAAATATACTCAAGTTTAATAAAAAGCAGATTGAAGCTTATCGACGGCATAAGACAAGTATGGTATTTCAACGCTTCGGTCTTTGCCCACACAACACTGTCCTGTCCAATGCAGCATTTGGACTACGTGTGCAAGGGGTTGCCCGCAAGGAACGTGAGAAGACGGCTCTCCACTGGCTCGAACAGGTTGGCTTGGGAGGAGTAGAAAAGCATTACCCACGTCAGCTTTCGGGTGGAATGCAGCAACGTGTGGGTCTTGCTCGCGCGCTTGCGAACAACCCAGACATCTTGCTAATGGATGAAGCATTCAGCGCACTTGATCCGCTCATCAAGTGCGAAATGCAAGACCAGCTATTAAGGTTGCAGCGGAAGTTGAACAAGACCATCGTATTCATTACTCACGACTTGGACGAGGCTCTAAAGATCGGTGACCAAATTACCATCCTCAAAGATGGCGAATTGATTCAGCAAGGAACACCCACCGAGATCCTCTTGCAACCTGCCACAGATTACGTCCGTGACTTCGTAGGAGGAGTGAACCGGTTCAAAGCGATCCGCGTGGAACATCTTCTGCGCAAGATACAAATGGCAATTGTTGAAAATGGCGATGTTTACACCCGGTCTTCCTTTGATCCAGCTACCGCCGTGCGCGCGAGCCAATCTATCGAAGAGGTTATGCCGCTTTTAATGGGCAATAGCGCTAGTCTCGCCGTACACAACGATGATGGCAAGATGATCGGATACTTGGACAAACCGAAAGTGCTTGCGATGCTTAAGCAGTGAAGTGGACACTCGCGAAACGCAGTCGGCTGGTAAAGGTGAAAATATGAACGGAAATGTTGCCAAGAATATGGGCGTGGGAACGCAACAAGCGCTCCGCCCGATGTCTGAGGCGACTGCCTCCTCCTTGGCGCACTTCGCTTTCATGCTGTTACCAAATTTCACGCTCATCGCGTTTTCGAGTGCGATTGACGTGCTGCGGATGGCGAATCAAGTTACTGGGAAATGTTTGTACACGTGGTCCTTGATTAGCCCAGGCGGCGAAGCGGTCACATCGAGCAACGGAATTTCGATCAGCACAGTTTGCGCCAGCAGCACTGAGCGCCCTGATATCGTCATCGTTTGCGGTGGAGTGGATGTTCAAAACGCGACTAGCTCAGGACACCTCGCGATCCTGCGGAGATTCGCTCGCATTGGAACCGTTCTTGGAAGTGTCTGCACGGGCACCTATGCTCTGGCACGAGCAGACCTATTGGCTGGTTACACCTGCGCGATACATTGGGAAAATCTAGTTTCCCTGAGCATGGAACACCCAGATACACGCTTCTCGCATGAGCTCTTCGTTATAGACAGTGACAGAGTTACATGTACAGGCGGCGTCGCGCCGGTGGATATGATGCTCTATTTAATCAGTCGTCGGTTGGGCACTACGCTAGTCACACAGATCGCGGAGCAATTCATCGTTGCCCGCGTACGCGATGCAAGTGCGCAGCAACGGATACCGCTCATAGCACGCCTTGGGTCCGCAAATCAATGCCTTCTAGACGCCATAGCACTCATGGAAAGCCATATTGAAGAGCCGTTAACACTTGAAGATCTTGCGCGGATAATGAGCAAATCAGAAAGACAAATGCAGCGTATCTTCCGTGAGTATGTGGGGCTGACGCCAACCCAGTATTACATGTCGCTCCGCCTTAGGCGCGCGAAAGAATTGCTGTTGCAAACAAACATGTCGATGATTGAAATCACCGTAGCCTGCGGGTTTCAGTCCGCATGCCATTTTAGCAAGACGTACCGGGATGCATTTGGTAGACCGCCGACGTGGGAGCGTCGAAAGCAAAGCGCACCATTCGCGGCGTTGGCGAGCGAGAGTTGTTCTTGCGTGCTCGAGCACTGATACAAATTTTTTCTGCTGGGCTGGGGAGCGCCCTCCTCCCCTACATGTCCTCAGAAATGAGGCAACAACATGTTTAACTTAGCAAACCTTAAAATCGGAGAGCCGTTATGGCAGAGTTTAAACAGGCAACATCCGTCAAAACGCGCTTCACTCAGGCAGAGTGGGAAACGCGCGTTGATCTTGCGGCAATGCACCGGCTAGCCCACCTGTACGGGTACGATGACATCGTCTGGAACCACATCACGGCGCGGGTACCTGGTAGCGATCACCATTTCTTGATGAACCATTTCGGGCTTCAAAACACGGAGATCACAGCGTCGAATCTTATAAAAATTGATGAGTCCGGGAATGTTCTGGACGGACCTCCGGAAGTAAATACTGCTGGATTTGTCATTCATCGGGGCATCCACATGACACATCCCGATGCGTTGTTTGTGTTTCATTCCCATGCACCGGCAGGATTGGCGGCAACCGCAATCCGCGATGTGGTTCATTTGGTGCAGGACTCCTCAATGCTGTTTGGGAAAATTGGTTATCACGAGTGGGAAGGCTTGTCCGTGGACACGGACGAAAGTCTTCGCATTGCCGCCAACATGGGGAGTAACAAGTGCCTCATTATGCGAAACCACGGGTTTCTTACCGTCGGGAAAACGGCTGGGGAAGCTTTTATGAACATGCATTACCTTGTCCGTGCATGCGCAAACATGCTTCAAGCTTGTGCGACCGGGCTACCTTTAGCGACAACTGACCCGAGCATGTGGGAGAAAGCCGCGAAACAATATGAAGCTTTCGTTCCTGGCAAGTATGAGTGGCCTGCGCTACTTCGACAGGTCGATCGGATCGATCCTTCTTATAAATATTAGGGTTCGTTTGTCGTTGAATCGGTTGCCAAGCGGCATCCATATGGTTTCGGGACTGAGCGAGGCAGAGGCGAACAGTTTTCGCCGAGCCAGTCGGACAATGACTCCGTGTTCGTTCAACTCGGACGCTGATCAACATTGATGTTATGTGGTCCCAGAAGCAACCAAGCGAGAAGGGATCAACAAAATAGGTGGTCGTCTATCATGAAAATCGCGTTTATCGGCCTTGGTAATATGGGCGCTCCAATGGCTGCCAATCTTGCAAAGGCAGGTTTCGACTTAATTTTGCACGACATCGACAAGGGGAAGGCGGCTGATCTGCTGAAGGATGGCGCGCGTTGGGCCGAAACTGTCCACGAAGCCGTGCAAAATGTTGAAGTCGTGATGACGTCGCTTCCGACGCCAAGCATCATCCGTCATGTCGCGATCGAAGGAGGTCTCCTTGACGGGCTACAGCGAGGGGCGACATGGATAGAGCTCAGCACAAACAACTTGAATGTTTGGCGAGAAATTTGCAGCTTAGCTCAGGAGCGTGACGTCCATACGTTGGACGCACCGATATCCGGGGGCGCCGAGGGCGCATTGGCGGGGACGCTGACTGTACTTGTGGGTGGCGAAAAGGAGATATTCGAGAAATATCAAAACATTTTTGCCGCCATAGGAAAAAGGATTGAATACCTTGGGGCTTCAGGCACGGGTTATGTCGCGAAAATCTCTCAGGTCGTGCTTTGCTATTTGCACTCCATTGCCCTATCGGAGGCGCTCATGCTAGGCGTTAAAGGCGGAGTCGATGCGGCAAAGATGCTGACCATCATTCAGAATAGCACCGGGAGGAGTTATGTAGCGGACCGATACGGTCCATCTATCCTAGGCGGTGACTATGATCCGACATTCGAGTTGGGTCTGGCGCTCAAAGATATGAGCCTGACACTCGAGCTTGCGGAGCAGGTGTCAGCCGACCTCCCGCTGTGCAAACACGTTGAAAGCATTTATGGGCAAGCGGTACAGCAGTTTGGAAAGGGAGCTCCTCATTTGATGGCCGTCAAGCTACTTGAGGAGGCGAATAGTCAACTGCTTCGCTCTTAAATACAAAGATTGCATTCCCCTACGCTTGCCCACTCCGCTAGCTGTCGTACAACTCGTTGTACCGGTTCTAAGGCGTGGCCGTGCCCCCAAGCTCTGGGGTATTCAGACAGTAAATAGTTGTGGTCGCGATAACGATCTAGCAATCGTCATTGTCAACAATCAACCATATGACGCTATAATTCAACTCAGCGCGGCCGCCGCAGGCGCCTGATTGAATAATGGAGCAGGCGATGCCTAAACTAAGTGAAGTTTCGAAGCAGAGCTTCGATGTGCAGACAGCTAACATTTTGCGCGAGACCATCGTGTCTGGTCGTCTAGAGCCAAATGCGCGGCTTGTTGAGGCAAAGCTTACCCAACAGTTCAAAGTATCACGCGGGACTGTTCGAGCCGCCTTACAAAAACTCCACAACGAGGGTCTCGTGGTGCAAACGCCGTACACCGGCTGGCATGTTATCGCCATCTCTGCACAGGACGCTTGGGAGCTCCACAATTTGCGAAGGGTGCTTGATGGCTTGGCAGCCCGTCTCGCTGCGGAACGGATCGACGCCGACGGCAGCAAACGGCTTGAAGTTGCGTATCAACGGCTTTGCCAGAGTTGTGAGACCACAAATCATCGTGCTATTGCGAACGCGGATTTTGAACTTCACAAGCTCATTGTTGTTCTCTCGGGCCACCGCCGATTGCAAGAACATTACACGCTTATCGAACAACAAATCCGCGTGTTTATCGCGTCGTGCGACGACATATACCCCGATTACCGGGGAATCGGACTCCGCCATGAACCATTGGTGAGAGCTCTAATGGCGGGAGACGCTGACGCGGCTGAAACGTTGGCTAAGGAGCATAACGCAACGCATGGTGACGCTCTAATCAACAGACTTAGACTGCCAGAGAAACGCCCCGCGTAGCGTTGCCTGCACGTCCAAAAAAAACTGCAGTATTGTGATGGGCGCGACGGTCAGGGTGATCAGCGCAAGATGAAGAAGAGCGTCACGAAGACCTAGGCGAACAACTTCGGCGCATGGCATCGCATTGTGTCAATAGCGCGAGGAACACGATGGCGCCGAGCACCGACAGAATCATCAAGGGCTTTCGGCCAAGACGGTCTGAGATGGACGGCATGATGAGTGCGCTCGATGCCCCGCCAAAGCCAATGGCCGAGAGCACGAACCCCATCTGTTCCAGACTCAGATGCAAGGATTCGGTGAGGTAGCTCGGAAGAAATGCCGGCAAGATAACGAGGTTGGTGAGCCAGCAAAGCATGCCGACGATGTTTAGCGGAATGTTCCAGTATCGGAGCACATCGGACCATTTGTGCTGCGACGCGTCGTGCGTCTCCGTATGCTTTGCGGCGGACTTTACATCGCTGTCGCGCAGGCACCCATATAGCAGAAACGCAACAATGAATCCCGGGACGAAGGCGAACGCGAAGATCCAGTGCCATGGCACGATTCTCAGCAATTGCGTGACAAGAATGGGCGAGAGGCCAAGACTGAATAGCGGCATCATGGTCTGCTGAAGCCATTCCCCGACTGACGTCGACACGTTATCTCTGGAGCAGCACATTAGGCCGTGACTGAAGATGCCGCTCTTTGCGCCCAGCGGGTGACAAAGGCATGTCACCGAGCCGAGATGCGCAGCGGTGCAGGCGGCGAACCGGTACGTCACACGCACGCGGCCCGGAAGATCATCACGGTGGTCACGACGCGCCAATTCCGCATCGTGACTTGCTCGCGACGATCATCTCACGTGCGACTATCGTGGAGGAACTTATTTGGTCGATGACTGGCACAATGAAGGCCTGCAGCCGCCACCGCGCGGTTACCGCTGGGTTGGAGTAAATGGCGACTACGTGCTCGCCGCGATCACAACGGGCGTCATTGCGAACATCGTGCTGTCGCCAATCGATAATGCACGTAATTGTGGTCTGAGCGAATCTCCAACGTATGCGCTTCGTACGACGTGCCGAATCCGGGTTCGTGCCGCGCCACGCCTGAGCTAAGAACTGTGAGTCATCCCGGCTCTTATTGCGACGCAGTTACAGTGGACATGCGCAGCAACGCCGCTCCCCAGGCTATCGCGATCGTCCGGCACCTTGCCCTTGGTCCTTTGATAAGAAGCTCGCGGCCTCGCTCTCCATAACGCTCGCTTGTCGGCGATTTTCTCCATCATTAGTTCGCCTATTGCAGCGCACCAAATTCAGCTATAGTAATCACTGCGCTTGAGATTTACTGGCCGTATGGATTTCCCCGAATATCCCGCGGCATCTGCCGTTCCGAGGCCTATGCGAGGAGATCAGCATGTTTGACGCCGAAATTGCAGCAGCCCTTCTGAACCGATGGAATCGCCAAACCGCAGGCGAGGACTGTGGCACGTATCTCGATCTACTACGTGAAGGTAACCTTGACTTCGCCCGCCAGACCGGGGATATCCTTAGCGAAGGAAATGACGCCGACTCTCGTCCCTGCAAGGTCGAGTCCCTGGTCTTCATCGACGGCTCCTGCGCGGTACGAATCAGCGCATCGAATTCTGTGCCAACTTGGACCCGATGGGCGACGCTCGAACCTGTGCTGCATATCCACTCGGATACCAGGAGACGATGACGACATGGGATGTAAGGTCTGATCCAAAACCTCACGAGCGAGTCCTCTACGGACATGTCGGCGGCGTCGCTTACGATTCAAGCCAATGCAAAAGACGGGAGCGATTTTGATTTTTTGTGCGACCAGCAGGCTCCCAAAATACATCATTGCAGTTCTTTGGAATGCCGTCTGGCACTCCCCCATGATCTATGGTGAAAGCGCGCGAGGGGATTGGCCTATGACGTGGAGTCTCACGATCTTTTAGAACAGGCCATACTCCAGCGAAAACAAGCGCGCCGCAAAGAAACCTCGCTACTATCAATATGATAAATAATCGGTTCGACATGGTCGACGGATCGGGCGCTCGAAACATCGACGTCGAGCCACCGACGAGCATAAAGGATTCGGATATCACTGTCATCGAACGGCAGATGAAACCACCGGAAACGCTGCAATGTCATCGGACCTCGAGCGCATTGACGGTCAGACGGATATTGGTCGCGGGAAGTCAAAGGTTCCTTCGTAGGCATAGCATGATAGGGATGGTCGACACTCATATCGCGCCCACCTCTCGTGTACCCGCGAAGATGAAAAAATTCACTTTCACCACATCCAGACGTAACCGTGCAAGTTCATTTCATCCCGGCTCCGGGCGGCATCCAATCCGATCACGTCGCCTATCACGCGAGTCGCCCGAACTTCGACGAACTGATTCTCTGATGCACCTGCTCGGAACGTCAACAGTTCTACAAGGATCACCATGGATGAGCGATCTGGGCAAACCGCGGTGCATCTATAAATCATCGGTCGATATGCGCATTACCGTTGGCATGACGTGCGCCAGCTCGAACGGCGATCTCGAAAAATCGCTCGGACGAGCGTAATGGGGCCCATCTAAATAATGGCTAGGACCGGGTGCGCGAATTCACGTTCTGGAAAATCAGCTGAACAGCGAAAAAATGCTAGCGTCAGAAACCTCGACGAGACCAAATTTCGCCTTGACGACATTAACCGCTATTTCTTTATGTACGGGACCGATGCCGATCAACTGTGGCGGCCAGTCCGATTTATAGTGCTTCAAACCGGTGATCGACCGGACAACATGGAATAACAACTTGCAATCTGGTGAGGTCGCGTGAAATAACATAGGAAGCTTTTTCAGCTGCTAGCGCGTAAAGCCACTGCCCTTCCTTTTTCATGCCACTGCAATCAGTCCAGAATCGAGCCGTGTCGAATGATAATTCGACCAAGCCGCTGACGCAGGTGGGTGAGCATGGACACGCGGTTGTTGCCGAGACTCCTATAGTCTAGTCCCGCTACCATACGCGCGATGCGACAAAGCAGTTTCGCCTCTGCTTCGCGCACTCTTATCTGCCAGCGGCGAGCATCGCGGGTTGCGCGATGCCGTGTCGACGGGTTCATGGCTGCCTCCGTCGAAGGCATGATAGCTAGGCATGGCCGCGCTTTGCTCTCCGGCTGACTGAGATGCCATGCCCAGCACCGGCCTGGCGAATTAGCCGCACGTATTTCCCTCGAATGATGTCATTCGTAACGGTCCAACCCGCAGCCTAGTGAATTCATACGGAGCGTCGCGGCAACATCCATCGATACCCATTCGCATGCTGTCTCGACATTCATGGCTATCCGAAACATTCGAATTGTTCGCCATGTAAGGACACGTGAGCGGTAATTCAGACGCTGCGGCAACAGCATTGACCGGCAGATGCCAAATAGTGGAGATGATTTTCAGCGCCCTTGTCTTGTACTCGTCAGCATCGCGTAAGATAAGTGCCGTGTTGCTTGCTCTAGCACGAAAACGAGATCATTGTCATCAACGTAGGGGCCCCCACCCGAATGTATTTCCCAACGCGCCCGGCAGGTGATGGCGCAATCCACCCGTGCACGGGACCGCGCACGATGCCGAGACCGAACTTCGTCAACGCCCATACTACATGGTGATCACGGCATCGCTGGCAGAAACCATTTTGCTGGTCCCGTAACGAAACAATAATAAATGCGCCGATCAACAAGATGACAATCGCGTACACGATCCCCGAACCGAATGAATGTGTCACACCTTCAGCACGCCTATGGCGATCGGACTCGCGACTGAGCCAAGATTGCCAAGAGAACTATGACGGCAACACCAAGCGTTTTAGTTTCGATGGGCACGCTACCATCGGCCAGCGTCCAGAAAATAACCAGGCCCGCGTTTGTGCCGCTCGATGCGAGCGCAGCGCACAACCGCCGGATTGTCAAGTCGGATCCATACAAGACGAAAGGCCATCCCGTGATTGCAACCAGAACCGCAGCGACGAGATGCCATTTACGCTCTTGCCTGAAGTCAGAGTGTAGGCCCCCCGCAACCATAGGGCATCATGCGGATTTTCGGTCATCAACACGAACGCAAAAATCCCAGGACAACTGCCGGCAACCCCTGTAGAAGAAATAGCCACTGCCAACCCGCCAGGTGTCCGATGCCATTCATGTGCGGGACAATACCTGAAGAAAAGCGACCTGAGCATGCTGTCACGGGCATCGCGACGAGAAAGGTCGCGCTCGCACAAGCCCGATAAGCTGAGGGAAACAAGCGCGCCATGAACAGAAACATCCATAGCAGAAACCCGCCTTCGGCTAATCCCACCAATGCGCGGATGATGCTTAACAACTGGACATCGTGCGCAAAACATTGTGCAGGAAGATAGCGCCCCCGCACAACAAGCAGGGTCGCGATCCAGCGCTTGGCACCGACTTTCTTCAGAATCAGGGTGCTCTGGATTCCAGTGATGATATATGCGGCATAAAAATTCCAAGGAACTCCGAGGCTGCGCCGGTCAGGTCCGCCACCATCTTGATACCAGCGAATCCGATGTTGATCCGATCGACGAATAAAACGACAATCATCAAAAATACGAACGGGATCCGCACCAGCACTTTCTCAATATCCATCGTTCCTCTAGCGAGTTTGAGTCTGTTGTGCCCATGTACATGAAAAATTTAGTAGTACGGTCACTCATGCCGTCTCCTACGTCGCCGCACGCGCACGGCGAGATTTTTCAGCGCCAGGCGCTCACTGGTCTATTGGGCCACGCAGCGGACTTGATATCTGCCGGCAAAACGACAAGACCCGTCAACTCACTCGTGCGCCCCCTTCTGTGCGGATACTTCGACCCAGCCCGAAACGCTGCGCACACGACGGTGGCCTGGGTACCCGATACACCACCCCGGCACGACGAACCGTTCTTCGTCAAGGGCTTGCACTTCTGCGTCAAGCACCTGTCTTGCCAAGCGGCAACACCAGTGGCTTACTGTCAGGATGGAGGAATAACGGCGTGACAAGCCGAGATGCATAACGCCAGACGTCATCGGGGCCACGCTCGTATATGTCTTCATATTCAGAGACGAGGTTGGGTTCTGCGCGATGCGGCGGGGGTCCATCTTCCGCGAACAGAATCAGCAAGGTGGTTCCTCGGACCCGGTCGAGCCCGTCGTAGGCCAGCCGCAGATTGGTAAAAATATGGCGGGCGGTACGCGTTCCACGTTGCGCGCGCACTGCATATGCGGCGCGAATTGCTGCGCGCCCCGTGCTGCGCTCGCCCGACGATCGGCCATAGCTACCCTTTTCCGTAAAAAGGTCGGCGACCTGCTCTGATTTGTCATGGTCGATCAGATACGCAAACTCGGCGTTGAGCTGCTCAAGTTCTGCGCGAATTAAAGCTTTCTCCACGCGATCCATGCTTAGTTCTCCACAAGATTAGGGGGCAGCGGGTAGTCGGCGACATTGCGGATCATTCCGGGCCGTTTCGCAAAATCGGCGCGAGGCGGACAGAACAGATCCACAAGAAGTGCGGGACCCTCTCCTATATTGCGGGTCGTATGAATGATCGGCGGGGGAATGACGGTGACGGAGGGACTACCGACCTCGACAGCCTCGTCGGGCCGCCAGACGCTCATATCAGGCACCCACGGCGTTCTGAGATAATGTATATGAACACCTTTCAGCGTGATGGATCCCTGCTCAAAGTCAACGTGAGAATGCGGCGACAGCCCACGGGTATCGCGTGGCACCTGACGCTCGCACAAGATATTAATCATCAGGTTGGAAGATCGATATACGCGCGTCTTGTCGTTTTCGACAATGCCGGCCTCGAGGTCGTAGACTCGTAACTGGAAACCGTCGGGCGGTGCTGGCCAGTCCTCGATCGGCGCGAGCTGCGCATCACGCTCGGCAAACGCAGCTGCATTTCGGGCCAGCGAAAGAAGCTCAGCGTGACGGGATGAAAAACAGCGAACCACCAGCCCTGAGCCGGCGGCGACAACCTCGGCGTCTCCGGGAGGCACAATGACGAGGTGGTTGCCAGGCATTGTCCGTGACTCGCCCGTGCCCATGGTGACTGTCGCACCGACATCGGGCAGCAGAATCATGTGTTCATCGGGCACATCCCTGGCAATGAGGCGCGTGCCGCTCTCTACGCGCGTAATCGCGATAACAAAATTAGTACCGCGCGTGATCCAGGTCGGGGAGCCATCGGCCTCGACCAGGTCTGGACGGTCCTGGGAGTGATCCGCGACCGTCGCGTGGCGAAAGGGTTTCGGCATAGTGAATGTCCGTTATTCAGGAGAAGGCGTTTCAACGTCGCGTGATGGCGCGTATCTGCAGTGCAGCGGATCGCAAAAGCGATTGGTCCGATCCGATGACAAATGCATTCGCACCACTCTGCGCGAACTCAGCAGCTTCAGTGGTGTTCGCACACACGAGTACAACTGACAAGGCTTGCGGCTTTGCAGCAGCGACGATGCGTTCAACTGCATCCATTACCGCCGGAGCGCTCGGGCTGTCCACTCCAAGGGAGAGCGCGAGATCGGAACGGCCGATCAGAAGGCCGCCGACCCCTGGCACCGCAGCGATTGCTTCAACCGCATCGACTGCTGCGGCGCTCTCAATCTGACAGATGACAGCACTCCGGTCAGCGTCGGCGATTGCCTCGGCACGCGAAATGGTGCCAAACCCGCCGAAGCGCGCAGACAGGGAAATACCGCGCCGACCACCAATGAAACGGGCGGCGCCCACCACATTGTGTGCATCGGCGGCGCTATCCACATGGGGCACTACGATACCGGCTGCCCCCAAGTCCAGCGCGGAAAGGATCGTCGCGTCGCGATGGTCCGGCACGCGTACCAACATAGGCAGTCCGAGCGCCCGGGCAGTGAAAAGCATACGATCCATCGCACCGCGATCGAACGGTGCATGCTCTGCGTCGAGCACCACAAAGTCGAGATCGCTCAGTGCCAGAATTTCAACAACAACAGGGCTATCGGTTTTGATAAAGGTTGCGACAGCGGTGCCATCGCGAGGCAATTGAAACATGGCTCTATCTCCAGATTGCACGCTCCATCATAAGGAGGCGCAGCAGAAGAACGGTACGGCAGGAGCCGCGCCGCAGCCATCAAATTCGCGGAAGATACCGCCTGACGGAATACTTGTACCAAGCGCAACCCAAGTACTTCGTCGGTCGCTATACTGGTATAAACCCTTATTTCCGTCACCGTCGTTAGCCGTTTATTTCCTCGTTCTACGTCCCGATCAGAAGCGCATGCGTCGCGTCGTTTCCCGAGCGGGATGAATGTGCACCGCCAGTTTATTGCGGTAACAGGTCCGCGCCGGGCGTGCTGGAATGCGATACCCGGACATCCACGAACGACCCAATCAAGAATCGGAAACTCATGAAGCGACGACTTCTGATCAGCGCAACGCCGCTAGCAATCTCAATGGCCTTCTTTCCGGTGAAAGCATTGGAAAGCCAGACTGACGGACGATCCGTTGCAGACAGGTTCGCCACGAGCCTGACTGCCCATGACATCAGCGCGTTCTCGGCCCTTTTCAGCACCGGGTATCGCAATCACCAGATCAGTGCGGCCTCCCCTGCGCTCGCGGTCGGCGTCACGGCCAAGGAGGCGACAGTCAGGCTTTTCGCTGACCGGCTCGCCGGTATGCCTGATCTTGCGGTCGAAGTGGAAGCAGTCGTCTCTTTCACGGATAAGGTCGCGGCGAGTTTTGTCTACACGGGCTCACATCTCGGCGTTTATCTTGGGGTTGCTCCCACCGGGCGCCGCCTGCGTTTCACCTCATGTGACATCTTCTCCATTCGGGAGCAACTGATCGTCGAACACTGGGGCATGGGGGACATCGCGGGCATCCAGGCGCAACTCCATATCGGACGCGATTAGAAGGAAGTCCAGGTTATGGGCTTCCTAGGCGTACCGAAGGTGCGAACGACTAACGCTTATCACGGGCGGCCAAGATATCGGCAGACGCCGCAATGCAGTTGCGGCCGCCCGTTCAAATTTACGCACTGGATACCGACGCGTCTTTCTCAAACACATCAACAATCTGGCGCGCCGTGTCGACCAGAATCGGAAGATGTCTTTCGATTACCGTGCGTGTCATGGAGCGACCAAACGTCGTCATTGACAACGCCGCAATGGCATTCCCCTCGCACAGCAGAGGAACGGCGAGCGTGGCACTCCCGCGCGTGCCGCTGGGCTGTCGCACGGCATACCCGGCCGCTCGCACCCGTGCGATGTCGCGAAGCATCCAGTCAAGCGCCAACTTTTCTCCACCCGGTTTTAGTCCCGCCAGTTGGCGGAAGATTGAATCGCGCTCTGTCTCAGAACAGAACGCCAGATAGATCCGTCCCATGGCCGTTTCGACAAGACCGAGGCGATGACCGAGCGTCGTCGGCTGTACGGCCAGCGGACTGTACGGCATCGTGGAGAAACGCACGACGATGGCATCACAATCGAGGACCCCAAGCGCCAACGGCCATTTGATTTTCCTGGTGACCTTCAAGGCGATCGCACTTCCAACGTCGATCAGCCGATTACTTTCCGAATACCCGGCGCCAAGCTCGCAGGTTTTCGACGTTATACGATACGTTCCCGGCGGCCCCTCCGAGCGAACATACCCTTCGTGAACAAGCGTAGCAAGCAGACGCGAAAGCGTTGATTTCGGCAGGCCGGACACGTGGTGAATGTCCTGTAGCATCCAAAGTGGCCGCTCGTTCATAAGCTTAAGCACGGTGAGCGCCCGAACCACCGAGCGGATCGTGTCCCCGTCATTCTTTGCGTCGTCAGTTTCCTCTTGCATACCTGTATCCAGACCATTGACCTTACTCAATATACGCCCACGCAGGCAGTAGCCGCTTACTCATTTCCGTCCGCACCTAATCGTACAATGCAGCTGCAAAGAAGAAGCTAATGCGGGTGACTTTGGCGTCCTCGCGAACGTTGAACAGGGCTCGGCTCATTCCGGATGAAACGTAAACATGCGAAATAGTCAGCCATTGTTTCATAGGTGTTCGTCGCAGCAAAATGCATAGCGACCTCGCTTGTGTATCGCCGCGGCGCTGGCTCCGATGCACGTCGAACCCCTGCGCCAGTTCGCCCATCGTCGCTCGTCTTTGAACAGTGTCAGCGCCACTTTCGCTGCCAACGCCGCAGCGTGCGCCCCTCGGAATCTCGCCGTCTGGGAGTAAAATGGACGTCATGCCTGAGCTTGCCAGCGAGATTCAAGCTATCCGCAAGGCAGGATCTGCTTACGTCGAGACAATACATTTCAGTGCCGGGATCACCCTGACGGGTTATGGCGCCGTTGCCGCGCCGATCTTAGGCCTTGATGGTCTACCGGAATTCGTCGTGGTGCTTTTTCTACGTATGCCATGTACATGGCCAGCAGGGGCGCCGCTGCGCTTCATCTGGTCAAGGTCTCGCGCAGCGCTTCGGTTGGCACCCCGGCCGCTCTGACGGCATGATCTGTTGCCTGACGCAGGAGAACCGGCCTGGCATCGGTATGAACGTCGGATTATCCAACGTTCGGAAATCAGCCAGTTGCCGCCTGCCAAACGGTGCAGTCCGCGCAGGATCATCCGCCGATCAATGAAGTAACGTCAAATCGTATTCAGGTGTGGCTCCGCCTTAAATATCAGTAGCGCTTGCTGGTTTTCCGGGGCAACTGTTCACGGCACGGTTCACGGTCGGCCGGGAAGCTCTCTCAGCGCATCCGGCCCGAGCGAGCGCAACCTGGCAATGCTATCGATCCCCATCAGCGCGAGCACCGCGCTCATTTCCGTTCTCAGCAGTTCGATGGCGCGAGTGACTCCGCCCTCTCCGTCGGCACCCAGCCCATATGCATAAGCCCGCCCCAGCGAGACTCCGCATGCGCCTAAAGCGAGGGCCTTGACAATGTCAGCGCCGCGACGGATTCCACCATCAAAGACGATCTCAGTCTTGCTTCCTACGGCCTTCACGATGCCGGGCAACGCACGAATGCTTGATTGGACCGGATCGAGCGCCCGACCGCCGTGATTGGAGACAATGAGGCCATCGGCTCCAGCATCGATCGCCTTTGCCGCGTCCTCAGTTGACATGATGCCCTTTATGATCATGCGGCCGTCCCAAAGGTCGCGAAACCACCGAAGGTCTTTCCATGTCAACGTCGGATCGATCTGTTTGCCGAGCCCTGCGGATTGGTCGATCACCCACCGCCCCATGCCGTCATAGCGGTCTATGTTGCCAATGCGGGGAACGCCGTTGGATATCGCCCCGATACACCACAGAGGATGAGTGAGCATCGATGCCAGCATGCCAAATGTCGGAAAATTCCTTGCACGAAACCCGTTGCGTTCATCTCTCTCGCGAGGCGCGGACACAGGCGTGTCCACGGTGATCACAAGAGTTTTCACTCCGGCGGATCGGGCGCGCTCTACCATGTCTTCGGTCAACTCGCGTCGCCGGAAGACATATAGCTGAAAGTATAGAGGGCCTGCGCGTGTGGCCGCGACATCCTCCAGACTACAGATGGAAAATGTGGACAGGCACTGGGCGATGCGCGCACGATCCGCGGCCTGACCGGCTGCGATCTCACCGCGTCGTGACAACATACCGGCAAAACCGATCGGCCCAAGCATGAACGGAAGTGCGTGGGTATCACCGAAGAAGGTCGTGGTGAGATCAACGTTCGCCACACCGCTGAGGAGCTGTTCGTGCAAGACCCAGTCGTCAAAATCGGCCACGTTGTGTTGAAGCGTGGTTTCGCTCCCGGCTCCGCCGTCCAGATAGTCGAAAAATATCTTCGGAACCTTCGAACGCGCCCGACGGCGCAGATCGTCTATGCTCACTGCTTTCATGGTACATGACCCTTTTACTTCATGTTTTACGCAGCCCTAACGCTGCACCAACACACGCGTGGCTGGCCGCGTCAAGATGGACCAATGTGGAGATCCACAAAGGGCCGCACTGGGCTACCTCGCTCAGTGGATTGTCGATGGTGAGTCCAGAGAGGTGATGAGTGAGCTTGTTGAAAATCTGTGTAGAAACAAGATGCTATTTCATCATCGGCAGGCCGGTTATGGACCCAATTAGCTGAGGGTCTCTTTCACATGCGGTGCTGGATGCACCAGGGGCCACGGAGAGGCTTCCGATCCGATTGGAATGGATACTTCGATCAGCGCCGGCACGTTATGCCCAAGCATCTCTTCCAGCACTCTCGCAAGCGCCTCTGGCGTTTCGACCCTGGCACCCAGAGCACCGAAACTGCGCGCAAGCGCCACGAAATCGGGGTTGACAAGATCCGCGCCAATGAAGCGGCCATGGTAGGTGTTCTCCTGATCGCGCCGGACATTGCCGAAGCTGTTGTTATTGAACACGACCGTGACTACGGCGATGCCGTGCTGTACCGCCGTTGCCAGCTCCTGGACACCGAACATGAATCCACCATCGCCCGCGATGGCCACCACTGCCTTGGTCGGATTCGCGACTTTCACACCGAGCGCGGTATTGAACCCGAACCCCAGATTGTCGTGGTAGCCGCAGGTTACATAGTGCCGGGGCGAGTAGACCGGGAAGGCAAATCGCGCTGTGAAACCCGCCTGGCAAACCTCCTCGACGAAGAAACCATCCCGCGGCAGGACGCTGCGAATCGCGTCCAGGTAGGCTACTTCCGGCTGGATGGACTCCATACGCACACGGGCGCGCCGTTTAAGCTCGACGAACTCACCGGTCCGGTCCCCACGCGTGCTACTTTCGGAGAGCGCGGTGTTCAGTGCAGCCGTCGCCTCTGTCGCGTCACCCACGATACCCAGATCGGGTTTGAGCCGAACCATCTCCGTGGGGTCGATGTCAAGGCGCAGAACTTTCAGGCCTTCGGGTTTCCAGTGCCAGCGCATGAACTGCAGCTCAAGCCGGCTACCGATGCCGATCAGCAGATCACACTCCCTCCAGTATTCGTAAGCCGCAACAGCATTGATGGCAAAAGGACTTTCATCGGAGACAATACCCTTGCCACTTCGGTGAGACGTAACCGGCGCCTGAATGCGGCGGGCGAGTTCAAGCACTTCCGCGCCAGCGTCCACGGCCCCGCCACCCACCATGATCAGCGGATTTTTTGCCTGCGCGATCATCTGGGCCGCTCGCTCTATGAGATTCTCGTTAAGCACCGGTCTGACAGGTGGCCGCACGATGGTGCTTTCGTCGGCGCCCTTCATGCCGAATACGTCCCAGGGCACCTCGATGGCAACAGGGCGCTTTCGGCCCGAAAGCATCTCGTGGAAGGCGCTGGCGGTTACGTTTGCCGCTTCTGTCGGGTGATTGATCCGCTGAGCCCACTTTGTGATGCTTCGCAGCGTCAAAAGCTGGTCTGGAAGTTCGTGCAGTTGACCCCGCCCCTGGCCGATCAGATTTGCCATGATATTGCCGGTGATGCACATCACCGGCGTGTTGGCACCGTATGCGGTGCACAGCGATGCACCGGCATTCAGCACCCCCGGCCCGGGAACGACGGTAAACACCCCTGTTCGGCCGCTTGATTTCGCATAACCGTAAGCCATATAACCGGCACCTTGCTCGTGCCGCGAATGGATGAACCGGATGTCGCTTTTACGGCAGTACAGGGCGTCCGTGAAATCGTAGGTATGCGCGCCGGGAATTCCAAATACGGTATCGACACCGTGTGCCACTAATGCATCGACAATAAGCATGCTGGTCGTCTTTTCGATCATTTCGTCGCTCCTGTGCCCGAGGGCATTTATGCAGGCTTCTCTCGCATCCGGCTTCGGTTCCGGACCGGGATTAGTAAAAGCCGGAGGCGTCCTCCAGGATGGCATCGACTCCGGCGTGAGTAACTTCACAGGCGCTGAGTCTTGCCACCGCGTTCGGTTCGTTGACGGGCAATAGCTTGAGTCACAGCACAAACGGCCGCGTGACTTGCGCGACACGGCGAAGTGGTTGATGCTGGCTTTTCGGCCAAGCAGTGTGTCAGGAAGCCCGATCGAAGCACGGCTCAATAACGCACGATGACCGACTTCAGTTCGGTGTAGTCGGCGATGAAAGCATCGCCGAATTCGCGCCCGATACCCGACTGTTTTGCGCCGCCGAACGGCACGGCCGGATCGAGCAGGGTGTGCATGTTCACCCACACCGTGCCCGCCTCGATCTGTGATGCCAGCCGTAGCGCCTTGCTCAGGTCGTTGGTCCATACACTGGCGGACAGACCGTATGGGGTGCCGTTGAACAGCGCCAGTAGCTCGTCCTCGTCGTCGTACGGCAGAAAGGTGGCGATCGGTCCAAAGGTTTCTTCGTTCAGAAGTGCCGCGTGCGTGTCCCGAGCGCGTACCACTGTGGGCTCCACGAAGAAGCCGGGTCGATCCAGCGTCTTTCCGCCGTATATAATTTCGTCGCCCTCACTGCGGGCCCTGGCGAAGAACGCACTGATCTTCTCAAAGTGTGGCTTGTTTGACAGCGGGCCGAACTGCGTCGCCTCATCCAGCGGGTCACCAATCCTCAGTGCGGTCAGCGGGTGGGTGAGCTTTTCCAGAATTTCGTCGATGCGCGAGCGGTGTACGAAAAAGCGTTCACCGGCCGCGCAGATCTGCCCAGAGTGGAGGAAGCCGGCCTCGAGGATCCCGGCCACCGCCTTGTCTGCGTCCACGTCCTTGAGAAAGCCCACCGAGTTCTTGCCACCTAGTTCCAGGGTGAACCGGGTAAGCTTGGCCTCCATCGCGCTGACGCCAACCTTAATCCCCGTCGGCACCGAGCCCGTGAAGCTGACTTTGGCGATGTCGTCGTGGGAGATCAACTGGCTACCGACCTGACCGCGGCCGTTGATCACGTTCAGGGCACCGGCCGGCGCACCGGCCTCACTCGCCAGTTCGGCAATGCGTAGCATGGTCAGTGGCGTGTACTCGCTGGGCTTGATCACGCAGGTACAGCCAGTCGCCAGTGCCGAGGCGAATTTCCATACCGCGATCTCGATTGAAAAGTTCCACGGCACGATACCGGCTACCACGCCCAGTGGCTGACGCAGGGTGAAAGCCGTGTAAAGCTCGCCGTTGACCGAAGGCAGCGAAGGACTGATCGTCTGTCCGTTGATACGGGTTGCCGCTCCCGCGTAGTGGCGCAGGAAGGTGGCCGATGATTCGATCTCGAAGGCGCGCGAAATCTGCAGAAGCTTGCCGGACTGCAGGGTCTCGATCTGCGCCAGCTCCTCGCGATGAGTCAGTAGCAGCTCGGCCAGACGCAATAGCACATCGGCTCGTGCGGCCGGCGTAGTTTGGGCCCAGGGTCCGACGAAGGCACGGCGGGCCGAAGCTGCCGCAGCATCGACCTCGTCGGCGGTAGCGTCCGCCACTGTCGCGACTTGCTGGCCGCTCGCCGGGTTCACCACGGCAATGCGGGGCCCCTCGCTGACGACCGTGCGGCCATCGATGTAATGCCCGTGCGCTCGGGCCAAGAAGGCCTGCACTGCGGGGAGGATAGAAACTGTGGTCATGGCAACGACTCCTTGAAATCAAACGCTGCTTTTCTGAACGCTGTCGGGGTGACATTTATCTCGCGATATATCCACCATCATCACGAGTTCTGATCCGGTCACGAACTTCGCTTCGTCACAGGCGAGATAGACGATGCCCCAGGCGATATCCTCCTGCTCGCCCGAACGGCCGGCACGATGCAGTGCGCTTAGCTGCTGGCGAAAGGCATCCTCTCCAAGCGGAGACTGCTCGCCGAGATCCTTTAGCACAGGCATCGAGATCAATCCTGTATGTGTGGAATTCACCCAGATGCCGTTCGTGGCATCGGCGAGGACGACGTTTTCGACATCTACCAACCCGCCCTTCTAGGCGTGATGCGCGGGATTCGCAGTACCGACGATGTCGTCAATGGAGGAGAGGTTGATGATGCTGCTGCAGCCTCGTTGCTTCGGCAAAGGAATCGCATATTTCACGCAAAGGAAAATGCCATGGTGGTTCTCGTCTCGCCGATGGAACTGAATGGGATCTCGGGCCAGATGCTGGCGCACAACCCGTAGATAAGGCGTGCCGTTCATGAGGCTTGGCTATGCTTATCCAATATTATTGCGACTGTGGTGTTGAGGCGGCGCCATTGAAGCATCGTCGGTTCTCCAGAACGCGTGATTGATGTTCCGATGCGCAGAAGGTACGGCAGCAGAACTCCTCCGGCCAACAAATTCGCGGAAGATACCGCCTAGCGGAATTTCGGCAAGGCGTCCGTCTCGTTCGAGCACATAGGCTATCGAGCGTCCTTCAGCAATGGTGGAAGCACCTGTCTAGCAACGCGGACCGCCGTCAGGCGCGTTGGCAACGCCTACTTCGCCGCCTCGCCAGCACCGATGTTGCCCGATTTGACTTCGTGGGCAGCAACATCGGCGCCGTCTGCACGTCACAACTGCGAACGATCAGAACTTGTGGCGAATGCCCGCTGTCACCGCGACCTGCGTCTTTGTCGACGAAGGCGACAGTGAGAACAGTACTGCACGCGCGAGTTCGCCCGAACCCTTGATGTAGTTGCCGAACACGAATACGTCAGTGCGCTTGGACAGGAAGTAGTCGGCGGAAAGCTGCCCCTGGTTCCAGTGCGAACTCGTATCGATTCCGCCGTACCGGCCATTGGTGTACAGATACGCTCCAGATACAAAGAGCGCCGGCGTGACCTTATACGTGAGAGTCAGATCGTAGTTGTCGAGATGCAGGCTCGTGTTGTCCAGATACGAGTACCGCACGTCAGAGAACAGGCCCGAGACAGTGAAGTTGCCGACATCGAATTGCGTACCCGCGCCGAAGACACGCTGCCGCCGCACACCCACCGACGAACTGCGCGGGCTCGTGTGAAAGAACTGGAACGGTGCACCCTGATAGTCATCGCTCACGGCTCCAGCCGTGTTCGCTAGGCCGGGGTGATCGATGTCGAGATAGGCGAGCGCGAAGCGGCGCTTGCCGTCGTCGTATCCAATTCCCGCGCTGTATGCGCGGTTCTGCGAGAAATCGCCTGCCTTGTTGCTGAAAGCGTACAAGGCCTCGAAGCTGATGTTGCTGTACGTTGGGCTGATGTACTTCACTGAATTACTATAACGGAAATTGCCCTCGATGTTGTCGTTGCTGCCGACATTCACCCCGAAGCCACCAAAACCCGCCGCAAGCGGCTCAATCCGGTCCAGGTAATCCCAGAGCATGTCGTACTGGCGACCCGCCGTCAGCGTGCCGTACGTTTTGCTGGAAAGCCCGACTAACGCCTGGCGGCCGAACATCCGCCCGTTCTGGCCGAATGCCCCGGTCGTGATGCTGAAGCCATTCTCGAGAGTCGCGACTGCAGCGAGATCGCTACCGAGGTCCTCACGAATCCTGAAGCCGAACCGGCTGTTCTGGTTCACGCCGCTCAGCATCGCCACAGTGCTCCCGCCGCCCTGGTTGTTGATATACGCAATCCCCTCCGAAATGATCCCGTACATCGTCGCGGAACTCTGCGCGTGCGCCGCCGGGATAACCCCCACAAACATAAATGATAGTATTCCTAATTTATTTTTCATGAGTCTCCTTCGAGTTTCTGTTTGACTAATCGTTTTTTTGGGTAATGCGTTACATCATGCTCAATGCACGCGCCGCACACCCGCATCAGTACGCGATGCAGACCGATCTCAGTCGGTCTATGCCTCGACTACGCTGCGGCCGTGCTTGCGGCCAAACCGGACCACTTGAAGCTCCCTAACAGCGAGGTCGGGGCGCCCATGCTATGCGTTTTGGCCCACACGGCATCGGCATTAAGCGTATCAAGCGCTCGCTGCGCATGAGCGAGATGATTCGTCACTTCGCTCATGCCGAGTCCGTAGGTGGAGTCATTCACAACTCGCGGGCGCGTCGTCGAGCTCGTCGAAGGGCATCGCAACGAGCGCGGGAGCTAAGACCTCCTCGCACACCAGCATGAATGCCCAGCAATCTGGATTCGCCACAGGTGAGCGGATCAAAACGCCCGGAGGGTCGCCCGTCTGGCCGCCCGCGAGCACCTGCCCTCTCGGCCGGAGCCATCACGCTGTCGCGAAGCCGCCATCGCCCCCATGTCGACGTCCGCATCCAGCCCGGAGCCGAGCCGCGTGCGCTTCGCCACCGCCACGATGCCGTCGACGACCTCTTCGTATAGCCGCCCCGCGACGGAGCGTGGCGAGACGAGACGCCCACCGTACATACTTGAGCGTCATTGAAGAAGATCACGCCTGCCGCGCCTTGCACGCCGACCTCGACGTCCACGGCGTCGAGCACGATTGGACAATCCGTAGATAGAGGTGTGCGGTTCATCAGGCTCGGCAATCCTTATCGAACTTCATCGAGGCAGCGGCACTGAGGCGGGACAATTGAAGCACCGTCTGTTCTCCGGATCGCGTGGGTTGTATTCCGATGCGAAGAAGGTACGCCAGGAGCGCGCCTGCGGCCATTAAATTTGCGGAAGATACCGCCTGTCGGAATTTCGAGTTATGCCACTCTCCACGCACCGCCGACAGATCCCCCTTATCCCTCTGTCCAAATTCCCGACGCCACCCCTCCTCGGGAGGCACCCGCCAGCTGCCAGTCGACATGATTTGCGTCAGGGTTTGCGTCAGGGTTTGCGTCATCGCTTGCCCGAATAAGCCGTTGGCAATTTGCATCTCTCGTAATCTCCAAACATCGCGTTAACGTTGTCCTATTCGGCATGGACAGACCGATCGAAGCAACGCTTCTATGATGCGGTGTAAGGAACGGTGGTTTGGCGTAAAAGCTAGGGGGACGAGAGCACGTATGTCCGATTTCCTGATAACAGCTTCGCTCGATTACGATCTTGAAACTCGTACGTTCGGCTAGACGAGTTGACGTTGAAAGCAGCGATTTGACAACCTCTCTCGAACTGGCGCGGCGTACCGGTTGGCTCGATACCGCTCTTTTAAAGGATTTCGCTTGTGAAGCTTGGAACTGTCATTTATCGAGGGGCGCACCGCCTTGCGGCGCCGCTCGATGCGGAAACCGTAGACCTGCTTCCAGACCTGATGGGGATCAGCGCTCAAAACATGCTTTCTCTCACAGAGAACTGGTCGATCGCAGGCGAAAACGTTAAGGATGCGGTCGGTCCAGCGGAACCCGTCCCAATTAACGAAGGGCAACGCGCGCCGCCTATACCTCAGCCGATGAAAATCGCCTGTATTGCACTGAACAACGGCGCCAACAAGGACCGCATAATAAAAGGCCCAAATCACCCGGCGGGCTTCATTAAGCCTTCGTCATCGCTCGTCAGGCACGGTCAACCGATCCGTCTGCGGACGGCTTCCGGTAGGGCACATCCCGAACCGGACCTCGCTATAATCATTGGGACGGGGGGAGCCGGTATCTCCGTAGGCGGCGCGTACGATCACGTCTTTGGTTACACAACCATTAATGATTTGACTGCGCCGTTGATGCGTGCCGAAGATACATTTCACGATCGCGCCATCCACCCGAAAGAAAGCAATCCTTTTGAAATCGAATACCTCAATAGCTGGGTAAGTTATCCAGGCCGCTATAAACGTACGGACACTTTCGAGCCAATCGGGCCGTGGATTGCAACGCGCAACACCGTTTCCGACCAGCACGACCTTATCGTCCGTCGCTCACACCGAGACAAGGTGGTGCCAGAAGATAGCACTGCGAAGTTAGCCTTCGAGGTTTCAGACGTGGTGAATTTTAAATCGTCATATATGACGCTTGAAATGGGTGACATTATTTTGATGGACACTGCCCTTAAAAAAGCTGGTTCGGACGGCCTGGCAGTACAGGACGTTGATTTGACCTCGCTCGGCGGCCCGATCGAAGTCACCATCTCGGGCATCGGGACGCTGGCGAATCCAGTTGAGGTGCGCACATGAAAAACGCTTTCGAAGGCGTGCCGCTTCCTTCTGCAGACACTTTGGCCGTACGGAACCGAGTGGTCATCATCGGAGGCGGACAGGCTGCGGCCCAGTTAATCGCATCCCTGCTGGCGACACGGCAGGAATTTCTTATAACGCTGTTCGCGGATGAGCCCCATCCGCCCTATCAACGACCACCCTTGTCAAAGGCATTCTTCTCGCCTGGCTTTGACGTTCAGCGCCTCTTTTTTCGAGAAGAATCGCATTATCGCGAATCGAACGTTGATCTTCGATTGTCTACCCGCGTCACTGCCATTGACCGAGAACGAAAAGAGGTCGTGACCGAGCAAGGTGGCCGAACTGCATACGACGTGCTCGTCATTGCGACTGGAGCCCGAGCAAGGCGCCTATCGATACCCGGCGCGGAACTCCCCGGTGTGATGAGTCTGCGCTCGCTGCCTGACGCCCACGCAATCGCTGAGCAGATGTTAGGAAAGCGGCGCCTCGTGGTCGTCGGTGGCGGATACGTCGGTCTCGAATTCGCCGCGTCCGCCCGAGCTGCAGGGCTAGGAGTAACAGTGCTGGAAACTGCCGATCGAATTCTTGCCAGGGTGGCATCGCCCGCCATTTCGGCGGCACTTACGGCTATTCATCGACAAGCGGAAGTGCAAATCCGAACCGATGTGACCGTGGTCGGATTCGAAGGGCAAGGCGCGGTCAACGGCGTCCTCTGCAGTGACGGTAGCAGAGTGCCCGCAGATCTGGTTGTCGTCGGTATCGGCGCGGTTCCCAATGATGAACTTGGACTGACTGCAGGGCTTGTCGTGGACGGCGGCATCGTCGTGGATGGTTTCGGTCGCACAAGCGACGCCTCCATCTTCGCAGCGGGAGACTGCACATCGACATTCGATGCTCGGATAGGACGCAACATTCGATTTGAATCGGTACCGCGAGCAATGGACCAGGCGAAGGCGATCGCTGAGATCATTCGTGGTCATGAGCCGACAAACCTGCCACCCCCGTGGTTTTGGTCGGACCAACACGGCCACAAGCTTCAGATGGTAGGGCTTTTGGCAGGAGCCAACTCATCCAGTGTCCGCACCGTATCAGACGGAAGTCAAGTGGCCTTTAGCGAATTCTATTTTCAGAACGACGTGCTCGTTGCTGCTGCGTCCCTCAACCGGCCGCAAGAATTCATGGTCGCACGACGCGCATTCGCACAGCCACTCTTTGGCATTGATCGAAAGGCCTTAGAAGACCCTGGCGTGCCCTTGGCAAACATACTGACAAGACGCGTTTGAAATAAACGAGACGCGCTGCATCTCAGGTCTCACGCGGCGTAGGTTGACAAATACACGAAGGAGATAATCATGAATAGCTCTGTTACCTTTGTTCGGCCAGCTACCGCAGGCATCGCACGCGTGCGAGCCCAATTGGCTGACGAACATACGCCCTTGATCCCAAATTGCTGGTATGTGATAGGCCGCAGTGATGAGTTCACTAGGGAACTCAAGGAGCGAACGATACTTTCGCACAGCATCGTGTTTTATCGCACTCAAGAGGGACACCCCGTCGCGCTACAAAACCGATGTCCGCATCGGTCTTTCCCACTTTCCAAGGGAACACTGGAAGGCGACACGGTGCGCTGCGGGTATCACGGTTTGGCGTTTGACACCGCGGGCCTTTGCGTCGACGTCCCCTCACAGAACGTCATACCGCCGAGCATCTGTATTCGCGCCTATCCCGTCGCGGAACGCGGTCCCTTCGTGTGGATCTGGATGGGTCGGCCCGAGCATGCCGACGAGGCAGCGATCCCAGACACGAGTTGGCTCGCTAGTGCCGAGTGGAGTTTTGCGGCCGCGTACCTCATTTTGAAGGCAAATTATGTCGGGCTGCACGAGAACCTGCTCGATTTGACTCATTTTACGTATCTTCATCCGACGACACTGGGTACGCCGGAATTCGCACGCTCGCCGTTCGACGTCGAGGTTACTGCTGATCGGGTGCGCATTACCCGCTTTGTCGAAGAATGCGATGTTCCTCCGATGTATATACAGACCGGGATTACTGGGAAAATGTCTCGTCTTACCACGTCAGACTTTTTGACGCCGGCCCTGCACCACGCGTCAGCTGTCTTACGCAACCTCACGCCTGGTGATGGACGAAACGAATTTACAGTATTTATCTCTCATTTTCTAACGCCGGAAACGCAAAACACGACCCATTACTGGTTCACGTTCGCGCGTGATTTCGCGATCGACAAAGAAGAGGTCACGGAATATATAACCAAGTCTGCCCTTCACGCGTTTCACGAAGACGTGTTTGCGCTGGAACAGATCCGACGCTTGCACGCGATCGAGCCAGACGCGGGCCAGTACGAAATCAACCTGAAGAGCGACCAGCCCGGCGTAGCCGCCCGCCGCGCACTCAAACGCATGGCGGAGGCCGCACTCCTATGAGCGACCCGTGCATTGTTTTCATTGATCCGGCCCGCGTCGAACACCGCGTGCATGCGCCTAATGGCTGGACATTGATGGAGGCCGCCGTTCAAAACAGCGTGCCCGGCGTTATTGGGGAGTGTGGAGGCAGTTGTGCGTGTGCCACATGTCACGTCATGATTGCACCTGAATGGGCGGCGGTCCTCGCACCACCTGAGGCAATGGAACTCGAGCTACTGGGCTGCACCGCAACGCCTGCGACATCGAGAAGTCGCCTTGGTTGCCAGGTTCGCATCACATCCGAATTCGACGGTATGATCGTCTACGTTGCTGAGACGCAAATGTAGAAATCGTCCAGAAATCGTCCGATCACGATTTCGTCGACGCTGAGGGCCGGTCCCGGCTGGGACCGGACGAGTCCATTACTTGTACTTGGCAAACGCGGCAAACAGCTGACTGCGTGTATTGATTTCCAGTCGCCTAAATAGGCGCTGTTTGTACGTAACAACCGTTGCTGCGCCTACGCCCAAATGGCACGCGATCCCGTCCGCCGTCAGGCCTCGCAAAAGGCCGCACATTACCTCTCGTTCACGCTTGGGTATATGTGGGTAGACCATTTCGATTTCGGCAAGTAAATCAAGTTCCGACATCGGACCGGGCGCAACATTATGCTTGCGTTCTCCGACCAGTTGGACGTGGCGGGCGACGCAATGGGCGATTGCTGGCCCCAGTTGCGCGGCACGCAATAACTCTTCCTCAGTCATCGCACCATCACATCGCTGACGGTAGAGATTAATTGCGAGCCAACTGCGATCTGCAAGACAATGCATAACAGAGACGCGTTCTAGAAGACTCGCGTTGAAGTAAAGCTCCTTGTGCGCGGATCCACGTAAATCAGCAATTGTTTGATGATGAATGACCGATCGGCCAGGCAACGTCGCCGCTTTATCGTTCAAAATCCCTTGATTGCTGTCGAGATGAAAAATGCCGCCTGCAATATAGGGTTTGGCATTTTCCGTTGCGACACATTGAGATAGTAAATCAGCTCCCGAGACGAACTCGACCACGCGCGCATTTCGATAATGGAAGATCGAGCAGTGTTTAGCGCGCAACTCTGCCTGCAAGCTATGTAACACCGCGTCTGACAGCGCCTCGGGCCGGTCTGTGCCGATCGCATCAATGATTGGGAGCAACGACCTTCCGTCAGCATTGGTGCCTGAGTCGGCTGAGATGTTCCAGAAACGCATACTCGCCCCTTCCCCTCACGTTCAGCAACACCCCCGCGAAATCTCGGGAACGCTTCGCAAGGGTCGAAATCCCGCTCGCTCACGTGCGTGAGCGAATCGCTATATCTTATAGGGTGCTATCGACGCTGCCAATTCGGGTTGTCCCCGGCAGCACCCTGGGATGGCAGAAGTCAGAGAGGGACAGATGGCATCCGTTCGCGAACAATCGCGGGCTTGGCTGCGGTCGAAAAGATGATGATCAACACGCCGATGGCAAGCGTCGCGGCCGCGTACACGATTCCCGCAATGAATGTATGCGTGACATCCTTAAGCACGCCGACAACGATTGGGCTCACAGCGGAGCCGACATTGCCGATGGAGTTAATAAGCGAGATCCCCAGCGCGCGCTGAACAGAGGGAATTGCCCCATATGGTAGCGTCCAGAATATCGCCATTGCCGCATTTGCACCGCTTGATGCTAGGGCAATCCCCGCGAGGCGAAACAAGGAACCTCCTCCGTATGCGACCATTAGCCAGCCAATGATCGCTAGCCCGACGGCGGCCACCAAGTGCCACTTTCGCTCGCGGCGATAATCTGAATGCATGGTCCATGCAATCATTGCGATTACCGTCACGGCATGAGGAACCGCAAGCAGCATACTTACCGATGCGCCACTCATGCCTTCGTTAAAGCTTTTAACAATTTGTGGGACCCACATGGACGTGATGTTTAAACTGTTGACCACACAAAAGTAAAAGACGCTAAGTAGCAACACGGGCGCAATAAAGACACCGCGCCAGGAAGTTTGAGTAGGATTGGAATCAGTATTGGCGATCGAGTCTCGTCTTAATAAGGTTTCCAGCCGGACTTTCTCACCGTCTGTCAGCCAGCGAGCCTCCATCGGTCGGTCGGCGAGAAACAACCACGTAGCAATGCCCAACAGCACGGCGGGCGCTCCCTCTAATGCGAAGAGCCACTGCCAGCCATAAAGATGGCCGACTCCGTCCATACGTAACAAAAATCCCGACGCGATCGAACCAATGACCGCTGTGACCGGCATTGCCACCAGGAATATCCCGGCTGCCCTTGCGCGGTGTGAGCTGGGAAACCAACTAGCGAGATACAAGAACATACCCGGAAGGAACCCGCCTTCTGCAGCACCTACGAGAGCACGAAGGATGCACAGTGATTTGAGGTCGTGCGCAAACATAGTTGCCGAGGAAAGTAGTCCCCAAACTACCAACAAAATCGCGATCCAACGTCGAGCTCCTATTCTTTGCAACATCAGATTGCTTGGGATACCAGAAAGAATATATGTCACATAAAACACACCAGACGCAGTCCCGAATGCGGCCCCTGTTAGTTGGAGATCCCGCGCCATCGTGATCCCCGCGAAGCCGATATTTATTCGATCAAGAAACGAGAAAACCATCAGCACAAACAAGAATCCGAGTATTCGAACGGATACTTTTTTTAATACGATTTTTTCGTCAGCCGAATAGTTCGAATCTCGGTCGAATCGAGGTGCAGCTTTAAGGCTTTGGGGCTTCATTATTGTCTCCTTGTCACCGGGTGACGCGGTTCTAACAGACGCAATGTCTGACCGACCGCTCGCTTTCTCATGCTTCGTAATCCGACCGCTCATTAACCGGCTGTAACATTCCTCTGGTCTTGAACGCCTCCGGCTACGGCCATGCCGTAGCCGATCCCGTATTCAAGAGCAGGAACATACAGTGAATCACGCACCGGCCTTGGATCGAGTTGTTGGTAGGCGCTAAGTCCAGCTGCCCATGAATTCGCCTCCATTGCGCCGATGCCCGCTGTCTCGATCACCCACTCTGAATCCCAATTGCGGCTAGCGCTCAGGTTTCCCTCTCGAATCATCTGCATGAAGTTTTCGTCGAACTCGGCATTTAAGCGGATATCCCTTGCGGTTCTGCGCCCATCGACAAGCATCGTGGCACCCTCCACATGCATATCGTACAAGCGGTTAAACCACTGTTCATCTGTCATCGATTTTTCGGACGCGCCGTGCATTTGGTACGCCTCAACCTCTGTGGTTGCCGTACCCGGTAGAGGGTAATAACGCGTTGGATGATGCGAAAGGCCACCAGAGCCGATTACTAGGGTCCGCTCTCCAGTTGCCGCAACGATTTCGCCGATCGTCGCACCCAATTGTTCCGCTCGAGAAAATGACAGCACTGGGCTAGCAATCGCGTTCAAAAAGACTGGAATCACCGGGTAGCGGTCTAGCGAACCGAGTAACCGATGAAGGGGTTGTGAAAATGCATGGTCCACACGCATTTGGTGTGAGACCGCAGCATCGAACCCTTTGCCACTCATTTCATCGATGAGCGCGAGCGCAAGGGAGCGAGGAACGTTTAGTGGACCTCCGAATCCGCCTACGTCCTGAACCGCGGTAGCAGCCACGCCGACGCAGTATTGCGGCATCAGCGAAAAGTGGAATCCGGCGAAGTGATCGGAGGCGAAGATAATTACTAATTCGGGGTTGAACGCCTCGATATCCGCTCGGCACTGGGCATACAAGCCAAGAATCTGCTCCTCCTCAGCTGGCGCCTTCGCTCGAATCATCGTGATTGGTGAATGCGATACGCAAACAAGCATTCCTGGTGTCCGGGTTATCACAACCATCGCCTCCTGAAAAACATCGCGACCCGAGGAAATCGAGCGTCGACCACTGTGCATATGATTGCGCTCAGGGGTGTAGATGTCTGTCCTCCATGATGTGTACGTAGCGACCCGCATGCCGGGAACGGGTGAATGCGCGAACGCGATAGTCTCCTTTTTGTCCACATTGAGTGGGACAGACAGCCCGCAAACGAACGTGCAAAATCGTCCTAATCGAGTGCTCAAGCTCGAAGATTGTTAAGGAGACTTGTATGACGCCGCAGCAAACACTCGAGGCGCGCCTTGCCATTGACACGATTAATGCAGAATTCAACTGGTGCCCTGACAATGCCGCTTAGGAAACGCCCGACCCGTTGTTCGAAGGGAACGCCAAATACACCAACGCAAAGCGTGTACTTGAGGGGCGCCATGAAATTCGCAAGTTTTTTGAGCATCGGAAAAAGGTTAGGAATCCGCTCATCGCGTCATATGTGGAGCGGTCTACGGATGTCTCCGCAGAGGGATATATGGTGCACGCGACCAGCGTGTGTCGCTCGTTCGCCGCTAACGAGCCCTTGCCTCTTGAGCAAGTACCCATCTTTACGGTTGCCGATTTCTTCGACATTTTTCTCTGCGGTCCGGACAACTGTTGGCAAATTCTCGAACGAACCACAAAAAGGCGTGTTTCGGAATCCGGGCAGGCAACTGCGGCGCCCGGCGAGGTGCTGGTCTCGTACGTTGCCGCGCGGCTTTAATCGCTGAGTCAGCTTTCCAATGCGCTCAGCCCACCTTCACTTGTCAGACCTGGTGCGAGGCGCCTAACGCCTCTTTCACGTTCACAGTCAGGACAATCGTGCAAATCCGCCTTCCAACATTCGATCCTGATAACGCCACCGCCGATCAGATCACAATCCTTCAGGAAATCGCAAGCGGACCGCGCAGAAATCTCGACGGACCTTTCCTGTCCTGGATTCATAGTCCCCAGTTGGCTCAGCACGCTCAGCGTCTGGGAGCGTTCTGTCGCTACGAGACCGGACTGTCGCTTCGCCTTTCTGAATTAGCGATCCTGATAACTGCGGCGCACCTGCGATCTCAGGCCGAATGGCATATTCATTATCCTATCGCCCTTAAAGCGGGTCTACCCGACCATATAGCTGAATCGATAAGGCGCCGCGAAGATCCGCTTCTGGTCGACGTGGACGATCAGATCATCTTTGAATTCGCGACCCAACTGCATCGAACCGCTCGGGTATCCGACGACATCTATCAACGTACCTTCGACAGATTCGGCCCAACCGTGGTCGTGAACCTCGTGGGGCTGTTGGGGTATTACACACTTGTTGCGATGACGTTGAACGTATTCGAAGTTCGGGCGAATGGTCAAAACGAACTACCGTTTTCCGAACCGGCATGAATCGTTCAAAGGATCCGCCCGTGCGCGGCACTTGAAGTGCGAATCGACAAAGTCACGTTAAATAGGAGACGTGTAATGACTGGAAACAGAGGGGTGGTGTATGTGGAGCCCGGCAAGGTTGAAGTCCGCCCTATCGCATTTCCGGACATGGTGTATCCGTCTGGACGAAAGGCAAACCACGGTGTTGTTCTGCGGGTCGTATCAACGAACATTTGCGGGTCCGACCAACACATGGTGCGCGGTCGCACTACCGCGCCGGCTGGCCTCGTCCTCGGCCATGAGATAACCGGGGAAATCATCGACGTAGGCTCCGACGTGACGACACTGGGAAAAGGCGATCTCGTGTCCGTGCCCTTTAACGTAGCTTGCGGGCGCTGCCGCATGTGCAAAGCCCAAAATACCGGTGTCTGTCTGACCGTTAATCCGGGGAGGCCAGGCGGTGCATACGGTTATGTCGACATGGGTGGATGGATCGGTGGGCAGGCTGAATATGTGTTCGTACCCTACGCGGACTTCAATCTATTAAAGTTCCCTGATCGCGACCGAGCCATGCAGCGAATCCGTGATCTCACGTGTCTATCCGACATCCTGCCCACCGGTTACCACGGCGCTGTTACCGCAGGCGTGCGCCCTGGCTCAACGGTCTACATCGCAGGTGCCGGTCCTGTCGGACTGGCCGCAGCGGCCTCCGCCCGGTTACTTGGCGCGGCAGTGACGATCGTCGGGGACGTCAATACGACCAGGCTCGAACATGCTCGGGCCGTGGGATTCGAAACAGTCGATCTGTCAAAAGACGCCTCGTTGGCCGATCAAATCGTCCAGTTGTTAGGGGTTCCCGAAGTAGATTGCGCTATCGACTGCGTCGGTTTCGAGGCCCGCGGACATGGACACACTGGCTCGCAGCATGAGGCGCCCGCGACCGTCCTCAACTCACTCATGGAAGTGACTCGGGTCGCTGGAAGTATCGGGATCCCAGGCCTTTACGTTACCGACGATCCCGGCGCATCTGATACAGCGGCCAGAAGCGGTAGCCTGTCGGTTCGACTGGGCCTCGGGTGGGCGAAGTCTCATAGTTTCTTCACCGGGCAAACGCCTGTGATGAAATATAACCACGACCTGATGCAAGCGATCCTCTGGGACCGTATCGACATCGCGAAAGTGGTCAATGTTCAAGTCATAACACTCGATCAGGCACCGGCAGGATACGCCGAATTCGATGCGGGAGTTCCAAAGAAGTTTGTCATCGATCCGCACGGTTTGCTTTCGAAAGCGGCATAGCGACTTCGTTGCATCCCGGCATATGCAAGGGTTCATACCGTTGGCGGCATTCCGCTCAACGCAACGCCGCTGGGTAAGTTCGCCGCCGGAGTACGCGGTGGAGCAGCCTCAAGTCCGACATGGAGGTACAGATGAATGTTAGTTTGAATGAACCCTTCGCGCGACCGAACCGGTTTTCGCGAGAAGAATGGGCCGCGCGCGTACAGCTTGCCGCTGCGTACCGGATCTTTGCCCATATCGGCTGGAGCGAACTGATATATAACCACATCTCGTTACGCGTGCCCGGGGAGCCTGGACATTTTTTGGTGAATCCGTTCGGGCTGCATTACCAAGAGGTACGGGCTTCCAATCTTGTTAAAATCGATCTGGATGGAAACATAGTTGACCATTCCGACTGGCCGATCAACCCCGCCGGCTTCACCTTTCACAGCGCAATTCACGCGACCATCTCCGACGCGCACTGCGTAATGCATATGCACACGACGCCTACGATGGCGGTTTGCTGTTCGAAGGAAGGTTTGCAATTCTCGAATTTCTATGCCGCACAATTGTACGGCAAGATTGCTTACCATGACTTCGAGGGCATTACGGTTCATCTGGACGAGGGCCGACGGATTGTTGAAAGCGCAAACGGCAAACCGGTGCTCCTGCTTCGCAATCACGGTCCGGTAACGATGGGGGCCACAGTCGCCAGCGCATTCTCGTTGATGTGGATCCTCCATCGAGCATGCGAAGTCCAGATCGCAACACGGTCATTGGGTGAGTCAATCGAAATTTCCACAGCGACTCTTGATAGCTGCGTGCGTGACTCGTTGACCTTCGATCCACTTTTCGGTGCCGGTCAGGACGTTTTCGATGCGATGCAGCGCCTGATTGATGCGAAAGATCCATCCTATAGGGGCTAAAAATCAACGCCCCATAAGCGCTGATGGCCAGTTATGCAAGCCGACGGCTTCGGAGTCGGCAACGAAAACGAATGTTGTCGGCCCCGGTGCAGTCATGGGACTGATCGCCGCGGCGTTGTCGAAAGGCGACGATGAGATGGCCTTACTCACACGCAGATTACTCCGCGAAGCAATCCGTGTGAACGTGTCGTGCGTGTCGACCCAAAGCACCGGTTCCGAACAGTCTTTTCCCAATTCTGGCGACTATGGACACCGACGCGCTCCGCATTCAGGATTATGTTGTTATTGTCGCCCTAAAAAGGTCAGATGCTTCAGGGCCTTGCACCAACGCTGAAACCGCTGATTGGCTTTCCACCGTCATTGTGGCAATCATGACTGGCCTTCATGGTGGTTCCTTGACGGCTTCAACGGACCGCTTGATGGGCAACGATTAGCCGTAGGCGACGCAGAAGTGTCGTTCCATGAGACGCGCCTTCAGGCTAAGCGATCATTTGCGCGGTGCATCTATCGTCTTCGACCGTTGCTCCATCCATAACAAGCCGCGGGTTGCGAAATTTCCTTATCGTGGGCGCGCCGTCAGATGCATTGAACGAGCCAGCGAGCGCTTTTGCTAATCCGCTACGGGTTGTGGTTTCGGTGTCAGTCTGCCCGGCAAGATACGGCAGCTATGTGGATTCAGTTACGGGAGAATACGAATCCAGTTAGGGCCTTGACTCGTTCGATCGCTGACATGATCTTTGGCGGTCCGCTCACTTATGTGATCGTCGAAAGGATGATGGAGGAAGCCGATTTGATAGGGAAGCTCGGACATTCCTCCGGCGTGAGCGTCGCCGAAGGGATATCGATTGCGCGCAAGCTTGAGCCCTTCAGGAAATCCGTGCTTCAGGTCCGTCGGCGTCAAGGTCACTGGAATTGATGCCAATCGAAGGGCTTTGCCGGGGCTCGGACGCGAACTTGGTCTTGCAACACCGTTTTGCGATGCTGTCTTTGGCTTGCGCCAGCGCACGTTGAACGAAGCGTTGATCTAAGGAGCCCCCTATTTGGGGTTACCTCACGTGATTGTTCCAGCGACTTCGTAGTGCCCACCGTCGACGATTACGGCGCGCAACGCTCTCGAACATGGCCGCAGGACTACATTAACTTCCTCGAGTTGCCCCCGACCGCTCTTTGGCCGGCATGGTTAAGTGACAGCGTACGCTCAAATGACTTCGAGGGCCTGCTGATCTATCGTTGATAAATCGCTCTCGATAGCCACCGCGGCGCCGACCGGTTGTGGCTCACCGTCGATTTCGCTTTCGGTATAGCAGCAACTGCTGCGGCGTTGATATCGCTTCGTGAGGCCATATGACACTTCCTTTGGCCGGCTTCTGGCGCCACCTTGGTCACATCAGGTCAAGTTGGGCTGACTTCCAGAACGAATACTTTCCAGTGCGCGGAGCAACAATGTCGTGAGTTTTTCCTTCTCGTCAGGCGTGAAAACCGTTAAAAGCTCGTTATCAACCACCGATCGCAGGGTCCGTGCTCGCCATAAAACCTCGCGACCGCGGGGCGTTAGCGACAACTGAACCAATCGCGTGTCCTTGGCGTTGAGATGGCTTGCAACTAATCCTAGTACAACCAGTCGACTGACAAGTCGGGTAATTGAACTTGGGCACCACTCACCTGACAATGTGCTGTAAGCCGTGTGATAGACGCTATTATCCCCGAACTTCAGGAGCATTCGCGCTTGCGACAACGTGATGCCGATTTCATTGATGAATCTTGCATTTTCTTTTCGACTGAGGGTAGAGCTAGCTTTTGCCAAAAGGAACCACACTTCTTCAATCGCGAGTGACAAGCAGCGCTCCCACATGTACGCAGGTGTACAACCCAGACTAATAGACGCAATTTCTACCGAAAATGATGGGATTGGTGTTCGACGAGATGCATATAATCTTCCCGGATCGGTGCAAATACGTCGATGTTGAAGACCTGATCACCTCCTACAACCAAGCCTTTGTGCGGAACGCCGGCGGGTATCTGGAGAACCTCCCCCGCGTTTACGATGAACTCAAGGTCTCCAAGCGTAAACTTCAGCGTTCCTTGTAGTACCAACGAAGTCTGGTCAAAGTCGTGCGTATGAAATGGCACGTTGTCCTCATGCGGCTCAATCCAGTTAAATACGATGATCGAGTTGTCAGTCCTTATCGCGGATCGTGAAAGAATTCCGTTAGCGATCACTTCCCGCGGAAGCGCTCCAAAAACAGACTGAACTGGGTGTCTTAAAAGCACCTTCTGGGCAAATGCTGTTGCGCGCGAGTTGAACATTTCTGTTACAGGTGGGTTCGTGTGAGAGGAGGTCATATCCATTCCTATGAACTGCATGATGATCGGCAGCCATGTTCATCGGCTGTATGGCTTCGAGTAGGCAGTGCGGCCCGGGTTCAGGCCCACTTTCGATGTAAGAGCTTAGGTTACCGGTGCTACCCTTAAACAATTAGGCATTCGCTTTCTGGACTTGAGACCGCTTCGACAAGGTCCGACGAGCGACGAACGTATACGGCTTTAGCAGCAGGATGCTCAAAACCGCAATACCCAACGCGATCTCGAAGAGTGCCATGGCCAATCGATAGGAGCCGGTTGTATCAAAAGCAAGCCCCATCAAGGCGGGCCCGAATCCGCCTCCGATAAAAGCGCCTGAGTAGATAAGTCCATAGATCTGACCAAGATGTCGAGTACCGAAATAACGGCTCACAAAATAGGCGGCAAGGCCAAGTTCCGCCCCTTGCGCGACACCAAGAAGCAGCCCCCCAGCAAGGAGAGGAGGAACCGTAGTGCTATGATCCAGCAACAACATACCGAGCAAAGAGGCGCCAAAAAATGGCAGGGCAATTTTAGGCGAATCGACCCGATCGACAAACACACCGTAAGACAGCTGCCCTCCGATGGCACCTATAGCCATACAGGACTGCACGGTAGCAGCAAACCTTGGCGACCACCCACGATCAATCAGCATCGGGACGGTGTGAACAAGGGTTCCAATGATCGTGGTGACGCCAAGGAGTACCATCAGTCCAATCAGCCAGAAGGCTGCCGATCGACGCGCCTGCGACACCGACAAATCCGTTTCTAGGCCAGCGACTTGAAGCGCAGCAGGATTACAGTCGTCATCCTCGAAGTTTGGACTTGGCGCCCGAAGCAACGGCAACAGCAAAGCGAGCGAAGCAATAATCAGGAGTCCGAGGCAAATATATCCACCTCGCCACCCAAATCTCTCGATCGTCGGTCTGAGGAGCTGAGGGATCAGGATGAAGCCGACGCCGTTAGCGGTTGATATACATGCGAGCGCCACTCCGCGACGCCTCTCAAACCATAGCGCTACCACTTTGCTATACGCCACATAGTTTTGCATGCCCGCCGCCACGCCTATGACACCATAAAGCGCGACAAACTGCCAGAAGTTGGCGTGTACCAATGCGACCGACATATTGGCCAGAGCAAAGAAAAGTACGCTCCCGAGAATAACCTTGCGTACGCCCCACTTGTCCAGGCAACGACCGAGGATCGGTGTAAAGAACGCTGCAAGCACGGCCGTGAGCACATTGACGGATGAGATAGATGTCCTGCTCCAACCGAAGTCGTGCCCCAGAGCCACAATGAACAGCCCAAGGGATCCACCGAGTATCGGACCAGCACTGACCATCACCCCGATCGCCGCCGCAAACAAAGCTCCGCTCGAACGGCGATTGAATTCGCTTGTACCGTCATTCATAACGTACCTCGATTTTCACCTGTTTCGATCTCCGTCGAACGTTAGACAAGCAATTTATGCCCGAAAGTAATTCCCTAGCTACGTTGAATCTCTCTTCCATTTTCGTCCCCATCCCCCTAGTTCCAATCTCGACTACCCTCGCCCAGTAGGATGTCTTAATAGGCCGGCTTTCTTCGTAACAGTCCTAAGCCGATCCCGTTCTACTCCACGGCTGAAAATCTTCCGCTTCTTGGCTGACCAGATGTAAAGTATTCGCTAGTGCGAAGCGGGGCGTGGTATCGCACCTTTTCCCGTGCTGTTCTGCGCCTTGCGTTCCGCATCCTCTAGGTTGGAGGGGTAGTTGAGATCAGCGCCGGGGCGATAGCCGTTCTGCTCAAGCGTGCCCATCTCAGCGCGATTCTTTGCGCGAGTTGCCTTCCGTTCAGCCTTTCGCGTCTGAGGTGTGGATGCCTCTGAACTTTGAGCACATACTGGCTGCGAGATAGCAGCCGCGGCTAGCCACCCTGCGAAGCCGATGCGTAGTAGGACTGCACTTTTCTTCACGGTAATCTCCGTCATGAATGAACGGCAACGGGTCCGCCATCCTCGGACCATGGCGCTGCGCCATGGCCGAAAAATTGTCAATGTCCTGAGATACGGCTTTCTGGACACGCCGGGCCGATAGACTGCGATAGCGACCAAATTTCCACTGACGGATGGCGACGACCGAGTACTAAATTCTTCAATGTTAACTATTCCGTCACGGCTTTCCGATGCTTGTCTCGGAGAACCTGCGGCGTGAAACCGGGGCGCCGAACGAGTTCCAGTACATGGCGCTCGTTATCCACTACTTTCTGAATCGTCTCCGGCAGCTTCTTTACAGCGTCGCGAGGAACGACGACTGCGCCGTGATAGTCCACGCAAATCACGTCGTTGTGAGCCGCCTGCATACCGAAGATGTTTACTTCGCCACCAAAGCCTAGAACATGGAAATGAGCATGACTCGGAGCAGCATGGCTTGCGATAACCTGAAACCCATCTTCCATAGCTTTCATATCCCGTAGGGCGCCGTTGGTTACGTAACCTACTGCACCCAACGCTTTATGGATGGCGACCGATATTTCACCGACGTAAGCGCCGTAGCCCGGTTGATCGTCGAGATCTTCAGCCAATGCAACTGTCGGAAAACCTTGCGCCGAGAGGTAATCCAGATAGTCCGGCAGATCGATCGATCCGTTACGGGCGGCCTCACGCGTTCGAAAAATCGATGTGCGGGCCAGACCGACTACCATTGGCATCTCTGGTCGGGCGCAAATCATGCCGCGCGTCGTGAAACCAACGTGACGGCGCTCGGGACTGATGGCCTCAAGCGCATTGCAGATGGTCGGTGTATCCCAGAGCGCAATCGCATGCAGGTCTTCAACTGTAAACGGAAATTCTTGCATCTTCGTCCTATAATTAGTTTACCTAACTAAATTTCAGAAATTTTATTGGGCTCGTTCATTCAAAACGCGCGCTCCCTCGAGAAATTCTTTCGCGCCTGCCGAAAGATAATTGAGATCGTTGCCCATTGCGACGAACCGATACCCCATATCCTGGACCGCCCTGGCACGCTCCGGCGTGCTCGCATAAGTCGTCGCCAGTTTCCCTTTTTTGATTGTTTTCGTGGCCACCTCCTGCAAGATACCCAGGATCATCGGGTCATTCATTGCTAGTTTAGATCCTTTGTAGAGGCTGATCGAGAGATCGCCCGGCCCGAGAAATATGCCATCAATGCCGTCAATCTCGAGGATTTCCTCCAGCGCCGCAACCGCAGTCACCGTCTCGATCATGGCAAGCGCAAGGGTATTTCGGTTTGCGCTCTGCAGATGGAAGCTGAGGTCTGTCTCGTTCACGAGACTCATTGCTCTGAAAGGGCCAAAACTGCGTTCGCCCAAGGGCGGGTATTTTGTGAACTCTACAAACCGTTTCGCGTCGTGGGCACTGTTTATCATTGGCGCAATGACGGCTTGTGCTCCCATATCGAGCGCTCTGCTTGCCATCGCGAAGTCGCCCACAGGCACTCGCACAATAGCCGGTTTGCCGACCAGGGCAGCGGACGTAATACAGCGAGATACCGATTCGCAACCAAGCAGTCCGTGTTGCATGTCGATGGTCACGGCATCGAATCCTGCACGAAGCGTCGCTTCGGTGACAAGCGGTTCGGGAATATTCACCCAGGAGGATAGAATTGTCTCCCCTGAGCGCAAGTCGGCCGAAAGAGATGACGGGGCGGATCTGCCCGCAGCTGCGTTGGTGCTTTTTGACGGTTGCTGAGCATAATCCTTCATGCATCCCTCCATAAGGGGTTAGTGATTACGAGGCAGTGCGCACGTGAGAGGGATATTCCGCCCGATAGTCAGTGGGAGATACTATCCAGGCCCTGCTTTTCCGTTGACTGCGCCGTGGCTACCACCTGGTTCTCATATGTCTGAAGCGCGGCTTCCATCTGCCGGAAGATCTTGATACCGGCATCGATGTCGCGATCAGATATCTCCGACAATATCGTCGTCCGGAAATTGGTCAGAAGCTCGTCCACGATCCGGCCTAACGCCCGTCCCGTTTCCGTTAGGTGAAGCGTCTTAGCCCGGCGATCGTCGGGCGTATCCCGCCTGACCAGGAAATTCTGTGTTTCGAGTTCTGCCACCGTACGCACAAGAGAAGGCGCTTCAATGCCGAGAAGATTCGCCAGTTCGCCGTGGCGTTGACCATCGCCGAAGCGAATCATCACGAACAATGGAGCAGTAAAGGAAAAAGAATAGCCGCACCCACGCTGCACCACGGCCTCAACCATCCTTCTCCAGTTCTTATGTAGTGGATTGAACTGGTAAATTAAGGCCTTTTCACGCTCTTCCCGCTCGCGGTTCTTTGCTGTCTTCATCATTTTTCTATTGCCTATAGCGTAGATAACGTGCCGGCTGGTGGCGACGACTCGATGAATTCAATTAGATTACCCGCGTTGTCACGCAGGAATATGTTCGCGCCGAATGCGAAACGCTTAATCCAGACAATGTCAGCACCACGGCTCTTCAGTTCTTCGCCGAACTCATCGATGTCATGAATTCCGAAACAGATGTGCTTGTTGCCATAGGTGCGTAAGTCCTCATTCGGTTCGCTGCGAATTTCAGAGGCCGGCCGGGCGCCTTCGACTTCGAAAAGCTCTACCCGAAGCTCGCCGTTTCGCAGCATTGCCATTTCGGCAGGAATCGCCTCAATTGTCACCTTGCTCTCGACTTGGAAGCCGAGTACGTCGCGGTACCACGCGATCGAGGCTTCCAGATCGGGAACGCTGACTCCGCCGTGATGATGCCAAAAACTTAAGGTTGCCATTCGCTCTTCCGCCTTTCGGTTATGGAACTTAGTCCGTTCATTTTCCACCGATGAATCATCTTAATTGATATCTATTTAGTTAGCAAACTAACGTTAACACCAATGGTGGCCTGCGGATCTCACCCTTATAAAGACGACACGCCGCAATGTTTCTCTAAGGCGAGCGCACGAACAACACGGGCACGCCGTGGAGCGAAATTCACGGCTAAGACAGCAGTGACTATGACGCGAGTTCTCTGACATTTTTGCCGCGCAACCGGTGGCCGGTGCATCCCCTGCTCGGCTTCCGCTAATACGAGAGGCGAGGACCGATCGCAATGAGCAATACATACGACTATATTATTATCGGCGCAGGATCTGCTGGCTGTGTTCTAGCCAATCGCCTGTCCTCTGATCTAGGCAACAGTGTTCTTCTCCTTGAGGCTGGAGGCGCTGCCGGTGGGTTGCTCATGCAGATGCCGCTTGGATTTTATCGCCTGCTGCAGAACAAGCGTCTATCCTGGCAGTACGCAAGCGAACCCGAACCGCACCTATCAAACGTGTCGACCCCCCTGCCTCGTGGGAAGGTGGCCGGTGGAACATCGTCCATCAACGGGATGACCTACGTCCGCGGCGAGCCTGACGATTACGACCGCTGGGAACGCGAGGGCGCCACGGGATGGAATTTCGCGTCGATACTCCCCTATTTCAGACGAGCCGAACACAGTTGGCGGGGCAGTAGCCGTTTTCACGGCGCAGAAGGCCCGCTCAGTGTCGAGTCAGCTTCGGCTGAATCAAAATTTTTCAAGCTAATCACGGCCGCAGCGATTAGTCTTGGTCAGAATGTTCGCTCTGATCCGCACGCCGGGGATCGCGAAGGCGTTTCACTCGTTGAATTCACGACGCGAAAAGGCAAGCGAGCCAGTACGGCCATGGCCTATCTCGCTCCGGCCGCAAGCCGTCGGAATCTCTTGATCAAATACGGTGCCCACACGAGACGCATCCTTCTCGAAGATAACAGGGCAGTTGGTGTGGAGTTCGAAGAGAACGGCCAGATCTGTAGCGCTCGCGCGAAGAAAGAAGTGCTGTTGTGCGCAGGCGCCTACAACTCTCCACAAATCCTCATGCTGTCGGGAATCGGCCCTTCCGGGCATCTCAGGGAAGTCGGCATTGACCCTGTGGTGGACCTGCCCGGCGTCGGCCAGAATCTGAACGATCACGTAGCTTGCGGATCCATGTACCGAGCAAAAGATCCAGTAACGATACATCGCAGCCTTAGAGTGGATCGTCTGACGATGTCGGTGCTTCAATGGTTTGCTTCGGGAAAGGGCGTCGCTTCCCGTTCGCCAGTCGCATGCTGGCAGTTTGTAAAAACTCATCCGCAATTGCCAATGCCGGACATTCAAAGAATGTTCAATCCCGTGTCACCTTTCTCCCACGTCTGGTATCCGCCCTTCAAGGCGGGGGTCGGTGAAATATTTCAAGTCATCAATATTCTGCTTCGCCCGCAAAGCCGCGGTTGGGTGAAACTTCGATCGTCAGATCCAAAAGACAAGCCCAGGATTCTGACGAACATATTTGCCAATCAGTTCGACTTGCGCGTACTCAGTGACGCTTTGCTCGAACAGAGACGGTTAATGATCACCACACCTCTCGTGAGCGCCATCGACGAAGAAATCAACCCGGGTCTGACAGTCAGCACTCCCGCTGCAATGGACGATTATGTTAGGCGCTCGTCTTATCCAGCCCATCACGCGAGTTGCACATGTGCGATGGGTCAGGGACCGCAGACGGTGGTTTCACCGACATTGCATGTGCACGGCGTGGAAGGTCTGCGTGTAGTTGATGCGTCTGTCATGCCGTCGATCGTGGGCGGCAATATTAACGCAACAGTTATAGCTATTGCCGAGAAGGCCGCCGATTTGATCATGGGAAGAAATCTGCAACCTATTGACCCGGACGGTCGTTATTAACGAACGACGCAGTGCCTTCCACGTAACCGGGACCTGTTCTACTTGCGATTAATGGAGTAAATACGATGACACGCACTTTACTGAAGAATGCAATGGTCTTTGACGGAACCGGCATTGATCGGTTTCTCGGAAGCGTTCTAATCAACGGAGACAGGATCGAAGCGATCCTTCGACACCCAGAAATCCTGCATACGGACTGCACGGTTTTAGATTGTCGTCGCGCGACATTGATGCCGGGGCTCGTCGACGCCCACGCACATCTCGCTTTCGGTACCACAGTCGAAAAGCTCAATCGACCCCGTCAAAGGCCCCCTGAAGAAGCAGCACTCGTCATTGCTCATTGTGGTCGGGTGTTGCTGGACCATGGGTTCACGAGCGCATACTCAGGTGGCTGCGCCCAGCCCTCTGCAGAGATTATGGCCAGCAAAGCCTTCGACGAAGGGCTGCTTCCCGGCCCACGTCTTCGAACCTGTTCGTTTGAGAGGACACCGGGAGGCACGCAGGGGGGGGCAACCAGCTTCCCGGGCACCAGCCGCGAAGCTGAACCTGCCTCTGTCGCCGAATTCGTTCGAAGCATGGCCGCAGACGGGGTCGATTCCGTGAAATTCGTTCTGAACGGAGTCAGTGCCTGGGTCCCTGGCTCGAATCTGGTCGATCAGTTTCATGCCAGCGAGATCGCCGCGGCCGGCGTGGCAGCCCGCGAACACCGGGTCCGACTGACAGCACACGCGTACACTCCGGAGATGATCGAGCTCGCCGCCAACAACGGTTTCACAGTGATTTATCACTGTAACTGGGCAAACGAGCGCGCCATGGATGCATTGGAGGCGAACAAAGACCACATCTTTGTAGCCCCGGGCCCGGGAATCACAGAAGCAGACCTTCTCTACGCGCCCAAGTTTGAAGTTATGGCAAGCGAAAGCCAACGGATGGAGCAGACCGAATCCGTTGAACGGATTAAATGGCTTGGTAAAGAACTTCGCCGCCGCGGGATCAAGTCACTTCCTGGCGGAGATTATGGCTTACCTTGGAATCCGATCGGCAGGAACGCACGCGACATTGAACTGTTCGTCGAGTGGTTCGGATACTCACCTATGGCGGCCCTGATCTCAGCTACGCAGCTTGGAGGGGAATTAATGAACCTCGAACTTCCCGTCGGCCTTGTCGCCGAAGGCTACGCCGCCGACATACTCATTGTCGACGGAGATCCGACCAGCGACGTGAGTGTCCTCACCGATAAAAAGAAAATCCTCGCAGTCATAAAAGGTGGTGAGTTCCATCGCACGATTCCCTTTTATTTTCGCCAACAACCGCCCCACCCCTGAAATTCACGTTATCAAAGGAAAATCATTATGGAAGTTACCATCCAAGAGATTATCTTCGCAACGCATGACGGAATCGACCTCAAGGGAGACCTCTATTTGCCATCCGATACCGAGAATCATCCTGTCGTAGTTGGCGTACCTGGAGGTGGCTGGCGAATTGGACATCGAAGCGCGTTGGCCGACTGGGGTAAGCATCTCGCGAGTCATGGCGTAGGCTTCTTCGCAGTAGACTATCGCCGCTCAACCCTAGGGAAGTGTTTTCCGGAAGCCGTAAGGGATGTTCGGTCGGCCATCCAGTTCCTTCGAGGCAAAGGAAGCGAGCTGCGCGTGAACGGAGATCGCATTGGTATCCTCGGCGCTTCTGCCGGCGCACAGATCGCATCTCTGGTCGCGCTCGCGGCCGATCATCGACCGTTCAATACCGGCTATGAGAGCGACCCCTTCGTAGATGTCAGTGCCAGCGTGCAAGTTCTCATAGGGGTGTACGGCATCTACGATATTTTCTCTCAGTGGCAACAAGTGATTAAAAATAACCTATCAGGAGAAAACAACATCGTTGAACGATATTTGGGCACATCGCCTTTTTCTGATCCGCAAGTCTATTTCGACGCATCACCGATAAGACAAGTGACCACAGCCGCGAACAAATTGCCCGTTTTGTTGGTCTGGGGAACGCAGGACGATTTCGTCGATCAGTCCCAGTCAACTACGTTCTCAACAGTGTTACGGCAAGCGGGCTTCAGTGTCAAGACGCATTGTGTGCTAGGCGCCGGTCATTACTGGTTCAGCGAGGATCCAATCGCGGATCCAAACGGCCACACCCGCCTCTGCGCTGCTCCCATCCTGCGCACGTTGCAGAGCGCGCTGCTTCGCTGATAGATGCAGGTTCGTCGATCATGAAATTGTCTATAAGCTAAAGATTGACGGACTTGAGTTATTAGTCATCGAATGTTGACCGGTCAATCGCAGTACCCAACTCAAATTATATAAGAACGGAGGAGACAGATGACAACCAAAAATATTTTTCTCATATTAGTAGGATTCCTAATTATTTTTTCCGACACCAATGCACTTGCGCAGTCGAGCGTGACGCTATATGGATCGCTCGATGATGGTATTGAATTTAACAGTAATAGCGGCGGTCATCATAGAATCTACATTGCGAGCAATCACGAACCTAAGTTTGTTGGTATTCAAGGCGTCGAGGATCTTGGTGGAGGTTGGAGTACGTTCTTTAAATATAGCAATCAGATCTCCCTAAACACTGGATCTTTTTCACCTCAGCTCAGCTACGTTGGTTTGAAAGATAGTAAGTGGGGATCGTTGACGCTCGGACGCCAATTCGATATCGTCGCTGATCTGGTTCCGGAAACATCTGAGCGCTACAACTCGGTCACAGGCGTCCATGTCGGCAATTATGATCGTACAACGGGGGACTATGTGAACAATCTAGTGCTCTACAGGACGCCCATCTTCCAAGGCTTTCAGTTTTCTACGCTCTACAGCTTTGGATCCGAGGTCACCGGATATACCAATGGCGGCCGCGCGATCGGCGCGGAGTTGTCGTATGCAACGAGTTCGGTGAAGATCCTCGCTCTGTATCAGAAAACGGCCGATGTACCCGGCACGCCATACAGCGATCTGGGTGTCAATACGCTCTTCGGCATCGATTTTTCCAAAGCCCCTACCCGCCTTGTTAACATGAGCCAGGACGTGGCAGCCGTTGGCGCGCACTACGATTTCAATGGCTGGCGAGTAGTGCTTAGTTACGCTAATGTAAATCTCTCATCGAATAATAACAACGCATCGATGCAAACATACGACGGTGGGTTCTACAAATACATCACACCGGCATTTCGCGCTGGCATGGGCTACGAGTATTCCAAACTCAACGAGTATCACTGGAACGAGGTCCACGCACATCTTGACTATTTTCTCTCAAAGCGAACTGATGTCTACCTGCGCGTGCTCGCGCAGGTAGCCGCTCAGGGACAACATGCCGTTATGTATCTCGAAGCGCCTTCGTCGACGAACAAGCAGGTCGTAGTCGGCACGGGATTAACCCACCACTTCTAAACGTACGGGCAATGTGGGGCTGCGCCTTAACGAGCGCATTAGCGTTGCTCACGCCTAGAAACCAGCTAATAAACGCGAGCGAGCGCGGTCAACTCGGCACCGCAACGTGTCCCGCTGTCGAGTAGAGTTCGGCGACGGGACGTGTCGATCGGGGATTAAAGGGCGATCGCCATGCGTCTCAAGTTGACCGCCAGGTCCCGCTCGATACCGCAATAAGTCCGTTCACGTGGTCGCCTACGGCATACGCGGGCGCCATCAGTCCCAACGCTCGAATCCAAGCACATCCCTGTTTTTCGCGCTTCCATAAATGCATCAGGTACATCTGAAGGATATCATCGTGGTATGTAATGGCCGCGCTACCGGTCGACCGTGATCGTGGAGCGTATCGGGGTAAAGCACCGTATCAATTTACATCGACTGTAGGGGCAAATTGCCTCCACCCAACCCGGATTTCGAGACTAAGGTCATCAATATGCTCAAATTGGACCTCCCCGCAATATGCGGTCGCATCCCGTGTCGACGCCGCCCCGTTACGCCGCTCGCGGTCGCTCGCGGAATCACTGTCGCCCCTCAGCAAGCTGCAGCCATTTGTCGTCCTCAATACACTCTTCGCCTGTCGTGATCGACGCAGGCGATCCGGCCGGCGGTCCACCTTCAAGTATTGCCAGAACTAAAGTGGCATGGTGATCTCTGCGCATTGTGGTACAAAATGACAAACTGGACGTTCATCCACCTGCACCACGACCGTCTCGGTCTCGGGTCTTTACAGACTCAGCTCAGAAATCCGAAGGCTAGACGAGTTTCCATGTCCCGACCGCATCAGTGAGGGTCCGAGCCCGACTATTAAGGTCCTCAGTCGCTTCGACAAATAGTTGGACCATGCGAGCATTCTGCTGTGTCACATTGTCGATCTCATTGATTGCAGTGCTTAGCTGATGAATGCCATAGCTTTGCTCACTTGCCGAGCGACTCATTTCGTCGCTAAGTTCGAGAACTTCGTGTGCGGCAGACGCAACTTCGTCGATGGCAATTCCTACGTCCGCGCATAAGCGTGATCCCTGCTCGATCGTCGTTCGAGCGCCGGCTATCAGTGCATCTATTTCTTGAGCAGCGCCCGCGCTTCGCTGGGCGAGGCCTCGTACCTCGGAAGCGACGACAGCGAATCCCTTTCCTTCTTGTCCGGCACGTGCTGCTTCGACTGCCGCATTGAGCGCGAGAATATTTGTCTGAAACGCGAGGTCGTTGACTACCGCAACAATCTCACTTATCTTTCGCGAGTCCTGCGCGATGGAGTCCATCGCTGCGATCACCGCCTGTACGCGCGTCCGGCTTTCATCTGCAAGTTTCGATGCGTTCTCGGCCAGCCGATTCGTCTGAGTCGCAAGCTGGGCGCTTCTCTGAACGCCCTCACTGAGCTGTTCAGTCGTCGCGGCCGTTTCCTGAATTGCAGCCGCTTGCGTTTCAGCCCCCGTGGATAGTCTGAGGTTCTGGCTGGAAAGTTTGGTCGCACGATCGTCGATGGCAACCGCTTCGCCCGTGACAAGAGAGATCGTAGCAACCAACGCCTGCTGCATCTGAGCAAGCGATGCAAACAGCAGCCGCGCCTGCGTATTTTTGTTGACGACAATCGGCTCGCGAAGTTCGCCCCGTGCGATGGAATTGGTCACCCGCATCGCGTTGTGCAGCGGCTGCACTATCTTAGTTTCGAGCCATCGCCGCCCGACAAACGCCACAAGCACGCCGCAAACGGACAGCGACACCAAGGAAATAACCACCGTATGTTGAAGACGCGCCAGATCCGTGAAATTGGCGAGCGTATCGCTGTTATACGATTGTCTCGTTTGTGCCTGCACTATCTGAGCGGCTTTGAAAAAGGCGTAGACGAAGATGCCGCCAGCAGCGGCGGTGGCGAGTGATATCGCGAGCCCCATGCCGATGACAATGCTCAATGCGGCGGGAATGCGGATGTTCTTGATCATGATCGTCGAATTTTCATGTTAGAAAGCGTGGACGATTTCCTTCGCGGCACCCCTTGCTGCCAGCATTGGAATGCCCAAGTCACGAGCGACAGGATTCTGGTCAAATGCCACTGCGTGACGGGACGTGGCTAGGACGGTGGGAGGCACACGCCGCGGCTCCATTTGGAAGCCAGTCGTGATCCACCGCCATCTTTGAGTTCCGCCGCTAAGTGCATCGGTGATACAGTCACTCCTAGCTGGCTCGCCCACCGATCATCCGCCACACATCGTCCGTTCTTTGTCTTGACAACACCGATCCGTTCGGAAACGGGCATGGCGAGCCTCACAGGAGCGCGGACGATTTCGGCTATCGGATAGCGGGAATGGGGCGCCTAAAACTTGTGAATGATGCCGGCAATCCCGCTAGTGATATTTTGACCCGCAGCGACGGGTATGCCCGGGCCGCCTGCGTCACTGACCGAGAAGGAAGCCTTACTGCGATTGCGAACCTCCGCGATACCTACATAAAAACTGCTGCGCTTTGAGAGTTGGTATTCGTAACGCACGCCATATGAAGTCGAGTCACCGTTACCATTAGATTTGAGAAAGTACTGACCAAAACTGACCAATACCGACGACGCCCAACCGGCGTCATGAATCAGAGCATTTACTTCGTAAAAGTCGTGGCTCGGCGAAGCATACGCACTCGAAATCGCCGAAGTGACGTTTCCTCCGTTACGATGGATCTCATACAGCGCCGAAGGCTTGATAAATCCAAAGTCGTATGACGCGGCGAACAAGTAGTAACGCCCGGCCTGGACGCTGCTTGCCGTTGTGATCGTTGCAGTGGGCGCGAAACGCTGCTGCAGGTAGTCGGCATCGGCCGAGAAAGCGCCGGCACGAAAGTTAACACCGACAGAAGCCGTATCGCCCAGGGAGGCTGGTGCTCCGCTCGCGCCGTTGGTTCCGCGGGCGTACAGGGCTCGCAGCAGAAAACCTGCAATGGTCGGCGACACGTATCGGATTGAATTGGCCGTTCGCGCAGCCGGTACGAAAACATAGTTGTTGGCTGCATTGCCCCAGCCCAACGTGTTTAGTGAACCCAGAGAGTAAGTCGCGTATGTTGTGAACAGCGGTGTGTAGTTATTGCCGAGCTGGACTTGTCCAAATGGCCCACGAATCCCAACCCACGCTTCCCGATTGAACAAAGCGCCATTACCGGAAATGGTGCCGTTGTTGATATTAAAACCGTTTTCCAGCTTGAACACTGCCGCATAACCACCGCCCAAGTCTTCCGTTCCGGTCAAGCCCCAGCGCGTAGGCGCGACCGAACTGGAATCCTCCCTGACGGTCGTATGACCACCGGTGTTCGCATACTGAATCGCCGTGTCGAGTATGCCGTATAGCGTGACTGAGCTTTGTGCGAACGCTGAAGATGCCGTCAACGCGGCTACAATTCCGAGCGCCGGCAACGGTGCATGTCTGACTTTCATAAGGTCTCCTATTGTTTGCCATAAAGCCTTTGTTGTGGTGCAAGCTCGGCCGGCGCATGCCGCACCGACCACCATCTGCCCTTTCATCGAATATCGCGAGGAATGTGCCGCCGTACGAGCGCCAGTGCGATCAGAACAACGGTCATTGCGCCGCCTAGCAACAACAAATATGCCGATGCACCGCCCGCAGTAATGACCGCAGCCCCAGCAAAGGCGCTGACAATGGCGCCTATACGCCCGAAGGAGAACGCCGATGCCGTGCCGGTCGCACGCACGCCCGTCGTGTAGACATGTGCGCAAAGGGCAACCATCGCCACCTGCACCGCATTGACGAACAGCCCGTGCGCGAAGAGCCCAACCATGAGCAGGGTCACATGCTGCACGGTATTCACCATCATTAGCAGCCCGACGCTAGCGGCAGCACCGAAGCAGCAGACAATCAGAGGGCCACGCGAACCAAAGCGTCCGATGATCACCGCACACACCAACGCTCCGATTGCACCGCCGAGGTTGTAAAGGGTCAGCCCATAACCCGCCCGCTGCACCGACAAACCTTCGTTGGTCAACATGGTTGGCAGCCAGCTGAAGGCCGCATAGACGGCCAGCAGACACATAAAGAACGCACACCAGATGGCAATGGTGTCGAACGCACGGCCGTCCTTGAAGAGCGCAGTAAAACCCACATGCTTTTCAGCGCCCTGCTCACGAACATCAACAAAGCTTGCATCGCTCGGAACGTGACGCGACATGCGACCGAGGAGCTTCGTCAACTCTCCCCAACGGTGCGGGCGACGCGAGAGGAAACGGGGTGATTCTGGCAGCGCGAACAAGAGCACGAGCGCCAAGATGAGCGGCAGCACACCGCCGGCTAGAAACAGCATGCGCCAGCCATACGCCGGTAGAATGACGCTGGAGAACAGCCCCGCAAACATCCCGCCCAGCGGCACACACAGGATCGTGACCGTAATCGCAATCGTACGAAACCGTGCAGGGGTGTATTCCGCCGTCAGCGTGGCAGCGGTGGGCACCGCCCCGCCAATACCGAGCCCCGCTACGAAGCGCAGTGCCGCAATCACGATCGGATTGGGGGCAAGGCTAATCGCGGCGGTCGCGACGCCAAATACGAGCACGCTACCTATTACCGCCCAGCGTCGTCCGAAGCGATCAGCAAACAAACCTGCACAGGCACTGCCGATGCCCATTCCGATCAGTCCGGCGGCCACCACCGGCGCAAACGCATTGCGCGCGATGCCCCACTCCTTGATCAGCACGGGAATAGCGAACCCGATCACTTGGGTATCGCAGCCATCGAATATGACCGACAGGGCCGCCAGAAGGACGATGAGCTTCTGAAACCGGGTGAAGGGGCCGTCGTCCAACAGCTTACCGATATCCACGGTCCTGCTCTCGCTCGGCGGCCCGATCTCGTCAGCGTGCCGCGTCTGCGCGTCCCCGCCCAAACTGGCAGGAGGTATATAGCTAGCCATCTTGTGTCTCCTCTTCATGCTCGGGATCAGACCCTCGCACGTTCAATTTATTTTCGTTGACGATTCCTGCGACTGCGCTGTGCTGCTTAGCTATTGCCGATCTTTCAGCACGGGTAGTGGCGCGGCGTTGTCTGCACTGTTATCCAGCGAAGATCCGTGAATTCCGCAATACCGGCTCTCCCGCCAAAACGGCCGATACCACTTTCCTTGACGCCACCAAAGGGCATCTGCGCCTCGTCGTGTACCGTCGGACCATTGATATGGCAAATGCCCGACTGAATGCGACTCGCGATCTGCATCGCCCGAGCGACATCTCGGCTGTAGACCGCGGCAGACAAACCGTACGTGTTGTTATTTGCGCATGTGATCGCCTCTTCATCGCCGCGCACTCGTACGATTGGCTTGACGGGGCCAAATGATTCCTCACTGAATATCTTCATTTCCGGCGTCACATGGTCGAGCAACGTTGCGGGCATCAGCGTGTCTTTGGCACGGCCTCCACATACGAGCGTCGCTCCCTTTTCAAGCGCATCGTCGATCAGCGCGTTGCACCGATGTACGGTCGCCATGTCGAAGACCGAACCCAGCACGACCGGCCCCTTGCGCGGATCACCAAGAGACAAGGACGATGCCTTCAGACGCAGACGTTCCACGAAGGCATCGGCAATGTGCTCGTCGACGATAATCCGCTCCGTCGACATGCATACCTGACCGGAATTGATGAAGGCGCCGAATGCCGCACCGTCGACCGCCGCGTCGATATCCGCATCGGCCAGGACAAGCAGCGGAGCCTTTCCTCCAAGCTCGAGGACAGCGGGCTTGAGCGCGTCAGCACAAAGGCGAGCGATCACTTTTCCAACACGCGTCGAGCCGGTAAAGTTCACACGCCTGACAGCCGCTGCCGTGACCAGGGTTTCGACAATCGAAGCCGCGTCCTCTGGCGCGTTCGTGATGAAATTCACGACCCCTTTGGGGAAGCCCGCCTCGTGAAGCGCCTCGACAATCAACCCGTGCGTGGCGGGACATACTTCCGAGCCCTTGAAGATGACGGTGTTACCGCACGCCAGTGGGGTAGCGACCGCCCTGACCCCGAGAATGACGGGCGCGTTCCACGGAGCGATACCCAGCACGACGCCAGCGGGCTGACGCATGCCCAGAGCCAGGTTCCCAGGTATATCCGAGGGGATCACTTCGCCAGTGATCTGCGTCGTCATCGCGGCCGCTTCGCGCAATGATTCGACACCCAGATGTATGTTGAAGCGCGCCCAGCCTTCGGAGGCCCCTGTCTCCGCCATCATGGCTGCCACAAGCGCGTCGGATTTTGCGGCGAGGGCCCGTGCCGCCCCGTCAAGCAGAGAGCGACGTTCTCCCGGCCCGACAGCCGCCCATGCAGGGAAGGCCTGCGCAGCACTGCGCACGGCGGCCTGTGCGTCAGCGACGGTCGCAGCAGCGGCCCGGGTTGCCACTTCGCCATCCAGGGGATTGCGTCGATCAAACGTTGCTTTACCAGTCGCTGGAATGTGGCCGCCGTCGATAAATAACAAGGTCTCCATCATTTCGTATTCCTATTTAATCCCGTTAGTACCCGTGGTACAAGTTCGCGGCACTGCTTCAGGCCACCGTAATCTCAACCAAATTCGGCTTGTCCTCGGCGAGTGCTTCTTTCAGCACGTTCGCCAGGATGTCAGCACGGTCCACCCTCACGCCTTTGCAACCCATGGCTTTTGCCAAGCCCACGAAATCGAGATCAGGGAGGGCGGTGCCCTGTACCACATCCTCCTTGTCGAAACCAAAATAGAGAGCAAAATCGCGCAGTGCTTCGTAGCGCCCATTGTTGAGAATCACAAAGGTCACCGGGAGCCCAAGCTGTGATGCGCTCCATAGCGCCTGGATCGAGTACATGCTGGATCCGTCACCGATCAGGCCAATGATCTTCTTGCCCGGACTGGCCAGCGCAACGCCGACAGCTGCCGGCATCCCATATCCAAGGCCGCCGCTCGCCATCGTAAAGAAAGTCCCTTTTTTCGTGAACGGCAGATAAGTCTGCATCGTTCGCCTCGAACTGGGTGCCTCCTCCACCACGATGTGCGACGAATCCCGCGCTTCAGCCAACGTCTGCAACGCGAATGCCACCGACATCAGCGGCTCCGCCTCGGCTCGCGGCGCCGTGGCACGTGGCTCAGGGACGGCGCGCTGCGATACCTGCGGGCGCGAAAGCAGGTCCGCAAGACCGAGCTGAACGTTGCCGACAATCGCCAGCCCGGCCGGAGACGAGGCAGCCAACGCTGGGTCATCGACGAGCTGATACAGCGCGGAGCCTATTGGGACGTGAGGGCCGCTTCCTTCCACGTGATATGTAAACGCCGGCGCTCCAACTACGAAGATGACATCGTGCCCGGATAGCGTCTGCACGATACGCTCACGCATTGGTGGCAGGAACCCGCCGAACAGGTGATGATCTTCGGGAAAACTGCAGCGCGCAGACATTGGGGCGACATACACCCGCGCGTTGTGCGACTCCGCCAGCAACACAATCTCATCCCAGGCACCCGCCTGGTCAACCGCAGCACCGACCACAAAGGCCGGCCGATTGCTCTGGTCCAGTGCGACGCCGATCCGCTCAATGCCAACCTGGTCCGGGCGCACGCGACTGGTCACCTCGGCTATTTCAACGCGATCGGCCGGCCGGTCCCAGTCGTCCACCGGAATCGAGACGAACACCGGACCGCGAGGTTCCTGCATGGCAATGTGATACGCGCGAGCGAGAGCCAAGGGAACGTCCTCTGGCCGAGCCGGTTCAATGCTCCATTTCACATAGGGCCTGGGCAAGTCGGCCGCCTGCGTCGCTCCGAGGTAAGGATCAAAAGGCAAAATGGATCGGGCTTGCTGCCCTGCAGTGATGATGAGTGGCGTACGATTCTTGTACGCCGTAAAGATATTACCCATCGCATTTCCGAGGCCGGCCGCAGAGTGCAGATTCACCAGCGAAGCGTTGCCAGTCACCTGCGCGTATCCGTCTGCCATCCCCACTACCACGGCTTCCTGTAGTCCCAGGACGTACCGAAAGTCCGATGGGAATTCCCGGAGCATGGGTAATTCCGTCGATCCGGGGTTACCAAAGATCTTCGTTATGCCGAGGCGGCGCATCAGGTCAATGACGGCCTCGCGCACGGTGATTCGTCCCTCGGTGGACGTGGCTTGCTGATCAGTTGTCGATATCTGGGTATTCATGGACTGCATCTCTTCGTAATTGCCAGTAATAGATCCCGGTTCACCCTTTGGTCACCTGGGGACAGGAATGAAGTAAAAATGTCATACAGGGACATCAGTCGGTGTCAGCACGAAATCAAAAGGTGACCGCCAAATGGTCTCGCCGCCGGTAATGCGCTCGAAGGGGGCTACCAGCGTTTCCTTGACACCAAACACGGCATCGCGCGTGATGTACGTGTCGTCGCCGACAAACGTGTGGGTGACCAGCTTCTGGAAGCTCTGTGCCGTCACCATGAAGTGCATGTGTGCAGGACGGTACGGGCCACGCCCGAGTGCAGCCAGCATTTTCCCAACCGGACCGTCATGCGGGATCGGGTAAGACACGGGTTTGATGCCGACGAAGCTGTATCGTCCGTCCTCACTAGTCGTGAAAACGCCGCGATTGTTCCACTTGGGCTGAATGCCGGGCTGCTGCACGTCGTAGAAACCTTCAGAATTGTCGGACCACACGTCCAGGCGCGCTCCGGCGATCGCGTTGCCCCGCAGATCAATGACGCGGCCCTCAAACAGACAGCTCTCGCCTTTTCCGTCGAATGAGATCCGCGACCCCATTTCACGCTCAGGCGCACCCGCGACATGGAACGGTCCCATCACCGTATTCTCCGTCGCACCAACCGGGTGTCAAACGCAATCTCAAGTTGATACAGCTTCGTACGCAAACGCAATTGGAAATTAATACACCTACTCACGCGGTTATTGGCTGGGTGCTACCTCCTTTGAACTGCGTCTGCGTTTGATGTCGTCCCCGTCGTGCAATTGCGGCGGCGCAATTCTGTTGATCATCCCAGCCTGACGTTTTTCCTTTAGCCGATACGATTCACCGGAGATCGGTACGACGTGTGCATGATGAAGCAGCCGGTCAAGCAACGCCGCAGTCAGCGTCGCGTCGTCGGCAAAGGTCTGATCCCACTGACCGAACGGCAAATTGCTGGTGAGGACGAGACTGCCCGTTTCGTATCTTTTGGCAATGACCTGGAAGAGTAAGTTCGCCTGTTCCCGATCCATTGGCAGGTACCCCATCTCATCAATGATCAGAAGTCTGTACGGCTTCGTGATGCGCTTGATGGTTTCCTCGAGCTGGTTACGCCGCAACGCGGTCGTCAATTGCATCAGGAGGTCGGCGGCGGTGATAAAGCGAACGCGGAACCCGGCCTGCGTTGCACGATATCCAAGTGCCAATGCGAGGTGAGTTTTACCCACGCCACTAGGTCCGAGCAGTACGACATTCTCCGCACGCTCCACAAAGGCTAGGCTGCTTAGCTCGAGTACTAGCGGTTTGGGTACGCCGAGTGCGAACTCGAAATCGAAATCATCAAGCGTCTTGATCGCCGGGAAGCCGGCGAGACGGGTCAGCATCCGGCGCATTCGTTCCGTGCGAGCCATTGCTTCATCTTTTAACGCGTGTTCGAGGAAGTCGAGATAGCCAAGCTCGCGCTTCGCAGCCATTTGTCCAAGGTGCGCAATCTGCGTCGGCAAATGCAGGAGGTTGAGTTGCTTACACAACACGGTCAGTCGCTCGAGCTGCGGCGTCATGCGTTCACCTCCTGCGTTCGGCTGAAGGCATCGTAGACCGACAACGGATGCTGCAGCGGTTTTTCCCATTCCGACGTTGCATACCGCGATACCGGTTTCGGTTGCTCATGCGGCGTCGCTCCAGTTCGGACCGACCGTCCCACGTACGGTGCCGGCAGCGGCAGCAAATGTGGGCGCTCTTCGAGCAATACCTCAGCTGGTACGCGTTTCGTGGTGCCATGAAGACGAACGTTGGCAACGTCGCGCAGCCACCGCCTGACACGCTCATTGCAAAGGCCACAGTCCGCTGTCAACCCGGCTTGTTTAAGCATTGAGACCAACGGGACCCAGAAGCTGTAGCGCAAATAACCATTCATACGCTCGACTTTGCCTTTCGTCTTTGCACGGTATGGTTTGCAGACGCGAGGCACGAACCCGTGATGTTTAGCGAAGTCGGCGAATCCTGGATGATATCGATGCTGTTTTTTGCCATATGCATCGCGTTTCAGGATTACCGTTTTCATATTGTCATACACGATTTCTCTGGTGACGCCTCCAAATGCCTCGAATGCCCGCACGTGGCAAGCCAGCAGCGTTTCAATACGCATGTCGGTGACAAACTCCGCGTAACTTACGCGGCTGTAGCCCAACGTCGCGACGAACGCGGCGAGCATGCCGAGCTTGTGCCCCGGCTTACGAAACTCGATCCAGTCCATCTGCATCTGTTGGCCCGGCTCGGTCTCGAATCTGACTACTGGGTCGGGACGCGCAGCGGGTCGAAGTTTCTGCAGATAGTCCTGAACCTGTCGCAATCCGCCTTTGTAGCCGCGCTCCTCAATCTCTCGCTTGAGCACCGTCGCCGGGATCCAGTCTGGCTTTGCTGCTTCGACCCGGCCCTGAAGATACGACTTAAACGGCGCAAGCTTACTCACGACGGGCTCACGCACTTTGCGATGCGGAGGACCTAATGCCAGATATTTCCGAACCGTGTTGACGGCCATGCCAGTCTCTACCGCGATGTCTCGCAGGCTATTCCCTTGGCGACGCAGAATCTCGATTTCCATGTACTCCTCGTAGCTGATCACGGGCCGCCCAAAAAGAGCAACCCTACAACGAGGTGTATCAATTCCTAAACGCGTTGCTGTATTAATTTACAACTGCGCGTGACACGGGCGGCGGTTGTTAATCGCGTCGACCAGCATCGACACGCCCAGCGTGTCGCTCAGCAAAATAAACTCCTGTCGCTCGTCGCTACAGATCTGTCCCGTACGGGTCAGGAAGTCGATCGCGACATCCCATTCCTGTTGCGTGAGATGAACGTCCTTCACGAAGGCGTGCAGGTGGGCCACCAGCGAAGTCATCACCTCCTTCAGACGCGGATTGATATCCGGCGCGATCCGGGAATTGACGGCTTCGACAGAACTGCTTTCTTCAAAAAACTGCGTCATGCTCAATTTCCCTTGATAGAGGATGTTGCACATCCCTAGCTGCATTCTGGCCGCACGCCTTCCCAGGCGCGTTGCAACAGCGAACGGACCGCCTCTCGCTCAATTGGACGAGGATTCCAGTACGGGTTCTTCACCGCGAGATCGGCGGCAACGTCAAGTTGCGATTCCTTGAGGCCGAGCTCCCGCAGTGCGAGCGGCGCACCGAGCGACTTCGCAAAATCATAAAGTCCGCCTCCGATCGAGCCGCCAAACAGGTCGGCCAGCGGTTGCAGTGCCGCGGCAGCGGCCTGCGCGTTGTATGCCGCCGAATGCGGCAACACGATTGCGTGTGTTTCCGCGTGGGGCAGGTCGAAGCTTCCACCCAGCGTGTGACAAAGCTTGTGATGCAGCGACATGCCGACGGTCCCAAGCACGCAGCCACACAACCACGAACCGTAGAGCGCGTTGGTTCGGGCGGGAAGGTCCTCCGGCTGCTTGACGATGACACGCAACGCATCACGCAACGCACGCACACCCTCCACTGCCATCAGCGACGAAACCGGATTGCGATCGCGTGCGTAGACCCCTTCGACTGCATGCGCCATCGCGTTCAGACCGCTGGTCACGCTCATCGCCACCGGCAGTTCGATGGTCAGCGTCGGGTCGTAGATCACGACCTTGGGAAGAATCTTCGCATCCCGGACGGTGGTCTTGATGCCGTTCTCGGTTTGCCCGAGGATCGGGGTGACCTCCGAGCCCGCGTAGGTCGTCGCTACCACGATCTGCGGTGCATCGTTGCGCCATGCGATGGCCTTGCCCAGCCCGATGGTCGAGCCGCCACCGAGCGCGACCACGCAGTCCGCACCCAGCGCTTCGAAGGCTGCCATGGCCTTGAGCGTGACGGCGACCGGTGTGTGCATGGCCGCTTCACTGAAGATGCCGCCCGCCAGCGGGCCGATTCGCTCGGCCAGTTTCTGCGCATCGGCGCGCTGGAACGGCGTGGACAAGATCAGCGCGCGCTTCGCGCCCAGTCGCCCGATCTCGTCCGCGACGGCGTCGATCGTCCCCGACCCAAACAGGATGCGGCCAGGGTTGATATCGAAAGCAAAACTCGGAATCATCGATGCACTCCAGACTCAGGCGATTTCACGGACGGAAGACGTGCTCTCACTCTCCCCTCCTTCGCGACGATGCCCCAATACCCTGTCCACGATATGGGTTGCATCCACATCGGTGTTTCCACGCCACGCGACTATCTGGTCCGGGCGAATCAGAACAAGTGACGCTTCGTAGAGCGCGAATATTTCGGGATCGGAAATTCGCACAACCCGCAGATCCACATTGAACTGATTCATCGCCGATGCGAACGCCGTTGTATCCGCCGCGAGGTGGCCTAAGACTAAAAGTGTCCACTCGAATCCAAACGAATCGAAGAGCGACGAACCATCTCCCAACCACGCATGAGGCGGCCGTCCGCCAGGACAGGCAGTCGGTGTGTAGAGATTCGGGGCATCGGCCGGCGGACGCGAGCCGTCCGCTACGATAGCCGGCGAGCCATCGTAGCGTCCGCCAAACGTAATACCGGGGATATTGAATTCAGCTCGGCCGTGCTCACCAAGATATTTGCCAGCCTGGGCCCGTGCGGCGTCGCCTCGAGGGCTCTCTTCCTCGATCTCCGTTACTGGAGTGAATAGTCCCAGGGAGTCGGCAAACGCCCGGGCAAACCCCGTGTTTCTGACGGCCAGCGGGCGACGCTCAAGCTCGTACGTGTCGAGCAGACCGGCGCCGGCCTTTCCCTTTAACACCGAGGCGAGCTTCCACCCGAGATTAACGGCGTCTTCCACCGCCGTGTTGTATCCCAGCCCGCCGGTTGGCGTGAAAAGATGTACCGCATCACCGCCCAGGAAGATGCGACCTCGCTGGAAGTGCTCGGCAACCAGGGAATGACCCGCCGTCCAGCCGCCTTTGGAGAGCACCTCCACATCGAGATCAATGCCTGCGGCCGCGATAAACAGCGCCCGAGCGTCCGCGTCTGTGATGGTCTCTTCCTTCTCATGTGCCCGCAATTGCGTGTGGAAAGCGAACTCTCCCTTCCCGTCTACTGCCGCCATGAACGCTCGGCGGTCCAGGTTAAACGTCACGTTCATCCAAGCAGAAGCGTGCGGTATGTGCCGGTAAAAGTCAGGGCAACGCAGGTAGACGGCAAACATGCGGCCGCCCATGAAGTCACGGGTGATGCCTGTTTCGCCCGTGTACCGGAACCCCAACCGCTCACGCACGAAGCTCCTCGGCCCGTCCGCGCCAACCAGATAACGGCTGTGCACGATAAAAGGTGCGCCACCGTACTGATCCTGAACCGTGGTTTCTACCGCCTCTGCGTCTTCCTTGAAATCGATCACCCGGTGTCCGTAACGAACCGTCACGCCCGGCAGCCGTTCGGCCTGTTGCCTGAGCACCGCCTCCACGTATTTCTGAGAAACCCGATGTGGTAATTCTGCCGCACTCCACGACCCCCTCAATTCTCGGGCCTTGAGTTTTGCCTCCTGAGCGGAAGGCAGCTTGAAACGCGCGAGTTCGTGTCCTGCGTAGCGGGTGAAGTACGCAATATCGGTGGGGAAACCCGGTGGCAATCCCTGGGACCGAATTTCCTCCGAGAAACCCAGTCGCCTGAAATGCTCCATGGTCCGCGCCTGCGTAGCGTTGGCCTGGGGGTTGAATGCAGTACTCTCTTTTTCATCTGCCAGAAACACGGAAACGCCACGGCGCCCGAGTTCATTGGCCAGCATGAGGCCGCAGGGCCCCCCACCACAGATCATTACATCGACTTCAATCGTTTTCATACTCGTATCTGAAAGAGGTTGATTTATTGCAAGCTTGCGTGACATGGTTCATAGTAAGGTTGCCTGACCATATCGACAAATAGGGGTTTTCACCACTAGGGACCAAATCCGGCTCGCAAGGTGGCGATATACTTTGCGTACGGCAAGGCTTATGGGCGAATTTCAACTAACCATTTAAAATAGCAACCGACATGGCAGTGACACTAGACATAACCAGCGACCGAAAAAAGATGACAGAGCGGCGCGAAGCACAGGATGAAGTGGTGCTCCCTAGAACGAGCAGTGCGTGGCGTACGTCAAATATAGGAAGGCTGCTGAACGAGGCAGTGCACCGGTTTGAGGCCAGCGTACTGGAGAAGATGGCTGTCGCGGGCCACAACGAATGCACGCTTAGTCATATCAGTGTGACGCGAAACCTCGATCTTGAGGGAACCCGGGCGGTTGAGCTTGCACGTCGGGCTTCAATGACAAAACAATCGCTTGGCGAACTCGTCACGCAGCTTGAAACGCTTGGAATCGTGAAACGGGAACCGGACCCCACCGACGGACGTGCCAAGGTTGTACTGTTCACTGACCGCGGCAGGAACTGGCTCGAACAATTCCACACCGCGCTAGAACAGACCGAGGCAGAAATGGAAAGCGAACTCGGCCCCACGCTCTACAAAGCCATCAAGCGTGGGCTCCAGAAATATTCCCACGGAGCCGATCGAGCATCAGATCTCGCATCGGCTGGAGGACTTCTCAAGTAGAAAACGTTGATCATCCGGTCGGCATGATCCGCTGAACATGGGACGAGATCTAGCGCTCTCATGGTTGATGGACACACGGATTCTGTCATCCAACTGCGGGCCCGGCTGATTCAAGTGCGGCTTCACAAAAACGCCCGATCTGGAAGATCGGCACCGAGGTTCTTCACGTTCAGATCCTCGCTTTGTTTGAACACATCGACCGCATCGTTAAGCAGATGCGGCCAGCCACCTGGCGAGAATTCATCGGGTTCTGACGGCAGACTACGTCTGGCCGGACGCCATAACGATCACAGCGTGGGCGACAACGCCTCGTACCTCCTGTCGCCTACGCTCGTCAACATCGCTTCGCGCAGCTTGTGCGCAGTCTGCTCCGCACAGCGCTCGATCGCTCACTCGCTCGTCGCGTAATCAACCTGGTATCGGTCCGTGCGCACACCCGCAAGTTCATCTCTCACGCGTAGATGCTCAGGATGATTTGCATAAGCCCGGAGTGCTTCCCGACTGTCGAACTCCGAATAAAGGACGACGTCGCAAGCATAGTCGATATGGCTGATGTCGACACCGATCTCGAGCGTGCGCATCCCGGCGATTTTTCCGTTCAAGTCTTCAAACGCGCGCTTGACAAGGTCCGCCGCTTCGGCTTTTTGCGCAGGCGATTCGCCACGAACGTTCCACATCACGATGTGCTTTATCACTATTTCCACCTTTGTTGTGCGCCGGGGGTTTCGGCGCGGACGATAAAAATTCGGGGCCGGCCAAGCGGGCTGCCACGACGCTCGCCCCGGATTGCGCTGAATGGCACTGCAATTTTCAACATAGGGAGTTCCCAATTGCGCGCCCGATTCGATCCTACCTTTCTATACGCAGGCCCTAGCGCGATGCGTTAGAAGCGCGTCAACGAACAACGCGTGCGAGCGTCTGAGAGTGGTTGCTCGTCGCAGAGTCAGGTTGGATCAAGGCATTGATCCACGGCTGCGAACCGCACCGTCGCCACTCGCCTAATCGCCTCCGAGCGGAGCCATGTATTATTCGACAGGCGATAAAGGATGGCACCCACCCAACTGATGTCACGGTCGTATTCCAGCGTCTCGTTGACGCCTCGCATACGTCCTCAACCTCCGCGTTCACGCCACCGCATTACTGCCCGTCGCCGGGGCTGATCGCGCCTTGTCGGCGACAACGCTCACCGGCAACAGCGGCAAACTCTGCCGGGCGGCAGTGGCTATCGTATGTTTGGGGAGCGCCAGTATGCCGTAGACGCCTCGCATATACTGCCATCGCCATTTTCGAAAGCGGATCAGCGTTGACATCCTCGGTCCGCGCCATCAACTCTATCGGAGCACCGGATCAAACGACTGCTCAACAAACCCCGTTTGAACTCCGTAGGCAAGTTCCATCGCTATACACGTCACTGGCTGCGCGCCTTCAACGTATTGTCCACTTTGGTATCCGCAATAATCCGGCGGACTCCAAATTACCGCGAACTCTTAATCCGCCGTCTATAGCGGCCGGCCCAGACGAGCCGCTTACTGTCGTTCTCGCGGCGCGGTATCTGTACGTAGATCCCGTGTTGAGCGCCCGGCCCTAACTGCCCGCCACATCGAAATTAGAGTCCACCGCATCGATCTGCTCTAAAGATACAAGAACTCCATCACGCGGCTGACGGCAAGCTCGCTGCGCAGAGGTCAAGGATTTGAGGAGGTTGCCGGTGTGCCACAATAAAAGCTCGAAGCCTGATTCGTATCACCGGACCCTTTAAAGATGGCCTCCAAGGGATAGGGACACAGCGGTCGTTGCATATCGATTGCCTGCGTGGTGTCATTGTTCTTATAACGCGAAGCAATAAGAAGTTGTGGCGCACTATCTTGCTCGACCCATTGCATCAGCGCCGTGACGGCATCGTGTTCGGCGTCGGGCGAAACGGCGATTTGATTCTCGGCACCGATGTTTGAAGGGCCCGTCCCTTCCGGCGTCGCACCACCGGCGCAGTGCCCCTGTGCCGGCATCATAAAGAGCCGGTAGAAGGTCTGCGTGACTTCGACGCCGCCCTGAGTGCTGGCGACCTGATTATAGTAGTCCACCGTAAATTTGGGCGTGAACTGTGAGTCGTCCCACGTATGCCATTGCAGCAATTTTCCTCCGACCGCCTTAAAGGTGGAGAGATCCGGATTTAGCGCGTCGATGACCGTACCAACGTTCGCAACGAGACCGGGATAGTCTACGTTCAGGTTAAATGTCGTTGGGTCCCAGGTCGGGTTGCTCTTTGCGATCTGATAGAGCGCGGTGCCGAATGGCGACAGTGCAAGGCCGTACTTGATGACATCGTGCTCCGATCCGGGTTGCAACCCGCCGAATACGTAGGCACCGGTCACCGGATTTGTCACGTCCGCCGTCACTGTCTTGATCGCATTGGCTTGGGTAGGTGTAAAGCAAGTGGAAGGGTCCTGTCCAGCCTTGCAGATCATCGATGTCGGATCCCATTTGCAGCGCGTCGGATTGGCAATAATTCCATCGACGACGCCATCTTGAGCGTCACAGGCACTAATAGCTGCTTTCTGCGCTAAAGTCAGGATCGCGGCACCGCTGGCGCCCACGATTCCTGCATTGACGAGCGCGGTAGTTTGCACCAATTGCGCGGTGCCCGCACCCGTAGAATCAGCTCCTGCTCCGCCCACCAAAATACCATTGAAGTCGCTCGGATATCGCTGTGCTTCCTGCAGTCCGTTATTGCCACCGAAAGAGCAGCCGTTGAAATATGCGAAGCTTTGGGCCATGCCATAGTAAGACGCGATAATCGTTTTGGCCTTGTCGACCAATTCGTGCGACGAACGATAACCGTAGTCAACCAATTTCTGAGGATTGCCAATCGCCCACGTTGAATCAAAGGTGGCCTTGAAAGGATGGCCAGTATCGGTGGCTCCCGTTACGAAGCCTCGGCGCAGCTGCGGCGCCATCTCACTCCAGTATAATTGTCCGCCGGTGCCATGGGTGCCGACCTGCATGTAGCGGCCGTTCCAGATCTTTGAAGGCAGCCAGATTTCTAAGGAAATACTTGATCCGGCGACCGGACTGGACGTGGCGGTGACCCTGCAGAAGTCCGGAAGATTGGTGAACGATGTGGTGCTACCGGGAGGAGTGTAGGTCCCGGCGGCCACCGACGCCGCCGACGTGATGATGACGCTGGGAATGCTGAGCGTGGCGAGTGACTCACACGCTCTGGCCGGCGGGATGTTTGTAGCTGTCGCTGAGGCCACTGGAGCCGGGGTTGAGCTAGAATCACCACAGCCGACCAGAGCGGCGACTACAGCGATTGAGGCCGATGTGCCCAATACCACTTTGCACGGCATTTTCATGATGTCTCCTGGGTCGAACTTTGTGGTTCAACCTCGCACATGAGCGCCTCCATGGGCGCCTCATGTTGGCTACTTCACAGCCGCCTAACACCGCTCAATGCGGATGCCCACCACCTAGCATCGCGAGCAAATTGCCGATGTACGTGCGCATCGAATCCGAGGGCACCGATACCGGCGCCTCCGTTGTGGAGTCGAGCGTACTTCTTTTCGATAACGGGCGGCCCCTTCCTGACATGATTGATAGTAAGCTTGCCTGACCATGTAGACAAGTAGGGGTTTTCACCGCTGGGCCAATCGAGTTGAATACGATGGTTCGTCCAGGGGTGCGCCGGAATTAAAAAATACAAACAAAATCGCGAAGCGCTCCGCAACCACCGTAGAGCGTATACAAGTGTCAAGGCTTGAAAGGCCGAGGAAAGCGAGAAAATACTGCTCTCAATGTTAGGCCCTCCATGGTTAGGAATGGCCGACACGCTGTTATGAAGCTTGGTGACGCGCCATTTTCTCGTGGTCCGGGCTAGGGAATTTAATCGTACCACTCACCTATCAGGATCAAGACGATTACCAGCTCCCCAATCATCTCCCGGTCATTCAAGCCTCAGAAAATCATCGGTTACAGGTCCATTAATAGTAATGCAAATTAATTATCTGATGTCCCAGTTCTCGTAACCAACGTCTGCAACACGATAGCTACATGCGTCCGTAGGGACTGCTGTACCACATCCTCTTTCGTTGCATCGCGGTTCCCGTCTCTCGACTTCTACGCCGCGCTCAGATGCTCAACAGGCTGTGCTCAGCATTCAAAAATTCATGCAATGCATCCAAATAACTGGTTTGCCCTTGAATTTTTGGATCAATCTAATAAGGCATATCGCAAAGCGAGAAGACACTCGATAACCAGACTCCCTGCTTCACACGGTATCTGGCTTTGGAGCCTAGCGCCGTCCACAAGAACGTGGACCGCCTTAACCCTACGGACTTTTGAGTATGCTCAAGAAGATAGCGATTGCAGCCGGTATGACCGTCTGCGGCAGCACATTCGCCCAATCATCGGTCACACTGTATGGCATCTTAGATGCCGGATTAACTTACACCAACAATGTGGCAACTAAAACTGGGCATGCGTCGACCGTCCAGTTCGCAGCGGGCGATGCGCAGAGCAACCGTTGGGGCCTGAGAGGTGTTGAGGACTTAGGCAACGGACTGAACGTAAGTTTCGTATTAGAAAACGGCTTCAACATTGGTACTGGAGCCCTTGGTCAGGGCGGACGTGAATTTGGCCTCCAATCATATGTTGCCTTGAATTCCAAAACCCTAGGGTCGATTAGCTTCGGTCGCCAATATGACCTGATAGGCTGGATTTTCCCGGCTTACGCACTCGCTGCCAACACACCAGCCGGCTTGATGGCGTGGAGCCTTCCTGCCAACGCCGCAGGGGGCTATTTGCTCGACAACCGAGTTTGGGGGGACGAAGTCGACAACGCCGTAAAATATATGTCACCCTCCATAGGCGGATTTACGTTCGGAGCAATGTACGGATTTGGGAACGTCGCTGGTTCAATTGGAACCAATAGCAGTTCAAACTTTGCGTTGACGTACGATTACGGGGCATTCAGTGCAGCAGTTGCCTACATGTCGATCCATAACGTAACGACGGCTAATTCTACCGAATATATAGGCGGCGCCGCCTATAGCACCGATAAGTTTCGATTCTTCGGTAACGTATCCAACATCAAACTGTCTAGTGGATCGAGACTCGGAGTCACGAATTACGAAGCTGGACTTACGTACTCCATCACACCTAGCGCGATTCTTGGTGGGGGTTACCAGTTTCAAGCCCGCAACAATGGACTGGGGAGCGCGAATCAAATTACCTTGACCGGTGACTACTTCCTGTCAAAAACTACCGACGTTTATCTCGTCGCGGGCCTCGGACACGACCATGCCTATGGACCCATCGTGGAGGCCGGTCTTGGCACCGCCTCAAGTTCTGACGTTCAAACGGCCGTCCGACTTGGCATCCGCCATAAGTTTTAACCTGGAAGCGCTCAATCTGCCGCGTGGTCTGGTCAAACTACGGTAGAACAGTTGTAACGGAGAAGGCGAAGCACGACAAATGCTTTGCCTTCCTTTATGAATATGCCGTGTTGTGGTCAAGTGATTTCGTAAGCGTTGCGCCCCGCATTCTCGTTGACGGCAACCCACACGCGATGGCCTCTGAGAAGCGGCCATTTAGGCAACTGCGCCGCCAAGTTGCAGGGCAACGCTTGTCCATACGATTGATCAGGCGGTATGCAGTGTGCGCGAGCACGTTGCATAGGCAATCCTCTTCCTCATTGTCACCAAGCCTGTGCGAGTCGATGAGGGAGTACATGTCTGCAAGTCGGTCATCGCCGCTGTCGGCGTCCATAAACAAGAAGTTTCCGACCCCAACTGACAGCGCGCAAAGCGTTCTCAACGAAGTTGTTGTCTATCTTCGGAACGCCATTCTCACAAGATGAGTTCAACACCTGCCACTGATTGAGCATGTAGTTGATCGCCTTCTCGTGTCGGATGTAGCGAGAGCGTCAATAGCCGTTCCTGCAACCAACGTTCGAGGCTTCGAGCAATAGCCACGCGCATTCTTGAGTGACACGTTGGCGCACGGCTGGTGGCTCACCAATGCGGCGCAGCACCTCGGTAGTGATTGGCGTTGGGCGGTGCACGTGCAGATCGGTTATCCTTCTGCGTACATGCCCAGCAAACCACTTTGATCAGGTTGCCATCAGTGAACAAGGGCATTGAACCTGCGCGGGCGTCGGCCGGTAGCACACCGCGCCAACCCACGAGATGAGACTGGCGATGAACCTCCCTGCCAGTCGGGCGTGTAGGAAAACCAGAAAGCCTGCGGATCCGCAGATCCAGAGACCACGACACCGAGGTCAACGAACAGTTCAGCGCGGTTGCTCGATCTTTAGAGTCTGGAACAACTCAGAGCCCATTCCTCCGAGCCGATACGTTGGCCTAGTGTGCCTCGAAGAAGCGACGAACGTAATCGTTTGCTGGAGCGCTTCGGATTTCACTCGGCGTTCCCACCTGGACGACCTCGCCATCCTTCATGATCGCGATTCGGTTTCCTATCTTCATGGCTTCATCAATATCGTGCGTGATAAAGACGATAGTTCGCTTAAGCGCAGCCTGCATCTCAAGCAGAATGTCCTGCATCTCGGAGCGGATGAGCGGATCGAGTGCGCTAAATGCCTCGTCCATCAGTAGCACATCAGGCTCAGAGACCAACGCCCTCGCCAAGCCGACCCGTTGCCTCATTCCTCCTGAAAGCTCGTCCGGGTACTTGTCGTCGTAGCCGCGAAGGCCAAGACGCCCGTTCACCCAATTCTTGGCAAGTTCAGTGACGTTCGCTCCTTTCTCACCTCTTATCCGTCGACCGAACATGACGTTTTCAAGAACCGTCTTGTGCGGCAAGAGTGCAAAGCTTTGAAATACCATGGCAATGTTGTAGCGACGAATATCGCGCAGCGCTTTACCGCCCAACGAAAGAACATCGGTATCCCGAAACAATATTTGCCCAGCCGTCGGTTCGATGAGCCGGTTAAGATGCCGCACGAGTGTAGACTTGCCCGAACCGGAGAGGCCCATCACGCAGAAAATTTCGCCAGCCCTAATCGAAAGAGAGACATCGCGCACTGCAACGTTGCACCCTTCCGTCCGTAGGATCTCCTCCTTTTCTACACCGTTTTTGGCCATATCCAATGCACGCCGGATGTGTGCCTTCGTCGGACCAAAAACTTTGTAAAGATTGTGCAGTTGCAGGATGGTTTGGACCGCGACGTCTTGCGGGCTCGGTCGAGCCAACCCGGCTGTGACGACGCTACTCTGATTGCCTTCAAAACTTTCTCGGCCTAGTTTCACCGCATTAGAAGTCATACCTTTCTTCCTCTCGCCCGACGAACACGCTTACCAACGCCGAAAGACTGGGTAATGCGGTCAAATACAATTGCCAGCATGACGATGGCCGCTCCAGCCACCACCCCTTGCCCCATGGCAAGGTTATTGATTCCCGATAACACGTCTTCGCCTAGGCCCCGTGCCCCGATCATTGAAGCGATAACCACCATCGCAAGCGACATCATTACCGCTTGATTGATGCCCGCCATAATTGACGGGAGTGCCAATGGAATTTCGACCATGAACAGCTGTTGAAATGGCGTCGCCCCGAATGCTCGCGATGCCTCGATGACATCCTCAGGCAATTGCCTCAATCCTAGATCCGTCAAACGAATCAACGGTGGCGTAGCATAAATCAAGGTCGCAAGAATGGCAGGCACACGTCCCAGCCCAAACAACATAACCACAGGAATCAAATAGACGAAAGACGGAAGCGTTTGCATCATGTCCAGTATCGGATTGACGACTTTAGCGAGCGACTTGCTTCGCGATACGACAACGCCAATCGGCAAGCCAATTATTATGGTCAGCACCATTGCCGTTACTAATATGGAGCAGGTGGAAATCATCTTTTCCCACAACCCGAGACAACCAATGGCGTAGGTCAAAACCATCATCAAAACGGGCGGTCCCAATCGCCTCGTGCCCAACCAGGAGGCAAAGCCCATCGCAAGAATGATTACAACGGGTGGCACGGCCTTCAGGGCAAATTCGACTGGGTTAAGAATCCAAAGAAGGAGCCACCGGCTGATTTCATGAAAGAAATCTCCATAACGCACCAATACGGACTGAAAGAACCGGTCGATTGGGTCAACGGCGTTGACATGAAAAAATATGCTGGTCACGCTGGTACCTCGCTCCATGAACGGCCGTGGCCACTTCATATACACTCGCATAACTACGGCAGGAGGTTCTGAACGATCCATCCTGCCGCACTTGTCAAGCTACTTCAAACTCGCATTGACCCGATCCGCGACCGCTTCCGGCACCCATTGCTTAACGGCCTCCGGATGGCTCTTAAGATAGCCGATCGCGGCATCGCGAGCCGGGATTTTGTCCGCAGACATTTTCGCCAAGATATTGTTAATCGAATCGATAGGGAAAGAAACCTTTTTCAGTGTTGCCAGCAACTCCGGTGCGCCTTTGCCAAACTCAGTTGACGTCACGATCTCCAGCGTCGTGGCAGGGGATGCAGAACCGCAGGGAGTAGCATCCTTTGAGCTATTGATAGTTTTCCAGCAGGCCTCGTTGAATTTCGGCTCCTCAAGCTTCACAGTCTTGAACCGGCCGAGAATTGTCGATGGTGCCCAGTAGTAAAACACGATCGGCTTGCCTCGTTGCATGGCAGACTCAATAGCCGCATCGAGCGCCGGCCCCGAGCCTGGATGAAAATTCGTGTACGAGCTATCGAGGTTGTACGCTTTCAGCTTTTGAGCCGTATCCGACTCGCATTGCCAGCCAATTGGGCAGTTGTAGAGACGGCCTTTCGAAGGCTCGTCGTCGTCAGAAAAGAGTTGCTTATATTTGGCTAGGTCCGTGATCGTCTTCAAATCCGGCGCCAAGGGCTTGATCCCCCGCGCTGCGTCTCCGTGGACAAGATAGTCGGGAACGTAGTAGCCTTCCACGCTGCCCCCCTTAATCAACGACCCGACGATTTCGACCTTTCCCTCTTTACCCGCGTTGTCGTAGGCGGCTGTCCGCCCTGACCAGTACTCGACCACTACGTTCAAGTCGTTCGTTTCCACGCCCTGCAGCGCGATAGCGTTGGAGGCCGGCGTCGTGTTCGTTGTACAGTTGTAGCCCTTCTCGAATACGTACCGAATCACCTCAGTCTCGAACTTGGCACTATCCCATCCCATCTCTGCGAACTTCACCGGTTTTCCCGATTCGCACCAGGAGGACAGCGATGCGCTAGCTGCGTGCGCGGAGGCCCCGAAGGCGGAAGCCACGCACAAGACCCCGAAAGCCAATATGTGTGAACGGTCAATGGGCACGATGGCACCTTATCAAATTGAGGAGTTAAGTTAAAAGCAAGGACACAAATCAGTGAAGCAATATAACCGCTGAAATCATTCGTTTCGAGCCTGCCTAATTCGAAAACTCTTAACCGCGCACTGCACTCTTTGACACAGTGGGATCGGGTCCATGGACATGAAACAGATCTCGAACCTGCTTCGTCGTTACGGCGATTGAACGCTCAACAGCAGCGCGGGAACGACCTCGAACAAATCGCCCACAATCCCGTAATCAGCAACGCCGAAAATCGGTGCGTCAGCATCCTTGTTGATGGCGACGATGACCTTTGAGTCTTTCATGCCGGCCAGATGCTGAATTGCACCGGAGATACCTATCGCCACATACACGTGCGGCGCCACAATTTGCCCTGTTTGTCCAACCTGGTAGCTGTTGGGCACAAACCCGGCGTCGACTGCCGCCCGTGATGCGCCCAATGCCGCGTTCAGAGCGTCAGCGAGCGGCGGCAGCAGTTGCTGATAGTTCTCGCCGCTGCCTAATCCCCGGCCACCTGAAACGACGATATCTGCCGAAGTCAACTGGGGACGGTCTTCTTTGGCAATCTCGCGTTTAACAAACCGGACGACCAATGTCGATGCCGCAACGTCAACGCGCGTAATCTCAGCCTTGCCGGCCCCCAACTCGGCGAGATCAAACGCCGTCGAGCGCACCGTCAGAACCTTCAGCCTATCGAGGCAGCGCACTGTCGCTCGTACATTGCCTGCGTAAATCGGACGCTCGAAGGTATCGGCATCGACCACACTTGTGATTTCACTGATTTGTGCAACATTCAACTTGGCTGCAACCCTCGGAGCTACACTTTTCCCCCACGAAGTGGCTGCCATCAAGATGTGCGAATAATCGCTTGCGGCTCGCAGAATGATCGGCTGCGCGTCCTCCGCAATCATGTCGTCTAGATGAGCCGCCTCCGCGACGAGGACCCGCTCTACATGAACGAGCTTCGCCGCGTACGAGGCTGCACGCTCAACACTCTTCCCGAGGACCATAACGTCAACTGAACCCGCTATCTTTGATGCTGCGGTAATAGCGCTCAGTGACGCGGCCTGAATTACGCCATGTTCATGTTCAGCGATGACCAGAACTCTCATTTTGCCCTCGCGAAGAACACCTTCTGCTCGCTTCTAACCTTGGCAACCAGCGCTGACGCATCGCCGAGAAGCTCGCCACGACGTGACTGAGATGGTTCCTCAATCTTGATGGTCACCACCCGAGGCGTCACGTCGACTTTCAGCGCTTCAGGAGTGGTTATCTCAATGGTCTTCTTCTTGGCTTTCATCAGGCTTGGCAACGTCACGTAACGCGGTGTGTTGAGCCGCAAATCGGTCGTCACGACGGCGGGAAGCGTAAGCTCAAGCGTCTCCGTGCCATTGTCAACCTCACGTGCCACAGTCGCAACGCCCTCCGCAACCGACACCGCGGAGGCGAAAGTTGCCTGCGGCCAGTCAAGCATCGCTGACACCATCTGACCGGTTTGATTTGAATCATCATCTATAGCTTGCTTGCCAAGAATGATGAGGTCCGGCCTTTCCTGGGTAGCCAAGGCACTTAGCAACTTTGCAACAGCTAGCGGCTGGAGTTCGACAGTTGATTCGATCAAGACGGCACGATCAGCACCCATCGCTAATGCGGTGCGAAGCGTCTCCTGCGACTGAATTGTGCCGCACGAAACGGCCACGACTTCGTCTACGCATCCCTGCTCTTTTAAACGGACAGCGGCTTCCACTGCTATTTCATCAAAGGGGTTCATGGACATTTTGATGTTTGCCAAGTCAATAGCTGTACCCTCGGCGTTGACTCGCGCCTTCACATTTGGGTCTGCCACCCGCTTCACTGCCACTAGAACTTTCATTAGTACCTTCCTCGCTTACAAAAATGGAATCGTGAGCATTCAGTCAAGCGTGGCCGACGCCTGGTTTATCCGCGCATGCGGCTTCCACTTGGATCGTAAGGAATGTCCGACAAAATCCGAGCGTTGCGGCGCTCGCCTAATACATGCACCTCGTACGCGGTCGAAGAGTCAATTCGCTCGCTCATCACGAAGCCCATTGCCAAACTCTTCTTGACCGTATGTCCATATCCGCCAGAAGTGGTGTGACCGACGACTTCACCGCCGATCCAAATTGGTTCGAAGCCTGTTGCGTCAGCATCCAGAGCATCAATCTCCAGGGTGACGAGGCGATGCGAAGGAACCGTGTTGCGCGCGGCAACCACTGCTTCCTTACCGATAAAGTCCTTCTTATCAAAAGCGATGAAGCGGTCGAGCCCGCACATCATAGGCGTGTACTCGGGTCCAAACTCGCGGGACCAGATTCCAAATCCCTTCTCCAAGCGCATCGACAGTAGCGCCCATACTCCGTATTGCCTCAAGCCAAACTGACTTCCAGTCTCGAGAAGTTTTGTGTACACGCTGCGCGCGCTCAAACAGTCGACGTAGATCTCATAGCCGAGCTCACCACTGAGCGACAGACGGGCCACCCACGCGGGCGCCATACCCGCTTCCACCCGTCCAACCGACATGAAGGACGGAGCATTTTCAAGCGCCCTCGGGCCGAACGCAGCCTCTATCAGTTCTCTTGAACGAGGCCCTGCGATTGCGAGCATTGTGACCGCGTCGCTCCTGTTGGTGATCTGCACGCTCCCGTCTTTCGGCAGATGTTCCTCGAACCAGCGAAGATGCCACTCCTGCAGGTATCCAGAGCCCGTGACGAGAAAGCGCTCCCGCTCGAGTCGGAGAATAGTCAGGTCCCCTTTGAGACGCCCAGACTTCGACAACAGCGGAGCGAGGCGCGCACGACCGACTGATGGAACACGACTTGCGAATACGTAGTCCAGCCACCGCTCAGCGCCTGGCCCGGTAACTTCGTATTTCGCATAACCGGTTGCATCGAAAATCCCGACGTTCTCGCGGACGGCTCGGCACTCCTCCGCTACGACTGAAAATGCGTTCGAACGACGGAAGCTCAACTCTTCCACAGGCGGCTGCCCTTCTGGTGCGAACCACATCGGCGTTTCCAGTCCGTAATTCACCCCAAAGACCGCATTTGCCTGCTTCTGCAGGTCGTACAAGGGAGACGTCTTGAATGGACGTCCGGCTGGCCATTGTTCGTTTGGACGGGCCAGGTAGAACCGATGCTCATAAAACTCCTGCGCCTTCGCCGTCACGTAGTTTTGGGTCAACGTCGGAAAGCGAGCGACGTCCATACCAAAAACGTTATCTTGCGGCTCTCCCGTAATCATCCATTGGGCTAAGGCGAGCCCTACACCACCGCCTTGACTGAAACCGGCCATACAGCCACAGGCTGCCCAGAAATTCTTCACTCCACGAACGGGCCCAACAAGCGGATTACCGTCGGGCGTGAACGTAAAGGGCCCGTTAACTACGCGCTTGATGCCGGCATTGCCGACGCTAGGGAATCGCTCGAAGCCATGCATCAACTCGTCCTCGATACGCTCAAGGCGTGACGGAAGCAGGTCTGTCTCGCCATATTCCCATGGCGTTCCATCCAACGACCAAGGAGTCGACCGCTTCTCGTAGACACCAAACAGAACCCCTTTACCTTCTTGCCGCATGTAGATCTCACCATCCAAGTCCACAATCACCGGAATCTCACGGTCCAGCGCGGCGATTTCGGGAATGTCCTCGGTCACAAGATAGTGATGCTCCATTGGAATAAGCGGGTGACGAACACCAGCCATTACACCGACTTCACGTGCCCACAGACCGGCCGCATTCACCACATGTTCCGCGTGAATCACACCCTTGTCCGTTGTTACTGTCCAGGAACCGTCCGGACGCTGCTCCAGCGACTCGACCTTGGTGTGTTGATAGATTTCGGCGCCTGCCTTCTTCGCCGCGCGAGCATATGCCTGAGTGCAACCGTACGGGTCGAGGTGTCCCTCATTAGGCGCCCACAATCCGCCGCGGACCTCGGAGACCTCCACAAGAGGGCACAACGCCTTGATTTCTGACGGCGTAATGAGTTCAGTGTTGAGTCCCATAAAACGGTGACGGGACCATTCTGTGCGAAGAAACTCCCAGCGCTCGTCGGTGGCAGCTAGCGTGATGCCACCAGGGACGTGCAATCCAACGTCCTGGTCGCCCAACTCTTGTATCTCCTTGTAAAGGGAGATGGTGTACTCCTGTAGCTTAACGATGTTCGGGTCGCCGTTGAACGCATGGAAACCCGCTGCGGCATGCCACGTCGAACCTGCGGTCAGTACCTTTCGCTCAAGCAACACCACGTCGCTCCATCCGAAGCGGGTGAGATGGAAGAGCACGGAACATCCGACCACTCCGCCACCGATGACGACAACCTGTGCATGACTTTTCATTCAGTTGGTTCCTTGCGACTTTACTATAAAGGCAATGCGTAAAATATCGTGCTAACCGGAGTTAAATTCCTCACGCTTAATATATTTCGCATTCCGAAATATATTGACATTACTCACGTAATTTTCATGATAATTCGCCCTGCTATTTTCTAAGCATCAATGTCGAGACTAGTCCTCGGCCGTGAGCAACACGCGAGCACATACCCCGCCTCAATCTCTTCTTCCAGAATTCCGCCGCTGTCTGTCATATCGACTTGTCCACTCAAGACTCGAATCCGACATGTTCCACATACCCCGGCTAAGCATCCGGTAGGAATCACAAGACCCGAGCGTTTCGCGGCGTCGACCAACGACTCGTCGGCACTCGCTTGCGCGAATAGCCCAGAAGCTATGAAACGCACCTCGTGCGTAGCTGATTCACCGGGATCTCGATGCACCGGCAAGTTCACCTCCTGGAGCGTGAATTCTTCCTGGTGAAACATCTCAGGAGCGACACCTATTTCAAGGGCGATATCGCGAATGGCTTCCATGAGACCCTCTGGACCACAGCAATAAACCTCACGTGCCGCGCAATCACTCACCAATGAGAGCAATTTTTCCTTGTTAAGGCGTCCGCTCCCGCTATCCCTACTACGTGATGTCACTATGCTGAACACGAATTTTGCATGGCGGCTCGCGAGGTCTTCGAGTTCTCGCTTGAACAGAACGTCTTCGACGGTAGGAACGCACTGAATGAGATGGATATCCGCTGCATGACGTGTCCCAAGGGTTGCTCGAACCATCGACATGAAGGGGGTCATCCCCACACCGCCGGCAACGAACAGATAACGCCCGCTTTCCCCTTCGCGAAGACAAAAGTCTCCCGCCGGCGAAGAAACCCCAATGCTCGTGCCGACCGTAAGTGTCTCGTTCAACCAACGAGCGGCTCTGCCGTTATCGCTAGTCTTAATCGAAAGCTCGATTGCATCCAGGCGAGTCGGGCTCGAAACAATCGAATAGCAGCGATAAATCGGACCTTCTTTACCCGGAATCTCTAGCGTGACGTATTGCCCCGGAAGGAACGAAAAGGCAGCTCCCTCGGGTCGCTCCAGCACGATTGTCTTTACAGACGCGGTTTCCTGATGGGTAGACACACACCGAAACGCGTGGAAACCTACACCGGGAGCCTTTTCTCGAGTCGTCAACGCGTTCATCATCGGGAACCGAATGCTGTCATGCCTTTTCCCCGGTAGGCACAAGGGACGACTCCTGCACGCCTTCGCGCATTGCTTGTACATACCATTCAGTGAATGCGATAACTCCAGACTCCACGAGCGGTGAATAGGTGCCCGGCTGATAACCAAATGAATTGATGCCTAACTGGTTCGTTTCGACGAGACGTTGGTCTTGCGCATTTGTAGCCTTCCAAACCTCTGTGAGAGCATCGAGGTCGTAGTCGACCCCCTCCACGGCTTCCTTGTGCACAAGCCACTTGGTCGTCAATTGCGTAGTCGTCGCGCTCAGCGGCAACAAGCGAAACGCGATAGCGTGGTCCCCTAGCGCATGGTTCCAGGTGTTGGGAAAGCGCAATAAGCGTAAGGCGCCCACATCTTGCTCGGGAAGCGAGCCCATCAGCTTGGATGAAGCGGGACGGCCACTCATCGTGAACGACTCTCCCCTCTCGAAAGCGGCTCGCACCATGCGATAAATTGGGTCATGGTCCACCGGGTCTACCATCAGACCGAAAGCTCTCCAGCGCGCCTCGTCCGCACTACACTTTTCGGCGTATTCTCCGCCGTAGCGTGGGTCCGTCGGCCCATCGAACTCGGATATAGTCCGCAACAACTCGGGATGACTCGTGGCGCAGTGATAGCACTCCCTGTTGTTTTCGAGAACCAGCTTCCAGTTGCCGCTCTCGACAATGGTTGTCTCGAACGCCACCTTCGCATCGTCAAAGTTGTGTGGTGCCAGATATGCTTGAACGTGGCCCTTGAAGTCGGAGAAATCGGCGGGACGCTCTGCCAGTGAAATGAAAATGTACCCGGCTGCGACCTCGCACGCGACAGGCTTAAGCCCGATCAGGGTTCGGTCGAAATCTTCGCCCATGTTTTTTGCGAACAGGAGCTTGCCGTCCAAGCCGTAGGTCCACTGGTGATACGGACAGGTCAACGTCGCGGATGTCCCCTTCTCTGCGGCGCAAATCCGCGAACCGCGGTGCCGGCATGTGTTGTAAAACGCACGGACCTGATTAGCCTTGTCCCGAACAAGCAGAATCGACGAAGGCCCGACTTGCAAGGTGAACCATTCTCCCGGACGCCGAATCTCAGCGGTAAAGCCAGCAAAGAGCCAATGCTTTTGCCAAATCATTTCCATATCGGCACGATAAATCTCGTCCGAAGTGTAGAACGCCTGGGGCAGTGATCGGCCCGGATGGTGCTGAGCAAGGGAAGATTCGAGAAGTGTGTGCTGTGACATAGATATAGCGGTCCGGTTTCTGAGATTGCATTCGGTTCTCACCGATGACCAATTCGAATCGTTCAATAATCCCGGAGCAAACGAATAGTTCTAATGCTATGCATGCAGTTTTGCATGCATAGCCAACTATGTGATTTGGTGAGGGTAAACCATCAATTTTCTCATTAAGAATAAATTCTTTTAAATTCAATAGTTTATGTGAAATAAAAACAATTCCGCTTTCTTCCGAGCTCGGGGAATATTGATTTTGTCGATGCTAAAGTAATGTACCTCGATGCAAGGTATCGATTGGAAAAGATAGCGTGTCGCGCATCACGATTTTGATGGGGGCCCGCTACCATTTTGGTGGACACATTTGAGGACTGATGCTATGGCGACGGCAAAGAAACGGCTCCCCCCACTCAACACCATTGCCGCTTTCGAGGCATCGGCACGCCTGTACAGTTTCACTTTGGCAGCCAAGGAACTCAACTTGTCTCAGGGCGCTGTGAGTCGTCAAATCCAGGTATTGGAGGAGCGCTTGGGCGTAGATCTATTCATCCGCCGACACAAGGAAATCGAGTTGACTAAGGCCGGTGTCATTTTTCAACAGGCTATTGCCCAAAGCCTCATGTCAATTCGACGAGCAGTCTCGGTCATCGAAAATTTGGAGAAAACCAGTGTAACCATTGCTGCCAGCGTCGCAATGTCAAGTTTTTGGTTGATGCCGCTTTTGATAGTTTTTCGCGACCAACATCCCGACATCGACATCCGCATATTGGCTAGCGACCAAAGCGTTGATCCTCGCCGAGAAGCCGTCGACTTAGCCATTCACTACGGCGACGGCCATTGGCCGGGGCTCGTTAAGCACAAGTTATTCGATGAAGAGATATTCCCCGTATGCAGCCCCGACTATCTGAAAGGTCGCACGCTCAACTCAGCCGCGGACCTTCTTGATGAGGTACTCATAGATGTCGAGACAGGGCTTTCCGTTTGTAGCACGTGGGAAAAATGGCTTGGCTTGGCCGGCGTCGAATGTGGACAGCCCAGCAGTTCCATCCGAGTCACAAACTTTGACTTAGCGTACCGCGCCGCAAGTGCCGGGAAAGGCATTGCCCTGGCATGGTCATACGGAGCAAACGATTTTCTGCGGGAGGGAAGGCTGATACGGCCAATAAGTCAAACAGTTCGCACCCACCTTTCCGAATACATTGTCACGGCCGAGAACTATCCTCTGACATCGGCGGCTAAGTACGTGCTAGATGCACTGCTAGCTTATGCGGACAACACTAGAAACGACTTCATGAATGTAGCCTGACCCCGCCAGGTTGCCGATTCATTCACAGGCAATGGAGACCGTCGGTGGCAAACACCGGTCCGCGTTCATTTTCCGCCATCAGGGCGGATTTTAAAAACCTCCCTCCCCACTGACTCGCACCCCTGGTAAACCGCCAGCTTTTCAGTTTGCACTCGTACCGCTCGCACGCGGCCCTCCTCGAATAGCACCGCGACAATTTCGTCGCACATCGTCTCCTGAAGTCGAATGTGGCCGCGAGAAAGCACTGACTGAATAGCGCTCGCGATCATGTCGCTGTTCACAATCTCGTGCAGCTCGTCGCGCTTAGGTGTCGAGCACCGCAAGGCAACGAACAGGTCCACGTTGAATCTCATCTTCTGTGGCCTCTCCATCTCTGACTCGTAGGCCCCTATTCAGGCATCCGCTCGGTAGTTTTTAACAAATACCCGTCTGCAATCGATTAAGTTCTGGGACATCATTAGGTCGGTCATGACTTTTGGCTCAAAACGCTAACACCTTAAGGGGGCTGCCAAACGAAAACCAGAAAACAGCCGTGTCACTTCCACGGCCTCTATTCGTTTCGAAGTTTTGGTCCGAGCTGTTTGTGGACACAGTCGGACACTCGTGTCCGTGGCAGCCGACGATTGGATCTTCTCCGCAGCCCAGCCGCGCGTCCAGATCAGATGCTTACACAACCATGCATACGATAGAATCTTTAAGGAATGGTGCCAATCAATAGGTTCGTAAGATGGCGCGGACCGGGCTGGCGTCGAGCGATACCAGTTTGAGTGGCAAAGCAATGAGTTCATAGACACCCGCTGTAACGTCATCCAAAACAAGGCCCTCAAGGATAGCCATACCGTGTTCTCGCACGCGATGATGCGCATCCATAGTTTTTGAATTTTGGAGGTCTAGAGATGGAGTGTCGATGCCAATAAGCTTCACACCTCGCTCGGCAAGCCAGTCGATCGCATCGGCCGATACGGCCTTGAAGTCGTTGTTCCATTCTACAATCGGAGCTTGAGCGCAAGTGCGAAGAAGTACGCGCGGGGCGAGATCCCAAGGTATATCGCTGAGAGCCAAGTCGATGTCTTCAATGTTGACCACGGGTCCTGCGGACTCGACATGCAAGACCAAACATTCGCCCAAATAGGGATCTATATCAACCAGTCCGATAGCGACCCCCTGTTGGTCATAATGCAAGGGCGCATCAGCATGCGTCGCAGTATGGGGCGACAGCGTTATACGGCCGACGTTTACCGGCGAACCTGACTCCATATCCCAGACTCGCTCAATGCTTATTGGAGTGTCACCTGGCCAGATTGGCGTAGTAGCGTCTATTGGAGCGCTGATGTCAAAAATCGTACGCGGCATTGGGATTTCTTCCATTAAAATAAAATCCATTTCATCAAAGTCATCATGGCGCTATTTTGTAAAGTAGAATGGGATATGCGACACTGCGTTGTCATGAAACAACGGGGCCCGGATGCTAGGCGATTCACCCAGGGAGAAAGACCGATGTCTTCAAGGCGAGGGACTGCGACGGAGTGTGGTCGATCGACGTGCTTTTGAGTTACCGGACCCAGGGATCTCTGCTTCAAGTGCCACCAAGTTCCACGTCTGCCCGAAAGTAGGAGGCTACTTCGGACAGTAACCGTCCTGCGAACTGAATACTCCCTAGGATGCGCGTGAACCATCGTCATTTAGAGATCCGACTGCACCGGTATTCTTAGCCGATTCCGAATCAGGGATATATTCGAGCGTTTAAAATCGGGCTCTCCTGGATGAGGGGTCGATGAACAATATGTTCCGATGTGCAAAAGTGCATGAGCAAAAGCCTTTGAAATGGCCTACGCCTTTCCCGCTTCGAGATCGGATTCCATGCTCCCACGGGCTTCGATTTGCGCGGTCCGCTCTGCCGATTCCAGTGTATTGACGAGAAGCATAGTGATCGTCATCGGCCCTACTCCGCCTGGGACCGGGGTGACATATCCCGCGATCTCCCGAACGGATGCGAAGTCAACGTCCCCGCAGAGTTTTCCTTCTTCGTTCTTGTTCATGCCGACATCGATAACTGTTGCACCGGGCTTGATCATGCCGCCCGTCAAAATGTTCCGCCTGCCAACGGCCGCGACGACGATGTCCGCAGTCAGTGTGTGGTAACTCAAATCTTTAGTCTTGCTATGGCAAACGGTGACAGTTGCGCCAGCGTCCAGGAGCATTAGCGCCATTGGTTTGCCTACGATATTCGAGCGCCCAATTACAACAGCGTTCATGCCAACGGTTGGAATCTCATATGCTTTCAGCATCTTCATCACGCCATATGGGGTACATGGTCGAAACTTTGGCAATCCGGTCAGCAAGGCGCCGGCATTTGCGACATGAAATCCGTCGACGTCTTTCTCTGCAGAAATAGCCTCAATCACTTGGTGACTGTTGATATGACGGGGCAGAGGAAGTTGAACAAGAATTCCGTGCACGTTAGGATCGACGTTCAACTCTCGAATACGCGCAATCAGTTGCGCTTCCGTCACATCCACGGGCAACCGGTCAAGGGTCGAGAAAAGCCCGTTTTGTTCGCATGCTTTCACCTTGTTGCGAACGTAGACCGCACTTGCGGGATCGTTTCCTACCAGGATGACGGCAAGGCCCGGAGTAATGCCCTCTTCTTTCAACGAGGCAGCGCGGCGTAAGACCTCTTCCCGCAGCGCCTTCGATACCGCAAGCCCATCAATGATCTTTGCTTGGTTCATTTTCGACTCGATACTTCAAAGTTAAAGTCACAGAAGCAAACGCCCGTTTGTCCCGAATAAGCAGCAAGCGACTACCGCGTAACAATTTCGCAATAGGGCGAAGGTCGTGCTTGAGAAACAAAGTTGCATCTGACGCTCACGTGATCGCGCTAGGCAGTATCTTCCCGAAATTCCTCGGACTCCTCGACAAGCCATTTCAGCACGTACTCCACGTACCCAATATCAAAGTACAAGAGATACTCGTTCTCGCTGTGATGGATCAACATGGCAGACAAACTCGCAAATCGGGTGGTCGCAGCTTGTCTGATCCCAAAGCTTGCTGGATCAATATCAATCGAGCAACTTTGAGAGACAAACGCCGCCGCATTTGACCCGGTGATGAGCAGGCCAAAGCGGCTATCCGAAACGAGAGTTACCGCAGCAAACTTTGCTTTCAGCGCTGTCTTCAGCGCATTTTCGTACCGCTCCTCGTTGGCGAGTGCACAAAAGCAGAGATATTCATTGGGGCCCGCCCAAACTAATGTGACGTCGGCGTTTTCAGTAGTCCTCTGCGCTGCTGGTAACTGTACACCAAGCGCCTCTGCGACCGCCGAACAGAATGCTTGGTCCGACAAACGCCCCTGCACGCGCAGGATCCCGCTAAGCGGTAACTCGGTAATCTGCAGTGTCGGTGTTTGGAGGGGAAAGACACTCTCGTCAACGTACTGAGGCGAGAGTGTTGACCTCGCGATTAGACTAACCATTGAGACGTTCTCCCTTTGGGTCGAAATGCGCCGCCGGGACGACACGCGCGGCAGTCATCTTGCCCTTTGCATAGATGTTCACGACTTCACCGAGCCTTGCTGCACCGTTGCGTAAAATCCCCATGCCGATGGATTTGTGCAACGTAGGGCTGATGCACGATGACGTTACATAGCCTCGCGACGCGGTTGGCATCTTGGGATTCGCTTCGTCGACGAAATGGCCTCCCACAGGCAGCTTGACTTTCGGATCAAGCGATTCGATTCCCACATATTCAAGGCGATCACGACCTTTGTCGGCGGGCCGTTGAAGTGATCTACGGCCAATAAAGTCGTCCGACTTCTTCTCAATAATCTTTGCCCAGCCGATGTCCAGAGGATTCGAATTGCCATCGGTATCAGCGCCAATGTGGATATAGCCCTTTTCGGTTCGAAGGACTTCGAGCGCCTCAATTCCATACGGCGTAATGCCGTAGCGCTCGCCAACCATAGCAAAAATGTCCCAGAGAGACTTGCCGTAGCGATTGGCAATCGAGATTTCATACGTCACTTCACCGGTAAAACTCGCGCGCAGGATCCGAACCGGAATTCCCGCCAACTTTCCCGCACGGAAATGCATATGCGGGAAGTTTTGGGCAGAAAAGTCGATGTCCGAATCGAGATCTTGAAGAACTGATCGAGCCACAGGTCCGGACAAGGTCACATTGGCCCACTGCGACGTGACGTTGCTCACAAAGACACGAAGTTCAGGCCATTCGCACTGGAGGTTTTCCTCCATTAACAGGAATACACGGCCCGACGCGCCGCTCGTCGCGTGAACGAGAAAATGGTCATCTGCAAGTCGGACCACCACTCCGTCGTCAATAAGGACGCCATTTTCGTTGGTGAGCATGGCATACCGGGCAGCGCCCACCTTAAGGCTAGCCAAGTTGTTTGCGTACATTCGGTTAAGAAAAGTCGGCGCGTCGGGACCCTTCACTTCAATCTTGCCCAAGGGAGATCCATCGAACATGCCGACGCCGTTTCTGACAGCCAGCGCTTCGCGCTTCGTTGCGGCCGCCACGTCCTCGTTACCTCGCAGATAGCACTCAGGCCGACGCCAACCGTAGTCGGCGAAGCTCGCGCGCGCAGCAGCATGGGACAATGTTGCGTGCAGGGACTGCCATGGTGCGTACAGCGCACCTCTAGTACTACCGGCAAATGCGCCAAGCGTCACGGGCTGATATGGTGGACGGAATCGCGTGGTGCCAACCTTCTCGATCGGCTGACCGCTGAGCTCCGCCATGATCGCTAGAATATTGAAGTTGCTCGACTTGCCTTGGTCGATGCTCATGCCGCCGGTGGTGTAGCGCTTAACGTGCTCGACTGATCGAAAGTTTTCTCGCATGGCCAAGTCGACGTCAGATACCTTTACGTCATACTGGAAGTCAAGCCACTGCTTATCCATTGGCGCATTCCGTGTGTACCAAAATGGTTCGATCCTGAAGGACTCTTCCTCGGGCGCATGCGTTTTCGGTGGCATGAGACGGATCGTAAGATCGGCGCCGAGCTGGTCCGCCGCCGCTTCGCCAGCCTGGATACCTTGCTTGATGCAATCCGGAAGTGTGAATGCACCACTCGCTGCCCCGATCACCTGCACATGTTGAGCACATGCTGCGGGGATCAGGCACGCGAGTCCTTTGTCGTACTTGAGTGTGCCGCCAGCTTGGCTAAATAGGTGAACGGTCGGCGTCCATCCGCCAGACACGGCGACGAGGTCACACTGAATCGTAGTCGTGTCTGCATCAAGCTTGCCACCACCGAGATGGGGTGATATCTGCAATGCTCTTACCTTGCGTTTTCCGATGACATCACGGATGCCGTGGCTGAGGTAGTGTTTGATGCCGCGCTCCCTGAGGTCGCGCAATAGCTCGTCGGCAACTTTCGATCGGGTGTCAACGACGCACAAATCCTTCAACCCAATCTTGTGTAGGTCGATCGCGGTGCGATAAGCGTCGTCGTTGTTCGTAGCGATCACAACTCTTGACCCCGGAACAACACCAAACCAGTTGACGTACATGCGAAGTGCTGAGGCGAGCATTATTCCGGGCCGATCATTGTTGGCAAACACCAACGGCCGCTCGATAGCTCCGGTAGCGAGAATTACGGCTTTGGCACGGATTCGCCACAGACGTTCGCGCAGGCGCCCCGCTTGCCCTTTCGGCCCCAGGTGATTGCTAACTCGTTGCGCGGCCACGAGGAAATTGGCCTCATAATAGCCGCTCACATTTGTGCGCGGCAGTAACTGAACGTTAGGGAGTTCCGCGAGCTGTGCGACGGTGTTTTGCACCCACTTATTCGCCGGTAGACCGTCGACGCGGAAGCGCTCGCCGAGGAGAGTTCCGCCGAATTGTTCCCGATCATCAACGAGGATGACCTTCAGCCCGGCCTTGCCAGCCACCAATGTGCAAGCAAGGCCAGCGGGACCGCCGCCGACAATCAGTAAATCGCAGTGAGTATTGCGCTTGGTGTACTTCTGTGCGTCCGATTCCGTCGGCGCTTTGCCCAGACCAGCGATCGGCCTGACGAATCGCTCGTAGAAATGCCAGTTGGGCCACATCATTGATTTGTAGTAGAACGATGCCGGCAGTACTTTCGCGAACTTATCGATCACACCAAGCAGGTCGTGCTGCGCGTTCGGCCACGAGTTCTGGCTGGATGCTTTCAGTCCCGGGTACAGAGGCATCATCGTTGACCTAACATTGGGCTCGTCAAACTTTCCTGATTCGATCTGAACGAGTCCGTTGGGGTCTTCGACCCAGCTACCCATAATTCCCCGAGGTCTGTGTAGTTTGAAACTGCGACCGACGATCTCGACACCGTTGGCAAGCAACGCTGCAGCCAAAGTGTCGCCTTCCAATCCCTCGTACAACTTCCCATCGAACGTGAACTGTACCGTGCGTTGTGGATCCCTGGGCAGCTTGCCGAACGGGGTAACGCGCTCAAGCGGCTTCATGGACGCCTCCGGCGACTCGCTTCTCGCGCTCAGAGTGCCGTGGCACCTCAGCGAAGGTAAAGACTCGAATTAAGTTATGGCTGAGCGTATCGCGTTCGATCCCGAACCACTGCCGACAGCCGAACGTGTGCCTCCAGCGCTCCAGGGATGGGCCGCGCACATTCTCGCGCGTGAAGAGATAGTCAGCCCATTGTGCGTCGTTGAGTTCTTGAGGAGCGCTCGGGCGAACGCGCGCAAACGGCCCGCCGAAGGTGAATTCGTCTTCGTCTCGTGCACTGCCGCAGTGAGGACATGGAATGCGTAACATGATTTCTCTAGGTTAATGGTCAACACCCGCTGCTGCGGCTTCATTGACAAAACGACCGGTCTGGAAACGATCCATGCCGAAGGGCTCAATCAGTGGATGGGGTCGGTCGTTGGCAACGGTGTACGCGAGCGTTTCACCCCCGACTGGAATAGCCTTGAAACCACCTGTACCCCAACCGGTGCTGATATACAGCGCGGTGACCGAGGTTTTTCCAATAATCGGACTGGTGTCGGGCGAGAGATCGACGATGCCGGCCCACTGACGCATCAACTTCAGGCGACTGAACCTAGGAAAGAGGTTCAAAACCGAGCTAAGTGTGTCCTCAAGGGCCGGAAGCGCACCGCGCTGGCCATACGAAGGGTAAGCATCGGCGCGGCCCCCGATGAGGATCTCCCCACGATCGGACTGACTCACATAACAATGGACGAGCGGTGACACAACAAGCCCGCCAAGAACAGGCTTGATCGGTTCGCTCACCATCGCCTGCAGCGCAACGCTCGTGATAGGCAGGGAAATACCTGCCATCTTCGCGAGCACGGTCGAATGTCCGGCCACTGCGAAAACCACTTTGTCGGCCGCAATAAAGCCTCGGCTCGATTCCACTCCTCGGATGCGGTTCCCGCTCATGCGTATTGCGGAAACCTCGCAGTTCTGGATGATGTCCACGCCCAGAGCATCTGCGCCGCGCGCGTAGCCCCACGCAACTGCGTCGTGGCGCGCGACACCAGCGCGACGCTGGATAAATCCCCCATGAATTGGAAACCGAGCGGTTCGACTGGTATCGAGCGGCGGCATGAATTCTTTAACCTGTCGGACATCGAGCATTTCCGCGTCGATTCCTTGCAGTTGGATAGAGTTCGACCAGCGTTCCAGCCCATCCATCTGGCCGGGGCTATGAGCGAGAGTCACCGCACCGTGCTGGCTCAGCATGATGTTGTAGTTCAACTCCTTGCTTAGGCCTTCGTACAGCTGCAACGAACGCTCGAAGAAGTCTGTGCTTTCACGATAAAAATAGTTCGAGCGAATGGCCGTCGTGTTGCGCCCAGTATTGCCTCCTCCGAGCCATCCCTTCTCGAGCACAGCGACATTGGTGACGCCATGGTTCTTAGCAAGATAGTAAGCCGTCGCGAGACCTTGTCCGCCGCCGCCTACGATGACGACGTCATACCGTGACTTCGGTTCAGGGGAGCGCCAGGCCTGCTGCCAGTTGCGGTGCCCCGAGAGTGCGTGCTTCGCGATCGACCAGAATGAATAATGTTCCAAGCGCAGCCTCTTCTACCGGTTATTCACAAAACGACAGTGCGTTGACCGTTCAGGAAGATGCGACCTTCGCTGAACAACCGAACCGCGTGAGCCAGGGCCACCGCCTCCGAGTCGTGTCCAACCAAGACCATGTCTTCGGCGGTAAAAGTGTGGTCAATTTGCTTCACTTCTTGGGCGATAATCGGACCCTCATCGAGATCGCTTGTAATGAAATGAGCAGTAGCACCGATCACCTTCACACCACGATCGTGCGCCTGGTGGTAGGGACGGGCACCCTTGAACCCCGGTAGAAACGAATGGTGAATATTGATCGCTCGCCCCTCGAGCTTGCGGCTCAAGTCATCGGAGAGAATCTGCATGTATCGCGCCAAAACCAGCAGTTCGGCATTCGTAGTGGCGAACAGTTCAAGGATCTGCGCCTCTTGATGCGGCTTAGTTTCTGGTGTGATCGGGAAATGATGGAACGGGATCCCGTACCATTCAACGAGGCTGCGGCAGTCGTTATGGTTTGAGACGACACCGACAATATCGATCGCCAGCGCGCCGGAACGCCATTTGGTTAGAATGAGGTTTAAGCAGTGGTCGTATTTCGACACTGCAATCAGCACCTTCGGACGATAGCTTCCCGGACGCAGAGTGAAGGTCATTTCCAGCTCCTTCGCCAACTCTGTGACTTTCGAGCGCAATCCATCAAGGGACCTCTTTAGCAAATGGTCGTTGAAGACCATGCGTGCGAAGAACTTCTCGGTCTGGGGGTCTCCGTAGTGGAACGAGTCAGTAACGAAGGCGCCTTGCTCGAACAAGAGGTTGGACACTTTCGCAAGAATGCCTAAGCGATCAGGGCATTCGAACGTGAACAAGAAATTGGTCGTCGATTTTTCAGTGGCGGTAGACATTGCAAAATTCCAGAGGCGTGTGATGAGTATCAGTTTGTAGTGGAAGCATTCACGCTACAGCTTGGGCTCGCTTTTCGTTGCGAGCCCATTCCACCCAGCTCCGGCCCCCACCTGTAAGCAAGGTACAAAATGACGGGCGAAACAAGCATCAGGAGCGCTCAGATCCGAAAGGCGTAGAGCACGAAACAGTTCCAGCTGAGAAGACCCTTGCAAACTCACCCCGTCGCAATCCTTGTCGAACGGTTGAACGAGGACGAGAGCGGATCTTCCACAAGCATCTCGCCGACAAAACGCATGACGAGGAAGGTAACGAACCCAGCGATAGCGTGATCAACCACCATGGACGGCCCCGGAAACTCCGATACTCCTTTCGCCCCTGGAAGCGGACCTGTGTCGACCGCGCCGCTTAGATCAATCGGTTGGATGTGGCAAGTGGAGAGCTTGCGCTCCAGGTTCTTGGATCGGTTGTGCTGGACTTCCATCACACCTCCTCACTAGCTTTTGATCACCAGCTTAAGTCTGTAAGTGCTATCACGCCGAAAAAAACAATAAATATTTAATGTTTTTTACCCTAAAATCAGGTCAAGGAACTACTGAGATCGATCAACGGGTTGCCGACCAGTTGAGTATAAGCGCCGAAGAGACATAAAACAATAAAATATTAAGGTTACTTTTTTATAGCACGCCGCGGGCGTATCCTTCATCACAGACGGCTTTGGACCGTCGAGAATCCACCAAAACTGATCAGACATGAGCACACTGACGAAAAAAATTACAACCCCTCGACGGGTGCCTACGCGCCGTACGCAAGAGGAGCGAAGCGACGCAACGCGTCGACGTATCGTTCAGTCAGCTATGCGACTACTACATAAAAAGGGCTTCAAAGCGACCAATCTTCAGGACATCGCAAAGGGTGCGCGCGTTACATTAGGTGCGTTGCAGCATCATTTTCCGAATCGGCAGGTGCTGATGGAGCGCTTGATAGATGAAGTCATGGCACCGTTGTCTGACGATGGGGTGGTCTGGCCTCCCGTTGAGCTTCCGCTCGAGGAGCGCGCTCACGAATTTGTCCGCCTCGCGTGGGAAACGATCTACGGCTCGCCCAGTTATGTTGCCGCTTGGAGCTTGTTTTTTGGGTGTAAGGCATCACCCACGCTGTTTGCCAGAATTGACGCGACTCGTGCGCAATCTGACCCAGTATTTTTTGCGAGATTTATAACTTGTTTTCCCGAGATTGAGTCGCACCATCCGAATCCACATCAGTTCGCTGGCTTCGTCTTCGCGACCTTGCGAGGCATGGGATTGTTTTACTTGTTCGACGTCGCGAAAGAGGAAACGAACGGACAACTCGAAATCCTGACCGCCGTCATACTGCAGGCAGGCTTGGTGAACGGTTCATGAGGAGAGCCTACCTAGAACGTGCCGACGGGCGCCTAGGGGCGAGTTGCAGCACCGTTTCCAGGTCGATCAGAGGTGCGAAGGACGCCCTGGTCCGCAAGCTAGGTGCCGCGACTAACGTTCGATTCCGAACCCACCTTCTGCCGTCCCGGCCAAGCTAAGTGGGTACACCTTTTTTAATCCTGTCGGTGCGACCCGAAAACTATGATATCGATCAGCGCATCGCGATCTAGCGCCGAGCTCGAGCGGCGAGCAACGAAAGGCAGATAAGTCGAAATGGTCTCGAATCCCTGGCTAAATCGGTTCTGGACTAGTGGTAAATGACGGAACGTCCGCAATTCCTGAGATGGCATTGACTCTTCGATGCCGAGGTAGACGCGTCGGAATTTAGCTACCCGACAAACGTGTAATGGGATGGTCACCCCCACCTCCGCCCCCACTGGGGGTAGGCTGCTTGGTACTTTCCACGGGAGGCCATTGTCATGCAAAGCGTCACGATGATCGGAATTGATCTGGGCAAACATTCTTTTCATGTTCATGGCCAAGACCGCGTTGGCAAAGCTGTGTTTCGCAAGAAGTTTTCGCGCAAGCAGCTGCTCGAGTTCTTTGCTACGTTTCACCCTTGTACCGTCGTGATGGAAGCTTGCGCCGGCGCACATTGGATGGCACGCAAGATCGGCGCGTTCGGACATATCGTCAAGCTGATCTCACCGCACTTCGTGCGTCCGTTCGTCAAGAGCAACAAGAATGACTTCGTTGATGCCGAGGCGATTTGCGAAGCTGCGTCGCGACCTTCGATGCGATTCGTAACACCGAAGACGGAATCGCAGCAAACTCTTCTGGCACTCCATCGGGTTCGCCAAGCTTTCGTCCGCGATAGAGTGCGTACCACGAACCAGATGCACGGATTTCTTCTAGAATTCGGAATTAGTTTGCCGGTGGGTCATGCCGTTGTAAAACGCCTTCCTTCAGTACTGGCCGAGCACCCACTGCCGCCGCGTCTAGTATCGATACTTGAGCAGCTGCATGCGCACTTCAAATACCTTTCCGAGCAGATACGCGATATCGAGAAGGAAATCGAACGTCAACTCGCCGATGATCCGATCGGTCAGCGTCTGTTGACCATTCCCGGTGTCGGACCTGTCACGGCAAGTCTGCTCGCCTCGGAACTCGGTGATGGCAAACAATATCGGTGCAGTCGCGACTTCTCCGCGTCGGTCGGACTGGTGCCGAGGCAATACAGCACAGGGGGAAAGTCAAACCTGCTCGGAATATCCAAGCGCGGTGACAAGAATATCCGTCACTTGCTGGTCCAGTGTGCTCGAGCATTCATGCTGCGCCTGGACAAACAACATGGTCGGATCGCCGACTGGACTCGCGCAATGCTGGCGCGACGCCATTCGAGCGTGGTTGCTTGTGCGCTCGCCAGTAAGCTTGCGCGAGTTGCGTGGGCGCTGGTGAGCCATGACACGGTATTCGAGCGACAAGCATCCGTTGCCGCTGCGTGACGGACGTAAGGTCGCAACTTTAGAGTCGACCCATCAGGTTTTGCGACTGCTGATAAGTGATGACGTGAACGGCCAAACGGCCTGACGGACACCCTGGAAGGTTAACCAGCTTTTAGAAGCTGCCCCTGTTATAAGGACCGTCAGGCGCGATTCTCATCGTGGCGCGAGGACTATTCCTCACAACGACGCCGGATAGATTTGTGCAAGCCATCCACCCATCAAGATCGCGGTTGCAAAAACGGGGGTGACCATAGATTAACCTTGGCCTCAATACAGCGTCAATAAATTTTCGTGACACCGTCACTGCGGTCCGGGGTCGGCTGCGTTGTCCTCCGCCTAGCACGAGCACTTTTCACATGCGCACGGCTTGAACAAGCTCGTTTTGATCTTATACCGGCGGTGTCGACTCATCATAACGAGCTTTGCCCCATTCTCAGCGGGAGCGTCAATAACCTTGGCAGTAGTAGTTTGGATGCCGAAGTTCGTTCATGGGCGCGACGACATTAACGGGTAATTCTTCTACGCGTTGCCCAGACATCATCTCAAAAAATTGTGAGCAATCGCAAGCTTGCCGGGACGAAGACGAAGTTCAGGCACGCGCTTTTACGAGGGCATGACAGCCCTCGCCACGATGGATTCGCGATCAGTCTACCGCCGACGGCAATCCCCGGAATGGGCGGCAGCCGATCGCCTGCCCAAGGCTCGGCTTGTCTTGTCTTGTGCGGCGGTCACCGCTCGAAGCCCCTGTGGCACGCGGACAATAACATAACCTCCTTTGTATTGCGTAGACGGCGCAAACCGAATAAGAAGACTCCGGTGCATGCAGGACTGGGTGTAAACGTCCATCTGCCAAAACAGGTTGAACAAGACCTCCGCGAACCTCTTCGGATACGCCCGTGCGCGCTGCCGCGACTCGGGCTGTCTGAACAGACCACTCAACTGCTCATGCACTGCATCCAGTTCACGTCCCGTCGTATTCACGACTGCCTAAAAATTGTTATATTCACATAGCTAGTGCGATGTAAGGCACAGTGCGTGATGATAAAGAGCGTCGCCGTATTGCTTTTCAATCCACGTGTGTGGAACGGTCCGGGACGAAGGCAGCACTTTTCCGTGTTAAGGGCACGAGCACGAGTCGAACCGCAATGACAGCGCTGGCCACGATCATCAGCACGCCAGCAATTTCGTGCGCGGCTGGTAGCCGATGCTGCGCGAGCAATCCAAAGGTCGTCGCAAAAAGCGTCTGGACCGAGATAAGCTGACCGGTCAGGACCATGGGCAATCTCTTCGACGCGACATTCCATGCCCAGGCGCCAGCAAAAGATGACGTGACCGTCAGCGCCAGCGCATACATATACACGTGGCCGGCACTCGACCACCCGAAGCCCAGGCTCGGAAAATTAAAAACCGACAATTGCAGACCCAATGGAACTAGCAAGAGTGTGCCCACTCCCGCTCCTGTCATCATCAGAGCAGTCCACGCTCCCGAGTGCAGTTGCGGGTTTCGCTCAAAAGCACGTTGGTTGTAGAAGCTGAAAACGAGCCACATGAGAATCGCGGCTAACGAAAAACACACACCGATCAGCAACGAAGCTCCGGTAGCGTGCCCCCTGCCTGCGAAAAGTGTCAAGTTCGTGAGGAATAGTCCAACCACTGCAAGCGCGACGGGCGCAATCAACCTGATCCAAGGCAGTGTTTTTTGTATGGCGTTGCCCATCACCGCAGTGAGTATCGGCACGAGGCCGATAAACGCGGGCGTGATCACGGGTCCCGCATAAAGCACGCCACCCATGATGCAAGCGAGGTAGCCTACATAGCCAATCGTGCCAAGGCAAAAAGCGAGCCCCAGCTCGCGCACATGGAGGCAACGGACCTCAGCCCAATACGTCGACACCAACACCATGCCCAGAACGCCCGCGAAGACGTACCGCACGCCGATAAAGTCATAGGCGCTGTAATGGCCTGTGACATATGGCGAGAGGAAATTCAAGGCCCAACTGAACGTGGCGAAAACGGCGGCCACGACACCGATGACGCGGTTCAGATGATTGCCCCGCAAAGGCGCGGGGCACGGATTTCTTCGTCCTCCGGAATGTCCGTGCATTTTGCTCCATACGTCGTCTGCTTCGGTTTTGCCGAGTCGGTGCCCGTCCGCACGCCACCGCCGCGTTCGGATTCGCCTTCAAACATGAAACGTTCGAGCCCGCAGCGGCAGTCAAGGAATCGGATCGTTACCGCGAGCCTTGAATCGAGACCTTTCGCTTTCAATGGGCTGGACGCGAGCCAAGCTCATTTGGTAAAGAAAAAGGTATCTGAGGGCGCAGAATCAGCTTCCTCCATGAGTTCCTCCATCAGACCCGCGAAGGGGCCGGTGTCGTGAAGATCAGCCTTAGTGGGGCCGCGATCCCGTCGAGTGACTCGCCGCGAGCCATCTTCGAGGATAAAAGGCTGGAAAGCTGGAAACTGGCTTGGGCGGATAAGATGTCCTCGGGCACATACGTCATACCGCCGCCTCCCCGCACCACGTCCACCGGATCTAGTGGGATCCGGATGCTGTGTGCCGGGTCTCGCGGCCGGATGTAGTAGAAACTCAGCGAAACCCAATTTACAAAAAGCGCGGTCAGAGCTTAGATTTTGATCTACATCGATTTCTCCCGTGCTATACGGCGATCGGTTGACGGTGCTGCCATAGTTGGAATTGACTTCGACGACAAAGGGCACAAAGTGCGACGCTTCCGTCTCCGAATCCGCGATGCGGCTTTCGGCGAGCAGGGAATGTAATGTGACGTAGCCCTCCTCCCTCAGCGCGGCGATTTCTTTGAGAGAGACAGACAGATTCGTCACATGTCTGGCGCCAGGGGCTTGCACCGTTACAGCGTCGTCGAAGTCGGGAATGGGCATGTGGTTTCTCAGATTGACTACAACAGCAATTGCAAGCTCTCGCGCGGCAGATAACCTTGCTCCCTACCAGCGCAATGAGATCGGCGTATTACGACCAGTATTTGACCAAGGGCGACTGGGGCCGGATTTTTCCGAAGTGGCGAGGCGAGTCGCAGCATCATTTGCCGTCCGGTCTGGGACTGGTTGATGACCAGCGTTTGAGAGATGTCAGCAACGAACGTCGATACTAAAAAGGCCAGATGAAAGTAAGATTTTGTACCTGCCGGCGTCGCTAAACACCTCGACGAAAGCAATTCTGACCCGCCCCGGATTTGGCGGAAGCTCCAACTCTTGAGAAAATGGAGCCATGAACAAGTCGAACGAATTTTCTGCTCAAGTCCGGGAACGGGCAGGCGCACAGTGCAAGAGCATCGGGGAGAGCACCCGTCACAGTCGGCAGCGATCGAATCCATCGCCCCCAAGATTCGGCTGCACGAGCCAGACATTGCTGGGGTGGGTCAACCGAGATGAAATCGATAACGGCAAGCGCGAGGGTGTGAGCACGTCGGAACGCGAATGTCTTAAAGCACTGGAGCGCGAGGTCAAGGGACTGCGCCGCGCCAATGAGATTCTGAAAATGGCGAGCGCGCTTTTCGCCCAGGCGGAACTCGACCGCCGCCTGAAGTCCTGAAGGCCTTCATCAATCGGCATCAAGACACCTTCGGTGTCGAGCCGATCTGCAAGGTCTTGCGGATTGCCCCGCCGGGCTACGGCGGCATGCTGCGCCGCTTCGCGATCCGTCGCGCCGCTGCGCTCGTGCGATACGCGATGAACGCCTGCGACCCGAGATCCAGCGTGTCTGGCAAGCGAACATGCAGGTCTACAGAGCGGACAAAGTCCGGAAGCAGATGAACCGGGAGCGCATCGCGGTGGCTGGCTGCACGGTCGAACGGCTGATGAAGCAACTGGGTTTGCGTGGCGTACGCGAGGCAAACCTGTTAGCACGGCCATTGCCGATGGCGCGGCCACGCGCCCGCTGGATTGGATCAACCGGCAGTTCAGGGCAGACCGGCCAAACCAGCTCTCGGTTTCTGATTGCATCAATGTCTCGACGTGGCAGGGCTGGCTCTACGTGGTCTTCGTGATCGACGTATACGCCCGACGAATTGTCGGTTGGTGCGTCAGTTCGTTGACGACTACAGACTTCGTTCTGGATACACTTGAACAGGCACTTTATGCGTGGCGCCCAGACGGCGGTGGAACGTTGATACATCACTAAGACAGAGGTCCGCAAGGCGGATTCAACCGGTCGTCGCAACATTAGAATGTTGAACGGATTTTAGGTAGGCGTCTAGGGTTGCCGCAGACGTCTTCCAGCCAGATGTTTTCCTGGGCCTGCCGTTCAACGTGTCAGCAACGGCTTGGATCTCTTGGACACTCCACCTGGACAAGTCCGTGCGCGCTCGTCAACTTGACAATGCCTTCGAGTTACTGGATCGAGCGCGTCACCGCCGATTGAGCACGGAACAAAGCTGCGGCCCCATGCGTGGACACTGCTCGTGCAGGCAACCAAATCTGAGCGCGCGTTGATAGCCGAGGTTGAAAAGAGCGGAATTCAAAACCTTAAAACTGCTGTGAGATACCAACGTTCACCGCGAAGTTTCCTGAGCCTTGGTCGATCGCATTCCCCACGGTGTAGAAGGCACCGTTATGGTTGACGATTTTCCCGGCCGTCGCGTAAATGGTCGAGCGTCTGGACAAACTGTATAGAACACCGAGTCCGACCTCTTGCGCATTGTGGTGCGTGGTCAGTAAGTCTCGAGCAATCATGAAATTAGCCAGAATCTGGAAATTGCCAATCGGAATCGTGGCCCCGATAAGAGCGCTTTGCTGGTGTTGATAAGCTTGCCCACTCGCCAGCGTTTGGCTGCGCTCTGTGTAGCTTAACGCCATCTTGACGAAGTTAAAATTGTAGGTGGCACCAGCAAGCCATTCGCGGTCATCCGTGGCGGTAGCCGCATTCGCTGCCGTCAAACTGGGAAGGGAGAAACTGATGACACCCAATGCTGCGTAGAGCGGGCCACGCAAGTACGTTACTGATGCACTGATCACCTTTCCCGCATTGAAATCACCGGCTACACCTCCCATCGACAACGCCGCCGATGCGCTAACGTCATAGAATTCAGGGGTCTTATAGGAGATTGTATTGTTCAGACGCAGAGACTGGTAGATGCTCAAGATGCTCTGGGCACCGCCTGCATACCCCACATGAAACGGATCGGTAGTAAAAATAATTAGAATGAACGGCGAATAGATGCGTCCTACCCGTAACGAGCCAAGTGAGTCGTTTGAAAGCCCAACCCACGCCTGCCGGCCAAAAAGGAGTCCTCCCTGGCCCAGCGTCCCGTCGTTAAGCTTTGCGCCGTTTTCTAAAACGAATTGAAGTTTGGTGCCGGCGCCCAGATCCTCTGTACCTTTGATGCCGAAACCAGCGGCAGCGGGTACGCCGCTTCCCATACGGATAATGCTACCCCGCGGGCCGCCTCGCTCGTAGATAATCGCGGCGTCGACCAAGCCATATAATGTGACTGATGACTGGGCACATGCAGCGTTCCAAAATGCGCCCACAAGACTGACAAGAATAACTACCAATACTGATTTCATTCCAATTGTCTCCTGCTAATATGATTATTTTCCTGACACAGAATGCCGAGTTGAACAACGGTCGGCACGACCCGATTTCGATGCGAGCGCACGATGTCCCCTAGAGATTAGCCACATGCCGTGGCAACTCCTGTCCTGTTTCCCATATGAAGTCATTTCATGCGCGACGGCGGTAGACGCTTGCACTTTTAGTTTCTGTTTGCCCTCCATTGGTCGATGACACGCACACAGGCGTTTCTGTGCCTTCAAAATAAATGTCCTACACCACTTCGGACGTTCGCTTTGCACGGTGTAGCAGATGGGCGGTCTTTCTGGCCGGGTGGCGATAGGCTCAGCACTCTTCCACCAGCGCCCGACGTACGCGAGCATTGCCGGTTTTGGTGATTGTGCCGTGCGAGGCTCCGCTGGAATGCTCCCTGGGCACCAGACCCAAGTACGCCATCAATTGCAGGGCACTCGCGAATCGCTTCCAATCGCCAATCTCGGCGACTACCGCCGTCGTGGTCAACCGGCTGACGCCGAGCGCCGTCAAGCCTTCGAGCACCGACCAGAACACTGATCGCTCACCGCGTTTTCGAGTTGTGTGTCTAGTCCGTCGATACGCTTACTGAGTGGCTTGATGATGTCAACGTATTCCTGAAACAGGATCTGCTGAACTGATTGCCCGAATAGTTGCTCTTCAAGCCATCGATAACGCGCCTGAGTACAGTCGCTCTTTCCGCCGTAGCATTTGCCATATCGAAATTGAAAGGCACACAAGCGTCGCTTGGACTGTGCTGAAGGTGCTTCATGTCCTCGCGCGCTCGGGTTAAATCGCGCAACCCTTCCTGCGCATCGTCTGGAACCGACACTGTCAAGTCCCCGGCCCGATGCAAGCGCTAGCATAAGACTGTCGCGGCGGTTAGGCTTGACCCGCTCGCCTGCTTTCCTTGGAATCAGAGACGGTCCGACAACCTGGCAATCCCAGCCGAGGTCACTGAGCTGTCGATGGATCCCGTATCCGCAGGGGCCTGCCTCGCAGCAAGACGAGAGATGCGCGTCTCCTTTTCTCAACTGCCGAACTAGCTTTTCGATCGCCTCCGATGTCTTGGCGATTTCCTCGATATAACTCACTTCGCATCTCCCCCGATCGGCTACGAAAACCGCAATCGTCGTCCCGTGAACATCCATTCCAACGAACTTGCTAAACCGCTTCCCGATCTGCTCTCCTCAGTTGCGGTTTTGAGCCTTCGGTTCTTCCGAGCCTCAAGCCCAACCCACGTCGCTTGAGGTACAGCGGGTCCAATATTGTGTCTAGGGGATCATGTTGGATCCGATTAATGGATCCAACATGAGAGCTTTCAGGCGCCGCGCCGAAGACCGCTGGTGGACTCGGTCGTGACGCCCCTTCCGTCATTCTCTGAGGTGCCTGCAGAACCACGCATTGCGGCAATCGACAGCACCAATGCGATCGCCAATCCAGGCACGATCGTCAGGCCTAGCGAGAGCGGCAGATCGGCGTCGTTATGGAACATGCGGTCCGTCAGCAAGGCGACGACGAGCGGACCCAGACCCATGCCGATCAGCGAGACAAGTAGCAAATGCACCGCCGTCACCTTGCCGCGCATGCGATTCGGCGTCAGGTCTTGCAGGATCACCGGCATCGAGGCCGTCGCCATCGCGTTGAACAAACCGAAGAGACCGCAGGTGGCCAAGGCGCTCGACGGCGTGGCACAGAAGGGCAGGAAGGCCATGCACGGGATGCACACTAGGAACGACAAGATCAGGACAAGGAAACGTCCACGGTCGCCGCCGAAGCGTGCACGGCAGAAGTCGCTGAAAGCGCCGCTAAAGATGCAGCCAAGGATGCCTGCCGGGCCGACGACCGCGCCGATCATCACACCAGCCGACGAGGCAGGCAAGCCGAATTTGCGGATGAAGTAGGTCGGCAGCCATGCCAGCAAGGCGAAAGCGGCGAAGGCGGTAAAGCTGAAGGAACCAAACACCTTGACCCACAGATTTCGGCGTGACTTCAGGAAGCCCACCAAGCTGTACTCGCCACCCTTACTGTCGAACCCATCCAGGTCGGCTGCGCCGCGCTGGCGAATTGGTTCGCGCACAGTCATTACCAGCAGCGCCACCAGCAGGCCGGGCAGCCCGACGATGACGAAGGCGCTCTGCCACGCTTGTAGGGTACCGAGCACCGGCCACGCGACGGCCGCGCCATGCAGTCTCTTCAAGACGTAGCCGCCAATGATGAAGGCGCCTTGTCCCCCCGCGAACGTGCTGATAGTAAAGACGCCTGCAGCTCGTCCACGCGACTTCGGAGGAAAGAAGTCGGCGAGCATGGAGAAGATCGCCGGCATCAGAACTGCTTCGCCAATGCCTACGCCGACACGCGCCGCGAAGAGTTCGGTGTAGTTAGTGGCCAGGCCGCATAGCGCGGTCATGATGCTCCACAGCGCCACGCCGCCGGCCAGGAATTCGCGGCGACGGTACTTGTCGACTACGTGGCCCGCAGGCAGTCCCAGCAAGCTGTAGATCAGCGCGAAGGACAGGCCCTGCAACAGGCTGATGCCGGTGTCCGAGATCATCAGCGCGTGGCGAATTGGCTGAACCATCAGCACGATCACCGACTTGTCGACGAACGCCAACGTGGCCGCGACGATGAATACGAACGTGGCGTACCACGCCGCGCTCGCTGAGGGGAAGGGCTCGCTGCCCGCGACCGGGGTTTGTTTCATTCGTGTCTCCGTAAGCCGTCTTGCGGCCGATTTTTTTGAAACGAGGGCAGCGTGACTACCTCCGAATCCTCAATGTAGATGGCGCGAGAGGCTGCGCCGCTGCGTATCCGGCAAAGCAGCAATGCTGAAAGAGCCGCCTCGGGTCAGGCGAATGTTGACATCTCTTGTGCTTCCGTGAGCAACGCACGTTGCGTGGCGCGTCGTTGCGCCAGCCTCACCGCGTGCGCCCTGAGTTCGACGAAGTCCGTTTCGGGCCGTAGGTCGGCCGTCAGGGACTAGATGAAGTATAGGTAGATGTCGCTGATGGACCAGCGATCTCGCGCTGGCTCGGCCTGACCCTACAGACGGGCGGTCGACACTCTGAAGTGTTCGGTCACCCCGCGCGCGCCAGTTCTCACACGCGATCGCTCGCGCCGTCCAGATCGCACTTGCAGTAGACGGTGACTAGCCACATCCAGATGCAAACGCGACGCGCACGCGGCCAGGAGCGACACAGCCGGTCCATAGGGGGCGTCGCTCCCGGATAGCGGCGGAGCCGCATTGGGAAAACGTTCGGCGAGCAACAATAGGATGGCGCGATTCTCGGTCAGGCGCGACGTCTCCCCCGCCACCCGTAGTGCGAGAACCTTGCCCTTGGGTTTAATTTTACGGAAATCGCGCGGCATCCGTGCAGACGTTTCAAACCGTCAGATGACAGCACATATCGGTCGGGCCGCTTCGACGATCACCTGTGAAATCGCACGGCTGGATGAAAAACTACAGAGCAACGCTGGCTGACGCAGAAGTTTGGGACCGGGGCAAGCGACCGAAACTCTGTTACCGTACCGTCAACGTTAAACTGCCTCTGCGAGTCGCCAGGAAATTGCAACTGAAATGGTCACCCCGGAAAATCGCCGGCTGGTTGAAGCAGCAGTATCCTGATGATGAAACAATGCATGTCTCATGCGAAATGACTTACCACGGCTCGTTCATTCAGACCCGTAGGGTGCTGAAAGCGGAGCTGAAGAAGCATCTACGTACGCGCCGGATGATGTGACACTCGACGAAAGCATCGCCAAAGGAGGCAACCGTCCGACGGCCGGACGAAGTTGCAGACCGAGCTGTTCCGGGGCGCTGGGAAGCTGACTTACCGAGTGGTTCGAACAATATGCACATTGCGACCCTCGTGGAGTGTCATTCGCGCTTCACCATCCTCGTCAAAGTAAAAGACAAGGACTCGAAAGTGTCACATCTGCGTTAGATAAGCAGGTCCACACGCTGCCCACGGAACTTCGCCGATCGGTCACATGGGACTGGGGCATGGAACTCGGACAGCACAAGCGATCACAGTCGCGACTGACGTACTCGTGTACCGGTGTATTTCTGCGATCCCAAGAGCCCGTTGCAGCGCAGGACAAACGAAAACCCCAGGACTGCTCCGTCAATACTTCGCTACGGATACCATTCTGCCGAGCTACCCGCAAAGCAATTTGAACAAGAACGCCTTGCAGTTGAATCAACGAACCGGAAAGACGTTGGGTTTCATGACGCCTGCGGATAAACTAAATGCCGGCATGGGTGTTGCATCCACTGGCGGAAACCATCGCGCCTTTTCGAACGCCGGCTGGCAGGTCAAGTCGGCACACTTCGTAAGGCACTCCCACCTCTTCCAGCGCGATCAACGCCACACCAGAACAGGTGCAGGGTGAGTAGTAAAGTATCGCCAAAGAATGCTCCGATGGCTTGGTGTTCATGGCTTCGCCGTCGATGCGTACCACATAGTATTTATTGTACATAGCGATCGGCTCGACAGCACGTTTCCAGCAAAGCAGCTTTTGTGAGCAGCGCACGATCGACGCGACGAATCGAACGAGCATGGCGCAGGCAGTTGGACCTGAACCCGGCAGAGGCTGCTGGGTCGTCACGCCGCGACGCGTGCTTCGGCGAACGGGTAACGTCGGTGCATTAGATTTCGTTTTAGAAGGGGATGTCCCATGGACCTGATTCAACTCGATATGTTCGTACGCGTAGCCGAACAGGGCAGCTTGTCCAAGGCGTCCCTGCAGTACGACGTCGGACCGTCCGCGATCAGCCGGCAACTCGCATCGCTCGAAGCGGAATGCCAAGGGCGCCTGCTACACCGCACGGGTCGCGGCGTTCGCCTGACCGAACTCGGCGAACGCCTGCTGCCACGTGCCCGTGCCGTCCTCGACGAGATGCAGGCGCTGCAGGAGGAGATCTCAGCCGCGGCCAATATCTGTCGCGGCACCGTCCACATCGGCTGCGTGCCGTCGGTCGCCGCGGAAGTCATCACCGAGGTCGTGCGCGTCGCGCGCGAGCAGTACCCCCAGGTCATGATTCATGCAGCCTCAGCGCTGAGCGGCCAGGTGGAGCAATGGCTGGCCGAAGGCTCGATCGATCTCGGCTTCGTCATGCGCAAGGGCATCGGAAAGGACGAAGGCGAGGATCCCCTGGCCGTCGTGAAGATGTGCCTCGTCGGTCCTGCCGGTGACCGCCTCACGCTGACCAAGGAACTTGATTTCAAGGTGCTAGACGGCTTACCCTTGCTGCAGCCAAGCGCTCCCAGCCCATATCGGGCGTCGATCGCCCAGACCGCCCGGCAACTCGGCGTGAAGCTCAACGTCGTCGCCGAGGTGGATTCTCTGCAGCTCACGAAGGAGCTGGTCGCAGCCCGGGTGGGCTACGCGCTGCTGAGCATTTCGGCAATCCTGCCGGAACTGAAGGACGGACGTCTCAGCGCCACCTATATCGTGAACCCAGAAATCGTCGGCAGCGTCTACCTGATGACATCGAAGGTGAAGACTGCCAGCCTGGCGGGTCGGGAAGTCTCGCGCCTCATCCGTCACGTGGCGCGCCGACTGTCCGAAGCCGGAACCTGGGATCTATAGGCGATCACCCCGGTCGTAGACTTGCGCGAAGCGCAGGACAGATTTGCTGCCCGCAAGGGACGGGCCGCGTTGACCCCACGTAGTCTTGGTCTACATCTACTCAACAGAGACAAGCCCAATGAACAAGATTGAGTTCTGGTATGACCACGCTGCCATCAGCGTCCCTAACCTGGACGAAGCCATCGCCTGGTATGGCATGATGTTCGGGTTCACCCTCGAAAAGCGCATCTTCCTCGAGGAGGTGCAGGCGAACATCGCCATGATGACCAACGGCAATCTGCGCATCGAGATCTTCGAGGTTAGGGGTGCAAAGCCGCCGAGCGAAGACCGCCGCCGACCCAACGAAGACATCAAGACCTTCGGCAACAAGCACATCAGTTTCGCGGTGGAAGACGTGACGGCGCTGCACGACGAGCTCGTCAAGCGAGGCGCCGACATCGTCTGGTTGAAGAAGTTCACCTTCGGCTCCAACATCTTCATGCGCGACCACGCGGGCAACTTGATCGAGATCGTTCAGCGCGGCAAGCCCGCCCTCACCGCTTCGGTGCTCTAAGCCTTTACGCTGCGGGCCCGCCTGCACACATCCAATGACATATTCGAACTACGACTACATCGTGGTCGGCGCCGGTTCGGCTGGCTGTATCGTCGCGAGCCGCCTAACCGAGGCCGGCCACAGCGTGCTTCTCCTGGAAGCCGGCGGCAAGAATAGCAATCCGTTGCTGAAGATGCCAGCGGCGTTCTATGAGGTACTCAAGAAGCCGGGCTTCATGTGGGGACTCAACAGCGCCCCCGAAAAGCACGCTGGCGACCGCGTGTTCGAGCTTCAACGCGGCCGGGTACTAGGTGGCACCGGGACAATCAATGGCATGACCTATGCGCGAGGCGAGCACACCGACTACGACGACTGGGCCCGGGGCGGCGCCGCCGGGTGGGCCTACGCGGACGTACTGCCGTACTTTAAGCGTTCGGAGACGAACTGGCGCGGCGAGACCGCATATCACGGGGGCTCGGGCCCGGTCACCGTCACACGCGGCACGACGGAAGGCGACCCTTTCTATCCAGCGCTGATGGCTATCGCCAAGGCGCGCGGTGCGAAGATCAACGACGACATCTGCGGCCCGGAAACGGAAGGCTTCGCAGTCGTCGAGTTCACCACGCACAAGGGCAGCCGTGCGAGCACCGCGCAGAGCCACCTGCGCACTGTGCTTGGCCGCTCCAACCTGCGGTTGGAACTTCACGCCACGGTACGGCGAATCGTCTTGTCCGGCAAGCGCGCCACCGGCGTGGAATACATTCAGGCAGGTAAGACGGTGACGGCTACGGCCCACAAGGAGGTCATTCTCTGCGGCGGGGCCTACAATTCCCCGCAATTGCTGATGCTGTCAGGCATAGGACGCAGCGAAGACCTTCTCGCCGTCGGCGTGACTCCAGTGCACGATCTGCGCGGCGTGGGCCGCAACCTGCAGGATCATGTCTCTAGTAGCCTGCTCTACATCGCCAATGGCAAGGTGACCTTCGAGAGCCAGCTCCGCTTCGATCGCGCGGCCCTCTCCGCGATGCGCTGGCAACTTTTCGGCACGGGCCCGTTCGCGCAGATCCCGCTGACGTGCTGGGAATTCCGCAAGACGCTGCCGGAACTGTCAAAGCCGGACATACAAGTCATGTACAGCCCTGTCGCCCTTAATGCGCGCCTGTGGTTCCCCGGCATCCGCAAAGGCGCCGGCCACAAGGTCACCGTGCGCAACGTCCTACGTTATCCGGAGAGCCGCGGCTGGTTGAAACTGAAGTCAGCCGATCCGACCACGGCACCCGAGGTAACCCACAACATGCTGTCGGCCGACAACGACATCAAGACACTAGTCCGCGCCCTGAAACAGACGCGCGAATTGATGCAGATGGAGCCTGTCGCCTCACTGCTCGCCAAGGAGTTCGCGCCTACCCTCGCGAAGACAAGCGACGAGGCCCTGGAAGGCCATGTGCGCAACCATTCGCGACTTGCGTGCCATCCGTGCGGGACCTGTGCGATGGGGACGAACGATGACACCGTGGTGGATCCGGAATTGCGCGTGCATGGCATCGAAGGCCTGCGCGTGGTCGATGCGTCCGTCATGCCCACCATCGTCGGCGGCACGATCAATGGCGCCACCATCATGATCGGCGAACGCGGCTCCGACCTGATCCTCGGACGGGTGCGCACACCGCGCCCTACTGAAAGTTCGTCTACCGAGCACCGCTCGGAAGCGGCGCTTTAGTCGATCTGCGCGTTTTGCATGCCTGCTTTGCGTCGCGTCGACGGCGAACGGTGCGGCTCAATTCTAGAATGACGTTACCCTTCATCGCATCAGGAGTTTGATTTGTCTGCCACCTTGTTCACCAACGTTTGGATCTTCGACGGCAGCGGTGGCGATCGCTTCCCCGGCGAGGTACTCATTGAAGGCACCCGCATCACCCATGTTGCTCGCGGCGACCAGACCATCTGCTGCGACGGCGCGATCCGAGTCGATGGCGCAGGCGCGACCTTGATGCCGGGGCTCATCGAGTCCCACGCCCATCTTTCATTTCCTTCGTCGACGAAGCGCATCATCCGGGAACGTGTGATCGCCCCGGAAGAACACCTGCTCATCACGGCCTACAACGCGAAGGTCTACCTCGAGCACGGATACACCAGCGCGTACTCGGCCGGCTGCAAGGGCCTGCGGTTCGAGATTGCCTTGAAGAAGGAAATCGACGGGGGCTATCTGCCTGGTCCGCGCCTGATCGCGTCGACCTTCGAGCGCCCCGCCTACGTCGAAGCGGAACGCAAGGGGCCGGAAGCAATCATGAAGTTCATCGCCGACGTGGCTGCCGACGGTGCGCAATCGATCAAGCTGCTGCTGTCAGGTGACGATGCGTTCGGCAAAGGCGGCTCGCTGGTCGTGCAGTACACCGAGGAAGAAGTCGCGGCCGCAGCGCAGCAGGCAAAGAAATCCGGCGTCTGGCTGGCCGCGCATGCGCAGGCCGCCGAGTCGGTGAAGATGGCCGCGCGCAACGGGTTCCGCGTGATCTATCACTGCAGCTATGCTGACGAGGAAGCGCTCGACCTAATCGAGGCGCGCAAGGGGGACATCTTCGTCGCTCCGGCGATCGGGATCATCTACGCCAAGGCCTATCTCGGTGAGGAGTTTGGCTTCACGCCGGACAAAGTCAAGGAATCTGGCTTCCTGGAAGCGATCGAACTTAACGTGCGCGTCTACTCGGAGATGCGCAAGCGCGGCATCCGAATCCTTCCCGGCGGGGACTATGGCTTCCCGTGGAATCCGATTGGCGAGAACGCACGCGACTTGGAGTTGTTCGTCAAGCTCTTCGGCTGGACACCAGCGGAAGCGCTCAATGCGGCGACACAGGGCGGTGCCGAATTGATAGGCAGGGCGGGCGAGCTCGGTCAGATCAAGGAAGGCTGCCTGGCCGACGTCCTGCTCGTACGCGAGAACCCGCTCGCCAACTTGGCCGCCCTGCGCGATGTCAACAACCTACTGGCCATCATGCAGGACGGTCGATTCTTCAAGGCGCCGGCGTCCAACCCCTTGGCGCCGGAGACCGCGCGAGTCCACTCGCTCATGGCGGCATGACGATGAACGCCGACGTGAAGCTGGGTGAGCCCGTGCGCATCGACACGGGCATGATTTCGGGCTGTACGGAAGACAGCAACGGCGTGCGGGCCTATCTCGGCATCCCCTTCGCCAAGCCGCCGGTCGGCCAGTTGCGCTGGCGCGCGCCCTCGCCTGCGGACTCGTGGAACGGCACGCGAACCTGCACGCGCTTCGGCGCGGCCTGCTTGCAGCCGCAGTTGCCGGACGATAGTCTGATGCGTCAGTTCTCATTCGAAGAGCCGCCTGAGTGCGAACTGAGTGAAGACTGCCTGTATCTCAACGTCTGGACGCCGGTCGAGCAACCGAGCAAGAAGCCATTGCCAGTGATCGTGTTCGTCTACGGTGGCGGCCATCGCGTCGGCAGTGGCTCCGCACCGGTGTCCCGTGGCTCCCGACTTGCAGCCAAGGGTGCCATCGTCGTCACAGTGAACTACCGCGTCGGAGCATTGGGCTACTTGGCGCACCCTGCGCTAACGGTTGAGTCCGGTACCTCCGGCCACTATGCGTGCCTTGACCTGATCGCAGCACTCGAGTGGGTGCAACGCAATGCCGCGGCTTTCGGTGGAGATCCGAATTGCGTCACCATGTTCGGGCATTCCGCCGGTGCAGCACTGATCAGCGTGTTGATGGCGTCACCGCTAAGCAAGGCTCTCTTTCACCGCGCCATCGTGCACAGCGCCGGACGCTTCAAGGGTGGGCCGATGGGCGCGCCCGCGAAGACACTCGCCGTCGCGGAAGTCGCGTGCAAAGTCTTCACGGATAAGTTGGGGGCCTCCACCGCCGAAGAACTGAGAGCGTTGGACCCATTGCTGATCGAACCGCCGCGCGGCTTTTGGGGCCCTATCGTCGATGGCCAAGTGCTGCGTGAACCTGTCCACCGGGTGTTTGAGCGCGGCGAGCAGTTGGACATCCCGCTGCTCGCTGGCTACACCCGGGACGAAGCTGCCCCGTACGGTACGCCCGAGCTGTTCACACCCGAGGCATTCGTCGCCTATGCGAAGACGCAGTTCCCGGGCGACGTCGAACGATTCCTGCAACTCTACCCCCACAGCACGGTGTTGGAGGCCACCCGCTCTGCCTACGCCTTGCGCTGCGACACCGGCTTTGCCTACCAAGCGTGGAAGTTCGCCCGCTTACACTCGGCGCGCTCATCGTCATCCGCCTATCTCTTCAATTTCGTGCGCCCGGTTCCCTTGCCCGACGGTGCGAAATTCCACGAGCAATCGCCACCCGACGGCTATGGCGCTTACCACGGTTCGGAGCTTTGGTACGTCTTCGGCACCATGGACGCGATGCCGTGGCCCTGGCGAGCCAGCGACCGAGCACTGGCCGATGTGATGAGCGATGTGTGGGTGGCATTCGCCCGCACGGGCGATCCGGACGTCCCCGCCATCGAGCACTGGCCCGCGTTCGGGGCCAGCGGTCAAGCCATGGTCTTCGGAGACGGCGTTAAGGTATCAGCCCCGTTCAACGCGGCTCAACTGCTGTTCTTCGAATTCCAGTTCGAGCTGGCACAAGCCTGACCGACAGGCATTGTGAAGTTGTCGAGTGTGCGACGACACAAAGGCAGGTGTGACGACGATCGGAAAGCTGTTGGCGGATTTTGGGCGAGTTCGGAGATTTCGCGCCAGGCAATGACTCTCGCCGCAAGTGGTTGGCGATAGAGTGAAGCGCGCATCAAACGCCGCTTGAGCACGAAATGCAGCCGAATCGACCCGAAGCATGAGAGAAATTCTGTGTGCGTTTAAGGTCGGGACGGCCGCGCATACGTCGCTCGCGTTCGCTGGCCGGTTGGCGGCCGTTCTCTGTGCGGTTGTTAAGTCGGCCCGCAGCTTTGACCAACACGTGCTTCATGTTCGCAAGTGCCGGAATTTCGGCATTTACCGCCAAATAGCTGCGCAACTGATCCGTGACGACCTTGCTTGCAGCGGATTCGAGCGAAGCACACGCTTGAAGAAGCGTTTGGCGGAGCTCTTGTCGCGCCGCTTTTCCCCCAAAACGTTGTCGCACCGGCATCGGATTGTCTCGTGTCTCACTGTACACCGCTCGAAGAGCGGTTCCTCAATGTCGTGCCAGCTCAACTGCAAGCGCAAGTGCCAGCGCCTGGCACAACTGATGACGCCGACTGGGAAGCGATGACCGTGATAAAGCGATTTCGATTCTTCATCGCGACATCTTACGTGACCGATTCAACAACCTGACAATGCCCTAAGATGCTCCGTTTTTCCTATCGGACGATTGAGGCGCCGGCGCCTTGGATTGCCGTCACCTTAGCGCAACTTTATCCATGGTTCGCCCCATTTTTGCAACCCTGGATTTCGATATCGCCTTGGCTTGCCGAAATCTGTTCAGCGTCGTTGTGGCGACTGGTCCCCGCGTCACGATGTGATTCGCGCCTGACGATCCTTCAAAGTTGTGCGACTTTGAAACGCCTCTTTATTTTCAAGGTTGTTCGTCGGCCGGTGTGCCGTTCACGTCGTCAATTTTCAATCGCCGCAAAATCAACGAGGTGTTTCGTAAGTGAATAAAGCTGGAAGTTCAGCCAATGGGACCTGCGAGCTCTGCGTCCAACGAGGTGCAGCGAGCGACGATCGCCCACGCGGTTCGGGCCAGCTTATTGGCCAGCGCGCACGCCACCACGTTTGAGTGCCATCGCGTCACCATCGCGCGAACCCACTCTGCCCGGCGGCCGGTTCGTTTATCCACGCGTCGCATGTAGGCTCGGCTGCACAAGACCAGCAAGCACCTAAAATTCTTGTCGCCGCATCGGCTGATCCCGAGAAGTCGCGACTGCGCCCGTATTGTTTGCCCTCGCCAACTCCGCGGCAAGCACGCTGGCGGTGATCGAAACAACTCCCGGGTGCTCAGCAGACGCTGTCCGGCATCGTCGTCAGCGAGTTGACGCGCCAGATCCTGGTCCATTTCACTGATTTGACCGGCGAGGTACTTGATATGTTCATGCAGGCATTCGAGAGTTGCAACCATACGGGCCGGCAGTTCATGCCCGATGAGCACGGCCGGCAGACGCATGACGGCGCTCGTACCCACCGGCACGCTGACACCGAAATTGAGTAGGAAGCCGCGATGTGGTTGATAGTCCTCGTGCACTACGCATCATCAATTGGCGGACGCAATGCAAGACCGAAAGCGCCTGCCGCGATTCCGTCTTCAGTGTCACGAAGCTCATCGTCGGTCGCGACGCCGCTTCGCAGATCGCTTGGGCACCCACAAAATCACTCTTATTCGACTTGACGAATGGCAGAACAAACTGCGGCGAGATCAGCTTGACCGTGTGTCTCAATGCAGCCAGCTTGCGCACCACACGATGCGAACCGGCGCAGGCTTCCATGGCCACGGTACAGACATGAAACGTCGCGAAGAATTCAATCAGTTGCTTGCGGCTCAGTTTTCTGCGAAACACGGCATTACCTTTTCTGTCCTGCCCATGCAGACTATGCTTGCCCAGATCGATACCAACGAGTGTCGTGTCGTCCATGATGGTCTCCAGTTCTAGATGAACGCTGCCAGCGGAACTTACTCGGCTGTGCGGACCATCCCATTAGTTGTCAACTGGTGCCCCGGCCGTGCCGATCTCCCAACAAAGCTTGTAAATTCACGATTGCAATAAACCTGTCACCGGGAAGGTCTGGGACAAGTGTTCAAACCACACGAGTCCGCCGCGAGTTCCTCCTTTCTTTGGCGAAGACTTCATGCAGTTTTCGTCGGGGCCGGCCCATTACCGTAGAGCGGCAATATTCTGGATTCGAGCATTGCGATCGCCTGGATTGCCAATTGTGACAGTGTGTGCTTGCTGCTGGTCGCGATCGCAAGACGGCTGAAGAGCGTCGGCTCGGTAATGCGGATCACCTGGAACGGACGCTTGAGTACATCGCTAGCGGTCGCGTTAAGGGAAAGCACAGCGTAGCCAATGCCCTCATTAACGAGATCGAGAATCGAGGCCACTGCATCGACCTCCAGTTCGATACGCAATCTCACGTCCTGCTCCACGGCAGCGGCCTCAACCATCCGTCTGATCGCATGCATGCGGCCGGGGATGACGAGCGGGTAACTAATGATTTCCCGCAGCGTGATCGTCGTTGTGGGCTGGCGTGCTGCCTCGAGAAATGTATTGTCACTGTACGTGCCGATCAGAAACAGTTCTTCAATAAAGATGGTTCGTTTGTCGATCAACGGTGTATCGAACGTGTCGTACAGAACTGCCACGTCGATACGACCCATCATTAGCCATTCCACCAAGTGGGTCGACAGGCCTTGCGCAACCGAGATGGTCGCGCCCGGAAACGACGTGCGAAAACCTCGCACCAGTTCATGCGTGGCGACCCTGGCAAAGCTCGGCGTGATGCCAATGGCGAAATGGCCGCCAAGCGCGCCGTGCAACGCATCCAGATCCTGCGACGCGCGCTGCACCTGCTGCAAGATGCCCTTCGCATGCTCGAACATTCGCTCACCGGGGGGCGTGAGCGTCACCCCGCGGCCGTTGCGCTCGAGCAGCGTGTGCCGCAATTCCACTTCAAGGTGCCGCACCAGCCGACTCAAGGCGGGCTGGTTGGTGTCCAGCGTAATGGCGGCGCGCGTAAAACTACCGAGTTCGGCGACATGAACGAACGCCTCGAGCTGCTTCAAGTCCATTTTGCATAAGCCATGTGAATTTTATATATCAGCTAGCTGGATATCGCGATTGTAGCGGGCCACTCACGCGGCCACAATGCGTTCAATCAGAGAAAGCCGCGCCCTGTGGCAATGACATCGAGAACATCGAGACAACGCTCATGAAATCCTGCCTGCCGCCCGATCCCTGTCCCGTTCAACCCACTCAGCCCCTGCCCGTCGGCGCCTGCGACGCACACTGTCACGTGTTTGGCCCCGTCGAAACGTTTCCGTATGCACCAGAGCGCAGTTATACGCCGCCGGATGCGCCATTCGAGCGCCTGGTGGCGCTGCACGATTTCATCGGCGCGAGCCGCGGCGTGATCGTGCAGGCGAGTTGCCACGGCACCAACAACACCGCGATGCTCGATGGGATTGCACGTGGCAACGGACGCTATCGCGGCGTCGCGATCGTCGACGGCGCCGTCACCGACGAACAATTGGCTGACCTCGACGCACGCGGCGTGCGCGGCGTGCGTTTCAATTTCGTCGCACATCTGGGCGGTGCGCCCGATCTCGACGTTTTCGACAGCGTGCTCGAACGTATCGAGCGGCTCGGCTGGCACGTCGTGCTGCATCTCGATGCGCAGGACATCCTGCAATACGCCGCGCGGATCGCACGCATCAAGGTGCCATTCGTGATCGACCACATGGGCCGGGTACGTGCCGAGGCCGGAGTCGACCAGCAGCCGTTCCGCCAGCTTCTGGAACTGATTCGCAATCCGCTCGCTTGGGTCAAAGTATGCGGAGCGGAGCGCGTGTCCGCGGGTCGCCGTCCATTCGACGATGCGATTCCCTTCGCGCGCACGCTGATCGAAGCCGCGCCCGACCGGGTCCTGTGGGGCACCGACTGGCCGCATCCGAACATCAGCCACGACATGCCGAACGACGGTGAACTGGTCGGTTTGCTGTTCCGCTTCTGCCCGGACGCGGCGCTGCGCGAACAACTGCTCGTCACGAACCCGGCACGGCTTTACGGATTCTGAGCAAACCGTTCGTTTCACTAATTTTTGAACCGCCACAGCTACCCATTCAAATCAGGAGGTAACGATGGCCGATATACATCGCCAAGCGGGCCGCTCTGCCGATTGGGCTAACTTCGAAGCGGCGTCATAAACGACAGTGCCGTCATGACTCCCACCGCGCGCAACGCGAAGAAAGCCTTCTATCGCACGCTATATTTCCACCTGTTAGTCGCGATCCTTCTCGGCGTGCTGCTCGGTCATTTCGTGCCGTCACTCGCCGTGCAGATGAGACCGCTTGGTGACGCGTTCATCAAGCTAGTCAAGATGGTGATAGGCCCCATCATCTTCTGCACCGTCGTCACCGGCATGGCCGGAATGGGCGACATCAAGAAGGTCGGGCGTGTCGGCGCTAAGGCCCTGCTTTATTTCGAATTGGTATCGACGCTGTCGCTCGTGATCGGGCTCGTGGCCGGACATCTGTTTCGTCCCGGCACCGGCTTCAATCTGAATCCGGCGACGATCGATACGAAAGCACTCGCCGAATTTGCAACTGCCGCGCATCAACAGAACACCGTCGAGTTCCTGATGCACGTCGTTCCCGACACCATCGTAAGTGCTTTCTCGACCGGCAACGTGCTGCAGATCCTGCTGATCTCGGTGCTGTTCGGGGCAGCGCTCGCGGGCACGGGAGAACATGGCCGACCGCTAGTCCGAATGGTTGACCAGTTTGCGCACACGTTTTTCGGCATCGTCCACATCATTATGAAGGTCGCGGCGATCGGCGCGTTCGGGTCGATCGCGTTCACGATCGGTACCTATGGCATCGGTGCCGTGCTGCCGCTGCTCAAGTTGGTCGGCGCGTTCTACCTGACGCTCGCCTTCTTCGTACTGGTCGTGCTCGGGGTCATTTCCCGATTGCTAGGCTTCAGCATCCTGCGTTTCCTGAGCTATATCCGCGAAGAAATCCTGATCGTGCTCGGAACGAGTTCGTCCGAGGCCGCACTGCCGCAGATGCTTGAAAAGCTTGAACGGCTCGGCTGCTCGAAATCGGTCGTGGGTCTCGTGATTCCAGCTGGCTATTCGTTCAATCTCGACGGCACCAACATCTACCTGACGATGGCCGTGTTGTTCATCGCGCAGGCCTTCAACATCGAACTCAGCCTGACGCAGCAGCTCACACTCGTGGGCGTCGCGATGTTAACGTCGAAAGGTGCCAGCGGCGTGGCAGGTGCGGCCTTCTTGATGTTGACGTCAACATTGCTGGTATTCCCGATTATTCCGGTGTCCGGCATGGTGCTGATTCTCGGCATTCACCGCTTCATGGGAACGGGGCTCGCGATCGCCAACACCATCGGCAACGGTGTCGCGACGGTGGTGGTGTCCGCCTGGGAGCACGAGCTCGACCGTTCGAAACTGAACACCGAACTGTCACGCCGTCACACCGTATGAACCGGGCTTCTCGGTGCCGCCATCGCCGTCGAACCTGATCCTCGCCGAGTGGGCATGCACGAAGCACAGCGCCCCGCTGAACCATAGCAAAGTGCGCAACACCGGTTCACTCGCATATGAACATATTCTGTCCAAGCTGACGTTTGTGTGTACGGTCTTTTCCTACGACAAGCTGACGACAAATCCGTCGGGGGTGTGCCCACGGTGTCGGCATGCAGCATTCGTTTTAAAACCACGTGCCTTTGCAGGCGAACAAGACCTATTAATGAAGTCGGCTCGCTTTGCACACGAATAATTGTGCCGCTAATTCAATCAGTTGGAGCGACGATGATCATCGACATTCACGGCCACTACACGACCGCACCGAAAGCACTGGAAATGTGGCGCAACCGCCAGATTGCTGGCATCACAAATCCGTCCGAGATGCCGATGGCGTCCGAATTGCACATCGGCGACGACGAGTTGCGCGAGTCCATCGAAAGTAACCAGTTGCGGCTCATGCTCGAGCGTGGCCTCGATCTGACGATCTTCAGCCCGCGTGCAAGTTTCATGGCGCATCACATTGGGGACTTCCAGGTTTCCAGTACTTGGGCGGCGATTTGCAATGAGCTGTGTTTCCGCGTGAGCCAACTTTTCCCCGATCATTTCATTCCGGCGGCGATGCTGCCGCAAAGCCCGGGCGTGGATACGGCCACCTGCATCCCTGAGCTCGTCAAGTGCGTAGAACAGTACGGCAACGTGGCGATCAATCTCAACCCGGACCCTTCAGGCGGCCACTGGACCAGTCCACCGCTGTCCGATCGCTACTGGTACCCGATCTACGAGAAGATGGTCGAGTACGACATCCCCGCAATGATCCACGTCAGCACGAGCTGCAACTCGTGCTTCCACACCACCGGCGCGCACTACCTGAACGCCGACACGACCGCGTTCATGCAGTGCCTGACCTCGGACCTGTTCCGCGACTTTCCAACCCTGCGCTTCGTGATTCCGCACGGCGGCGGTGCCGCGCCCTATCACTGGGGTCGCTTCCGAGGGCTCGCGCAGGAGCTGAGAAAGCCGTTGTTGAAAGACCACCTTCTTAACAATATCTTCTTCGACACCTGCGTCTACCATCAGCTAGGCATCGATCTGCTGACGCGCGTGATTCCCATGGAAAATATCTTGTTCGCGAGCGAAATGATCGGCGCAGTGCGAGGTATCGATCCGGAGACAGGCAACTATTTCGACGACACGAAGCGCTACATCCAGGCCGCGCACATCGATGTGGACCAGCGGTACAAGATTTACGAGGGCAACGCGCGCCGCGTGTACCCGCGTCTCGACACAGCACTAAAATTGAAGGGACAGTGATCATGTATGAACTAGGAGTGGTGTATCGCAACATTCAACGAGCGGACAGCGTCGTCGCTGCGAAGCTTAGTGCCCTGGGGACCGCCACCCTGCACGAGGCAATGGGCCGAGTCGGTCTGCTGAAGCCCTATATGCGCCCGATCCATGCCGGCGCACGTGCTTGCGGGACTGCCATCACGGTCCTGCTGCAGCCCGGCGACAACTGGATGCTACACGTCGCGGCGGAACAGATTCTACCGGGCGATATCGTCGTTGCGGCGCTTACCGCTCAGTCCAAAGACGGCTTCTTCGGTGACCTGCTGGCGACCAGCTTCAAGGCCCGCGGCGCCCAGGGCCTGATTATCGATGCTGGCGTGCGCGATGTGAGCATGCTGGCCGAGATGGCGTTTCCAGTATGGAGCCGTGCGATCTCCGCCCAAGGGACGGTCAAGGCGACGCTCGGTTCGGTGAACATTCCCGTGGTATGCGCCGGGGCGCTGGTGAATCCGGGAGATGTTGTCGTCGCGGATGACGATGGTGTGGTCGTGGTGCCCACAGCATTGGCGGCGCAGGTGCTCGAAAAGGCAGCCGCGCGTGAAGCCAACGAAGGGGAGAAGCGCGCGAAGCTGGCCGCCGGCGTGCTCGGCCTGGATATGTACAACATGCGCGAGCCGTTGCAGCAAGCTGGACTGCGCTATATCGACTGAAAGGCAGAGAAACCATGAGTGTGCAGATCACCGGCATCTCTTCGATGGCCACACGTCAGGTGTTGGCCGAACTGGTCGAAGAATACAGGCGGGTATCGGGGCGGAGGGTGGCCATCGAGTCGGTCGGCGGCGTCGCCGCTGCCCAGCGCGTCCAGGAAGGCGAGCCGTTCGATATCGTCGTGCTTGCGGCCGATGCAATCGAACGGCTTGCCGCAGCCGGCCGGATCGATCCGGCCAGTCGAGTCGACCTAGCCCGTTCGGGCGTGGCGATTGCGGTCGCAGCAGGTGCCCCGCGATCTGAGATCGGCACTGAAGCCGCGCTGCGCGAGGCGATTCTGGCCGCACGCAATATCGGCTATTCGACCGGCCCGAGCGGCTTGTACCTGAACCACCTGTTCGAACGCTGGGGCATCGCAGAAACCATCGCGCCGCGCATCGTGCAGGCGCCGCCCGGCGTGCCGGTGGGTACGCTCGTCGCGCGCGGGGAAGTCGAGCTAGGTTTCCAGCAATTGGGCGAGTTGATGCACCTGCCGGGTATCGATGTCATCGGCTCTTTGCCCCCTGAAGTGCAGATCATCACTGTCTTTTCGGCTGCCATATGTACAGTTTCCCGGCAGAAAGATGCCGCGAGGGGCCTGCTCTCATTTCTGGCCTCGCCCGCTGCCGGCTCCGCCAAGCTTCGTCACGGCATGGAGTCGGCATGATAGGAAATGACCATTCTGAAACCTGCCTTGCACATGACTATGGCGTTCATCACCCCGACAAGGGAATGACTTCTCCAGTGTCTCGGGGTCGGGATTGACCAACGCACAGTTTGCTCGGCGTCCGCCATCACAATCTTGGCTCACCTGCGTCGGAGATATGTCTGTTCCCACTACTCACTCGATGACCACGCTTGATGGCACGGAGATTGCGAGAGCGCGATGCTCGCCGGGGCAATGCAGTCTCATCGACACCATGCTGCGCATCTTCAGGCGCGAGCAGGAGCATTTCGGCGACTTTGCTATCCACGCCGATTAGGGCAAATCGGTCATGGCTGGCCACGATTTCAACCGTTCATGCGCGTCCGTCATTCACATCATTGAAAGGAGAGTGCCGTGTCAATTCGGCTCGACCTGACTTACGCCGACAACAACGTCGTGAATGCCTTGCACCGTCCCATTTGCGATCTCCTATGGTGCGCCTGGACGATCGTGCTGGCTGGAATGCGAAGGGTTGCGCGCGCCGACTTCGCGAGCGCAGTTACTCTAGCCGGAGGCTTTGGTTTTCTCGGGATGGTACGTGAACCGACTGAACTGATTCGCGACGAGGTCCGAGGCGGGTTCGATCGAGGACGCGCGGGCAGCTGAAGAGGCCGGCGCGCGGGTGCTGATTGCGCAATGGTGCGAGGCTGGTGGCCATGTCCGAGGCGATCAGCCGTCGGACTGCTGCTGCCCGACATCGTGGCGACCACGCGCCTTCCTGTCCCCGCGGCTGGCGGCATCACAGATGGGATGATCTTGCAACCGCCCTCTCCTTCGCCGCCAAGGGAGTCGTGTTCGGCACCGCATTTATATCCACCAACGAATCCTTCGCTCATACATATCACAAACAACGCATTGTCGGTGCCGCCGAAGATGAAACGCTTCTGACCAACGCGTTCCACTTCAGTTGGCCGGAAGGAGCACGGGTCTCCGTGCTCCCCAACAGCGTCACGCGTGGTCATCGGGGCATCCGTTCAGCACAGTCAAAACCGTCATCGAAAAAGAAGCTGGCCAGTCGATCTGTCTGTTCAGCACCGACTCGCCGCTGTGTTCAATGACGGGCGATTTCGAGGCCGTGGCCCTCTACCGCTGCCGGAATCAGGAAGAGTCGACGCTCACAGCAGCCGCCGACCGTCTGGATCGCGTTGTGACAGATGCGGCCGCGGTAGTTGAAAGCGGCGCCGAGCGTGCGCACGAATCGGCGGCGCTGGCCTCCCCCATGTGCTTTGCCGACGAGATGGATGAAGCACAAATGGGATACGCGAGCCGGGACGCGTTACTCGCTGCCTTGAACGAATTGTTGGAAACCGAGCGCTCGGGCGCGCAGGTGACGTCGCAAACCGCGGCGGCAATGACCGATACACCTGCCAAAGCAATCGTGACGAGCATCTGCCGAGACGAAGCGCGTTGGTGCAATGTGCTGACCGTCGCAATTATGTCGCTGCATGCCACGCCCACCCGGTGTACGGAAGCGTTCTATGAAAAGGCGATGGCCATCGGAGATCTATCGCAACGCAGCGTTTCTTAATCGCGGGCAGGAGTGGGTCGTGCGCAAGCTAAAAACGCTGCTGCCGCGAATCCGCGACGAACCTATCCAGAACGATCTTGCTGCCATGCTTGCTTCGCATGAGGCGGACATCAGACGCGCCTAACTGAATCTTTCCGCACCGCGCAACCGTGAACGGCGTCGGCCCGCATACGTAGAAGTCTGCAGTTTCTACAAGTTCATCGTCGACAAGCAAGGACAGGTCGACCCTCCCTGCCGCATCGTAATCGACTTCGCGCACATCGACTTCGCCAACCTCTTCGTAATAGATATGCTTCGCTAGATTACGGTGCGTCGCAACGCGTTGATTGACCAATCCTTGAACGCATGAGCCCTGGCGTCGCGGCACGCGTGAACGAAGACGATTCGGCGCGCTTTGATAGTCCTGACTGAGCGAGGCTGGCATTGAGATCATCGGGGTGATTCCGACACCGCCCGCTGACCAGCGCCGCGGGCGTGCGTTTGTCCATTCCGAGCGTAAATACCCCATCCGGTCTTGAGATTACCCACATCTCAAACAGAAATTGCGTTAACCTATAAATACAGAGGATAACTACGTGAATAATGAAAGAGAGAGAACGAGCAGACGTTGAATCATGGCTAGATCGCGAGATTGAAGAGAGCGAATTTCGGGACGTGCGACTTAGCAAGCGGTTTGCAATGCTGCTCGGGCGATTATGGAAGGGTATGGGTCAGACCATTCCGCTTGCGTGCTAGGATCGGGCCAATACCAAGGCAGTCTATCGATTCATGGGCAATGATCCTTCAGTGATCGTGACATTCTGCGTGGACATTTCCAGGCGACTGCGCAGCGTTTTTCCACGACCGATGGACCGATTCTTGTTCTTCAGGACACCACCACGTTTTCGTACGAAAGAGAACATTCGCAGCTCAATTGACCAACCTGATCGCCATCTTTTGCATCCTTGCCTGGCGTGTATTCCGGCTGACCGAGATCAATCGATCTGCACCTGAGGCCTCACCGGAGGTGGCACTTACCGCAACCGAGGTGACGCTTCTTGACCAGCTCGTCAAGGATATGGCACGCTCCGCACAGGCGCTTCCTCTGTCTCGCAGCCTAATCAAGCTCGCCCAACCGGGCGGCTATCTCGCGCGCCAACGATCCCTCGCCGGGCAATAAGGTCATCTCGCGCGGCACGCATCGGCTTGTCGACATTGAACTCGGATACTGACGGGCGCGGGAAAGTTATGGGTAATCTCAAGTTGAGTAAATGTGTTTACATCTTGTCTCTTGCGGTGCGAGACAGGATGGTATGAACGTTATTCGAGTGATAAAGTGCGGAACAAAGTCCAGGCTATCCTGCCGGGCAAGAAAGGTGATCGTGGTCGAACAGCATCCAACAATCACTGGATTCTCGAAGCAGTGCTGTGGATTTCCCGAACCGGCAGTCCGTGGCGCGATCTTCCCGCGAAGTTCGGCGGATGGCACACGGTATATATCCGCTTCTCGCGCTGGCGCAGCAAGGGCGTGTGGCCGCGGGTGGCGAATGCCTTGGCAGTGGAGACCGAGATCGAACACATCCTGATCGATTCAACGATCGTGCGAGCGCACCAGCATTCGGCCGTGGCTTAAAAAAGTGGGCCACAACCGCTCGGACGTTCCCAGGGCGGACTGAGTACCAAACTGCATGGGCGGTGGACTCGAAAGGTCGCCCTTTGCGACTGATAGCCACCGAAGGACAGGTGGCCGACATTTCGTTCGCCGCGCAACTGGTCGAGCATCTGCGCACCGGAGCAGTTATCGCAGACAAGGGCTACGATGCCGATCACTTCGTACAACGGATTCCGGCTACCTGCGCAAAGGTTGTGATCCCCCGCGTCAAAGCGGAAGACAAAGCGCCGCTACAACCGTGCCTTGTACCGCACCCGAAACCTGGTCGAACGATTCTTTAATCGCATCTAGCATTTAATTTCGCCGCGTCTCCGCTCGATATGACAAGCTCGCTGAGAGCTATCTCGTGTTTGCGTCGCTTGCCTGCACGTTTGGCCCAGTCGTAAATGTGAGCACGGCCTAGCACGGCCGTCGCCCTTAGCACCGGCGATCGTGTGTCGAATGGCGCAACGCAGAGTCCGCGAATCCCGATTCAAGAGCAACGGCTTGCAAGCGACAGGGATCGAAGCGCTGAAAGAATCGCTAAGACGCCGTAACACGCCCTCGGTGCGCATCGTTTATAGTCGATTCGATTGCAGCTTACAAAGCCGTCAAGGCTCATCCACGTTCACGCCATGTCCAACAGCGAAACCCGAATCCTTCTAGTCGACGACGACGCCGCGCTGCGCGACCTGCTGAAGGCTTTTTTCGATGAACGCGGCCTCGCCGTCACATTCCGGCAAGACGCGCGCGACCTGAATCAGGTGGTGATGCGCGAACGCCCGTCGATCATCGTGCTCGACCTGATGATGCCGGGCGTCGACGGCCTGACGGCGCTCACCCGGCTGCGCGCCGACAATGACGACACACCGGTCATCATGCTGACGGCGCGTGCGGACGACATCGACCGCGTGGTTGGCCTGGAGATGGGTGCGGACGACTACCTCGGCAAGCCGTTCATGCCGCGTGAGCTGCTTGCGCGCATCAACGCGGTGCTGCGTCGCCAGGGCGTGGCCCGGTCGCCCAGCCCGACGACTCCGCGCTCGGAACCGGTGCGTTTCGGGCGCTTCGAACTCGACTTCGACGGCCGCACGCTCACGCGTGACGGCGAACCGCAGCGTCTCACCAACAGCGAGCTGCGTCTGCTCAACGTGCTCGTGCGCCATCCAATGGAAACGCTGTCGCGTTCGCGGCTGCTTACGCTCTGGTACGGCACGCATGCGGATGTGACGGAACGCGGCATCGACGTGCCAATCTGGCGGCTGCGCCAACTGATTGAAGACGATCCCTCGCAGCCGCGCATCATCCAGACCATGCGTGGTATCGGCTATATGTTCGTGCCGCCGCGAGCCCCCGGCGAGACACCCGATGCATAAGCCGATGCATAGGCTGCTGCGCCCTCTCAACACGATCTTCGGCCGGCTTGCGTTGCTGTCCGTGGGTCTGCTCGTCATGATGCAACTGACGTGGCTCGTGATCGTCGATCGAGAGCGCGGCGTCATCGAGGCGGATCACGTCAGCCGGCTGGTGCGGCTGGTGCTGGATCCGGCGGCGAGCGCGGCCGACGGCCCGAGTGAGCATCTCGCCGCCGCGCTTGGCCTGCGTTTTGTCGACGCCGGGACGCGGTCAGCACCGCTCGGTTGTCCCCCGCCCTGCGCCGATACACATGGCCCGTTCGAAGCCTCCGTGCGCGCGGACCTGCCGCCGCAGAGCCGCGTGGTGCTTGACCACACCGAGACGCTCATGTGGGTGCGCTATGGCACGTCGTCGCGATGGCTTGTGATTCCAGCCGTCGTGCCTCCGCTGAGCCGTTTTCTGAGCGCCAGTGCGCTCATGCTGTTCCTCGCCATCGTTATCGCACTGCTCGGCGCGTGGCAGATACAGAAACCCATATCGAGGCTGGCACGGGCAGCACGCGAATTCAGATTGGGGCATCGTCCGCCGATGGTCCTTGCCAACGGTCCATCGGAGGTCGAGAGCCTGATCGGCGACTTCAACGAAATGGCCCGCGAATTGAGCGACGCTGAACAGGAACGCGCGGTCATGCTGGCCGGTGTGGCGCATGACCTCCGCGCGCCGATCACGCGCATCCAGGTCCGCGCGAACCTCGTGCCGGACACCATCGCGCGCGATGGCTTTTTCCGCGACACTGAATCGCTTGCGCAGATCGTCACGCAATTCCTCGACTTCGCCCGCGATACCGAAACCGATGCGCACGCGCCGTGGATCTCAGTCGATGCGTTCTGCCGTTCGCACTATGCGGAAGCAGAAGCTGAAGCAAATGTCGACGGCCACGGCGTGCTCGCACGAGACCCGCTGTTCGTACTCGACCTGCAAGCAGGCGACGACTTTCGTCTGCCCGCCGTGGAACTGGACCGGATACTGTCAAACCTCGTCGAAAACGCGTTCACCTACGGCGCGCCGCCGTTGTGCATCGCGACGTTGCGGAGCAACGGGCGTGACCGCCTGAGCGTGCTGGATCACGGCAAGGGCATGCCGGAAGCCCATTTCACGCGTGCGCTAAGACCCTTCGTGCGGATCGATCCCGCCCGCGGCGGCGACGCGCATTGCGGCCTGGGCCTGACGATCGTGCGGCGTCTCACGCGCCGTTACGGCGGCGAGCTGTCCATGCACAATGCCGACGGCGGCGGCCTCGCCATCGTGCTCGACTTCCCCTCGCGCATGCGCACCTGACACTGTTGCGGCGTACACCTGTACGCCCGCCTTCAGCAGAGTTACATCGTGTAATCAGTGACTAAGCCAGCGTAAGGCGCGGCTCGTTAAGCTCGTGTCATCCCTGCCGCTGGCATGGCGTTGCGCGGTTTTCTCCGAGCCTCCGTGGCCTGGTCGAACGCCTCTCGAGGCAACCCTCCTTCGCTTTCCCTCGCGTTTTTCGAAAGACCTGCGTGTCGATGTCTGCCCGGCGGCCCTTTGTCGAACCTTGATCGAAGGATGCTCACCGCATGACCCGAATAATCCATCAGGTATCCGTACTTCATTCCGGAACCGTACGATCACTGCGCACCCGTGCGCTTGTGGCCGTTGCCGCTTCGGTGACCGCGTTGTCGCTCGCCGCTTGTGGCGACGGCGGTTCACAGCGTCCGCCACAGGACACGCCTGAAGTGGGCGTTGAAACCATCGCGCCGCATCCGATCGTCGCCAGCACCGAACTATCCGGCCGCCTGTCTGCCGTGCGTGTGGCCGACGTCAGGCCGCAGGTGCAGGGCATTGTGATGAAACGGCTCTTCACGGAAGGCTCGCTGGTCGCGGCGGGCGGGGTGCTCTACCAGATCGATCCGGCCAGCTACCAGGCGACGTACGACCAGGCCGTCGGGACGCTGGTGAAGGCGCAAGCCACGGCCGACGCCGCGCAAACCAAGGCCACGCGTTATACGGATTTATCGAAGATCGACGGCGTGAGCAAGCAGGATTACGACGATGCCATTTCGTCACTGCAGGAAGCGAAGGCCGACGTGGTCGCCGATCGTGCGGCATTGAAAACCGCCGCGATCAACCTCGGTTACACGAAGGTCGTGGCGCCCATCGCCGGCCGAATCGGCAAGTCGAGCGTGACCGAAGGCGCGCTTGTCACCGCCGAGCAGACCACGGCGCTCGCCACCATTCAGGCAACCAGCGAGATGTACCTCGATGTCACCCGATCATCGGTCGACTGGCTGCGGCTGCAAAAGGAATTCGCGAGCGGCCAGTTGCAGCAGGCGGGCAGCGACGGCGCGGTCGTGCATCTCGTGATGGAAGACGGCAGTGATTATTCGCATGCCGGCAAGCTGCTGTTCTCGGATATCACCGTCGACGCCACCACCGGTTCGGTCACGCTGCGCAGCGTGCTCCCGAACCCGGAGGGCACGCTGTTGCCGGGCATGTTCGTGCGGGCGCGGCTTGAAGAAGGCGTGAACCAGCAGGCGATCACGGTGCCGCAACTTGCGGTGTCGCGTGCATCGGACGGCTCGGCCAGCGTGCTCACCGTCGGCACCGACAGCAAGGTCGCGCAGACGACCGTGACCACCAGCGGCGCCAACGGCGCGGACTGGATCGTCACGAGCGGCCTGAAAGCCGGCGACCGTGTGATCGTGTCGGGGTCGCAGAAAGCGCGAACCGGTGCGCTCGTCAGGGCGGTCGAAAGCCCCTCTCCTTCCAATTCAAATTCCGATGCCCCCGCTACGGCGGCGACGGCCGCGTCGGCAACCCGCGGTTAAAGCGAGAACCTCATGGCAGGCTTTTTCATCAATCGACCGATTCTCGCGTGGGTCATCGCCATCGTCATCATGATGGTGGGGGCAGCATCCATCCGCACGTTGCCCGTCGAGCAATATCCGAGCGTCGCGCCGGTGTCCGTGCAGATCACGGCGACCTATCCCGGCGCTTCCGCCGAAACCGTGGCGACCACGGTCACGCAGGTGATCGAACAGAGGCTGAGCGGTATCGACAACCTGCTGTACATGTCCTCCACCAGCAGCTCTGCGGGCACGGCGACCATCACGCTGACCTTCCAGCAGGGCACCAACGCGGACATAGCGCAGGTGCAGGTGCAGAACAAGGTGGAGCAGGCAAGCTCGTCGCTGCCGCAGACGGTGCAGAACCAGGGTGTGCAGGTCGCGAAGGCGGCCAACTCGTTCCTGATGATCGTCTCGCTGTCGTCCTCCGACGGCAGCATGAATTCCATCGATCTCGGCAATGTCATTGCGACGCAGATCGAGGACCCGTTGACGCAGATCGACGGCGTGGGCGACGTGACGCTGTTCGGCGCGCAGCACGCCATGCGCGTGTGGCTCGACCCGGTCAAGCTGCAGGCGGTGGGTGTGACAGCAAGCGATGTCACCACCGCGATCACCAACCAGAACGTGCAGCTATCGGTCGGCGAGATCGGCGGTTCTCCATCGACGAAGACGCAGGCGATCAACGCCACCCTCTCCGCTTCGAGCCTGCTCACGACACCCGCGGAGTTCGGTTCGATCCTGCTGCGTGTGAACACGGACGGATCCAAGGTGCTGTTGAGCGACGTGGCACGTGTGGAAGTGGGTGGCGACGATTACAGCACGGACTCGCGGTTGAACGGCAAGCCTGCCGCTTCGCTTGCGGTGAAGCTTGCCAGCGGCGCGAATGCAATGAACGTCGCGAAGGCGGTGCGCGCAAAGCTCGAACAGTTGACCCCGCAGTTACCGCGCAGCGTAGTGGTGGACTATCCGTACGACACCACGCCGTTCGTGCGGATATCGATTGAAGAGGTGGTGAAGACACTGATCGAAGCGGTGATGCTGGTGTTCGTCGTGATGTACGTGTTCCTGCAGAACCTGCGGGCCACGCTGATCCCGACTATCGTGGTGCCGGTGGCGCTGCTCGGTACGTTCGCGGTGATGTCGGTGGTGGGATTTTCCATCAATGTGCTCTCCATGTTCGGGTTGGTGCTTGCCATCGGCTTGCTGGTGGACGACGCGATCGTGGTCGTGGAGAACGTCGAGCGTTTGATTGCGGAGGAAAAACTGTCGCCGCTGGAAGCGACGCGCAAAGCCATGAAGCAGATCACCGGGGCGCTCGTCGGTATCACGACCGTGCTGATCGCCGTGTTCATTCCCATGGCCTTCTTCTCCGGTTCCACGGGTGCGATCTACCGGCAGTTCTCGATCACTATCGTGGCGGCCATGCTGCTCTCCGTGTTCCTCGCGTTGACGCTCACTCCCGCGTTATGCGCGACGCTGCTCAGGCGTTCGGACGTGGAGCATCACGAGAAACGCGGGCTGCTCGGCTGGTTCAACCGCGTGCTTGCGCGCGGCACCGACCGCTACTCGACCGGTGTATCCCGCGTGGTCGGCAAGCCCGTGCGTTATCTCGTGATCTATGCGTTGATTGCGGGCGTGGTTGTGCTGCTCTTCACGAAGCTGCCTTCGTCTTATCTGCCCGAAGAGGACCAGGGCATCATCATTACGTCGATCTCGACGCCGGTCGGCACGCCTTCCGCGAAAACGCTCGAGATCGTCAAGCAGGTCGAAGACTACTATCTCGGCTTGCCGCAGGTGGACAAGATCATCACGCTCACGGGATTCAGCTTCAACGGCTCGGGCCAGAACAATGCGCTCGCGTTCGTCAAGCTCAAGGACTGGAGCACGCGCCGCGGCAAGGATGGACAGGCGGCGTCGATCATCCTGCATGCCAACATGCATTTCGCGACCGCCGCACGTGACGCGCAGATCTTCGCGCTCAACCCGCCCGCCATCCAGGAACTCGGCACGCAGAGCGGACTCGACTTCGAACTGGAGGATCGCGCGGGGCAAGGCCACGACAAGCTGATGGCCGCACGCCGCGAGTTGATCGCGCTGGCCGCGAACAACAGCCTGCTCTTGGGCATGCGTCCCGGCGGTCTCGACGACACCCCGCAGTTCCACGTTGACATCGATCGCGAGAAGGCCAGCGCGCTGGGACTCTCCGTTGCCGATGTAAACGACACGCTGGAGACGGCGTTCGGTTCGACCTACGTGAACAATTACGTCGATACGGGCCGCATTCAAAAGGTCTATGTGCAAGCCGATGCGCCCTACCGGATGATGCCTTCGGACATCGGACGCTGGTATGTAAAGTCGAGTACATCGGGCACGTCAAGCAGCACGACCACGAGCACCACAAATTACGACGGCCAGATGGTGCCGTTCTCGGCGTTCGCCACCGGCAAGTGGACTTTCGGCCCGCCGCAGATCGAGCGTTTCAATCGCAAGCTCGCGATGGAAATCACCGCGCAAACCGGCGCGAACGCAAGCACCGGCCAGGCGATGGACGCAGTCGAAGCACTCGTCAAAAAACTCCCGGCCGGCTTTGGCATCGACTGGACCGGGCAGTCCTATCAGGAACGGCTCGCGGGTTCGCAAGCGATCTATCTGTATGCGATCTCGCTGATCGTTGTGTTCCTGTGTCTCGCGGGTTTGTACGAAAGCTGGTCTATCCCGATCGCGGTGATTCTGGTGGTGCCCCTCGGCGTGCTCGGTGCGGTACTTGGCGCGCATCTTCGCGGGCTTCCCGACGACATCTATTTCAAGGTCGGTCTGCTGGCGACCATTGGCCTGTCGACGAAGAACGCGATCCTGATTGTCGAATTCGCGAAGGACCTGCAAGCGCAAGGCCGCAGCCTGATCGACGCCACGCTGGAAGCGGCGCGCCTGCGCTTGCGGCCAATCCTGATGACCTCGCTGGCGTTCATATTCGGCGTGCTGCCGCTTGTGATCAGCACGGGTGCGGGATCGGCGAGCCGCCACGCGATAGGCACCGGCGTGATGGGCGGCATGATCGCCGCCACTGTACTCGCGATCTTTTTCGTACCGGTGTTCTTCGTCGTCGTGCGGCGTTTGTTCGGCGAGCACGGCCACACCACGCATAACGAAGGTGCGCAATGATGAGACTCAAACTGGGTGTTTGCCTGCTGGCGATCGCGACGGTCGTAACGCTCACCGGCTGCACGCTCGACCCGCATTATGAGCGGCCCGCCGCGCCGGTGGACGCAACCTATCCCCATGGTGACGCTTACGAAAGCACGACGGCCGCGCAGAAGACAGCCGCGGATACATCAAAGACCCTAGCCGTCGATACCCAATGGCGCAGCTTCTTTCGCGATCCGCGCCTGCAGCGGCTGATCCAGATCGCGCTCGACAATAATCGCGACCTGCGCGTCGCGGCGTTGAACGTGGCGGAATACGAGGCGCAATATCGCATCACGCGGGCGGCGCTGGCGCCGTCGATATCCGCAAGCGGCAGCGTGACGCGCGAACGCGCGTCAGGCGCAACCAGCGTATCGAACGATCTCAACATTGGGACTACGTCGTGGGAGATCGACTTCTTCGGGCGTCTGCGCAGTCTCAAGCGGCAAGCGCTGGAAAACTATCTATCGACCGAGGCATCGCGGCAAAGCACGCGCATCAGCCTGATCGCGACGGTGGCGACCGACTACCTGACGTGGCTCTCGGACGAGCGCTTGCTGAAGATCACGCAGGACACGGTGGCGGCCGACCAGGCCACCTACGAGGTCACGAAGCGCATACAGGAACTGGGCAACTCCTCTCTGCTCGATGTTCGGCAGGCGCAGAACACGCTTGCCAGCGCGCAGGCCAGTCTTGCGTCGTACCGGCGGGCCGTGGCCCAGGACCGCAACAACCTGGTCGCTGTGCTCGGCGCGCCCATTCCAGACGATCTCCCGGCCGCGCCCGCATTTGACCAGGCCACCGCCACATCGATGTTCGCCGAGATCGATGCGGGGTTGCCTTCGACCTTGCTTACGCGCCGGCCGGATATTGTGGAGGCGGAGCATGCGTTGAAAGCGGCGAACGCGAACGTTGGCGTCGCGCGGGCGGCGTTCTTCCCGAAGATAGAACTGACCGCGACCGCGGGGGCGTCGAGTTCTACGCTGTCCGGTCTGTTCAAGGCCGGCACCGGCGCGTGGACATTCGCGCCGACCGTGTCCTTGCCGATCTTCGATTACGGCAGCGACAAGGCGTCGCTGGACGTTGCGAAGATCGAAAAGAATATCGAGATTGCCGACTATGAGAGTGCGATCCAGACGGCATTCAAGGAGGTATCGAATGCGCTGACGGCACGTGCAACGTACATGGATCAAGTGAATGCGGATCACGCTTATGTGAGCTCTGCGCAGAGCTATTACACGATTGCGCAGGCGCGATACAAAGCGGGTACGGACAGCTTTCTTACGTTTCTCGATGCACAGCGCACGCTCTATACCGCGCAGCAGCAGTTGGCTTCCGATAGCCTGTCGCAGCAGACCAGCCTCGTTACGCTGTACAAAGCACTGGGAGGTGGGGTGGAGTAAGGAGGCGAGTAACGTCTTATGCGTTGATGCGTTCTTCTCGCGCTTCCCGGATATATGATATGGCGCCACGCCCTCGAGCGCCATCGCACATTGATTCGCGCACGGCCCGACAAACGCTAATATGGTTGAAACAAGTGCATAAGTGCTATTTCACGCCTACATTAATTGACGCATTGAGTTTCTGACTCGGATGGAAGAGAACGACGCGCCGGGCTGCAATCGGAACCGTTTCTCCTGTTTTCGGATTACATCCCAGACGCTGCTTTTTTTCGCGGAGCCGAAAGTTACCGAAGCTAGATAGTCTCGTGTTTTCCCCACTTTCGAGTGTCTCCGCAATCACGTCAAAAAAAGCGTCGACTATTTCTTTGGCTTCCCGCTTGCTCAGTCCGATACGTTCGAACAGCGCGTCAGCCAGATCAGCCTTTGTTAAGGTCGAGCTTTCACGTGATCTGTCGTGCGAAGGCAGCCAACCAGGTTTTGCCATCTTGTCATGTGTCGTAGACAGAAAGGGTTCGAAGTCTCTCAGATTCATCTGGTTTCGGGAAAAATGTCGCTGGATACTGAAGAAACGGTATCTTAAGCGCGTTGCGTGATTCCTGCCACGGAATGCAGTCAATTGAATCTGGCGACATTGGAATTCGTCGGCGTTCGGAACGCCCTGAATGCCGAAGAGAGACGCTGACTACCGCGCAAGCTATGCGCATGCAATCATTTTCCGTTCGAGCGGAGGTCTGGTTCGCGATCGATAGGTGCTCGCCTGCCTGCCAAGCGCCTGAGTGTCCATGCGCGACGCGGCGGCAATCCATGGTCAGGTGACATCTCCCCTGACATCTCCACGTGTGTCCGGTACTCGATACGCATCAATGCGCCAACCGTATTTAACAGTCACGTCCATCTCATAGACCTTCGCAAGCAGGCTGCCTGATTACCGTATGACGCAGAAGAGCGAACCTCACGAGAAGGAATCGGCAAGCAACCGATCGCTCAACCTTGTTGCAACGTCATTTTTTTCCTGACGCCTAATGCAGGCGACGGATCCTGGATACGATCACAGCCGGTACACCTCAGGCAGTTACAGCATTCGCAGACACCGAATCCTGCCGATCTGTGCCGAGCGGCCCAGGTAGGCACGGTGATGAATTCGGACATAACGCACGTGGAAAACGTTGGCAGGCACGTTATCGACAAGTTGGGACGGGACCCACACGATCTAGTCGTCGGCGACACTCGCCAGACTGTCCATCACTGGCCTGGTACTCCAGGGTGCGGGACGCTCTTCCGTATGCTGTTATAGCGCCGCATTTTATCAACGGACAGAGCCACTACAGGATGTCTCGTTGCGCTGCAGCTATTCCGGGCGGGAATCAATGCTGTATCGGTGCATGGCGTGAGCCGTCGAAGCATGTCAGGGGGTGGGAATTTCCGCACTGACGAATCGCATCCGCTCATCTCGCCACTGTGCGTGGTCGACTCGCCTAACCAGTCTCCTGACGTAGTCCTTAGCGAGCCGAGCCGGAACTACCATTGAATGCCGTCCAGTGGGTCGAGCCGTCCTGCGGCTTTCGTCTGAGCGTGTGATCAAGCACCCGGGCTTCCAGGCGTGCCAGATCCCGACGCGGCGCACGGCCCGGATGTCGCCCAGACAGTCCCGCCAGACGCTCGCTCGCGAAGCGGGTCTTCCAGGTCGTGACGAAACGCGAGTCGCATCGCAACTCATTCACGATCGCCTCGCGCGAGGCCCCGTGGTCGAGCAGCAGGATCAGCCGCGCACGTCGCACTTGACCTACGGCCATCGTGCAACTGCGTTGCATCGCCATCAATTCCTCGCGCTCGGCTTCGCTCAGATTCATCTTGTCCATGCACCGTTAGATTGGTGCAATTCAATGGTTCAACTGACTAGTGGACCGGATGCGGTTTGTACCGCCGGTTCAATTTTTTAATCTCATATCGCACTCCCATGTATTTGCCCGAACCTCGGCTCCGCACATACGGCATCCGCAACCGGGGTTTTCGGGCGCATGCATGTGTACCTTCACGAGCGATCACACATCGAGATTTCGTGTTCAAAACGTGTATCGCCGCGGCGCCGCGCGCTGCGGGCGAATCATCGTATTGTCCGAAGGAATGGTAAACTTCTTGGCACATCATTTTGCCAGACGACCATGGCGTCCCGATCTCGCAGACGCCTGACCGCATGGCTTGGCTTCATCGCCATGTGGCTCATCGTGCTCGCGCCACTCGTCAGCCAACTCGTTGTCGCAGCGCATACGGACGATCCAACGGTGGCCACACTCTGTTCGGCGAGCCAGCCGTCGCATAGTGTCGCAGACGCTGTGCACGGCGATCCGCTGGCCGCTTGCGGTTACTGTGACCTGCTCGCGGATCACGTGGCGCTGTCGACGTTATCGCCTTCGTCGCTGGTATTCGTGATGCTCGCTATCGTCGCGGCCGTGCCGATACTATCCATGCGTTTCACGCCGCTCTGGGCCTTTCCGTCCGGCAGGCCCCGGGCTCCGCCCTCCTTTTCCTGATCGCCGTTATCGCGGCAGAGCCGACGCGCCTTTTGAAGGCGCGCACCGCCGTTTATCCAACGACTTCAGGAAAATTCCATACTGCACTTCACATCACGAAGGCTGCGCGCCCGTATGTGCCGCCACGCACGACTGGTCGCGCTAGGGCTGATGCCCTTCTCGTTCACCGCGCCGCCTGCGCGCGCTGCTGGCGTCGTCACACCGAGCCCCGACATCAGCAGTGATACAAGCACTGCACGCCCGGTGCCCGCATCCGTCACACCGTCCGACGTCACCACGTTGCCAGCGGTCAATGTCAGCGCGAGAGGTAACGGCGAGGACGCCAGCGGAGGCTCCCGACCCGTCGTCGATCCAAACCTGCCCGCCTCGACCGAAACGCTCACTCGCAGCCAATTCGAGAACTGGAATGTGGTCAACACCGAGGACGTGCTGAAGTACATGCCGAACCTCGCGGTCCGCAAGCGCTTTATCGGTGACCTGAACTCGATCGTCGCCGTGCGCGGCACCAGCAACACGCAAAGCGTGCGAGGCCTCGTCTAGGCGGACGGCCTGCTGCTCTCAAACCTACTCGGCAACAGCTACTCGTTTCCGCCACGCTGGAGTTACGACACCAGGGGCAGCGTCACGCTTACCTCCAATCCTCCACCTTGTCGGTTGCGAAGTGCGATATCGCCCCCATGAGCCCGGATGACAGCCCGCGCCGATGTGAGTCCCAGCCCCATCCCTCCGGTGGTACGGTTTCGCGATTGTTCAAGGCGGAGAAAGGGTGTGAATACCTGCTCGAGCGCATGATGCGGGATGCCGGGGCCTTGGTCTCTTACCTCGACAGTGATTTGCGTTGTGGAGAAGGCGAGTTCCAGTTCAGCGCTATTGCCATATTTCAAGGCGTTATCGACAAGGTTCATACAAGCACGCCTTAAGGAGAACGGGCGCCCATTGAATGCGAAGCGATCGGGCCCGGCATAGAGGACAGGCTTTCCCTGGTCGCCATAATCATCTGCAATGGTGCGTAGAAGTCCCGCGAAGTCAAAAACCGTTGTCTCCTCGTCCTTGTAGTCATCCCTAAAAAAGGACAAGGCGGAGTCTGCCATAGCTTGCAAGTCGTCGACGTCCCGAAAGAGACTCGCCCGTTGATCTTCGTCTTCGATGAACTCCCCTCGAAGGCGGATCTTCGTTAAGGGCGTACGCAAATCATGCGACATGGCAGCCAGCATCACGGTCCGGTCCTCGACAAACTTCCGGAGCTGTGCCTGCAATGCATTGAACGCTGCAATCGCTGCGCGTAATTCGCTCGGCCCGGCTTCGCGGACAGGGCCGGCACGGGGATCACCGCCAATCCGCCGAAGTTCTTCCGCAAACTGCCTTATTGGCTTCGAGAGAAAGTAGGTAGCAAGCACCGATACCGCGAGAATCGACAACGCGAAAAATCCCAATGCAATAACTATCTGGCCGGGTTGCACCCCTCCCCAGTCGCGGCGTGTAGATGTAAAAACAACCCAGCTGCTATCGCGGAGTTCAACTGCAAGAAAATAAGCGCGGGGATGTTCAGCCCTATCGAATCGGATACCGTCAGATAGCGGGTCTTCTTGATTGAAAACTAAGCATCGACGCCGGTGCCCGTCTGTCCAGAACCACTTTGCCAGTTCCGCAGCTAGGTGACGCCGATGCCCATCGATCCAGAACCGCTTTGCCAGTTCCGCATCCACGTCAAACGGCTTTGCCGCGGCGAAGAGTCGGGCGGTCGTTTCGGTGGCCGGATACCATTCGACGTTACTGGCGGGAATTTTCACGGCGCTTGCCAGTCGCGGACGATCAATTGCCGGAGCGGCATCTATCATGCGTATCATGTCGTCGGCCCTGTCCAGCGGCGCTGTCTCGCTGGCCGTCGGACCAGCAAATTGGCTGAAGAGCGCGCAGAGGACAAGTACGCCGGTGATGGCAGCCCCAACAGTCAAGGCAATTCGCCACGCGATCGTATCTGACGGCCGAAATCTGGCGCTCATCCTCGTCGAACCGATGGAGTAAAGATGTACCCGCCACCCCGGACGGTGCGAATTACGGAGGGTGTTTCTCTGTCGGTGTCGAGTTTTCGGCGGAGACGGGCGACCTGTACGTCGATAGTTCGATCATAGACCTCATATGACGATCCACGTGCTAGGTCAAGGAGCTGATCGCGCGTCAGTATCCGTTGAGGGTGCTCCGCAAACGCGAGCAGAAGATCGAATTCGCTGCTAGAGAGGATCATCAGCGTGTTGTCTGCGGACCGCAGTTCCCGTCGGGCTATATCCAGACGCCATCCAGCGAATGAAAGTACAGGTCTCGTAGTTGTACCCGGCACGGTCACCTCGGTTTGCGCCGTCCGTCGTAGTACGGCTTTGACCCGCGCGAGCAATTCCCTCGCATCGAATGGCTTTACCAGGTAGTCGTCGGCACCCATTTCGAGACCCACTACGCGATCGACATGATCAGCTACCGCTGTGAGCATGATGACGGGCACTTTCGATGTTGCGCGTATCCGGCGGCATAGGCTGAAGCCATCTTCACCTGGCAGCATGACGTCTAGAATGACAATATCGATCTGCTGGACATTTAGTGTAGCGAACAATGTTTGCCCGTCAATCGCAGTACTCACCTGATGGCCATGCTTGCGAAAAAAACCCGTCAGCAAGGATCTGATGTCTTCTTCATCATCGACCACTAGTACGTGCGGCATATAAGTCATTCCCAATACTAACCCGGACTGCCCCGCGATTGATGTCAGCCGTCCGTCTTCAATATTTCAGCGCCGACACATTGTATCGTGGCTGAAACATACCGCACATCATGCCGTTGAATCCGCTGTGTAGCCTTGAGGCCTTCCACTGGAGGACCCTCAATGGCAATTTCATCGAAATCCGCGCAGCGCGGCGAAGCACGAATCCTGAGCACTTGGAAACGCAAAATTTCAGCTTTGACCGAAACACTGCACGTAAGATATTTGCCTTTTTCTCCGGGCAATGGAGGGAGTGAAGTCCGACGATCTGGGGCCGCAAGTTCGAGGATTGGTCGTTCGACGTTCGATTTCCCCGTCCGACGATTTTTCTTGAGCCATCCTGCGCTGATGCCGCGTGTATTCCTGAGAGGGCCGCGCGCAGCGACCTGTGTTCTGAACGCTCCTCGGGTAGCGTTGCGAGGGGTCGTGAAAAACGTCCGTCGCCGCGAATACCGGGTGCTACTGGCCGCCGCCTCACTTTTCCTGCTCGGTGCCGGTACCGCCCGGGCGGACGACATCAACGGCCCTGAAGACTCCGGCTTCACCATCTTAAATAATGCCACCAATGTTACCCACTGGGGACTTGGTGGCGGAGTAGGTGCCGAACCATCCCCGTATAGAGGTGACCGCGCGAGGATTACGCCAATTCCACTTTTCTACATCGATAACAAATGGATAAATGCCTTCGCGACGACCCTCGATCTAAAAGTCGGACAATGGAGCGGCGTTACCTTTGCCTTGCGCGGCAGAGTAGGAATTCTGGAGGGATACAAGGCGTCAGACGCACCGATCCTGAACGGAATGCAGAATCGGGACAGTGTCACATTCTGGTATGGCCCAGCAATCGGATGGCATACCGGTTTCGGCACGCTGACGGCCAGTTACCTCGTTGCCGGAAACAAGGGTCAGCAAGCATCCGTTGAATTTAAAAAAACCTTCGAATTGGGGAAATGGACAATTGAACCTCATACCGACGCCAGATGGTCAAACGATAAATACGTCAACTACTATTACGGAGTGGCACCGTCGGAGGCACGGGCGGGACGGCCTGCCTATAACGGGACAGCTACGCTAAACACGTCAATTGGGACGCAGATCGGTTATCGGATGACGCAGCATCAGTCGATCAGCCTTGATATGCTGGTAACCCATCTCGGCTCTGGGATCTCGGATAGTCCACTCGTTGGCAAGCGTTTCATCCCTGCGGCCAGACTAGGTTATCTGTATCAGTTCAAATAAAGCCAACGATGCTGCGCGGATCCGGAACTCCCTGTGCTTGAGTTGCCAGGCGTTATCGCTTAAACGCAGGTCGTCTGTCCTAATGCGCGGAGTGCTCAAAGGGGATGGGGCTTTGGTCGGAACGTCCATCCTTGCCTGAACTCTCGACATACCGCCGCCTCGCTTACCCAAAGCGACCAGCGATTAACTCTACTCTCTCATCGGAGGAGATCGATGCCGTTTACCGCGCCTCGCACCAGACCGATTTGTCGAGCCAAGCTTGACCAGGCCACGGATAGTGACCGCATAAATGACCAGAATGCGGTTCGTGGCAGGTTGTGGCCGAAAAAAAACCTTGGTCCATCTTCAGATCTCAGCGTCCTGGCCGGCTGGAAAGCGTGTAGTTCGACAACATGCAAAACAAACACACGGGGAAGCGATTACCCGCCCAATATCACGAATCTGTTCGAAGCAATTCAACTGATCATCCAGCTTCGTGAGACGCTTCGTGAAAAACAGGAGGAAGTCGAAGTACTCCTTGAAGCGTTGGAATATGCTCGGAGCATCCACCCTGAAAATATTTAGGGAAACTAAAACCGACCACGCAGTGAGGTATGCCAGCACCGAGACGATCTTCCGGAACGTTTTCGACGCAAACATTAGCGGGAACAAGATTGTCGGCGGGCACGGGAATGTCTTTGAGATGCCACGGACGCATGCACGGTAATGCGGAATAGTTCCGTCGCGAGCGTGTCAGGCGCAGTGGCCAGTGCGGGGCGTACGGGCGGTAGTCAGGTCGCGATATTGCCGCATACATCCCGAGAATGATAATCCACTTGCACCAGCTTACTCGGGGCCAGCTCACGCATGGAGCGATCTTTCGTCGGCGTACTCGTGATGCTGGTTATGGGCGTCGGATAGCGGAGCAGAGTAATCAAGCGAAGTCCCGTGACGGGCTGGATAGATTGGCCCGCATGCAAGGTCCATCGCATTCCAACAGTCGCAAGAAATCAAGGACCGGTTTGCTATGCGGATGCGCTTCTGGACACCGCAAAGTCCTTTTATTCACAGTTGGAGACGCTCCAAATCGGGACGCATCAACGCTAGCGTTAATCGCGAACTTCAACATCGATTCAAGCACGGCAGGCTGCTGCGTCACATGGTTATTGTTCTATCCTGTGCATACATCCGATCCCCATGCAAGCCCCCGAGCGATTCGATTTATCGCCGACAAGTGTGTCCTCTAACTCCTCGTTGTTGGCAAAGTGACATCGCCTCTTATCGCCAACACAATCGCGGATCTTTTCGTACCAAAACCTATCAAACCCACCGATTCGGCGAGTGGCGCAAAAAGGCTGGCGACCAACAATGGTTGGTCAGCGCCTTCCACGGCGCTTCGCATCGTGTCAGCTAGGTTCCCACGTACCTATGGCCAAACAGCCATTGCGACATTCGCCACATGTAGCAACTCGGAACGCGTCCCACCGTGCTGCGCCTGCAATGCCAGACCCTGGATCAAAACAGAAAAAAATCGAGCTAGCTCAGTAGGCGACACCTTGGGGTCAAGCTCTCCTTTTTCGACGGCGTGTGCGAGTCGCCGCCTGAGCACGAGCTCAATCGAGGCACGCTTCTGTGCAACGTATTTTCTGGTGCTATCGGAGGCCGTGCCTTCGGCTAGCGGCCCTTGTGTCACGAAGCAGACACCGTGTCCCTTCTCGTCGGTAAACCGCATAACGCTGTCGCGCAGCAAACGCTCCAGTGCCTGCCGTGCGCTGCCACTCGCCAAGGTCTTGGCCAGATGCGCGCCACCTGCGTCGGTGTATCTTGCAAGTGCCTTGACGAAAAGATCTTCCTTATTGCCGAAAGTTGCATACATACTGACCCGATTGATTCCCATCGCATTAGTGAGGTCGGTTAGCGACGCCGATTCATATCCTCTGGCTGCGAATATGCCCATGGCAGCCTCAAGGGCTTCCTCCTCGGAAAACTGCCGGGGGCGGCCGGGCGGTTTTCTAGGCGGGTTCTCTTTCATCAGCATCACCATTTATTTTCTTACCAATCGATAAGATAACTGCTTGACACTCACAATTCAAGACGCCATGATTCTTATCGATCGGTAAGGAAATATACCTTTGTCTTGCCGGTAACGAAAAGGCGACTTGATTTTAGGTCGAAACTCTTGGACGAGGACTTGGCGGGCACCACCGCCTTGTTCGTTCTCGTCGGTAAGAAACTCTGAAGGATTCTGCATGACCGGAAAGCTCGAAGGCAAAATCGCCGTGGTCACAGGTGGATCAAAGGGAATCGGTGCCGCCATCGCCAAAACGCTCGCTGCGGAAGGCGCGCGCGTCGTGGTGAACTACGCGTCCAGCAAGCCAGATGCGGATGCGGTGGTTGAAGCGATTAAGTCAGTGGGCGGTACGGCTGCCGCGGTAGTGGGTGACGTTTCGAATTCAGGAGACGCTCAGAACATCATCGATTTCGCGATCGCTCAGTATGGGAAGCTGGACATCCTGGTTAATAACGCTGGAGTCTACGAATTCTCGACCTTGTCCGCCATCACAGAAGAGCACTTCCACAAGGTGTTCAACATCAACGTGCTTGGCTTGCTCCTCATCACTCAGGCCGCCGCGAAACACCTGTGCGAAGGCGGTAGCATCATCAACATTGGGGCGACCATCACCACCATGAAGCCAGTCGCTTCCGCGGTTTATGCGTCAAGCAAGAGTGCCGTGGAGACAATCACCGGCGTCCTGGCGAAGGAGTTGGGGCCAAGAAAGATTCGGATCAACACGATTAGTCCGGGCCCAACGCAAACAGAAGGCGCCTCGCGCATGGCCGATTCCGAAATGGGCAAGGCTTTGATCGCACAGACGCCGCTCGGTCGACTGGGAACGCCGGCAGACATCGCCCGCGCCGCCCTATTCTTGGCCAGCGACGAATCGGGCTGGATTACAGGCGACGTCCTGCTGGCCAGCGGAGGACTCCACTAGACGTATGCCGACGTGGTTCAGGAGTCAACGGTTGTTGGTCGAATGACCGCGAGCACTGGACCAGCAACGGACCAACCAGTCGATCACATTGCCGCTGGATTTCGTTCCGCGCATGTCCGAAGTGCGGGACCAGATATGGAACTAGGAGTAAGCCTTCCAGGCCAACCGGCTGGCGAGAGACTCGGAGAATTTGCAAAAAAGTAAATACCGGATAGCGGCTGTTGTGCGGACCTTCGAAGCGGTCCGGCTTGACGGTGCGATACTCTCACGCCACATGATGTGAACGTGGCGAACGCCTAAACGATCGCTCAGGCTATCCATGCGGGTAGCCGTTTGGAATAGAGCCATTCCGATTTCTTCATCACGCCATCTTACGTCGGCCGCCTAACAACCTGACACCTATTAGCCAGCCGAAATCAAGGACAAAATTCTCCTTCACAAGGTGTCGTTGGTGATGCGCTGTGATATCACCAACGACACCTCGTGATGGACCTGCGATCCTGCCGCCGCACTCGTTACGGATTCAAATCGAGCCCAGGTAATCGTTCAGTTTGCTGCGAACTGAGTCGCGCCAGACACCCATCGGGATCAAGCAGGTGCAATGCAACTCGCAGCTGCCCTGGCGGCATAGGCCGCCCCAGAAAACCATCGGTACCAGACCGTGTCCAAAGCTAATTTAACAAAAGCCTTGGCTATCTCGCGTGACGTGAGCGCCAGTCCTGCAGTGGTTCACGGTCCGGACGACCCAGTCATCCGCAAACGGGTGTGGTGCAAGACAGCTGTCCAATCAATGCCTTGTGCGGGCTAGTCAGGTTACTGGCTTGCCCGCTTGCGCCGAACCATTAAGTAAAACATCGCGTCCATCAAACGGTTGCTGCTCGCGCAGCATGTAGTAACAGGCACGCGCAAGTTTGTGCACCACCGCCTTGAGCGCGACGATCCGATTGGTTGCGCGCTGCTTGCGCTCATAGAAACGCCGCGCCGGCGGGCATTGCCTTAATGCAAAGTTCGCCGCTTCAATAAACGCCCATGACAGATATGCACTGCTGTTGCAGGTGTTGCCTTCACCTTTCTTCCTGCCGTTACTTTGCCGCACGCTATCGACGCAGTCACAGTACGAACTGAACTGGTCTACTTCGGCAAAGCGTGCCACCGTTCCAGTCTCCAGCATGATCACCGTCGCAAGCGTTTCACCAATTCCAGGCACCGTCTTCAGCAGGTAATACTCGGCATGTAGCTTGACGCACTCGGTGAGCCGTTTCTCGAGGACCGCAATCTGTTGCTGCAATGTCTCGCAAATCGCGAGATTGGCCTTGAGCGCGAGCGCAACGTCCGGCGACAGCTCAAGCGCGCCCACTTGGTCAGTGGTCAGTCGTTGATCTTCGCGCAGTTAGGTCGCACACCGGTGTGACGGGCGACGAGGTTCTCGATTGACACGACCTGCGACGTGCGGCACCGCACGAGCTGACTGCGCTTGCGCGCCAGATCGCGGGCGGCCCGTTGCTCGCGGGGATAGATATACCCCTCGGGCAGCAGCCCCAGGCGAAGCAGCTGCGCCAGATATGCGGCATCGGCCTCATCTCCGCTGTGCTTCAGTCCTTCGTAGCGCTTGATCGCCGCGACGTGCGCCAGATGCACACGGTATCCGGCATCCATCAAGCCATCCACCAACCAGTACCGGTTGTACGTCCTATGGAAATATTTCTATAGGGCAAAAGATATTTTGGTTGGCGATCGCGGCCGCAGAAGGATAACGGAGCCGATCAAGAGCAGTCCGCGAGCGGTAACTAAAAGTCTCGGCACGCGGACCCCATGGTGCCCTCCCTGGCAGTTCGCAAGCCCGCAGACTATCGACCCGACTGCGAGCTTCCGCCGGAGGTTGGGCCGTACCCATTTGCCTCCTTTCGTGCGGCGACACGGGCTTCGGCAGTCTGGAGGTTTTCCGGGTAGTGAATCCGGTCGGCTGGCTCGTACCCGGCCTGTTCCAGCTCAACGAATTCCTGACGCACCTGTGCCCGCGTCAAAGGTTCAGATTGTTCATTCGACTGGGCGTACGACAGCACCGGAATGGCGAGCACCGCAGCAACAGCAGCAGCAACAGCAGCATTAAGCAAAATTGACTTCATCTCGGATACCTCGTGCTTCTGCGCGAAAGGAAACCACAGTGAGTGAATTCCATTTCATATGCCTACGTTCCAGACCAGAAACGCGAGGGTAAGTACCAAAACTATCAGAATATTGTCTGGGGTTGGACATCTGGTCTGGCCGGCGCGACCCTGCAGCCCTGCGGCGAGATGCCTCAACCGGATACGACGCCAGTGCGTTGCGCTTCCGCTTCGCTCCGAATCAGGTTCAGCGCCTGCGTGCGCCGCACTCCATTAGCCCGACGCGTCGATACGGCACCATGACGGCATCTCGGCCCTCACCCACCCGCTCAGTCGGCATGATGCGTGCGGTGTGTGCCCGGCCGGTTCGACAGGCGGCTTCCTAGGGCAAGCGCCCCACAAGGCCATCGCGCAGAAAGCGGATCGCGCTATAGGAAGCCAGTGCGGACGTCTTCCGGTTTTGCGCGGACGGGTTCGCCCTGATCTCGATGCGCATCTCCCCAAAATTGCCCCGCGCCTGTACCGTATGGGTGTTACCCGTCGCCCGGGGATCCGCAATCAGCTGTACACGCGTGCGCTCAAAGCCGATGCCTGCCAGGGCGACCGCCGCCGCAACGTTCGCGTTCTTCGGATATAGCCGTGCCGCAGCCCCCGCCTCACCATCGAATATCACCTTCGGCCCGCGGATATCATCAAGTGCCCCCGTCGCCTCGGCCGGCGTGCCGCGCCAGCCCTCGGTCGGCTTGCGCCCGATGTAGTGAACCTCGTCGAGGCCACCTACCGCTGCAGCCGACAACGCGTCCAGGCCACCAATCGCTCCGGTCAGTGGCACAGCGTGACCGCCACCCTGCGCCTGCGCAGCCCTGAGCGCTGCGCGAGTGACCTCGTCAGCCAGCGCACCGATGGACACCATCGCACAGTCAACGCCCTGGCGCAGAAACGGGACTACGTGATCGCCGATTGCACCATGGCCCGCACACTCCAGCACGAGGTCCGGTCTGCGCGGCAACTCATCCGCCGCGCTTGCCACCACGGTCGTGACGCCCACCCATTGTCGCACCGCTTCCAGGCTGCGCGGCGACGTGATGATCTGGTCAATCACGATGTCCGGGTCATCAATGAGTGCGTCGAACACAGTGGCGCCAATGGAGCCAAAGCCAATCAATGTGACGCGTGCGGGACGCTCCCGGCACCGCTCACCTGCGGGACGTTGATAATTCATTGGAACTCTTCAGAAGAAGTGGTGCATGCCGACGCGAAACGCCGCCTGGTTGGCGCTGGAGGACGGTACCAGCAGGGGAATGGCCGCATTGCCTGCGCCATTCGCGTGCTGCCACGCGACCTGCGCATAGACCGTGGTCCGCACCGAAAGCTGATACATGTCGCCGACACCCGCCTCTGCATATCGTGTATCGGTCAACCATGACAGATACCCGCCGACATTGACGGTATTTGCCACCGTGGCATGGAAATCGGCGCCGGCCTCGACCGTGCGCATGCGGCCCGAGGCGGTATCCGTTCCCAGGTTCACCTGCGTCAGCATGCCATGCAGGTCCACCATCTGGCCGATCGAATAGAGCGCCGACACGCCGCTGATCCGCTGTGTTCTGGCGGTAAAGACAGTTCCCCCCGCGAGTGACTGTCCGAGGAAACTCGAATAGCCAAGTTTCGATCCGACGTCGATCGCGTGGTTGCGCCAGCTGCTATATACCGCCGACGCACGGAACGGGCCGTTCCGGTACGACACGTCGGCGCTGAAGATGTGTCCAGGTTGTGTAGTTGTGTCGTCCAGGCCGTAGATCGCGCTCGCGCTGAACCCTCCGATCACCGGCGTCGTGTAACGCAGCGAATTGTTGATCGAATCGCCCATCATCCCGATGTTATCGAGATTGGCCGGGTGGAACAGGTAGAACGTGTACTGGATGCTCCCGTTCGAATTGAGACGTAGCGCCTCAGTCGTCAGGTCGAGCTGGCGTCCCATTGTGAACGTACCGTATTGAGGTGAAGACAAACCCACGTACGCAAAATGGCTGAACGCTTCATTGGCAATCGTGCCAGCCCCCGTATTGGAGAGAAATCCCTCCTGCAACGCGAACACTGCTTTCAGATGGTTCCCGAGATCCTCCCTGCCGCGCAAGCCGAAGAAATCAGGCACGGCAACCGGACCCGCGAGCGCCGTGCCGCTGCCTTTTGCATTCGTGTTGTACGTGACCCCCTCATCGATGCTGCCGTACAGCGTCACGCTGCTTTGCGCATGGGCACCCGCTGCACAACATGCCATCACCACAGCACCGTATATCTTCCTCTTTATCATTAGTTATCCTATTTATTTGATATATGAAAAGAACGGGCCAGCTTCCCGATCAGCCGGCCCATGCCGTGGCTTCGGCTTTCTACCCGTGCTTGAGCCTCAGTCCCCGCGCCTGCAGCAACGGCAGCACGTTCGCTGCGAAGAAGTCCAGTTCGGGTGCGTAGTCGTAGAAACCGAGCTGCGCGCCGTCGATCCCGGCTTCATGCAGTTTCTGCAGCGCATCGGCCACATCAGTCGGGTCACCGACAATCTGGATATGCCCGCCGAGAATCCGGTCCGCCGGCACGTGTTCCTTCCAGCCCTGAGCATCGCCGCCAGAGTGACGCGCGGTGTACGCCCTGACCGACTCGTAGTCGGCCTGCGCCAGGATCGCGTCGCGATAGGCAAACGCCTCTTCCCGTGTCGGCTTGCAGATAACCAGTGGAAAAATGATGACTTTCGGTGAACGGCCCGCGCCCTCGTAAGGCGCACGAATCTGCTTCACGTGCTCCGGCAGCGCCTCAATCGCGCGCTCGAATACCGCGCCTGCGGGGCTCGACGTGAACACCACGTCCGAGTGCCGGGCCGCATACTCGAAACCGGCCAGCGATGCGCTCGCCGACACCATGATCGGTCGGCCGTAGCGCGGCCGCGGCGACACATACGCGTTTTCCAGCTGATAAAAGCGACCTTCATGGGTGACGTTGTCGCTCCCCTCCCAGAGCGTCTCCATCACCGATGCGAATTCGTCCGCACGCTCGTAGCGCTCGTCGTGCGCGATCCGCTTCATGCCAAACATCAACGGCTCGGCCGCGTCATAACCGGTCACAATATTCAGGCCAAACTTGCCGCCCGAAATGTGATCGGCCGTCGCCGCAAAGCGTGCGAGATGCAGCGGATGCCAGTTGCCGTACAGGATATGTACCGTCGAGATCGTGATGATGCGTGTCGTCACCGCGCTCAATGCGACCGTCGACATGAACGGATCGAGAAAATTTTCGCGGTAGTGTGAAGCGCCGCCGAAACCGCCCTTCGGCACCCATTGCTGCAACCCGAACACGAAGTCGAATCCGTACGACTCCGCTTTCAGCACCAGTGCACGGTTGTAGTCGAACGTCCAGTCGGTGCCGCGTGGATACGTCGACTGCGAAAAGCCGCCGGTCTGCGTCGGCAGAAAGAGGCCCAGCATTAATGGCTGACGTGCAGCAAGCGACAGCGGGCTGTCGGGATAGTCGAGTGGACTGCGCAATGCAGTGGCCTGACTGGCGATTTCGGTAGACATGGTTCGAACAGTAGAGGTGAGGTTATTCGGGAGAGCCGGATCGGACGCCTTGCACACGGCACACGTATCGAAGATTCAGTCCGGCAAGCCTTTGCCACGCGTTTCCGGCAGGAACAGCATCGCAACCACGCCGATCAGATAAACCGGGGCGAACCAGATGGCGACCTTGCCGAAGCCGCCCAGCGCAGCGGCGAGCGTGCCGGCCGCGATGGCACCAATCATCGCCAGATAGCGCGCGCCGGAAAACACGATGCTGATGGCGGTGGCGCGGATTCGTGTCGGGAACAGCTCCGGCGTATGGATTGCATACCAGCTGTACAGGCCGCCGGTGAAGAAGCCCGAGACCAGTTGGGCCAGCGTCACCGCCTGCGCGGACCCGAGGCCGGCGAACACCACCGGCACGATCAGCAGCGAACCGAGCAGGTAGACAATCGTCGTTGGGCGTCGCCCCCAGCTCTCTGCGAGAAAACCCATCGCGATGCAGCCGACGATCTCGCCAAGGTTGTACAACGCGCCCGCCCAACCCGCCAGCGAGGCAGCGGTACGCGGATCGTGCGCGAGGCTTGCGACGAAGGTCGGCAAAAACGACGTCACCGTCCACCAGCCGCCCGTGATCGAGATCGACACGGCGAGCGCCGCGATCAGATGACGGCGCACCACCGGCGTGGCAAAGAGCGCAAAGGGCTTGGCGTCATGGTGCGCTTTCACCCAGCGGGTCGACTCCGGGATGTGCCGGTAAACAGCGAGAATAATCACAAGCGGCATGACTCCGAACAAGTACATCCAGCGCCAGGAGAAACCGAGCGTTGAACCGACCACCACCCACAGGCCGGACACCAGCAAGCCGCCGACCGAGAAACCGGCCTGCAGCAGGCCGGCACCACGAGTACGCCATTTCTCCGGCCATACTTCCTGCAGCAGCGACGCGCCGACGCCCCACTCCGCGCCAATGCCCACGCCAGTGAGAAAGCGCGCAAGCCCGAGTGATTCCCACGATGAAGTCAGCGCCGATGCCGTCGTCGCGACGCTGTACAGTGCGACGCCGAGAATCATGGTCTTTCGGCGGCCTATCCGGTCGCCCATCACCCCGCCAAGCACGCCGCCCGTGGCCCAGCCAGCCAGTGTGATCGTCACCAGATATCCGAGGTACCTCGCAAATGCGGGGGCGGTCTCGGGACGCAGCAATTCCATCAGTGCCGGCCGCCCGGTCACGAGCAGCACGAACGTGTCGTAGCCGTCCGCAATCCAGAATACCGTGACGATTGCCAGTACGCCCCAGGCCTCTCGTGTAATCGAGGTCTGTGTTGAGGGGGAAACATCCTGAACGGACTGGTTTGCGTACATATTTTTATATGGAATGCTAATCTGTTAATGGAATATGCGTTTCGCAGATCATCTGGGCCGCCAGCAACGGGCGGGACGCCTGCTCTAGAAAGCCATCAGATTGTCCCTGAACCGCTCGTGCTCGTAATGCTTGCGCACCACGCCAAGACGCTGCAACTCGGGCACCAGGCCATCGGTGATTTCAGCGATGTAGCGCCGCGTCAGGTCCGGGTCCATCAGCAGGAAACCGTCGCCGCCGACTTCGTCGACGATTTCGGAGAGTCGTGCGGCCACGTCCGACGCGGTGCCGACCAGATTGACATCCGAGAGCATCTTGCCGCTGCTGCTGATTTCGCGCAGCGTGCGGCCCGTGTATTGGGCGACGAGCGTCTGGTGGCCGTTCGACGTCAGCTCCGGCAACGGCTCATCGAGGTCGAACTTCGAGAAGTCGATTCCGCTCAGGCGCGCCAGCGACGCGATATGCGCGTCCAGGTGCCGCTCGGTGTCCTCGATCTGCGCGCGGCGACGCAGTTCGGCGCTCTCGCGCGACTCGTCGACGATCGGCGTGATCAGGAACAGCACCTTGATGCCGTCGGGGTCGCGCCCCGCCTCGCGCGCCTTCGCACGGATATCGTCGCGGAACGCCTTCATCGACGCCACACTGCGCGCGGTGCCGATAATCGTTTCGGCCCAGCGGGCCGCGAACTGGCGGCCGCGCGGCGAACCGCCCGCCTGGCAGATCACCGGCCGCCCTTGCGGCGAGCGGGGCGCGCCGAGCGGTCCTCGAGAGCGGAAATATTTGCCCTCGAAGTACACCGGCCGAACCTTCGACGAGTGCGCGAAGATCTCGTTTTCCTGGTCCATCACGACGGCATCCTCATCCCACGACTCCCAGAGCCGCGTGACGAGGTCGGCGTATTCGTCGGCCATCTCGTAGCGCTCATCGTGCGGATACTGCCGTTCGAGCCCGAAATTCTGCGCACCGCCGTCGTTGCTGCCGGTCACGAGATTCCAGCCGGCGCGGCCAAGGCTCACGTGGTCCAGCGTGTTAGTCAGGCGCGCGAGCTGGAACGGGTGATATTCCGTCGTCGAGAGCGTCGTCACGACCCCGAGCCGGCGCGTCGCCTGGATCAGGAACGACGCGAGCACGGCTGGATCGAGCTTCGGTGAATCGACCGCATAGCGCAGATAGGTATCGTGCGAATTACCGTACGTATAGGGGATGTTCGACGAATCCTCGATCATCACGTAGTCGAACGCCGCGCGCTCAAGGGCTCGCGAGAGATCGACGAACAGGTCGGGCGAAGTCCATCCCTTCGGGTTCGGGCCGCCCCACGGCAGCCGCCAGGCTTTCGGGCCATAGCCGCGGGAGATGAACCATGCGAGGTGAAACGGTGTGCGTGCCATGATTGCTTAAGGTCAGTTCGGATCGGGCTACGAGGTGGCAGAGGGTTACGGGCGCGTGTACCGCAGATTACGGATGCGCCTGCACCGCGACCGAAACCGGGCCGCCGCGCCGGACCGTGTTGTAGATCACACAGCCACTGGTGAAGTGGTCAATCAGTTGCTGCGCCTCGGCCTGCGTGACGCCATGCACCGCGACATCGATATGCACGCGCTCGAAGCGGGTCCGGTCTTCGGCGTCGCGCACTGAGTCGACGGCCGCCGTGGCGTGCTTCACCGTCAGGTTCAGCTCGCGTGCGGCCTTCTCGACGCTGCCGAGCGCGCACACACCCAATGCCGACAGCAACAGTTCGGAGGGTTCCGTCGCGACCGTGTCGCCATCGCGCGCAGACGGCGAATCCGACACGAAGTGATTGCCGCGGCTCTCTACCAGATAGCGTCCCGTGACGCCAATAGTGGTTGCGGTCGCGCTGCGTTGCTCGCTCATGAGTAGACATCCTTCCAGATCAAAGAGGGTTTTGCGTAGCGAAATTAGATACCGCGCCGCTCTTTTGTTCCAGTAACATATTCAGATATGTTTATCTCATATAAATATGTTCACCCTTACCAAGGCCACTCACAATGGAATGTCGCAAACTGACCGGTATGACGGGACTCGCGGTAAACTGCCGTTCCCGAAGCAGTCTCAACGGCGGCAAGCCCCGTCCGGTGGGCCTCCCGACCTGCTTTGAGATGTGGCCACAACCATGGACTGAATGAATGACCGTTACCAAAGACGCGCCCGAGAACCTGGATTCCGACACCGGCCAGCTGGCTGAAGCCGACTGGTTGGCCCGTTATGTTCAGACCGACGGCGGCGGCAACCTGGTCAACAGCATCCGGGACCTCATCCAGTCCGGGCGGCTGCAGACCGGCGCGCGCCTGCCGACCGTGCGCATACTGGGTTCCCTTCTCGGCGTCAGTCCGGCGACGGTCGCGGGCGCCTGGTCCCGCCTGCGCGAGCTCGGTCTGATCGAAACGCGGCGCCGCGGCGGAACGGTCGTGACGGACATCGCCGCACGGGTCGCGGTGCGCCCGGAGGCTCGCGACGAACAGTCGTGGGATCTCGCGCAGGGCCTCATCGATTACGCGCTGCTGCCTGAGCTCGGACAAGCGCTGCTGGCCGGCTTGCAGGAGTCCTCGGTTCATCGCGCGTCAAAGGAACACGCGATCCCGGGCCTGGTGGCCGCAGTGAGCCCGACCTGGCCGTTTCAGCCCGAAGCATGGAGCACTGCGGGAAGCGGCACGGAAGGTACGCTGCTCGCCATCCAGGCTGCGGCCGGCGAACGAAGCGTTGTCGCCATCGAGTCGCCGACCAGCCCGCGGCTGCTGGACATCTGTGCGACGCTCGGGCTTGAGCTGATTGCCGTTGCCTGCGACGACAGCGGCCCCACACCCGGGTCCCTGCGCGAAGCCCTGACCCGGCAACCTGCGGCATTCATCTATCAGCCGCGCGCTCAGGTGCCGCTTGGCCATGCGGTCGACGCAGTGCGACTGAGCGAACTGGCGCTGGAGTTGAGGCGCAGCCCGAATACCCAGGTCGTCGAGGACGATTTCATTGGCCCGCTTTCGCAAACCACGGCGCCGAGCATGGGGGCACTGCTGCCGGACCGGACGTTGCTGGTGCGCGGATACTGCAACACATACGGAATCGATCTTCGCACCTGCGTGATCGGTGGGTCGTCGAAACTCATCGACAGCGTTCGACGCCTGCGCAGCTTTGGCGCCGCGATGAACAGCAGGATCCTTCAGGGCGCGCTCGCATGGCTGCTGCGCGACGAGCGGACCGGCGCGGCCATCGCCAATGCCCGGCAACGTTATGCCAGCCGCCGCGAGAACCTTCTCAGGCTGCTGCGTGCACGAGGGCTGACGGCTCAGGGAAACGACGGCCTGAACCTGTGGGTCTCGGTGCCACGCGAGGAAGCGGCAATCGTCTCACTGGCCGCGCAGGGCATTTCGGTCGGTAGTGGAAGCCGCTGCCATGTCGGCCCGAAAACGGGAGAATTCCTGCGCCTGTCCACGGCCCGCTTGCCCGATGACATCAAGGCGCTTGAACAGATCGCTGACCGGTTTGAAGAGATACAGGGCAGGCCAACGCTCACGACGCAGCCCCTCTAGCAGCGTGTATTGCCGCGAGGTCCACCCTGCACTTTGCCCGATGAATCATGAAGGCCACAAAACGTGCCCCGTATGGTGCATGTTAGAATCAGTCACCTTTCCGTCAAATTGGCGACAATGCTCTGCGATTCATGCCAGCGGCTACTCACGCAGGAAGGAGCTGCCCTGCCCCACTGCGGGCTTAGGCCCGTCGGTCCCCCCCGGAAGCTGAGACCAATGCTACGCCGACCTATTCTTGTTAGCCGGTACCGCTGCTGTGGATGCGGGGCAAACTGGATCCGCGAGACCGACCCGCAGCCTCCCGGCACCAGTCCCTGGATCTGTCTGGGCGACGCGGACAGCATTCTCGAACCCAGACGATTGCGGAACCCGACCTTCGAGGTCGGCGCAGACAGCGGGCGCATCATGGGTCACCTGGATTTCGGTATCCCATAGACCTGCGGGCTGGACAACACACGATCCCGCGCCGCACACAGACGCCATAGGTGTGGCACGAGGTCGAGGCGGATTGAACAACCGCCCGCAGCATTAACGGAGTACCGGCCCACACGCACACATTCTCCCGCATGGCTGAGACGTACGCCCGCGCGCCTTCGCAGAAGGGACTGGGACGGTCGGAAGTCGCCTCTCACTGCTTTGCATTCCTGCGGACATGGGAGACCGACAGGTTTGACCCGGCCAGTGCGACGACATCAGGGAGTGCTATCGTCACGATGCCAGGATCCACTCTTTTCCCATGGCTAACAAATCGCGTAAGCGCAAAACCCCAGGTAAGGCCCCACCCAGAACACGTGAGATGCTGCTGCCCACGGCTGCAGCTACCGCGCGAGCCGTATCGCTGCAGAACCATATGGCACTGGTCGCACTCCGGTCAGGGCGAGGTAATATCGAACTCGCAGGCGAACTGCTGAAGACGGTCTATCTCACCTACTTTCTGTGTGCCCCCGACCACATCAAGTCGACGTCGGAAAAATTCCTTGCGGCAGAGCTTGCCCTCAAATCGAGCATCCTGGACTCCACCACAGGCGGTGAATGGCGCTTGAGCGACGCACTATGTCACAACATCGAAGCGGTCCTGTGTTTGCATGACGCGCAACTTGCTTCAGTCCCGGTGCATCAGATCGCAGCCGCGAAAGAGAGACTGTCACGGGTACTTCAGGCTGGAAGCTTTCCTGATATGGCGGCAACACACCTGAGGAAATCTCAGTGAACCGATATCTGATCCCACCGCGCCAGCAGACACTGTCCTCGCCGACCATTTCTGGGCGCCTGTCCCGGCGCCGCAATCCGCAAGCCTTGCTCCCGGTCTTGCGTGCAACCGCTCTGACGGCCGCGCGACTTCATGCCCATTGAGCAGTCGGGGCTCGACGGCTACCCGCGTCAGACGCCGGTATTCGGGAAGAGAAATTCCCCCTCTTCAACACGGATTCTGGTGTGGTCCGTATCCGTGTCAAACGCAGTCCTAAGTTGATACGGCTTCAGACGGGGTCATGCCTGCCTGAAAGATGATCAGGGCTCAGTCATCCTCACTGTGCGACATATCTCCCAGCGTGTCGAGAAAGCGGGAAGACCACCAGTGCACGTCCTGCTCGCGCACGCGCCTGAGCAGCGATGCATGCCGCTGGATCCGCTCCTCCAGCGGCATGGTCAGTGCCTTCTGGATAGCGTGAGCCGTACCTTGTATATCGTACGGGTTCACGAGCAACGCCTCCTTCAACTGTTCCGCAGCCCCGGCGAAACGCGAGAGCACTAGCATGCCGGGGTCGGCCGGATCCTGCGCCGCGATGAATTCCTTGGCTACCAGGTTCATCCCATCACGCAGTGGCGTCACGAGCGCTACCCGGCTCGCCCGATACAGGCCCGGCAGACGTCTGCGCGCCACGTTACGGTGAATGTAGCGAACCGGCATCCAGTCCAGCTCGCCATAGTCGCCATTGATCGCGCCGCACAGACTGTCCATCTGCCGGCGCAGATCTTCGTACGCCCCCACGGCCTCGCGGCTCGGTGAGGCGATCTGGATCAACGTCGCGCTATTGTGATTTTCCGGATAGTGGGCAAGCAGTTCGCGAAACGCGTGGACCCGCTGCGGCAGGCCCTTCGAGTAATCGAGCCGGTCGACACCAAGGAGAAGCCGCCTTCGCGAATACTCTTCACGCATCCGCGCAAACATGTCGCGCCCCTCCTTCGCATTGGCCAATGCGGTGAATTCGTCGACATCAATGCCGATCGGGTATGCCCCGATACGTAATGTGCGGTTGAAAGCGCGCAACCCGTCTGTGCCGACCCGTTGTGCGTGCGCCTCTGATTCGACGTAATGCGTGAAGTGGGTCACGTCGGCTTCCGTCTGCAAGCCGACAGGTCGTAGGCAAACAGCGAGCGCATCAGCCATTCGTGTTCGGGAAGCGCCGCCATGACGAGCGGCGGCGGCATGGGAATATGCAGGAAGAACCCGATCCGGTTAGCGCACCCCATTGCCCGCAGTTCCGCAGCCAGCGGAATCAGGTGATAGTCGTGAACCCACATCACGTCCTCGGGTCTGAGCAGCGCCATCAGCCTGCGGGCAAACAGCTGGTCCACACGCCGGTATCCCGCAGCAAAGCGCGTGTCGAAGTTCGCCAGATCGAGCCGGTAGTGAAAGACCGGCCACAACACCCCGTTGGCATAACCCAGGTAATACGTGTCGTAATCCTGCTGTTCCAGGTCAATGGTGGCCAGCGTGACATTGCCGGAAGCCTGCAACTGGACATCGGCCTGGCCACCCGACGCGTCCGTCTGGTGCGCGACAATTAGGAAGTCCGCTCGTGACTTGCTGATTGTCGCCGTCCACGATACGACTCAAACGGCTGATAAGCATCTGTTCTTCGGGCTGAAGCCTCTCGCCTGGGGGCGCCCCCCTAATCGGGCTCGATATAAGCGAGGGATTTGCAGACGACACCAAACCCTATGCGATACGGCCTGCAGATCAGGGCCCAGGCGAACTTGCATAACGATGCACGACCGAACCATGCTTCCTGCTTACGAAATGCTCTCCCTCTTCTTTTCGCCCGAAGGGCATCTCGCCGAAATCAGACGGCTGGATCTACCCAGCGATGCACCCCGTTACCGCGTCCACCACTGGCTATGGATCGCTCAACGCTCGGTCACCACACTGCAATCCATCGACGCAATGACGTCGCAATCGAAGCAACATCGGAATTTCGAAGAGGCCAGTCTTTCGCTGGATCGAGAAAAACGCGCACAGCTGCGATGGCGTACGCGTGAGGAGATTGGTCTCGTCTTCGCAGCCCCTGACACGCTGCCGGATCGAAAACATTCGCTGATTCTTGATCATCTCAGTTGAATGGGCCGGACGCGTCGGTCCCCGACGCACGCCTCGCGCGAGCACAGCTAACCTGATACCCGCATCGAAGACACACTGCGCCGCAACCCGCGCCAGCGTCCAGCTACCTCAGGATGAGCATTGCATGCGTGCGTCCACTACCGCTGGTTTGCGCGGCGACGGATCAAGAATCATATTGACAGGTCACGCTCATCATGGCGATACTCAAATCTATGAAAACGTCCACCTTTATTGCGATTCCGATTAGCCGAAATGTATGCCCAATGTGGGCAGCATTCAGGGGCGATTGCGCGCGAAAGATGTGAGACCGATCTAAGCTTTCGCAAGGCCCCGCCGACTCAGGACGGGGCCTTTTGCTTTTTGGGTATCTTCGTCCGCCGGCTTACATCACGGAGAAGAAGATGAAACCCATAAGCTCGTGCCGCGCTTTTGCTGATATCACCCATCACGACACCCGTCAGGACGTGACGCCGAAGATGGTGCTGCACTTCGGCGTGATGCCTGGCCAGACCGTTTCCTGGCGCATCGCTGTCGACTCAGATCTGCGAGCAGACAAGGCGCGCCTATGGCTCACCCGGTCGATCTCTTCGTACGATCACTGGCTTGTGCCAGGCGACGTCATTCGCCTCGTGCGCGGCGAACGCGTGTGGTTAAGCACAGATGCCGATATCGCTGCCGAAGTGTCGCTCACGAGCAGCTACGTTCCCACTGGCAACCCACTGGGTCGCATGTTCAGCCGTCTCTTCGTGCTCGGGTCCTGACGATGTCGCGCTTTCCGAGCATGCATACGACGGGGCCGTGACCGATGAACCTGTCCTTGCGGTCGGGGACCACCTTGTACGCGTGATCCAGGCCCGCGCAACGCCCGCATCCTGATGAGTATCTGAGGCAACGATGAGATCACTCCGCTCGACTACGGCGAACTCGGCGCGCTGGCCTGTTAAGGGGCAGGTGCGGATCTGCGCCTCACGTTTGATTGCTATCGTCACCCGGAATCTCCGTAGTCCGATGATGGAGATGCCGGGACCCTCGGGATTACCGCGCCTTTCCACGATTTCCGCTTGTCGTCGGTTCCAGACTATGTAGATAGCCTGACACCAACTGCCGGCTTTCGCCAAGGTCTCGCAGTTTGTCATCCAGCTTGTCGACTTCCTGCTGCAAGGCGGCACGCACGGCCCCACACGGTTCGAACCGCGGCGGCTCATCCAGCATGCAGGGCAACAGGATCCGGATCGTCTCGATTTTGAGGCCTGAAGCGCTGAGCAGGCGAATACGCCTGGCTGTCTGCACTTCCCCTTCGCCGTAGTCGCGATAACCCGACGTCGTCCGCGCGGGCCTGAGCAAGCCCTCCTGTTCGTAATAGCGCAGCATCCGCTCGCTCACCCCCGTGCGCCGTGACAATTCTCCGATACGCATCGTCTCGCCCCTATTTGCTTGACCTTGACATCGCTGTCAGAGTTTAGCCTCGAATGGTCTTGTCTGAAACGAGGTATTGAAACCATGGCAAAGATCAATGTGGCGGGCGTGCAGGTCGCGTATCAGGTTGATGGACACGGGCCGGGACTGGTACTGGTGCATGGCACCGGTGGGGATGCTCAAACCAACTGGGGTCATCTGGTCGAACGGTTCGCCGTTGATTGGACGGTCGTGCGGCCGGACTACTCCGGCTCCGGCGAAACGGTCGATCACGGCGAAGCCCTCTCCGTTGAAAGTCTCGCCGCACAGGTCGTCGCCGCAGCGGATGCGGCCGGCGTCGTGCCGTTCGATCTTGTCGGCTTCTCGCTTGGCGCGGCCGTGGCGGTCTATATCGCGGCGGAATACCCCGACCGTGTGCGCTCGGTCGTTCTGCTCGCAGGCTTCGCTTCAGCCCACGATGCCCGGCTGAAACTGCAATTTGCGCTCTGGCGGGATCTGATCAAAACGGATCGCGCTGCGCTTGCGCGACTGATTCTGCTCACGGGCTTTAGTCCCGGCTTCCTGTCCAGTTTGAGCCAGCAACAGATCGGCGACTCCGTCGACGCCATCGTCACCGGCAATCAATGGGAAGGCATGGGCCGTCAGGTGGAACTGGACCTCACACTCGACGTGCGTGATCAGGTCCGACGCATTGACAAGCCAACGCTCGTGATCGGTTGCACGCACGACCACATGGTGCCCCCATCACGCGCGCGCGAACTGGCCACCATGATCGCCGGTGCTCGCTACGCGGAACTAGCGAGCGGGCATCTGGCGCCCCTCGAACGTCCTGACGAGTTCGTGGAGCTGGTGAAGGGTTTCCTGCTCGCAGGAGACCGGTGAATGCGCGCGCTGCTGGTCTTGATGCTAGGCGCCTTCGTGGCCCAGACGACCGAATATCTGCCGATTGGATTGCTACCGCAAATCGCCCACAGCCTGAACGTCTCGGAGGCTCGCGTCGGTGCTCTGGTGACAGGCTATGCCTGGGTAGCAGCGATCAGTGCCATGCCGCTTACGCTGGCTACCCAGCGGCTCGCCCGCCGCAGGCTCCTCATGAGCCTGCTCGGTGTGATGACCGCGACAAACACACTGGCTGCGTTCTCGAGTTCCTATCTCGTACTCGCCACACTGCGCGTGGCGACCGCGCTCACGCATGGCGTGTTCTGGTCGATGATCGCTGCCTACGCGGTTCAACTCGAGCCGGACGTGCCGGCTACTCGTGCCACCGCGATTGCACTCGGGGGCATCCCGCTCGCGCTGGTGGTCGGGGTGCCGATCGCCACAGCCATCGGCCACTGGGCCGGCTGGCGGAACGCATTTGCCGCCTATGCCGTGCTGGGAGGCATCGCAATTCTGCTCAGCGCTCGCTATCTGCCTGCGGCCGTAGACAGCAATATCGGAACAGAGCATGGCGTGCCTCGCGGCAACGCATCCCTCTATTGGGCCGCCCTAGCTACGACGCTCACCGTGACGACCCATTTTATCGGCTACACATACATCGTTCCGGTGCTCTCCGATGTGGTTCATCTGCCAGTGGCGCGACATGCCGCAGTGCTGATGACCTTTGGTCTTGCGGGCGCGGCAGGAACCATCGTGTCCGGTTGGCTCGACCAGCCACCGAAGCGCCTGTCCATCATCGCCGCCGGTGGTGTGACGGCCAGTCAGGGCGCCATCCTGCTTACGGGTTCGGATCAGATCGCCGTATGGCTGGAAATGGCGCTTTGGGGTTGGTCGATCTCGACGCTCATAGTGGGTTTGCAAAGCTGGGCCATCGCGATTGCGCCGCATCGCGCGAACACGGCGTCATCCCTGTACGTCGCGGCCTTCAATATGGGAATCGGGACCGGTGCGCTGATCGGCGGAGCAGCGCTAGACGCAGACGGCGTCGCATCCGTGCTCAAGGTCGGCGTCGTGACGGGCAGCATTGCATTGCTGAGTTTCACCATGCCGTGGGGACTGCCAGGACGACGAATACCGTCCCGCTGACAATCGCGTCAGGACCTGGCCCCGCCCTCCTTCAAGCACATAGAGTTGTCCGTTGATCACACGCGGCGAGTGCGGCATCGAAAGCCCCGAGGCAATCACCCGCCCTGAGGGGACTTCCATCACCACTCCGCTGTCAGCCATGCCCGCGCGCCAGCCGTACGGCGTATTCCTCGTTCCGAGTACCGTCGCAAAACGGACCTTGCGATCATGAAACGCCATGCCGTTGAGATGGCAGCGGTCGTCCGGAGAAAGCTCAGGCACGACCGGCGGCTGCCAGATCGGCGTGAAATTGAAATAGCCGTCGATCACGCAGATGCACGACCAGCGGGTATTGACTGCCAGGACGACCTGACCGTCGAACGCCATGTCGTGCAAATCGCAGTACGCCGTATAGAACGTGTGACGCGGCACGAAGACCGCATCGTAGTAGTCAGGCTTCGCAGGAAATTGCGCCGCGATCGCTCGCACGTTGGCGAAGATCATCAGGCCCCGCACTGTGGCAATCGCCAGTCGGTCCAGGGCAACGGCCAGCCCCATTGAGCGCGGCAGCAGGCACGCAGAGAGCGTCGGCACGCCCTTTTCGACGCCAGTAACGCGACGCCCGAGGGCCTGCGGCTGATGGCCAGCGTACAACCAAGTGCTTCGAGTACCGAAAGGAAACGGTCGGTGTCCCGCAGATTGATCAACGGCGAGTAAGCATCCGGCAGCGCTGACCCGACCGCGTCCGTCTGTGCGCTGGAATCCTGCATATCTTGACTGGTCCCCGATGAGGCATCAGCGCTGTAAAGCACGAGCCAGGTAATGGCGAAATGGTCTGGGGACGGCGGCGCGAGACGCACCTCACACTGGGTGACCGTCCGCCAGCGCCCGAAAACGCTGGCCGTTTCGGTACTACGCAACTCGCGCCCTCCGGGGGGCAACGCGCAGCCCGGCCTCCGTCCCTCGCGACGAAGGTTATGTAACTTCAGTGACAGACTGATTTAGCGTTTCTGTATTTCGTCACACACTGGCGTCATAATGTCTGCGATGCGGCTGTCGCGGCATCGCCGTAGCGCTCCGTCAGGCACTGCCCGACGGACCGGGATCATTCTCTAGCTGACTTCCCACATTGACACCGGCTGCTTCCAGTTCCCGCAGGAGCGCGTACCACGCCGCAATGGGCATCATCCGGAAAACCGGCTCGTTGTCGCGGCACACCATGACGTCTGTGTACGGCACCTTATCGACGATCGCCTGCGGATTACGCTTCAGCTCCTCTATCGACACCGTGATCACGTCATTCTCTGACCGGCCTTCCATCTTTTCTCTCCCCTGATCTCTGGGCGATTGCACCATGCACCATGGCCGTTTCACCCGGAAAACTCCTGCGCCGCATCGCCCGGCCGCAGTCAATGCACGATCAAGCATCCCTGCCTGCATCGCGAACCCACCTCTTGTCATTCACACTACACATGACCTGTGGCGAATCAATGTCCGCAAACCGGTATTCGCTGTCACAAAAATGCCTCGCTTCACGCTTCCGGATTCACTTGCCGCGCCAGCGTTCCGGCAGAACGCGGTGAAGGAGCCTTGTAGCATCAGACATACTCCCTGCTGATCGGTCCGGGGAACCGCGCACGACAGGTAATCCCTGCAATCACTGGCGGTCCTCCTACACTCCGTTACCGTGCATGGCGTCCCGCCATCGCTGCAGTCAGGACTGAAAGCGAGGGTGGCACGGGACTCGCTGCACGGCGGTCGCCTCAGGACGGAATTCGAGGATCCGCGTTCGCGCATCGCACTGAGAACCCACGCCCTGCCGGAAAGCCGTGCAGTTCGGAATTGGCGCGGGCGTCCATCAGCGAGGCCCGCGTGACGCTGCCGACCACGAAGCTCCCGGCGATTGGCGACATCAGCGTGCGCAGCCGAAATACGCCTGAAGACGATCGCATGCCCGGGATGTCACCACCGACGTCCAGCCGTCAACGGTCAAAGCCGGTATCGCTCATCATCAGACCCGTCGCACCGTAGCTCGGATGATTCCTTACGGGCAAGGCGTGGCGCACCGGGACACGACAACGTACCGGCGACCCGTCCGAGGAAACGCCCCGGAATAGTCAGGCAAACTGCGCGGGAGTCGCCCGTTGCTGACCGGGGGCCTCGCAGAACGATGGGATCGCGCGCCGTCAGTAAGGTGACATTGCCACAAATCGAAAAACAGGCACGGCTGTGATCCGGTTTCATACAATGGTCCGTGGCAGCGGTTGAATAAACGGTATCGCCTTGTCCAGCACGTGATGAGGTAACGCCTCTTCCTGGAAACTCGACTGACCACCGACATCAACGATCCTGTTGAACTGAAATGCTTTTCCGTTGGGGACATCGATGTCCATCATTGCATCGTCGAAGAGGTCGGTCAGTTCAGCGATGATCGCGCGAATTGCTCCGAAATGAGAGAAGAGCATCAGGTTGGCGCGCCACAGCAGCGGCTCGATAGAACGAAGAAAATTCTTCACCCGGTCCCGAGTACGGACACCGCTTTCCGAGCCGTTGCCATCAAAGGTGGCAATCTTGTCCATCTCCGGAAGGTAGCGGGTTCCGTAATCGCGTTCGTTCAGAAACGATGTGATCTTCGGTGTCGCGGACAGTAGTCCCATCTCGTCCAGTACGATCCGGGCCGTTTGGGCAGCTCGAAAGTATTCGGATACGTAGATCTCTATATTGAAATTACCCGGCTTCGTCCAGCTTGCGTCGATCTTCTTCAGAACATCGCCTGTCATCAACGCCTGACGGATGCCATTGGTGGTCAGACACAGCGCGCTATCGTTGTAGCCGTAGAATGAGGGGTCCTCGTTGCCGGTGCTGCCGCCGTGACGTATCACGAACAGTCGATTCATGGTGAGTGTCCTCCCGAAGGGCGAACTAGACTTTGACCGTCGCGACTTTGCGCGTAGCCAGGTTGATCACGAAGTTGTCCAGCGTTTGGGGCGTCGCCGTTCTGGTCTCTTCATAGGGAGCGGACAGATAGGTTCCCGCTATTTGCTCTTTCGTGACCTCGATCCGCAGGAAGCCGAAGTTGTCATGATCGTACTGATCGAGCGTCAATGTGCCGGACAACGGCAATGGAGCCACGGGATAACGTCCATCGATCTTCTGCAGTTTGCCGAGTTTGGAATAGCCGCCGGCCCCCGCGACAACACAGGTGATATCCGAATCATTGCTTTTAACGGTAAAGCGCTGGTAATTGTGAACGTGACCGGACAGAATCAGGTGCGGATAGCGCTTCTTGGCCTCGAAGCTTTGAAATAGCAGCTTCTCCGCCTCCGCGCTACCGCTATGCTCGGAATCGCCAGAATATGGGGGATGATGGATGGCAACGATCAGCGCCTTGTTTTCATCTGCGGCCGCCAGTTCGCCCTTGAACCAGTCGAGTTGATCCTGATGGACTTCCGCCTGCGTTTCACTGACGTTGGTGAAGAGTCCGATGATTGTGGCCAAAGGCGTCGTGAACGTCCAGTAGACATTGGGCAAGTCCATCTGCGTGCGTGACGACGTCGTCTTCAGTGAACCCAACTGGGCAGGGTTCTTCGACATAAAGTTCTGCACCCAGCCGTCGAGTGGCTTCTTGTCGGGATCCACCGGGCCATCCTGCGGGTCGTCTGGCTGGCAATCGTGATTTCCCGCGATGGCGACAATCAGGCCCGGGTATTCAGCGTAGGTCTCGTAGAAATTCTCGCCGTAGCCGCCTATATCGCCTGCGAAATAAACCACATCGCCCAGATGATAGAAGAACGCTGGCACCGTGCCCGCGGCACTGTTTTCGTAATCCTCCGTCATCATGGCCGCGACGAAATCCATCTGCTTGCCGCGCTCGTCACCGGTATCGCCCACCGTGTGAAAAACGATCTTGCCCAAAGCTGCAATCCGCGCGACCTCATCGGCGTGAAGTAATTGCGCGAGGTCGAAACGGTATGGAGGTGAACCGTTTGGCGTGGGCAGCGGCTGAAACGGGAAGTGAGGATCGACCCACTGTGCTGATTGCACCCGCAATGGTGAGCCCGCTGCGTGCGAGGTGAAGGTGGCCGGAGCGGGAGTGGAGGCGGATTGGCGATTACCCGCACCCCGACCGGAAACCAGAACATGTCCGCTCATAGCACCTCCCAATTTGGCCCGGTCATGTGTGTCAAGATGACAGGGCTCGATGTCGCTTTCACGACAGCAATCGCTGGTACTTTCCCTACCCCGAGAGTCGAGGTTCAGCCATTACGTCGTCAGTGATCGAGCAAGCGTGCAATTGAGTCTCGGCAAGCGGGTGGTTTCTCCGTCCCAACTGGGGTGGTTTATAGCTTTCTGAAGATCCACCAGCATAAGCAGGGCATCGGCTGGGCGAGGCGAGGCGGTCATTTTGATCCTGCCGAACTGAACATCGTCGCAAAGCGATTCGATTCAGCACATTACTGCCAGTCTGCCGCGAGTCCGGACCCGCGGCAGTTGATCCCTTCGGCCGCAACCGGTCGTTCGACACCAGCACTGGAATCGTTAACAATCTAGCGGCCCTCCTTCCCGCTTCCGTTGTCTCGCGAGCATAGGGGGCGGCTAAGACTGGCTTGTCGAAAGAGGAAACATGCGAACGAACAATACGGTTGCAAATCGCACCGCCCAATATCAAAGCATCAGTTTGACCCTCGTATCCATGCTTTGTTTTGCAGTCGTCGACGCACTTGGCAAAGCGGTCGCGGTTAGTTACCCCGCGAACGAAGTCACATTCTTCCGCATGCTGTTTGGAATGGCTCCTGCCCTTGTGGTCTGTATGCGCGGATCTTCGATAACTGCTCGGATTCTTAACCTCGACTTTCGAGGGCAGATTACCCGCGCGCTGACTCTGCTTGGCGCCTCAGCATTTTTCTTCGCGGGATTACCTTTTCTGCCCCTGAGCGAGGCCGTGGCAATTGTCTATTCAGAAGCGATCTTCGTCATTGCTCTCGCGCCGCTCCTGCTCGGCGAGCGTTTGCTCGTCCGAAATGCTATCGCTGCTTGCATCGGTTTCGCCGGCGTTCTTCTGGTGGTCCGGCCTCAAGGAAGTCTGTCGAATCTTATTGGCCCGATTCTCTTGCTATCGAGCGCACTATGCGGTGCGCTTTCCATGATCCAAATTCGAAGGCTCAAAGTTAGCGACGACTCCGGGATCACTGTTCTTTTCTTCACGGTTTTTGGGACGGCGATGACCGGCTTGTCTCTCATTTTTGCCTGGCGAACTCCCACGATCAAGGATCTGGCGATCATGGCACTGCTTGCCGTTTTCGCCACAGCTGGACAGCTCCTTTTCACGGTCGCAGTAAGACGGGAGAGTGCAACTGCGTTGGCACCCTACACCTATACCAGTATCATATGGGCCACGTTATTCGGCTTCATCGTATGGGGCGAGACGCTGAGTTCATTATCCGTCGTCGGAATAGTGTCAATTGTTGGGAGCTCCATCGCTGTGGCGATCCGTGAGCAACCTCCCGAGGGGCCAGCGGTTTAGCGCCGACGCGGGGCCGCTAGTTCCCAGCCTCATCGATGCCGACTGGGTTCTGGCCGGTTGCCGAGCGGCCGCTATCGAGAAAGCTAAAGCCCCCGTGGGTCGTGCCCAAAGGTTCCCGAATTGAGTCGGATGCATCGAGCGTCGACCGGTGCAGACTTCTGGGCTCCGCCATGAAGTGACGCTCCGGTGCAATTGCCGAATGACAATTCGTGGATCCCTTTACAGCCCATATGCGCGAGGCGGTGGCCACGATGGCGGTCAGAATGAAGTGCCCCTCTTCGATACGGATGACTTGCCTTCGTCGTTCAAACCGTCGACTGTACGGCTGATTGATGAGGGCGCAAACGACCTTTTCCCTCATTTGAGGTCAAATGGCGCTCTTCGAGGTTTCTCCGTAAAATACGCCTTTCTAGGATTTGGCGTTGACTACTTCATCATGCATCGAATTGGATTCTTCGTCTGCCATGGCCACGATGCTCTTGATCTTGCTGGACCACTTTCGGCTTTTAATCAGGTGGCCACGGCCGCGGGCCATACCCTATATGATCTTCATGTCATCTCGCAGCTCGGAGGGCCGGTTATTGGCAATGCGGGCCTTCCGATTGAGACAAGGCCGATCGGGAGGCGCACGTTTGACACCGTCCTATTCGTGGGCGGTGATATCGACCCGATGCAAACATCGGAGAACATCGCCGCTGCCAGGAAATTGAGCTCCAGAGCCTCGCGGGTGGCGAGTGTATGTACGGGGGCGTTCCTGCTTGCGCAGACCGGCTTGCTGGACGGCCTGAGAGCAACGACGCATTGGCGATACACTGCTCTATTGCAGTCGCGCTTTCCTCGCATCAGGGTCGAGGGCGATAGCATCTATATAGCGGACGGCCGCATCTGGACGTCGGCGGGCATCGCCTCTGGAATAGACTTGGCGCTCGGCATGATTGAAAAAGATATGGGCGCCGAAATTGCGCGCGCCGTCTCCAGACTCCTGGTCGTTCCGTATCGCCGGCCAGGAGGTCAGTCCCAATTCTCTGCCATGTCGCAAATGGAGCCGGAATCGGATCGTATCCGCATTGCTCTGAATTTTGCCAGGGAACATCTGGCTGAAGCGCTACCTGTCGAGCGACTCGCCGATGCTGCGAGATTGAGCCTGCGACAATTTGGACGAGCGTTTCGCCGAGAAACTGGTGAAACGCCTGCTAAGGCCGTTGAGCGCTTGCGTGTTGAAGCTGCACGGCTGCGCCTGCAGGACGGCAGCGAACCAATCGAACAGGTTGCTCTGGCTGTGGGATTCACCGATCCGGAACGGATGCGGAGGGCCTTCGTCAAACTGCATGGACATCCGCCGCAATCGATCCGACGCGAGAGCAGATTGAACGGTGGGCACTGATCATCGTTGACCAAACCCAGCGGCCGTCTGAAGGTCCATCGGCGCTTGTGGTCCGTGGCTCTTTGCGAAGTTCATACTTGCACCTGATCTGCAGGATTAGCCCACGGCGGCCTCAAAACCGAAGTGCAACACCTATCTCGTATAAGGTGTCGCAATGCCCGAAAAAATTTCGTACCAGCAACTCCAACCTGAAGAGCGCCTGGTGATCGCAAGCCTGCGGCTGCAGGACTTGAGTATCCGGGCCATGGCCCGGATACTCGGGCGCTCGGCAGCCACCGTTAGCCGTGAACTGTCGCGAAACAGCTCTGTGGCTGGCTATTCATCCCAGCCGGCTCAAGCACTGAGCGCCGCACGCCGCAACGCGGGACGGCGCCCCAATAAGCTTTGCCTGCAAAGCGTCTGCTGGCGCATCGTTCTCACTTTGCTTGAGTGGAAATGGTCGCCTCAGCAGATATCGGGCACACTCAAGCGCATGTATCCCACAGACTCCACCCAGCACGTTTCACACGAAACGATCTACACGGCCATCTACGCTCAGCCGCGTGGCGAGCTGCGCCGTCAGCTCATTGCCTGCCTGCGCCGCGGTCACAGCACCCGCATGCCCCGCACGCGCGGCACAGACCGGCGCGGACAGATTCCCGATATGGTTAGTATCCACGTCCGGCCGCCCGAAATTGAAGACCGGCTGCTGCCGGGTCACTGGGAAGGTGACTTCATCAAGGGCGCCGGCAACCAATCTTCTGTCGGCGTTCTGGTCGAACGGACCAGCCGCCTGGTGCTGCTCGCCAAGATGGAAGACGCCACCGCCGAGTCCGCGTTAGCAGGCTTCTCCGCCAAACTAAATTCGATTGTCGCGCCGCTGCGCCAAAGCTTTACCTACGACCAGGGCAAAGAGATGTCGCGGCATAAGGAGCTTGCTGCCGCCACTGGCGTGAACATCTACTTCTGTGACCCACATAGCCCCTGGCAACGCGGAACCTGCGAGAACACCAACGGATTGCTTCGCCAATATCTGCCCAAAGGCACCGACCTCTCTGTCTACAGTCAGGACGAACTCGATGCCATTGCCGACAGTCTGAACAGCCGCCCCCGAGCAACTCACGCGTTCCATTCGCCATTCGAGGTCTTCGCCGCGACACTTGCTTCAGCCAGTCAAACTCAAGGCTCTAAACACTAGATCCTCCTGTTGCGCTTCGGTTTGAAACCGCACTCATTGCGCCCGGCGGGAAGTTAGCAGTGCGATAGAAGCATACATATGATCGATATGCTTCTATCGCAGCCCCTCATTCAGCAACTTTCGCCGCAGCCTCAATCATGCAGGCGGTCTCCTCTAGGTAGAACTACGTTTCCGGAACTTCTTGCGTCGACAGCCAATCGGTTTTGATGATTGTCGATATCGGAGCCGAGTGGCACCGCTAAAGACCTTTGGCGAGCAAAGGGATCAGAGGAACGATATAGGCCGGTTCTGCAAGCAATGGCGCGATCTCGTCGAGGATAGTTGCGAAGGGCGCCGTATCTGCGTGCTGCTTCCCGGTGGCAGCGTCGTCAAAGGTTTGGATCAACCATATTTCATCGGCGTCGTCGCGGGCACGCAGTAAAGCATAGATCCGCGTTCCGCCGTCTGCACTGGCTGCGGCGACCAGCGGTTTGAGCTTTTGCACGAGCGCCTCTGCTTTGCCCGGCTTTGCCCGCAGCCGCTCCACCGCTGCGAACCCCGCTAGAGCCCGGTCGCCGCCGTAAGGCACGACCTGTTCTCCCGGTGCTCGCACCCGCCCGAGCAGCACGGCCGGTTGCGGCGTGGGGCCGTCGGCCGCGCGAAGTTCGGGTTTGTCCGCGAACAGCCCGAGCACGCGACGCTCCCACGCATCGAGGTACTGGGCACGGCGTTCCGAGCCGACGTGCGCGACCGCCCAGGCATAGAAGGGGGCCCTCACATCAAACCCGGCGTAGGCAAGCACGCCATTCTGGATTGCCTCGAACCGCTCGGAATGCCGGCTCGGCACCGCACCCTGGCGCGGTTCGGGTGCGCCAAAGGTCGTACCGATCAGCGCACGCTTACCCTTGAGGCCGCCGCGTCCATAAGCACCGATCTCCGGATGATCGTTGCTATATACGCGGCCGTAGGCGAACACCCGATCGAACCAGCCCTTGAGGATCGCCGGGACATGGAACCAGTAATATGGGAACAGGAAAATGACGGCATCGGCCCAGGCGAGCTTATCGAGTTCGGCCAATATGTCGGGCGAGTAGCCTCCGTCGATTGACGCGGCGCGCTGCCGGGACTGGTAGTCAGTGCCTGAGCCCGGTCCTCCCTTGGGGCGGGGTTCGGTGAAGTCGGCATCATCGGCGACGGCCTTGAAGGCCATGGCGTGCAGGTCGGATACACGCGTGTCATACCCTTGCTGAGCGAAGGCTTTGACAGCGCGATCCAGCATCGCCTTGGCAAACGAGTTCGAGTCGTGATGCGCGTAGACGATGAGAACATTTTTGGGCATGCGATACCTCTACTGGCAATGTCGGGTCAGCGATCACGTGGCTTCAGCGGGCCGTTGTCGTTCCAGATGTCGCGATGAAGTTTCCAGGCGCCGCCCTGTTTTAGAAATATGAGGGTCTGCTTGCCGCGCGACTTCAGTTCTCCATCTTGACTGCGGATTGTCGAGTTTGAAACCTCCGTCACGACTTGGTCGTTACCGTAAAATTCGAAATCGCTGAAGGTAACCGTATCGGGTGTTTTCCCTGCGTAACCCTTCGTGAAATAGTTTGCGATCGCGGCTGGGCCAACGACCCGGTCACCTCCAGGCTGCAGGAGTGTCCCATCGTCAGTGTAGAGGCGCCCAATCGCTTGATAGTCGCCTTGTTTGAAGGCATCGGCCCAACGAGCGTTTTCAGCCTTGATAGCCGCCTCAGTGGAGTGCTGCGGGCCTGCAGCATAAACGACGACGGTCGCGGCAGCGAGGGCTACAACGGCTGGTAACAAGGCTAATTTAGCGAGAATTGGTCGCACGTGGATTATCCAATCTGGTTATCTTGACTCTTGATGAAGAGCGCGCTCCGAGGAGGCCCGCGAGACGGCCTCGTGCACATTGCCTGCAAGCGTTTCAGCGAACACCTGGAATTCGTGCGAGACCTTTGGATGCACCCGGCAATATTTTTTCTACCATCGCAACTATCTCGGGCGGCGCGCTCTTGCGACTACCAGAATGGAACGGCGGAGCGGGATCATATTCGATCAGGAGTTGCGTGAATTCGGCGGCCTGTTGACCACGCAACTTCGCGGCAACGCGAAGTGCGAAGTCGATACCAGCCGTTATGCCGCCGCCGCTCATGAACCGGCCGTTGTCGTCTTCTACGAAGCGTTCCGGAACAGGGATAGCGCCGTATTCAGTCAGCTTGTTGACGAAGGCCCAATGGCAGGCACTTCGCTTACCCTTGAGAATGCCCGTTGCGGCAAGCACGAGTGACCCGTTGCAAACCGACGTGACATATTTGGCGCTCTCAGCCAGACGCCGGATATGGGCTTGATATCCCGGCCCCATCGGCGCCGTCAAATCAGAGCCGCCGGGAACCAGGAGCAGGTCGGCCTTTTCAATATCGGCCAATCGTTCAACCTTGCCATACACGACGTCATATTCGAGAGTCACGTAACCACCATTAAAGCTCGCATAGCGAACGTTCGTATTCGGTAGCCAGTGAAAAATCTCGCTGGGGCCAGCGAAGTCGAGGAGCGTGCCACCATCGTAGACGACAATCACAATATTGAGAGGATCGTTCGGCGCAAGGCTCCCCTCGCTGCCAGCCTGCGCAAAAGCGGGAGTGGCGCGGCCAAGCAGGGCTCCACCTCCCAGGATGGCGCCGAGCGTGGCGATGCTTCCAAACTTGAGAACATCGCGGCGGGAATGACCTGCGCTGATCAGTCGCTCGCCGGAGGCGTTGTTTTCACTATTGTCGGTCAAGATAGTTTCTCCTTGTACTTCGGCCCCCTCTGCTAGCGCAGTCAGGTTGGGCCAGATTGAAGAACCGTCACGACGAAAAGCGTGGCGGGCGTGCGATTAAAAATGTGGCGGAGCCGGGACGACGTGTAGCGCTCTGGAATCGGGAACCGAGACTTAAAGCTGCGAGGCGCCGCCATCAACGACCAGCTCGGTGCCGACGACGTAAGAGGATTCGTCGCTAGCAAGATAAAGCGCCGCGTAGGCAATGTCTTCGGCCTGACCCATGTAGCCCACTGGAATAGCTTTGGCGAGTTCGGCCTTAGTGTCGCGAACCCATTCGTCGGACATGCCCCACTTGCTGATCAGGGGCGTGTCCATCGCGCCGGGCGCGATCGCGTTAAAGCGGATTTTTCGGTCGAGAAACTCATAGGACCAACTACGGGCAAGTGATCGTACGGCGGCCTTCGCCGCCGCAGTCAACGAAATGCCATGCTTGCCGGTCTGTGCAACAAACGATGTATTCAGAATAAACGAGGAGCCCTCCCGCAGATCCGGCAACACCGCCTGGAGCGTGAACACCACGCCCTTGACGTTGATGTCCATGATCTCGTCATAGAGTTCCTCGGTGATATCGTTGACTGCTGACGGGAAAGCTCGACCCGCGTTGGCAAACACGACATCCAGGCCGCCGAACTTCTCTTTCAACTCAGCGGCGATCGCCCGCATGTCCTCAATCGAACGTACGTCGCCCTTGAGAACGAGCGCATTCTCGCCAAGTTCGGCCTTCACGCGCTCAAACACGGCCTCATCGCGACCTGTAACCGCTACTCGAGCGCCTTCTGCAATGAAGAGCTTGGCGGTTGCAAGACCGATGCCGCTCGTGCCGCCCGTGATCAAAGCTGACTTATTCTTTAGCCTCATCTTTATGTTCCTTTCTCTGCTTCGCTATTGATCAAGCCAAAGCTCCAAAGCGCACCTGCGCTTGTTGCCGCTTGATTTCGTGGGCAAATTATGGAATGCATGGCAGATGACGCAAAGGACGTATAACCCTCAAAAAACGCCACTGAATTTTCGACTGATAGCCAATGCTCCTCGGCGCTTACACCAACCTGCGACGGTGCATCATCTCGGCACCGTACATCGCTCAGCCACCGAGGCGTAGCGGCAGCCATTCGCGTATCCCGAAACTCCTTCGGCTCGAACTCTTCGAAAATTGGAAAATCCAAAACAGCGATAAAAGTCAGCTGCGTAGGGTGAAGCATTGCGCTCAACTGTCGTGACCTCCGGAATCCGCTCTTCCACTTTCTGCGCCCGATGTCTCTACGTACCAGATCAGGATCGACGAAAACATTTGGACCGTGGACGGACGGGGCTTGAGCAGAAAGCTGAGAAGAAGCCGTTCATCGAATGAACCGGCAATGTAAGCGCAATTCTCGATGCTTTTCGATAGCCCCGAACTACATAAGTGCGCGATTGCTTCATCGGCCGAAACGACCGCTTGCGCTTCGGAGTTGAATCGGCCGTCATAGGCTACTGAAGTGTCATTTGCCAATAAACTGCCGTGAGCGGCCGGTTATCAGCCGAATAGCTCACGACTCCAATCGGAAGCGACATTTCGATGATGCGCCTCGTGGGCTACCGCATGCTGGGGAGGTTGGCCATTGGAACGCCAGGGCGCGGCATTCGCCGCCTCGTTATAACGAGGCCGCAAGTCAATCTCGGTTGCGTTAGGCAACGGCGAGCTGCCGGTTGTCGGACCCTGGAGGCTTTGATGTACACGCCGATTACCCCGCTACCTGCCGATTGGTGCGTTGTTCACGCTGGCGCGAGTGAAAGCCTGCCTCCCGTTGTGTAGATGCTCGCGGCGAGGTGCGTGAATTCCGATGAAGATGTCGTCGGACCTCTCGGTGCTTTCGGCGCGGAGCAGCGCGACGGCGGTAGAAACGCGGTCGGCTCTCGTGCGTGCCGGGCGTGCCGGGCGTGCCCGGACGATATTTGCACCGAGAACAGCTCACTGAGATCGAGAACGCGCAGTTGAAGAATTGAGCCGCCAAGCATTGATCGTCTCATAGTATTCTGATGGCCGACCGCGTTAGAGGCGGCCGACCAATAACAGATGACCACGGGGCGGGCTATGTATAACTTGTTGATGACTGGCGGAAGTGGAAACTGGAATAACCCAACATGGGTTATGGGCGCCGATCGGCTGTTCGAGTACACGCACGACGCTTTCAAGGAGCAGTTCGACTCGATGAGCGACGAGGTAGTGAGCGAGCTTATGAGCTTCCCCACTCTGTTTGCTTATGAACGCGGTGTTCCGGAGCCTGCTCGGGTAGGCCGCATAACGCGCGTCCAACGGGGCTATAAAGACTTCACGATTACGTTTTCTATCGATCCATCGATCCCGCCGATCATGCCCGATCGGCTCATGGAGCTTTACAACGTTCTTGACATCGGCGAACGATTTGAACAAACGCGGACGCATTGGGCCGTAAAAGACGTTGATCTTGGCAGCGTATTGAACAACGCGGGCATTGTGGCCTCACCAGCGGCGCTACTGCCGCAGCCGCCGCCGCCCAAAGTGTTCATCTCCTACTCGTGGGATTCCCCGGAACATCGGCAGTGGGTTGCAGGCTTTGCCACGCACCTTCGTCAAAATGGGATCGAAGTAATATTGGATCAGTGGCACGTGAGGGCGGGGGAAAATCTGGCCGCGTTCATGGAGCGTTCTGTCCGAGAATCAGATCGGGTGCTCATGATCTGCACGGAAAGATATGTGGAGAAAACGATAGGCGGTACCGGCAGCGGAGTCGCGTTTGAGCACTTGATCGTGACCGGAGAGCTAATGCGCGATGTAGGGACGACGAAGTTCGTGCCAGTCGTGCGCCAGTCGCTCCCCCAACCCACTGTCCCAAGGGAGATGTTCGGTCGCCGGTACATAAACCTTAGCGACGGGCCTCATCAAACCGGAGAAATGGGTTTTCTCTTGAGGGAAATTCATAACGAACACGCGCAAATGATACCGCCGCTCGGAACGAATCCATTTCGAAACTGGTAACGTGATATCACCCGGTAGTAATTGATATCAGTGAACGCGAAGCGTCTCGTAGATTCGGCGGATCTCCGCCAGGACCACGGCGACGACGTCTTCTGCGTTCCTGCACAGGAAAGACGAGTCGGCCACACCTCTAGTACCACTGTGTTACAAAATAAGGCATGATTCGCTTATCTTCAAGCACATTGTGAGGAGAGCGATGGAAACTACTTCGAAGAGATTCGAGGAGTATGTGTCCCTGATGGCTCAGTCGCTTGGGCACGCTGATCGTGTCGAGCCTTTTCGTGGCTACTGTACGGGCTTGATGTTGCCGGTCAAACGCAAGAGCGTTGAGCCCATGGCTGCGCATCTGTCACCGGACCGGGTGCGCTCGGAACACCAGCGCCTGCATCACTTTGTAGCCGATGCACCGTGGTCTGATCAGGCGGTGCTTGATACGGTGCGCGGTTACGTACTTGAGCGAGTAAGCCGGCGCGCGGGTTCGCCTGAGGCGCTGATTATTGACGATACCGGCTTTCCGAAGAAGGGTAAGCACTCGGTCGGGGTCGCTCGGCAATATTGTGGCCAGCTCGGGAAACAGGACAATTGCCAGGTCGCGGTCAGCGTCTCGCTCGCAAATTAACGCTTCAGTCTGCCGGTGCGCTATCAGCTGTATTTGCCGCAAAGCTGGGCCGATGACGCAGACCGTCGTAAGGCTGCCAAAGTGCCCGAGGCGCTTGAGTTCGTCACCAAGCCGATGCTCGCGCTGCAACTGCTCGAAAATCTCGCCGAGGTGGAATCGTTGCCCGAACTGGTTATCGCCGACGCCGGTTACGGGGCAGGCACCGAGTTCCGCGAGCAGCTCACAGCGATGGGCTTCACGTATGTGGTCGGGGTAACAGGCGCGGTCAGCCTGCAGATGCAAGCTCAAGCGCCATTGCAGGCGAAAGAGCTGGCCATGCAGCTACCGTCGCGGCGCTTTCGCACGCTCACATGGCGTGAAGGCACCAACGCCGCCCTGTCGTCGCGCTTTGCGGCAATACGGGTGCACTGCACCTCCCGCGCAGCCCAGCCAGCTGACACCCTCGAGGAGCAATGGCTGCTCGTCGAGTGGCCCAGGGAAGAAGTCGAGCCGACCAGGTACTTCCTCAGTACGTTGCCGGCTGATACACCAATCAAGGAGCTCGTGCGACTCGCAAAACTGCGCTGGCGTATTGAGCGTGATTACCAGGAGCTCAAGCAGGAACTTGGCCTGGGGCATTTCGAGGGACGCAGTTGGCGCGGCTTTCATCACCACGCGACGCTGTGCATAGCGGCATACAGCTTTCTCGTCACCGAGCGCCTGGTGGCGCAAAAAAAAACTCCAGCTCATCGGTTACCCGGCAAAGTGTCTTCCTTACCCGAAGGCTTCCGGCCCCGGGGCGCCCCTCCGTAAGCAACGCCATGTGCCGGACTCCATTACAACGCTGCGACTGGAACTTGCTGCCGCGCTGCTTGCCCGTCTCGAGCGGTGCCCGTGCTGCGGCCGGAAAATCGAATAATTTGTTAACACAGTGGAACTAGAAGCGGCCGTTCCAGTGGCGCGATCCGAACGGCGGCTCAGGGTCGGTCGTGTCAACCACGATAGCAATTGAACGGGCCGATGCAAGCCAGAGCCCTCGATGGGTGAACCGCAGATAGTCTTCGTTTGGACTGGTTTCCGTCTCCTCGAACACGAGAAACCGCGCCTGCGGGTCTTAGCACTTTTACGAAATCCGGCGGTTTGTTGCACCCGCGGATGCCCTGCAACCGGCAGCACGTTACCGTTGGCACGTGAATCCGACGTATCGGCGAAGTCCGACCCCAACGATGACGCCGTCGTTGCAGCGCTGTTCTGTCTGCTGGACCTTGCGACGTACGCTACTGAAACCTTTGATCGCGGATGATGGCGCGAAATAAGGCAGGTTCTGTTAGCCAGTCATTGCCCGGCCTGCGGGAGTCTCATGATCACCCTGCTTCATCTGCTCACCAGCCGTCAGGCAGCTTGTGCGGAAGCAGCCGTGGGATACTGCGCCCCACTCACGCCCGACCTTTCGCGTTACTACCATAGCGGGTCTGCCAGCGCGCCGGGTCGCCACGGCCGTGCAGAAAATACAGGCAGGCGAGCGTGACGGGTGCGATGAAAATCGCATATCCCCAGCACAGCGCCATGATGCCCGCCTTCACGACGAGCAGCACAAGCAACGGTACTGCCACGACCATGCGTCCGAACAGAAAACCTGCGACACACTCAAAGGCAAAACGCGCATAGGGATACAGCAGCGAGTTCACGACCAGCAGGCAGATCATCCAGAATGGAAGATGCGTAGGGTGCTCGATAAACACGCGCGCTATCACCGCCGGGATGATCAGTCCAAACAGAAATTGCCGCACGTAATACTCGCGCGACAGGCAACCGAAAGTTCTTTCAAGCACGGGATGCATCGCATGCCTCTCTCTTCTGCAGGGAACGCTTCAATCATATTAGTACACACGCGCCGAATGTCCATACCTGTCTCGTCACGCAAAACGGCTTTCCGTATCTGACGCGAAAGTGCCATTGCACTGAATGCCGATCAACCGGATCTAATGGTGAAATCCTCCCGCAGCATGGCGTGGCGGGCACCGTTCTGTATCCAGGAGTAATCGACCGCCAGCTCGACAACCGAGGCCCGACCACTACGCCACAGGATCCGGTTCACGGCCCGTCAACCGAGCGCCTCGCTTCCTGCTGGCATACGGGCATTGGAAACGGTTGTGGCCGCAAGACACCCCGTCGGAATATGCCTTCTCTCCTGGCGAAAATGCCCTCATGGTCTATGCTGCTACCGTGTATCACCGACCGGGGTACTGCCATGTGGAAGTGCATCCGTTGCCATCAATCGATCCCTGCAAACCGGGTTGATCCTGCTATCGACGATTTCGGGATCTACTTTATCTGCCCGCTTTGCATGCGGCGAAACACGCTCGAAAGCCTCGGGATCCAGCGAGGGGCGTTGGTCCTTCGTCAGACCGGAAACTGACTCCGGCAAGACGGATTTTCCCTCCCAGGTGCGCCACGCGCGCGACGGCTCCGGTTACCGGAAAGAGGTCGTGCAGTTCGTCCTCGGGTCTCGCGCAAGCCGTTCGAATGCCCAATGGAGCACGGCCTCTGGCTTTGCACCGGTCCGGCCGCGCCTGAGCGTGATACTTTCCTGAATCCAGTCCCACATCATTACTGATTGCACGCTTCACCCAGACGCATGTCTGATACGCTCAGTAATCCGAATAGACAATGAAAGGTCCACGGTGTGAACGGCGGTCAGAATCCGACACCAGATGGCGGCGTCGATCAGAAATGCGAAACGATTCCTGTTCTGCAGAACTGTTCGGTGCTTGTTGTTGACGGCATCGATGGGCGGTATCGGGTGCGTCGAAAGGAGCCCGAAGGGCGAGTGCAGACGCACCCGGTGCGGCTCGTTTCAGGAAGGGGTGACGCAGAAGTCTGGATGCGGTAGAAGAAGGCTTACCGCCGAAGAAACAGGCCCGACACCGGCCTAAACTGCCAGGTCCAATCCGGTGTCGAGCCCAGCATGCGCACGACGGGGTACGGTGCCTGCAAAGTATTGCACGCCCGGTCAGCTCTGTCGATATCGGCATCGGCATTGACGGGGATTGCCGATGCCGGCGTCAGGCCGCCTCTTTGTGTGCGCCCGCTGCCGGGCGCAGGTCATTGTTTGCCGCCGTTGTGACCGCGGACAGATTTATTGCGAAGGCGACTGCTCTCGGGCCTCACGCCAGGCCAGCTTGCGCGAGGCCGCTCAGCGCTATCAGCGCAGTCGCCACGGCCGGTTTGCACACGCCGAACGAATGCGCCGCTATCGCAGTCGCCAGAATAAAGTGACGCATCACGGTTCCGCCGTGCCTGCCGCCGATGCTCTACTGGCACCGACTTCGACGACGTCGGCTGCCAGAGCAGCAGTACCCACCAGCGCCACACCTGTGGCTGAGCATTGCCACTTCTGCCACTGCGTCTGTCCGGGCTTCGTACGCCTCGGGCCACTGCGCCGTCGGGTCTTCCGTGACATTCGTACTACTACTCACTGCACAGGAAGTGACCCATGACCATCGGAGTTGAACTCGAAGCGCAGATCCTGCGCTACTACCATGTCGAGAAGTGGCGCTGTGGCACCATCGCGCGCCAGTTACGCGTAAATCGTGGCACCGTCCAGCGTGTGCTCGCACAGGCTGGATTGCCTCGGATTGGTCCGGTGCTGCGGCCCTCGCAGATCGATGCTTATCTGCCGTTCATCCATGAGACTCTGAAGAAGTTTCCGTCACTCACGGCCAGCCGCCTGTATGCGATGGTCTATGAGCGCGGCTACCGCGGCGGTCAGCACCACTTCAGACACCTCGTTTCGCTTCATCGTCCACGCCCGGTGGCCGAGGCGTACCTTCGGCTTCGCACCTTGCCTGGTGAATAATCGCAAGCTTGCGATTATTCGGCTAATGGGAAGCGCCTCGTTATAAGAAGGAAATGGCCTACCTCCCCAAATCTGCTGGCTGGTAGGCCGCACGACCTTCTCATTATGGGCGCGTGCTTTTCACAGAGAGTCGAGCCAGGTCAGCAAGTCCGGATTCCGCTTCCATCGCGGCGGCCGACCGGGCTTCGTTGATGGGTCGACCTGTTCGAGCGCCTTTCGCTTGGTATCCAAATTGGCGCGAGCGTAGTGATTGGTCGTGTCCAGTCGCACGTGCCCGAGGTAGCTACGGATCACCGTCACGTCGACACCGGCAGCGACGAGCTGAACTCCGACACTGTGACGCCACGTGTGCGGCGTGATTCGCTTTGCCGCGAGTGATGGCACGTGCAGCGAAGCTGACTGAACGTATTGCTTGAGCTTGAAGCGAACCCCGGCTGCACCGAGCGGCTGGCCGTATCTATTGACGAAGATGGGCTCGTCATTCGAACGCGGTTGTCGCCTCAACAGCGCCTTGATTATGTCCACCGTTTCCGGCCACAAGGGGCAAATGCGGCTCTTGTTCTCATGCAAATATTTGCATGAGAACAAGGAGCGTTGCACCCCATTGAGCAAGAGTACCCGCGCCGTATTGGTCGCGTGGGTTCGAGAGCCTCCGCGGGCCGAGGATCAGCCACTATTCCCCAATGCGCGCGGCGGCCGGTTGAGCGCACACGGCGTCCATTACCTGCTTCACAAGTATGTCCTGGCGGCCACGAACGAATGCTCTTCACTAAAGAACAAGCGCGTGAGCCCGCATGTGTTGCGACACTATGTGCCCTTCCTGACTATATCGGGTAATCTGGAAGGGCTCCTTGAACACCTTGGTAGTGTGGGCTGGGCGGTGAATGTACTCGGCCAATCACCCGATATAGTTTCGCGGACCTACAAGCTATTCAGGAAGTCGAGAAGCTGGTCTGCGGGCCGGTAGCGCCCTTGCCTGCCGCAGGGCGGAGATGTCTTCGCGAGAGCTTCCTCCTTCATTGCGAGTGTCGCTTCGACATAGATCTGCGTGGTTTCCACCGATTCATGTCCGAGCCACAGCGCAATCACTGAACGACGAACACCCGCTTGCAGAAGGTCCATAGCCATCGTGTGTCTCAAACAGTGAACGGTGACCCGTTTCTGTTGCAACGACGGGCAAACTCTGGACGCCATTTCGCGATGTTTGTTTAGCAGATACTGCACGCCATGGACAGTGAGGCGTTCTCCCCTTGCGCTGGGAAACAGTAAATCACCGTCACCACGCTGCGGTTCTCGCAGCCACGCTTTCAATACAGCGAGTGTGGATTTGGCGATGGGCGTACAGCGTTCTCGGCGCCCTTTGCCGATCACGCGAACGTGTGCGCCAACTCCGAGAATTAGGTCGTCGCGTTTGAGCCCGGTCATCTCGGAGAGGCGCAAGCCTGTTTGCACGGCGACTAGCATGAAGGCGTGATCACGTCGACCAGACCAGGTGCGCTGATCCGGCGCAGCGAGCAAGGCATCGACTTCGGGACGCGTCAGGAAGTGCACCAGGGTGCGGGTAAAACGCTTGCTGGGTATGGCGAGTACCCGCTGGATCTGCGCGGAATGTGCTGGTGTCTCGAGCGCCGCGTAACGAAAGAAGGAGTGAATCGCTGTCAGACGCAGATTCCGGCTGCGAACGCTCAAGCCTTGACGCTTCTCCAGGTCGTCCAGAAATGCAACGATCAACGGGGCATCGATTTCCTCGAAACTCATGCGTGAGGGCTGCTTGTGCAGACGTTGTTGCGCGAACTTCAGAAACTGACGGAATGTATCCCGATACGAACTGATTGTGTGAGGACTCGCCTGGCGCTGCTGCATCAGGCGTTGTATAAAAAAATGCTCCAGAAGCGGAGCAAAGCTGGCGAATTTGTTCATGACCGGTTCTCCCAGTACCGCTCAAGTCGGCGCATCGATTCGCGCATGAGTTCCGGTGAGGCGCTGAGGTACCACTGTGTATCGGCGACATGAGCATGACCAAGGTAGGCCGACAGAATCGGCAGACGGCGCTCGGGATCCTGTCCGGACTGGTACCAGCGTACAAGCGTTCTTGTCGCAAACACGTGCCTCATGTCATGCAACCGCGGACCGTGACTGTCGGATGTCCCGCGTAAGCCAATCTCCCGTGACAAGGCATAGAACGTTCGACGGACGTCTGCCTGGTCCAGTCTTCTCCCGCCGCTGGAAACGAACAGGTAGGGCGAGACATCCCGACCAGCCCAGTGGCGATCGCGTCGCACAATATAATCAGCGAGCACCTTGCAGGTCGAAGCATGCAATGGCAAGAGTCTGTCTTTGCCAAACTTGGCACCGCGGATCGTCAATACGCCTTCGGTCAGATCCACATCCCGAAGCTCAAGATTGAGCGCCTCGGAAAGACGCATGCCCGACACGCTTAGCAAACCGAACAGGCAATAAAATGCCCTCGGGCGCAATGCACCTCGTTCGTAGCGGTATTGCATCTCGAGGGCGGCATGCAATAACCGGCGAACCTCATCGTCAGAGTAAAGATATGGGTGGGCCCGCTTCGGCTGAAACGGCAGCAGGCCTGGGGCCGGAATCTGCGTGCGCCGGTCAGCCGCGCTACGATATCGCGCAAAGTCTCGCACGACACCGAGTCGTCGTGCCCAGGTCGCAGGTTGGACATCGGCTGGTTGTTGAGCCCAGGCAAGAGCCAACGCCTGAGTAATGTAGGGAGCATTGTGCCGCTCCATGAAGGCGGCGAAGTCGAGCAATGCTCGGCCCGGTTCCTTCAACTTGAATCCCAGGGTGCGCCTGAGGTTCAAATAGTCGTGGACGGCCTGCTGGAGCGTGTTCATTGCGCACCTCCCGGCCACGGTACAGCCAGCGTCCGCAGTGCCTCGATGTCGATCTTTGTATAGATCATAGTCGTCTGTGGATCACGATGCCCTAAGATCTCCCCAATCTCGCTCAGTGATGCGCCATGGCGCAGCATGTCGGCAGCCAGTCCGTGGCGAAACTGATGTGCTCCCGTAGTTGGGGCGTCGATGCCAGCGCGCTGGAGCGCGTGCCGAACAATGGAACCGACGCCACATGCTCCGCGAAAGCCGGTGATAGGCGCCTTCGTGCGCAAGAATACCCGGCGGCAGGAACTATGCGGTCGGCCGTGCCGCAAATATGCAGCGATCGCCTTGCCGACGTCGGCATGCAAAGGTAGCTCGTTGCGCTGGCCGCATTTACCTCGCACAGTCAAACGTGCCGCGCTCCAGTCGATATCCGTAAGTTCAAGCGACACTACTTCCCCAGAGCGTAGCCCCAACCGTGCGAGCAGCAGCAGGATCGCGTAGTCGCGAAGGCCCATTCCGGTCCTGCGATCGATACTGGACAGCAGTTGCCGTATCTGATCTGGAGCAATCGCCCGAGGGATTGACGGCATCGACCAGTTGGCAACGACCGGAACGAAATCCGCAAGATCCGGCACCATGTCGCCACGATAGCGTGCGTAGCGTAGAAAGGATCGCAAAGCGGTGGTCATGAGCTTCGCACGCTTCAAATGCAGCCGTTGGGCCTTAAACTGTACAAATCTAATGACATCGCTCGCACGCAGACGTGACAGATTGACTCGCCCGTCGCCGAAGCGGTCTTGCAGGAAATCTGTGGCGAACGTCGAGTAATACGCAATCGTTGTTTCGGCCAGACCACGCACCTCGCGTAAGTACTGTCCGTACGCCTGGGCATAGAGTTCGGCCGCCGTCCCGCGGCGCGTGTCTGTGCGTTGAGCACGAACGACGCCACTGTGGTGCAGAAACTCGAGGAGATGTCGAAGTGCAGCGCTGTCCCCCCGGCCAGCCCGCACACGTCGAGCTCGATATCGCAAATACTGCGACGCGTGTTCGGAGCGTACGCGATGCAATTCCACTCTTGATCGTGCGAGCCACTGACTAAAGCCAGCAACAATGCGCACCTGATGCCGGAGTGACTGCACGCTATATCCTTGGGACTCCATCGAGTTCGCGAATGAAACGATGTAGGATGCAAGCGGACCTTCTGGAAGGCGCGAAAGACCGACCCGGTCACAAACGACGTATCTCATGATGGACTCCTTCCCGGACGCCGGGGGCTGTGGAAGGAATCAAGACTATCTCTACTTTGCTTCGCGGAACTGCCGCAAAATGGGGACAACTCTCAGTTGCAAGACATAGTCAGGAAGGGCACATAGTGTCGCAGATCGTGAATTCGCGGTCCGACTGCTCCGCGCGCGGGTTTGATCTCCGCTCGTCGCAGGACATCCGTCAGAACGAGCCGTATGCCGCCTACTGTGTAGCCGCAGTTTCGCTGTGGACTCCAGAACAGTGGGCTCTCGGGATTCGTTGGAGCACCGGCTTGCTCACGCAGGACAAGATAGTGCTTGAGCATAGCCATAACTCCAGGAGCCAGAGGTAAGCGACGTCTTTTGAAAAACTTCGTCTCTCGGATGTCGATAGTCAGCTCGCATCGGTCGACGTCCCCGAGCACCAAACGCGCGATCTCGCCTCCCCGAAGCCCGGCGCAGTAAGCAAGCACGAGCATGGTGAAGAGGGTGACGGGACGCCACGGTGCCTTCGGGGAGGGATACAACAGCGCCGCCTGCAGAATGCGCTGTATCTCCTCGTCCGTGTAGATATAGGGGGATCGCTCTTGTTGCCGCGCCGAACGAGCTACCCCATCGCCGATGGACAAGATCGGCACCCGCGGGTCGATCCGGTGCATCGCCTTCGACACTGTGCGGCCGGCTCTCCGAGCTTCAAACAAATGGTACGGTGACGGTTCTTCCTCGCTCCAATGCTCAACGAGTTCGGCCAGCGTAAGCCCGGCCAGCTCGGGATGGTATTGCAGGAAACGATCGAAGCGCAGCAGTCTCTGCTCTTCGGTGCGATAGCGATAACCGAGGACGCGCATGTGTGCAATATGCTCATCCATCACTATTCCAAGGAAACTTCCGAAGCGAGGAAGCCGGCGCTGTTTCTGGAGTGCCGCGTTACTATCTTCACTGACGAGGGCCCGCACGATCGGCGTGGTGCGCGGCCCATACTGCCGATGTAATTCTGCAAATGGGTTTGACGCAATCCGACCCTGGTCGTGCAGCCACTGGACATATCGCTCGATCAGGAGGGTTCGGTGATAGAGGATGTGCGCCGGCCACTTGAGACTGTGTTCCTTCAGCCATTGCTGCACGAGTGAGACGTCCGGTGAAGTAATCGCGCCATGGTTCGCGAGAAAGCTGTTGAAGTTGCATAGAATGTGCGCATAGTTCTTGTACGTGGCCGGATGGCGAAAGCGTTGCGCCCGCAAAAATCGCTCGACGGATGCCGCATCGATGGACGGTAAGTGAGTCATGGCAAAAATCCTCCTGGCAGATCAAGTCCGATTGTTCGCAGATCCTCGGTCGCAAGCTTCAGATACTCTGCGGTCGCCGCAGCAGACGTGTGACCCAACACATCGCCGATGATCTTGAGCGGCACACCAGATCGCAGCAAGCTCACGGCGCGTGCGTGGCGAAAGGCGTGGGGGCCTTTCCTTCCTTGTGGAGTGACTCCGGCTGCTCGCAGACGAGCGCTCGTGATGCAGTTGAGGATCGACCCGTTCTTGAACGGGCGGTGCGGTGTCTGGATACGCAGGAATATCTCTCGATGTACGCTTGGCGGGCGCGCCTTCTCCACGTATCGGAGCACAGCTTCGCCCGGTTCGCGTAGCAATGGAAGCTCTGAGTAGGTCCCTGTCTTTGAGTGGCGCACGCAAAGAACATCCCGCCTCCAGTCGATGTCCTCCAAGCGTAAATTGACGACTTCTGCAGCCCGTAGGCCGTAGGTCGACAACAGGATCAAGATGGCGTAGTCGCGTAGACCGACCGGTGAGAGATCCTTCCGAGTCACCTCCAGAACCCGCTGCACTTCCTCTGTTCGAAGGGCGACTGGAATGTCTTCGTGCTTATAGATGCGCGGCCCAATTACGGTGCCGGTGAGATCGATGGCGGTTCGGCCCGTGCGCCACAAGTGGCGAAGAAAATCACGGAGGCAGACGGTTCGATCTTCGATGGATCCGCGCCGTAGTCCGTCACAAGATTGCTTCAAGTACGCATCAAGATCGCGAACGCTCAAGTCCGCAAGACCCCGCTGATCTGCTCGCTGTCCAAGTGAAGTTAGGAATTGCAACGCATGCTTGGTGCGCTTGGCTCGTGTCAGTGGGTGCAGTCCACGCAGGTCGCACAACCACGTGTCGTAGTCCTTGACGATATCGCAATGAAAGACTTCGAGAGCGCTGCGCGGTGGGTCCGGAACCGGCCATGCACCATGCACAAGACGCAGCATCATATTGATGGCACCGGTGTATCGATGTCGCCATTTCTGAAACGGTGGCAACTCGCTGTACTGTTTCCGCGAGCGCCGATATTGCCCGCGCAAGAACCGCGTCACGTGCCCAGAGCGAACGGATTCGATCGACAGTCCATTACGGTTGCAGTAATCCAGCAACTGACGTACACGAGCCGGATACCACCGCTGGATCCGTAGGGAATACCCCTCGGCCCTCAGATGAGCCAGCAGTTTCTCGATCAACATCTCATCAGTTGATAGCGGAGCGGACATGGGAACCTCCTCGGATATGACCAAGCCTGAGGATGCCACGTGCTCATAATGGAAAGCAGAATCGCGAAAAATTACGCGCTGCCCGGCGACTCGCCGATGTCCTTCCGATTACCGCCTCCTTCAGATTAGGGGAGCAAGCCCAATGCGACTGGGGGAGCTTCGGCCATCTGCAGATCGGACGTGCGCGCTGACCCCTGATGGCCTTCGTGATGGTGCTGTCGTGGTCGCGACAGATCTATCTGCACTTCTTCCTCTCATGCACATAAGAGCATGAGAGGAATTATGCGAAGCGACGGCTTATGCGAAGTGGGAACTCCAGCGAAGTTTCCGAGCCCTGTGCAACGCGCGATCAATGGCGGCGATGCAGCAATGGACTTCGCATTACGTAAGTGGTGTCCTCCAGTGGCAATCCAACCACAGGAGGTTTTATGGATGCACTCGCTTCAATCCGTCCAGCAGCAACTTCATGGCTGCTCCGCAGCAACATCGCCGAACTCGTTCAACCGTTCCGGGAACGACTGGTGGAGCGTCGCTATGCCAGCAAGGTTGTGCGCTCCTATACGTACTGCCTGGCCCACTTTGCGCATTGGGCGCAGCGACGTCCCGGTGGCGCAATCGCGTCAGTCGAGCGTTCCGAACTCTTCCTTGACCGACATCTCGCCAAGTGCTGTTGTCCGCCAGAGGTGTCTCGTGGTCGGGGTCATCATCATGCAGCACTAACGCATCTGAGGGCACTACTTCACGAGCAAGACATTCCTATCACCGAGGGACGCAATGACATCGTTGACGAGGAGTTGCGGCATTACGACGACTATATGCGCCTGGCAAGAGGGCTAGCTCCGACCACGCGTGCCTTGCGCCTGCGCACCTTGCGGCCATTCATTGAGCAGCGCGTGAGCGCCGATCGAACCGATCTGCTACCGCTTACTGCAGATCATCTGCGCCAGTTCTTCACCGAGATGCTTCAGCGATGGAGTGTCGCCAGCGCCGGAACGTTGGCCGGCGCGCTGCGCAGCTACCTCCGGTATCGCGCCACACACGGCGACGCTGTGAATCACTTGATCTCGGCGATCGCTCGCCCGCCGAACTGGCGATTGGCACCGCTACCACAAACGCTTACGGCGGCCGAGACGACCAGACTGCTCGGTGCCTTCGGCCCGGGTGTTGCTTCGGCGCGGCGCGGTTACGCGATGGTCCGGTGTCTCGTGGACCTGGGTCTGAGATCCAGCGAAGTCGTTGGCCTGAGCCTCGATGACATCGACTGGAAGAGCGGCACCGTGAGGCTGTGCAGGAACAAGTCGCGCCGAGTCGACATACTGCCGCTGCCGCACAGCACAGGAAGTGCGATTGCCTCCTACCTCCAACATGAGCGGGCTTCATGCGCAGGTCGTCACCTTTTCGTGCGCTGTCGAGCCCCGGTGGAGCAACCGGTCGGGGCGGCAACGGTGCGACGTGTCGTTCTCGAGGCTTTTCAACGCTGCGGGCTACCTCCAGTGCGGGCGCACGCGTTGCGCAACACGCTCGCGGAACGCCTGCTCGATCATGGCGGAACGCTCAAGGACGTGGCCGACATCCTGCGTCATCGCGAGCTCAACACCACGATGATCTATTACCGGCTGAAAGTTGTTATGTGCAGTCTCGGTTCCGGCTCGTTGATAGCAAAGTAGTCCGGCCGTAGGAACTCGGCATAAATATCCGATCGGATGTGGAGGCCCGCCACCAACAGACGGCAGGCGTGACCTCCGTGGTCCTATAGGGAATGCAGCCACTCGAGCAAGGACTTGTTCTGCTGCCAGGACGGGATCTTCGGAAGCAGCGTGCCGTGCGCCGCTTTCTCGAGCGCCTTCCGCTTCATTTCAAGATTTGCGCGAGCATAGATCTCTGTTGTCTTCACATCGACGTGACCCAGAAAGTCGCGGATGATCTCGAGCGGGACGCCACTCTGCAGCAGGTGCATTCCCTTTGTGTGTCTCAGGCTGTGAGGACTCACCCGCTGTGTGAAGTCGGGGTGACTTCTGCGTACGGAAACCACATACTTCTGCAGGAGATAGCACCCACCCGATCGGGATAACCGTGCCCCTTGCCGGTTCTGGAAGAGTGGCTTGTCGGCATGTTCAGGACGACCGAGGTCGTTATCGTGCCGATAGTGGCGCAGGACTTCGACTGTCTCGTCCAGCAGGGGTACAGCGCGCAGCTTTCGACCCTTTCCCATGAGTCGAACCTGAGACGGTGGATCCAGGCGCACGTCGCCAGCGTTCAGGTCGATCAACTCCTGCACCCGGGCACCGGTGTCGTAGAGCACGCTCAGCATTACCGCATCCCGGCGACCCTCGGAAGTACGCAGATCGGGTTGAGCGAGAATCTGCGCAAGGTACTCTTTGCTGAGATACCCGACACAGGGACGCGGCTGTCGCCGCAGCGGAATGGCGAGGATCTGCTGGCACTGCAGCAGGCGCTCGGGCACTTCCGACTGTACGTAGCGGAAGAATGCGTGCAAGGTCGCAAGACGGTGATTCTGCGTGCTGACCGAAACGTGCCGATCATTGGCCAGATGATCGAGGAACGCCTCCACAAGGGATACGTCGATCTGCGCGAGCGACAGGCGCTCCAGCGCAATGCCCCGCACGTCGCGACAGAATCGGAGCAGCAGGGTGAACACATCGCGATACGCTTTGATGGTGTTGGGGCTCAGATTGTGCTGCGCGGCGAGATAATACGTCAGGAAGCTGGTCACGAGCATGGAGAAGTCGGTTGGTTTCATGATCCGTCCCACCGAGGAATGACGTCGCCAAAGGCGGTGCTGGTGCGCACCGTGATCTCTGGAAACAGTTCGGGTATCAGATGCAGATAGCGCTGCGTTCCGGCAAGGGAGCGATGACCCAAATAGGTCGCGAGCACCGGCAGCTTCGCATCGAGGTTCGCGCCTTCCCGGCACCAGCGCAGCAACGCATGGACGGCATAGGCGTGACGAAGATCATATAAGCGCGGGCCCTTGCCTCTACCGGCGTGCGCGACCCCGCAGCGCATGAGTAGCTCCCGGTACAGCCAGTAGACGGCCGGGTGGCTCCACGGGCCATCGGATGGCGAGGGGAAGAAGTACGCTTCGGGCGAACGATTTCCCATGAATGCCGCATAGGTTCGAAGGCGCTGGACCAACGGTAAGGCTGGTGGGACGACGCGATCCTTCAAATTTGGCTTCACGCACCATCAGGACCCCGCGGCCAAGGTCAACATCGGCCACCCGCAGGTGCAGCACCTCGCCGATCCTCATGCCACAGCCATACAGCAGCCGGAAGACTTCCGGCATGATGAGATGGCGCAGCGGGGCTCGTGCAGTTGGCTCGAGATGGTCGACCGCGTCGAGCAGCCGCCGAATCTCGGCGTGGGTCAGAATGCGCGGAGAGAACCTGCTCGCACCCCTTGCCGTCCGGGACCGATCCGGCACATCGGCGGGATATCCCATCCGGTTCAGGTACAGTGCGAATTGGCGAACCGCGCAGATCCGAGCCTGTTGCGTGGACACGCTCTCGTGGGGTCGTTTGGCGAGCCACTTGCGGCAGATTGAGCGTGGCAGTTCGCATTGCGATAGCGCTTCGTCGCACAGGAAACGATCAATGCGCGCGAGCAAGCGGGCTGACTCGTCATATCGGTAACCGCATGCCTGTTTCTCCCGGACGAACTGTTCCATGAGTGAGCCGAAAGCGCTTCGGAACTGCCCCTTGAATGCTTTACTCGACATGGCGTACCTCCTCGGTGTTCAGCGCGGCGGTGCGTAGGGTTTCCACGTCGGTCTTGGCGTAGATGAATGTCGAGGCCGTCGTCGCATGTCCAAGGATCTCGCTGATAACATGAAATGGCGTTTGCTCATGGAGGAGTTGTGTCGCCAGCGTATGCCTCAGCGAATGCAAGCCGTGGCGTTGTGGGGTCCGGAAATGGATGCCAGCAAGTTCCTTCCAATAGTCGACGATGCGATGAAGGTTATCAATGTTGGAGAAGGGCTGAAACGGTGGTGTCAATGTGAGGAACACTTCGCGGCGATCTGACGTAGAACGACCGGATCTCAAATAGTCAATCAGCGCTTCTCCAATCTCTTCCGTTAGTGGCAAACAAAGCTGTGCGAGGGACTTCGACTGCGTGATCTCCAGGGTAGCCGTTTCCCACTTTAGGTCATCGAGCGTCAGTGTCCGGATATCACCCACTCGCAATCCGAGGCGACAGGCAAGCAGGAGGATCGCGTAATCGCGCTTGCCTTTGGGCGAACTGCGATCAACGACTTCGAGCAACCTAATCACGAGCTCCGGGTCCCAGACCGATGGAACAGCCGCATCACTCGGGATGCGGACCACCGGTAATACATGACTCAGATCACGGTGCAGGATTCCGCGCAGCAGAAGAAATCGCAGAAAGCCACGCACGTGAGAAACGATCCCTGAGACGGTTTTAGCCGCCAGACAATGTCGTGAGGTCACAAAGGCAGAAATATCGGCCGACTGCATCTGATCGAAAGAAGTGATGTTCCTTAACCCAAGGAAATCCGCGAATATGGCGACGTGCCGCATCCGATCGCAAAGGGTTCTTGAGCGAAGATTAAGACGATCCCGACAATACTGTTCGTAGTCGCGGACGGTCTTCACCATGCGCACTGGGACCTGTATCTTCTGCATGTCGGTGATGGTGCGCTCGATATGCCGATCACGCGCAAAGTCTTCCAGAACTTTAAGAGCCATCTCGATATGGCGTCGCCAACCGCCCCCCGCCTTGAGGCGCTCCCCATCCTGCATCCTATATCTGCTATAAAACTTCACCACCATATCTTCGCAGTACTCATCTCTCACCCTCATATCGAGGCAAAACGCAACGAGATGTCGCCAGACCGTGCGATAGCGATTCAGCGATCTTCTGCTGTAGCCGAGCCTCTCCAGTTCGCTCACGGCACCAGCAATGACCTGCTCCAACGGCAGACGGCTTGAAACTTGACGGGTGGAATCCTCCATGATCGAGCTCCTCACAATGGCGGCCCCGATGGCCGCTAGGACTCTCATCATGAAACTTTATGTGCAGTAAGCCAATGCTGACGCCTTGCCCACAAAGCGTTTGCCACGGTGACTCTACATAACGATCCACGGTAGCTAATAGATCTTTGTAGTCTGTGGATGACGATGACCCAACACCTCGCCGATCTCGCTGAGCGAGGCTCCATGGCTCAACATCTGGGTGGCCAGGCCATGGCGGAACTGATGGGCACCCAACGTGGGCGCGTCGATGCCAGCGCGCTGAATCGAATGCCGGACGAGGGAGCCGACGCCAGATTGTCCACGAAAGCCTGTGATGGGGGCCTTTGCACGTAAAAACACGCGGCGACTGGCGCTATGAGGACGCCCGTGCCGCAAATAGGCGGCAATGGCCTTGCCGACATCCGCGGGTAAGGGCAGCTCGCTGCGTTGCCCCACTCTTGCCGAGCACGCTCAATTGGCCAGAGCCCCAGTCGATATCATCGAGTTCGTGAAAAGCCACAACACCAGAGCGTAATCCTAATCGCGCGAGCAAGAGCAAGATGGCGTAGTCGCGACGCCCGACTGCAGTCCGTCGATCGATGCTAGCCAGCAACTGTCGCGTCTGATCAGCAGAAATCGCACGAGGAATTGACGGCATCGACCAGTTGGCTGACGTTGCCCGCGAATTTCGGATCCCTTAGCTGAGTGAGATTATGCCACCCGTTGGTTCTGGGCAGCGTACCAGTCCCGCTCGAACTGCATCGGACTGACGTAGCCCAACGTCGAGTGCAAGCGCGAATGATTGTAGAAGCTCAACCAGTCGATTACCTCGTCCATCGCTTCCCGACGCGTTGCAAAGCGCTGGCCATGGATGCGTGCTCGCTTGAGCGATCCCCACAAGCTCTCGGTCGGCGCGTTGTCCCAACAATTTCCTCGACGGCTCATCGAGCTGCGCATGCCGTAGCCCTTAAGCAGGTCCTGGAAGTCACGACTGCAATACTGGCTACCGCGGTCGCTATGGACGATCAGGCCCGCTTCCGGCCGGCGGCGAAACCACGCCATACGCAGCGCGTCAGACACCAGCTCCGTGCGCATGTGCTGCTGCATCGACCAGCCCACCACCTGACGGCTGAACAGGTCGAGGATGACGGTCAGAAACAGCCAACCCTCGTCCGTCCAGATGTACGTGATGTCCGTAGTCCAGACCTGATCTGGACGCGCGGGAGAGAAGTCTCGTTGCAACAGGTCCGGTGCGACCGGCAGGCTGTGGTTGCTGTCGGTCGTGACCTTGAACCGGCGTTTGGTCTTCGCCTTGATGCCGTGCAGATTCATGAGCCGCTGGACACGATCCTTGCTGACGCGAATGCCCTGGGCCAGCAGTTGCTTCCACACGCGCGGCCAGCCGTACTCGCCTTTGGATTCAGCGTGCACGGCCTTGATGTGCACCAGCAGAGCGTCGTTGCTGATGCGTCGGCGCGGTCGATCAGTATCGACATCCCGCGCCTTGCGCGCGTGGTAACCGCTGGGGCTGACACCCAGCACCTGGCAGGTCAGGGACACCGGCCATTGTCGGCTGTGAAGCTCGATCCAGGCGTATATATGGACTCCCCAGGTTTTGCAAACAATGGGGCTTCTCTTGATGCAAGGTGTCAGTCTGCACGTATATATTCGGCCTGTTTATGCGGGGTCACCGCTGGCCATAATGCAAATCGCCTGCCTCGTTCTCATTACTTCAGCGGCCTTCTTTGGCCACTACGCCTGTCGGATTTTCGAGGCTGGGTCAGACCCATCGCATCATCGATTGTTCATCGTTCGCAAACTGCTGGTGGTTGTACGGCAGAGATTTTATGGATTCATGCGCTCGCGAAGCGCTCGCTCTTGGCAAGCAACGCCCACGCTATGCGTGCTAGTTTGTTCGCCAGTGCCGCCGCTGCGACATTCACCCCACGTCTGCTCGCGAGCTGACAGACCCAGCGCGACAGCGCATCGGTTCGCTTGCTCGCAAATCGCATGATCGACCGCGCTCCCTGGACCAGCAGCCAGCGGATGTACCGATCTCCCCGTTTGCTGATACCGAGCAACTTTTGCTTGCCTCCGCTGCTGTGCTCGTGAGGCGTGAGTCCGAAACTGGCGGCCATATGTCTTGCACTGCGATATCGTTTCGCATCCCCCACCGCGGCGATCAAGGCCGTGGCCGTCACCGGACCGATGCCGGGGATTTCCTGCAGCCTGGCGCAACGCTCATCTTCTTTCGCCAATCGTCTCACGCGCCCATCAACGGCGTTGATCCGCTCTTCCAGTGCCGTCAACTCAGTGCACAAATCAAGCAATAGGTGCCGCGCCAAAGCGGGCAACGCGTCGCTTTCATCCGTGAGAAGTTTTCGTGCTCCCTCTTTGAAGGCCGAAACGTGAATTGGGAAGACAATTCCGAATTCGCCCAGTAACCCGCGCACCTGATTGATCAAGGCGGTGCGCTCTTGCATAAGCCGTTGTCGAATTCGGTGCAACATCTGGACAGCCTGTTGTTCCTCGGTGTTGACAGCTACTGTTGGCATGTCCGGCTGACGAGCCGCCTCGCAAATGGCTGCGGCGTCACGGGCATCTGTTTTGGAACGCCGGACGAATGGTTTCACATATTGCGCAGGAATGAGCTTGATTCGGTGCCCGAAGCCAGCCAGTCGGCGCGCCCAATAGTGCGAACCAGCGCAAGCCTCTATCGCGATCAGGCAAGGCGACAGGTTTGCGAAATACTCGAGCACCTGAGAACGTTTGAGGCGCTTCGTCAGTACCGCTGCGCCGACTGCGTTCACTCCGTGAACCTGAATGACATTCTTCGCAATATCGAGCCCGATCAGTTCTGCGCTCATGTTGGACCTCCTCATTGGAAAATCGTAATTATCCCCACCCCGAGGGGTGGGGAGTCCATTGCATTACTTCATGCCGACACCTTTGCAAAGTACGCCGTCGCTTTTTCCAATATGTCGCGCTCCATCTTCACGCGTGCCAACTCCGCGCGCAGCCGAGCAATCTCCATCTGTTCTGGAGAAACCTGTTTGCCTGCGCCGTTCAGCTTCCCAGCGGCATCGGCCTTAACCCAGTTGTGCAGCGTCTTCGGGCTGATACCCAGTATCTTCGCCACCGCCGCCATGCTCTGGCCGCCGCGGACCATGCGCACGGCTTCCAGCATGAATTCCCGCGTATATCGGGCTCTTGGATTACCCATCTTTCCTTCCTCCTTGCGTGAGTTTTACACACTCAGCAAGGGATCCATTTTTTGCGGGCAAGCTCAGGCGACGACCGGAACGGCGGCAGCCAGATCCAGCGTAACGTCGCCGCTATAGCGCACGTAGCGCAGAAAAGACTCTGTGCGGTGGTCATGAGCTTAGCTCGCCTCAAATGCAAACGTGGCGCGCGGATCGGCACAAAGTTCACGACATCTACGGCACGTAGTCGCGATAACGTGACCTCCTCGTCACCGAAACAATGGTGGAGAAAATCACGGATGAATGGCACATAATTAATGATCGTTGTTTCAGCGAGAGCCTGAGCTTCGCGCAAGTATTCTGCGTATGCCTGCGCGCAGATCTCAGCCGGCAGCACCCGACGTGCCACTATCTTGTCGCCAGATATTACGCCCTCACTGCGCATAAAATCAATGACATGCCTGAGCGCAGATCGATCCCCAAGGTAAGGTTGAACATGGCGGGCGCGATACCGCAAATGCCGTATTGTGTGGTCGCAGCAGATGTCCTTTACACCGACACCTGTCTGTTTAAGCCATCAACTAAAGCATGCCGCGATTCGGACCCGCTGCTTCATGGACTGCGCACTGTATCCCTGAGCGCTGATCGCATTCGCAAAGGCTACCAAATGAGCTGCGAGCGGGCCTTCCGCTGCTCGCGAGAGAATGACCTGATCATGAATGGTGTACTTCACGATGAACTCCTTCCCCGACATGAGGAGCGGGTGGAAGGAGTCAAGATTATCTCTATCCGACGACACGCACTTACCTAGAAACACAGCCCATCACGCGGCTACAAGACATAATCAGGAAGGGTAGATAGTGTCGAACCAGGTGAGGAGATACACGTCGTTTGGCGAGCTGCGGACATTGGTCCTTCGCTCGCGTAACGGCAATTCTCAGGCGGTCGGCGACATTGGAGCGAGTCATCGCATTCCCAGATCGATTTGGAAAGAGCCTCTGACTGGATGCATCCTGGATCTGCGGCAACCACCCCTGATGAGCCGGGCCGTAGATCGCCATAGAGGCACCGTCGGAAAGGTGTGTCGTCTCTGCATCCGAGCTCTGCTGCCGTTGACGATAACCGGAACATCCGAACGAGAACGACCGCGGGAACGCAACCGGCGGCGCGATCCAGGTCGATCAGCTGTCAAGGTGCGAAGACAACTACCCGGATAACCAGGGCGGTCGCGCTCGCGTTGTGCGTGATGATCGCCCACCGGCGGGTGACGGCCGCATATCCTTGACTGCGCGAAGGAGCGAACGGTTCGATCGGAACCCGAGAAAACCGAGCCGTTCCAGCGGCCGCTCCCCCCCGGAAAGTGAAGGTCGCATACTGTTGCCTGCTAACGCACAACGGCTGGTACGCCCCACCTGTGTCGAACATTTGCCCAGTACCTGTTTGCCTCGTACGCTGCTTTCGCTTCAAGATCGAGCTGGGCTGGGAGCCAGTGCAACTCAACTCATGCAATTCGGGCGCATCGCCCGCGCGACCCTTGCGGTTCACTGCGAGCTCAATCAGCTCAGTTACGCGACGTTCACCGTCGAAAACGTGGATGTCGAATCTGCAATGCCAATGCCAGTCGCTGAGCAATGGCGAATGCCGCACTTGCCTACGTATGGGACGTCGGGCGACCTGAGTGGCGGGTTCGGCCAACGTGATGCCCCCCAAAGCCTGACGCTTCGTTGGATCGTCAGACGAAGCCGGAACGTAGGGCGAACGTTATCGCTGCGGTATCGTGAAACGCCGCCTGTCGGCTTCCTTGCTATTCGCGATTTTCCGGCCAGACAGGCTGATCACCCATGACACTAGTTTCCGCGTCAGCCGCCTGCCTGGCCCTGTGTCCGCCTCTGCTTGCCGCGTTGACACATTCCGTACTGCGTGACAAAAAATGTCACTGGGTGCTAGACTTCGAAGCAAATTTTCCCGGCACCCGATGAATCCGCACGCCAACCGTCGACTGATTGCGTGGCTCGGCATGATCGCCATCTGGCTGATCGTGCTGGCGCCTGTCGTCAGCCAACTCGTCGTTGCGGCCAGGAACCATCAGCCGGTCACGGCCTTGTGTTCTGCGATGGCCCCGTCTGCCGATACGGTCCACGCGCATGACGCCGGGATGAGTGCGTGCGGTTACTGTGATCTGCTTGCGGATCATGCCGCGCTCCCGACCGTTCCCTTCTTCCCTGCGGTTCTCGTCATGCTCGTGACGATTGCCGCTGCGTCCACCCTTTCCACCCGCTTTACCCCGCTTGGCGCCTTTCCGTCCGGAAGGCCGCGGGGACCGCCCGCCTTTTCCCGATCGTAAATCCCCTGCGCGCGACGCTTCTCCCGATGCGTCGCGACACCGTCGCTGAACCGGCACGGCGCGATCTATCACGATTCGAGAAAACCAAAAATTATGAGGCGTACCCTGCTCGTCACTTCTGTGGCGTTGATCTTTCCTGCGCAGCAGGTTGTTGCCGCTGCCGATGCGCCAGTCGAACTGGCCCCCGTCGTGGTCAGCGCCAGCCGCGATGAGGCGACCCTGGCCGAAATGCCCCAGAGCACGACGATCATCACGCGACGCGACATCGACAGCAGCCCGGCGCAAACCCTTGACCAGCTGCTGCGCAATGTCGGAGGCATCAACCTGAGCACCGTCCCGGAAACGTCGAAGGATCCAACCGGGCAGTCGCTCGGCATGCGTGGTCTGGGTAACGTAAGCGTACTCGTCCTGCTCGACGGCGTGCCGATCATGGATCCGTTCTACGGCACCGTGCAGTGGTACAAGGTGCCCCTGGCCAACATCGACCGCATCGAGATCATCCGGGGTGGCTCGGTCGTGTGGGGCAATATGGCCGTGGGCGGCGTAATCAACATCATCAGCAAGCAGCCCAAGGACAACAGCGGAACGGTGTCGGCAAGCTACGGCAGCTTCGGCACGACCGATGTGTCGCTGAGTAGGAATTTCAGGCTGGGCGACGCCGTGAGTGTAAATCTGTCTGCCGACCGGCTCGACTCGCATGGGTATCAACTGACGCCCGCACCATATCTGTGGCGCTTTCCGGACAAAGGGCCAATCGCGACCCGCGACAGCAACGTCTCAGTGACGGCTTATCTGCACCCATCGTCTGACCTGCATGGTTACCTGCGCCTCGGGTATCACGAAAACGACGAGGACATCTCCTACCCGTATGGAGATAACAAGCAGACGAGCCCCGATCTCGCGGCAAGCCTCACCAAGGTTTTCGGCAAGCAGGGTTCGCTGACCACGAACGTCTGGGCTCAGGAGGTCACATTCAACAAATATAACGGCGCGTCCTGTTACTAGACATCCACAGGAAGGTGCCTTTCACTGTCGTCCTCGATGACGGGGCTGCCCACCGCTCAGGCGGGCGACGCCATCGACCAGTACTACACGCAATACGGTGACCTGGGCTATCACGAAATCGGCTTCTCGACGATGTATTCGAGGAACATCGGCAAGGTATGGCGGGACATCCAGGTCGGGGTCGACTACCGCCGCCTGAGTGCCTCCGACAACGAGTCGATCTACAACACCCCCACCGTCCTCGGCGCGCCGACTGGGACCCTGGCCGCATCGGTAAACGGCAGCGGGACGCAAAGCTACAGCGGCCTGTTCGTACAGACCCGGATCGCGCCGACCGAATCGCTGCTCATTACCCTCGCTGCACGGGAGGACCGTTTCTCCAGCAATATCGCTTCGATCGAGGGCGACAATCCGCCGCTCGGCGCAGGAACCAGCAAGACCCGGTTTGACCCGAGTATCTCGGCACGCTACTTCGTCAGCGACGACCTGTCATTGCGTGCATCGGTGAACGACACGTTTCGCGGTCCCGGCCTGAACAACACCCTGCGTTCTTATGGGAGCGCATCGTCGACGCCTTCTATCGCGAACCCCGCTCTCGTTCCCCAGGACATGCTCGAACGCGAGATCGGCCTCGACTACACGCACCGCGGCCTGGACCTGAGCGCGACGTACTTCTTCTATACGATCCGCAACGCGATTCTCTCGGCGACGAGTCCCGCCTCGAACGCACCATCGGCCTATCAGCAGCAACTGTGCAGAGATTTCCTGGCAGGCTCATCGAGCAACACGTGCAACTTCTACAGCAACGCCGGCCATGAAAGATCCCAGGGGCTCGAACTGATCGGCTCATACCGGGCCGCAGCCAATTTGCGCTTCACCGGGTCGTTCACGATGACCGATGCCGTCCTCACCAGCACCACCACCAACACGCCTCTTGGCACCCAACTGGCTGGCACCCCCAGGTTCACAGGCAACCTGGGCGTGGTCTGGAGTCCCGTCAGCAAACTCGAGCTCTCGGGTCAGGCACGTTACATCGGGCGCATGAACTACGCGAGCTCGACCACGACCGGCACCCAGTCCCAGGGTTCGAACACCGTCTTCGACATCAGCTGCCGCTACCGCGTCAGCCCTGCGGTCGATGTGACGCTCGCCGTGGATAACGTGCTGAACCGAACCTATACCGACAACACCTGGACCTACAATCAGCCCTATACGCAGACGCTGTCGCCTCCGCGCATGGCTTATGTGGGCGTCCAGGCCCGTTTCTGAACGCACCCATAAGGAGGAGACCATGCTCATTGCTGGAATCCGTTTCCGGATACTTTTTACGATCGGCCTCGCGTTGACGCTGGCGCTATCCCTGACAAATCGCGCCCCGGCGCAGACGATGCCGGGTATGTCCGGGATGTCGGGCATGCACCACATGGCGTCGTCGCCCTGTGACTCGACTCAGGCGCTGGGCTGCGCAGACACCGCCACCGCAGCGTTCCTGCCGAACGGCACTTTGCTGCTGGCCTGGACACAGGACCAGAAGGTCTACTTCGCCCGCTCGAAAGATCAGGGAGAAAACTGGACCTTGCCACTGCGGGTAGGTGATCTGAGCGCCAGCTTCGACGGCGGTGGAGATGCGCGACCGCAGCTTGTGGCCGACGCTTCGGGGCATGTGCTGATCGCGTATGACACGTTCAGGGACAAACACTGGAATGCGCAAATCTGGCTGGCCAGGTCGGCCGACGGTGGCGCGCATTTCGACGCACCCTCCGTATTCGAACCCGGGTCCGTGAGCCAGCGGCTTCCGGTACTCGACGCCACACCGTCGGGCAGGATTCTGATGCTGTGGCAAGACAAGCGCCTGAGCGGGCCGCGACAGCTTCCAGGCGCCTCCATCGCCTATGCGTGGTCCACCGATGGCGGACAAACGTTCTCGACCTCCACCCTCGCGTCGACCACGAGTTGCGAGTGCTGCCGTATCGGCGTGACCAACTCGGTCGACGGAACGCCCGTAACAGCCTTCCGGACGATCTTTCCGGGATCGGTGCGTGACCACGTCATCGTCCACTTCGGCGCGTCAGGCGAGCCAGGTAAGCAGCAACGCGTCTCGGTCGATAACTGGGTGACGGACGCCTGCCCGCATCAAGGGCCGTCAGTCGCGATCTCGGGCAACGGCAGCTTGCACGTGGTCTGGTACACCCAAGGCACGGCGCGCCAGGGCCTGTTCTACGCGAGATCGAGCGACGGCGGAGCGAACTTCGACACGCCACAGCGTCTTGGCACCCCGGACGACGTCGCCTCGCGTGCCTTCGTCCTCGCCCACGCGAGCGACGTGTGGCGGGTCTGGAAAGACTTCGACGGACACGTTTCGCACGTGCTGCTGCAGACTTCCCGAAACGATGGCCGCGACTGGAGCGTGCCTTCGATCATCGACAGCTCGACAGGTCGTTCGGACCATCCACTGCTGGTCGGCTATCGCGATCGTGTGTTCCTGTCGTGGCTGAGCAGCGAGCACGGATATCAACTCGTCGAACTGAAGGCCCTATGATGAAAGCCAGCCGCATGCTGATCGCACTGACCTGCCTGTTGATCTGCCAGATCGCGAGCGCCGCCGGGCTGCAGTGGTATAGCGCCGACAGTTGGGACGCCATGCGAAAGGCGCATGCGTCGCGCCCCTGGATCGTCCATCTGTGGGGTATGAGCTGCGAGCCCTGCCGAGCGGAAATGCCGGCATGGGCTCGTTTCATGCACAAGCATCCTGACGCGGACGTCACGTTCATCGAAGTCGAACAGGCGACACCGTCCGATGTGGAAGCGGCGCTCGCGCAGGCGGGACTGCAAGGCAGCGACCAGTGGGTCAGCGCGAGCGGATTCGATGATTCCGCGCGCTACGCGATCGACCGCCACTGGGGTGGAGAGATTCCGCTAACCTTGCTCGTCTCGCCAGATGGTCGCGTGCAGGCCATTACCGGAACAATGGATTTTCACGGGCTTGAGGCCTGGACCGGAGCGCAAAAAACACCAACGCGATGAAGCGAAGAAACAAGCACTATTGTGTGCCGGGTTCGTAAGGCTGCGTACCGCGGGCACGTCGCGACACATCCTCACATTCGCTCGCGAGCGCCTTAATTTGCGTTCGGAGGTGAGCTCGAAAGTCCTGGATCTCCGGCGACAAGAAGCCGTCTGTTTCGATGCTTGTCATGGAGATTCTCCATTACCTAGTGCGCGAGCATTGCGCCGAGATGTAGTTCATCCGCAACCTTCTTCAAGCGTTTGTCGCGAGTCCAGATGGTGATGCCAGGTTGCAGGCGCGCCGACGCTAACAGTGACGTGTCGACATATCCGATCCCACGATTGAACAACCCTTCGCGCTCGATCAGATAGAACGTCTCCTCCGGCGTTGCAACTGGTGAGCGTGGCAGATCGAGCAACGCGCCAAGCACAACGTCACGGTCACGCAAACTACCGAGCGAAATCTCTCCTATTACGAATGGATGAGCCAGCACTCGCTCCTCGGCCAGCAGGGTCATCAGCATCGGTTCGGAAGCATTGAGATGGTCAATCCAGACCGATGTATCGACGAGAATCATTCAACGCCCTGCCGGCGGCGCGGCGCCCCCTTGATGCCCGGCTGGCTACCGCCAAGGTTCGCGAGCCGCTTCGCGGCTTCACGCTGGATCAAGGCCCTTAAAGCTTCGCGCACAAGTGCCGTTTTTTCCTCAACACCCGTATAGGCTTGAGCCTTGGCGATCAAATCGTCATCAAGCGAAATAGTCGTCCGCATGGGAAACTCCGTAACTGTGAGCACTTATTTTAGCACCGTTTGATGCTTAAAAAAAGTGACTTAATTTACCTCGGAACGAGCGTGGTTCGCCACAACATTCCAAGGCGGTTGCACGCAAGGGCTACGGAAATAGCCCGCGAACACAGGCCAGATATCGATTCCTCGAAAAATTCGGGCCGCCGGCGCGCCCTCATTCTTGCCCCAGGTGCGCACCCGCGGTGCCGAGACGTTCAAGTCACTGAGCCGGAGATGGAAAGGGCTTATTGGCCGCGTGTTGTAGCAAGTTAAATGCGGTCCGGTTGATCTCTCCCGTCAGAGCGGCAAGCGCCAGATTCCGTACCGTCGCCACACCGCCGGAAGACTTGACCGCAATCGGCCCGGGAGCGGCCAGATTGATACAGTCGCCGTGTTGATAGCAGCATGAAAGCAAATGAAGACAGCCGGTCCATTTGCGCTATCAAACAAAGCCGCAAGGCATTCAGCATTGCATCCTTTCTGCCTGACATGAAGTGGAGTGATTGATGGCGACTTATCTGGAGCTCAAGGCACAGGTCGAAGAACTTGCGGCAAAAGCGGAACAGGCCCGCCTTTCAGAACTGCAGACCGTGCTTGACGAGGTTCGGGCGCGGGTGAAGGAATATGGACTGACGCCTGAGGAGGTGTTCGGCCGTAAGCGGGCAGCATCCAACGGTGCGTCCCCACCGACCGCCCGGAATGGCACACCTCTGCCGCCCCTGTACCGGGACCCAAAAACCGGCAAGACCTGGAGCGGTCGCGGTCGCGAACCGTCCTGGATCAAGGGCAAGAAGCGCGACCGGTTCCTGATCGCGACGTGAGCCAGGACCTTGTCGGCGCGAGCTCACGCGAGCGCCCGGCGACATCGACACAGGCGTCGGTGCAAACGCGGCCGCCGTCTAACCCTAGCTTTGACTTCTCAGATAGCCGGAATCCGCACCAGCGCTGGGTTTCGGCTATTTTTGGAGGCTATCATGTAGCCATGTAAAATAGTATTTTTATATTGCTTTTGTGAGATTTTTGCTTTAATTAGTGTTCATGTATATCGAACACGTCCCCAACCGCAACTCACCGCCCGCGATCCTCCTGCGTGAGTCCTATCGCGACGGCAAGACGGTCAGGAAGCGCACCCTGGCCAACCTGTCATCGCTGCCCGCTGAGGTGATCGAAGGCTTAAAGGTCTTGCTACGCGGCGGCGTCGCGGTGCCATCGCTCGACGACGCCTTCGTGATCGAGCGCAGTCTGCCACACGGGCATGTGGCCGCCGTGCTCGGCGCGGCACGCGCCTGCGGTGCCGAGCAGTGGTTTGCGTCGGCGCCTGCCGCGCGGCGCTCGGTGGTGATGGCGCTGCTGGTGGCGCGGGTGGTCTCGCCTGCTTCCAAGCTCGCCACGCATCGCATGCTGTGCGAGCAGACCGCGACCCACTCGCTGTCGCGGCTGCTAAAGCTGGGCGACGTCGACCTCGAGCAGGTCTATGCCGCGCTCGACTGGCTGGGAGAAGCTCAGGAAGGCATCGAGAAGCGTCTTGCTCGGCAGCATCTGGGTGGCAGTACGCTGGTGCTCTATGACCTCACCTCCACGTGGGTGACCGGACGCTGCTGCGAGCTCGCGGCGCGCGGCTACAGCCGCGATGGCAAGCGTGACGACCCGCAGATCGTGTTCGGGTTGGTATGTACTCCTGATGGCATTCCGGTGGCGGTCGAAGTCTTCGCCGGCAACACCGCCGATCCGGCCACCGTGGCACCTCAGGTGGCGAAGCTCAAGGACCGCTACGGCATCAACCAGCTCGCCTGGGTGGGTGACCGCGGCATGCTCACGCAGGCACGCATCGACACGGTATTGCGTCCGGCCGGACTGGACTGGGTGAGCAGCCTGCGCGCGCCGCAGATGGCCGCGCTCGCCCACGAGAAGGGGCCCTTCCAGCCGTCGCTGTTTGATGAGCGCAACCTGCTCGAAGTAACCAGTGAGGCGTTCCCCGGCGAACGGCTCATTGTGTGCCGCAATCCGCTGCTGGCCGAGGAACGGACCCGTAAGCGCGAGGCCTTGCTGCAGGCCACCGAAGCTGAGCTGATGAAGATCGCCGAAGCGACCACGCGCGCCCGCAACCGCCTCAAGGGTACCGAGGCGATTGCCTTGCGCGTGGGCCGCGTCATCGATCACTACAAGATGGCCAAGCACTTCGAGTTGAACATCACCGACTCGAGCTTCACGTGGGGGCGCAAGTCCGAACAGATCCAGCAGGAAGCCGCGCTCGATGGCCTGTATGTGGTGCGCACGAGCTTGCCGGCCGCGGCACTATCGGCCGAGGCGGCCGTGTCGGCCTACAAGGGCCTGGCGGTGGTGGAGCGCGCCTTCCGTTCGCTCAAGACAGTCGATCTGCAGGTGCGTCCGATATTCCACTGGAATGCCGGGCGCGTGCGCGCACACGTCTTTCTGTGCATGCTCGCTTACCACGTCGAGTGGCACATGCGCGAGAAGTTAAAGCCGATGCTGTTTGACGATGAGTACGTCGAACAAGCGCGGGCGGCCCGGCCTTCACCGGTGGCCAAGGCGCGACGTTCGGACCAGGCGAAAGCCAAGGACGCGACCAAACTTGGCGAGGATGGCTTGCCGGTTCACAGCTTCCGTACGTTGCTCGACGACCTGGCGACGCTTGCGTACAACGTCTGTCACACGCCACTCAACCCGGATGCCAAGCTCGTCATGACGACGCGACCCACACCCGTTCAGGAAAAGGCCTTCCGCCTGCTCAACGTCAGCCCTGTCGCCTGTACCCAGTAATCGCTTCGCTCGCGCGCACATAACCGCGATAAATCAAAGAATTACGCGCGTCGGCGCTCAAAGCTCGGTCTAACGGCCTGACGACTTCGAGCGGTATCGCCTCCTCGCGTCGGCGCAAGCCTGCCAAAAGGCGAGCGAACCCGGTCTGCCCGCGAATACTGTCGCTGATGCCCTATCGGGAACGGATTGTCCGTGTCGTCGCCGAAGCACGCGGGCAACGCGTTATCATCGAATCCATCGACGACACGGGTCGCCTGCACAAGAGCCCTGTCAAATGGACAAGCCTTGAACCGTGCGGAGAGCAGCTATTCTGAGGCACTGCCATGGACCAACTGGATATCTTCGATAACAGCCGGGACGTGATGCTGCGTAACGACGTCATCGGCGCGCTGCAGCAAGATGACCCGGCAGCATCCGGTCGATTGTTATTTGCACTCGTTGCAGAGTACCCAGACGATCGCCGTATTGTGTCGCTGCAGATGATGCTGCTCGCGCTCGAAGAGGACACCGCAACGCCATTCGCGGACCACGCTGTCGCAGCCGCCGCACGCGACCGGTTGCTCTCTCGGTTCGAGGCCGCCGCCGTTGAACTGCTCGGACAACGCGAGGCGAGCGCATGGCTTGCGAGGCGCTGGAAGGAGATGGCATGCCGTACAGCTTCGCTTTCCTTCCGGCCTGAGCTCGGCGACTGCCATGCTGCGCCTTTCTGGCTTCGTGCCGGAGACTGGACTTCGGCGATCGATGCGGCCGGGAGGATTGAATCATGGCGACGCATTCCCGCGCCGCTTGCCTGGATGAGTGAGGCCACCTACCGGCTCAACGGTATGGAAGCCGCTTGGCCCATGATGGCCGAACTCGCATGGCTGTCACCGGAGCGCCTTGACTCGCTGGCAAGGTCCCTTGCTGACCCATCACTCGACGCGCTTCTCGGGCGGTTCAATGCCACTTTCGACGGCGACGGTGACACGTCCGACCTCTGCTGGTTTCCGGCCTGGGCACTCGTTGAAAAGACCGGCCTCGCGCGATGGCTCGCGCAGGCCCAGCCATCTCGACAGCTCGCGCCTGAGCGGGCGATGCGGCTCATCCTCGATCTGCTGAACCTCGAACGCCAGGGCCGTCATCACGAACTGGTCGAGCGACGCAAGGTGCTGCGCGATCTCAGCCCCCCGCTCTATGCGACGTACATGAAGACCCGATAGAGACCTCGATAGACGCCGCGATCGACGGCACGCTGCCACATCCTTTGCGGGTCACACCACGACTTCGCACACGCCCCAACGGGTGTCGATCAGCGACCCGGCCGCAAGCGCGCCTCTGCCGGCCAGACGAGCCCGGAAGCGGGCCGGCGTCTCACCGGCCGCGAGTGGAAACGGGCCGATTTCCACCACATCAAGCTCAATGCCCTGATAGCTGATCCGGGTACCCACGAATGCGCTCGTACGGGTACGCGCGCCTGCCGGGCGATCTTGTTCGCCGAACACCGGATCGCGCGCATTCATGCGAGGACCACCCTGACCACGATAATGCCGCCGGCCACGAACGATACGAGACTGTGCAAATCGAGACTGTGCAAATTCATGGATATTTCACTCCGTCACGAGAACGGCTATTTTACCCGGCGGGCGGCCCGCACGAAAATACGTGCCTCCCGCCCTGCAACTTGCCTTGTCATCTTGCCGCCTACCGGTTCCCGTTCATGCGGCGCTGGACATCGCGGTTACCGCAAGCCATTCATTTTGCCCGCACAGTTTTTGGGGAGATGCGTTGCGGGTCCTGGCGTCGATCCCAGCTGTAGATGATGAGTTCCGTGCGACGCACACTGCTGCCCCGCCCGCCTGCCGTATATCTGACGTCGACCGTTTCCTGCTGGAAGTCCGTAAAAAGCCGCCTCATCTCCGGGTGGTCATTCAGGCTCACGATGGCACGTCCCTTGAGCCGTTTCAGGATGTCGGCCATCTGGCCATATTCCTCGAAAGCAAAGGGCCGACTATAGCCCTCGGTTTCCCAGAAAGGCGGATCGAGGTACATGAAAGTATGGGTCCGATCGTACTTCGCCACGCAGGTCTGCCAGTCGAGGTTTTCCACATAAGCGCCCGAGAGCCGCAGGTGCGCGGCCGACAGCGTTTCTTCGAGCCTCAGCAGGTTAAGGCTCGGTGGACTGGTGGTCCTCGTGCCGAATGTGCGGCTCTTCACGCGACCGCCAAAGCCATTCGTCTGCAGGTAGTAAAACCGCGCCGCGCGCTGGATATCCGTCAACGTATGAGTCGGCGTGTCGCTGAGCCATCCGAAAACCTGCCGGCTGCTGAGCGCCCAGCGAAACTGCCTCACAAACTCTTCCAGGTGATGCTGAACCACGCGATAGAGATTGATAACGTCACCGTCCAGGTCATTCAGGACTTCCACCTCGGCGGGCTCGCGCAGAAAGAAGAACGCGGCGGCTCCCGCGAATACCTCGACGTAGCAGCTGTGCTCCGGGAAGCGCGACAACAGGATCGGCGCGAGACGGCGCTTGCCGCCGAGCCACGGAAAAATCGGTTGTGCCATGACGTCACCCTCCTGCACGGTTCAACGCTCGGGGTCAGGCTCAACCCGACCTGGGTCCGGCTCTACGCGGCGCGGCGCATCTGCCCTGCCCGCACCGGGGTTATGCGGTGGATCGCTGCGCTTCGGTGGCCGCCCGCGAGCTTCCTCTGGCTGCGGCACGGATGCTTCACGCACGATCGCCATCCTTCTCACGAAGTCCGCCACATCAATCGCGAGGCGACGATCCTGTGCACTCGAAGACCCTGCCAGTGCCTGGCCGATTTCCCGCCATGCGACGAGTGCCCCTTCGTGCGCGCCGAGCATGGCCGCTCGATCAGCGTCACCGCGTTCGAGAGCACGTCGGTCAAATTCCGGCACCATGCCGCGCGCACGCAGGTGGACCACGGCCTGCTTCGGATAGCGCTGTGTCACGCCGCGCGTGCGCCGTGGTGTCGCATTGGCGTCCACGCCGTGTTCGCGCAACTGCGCGGCGAAGGTCTCGCGCCACCCCTGCAGATCCGCCTTGCGCGGATTCAGTCGCCGGCCGTCGCGGCCCCTCGCCTGCACGCTCAGATGCACGTGCGGATGCGCCTCGTCGTTATGGGCCGCGAACACATAGGCATGGTTGTCGCCGAATTCGATACGCGCGAACTCACGTGCCGCGTCGCGCACCGCCTCGCGGTCCGTTCCAGGCGGCATCGATAGCAGGATATTGAAGGTTTCGCGGCGCCGGCTTTCGGCGGGAATACCCCAGCCGCCCCGGCGCCATTCCTCGACCAGATCACTCAGCGCTCCGGCACCTGAAATCGACTGGCCGTCCTGCTCTTCCAGCTCGACCTTGCCGTTGCGCGAGATATAGTCCAGATGGCGCCGAATGGCCCCGATCCCGTTACTGCCACTGGCCTTGTTGGTGATCTTGACCATCACCTCGGGCACACGGCGAACCGTGCGTGCCAGTTCCGCGCGCAACCGCGCGGCGTCCTGCGCACCCGCAGATAACTTCGCTCCACCCATGCGTGGTGCACGACGCCGGCGCAGCGGCTCGTAGAAGAGGCGATCTCCCCAGTTCAGCAGCACACCGTCGATAAAGCGTTTGGGAAACGGCATGATCAGCGACTCCACCGTGCGACATTCGCGCGGATGAGTCCCCCCACGCGGTCGAGATGGCGGTCCACGTCCGCTCTCAGCGCATCCAGCGCGTCCAACGTGACCAGCCTCCGACGTGCGGATCTGTCTGGTGCCATATTCAAGGCGCGTGCTATCTGGTTCAGGTTGCGGCCAAGCGCCGCCAGTTGGTGGTTCGAGTCCGCCAGCACGGTCAGTTCACGATCGCCGAACTGAGGCTCTCCGGTGATCTGCGCCCGGATCGCCGCGACGATCCAACGGTTCACCGACATGCCGGCCTGCTGCGAAACGTGCTCCACCGCATCGAACTCCGCCGCGCTCAGACGGACTTCCACCCGCAGGCGCGGACCACTGTCATCGACGGGCAGCGCAACTGTTGCAGATTGATCGGTGACTGCGTGTTGCCCGAGCGCGTCCAATATCAGTTGTCGAAGACGCTCCGCAGATGCGATCCCGGTGGATCGGCAATAGGCATCCCATCGCGGCTTTAACGCCCCCAGCTCGATCGAGACGCGCGCGCGTGGTCGCCGGTCCAAAGCCCGGGAAGCGCCCACATTCGGATTCGCGTCCATCGTCACAGCCCCGGCATGGAGGGATCGGGGGCAGCCGGCGCACGCTCCCTGTCCCGCGTGCGCTGCGGCTCCGCCTTGCGCACCGTGCGCGCGCGTTCTGACGGCGCCTTGGGATCGAAGACGCGAGGCGCGGGCACCGTGACGCCCTGCGAAGCCAGGGTATCCAGCACGCGGCCGGCCCGGGCCTGGACCTTCGCGACCGACTTCTCGCTGAAGCCCTGCTCCCGCATTGCCGCCATGATCACTGCAAGCTGCAGCGCCCTGTCGACGGCTGGTGGGTCGCTGCCTTCGGGCACCGGCGGGCCACCCGCCCCGTCACGCCTCCTGCCAAAGGCAACCCGCGTCACATCGGGCGCATCATCGGCCGCGTCGCCGATATCGGCCTCGCGATCCGGTGCCAGTCGTGCGCCCTGTTGTGCGCCCTGCGGTGCGTCCCTCGTCTTCGTACGCTCGAGCACATCGACCTGCCATGTGTTGCGATACACCTCCTTTTCCTCGACATCGACCACCTTGCCTGCAGCATCCCGCACCGGAATTTCCACCGTGACCCAGCGCTTGCCGAGACTCTCCAGCGACACCGTATCGCCGATGTTGGCGCTGCTCTCTTCGATCGCCCGCTCGAGATCCACGCCCCATACGATGCGCTCCTTGCCTGTCCGGTTGAGGACCACCGCGTAATATGAGTCGCTGTTTTCACGATCGTGCTGATACGGCGCCGGGCCGTGGTCCAGCAACTGGCCGACGCGGACGGTTTCCCGTGCCTGCCGCTCCGCATCGACCGCATCCCGCCCCGCGCGGTTGACCAGCCGGACCCCATCCAGCGGGTCCTGCGACGATGCCGGTCTCGGCGCGGGCGGCTGCACAGAAGGCCTGCGCTCCTGTCGCGCCCCTCGAGATGGCCCGCGAGGCGACCCGGTCGGCACAGGCATGGGACCCGGCGCATCCGGAGCGGGCTCACGCGGGTAGCGGCTGTCGGTCTGCGCGCCACGTGGCTGACTCGCTGCTTGAGGCTGCAGCTCAGGCTCGATCCGGTTGTGCATCCAGGACTTGCGCAGTTCGTCCAGACGTGCACGGTCGACCGCCTTCGGCTCATAGCCGCGAACCTCAATACCGCGCAGTGACGCCTGAAGCCACACCTCACGCTGGAAGTCCTCGTGGCCCGACACGCGGATACGGTGCCAGCCCTTCGCGGCCGTCATCTCCACCATCGACTCGACGATGTCCGCCCGGTTGTGCCCCGTGACCAGTCGCATGCCCCAGTCCTCAAACGCCAGGTGATGCGGCTCGTCCTTCAGGAAATACTGATGGCCCGCACGCAGATATCGCTTCTTCACCAGTTCGGGCGGATCGTTCAGTACCCCGGCAGCACGCGCGGCAGCAGCGTCTTGATCGGGAGGGTCGCCCGCATGCCGGGTGCCCCCCGCCTGCGGTGGGGCGGCCTGCGCAGATGGTGGTGGTCCCGACTGCTGGTCCCAGCCTCGCGCATCCGTTCCCAGATGCGCGCGCGCCGCATCGGCATCCCGCCGGCGGCGCGCGGCGAGCGCTTCGAGCGTTGCCGGGTCCAGCCCTTCGGCCACAGGACCATCCTCGCGCTCCGGGGCCGCGGATCCCGGATCAGACGCGTCATCATCGCGCTCGATCACATTGGCCGGAATTACATCCGGTGGCGGCGCGCCATGCGCGGACCCAGACTGAGGAGCCTCTGCGTCTGCGGAAGAAAGGTTATCTGCCATCACGATACCTCGTCGGTGCAAGTGCCTGCGGTACGCAGGCCGTCAACGCTGCGGGCCGTCATCAGGCCGGTCCGCGCGGTCCTGACCGGTGGGTTCACTGCGGGGCTCACTGCGCTCTTTCGCGCGCGAGAGCACAGCCCGGCGTGCGTCCTTCACCCGCTTCCAGGCCTGTGTCTGCAGACGGTCGAGCGTCTGCACGACCTCGTCGCCCAATCCCAACTCCTTCGCCGATTTCTTCAGCGATGCGACGGCCCGCTCGAGATGGTCCCGCGCCCGGTCCCACGGATACACTTTCGCTACGTCGTGGTCATACCCGATCTGGATATCCATGCCGTTCAGACGCTGATGGTCCGCGGCCCACTTCAGACGCTCTGACACAAAGTCGGCTCGCGCCTTCGAGTGAAAGACCACGCTGCGCAGCGCAACCTCCTGGATCAGGTACACATCCGCATCGAAGACCTCGCCGCGGTACGGTCCACCGTTCTCCCGTGGCGTGCCCATCCGGATATCCGCACCGAACCGGTGTTTCGCCAATCCCTTGACCTCATCCGGCACGTCAGCGAGCAGATAAAGCGACTCACCGACCTGACGACGCGATGCCGATGCGGCCGCCTGGGTTCCAGCAACGGCCCGCTCTGTATTCCGTTCGTTATCCTGACCACTACCTCGCACCGCATCACCCACATCCGGCGGTCTCGATCCTTCGCTTGCTGCTTTTACCTTGCCCATGATGTGGTCCTCCTCCAGACGCCCAGATATGACGGCGAATCCCGCCTCGCCGCCGCCCGTGACACCGCCGCTCCCCTCGCCGTCAATTCCTATGTCCCCGGCATCCCGCCGGTTGGACACACCGTCCTGTTCCGCCTCCGCTGTGACTCGCGGGGACATCTTCGCAACCGGCCCGTCCAGGACATGAGTCAGCGCAGCCCTGATCGCTTCGGGACCGGCCAGCACTGCCAGATCGTTAAAGTCAGTGGGCAGCCCACTGTTCAGATGCGCCTCGGGCGGAAACGCCGGAATAGCCAGACGTCCCTCGATGTCGTGCGCCGCGCGCTGTGCGAATTCCTCTCCACGCCCCCGGTCACCCAGGATCACAATTTCCGCATCCGGGTACCGGCTACGCCAGACCTGCGCGACCTTCGGCAGGTTTCCGGCAGAGAGCGCCGCGAGCGCAAACCAGCCGGTGGCAAGGTGGACGGAGAGGGCGGTCGCCATGCCTTCCGCGACCACGATCGGTCCCGGCTCGTCGTGAGAAGGCGGCAAGACACCCGTTGCCCAGTAACCGCCCGCTTTAGCGCCACCTGCCAGCGTCGACTTGCGACCCGCTTCGTCGATAAATTCCACGGTCGAGATCGCGTCATCGATATGTACGGGCACCAGCAGAACCCGCCCCGTTAGCACATCGCCCTCACTATGAGGTGTGTAACCGGCAAGACGCTGCAGATCGGGCGCATCCAGTTCGCGCAATGTCCTGGCCGCGGGTAGACCCTTTCGCACCAGATACGGATGGTCAGCCTCAGCGCCCCAGGCCTCTTCCCATAGCCTCCGCGCCAGCGTCGCTGCCGCCCGATGGCGCGCGTCGAGATCGGCCTGCGCGCGACGCCGGCGCTCCTCCAGTGCCGCCGCCTCATGTTCACGATGGGCTGGACTCGCCGGTGCGGGCCGCCCGCTTCTCCACGCTGCCGGATCGAATCCGTACTGGCGCGCGAGCCAGAAGAGCGACGCAAGTGTCTTGCCGCCTTCCTCACGTACCGACTTCCACGTGGTGCGGGCGCTGCGCTCGTCGTAGTTGGCTGCGGTACGGCTCCACGTGTCCCACAGATCGAAACCCGCCTCGCCCAGGCCGCTTTTCACCGCGAAGGCCATGTCGACCCACGTCTCGTAGTCCTCCGCGGGGATGACCGACAGCGCGGCGCGCACACGGTCGGCCTCGGTTGCGAATGGGGTGTTCATGGGCGTGCGCGTGGGCGTAGTCATGGCCGCGCTCCTTCATCGCCCGTCTGGGCGGCGCGCTTGCCCTTCGTGCGCTTCGCCTGATCGGGCTGCGGGTCCTGTTGTTCGTCCGATTGCCGGTCCGGTTGCTTCCGGCCGGCCGTGCCCGCGCTCTTGCGTGGACCACGCTTGCGCGACGTCTTGCCCTGTTCGCCCGCCGGTGTGGAACCGTCACCGGTGTCAACCCTATCGCCTCCAACCTGGGAGAACAGCCCGTCCGCCACGGCCGCCGCAGCCGCGGGCGCCAGTGTCGGCTCGGCCTGAAGTTCGCCGCCCTCCAGTTCGGTCAGCGACAGTGCACGCTCGGCCTCAGCGATGGCCGGCTGCGGCACACCGATGAACGCAAGATGCCGATTCACGTACACGCTTGCTGCATGCTCGCTGATGTCCGCCATGTCGGCCGGCAGATCGCGCTCGTCCCATGCCGCCAGCACTTCAAGGTAATCAGCCGGCGTGCCCGTGAGGCGCTGCGTTCCGGTATCGACGTCTTCGATACTCAGCGCACGCACGCGCCGCTCGAGCCTCGCCCGGAAAAGAGCGACGTCAAGCATGGGGATCGCGGGCGCCGGCCGCAGTCTTTCGATAAACACCGGGTCCATCCAGTAGCAGATCTTCTCGGCCAGAATCGGACGGGTATTTTCCAGAACGATGATTTCCTTCGTCTGCCCGATCTCCTTCAGCTCCTGGGGCAGCAGCAACGCACGACGCTGGTCCGAAATGCTTTCGCTCGCGCCACCCCCTCCGCGACCACCGAACCAGCCGCTCGGGCGGCTCACGCTGCGCGATTTCTCCGTGAAGGTGCCCAGCATCTCCGAATACTCATTCGCATCCTTCTGCTCACGCGGCGCATACAGGATCTGCATCGCGTGGTTGGTCACGAAGGTGCGCGCGTCGGCGCGCCCATATACCGACTCAAGTTGCGACACGGACTGGATGATCGGCAGCAGGCGCAAGTTATAGCCCGCCATGTATGACACCGCTTTCGCGATGATGTCCACCTTGCCAATCGCCGTGAACTCGTCCATCAGTAACAGGCACTGATAGCGAAGCTCGGCGTTATCCTGCGGCAGCTGTTTCGTGTTCAGGTTGACGAGTTGCGAGAACAGGAGGTTGACGAGCAACGCCGCCTCGGGCAGGTGATCCGGCGTGATGCCGATATACACCGTCATGCGCTTCATGCGAACCTGGCGCAGATCAAAATCGTTGGCGCTCGTGGCCGCATCGACGATCGGGTTGGCCCAGATCGTCAGCGGCGCATTGAACGTCGCCAGAATGCTCGCGAGCACCTTGTCGTCATTCGAAAGGAACCGGTTCAGCGCGTCGACGCAGGCGCCGGACAGGTGCTGGTTGAACCGCCGCAGGGTCATCTGCAGATACCGCCTGAGCGGCATGCCGTTGCCCGACGACTGGCGCAGCACTTCGCCCATCGTCACTGGATAGTCGGGCACATCCGGTGTCGTTCCTTCCCGTCCCGCCGGTTGCCCGCTCTCGCCGACCCCATCACGCGCCGGGTCACCTATCGATTCACGGACGGACTCGCGCACCGATTCCCGCACCGATTCCCGCATCGATTCCCGCACCGAGTCACGCACATCCCGCAGTTCGCACAGCAGCAGCACCAGCCCGAGAAAGAGATTGCGTGCCTGGTCCTTCCAGAAATCATCGTGACCACCCGCCGGATACAGGGCATAGCCGATGGCGAGGATGTCGCCCACCCGGAACACGCCATCGGAGATCGCGGACAACGGGTTGTAGCGATGAGTGCGGAAATCCTCCGCGAACGGGTTGAACAGAAAAACCTGCTGCCCGTGTGCCGCACGAAAGCCTGCCGTGATCCGAAAGTTCTCCTGCTTGATGTCCAGCACCACCGCCGAGTCGGGGTAACTCAACAGGTTCGGCACCACAATGCCGACGCCCTTGCCCGAGCGCGCGGGTGCCGCCAGCAGCACGAACTGCTGCCCGGTAAAGCGAAGATAGCGGCCCCGCCAAAGCCCGACGACGATCGCGGGCAGCTGTCCGGGTGCGGCGCCGGCGGCTTTGCCCGTAGTTACGCGCGCCGTGTTCACCGTCGCTTTCACCGTCGCTTTCACTGTCGCGTTCACAGCAGCCCCGCGCGGCGGATGTCCGCTTCGGTCGCGAACTGCGCGCTGCCGTGCAACTCGCGCCGCCCGCTTACGTTGCGGATCGCCCACCATGCAAAGGGAGGCCCACCGAAAGCCATCAGGCAACCCAGCACCGCGGCACCGACCACCTTCCGCCCCGCCTTAGGCAGCCTGCCGTCGTGCCACGCCGACATCGCATCCCACCAGCCCCACAGACCCGCGTGCAGCGGATTGCGATGCTCGCTCGCCGCGAGCAGGAACGACGCAAGCCAGAATGCCCCCACCGTTGCGCACCCCAGCGCGGCAACCACTGCGACCGTCACCAGCGCCGGATACAGATGACGCCATGCATGCCGCACGAGCAGTACCCCGCGGTATAAAATCGATGCATTCATATGTACTCCTTTCAATGTAGAAAGTAATTCGGCATTCCAAATGGCCTTCTTCCTACCCGAAGGCGCTCTCCGACTTGCGGGTCGGATCGAACCAGATTTCCGTCATTGCCCAGCGTTTGCCTGTCTGGACACCCTGTTCATTGCGTACCGGCATCGCCTCCAGGTGCGCGACCACGTCGATGGTAAGGAACAGCAAGCGCTTTAACGCTGCATCCTGATAGACCGCGGCCTCGGGGTGCTCCTTGGCCATCAGCGCAAACCGTTCGATCGCCACCGCGGCGTTCTGCGCGTGATAGCTCGTAATCGACCCCGCGTGTCCCGTCGTGAGCAATTTCAGGAAGTCGTACGCCTCGGCGCCACGCAACTCGGCGAGCAGTACCCGGTCCGGCTTCATGCGCATACAACTCGCTATCAGGTCGGCCGGCGTGACACGCGCCTGGCCCTGGCCGCCCTTGCTATAGAGGAGGTGGACGCTGTTTTCGATATGCGGAATAAAGAGCTCACGCACATCCTCGATCGTGACCACGCGGTCGGTCGCCGGAATGTGCTGGCACAGCGTCTTCATGAAACTCGTCTTGCCCGAACCCGTGTCACCCACGGTCACGAAATTTCTGCGACCCTCGACCGCGCGCCGGAAGAAGCCCGCAAAATCGCCCGCCGAGAGCAACCGCACAAGCTGCTGGTCGAGCACGCCTAACCGGTCCATCACGGCATCCAGCCGGGCGGGCCGCTGCCAGAGTGTCCCGTCGAAGAGACCTTCGCTCGCATACGTGTCGAGTGCGCGTTCGCGCGAGGACGGTCGGCGGATCGTGATCGACACGGTGCGCGGCGGGACCACCGGCGGCACCACGATCTGGATACGCTCGTCATCGGGCAGCAGCGCCGAGAGGATCGGATGCTGCGCCGAGATCTCCTGGCTCGTGAGGGTCGCGATGGCGACCGCGAACGACATCAGCCGCTCGAAGTCCAGTCCAGCCAGTTCATGCTCGTGCCATCCCGTGTGAGTCTCGGTCAACGCCCGCTCCGGCCGGTTGATCACGAGTTCGGTCACCTCAGGATCGCGCAGCAGCGGGGCGAACGGACGCATCAGTTCACGCACCGACGCGTCGTCTGCCAGCCGTTCGTCGAAGTGGGGATCGTCAGGGGCTGTCATGGCGGTTCTCCTCCATCTGTACAGGTTGCAGGGCATAGACGGAACTGAAATCCAGATCCCGCGCGATCACGATCGTGAATTCCGCCGCCTGGTTCTGCGTAAGCGTCGGCGGGATATTGATCGTGCTGTCGAGCACGCGCGTTGCCATGTCATTGCCGCTTTGCTGCGTGTTCTCGAACTCGATCGAACCGTTATCGTTGCCTCCGCGCGTGGCAAGATAGCCGATCGAGTCCTGGACAAGTCCGAGCAGCAGGGCCGCGCCAATGCGCTCGCCCCAGTGGTTGTTGACGTATCCCCCGACGCCCATTCGGCCCAGTGCGTCGGCGGCAGGTGAATCGATCTCCACCGTCACGCCCGTCGGCGTCTTGATGCGCGCCGACAGGATGAACACACGCCGCTGCCCCTGCCCGAGGTTCGCCCGGTACTCGGTGTTCACCTGAGAGCCGCGTTCGATAAGCAGCACGTGCCCGTTGTCCGAGTAGACGTTCTTCGTCACCGTGCAGGTCGATATCCCTGCTTCGGTCGAATCAAATGCGGTGTCGCCCACGCAGTCGATCTTCGCGCCCTGGGCCAGGATCAGGTTCCGGTCACCCAAGAGCGATGCGCTCGCGCGCGGGGTCAGCGTCGGGCTCAAGGCCTGCGCAAGGGGACCGCCTGATGCTGATGCGGCAGTGAGCGCGCCGCGAGGAACACCCGCCTGGGCACCGCCCGCTGTCGTACCGGCGCCGCCTTCCGGGACCACCGGTGTCGATCCGTCTTTGCCGCCCGCGCCGCCGTCAAACAGTGGCGCGTCGTAATAGGTCCGGGCCGGCGCTACGGAGGCCGTACGGCTGACTGGCCTCGCTTCGACGGGCGCCGACGCCGCTACAGAAGACGTCGGGTGCGCGACGCCGGACGTATCCGACGCACCCGGTGCCATCGCCAGCGCGGATGAGGCATCATCGAAAGTCCGACCCTGCTGGCCCTGTTCCATGGCGTGGTCACGCCTCGCCCGAGCCTCGGCTTCGTGCCGCACCAGCATGCCGTGGACCGTCCACACGGCTCCCGCCACGGCCACCACGATGATCGTCAGCGGCGTGAGCCACCACGCACGGGGACGCCCCAGCGCGCGCCGTTGCCCCAGCTCCGGCAGTCCGCGATCGGTCGCTGCACCACCCGCTGCCCCATCGCCTGCCGCCACACCACCGGCCGCCCCGCCACCAGACGGGGGCGCCTCAGCCGGCGAAATCGTGTTGGGCGCCGCAGTTGTGCCGTTAGCCGGCGTCCGGTCGGCGCCCCCCTGAGCGGCCCCGCCGATGCTGCCTTGAGTGCTCCCTTCAGCACGCCCCTGCCCGTTGCGCGCATCCTGTGCATCCGCTGCATCCTGAGCATCCCGCCGTGTCTGGTCAGTCATCGCCATGCTCCCCTGTCTGCCTGGGGACCCGCTTGACCCCATCGACCGTGGTGCCTCCCACCGGCGGTACGCCGTTCACGTCGTAGGCGTCGTTCCACAGCCCCACCACCTCATCGGCCAGACGCAGCACGAACCGGCGACCCACTTCGTGCACCACGATCAGGTCGCCCTGCATGTGCCTGTCCACCACGCTCTCCGATCCGTCTTCGGCCACCCGGAAGACCGCGGGAATCCGCCGGTTATCCGGAATGCGGATATACGTAAAGCGACCGTCGTCCCACGCCGCGCCCGGTGTGATGTCGTCGGAATGGGGCATGACCTGCATCGAGTACGCCGTATTACGGATGAGCGGCGGCGCGTCGAGCCTCGCCTGCACGGCAGCAGCGTCCTGCCGCTGCCGCGCCTCGCTGCCGGCACCCTCGCCGCCTTCGCCGCCCTGATCAGCCGGATAGGTGAAGGTGACGCGGTACATCTCCTGCTTGTTGCCCAACCGGGTCGCAAGCGGCAACACCACCAGGTCGAAGCTGTAGCTGCGCCGGTCGGTACGGATTTCGAGGTTGGTGTCGTGCGCGGCAAGTTGCGGTTTCAGATACACGTCGTGATCGCCGCGCTTCGCCAGCACCTGCCAGCCATCCCGGTCACCGGGCGCCACCACCTCGATATGCTCTTTTGCGTCGAGCACGATGTGCGTGGCAAAACCGCGCTGTGCATCGATCCGGACCACTGCATCGGGCCGGTACAACACCTCGCGCACGCGCGAATCCCTTGACCAGTCAGGCAGATCCCAGGCCAGCGCCGGCACGCAACACACACCGAGCCAGGCACAGATAACGCAGACGAGCCACATTGCCGGTTTCATTGCGCCCCTCCGCCCGATGTGACGCCCGCCTTCCCCGCGCCACTCGTGGACGCCCCCGGTGGTGTGTATTCCGGATCACGGCTGTAGGCCGTCACCCGAAACCCCAGCGGATTGCTGATCGCAACGCTCTCCCGGGTGAACACGGGCGGGCGGTAGGTGTAGGCCAGCGTGATCACGAAACGCACAGGCGGCTCGGCGTTGTCGATCCCGTGCTTGCGGGTCGTGCGCTCGATGTGCACGACGGCGTGGCCGGGCTCGTCGGGTGGCAGCGTCGTAGACAGGATGCGGATATGTCGCTCCGTATCGGCCCCAAGCTGACGGTCAAGCGCATCGGGTCCGCCATAGATCTGCCGGTAATCCCGTGCGACCGCGTCATCACTCATGGTGAGCACGCTGTCGTAGTCCATCTGCAGCAGCCCCCACACATAACGTTCACGGGACTGGACGTATGCATCGACCCAGTGCTTGTCCTGGATCTCGCCCGCGTGAACGTGCTTCGCGTCGAGCACGTCGATGACCTGCGCCTCGCCGGTGAGCCTGTCCACCTCGATCGGCAGCGGCACGACCCGGTAGAAGGGCGCCATGATCGCAAGCCCCGCCGCGCACAGCGCCGCCACGCCACACGCCACGTACGCGACGTGCCAGGCGCGGCGCTCCGAACGCTCCGTCAGGTCGGTGAGCGACGCCTCCGTGTCCAGCACGCGGCGATAGTCGCGCGTGGTCTTGTCTGGCTTCATGGCGTGCCCCTGTCCTGCGGGGTCACCTGCACCGGCATGGTGTTCACCAGCACGCGGTGCGATCCGTCCGGTAGAACCGGTTTGGGCGGAGTACTGCTGCATGATGAAATAAGGATAACTAATTGAATAATCAGCACCATGTAAGAAAATCTATTCATGACCGTGCCTTTTCAGTTACCGAAGGTGACCGGGACCATCTGGTCCTGCGGGCGGGCGGTGTTGCCCGCGCGGCTCATCACCAGTTCCTCGTTCTGCTCCGCAATGAGCCTGTCCTCAGCATCGGCCAGCATCCTGAAGAGCTGCAGCTTCGTCATCTCGTTGCCGACAGTTGTGCTCTCTGTCTGGATACGCGCCTGCAGTTCGGCAACCCCTTTCGGGTCCTGCGTCACATCGATCTGCTGCATCAGGCTCTGGATCTGGTTCAATTCCTGCAACTCCGTCTGATAGGCCTGTGCACCGAACGCCTTGTCTTGGAAGGGTTTGTTCAACTGGCGCTGGCAGAGCTGCTGGTCGGTACCCGTCTGGTCCTCGCAGTTGTAGATTTCGCTCGCCGATCGCAGTGTCTGGGCACTGCCGGTGAGGCCCGCATAGCCGCCGTGCTGGATCGCCGTGTAGACGCTCTGCCAGTTCGACGGCAACGAATTCGCCACCACCGGGTTGCTTAGCAGCGCACCGAAGCCGCGACTGCCGTTAAGCGAATTGAACAGCTGGATCTCCTGCTGGACCTGCTGCTCCAGTTGCATGAGTTGCGAAATCGCCTGCGCGACACTGGCCGCGTCGAACACGGGAATGCCCTGGGCGTGAGCGGACTGTGCGAAGGGAACCGTCCCGGTCATCGCGAGGAGCAAGCCCGTACGGCACAGAATGGATTTCAAGAGTCGCTTCATGACAATCACCTGCCTGTTAGTCATTTACCTGCTGGTCATCTACTGCCGGTCATCTGCCTGTTAGTCGTCGGCCCATTCGTCGTCGCCCCGTTCGTCGTCAACCTGCTAGCCGCCGTCCCGGCCGAGGTGGTCGCGAGCAGCGCGCTGGTAGGCCGGAATTGATCCCGCAGAGCCATTCCCGCCGGCCCCGCCGGAGCGGCCGGAAGCGTTATCGATGGTTCCACCCGGCTGTCCACCGCGACCTCCGCGTGCACCGCGCAAGGCCTTGCCCAGTGAATCGACGAATGAGCGCGACGCGACGCCGGCCATGAACGAACCGAAGCCCGAGAGGGTGGCGCCACCAGCGAGCCCCGATGCAACAGCAGGCAGTTGCCAGCCAACCATCGTGAGGAACACCGCGGTCATGAAGAGACCGAGTGCAGTCGCGATGTCCGAGGCGCCATCGAGCGTCGTCTGTACCTGCGCCTCGAGCGCAGCGGCATTCGTCGCTGGGGATGAACCCGTCACGCCCAGCGTCGTGAGGTCCGCCGAGAAGGCAGACAGCGCCATCCCGAGGAACGCGGCCACCAGCACCTGCAGCAGGGCGTAGTTGGCGACCTTTGCCGTCCACGCCTCAAAGAACCTCGCGCTCGGCGCGAACGCGGCACACGCGATGAAGATCGGACCCAGTCCCAGCACGAGATCGAGCAGCATCCTCGCCATCACCACCTCGACCCCCAGCACAATCAGGAAGATCGCCCCTCCGATCGCCGCCACCACGCCGCAGATGAGGTCACCGATCGACGCGCCGATCATCGAAAAGCCCACACTCTCGTGCGCCGCCTTCTTGAAATAGGCACCCGCCACCAGCGCCACCTGCTGGTCGTAACAGTCGAGCGTCTGGTAGATACCGGTGTCGCTTCCACCCGCGGTACCGCCGCTCACCGCGCTGGCATTGACCGCCCCGCACCCGGGGTTGCCCGCACCGTTGCTGGCGGCTGCGTTCTGGATCGTCTGCGCGAGCCCGGTCGTCGCGCCGTTCACCGCCGAGATCACCTGGCTTTGGTAAATCCCGCTGCCGAGCGCAAACGCTAAGATCAGCGCGACCTTGAGCCCTCGCCAGGCAAACGCGGGAACCGCTTCGTGCGATTCGCCGCGAATGACCGCCAGCCCGTACGTGATGATCCAGATCGTCACCGAGGTGGTCACCACCGGCACCAGCGCACTGGACAGGGCCGCGGACGTGCTGGTGACATACGTGGCAGTCCCGTTTTCGAGGGTCCCGCCGATCGAAGTAAAGAGGCCGCTCATGCTGCATCTCCCTGCTCTGTCGCCACGCCCTTTGCTGCCGCCACACCCTTTGCTGCCGCCACACTCGCCACACGTCGCGCAAGGCCCTGCCGCACCGCCCGCGCCGCAGCCCGGCGTTCGCTGAGCCTTGCGTGGAAAACCGGCAGCCAGCGCTGCGGGGCATCGCCCGTTTCCGCCCGGATCTCGTCAAGCAGTTCGACGTTGTCGGTCGTCCCCGAAAGCACATCGAGGACATCACCGAGCCCGCCAAGATCCAGCTTGCCGATCGCCGAGCGGTGTCCCTGCTTCACCAGGAACATCCGGCTGTTTTCGCCAAGACTGCGCACGATGCCGAATTCGGCTTCAGTGAGCTTGAAGCCGTGCACGTAGTCGTCGTAGTCCGCACGCGGGTTCGCGAGGAAAAAGAACGTGGCCGTCTGCTCGACGAGCGCCCGGGCGATGTCGCTGCCGAGCACGTCTTCGGGCGACTGCGTGTCGAAGATGCCCAGGCCGTTCTGCTTGCGGATCGTCTTCTGCTTGTTCTTCGCAAAATCCGCGAACACCGGATCGCCCAGGCGCTTCCAGAACTCCGTCATCACATACACGAACCGGCGCCCATCGACGAGGCTTTCGGTCCGGTGCAACAGGTACATCGTGACCGGCGTTGACACCTCAGGGTCGTCCAGCAGTTCCGTGTCGTCGAACGCGAAAAGAGACCCAGCGGCGAAATCGCAACGGTCGGCCGGATTGTCGAGTACCCATCCGAGCCGGCCGCCCGCGCACCACTTCGTGAGACGCGCATACAGGCTGTTCTCGCCAACGTTTGGCAGCAGTTGCCGCACCGTCGACAGACGCCGCAACACCGGTGCCATCCGGGCGACTTCGCGCACCGCGCGCGAAATCTCCAGTTCCTCCTTTGCCGACAGGGAAACGCCGATGTCCACGAGCTTGCGCACGAGCCGCTCCCAGAAATCGATGTTCGCCGCTGTCGGCTCCATGTGAAATGGATTGAATCCGGTCGGCTCACCGCGCCTGATCTGCGTATAGACGCCGCCCATCGCCCGGATCGCGATCTCCGTGCCCCGATCCTTGTCGAACACGACAGCCGTGATGCCGTACTTGGTCGCCATCGCGAGCAGCAGCATTTCGAGCGCGGTCTTGCCGCCGCCGGAGGGACCGATGATCTGCACGTTGGCGAGCGCCTTCTCGTCCGCGGATTCCACCTTTTCCGACGTCGCATGAAAGTTCAGGTACAACGGCTGGCCGCTCGGCGTCTTGACGATCGTGATCGCCTCGCCCCAAGGATTACCATCGCGTTTGCCCGTGGCAAAGTTGTGCAGGCTCGCGAATCCACAGAAGTTGCGCGACGTGAGCTTCGCCTCGCGCGGACGGTAGCGCCAGTTGGCCGGTAGCTGCGCGAACCATGCCGCGTCTGCCACGAGGTCGATCAACGCGCTCTGGAATCCCGCGTCGGCGAGCTGGGTGCGCGCCGTTGCGACGTGTTTGCCCACCTGGGCGGCACTCTCGCCGAGGACCGCGAGCGAATAGTGATATTCCCCGAGCACGAAATCGCCGTTCACGAGATCATTGAGCGCGTGGTCCATCGCCGCGATCTGCGTGCCCGCGACATCTTCGCCCGCGATCAACTGGTTGCGCTGACGCTCCAGCGCTTCCTTGGCCGATGGCCGGTCGAAAATCGTAAAACTCTGGGTTTCGATATATTCGTAGTCGCCGTAGAGCAGGCCATTGAGCATGCCCGGCTCGGATTCGTCCGGATAATCCTTGATGTCGAGCAACGCGCCGTGCCGCGTTGCCGCGGGTGCGCGGATCTCCACCTTTTCGGCGCCAAAGAACAGGCGCGAAGTCGGCAGTGCTTCCCGGATCGGACCGGCAGGCACGGGCACAGGCTCCCACGTGCCGTTGACGAGAAACCCAAGGAATTCCAGTGCGCGCGAATAACGCACGACCGCCCGGCCGTTGCTTCGCGCGCGCCCATACACCCCGAGCACCTCGGGATCGTAGGGCTTAAGCCCCGCGTCGATCTGGTTGCCCAGTTCGGCCATGACACGCAACGCATCGGCCTGCGCCTGGCGGATTTCCGCGAGCGTGCGCCGTGCCGCCCGGCTGAAGAGCCGCCCGAGCCGGGTCCGGCTGGGCCGGTACACGACGGAGAGATACAGCTCATTCGCCATCATCCGGTAGCCGTCGAAACTGCCGTAGTACCGCTCGGCCAGGTCCTGACAAAACGCATTCTCATAACGCGTGGTGAACCGGTCCGTCACACGCCGGCGCACGCGGTGCACCCACAGCGCCACGTGTCCGCCTTCCAGGCCCCGAACGAGCTGGTTGAAGCCGTTGTGGCGAACCAGGATATCGACCGGGTCCGTTGCCTCGAACGCGATGCCACCGATCTTCCTGATGGCCACGTAGTCGTCCTCGCGAGTCCGGATGACGGTGTCACTGATGTGCGACGAATACGGAAGGAAATCCGCGACGAATACCTCGCGATTCGCGACCTCCGCGAACTGGGATCTGACCTGCATGTCACCCTCTCCTCTTGAACCGCACCGGCGCATACGCGTGCGCGCCCCAGAACCGCAGGTTGCGCTGCAAGATCCTCATCCGAAGCCGCAGCGCGAGTTGCGCAAGACGCTGGTCATCGCGCTTCGTCACCGTACGCATCGTGATGAACACGGGGATCATCAGGAAGAGAATCCCTAAACCCAGCGGCGGGCTTGCCAGCAGTGCCCAAATCGCCGGCAGCAGCATGCCGCCGCCGACCAGAAGAAATGCGACCAGCGGTATGCCCCACAGCATCGCGGGCCGCGTGCAGCCTTTGAATACCGGGTCCCTCAACGAGTCCTGACGTGATTCCATGTCGCGCTCCGCTCAGCTCGTGGGAATCAGCATGGCGGCGATGACCGTCGCGCAGCCGACAAAGAGGCCACCAATGAACACATTGGCGATGTCGCCGAAGCGGGCGTGCTGGAACATCATCCTGAAGCCCGCCCAGATGATCGCGATCGAGCAGATCACCCCACCGACGCCGAGCAGTGTGGTCTGGATGGTCGTGAGCAGCGTATTGACCTGGGACAACTGCGCGTAAGCGGGCGAAGCCGCCAGCAGCATCAGCACTGCGCCGGTCACGAACCGGCCATGCCGTCGCCACCCGCCCGTACCTCGTGCCGGCAGCAATGCCGGGCGCTCACCGTATATTGCATATCTGATTCGTAGTACTGATTTCATGGTCCGCTCCTGTACGGCTATTCCTTACCCTCATCCCGTGATTAGCGCTCAGAACACCACTGCGCTACTGTCCGGTGGGTCGTGCTCGCCGCCGCCCGGCTGCCCCTCCCTTTTGCTGGCATGTGGGTCTACTTCGCTTCCTGCTCGCTCATCGCCGGTATGCTCGCCAATCGCCCCCGCCTGCGACGGCATCCTGCTGCCGGCGCCCGCTGCATCCCGCGGCTGAACACGGATCGGCGTCACACCCGGATCGATCGCAGGCACGATCGGTATGGCGTGCATTACCGCGTTGTCGACAACACGCTGCACATAGCCCGTGCGGTAACCCGTCACGAAGTCGCCTGCCGCATAGCAGGAGAAGCTTTTACGCAACGCTTCCTGACTGTCAGGCGAGCGCTTGCGCGCCTTCGCGAAGCACCCCGCCAGGATCGCCGCACCGGCGGCGACATTCCGGCAGGGCTCGAATGCGGTATCCGGGCCCAGCCCGTAACGGCTGAAGTTGGACCGGTTCACCTGCGCTAGACCAACGCTGTAATTCCAACCTTGGCGCTCAAGTTCACGGGCGGTCGCGACGGCCTCGGCAGCGGACTCGGGTTGTCGCACAAGACGCCCGCCGACCACCCCGATCGCGTACGGGTTGAAGCCCGATTCGGTGCGAACGATCGCGGCGAGCGTCATGGGGGCCACCTGTGGTGCGCATTGCCGCGCAAGCATGCTGAAGTCGACCGGTGCCATCATTGCCCGCCTCCGCCGCCTTCGTTGTTCCACCGGTACTGCCGCTCGAGAAATTCCCGCGCGGCCTGGGTCGGGTCATAACGCACCTGGGTACTGCCTGCGCCGTAGTATTCGGTAAGCGTTGAGCTTTCGCCTTGCGCAGCTACGCCCACGTCGCCACCCGCGTCCCACCACACCCTTGTGTAGAGCTGGCCGTTGATTTCGACGTTGATCGCGCCGGCTGCGCCACACAGCAGTTCGCTGTCTTCCGGTCCACCCCAGTGCAGCAGATCCTCGCGGCAATACGCGGCGCTCGCGAACGTGTTCGATGCGGACGTGCCCTGCGACCCTCCGCTGCCGAAGTCGCATGTCGGGAACGGATCTCCGTGCCTCAGTGCGCTCCAGAGTCTTTCGATCGGCGGTACGCACTCGCTGTACTGTTCGGGGCCGCCCGGATTTGCCAGGCACAACAGCACCTGGCAGCCCCAGTCGTCCGCGCGTGCCAGCGTCGGAGTGAGAACCGAACACGCTGTCATCAGTCCCAACGCGAGCAAAAACTGGCGCACGACCTGTTGGATGATGTGGACCAGACCGCTTCCCATGTCAGGCCTCGCTGTCCGTCAGCATCAGATCCGAGAGCGCTGTCAGTTCCACATCGTGAGCATGTCCATCATCGGACACCACGAACGCGTGACCTCTCGCGAGGGGCCGCCGGAAGAGTTGCACAGTAACCTCGCGGCCTTCATGCGTGGCCCGCAGCAACGGTCTGTCGAGCCGGTCAGGATCAGGACCGCCAGCGGAGCCATCCTCGCGCCCGCCCGCGCCACCTGGCCCGCGCGACGCAGTGGGTCCGGCCCGAAGCGTCAGAGCCGTCTTGCGCGCGGCAGCTGACGCTGTCCCTCCTGATTCCGCAGCGTCCGGCGCATCGCCACCCGCTGCCCCGGCGCGGCCCTCAATTTCGGCAGCAAGGTCCGTGATCATCCGTTGCGTGATGTCTCTCGCCGAGTCGAGTAGCGCCTGCACCCTGTCGGGGGCGCGCTCGTGCAGCAGGTTCAACCGGTACACCTGCTGCGCACCGGTAATCCGCCCTTCGTGGAACGCGCTCAGCACCGGGGCAGCGGCAGCGAATAGCGCCAGGTGCCAGGTCACAAACTCCGGACGCACGCCAAGTCGCCGTGCAATATCGCTGTTGCGATCACCCGCCGCCCGGCGCCTGCGGATGAATTCCGCGATTTCGACCGGTTTCAGGTCCTCTCGCTGCAAGTTCTCGACGACCTGCGAATACTCGTCGAAGCGCCCCATGTCGGCCTGGATGATCGCGGGAATGGTGACACTGCCTGCGAGTTTCGATGCGCGATAGCGACGCGCGCCATGAACGATCCGGTGCATTGCACCTCCTGCAGCGCTGGGGCGCACAACGATTGGTGTCTGCACGCCTCGTTCGCGAATGGAATCAGCCAGTTGTTCCAGTTCCGGCTGGCTGAAAATCTGCCTCGGCTGGCCAGGATCTTCTTCGACCTTGTCGAGCGGCAACGTGAGCACGATCCCGATCTGGTTCGCGGCGAGCGCGCCACGGGGTACGTCGTCGAGCACGGAAAGGTCCAGTGCGGAAAGATCAAGCGCCATCTATGACCTCGCCTGATGTCTCGTCACGCGCCAGGTCCACCACCGGCGCGCAGGTCCCGGGCGAAGCGCTCGCCTGGAGGTGCCGTACGATGGCCTCAAAACACGGGCGCACCTCACGCCATGCATCACGCGCAGCGGTCTTCGTCTTGCCCAGCTCCCAGAGGGGCACGCCTTCGGCCTGCGCCTCGGCAATCGCCGAGCGCCGCGGAATGACAAGGAGCCGTTCGGGCGCCGCTGGGTCCCGCACGAGGTATTGCGCGAAGTGCGTCGCGACCTCACGGCCGTTGGCCTGCTGCAGCGGCGTCTGCTCGACCATGTTGGGCAGGATGCCGATGAAGCGTAGCGCCGGATTGAAGCTCGCCTGGATGCGCCGCACGCCGCGCCGGCCATTGATGGTTTCTGTCACCCCTTCCACCGCTTCCTGATTCAGCTGGATCGGGCTCAGCATGAAGTCCGCCACAGACTGCGCATACACGGTGCGCAGGTCCGATGTCGGCGCGCAGTCGATCAGGCACACATCGAATGAGGGCGCTACGCTCGCGAGGAAGCGCTTCAGGTTCGCGTGATAGCGGCTGAGCTCTTCGGGCTGCTCGACGAGGCGCCGCAGCACGTCGTCGGCCTTCACGAGCGCGAACGGGGCGAGGTCGGACCCGACATCCGGCGCGTCGTTCATGAACAGCGTCGAGGCGGTGACGCCCAAGGCGCTCGCCTTGTGCGCGCGCTCCAGTGACCGGCTGCTGTTCGCCTGGTCATCCAGGTCGATCACCAGCACGCGCCACTGCACGATGAAGTGCAGGTAGTGCGCCAGCTGGCAGAGCAGGGCCGACTTGCCGACACCGCCCTTTTGTGTCGCGATAAGAAGGGTTTTCATAACCGTCGCTTCCATAGGTCCGGACCATTCGGTACCGGGCAGGTAGAGACGGTAAAAAGGAACCCGCGACTGCAGTGATCGCCAGTCGCGGGTTCAACGGGGACCGTACAGGGTCAGTCAAACCACACACGCGAAATCCGACGTGCAAAACACAAAGCCCGCCTGCATTGATTGCCAGGCGGGCTTGTGACTGCCCTACAGGTTCGCACCAGATCTACACCGGTACTTCATGGTCCGCTAACGCGTACTCGGTAGCGTCAAGCGCTTTAACCGGATCAGATTGTTAAATTCAGTCTAGAACAACTTAATTAGTACTACAACATATTTTTATTCCGGCACTCACGAAAATTACTTCTCACATGCCGCAGACGTCCTGGGAGTTCCCATCCGGCCTTGACCATATTGCGGCGTGCCCTCAAGCAGCTTCCTCAGCGCGACCTTCGCTGCCGCGAGTTCAAGCTCAAGGAAGTGTGGTGGATGCCGGCGGATCTTCAGCCGCCGGCAGGCGACCTCCCGGCCTGTTTTCCATACATAGATCATTCTCAGCAGTTCCCGGTGGCGGGGATCAAGTCGTCGCCACGCGGCATCGAGCCGCTGGGCATCCTGCGGATCGTACACGCCGCGCCGGTCACGTCCCCAGTTGAGCAAACGCTCCTCCAGGGACCGGTGCATCACCGCGTTCATCGTCCATCCCCTGCACGGCACGGCAACGGCAACGCGCCTGCAGACACGTGATACGCCATAGGGTCCGACAAAAACTGTTCGATGTCTGCCACCCGCCAGCCCACAGAACGCAGACCCAGTTGCACGGGTGCGGGAAATGTTCCCGCATGCATGCGCCGGTAGATGGACGAGCGGGACAGTCCAGTCTCTCGCTCGACCTGCTTGCGCCGCAGGATCGCGAGTGGAGTGCGTGGAGCGTCGCTCATCGCCGATGCCCTGCTGGCACCGGGTGGATGTATTTCATCAGAAAAGGCTTTCATCACCGACATTTCCTTGTCTGGCCCATTCGGTATCGACGCTTGGCTGGCAAGGACAACGTCATGGCAATAGCACCCGTGAGCTGTACAAAACAGAAAGCCCGCTTGCATGAACTGCCAGCGGGCTTGCTGCTATGCCGACGAACGGCATCTGCGCTCTGCGTCGATACTTCGTGGGCCGCTAACGCGTACTCGGTAGCGTCGAACGCTTTAACCGGATCAGATTGTTGAGGTCACTTTAGTTCGGGATTCGGGGTACCGCAAGCGCTTTTTTGCGCGTCACGGCGCATGCAAATGCCGCCCAGTGTCCCTTGACGTCCCGCGTGTTCCCATGTATTCCGACGACATCATCATGCGTCGACGATTTTTTTTAACGCGGCCTTCGCTGCAGCCACTTCGAGTTCAAAAACCTGCGCAGGATGGCGCCGGATTTTCAGACGTCGGCACACGACTTCGCGGCCCGCCTTCCACAGGTAGACCATCTGCAACAGTTCGCGGTGGCGCACAGGCAGCCGTCGCCATGCCGCGTCAACAAGCCTCGCATCAACCGGATCGTACAGACCGCGTCGTTCGCTTCCCCAGTTGCGTAATCGCTCCTCAAGACTGAACGTGTGCGTGGTTGTGGGGCGCGCGTTTTCCCTGTCGCCGTTTCGTGACCGTGTGTCCGCTCTTGTGCAACAACCCGACTGCCCGATGCCAGTGCTGCGGAACGCAGGGTAACGCCCGCCGGACGGATCATCCGCAGGAAAAGTACCGGTATGAGCGTGTCGATGGACGTGCAGGGATGGACGTAGTAAACGACTGTGGGCGAGCCCGCGTCGCATCGCCTCCTGTGATAACTCCTGTTTGGCTACCGTCATGTAGCACCTCCTGGACTCATTGAAAGCCTGACTACATGACTCGATTCAAGGCCCGAACCGTCACCGCGGGCAAGTCCGTCTTACCGCGGGAAATTCACGTCGGAAAAGTGTGCGGCACAACTCTAACCGTGCCCATCAGAATGACCACGGCGGCGCCGGCTTGCGCCGCCCTGCCTGTCAGGATCCGGCCGGATCAACGAGGCAATGGCCTGCGCGCTTCTCGACGCATCACCATTACGTTGATGTCGCATGCCCAGACGATCGTCGATCGCGAGTGCGATGAGCGTTGATTTGGGGGGATGCCGGCCGTCGTAATGCTTCGACACGTCACGCATCACATCGAACACACCAGATAGTGGGTCCGTCATATAAGGCAGACTGACGTCGACATTGCCCGATGGATTGGACAGCGGACGCCTGCGCGACCGGTGTGCGCGCAACGCCGCGATCTCGCGTCGCAACTCCTTCATTTCGCTTTCCGCGTTCGCTCGCCAAACGCCGTGTATGGCGACGCTCAATGCGATGCCTTGCTCGAGCAGTTGGACCTGACGGTTACTTCCATGCAGTCGTTGGGCCAGCCGCCGCGCCTGCTGCTCAGCCAACTCCAGCCGGTGTCTCAGATCCTCGCCCTCTGTCTGCGTTGCCCCGTCACCGTGTGTGGTGTGAGCTTGCCATTCCTTCTCTTCGTCAATCACGGTATTGCTCTCATTCGGGAAGTGCGGGGCGGCCGCGTTACTCCCTTCCGTGCCGTGCATATGCACGCGCCTCGCCTGCTGACGGGCATTCGCCCCGGACAGCTCGTCAGCTTTTTTGTCACACTGGACCCTACAATCCAGGATCGTCTAAAATAGACGATACGACTTTTATGTAAACATATGATATATACCCGGCCGCCTATGTCAATGACCATTGAAGACCGGATCATCCTGTTGCTGAAAGGGCTTCTGAACGATGAGGCGCGTTGTGAGGAAAACGGCACTCATGCTGCGGAGCCCATCAGGTCGATATGGACAGCAATAGACAAATGCAGTCTTGGTGGACATGGTTTTTGGGAGCGTCTTCACGGGTTCACCGGGATTTCCGCTCAACGCTGGCGCAAGGCATTTATGCGCCGTCAGCGGGCCACACCTGACATGATCCAGGCAATGGCGCATGCTTTTCCCCAATATGCGTTCTGGATCGCAACCGGGATCACCGACTCTACCAACGGGCACATCGCGCCGGTAAATGTCGAGTCATTTCCGGAGCGGCTGCACGCCGAAGACACGGCATCGACCCGATACTTTCGCAAGGCGCTCACCCTGATGCGCCGACTGTGTTTAGAAGGACACAAGGCAACCGACGATCCGACGGAGCAAACCGGCGCACTGGAGCGCGCGCGGGTCTCCGATCACTGGCAGGAAAGCGCGTGGTGCGATGCGGCGTACAGGATTTCGCGCTCCGAGGAATACGCCGGAATTGAGCTCCTGTGGCGTGAGCGCGAGACTGCACGGCGTCGGCGGCTCGCTTCAATGGTTGGTAGAAGTCGCGCCGCAGCGCGCCCGAGGGCTGCCAGCCCTACACCACGACGCGCAGAGGCAGCCGTACGCGTCGACCCGCGGTCATCCCATCAGGAATACTGGGACCTGTTCTATCGGCCGCCGGCACATTGCGAACCCACACGGTTCGCCTTGGATATCCTCAATACCGCTCCCTCTGATCTGTCGGCTAAAAAATTGGCCACACTCAAGCAATGGCTGCAGAACATGCAGGACGATGACTGGCTCACGTTCACGCAGTATCTGGAATTTCACGGGCTTGACTGCCATTCGATCACGCCAGCGGCCAGACAAGAGCGCTACGCCACGACCGGACTGACCGACAGTGAAATCCGTCGCTTCGACAGAACCGTCCGCTCCTATCGGCCAGTTTCTGGCCAACAGGAAAATCGCGCTCCGAGAACAAGACGCCACGCCTAGTTCTTCCCACGGCCGGAGAACTCCCGGTTCGCCCTCGATCCCCCGCCCCGACTCAAGGTTCTCGGGCAATCAAGTTCAGCCAACTGGCGACGCTTGCACGCTCGTGTCACAAGAGGGGGCCGTCCGGCACTCGGACAGCGGTGCAACCAGGTGCGGTCACTTATTCTGCGGAAGGTGGCGTCCAGAATGCGGCCGACGCGCGGACCCACTCCCGCCGACGCCACTGTCGACACGAGCCGCAGGAGCTTGGTATGCCTGGAGTGGTCGCGGTGATAGAGAGATCCATCGCTTCCTCGGGATGACCCATTCTTTTTACGTAGGAGCAACGTCCGGCGGACGACTGCTTCCGCGCGCACAGGTCCGTTAACCCAACAATCCATGTCGGCCGTTTAAGGGGCGCGAGCGGTACTGAAGGGCGATGTGCGGGTTGTCAACGGGGTCTTCTTCCGCAACGACCTGAGCCCAGCCCACGCTGGATGCTCGACTTTACTCTTATACGGCCGAGCTGCGGGTAACGACCGCTCCCTGGTGCGCGAGAATTGGGAAGTCTGCGGTCATCAATTGTCGGCCGCCATGACTCCATCGCTGCCATTGCCTTTCTGATGGTGTCCAGCGCCATCGCCCTGGTTGCAGGCAATTCTCCTTCTGCCAGCAGGGCATGGAATAGACTTCGCATTTCGTCATCGCCCGTGGCTCGCACGCGAAGGTCTGTGTCTTTCACGCGCGCTTTCATAGGAATATCTGCCTCTCGAATCAGGACGGGCATTGACCCCCTTGCAACAGTTCGTCGCATGGTCTCTTACCTGCGTGGCGGTTCTGTCCGTGCTCATTCAAAACGAATACCCAGTAGCTATGCGCCTTGATGCGGCATAGAACGCACTGAAAGCAGGTAAGACTTTTAGAGCAGGACCGGCAGAGAGACGACCAATACAGATTTTGTCGTGATCAATACTTTTTCTGCGATTACTTCAATTGCAGACTTGCGCACAGCAGTGTGTAAACACCGTTATTGCTGATCGCAGCACGTCGAACTGGAATGCTGCCGCTCCGTGGGCGCAACATCGCGCCCAGCAACCGGGTCGCCGGGAAATACCTGGCTGCAGCAGAACCGCAAAAGCATGGCTTGTGCGGGTGGTAACCTCTCCTGCCGGCGGACTACGAATGCATCAATGTAGGCTTCGTCCCCCGAGACAGGCATGTACCGCACGCCCGGGCGAAGTGGCACGGCCGCCGACGCAGGCAGTAGCGCAACACCCAGCCCCGCGGATACCAGCGTCATCATGGACGCCAGTTGCGGTGCGGCGGGGCCGGGTTTCAATTTCATCCGCTGCCGCTCAAAGAGCCGTTGAACCTGAACGTTCAACTCGGACGCCGAACCTGCAGAAGACATGACCATCTGCCGGCCCGCCAGCAACTCGATCCGCAGTGTTTCGTGCAGCGATAACGGATCATCCAGCGCGATCGCAGCGACGATGTGTTCCCTCAGCCTTTGCTGGATACGCATGCCACCTCGATCAACCGGAGGTGACAGACGCGATGCGCCGATATCGACATGTCCTCTGTGAGTCTCCTCATTTAGGATACCTGATGGTATTTCCACCAAGGACCACTCGATGTCGGGGAACTGCAACGCAGTAGACCGAAGTGCCGCGCTGAATCCCACGTCTAGCGACACGGAAACTCAATATCCAAGCGTCACTGGTCCGGCGGCACCGCGTGCCAGCTTCTGGAGTATTCCTCCGCGCGCGCAATCTTCCACTATCGCCCGCGCGAAGGGCAGAAACCTCGCACCCGCCGTCGTCAATTTGACTGTCCCGCTTGTCCTTTGGAACAGAGAGAATTCGAGTTCGGTCTCCAGCAGCCCAATCTGGCGTGTCAGCGGCGGCTGCGCGACATGCAGTTTCTGTGCCGCGCGCCCGAAATGAAGCTCCTCCGCAAGGGTCACGAAATAGCGTAATCGACTCAGGTCTAGCGTCTGGTTGTGTCTACGCCATCGTCACTTACGCATACAGTGCGCCGTTGCGTGCGTGCCCGGACACGCTCGTCCCTCGCCGGCGCGGGCGCAGACTACCCCGGACTCCTGGCTCGAAAGACGCGCTCACTGCGGGAAGTCTCAGAACATGCCCATCAGCCTCCACCACATCCAGTCCATCGGCAGAAGGACAATCACGGTGATTGCTGCAAGGGACAGGCATAACGTCGTTCCGTCTCGCAGGGACACGCCTCCCATGTGCATTGCGATCATCATAGGTGGAGACTGGTAGGGCAGGAAAACCGTAGAAAACACCGGAACCTGCAGCATCAGCACCGTGTACAGCGGAAGTCCGCTCGCATGAGCAAACTGCCCGGCCACCGGTGTCAGTACCGCCGGCAGTCCGGGCAGCGTTGTCAGCAGTCCAATGCATGCCCCGATCAGCTCAAGCCAGATCACATTCGCCTGCGTGTGGCCCGGCGCCATATGTACCCAGTGCAGTAACACACCCGCAGACCAGCTCCCGAGTCCGGATTCGGAAATCAGCGCGCCGAGCCCCAAAAAGCCGGCGACATAGACGAGCGGCGTCACGTGAACCTGTTCGCTGAATTCCTTCACGGGAACGATTCCCGTCTGCGGAAGCAGGCACGCCACGCCAGCTGCGAGACTCACCCACGCCGGCGAAACGCCATGCCAGAAGTCGGTCGCATAGCACAGCAGCGATAGTCCGAGAATGAAGATGAGTGTCGATTCCCGTCGGGACAGCTGCTCGTCAACCGCCTTCGGTCTTGAGACAGACTCCACGCGGTCGGGGAACAGCCGGCAGATAAGCCAGATAAGGACTGCCGTCTTAAGCGCGCCGAGCACCGGAAAATGCAGCAGGAAGTACGGTCCATAATGCAGATGAACGCCGTAGAGCGATTGCGCCGCGCCCAGTAGGACCGAGTTCGGGATATTGGCGGGCAGGATCGTGGTAGGCGGCATATAGCTCGCCGCGGCGACCGCTAGCACCAATCCCGTGCGCCCCCGACGCCCGGGTTCAAAGCCCAGGTGATCGGCCAGGGTCAGCGCGAGCGGCGTCAGCAGCATGACCCGTCCCGTCGTAGACGGCATTACGAACGCGAGAACTGCGGCACCCAGCACGATGGCCGCTACATAATGGCCGTATCTGTCCATCCGCGCGGCCAGGAGAGCGTTGCTGAAACGGCCCGCGAGACCCGTCACGCGCAACGCCACACCATTAATCGCGCCGCCGAACACCAGCCACCAGGCAGGAGACGAAAAGCCCGCAAATATCGTCTTCGCCGGCCCGACGCTGAACAACATCGCGAGGAGGAAAAACAGCAGGGTCGTCACCGGCTCTTTCAGCAAGCCGAGCGCCCAAAAGCAGACCGTGAATAACACCAAGATCGCCGCCTGGGACATCGCCGCCGGAAAGCCGTGGATGAACGGTACGTACCGCACGAGGATCAACGCCGCCAGCACCCACAGGATCAGGAGGGCGGTGCCGATCTGTTCCCCGTAACGGGCATGCAGGGACCCGCGCGAAGGTTCGCGCGGAAGCCTGTCCACGCTGCCTCTGAGCGCCTTCAGTTCTCGCACTGTCGTCTCCTCCCTGTCATTGCGGAATGAACTGCTTTCATCATAGGGCAGTCGTACAATGGCAATGATTCGACTGACAGACAATTTCTTACGAAAACATGCCACGACGCGATACCTGGGATCCGCTGCCCAAGAGGGTGCCCACGCGCAAGGAACCGGTCATGGCGCACCTGCGCCTGCCACCCGCGGACAGTATCATCGAGTGGCATCGCCACACTTGGGGTCAGCTCGCCTGCCCCCGGGTCGGGAGCATCCGCGTCAGTGCGCCCGGCATGATGTGGATCGTGCCGCTCTGGCGCGCGGTATGGATTCCCCCCGGCATCGACCACCAGGTGGTGATGCTCGGGCACGCTGAGTTTCACGCGCTCTATATCGATCCCGGTGCTTCGCCGCTGCCGGCCGATGCGTGCTCGGTCATAGAGGTTTCCGAGCTGATGCGCGTGCTCACGGAATCGCTGGCGCACGGCATGCAGGGCTCTTCTCGTCATCGCACACTCGCCATGCAGTTGCTGATTGAGGAAGTAAGGCGGGCGCCCGCGCTGCCGCTCGGCCTGCCGTTGCCATCGGAGAGACGATTGCGTGCGCTGTGCACCGCGATGATGGAGGAACCGGGCTCCTACCGAACCCTCCAGGATTGGGCCCGCATCGTCGGCGCAAGCGAGAGGACGCTGGCGCGTCTTTTCCAGAGCGAAGTCAATACCAGCTTCGCGATCTGGCGCCGGCAATTGAGACTGTCGCGCGCCATCGATCTCATTGGGCGCGGCGTTCCACTGAATGAAGTCGCGGCCGAACTTGGATATGCGAATGCCCCGGCCTTCTCCACGATGTTCCGGCATGCGCTTGGTTTTCCGCCTTCACAACTAGCAAACACGTCTGGAGCGCGACGCCCATAGTTTGCAGGCAAGCCCCCTTCCCGATCGTGTCGTGCATCAAGGCTCGCGCATGTACGAGTGTCCCTGCACAAGGCTACGATGGACATCATTTTTTCAGTGAATAGACAAGGATCAGTGAGATTATGCTCAGCTGGCAAGTTATGTCGTACCGAGCACTGGGCGCATTTAACCCCGCTGGAATGCCGAGCATCAGCCTGCGCCTGCACTGGATAGACCAGCCACATCGATCGCATGAGAAAGATGGCGAAGAAGTTCGGATCGTTTCCTGTCCGACGCAGGTCATGCACAATGAAACGCTCGAACTCGTCGGCACGATCGCATCAATGATCCGGTCACCGTAGCTGCACTGATTCGCGGCGCCGTCTCATGGCGACCAAGATGAAGGTGGGCACTTGCGCCAAACAAGACTCGAATACGATCAGAATATCCAGCGCCTGCTGACTCAAGTAGACATTGTGAGGGCGCTCCGCTTTCATGCGCTCCTTCGAAATCGTCCAGGTCGCGCTTTCGAAGTTCAATTGTCCTGAGCATTCGCGAAGTCGTCAACCCAAAGGACGCCCTCATACGAATGAACAACACCCGCAAGCAAGAGCGGAAAGCGCGCCTCGCCGAAACGCAGCGGATTGCACCACCGAAAAGCGGCACTGCGATTCAGAATCGAGAGTGCTAAGCTGGGTCGATGTCTTCGATGTCAACTAGCGTCAGTTGACAAACCGCCTCGCGAAGATATCCGAACTGGCTTGCCGGGCAGATGGCCAATCGAAGACGCGGTCCGTCACCGGAAGCACTGCGAGCATGCAACGTCTAGGAACGCGACTTGCATTCAGACATAGAGATCAGCCGGCTGCGCATGAGCGCGAGCGGAGTCCTAACGAGCGGGGCAAGCTTTCAGTGGGTTCGACCACACAATCTATCGAGCGCACGGTTTGTGATAGGTGGGATGATGGGTAAAAAATCAAAACCCCACAGTACCTTCATTTTGCGGGGCTTTTTCCATCAAATGGCGGAGGCTCGATCATCCGCCGAAAAGCGTTGCGAGCCGTGGGCGCATGCGGCGCCGCTTCTTCAAACCCTCCACGAGTCCACTATCACCAACAGGGAATATCCATGACTGTCGACATAACGAGTCCCGGCAGCTTTGTGTACGAGGAAGGCTACCCCGGCATGATCTACGATATGAACGTGCCCACCATGGAGAGCAAGACGAACGAAGGCGCGACCACACTCGACTTCGGCCGTACTGTCGCACGCGGCACAACGGCGGACGACACGCGTGCAAGGTCTTGGCAATGGACACGATGAAATCATCGGCATGACGGTCCGCTACTCGATCCGGCCGGCGGATCAAGACGGCAAATGCGCTGTATGTCTCTCTCGACACCGGTACCGATTCTGCAGCAAGGTTATATCTGGGTGCTGGCCGCGGAAGCCATGACGCGCAGCGACGCGGTGCTCAGCCTGACCGCTGGCGGGGGCGCGACCGGCGGCGTAGTCAATGCCGGTCGCTTGGCGCTGCCCAACGCACAGTGGGAACGTACCGTGGTCGCCGGCGAGCTCGGCGTGTGCGCATCACGAAGCAACAGGCGAATGACCTGAGAACCGCTGAGCGGACTTGAACAGGCCCTGAGAGAGAACACATGGAAACTTCAATCGACGTCACGCCGACCACGCCGGCGTTCGCACGCATGGTCGACGAATGCCTGATGTGCGAGCGGGAGATCGCGCCGCCGGATCCTTGTGCCCATCGGCGCAGCCTCCCAACGAAGGTCAGTCACGAAGAAGGGGAGCCGGCGCTTCAGTGGTAGGCACCTCGCGCGCAAATCGCTGCTTCTCCGGTTTGTCCCAGGGCAAAGGCATGCACATCAAGCATTCGTCGGCGTGCGCAAATTGGCTTGTTCGGATGCGTGCGTCAGGCGACGCAGTAGTTAAAACCTACTCAGTGCTCAATCCGTTGGCTGAAGGCATGATGCGCAACAAGAGCGATCGTGCTTCCGTGCGAAGCGCACGTTCCGCCTCCAGCATCGGGCCCGACATGGACACCACACGCATGTTGAACGCGGTCCGGTGTTGCCGCAGCAACGTTGGAGCGCCTTTTGCTCTCTCGCTCTCCAGAGTCATTCGAAGCGCATTGGTCAGTTTTTCATTGCCGACCGATACGAATTGTCTGATCGTTTTTTCTAGCTCCGGGAAATACAAAGCCGCGAGCGTTTCCAACTGCACGGTGGGGTCTTCTTCAGTCAGTTTGCAAGCGGCTGCCGCCGTCTCTACTGCAAAGACATAACGGGACCGTCCTTGCGCCGCGGTAAGCAGTTCTTCGAGCTTTATCCGCCTCAGCTGTGTCCATTCCCGTTGAGCCCAGTCCTGCCGCGCTATCTCCACCTTTACTTGCTCGACGATCGTGGTGATGTTGCCAATGTCTTCCTTCGTCGCCAGGCTCTTTCCTTTCTCTCGAAGGTACGAACCAAAATAGGCGCCACCGCCAGCGACGATGAAAGTTAAAATCAATGAAATCAGGTGACCATCGGTCATCGTTTTCCCCACGATGTTGTAATGATCGGGCAGTGTACTCGTAGATACGGCCGATGCCTGTCGGTGCGCGCTCGGATGACTGCCTTCTGAATCACGGGCACAGATCACAATGAGCACCAGTCACAATCGGCGTCAGCGCAAGAAACTCGGACTCGGCGAGAGCCCTGCCGGCGCATACCTCGCGGGGCTTTTTCGTTAGGCGCGCTAAGATGACAATCTTAATGGAGGCGGTCAGGAGTAAGCGAAATTTCGTTGGGACAATTAAAGCGCCAGCGGATATGTGATCCCCGGACTGCGTCGGCCACGCGATCCACATTGAGTTGCACGAAGAGGTTAAAGGGTTGAAGGGCGACGAAGTTGTGTTGCATTTGAAGCCGGAGGAGCTCGATGGACGGCACGCAAACTCTCGCGAGGCTTCCTAATCAACTGGGCGAAAAAGCATTTATCCAAGGAACTGACTAAGCAGCCGAGCTTGTCGCTGAATGGCCCGCAGCATGCGGGCCATTTTCGCTAGATTGCTGCTTGCCCTTGCAACGCCCAACTCGACGTGGCGCATGTGAAAACATAGGATCTGCGGCCTGTTGTGTTTGCTGCAAGTACTGCAATGTTTCGCACGCCGGCTGCATCCAGATCCGTCGAGTGCGAGAAATACATGGCTGTTGGCAACTCGTATTCTGGACCGTCGTCAGATCGAACCGTGCGCCGGAATTTCTGCGCGAGCATCGCTTCGTGCAATTTGTCGTAATCGGCAGCGGCCGCACTGTGCAGTTCCACCCTTGTAATAAACCATTGCATATTGGTCTCCTTTAGTTTGTCTGGCCGTTCGCCGATTGCCAATCTACCAGTTCTGTATCGGTAGACAACCCGTGCAGCAGGATAACGAAAATCGGGAGCGCCACACCATCCTCAAGCTTGCCGATTGCTCCCGTCAAAGCTACACCGCTCGCCGTAGATACTGCGTAAGTCCGCGCGCGTTAGAACGCCCCGGCAGCACTCGCTGGCGGTCATATACCCGCTCCTTGATAGCGATGCGCAGCCTTGAGGGTGACAGCCGAATAGACCGACCCGGATTCGAATAGAGGCGGACCTCTCGTCTGCTATGCAGCCTCGTGGCATGGCTCGTCGGTCGATTGTGTTGCCGTCCGGCCATCTAGCCTGCCAAAGGGCAGCACCGACGCCGTCGAACGCTGAGGATGTCATCCACGCCCGTCGGCGGTCGGCTGTTCGCGCTGCGGGGTCAGGCTACCACAAAGCGAAAAAATCCCGCCGTTTGACGGGCGGGATCGATGGTAGTGAGACTTGCCTGATTCATTTTCGTTTCCAACCACCTGTATTCGGTGGTGGCGGAAGGTTCGCTATCGGTCTTGCCTCCGCCCCCGAGTGAGACCGTGATCCAGCCAGTTGTCTGGAAACCACCTGCATCGTTATCCACGACCGTCGCGCAAAAGCATCGGTGCTCAGGCAAAGAGGTCAGCACGCTGACCGGCGCAGAGCGTCAGACAGAGCACCGAACCCGTCGTCTTGCGCTTTTAACAAAACTCCCCAGCCTGCAGCAGCATCGGTTACGGCGATCTGGTGCTGGGAAATAACCGACTGTGTGAGGCGCTGTCCGAGATGCAGCATCGGATTGCCGCGGTGCTTTCCGGGGCCACTGGGTCCGTTGCCCGCATGCGTCACCGTGCTCGCAATCATGGGTCGTACTGCCAGACGCTGTCAACCGTCGAGGCGATCATCCGTCACTGCGCATCGAAAGCACGCGTGACATCGGACTAGTAGGAGCAGGCGATCTACCGGGACTGGGCATATGGTGCACATTGGCGCTGGAGTAGGCATTCGCCTTATTGCCTGCTATAGCCTAACTGTAAAGAAAAGTTGGGGGCATTATTTCACCGGTAGTGGCCAACATGGCGTTGGATGGTCTTGAAGCGATGCTGAGGGAGAAATTCCCGGCTGCAAAGCGAACAGGCTTGAAAATGCACATGGTGCGGTACGCGGACAACTTCATCATTAGTCAGACCTGCAAAATTCAGTTTGCGCGACGAGCGGAGCCGACGGCGCAGTCTATCGGCGAAGCGAAGCTGGCCCGTCGAAAGCGGTCGCGATGCAGGAGTAATGGATGTGGCGTGACATTGACGAGCCAATGCAGCGACGCGAGGATAAAAAATATAGGCCTCAGGCCTAGGCGGACGATTGCGCGCAGTAACCAGCGCAAGTTATAGCCAGCAGCACACAGCACCGCGTGTAGCGCATCGCCGGTTTGCCCCTTGAGCCAGCAACGCCGCATGCCGTGGTCGTGTTTCACATGGCCGATGATCGGTTCGATCGCCTGCCGTCGCTTGAGCCAGCGTCGCTGTGTGCGGGTCAGTGTCTTGTGTTTTCCTCGATGAATCAGGTGTACTGATGATACGTCGGCATCGACACCGCGAAACCCGAGATCGGCCAAGACGGTCTTCGGCTGCACTGTACCGGGCACATCCTGCAGCAGAATGGAACTCTGTTCGAGTTGTTCGGCCAGCGTGTGGCCATCGTAAGGGTTGCCGGGGAACGCCCGCGCACCGATGATCAACCCTTGCTTCTCCGTAATCGCGAGACTGACCTTGACACCGAACTCGTAGGGCTGTCGGGCTTTGCCCTTGCCGATGCATTCGACTTCCGGGGCATGTAGCGCGTAGAGCTTGCCCTTATCCTTGGGCCGCTGTCGGCAGATGCGCCAAGCTCTCTCAAGCCAGACGCGCAACTGGGCCTGTCGCTCACGCGTGGCGCCCATCAATTTACGCTCGATGTCGCGCAGCAACCGTCCCAGCACGGTGCGTTGGCGTTTGAGCACCCGTCGCAGGCGCTTGAACTGTTTGGCGTGCGCATAGCCACCAGCTCGACGACGCAGGCTTTTGCCTTCGCGCTCATACGTCTGCTTCAGTGTCAGTCCGGCGCGTTGCGCCAACTGCACGAGTCGGGCCCGTGCCACTTCAAGCAGGCGGCTGTCGGTCGGATACGCGATCGCCTTCTCCTGGACCGTGGTATCGACAATCACGCGCTCAAATTCGACCGGTGTAACCGCCTTCATCTGCACCGCGGCCGCGATCGTCGTCGCCAGCAACTCTTCGACGCCCGCTTCGCCCAACGCTTGACGAAACCGTACCAGGTTGGTCGGGTCACACGGCAGACGCGGCTGGAAATAGTCCTCGCCGCAGAAGTACTGGAAATACACGCTCTCTGCCCAGCGCTCGCACACCGACTCGTCGCTTTCGTTGTATGCGTGTTTCAAATACAGCAAACCCACCATCAACCGGACGGACAGGCGCGGACGCCCTGCAGCGCTGACACCAGCACCCGCGAGCTTCGGCGTCACGCCGAACAGATCAACCTCTGCGCTCATCCGCCCTTCGCGGGCACGGCGCTCGAACATCGGCGTCAACGTCGCTTCGATCGACGACCATGGCATCCGGTTAGCCAGTACGGCGAGCGGGTGACGCAAATCGATCATCGCGTCCAGGCGGCTGCAGAAGAAATCGGGCGTGCTCATCGGCAGTTCTCAACTCCCAGAAGATATGCCAATTCCATATTGATTCTGGGAGTTTTGCAACCCCTTGCTCACGCCCATTCCCACACCGCCTCTAGCTTCACGCCATTCTGCAAGGCCGACTCATTACCGGCAACTCGAAAGAGTGGCTGGAGCAGGAAGTCAGGCCCGCAGTGGTCGAATTTCTGGCCAAGCGCGGGCTGGTCCTCTCACCAGAGAAGATCAAGATAACGCATATCGAGGACGGGTTTGACTTCCTCGGATGGAATATCCGCAAGTACAACGGCAAGCTGTTGATGAAGCCGTCGAGAGCGGACGTCAAAGCGCACCTTGACAAGATCCGGGAAGTCATCAAAGGCAACAAGACGGCCAAACAAGCAAACTTGATACGCCTGCTCAACCTGATTCTGCGGGGCTGGGCGAACTATCACCGCCATGCGGTCGCCAAGGAAACCTGTGCTCGGGTTGATACATATGTCTGGTCAATGCTGTGGCAATGGGCGGCTCGACGGCATCCAGAGAAAGGAACCCGCTGGGTAAAAAATAAATACTTCAAAACCCAAGGCACTCGCAACTGGGTCTTTGCCACGACCGAAAAACAAGAGGATGGGAGGGGCGTTGTTGCAAAAATCGCCGGTGCAGGCGGGCGTTCACCCCCGATCCTAAATTCATGAAATCCGCACGGACTGCGGGCGTGCAAGTGTGACCATGTGGTTGACGATGCCAACGCGGATGGCGACCTCCGTCGCTTGTGAACCAATGCAGCGCGCCGAAAGACAATTCCCCGTGAGCGTTTTATACCGGTACATCGTATTTTCGATCAGCGAACGTCGGTGGTAGCCACTGCGCTTCTTCCATTCGCCTCGGCCGTCTCGCGCGATGTCGTCGATCGCCTCATTGCGCCAGCTTGCTCCGGGTGTTCCCTCAGACCAGGGTTTCGCACCCTGGCGCGGCGGAATCGACGGCGTAGCGCCGCGCCCGGCGATCACCTTATGGCACTGCTTTGTATCGTATGCACCGTCACGGCCTATCGTATCAATGGGTTCATTGGCAGGAATCTGGGCTAACAAACTGGACAATGCGCTGGCGTCGTCGACGTCTTGATGCGTCATCAGCGCGGCTCGTATCTGGCCCGTCTTCACGTCCAGCCCGAGATGGACCTTACGCCACGTGCGCCGCTTGGAGTAGCCGTGCTTGCGCACCTTCCATTCGCCTTCGCCGTTACGCGCAAGAAAAAAACAATGGACATCAGCCGGAGCCTTGAAAATGCTGGTATCAGCAGTCTGCGGAGTGTCCATCAGATCAGCCCAAAAAGTGGACAAAACGACCGTCGGAGTGTCCATCTTTCGCCACAGGTTTCGCATGGTCGGAAGCCCGATAAAGCCGAGCGTCCGACCATGCTAGAGCGTGTCAACCCATCGCGCGTCAAGGGTTCACTTCGCCGGGCTTCGCCCGCCCTTGACCCGTTCACAGAACCACGATCGAATTTGATGCGTCACTACGCCGCCTGCCGGTATCGGGGTCTGCGAGCGGGACTGTGTGATAGATAGTGCCGCCCTCGTGCGTGGTGATGCTGACCGGCGTCGCGCCGGGTGTGTGGCGATCAACGACCTCGGTCAGCGGCAGTTGCCGGATGGTCGTTCGTCTTGCTGTCATTGAGCAGATCCTCTGCTGTGTTGGTAGGGGTGTCCGCTTTAACACAGCCTGCGAGTATCAGGAAATGGCTCTTCACTTGCGCATACGCCGTAGAGCTTCAGGACCGTACTATCGACAACGAGATGAATCGGGTCGCCGCTCGCCATCTCGGGCAACGTCACCTGTAGTTCCTGTGAACGGCGGCTTAGCGTCGTATAGTTGGGAACAGGCAGGTGCGCAAACGCAAGGTCACGAAGACTTTGCACAAACCCCTGAGCGGCTCGAAGCGTCAAATGATAAACGTGCTTGAGCGTGAGCACGGCCTGAATCATTGCGTCGGAGTAGATCTGTGGCCTGCCGCGCTTGAGAGGTCTCGCTTCGCTCCCGCTCGTGAATGCGCTCTCGTCGATCCACATGGTCAAGCTGCCTCGTGCGATCAGCCCTGCGTTGTACTCCGACCAGTTCCTGACTCGATAGATCCCTTTAGGCTCGCGGCTCTTGCGTTTGTCCTTGCGCATCTTCCCGCCAAATATCGAGAATCTACGCAGTTCCTTCCCAAGTTAACAGAGGCAGCCTCACGACCGTTGCGAGTAAACGTCACCCCTGCAGCGATCGCTTTTTGCAACAACGCCGATGGGAGGGAGAAGGAGTTCGTCGTGCTGAAAGCGGCAGACACGCCGATACAGCGGCATGTCAAGATCAAGGCCGGGGCTAATCCGCACGACCCAAAGTGGGCACCACACTTCGAGACCCGATGGGGCAAGAGGTGATCCTGCCAAGGGGCCGCGCGAAGCTCTACCGGGTCTGGCTGAGGCAGGATGGCCTGTGTCCGACCTGTCAGGAACCTATCGCAATAGGGACCCCTTGGGTCACTCGCTTCATTGTGAAAAGAACCGACGGCGGGTCGCTCGCGACGGGCAATATCCAACTGTACCATCCCGGTTGTCGTGGAACTCAAACGTACGCCGGAAATAAGTTGTGAAAGCGGGTATCGAAAGATGCCTTGGCAGAGGCTTGAGCTGAGTGCGGGGAAACTTGCACGTACAGGTCTTAGATCCTATGAGCAGGGGCGTCGAGGAACTGATACGTAAAATCGGCGTGTCGAGTCCTGTTCAAGGAGAACATCATGTGCACGGATCAGACGTTCACCACCCATGGTGAAGAAGTAGTACTGGCGGTGTCAATTGAACTGGCTGCGGCGAAGTGGAAGGTCGCGCTGCACGATGGCCGGCGCGAGCGGCCGGCCGTGCACACGGTCGCGCAGTCACAGGCCGCCGCCCGCCTGCAGGCCGTTCTGGACCTGATCAAGGCGCACAAGGAGAAGTGGTTGCTGCCCGCGGGCGTGCGGGTCGTCGTGAGCTACGAGGCCGGCCAGGATGCGTTCTGGGTCTGTCGCGCGCTGCAGGCGCGCGGCATCGAGTGCTACGTCGTCGATCCGGCGAGCATTCCGGTCGAACGCCACAAGCGGCGCGTGAAGACCGACCGGCTCGATGTCGTCAAACTGGTCACGAACTTCGCGCGTGGCTGCGCGGCGAGCGCGACCGCATGCACGTGGTGCACGTGCCGTCGCCACAGGACGAGGCCTCGCGCCAGCTGATGCGCGATCGTGGGCAACTGCAGAAGGAAGTGCAGCAGCACCGCGACCGCATGCGCAAACTGCTGGTCACGCTTGGCTGCTGGGATGAGGTCAATCACAAGGCCTTTGCCGGCCGGCTCGCCCGCGACCAGGTCCGGTGTCATGATGGCACGCCGTTGCCACCCGAGTCGCGGGAGCGCCTGCTGCGCGAGTGCGAACGGCTCGTGCTGGCAGAGCAGCAACTCGCGGCCCTGGAGAAGACGCGCGAGGCGAGCCTGCCGGCACCCGCACGCCAGCGACGCGACGACCTGGCGCGCCTGAAGGGGATTGGCGAAGTGGGCGCGTCGCGCCTTGCGCTCGAGCTGTTCTGGCGGGAGTTCGGCAACCGCCGCCAGGTGGGTGCGTGCGTCGGGCTGGTGCCGCAGCCCTATGACAGCGGCGAAAGCCAGGTCGACCAGGGGATCAGCAAACAAGGCAACCGTCGAGTGTGCGCGTTACTGGTCGAGATGGCGTGGACCTGGCTGCGCTACCAGCCCGCCAGTGCACTCGCTCAGTGGTTCAACCAGTGCACGCAGGGCACCGGGCCGAACCGCCGCGCGCGGCGCATCACCATCGTCGCTGTCGCACGACGACTGGTGATTGCACTATGGCGCTACCTGAAGGACGGCGTTATTCCTGAGGGCGCACAGATGAAACCAGTCTGAGATCGTATTGCATGGCGATAGTGATGCCGCGACAATCGGATCACTTGCTGTTCCCATGGTTGAAGTGGACATGCCCGTCGGCCCCCTGGGTTGCCGACGCAACCGATTCTTAGAAGGGGGCCGTATCGAGCGCGTCTACGAAAGTAGATAAGAGTTGGGCTGCTCCCTTGTTCTGGTTGGTGTTAGGGGGTGAAGATCGCGCCTTAACACCCGGCAAGTCGATGTCACCGCCCTACAAGCGACGGAATGCCTTAGCTAAACGCCAGCATTGATGTTGTATTCACCGGTTGAACCCATTACAACGTTTTAATGTGACAACGCCCATCGGGCGGCAACGCATCTCGCTGCTTACTGTTCGCTCGAGTACTCGCTAAGCTTTCCAGATGGTTCGACCACCATTCGAGCATCCGGGCACGCTCTTCTAGAAACGTCGACCTCATATAAACGCCCTTGACACCCGGGACCTTGTGCGCGAGTTGCGCTTCGATCCATGCACTGTCAAATCCACGTTCGTGGAGCAGCGTCGAAGCCGTCGACCGGAATCCGTGGGCAGTGTGCCGCCCCCCGTAACCTAATCTCTGCAACGCGCTTACGAGCGTGTTGTCGGAGAGGGGCCTCTTACCACTGAGTCCAGCGAAGACGAAAGTCTCGCTGATCCTCTTTTCTTTTAGTTCTTCGAGCAATGCGATAACCGCGGCCGTCAACGGTACGACATGCGGCCGGGTGGACTTCATGCGCGAGGCTGGAATCGACCATGTGCGCGCTTCGAAGTCCACCTCAGTCCATTCAGCTAGCCGCAACTCAGTTGGCCTAACGAAGACATGCGCGAGCATAAGCAGCGCTTGGCGAGCGGTGAACATACCGCCGTAGCCTTTGATCGCCTCCAAGACCTCCGCGAGATCTGCCGTCGTTGTCACGGCCGGGAAATTGGTCGTCTTTCTTTTTGCCAGCGCATCGCGCAGGTCCATAGATACGTCGCGCGATACTTTACTTATCGCAACACCGTAGCGAAGCACAGCACTCACGTGTTTATACGCGCGCCGGGCGACCTCGCTCGCGCCGCGCTTTTCGATCTTGCGTAGACAGTCGAGTATCTCGGGAGCGCTAATTTCCGCGATCGGCCTATGACCGAGCGAGGGAAACAGGTCGGCCTCCATGCGAACCAGGAGGCGGTCAGCGTACCGCTTGGACAATGGCTTGATCTGAAGCTGCCACCATTCCCGCGCAATCGTTTCAAAGGTATCTGCGGCCCTGGCACGGGCCTGCCGCTTAGCGGCTCGCTTTTCCGCAGACGGGTCCAGCCCCTTCGCCAACTGGCGGCGAGCCTCCTCCCGAGCATCACGCGCGTCGGTTAGAGAGACTTCAGGATAAGCGCCGATGGCAAGAGACTTTTCGTGACCGTCGACGCGGTACTTCAAACGCCATAAGCGTCCACCGGAGGGCGTCACTAACAGGTAGAGGCCGCGCTCGTCGGTGAGCTTATATGGGAGAGCCTGCGGCTTCGCATTTTTGACAGTTAAAGCACTGAGGGACATCGGAGTATCTCGCATAGGGATGCGTTTAGTATACCCCCTAAATACCCCCAATTAGAACGGGTTTTCGGGGTATCTTGTGCTATCTAATGAGACCATCCAGACCACCAATCCCCTTTATTTATAAGGGTTATGAGCCTTACTGACTCTTTCTGGGAATCTATTTTTTATCCCAGTCGAGGATCAGCATGTCGACGGTTGAGCGCGACAGCGATTTCGACATCGCCAGGCCGTCGCTGAAGGGAATGCACACGTGGCCGAGCCGCTCGACGATTTCGCCGATGACATAACGGTGCTGGGGATCGGACTGCAGGATTGCGATACGCATGATGACGACGCCGGTGACGCTGCGCACGATGACTTCGGCCTGGTCGATCGAAGGCATCGCAAAAGGTCTCATGAAGCTCTACGAGACCGCTATGAACGCGCGAATTCTGCAGAGCGGCATCACCTTGTCCTATCGGATAACTCCCAATTTATCGTCCGATACAGTCACAAATGCTTTCGATATGTCGCGCGAAGTCACTGTTTGTGCCGACACGTGCCTGTATCGGTTCGTAGCGACGCGTGCCTGGCCTGTTTAATCGGGATGCACGAAAGCAACACGCGGGCGCCCGAAAAACCGCGCATGCATATTTCACGATCCACGGAAACGTCGCGCGTTTCAGGCCGCTAAGCTGGTTGTATGAACTCGAACCTTCACGCCTCCCGCGCCGGGCTGAGCAGACGCCAGGCGCTGATCGTCACCACGGCCAGCATGGGCTTCGTGGTCTCTCAACTCGATGTCACCATTGTCAACGTCGCGCTTGCGAGCATGGGACGCGACCTGCACGCGAGCGTCGCGAACTTGCAGTGGACCGTGGACGCCTACGCGCTGGCGTTCGCCGCGCTGATGCTCTCGGCAGGCGTGCTCGGCGACCGCTTTGGCGCACGGCGCCTGTTTGTGGCGGGGCTGGCGCTGTTCGCGCTGGCGTCGGCGGCGTGCGGCTTTGCTGTCGACGCCAGCCAGCTCATCGCCGCGCGCGCGTTGCAGGGCATTGGCGCGGCCGCCATGCTGCCGAACTCCCTTGTGCTGCTCAACCAGTCGTGCGGCCACGACGACGGCCTGCGGGCGCGCGCTGTGAGCCTGTGGACAGCGGCTGGCGCTGTCTCCATTGCGGCGGGTCCGGTTGCTGGCGGCGCGCTGATCGCGGCGTTCGGCTGGCGCAGCATTTTCTGGGTCAACGTGCCGCTGTGCGTGGCGGGTATTGCCGCGACCTACGCATGGATCGCCGATAAAAAACCAGCGCAAAACGCGCTTGGCATCGACCTCGGCGGCCAGTTGCTGGCAGTCGTGGCGCTCACGTCCTTCGTGGGCGCGATGATCGAGCTTCGGCCTTTGGGAGTGGCGCATCCGGTTGTTATTGGCGGGATGGTGCTGGCGCTGGTGAGCGCCGCCGGGTTCGTCGCGGTCGAGCGGCGCACGCCAGCGCCCATGCTGCCGCCCGCGCTCTTTCGCAACCGCACGTTCAATTCGGCAATTGCATTTGGTATCTGCGTGAATCTGACTTATTACGGCATGGTGTTCGTGTTGAGCCTTTATTTGCAGCGCGTTCTGGGGCTCTCGCCGCTTCACGCAGGCTTCGCGTTCCTGCCGCTGACAGGCGGTTTTCTGTTATCGAATCTCGCGGCAGGTCCGGTCGTGGCGCGCTTCGGTTCCAGGCGGCCGATGATCGCCGGCGCATTGATCGATGCGATCGGATTCGCCGCGCTCTGTTTCGTCGATGCCGGCACGCCCGTGGCGCTGTTGCTGCTGCCTTTCCTGTTGATACCGACCGGCATGGGACTCGCTGTCCCCGCCATGACCACCGCGATGCTTGGGACCGTCGAGTCAGCGCGGGCGGGCACGGCGTCGGCGGTGCTCAACACGGCGCGGCAAGCAGCCGGCGCGATTGGCGTGGCGGTTTTCGGCGCGCTGGCGAGCCACGCCGCGGCGGCCGAAACCGCTCAGATCGTAACGGGAGTGAAGTTGTCAGCGGCGATCTCGGTCACGCTGCTGTTGCTGGCAGCGGTGATGGCGCATCGAGTAAAGGAAAATAACCGCAAGGACGCGAAAGACGGAAAGCCAGCGCAGAACATATCGCGCTGAACAAGCGCTGAACGGGCGCTGAACACACTGACACGCGCCGGGAACGCGCATTGCGAATTTGATTACGCACCTCTTGTGCAACGCGCGGTCCGCAGGCCGCTTGTGAGGAACCGATCATGTCCACGCCGCCGGTAGACCCGACCCAATTGCCAATAGAACCCGATCCCGACGAACTGCTCGATCCCGACGCGCCGCTCAATCCCGACGATCCCGATCTTCCCGACGGCCCGGATTCCGCAACGCCGTTGGTTCCAGCCGATCCCAACAACGGCTCACCACGTTTATAGAAAATACGGCTGTCGCCATATAAGAAATGCCCGTCTGCGCGAAAGCACAGGCGGGCATTTTCAAGCGTGGCAACTGATCAAAGCGTTACGGTCAGTACATCGCCGGACTTGAGCGCTTTCTCGATCAACCCGTCTTCCTGCGCACGGCGCACGGCATCCGCGACGAATGACTCCGGGGCTTCGACCTCTGCCTTTATTGCGCTGATGATTCCCGATGCCTCGACGATCACCAGCGATTTCGCTGAATCGGCGCGGCTGATGATCACGCGCTGCGGGCTGCCGCCGTCTGCAATGCTGGCGCAGAACTGCATCGGCTTGCCGTCAATGGTTTGCTCGAAGGTCTGGATCATATTGAAGGTTCGCCTCTGATAGATGAACAATAGTTGTATGACAGAGCGCATCATCCATGCCAGCTTGCCCTTTGCGCGCCCTCTCTGCTGTTATTGAACGTCAGGCGCGCGAAAGGTTCACGTCGAACTTTAAAACCGGTACGTCACGCCGAGTTGCACGACCGGATACCAGCGATACTTTTCCACGCGATCGGTAATGTTCTGCTTTTCCTGGTCGATATTCGCCTGCGTCGTGAACAGGCTATACACCTCCGGCACGAAGTAGGACACGCGCGGACGGCCGTACGCCACGCCAAGATCGAACATGAAACCAAATCCCTTCGTTACCGGCTTGTGCCCGTATCCCACTCCCAGATAGGGCATGACGCTCGGCAAACGCACCGTTGCAGAGGGCGCGCCTCCAATGGCGGGCACAACATCATCGCCAATTTTGAAGTTGCCTTGCGCGTCGGGAACGGCGTGCGCGTTGAGTTTGTCGTCGTTGATCAGCGCTCCGCCTGTTAGCCGGAAACCGCTGTTTGCAAATGGAAAAGGTCGAGATAAAGGCCGCCTTGCTTAAGGCTGAGATGACCGTCGTATTTATTGCCGCTGACGTTGAACGAGTGAGAAAAGCCAAGACCCTCCACTTCCGCGTGGACGCCGGCCCATGAGTTGAGCGAGTACGCGGCGCCCAAACCCGCGCCAAGCGTGCCGCCTTGTATATAGACCTCTTGTGCATGGGTCGTCTGCATGACCGGCATCATGATCATTGCGGCCGCCGCCGCGCTCAGGACTGTCTTCACTGCACCTTCTCCGTAAGTAGCCGGGCTCCATCCCGTGCCGGAACTGTACGGTTTCGTTAAGCGATTCAATGGAATGAACAGTGGCCTTTATTGGCATCAATTCGATATCTCGACCGACCTCCCGACTAAACCAAACGTTGCAATTTTCAGCGTAAATTTTTCTGATTTACACAAATCGGTAAGAAAAGATTCCTCATGCCTACCCTAAATGTGCGAGGCCGCCTGCCGTTAAGTTCCATGACAGCTTCATTTAACCGAGGCACGAAAATTACGCGGAGAGAGCATGTTTGTCGTTATCGGATGGGTCCTGGTGATTGGGTCGGTGATCGGCAGTTTCATGGGTGTGGGCGGCCACTTGAAAGCGCTGCTGCAGCCCTTCGAGCTGCTGTGTATTTTTGGTGCCGCAATCGGGGCATTCGTCGTATCAAATCCGGTTGCCACGCTCAAAAAGACGCTTAAGGTCATCCCGACCGCGTTCAAGGGCGGCGGCTACTCGAAAGAGAAATATGTGCAACTCATCGCACTGCTTTACGAACTGCTTCAAAAGGCGCGCAAGGAAGGCATGATGGCGCTCGAAGTGGACGTGGAAGCGCCGGAAAAAAGCCCGACTTTCATGAAGTACGAACACGTGCTCAACGATCACCATCTGCTTGAATTCATCGTCGATTATTTGCGCATGATGTCGAGCGGCAACGTCAACGCGCTCGAGATGCAAGACCTCATGGACGAAGAGCTCGAGACGCATCACGCGGAGGCGTCTGTCGCATCCAGCGCGATTCAGAAAATGGCCGATGGCCTGCCTGCGTTCGGCATTGTCGCGGCCGTCATGGGCGTTGTTCACACAATGGGTTCGGTCGGCGCAGCACCCGCCATTCTCGGCGAAATGATTGCCGGCGCGCTCGTGGGAACCTTTCTTGGCATTTTGCTCGCCTACGGTTTCTTCGGACCGCTCGCTGATCTGCTCGCCGCAAAAGGACAGGCGGAGTCCAAGCCGTTCCAGTGCGTGAAGTCGGTATTGCTTGCATCGATGAACGGCTATGCGCCCGCCATTGCCGTGGAGTTCGGCCGCAAGGTGCTGTTCACCGCCGACCGTCCGAGCTTCAAGGAACTCGACGAAGCCGTGCGCGCCACCAAGCAGCCAAAATCAGCTTGATGCACGGCTTGCACGGCCAACTCACGGACTAGGACATGGCTGAAAAACCCAATCGCGATCCCTTGCAGTCGGTCCTTGCGCCGACCATTGTGGTGCGCAGGAAAAAGAAGTCGGGACACGCGGGTCATCACGGCGGCGCGTGGAAGATCGCCTACGCCGACTTCGTCACGGCCATGATGGCGTTCTTTCTGTTGATGTGGTTGCTCGGGTCGACGTCGAGATACGACAAGCAGGGCATTGAAGACTATTTCAACGCGCCGCTCTCCACGCTCTTCGGCGGCAACGACGGCAGCGGCGCGGCGCGTTCGAGCGTGATCAACGGCGGCGGCCGCGACCTTGCGAGTTCACGTCCTGGCGAAGTCACCAAGAGCCAGACCGAGCCTGTCCCCAAGACGCCCGAACGCATCGCAGCCGAGAACGATGCCCGCCGCCTGAAGCAGCTTAAGGAAAAGCTCACGGCGTTGATCGAAAATACGCCGGCGCTGCGCGCGTTCAAGGACCAGATTCGTATCGATATCACGAGCGAGGGTTTGCGCATCGAGATCGTGGATTCGCTCAGGCGTCCGATGTTCGCCTCAGGCAGCTCGAAGCTCGAGGGTTATGTGGGCGTGATACTCGCGCAGATCGGGGCGTCCATGAACGATGTGGACAACCGCGTATCGATTGCGGGACACACCGACGCCGTGCCCTACTCCGGCGGTCAGGCCGGTTACTCGAACTGGGAGTTGTCGAGCGAGCGCGCCAACGCCGCGCGCCGCTCATTGATCGCGGGCGGCATGAGCGAAGGCAAGATCCTTCAGGTGCGCGGACTCGCCGACGTGCTGCCGCTGAACAAGGCGGTTGCCGACGAACCCACCAACCGGCGCATCAGCATTCTCGTGCTGAACAAGGCCGCCGAGCAGGCGTTCTTCGCCGATGGCGGCCGCACCTCGGTAGACGATTCCCAGCCTGCGAGCGCCGTGATTCCGCCGAAGGTCGCGCAACTGCAGCTCAAGCCGCGGCCGGCGCTGCCCACAGACGCCGAAGCCTCGTCAAAAGGCTAGCAAGCCGCGTTGTGCGCGGCGATACGCCATCCGCTCGCGGTTTCCACCCGCACGCTCACAGCGCTCAGTCTGCTTGAATGGCACGCCGCCAAGCACCGCTCATACCACAAGAGCGGTGCTTGTAAAGCAGTCGTCGCGTCAAAACAACTGTCATGGACCTTACATACGTGTCCGATAAAGTCCGCCCGTCGCAAGTCAATGGACCGCAAGAGTCCGATGTACCAAAGCACTTGTTGCACAGACCACTCACGCTACCACCCACGCTCAGGGAGATTGTTTTGAATCGTAAATCACTGCTCGCCATCGCCGCGCTCGCTGCGTTTGCCGCATCGGCCGCACCCGCTCAAGCTCAAAGCAGCGTCACGCTGTACGGCCTGATCGACGCAGGTATCAGCTATGCGAACCACAGCGCCGCCGGCACCGGCAGCTCGAAGATTTTCAAGTACGACGACGGCGTATCGCAAGGCAGCCGCTGGGGCCTCCGAGGTGCTGAAGACCTGGGTGGCGGACTGAAGGCCATCTTCACGTTGGAAAGCGGCTTTAACAGCGGCAACGGCACGCTCGGTCAGGGCGGCGCGGAATTCGGCCGTCAGGCTTATGTGGGTATTTCGAAGTCGGACGTCGGCTCGGTGACCCTTGGCCGTCAATACTCGTTCTCGACCGACTACCTGGGTGGCGCGTATTCGATCGGCGGCCAGACGGTTGCGGGCAACTATGCGTATCACATCAATGACGTGGACCAACTGACGTCAAGCCGCATCAATAACTCGATCAAGTTCAGCAGCGCGAACTTCTACGGCGTGACGTTCGGCGGCTTGTATGGTTTCTCGAACCAGGCAGGCGCGTTCTCCGGCTCGCCCACGACCACGGCCGGCGGCGTGACCACGCAAGGTTCGTCGCGTGCATACAGCTTCGGTTTGAACTACGCTGCGGGCCCGTTCAGCATCGGCACGGCTTATACGGACATCCACTTCCCGGCTTCGGCTACGCCGGCGTTCAGCACGAGCATTGCAAACGTGGCGACGGGCGGCACGAAGGACCTGCGCACGTTCGGCATTGGTGCAAACTACAAGATCGCCGACGCAACCTTGTTCGCGTTGTGGACCAATACGCGTTTCGAAGCCATCGGTGGCGCGACGTCGAAGTTCAATACGTATGAACTTGGCGGCAAGTACGCGTTCACGCCGGCCGTGACGGGAAGCCTTGGCTACACATACATGAAGCTGACGGACGCCGCACAAGGCAAGTGGCAGCAAGTCGACGCAAGCGTGGACTACGCGCTTTCCAAGCGTACCGATGTCTACGTGCTGGGCATTTATCAACACGCGTCGGGCTCGAACAACGGCACCGATGTGCAGGCGCAGATCGGTTCGAGCACGAGCTACTTCGGCACGTCGGGCCGCGGTGCAAACGACCAGATCGCTGCACGCGTGGGTATTCGCCACAAGTTCTAAGCACGTCTCTGAAAGCCAGGAACGGGCCGCTTTTTCCAGCGGCCCGTTTTTCATTCCGATGCTGGTTTCAGCGCGCGATGCACGTCAAAGCACCTTGTTCCTGTCGAGCGACTTGCCCGTTGCCTCGTTGTAGCGTTCGACGTATTCCGACATCAACTTGCGCATCGCGCGGCCGATCTGCTTGTAATCGCTCTCGTTGAGATTTGCGAGCGATACGCGGCCGGAAGGATGCTGCGTGCCAAAACCGCGTCCCGGCAAGAGCACGACGCGTGCTTCCTTCGCGAGGCGGAACAGCAACTCGGACGGTTCGGTGTTCTTGAACAGCCACTGCACGAACTCCGTTCCATAGGCGCGATTGCCGAGAAACTCGAGGTCGATGATCGTGTAGTAATCGACCTGGTTCACGTCACTGTCGTCGAAGCTGATTCCGATCTCGCGATACAACGCCTCCTTGCGTCCACGAATCAGGCGCTTCAAGGCGTTCTTGTAGGCCTCGGGCGTATCCATCAGCGCGAACAGCGAGAACAGGACCATCTGCACCTGCTGCGGCGTGGAAAGCCCCGCCGTGTGATTCAGCGCAACAGTCCGGCTGTCCGCCACAAGCCGGTCGATGAACTTGAGGTTCTCGGGCTCGGTGGTGATGGACTGGTAACGCTCGTGCAGTTCCTCGCGTTGTTCCTTGGGGAGCTTGCGGATCAATTCGTCGATCACGTTGTCCTGATGCGTCGCGATCGTGCCGAGCCGCCAGCCCGTGGCGCCAAAATACTTGGAGTATGAATATACGAGGATGGTGTTCCTCGGGCACAACGCGAAGAGCGAAACGAAATCGTCCGCGAATGTGCCATATACGTCGTCGGTAAGAAGGATCAGGTCCGGCCGTTCCTTCACGATCTCCGCGATGTACTCCAGGCTTTCGGTATCGATCTTGACCGAGGGCGGATTGCTCGGATTGACGAGGAAGAACGCTTTGACTTTTGGATCGCGCAGCTTGTCGAGTTCTTCTTTCGAGTATTGCCAGTTGCGCTCAACGTCCGCATTGAGATTGACCACGTTCAACTGATAGTCGTTGAGCGTCGGGATTTCAATGTAGGGCGTAAAGATTGGCGAACCGAGCGCAATAGTGTCTCCAGGCTTGATCAGATGATTTTCGCGCAGCGTATTGAAAATGTACGTCATTGCCGCGGTTCCGCCTTCGGTGGCGAAGATATCGAAATCGCCAATGAACGGATGTTTGCCGATCATCTCCTTTTTCAGATACTGCGCCACGATCACTTCGGACAATTTCAACATCCGGTCGGGCACCGGGTAATTCGAGGCCAGAATTCCTTCACACATTTCGTAAAGGAATTCACCGCCATTCAGACCCAGTTGATCACGTACATAAGAGAGCGCGCCGCGCAGGAAGTCGATGCCGGGCACGCCCTTGTTGTCGCGCGCGAAAATCTCGAAGCGTTCTTCAAGTCCTTCATGCTTCGGGAATCCGCCCAGCCCTTCCGGCATGTGCGCAAATGAACGCTCGGATTCGCGCATGGCAAAGAGGCCCAACTGCCAGAAGCCGTGACGGGGAATGGTGGCAAGGAAATTCGGGTTGCCGCGGCCTGCATTGAGCATGGCGACGTTGGCGGGCCGGTCAACGGCGCCGCCGCCTGCGGCCTTGATCAGTTCGTCCTTCAATTCGAACGGGCTAAGCGCCGCAATTTTGGATTGCTCTTGCGAGCCCGCTTTCTTAGACTTGGCCATCCAGTACCTCCAGAAATAATTGACTGCTTGAATGAGAGCAGCGCCGGTTGCCCTGCGTTCGCGCCTTGCTCTTCGGGAGAAGCGACAATGAAATTCGGTTAAGCGTGCTGGGCCGCGACTAGTGATCAACGCATTCCACGTCTCCTTGCTGACTAAGTAGAAAGTTTTGCATTAGAGTACATATCCAATCGTCATACACGATCGCGATATTTATTTCTCACTCTGAAATAATCTTCGATCCATCGCGGGAAACAATCGCGATTTATCAGTCTAGGGGACAAAATCGCGGACGCAATTGCTTTAGGTCGTGTTTATGTCTTGTAGTACCGCCTGCGCAAATCCACGCACTTACTAATATCACGTCCGCGTCATGAAAACAGTTTCATCGTGGCCGGAAATAAGCAGGCGTTAAATCAATGGATTAAATGCCAGCTTGCAAACCGCCGCAATCGGCTGATGTTGTTCCGTTACCGGGCACACGCTCTGCGTACCGTTTGGACTCACGGCAATGCCGACAAAACCACAAACCATCGAATGGACGCATGACAGCCCGAAACCGTAAATCCGAGCCATCCTCTTCCTATACAGGTTTTGTTCGCGTGCGAGGCGCGCGCGAACACAATCTGCGCAACGTCGACGTCGATATTCCGCGCGATGCCCTCGTGGTCTTCACGGGCGTTTCAGGGTCGGGCAAATCGTCGCTCGCATTCGGCACGCTTTACGCCGAAGCACAGCGCCGATACTTCGAGTCGGTCGCGCCATACGCGCGCCGGCTTATCGAACAGGCCGGCGTGCCGGAAGTGGATTCCATCGATGGATTGCCGCCGGCGGTGGCGCTCCAGCAGCAGCGCGGCACGCCGAATGCACGATCTTCGGTGGGCAGTGTCACCACGTTGTCGAGCCTCGTGCGCATGCTGTATTCGCGCACTGGCACGTATCCGCCCAAACAACCCATGCTGTTCGCCGAGGACTTTTCCCCCAACACGGTTCAAGGCGCCTGCCCGGCTTGCCACGGTCTCGGACGCGTGTACGAGGTCACCGAAAAGTCGATGGTACCCGACGATTCGCTGACCATCCGCGAGCGCGCCGTCGCCGCGTGGCCGCCTGCCTGGCATGGCCAGAACCTGCGCGACATCCTTGTCACACTGGGCTATGACGTCGACACCCCCTGGCGCGATCTGCCCCGGAAAGACCGCGACTGGATTCTCTTCACCGACGAAACGCCGACCGTGCCCGTGTATGCGGGTCTTACGCCGCAGGAGACGAAAGCCGCCCTCAAGCGCCGCGCCGAGCCGAGCTATCAAGGCACCTTCACCGGCGCGCGCCGCTATGTGCTGCATACATTCGCCAACACGCAGAGCGCTCTGATGAAAAAACGCGTCTCGCGGTTCATGGTAAGCAGCGCGTGTTCAACATGTCATGGCAAGCGGCTTAAGCTCGAAGCGCTGTCAGTCACTTTCACCGGACTCGATATTGCGGAGCTGTCGCAAATGCCGATGGCGCGTGTCGCGGAAATTCTGCGTCCCGTTGCACGCGGCGAATTGCCGTCTGACGTGCAGACTGGCGAAGTGCTGAACAAGGAGGAGATGCGTGAAGCGGTGCAACGCCGGGTTGCAGCGGGTGGATCGGCGCACAAGGCGTCGCCCGATATCAGACGGACAACGAATCAATCGCGCGAGAAGCAGGTCGCGGCGCAACGCATGGCAAGAGAACTGCTGGAACGGCTCTCCACGTTGATCGATCTGGGTCTGGGTTATCTGGCGCTGGATCGGAGCACGCCGACGCTGTCGTCGGGCGAACTGCAGCGCTTGCGGCTCGCGACACAACTGGCGTCGCAGTTGTTCGGCGTCATCTATGTGCTCGATGAACCGTCCGCGGGCCTTCATCCGGCTGACGGCGAAGCGCTTTATAGCGCGCTGCAACGCTTGAAGGAAGCCGGCAATTCACTGTTCGTGGTCGAACACGATCTTGAGATGATGCGTCGCGCGGACTGGCTGGTCGACGTCGGACCCGCAGCGGGAACGGCGGGCGGAAGCATTGTGTATAGCGGGCCGCCTGCGGGTCTCGCCGACGTGGAAGCGTCGCAGACAAGGCTGCATCTCTTTGGAGAAAACCGGCCTGCTGTAAGCGTCAGGCGCCCGGCCGCAGGCTGGCTACGGCTCGCCAAGGTGACTCGCAATAACCTGGAAGCTCTCGATGTCGCATTCCCGCTGGGATGCTTTACAACGGTCACCGGCGTCTCGGGATCGGGCAAGTCGAGTCTCGTGAGTCAGGCCTTGCCCGAACTCGTTGGAGAGAAACTTGGACGGCCAATCTCAGCCGAACCCGAAGATGAACACGATCCTCTTATGGATGTGGAAGACATTCAAACCGACGGCGAGATCATAGAAGGCATGGAGCACATACGCCGTCTGGTAAGAGTCGATCAAAAGCCGATCGGCCGCACGCCGCGCTCAAACCTCGCCACTTATACGGGCCTCTTCGACCACGTCCGCAAGCTGTTCGCGGATACGCCTCAAGCGCGCCGTCACCGTTACGACGCCGGCCGGTTTTCATTCAACGTCGCCAAAGGCCGATGTCCAACGTGCGAGGGCGAAGGCTTCGTCAGTGTCGAATTGCTCTTCATGCCGAGTGTCTATGCGCCCTGTTCGACATGCGGCGGAACGCGCTACAACCCGGAGACGCTCGAGATTGAATGGAACGGCAAGAACATCGCGGAAGTCCTGCAGATGACCGTCGATACAGCCTGCGAGTTTTTCACCAACGAGCCGCAGATCATGCGCGCGCTTGCCGTACTGCGTGACATTGGACTGGGTTATTTGCGTCTTGGTCAGCCGGCAACGGAATTGTCCGGCGGCGAGGCGCAGCGCATCAAGCTTGCAACGGAGCTTCAGCGTGCGCAGCGGGGCGAAAACCTCTACATTCTCGATGAGCCCACTACAGGTCTGCATTCAGTCGATAGCGACCGCTTGCTGGTTCAACTACAGGGTCTTGTCGATGCAGGCAATACGGTGATAGTGGTCGAACACGACATGCGTGTGGCGGCGCAAAGCGATTGGGTCATCGACATGGGACCGGGCGCGGGAGAAAACGGCGGGAAGGTTGTTGCGAGTGGAACGCCCGAAGACGTGGTGAAGCAGGGAACGCGCGGGCAGACGTCGAAATATTTGAAGGCCTGCCTGATGTAAAAACCGGCGGCCTCAGGCCGCCGGTTTTCGTCAACGCAAACAAAAATCAGTCCATGGTTTCCAGCGTCGGGTAGTCTGTGTACCCTTCCGTCCCGCGCGCGTAAAACGTCTCCGGGATCGGCGCGTTCAACGGCGCATCGTTTTCAAAGCGCTTTACCAGATCCGGATTTGCAATGAACAACTGGCCCCACGCCACCGCGTCCGCATCACCGCGGTCGAGCGCAGCCTGAGCGCTTTCCTTGGTGAATTTCTCGTTCGCGATATACACGCCGCCAAACTCTTTCTTCAACAACGGTCCGATCGAGTCCTCGGCCACGCGCTCACGTGCCGCAATGAACGCAATCTTGCGCTTGCCAAGTTCGCGCGCCACATAGCCGAAGGTCGCGGCGCGATCGCTGTCGCCCATGGTGTGGGAATCGGCGCGCGGCGCAAGGTGCATGGCGACGCGATCCGCGCCCCACACTTCAATGCATGCATCGACGACTTCGAGCATCAGGCGCGCACGGTTCTCAATCGGGCCGCCGTAGATGTCCGTGCGCTTGTTCGTGCTGTCCTGCAGGAACTGGTCGAGCAGATAGCCATTCGCGCCGTGGACCTCAACGCCGTCGAAACCGGCCAGCTTCGCGTTCTCGGCGCCCTTGCGGAATGCCGCGACCACGCCGGCGATTTCGTCGAGTTCGAGCGCGCGCGGCGTGACGTATTCACGCTGCGGGCGAACCAGGCTCACATGTCCTTGCGCCGCGATTGCACTCGGTGCAACCGGCAGGTCGCCATTGAGAAAGATCGGGTCCGAGATACGGCCCACGTGCCACAGTTGCAGCAGGATCGTGCCGCCCGCGTCGTGCACGGCTTTCGTGACCAACTTCCAGCCTTCAACTTGCTCGTCCGACCAGATGCCAGGCGTTTCAGCGTAACCCACGCCTTGTGGCGTAACGGAGGTCGCTTCGCTCAGGATCAGGCCTGCGGCGGCGCGATCCGCGTAGTACTGCGCCATCATCGCGTTCGGCACGCGTTCTTCGCCTGCGCGCTGGCGCGTCAACGGCGCCATGACAATACGGTTACGAAGGGTGAAGGCACCTGCTTTGAGCGGATCGAAAAGATTTGGCATGTTGGAAGTAATCCTAAATAGATTATAAGGAACGTCAGCCAATGCACAGGGCGCGATTAAAGCGTCCGGTGCAGCTGTTCGAGAAAAGCGTTGATCAACGCGTCGTTACGCTTGAAAAATACCCACTGGCCGATGCGTTTCGAACTCACCAGCCCTGCTTTGTGAAGCGTGGCAAGGTGAGCCGAGACCGTGGATTGCGACATATCGCAGCGCGCGTAGATTTGCCCTGCGCAAACCCCGTTCTCCAGCGGCAGTTCCTGTTCGCCAAAAAATGCCCTGGGTTCGTTGAGCCACGCGAGTATCCCGCGGCGCACCGGATTGGCCAGGGCCTTGTGAATGGCGTCGATATCCATTGGAACAGCGGCAAGTGCGGGATCGAGTAGGTTCGCCATGGATCGAAGTATATTTCGTAAAAACCCGAAATACAACAAAGCCACTTACGTCGTTAGGGGTAATCCCTTACCGGATTTTCCGTGCGTAGCGAAGCCAGATACCATCGTTGGCGACTTGTTCGACAGATGTCAGGGTCAGATAAGCGGGCTGTTGCCATGCGGACATCGCGACTTCGAACGACGATGGATGTTCACTGCGGCCATCGACCAGCGGCAGGATCAGTACGCTCACTTCATCCACGAGGCCGGCGTTCACGAAGGCGCCGCTCACATGGGAACCGCCTTCGACGATCAGCTTCTTGACGCCGAGTTCCTGCGCGAGCGTATGCACGACATGATCCAGGTCGATGTCTGTCTTGCCGCCAAAAACGTACGACACGCCAATGGACTGAAGATACGCCAGATAGTCGTCGGCAACCTGCTCCGTCACGACTTCAATGACATGCGACTTGAGCGCCGTATCCGATTTCCACTCGACCAGTCCTTTCGGATCGATAGAGATCGCGTACTGGTCGGCGTCACGTCTCGCGAAATGATTCGTGCGCGGCACGGGTTCCTCGGCGAGACCTTTTGGGTAGCCGTCGCCGTGTGCGATTTCCTGCATCGTGACGCGTCCGCAGATCCAGCCATCGGCCTGGAACGTGGCGGCGGTGTTTTCGTAGAGGTCGGAAGCAAAGTCGAGATGCCAGCCATCGGTAAGGCTGCGGCCGTCGACGGACGACATCATGTGGCAAACAATATAGGGCTTCATGTGGAGGTCTTTGAGTTGGGAGAGAACAACTGCATTGCAGCAAATAGCATTCCGCGATATCCGGAACTCTAGAGTCTGCTGGCATCGCGCAGCCGGTTATGGTTTCATTCGTGCTTCGATTCATCTCGCCGCCCGCTCATGGACCTGAAACAGATTCAATATTTCATCGCGCTGTTTGAAGACGGATCGGTCACGCGCGCGGCGAAGCGGCTCAATATCGTGCAGCCCGCGCTCAGCATGCAGATTTCGAAGCTCGAGGCAGAGTTGAACCAGCCGCTTTTCGAGCGCGGACCGCACGGCATGACGCCGACAGAAGCTGCACGCTTGATGTACAGGCTATATGTACCGATCATTCGGGATATCGAGCATGCACGCGAGCAGCTCGGCAGCACCGATGTGATCGTCACCGGACGCGTGTCGCTGGGCATGGTGGCATCGGAAGCTGAAAGCGTATTGCCCGAGTCGCTCGCAACCTTCAATGCCCTGTTTCCGCAAGTGGAGGTGTCGGTGGCCGACGGCTTCAGCGCACAACTGATCGATGCTGTGGAAGCAGGACGGCTCGACGCCGCTGTCATCAACAAGCCGCGCGGGCGCCTCGCGCTCGACACACGCGCGTTACTCGACGAGGAAATGGTGCTGGTCGTGAGCGCGGCTCACGGACGGGTCTTGCCCGACGCGATCGACCTGTCGGCAATGGACGATCTTGAACTCGTGCTACCCACGCGACGCAACGGCCTGCGCGGTGCGCTGGATGCCGCGCTTCTGAATGCGGATATTGTGATCAAGCCGAAGTTCGAAATCGATCTGCTGACCACGATCGTGCAGTTCGTTGAACAGAGCGCCGTGGCGACCATCATGCCGCGCGTGGTCGTGCAGCGCAAAGTGGACGAAGGCGTGCTGCGGATTCACCGCATTGCGAACCCTGTCATCGTTCGGCAGATCGTATGCGTCAGTCATCCTAAACGACCGTTGAGTGCAGCGGCGAACGCCCTCATAGATATCATCACCGAGGACATCCGCCGCGTGACCACCTTGCCCTGAACGCTCAGCGCGCGACCTGCGCGTTGGTCTCCAGCCTGCCGCGCGTCTCAGGAACAATGAAAGCGCCAACCAGAAAGATCACGCTGATCACGCCCACGAAGATGGCCAGCGTCAACGGCAACTCGCTGGCGTCTTTCGCGACCAGCGACACAGCTGTGGGCATCATGCCTCCAATTGCGAAACCTATATTCCACGACAGGCCCGTACCCGTCGCCCGGATAGCGGTGGGAAAGCGCTCGTTCAAAAAAATCAGGATGGGTGCATAGCCGGCACTGCCGAGCGCACTGAGTATCACGGCATACAGGCCGATCATCGTGATGCTTTGCGCGGTCGGCAGCAACAGGAACAACGCAGGCAGGGCGACCAGCCGCACCAGTCCGATCCAGATGAACGCGCTCTTGCGTCCAATGAACGTGCTGAGGTGCCCGGCCGCAACCGATGCCACCAGCACGCCCACGCTTGCGATCATCAGGATGGCAGCAGCCGCGCCGTTGGGCGCGTGGCTGACCACCTTGAGGAACGTCGGGAGATAGCCCGAGGTCAGGTAGTAGCCGCTGCCGCCGCCAATAGTAAGAAGCAGATTGACGAAAAGTATGCCGCGATATTCGCGCGAAAACAGCGTCTTGATCGGCGAACGGATCACTTCAACCGGAACCGACGGATCGCGAACCAACGCCTTGGCAGCCTTCTCGGCCGCGAGTTTCTTCCACAGCGGCGACTCCTCCAGCGTGTTGAATACGAACAGGCCAAGGACCGAGCTGATGATTCCGGTGAAGAACATGCAGCGCCATCCCCATACATCGAAGAGATCGCCCGGGAAGATCGCCGACATGGTCAGGAATACGACCGATGCCAGCAACGCACCCAGCCCCGCCCCGCCGCCGCCGATCAGCCCCGACACCGCGCCTCGATACCTGGGCGCAACCGATTCCGTGCCGATGGTATGCGTCGAGGCCACCACGCCGCCCACGAAAACGCCCTGCACGAGCCGCAGCAGCAGAAAGAGGATCGGTGCAATGAGACCGGCCTGCGCGACGGTCGGCAGCACGCCGAAGAGCGCAGTCGATATGCCTACGCCAACAACCGCGAGAATCATCGCGCCCTTGCGTCCGTGGCGATCCGCGTAAGAGCCGAACCACGCGGAGCCCAGTGGTCGCATCAGCAACGTCACGGCAAAGGATGCATACACCGCCGCCAATGAAAGCATCGCGTGTTCGGACGGAAAGAACAGCCGGCCGACCACCGGCGCCACATACAAGAGCACGAACAGGTCGAACAGATCGAGCGCCCAACCCAGGCATGAGGCGACCACCGCACCCATGACCTGCCGCGTGTTGACTTCGGGCACCGCGGTGCTTTCCTGAGCTGCAACGGACATTGTTATCTCCTTGAAGGTCGCGGCGCTTCCTTGTGGAAGCGCTGTGTTTTGCGGCACGTGTCTTGGTTCGTGCTCTTGTTGGCGTTTAAGAAATCGTTGTATGCAAATAGACCGCATCGGGACTCGCAGCGCCGCGTGGCTGCTCGCGCAGCATCGTGTCCGCGATCTTTTCGGCGATCATGATGGTCGGGATATTCGTATTCGCCGAAGGCAGCCGCGGCATCAGCGACGCGTCGACTACCCGCAAGCCGTGGGCGCCGCGCACGCGGCCCTGGGTATCGACGACCGCATGACGATCGCTTGAAAGACCCATCCGGCATGTTCCGCTTGCGTGCCACACGCCGAACACGTTCTCCCGGATAAACGCGTGCAGCGCGTCGTCGCTGGCGAGCAAGGACGCCATGTTCTGGCCGCGCGTGAAAAATCGCCCGATCAGGAATCGGCGCACGGGCGGGGGTGTATCGAGCAACGCGCCAAGCACGGACGTCACGATCGCATTGCCGCGGCTCACGCGGCTCAACGCCTTCACGCGTGGCGAAAATGCTGCTGGAAAAAAATCTCGCCGATCTTCGCCGAGCCCCGATGCATCGATCACTTTCGCAAGCATGCGAATGCCGGCCGCGAGCCGCGCGGTATCACGTTCATCGTCGAGAAGATTCAGGTCCACGCGCGGGGCAACGCCGGCATCGGGAGAAACGAGCTGCACCCGGCCACGGGAATACGGCCGGTTGCACCATAGGAAAAACAAGCCAAGGCGGTTTCCCAGCGCATGCCACGCCGCACGCGTGGCACTCGATAAATAGAGATCCGAACTATCGCACCCTTGCACGCCCGACGTGAATCGCGCAGCAGTCATGCTCGCGCGCCGACGCGTGAGCGGCATGCGGAACCGCGGCTCGAGGAAGTGGCAGAACGTGAGCGATGGATGGTCCTGCAGATTTCGTCCCACGCCAGGTGAATCGATCAAGCAGCGAAGGCCAAGCGTTTTAAGATCCCTGGAATCGCCAATACCCGCGCGCAACAACATGGCGGGCGATTGCAACGCGCCCGCCGCCAGAACGACTTCGCGTGCATCGAACCTGACCTGCTCGCCATTCTGCGCAACCGCGACCACGCCCTTCGCGGTAACGCCATTCATCACGATGCGCTCCACGCGCAGGTTCGCGAAGATCGACAAGTTGGGACGTCTGCGCGTGGCGGTGTCGAGATAAGCCGTTGCCGTCGTCACGCGGCGGTCATTGAGATTCGAAAACGCAGCGGGAAAAAAACCATCGCCGAATTCCGCATTCTGGTCTTGCAGCATGGCAAGGCCGTTGCTTCTCAAACCCTTTGCAAACGCGTGACAAAACGGTGGCCACTCCTCCGGCACGATGCGACGGATCGCAATGGGACCATGCTTGCCGTGCAGCGGGTTATCGGCAAAATTGACGTCGTGTTCGAGCTTGCGGAAATAGGGCAACACGTCGTCCCACGCCCAGCCATACGCTCCGCTCACGGCCCATTCGTCGTAGTCGCGCGGCAAGCCGCGATTCGCCGATTGAACGTTGATGCTCGAACCGCCGCCCATCACGCGGCCCTGCTCGTACACGCGCTCGGCAGCGTGCTTTGTTGCGCGTGCTTTCAGACCGGGCCATATATAGGTATTGCCGCAGAACACGGGCATGGGATAGCTGTCGAGGATCGCTTCAGGCACCTTGCCCGGTGGCGTATCCGCGCCCGCTTCGATCAACGCGACACGCAACGACGGCACGGCCGACAGCCGATGCGCCAGCACGCATCCCGCCGATCCGCCGCCCACGATCACGTAGTCGAACGCTTCCATGCCCCTCTCCTGTTTATGTTCGTCCGCGCTCAACTGCCGCGAAACACGGGCTTGCGTTTGCCATGGAACGCCTCGACGCCCTCACGGAAATCATCCGATGTGCGCAGCCGGCTATAACAATGCCCTTCGAGCTCGATGGCGATCGAAAGCGGCGCATCCTCAGTGTCGTTGAGCAATTTCTTGGCGGTGCGCTGCGCCAGGGGCGAAAACGCGCGCAGTTCATCGACCAACGCATCGGTCGTGGCTTCGAGCTGAGCGTCGGGCACGCACTCCACCGCAATGCCCCACTCGTATGCCTGTTTGCCCGGAATGCGGCGCGAGCGCATCACGATATCCTTGGTCCTGCCAACGCCTACCATCTGCTGCAAGCGTGCCGACCCACCCGAACCCGGGATCTGCCCGAGCTTCTGTTCGGGCAGCGCGTAGAAAGTGGTATCGGTTGCAATGCGAAAGTCGCAGGCGAGCGACAACTCGAAACCCACGCCGAAGCAAAAACCGCGATTCGCCGCAATCACCGGCTTTGAGCAGCGCGCGGGCGCGGCAATGTTCCATGCAAGTTTTGACACGTGTTCTGGCGATGCTTCAAGAAAGCCCTTGATGTCGCCACCGCTCGAAAAATGCTCGCCATTCGCACGCACGACGATCACGCGAACACGATCGTCTTCGTCGAGTGCCTCGAAGGCCGCGCGCAACTGGTCGCGGGCATGCATGGAGATGACATTCAACGGCGGCCGATGCAGGATGATGTCGGCGCGCTCGCGTTGTTCGTCGACTTCAATCGAGAAGCCATCCAGATGCTGCAACAGCGTCTGGCCGCGATGGGTCAGTTCGGTCATCGGTTACTCCTTCGTTGTTTCTGTAGGGTTAATCGTGGTATCCACTTCGTAGTCGCCGGCCGAGAGCTTGCGGCGCAGGATCTTTCCGACAGGAGATTTTGGAATGTCATCGACAAAAACATAGTCGCGCGGACGCTTGAAATTCACGAGGTCCGACTCGCGGCACCACGTGTCGAGCATTGCCGCGTCCACATAGTCACGGCGCTTGATGAAGGCCACCACACGCTGGCCCCAGCGTTCGTCCTTGACGCCCGCGACCGCCACTTCATCCACGGCGGGATGCAGCGACAATACCGATTCAATGTCTACCGGCGAGATGTTTTCGCCACCGCTGATGATCATGTCGTCAACCCGGCCGCTTACGAAAAGGTCGCCGTCTTTGTCGAAGAAACCGGTATCGCCGGTGAAGTACCAGCCATCGCGCAATGACTTCGCGTTCGCATCGGGACGATTCCAGTAGCCTTCGAACGCTTCGTCGCCAAGCAGGTCCGCAATGATCTGGCCTTCCTCGTTCACCGCCGCACAGTCCGCGGGCGAAGAGGCGTCGAGCCTGACTACGCGCAGCCGCGTGTTGATACCCGCGCGCCCCGCGCTGCCGGGTTTGCGCATGGCGTCCTGGTCGATGCTGAACGTGTACACCTCGGAAGAACCGTAGTGATTCACGAAGAGTTCCGGCTTGAACGCCGTCGAAAGACGCTTCAGCAAGCCGTCGCTCATGGGCGCGCCTGCAAAGCCCAGCTTCGTGACGGAGCCTTTTTGTGCCTCGGCAAAACCGGGCGCTGCGAGCAGATCGTGATAGAGCGTCGGCACGAGATACAGGCACGTGAGTTCGAATGCGCTGATCGATGCAAGCGCCTGAGCCGCGTTCCAGCGGCGCACGCAGACAAACAAGCCGTCGACCAGCGCCATGGCGAGCAGCGAACGCACGCCCATGGTGTGATAAAGCGGCATGACGCCGAGCGTGCGCTCGTTGTATCGATACAGGTTTTGAGCGACATGCGCGAGCGCCGCCGCCCGTTCATGACGATGCCGCCGTGGCACGCCTTTCGCTCGGCCGGTGGTGCCGGAGGTATAAAGGATCAGCGAGACATCGTCGGCGGTGACTTCACCAGGGATGATTGCCGCGTTCGCATTCAGAAGCGCATTGAAGGAAACGGTGCCTCGTGCATCATCCAGTGCAATGCGCGAGACCTTCTGCGCGGCCGCGCTTGCATGCACGGCGTCGGCGGAAACCGGTTCGAACACGATCGCTTTCGCGCCAGAGTCGGTCACGCAATAGTCCAGTTCTTCGGGCTTCGCGCGCCAGTTCAAGGGCGTCATGACAATGCCCGCGAACTGGCATGCCCAATGCAGCGTCGCCATTTCCCAGCGGTTTTGCAGGACGACAAGAAGACGCTCGCCACGCTTGATGCCGAGCTCACGCAAGCCGCCCGCCACGCGAAGAATGATCTCGTGCCACTGCGCGTAGGTCAGGCGTACGTCGCCATCAACAAGCGCGAGCGTGTTCGGGCTGCGCTCCACGCTCTGCAAGAAGGTTCGGCCGAGATCAAGCATGTTCCGGCTCCTTCGTGCTCTTGTTTGCATTGCGCTGCGCGGCCACGTCGAGCACGGCTGCGACTATTGGCGTATAGCCGGTGCATCGGCACAGATGGCCGGACAGCATCTCACGCACTTCGGTTTCGCTCGGGTCCGGTACACGCTTGAGATAATCCGCGCATGACATCAGGATGCCCGCCGTGCAAAAGCCGCACTGCAATGCATGGTGACGTTGAAATGCCTGCTGCAGATCTCCAAGCGTCTGGTCCGGCGCAAGACCTTCCACGGTATCAACGCGCCGTCCTTCCACTTGCACGGCCAGCATCAGGCATGAACGCGCCGCGACGCTGTCCACATGTACCGTGCACGCGCCGCATACGCCATGCTCACACCCTACATGTGTCCCCGTGGCGCCGAGTTCGTGGCGCACAAAATCGGACAACAAGTCGCGCGACTCGCAATATGCGGTGCGCTCGCGGCCGTTGAGCGTCAACGTGATCCGTCTGCGCTCCCCGCGATCCAGCGTGATTGATGATGTGTTGCTCACTTCGCCTCCTCGATTACTTGCCATCCGAGTTGCCGCACCAGATGCCGTCTGTATGGAGCGCTGACATGCGCGTCATCCTGCGCGTTCAGCTTCCAGCTCAGATCATTCAAGGCACCGCGCAGGTCGTCGCCTTGCAGGCGCGGCCATCGTTCGACCACAGGCCTGTCCGATACGCCGCCGATAGCAATGCGGATGGATGTATCGGTGACAATCGCAGCGCATCCGACCATGGCAAAGTCGCCGTGCCGTGCGGAGAATTCGGTAAAGGCGTATCGTTCGCCCGGTTTTTTCAGCGGGAAGCGCACCGCTTCGACAAGTTCATCCGGCTCGCGCGCCGTCATCAACATGCCCTGGAAAAAGTCTTGTGCCTTGAGCGCGCGCTTGCGTTTCTTCGATCGCAGCATCACGTCGCCGCCAAGCACGGAGAGCACGAGCGGCAGTTCCGCGCTCGGATCAGCGTGGGCGATCGAGCCGCAAACCGTGCCGCGATTGCGGATCTGGAAGTGCGAGATATGCGGAAAAGCGAGCGCGAGCAGCGGCACTTCATCGCGCAACGACGCACGCCATTCCACGCTGCCTTGCGTTGCTGCCGCGCCAACGACCAGATAATCCTTTTCGATACGCACCGCTTCCAGATCCGCCGTGCGCGAGATGTCGATCAGCACACGCGGTTGCGCAAGGCGCATGTTGAGCACGGCCATCAGCGACTGGCCGCCGGCCAGGATGCGCGCGTCTTCTCCGGACTGCGCGAGCGCATCGAGTGCATCATGCGTGGTGGCTGCACGCAGATAATCGAACGGCGCAGGTTTCATGAGCGCCTCCTGAAACGGCCCAATAACCGGCCAAGCCACGATCCGCCGCTGGTTTTCACAGGTTTGCCAGCGGCCTGCCGTCCCAGCGATTCGAACAGTTGCCGCAACACGACCTTCGCCGCCCCTTCGAGCATCCGGCCGCCGACTGCGGCGACCTTGCCCGAGACTTGCGCCTCGTAGTCATAGGTCAACCGCGTGCCATTGTCCGTTGGCGCAAGCTCCACGAGGCCGTTTCCGCGCGCGCTGCCAAGCGACGACATGCCCGCGCCCGCAAGCCGCAACCGATGCGGCGGGTCGAGATCGGACAGGCCAATCTCCGCTTCGAAGCGCGCCTTGATCATGCCCACGCCAACGGTCACATCCGCGCGATACGTATTCTCGCCCTTCGCTTCGAGCGCGTGGCAACCCGGAATGACCTTGGCGAGCGCGTCGGGATTCATCAGTACAGCGAATATCGCTTCCGGGGACGCAGGCAGGTCCACGCTGCCTTGCGCGGTCAGCGCCTTAGCGCCCGGCAACGCGGGTTTCTTCTGTTGCATTTCGCGATACTCGGGCCGCGATGGCTCCGGATCGTCGATACCGATCAAGCCCAGCACCTTCGACGGCGTCAGCGGCAAACGAATGTCGTCTACGCCAAGTGCATCGGCAACCGCGTTCGCCACGCACGGCGGCGTGCTCATGTTGTTGCCTTCGCCCAAACCTTTCGCACCCAGCGGCGTGAATGGCGACGGCGTTTCCAGATGCACGATCACCGGATCAGGCACTTCGCATGTGGTCGGCATCAGGTAATCGGCGAGCGTTCCCGACTGAAAGCTGCCGTCCGAGCCATAACGAAACTCTTCCATCAACGCCGCGCCCAGACCCTGCGCGAAGGCGCCGCGAATCTGGCCATCGGCGAGTGCGGGGTTGAGCAACGTGCCGGCATCGTGCGTGGTTACATAACGGTCGATGCGAATCCTGCCCGTTGCACGATCTATCTCCACGCCGCACATGTCGAATGCAAAGCCATAGGCCGCCGAAGTGTTGATGCGGTCCTGTTCATCCGGCGCATCCATATTCGGCGGCGTCCAGAATACGGTCTCGCGCAAGCCCGGTTCTTCTCCTTCGGGCAGCAGCGCAGGCGCCCAATGCGGCGCATTGCTCGCGACGCGGCCAAAGGGCAGCGCCTCGCCTTCGCGGCCTTCCCTGTAGATACGCCCGCCTTCGAAGCGGATCTCTCCTGGCTTGCATTCCAACTGCGCCGAAACAATGCGCGAGAGCTTGTCCCGCACACGCATGGCCGCAAGATGAACTGTGCCCGCCACTGCGCCGGCGAAGCGGCTCGAATAATTTCCGGCTGCGACCGACCACGCGTCCTTGTGGGTATCGAACTCCACGTTCACCACGATCTCATGCGGCGAAAGACCGAGTGCGTCGGCCACGACCTGCGCGCACACGGTCATATGTCCCTGCCCCGCCGGCGTGGAAGCAATTGTCACCACAACGCCGCCCAGCAAATCGACGGCAACCGTTGCGCTCGCAATCGCGCCGCTCTTGGGGCCAGCCTTCTTGCGCGCCTCGACGGGCATCACCGTCGTGATGTAACCCATGTTCGACACCGACGGTTCCACGATCGCCGCGAAGCCAATGCCATACAGGCGACCCTCCCGGCGAGCGGTATCGCGGCGCGCCGTCAGCTCGTGGTAACCGCCTTCGTCAATCGAGCGCTTCAACGCCTCCTGATAGTTGCCTGAATCGAGCAGGGCGCCGGCCGCCGCACGATACGGAAATGCATCGGCGCGAACAAAATTGCGGCGATACACATCGAGAATATCCAGCTTCAACTCGACAGCAATGCGCTGCATCAGCCGTTCAAGTGCGAAGTAAACCTGCGGTCCGCCAAATCCGCGTACAAGACCCGTAGGCGTCTTGTTGGTCAGCACCACCCGGTTGCGAACCAGCAGGTTTGGAATGTCATAGGCGCCCGTCAAACACCCGTGCATGCGATAAAACGTGGCAGGTTCCGGCGCGCGCAAATAACCGCCGCAGTCCTCGACCTGATCGTAGTCAAGCGCGGTGATCCGGCCATCGTTTTCGACAGCCGCTTCGAGTGTCGTGAAGCGTGCCGTGGCGGACGTCGCTGCGCTCAGGTGTTCGAGCCGGTCCTCGACGTATTTCACCGGCGCGTTGGCCTTGCGCGAAGCGAGGCACATCAGCACCACATACGGAAACACGGCCTGCTTCACGCCAAAGCTGCCGCCGGAGTCACGCGGCGCTTTATGGCGCAGGCGGTTTGCCGGCACATTAAGCGCAAGCGCCATGACCGCGTGCAGCGAAAACGGGCCCATGAAATTCGACGTGACGTCGTAGCCCTCGCCGCCTGAAAGATACTCTGCAATGACCACGCCGCATTCGATCGGCGCGCACGTATTGCGGGGATAATGCGCCTCAATTTTCACGCGATGCGGCGCGTTTCCGAACGCGGCCTCTGGCTCGCCATAACGGAAGCTGCGGTCGCTGATCACATTGGTCTGCACGTTCGGATGCAGCACGCATGCATCATCCTTCAACGCACCTTCAATCGATGTCACCGGATCAAGCGTGCGATATTCCACCTTGATCAGATCGAGCGCATCTTCGGCCAGCGCCCGCGATTCGGCAATCACCACCGCCACCGGCTCGCCCACGTAACGCACGCGGTCGGTAGCGAGCGACCATTGCTCCATCTTCGACTTCACACCGACCACGAACGGACGTGACCATGCAGGAAGGTCGTCGCGAGTCAGCACCGCGCGCACGCCCGCCGCATTCACGGCATTGCTCGCATCCAGCGAAACCAGTTCGGCATGCGCATGCGGCGAGCGAAGAATAGCCGCGTGCAAGGTGCCCGGCTTGATGCCGATGTCATCGCCATAACGGCCCCGGCCCGTAAGAATCGCGGGATCTTCCAGACGTTCGAGTGACTGGCCGACGTGACGCTTCGGCAGCGGGTCGTGCGCCGCCTCCACGACTTGCGCCGCGCGCGCGTTGATGGCGGCAAAGCCCGCCTGTTCGCGCTGGTTCATTCGTTGGCTCCGCCGTTTCCACGGGCGCTGAATTCATCGGCGAGACCGCTCCAGCGCTTCTCAATCTCACGATGCTCGATACCGAATAAATCCAGGATGCGTCCAACGGTATGGGCCACGACGTCTTCGATAGTCTTCGGATGCGCGTAGAACGCCGGCACTGGCGGCATCACAATCGCGCCCATTTCAGTGGCGTGCGTCATGTTGCGAAGATGCGCGAGGTTCAATGGCGTTTCGCGTGCGACAAGCACAAGCCGGCGGCGCTCCTTGAGAATCACGTCCGCGGCGCGCGCGAGCAGGTTGTCGGAGAGACCGTTTGCCACTGCGGCAAGCGTTTTCATCGAGCAGGGCGCGATCACCATGCCGCTTGTGACGAACGAGCCGCTCGCAATCGATGCACCCACGTCGCGAACGTTATGCACGACATCGGCGAGACCGTCGAGATCGTTGCGGCCAATGCCAAGCTCCTGCGCAGCCGTCACGGCGCCCGATGCCGAGACGACCAGATGCGTTTCGTGGGTACCGATACGGCGCAGCGCCTCCAGCAGCCACACGCCGATCATCGCGCCGCTCGCTCCGGAAATGCCGACGACAATGCGCCGTGGCGCTTGCGCGTTCATTGGGCTCATCGCGTTCATCCCGCGTGGCCGAGGTAGGTATCGAAGGCGGCATTGTCGGTGGCGACGAGCCCTTGCAGATCGACCGCGTCGTAACCCGGGATACGCACGCGGGTAAACACGTGGCCTGGATACGCAACGGGACGGGTCGCATCGAGTCCCATTTTCGTGCTGATGCCTTGAAGGTGCGACGGCGCGTCGTCGGGTTGACCCACAGTTGTCGACGGATCGAGCGGCGAACCCTGTGCGCCTGAAATCAGCACGAGATCGCGGTCGGCCTGGAAGCGCGTGGCAATAGCCCATTCGATTTCCGAAGGATCGTGAATATCGACATCCGTATCCACGACCACCACTTGCTTGATGTCGTAGTGCGCGCCGAACGCGCACAGGATCACGTTCTTCGCCTCGCCTTCGCGCTTCTTCGCAAACTTCACCCAAAGGTGATAACGGCACACGCCGCCCACGGAAAGATGAACGTCGGTTACGCCCGGATGACTGCGCTGAAGATGCGACAACAGTGTGGCCTCACGCGGGATGGCGCCGAGCAGCAAGTGCTCCATCTCGGCCGGAATGATCGTGTGATAGATCGGGTTTTTCCGATGCGTCACCGCCGTCACTTCAATTACTTCGCGTGCTTCCTGAGCGCTGTAGTACTTGGGAAATTCGCCGAAGGGACCTTCGGCTTCGCGCACGTTCGGCAAGATACGCCCCTCGATCACAATCTCCGAATACGCCGGCACGCGTACGTCGTGAGTGACGCATTTCGCGACCGGCAACGGCACGCCATGCAATGCGCCGGCTATTTCGAGTTCATCGGAGTCGATGGCGGAGATCGCCTGCGACGCGAGCATCGTGAGCGGATCGACACCGATTGCAACAGCGACGTCCAGCGCATCGCCCGCAGCTTCCGCTTCTTTCTGGAACGCATGCAGGTGCCGCGGCAATAGCAGGATCGCCATGCGGTCGCGCGCGTGAACCTGGATGCGATTGATCGACACGTTCTGCACGCCCGTGCGTGGATTGCGCGCGATCACGAGACCCGCGGTAATGTAGGGACCGTTGTCGTGTTCGCTATGCGTGGGAATGGGCAGCAATGCATGGAGGTCGATATCCCGGGTATGCCGCACCTGCTGGCAAGCAGCCTCGCCCGTAGCGACTTCCCGCCATGGCAGCGGGTTATCGGCGGCGTCGCGAAAACGCTTCAGCAGATCGTTCTCGGCCACGCCCATTGCTTCCGCTATCCACGAGCGCTTCGACATGAAACCGCTGACCACCGGTATTTCATGACCGCCGGGCGAGAGGAACACTGCGGCCTGCGTGCCGTCGAGCCGCTTTGCGATAGCCGCGAGTTCATGTTTCAGCGATACCGGTTTGTCGATGGTCGCAACACGGCCCGTCGCCGAAAGATGCGCGAGCCAGCCGCGCAATGACAATACGTCGAAGGCCCGCTTCGTGACCGGGCTTGTTGCGGTGCCGTGCGTTGCGGCTTCACGTTGGTTCATCTCGTGTCTCCTCATTACTGAAATGAAGCGTAGCGAGATCGCGATATAACTTCTAATATTGTTTTTTGATGTGATCGATCATTGCACGTGATATCCGTGTTTGCCCCAATGTAAGCGCTTCGTTAGTGGGATATCACTGGGGTAAGCCTTTAAAGGAATGATCACATCTAATGTGTCTGATAAAAACGTGCTGCATCATTAGACTTATTGATGACCCAACATCCGGGACCGATGCCTGTGAGCCGCCGACATGGACCTGAAGCAGATCCAGTATTTCATCGCACTGTTTGAGGACGGCTCCGTCACGCGCGCCGCAAAGCGGCTGAATATTGTGCAGCCGGCGCTCAGCATGCAGATAGCCAAGCTCGAAGACGAATTGCATCAGCAGCTTTTCGAGCGCGGTGCGCACGGCATGGCGCCGACCGCCGCGGGACGCCTCATGTATCGCCTGTTCCTGCCGATCATGCGCGACCTCGCCCACGCGCGCCAGCAACTCGTGCAGCGCGACGAAGTAGTCACAGGGCATGTGTCGATCGGCCTGATTGCGTCAGTGACCGAGAGCGTGCTCGCCGATTCGCTCTCGCGTTTTCACGCGCGTTATCCGCATGTGGAAGTGACCGTAGCCGACGGCTACAGCGCGACGTTCATCGACTGGGTGTCGGGCGGTCAACTCGACGCCGCGCTCATCAACAAGCCGCGTGCGCGACTCTCGCTCGATTCGCAACCGCTGCTTGACGAAGAGATGGTGCTGGTGACGAGCGCCGTGCACGGTCCTGACTTGCCGCACGCAATCGAGCTTGCGCAATTGCCCGATCTAGAACTGGTGCTGCCCACCAAGCGGCACGGCCTGCGAGGCGTACTCGATACCGCCGCCCAGCACGAGGACGTATTGCTCGCGCCGCGCTTCGAGATCGACGTGCTGAGCACGATCGTCAAACTGGTGGTGAGCACCCGCTTTGCAACCATCCTGCCGCGTATCGTGGTGGAGCGCGCGGTCCGGCAGGGCACGCTGCGCGCTTATCCCATTCTTGCGCCGCGAATCGTGCGTCACATCGTGCGCATCAGTCATCCGCGACGGCCGTTGAGCGCGGCGGCCGAAGCGCTGATCGCGACCATCGCGGATGAATTGCGGCTAGTGTCCAGCGAATCGGCAATACACGCTTGAGGCTCTGCTTGAAGCACTATTCGCCCGACTCCAGCACCGAAAGAATATTGCCCGCGGGGTCCTTGAACCATGCGATCACGGGACCACCAGAATCACGGCAAATGCCTTTGGCATCGGTCTTCAGACGAGGCATGTCGTAGTGCTCGAAACGCACGCCGCGCGCGGTCAATTCGTCGACTGTCCGCTCCACCCTCGCGACAGGGAAATTGAGCACGGTGTAGGTCGCGGGTACGTGATCGGGCTTCGGGTATATCAATACACGGTTGCCGCCCGCCAGATGCAACTCGAGCACGTTCATGGAACCGGTGGTGACATCGAGTCCGAGCGTCTCGCTGTAAAACGCTTTGGCGGCAGCCAGGTCCGGCACGGCAAAGCCGCTGAACGCGCGGCTTTCTTTCAATGATGTTTGCATTCGTTGTCTCCAGTAGCGGGTTCGCTGACACGACGAACGAGAACCGGGGAATTCGACAGCGAACGCAACATAAACCCCGGTGCGACAACGGGTGAAAGGGTCAAAACGTCCGCGTCTGGTAATCTGCGCCTTTATTCTGCTGAAGACTCCGCCACATGCAACACGATCTGCCATTCAATGAACGAGGCATTACATTCGCCCGCGCGGGACTGAGCGCCGCGGGCCAGCTTTATCCGCTGCGCGATCTGCGTGGCGCGACCGTCAAAATGATTCCGCGACAAAAGCCGCTGCCCATCACCGTGAGCGTGATCGGCTTGATCGCTGCAATAACCGGAGGGATTCTCGGATCGGGTCCCGCGCTGCTGCTTGGCGTCATGATCGTAGTGGTCGGGTATCTGTCTTGGATCACGCAGGACGTGATCTATCGTATGTACGTAATAGTGCCGGACGGCGAGCGTGAAGTGTTCACCACCAAGGACGAGGAGTTTGCGCAGCGCGTCGCGGCGCTCGTGCATGAAGCGGTTGCAGCGCAGGCAGCGGCGAAGGCTTCGACCGGGCCTATCTAAGCAACGAAGCGGCTCTTGATACTTTCTTTACGTGCGCGCGTCCGATCAATGCCCCGCGTTGATGCGCCGCTCGCTAAAGTGGTGACGTTTCCACTACCGCCCGTCGCTAGACGGTGCAATATCCGATGCTTCAGGCAAGCGTTGTTCAGGCAAGCGTTGCTTCCCCGGTCCGCTCATCTTCGCAGTCGGTGGCTCAGTCCATTGCACGAGCCACGCGTAAGTTCCATACAGTAGTCGCCTTCGACGTCACCGTTCCCGGCCTCGATTCCAGCGGACCACGCCGCATATTACAAAAGGCGCTTGGCGGCGAAGCACGCATGCAGGTCATGGCGACGGATCGCCGCCATGACTGCGTCACGCTTCATGTGGAAGCGCCGTCACGTTCGCTCGCGGACGTGATCGGCATTGTGACTTCGCGCTTCGAATCGGCGACGCTCGGCCGCGCAACGACCTATAGCCTGCGACGCTGATTGCTACGACGACACCACGAGCGGCTCCACGTGCCAGATATGCTTGGCATATTCGGCAATCGTGCGGTCCGACGAGAAAATGCCCATACCGGCCACGTTCTCGATTGCGCTGCGGGTCCACGCATCTTTATCGAGGAACTTGGCGTCGACCTCCGCTTGCGCGCGATCGAAGCTGTCGAAATCGGCGAGCACCATGTAATGATCGCCCCAGTCAACGAGCGTATGGAAGATGTCGTAGAACCGGTGCGGCTGGTCCGGCGAAAAATGCCCAAGCCGGATCTGGTCGAGCGCCAGCTTCAGTTCGGGATTCTGTTCATAGATCTGACGAGGACGATAACCCGTCGCGCGCAACGCATCGATCTCCTCGGTCGAGTGGCCGAAGATGAACATGTTCTCGCGGCCAACGGCGTCGCATATCTCGATGTTCGCGCCATCCAGCGTGCCAATGGTCAGCGCCCCGTTCAACGCAAGCTTCATGTTCCCGGTGCCTGACGCTTCCGTGCCCGCCATGGAAATCTGCTGCGATAAATCCGCGGCCGGGATGATCAGTTCGGCCACGCTCACGCCATAGTTCGGAATGAACCCGACCTTCAGTCGATCGCCCACGAGCGGATCGTTGTTGACCATCTCGGCCACGTCGTTGATCAGCTTGATGATCGTCTTCGCCATCTTGTACGCGGACGCCGCCTTGCCCGCGAACATCACCACGCGCGGCGTCCATGCTTTCTCGGGCGCCTCGCGAATCCGGTTGTAGCGCACGATTACATGCAGGATGTTGAGCAATTGCCGCTTGTATTCGTGAATGCGCTTGACCTGCAGATCGAAAAGCGCGTTCGGGTCGATGATCGCTCCCGTTTCCAGCTTCGCGCGTGCGGCCAGCCGCACCTTGTTGGCCAGCTTGGCTTCGTGAAAAGCGTTCCTGAACTCGGGATCGTCGCGCCATTCGCGCAAGCGCGCGAGCTCGAACAAGTCGGTGCGCCAGCGCGTTCCAAGCCGTTCGTCGATAAGAGACGAAAGCTTCGGACTCGCTTGCGACAACCACCGGCGCGGCGTGATGCCGTTCGTCACGTTCGTGAAGCGATCCGGATACATGCGCGCGAAGTCCGCGAAAATATTCTGCGTCATCAACTGCGAATGCAGCTTGGACACGCCGTTCACCGTATGACTTGCGACAATCGCCAGATGCGCCATGCGCACGCGGCGCTGGCCGTATTCATCTACAAGTGAAATGCGCCGGATCAGTTCCACGTCGCGGCCGAACTTCTCCCCGACCTGCTTGAGGAAATCCGCGTTGATATCGAAGATGATCTCGAGGTGGCGCGGCAACAGGCGCGACAACATCTCCACGTCCCACGTCTCCAGCGCTTCGGGCATCAGCGTGTGGTTCGTGTACGAGAACATCTGCTGCACGAGTTTCCACGCCTTGTCCCAGGGCAGATGATGCGTATCCACGAGCAGGCGCATCAGTTCGGGAATGGCGAGCACCGGATGGGTGTCGTTCAGATGCACCGCGACTTTCTCGGCGAGCCGCCCGAAATGCGTGTGCGTGCGCTGGTATCGGCGAATCAGGTCCTGCATGGTCGCCGATACGAAAAAATATTCCTGGCGCAAGCGCAGTTCGCGTCCGGCTTGCGTGGAGTCGTCCGGATAAAGCAGGCGCGACACGTGCTCCGAGGTATTTTTTGCTTCAACCGAACGGCGGTAATCGCCTTGATTGAACGCGGAAAGATCGAATTCGTCCGTGGCGCGCGCGGACCAGAGGCGCAGCGTGTTGGTCGCGGTCGTGGCAAAGCCCGGAATCACGGTGTCGTACGCCATTGCGTTCACGTGTTCCGTGTCGATCCATTCGGTGCGATCATCGTGACGAACGGTGCGGCCGCCGAAATGAATCACGTAGTTCACTTCCGGACGTGGAAACTCCCACGGGTTGCCCGCACGCAGCCAGTAATCGGGCGTTTCGACCTGGTTGCCGTCCACGATGGTCTGCTTGAACATGCCGTATTCGTAGCGAATGCCATACCCGAAGCCGGGAATGCCGACGGTCGCCATGGAATCGAGAAAGCAGGCCGCGAGACGGCCGAGGCCGCCATTGCCGAGCGCGGCGTCGGGCTCGAGGTTTTCGAGGGTGTTGATGTCCACACCCAGGCCGTTGAGCGCCTCACGGACTTCCTCGTGAATGCCAAGCGCGAGCAATGCGTTGGTGAACGTCCGGCCGATCAGGAACTCCATCGAAAGATAATAAACGCGCTTTACGTCCTGCTCGTATTGCTGGCGCGTGGTCTTCATCCAGCGGGCGACCAGCCGGTCGCGGACTGCCAGTTCCACCGCATGCAGCCAGTCGCGCGGTTGCGCGGTGACGGCATCTTTACCGACACCGTACATGAGCCGGTTTGAAATGGAGCGCCGCAGCGCATCGACGGTGCTATTGAGCTGTTCGAACTCCAGGTCGACGGATGTCATCGAACTCTCCAGAAAGCATTAATGCACAAGCCTTGGGGCACACGGGCTGCGTCGGCCAGACCCAAGCGGGACGGCCGTGGGAACAGGCAGATTACGCTATTTTTATTTTTTTGGTAATGCCTGCGCGGGCCGCCCCGGCAGGCGTTGAATCTGCGCGACAACGCCGGGCTGTTCCATTTATTGTCGTATTTCCGTCATTCGCGATCGGATTTTTGCGGCACGCGCCGTGCCCTTATTTAATTCGGTTTCCTTAGTGACTTGTTTTTATCCTGGAGTGGAAATACTAATTCGTCGCGCAGTGCCGCGCGGATAATCTTTCAATTAACTGAATATAGCGGTCGAGCGCCGGGGTCTTGCAATCAGGCTGCTTTGCAAGATCGTCCCATAGGCGTAATGAAAGCGCGTCCTGAGCAAAGGGTTTTTTCAGGAACACTTCTGCTTCTTCCTCGCTGAAAATGCCGCCCTGCAGCTTGAGGCTGCGTACGGAATCCGTCGAGAGCATGGAGAAATATTCCGGGTCGATTGCACATAAACAGCGTTTTGCATCGACGTGAAGGCGGATCGGTTCGAGCACGGCGTCGCTAAAAAGCGGCCGCAAAAAAGGCAGCGCGAAATATTGATGCAGGTCGTCAATACCGCGCTGACTTGGCGTCTCGCCCTGCAGGTTCAGCAAATGGCCCAGATCGTGCAGGAAAGCGGCGGCGACAAGTGCTTCGCCGGCGCCGGACGCTTCTGCCAGCGTCGCGGTCTGCAATGCATGCTGCAATTGCGTCACCGGTTCGCCGCTGTAGGCCATTGCGCCGTATGTGTTGAAAAGATGACGAATCTCAGGGACAGTCAAAGCCATGTTATTCCCATGGGAGCGAAAAGGTCTTGAGGCTCGTGAAGCTTTTCATGGCTTCCTGGACGCCTTCCTTGTAGCCGAGACCCGAGTCTTTTATACCGCCGAAAGGTGTCAGTTCTATGCGATAGCCGGGCACCTCCCACACGTTGACCGTTCCTACGCGCAGTTCATTCACGAAGCGCGTGATCAGGTCGGCGCGGTCGGTGCAGATACCGGATGACAAACCGAACGCGGTGCCGTTGCTGATGCGAATGGCGTCGTCGACCGTATCGAATTCGATGATCGGCGAGACAGGCCCGAAGGTTTCTTCGCTCACCAGCGTCATGGCGGGATCGACGCGATCCAGCAGCGTCGGCGAATACAGTGCGCCGTTGCGGCGGTTGCCGCAGAGCAGGCGCGCGCCCTGGCGCACGGCTTCGTTCACGCGCGTTTCGAACGATTGCGCGGCGGCCGCGTCGATCACCGTGCCCATCTGGTTGGCGGTGTCGAACGGATCGCCGTAGCTCCATGCGCGCGTTTTCTCAAACACACATTCCGTGAAGCGTGCGGCTATTCCCTTTTGCACCAGCATGCGCTTGACCGCCGTGCAGCGTTGGCCGGAGTTCTTGTATGAACCTTGCACCGCGAGCGTGGCGGCGCGTTCGACATCCGCGTCGTCAAGCACGATCAGCGGATCGTTGCCGCCCAGTTCGAGCACCACGCGCCGGTATCCCGCCTTGGCGGCAATCGCCTTGCCGATCGCCACGCCGCCGGTAAAGGTGACCAGTTCCGCATGCCGGTGCGTAACGAGTTCATTTGCTATCTCGCGCGGGTCTCCAGTCAGGACCTGCAGCATGGGTGCGGGCAGCCCCGCTTCGTAAAGCACGTCGGCGAAGTAGCACGCCGATAACGGCACCTTCTCCGATGGCTTCAGGATCACGCGATTGTTGGTCGCTATGGCAGGCGCTATCTTGTGCGCGACCTGGTTCATCGGATGGTTGAACGGCGTGATTGCAACAATGGTGCCAGCGAGCGGTTCGCGTTGCGAAAATACGCGCCGCGCCTTGCCATGCGGTGTGAGATCGCAGGAAAAGCTCTGGCCGTCATCGCGCAAGGCTTCCATCGCAGCGAATCTCAACACGTCGGCGACGCGGCCTATTTCATATCGCGAATCCTGTTTCGATAACCCCGCCTCCAGCGAAATCAGATCCGATGCTTCCTCGGTGCGCTCACGCATGAGTTGCGCTGCGCGTTCGAGGATTTGCGAGCGCTCGTAGCGCGTCAACGTCGCGCGGTATTTCGCGGCGTACTCGAAGGCATCGCGCACGTCTTGCACGCTTGCCATTGGCACCGTGCCAACCCGGGTATTCGTGTAGGGATCGAAGACATCGATAGTGCGTGTACGCGCTGCACATTCGCCCTTCAGGCGCAGTTTTTCCACACGCAACGCGTGCTGTTCGACCGCGAGAACGGCGCTCATGATTCGATCACCAGATGGTTGAGCGCAATGCTGAAGACATCGAAATTACGCAGCCGTTTTCCGTTGAGCCGCGATTCGAAACCATCGGTTTTTCGATTGAACAAGAGCGGCACTTCCTGCTCCGATACACCGCCATGCGAGCGCAATGGAACCGTGAGGCCGGACAGGTCGTGTTCCGCGCGACGCGTGCCGAGCGCCGTGTTGCGGCCGCTCACCACAACGAGGTCGCCCACGCGGTCGTTCGGCAGTTCGAAGCGCTCGCACGCGGCGGCGTTCTCCAGCACGATCTCGACGCCGGGCAATTGCGCAATGCGTTTTGCCAGCGCTTTTGCGTCGACGGAACGCGGCAGGTAGATGGTCGCGAACGAGCCGAGCGCGCCATGATGGACAACATACGGATCGGTGATCGGCAGGATCACGCGGGCATTGGGAACATCCGGCGTTTGATCGAGCCAGTCCTGCAGATACACCACGTTCGGCTCGCCCGTGGATGGATCGTGCTTCGCGTTCATGCCGTGGTCGGCTGTCAGACCGATTACCGCGCCAAGTGCGTTCAACCGCGCGAGGTAGCCGTCCATCATTGCGTAGAACGCGTTCGCGCCATCCGTGCCCGGCGCGAATTTATGCTGCACGTAATCGGTCGTGGAAAGATACATCAGGTCGATGTCGCGCGTCTCTGCAAGCCGCACGCCGGCTGCGAACACGAACTCCGAGAGCCCGGCGCTATAGACGTCGGGCACAGGCTTGCCGACGAGTTCCAGCACCTGGTCGATGCCATTTTCCGCCAGCGTCGCGGCGTCGGCTTTCTCGGCCGAGAAACAGATGCCGTCGAGTTGCCAGCCGAGCAAGCGCCGCAGCTTGTCCTTCGCCGTGACCACCGCGACCTTGTCGCCGCGTCGCGCTGCCGCCGCAAGAATGGTCCCGGCGCGAAGGTAGGCGGGATCGTTCATCATGACCTCGGCGCCCTTGCCGCCGTTCGCGTCGGGATCAAAAAAATAATTGCCGCAAATGCCGTGCACCGACGGCGGCACGCCCGTCACGATGGACAGGTTATTCGGGTTCGTGAACGACGGAATCACGCAATCGGCACGAAAAGCGGAACCGCCCGCGAGCATGGTGCCAATGAATGGCGCCACGCCCGCGGCGACCGCTGCTTCGAGATAGCCGTACTCGCAACCGTCGACACAGACAACAACCGTCAGCGCGCGCGCCGGGCCGTACACGCGGCCATTAACTTCAATAGACGTTTCGGTGAAAATGGACATGACGTTCCTTTTCAAGCGTGAACCGGTATTTTCCAATCCGGCACGATCTGCATATTTTGACGTATAATGCCAATATTTGCCACATTTTTCGGCGTGAGAAAATATCCTGCGCAAACAGGATAGTCATCAAAAAGCCGGGTTCAGGTCATGCGCCTGCGCGGCACCTTCGCTGCAATCAGCAACAGCGCAGCCAGCGAGACTGCCAGCAAGATCAACGAAAGCGCGGACGCGGGCAAGTAGTAACCGCGATTCACTTGCCCGACCACTACGATGGGAACCGTTGCAAATCCCGGCGGATAAACGGTCAGCGTTGCGCCAAGCTCACCCAGCGACAGCGCGAATCCAAGCGCGAGGCTTGCGCGAATTGCGGGCACGAGTTGAGGCAGGACTATGCGCGACAGCACCATGGAAGGCGGCGCGCCAAGACTCGCCGCAGCTTCGCGCAACACGGTGAGTTCGGGGCGCAGCGCAGCGGCCGCACATCTATAGCAAAATGGCAGCACCAGCGCCAACTGCACCAGCACCACGATTGCTGCGGACCCCGAAATATCCAGGGGCTTCTTGTGATAAGCAATCAGCACGGCCAGGCCGAGCACGACGCTCGGCACGCCGTTGGGCATCATTGCAATGGTGTCGACCCATGCACCCACGCCGCGGCGGTCGCGGCCTTCGAGCGCCAGCGCCAGCCAAAGACCCAGCACGGTGCCCAGCACCGCGACGCCAAAGCCGACTTCGAGGCTGGTCGTGAGGGCATCGAAATCGCTCGAGCCGAGACGTTCGAACCAGCGCATGCTGAAGCCATCGGGGAAGACCGTTCCCGACCAATGCGATGCCACGCTGGAAAGCGCCACCACGATCACGGGCAACACGAACAGCCAGAAACAAAGTAGCGCGGCAAAACCAGTGAAGATCCATGCGCCGATCCGCTTCAGCGAATGCGGCTTCGACGCGGTGACGGGCAGCGAAAATTCAGTTGCCATCGCGGCCTCCCGTACGCCGGTTCACGCGCCTGTAGAGCGCGTACAACGACAGCGACATCGCGAGCATGACCACCGCGCCGGCCGCTGCTGTGGGCAAGTCGAGATCGACGGTCGCCGAGCTGTAGATCGCCATCGGCAAGGTGATCAGATGCGCGCTGCCGAGCACGAGCAGAATGCCGAATTCGTTGAGCGTCAGCAGGAAACACAGGATGGTGCCCGCCGCGATACCGGGCCATGCCAGCGGCAGAATCACCTTGAACGCGACCATCGATCCGCTTGCGCCGAGGCTTTTAGCGGCTTCTATCAGGCGCATGTCGAGTGTCGCAAACGACGCAAGCGTCGGCCGCACCACGAACGGCGCGTAGAACACGACCTCGGCCAGAATGACGCCGCCAATGCCGAACAGAAAGTCGAGCGGCGGATTCTGCAAGTTGAACAGGCGCTGCAAGCCGATGCTCACCGACCCTTGCGATCCATATAAAAAGATCAGCGTGAACGCGACCAGGAACGAGGGGAACGCCACGAATAATTCGAGAAAACGCGTGATCAGTTTCGCGCCTGGAAAAGGCTTGAAAAACAGCATCGATGCAAGCACGACGCCAAGCAGAGACGCGAGCGTGGCGCTGGCAAAGAGGATTCCAAGCGTCGTGCCGATCACGCCGCTGGTTTCAGGATTGGTGAAGAACGCGGTGTACGCATGCAGGCTCAAGCCGTGTTTGCCGGTCACGCTCAGCCACAGCAATTGCATGAGCGGATAGATCACCAGCGGCCCGAGCACGACTACTAGAATGAACCACAACTGCCACTGCGCCCTTCGTTCGCGGCGACGTTTGGCAACGACGTGCGCGGCGGCGTCGGCTATGGGTTCACTCGCTGATAAGGACGACATCGTCAACCTCGTGGCGTAGTGAAACACGTGCGCCCTTCTCGGGCATCGGGCCATGCGAGCGCTGCATGGCAATCAACACGGGCTGGTTGGGCAACGCGTCGAGCATGACGGAAACCGACAGCGCCGCGCCATACCATTCAACCGAAAAAATCGTGCCGTGCAGTTGCGCGCTGCCAAGCGGCACGATCGACAAACACTCGGGACGGATGCAAGCAAGCTTGCCGCGTTCGTCATGCCGGGCGTCGCCGATGGGAAACATGATCGACGGCGGCAACAGGTTCGCCGCGCCGAGGTAGCGCGCGACGAACGCGTCTTTCGGGTTGTCGTAGAGTTCGCGCGGCGTGCCGAGTTGCGCAATGCGGCCATCGCGCATCAGCAACGTGCGGTCCGAGAGCACGAGCGCGTCGTCCTGATCGTGCGTGACGCAGACAATGGTCAGGTTTGGCAAACGCTCGTGCAACGCCTTGAGCTCGCTGCGAACCGAGGCACGCAGGTTGGCATCGAGCGCGGAAAGCGGTTCGTCAAGCAGCAGCACGTCAGGCTCGACCACCAGCGCGCGCGCCAGCGCCACGCGCTGCTGCATGCCGCCCGAAAGCTGCGCCGGCATCACATGCCCTGCATCGCCAAGCTGCACGAGCTTGAGCGCGTCCGCCACGCGCCGCGCGATCTCGCCTGCTTTCAGACGCCGCGCCCGCAAGCCGAACGCGACGTTATCGAACACCGAGAGATGCGGAAACAGCGCATAGCTTTGAAACAGCAGCCCCAGATTGCGCTTGAACGGCGGCACGTGCGTGAGATCACGCCCCGCCACAGTCAGCCGGCCCGCGAGCCCGTCCGCTTCCACAAACCCCGCAATGAACCTCAGCAACGTCGTCTTGCCGCAACCGCTGCGACCGAGCACGGTCAGCAATTCACCCCGCTCGATAGTCAGCGAGAGATCATCGAGCACCGTGCGCGCGCCGAAGCGCACGCTCAGCCGGTCGATATGCACGCCGCCCGGCGCGGGCTTGATCGAGTCGGCTGCGGCGGTTTCACGGGTGGCCGGAGCCAGCGTCAAAGTGTTCACGGTTCGCATCCCTGTGAGCGTCGAAAAGAACGCAAGCGCTTAGGACTTCGGCTTGACCACGTCGAGCTGCTTGCCCGAATTGCCGATCACATCGTTCTTCCAGCGCGTGGTCCATGCTTCTTTCTTTGCCATGACCTGGTTCCAGTCCACCGGAATCAGCTTCACGCCCGCGATGGCCTGCTTGACCGCCTCGCCGTTCTTGCCCGCGAGCGGCACGTCGGTGCGGCCCGGAATGCCGTAGATGTCCGGCACCTTCGCCTGCACTTCCTTCGACATCAGATAGTCCACCAGCTTCTTGCCTTCAGCCTGGTTCGGTCCGCCCTTGATCAGGCCAATGGCGTAGGGCAACTGAAACGTGGTCGGTGCTTCGCCGGCCTTGGCCGAGAGGAAAATCGGCTTGAGCGAGAGGCCGCCATTGGTGGCGTCGTCCAGATCCATCTGCAGGTCGCCGTTGGCGAACGAGATTTCATTGCGCGAGAGCAAAACGTCGAGATAACCCGTGCCTTTCGTATGGAATTTCGCGCTCTTCTCGAGATCGGTCAGATAGGCAAAGGCCTTGTCCTCACCCATCAACGCGCTCGTCAGGATGATCACGGCCATGCCGTCGCCCGCTGTCGCGGGATTCGAATAGGCTACCTTGCCGCTGAAATCGGGATGCAGCAGATCGCCGAACGTCTTCGGCGCCGTCTTGGTGATTTCGGGGTTGATCGCGAACGAAAAATAGTTGTTCACGAAGGTGGCCCATGCACCATCCGGTGCCTTCGCGATTGCTGGCACGTTCTTGTAGTTCACGCTCTGATACGGCTGCAGCAAGCCGCTTTGCGATGCCTGCTGAATGAACGGCGGCAGTGTCACGAGCACATCCGCCTTGGGCGAATCCTTCTCCACCTGCGCACGATTCACTACTTCCCCGCTGCCCGCCGTGACGATGTTGACCTTCACGCCTTCCTTCTTTTCGAAAGCCGGCAAGACGTCCTTGTACAGGTTCTCCAGGCCATCGGCGGTGTACAGCACGACTGCGTCGGCGGCGTGCGCCTGCATGGCTGCCATGCTTGTGAGCGCGGCCACGGCCAGCGCCGGCAGCACGCGCGACGCGGCGAAACCTGAAGCCAGGCGAGCTGCGGAAAAGCGATTTCTTGTCATGTTGCAAGTTCTCCGGGAAGGCGAATTCAACCAGGTGGCGTGAGGACGGACGCACGGTTTTTCCAGGTCGCTTGCGTCCTTTGCGTCCGATGATTCATTGGCGCGGAGCCCGTTTCCGAGGCCCTCCGCAGCCGATCGAAGCATCGCAGAACTTCATGACAGCACCATGACGATGCCACATTATTCCAATAAAGAACACATTTCGCCAATATTCGGCTTAGACTCCGGGTTGAACGATTAGCGTCCTTATGAAACCGACTGGAGAAGAACGTGATCAACGGAAGTGATCCGATATTGCTGACACCCGGCCCATTGACGACCTCGCCCGCCACCCGGCAGGCCATGTTGCGCGATTGGGGATCGTGGGATGCGGCTTTCAACCAGATGACAAACACGATCTGCGTTGATCTGCTCGCCATCGTGTCTGGTCAAAAAGATTTTGTATGCGTACCCATGCAGGGAAGCGGCACGTTTTCGGTGGAAGCCGCGCTGGGTTCGCTCGTGCCACACGAAGCCGTGGTGCTCGTGCCGAACAACGGCGCGTATTGCATGCGCATCCTGAAGATTCTCGGCCGGCTCGGCGTGGCGGCAATCGAGCTGAACTTGCGCGACGACGAACTGGCGAGCGTCGAACGTATAGAAGACATGTTTTTGCGCGAGCCGCGCATCACGCACGTGGCGCAGGTGCATCTGGAGACAAGCGCGGGCTTGCTGAATCCGCTGGAAGACATTGCCGCGTTGTGCGCGCGTTTTGACAAACGCCTGATCGTCGATGCAATGAGTTCGCTCGGCGCATTGCCTATCGATGTGTCGAAAGGCGGTATAGATGCGGTGATTTCAGCGAGCGGCAAATGCCTCGAAGGCGTGCCGGGAATGGGCTTCGTGATCGTGCGGCGGAGCTTGCTGGAAGCATCGGAAGGCATTTCGCGCTCCCTCGCGCTCGATCTCCACGATCAGTATGCATACATGCTGAAGACCTCGCAATGGCGCTTCACGCCGCCCACGCACGTGGTCGCCGCGTTGCGCGCCGCGCTCGATCAGTTCATTGCCGAAGGTGGACAAGCCGCGCGCGGCGCGCGGTATCGCGGGAATTGCGCGACGTTGATCGACGCGATGGCGGCACTTGGATTCAAGCCGTTCCTGGACGCTTCGGTGCAGGCGCCGGTGATCGTCGCGTTTCATGCGCCGCGCGATCCGGCCTACGATTTCAAGCGTTTTTATGAAGCCGTGCGCGATGCAGGTTACGTGCTGTATCCGGGCAAGCTTACGGAAGTGGAGACGTTTCGCGTGGGTTGCATTGGCGCAATCGATGCCAACGAAATGCATAACGCCGCGGCTGCGATCGGCCGTGCGTTGAACGCGCTGCACGTGCGGCTTGCGGCATAAAACATAGGCATAGAGCAAGCCATTCATGCCGCATATGCAATCAGGCGATCACCAGTTCCGGCCCGCGAGCGGCGATTGCCTTGCGCAACGTTTTATCGGGCGCGAGTTCGGTGATCAGATACCGGGCTTTCTCGAAACCGCGGATGCGCACCGGCGTGACGTTGCCGAACTTCGAATGATCCGCGACGATCACAGCGGCGCTCGCCGCCACGATCATGCGGCTGCGCACTTCGGCGGCGAGACGCGAATAGTCGGTCAGGAATGCGTCGGGCGTGATTGCGCCCGCGCCCACGAACGCAAAGTCCACGTGGTATTGCGAAAGCTGCTGAACGGTATCGAGACCGAGCACGGCGTCTTCATGATCCAGCAGTTCGCCGCCAAGCAGCGTGATCTTGTTGTCATTGCGCCGCCCAAGCAGCATCGCGATGCGCCAGTCATTGGTATAGACCGTCAAGCGATGCCGGTCGCCGAGCGCACGCGCGACCGCCTGTGTCGTGCTGCCCGAATCGATGATCACCGACGCGCCGTCTGGCACGAACTGCGCGGCGCGCTCGCCGATTGCGCGCTTGGCGGAAGCGTTCGCCGCTTCGCGCACGTCGAGGTCAGCCTCCCGGCGGTCGTTGGACAGCGCGCCGCCATGAGTGGTCGCAATCAGGCCGCGAACGGCCAGCGCGTTGAGGTCGCGCCGGATGGTTTCACGCGATACGTCGAGCGCGCGCACGAGTTCGGCGACGGACAGCGCGCCGTTCTTCGACAACTCCGACAAGATGTATTGATGACGTTGTTCGGCAAGCATTGACAGCTCTTCCTTCATCATCCCGCGAGAGGCTCGACTCGCAGGGCAGTTTTGATTAGATGCCCTTTAGATTTAAATCGCCTGCCGGCCTGTAATGGCTGCGACGCCGGAATCATACACGGTGCGAAAACTATGTGAGGATTTCCCCACGGGGCACGTTGAACGGGTCCGCGATTCGTTTGGCGCCGCGCAGCCGCGTCGGCGCATCATGACAAAGATCGGCCCAATTGCTGGTTTGCCGGCCGCCTCGATCATGCGAAAACCGGCGTTTGATCTTCTCAATGGGGAGCGGCAGGTCATGTGCGGCAAACTGAAAAGCGTGGGGCGAAAACGCGACGGAAAGTTGGAGAACGTCAAGCGGGTCAATGCACGAAACCACAACAACTGCGTTATCCGTCTTGAATTCCCGCAACAGCACGCGCCCCGGCAAGACGCTAGCCGGCCCCAAATCAGGCCTTTACCTCCCAATTGAAGCGGTCGATGTACCCTTGACGCAAACGCGCAAGCCTGACTTAGTCGATGGATTTGAACGTGTCGAGTTCCGCAGCGCTCCGAGCGTAATGCAGCAATCCATTTGAGAGGAGATTAAGCGCTCGCGAAGAATGTGTGGGCTCGACCGTTCATAAGGTGTGTCATTCGTCGAGAAAAACCTGCGCGCCGCCCCCTTCAGCCGCCTCGATGCGCAGTGCTCCCTTGGAGTCCGCAATCCGGTCGAAGTCATTCGGCGCGAGACAGACGACGGGTACCACTAGCCCATAGAGCTCAGCCGCGACAATCGCACCTATTGCGATGATCAAATCCCGTTCCCCAAGCACGATTCCAACAGGCCCTGTTCCGTTTCGTATCGCCTCTGCAAGTACGCTGCTGCTGGAACTGGAACCTTTGGCGCGCGCCATGATCATGATTTTCCCTGCGAGACTTTCTCCGCATTGTGGATGTGTCCGGTCGATGATCGTGGCGGCGTTGCAGTCATATCCGCCCCAAAAACTCAAGGGCTTTTCCAGCACTATTTTGTCGGCGCTGGCGACGCCGGGAATCAGGACGTCGCCAAACAGAGATTCCCCTGCCTGTAGATGGGTACTATCCGAAACCGAAACAGGCGGATGCTTAGCCATGGGAAATTACCTTTCCTTTGAAAGCCGATTGCACGCATTCGCTCATGCTTCCATATGCGACACTGACGCCGATGTTCGCTGGCGCATACGACGCCCATTTACCTGAATTGGTCATCACAAGTCCGGTCAGTTTTTTCATGACAGGCGTGATGTACGTGCATGTATCGACGACGATCTGAATGCCACGCTCCTCGAATTTTCTTGCCAGTCCAATCTCGTTCAATTCCCAAAGAATAAACCGGCTTGTATTTACGTAGAAGTCAGTCTTTGGGCGCCCTTCGTGGCGATCGAGCAGATGGCCTAGTTGATGAAACTCAGCCAGAGAGAAATGAGGAGTTCCAAGCGAAACAGCGACGAGATCATCGCCTTCGCGTCCTCCATTGAGCGCTTTTCGTATTTCATCGAGGTCCGAGAACGAAACGCTCACGCTTTTTAGCGGCGCGCGGTTTTGCAGCGCAGCTTCAAGCGTCGGCGCTTCCGGCGTGATACCGACAGCGTGAAACAATGCAACCGAGCCGCTTGATGCCGCCGCCGCACCGAGCGCTTTCAATTCGTCCTCGGTCGTGTCTTCGGGAAGGCCGACAATAACCGGAACAAATGCACCCGCGACCTTTCCGACAAAGAGCCCAAGCGCTGCAAAGTAGATATCGCGCGAAGTCACACGCCTGAAGTCCGTCAGTTCAAAAACGATTTGTCCCGCGCGGTTTGCTTCGACATGCAGACCAGCGTACGGTGCGCGACCCGTGATGGCAGCCGCCAGGTCGAGAAAATCGCCGTAACGGCTGGTCCGCGCACCAAGCACGGAATTGGCGAAAACGATCGCATTGGATTCCGCCCACGCAATCTGTTGTCCTTTCCCTGGCCGGTTTTTCGCTTGATACGGCGCGCAAGTAAAGGTCGGTTCACATCCAAGCAGAAGATGTGCGTCCATCAACCTTTGTGCATCGCGCTGGATAGAAGGGTCACCGTGGTAGAGCTCAGGATGAATCAGGTCCAGCGAACCGACGTTCAGGGTGGTGGGCACCGCAACCCTCGCACCCGTACCCACGAAGAATTCGACGAAATCAAGGCTTGCCTGTCCGTGATAAAGGCAACCGTCGATATGGGCCGACGTAATGTCGATCAATTGATTCGCGACCATGACCTCGGCAGTACGCTTGACAATACGCATTGCGCGCGCCGCGCCCTCTCCCAACTCGCCATTCAACATCGCGTTATCGCGCTCGTTCAACTGCAACATCTGATGTTCCTCACCCGTGCAAGAAAGTCCCAACTGGACTCCAGCTAAAACGTTTAGCCGGAAATCACGAGCACTCATATTGACTTCAATGAAATCCAAATTCAAGTACATTTGGACCGCAGTACGTTTGTATTTTGAACGGACTTCTGATTGCTCACTGCATAGCCCTGAAGTTTTGAACTTGCTTGTTTGTTGATTCCCCATGGACTACGATTGGACCGGGATTCAATTGGTCATCGGCCTCTTGCACTTCTGTTCTGTTTGCAACCTGCAAGGGCTATGTCCGCCGGCATAGTGCCGGTTTTCCAGACAACGGACCGGTGCAATTACATTCAAGCCGGCCGCGTCAGATCTCTTCACATTGGTCCGTCGAGGCACCCTTGCGGGTCTCGGCAATCCGCATTCGCAACCAAGGAAACCATGCTCATTCTTTTTAAAAGTGCTCGCATAGTCGACGTCAATCACAATGAAGACGACCAACCGTACGACGTTTTGGTTGAAGACGGTGTCATTCGTGAAGTCGACACTCACGTTGGCGTCAGCTCGGAAGCAACGGTTCTCGACATAAAAGGTAAAACCTTGATGCCGGGGCTGATCGACTGTCATGTCCACGTAATGGCAAGCATGGCAAACCTTGGAACGAATGCAAAGCTCCCGAACGCCTTCGCATTGTTCCGCGCCATCCCAATCCTTCGTGGCATGCTGGAGCGGGGCTTCACGAGCGTTCGCGACGCAGGGGGCGCCGACTACGCGCTGGCTCAAGCCGTGGAAACAGGACTTGCGGAAGGCCCGCGTCTTTTTACTTCAGGCAAGGCAATTTCTCAAACCGGTGGCCACGCGGATTTCAGAGTCAGGTTAGACCACAGTCCCGATAACTGCCCGTGTTCGCAATACTACGGCGCGATCGGCCGCATAGTGGACGGCGTCGATGAGATTCGCCGGGCCATTCGGCAGGAAATGCGTCAGGGCGCCACGCAAATCAAGATCATGGCGTCTGGAGGCGTATCCTCGCCGAGCGATCCGATTGGCAATCTGCAATTCTCCGAGGACGAGATCCGCGCCGCAGTCGCGGAAGCACGGCAACACCAGACCTACGTCATGGCTCATGCCTATACGGCTCAGGCAATTAGGCGCGCGGTGGAATTCGGGGTTCGCACGATCGAACACGGCAACCTGGTCGACGACGAAACCGCGAAGGTAATGGCCGATCGAGGCGCCTTCGTGGTGCCGACTTTGATCACATACGAAGCGTGCAGGACTGACGGTGCGCAAGCGGGCTTTCCAGAGGATTCACTCGTAAAGAATGCTGCCGTGCTGCAGAAAGGGCTGGATTCGCTGGAAATCTACAAACGAAACAAGGTCAGGATGGCCTATGGTTCCGACCTTCTGGGCACGATGCATCAGCGCCAGAGCGAAGAACTCATGCTGCGAACCCGCGCGTTTTCGAACCACCAGGTAATCTGCCAGGCCACGTCGGTCGCAGCGGAGGTTTTAAACAAGGCACACGAGCTTGGCGTTGTGGCGGCTGGGGCCATCGCGGACTTGCTGGTTGTCAACGGAAATCCGCTGGCGGATATTGGAGTCCTGGGTCAGCAGGGCCGCCACCTCGATGTAATCATGAAACAGGGGCTGCTTTTCAAGAACCGTCTGGCCGCGTAAAGGACGCAAGAACCGCTGATTGCCGGGACGTTCCTGCGTTCTGGCAATCAAGATAGATCACAAAGAACAACCTGGCGCTAAAGCACAGGTTTTAGCAGCGCGAGACATAACGAAGAAATCAAGCCGCTTTTTTCGATTGCCTAGCGGATATTCTCAGCCTTCGCCATTACACCTTCGACAATTCCCACAATCTGCTGGCTTGCAATTTTCAGATGTGTCTCAAGCCGCTTGATTCCAAGCTTTACGTCGCGATTGCGGCACGCGTCGATGATATGCATGTGTTCTGTATGAGACTGCTCCCGAATAGGTACTTTGACTACCTGGAAGCGGAAATATCGATCACACCTGTCGTGTAATACACGTAGCATCTGCAGCGTGATTTCGCACCGGGCCGGCCGATAAAGCGTCTCATGAAGCTTCCAGTTCAACGAGCCCCATTCTCCGCCCGTCGCCTTGTCCATGTCCTTGACGATTCGCTCTGCCCGGTTGATTTCAGCATCCGTGATCAAAGGGATCGCCTCGGAGAAAACCCAGGGCTCGAGACGAAGCCGAATGTCAAACGTCTCACGCACTTCGTCAACCGACAACTCCTGAACGTAGGCACCCTTGTGCGGTACCACGTTCAGTAACCCTTCGGAGTGAAGCCGCGTGATCGCCTCGCGCACAGGCACCCTGCTCACGCCCAGTTCCTCAGCAAGGACTTCCTGCCTGAGAACACTGCCGGGCGAAATCCGGCCGCTCAGGATCATCTGGCGGATTTCATCAGTAACGAGTTCTACGGCGGTCGGCCGGATGATTTTTCGCGTTAGACGCCCAGCGAATTCAGGATCGGGAACATCCGTTGTCCTGGCAGGTTTTTTCTTCAGCGTTCCCGTGGTCATTGCGGACAGTCTTGTTGGAAAATGGATGTCTTGAATGTACCATAGATCGGCTTTCGTATCCAAAATCCAATCTGCCATTCATGCGAACGCGCTGCGTATCCAGACTCCGTCTTTCATGACCCCTGCAATGCCTTCCCCCTGATTCGAAATCAGAACGCTGATGTCGTCCAGAGGATCGCCATCCACAACCAGCAGGTCCGCGAAAGCGCCTTTCGCCACGATTCCAAGCTTGCCTTCCATTCCGACAATTTCAGCGCCGATCTTCGTGGCCTGGCAAATGGTCTCAAACGCGCCGACGATAGCCGATCGAATCGACAATTCATCGCTTTGAAACTGATGCATGTCACCCAGCAGGTCCGTTCCCAAACCGATTTTGACCCCATGGCGCTTGAGAATACCGAGCGCTCGCAAGCCCTGCGTGCGCACGTCTTCATTTTTCTTCAACGCACTCTCGGATACTCCTGCCCGGGCGCCGACCTTGCTCATCGCGTCGTACGTCACTAGCGTCGGCACCGCGTAAGCGTTGTGCTTCGCCATGACAGCCGCGGCTTCGTCGTCAATCAGATTTCCATGCTCGATCGTGCGAACGCCCAGCTCGACCACGCGCCTGATCGCGGCGCCGGTGTAGGCATGCGCCATCACGTAGGTTTGATGCGAATGGGCCTCTTCGACGGCGGCCTTGATTTCATCGACGGAAAACTGAAAATTGCCGATGGGATCCGTTGGTGACGCCACGCCCCCCGACGCCATGATCTTGACGTGATTGGCGCCTGCGCGCATTTCCTCCCTCACTGCTTTGCGCATCTCGTCGACGCCATCCACGATCCGGCCAATCGCGCCAAGGTTGCGGCTGCAGCCGCACGGATCCGGGTCGGAGTTGTCGAATCGTTCGCGGAAGTCGCCGTGTCCGCCCGTCTGGGACAACGCCTTCCCGGCAATGAACAAGCGGGGACCCGCTATGACGCCTTCGTCAATCGCTTTTGCGAGTGCGTAATCCGCACCGCCCGCGTCGCGCACGGTGGTGAACCCGCGATTGAGCATGCCTTCAAGGATGGGAACCGCCTTCAGGACAGCGAAGGTATTGGGCAAGCGGCTGTTCGATCCGAGATGAGCCACCGACGCAATCACATGCGCATGGCAGTCTATTAATCCAGGCATGACGGTGCGGCCGGCTACATCGATAATATCGGCCCCCGGTTGCGAAACCGGTTCACGCGACACGTCCGTGATCAGATTTCCCTCGATCACAATTGAATAAAGACTTAGGTCGGATTCGTGATTCGCATCCAGAACCCGCGCGTTTTTCAGAATGATCATTCCCTGTCCCAGTGAAATATGACCGCTGAGTTCCTGGCGAACGCAGCGCTGTGGATATCATTTGAGCAAAAAGCCTTTCGCAAGCGGATCCCGGTCATCGACGAAGATCGTATTGAAACCCGTGACCCGAGCCCAGCCTTCAACGCTTGGAATGATCGCGTCATACTCGCCGACCTTCGTTGCTTGTGTAGCCACGCCATTGAACAGCGTGCCGATAATGCTCTCGTGGACAAACGTCTCCCCGAGCTTCAGCTTGCCCTTGGCCACGAGCTGCGCCATGCGGGCGGACGTGCCGGTTCCGCAAGGCGATCGATCGATGGCCTTGTCGCCATAGAACACGGCATTGCGTGCGCTTGCGCCGGCGACCGTCGGTTCGCCGCACCACATCACATGACTCAAGCCGTGGATCTCGGGTTGCTCCGGATGAACGAACGAATATTTCTCGTTGGCCTTCTTGCGCAGAATCGGACTAAGCCGCTGGATATCGCCTGGCCGCAACGTACGCATGTCGGCGAAATTTTCCTGCGGCTCGACAATCGCGTAGAAATTTCCCCCATACGCGACATCGAAGCGGATCTCGCCAAGCCCTTCCACATCAACGCTCAAAGCAGTCGAGTGGAGATACGACGGAACGTTGATCAACTGCACCGAAGCCACGTGGTCGCCGTCCAGCTTGTAGCGGGCGACCACGAGACCCGCGGGCGTATCGAGCCGGACGACGCCCGGCTCACGGGGACGCACCAGCCCGTTCTCGATCGCGGTGGTGACCGTGCCTATGGTGCCATGCCCGCACATGGGCAAGCAGCCGCTTACTTCAATGAACAGGATCGCAATGTCGCAATCCGGCCGCGTCGACGGATACAGAATGGAACCGGACATGACCTCGTGACCACGCGGTTCAAACATCAGGGCGGTCCGGATCCAGTCGAACTCGTGCTCGAAACAGGCGCGGCGCTCGATCATGTTCGCGCCCTGGAGCATGGGTGCTCCGCCCGCTACCACGCGTACGGGATTGCCACAAGTGTGGCCATCGATGCAAAAAAACTTGCTTCTCATGAATGACCTCGAATGCTCTCAAGCGCTTACCGGCTCTATTGGCGACGAGTCCAGACAGTCATTGCGATTTCCGCGAGGCATAGCCGGTTGCACCCCGAAACACAGGGGTCGATGAACGGTACGCCCCTCGCCTGTCCAATCTGTCTCTATCGCCAACTCCCGATCGCTTCCATTTCGCTTGTCGGAAAAATGCCTAAGATAACGCTTTCAGGTCCTTCATGGTCTTTTCCACAATGGCGATCACTTTCTGGCGCTCATCGCCTTCGAGCTTGAGGCGCGGCGCCTTGACGTTCTCCGAATATCCGGAAGTCATGTTTTCAGCAAGCTTGATGTACTGAACCAGCTTGACGTGCACATCGAGATGGAACAATGGTGTCAGCACGCGGTACAGCTTGCGGGCTTTTTCAAATTCGCCTTTCACCGCCAGATCCAATAACTCCACGGATTCCTTCGGCACCGCGTTGGCCATGCCCGACACCCAGCCCGTCACGCCAAGCGCAACCGACTCCAGTACCAGATCGTCAACCCCGCAGAACACAACAAAGCGGTCGCCGAACTGGTTGTAGATATCGGTCACGCGCGTTGTGTCGTAGGTTTCTTCCTTCACAGCGACAATATTGGCTTCGTCCTTCAACTGCTCCAGCAGATCCGGGCGCATGTCGACGCCGTAGCCGCGCGGGTTGTTGTAGATCATGATGCCAAGATGGGTCGAGCGCGCCACCGAACGATAGAACTCGACTGTTTCGCGATCATCGGACTTGTAGGTGAGGCCGGGGAAGACCATCAGGCCCTGTACGCCGATTGCTTCGGCATCCTTCGCAAACTGCGTCGCGCTGGCGGTATTCGTTTCAGCGAGACCCGATACGACCGGAACCCGGCCGTTCACGGTTTCAACCGCAATCTTGAGGACGGTACGCTTTTCTTCCGGCGTGAGCTGGGCGTTTTCGCCAACCATGCCCATCATCACCACGCCGCCTACGCCATTGTCGATAAGGCGGTTCAGACCGGCCTTGATGGCTTCCTGGTCAAGCGATCCATCATCCTTCAGCTTCGTCGTCACTGCGGGGAAAACACCCTTCCAATCAACTTTCATGTCAAACCTCCGGGAATGAATATAAAAACATCTAGCGGACTGCGCGGCGGTAAACACTGTCGCCGGCACGCCGCGCTTATTTGCGGAATCGCTCGATGGAATACGCGCCGAGCGGCGTGCCGGGCGTCCTGTTGACCAGCAGATCCGCTACCAACGCGCCAGTCGTTGCGGACTGTGTAAGACCAAGATGCCCATGACCAAATGCATAGATCACCGCAGCCGCGGAGGGCGATTTGCCAATGACCGGGAGCGAGTCTGGCGTTGCGGGCCGATGTCCCATCCACTGAACCGCGCCGTGGTCCTGGATCCCGGGCAGGAACCGTTTTCCCAATTCAAGCAGCGCCTCGCTACGCTTGTAATTGGGCTGCGCCTTCAATCCGGCGAATTCCGCGGCGCCGCCAATCCGGATGCCGATATCAAGCGGTGTTGCCACGAACTTGCGTTCGGCAAAGATCACTTCCCGTGACAAGCCGACGCCCGGCTGCGGCAAAGTCGTGTTGTATCCGCGTTCGCTTTCGAGCAGCACCGTGTCGCCGATGGACTCCGCGAGCGACGCCGACCATGCTCCGGCCGCGACCACAATCTGCCGCGCGGCGATTGTCGCGCCCGTATTGAGCACTGCCGATGGGGTGTCGCGATCGTTCGCGTCCAGTCCGGCCACCACGCCTTGAACCAGTCGGGCTCCCAGCGCTTTGACCCGTGTCCTGATCTGCGAGACCAGTTGCCTCGGATCTCCAATATGCGACCAGTCTGCGAGGAACACACCGTGCTTGAATACGGGTGCGAGCGCAGGCTCGAGTTCTTGAACTTCCCGCTGATTTAACGCGCGCCAGCGCACGCCGAGTTCCTGCTTGAGCTTCCACTCGGTCGCATCCGCCCGGAACGCTTTGTCGGTTTCATACAAGGTTATCGCGCCACGACGGTAAAACGTGCTCATTGCGCCAACGTCCTCGAATAGCGGAATCAGATCGTCGTAGACGCGATTGTTGAGTGCCGCAAGCGCCAGCGAAATCTGCCTGAATCTATCGAGATTGCTTGCGCGCCTGAATTCGATGAACCACGGAAGAGCACTGGGTACATGCCTCCAATCAAGGGACAACGGCCCCAACGGATCCAGCATCCATTTCGTCGCCTTCAAGAAAAGCCCGGGCACCGAAATGGGCGTGCTTTCACTTGTCGCTATGCCCCCGGCATTGCCGTGCGAGGCGCGGTCTCCGTCGAAATCGCGATCGACGATCGTAACGGTCAGCCCTTCCCTCAGCGCAGACCACGCGCAAGCCAGTCCGACAACGCCCGCACCTACCACGAGGACGTCAGGCGTGCTTGCATTACAGGTAGTCTGGTTTGTCATTGCTTGATCGATTAGTAGCAGCCGCTCGGAATCAGGAGTGTCGTGAACGCTCACGCAGGCGCGGCGCGGTCATCACGCCTTCGACATCACCGCATTGTTCGCACAGAACGCAGGCGTGATCCGATAAGAACATGCCGTACTTCGAACAAACATATTGTATCCAATATCCGCTCATAAAATTATCATGGCGTTCTCGGCGATACGTGTCAAGTGTTTTAAGAGCGCTTGCAGAAGCGTGTTCTTTAATCTCGCACCACTTTTAGCCGTGCTTCGCCGACTCGCCGATGGCGTGCGCCCCCGAGACTATCGCAATCGAGCGCAGCCGCCGCGATATTTCGTACAAGCGAGCATTGACTATTTTTTATGCACTCAATATTCTGGATCCAATTCTTGATACATGAAATGTTCGAACCAATACGGGAGGTCTCATGAGCATGGGAAACGAAATAGGCGCGCAAGGGTTGTCATCGGCGCCGAATGCTTACGCCGGTGCCAGAACCAGAGCGCAGTCAATGCGCGCCGTGCGGGCCGCCATTGTTGGCAACGTTCTCGAGTGGTTCGACTTTGCGACGTATGCTTTTCTCGCTACGTCGATTTCCAAGAGCATGTTTCCGGCGGGCGATGATTTCGTCGCCATGCTCGGCACCTTCGGCGCGTACGGACTTGGCTTCGCTTCCCGGCCACTCGGCGCGATCGTCTTTGGCTGGCTGGGCGATCGCAAAGGCCGCAAGTGGACGCTCTCGTTCGTCATGCCCTTGATGGCGCTTGGAACCCTCCTGATGGCGCTGATTCCGTCGTACGCGTCAATTGGCATTCTCGCGCCCATTCTCCTCGTGCTCGCGAGACTCCTTCAGGGATTCTCGGTCGGCGGAGAACTGGGTAACGCGATTGCCTTTCTGGTCGAATGGGCGCCCAAGGGCAAGCGCGGTCTGTACGGCAGCTTCCAGCAGTGCAGCACGATTGGCGGCAGCCTGCTTGGCTCCGGCGCGGCAGCCTTGATGTCGACGTGGATATCGCCGCAAGGCATGGTGGACTGGGGTTGGCGTGTCCCGTTCATCGCGGGCGCACTGATTATTGGGCCGATCGGCTGGTATATCCGCCGCAAGAGTGAGGAGTCACCGCTTTTCGAGGCGGCGCATGACGCTGCCGTCGAACCCGACACGCGTTCGCCGCTGCCCATGGCGCTTCAGGCATGCGGCCTGGTGATGGTGTGGACCGTATCGCTTTATGTGATTCTCAATTACCTGCCGAGTTTCGTGCAGAAGTACGTGGGACTCAGTGCTTCCGCATCGCTTTGGTGGAACACCGGCGGATTGCTTCTGATGACGCTCGCCATTCCTTTCTGGGGTGCGCTGTCGGACAAGGTGGGGCGCAAGCCGCTGTTGCTGCTCGGCTGTCTCGCGTTCATTGTCTTGCCCTACCCGCTCTTTGCCTGGATGCTGGCGACCAAATCCGCGCTGCTCGTTGCGGTCATCCAGTTGGGAAGCGGCATTCTCATCGGCATATTTTCGGGTGTGGCACCGGCCGCGCTGTCCGAGATCTTCCCGACGAAGATGCGCACGACCTGGATGTCGATAGGCTATGGCATTGCTAACGCTATCTTTGGCGGATTCGCCCCGTTCATTGCGATCTGGCTCATCAAGGCAACCGGCTCTCCCCTTTCGCCGGCGTTCTACGTGATCGTGGCTGCCGTCATGTCGACGATAACAGTACTGACCTTGAAGGAAACCGCTCACAAACCTCTGCTTTAACTATAGGACCCCGGTCGCGGATCAGATCAGCAGCAAGCTTTGGATCACGGGTTCATCAAGGAAAAAGCAATGACAATTACCGTGCTCAGGAATGCAAGACTGTTCGACGGCCTGTCACGGGACATCCGTGCGGGCATGGGCGTGATCGTCGAGGACGCATTCATTCGCGAAGTGTTCGAAGGCGAGCCATCTGTCCAGGGCGACATCGCCATCGATTGCGGCGCGAGGACGCTGATGCCCGGACTCATCGACGCCCATGTCCATATTCTGGCAACGGACGTGGATCTCGCAAGCCTCGACAAGATTCAAAAATCGCTGCTTTACGCGCAGAGCCGCCACGTCCTCGAAGGCATGCTGGCAAGAGGGTTCACAACCATCCGGGACGCCGGCGGTGCCGATGCGGGATTTGCCGCCGCCATCGAGCAGGGTTTTATCGACGGTCCGCGAATGTACGTGGCGGGCGCCGCGCTCACACAGACGGGCGGACACGCGGACATGCGCGCCCCGATGAGTTTCGGCTGCGCCTGTCACGGGCTGTCACAGGGCAGCATTCTCGGGCGCATTGCGGACGGCGTACCCGACGTACGGCATGCCGCGCGCGATGAACTGCGCATGGGCGCGACTCATATCAAGGTCATGGCCTCTGGCGGGGCGGCGTCGCCGACCGATCCCATCGAGAACACACAGTATTCACTCGATGAACTGCGCGCTATCGTGGAAGAGGCCGAGGCCTGGAACACCTATGTCATGGGGCACGCGTACACACCACGCGCGATCATCCGCGCGATCGAGTGCGGCATTCGCAGTATCGAGCACGGCAATCTTCTCGACGAAAGCGCAGCCATCCGAATGAGGGAACTGAATGCGTTTCTCGTGCCGACACTCGTTTCCTCCGACACCCTCGTGCGCTTTGGCGCCGAGCTGGGCTCGCCTGCGGAAAGCATGCGCAAGATCCGGCAGGTACGGGACAAGGGTATCGAGGCACTCGACATTGCGCGGCGCTGCAAAACGAAAATCGGTTTCGGCACCGATATCCTCGGCCTGAAACTGCACAACTACCAGGGTGAGGAGTTCATGCTGCGATCGCGTGTAGAGGACCCGGTGGACACGCTGATCTCGGCTACGAGCATCAACGCCGACATGATGATGCAAAAGGGCAGGATCGGCGAGATCACGGCCGGCGCCCGTGCCGATATTCTCGTCGTCAACGGGGACCCCGCGAGCGACGCCACCACGTTCAATCAGCAAGGCGTCAATCTCGATGTCATCATGAAGGACGGACGCTTTTTCAAGAACACCCTGTGCTGAGCTCGCGGCCTCGACGCTGCCATCGGCCAGTGGCTCGGCTGTCAGCCGCGCCTGCATCGCGGCTTCATCGCTCAAGGAAGGCAGCATGAAACTGGAACGGAACGTGACCGTCGTCGGCGCTCATGCGGAAGGCGAGGTAGGACGTGTGATTACGGGTGGTGTCCTGAGCCCTCGCGCCGGCACCATGTTCGAATGCCAGCAGACCCTGATTGCCGAAAAAGACTGGCTTCGCGGCATGCTGCTCTCGGATCCGCGCGGAAGCGTCAACGCTGCCGTCAACCTCATCACGCCACCCATCGACGCCGAAGCCGATTTCGGCATGATCGTGATCGAAGCCGACTATTACCCGGCGATGTCCGGCTCGAACCTGATGTGCACCGTCACCGTCGCGCTCGAAACGGGCATCGTTGCCATGCATGAGCCCGTTACCACGCTGGTCGTCGATACGCCGGCCGGGCTCGTGCGCGTCCAGGCCGAGTGCGCGAACGGCAAGTGCCGCCGGGTCTCGTTTGCCAATGTTCCGTCCTTCGTGATGCATCGCAAAGCCGCTGTCGAAGTGCCTGGCTTCGGCACGCTCACGGTCGATGTGTCCTACGGCGGCATGATCTACGTGATCGTCGACGCAAAAGCCCTCGGCTTCATGCTCGACAGGTCCGAGGCGCGCTCGCTAGTCGAGGCAGGCGAGCAGATCAAGCTCGCCGCGGCCGCGCAATTACCTTCGATACATCCGGAAAACCCCGGCATTCACACCATCAACCAGACGCTTTTTGCAGGCCCGGTCGAACATCGAGGCGATGAAGTCGTCTCTAGGAACGCCGTCGTGGTGTCGCCTGGGCGCCTCGACCGGAGTCCTTGCGGTACGGGAAGTTCGGCACGCATGGCCTTGCTGGGTGCAGCTGGCGAACTCGCCGTCGGCCAGACGTTTCGCCACCAGTCGATCATCGACACCGAGTTTCTTTGCCGCATCGATGCAGAAACGATGGTCGGCCAGACCCCCGCTGTCCTGCCGAACGTCAGTGGCCGCGCCTGGCTCACGGGTATTTCGTATTACGGGGTCGATCCCGAGGATCCTTATCCAGAGGGTTATCGACTCAACGACACCTGGTTTGCAACCTGATTTCCAGGGCAATGACCAGGCACAGGAATCATCAGGCATCCGTAATTCACCGGCGCGCCAATTCACGTCCTCCGGAGACCAAGCCAATGCTTTTGCTCCCGTCGATTCGACAAACCGGGTCGATGATTTACAAGCGCCGATTGGGCTCGCGTGTCGCGACAAGCCGCTGTTCAATGCTGTCATAAGCCGCGTCGATATTCTCGAACAATCCGGCATGCGTCATCAGCGACACGACCTGCTCATTGATGCCCCCGCCAGTCGAATACTGCTGCGATAGTGCGTCGAGCGGAATGTCGCCGAGCAGCGCCGCACTGGCGAGGCCCTTGCATAGCGACATGAGATAAGAACGCGCAACCTCGTAGTCCACACCTCTGCGGCACGCCCAACTACTCTGCGCGTGAGCCGTCGCAAAGAAGAGACCCATGCTTGCGCTCAACGCCAGCATGGTGTCGAACTGGTCTTCCGAGGCGACGCCGAGCGAGCCGCCGATTGAATCGAAGATGTCGCGCACGCGTGCCTCCTTGGGGTAGAGAACCGTTTGACTTGCGGCTTGTGCGACCATTGGCAGCGGCAGCGCCCGCACGATCCGCCCGGGCGCTTTGCGCAACGAATCTCGCACCTTTTCGGTTCCATATCCGGCAATGAGACTCACCGCGTACTGATCAGGGTTGAAACTCAGCGTGCCCAGCACCTCGGACGCTATTTGCGGTCGAACTGCGAGAAACACGATCTCCGCCTGATCGACGACATGCTGATTGTCCCGAGCCACATGAACACCGGGATATCGATCAGCCAGTTCTTTGGAAATGTGCGCATTGCGCGGGGAAAGCCAGACTTCATAGCGTTCCCGCGCCTGCGCAAAAATGCCGGTAACGATGGCGTGCGTAATGTCGCCACTCCCGACGAATCCCAACGTTACTGTTTCGGTCATGCTTGATTACTCCAGCCGAAGATGGAATCGAACAACAGGCTCTCGGCAATCTTATATGCGATCTGGGTATCGGGCCGGTTGTCGGGCTGTGTGCCGGACTGGTAACTCAATTAAACGCTTTCCAGACCGCGCGTGTCCGTACTGTCGAGCTGAAGGATGTCGCGGCACGCTTCCAAAGGCGAGACCGCAAGTTGCGCGAATACATACGCGAGTTCGATACGCGCTTCGTTGTAGTGCCCGGCGCCACTGAGCAGATTAAGCGAGCCAACGACCATTCCTCGCTTGACGACCGGAATGTTCAACACACTCTCGCAGCCTATCGACCACAACACCTCGTAGTCGGAAAATACCGCCTTTATGTCCTCGCGCGTTTCGCCGCGAAATACTTTCCCTTCTTCAAGCACATGCCTGGTCCATCGACTGTCCGTCACGCGCTTTATTCCACCAACGGGGTTGATGTCCAACTGCGTGCTGTACACGCGGCACAGCAGGCGGCTTGAAACGTCATAAGCGAGTACGGTGAACAACTTATGACCGAAGATGTCCTGCAGCTCGCCATCCAGCTTTTTCCAGAACGAATCGGCTGGCTCGTTCCGGTGCAGCGACAACGCTAGCGAACTGAAAATTCCTGTTGGGCGATCGCTGGACATGTTCAGATCCTGGCCTTTGTGTGCGGGAGCCCTGCGGCCGGATCACGGTCGTCTCCGTATTCGTCGGCCGTGATCTGCTCGAGCGTTTTGCCACTTGTCGAGATGCCCAGGAAGATGACTGCAAGGGCTCCGATCAGCAATATGCCGGTCGTCATTCCAAACACCCCGGCAAATCCCCAGATCGGAAAAACATAGCCCACCAGCATTGGCGAACAGATAGCGCCGATCCGGCCGAACGCCGATGCCGTTCCCATTCCGGTGGCCCTGAGATGGGTCGGAAATACCTCTGGGGTGTATGCATACTCGCCAGCGTTCACGCCATTCATGGCGAACGACATGAAGATCGATGCCGCCACAACAGCGGTATCGCCTTGCGCGTATGCCAACCAGATTCCGGCAATGCACGCGAGCGCCATATACGTAACGATGGTTGCCTTCCGGCCGATCTTCTCGCAAAAGAAAGCAGACGAATAGTAGCCCGGAATCTGCGCCAGATAGATCAGGATCGACACCGAAAAGCTTTTCGTGATGGTCATTCCGCGCGCCACGAGCAGGCTTGGAATCCAGACGAAGAAAGCATACGAGCAGAAAGTGACCGCGAGCCACAAACACCACGACATAGCGGTCGTCTTCGCGAGAGGCGGTCTCCACAGGAGTTTCAGGTTACTGAAAAACGAACCTGTTTCCCGCATTTCAAAAACATAGCCAGGGACGGGAACGACCGGGGGAAGCGTGACGCCCGTGCGCTCGATCCGGCGTTCAATATCTGCGACGACGGCCGCGGCTTCGCCGTGTCGGCCACGCATTTCCAGCCAGCGCGGCGACTCGTGCAACGACCGGCGCCACCACAGCAAGACGATCACCGGCAGCGAAACCACCACCAGCGCGTAACGCCATCCTTCAGGGCTCAAGGGGATCACGAAATAGCCGATCAACGCCGCGGCAACGAACCCGAACGAGAAAAACCCGGCGAGTGCACCCGTGAAGGCGCCACGGTAGCGGTTGCTCACGAACTCCACGAGAAACGGGGCGATGATCGCGCCTTCGGCGCCCATGCCGATCCCTGAGATTGCCCGCAATACGGCAAACGTGTGCCAGTCATTGACGAATGCGTTGGCGAACGTCAGCACGCAAAAGAAGGTCAACGCCCACATCATCACAACTTTCCGGCCGACCCTGTCTCCGAGCAAGCCGGCAAAAAGAGCGCCTATGAGGAAGCCCACATAGGTGCTGCTGCCGAGAATTCCTGTTTCAAAACTGGTGAGATGCCACTTGGTACGCACCACCGGAAGGATGAAGGCGATGATGCCGGCATCGACGGCCTCGAACATGAATCCCAGGCCGCCCATGATGAGCAATGTGAAATGAAAGCGGCTGAACGGAAGCCGTTCCAGGCGCGCTGCTATAGGTGACATAAAAACTCCGCGTAAGGGAAATTGCTGCCGCCTGCGCAGCAGCGGACGTCAGGCGTTAGATCAGAGTCCAATGCTTGAATCGCAAACACTCCGCTGAACGGGATTAGCCTCGAAAGCGGATCAGGCGATGAGTACGCTCTTGGCCCGGCGTCGCCGATAGTCGAATCGGAAAACGACCCTGGACTAAAATGCGTGACGAACGCCGACGCGCACGGCGACCTGATTGGCTGTGGTCGATGGCGTGAGGAACGACAACGCCGCGACCGCCCGGTTGCCTGTGGAGTCAATGCCAATGGCGTGCTCCCAAACCGAGATTGCATAGAACAGCGTGCGCTTGGAGATCGAATACTCCGTGCCAAAGTTCACCTGGCCGTACTTCGCCGTCTCGGCTTTCGTATAGTCATAACTCAAGCCCATCAGCCAGGCGGGCGTCAAGTTATAGGTGCCCAGCGCTTCGAAATTGTTGAATGTCGCCGTCCCGGAAAAAGGGGTCGTCGAGGTGCGGACTACGTCATCGAAACGCGTGTTCGTATAAATGAATCCGAGTTGCGCCGATCCGATCTTGTAGTTGACACCCGCGCCCGCGACCTGCAGCGTTTGCGCCGATGTGTACCCGCTGAAGGTGGGATTCGTGATCGGATTCGCAAACGCAGCGCCTGTTACGGGTTCGGCGGTTGCATCGTAGATCGACGTGCCCGGGTTCCTGACGCGCGAAAACACGGCGCTGGCGCTCAGTGCGTTGTATGCGTAACTCAAGCTCACAGATTCCTTGCGCCCGTTGGCAAAGTTTCCTGCTACACCGCCAAGACTCAGCAACGCCGACAGCCTGACGCCGCCATATACCGGCGATAAATATTTGATCGAGTTACTGAGCGAATAATCGCCCCACATGTTGTCCACATCGGCCGCGTGCGTGCCGAGGATGCCGGAGAACTTCAGCGCTCCTGACAGAGGAAGCAGCGAATCAAGCACGAGGTCGTATTGACGACCGAGGAGAACCGACCCGAAAGGGCTGCCGATGCCAACATACGCCTGCCGTCCGAATTCGCGTCCACCGTTGTTGAATTTCCCGGTGTTCACATCGAAACCATTTTCCAGGCGTGCGATCGCGCTGTAGCCGCCTCCAAGGTCCTCGTTGATCAGGAAGCCCCACTTGCTGCTGCCTAAAGCGCCGTTGGACGCCTGATAGTTGTGGTGGCCGCCCTGATTGTTAGTGAAGGTAATTCCATCGTCCACGATACCGTAGAGCGTGACCGAACTTTGCGCGTGGCTGGCGGCGGAAGATGCCATCAGCACAGTCAATCCCAACAGCTTCAACTTCACGACAATCTCCTCGGGATCAGTTAGACAAAAGATGCGCGCCACCTGCAATTGCGTTCAATATCTTGGATCCAATATAAGAGGTCAAGCGTTTTTTACCAAGTGCTTTCTCTCGGGTTTCCGTTGGCAGATCGCACATAGGTGCGTGCCGTGCACTTTCATGCCAGTCTTTAATGCCTTGGCAAACGGCATCAAGGTGTAATATCCTCAATTGAATATCGTATCCAATATTCTTCAAAAACATTCTTTGAGCGCAGGAACGACTAGTGGACCAGCAATGGACGACATCGCATACTTCAGTTTCTCCGAGCTTCTCGATCTGTCGAATCGAGTCCTTCTCGCGAACGGGATGGCGCCCGACCACGCCCGCGCAGTCGCAAAAGTGGTCGCCGCCGGGCAGCGGGACGATTGTCAGTCTCACGGGATCTATCGACTGATCGTGTGCGTGAATACGCTGCGCAACGGCAAGGTGGTTCCAGATGCACGGCCCGAATTGACCGACGTTTCACCGGCGCTCGTACGTGTGAATGCCAACTTTGGTTATTCCCAGCTGGCGTTTGAAATGGGTAGCCGAGTGCTTGTTCAAAAAGCCAGGCAGACCGGGATAGCAGCGCTTGCAATCAACAACTGCTTCCACTTCTCCGCGTTGTGGCCAGAGGTTGAGTTCCTTGCCAGCGAAGGCCTGGCTGCGTTGGCAATGACGCCGAGCCATAGTTGGGTAGCCCCGGCGGGAGGCACGAAACCACTTTTCGGCACCAACCCGGTTGCGTTCGCGTGGCCTCGGACGGGGCGCTTTCCTTATGTGTTCGACTTCGCGACAAGTGCGGTCGCGCGTGGCGATATCGAGCTGCACCGGCGCGCGGGCAAGCAGATTCCTACGGACTGGGCGATAGACGAAAACGGCAAGCCCACTGACGATCCCACCGCAGCCATGCGTGGTGCAATGATGACGTTCGGCGGCCACAAAGGCTCAGGACTATCCGCGATGGTCGAACTGCTGGCCGGGCCGCTCATTGGCGACCTGACCTCGTCGGAATCAATGGCTTTCGATCAAGGCGCTGGCGCGACTCCCTGCCATGGCGAGTTGATTCTCGCCTTCAGTCCGCCGATGTTTTCCAGTGGTGACAGCGCCAACGACCTGGAAAGAGCAGAAGCTCTTTTTGCCGGCATTGTTGACCAGGGCGCGCGGTTACCTTCACAACGACGATTCGACTCGCGGCTTCGAAGCGAGACCAACGGCATAGCTGTACCTCGTCAACTTCTGAAAGATGTGTTGGCGCTCATTCCGGAATAAGCGCTCCGAGACAGATGTTCGAACGTTCTTTATTGGACTACGGTAGCCGAATCGACGACTATCTGACTTCGGGACGATCAGTTTGGCGGAGTTCACACGCCAGCGCCGCCACCATGGTCTTGCAGCGTTGTCCTACAGTGGTTAGAAAACACAGTTGCTAAAGAAAGCAGTCCGTCGCATGACGATCCTACTTACTCCACTCTTCACCCGTGACAAAATCCAGTGCCGCCCTTATAAGGTTCTGTAGAAGCGGCTGGATCATTTCCGCACAATCATCGTCGTACCGATACGGCATCTGCTCTTCCATGTAATTGCGTTGTGAAAGCTCAAGTTGCACAGCATGGACGTTCTGTTCCGGTCGCCCGTATTGGCGTGTGATGTAGCCCCCGGTAAAGCGACCATTTGCAACGGCGGAATATCTGCCATCCAGGTGGACGATCCGGGCGAGGTTTTCTGCGAGTCCGGGCGCTGCACTGCTCCCACCGCCGGTGCCCCAGTTGAAGTCAGGAAGAACGCCATTGAAAAGGCGCGGCACCCGGGAGCGTATCGAATGGGCATCCCAAAGCAATGCGCCCCCATGCACTTCTCTTAGACGCGCCAACTCTTGCATCAGCGCCTCGTGATAAGGCTTCCAATATTTCTCGCGTCTCCGGGCGACCTCCTCTTGGGACGTGCACGTCCGTCGGGATAAAGAGGTTTTTCATCAAACGTATCGACCGGGACCAAACCCGTCGTCTTTTGCCCCGGATATAAGTTTTGTCCGTCGGGCGGCCTATTAAGATCGATCACATAGCGCGAGCAGGTTGGTGTGATCACCGACGCACCCAGTTCTTTGACAAAGGCATACAGCCTGTCCAAGTGCCAATCGCAATCGTCGTTATTAGCGGCGACCGCGGACATGCTTGCTGATATTTCGGAAGGAATCTCCCTTCCAAGATGAGGAATCGACACCAGCATGGGAAGGGTCCCGCGCTCAAGCGCAAAAACCGGCAGTGAAATATCGTCAGTCAAGATTGCTCTCCGAAAGCGGATTTCGCTGAATGCTTGGAAACTTCTGAAGATTCGCTCGCCAGAGCACTTAAGCGTCGCAAAGTCCGCGTGCGTACAAAAACACCTGGTTCTAAAGGCAGCATCGGCCATGCATGTTCTGCAAACATTCTTCGCTGCAGGGGAATCCAACGGTGCGCGCGGGATCCAAGCCCGGGGCAAGAATCCGGGCATTGCTCATGACGTCGCTTCTGCTCAGATCAAGTCGCCTTCCGAGGGGAAAGACAAGGGGGAAAATCTGGCGACTGCCCCAAGGCGGACCTGGTCGGCGATTGCAGCAATGTCCGGTGCAAAATACCGATCTGCGTCGTAGTACGGGACGTCCTGACGAATGACCCGCACAACCTGTTGCAAGCATTCGCTCGTGACACGAGGAGAGCGCATTTCAATGCCCTGGGCAGCCGCGAGCAGTTCAATGCCAAGAATGTTCGTCACGTTTTCCGCAATGTCACCAAGCTTGCGCGCAGCAAAAGTCGCCATGGACACATGATCTTCCTGGTTCGCCGAAGTGGGCAGCGAGTCGACAGAAGCTGGATGAGCAAGGGTCTTGTTTTCTGATGCGAGTGCAGCAGCGGTTACGTGAGCGATCATGAAGCCCGAGTTGAGCCCCCCATCCTTGACAAGAAATGCCGGAAGGCCTGACATGGTCGCGTCGACCAACAAAGCAATCCGGCGCTCGGAAAGTGCACCTATTTCCGCTGCAGCTATTGCCAGATTGTCAGCCGCAAAGGCAACCGGTTCCGCATGAAAATTTCCGCCCGAGATTACTTCACCCGTTTCCGGAAAGATCAGCGGATTGTCAGAAACTGCGTTCGCTTCAATCAGCAGAACACGGGTCGCATGGCGGATCTGGTCAAGACACGCCCCCATCACTTGGGGTTGGCAACGCAGGCAATATGGGTCCTGTACTTTGTTGCAGTCAAGGTGTGACACGTTGATATCTGAATTGTCCAACAAGCTGAGGTACGCGGCAGCGGCATCTATTTGTCCCTGGTGACCGCGCAGTAAGTGGATGCGCGAATCAAAGGGCTTGATGGATCCCATGGCTGCATCGACTGACATCGCGCCTGCAACCAATGCAGTGCGAAACAGGTCCTCAATAGCGAACAGGTTAAATAACGCTAACGCCGTCGACGCTTGCGTACCGTTCAGCAGTGCCAAGCCTTCTTTTGCCTGGAGAGATATTGGCGACAATCCACAGCGCTGAAGCCCTTCGCGCGCACTGATGCGCTCGCCTTGGGCGAAAACGTCGCCTACGCCAAGCAAGGTCGCGGACATATGGGCCAGAGGAGAGAGATCGCCCGATGCTCCTACTGAACCTTTGACCGGTACTAGAGGCAGCACGTCCGCATTAAACAGCGTGATCAGCGCCTGCATGACCTCTCGCCGAATACCGGAGTTGCCACGCCCGAGGCTGGATAATTTGAGCGCGATCATCAAGCGGACAATGGGAGCCGGCATCGGCTCACCCACGCCAACGGAGTGCGACAAAACAAGGTTCTTCTGCAACAGCTCAAGACTGTCGCGCGGAATATGAGTGCTTGCCAGCAAACCGAAGCCGGTGTTTATTCCGTATGCGGGCTTGCCTTTCGCGACGATATCTTCCACGGTTTTAGCGCTTGCATCGATTGCAGCGAAGCTGGACGGATCCAACTCCAGCAACACATTGGAACGTGCAATTTGGCGCAACTGAGCAAGCGTCACTTTACCGGGCGTGAGAATCATGATGAAGTCCTGTTCGTTGTTTGATGCGATGGATCGCGTAGATGATCCAAGGGAAAACATGGTGCGAATCGCACGCTTTACTTTGCGGCGGGGCCACGCCCCGCCATAAATTGTCTTAATTGCCGGGAACGATCGCAGCTAAAGACCTCTTCGGGCGTTCCGCTAACATCGACCAGGCCCTGGCTAAGAAAAATCACGCGGTTGGATACTTCACGCGCAAAGCCAAGTTCGTGGGTGACGACCAGCATCGTTCTTCCTTCTTCAGCTAGCGTACGCATGACTCGAAGTACTTCTCCAACCAGTTCCGGATCCAGCGCCGAAGTCGGCTCATCGAACAACATGACTTCGGGGCGCATCGCAAGAGCCCTCGCAATAGCCACTCGCTGTTGCTGTCCCCCGGAAAGCTGGCTCGGATAATGTCCACTCTTGTTGCTTAAACCCACTTTGGCCAGGAGCACTTTGGCTTCGTGAATGGCTTCGTCTTTAGGCCGCTTCTTAACGCGCGTGGGGCCTTCGATAATGTTTTGCAACACGGTCATGTGAGACCACAGATTGAAGCTCTGAAAGACCATTGCCAGATTGGTTCTGATCCGGTGGACTTGTTGCCGGTCGCTGCGCCGCAGGGTGCCGCTCCTGTGCCGGGTAACATCCAGATGTTCGCCGGACACTGCAACAGATCCCTCGTCCGGCGTCTCCAGCAAATTCAAACAGCGAAGAAAAGTGCTTTTTCCGGAGCCGCTGGCGCCCAGAATCGAAATCACTTCACCTTGCTTCGCGTCGAGCGAGACGCCCTTGAGGACATGATTGTCGCCAAACCATTTGTGGATATTCCTGGCCGACAGCGCGGCGACTGCTGCGTCATTCATGATGAGTTCCCACGGCGATGCTTACCTGCCGAATCGAGTATTGCCGGCCCTGGAATCACTCGCCTTCACAAGGTTGAGCTGCCGCCCGTAGCAAGAGCCAAACGACCCGATGAAGCCGAATGTCACTCACGATAGCGGCGCATATTGGTCGACAGGGAAGGCATCCCTCCCCTGATCTGAATGTCACTCAGCAAGCTCGACCGTCATCCAGATAAGTTCTTTCGTCTCGAAGGTCGACTTCCAGACCGCCTTGCCTACTTCTTCCAACTTGGCCGCGTCTGCTTCGTCGATCTCACCAAGCACTGGCTGTGAAAGATCCTCGGTCGTTGGGCCATACTGCACAATGAATTTTTGACCAGTCGATTGCGAGAATCGAATACGTCCGATTGGCGCGTCGCAAATGCGTTCTCGCAGGCGAATTGGCGCTGTACTCACAAACGGCGACCAGGAGTACATCGACTCGCCAGTGACAACGGCGTGGTCCTGAATAGACGTGAAAGGAAGTGCGCCTACAAGGTCCGCACAAAGCTCCGGATTTTCGTTTGAAGCAAGGGTAGCGTTGACCGAGATGTTCAGCGGCTTCCAACTGATACGGATCCGCTGCCCCGTCCTGATGTACGCACGCGTTGCACCCATGTCCGAGACAGGTGCGGGGGCCGAAAGTAGACGCTCTTCCGGGTACTTGAAGTGTTGCCCGAGTCCCCAGGGAAAGTAGTGAAACGACCACGCCTGGAGCCTGTTCGTGTAGTCCGTGAACGCACGCAGTGCGGCGACGACGTCGGCTTTCGAGGGTTCATCCTTCAAGTGGGCGCGTAGTTCCAGGGCCAGTGCGCCCATCTTCGGAAAACCGCTATAACGAAGATAGTTGCTGTAAGACTGGTCGAGGGCATCCACGACCTTGGACAAGGATTTCGTGCTGAGGTCCGGGTCTTCAGCGAGCACGACCAGCGGATACATTGTGTACATTGAGTAATCGCGGAGCATGCCGTGCGCGATATCCCATGTCCCGAAATACTGACCATAGCTGCCCGCCGGAATATCCATTTCGCCAAGACGAAGATCGGCAATTTCTTTAGGTTCGACGGTCATCATGCGAGCAGTTAAAAACTTTACTTCTGCGATAAATTCGCTCAAGTTCCTTTGATGCTTGGACATTCGTTTTTCTCCATTGGTAAATCGGATACTCAGTCGCATTACCCAAAAATTGGTAGTGCGAAATACTTGTAAATACAGACTGCGTTGCTTATCCGACGACAAGGGCGGTGGCTAAACGCGGACCCGTAGCAAAACTGTCGTACTACCTTGAAAGCAACCTAGTGAGCCGTGTCCGGTAGCGTTGCCTTGACGGCCTTGATGGTCCCGCGGCTACCCTGCCGAAGATGCCGGGACATCCGCTTTTCAATGAAGTGCTGAGCAACCGTCCACAAACCCGTCAACGCCAGGTAATACACCGACACGCCAAGGTAGACTTCGAAGGTCATGAATGTCGCAGCCTGCATTTGCTCGGCGACGCGGAACATTTCGGCCACGCCAATGACGCTGAGCAGCGACGTCGTTTTCAGCATGTTGTTGAACTGGTTTCCCAAAGCGGGAATAAGCAAAGGCAGCGTCTGCGGCAGGATGATTCGGCGCATTGTCAAGCCAGGGCTCATTCCATAAGCTTGCGCCGCTTCCCACTGCCCTCGCGGGATGGACGTAATGCTCGCTCGCGTTATTTCGCTCATATACGCGCCCTCGTGCATCCCAAAGGCGATAATGCCCGCGGTCAAAGCACCACTAAAGGCGAGCGGTCCAAAATGCATGACGCTTGGAAAAAGATCAAAGCCGACGAGATAAGGCAGCCCAAAGTAAATCAAGACCAGCTGAACAAGTACAGGAGTGCCACGGAAAAACCATATGTAGACTTGATTAAACCCTCGGGCGATCCTACTGGGTGACATGCTGGCAATGCCTAAGACCAACCCGATAACTGTCCCCAGGCACTGTGAAATAGCTGCGGCCATAACGGTCGCGACAAGTCCTTTCAATAGTGCGGGACTCGGCGAGAACACAAACTTTAGAAAAAAGCCCGGGTCGAAGACAACGCCTATGTGATCCAACATGGTCACCCCTTTCCTTTGATCGCCTGAGTTGTTCGCATCAACGGGCCGACGTCAGTACAGAACATCATCGCCGGCCAGTACAGCCGCTTCTTCATCGATCGCCCGTTGGAGGGTTTCATCAGTTACGGCCTCATCCGCCGCTGTGAGGCGCGTGCGCACGGCATCAACAAGAAGCTGACGATGCGCTTTGGGCTGTAGCAACACCAGTCTTGCGAAGCGCGTCCGTACCGTGTCCGGCCAGATTGCGTCGTACGCTCTGCGCTCAGGTCCCATGTCAAATGGTGCCGGGGCCTGCGTCGAGCGTCTTGATGCTCGTTTGCGTTCGGTGGCCTCCGTGTCGATCGATCCGTCATTCGCAAATACAACGCCATAGTCCTGCGATGCAGCGTCGACGGATAACATGCCCCGCTTCAGGTCACGTGCAATCGCAGCAAGATCGCGGTCGAGCGGATCTCCAAATCCCCCGCCTGCGGGCGTCACTAGCCGAAGCACATCGCCACGTTTGAGCTTGAGAACCGTAACGCGTGCCAGGACTTCCGCGTTTTCCTTGCCCGGATTCAACGTCACTTCGGCCAGGCGCCCGGGATACCCCCCGTCGACGCTCCAGGGTCGGAACGAAAAGCGGTTCATGCCGCGTATCGTCATCGTCGCCTCTGCATCCGTGTTTTCGATTTCCATCAATAGCGCCGCGCCCCCGCGCCAGCGGCCGGCCGAATAACTGTCTTCGACGAGCCGGTTTGCGTGAACAACAAGTACTGTTTCCACTTCAATGACTTCTGTCGGGACGCTCTTGAGGTATCCGGAGCGCGAATCGATTGCATCGGTACCGTCGCTGCCGGCGCGGCCGCCACCGCCGCCGCAAAGCGGGTTGATCACGCTGACCTGGCGCTTACCACTGCGCGGGTCTCGCGCGCTGAGCACGATGACACCCGACATTCCAGGACCGGAAGCGCTCAACCCTCCCTTGACCGCCTTTTGCAGACATCCGAGTAGAACGTCATAAACCCGCGTACTGGCAGCCACTCTTGAGCCGCCGGCGGCTGGGAATTCTGCGTTAATGACTGTGCCTCGCGGAGCATGCAAAGATATGGGGCGTAACAGTCCCGCGTTGCGCGGAGCGTCCGGCTCTACTGTCAGAAGGTAATAAAGAAACGCTTGAATTGTGTAGGGGTGCGTCCCTGCGCCACTAACGAAGTTATATGCAGCCGGAATTTGTGGGTCGGTACCGGCAAAGTCGAACGACACACTGTCCCCTTCCACACACATGGCGCACCGGATATAGGTGTATTGGCCTGGCTCAATGCCTTCCAGGTAGTCACCAAAATCGTAGGTGCCGTCAGGAATCTTCGCAATGACCGAGCGCGCCTTTGCCTCCGAGAAGGCCAACACGTCGAGCATCCCCTGCGCGACCACGTCTCGCCCATATGACACCGACAACTGGCGCAAACGCCGGTCCATGCTTTGAAGCGCGGATATCATGGCCTTCATGTCGCCCCACAAGTCGTCGGGCGTCCGGCTGTTATCAAGAAAGAGCCGACGAACGTCTTCGTTGATTTGACCTTTTTTATAAAGCTTGACCGGCCGGATGCGAATGCCTTCCTGGAACACTTCCGTGAAAGCTGGCGAAATGCTGCCCGGGACGGCCCCGCCAATATCCGAGGCATGAACAAATCCCCATGCAAACGCGAACAATCGGCCATCCACGAATATAGGACGAACCATGGTCACGTCCATCATGTGCGTCACAAGACCGTCTGTTGAGAACGGGTCGTTTGTGAGAAAGCAATCGCCCTCTTCAATCCCTAGTTCGTGTAAAAGCGCGATCGTACGTTTGAGAGGTACACCAATAAACGAGTTCACCCCAGCTTGGCTTGGATAGGCGAACACCTCGCCGTCCGGGGTCGCGATCGCACATTGATAGTCTTGGACCAGCTTGACGAAAGTTGTATGAGCCGTGCGATACATCACCGCTGACGCCTCTTCTACAATCGCGGTGAATCGGTTGTTCATCACTGCAGTCCGGACCGCGTGCATCTCAAACCTCCTTCGTCAACAGGATATTGCCGTGCGAATCAACCGTCGCGTTGAAGCCCGGCGGCACTAGAATCGTCGTGTCGTTCTGCTCAATGATTGCAGTGCCATTTACTGAGTCTCCGGCGCGCAGACTCCCGCGGGCATACACATTGCAATTGGGCTCTACAAGGGAAGCAATTTGAATTGTTCTTTGCCCTAGAAGCGCGTCGTTCATATTTCCTTGACGAGGCAATACGGCGCCAGGAACGGGCGTTGGCAACATCCCGCGAATACGGACTCGAAACTCCGTGAACTCGACGGCGGCGGAAGGATCGGCGTGCGCGTAGAGTCGTTCGTGCTGACGATGAAATTCGCTTTCAATTGCTGCGAGATCGCCCGAAAGAGCCGCTTCCACCGGAACGCTTACCATTAGCTGGAACGACTGCCCCCTGTATCGCGCCTCCGCCCGATACTCGAACAGCGTTTCACAAAGCCCGCCCCCAATGCTTTGCCCTTCCAGCCATTGCCGCGCGTGGCTTGCCAAAATCGCGAATTCATTCTTTGTTGTTTCTGCATTGACCTCAACGCCCTGCATGCTCCGGACATTGTCGTGCGTCAATCCGGCTACCAACCCGCCAAAAGCACAGAAGACCGATGGCATGACCGGAACCAGCACTCGCCCTATACCCAGCTCGCTCGCTAACAAAGGACCATGGAGCGAGCCAGCGCCTCCATAAACAACAAGCGTGACATCCGCGGGGTCCAGCCCATAGCGCGCGAGATAAGGAAGAACACTTGCGACCATGTTGGATGTTGCGACCGTCAGGCAGGCCTCAGCCGCCGCGATTACGTCTGTACCGAGCGCATCTGCTATTGGTTGCATCGCGGCTTGCGCCGCAGCGAGATCGAGCGTCATTCGACCGCCAAGGAAATGGTCGGTGTGAATGAAGCCGCAAAGCAGATACGCGTCTGTTACGGTTGGCTGTGCGCCCCCGTGACCGAAGCAGGCAGGACCGGGGCGCGCGCCCGCGCTGCGCGGCCCAACCCTCAACACGCCCCCGTCAATCCAGCAGACCGAGCCCCCGCCCGCGCCAATGGCCTCAATACCGGTAACCGGCATCATCAACGGAAATTCGCCTACCTCGGCGTCGCCAGTAATGGACGGCTCGCCGTCCTGGATCAATGAGATGTCCGTGCTTGTGCCCCCCATGTCCATGGTAAGCATGCAGCGTTCATCAAGAGATACGCCCAGGTACTGCGCCGCTGACACACCGGATGCCGGCCCCGAAAGTAATGTGTGCACGGGGAGTGCGCGCGCCTCCGATGCAGCTAAAGCACCCCCATTCGATTGCATGATAAAAAGCTTCGCGCCGGGCAGCGTCTCATCAAGCCAACGCTCTATCTCCGCAATGTACGAGTTCATTCGCGGTTTCACGTACGTATTGAGCACAGCGACGATCGCGCGCTCATACTCGCCGATCTTTGGCCAGATCTCGCTCGAAACAGAAACGTTTTGCAGGCCAGTCTCCGCCACGATCGTGTCACGGGCAGCGAGCTCATGCGCCGGATTGCGAAAGCTATGTAGGAACGCTACTGCGATTCCTTCGACTCCTGCCTCTTTTGCCTGCATTGCGGCACGCGCTACGGCCTCAAGGTTTATTTCCTTGCGTGGGCGTCCGCTAGCTGCCATGCGTTCGGGAATCTCGAACACCAGTTCGCGCGGTACGAGAGGCAATACCCGATCACCGAGGAGATCGATTGCACGCCGCAATTTCAACCGCTGCAACTCGAGAATGTCGCGAAACCCTTCGGTGGTGAACAATGCGATCGGAGGGCCGCTGCGTTCGATCACGGTATTGGTTGCTACTGTCGTACCATGCATGACCACGATCTGCTCTCCGACTCGAGGCTCCATGCGCTTGAGCATCTCCTCGCAGCCGCTCTTGAACCCTTCGGCAAAGTTTGGCGGGGTCGAGGGTACCTTCAAGGTCTCAACCTTTTGCTCGCCTTCACGCCATGCTGCGAAGTCGGTGAAAGTCCCGCCAATGTCAACTCCGATCTTAAGCATCTATTCTCCGAGCCTTTAACAAAAGGCCGCCACGTTTTATCGAAAAATTCTTGGTCAGAGCGTCTGCCGTGGCTAAAGCTGAAGAACGTGTCACTTCCCACTCACCCCAAGCACGTTGTCACTAGCACCATCTGCCGCTCGACATCTTTCTTGTTCAGCAATGAAACGAGGATATGTTCAATATAAAAAATGTACAATTGTTTTTTTGTTATTAAACATAATCTACCCTCGCTTTCGGGTTGCTTGGCCAGTTCGGTTCGGACCGGGCTTTATCGGGGCTACGCCTCACGGCGCAACATGCAATGTAGAACGTGCAAGTCAGGAAGACGGCTTAAAAGTCCACGACGAGTATTTTCCGGGGCGGCGATGGCCATTGTTTTATGACCAATCGACCTTCCCGGCCGCGTTCCGCTCCAGTCCCGAGTTTCTGATTGTCCGGGAAACGAGCAAGCTGACAGCAGTGCAGACGCCTGCATTCGTCGATAGCGCCGGTGACGGGCTCTTCGCCGGCTGAGGACGGAAAACCTGCCGCCGTCTCGCCCGCACCCTATTTAAAACTTGTGAGTTATGCCAACTCGCAAGTCCGCTTGAGTGCTTGATAGCGACGGTGTGGTGAACCAGCCCAACTCCGGATTGACTCCAGCCGAGGCTTTCACAAAGTCGCCGGAGATGTACAGCGTAGTGCGCTTCGAGGCGAAATACTGAAAGCCCGCCGATACCTGGTTCCACGTATGACCTTCGAAAGTGTCATGCTGATATCCTCCCAGCAGCTCCAGCGACGGAGTGAAGTTGTATGTCGCGCCGCCTTCGTAGACGTGCATATAAGAGGTCATATTCCGGTAGACCAATTCGGTACTGGTGAAGTTGGCCATCACGGTCAGCTTCCCGAACGCGTAGCTTCCACCGATTCCCATGATGTTGTATTTATCCAGCACGAACGCGGTGTTGAGGTCCTTTTCAACGTTGTTCGTCACCGTGGCTACGGTCTGCCCAAAAAAGACCGGCGTTCCCAAGCGGTTATACGGGTCGATGGAATATCCAGGTAGGGAGGCGTATGCCACCCCGACGTGAAGCGGACCATTGATATAGTTGCCGCCCGCCTCCCACGCGCTGCCAGTATGGAAGCTGCCTGCAACATTGCTGAACGAATACATCACGCCGGCCTTGAAGCCGCCGATCCGAGGAGAAGTGTATTTGACGGCGTTCGGCAAACGCGTACAACTCATGCGGTCAATATCCCCCTGATGGATACCATATCCGCTCGCATAAAAGCTGACGTTATAGTCGCAGAGGTAATCCGAAATACTGTCGTACTGGTCGCCGATGGTCAACTTGCCCCACTTCACGCTATCGAGACCGACCCATGACTGGCGGCCGAATATGGCCCCGCCGTTATTTGCTTTTCCGGTATTGATGTTGAATCCGCCTTCCACATCAAAAATGGCTGAGAGTCCGTTACCAAGGTCCTCCTGCCCCCTGAAGCCCCAACGGTTGCCGTGAGCGATTCCGCTATCCATCTTGAAGTTCTTGCTGCCGCTCTCGTTTGAGACATACGTAATGCCGTCATCGATCAAGCCATACATTGTCACGCTGCTTTGCGCGTGAGCAACACCCACTGCTGACGTCAATCCGCCAACTGCAACCATCGCCGCTACCCGCTTTTTCATTGTCGAACTCCCCTTGTACGTAGTTATCCTGATCGAATGCGTTTGATTTCAGCTTCACACAATGGCCGTCCGTTAGCACCTTGATCACGCATTTCGCGCTGAAGGCCCGCTGAACAGGATGAAACGAGGATATGTTTGAAAATATAAATGTACAATCGCTTTTATGTTATTGAACAAAAATTGGCAAGATGCTTTTTTGAATGCTCCACAAGCTCGCCACGTTGTCACCAATCAGATGCACGAATCAAGAATATGATCACCATCGGTGCACATCGCAACCCGTGCAACATGCTTGCGGACGGCGCGATTTGTGCAGGCACCAAATGAATGTACAATTCAAATTTTGTTATTGAACATTCGGGGACAAGATGGACGTTGAGAGTTTCGTTAAACAAGTTGGCGCCAGAACAATGCGAGGAATTGCATTGACGGTAGCTGACCTCATACGCAGTGGAGCGATTCCCATTGGAACGCAATTGCCGCCGGTCCGCGAATTGGCCGAGGCGTTTGGGGTAAGCCCAGCGACAATATCGGGGGCGTGGAAACAGCTTCGCGCCTTTCGCATGGTCAGCGGCGGCGGCCGAACGGGAACATGGGTCCGTGGCGACCAGACTGCAATGCGTCCTTCACGGTACGAGGACTTCGCGAACTACGGTGAGAATGTTCTTGCGGATTTGCGGTTTGTTACTCCCGATCCAGCTCTGCTTCCTGATCCACAGAAGGCGTTAAAGCAGGCTCATCTAGCCAAGAACCTTCACAGCTACGTCCGCGAAACGATCGCGCAGGAACTCAAGGACGTCGTGACAAAGGACTGGCCATACAAAAAATGTGCATTTACAGCGGTGAATGGCGGCTACGACGGGCTCTATACCGCGCTGCAAATGGTTGTCGCCCCCGGCGCAACCGTCGCCATTGAAGACCCAACAACGCTACGCGTCTTCGACATTCTCGAAAAACTTGGTGCTCGCACTATCGGCGTGGAATGCGACTCACAGGGCCCGATTCCCGAATCGTTGGCCAGCGCCCTGGAACACCGTCCGGCGGCATTCGTGTATCAACCCGGATCGCACTCTTTGACCGGGATGCGCGTCAGTCCCACGCGCCTGAATCAAATGCGCAAGCTTCTCTCTAGTACTACAACGGCGCTGATCGAGATGGATGGGATGGCTGGCCTGGCAAACGCCCGTCCGTTGAGCCTCGGTACCGCCTATCCCGAGCGCACAGTGCACATCCGCACTTTTTCAAAATCGCTTGGAACCGACTTCCGGCTCGCCGTGCTATCGAGTTCCGAGAAACTTGCCGATCAGATCCAGGCGAACAGAAACTTTCGCGAAGGTTGGACGAGCCGATTCCTGCAACGCGCCGCCGCAACGCTTCTCACCGATCCTGAATCGCTACGTCAGGTTGCTCACGCCCGAAAAATTTATGCGCAGAGGCGCGATGCATTGGTCGAAGCGCTCGCTGAACGCGGCATCAAAGTAAGCGGAGAAGACGCATTGTGCATATGGCTGCCTGTCGCCGACCAACAATATGCCTTAGTGACATTAGCCGCGCGAGGGATTGCCGTTCAGCCGGGTTCGCGTTTTCAAGTCACGCCGCGGGCGCACATCCGCGTTGCGACAAGCATCGAAGTCGGCCAGATCGAGACGATTGCCGATGCCCTTGCGCAAGCGGCAGCAACGTCCGACCGCGTAACTTCCAGGGCGTGATGGTCGGTCACGGACACTCGTGCCCCCGGGATTGCTCCCGGAATCCGGTGACCTTGGCTAAAGCAGATCGCTGAATTGACTTTGAGTTTCCATGCTTTGTAGCGACGCGAAGAACATCGCAAGAGGCGTTTGCATACGGTTCCTGGCACGCGCCTCTGCATCCTGGAGTTTCGCAAGGATATCGGCCCAACTTGCTGGATCTCCGGGAGAGCCCCGAGGAGCGTCGCGCGTCGCCGTAAAACGAGTTCCGTCCGTCAAGACCACCTCTACCAAACCGCTTTCTTCCTCGCCGGCCCAGGTTTTCATGTGGACCTTTGGCATGAGAAGGGCAATATCTTCTTGGCTGAGCGCGGCCGTATCGAAATCGTCCAGCGTTATCTTGCCGCGTGCCAAGGCGACAGCAACCGTGAAGTTCATACTAAACTTGGCCTCAATGCCTGTCTTTGGATTGGGAAATCGCAAATAGTCTGTGCATTCGTTTCGCACGAAACATGAGACATGAGCGATCTTCTGAATATCGAGCGAATGGCGTTTAGAGATTTCGATTGCAGCGTCGATCGAAAGGTGAGTGCAACTGCAACAGGGATAGAGTTTCACTGCTAGCCCAGGGGTGAGTAGTTCCCATTCTTCGCCAAGCGCTGGCAACTCTATCCGATGTTTTGACCGGTCAGTAAGCGCGTCCAAAAATCCATGTGGAGCTTCCAGGATGTGAGTGCCTGCCGTGAATCCTCGCTCGGCGAGCGCCGCCGCGAGGTACCCCGCCTGCGCGGCGCGACCACAATGAAGAGTCTTGGTCATGGTGCCCGTGTTGCCAAGCACCCCCCCGGCAAAAGAACATCCGATTGCAAACGCTCGCTCCGTCTGACTCTCGTCCAGGCCACGCAAAGCGGCGGCGGCTGCCGTAGCGCCCAGTGCGCCGAGGGTTGACATCGTATGCCAGCCTCGCCGCGTATGTGCTGCGCCGAGAGCACTGCCTAGCTTGCACGCAACCTCAACGCCTACAGCGTATGCGCGAATCACATCCAGGCCGCTTGCGTTCGTCATGCATGCGGTCGGCAAGAGCGCACTTAGAATCGGCGCGCTCGGATGACCGTTCATCGATTGTTCGCTGGTGTCATCAAAATCGTCCGCGTGAGCGCATATGCCAGTAAGCATTGCTGCTAGCGACGGATCATCCCAATGCCCCAGCCCTGGAACGATTACCCGAGCCTTGTGGTTGGATGGCGCCGAAATCTCCATGAATATAGAGGCAGCATGCGTTGACGACCCAGCCAGGATGCACGCCAACGTGTCGGCTATGTGCAGCTTCGCCCGCTCCACAACGGTCAAAGGTAACGTACGCTGATTTGAGACAAACTCAGCTATCTGACGTGTGGCAGACATATCTGGCATTCTTTGCGTTACCTCCATTACGGCTGCCCTGGTTTATCACGCATGACCGGCTGCTGCCATCTGGCTTCGTTAAAGGTGTTATGCGACACGCTTCAAAAATGACACCGTGCGCGCGTTATTTGATTGAGAGAAGATCTGGTCAGGCGAACCGTCTTCAATGATCACCCCTTTATCCATAACAATCACGCGATCGGCAACTTCTCGGGCGAACCCCATTTCGTGCGTCACGACGATCATGGTCATTCCGCTCCTCGCCAGTTCTTTCATGACCGACAAGACCTCGCCGACCATCTCAGGGTCAAGTGCGCTTGTGGGCTCGTCAAACAGAACAATATTGGGCTTCATTGCGAGGACACGCGCAATGGCGACTCGTTGCTGCTGCCCACCGGATAGCTGAGCAGGATACTGATCTCGCTTGTCCGCCAGACCAACACGCTCAAGAAGAGCAATGGCTTCCCGGGTGGCTTCCTGCTTCGTCAACTTCAGAACATGCACAGGAGCTTCAATGACGTTTTGAAGCGCGGTGAGATGCGGAAAAAGATTGAAGCGTTGAAAGACCATGCCCACACTTCGACGTGTTGCCGTTTTCTCTTTTTCACTCAGGCTTATTTTTTTACCATCCACCGTTTTGCCGCTGACAAGAGCGCCGTTGACGAAGATATCTCCGGTCTGGATTTCTTCAAGAAGGTTGATGCAGCGGATGAGTGTGGTCTTGCCTGATCCAGATGGGCCGATAACAACGACCGTCTCCCGGCTTTCTACTTTCAAAGAGACGTGCTCGAATACCGTCAGGTTTCCGAATGATTTGCTCACGTCGCGGAGTTCAACGGCGGGTGTTGCCAGTCCTTCGGCCATGTCAGATCTCCATTCCTGAAAGTGCGGCAGTTTTTGTGTCCAGCTTCTTGACGCTCGTGCACCGACTTAAGGAAAGCCGATTTTCAACCAACCGCTGGAACACCATCCACGCTCCGCTTAGCAACAGGTAATAAACCGAAATTGCGCCATATGCCTCGAAGGTCTTGAAGTTTCCGGACCGCAGGCTGTCGGCAACATGCACGAGTTCAGGAACAGCGATGACGCTCAAGAACGCCGTGGTCTTGAACATCAAATTGCATTGGTTACCCAGCGACGGAAGAATGGTTCGAAATGCCTGGGGAAGGATTATTCTACGCATGGCCAAAGCGCCTGACATGCCAAGCGCCTGCGCCGCTTCCTTTTGGCCTTGGTCGATTGATCTGATCCCGGCCCTTGTGATTTCGCTCATATATGCCGCTTCGTGCAAACTGAACGCTAGAATCCCGGCAACTATGCTGCCGCTGATCGAAAACTGCAGCGTGTGGATTGTCGAAGGGAAGAGATCGACGCCAAACAACGATGGCAACCCGAAATAAATGAGGAACATCTGAACCAGAACGGGCGTTCCACGAAAAAACCAAACGTAGAAACGATTAAGTCCTTTCAATGCTCCAAGACGGCTGTTCCCGAACAACGCCAGTACCAGTCCGATCAATACACCTACGGTCATTGACGTGAGGGTTACCGAAATCGTAATCCAGACTGCGTAGAGCAATTGTGGCGGCGGCGAAAACACCAGCTCAAGAAAGTAGTGCAGATCAAAGTTCAAGGATGCTCTCCCGGCGCTGTTTTTCCGCTCTTACCAAGATCTCGCATGTCATATCAACCCGAAGCCCTTTGAGTAATGCTTTTCCAGCGCTTCCTGTATATATCCCCAGGCGGTCGTCAGCGCGAGGTAATAAACAGAGACGCCCAAGTAGACCTCGAGAGTCTTGTAATTAACGGATTGGACGGCATCGGCAATGAAGAGCATTTCGGGAACTGCGATCAGATACAACAGAGAGGTCGCCTTCAACATTCCGTTGAGCTGATTTCCAAGCGGAGGCAACATGATCCGAACCGCCTGCGGCAAGATTATTCGTCTCATGACCAGTCCCGGCGTCATCCCAAGCGCTCTGCCCGCTTCCCATTGACCGCTTTCAACGGAGGCAATCGCGGCTCTGGCGATCTCGCTGAAATAAGCAGCTTCGTGTAAAGCAAACGCCGTGACTCCGGCCACGACCGCACCCCCAACTGAAATGAAGCCGAAGAGCTGAACGCTTTGAGGGAACAGATCGACATTGATCAAGTATGGAAGGCCAAAATAAATAATGATTACCTGCACCAACAAAGGCGTACCGCGAAAAATAAAAATATATACGGTGTTGACCCACCGGATCGCACGCCACGGTGACACACCGCAGATTGAAAGAAATAGTCCTGCCAGCACGCCGAACGCCATGGACACGAACGTTGTCAAAACGGTTGTCATCAACCCTCGTAAGAGCGCGAGCGGAGGATGAAAAACGAAGCCGAAAAAATAGCCTGCGTCGAAGTGCATTTCGGAGGTCTCTTCGCTCTAGAGTGGTTCTATTAACGTCGCAACCCAACCTGATATTAACGATACTTCTGTATCGAACAACGCACGGACCAAGTTGAGCTTACACGGCGGCCCCGCAGATATTGCGAATCAGGAACAGGGTTTTTCGTCGCGGCACAGCGTTATGAAACCGTCCATGCCCCATTTCTTGCTCGACTGCTGAACGTAGCCGCTGTCAAAAAGGGAGATATAGGCTTTCCGCACGGCGTCTTCTATTTGCGGATCATCTTTGCGCATGACAATGCCAATTGTCAGCGGCTCAACGGGCAATCCGCCAACCTGGAAACGGCCATTACTCAGGTGTTCCCAGTAGCCAATAGTCATTGCATCGCCAACGAAAGCGTCGACGCGTCCAAGTTGCAACTGATGGAACACCGTCGTGTTCTGCGGATATGACTGGATTTCGATCGGGCTTTTTCCTTCGGATACCGCTTTGGCGCTTGCTGCTTTCAAAAGTCGCTCGGTCGTGCTCGACACGAGGACGGCCCCGCGGTGTCCGGCCAAATCGTCAAAGGTTTTGAGATTAAGGGGATTGCCCTTGGGAACCATCAAACCCAAGCGCATGGTCATGTAGGTAACGAAGTTATAGCGAGCGACACGAGCAGGACTTTTCGAGCTGCTCGACATGACCGCGTCGCACTTCCCTGAATCCAGGGCAGCGAAAATGTCGGCAAAGGGATAGTTGATCACCTCTGTCTTCACGCCCATCACCGGACCGATTGCAGACATGATATCTACATTGAACCCCTTCGGCGTTGAACCGTCCTCGGCCAAAAAGCCGGCCGGAGGATCGCCCAGTTCAGTGCACATGACGATCTTCCCCGCCTTTGCGACTTTTGCCGGCGGTACGACAGTTTTTGCGAAGGTAGTCGGAAGCTTGATTTCATAAGCGGTTCCCGCCGCTTCAGCATGAGCAGTTACGGCGATGCTGGACAAAACGGCGAAGCACACGCTGGCAAAGATCTCGTTGAAGCGAACAATCATGGCGTTTCCCTTTCGTTGGATCGTGTAATCCCGACTTGCCTGAGACTTTTCGAGTCCCATGCCGGGGGCATCCTTACATCAGCCGGACTGGCTACATCCGCATTCAGGCCAACACGGTATTAAGCCAACTAGCGCCCGCTTGGCGCATGCATGCTCTCGCCGACAGCTTGACGGGTCCCGCCTGGCGTCCCTTCTTATCAACCGCCTATGCAACCATTGCGCGAAGCAGCAGCACTCGCTTTGCAACTACATTGAACAAAGCATATGTTTATCAAAAAAAATGTACAATTGCTTTTTCGTTATTGAACATTGAGGCGAAAATGGATGTCGACTATCTTGTCGAAAAGATCAAGTCACGCACGATGCGGGGGATCGCGGTGGAGGTTGCCGACCTGATTTGCAATGGCAAGATTCCAATCGGCACTCAGTTACCGCCCGTTCGTGATCTTGCCGATGCGTTCGGCGTGAGTCCCGCCACTATTTCCGGAGCCTGGAAGCAGTTGCGCTCATTCCGGATGGTGGGCGGGAGCGGCCGCACGGGGACGTGGGTGCGCGGAGATCAGACAACACTTCGGCCGGTGCGCTACGAGGATTTCGCGAATTATGGGGAGAACGTAGTAGCTGACCTCCGATTTGCGTCGCCCGATCCCACGCTACTGCCTGACCTGAATCGCGCGCTCAGCCAAGCCCACTTGGTGCAGAATCTGCACAGCTACTTTCGCGAGTCGATAACGAGCGAATTGAAGAACGCGGTGGCGCCAGACTGGCCATACAAGACATGCGTCTTTACGGCAACGAACGGCGGATACGATGCGCTTCACACCGCACTTCAGATAATGGTCATGCCCGGATCGGTTGTAGCCATTGAAGACCCAACGACCTTGCGCTTGTTCGACATCCTGGAGAAGCTAGGTGCGCGCACGATCGGCGTGGACTGCGATTCGGAAGGTCCCCTACCTGATTCGCTGGCGGCCGCCCTGGAGCAGCAGCCGGTCGCCTTCGTCTATCAGCCTGGATCGCATTCACTCACCGGTACACGCGTCAGCCCGGAACGGTTAAGTCAGTTAGGCAAATTGTTTGCTGAAAGTGGAGCGATGATTGTGGAGCTCGACGGCTTGGCGGGGCTAGCGGGCGCGCCCTCCCTGTCGCTTGGCACAGTTCATCCGCAGCGTACTGTTTATATCCGCACGTTTTCAAAGGCGCTAGGAACTGACTTTCGGTTAGCTGTGGTATCGAGTTCAGAGAAATTTGCAGAACAGGTTCAAGCGCTTCGAAATTTTCGCGAAGGCTGGACCAGTCGACTTTTGCAGTGCGCCGCCGCGATACTTCTTACCGATCCCGAGTCACTGCATCAAATAGCCTGCGCTCGGGAGACCTACGCGGCAAGACTCGCGCGCTTAACCGACGCGCTTACTGAGCGCGGCCTGCCGACGCCTGGAAAGGGCGTGTTGTCTGTCTGGTTATCGGTACGTGATCAACAATACGCGCTCGTAACCCTCGCTGCTCGTGGCATTGCGGTACAGCCAGGATCACGGTTTCAAGTAACGCATCGGCCGCATATTCGAGTCGGTACGGGCATTGACGAAGATCAGGTTGAGTTGATTGCAGACGCATTAGTTCAAGCTGCGGGATCGTCGGGAGATTAGAACTTCCCTTCACCTTGACGCGCTTGACACGCACTGCATCCACCAGATCCGCCAGTGGATGCAATACGCTGCACAATCATTCGAGGCTGGCGTGTCTGCGGCGTCGATTGACACGACGCCGCAACCTGCACAACCGGTAAGACACGATCGTTTGCCCAATGTGAACTATTCAGGAATCCAGCGGCCCGGGCGTTCCTGCCCATCTTTACTACGGTTATAGAACATGCCGAGATACCAAGGGAACATCTGATACGACCATGCACACAGCCGATTGCCGTATTTCAGGAACGCACGCAGGATCTGCTGAATCTCCTCCTTCGATTCCGCGTTCGCAACGGCTCCCCGCACCTCTGCAGCGAAGGCTTCGAGCTTCTTGAAGCCGACCACCGACAGATAGTCCGAGTAAGGGACGTCAAGCTCATTCAGCACTTGACTGAGTTGCTTTGGTTCCAGCTTTCCTGCCAGCGTCAAAATTGGGTAAATGGTGTACATGACGTAGTCACGCAGCATTCCGTTAGCGAAATCCCATGCGCTGAAATACTGACCATAGGTCCCGGCGTCAACCACTTCGCCCAGGCGCAGCGCCCGGATTTCATCCGGTTCCACCAATTGGATACGATCAGCTTCGTCGAGAAGTTTCTTCGCGACGGCCGGGAGGTTTTCCGGCACAGCCGGACGACCCGGGTGGCCCTGGCCTTCGTGAGGGGTGACTTCGAGGAAGATCACGTCTTTTTCAAAGAAAAGGTTGTTCCATACAGCCTTGCCGACTGCCGGAAGCAGATGGCAGAATTCTGGAAGCACCTGACCCAGCACTGGCTGGGCAAGCGGTTCCGTGCCCTTCCCGTACTGTACAGACATCTTGTTGCCCGTTGACTGCGAATAGCGCAAGCGGCCAATCGGACACTCGGTAATGAGTTGACGATGATGCACTGGCGCGCTGCTGACGACCGGAGTCCACGCGTACATCGACGCGCCGGATACAACTGGATGAGCCTGCGTGACCTTGAATGGCAATTGTGACCAAAACTCTTCACACAACTCAGGATTGCGCTCGTCATTCAGTTCGGCAACGACCTTTACGTTCAGTTGAGGCCAGGCAATATCGATCAAACGTCCCATTTTAAAACCTCTTTAAAAAAAGCATTAAATTACTCAACCAGCACAGCCGTTTTCCATGGCCATGCGCTTTGTCCATCTTCACCACATCTGCGGTAAAAATGGCAAATCAAATACGAGATGCACGTGATTGGGCATGCCGCTTCGTTGCCAACACCCGGTCCCGAACGTTCAAACAGCACCGTTATTCACATGGGTGGGCTGTACTGCAGAGTCCCACCCCATCGGCAATGCCCCACGTTTTCGCGATCTTGAGCATCTGACCGTTCGCGTTCATGCGATCTATTGCAGCCTGAACAGCCTGCCTCAGCTCTTCGTTGCCCTTCTGGAGTGCGATTGCCCACGTGACGGGCGGCACTGGCACACCACCTATTTCGAATTTTCCGCGGCCCCGCGACTTGTAGAAGTTGATGTTCAACGTGTCGCTGGAGAAAGCATCCACACGGCCTAGCGTCAGATCCTGGAAAGCGTCGACGTTGGTACCCAATTCGACAATTTCCATCGGCGGTTTTCCAGCACCGATCAGCTTTTCGTTCATTGCATGAAGTACTTTCGAGTTACGGCTACCAAGCAATACGGCAACGCGTTGACCGGTCAGATCTTCGTAGCGCGTCAGATGCTTTGGATTACCCTTTGGAACCAGCAGGCCTGAAGCCACGCTCCAATAGTCGATCAATTCGTAGCGCTTCGCCCTGTCCGCTGTCTTGCCCAAGCTCGCCATGACCATGTCGCACTTGCCGGTATCAAGCGCTCCGAAAATTCCTGAGAACTGGAAATTGCTTATCTCTGTCTTTACGCCAAGTTCGCGTCCGATTCCGTTCATGACGTCCACCTCTGCGCCCGACGGAGTAAAGCCATCGTCGGCAATTCCATCAGCGGGCGGGTTTGAAAGATCGGAACAAAACCGAAGGATGTGCGTGGCCTGAATATCCGCGGGAACTTTGATGGTTTGAGCAAACAGTGCGGGGGAAAAAGCCACTAACAATGTAGAAAGCAAAGCTGTCAGAACGTTAAACACGTGACGAAGAGAACTGCTTGTAGACCGACGCATGGCGATATCCATAGGTTTTATATGAGCAATAAAAACGGCCGACGCGAATTGCGCCTTGATATCTGACACAAGGCGAGGATATATAGCGATTACATGCTTGAAACAGGCTTCCGCACGGACCACAAAGTAGTCGATAAATCGCCCATGACCCACATGTTCACTTCATCAGTAATCCTATATAGATTGCAACTTCGACTGCCGTAGCGATGTGTTGATGTCGATTCAGATTTCCGGACGCTAGGTGAAAGTGACTGACATCACGCATCCATGACGTGAGAATATGCATGACAAAAAAAATGTACAATATCTATTATGTTATTGAACATAAACAACAATTCTCGATTTTCCTTCTTGAGAAGCGGCGGGAAAAACGACCAAAGATCTACCGGCGCAAAGAATTGACCGGGCAAAAGACGCTAGCTTGTGAGAAAGGCGGTTTGGGAGAGTTCGAGTGCGCTGCTTAGGAAGGGCTTGATCAGTGGCACGGTTCGATATTCGTGACTTGATCTCGGAGCCCGTTCCACTACTGGAAACCGGTGCATTTTAAACATGGTTAAATCCACCGACCTGGCTTTAACCAGGCAGACCGAGGAGCGTGCATCGAGCGTATCGCATCACGCTTTAACACCGCCCCATACAACCGGGAATGCGTCGCAATCCAGCACAGCGCCATGCGCCGGCGCACCAACCTCAGGCAGCGGAGGGGATAATTTCCCTTTGCGTATATTCATGCGTGCGTCATCGCCGGTCCAACGCGTGGTCAACACTCGCCGCGCGGTGTCATATGGGTTCCCCGGTGCGCCGTGCAGCGTCAAACCATGAAATACCAATGCGTCACCGGGCATTACCGCCCAAGCCACAATGTTATGCGCTGCTCGGTCCGCTTCGATATCCGGCAACAACTCCCAGGACGGGTCATCACCTTCACGCAGGCTTCCGTCGATAAAGCGCTGCGGTCTATACCAACGATTGTCGCTATGTGACCCTGCTACGAATTCGAGTACCGCGTCGCGAGGCACCGGATCGACCGGCATCCAGATAGTGCAGAATTGCCAGCCATCGACAGGGCTATACGGTTGATCCTGATGCCATTGAGTCGCTTTGCTAGTACCCCCTCTCTTGACCAGCGTGTGGTCGTGAAGAAAGTTGATCTTGCTGGAACGCAGCAGTTGGGCGGCAAGCAGTCGCGCTGGCGAGTGACGTGCGAACTCCTCGAATTCGGGGATTCTTTGCCAGTTGTTGGCGTCCTGAAAAAACTGTTTTTTGTCACCGTCCGCGTAATTGGCGAAAGGGCCGGGCTCCGCCAGATTGCGTACGATACCTCGCTCGACCAGTCCAACCCAATCAGGGCTGAAGACGTTACGCAGGCAAACAACGCCGTCCTTGCGGAACGTATCCATCTGTTCGACATTCAACGTGAGTGACATGACTGGTCCTGATCAAAAATTGGTGGGCTACGGCACCCGCCTTGGATACGCCCAACGAGTGTGCGACTGACGGCGGCGTTGCGTCGTCCCGGCATGACGCGTCATTGCCAACATTTGATCTCATAGATTCAGGCATGGAGCCTCATCTCCCACGTGATCGGGAACGAACTCTATGGACAGGCTTGGACACACTCGCGGGCGACAGTTCTCTACTAAAAGTAATCTTATGTTCATTTTTTCATTTGTTCAATGATTTATATGTTATTGAACATAAACTCGGCTCCCCTAGCTGCGGGGTCGTGCTCGAAGATGCGTATTGGGGCGGACATTGCGCGCTTGGCGATTGAGAACAATATGAGTGTGAGGGCACGACTTGTAGAGATCGTGTACAGAGATCCCGACAAAGCCTGCGACATCTTCGTTGGAACAACCATGCCCGAAGACCGGCGTTGCGCCGTGCAACTTGAAGTGGGCATCGCTACAGTGGTTGGCTTGCTTCCAGAGCAGATCACTCTCACCGTCAACACAGTGGAACAGACTGAAGTTGACATGAATTTTGGCGCGTATGAGCGGTTGCTTTCCCAGAAAATCGGATCAGTGCCGCCGACTCAATAATCTAAACGGCAACAACAAATCGCTGTCCTTTTCAGCGCGTTTACGGCCGTCAACACACGAGGCTAAGTGCGACTCTGCTGGTATCGATGGGGTTTGATCGGCACCTTTGCGGTGAAGATCGTTCCGGACTGGTCGGACGACGACACATTCAACGTTCCGTGGTGGGACTTCACGATTTCCCTGCAAATAAAGAGACCCAGTCCGAGGCCGCCTCCTGGCTTGCCGTTCTTTGGGCGCCAGTATGGTTCAAACAACTTTGCCATCGACTCCGGCGTGATCGCGTTGCCGCCGTTATGCACACTCAATTCCAATATCTCATTTGCAAGATTTGCTTTAACCGTTATCGGCTGATCCGGCGACCCGTGGAAGACCGCGTTCGAAAGCAAGTTGGCCAGTAGTTGCTGAAGGCGGGTCGTGTCGCAATACGCCACATGGTCGACCGAAATATCGGCGACAATCGAGCAGTCGGCGTGGGCGATCTTTATCTCATTGACGACCTCGTGCAAAGCGGTTCCGAGTTCAGGCTCAGGTGCAATATCTGCCTCGATGCCCGCACCCAACCTTCCTCTCGCGAAATCCATGACATCGTTGATCAATGCGCTCATTCGGCGCGCGGCCACAAGTAATCTTGCTCCCATGCTCACCAGGTCGGCGTCTGCTTTTCGAAGAGTCAATAGTTCCCCTGTTGCGCTCACCACCGCCAAGGGCGAACGCAGATCATGGCTAAGTACTGCAATGAATTGCTCTCGCAGGTGTCCGTCCTCTTGTTGGCGCTCGGCTAAGCGCGTCGCAATTTCTCGTCGACCTTCGTTCTCGATCTGCAGAGCGATCACTTCAGCGAACGCCTCAACCATTTTCATCATCCGTTCGTCAGAGGGCTGGGAAGGCTTTACATCCACTGCGCATAAGTTCCCGAAGTATTCACCCGTCGACAGGATGATCGGCACCGAAATATAGCTTTCGAGACCGTAGATCCGCGCTGCACGATGGTGCGCGTACATTGGATCGTGGCTGAAACGATCGATGACAATCGGCTCGCGTTTATTGCGCGACTCGTGGCAGATCGTTGCCCGCACTTCCAACTGTCCGCCCGCCTGTAGCCCAAAACCAAGTTCGTCATGTACCACGCACGCAGTCCACGTCGAATCCGTTACGCGCGCTACGGCGGCGAACCCCATTCCTGTGTTTTTACAGATCACCCGAAGAATCGCTGGGATTGAGCTAATTGCGCCCACCATCGCAACGTCTCGCGCGATCGCTGCGGTCATACCTGGATTTTTTTGTGAATCACTCATATGGACGATGAAAGAGGGCTAACACTCATTTTGGGACAATATCCTGAGCTTGGTGAAGAACAGGTCTCACGATTGCTTTGAAATGTCTCATATGAGCGCGTATCCGTGACGAAACAACTGGTGGAGTTGAAGAATGACCTGGCAATCAGCGCGCGCAAGACTTTGGACAGGACGGAAAGTTACGTCGGGTGTCGACCGCTTTCGCGTTCTTGTCGTGGACGATAACCAGGACGCTGCCGATGCACTAGCCATGTATTTGGAGTTTGAAAATCTCGAACTACGGACAGCATACGGTGGAAAGCAGGCTGTTGATGTTGCGATTGCATGGACTCCACATGTGGTTGTCATGGACATCTCAATGCCGGAATGTAACGGTTACGAGGCTGCGAAGTTGATTCGCGCCCACGCTCACACGAGCCATGTAGCGATGATTGCCTTTACCGCATTTGACGAGCACGAGGTACGCCGGCATCTAACGGATCACGAGTTCGACGCCTATTGCCAAAAAGGGGAGCCACCCAGCCGGTTGGTAGCGCTCTTGGCACGGCTGACGGAAAAATGATCCGCATTAGCGCGTGCCACCTGCCAAGGGCTGACAGATTCGTGCAAAAGCGGGCGACGTATTAACCCGTTTTAGTAGGAATCCAAAATGCCTCACTCGATGATGCGATTCGCGCGCAACTGGACCGACCGACGCGTGCGACTTAATGGCAACAAGTTACGGCTTTTATCGCCACCACGATGAACGGGGTGACGAGGTCGCGCCTCGTCCGAGCGTATTGCAGACGCTCGAAGCGCGCAGACGGCGAAAGGCAGCGCGACCAACACATAGATCGGAATGGTGAGCAGGAGGCCGATCGCAGGAAGCAGCAGCGGACTCGAGACGAACGGACAGATCGCACCGGACCATGCCTTTTTCAGGGGCATGCGATGCACCAATGGCATGCACACTCCATTGCCACACAGCGCGTGCGCATTCTTTTTTGACGCGGTGCAACGCGTTTTTTTGATTGTGCATTATGTGTTGTGCATCGCATCCTGCCACCAACACACTGTACGACCTCACGAGGACGAACATGAAGGGATCGACATCATCCGCAAGCACGGCGCTCGCGGACCCGCTGCATGTGCGGCAGCTCAGTCACGCGTTCGAGATGCCCGACGGCGCGAGCGTCAGCATCTTCGAGCAGCTCGATTTTTCGGTCAGGCACGGCGAGATCGTCTCGATCGTCGGACGCAGCGGCGCAGGCAAGAGCACGCTGTTCAATCTGATCTCGGGGCTGCTCACGCCGCAATCCGGCGATATCGGCATCAGCGGACGCGCGGATGGCGCGCTGGGCCGAATCGCTTATATGTTGCAGAAAGATTTGATGATGCCGTGGCGCACCGTGCTGCAGAACGCGCTGCTCGGGGTCGAACTGCATCGCAAAGTGCGCGCCGACGATATCGCCCGCGCAAGAGACATGCTCTCGCGCTACGGTCTCGGCGCGGTCGCCGATGCGTATCCGCACTCGCTCTCCGGCGGCATGCGCCAGCGTGTGGCGTTGACGCGCACGCTGCTCGTCGATCCCACGGTCGTGCTGCTCGACGAACCTTTCTCCGCGCTCGATTACGAAACACGTCTTGCGCTGGAAGACGACATCATCACGCTGCGCGAGCGAAGCGGCACGAGCGTGGTGCTCGTCACGCACGACATCGAAGAAGCCATTGCGATGAGCGACCGCGTCATTCTTTTGGGCGGCCGGCCCGCGACCATTCAGGACGAAATCGATATCGTGCTGACGACGCATGGCCCGCGCACCGCCGTATCCGCGCGTGAGGCCCCCGAATTCCGCTCGTTCCACGCGCGCGTATGGAACGGTTTGCGTGGACACACCGCATCCGCGAACACCGAACGCAGCGGGCAGCAACGCGCGCTCGCAGGAGCCGATCATGAGTGAAGCCGTTCTGCAAACGCCCGTCGCGGGCAAGCGGAAATCCGCACGACGCCAATCCGCGCGGCTCGGCACGACGAGCGCCGTGATCGGCATCGTCGTTGCGCTGGTCGTCGCGTGGCAGTTCGCCGTAAGCGCCGGGTGGATCAACGGCAAGCTGCTCGGCTCGCCCATGGGGATCTATGACGCCACCGTGATCGGACTGAAGCAGGGCACGCTCGCGACGGACACGTGGGTCACGCTGTACGAGACGCTCGCGGGTTTGGCGATCGGCAGCGCACTCGGTGTCGGCCTTGGCTTGCTGCTGTGGTTTTTGCCCGCTATTTCAGGGGCCGCGGAAGGGCTGTCGGTCATTCTCAACAGCATTCCGAAGATTGCGCTGGGACCGCTCATCGTCATCTGGTTCGGCTCCGATGCGACATCGAAAATATGGCTCGCGGGCATTTCCACCTTCGCTGTCGCGATGATCTCTTCGTGCGCGGCAGCGCGCGAAGTCGATCGCGACTTGCTCAACCTCTTCAAATCGTTTCACGCGAAGCCCTCGATGATCTTCACGAAGCTGATCCTGCCGAGCGCCTTGCCGTGGATCTTCTCGACGCTGCGCGTGAACATCGGCTTCGCGCTGATCGGCGCGGTGGTCGGCGAATACATCGCATCGCAGGCGGGGCTCGGACACGCGGTCTTCGTCGCGGGGTCGCTCTTCGATCTCAACACCGTGTGGCTTGGCATCATCGTGCTCACACTGATGGCATCGGTTCTTAGCTGGATCGTTCAACTCGCGGAAGCGAAGATCATTTCATGGAAGAAAAAATGAAAAAGACACACGCTTGGTTCTCAGGACTCGCCACGGCCTGCATGATCGCTTTCGGCGCAGGGCCCGCGCATGCGCAGTCGGGCGAGCCGGTCGTCATCTATCAGGCATTCCAGTCGATTCAATATCTTCCGCTCTATGTCGCGATCGACAAGGGCCTCTTCGCGAAGAACGGTCTCGCCGTGCAGAAGGTCACCGCAGGCAGCGGCGCGGCGGGCGTGGCCGCGGTCATCGGCGGACACGCGGACTTCTCGCTTCAGGATCCCATGACCGCGATGCTCGCCAATCTCAAGGGCGCATCGCTCGTGAACGTGGCGAACGTCGTTGCGGGCGTGCCGGTCTGGGTCATCACACCGAAGGACTCAAGGGTCAAAACCGTGGGCGACCTCGCGGGCACGAGCGTGGCGACGGCGCTGCCGCCCTCCACGAGCACGTATCTGTTGCAACGCCTGATCGCTGAACAGAAGCTCGCGAACGTCAAGATGAACACGGTGCAGATCGGCACCGAACTCGCGCCGGTGAGCGCGGGCCGCTCGGACGCGGCCGCGCTCTACATGCCGCAGGTGGAAACGGGACTCGCGCAAGGCTATCGAATCGTCTATGCCTTCCCGAAGGCGTATCCCGGCGGCTATGCGTTCTCGACCATCGACACGCTGAGCTCGACCACCAAGGGCAAGCCGAAGATGGTCGCAGCCTTCGTGAAGTCCATCGGCGAAGCGGAGGCCATCATTCAAAGCTCGCACGACACGGCGAAGGAAGTGGCGCGCGCGGAGTTTCCTTCGCTCGATCCGAAGATCGTCGATTCGGCGGTGCAGCGGCTGATCGATCAGAACATCTATGCGGCGACGCCCGATATCTCCGAACAGGCGTTTAGGAATGCGCTCGCGCTGCAGGAATCGATCGGCAACATCAAGCCGGGCGCGATCACTTACGCAAACGGCGTGGACAACTCGTTCGCTGCGGCCGTGAGCAAGACCAGCACCGCGAGCAAATGAACGATGAGCGGCCAACCGTGTTCATTGATTGCAACGATTCTCGCAAACCGGCACAACGAAGCAGCGGCGCGCGCCACGTTGCAAGAGGCGCAGGCACGCGCCGATACGCTCGAACCGTGGCTTCGCGCGTTCGTGCATCGGCCGGACGTGTATGCCGTGCGCGATGCGTGCACGCGTACCCTTGCGGGCGTACCCATCGGCGTAAAGGATCTCGTCGATACATGCGACATGCCGACCTGCTACGGCTCGGCCGCCTATGCGGGGCATCGCCCTGCGCGCGACGCCAGCATCGCTTCGTCGATACGCGCGCTCGGCGGTGTCGTGTTCGGCAAGACCGCGACGACCGAATTCGCGTGGCGCGATCCCGCAGCCACCGTCAACCCGTGGAACCGCGCGCATACGCCGGGCGGTTCGTCGAGCGGCTCGGCGGCAGCGGTCGCGGCGGGCATCGTGCCGCTCGCCATCGGCACGCAAACGGTCGGCTCGGTCGTGCGGCCCGCGGCCTATTGCGGCGTGGTCGGCTACAAACCTACGTATCGCAACATAGCGACGGAGGGCGTTCATCCGCTCGCGGCATCGCTCGATCATGTGGGCTTCTTTGCGCGCTCGGTGGAAGACATCGCGGTCGCTCACGCGCTGTTCGTCGAAGGCGCACACGCTGTACTCGACGATGAAACATCCTGGCGCAAACACTTTGGCGCAGCGCCAGAGATCAAGCTCGGCGTGATCCGCACGCCGTTCTGGGACGACCTCATCGCGCCGCATCAGCGCGACAATTTCGATGCTTCCCTGCAACGGCTGCGTGACGGCGGCGCGCAAATAGTCGAAGTCGAACTCGCAGCGGATCTGCGTGCGATGCGCGAAGCCACACTCACAATCCTTGCGGTCGAAGCCTATCGCGCAATCGGACACATCGGTGAGCGCGCGCCCGCGCTCGTTCGCGAGCAGATGCGCGCGTTGCTTGCGCAAGGCGCGGCCACGCCGCTTTCGACGTATCAGGACGCGTTGATGCTGCAGGCGACCGTGCGCGCGCAATCCGTAGCGCTTTTGCAAGGCTGCGATGCGCTGCTCACCGTTCCCGCAAGCGGCGAAGCGCCCGCAGGTCATGCCGATACGGGCGATGCGCGTTTCTGCGCACCGTGGAGCTTCGTCGGCGCGCCCGCGATGAACCTGCCCTCCGGCTGGAGCGAAGCGGGTTTGCCACTCGGCCTGCAAATCGTCGGCGCCATGCACGAAGACATGAAGCTGCTGCGCCTGGCGGCATCGATCCAAACAATGCTCGGGTTCGAAGCGCGCACCGTACCCGCATAACAAGACACGGAGACCACCATGACGCAGCCGTTTCGCACCATTGCGCAGTATGTGCTGGGCACACTGCGCACCGAGATACTCGCGGGCGTCTACGAGCCGAATTCGAGGCTGCGCCAGGAGGAAATCGCGAAGCGCCTGAATGTCAGCACGACGCCCGTGCGTGAAGCGTTTCGCGATCTGCGCGCGGAAGGACTGGTCTCGATTGATCCGAACAAGGGCGTCATTACGCGCGCGCTCAGCGCCAGGGACGTGAGCGAGATTTATGAACTGCGCATGGTGCTTGAACCCATGCTTGCCGCGCGCGCGTGCCTCAATGCCAGCGATGCGGCGCTCGCGGCAGCCGAGCAGGTGCATGACTCGATGTGCGCCACCACGTCGTCGGAGCATTGGGCCATTCTCAACGAAGAGTTCCATCAATGCCTCATGTCCGGCGAACGCGGCACGCGGCTCTTCGACATGGTGAAAAGCCTGTCGCTCGTCGCGCGGCCCTATGTTTCGCTGGCCATGCATATAGACGATGCGATCATGAACAGCAACAATCGCGAACACGCCGGATTGCTCCACGCCTATCGCACGCGCAATGAACAGGCGGCGTTCGAAGAAACGCGCGCGCATCTGGAAAACACACGCGATGCGATCGTCAAGGGCGTGGAGCAGACGCTGCCCGCGCAAGCCGCATGACGAACCGGCTCGACAGTTAGACACATAGACATTCCATATGGCTCTGGACTCGCTCACGACACTTTCCGCCGTCGAAGCACGCAGGCTCATCCGCGCACGCGAGCTGTCGCCGGTCGAACTGCTCGATGCGTGTATCGCGCGGATGGAAGCCATCGATCCTGCGATCAACGCACTCGCCGCACGCTGCTTCGAACGTGCGCGCATCGAAGCGCGCCGCGCCGAGGACATGGCGATGCGCGGCGGCGAGCTTGGGCTGCTGCACGGACTGCCGATCGGCGTGAAGGATCTCGAAGAGACCGCAGGCGTGCTGACCACGTATGGCTCCGCGCTCTTTCGCGACAACGTGCCCGCGCGCGACAACGCGATGGTGGCGCGCATCCGTTCGGCAGGCGCGATCGTCACGGCGAAGACCAACACGCCTGAAATGGGCGCGGGCGCGAATACGCGCAACGTCGTGTGGGGCGCGACGGGCAATCCGTTCGCGCCGATGCTGAACGCAGGCGGTTCGTCCGGCGGGTCCGCGGCAGCGCTCGCCACCGACATGCTGCCGCTTTGCACCGGCTCCGACACTGGCGGATCGCTGCGCATTCCAGCCTCGCTATGCGGCGTCGTGGGGTTCCGGCCATCGCCGGGGCTCGTTCCGAGCGATCGGCGCGAGCTTGGCTGGTCGCCGCTCACGGTAAGCGGCCCCATGGCGCGCAACGTCGCGGATGTGCGCCTGTTGCTCGCCGCGCAGGCCGGATACGACGCGCGTGATCCGTTGAGCTATCGTGACGACATCGAGCCGTTGCGCGGCCATGCGCTGGACGCATCGACGCTTCGCATCGGCTATACGGACGACTTCGGCACCTGCGCGCTCGACCACGCAACGCGCGCGACGTTTCATGCAAAGGTCGAAGCCATCAGACGTCATGTGAAAGTATGCGAGCCGGTCGACATTGATCTGAACGGAATCGACCGATGCTTCGACGTCATTCGCGCGCAGCAGTTCGTCGCGCAGTTCCGCGAAACCTATGAGCGCGATCCCGCACTGCTGGGTCCGAACACGCGCGCGAACTACGAAATGGGCGCGTCGATGTCGCTCGCGGATGCGGTCTCGACACATGCCACGCAAACCGCGTTATATCGTCGCTTTCAGGAGCAGGCGCGACACTATGACGTCATCATGTCGCCAGTGGTGTGCATTACGGCGTTCCCGTGGCGGCAGTGGCATCTCGACGCGATCAACGGCCAGCCGCTCGATACGTACTATCGCTGGCTCGGCCTTACCTATGTGATGTCGATGATGACGAACCCGTCTATGTCTCTGCCATGCGGCGTCGATCATGCGGCCGTGCCTTTCGGCATTCAACTGGTCGGCGCGCTGCGCGGCGATGCGCGATTGCTCGACATCGCGGAGGCGCTCGAAACGGCCTTTGCGAGCGACGATGCTCTGGCGCGTCCTACGCCGGCCCTGCACGCGCTCGCAGAACCATCGCGTGAACTCAAGTCCATCGTGACGCATCCGCCGTCGATCGCCTGATCGTTTCCGCGGCGGCGAGTTGGCATCACATGCACCGGCTCAGTGACTGATCATCCGGGGCCGGCCGCCCTCGTTGCTCTTCAAGCCCTGTTTCGATGCGACCGCCAGCTTCGGGTTCGAGCCGCGTCCGCTGCCGCATCCTGGACCGTGCCGATGCGGCGTATTCGATGCGCGCTCGTTGACCTGATGCGCGCAACGCTGTGTTGCCACCATCAACGACAACGCCGGCGAACCGAGCGTGCGTCGCGCGGCATTGCCGCAAGACTGACAGTTGGACGCATCGTCGCGTTCGGCAATGCGGCGCATCGCGGAAAAACCGGGATTTACCCGACGTGATGGACCCATCTTTGGCGTGGTGATCAGTAGCCTGGCCGAAGCACGTTCGCGCATGGGAATCGGAAGTAGACGTTAGTGGAAATAGAGTATGCATCGGGAAGCGACCCTGAACGGACAATTGGCCCGCCCCAAAGCAGCCATTTGATCGTCACCGAATGATGGAGTATCCGCGCCAATCGCGGGACGCTATTACATCATGACGATCGATTCCGCGTGCGCCGACGCCCCGAGCGAACAAAGTCCACAGTCTTCGCAAGCACCAGAATAAAGATCGACAGGGTGATGGCGTCCTCTAGATCGAAGGTCGCCCGATCCAGGACGGAGCGCAACGGATTGCTTGGATCATAATGCGCATGGACAGCGGAGCCGACCGGTCGCGATAGGCCATCTCGTTCCGCGGCGTGTTCGTAGCGGTACCAGTTCGCGTCGTATGCGTGAGGAATGCTGGAGCTCTCGGCGCTGTATGACTTACCGTTCACGATGTAGGTATATGTCCATGATGGCGCCCACAAATGGCTTCCGTATTTGAGAGTTTTGAAGATCGTATGCGTTGACGTGATTGTTGCTTCGGTCGAAGGCCATGTGCGCTCCAACGCAAGGAAGTAGAGTTTGGATCCGACAGTGGCACCGCTATATCCAAGGAGGCCAACGACAAAAATTGCCAAGAGCACGAGCAAAGTCGAGCCGAAAATTTTCAGACTCATAACCTATTCTTAAGGGTAGATGCAGTTGACTAAGTGGAGGATTGTCATCGGTCGACGTGACAAAGTTGAACGGCGCTTGCTGGCAGATTAACGCCATTAAACCGAGTCCCGCATATCATGCCAAGGATCTTTATTCTGTTGACGTCACAAAGTAGAAGAGGATTTCGTGCGAAGCTTTCTGCTGGGACGGCTGGACCTTGACATTGCGTGGTAACTGCTTCGCTCGAATCGGCTCAAAAGCCTGCGCGTAGGTTTCAGCGTAGGTTTTACAACGGAAGGCTTTCGCCTGAAGGGATGACGTTGTTCGGCAAGCATCGGGACCACCGGACAGTGCCGGCAATGAATGAAAAGCGATTGGACCAACGGGTGACCGGCTGCTTGGAGCAAGGCGGGTCGCATCGATTGAAAGACATGAAACCGCGCGTATTGTAGTACGCAAATATGAATGCCCATGACGACGACCCAAACTTCCCCTCATACCGATGTCGCCATTGTCGGCGCCGGCATTCTCGGACTGGCGCACGCTTATGCGTTCGCGCGGCGCGGCTTGCGCGTGACTGTTTTCGAGCGTAGCGGCACGCCGCTCGGCGCGTCCATTCGCAACTTCGGCATGGTGCTGGTCACCGGCCAGCCGCCGGGCGCAATGCATGCGCTCGCGTTGGCATCGCGGGAAATATGGCTTGGCTGGGCGCGCGAAGCGGGACTGCACACGCGGCGTTCAGGCTCGCTGATGTTCGCCCGCAGCCCGGCCGAAGCCCGCGTCATGGAGGCGTTCACTGAAACGCGCGCCCGGGAATCGGGCTACGACGCCGCCATGTTGCCGCGCGCCGCGCTAAACGATCTCTACGATGGCCGCTTCCGCAAACACCATGCCGCCATGCACGGCCGCGCCGACCTGCAGGTCTTTTCACGCGAGGCGATACCGGCGTTGATCAGCTACTTGCGCCGCGCGCATGGCGTGGATTTTCGCTTTGGGACGCTGGTGCGGAAGATCGATGACGGGGTGATCGATACAACGGCTGGCGCGTGGCGTGCGGAACACGTGGTCGTGTGCGCGGGACATGATTATTTGTCGTTGCTTGCGCCCGCGCTTGCGGCAATCGACCCACGCGTGTGCCGTTTGCAGATGCTCCGCGTCAGGTTGGCGAAGCCTTTTGCCCTCGATCATTCCGTGCTGACGGGTCTGAGCTGCCTGCATTACGGCGCATTTTCGGATTTGCCCGAAGCCGCCGCGCTGCATGACGAAATCGCCACGCGAGAACCCACGTTGCTCGAACATGGCATTCATTTGCTGGCAAGCCCGACTCCGGCAGGCGACATGATTATTGGCGACTCGCATGATTACGCTGAAGATCCGTCGCCCTTCAACGCGGCATCTGTCGACGACATGCTGCTCGCGCTCGCGCAGGACACGCTTGGCGGCGAGCTTGAAGTTATAGAGCGATGGCAAGGCGTTTACGGCGCACGGACCCGCACGTCGGACGCACCTTTTTCCGTGCTGCGCCCGGCGGCGAACATCACGGGCGTGTTCATGCACAGCGGCGTGGGAATGAGCATTGGGCCGGTATTGGGCGAACGTGTAGCCGCCCATCTGCTCGATGGCGCAGCGTTACCTAAGGTGTGACGCCGTGCCGCATGCTGGCGTTATTTGTCCATCAGCCACGATGGACAACCGGCAGCCACCAAGCGGTCACAACGACAACACTTAACCACCCGTACACGTGGAACTCGATAAATTCCGGAATTGATTGGACCAGTCACCGCTCATGGCAGCTTGCGCCGCCGCGAGCGACAAGTCCCCGGTACACACGCAGCGCTTCAGGAACACGGCAAGCCGCTCCTTGCGGCGCTGGCCCGCGCGGCCATCCCAGCGGCGAATATCCAGATTGGCTGTCGCCGTGGGGGAGCCGCCAAGCAATATCGGCATGCGGTGATCGAGTGCGTATTGCGACGCGGCAGCCGGGTCCACACGGCGTTGCTTGAGCAATTGTTCCTTTTGTCGCTGCAGGGTCTCGAACGGAGGCAGGACGTCGTCGGCGTAACCGGGACGGCAGATCGTGTCCACGATAGTCGACTGTGTCACGCGCGGATCCAGCAACCCGGGCTTCTGGGCGTGAGCAAGACTGCAGGCGGCGAGCAGGAACCACGCGGCGGCAAGCGCCAGGAGAGAACCATGCCGGTGATGCGAGGAAGGCCTTCTATTCATTCGGCAAGCGTGCCGCGCCAAAAACAGCGCGGCCAATGTCGGAGCGAGAGGAGGGCCTAATTAAAACACATGCGCGTCTCGATAACGGCAATGAACATTAATGGTGAACCCGGAGTCGGCAACAAATATAGACGTCAGCCGTCGTCCTGTGCCAGCGCGGCGTGTTGCGTCAGCGCCGTATCCAGCGCTGACGCTTCCTTGTTCAAGCGCGCGTAGGCGTCGTTGATTGCGGTCAGGTCAGACGGATGCGCGCCGCGCTCAAGACACGCGCGCTGTAACGCAATGCAGGCGTCGGCGAAAGGCGTTGCGCCGATCACCAGCGCCGCGCCCTTCATGCGGTGCGCAAGCTCCTGCACCCGGCGAAAGTCGCTCGCAGCGAGGGCCGCGCGGGATTCATCGAGATCGAGCAGGTTTGCCCATTTCAGTGCATCGATGAGCGGCGCGGCCTGAGCGCCGTAGCTTTTCAGAAGGTCTGCATCGAAACGGGGCGCGGGCGTAACGACGGCCAGCGCGGAATGGTTTTCGTGAGGCTGTGCCGGGGCATACGGCGGTGGCATCACCGTTTGCCGGCCGATCGTATTCGATGGGAAAGCCCGCGCTGGACCATAGGCACGCCTTCGCGTGGCAGGCTTCGAAAGCCGGATCGGCGCATCCGATACCGGAAAAAACCTCGCATACGCGTGCGGTGACGCATGCTCCGCCGTTTCTGGCGCAGCGCCGGGCTCCTGCGCGGCGAGCACGAGCGCATGGCGCAGCGCGTCGAGTCCCAGCGGCTTGACGAGGCACTGCGTCATCCCCGCCGCGAGCGCAAGATCGACGGCCTCGCGCTGCGCGTTCGCCGTCACGCCCACAATGGGTATCCGCGCGACCGGCAAACCGGCGTGCATGCGTTCGAATCCGGCTTCGCGCTTGCGGATCGCGCGGGCGAGGTCCTCGCCGCTCATCACGGGCATCGAGCAGTCGGTCAGGATCAGGTCGAATGGCGAATCTTCGAACCGTTGCTGTTCCCATCGCGCCAAAGCAGTTGCGCCTTCGCTGGCCGTTTCGATCTCGCAGCCAAGGTTTTGTAGCTGGCTCGTGAGCAGGATGAGATTGGCCGGATGATCGTCGACGACCAGTACCCGCAGACCCGCGCGCACGGGAGTTTCAGTATCTTCGGAAGCGCTGGCCGGCTTGTCGGCGGGCGGCACGGCGACCGGTAGGCTCACCTTGACCGTGAACCGGCTGCCCTGCCCCGGTGTGCTCTCCAACGTGACGGTGCCGTTCATCATGGTCATCAGCCGCCTGCAGATGCTGAGTCCCAGGCCGGTTCCGCCGAAGCGCCCAGGCCGCTCCTGACGCGCTTGCGTAAACGGCGCGAACAAGCGCGCCTGCTGATCCGCCGCAATCCCGAGACCGGTATCGGAGACAATGAGCATGAACGCGCAGCGCGTGTTCGTCAGCGCGATCGAATAGTCGATCGCGACCTCGCCGGCATCGGTGAACTTGATCGCGTTCGATAACAAATTGCCGAGCACCTGCCTCAGCCGCAACGCATCCGCCATGACCCACGCGTGCTCGCGCTCGCCGCTTGCACGCACTGTCAGCGTCAAGCCCTTCACACGCGTCGCCGGTTCGTAGATCGCCGCGACGCCTTTCACCCACGCGCCGAGTTCCATCGGCGCAGGCGTCAATGCCAGCCGCCCTGCTTCTATCTTCGCCATGTCGAGAATGTCGTCGATCATGCCGAGCAGATCGCGCGCCGCGCCGTGCGCCGTGCCCAGCGCCTTGACAGTCGATGCCCGGTCGCCCGGACTGCGCAACTCGAGTTCGAGCAAGCCCAACACGGCGTTCATTGGCGTGCGGATCTCGTGGCTCATCGCGGCAAGGAACGCCGACTTCGCGCGGTTGGCGCTCTCGGCGTCGTTTCTGGCACGCCGCATCGCCTCTTCGGCAGCACGTCGCCGAGCGACCTGATGTTTGAGCGATACACCCCAGCCGGCAAGTAATGCAAGCAGCGCCACCGCGAGCAGCGCGCCAAAAATGACTTGCGGACGCCGCCGCTCCCACTGGCTCTCGGGATGTTCGATCAGCAGCCATCGGCGGCGGATGGCGTCGAGTTCGGCGGGTTGCATCTGCGCGACGGCCTTGTTCACGATCGAAAGCAACATCGGCTCGCCGCGTGCGATAAGAAATCCGTGCTGTACGGGTTGATCGGCGAAAGCGCCCGTGATCGCGAGCTTGTCGCGGTACGGATTGCCTACCGCATAGTTCGCGAACGTCATGTCGATGATCGTCGCGTCCGCGTCGCCGTTCAGCACGGCGTCGAACTGGCCGGTAATCGGCGATGTCTCCACGATCCGCGCAGTAGGCACACGTTCGCGCAACATGGTCATCAACGCATGATTGCGCCATAGCGCAACGCGTTTTCCGTCGAGCGCGCGCGCGTCGCGAAGCGGCGCGGTTCCCGTGCGCGTCACGATCGCAAGCACGCCTTCGCCATAGGGCTTGCTCGGCACGAACTGCGGCGGAATCTGTCCCGTACTCAGTCCGTAGGCAATCAGGGCAGCGTCGCCATCGAAGATATCTTTGGTGACGGCTTCGGTCGAACCGCGCAAGTGACCCTTGAACGTCAGCCCGGTCAATGCGCCGATAGCCGACAGCATATCGACGGCGAGTCCCGCGGGTTTGCCGTTCGAATCGCGGAAAGTCATGGGCGCGGCATCCGCGTACATGGAGTAGTCGATGACGGGATGCGCCGCGATCCAGGCACGCTCCGCTTCGCTCAATTCGAGTGGTTGCGTGAACGTCACGTTCGCCGCGACGCCCCATCGCGCACGCACTTCCATGAGAAAACGGGCCGGCAATGCGGCGAGCGCCGCGTCCGCGCGACGCCGTAACGCTTCGCCCGTAGCGTCGGCGGCGAACGCAAAGCTGTAGCCGGCTTCGTCGAATGGTGCGAAGCCGGACAGCGTCAGGCTGATCAGATCGAAGTGGTCGACCGCATAACTTGCGATGACGAGATCGCCGACAAAAGCATCTGCATCGCCCAGGGAGACCGCGAGCAGCGCGCTCAGCGCATCGCGACAAGCGACCGGGTGCATTGATGGATATGCACTTCGCAACCGTTGCAGCGACGTTTGCGCCTCCACATAAGCAAGCCTTCCTGTGCGAACACCACCGACACGGCGCTCGACATAAACCTGCTTGGTCGCGACATAGGGCCGGCTATAGAGCAATGCGGGGCCACCATCATTACCGGTTGCGCCGGCCGCCATATCTATTCGATGCTGACGCAATGCGTCGATCATCGCGCTGCGGTCGGCGAAAGTCTGCCATTGAAGCGGCCTTTGCAACGCGCTTGCAATGTGCTGCGCAAAATCCGCGGACACGCCGCGCACCGAATTTTCCGATTCATTCGGATTACTCATTTCCATGGGCGGCAAGGCGCCCAGGACCGCACCGACAATCAATGGCCTTGGTTGACCGGTATTTAACAACGCATTCGGCGAAGCGTTCGCCGAAACGCAGATCAGAAACAACAGGAGAAATAATGCCGCGCGGTGCACCAGGTCAGGCGGTTTTATCGCGATGAGCGTCCTTCGTGAAGCCATGAGCAATTCCCCAGGGAAACGACGCAATGCACGCCTGTTTGATGAGGATCGCCAGTGTCGCAAATCCCGGTGACGAGGCCAATAAAGGATCGTGAAACAACGCATCGTCCGAGTTGGCACAGTGCTCACGTAAGGCTTCGTTAATCGAGAAGTAATGCGTCATTATTGCGGCGCTCACAACAATATTTAGCGAAATTCAGCGTTAATTAAATGCCTCTTGCGTGCCTACACTTTGGCATGTGTCGTGCGTTTTCGATAAACCGCCCGGTTTTCAAAGACGCGCGCTAGCAGCAAGGACAATCGAGGAGACACCGCCATGCTCAAAACACTTATTCCCGCAGTCGTGCTTGCAGCGTCATTAGGCGCACCCGTGCTCGCCAATGCGCAGCAATCCAGCGACACCGTCACCCGCGCCGCAGTCAAGGCGGATCTGGTCCAGATGGAACGCTCGGGCTATAACGTGGAAGGCGATCACACGAGCTACCCCGCGCAGACGCAGGCCGCCGAGCAGCGCGTGGAAACAAGTCAAGGCGTGATGGCGACGTCTTATGGACCGTCGGTGACGGGTTCGTCCGCGGCTGGAACGCGTGCGCTTGTTGCTCAGCCTGACGGTGCGCGCTCGACTTATTTCGGACAGTAAAACGAGCGCTAAGCAAGGGTTGAAACGATTTGGGCCTGATTGAATGAAAGAACCCGCGATGGATAAATCCATCGCGGGTTCTTTTATCAACTGCCGCTATAAACGCAAATCAGGCCGGCACAGTCTCCGCCTTCTCCGCACGCGACCAGACCCGGTGCCCTGACATCGCGGTGATGAACGCCTTCATGACCTTCTTCGCGTCGCTGCCAACGCTCACGCCTTCGTCGCCCGTTGGCAGATGCGCGGCGGCAAGCACATCCTCGCCATCTCCCACTGCGCCGATCGCTTTCAGGTGCTTGAATGCTTCGAGCACGTAATGACGCGCATCGCCGGATTCCGACAGCAGCTTGGCGCTCGCCGCGCCGCCGGCGACAACCACGCCATCGAACATGATAGATGGCAAGGCGAGAATGGTCGCATCGACTTCGACTCCGTCGCCCAGCGTGCCCAGTTTCGGCGCGATGACTTTCGCGTGCGCGCCTTCGGCAGCAAGCGCGTCCTTGATTGCCTTGATGCTAGCAACGTCCGCTCCCTTGGCGGCGAGGATCGCGACCTTGCGCGTCTTCACCGAAGGTTTCGCCTTGGCTACAAGACTCAACGCTGGCGATTGTTCGATGGACGATTTGCCCAGTTGCTCTGGAGTCGCATTGGCTTTTGGTGCGGGAAGGCCCAAGTTTTCAGCCACTCGCGCACAGAGTTCGCTATCGATATTCGCCAGGATTCCAAGTTGCCTTTCACGGATGAACTTGCGCTCGACCTTGCTCAGTTCGAACGAATACGCGCCGACAATATGATCCTTCTCCGGCTTCGTCATGCTCTTCCAGAACAGCGTGGCTTGCGAAAAGTGGTCCGCGAATGACTCGCTGCGCTGCCGGATCTTCACGGCGTCGACGCGTTCCGGATACGTTTCAAAACCACCGCCGCTTGCGGCCGGCGGCGTTTCCTTCGGCCAGCCGCTATCGATGGAATTCGGCTCGTACGACGCCTGGCCGCGATTCACCGTCATCCGGTGTTTCGCGTCGCGCTGATTGTTATGCATCGGCGCGAGCGACCGGTTGATCGGGATTTCGTGGAAGTTCGGGCCCCCAAGACGGCTGATTTGCGTATCGGTATATGAGAACAAACGGCCTTGCAGCAGTGGATCGTTCGAGAAATCGATACCCGGGACGATATGTCCCGGACAAAAAGCGACCTGCTCGGTCTCCGCAAAAAAGTTGTCCGGGTTGCGGTTCAGCGTGAGTTTGCCGAGCATGGCGATCGGCACGATTTCTTCCGGGATGATCTTGGTCGGATCGAGGATGTCGAAGTCGAACGAATGCTCCTGATCCTCTTCCACGATCTGCACGCCTAGTTCGAACTCCGGATAGTCGCCCATATCGATTGCTTCCCACAAATCGCGTCTGTGGAAGTCCGAATCCTTGCCAGCAAGCTTTTGCGCTTCGTCCCACAAGAGCGATGCGGAACCGATGGTCGGGCGCCAGTGAAACTTCACGAACCTGCCCTTGCCCTCTGCATTCACCAGACGAAACGTATGAATGCCGAAGCCTTCCATGGTGCGAAGGCTGCGCGGGATTGCGCGATCGGACATGGTCCACAGCACCATATGCGCTGATTCGGGTACGAGAGAGACGAAGTCCCAGAACGTGTCGTGCGCCGAACCGCCTTGCGGCATTTCGTTGTGCGGCTCCGGCTTCACGGCATGCACGAAATCAGGAAACTTGATGGCGTCCTGAATGAAGAAGACCGGCATGTTGTTGCCCACCAGATCGAAGTTGCCTTCGTCCGTGTAGAACTTGACGGCGAAACCGCGCACGTCGCGCACGGTATCGGCGGAACCGCGCGAACCCTGCACCGTCGAGAAGCGCACATAAACGGGCGTTTCCTTATTCGGATCCGACAAGAATGCGGCCTTCGTCAGGTCCGTGTGAGCCTTGTACGGCTTGAATACACCGTGCGCGGCGGAACCACGCGCATGAACGATCCGTTCGGGAATCCGTTCGTGGTCGAAGTGCGTGATCTTTTCACGCATGATGAAATCTTCGAGCAGCGACGGACCGCGTGGACCAACTTTAAGGGTGTTCTGGTTATCGGAGACCTTGACGCCCTGATTGGTCGTCAACGCCTGGTTGGTCGCGTCGGAGCGAAATTGCTCCAGGCTATCCAGCTTGGGATTGGTGTTGTTCTGCGACGGTGTGCGCGCAACGGCGCTGGTGTCTTTCGAAGGCGCGGTTGCGCCTCCATTCTTCTTCGAAGTCGGCATTGAGGGGAACTCCAGTATGCAATTGGACTGACGCATCTGACATGCGCTCGCCATTCGTTCGCAAGCCGCGTTCCCGCCAATGCCGCTCAATGCAACCGCTAGCTTTTCTTGCGTTGCTGCAGTGCGCGAATACGGCTCATCGCCTCATGATTCGCGGTCGCCGCTTCATACATGCTCGCAAGATCCGCCTTGAGTTGCGTGCGCGAACCGCCATCGAGATAAATCATGTGACCCGAAGGATAAAATTTCGCCGAGAGATTCTCGCGCACGGTTTTATCGATGAGCGGCATTTGCTGCAAGTCCAGCACCGTTTGATAGAACGGCGTGACAAAATCATAGAAGCCATTCGCCGAAAGCACCTTCAAGTCGATGTTCAACGCCATCACCGCGGCCAAATCGCCCGCGGTATAAAGGACGATGTTGCCCTTGTCGTCCATGCCTTTTTCCGCCCCGGTCGGATCCTTGTGATGAAAGTCCCAGTTAAGAAAAGCCTGGTCGTTGAGATCCGTGAAGGACGAAGTCGACGTGAACTTCAGCTTCTCGTTCAGATACTGGTTCCACATGGCGGTGTACACGCCGGTCACGGCCGTCATGGTCGGGTCGTTGCCGCCGGAATTCGGATCGATCTTTCCCGCAATGCCCGTGGAAATAGCGGTCACGCGGCCATCGTAGGAACCGAGCGCCACGCCCTTCGACTTGAGCAGCGTGGTCAAAAAAAGCGAGTTGCCGCGGCTGTCGTATGAAGCGATATCCAGGCTCCATGCAATCAGCGTGGCTTTATCGATACCTGTGTATTCAGAGAGTTTCTCCACTGTATCGTTGTCGGTTTGCGGAAACTTGCGCAACGCCGCTATGTAATCCGTGCGCGCAAATTGCGCCACCTCTTCCGAAAATTCAAGCAGATCGGCAGGCCGCGGATGTACGCCGAGTTTCTTATGAAACCATGCGTCGGCAGCAGCGGTCGGCAGTGCGCCGACCGGATTTCCCGTCTGCGTGTAATCGAGAATGGAAGACTGCAACGTGACGCCGTTCAGGTCCACGCCGTCTTCATGCAAGCGATACGCCAACACGCAGCTACGCGCCGTTCCATACGATTCGCCATATAGGAACTTGGGCGAATTCCATCGATTATTCTTGGTCAGGAAGCGTTTGATGAATTGCTTGATTGAATCGGCATCCTGATCGACGCCCCAGAAATCGCGATTCTTGTTCGGCGCAATGGCCGCCGAATACCCGGTGCCAACCGGATTGATGAACACAAGATCGCTTTTATCCAGCAGGCTGTCCGGGTTGTCCTCCATCTGATACGGCGCGGGCGGCGTGAAGTCGGGCGTCGACGTCTTGATGCGCATCGGCGCGTAGGAACCGAGCAGCACGAAAACTGCCGACGAACCCGGCCCGCCGTTATAGAAAAACGTCAGCGGCCGCGCTTCCTCGGTCTGGTTGTCCTGCGTGAACGCAACATAAAAAAGCTTGGCGTTGGGCTTCGAACTGCTTGGGTCGACAATCACCAGATGCCCCGCCGTTGCCGTGTAGTCGATCTTCTTCCCGCCGATCACCGCCGAATGATGCGTGATCGCAGCGCTTTCGTCGGTCAGGGTTGCATCGATGGCGTCATCAGGACCGTTGCCATAGGGCGTCGGATCGAAATACGGCTGATCCTTCTTGCTCGAAGACGTGCTTGCAGCCTTTGCAGTGTTTGCCGCCGGTGAGCCGGGGTTCGTCATGATTGCTCCTTTGCCGTTGTTGTTGGAGTTCTTGCGCGAATCTTCCTTGGTCTTTCATGTCTTCCATGCCTTCCGGCGCAGCGCTTATTTAAGCGCCGCCGCGACTTTTGCGCCATCGGGACTGCCGAGACCCGTGCACGCGTCCCATCCCGCCGATGCCTCGAAACTGCCGTTGTTGCCCTGGGTAATATCGTGCCCCGCCGTTTTCGCGCGATACAGCTTCGGATTGATGAATCCAGCGGCCTTGCCCGCCGTTGCATTGATCCGCGCAATCAGCGCCGCCCATAGCGGCGCGACCGCGCTCGTGCCGCCCACGACCGTCTCCGTGCCGCCGATCAGCACGTCGTAGCCGCTTAGCGGCGACGCGTCCCCGGCCACATCCGGCACGCCGCGTTTTTTGAGCGCTGCCTTCGCACCTTCGGCGCGCGTCGTGTTCAGGCCGTTCTGCCAGACAGGCAACGCGAAAACCGCGCTGACGCCGCCACCGCCCGCGCCGCCCTGATCGCCGTCGTTCCATACCACTTCGCTCGTAATGCCTTTCGCCGATGCGCTCAGGTTCGTCCCGCCGCAAGCAAGCACGTACGGGCTCGATGCCGGGAAATCGACGTGATCGTGGCCGTCGCCCACGCCGTCGCTGGAACCACTGTCGCCGGACGCCACGCAAATCGTCACACCCATGGCCGCAGCGGATTGCAGCACGTCGTTGAACGCATTTTGCGACTGCGCCGTCCAGTTCGATTCCGGGCCGCCCCAACTAATGGAGATGACGGAGGGCTTGTTGGCGTCGTCGTGGATCGCGCGGTTCACGGCATCGACAAAACCCGCGTCGCTATTGGTCGTGAAATACACCGCGATGCGCGCGCCCGGCACGATGGCGCCGACAATTTCGATATCCAGCGTTACTTCGCCGTCCGGCCCGTTCGGATTTCCCGTGGGCGCATTGTTGGCCTGATCGACACCAACGGATATCACATCCGGCTTGCCCACGCCGAGCTTCGAGAAATACGCGCTGAGATCGCTTTGCTTATACCCGCCGCCCAATTCGATGATGCCAACGCATTGCCCACTGCCGTCGCCATCGGGAAAATTGTAGAGGCGCGCGAGATCGAGCGGGGTGTACGAAGTGCTCGCCTGACCGCGCGCAGGCTGGAATGGCGGCCGGAAACGAAAATGCGGACGCGCTTGCGGCCGGCTGTCCAGACCGAGCACGGCGGTTACGGCGTCCTTCATGTCCGATGGCACGTTCACCGGTCCCGAACGCCCGCGATATTCACCAATTGCGTGGTGTTCGAAACGTTCGAGCTTGACGTCGAACGCGGCGCTGAATTGTGCGATCGTGCCGGACAGCACCACGCTGCGCGAGCCAGCATCCGCACGGACCACATCCAGTCCCTGCGCCTTTGCAAACGCTTCTATCTTGGCCACATCCGCTTGCGATGCGCCAAAGCGCTTGCCGAATTCATCGCGGGAAACCGGCGTTACGTCGGCGGCGCCTTCGTTGATCTTTTGCATCAGCTGCTTGAATTCGCCTTCGTTTTGCCGGCGAAGCATCACCACCACTTCGATTTTTTCATCCGGATTGCACGCGCCGACGCAACGCGCGCCTTCGGGTTGCGATTTGTCGCTGCCTGGGATCGGGTGTTTTGTAACGGTCATGGTGCTCGGACTCCTTGCTGGTACGAAATTCGTGTCGCGTGGATTGGGCGTTCGAGATGACCGACAGGGCTTTCCGTCGGACAACGTTCTTCCGACATACCGCAATGAACGCAGTTCCGGAACCGGCAAACGATTGCCAACGAAAGCAAAACCGGACGCAAAAAGCGGATTCAGGGCCGGTCTTCAGGATATTCCCGGCGGCCGCCGGCGGACAACCACGGTTCACGGCGGATACACCACAACTCGTAAGTCGGTTCGAGAAAGCCAGTTTCATCGAACGCGCCAATTGGAAGGTCGATTTCGTCAGTGTTCACATACGCCATGTACGCCACCGACCCGCACACCGCGCAGAAATGCCGGCGCGCATCGGCGGAACTTTGCCAGGCTTTGGTGGCGCCCGACATGGTGACCTGTTCGGCAAGATACACGGCATACGCGCCGAACGCCGAGCCATGCACCTTGCGGCAAGTCATGCAGTGGCACAGTCCGACGCGATCCGGATCGGACGACACCACGAACCGCCAGGCGCCGCATGCGCAACCTCCTTCGTGCATGGTCTCGCGATATTCGCGGTGTTCGTCCGATCCGGCTTCCCCGTCGACCGGTTCCTGACTAGAGTGATTAGCGTGACTGGAGTGACTTGTGGAATGGTTCATCGCGGCTCCCTGTAAACTGGTATCGGTACATGATCCAGGCAACGGCAACGGTAGTACCAATATGCGACTGGTAGCAACTCTTGCGCCGAAGCGCACGCGGGCGCTGCAAAAAGCCGCGGGTTTGCTACGATGACACCCCCAAAGAGACGGAGATGGCGTTCATGAAGCACGTATCCCTGCTGGCTCTGCTCCCCACCGGCGCCTCGGCATTCGCAACGGCGACTGGTCCGAACGCAACACCAGGCGCGGCGGATCTCGCCGCCCACGTGCTCTCGCATGAACGGTACGACGCCGCCGCGAACGCGCCATCGCCTCGTACGGATTACAAAAGCGTGAGCGTCGAGGATGTGATGTCCGACGAGTACGTGTTCCCGCTGGGAGAAACAGGCAAGTCGATCATACTGTCCGGCGCTCAGATCGCCGCGGGTTTTCTCGCCGAACGCGCCGCCGACGAATGGCTCGAACTTGCGCGCGCTCAACACGTTGCAGAAGGCGGAACGGCCGATGACACCACCCGCCACGTGCCCGATCCCGCCGAAGCCGATCAGCTCATGGATCGCGCGATGGAATCCGCCGAACGTATCCTTGCGCCTTTTTCCGCCGCGCCGGTAGCGTCGCTGTTTGAAACGCATTATCGCGGCGGGCGTGAATTTCTCCGGCTTAGCTGGGAAGGCTTGCCGGAAGATCTCGTGCCGAAATCGCGCCGCCCGGCCGCTGCCGTGGCCGCTGTGCGGCATTCACCGGGAGAAGTGACGCCGAGGGATTACGACCCGTACGGGCTGGAAGGCACAAGCGACTACGACGTCGACAAGCCGCTCGCCTACCGCGAACAGATCGGCCCGTTCCTGCTGACCATGACGTACCGCCATGAATACCCGCAAGTGGACGACGAACGCCTCGGCACCGCATTCGCCGTCTTTCATGAAGCCGGGACAGATATTGTCGCGGCCGCCGTCGAGTTGAAACTCGTAAAAGTGCCGCCCATCCAGAGTAGCGCCGACCTGGTTTATGTGCTGGACACTTATTCCGGCGAAATGCTGTCGCTGGCGCTCGCCGCGACCGAGGCGCTCGGGCCGGAACGCCTGTGTTCGGTGTTCAACACGCACCGGGTGGTGTTTATCAGCACGTGGGAAGTACGCAAACCCTGGCGCGGCGAAGGTCTGGGCGTTGCGCTCCTGCGCGAGGCGCTCGAGCGCCTGCCCGCGGACCCGGACGGCCGCCCCGATGCGTTGTGCGTCGCGCCCGAGCCGTATCAGACGGAAGCGCGATACTTGGAGCAGTTGCCGCCCGCGCTGCGCCGCGAACTCGATGTCCCCGCGCAACGTCTCACGCAACATCTGTCGGAGTGGCTCGAACGCGCCAGCCTGCCGAATGTGAAGACGCATTTCTTCATTCCGATGGCAAAGCATGCCGGAATTGGATCGGCGGGAGAAAACGCGCGGCTGATCGACCGGATCATGGAAAGTGAAGCCTGACCGGATGTTGATCGTGGTCGATATGCAGGCGAAGCTGATGCCGCATATCGACAACGCCGGGCGCGTGCTCAAACGGTGCGCCGCGCTGATCTCGGCGGCGGATCTGCTCGGCATCCCTGTGCTCGTCACGGAGCAAAGTGCGAAAAGACTTGGCGCGAGCGTGGATGGGCTGACCCGCGGTTTGCCCCATGGTTCGATTCGCGAGCATTATCGCGTCATTGAGAAGCACACATTCGACGCCACGCTCTGCCCGGACTTCATTGCAGCGCTGCCGCCGAAGAACACGGTGCTGTTCGTGGCGGGTTGCGAGACGCATGTCTGCGTTCTGCTGACCGTACGCGGTTTGCTCAGGCTGGGTTACGCCGTGGAACTCATCGCCGATGCCACCGGTTCACGCGTGCCGGAGGATAAGGCAATCGCGCTGGCACGCGCGCAGCGCGACGGCGCGCTTCCCACCACAACCGAAACGGCGATTTTCGGCTGGGTGGAAAGTTGCGAGAACGCGCGGTTCAAGGAAGTGCTCGCGCTCATCAAATAGAGCAAATAGCGCGCGAGCCATGTCTAGCCGTCATGGCTGGCATGAGCAGATTTCGATTGTTACGGGATTTTGGCCTCCCTACAGTCCATTCACACGCGGTCGTTCAAGCCGCAATCTCTCCGACTTTCGACATTGCTCAAGGCCACCACCATGACCCTTTGCCTCCCACGCCTTGCCCGGCGCATTTTTGTGGCCGCGGCTTTCGCTGTGCCGCTTGCGGGCGCGGCGTCGCTCGCCCACGCGGATGCGCTCGATACCGTGCAGAAAAACGGCGTCGTCCGGGTCGGCGTGTTCATGGATTACCCGCCGTTTGGTTCTATCGGTCCGGATATGAAGCCGCAGGGGTATGACATCGAAATGGCCGATTACCTGGCGAAGGCAATGAAAGTCAAGGTCGAGCTGGTTCCGATCACGGGCGAAAACCGGATGGCGTACCTCGCCACGGGTAAAGCCGATGTATTGCTGAGCGTGGGCCAGACGCCCGAGCGCGACAAGGTGCTCGATTTTTCCCGGCCGTATGCGCCGTATTATCTGGCTGTATTCGGGCCGAAGACGCTCGCCGTGAAAAACGAGAAGGACCTGGCCGGCAAGACGATTTCCGTGGCGCGCGGCACGCTGGAAGATTTGAGCGTGACGAAGGTCGCGCCGCCGGATGCGACCATCAAGCGTTTCGATGACCCCAACGGCGCGATCTCGGCGTTTCTGTCGGGGCAGGTTCAACTGATGGTGGTGGGAAACGACGTAGGCGCGACGATCATCGCGCGGAATCCGCCGATTGCGCCCGAACAGAAGTTCCAGCTTTTCAGTTCACCCGATCATGTCGCGGTCAACAAGGGCGAGACACGCTTGCTCAAGGAAGTCGACGCGGCAGTGTTGAAGGCGAAAAACGATGGCACGCTGAACAAGCTTTCGACAAAGTGGCTGAAGGCACCGTACCCCGGCGATCTGTAAGCTGGCTTCCGGTTTTTTGATCCTCAGTTCGATTGATGATTGATGCACTGCCGCCTTTGGGCGGCGGTTTGCGTTTACCTCTGCGCGTTTTACCGCTGAATGTAGCCCTTACCTGGAATCGTTCGGCCGCGGCACGTCAAAACGCGGCATGCATGTATGGCACTGGATTTGCTCACTGCCGTTGTTCCATTCGCCTTTTGGTTCGCCACTGCGCTCGCAGCACGACCAAGCGAATGAACAGCACCGCTGTTAGCCAGACGCATAGCGACATTGAGTGCGTCGAGCCAACGCCGACCGACTCAGCGAGGAGCTTTCACATCGCCATGCCCCACACGACCGACAGCACCACCGCCTCTCACGACATAGTCAAACCCTCCCGACGCCGCTTCCTGCAATCCGCCGCCGCAGCCGCCGCGGTATCGGCAGCGCCTTTGGCTCATGCACAGCAACAGCCGGCCATGGCCGACGCATCCACGGTATCGACCAATACCGGCACTGCCGCGTCGCTCATGCCCGTGAAGCTGACCATCAACGGTCATCCTTACGAAATGCAACTCGAAGCGCGCACCACCTTGCTCGACGCCTTGCGCGAATATGCAAGCCTCACCGGAACCAAGAAAGGTTGCGACCGCGGACAATGCGGCGCCTGCACGGTGATCGCGAACGGCCGCCGCATCAATTCATGCCTGACGCTCGCCGTCATGCATGAAGGCGAGTCGATCACGACCGTTGAAGGGCTCGCCGCCGCGCAAAAGCTAAGCCCCATACAGGCCGCTTTCATCGAGCACGATGCGTTTCAGTGCGGCTTCTGTACGCCGGGCCAACTGTGTTCGGCCACGGCCCTGCTCGATGAATTCCGTGCCGGCGACGCCAGCGCCGTCACCGCCGATGTCCGCTTCCGTCCGCCACAACTCTCCGACGACGAAATCCGCGAACGCATGAGCGGCAACATCTGTCGATGTGGCGCGTATCCGAACATTGTGTCGGCGGTGAAAGCCATCTCGATCACCAAGGCCTAGGAGCGCGACATGGATGCCATTTCCTACGAACGCGCAACCGATGTCAGCGCGGCAATCAAGGCTGCACAACAACCCGGCGCGGCTTTTATCGGCGGTGGGACGAACCTGCTGGACCTCATGAAAGGCGGCGTTGCAAGGCCGCTGAAACTCGTCGATATCACGCATATCAACAGCCTCGGCAGCGTGACGCCATTACCCGATGGCGGGCTGCGAATCGGCGCGCTCGTTCGCAACAGCGACGCCGCGAACCACGCATGGATTCGCGGGCGATATCCGCTTTTATCGCAGGCGTTTCTCGCGGGTGCATCGGCGCAATTGCGCAATATGGCGACGGTCGGCGGCAACCTGATGCAACGCACGCGCTGCTATTACTTCTATGACACGGGCTTCAGCCAGTGCAACAAGCGCGCGCCAGGCAGCGGCTGCGCGGCGCTGGAAGGCAACAACCGCATCCACGCGATCCTCGGTGCGAGCGAACAATGCATCGCGACGAATCCCTCCGACATGAGCGTGGCCCTCGCCGCGCTCGATGCCGTCGTGCGCGTGAACGGTCCGCAAGGCGAGCGCGCGATTCCGTTTGCGGAGTTTCATCGGCTGCCGGGAGATCATCCCGAAATCGATACCACGCTCAAGAGTGGCGAACTGATTACGTCGGTGGATCTGCCGCCGCCCTTGTTCGCCGATCACTCGCATTACCTGAAGGTGCGCGATCGCGCGAGCTACGCGTTCGCGCTCGTCTCGGTCGCGGCGGCATTGCAGATGGACGGCGACACCGTGAAGACGGCGCGCGTCGCGCTGGGCGGGGTCGCGCACAAACCATGGCGCGCGACGGCAACTGAGCAGATGCTCGTCGGCAGCCCTCTTTCGCACGATACGTTGCAACGCGCCGCCGCGCTCGCCGTGCGCGATGCGAAGGGTTATCGCGAGAACCGCTTCAAGATCGAATTGGCTCAGCGCGCGATCGTCCGCGCCGTTTCAACCGCTGGAGGTGTGGCATGAGTGTTCTCGGACAACCGCTCGATCGCACTGACGGACTTTTGAAAGTCACGGGCCAGGCCCGCTATTCCGCCGATAACCCCGAAGCCAAGCTCGCGCATGCGGTGCTCGTGACAAGCACGATTGCGCACGGCCGCGTGGCGTCGATGGACACCGCGCGCGTGCAGTCCATGCCCGGCGTGCTGCTCGTGATGACGCACGAAACCGCAATGCGTTTGCCCAATGGCGGCAAGCCGGATGCGTCGCCGCCTGCCGTGCGCCGGCTGTCGCTGCTGCAAACCGATGAAGTGCGCTACAGCAACGAGCCGGTCGCGGTGGTCGTGGCCGACACGCTGGAACGCGCAACCGATGGCGCGCGCAAGTTGCAGGCATCGATCCGTTATGAGGCGGCCTCACCCAACGCGGACTACGAACGTGCCAAAGGCAGCGCGTACCGGCCGGAAAAGATGATGGGACGGCCTATAGACACGCAGCGTGGCGACGTTGCCGCAGGCCTCCGGCAAGGTCCAACACGACTCGACGTGGTCTACACCACGCCGAACGAGCACCACAATCCAATGGAGCCGCACGCGACGCTGGCGCGCTGGGACGGCCCCAATCTCACGCTCTACGATGCAACCCAGGGCGTCTCCGGCGCACGCAGCGCGGTGGCGAAAACGCTGGGTATCGGCGAGGATAATGTGCGCGTGATCTGCCCGTTCGTTGGCGGCGGGTTCGGCTGCAAAGGCTCGGTCTGGTCGCATGTCGTACTCGCCGCGATGGCCGCGAAGCAGACCGGACGGCCTGTGCGGCTCGTGCTGGAACGCCCGCAGATGTTCGGCATGGTGGGAAACCGTCCTTTCACCGAGCAGCATTTCCAGGTCGCCGCACGCGACGACGGCACGCTCACGGGCATGCGTCATGACGTGATATCGACTACATCCACGTTCGAGGACTGGAACGAAAGCTCGGCCATTCTCACGCGCATGCTGTACGCCGTGCCGAATCAGGCGACCACGCACAAGCTGGTGAAACTCGATGTCGGCACGCCGACCTTCATGCGTGCGCCGGGTGAAACGAGCGGCTCGTTCGCGCTCGAATCCGCGATGGACGAAATGGCATATCAGTTGAACATGGACCCGCTCGCCTTCCGTCTGAAAAACCACGCCGACATGGAGCCGCAGGAGAAAAAACCCTGGTCGGAGAAGTCATTGCGTGAGTGTTACCGGGTCGGCGCGGAAAAATTCGGCTGGTCGCGGCGCGATCCTAAACCGCGTTCCATGCGCGAAGGCAACACGCTGATCGGCTATGGCATGGCGACCGCGACGTATCCGGCGAATCGCAGCGAGGCATCGGCGATCGCGCGCATCTTGCCGGACGGCACGGCGATGGTGGCGTCCGGCACGCAGGATCTCGGCACCGGCACCTTCACCGTGATGACCCAGGTCGCCGCCGATGCACTCGGCTTTCCCATGGAAATGGTGACGTTCGCGCTCGGGGATTCATCGTTGCCGAAAGCGCCGGTGTCGGGCGGATCGCAATCTGCGGCGAGCGTGTCGCCAGCGGTGCGCGACGCGGCGTCGCAGGCTCGCGGCAAGTTGATCGCAATGGCCATCGCCGATTCGGGTTCGCCGCTCGCCGGTGCATCGCCCGACGACGTGACGGTCAACAACGGCTGGGTGATCAGCCGCGCGGACCCGTCGAAGCGCGATCCGGCGGCGGCGGTGATTGCGCGTAACGGCGGCAAGCCGATAGAAGCCACGGCCACAGCGAAGCCCGGCGACGAGAAAAAGGAGTACGCGTTCCACTCGTTCGGCGCGGTGTTCGCGGAGGTTCACGTCGATGCCGACCTTGGCACGATCCGCGTCGCGCGCGTGGTGAGCGTGTACGACGTGGGCAGCCTGCTCAACGAAAAAACCGCGCATAGCCAGTTGATGGGCGGCGTGGTGTGGGGCATCGGCTCGGCGCTCACTGAAAAAAGCGAACTCGATCCGCGTTTTGGCCGCTACACGAACGCCAATCTCGCCGAATATCACGTGCCGGTGAACGCCGATATCAACGCAATCGATATTACGGTGCTTGGGCAGACCGATCCGCATATCAATTCGCTCGGTGTGCGGGGAATCGGGGAGATTGGCATTACGGGCGTGGCGGGCGCAATTGCGAACGCGGTGTATCACGCGACCGGTGTGCGTGTGCGGGATTTGCCGATCACGCTCGACAAGGTGATGCCGAAAACGATGGCGTAGTGGATGTAGTGGTGTCGATGTCATGAAACCGCGCGACCGCTTAACGCCGCGCGGTTTTTTCCTGCATCGGAACTACTTAAAACTTCTCGTCGCCATGCTCGAATCCCGAAGCCTCGATGCCCGCTTTTGAAGCGACGCACTTTCGCTGTCCTGTAAATATCGTTGAACTTACTCGACGTGTATAACAGACTTGCAAACCACCGCCACTTCCGCACCAATCGATGGTTCCAAAACAAGAAGTGTCAATTGTCGATGCCGTATGCCACTTCTAAAGTATGCGGCTCTTGAGTCAGTCATTCCGTGCTCATATCCGTCTCGACTGCACGCCCAATTGATGTAATTTCGGATTTCGTCTGGCTGAAAATCAAACTCGGAGGAAATTAACAATCGCGATGTGACGTTCTGCAAACCCATTTCGCCAAGCCTGAAATGGGTTACGCCCTCGCACCGGACAATCGCTAGATCGCCTTCTACGAGTTGAAAATTCAGCAATAGATGATGCCTGTCTCGCATGTAATACAAACCAACTAATTCGGCGTCGTGGTAGTTCTTTTTTCTAATCATTTTTAGCTCCAGAAACTTCGGTGTTACCGCGGAAGAATAGAAAAACTTCGCCCGCCTTCCCGGCTGAATGCGCCATCCGCGCCAACCGCGCCATAGTTATGCGCATGCGGAATTCCCTGGCCGTGGTCATGATCGAAATCAAAGTCCACAACGGGCGCGCCAGTGTCCCCATACAACCGCATTTGCCCGCTTCCGGGGTTCGTGTACCACGTGCCCGGTTCCCCGTAGTTGGGCGTTTTCGCGATTTCATAACTACCGCCAAAGGCCGGCATCTCACCAAACTCGAACGGCACGGCATCGGCCAACGGTGTGGGGCTTGCGCCAGCTTTCGAGGCGCCGCCAAGGTCAAACGTGTCAACTTCAATCGACGGCAAGGACGACGCGACAGCGGACAGCGCCGATACGACCGACGACGCAAGCGCGCTTATGTCGTCACGGGCAGCGCGCGCTGCGATGGTACGCGCTTGCGCTTCGGCCATCGTTTCGATATGCCGGTACGGTTTTAGCGCGTTAGCTTCGCGCCTGATGCGGTCATCGATTGACTTGTTATATGCCTTCAGATCATCGGAGTACGCTTTCGAACGTGCCATGTAAGCGCGACCACGTTCGTCCAAATCACGTTTATACGCGGCATAGTCGAATTCGCGTTTCGGGACGAAGCCATTGTGGACGATGTATTCTGGCTTGGCGCGCACGATCACCGCCGCCTCGTTGCGCACTTCCCAACAAAACGTCTTGATAATATCGCCGGGGCGATCACCGCAAGGGTTTGAGCGGTAGGAAGGAAACGAATCTACAAGGAATGTTTGAATGCGTTTGACCAGCTCTGGCTGGCTTGCCCAATGCTCGAAATTCGCGGCTTTGAACAAGGCTTTTCCGGCTTCGAGTGCTTCTGTCTGTTCTTTGGTCCTGCCATTCGGCGCGTAGTCCCACTTTTTATAAAGCAAGAAGCGGTGGCCCTCATAGCGCATGAGTTCGGTTGTCATCTCAGTTGCTTTGTGTTTTAACGACCGTAACGCTAACCCACTTCGCCCTCAGCCTGTCTCAATAAAGGGGGCAGCGCCAATCATGGACCTGTACATCACTGAAACGTGGCTGACGAGACGGTTAAACGCCGCGCGGTTTTTTTCCTGCTTGCAGCAAGCAATACAGCTTGTCAAAATCAACGCTCTTAATTCCTCCCCTTTTTTCAGGACGCCGGCATGAGCTACGCATCGAGCGCGACGGGCATCCTGCTTGCCGCCGGCTATGGTTCCCGCTTCGACCCAAGCGGCCTTCACAACAAGCTTCTCGCCACGCTCCCCGATGGCACACCTGTGGTGTTTCAGTCGGCGCGGCGGTTGTTATCGGCGGTATCGAGCGTGCTGGCGGTCGTGCGGCCGGGATCGGAAAAGCTCGCCGAAGTGTTGAACGAAGCGGGATGCAACGTGATGTTTTCCATCGATGCCGAACGCGGCATGGGCGCAACGCTCGCCGCCGCGGTCCGCGCAACGCCGGAAGCCGAGGGGTGGCTGGTGACGCTTGGCGACATGCCGTGGATCGAGCCCGCAACGGTGGAAGCGGTCGCGCGCTCGCTGGATGCGGGGGCGTCGATCGTCGCGCCGTTTTATCGCGGGCAGCGAGGACATCCGGCGGGGTTCGCCGCGATCCACCTGGACGCGCTAAGCGCACTCGACGGCGATGCTGGAGCGCGGGCGCTGTTCATGTCGGAGGACGTGGAAAAAATCAATGTCGACGATGCGAATATTCTTCGCGATGTCGATGTGCCGGAAGATTTGAAGGCAGACTGAATCCGGCGTCAAAGCAAACGAATCGTTCTAAGCGGCCAGCACCCCTTCCTCGCCCGTCGACGCCAGAAAGTATCGCCGGCTCACATCGACCAAAGTCGCGCCGAACCCCTTGCGCGCCCTGAAGTCCGTGCGCGCGCTCGTCACCACGCGCGGCGCCGCGCTCCATGCAATCGACGCGCCATCGGCGATCAGCGCCTCGACCAGCGCCACGTCCTCGCTGTGTTCCAGCGGAGCAAAACCGCCGACCCGCACATAAGCCGCCGCCGATACCCCCATGTTCGCGCCGTGAATATGCCGATGATCGTCCGCGTCGGTATATGTGCGCGCGAAATGCTCGCGCACTGCCGATAAATGCGGCGACCAGTCGTGAATCGCGATAACGCCGCAAACCGCATCGGCGCACAAGTCGAGCTGGCGAACGAGCCAGTCATCGGCGACGACGCTATCGGCATCGGTGAAAGCCAGCCATCTCGCACCCAGTGACAACGCGCGCGCGGCCCCATCCGCCCGTGCAATGCCGACGTTGCGCGCATTCACGGCGATCACTTCCGCACCGAGCGCTTCGGCAATGGCGGCGGTCTCGTCGTTGCAATGGTCGGCGACCACGATCACGCGCACCTCTTCGCCGAGCAGTTGATGATGGCTTGCCGCGCGTTTTGCTGCCGTTACACACGCCCCGATCTGCGCCGCTTCGTTATGAGCGGGAATGATGATGCCGATCATGTTCTTCTCTCCGTTCGTATTTTTCTCGCCCGGAACGCCCGGACAGTTGCCGGATGCACCAAGCAATGGGCATTCCCAACGGAGATCGGACGGCGAAAGACGTGAAAAAACAGGGTGTTGCGCCCAAGGCGAGTGTGGCATGCAGCACGCCAGGCTGTACAAATACACAGCACTTCAATGTGCCCGGCACGGAAACATTTTGAGACCTGACTGAAACAACACGTAACCTGCGTCAACTTTCCTGAAAGCCTGGCGTTAACCCGGTGACAGCGCCAATTCCTGGCGACGAACTTACCGATCTGTGAGGCAACCGAGTCCATGGCCGCCCTTCCGCTTTCAGCACCTCAACAACGCGACCAGCATTACGAGCAACACCACGGCCATGCGGCCCTCATTCCGCGTTCGGCCGGTCAGCTCAAGGCGGAACACGACCGTATTGTCGGCCGTGCGAAATTTTTCCTGTACGCGACAATCGTGCTGGCTTTCGCCGGATTGATCGCGGTCGTGGCAATGCCGTTCTCGCCAATTCCCGATGACTTCAGCTTTGGCGCGCAGGAAGTGGTCGCGGTAGCGGTGTTCGCGGCCTGCCTGTTCCTGCTGCACGAACGCGCGGAGTTGATGCTGCGTCTCTACAACTTCGAACCGGTTGAGCAGACAACGCAAGGTGAAATGCGCGCGCTGCTGCATCGCGTGCCGGAAGGCGCGTCTTACCAACGCGCGCTGGCCGCTGAAAACCGCACGTTCGTGACGGTCGAAGTGGAAGAGATCCGCCGTCGCGCCGATAAATTCAAACCGGCGCCCGAAGGCCAGCAATCCGAAGAAGCCTGACGCAGGCCGCCGAACCCCCGTATTGAAGTATCCGAAAGCCGCCGTCCCGTCTCTACGGGGCGGCGGCTTTCATTTTCCTGATTTCATTTCGATTTTCCCCCAATTGCTTGTCGAGCCTGCCTGAGCCTGTTTCTTGCTGAATGAAACTCCGCCAGCGAACGCATTCGAGCGGTTCGCTTATTGTCCATCCGCGGAGCGTCGAAGCCATGAGCAAGCAACCCAATATCAAGCAGTACGATCATCCGGCAGGCGGCTGGGGATCGGTGAAAGCGGTTTCATCGATACTTCTTCAGGAGCACGTCGCCGCGAACGGCACGCGCGTTCTCTTCAAGCAGAACAAACCGGATGGCTTCGCCTGCGTGAGTTGCTCCTGGGCCAAACCGGCCGACCCTCACCTCTTCGAATTCTGCGAGAACGGCGCAAAAGCGACCGCCTGGGAAATTACGACCAAGCGCGCAACACCCGACTTCTTCGCCCATCACACGCTGGCGGCGCTCGAAGCGTGGAGCGATCTCGAGCTCGAATCGCAGGGACGCCTCACTCACCCCATGCGCTACGACGCCGAGTCGGACCGCTATGTGCCAATCTCATGGCAACAAGCCTTCGATGAAATCGGTGAAAAGCTGCGCGGCTATGACCCGAAGCGCGTGGTGTTCTACGCGTCGGGACGCGCGTCGCTGGAAACCTCCTATATGTATGCGCTGATGGCGCGGCTTTATGGCTGCAACAACCTGCCGGACAGCTCCAACATGTGCCACGAGAGTACGTCGGTGGCGTTGCCGGAAACCATCGGCGTGCCGGTCGGAACGGTTACGCTCGAAGACTTCGAGCACACCGACTGCATGTTTTTCTTTGGCCACAACACCGGCACGAACGCGCCGCGCATGCTCCATCCGCTTCAGGAAGCGAGGAAACGCAACGCGCAGATCATCACGTTCAATCCGCTGCGGGAACGGGGTCTCGTGAGTTTCGCCAATCCGCAGTCGCCGAAAGAAATGCTTTCCACTGAACAAATCTGTATCAGCACGCAGTATCACCAGGTGAAGATCGGCGGCGACATTGCGGCGGTCACGGGTATCTGCAAGGCGCTGATCGAAGCCGACGATAAAGCCGTTGCCGCGAACGCGCCGCGTGTGCTCGATGCGGGGTTTATCGCTGAACATACGCATGGATTCGAAGCCTTCGCCAACGCAATGCGCGCCGCCGACTGGAAGGACATCGAACTGGAATCCGCGTTGACGCGCGCAGCACTGGAAGCGGCCGCGACCGAATACGCGCGAGCCAAAGCCGTGATGATCCTGTACGGCATGGGGATCACGCAGCATCGCGAGGGCGTGCTTGCCGTGCAAATGCTCACGAATCTGCTTTTGCTCGGCGGCAATATCGGCAAGAAGGGAGCGGGAATCTGCCCGATTCGCGGCCACTCGAACGTGCAGGGACAACGCACGGTCGGCATCACGGAAAAGCCCGCGCTCGTGCCCATGGACAAGCTCGCCGAGTTGTATAACTTCGCGCCGCCGAAGGAAACGGGCCTCACGACCGTCGATACATGCGAAGCCGTGCGCGATGGCGGTATCGATGCGTTTATTGGGCTCGGCGGCAACTTCGCGCGTGCAGTTCCGGATCAGGGCGTGCTCGATCCGGCCTGGAAGAAGGTGCCGCTGACCGTGCAGATCGCGACCAAGCTGAACCGCAGTCATGTCGTGCATGGGCGCGCGGCGTATCTGCTGCCGTGTCTCGGACGCATTGAAGTGGACCGGCAGGCGAGCGGTGAACAAACTGTCACGGTGGAGGACAGCACGGCGTGCATTCATGCATCGAAGGGAATGGTCGAGCCCGCGAGCGAGCATCTGCTTTCCGAACCTGCCATTGTCGCCGCGCTTGCGAAGGCGATTCTGCCGCCGAACCCGGCTATCGACTGGGACGCCTGGGTGGCGGACTACGGGCTGGTACGCAGTGCCATCGAGCGGACCTATCCGGATCAGTTCAAGGAGTTCAACGCGCGCATGACGCAGCCAGGCGGGTTTCATCGGCCGCTTCCCGCCGCCAGGCGCGAATGGAAGACCAAGACGGGGAAGGCAAACTTTATTGTGCCGGAAGGGTTTGGCGAGGACCCCGACATGCAGTTCGACGGCGAACGCACGTTGCGCCTGATGACCACGCGCGGCGACAGCCAGTTCAATACAACCGTTTATACGCTCGATGACCGGTTTCGCGGCGTCATGAAAACACGCGACGTACTGCTGATGAACAAGTCCGACATGACACGACTGGGGCTCGCCGAGGACGACGCCGTGGCCGCCGTGACGGTGACCGACGACGATGTGCCGCGCGAACTCGGCGGCCTGCGAGTCCATGCCTATGACATCCCGGCGGGTTGCGTGATGGGCTATTACCCCGAATGCAACCGGCTGATTCCCGTGTCGCACCATGCGAAGCGCAGCAAGGTCCCGGCGGGCAAGGCCATCCCGATCCGGCTGCGGAAGATGGCGGCTTGAATTGGAGCAGAAGCTCAAACAGGCATGAAGCGTGCTGCAAGCTCCCGGCGCGGCCAATGCCCATGCCGCCCACAATCTCAACCGTTCGTTCCAAGATAAGCAGGAGCCACCCATGCTTGCCGCTTCAGACTTCGCTACCTTAGACGAACCCTTGAGCGCCGAGCTCGCCGCGTCGGGGACATGCGCGTTCGAACCTGTGGTGCATCCCAAGGACGACTATGCAGCGCTGCTCGCTTTTCACGGTATCGAGCCGGATCGTCTGGTGCTGATCGATCCGCATTCGGATACCCATGCCTCCGATAACGGCCAGTTGCTAGCCGACATTAGCGACACCCTCGCCGCCGATGGCTGGCAAATTGGAATAATCGGGGACCCTGCCGAATCCGAACGCACGGGCGCTGTGTTAGGCGCGATGCAGTCCGGCGCGCTCTATCTCTCCGGCGCGACGACACGCGATACCCAGGCTGCGTTGATTGGAAATGCGCGTCTGGTCTTGAGCGAACGCGCGCAAGGTTCTGCGGTGGCTCAACTTGCGCATGAACGTGGTACTCCGTTAATCAGCCTCGATAGCGGCCGTTTTGGCGAGACCGCCGACGCCATCGTGGGCGCGGCGCTCGCCGAACTTCATACGCAATGCACAGCGCATCCCGGGCTGCCTTTCACGCTCCATACGCCTATGCTGAAGAATGCAGCATGAACTTCCGCGAGACTTGATCACCGAGTTGACCACCGAGGCGAGCCATGAATACAGCAATGAGCGTTGAAACAGTGAAATACGAAAGCTACCGCATGCAGACCAATCCGATTCCCGATCCCCTCGCTGACCCGAACCGCGACCCCGAGGCCGATCCGTTGTCGCCGCCGTCGCCGGGGCATCGGCCGGAGGAACCGCAGCAGCCCGATGCCCCTCCGGACGGCCATCCCATCTGAGCGTTACACCTTGCTCACCGCGCGCGTGGATTCAGCGACCGCGACTGCTGAGCCCGACGCAACCGGTTCGGCGGCAGGCTCAGCGGCGGGATCGATAAACACCTTCGCGCCGCGCTGATAGTTGAATATGAACAGCACGACCGACGCGGTCGAGGCCAGCGCCACGCAAAACACAAATACCGCGCGATACCCCCACGTCGCGGCAACGAACCCGGACGCCACGCCCGCCATCACCGAGCCGGTGCGCATGGTGTTGAAGAACAGCGTGGTCGCGCGGGCCAGCGCGCCAGGCATCAACTCCTGGAAATACGACATGCCGAGGCACGACGTCACGGCGACAACCACCGCGTTCAGGATTTGCAGCGGCACGAGCACCCAAAGATTGGGCGCAAGCGCGATTCCGGCGAAATAAACGATATGCGACAGCGACGCAAACGCGATCATGTTCGCCTTGTTGATCCGGCGTGACGCGCCGCCGAGCATCAGCATCATCGGGATTTCCGCGAATGCGCCGAGTCCGACCATTTGCGCCACGTGCGCCGTCGTGCCATGCAACTGGTCGACGATCAGCACCGGCAGCATGATGGTCGCGATTGCCGAACCCATTCCAATCAGCGTGAAACTCACGAGCGCGGCGTACACGTGCGCGTTCTTCCCTTGCTGGGGAATTTCGCTGCTGGTTTTGTCCCCCGCTTCGAGCGCGTCATACACCTTCGGCTCGCGCATGAACAATACGATCACGCCAGCCACGGCAAACGCGCCCGCCGCCGATAAAAACAATCCGTTGAAGCCCGACACGCCCAGCACGATTGCGCCGGCCGCCGGCCCGAACACCCATGCGCACGAAAGCGTGGTGCGCAATGTCGCCATCGGCAATTCGGTGTTGCTGATGCCTTCGGCGTGCATCCGCGCCTTGCTGAATGTGAAAAGCTGCGGAAACACCGCCGCGCCAATGCTCAGGAACACGCAGCCGAAGATAGTCAGCAAGATGTAATTGCGCGTGACGCAGAGCAACGCATAGCCCAATGCAGAGCCGGCTATTGAGAGCAGCACGATGCGTTTTTTATCGCTGCGCCGATCGGCCACGCGTCCGAGATAAGCGCTTACGACCACGCTGCTGACCGCCGTCAGGGTCATGAAGATGCCCAGGCGCAGCGGCGTCATGTGCGCTTCGGTTGCACCGAACAACGATGTGTAAGGCACGGCGAACGACGACGCAATGCCCGATAGAAACATCGCGAGTGAAATGCCGGGATAACCGGGGAGACGAATCAGCGCGAGAAAAGTCTTGAAGACGGCGTTCATTGAAATTCACATTGGCAGCCAGGACCCTCTTTTTTGGCCGCGTTGCGCGAGCGCGAAAAAGAGACGTCAGCGCGCACTTAAACACGGGCGAAGGTTTTTTTCAATGAGTCTGATGGAATGTTCACAACAAACAGCAACGGGTTAAAGCGTTTATGTCGCCTAGCTAAACGTTGGTTCGATGAACTCGCGTGGTTCAAAGCACGCCGTGATCCGGTCGAGTCTGCCGAATCGGGTCGCCCTGCAAAATCGTCCAATACTTTTGCGAGGCGCTTCCCTAGCATGTTCTCCACCATGTCCTTCAGGAGAAACGCATTGTCAGTGCAAAACGGATCAATTGGCGCGAGCGCTGCGCAAACGCCGGCTGAGCCGGAGCGTTGTGTGATTGTCGTGGACGAAGCGCTGGCGCCCGGTAAAGCGTCGAACGCCGCCGCGGTCGTGGCGTTCACGCTGGGGCAGCGTCATAGCCATCTCGTAGGAGAGCCGCTTCGTGAACTCGATGGAACCGCGCATCCGGGCCTTATTCCCATCGGCATTCCAGTGCTAAAAGCCACAGCCGCACAGTTGAGCGCGCTTCGCCTGAAATCGCTGCCGCATTGCGATGTCGTGGACTTTCCGGTGCAGGGCCAGACCACGACCGACTATGCCGCGCTTCTGAGCGTGGTTAGTTCACTGCCGGGCGAGTCGCTGCACTATCTCGCGGTCGGTCTGGTCGGGCCCAGGAAGAAAGTCGGCAAGCTCGTCGGCGGACTTGCGCTCTTCGCCTGAGCGCGAGCAGCGTGAAAGCGCAAGGAATATCATGGCGTTTTCCAGCCGCTTTCAAGAACCGCATTTTTCATGAACGCAACCGCCCCGGGCAATTCGATCAAGCTCTGGCATGCGCCCGACGTGATGGACGCCGTCATGCTCAAGGGCCGCTTCGTTGGTCACCGCTATCCGCCCCATTCGCACGACACCCATTGTCTCGCCGTGATCACGGGCGGCGTGCTTGCGGTCGAAGTCCGGCAACAGCGACGCTTGTGCCGCCGCGGCGATGTGATTGTCATCGACGCGGATCTCGTGCATGCCGGTCTCGCCGCGGGCGATGGTCAATGGAAGATGCGCGTGGCGCATGTGCAGCCTGCGGCGCTCGGGGCGTATTGCGAGCAGCTCGGCATTGCGCGGCGCGAGCGCTTCGACATGCCGAGCCCGTTTATCGCCGATACGGAATTGTCGCGGCATCTTTACGGCGTGAACTGGTGTTCCGAGGCAGACCACGACGCGTTCAAGCGCAGCGAAGTACTGGCAAGCGCCGTCACCAGCTTGTATGCGCGTCACGCGGGCCGGCCCGGCGTTCTGCCTGCCGTGCGCAGCGAACCCGCGCTCGTCAAGGCTGTAAAGGATCGCCTGCGGGATAACCTCGACGTGGACACGCACGCGCGGCTGACTTTATCGACGCTGGCTCGCGAATTCGATGTGACGCCGTTTGTACTATTACGCGCCTTCGTGCGCGAGGCCGGACTGAGTCCGCACGCGTTTCAGCAACAGGAACGCGTACGCCGCGCAATGCCGCTGCTGCGCAACGGCCGCCCGATTGCCGAGGTCGGCGCACGGTTCGGCTTCGCGGATCAGTCGCACTTCACGCGCGTATTCAAGCAGCAGACCGGCGTCACGCCGAAGGTCTATCAAGCCGCATTCGCATGACGCTGCCGCATTGAAAAAACCCCGGCAACACGCCAACACTCGCTTCGAGTGAAAGAGCGTCACACTACGTTCTTCTCCACGATCGGCCGGTTCTCGATCACACGTGACCAGCCCAGTGAAGACAAGTCCAACGTTTTATACCCGCCGTCCAGAATCAGTTCACTGACACCGCGCCCGGTCGCCGGCCCTTGCTGCAATCCGTGACCGCTGAAACCATTGGCAAATACGCAATTATCGATTTGCGGGTGGTAGCCAATGATCGCGTTCTGATCGAGCACGTTGTACTCGTAATAGCCTGACCAGCAATTTTCAACGCGCAGCGCTTCGAACCCGGGCACGCGGTTCGCAAGCACAGGCCAGATGACATCGTCGAAAATGGCGTGATCGACCTGTTCCAGCGGCAGATCGTCCGGATCGTTATTCGGGTCCGGCGACGTGCCGCAAATATAGGTCTTCCCCTCCGGGCGAAAATAAACGCCCGTGGGATCGACAAGCAGCGGGCAAGCGTTGAGCACGGCTGGCGACGACACATTGAAGATGCTCCGCCGACGCGCACGCACAGGCATGTCGATACCCATCATTACTGCGATATTGCGTGCCCACGGACCTGCGGCGTTGACGACGGTATCGCAATCGAAGCGCTCGCCGGCACGCGTCGTCACGCTCGTGAGACGGTTGCCGGCCAGTTCCATACCCATGACTTCGGCAGGAACGTAACGCGCTCCGAGCGCTTGCGCTTTCTTCTTTAGCGCCTGCACAAGACCGTATCCGTCGAACCATCCTTCGCCCGAATTCCCATACGCGCCCGCCGCGAGATCGTCCGTATTCAGCCATGGAAACCTGGCGCTCAAGGCTGTCTTGTCAAGCAACGAAATGTCGGCGCCCAGACGCGTTTGCATTGCATGGTCCTCGCGCAATACGGATTCGCCGGGAGGCGTTGCAAGAAACAGGTAGCCGCCTTCGTGCAGATCGATGCATGGCTTTTCGCCGTTGACTTCAAGCAAGTCGCCGATACCACGCAGGAACTCGATACCGTACAAGGACATCTGCACGGACAATGGCGTAGAAAATTGCTGGCGAATCGATGCCGCCGAGAGCGCCGAGGAAGATCGGGCGTAAGTCGTGTCGCGTTCAATGACCGTGACGCCCACGGTCGGGTCCGAAGCGCGCAGGAAATAAGCCACTGAACTGCCGATCACTCCGCCACCGACGATAACGACTTTTGAACTCACGAACGGCTCCAGAGGGCATGACCGAATCAAGTCCGGAAACGATACTACGGTGTTTTTTTGTTAGCAAACTTGCAGAGGACACAACGGCGCGAGCCGTGCTTTCTTTATTCTTCGCGCCGTAAATTAACTGCAATTAACCCGATGGTATTATCGGAAACAACCGCGCACTTCCTCTTATCTTCTCTTAGCCGATGGATACGAATCTTTTGAGCCCAGCCGGGCAATCGTCAACAGACCCCGGCCGCCGGTCGATGCCTTCGAGAAACAGCACGTGCCCGCATGACGTCGCAAGCAAACCGGCCGGCGGCTAAGCCTGCGCCCGTTTCCCCAACCTGACGCAACAACCACGAATTCCCATCAAGCTTATGTTGCGTCTGCGAGATATTCAGCGCGAATCGAGAAAGGTAGCAGGACGCCATTCCAAAGCGGCGTCCGGATTGCTCGACTTCGTCGCGCGCAATCGTCCTGTCTGGATGGTGTCGTTTGCGATGAACCAGGCGGATCTGTCGGAAGGGCTGCGCGCCGCGTTCGCATCCACCGTCATGCTTCTATTGGGCAATCTCCTGCATATGCCGGAGTTCTCATGGGCGGCCATCGGCGCATTCTGGACGTGTCTCGCGGATGCGGCGGGATCCAACCGGATGCGCTTTGCGTCCATGAGCGGGTTCGTGCTGTTATCGACAATATGCGGAGGACTGACCGCCTACGCGTCGGGTTCGACTATCGTTGCCGCGGCCGCCGCTGTTTTTGTATTTTCAGGCTTGGGCGCGCTCGCGCGGATCTGGGGTTCGGCGTCGGCGCAAGTCGGGATTCTTGCAGCAACGGCGTGCGTGGTGATGGTGGACCGCCCCATTCACGGTCCCTCTGGAAGCCTGCGGTTCCTCGCTTTGTATATGGTCGGATGCCTGTTTGCGACCGTGCTCAGCTTTACAGTCTGGCGCATCCATCCGTTCGGAACGAGCCGCACCGCCATGCGTTCGACCTATGCGCGGCTGGCCGAGATGGCAAGCGACGCCGCCCGCCTGATCAAAACCGAGCGCACCGGATTCCAGGAATGGGCATCGCACGCGTCGCGGTATCGAGGGCAGGCGCGCACCGCCATAGAGACAACCCGGAAAGCGCTTGCGCGGGTTCCTCCATCGAAGGCAGACAGGCGTGACACCTACAGCAACCTGCTCCTCGCGCTCGCCGACAGCGAACAGATCTTCGCATACCTCATTGCCGTCACCGATGCCTGCGAGCGCGGTCATCATCGGCTGCCGAATGCGAAACGCGCCGCGCGCGCGCTGGAAGCTTTCGCCGAAGTGCTGTCGCGTCTTTCCCGCGCAATCGCCCACAAACCCTGGGAGCCAAACCGCCGCCAGCGCGACCGGCTCAACTCGCTTGCGCGGCAACTGGAAACCGCGCTGGGCGAGAAAATCGCACTTCGATTCGACGTCGACTTCAGCGAACTCGAACCCGCGCCAATCGCGCAGGTGTCCTGGTGGAACACAGCGGCATTGAACCTGAAGCGCGGCCTTGAAACCTTGAAGGCGAATGCGTCGAGCGGATCTATCGGCGCGCGGCACGCGGCGCGTGTTGCGACGGCCGCGACCATTGTGTTCATGACGGTGCGCCTGCTCCACCTTCCGTTCGGATACTGGGCGACCATGGCGACGCTGCTGACCTTGCAGCCGTCCATTGCAACGAGCTGGCCGCGCAGCATGGAGCGCGCGGCGGGCAGCATATTGGGCGGACTGCTCGCGGCCGCGATTGGTCTCGCGGTCCATTCGCCCGTGGCGATCTCGCTGGTCGTGTTCCCGTTGGTGTGCGCGACCATGGCGCTCAGACCCGTAAGCTATAGTCTCTTCGTGCTTTTCGTTACGCCCGCATTCGTATTGGTCGCGGACTTCGCGGCGCCCGGCGGCGCTGAACTTGGCTTCGCGATCACGCGGCTCGCGAACAACATTCTTGGGTGTGTGGTGGCCTTGCTTGCGACCTTCCTGCTCTGGCCAAGCCGGGAACCGGCTCGCTTCAACCAGCACCTGAGCGAAGCGATCGCGGCGAATTTCGACTATCTCGCGGAGTCGCTCGGAAAGTCGAAAAGCAATGAACTCGAACTCGAGCGGCTCAGGCGCGCCGCCGGCCTCGCAAGCAACAATGCGGAAGAAGTGCTCGCACGTCTGCGGCTGGAGAAACTCGATACATCCAGCGGAGACCGCACCGGGTCGACCGCGCTTGCGCTGCTGCGCCGGGTGGCGGGAACAGCGACTCGCGCACGTTCGTTCGGCGCGGGCTTGACCGCAAATGCGCCGCTCGCGGAATGGATCAGGAAGGCAGCCGGGAGTATGGAGGCCGAATTGTCCGGTGATCCACAGCCTCATCCGGACGCGGCCTTTTCGAAAGACGGCCTGTCGTTGCTCGAAGCCGATGCGGTCAATCAGGTCATGTTGCTGCGGCGCCTGCTCAGCGAAGCCGGCCGGGCGTGAAAGAGCGAATGGAGCGGCGCGGTGCCGTTCTATCAGCCACTTCCTTATAGACGATGCCCCCTAAATGAGGGATTGCCTCGCGGAAATCGTCGGCTTATGTTTAGGTCATGCGCCTTTCTCGCCGCGCATCCGGACGCGCAAACCGCCCGGGGCAAAATTTGGTGCGGTGTTCCCGCATCGCTTTGCCGCCGCATGGTTGTCACCGTGCGGATAATTCAACGCCTTCAATAAAAGCACGGACTGTCGCGCGGAATGCGCACGATGCTCGGGATTCGTTTGCTCCGAAGAATCGCGGCATCCAGCGGTTGCCGCATATTGCGGGCACCGGCCATCGAGCATTGCCGATCGGGGCCAACGGCTTCGAGTACGTCACGGACGTCATGAAACACGTTGCAAGGGAGCGCATGATGCTAAGCAAACCGGTCCGCGCAAGCAGGCAAATCGACAGCATGTCGATGTCAGCGGAATTTAATCGCGATACTGGGCGCCTGCGTATCCTCGATGGCGGCACGGTGATAGCAGAATGGTTCCCGCCTCATTCATGGTTCGCGATCGCTTCCGTTGCCGGATACAGCACGTGGGGAACACGCCCTAACGAGAAAGACCTTGCCATGGTGATCGAGGCTTTCCTGTTGCAGCGAGGCGGCGCGCGCGCGCTCGTGTTCCGGTGAGCGCCCGTTCGTGGATCAATAACATGGCCAAGGTCATCGCGTGCCGGGCATTGTCCCTGTCCTGTTGGGCGGCCTGAGGTTGGAACTTTCCGTGGTCCTCGTGCCATTGCTTCTCATGCTGCTGATGACGCCGTCCGTCCCTTTGCTGAGACCCGTGCTGGTTTGCGAGCGGCTGCCCGTGACGCTCGGGTTCGGCATCGTTGAACTGGGAGCAGCGGGATTGGGCATGAGCGCCGGACTCGCGCCGTCGGCCAGATTGCCGCTCGCCTGCGCATGAACACCTGCTGACATGCCTGCAATCAGCATCGATACAAAAATCTTCGCCGCGACTTTCATCATTTACTCCACTAATGCCCTGCAATGAATGGCCATCCACTCATTTCCTATGAGCCGTGGAGAATGACTATGTTCCCGACTAATTGCGTCCGGACGGTTCGCGAACCCGATCCCGCGCGTTTTCCCTCGGATTCGTCAATGGCCGTTCCGCTGTAATATCGAACGAGCGTTGGGCGCCGAAGGTCGTACACCGGGAGCGCCTGCGTTTTTCCGAACGCGACTAAACCGCGACTAAACCTATTGGAGACGCACATGGCAAAGCCCGAGTACAGCGACCCGTTCAGTCAGTTTGCCGCGATGTTCCAGCAATACAAACTCCCCGGATTCGATGTCCAGGCAATTCTCGATGCCCGTCGCAAGGACGTCGAGGCGCTTGCGGCCGCAAACCGGGTTGCATTCGGTGGCATGGAAGCGCTTCGGGACAAGCAGCTTGAAATCCTGCGCCGCGCACTGGGCGATTTCCAGACCATCGCGCAGCAGTTCGCCGCGTCGCCCGGCAAGGCCACGGCTAACCCGACAGAGGTCGTGCAGAAGGCGCTGCATCAGGCGCTGGCCGACATGCAGGACATTGCGCAGAAAACGCAGCAGGCGCAAACCGAGGCTTACGCGATCGTGACGAAGCGGATTGAAGAAGCGGCCAAGGAACTGAAGTCGTCGATGGAGCAGCAGCAAAAGTAAGCAGGCCTTTGGCGCGATCTTTCGGGGCCGCCATGAAAAACGCCTCCCGGATTTTCATCACGAGAGGCGTTTTTTATTCAGCAGACTTCAATTACAGTGCGGCGTCCTTCAGCTTCTTCAGCGGGCGCACCTTCAGGCGCACCGACGCCGGCTTGGCAGCAAACCACTTGTCTTCACCCGTGAACGGGTCCTTGCCAAAGCGCTTCTTCTTCGCCGGCACGTCTTGTGCAACGACCTTCAACAGGCCCGGCAACGTGAATTCCTTAGCACCTTTCTTGTGAATCGATGCCAGCAGCGTTTCTTCAAGTGCTGCCATCAATGCCTTCGCTGCCTTCGGCTCGACGCCCGAACGTTCTGCCAGATGAACGGTCAGCGATGCCTTGGTGAACGAGTCCTTGATGGGTTTCAGCGGAGCGGCCACAACGGCTTTTTTCGCTGCGGGCGCCGCTGCCTTCTTCGCTACCGGCGCAGCTTTCTTGCTGGCTGCCGTTACTTTCTTGGTAGCCGGAGCTGCTGCTTTCTTCGCAGCCGGAGCTGCGGTCTTCTTTGTGGTTGTTGCCATGAGTTCCTCGCTTGTAGTCAAAAGTTGCCCAAGACCTTTGCCTTTGCGCCGTCACCGACTAACGCAAAGGTACAAATCCTCAGGTTGGGCGCCAGCGTAACAACACCGCCTTCAAGACGCAACATCCCGGACCATAAATTAAAGGGTTTTTTGCATGAAAGTCACGAAACCGGGCACCTGTACCTCACTTCGTGGACGCAGATCCAGCAAAACCCTATCGAAAAGCATAGGTGACGTCCTTCAACCAGTATTCAAGTTGTGAGCAAACGCGACCGCATTCGATCGCCAACCTTGCGGGTCCCACCGTAATGAATGGTTACGACCGTCTCGCTGAACGCGATCAGCACTTTTGCAATTGAAGCGCGCGTGGCATAGTGCGGCCACGTTCACTACAGGAGGTCCCAATGCCTACGATCGACCAGCTTCGCGTGAAAATAACGAAGCTACAGACTCAGGCTGACGCGTTGATTGCAAAAAAGATGCAGGCGGCAGTCGATCAGATTCGAAAGATCATGCTGGAACACGGCCTGACCACCGACGATATCGAACAGAAAGCAAAGGCAAGACGCGAAGCGAAAACGGCTCATGGCAGCGTTGCCAAAGCACCCTTGAAAACAAGGCGGAAAGCCGCAGGCAGTCTGCCGGGCAAGAGTGCGCCGAAGTATCTTCATCCGAAGACGGGTGCAACCTGGACCGGTCATGGCCGTGCGCCGGCATGGATCGCCCAGGTCAAGGACCGTTCGAAGTTCCTGATTTCAAACGCAGCCAGTGCGGCCGACGGCACCGATGCCACCGCTAAGCAAGTCCGCGCGCCGCGCAAGAACGCACAAGCGAAGCCCTCGGCAACGGGCAGCGCCGTAGCGAAGAAAGCGGTTGCAAAGAAAGGCGTGGCGAAGACAGTCAAAGCATCGAGCAAGAGCGCACCGGCGAAAAAAGCCGCGCGCAACCGCTCTGTCAAAACCCCGCGCGCAAGCCAGAAAGCAATCTAGGTAACGCCGGAAACGGTAATCGATGGGGCCGCGTGTCACGTGCCGCCATCGGTTTTTCCATCAGCGATGTGCAATTCCGGTTATTGGCCTTGTATCGTCTAATGCCTGAGGCCGCGCGAACGCGACATTGAATTGCATCCGCCGGAACGTGACGCGTTGTTTCAGGCACGGCGCTTTCAAACCCAAAACGAATTCGCAACGGAGCTTGGCATGGAAGCCGACGCAAAGGCATCCGGACACACCGCGCCGAACCTAAGACGCTCGGACGCAGCCGATAAAACCGCGTGGAAGACACTCGTCGCATCGGCGACCGGCTACGCCATGGATGGGTTCGACCTGCTCATTCTCGGCTTCATGCTGCCTGCCATCGCGCTTGAATTGCATCTCGGCGCGCAGCAATCCGGGGCGCTGGTTACGTGGACGCTGATCGGCGCCGTTGCGGGCGGCATTGTGTTCGGCTCGTTGAGCGACCGGTTTGGCCGCGTCCGCGTGCTGACGTGGACCATCATGCTGTTCGCGGTGTTCACGGGCCTATGCGCGTTCGCACGGAGCTTCTGGGATCTGCTCGCGTATCGGACCATCGCGGGTATCGGGCTTGGCGGCGAATTTGGTATCGGGATGGCATTGGCGGCGGAAGCGTGGCCGGCGAAGTATCGCGCGCGGGCGTCGTCGTATGTTGCGTTGGGCTGGCAGGCAGGCGTACTCGCGGCGTCCTTGCTGACGCCGCTGCTATTGCCGCACATTGGCTGGCGCGGCATGTTTTTACTCGGCTTGGCGCCGGCGATCATTGCCTGGATGGTTCGGCGCTCGCTGCACGAACCGGAAGTCTTTGTTCGAAGCGCGATGAAGCTCGAACCCAAGCCGAACGCTTTCAAACTGCTCGTCGCGAATGCCGCCACGACCCGCGCGAGTATCGGCATTGTGATCCTGTGTTCCGTCCAGAACTTCGGCTATTACGGCATCATGATCTGGCTGCCGACTTACCTCGGAAAGACGCTCGGCTTCGGTCTGACCAAGTCGGCGCTCTGGACCTCGGTCACCATTGTCGGGATGATGATCGGCGTCTGTCTCTTCGGTCAACTCGCTGACCGCATGGGCCGCAAGCCTGCGTTCCTGTTCTTCCAGGCAGGTTCCGTCGTGATGGTGATCTTCTACTCCACGCTGTCGACATCCGGCACCATGCTCTGGGCCGGCGCGGTAATGGGCCTCTTCATCAACGGGATGATCGGCGGCTATGGTGCGCTTATCTCCGAAGCGTATCCCACTGCGGCTCGCGCGACGGCGCAAAACGTGTTGTTCAATATTGGACGGGCCGTCGGCGGATTCGGACCGGTTATCGTGGGCGGACTGGCTGCGTCGTATTCGTTGCACGTCGCGATTGCATCGCTCGCGGGCATTTATGTTCTCGACATGCTGGCGACGCTTTTTCTCATTCCCGAACTGAAGGGCGTGGATCTGAATTAATTCCGCCCCATTCATTTCGATACTCAATCGAACGCATAAGCGACGCCCGCGCCATAAGTGATCTGATTGCGGTTACCGCGCTGCGTCACAATAGGACTGTCCGCTGCCGAACCCGATATTCGCTGGTAATAGATCATCGCGCCGCCGAACCAGTGTTTATTGAACTGATAGATCGCGGCGAGCCATCCTGTCATCTGTTCGAGTCCGCCCGAAGGACTGAACGCGGGCAGTCCACTGCGCGCGGAGTCCTCCTGCGTGACCCCGAAGTAGACCTGGTTGAACCCCTGGCTGACCCAGCTCGCGCCCACTCCGGCGCCCGCGAAAACCCGCCGGTACACCGGCATCCAGAAGCTGCCATTCAGCGACACGCGCGCGCCTGTATAAACCACACCCGCGTTGGTCACAACCGTCACCGACCCGCGCAGCCGATACGGCACGGTCCCCACATGCTCATACTCATAGCCGACAAACCCGCCGCCTTCCACTGTGGTGTGGACCTCGTGAATCTGCGAGACGACCGGGTCATCGACATGACTGCGTCCCAGCCGCAGCGAAACCGCAGGACCGTATTGCAACCCTGTAACCCCGCCAAGATCGAACTGTGCGTACGGTCCATACAATTCGAACAGGCGTCCGCCATCGGTCACGTATCGCACGCCCGGCACAGCGCCGACAAAGCGATCCTTGCCGCCCGCGAAATCGGTCGTGGAGCCAAGGCCGCCGCCCACCATGCTCGGCAGCATGCCTGGAAGATCCACGGCCGCGGCCCGGCTTGCCTGAGCCGAGATCAGGCAGCAGATCATGAGGAGGAACCGCGGGTCGTCGAGCTTCGAGTAAGCTTTCCGCTTATGCATTTGCGAACCGTTAAATGAGGATCAAGGGCGCAGAGACCCGGCATTTTTCTTGGAAGGATTTTCGGAAAATGCACCCGCGCCGTATTCGTTTCGCAGCCGGAAACTCAAGCACAAGTCGATGTGCAGCCCAGCGCTCATTCAGCGCTCCGTCAGCACTAACCCCGCCCGATGCGGCGAACCCGGACGACCGATATCAGAAACCCGGGGCGAACGCAATCAGCGCAGGGCGCGCCATTGCAATGCGCGAGGTGCGTCAGCAAAGCAGAGATATGACGCTGCGGTCGAAGGACCGCAGCAAATTGGAAGGGACAAGAAAGCCGCTGGCCGGAAGGTTCCGGCCATGTCGAAAATACCAAGGCAAATGAACCGATTCACGCTCGATGCAAAAAAGCGCCTTTGATTCTCGTCCAGAAGCCGGCAAATCGATGTGCTGAAGGAGCGAACTGAGACGATGCGGTATCGGGATAAGAAAGCCGTTCCTGACGATCCCGCACTTGCGAGACAAGCAAGCCGATGTACATGGCGATTCTCCCAGCGTAGTAGTTTTCAGCACACGGCAAGCAGACTGCCGCCATGTGATCCGCACATCACGCGCGGCATCACATTGCCGCGCGCTTACCTAAGCCTGTTCAACTCAGCATCCCGAACTACTATTGCCATGAAAATGAACTTACCTGTAGGCGATCAGCCCCCGGGTACCTCGAGCGTGTTCCATCAGACGCGGGTGGAAACACGCACCAGCAGCCATCGTCATGACGAAAGAAAAGCAGCGCGCGCGGCCCGCGCGGCAAAGCCGTTTCGACACATACATACCGTCGCCGGCCTACGCGCGTACGGCTGAATTCAGTAACACGAACAGGAGTCGACAAACCCGGCGCAAGCCATTTTTCGACCTGGGTCCGCAGCGAGTGCTCATGCGTGGATTTCATATGCCGCTCCCACAAATGATTCTTGGCTCACCTTCACCAGCCGTATTTATGACGCCTGGTGTCTTGCGGCTGACATCCTCAGGCGTGCTTTGCATCATCGTGCTACTGGCCGCCGCCGCTCTCAGTGCGCTACACCGCGCGAGATTCCTTAAATCCGCGAGTTGAACAACGAGTTGCTTTGCCGTTCTACGTTTCACAGGACCTCCCGCGACGCACCAAAAACTTGAGAAAGCACTTTAACTCTATGCTTCGATTGCTTGTCATGGTGCGGTCTTAGGCAAAATCGCAACAGTTTTTTACGATGATCCTCCGGAAGCGCCGCATAGACACCTACGGTGAACGCTACCTTTGCTGGTTTATCGGCCAGGCGGGCGGGAGACTTGAGGAGAGAAATCGCGACCTACGCCCGCCGGGTTGAAGGGAGTTTGCAACCAATCGACAATAGCTCGACCTGCCCGGCGCCAGGTTGAGGCGCGCAGGAAATCCACCCTGTCGAACCCGGAGTCCCTCATGAGACCACGCGTCGAAGCTTTTCACGATCCCGCGACTTCAACCATGACCTATGTGGTGTACGAAGCTCCGGGTTCGCCGTGCGCGATCATCGACGCGGTGCTCGACTACGAACCGGCTTCCGGACGGATATCCCACGGCTCGGCCGATCGCGTGATCCGCTTCGTGACCGCGCAAAACCTGCAAGCGCAATGGTTGCTGGAGACACACGCGCACGCCGACCACATTTCGGCGGCCGCATACATCAGGAAGCAGCTAGGCGGCGCTATTGCCATCGGCGAGCATATTCGTTCTGTACAACGCGCGTTCGAGCGCATCTTCAATCTGGATGCACACGCGTCCTCAGGCGCCGCGCCTTTCGATCACCTTTTCGCCGATGACGACACGTTCCAGGTCGGAACGCTGACGGGTAAGGTCATGCACGTTCCCGGCCACACGCCGGCAGATGTGGCTTATTTGTTCGACGGCATGGCATTCATGGGCGATACGCTTTTCATGCCGGACGTGGGCACCGCGCGGTGCGACTTCCCCGGCGGCAATGCGCACACGCTTTACGAATCGACTCGACGCTTGCTGAGCCTGCCACCGCAGACCCGTCTTTTTGCATGCCATGACTACCCCCCTGAGGGCCGCGGCACGCGCTGGGAGACCACGGTCGCCGAGCAGCGCGCGGACAACATTCATGTGCGCGATGGCATTACCGCCGGCGAATTCGTCGCCATGCGCACGGCACGCGACGCCACGCTGGCGCAACCGGCATTGATCATCCCGTCCATACAACTCAATATTCGCGCTGGCGAATTCCCGCCCGCCGAAACCAACGGGACACGCTATCTGAAGCTTCCAATCAACGTGTTCTGATGCGGGTCTGACGCGTGTGAGAAAGGATTTGAATTCAGTTTATTCAATTCCGTAGTTATCCGAAATATGTCCTGGGTAATTCAAGGAGACGGTTTTTTACCAAACTGGGAGACGGGCCCTTTATCCTCGGCGATCCTCAAGTGAAGCTTCACCAAACTCATTTATTCACCTCGCTTCAGATCGGGACGCCAGTATGAGAAAAAAACTTGCAGCAATCCTTCCTATCGTCGCGACTGCGTCCATTGCACACGCACAAAGCTCGGTGACCCTGTACGGAATCGTGGAGGACGGGGTCGATATCGTCAGCAACGTTCGGGGCAACCGCCTGTTTCAACTCGCTTCCGGCGTGACGGCCGGCAGCCGTTGGGGCGTACGCGGCGCTGAAGACCTCGGCGGCGGCCTGTCGGCGATCTTCCGCCTGGAAAGCGGCTTTAACATCAACTCTGGCCGGCTCGGCAGCGGACTTGCGTTTTCGCGCAATACATACGCGGGTATCGAAAGCGCGCAAGCCGGTACGGTGACCCTTGGCCGCCAGTGGGATTCGATCGTGGATTTCGTCGAGCCTTATAGCCTCAACGGTAATGTCGGCGGCTATTACTTCGCGCACCCGAACGATATGGACAACACGGACAACGGCTTTCCTATTTCGAATGCCGTGAAATACCGCAGCCCAACCATCGGGGGTTTCACCTTCGGCGGACTCTATTCGCTGGGCGGCATCGCGGGACGGTTCTCCGACAACGCCACGTTCAGCGCGGGCGCAACCTACGCCGCCGGTCCGATCAGCGCAGGCGTCGCCTATTTGCGCATCAATGATCCGGGGGTATCGACGCAGGGTTACCAGAACTATCCCGGCTTCACCAATGCGGTGTATGGCGATTATCTTGCGGCTGCGCGAGCACAACGCGTGTTTGGCGTGGGCGCTTCATATCAGGTGCTCGAATCGTTGCGACTGCTCGCCGATTTCACGAATACCCTCTTCCAGCAAGGCAGCGCAGGCCACGATGCAACCTTCCAGAACTACGAAGTATCGGGCATCTACATGCCAACGCCGGCAGTCACCATCGGCGCAGGTTACACGTATACGACCGGCCGCGATCACGCAAACGGCGCCCAGCCGAAATACAACCAGTTCAACCTGACCGCTGAATATGCGTTGTCGAAGCGGACATCGGTCTACGCGCTGGGCGTTTACCAAAAAGCAGCCGGCGACGCGAACGCCGCGCAGATTGCAGGCTTCAATCCTTCTAGCAACCAGAAGCAGGCGGTGGGCCGCGTGGGAATTCGCAGCACGTTCTGATCAATGCAAGCGGGCGCTTAAAAGTACCCGCGCTCGTCTAATTGTCCGATACGGGTTATCCCACCCCTACATTCCGTCTCCGCCATGCCGTAAATGAGTCAGGCATAGCGCTCGGCAGCGCCCAACGCCGCACATTCAACGCGGTTCAACATAGGCGACGGCGGTAGACATGAAAAAGATGAATTTGAATCAGAAGCTCGGATCAATGATCGCCGTACTCTGGCTGGGACTTGTCGCGATCGGGTTTATCGGGGCATGGCAAAGCCGTTCCTCAACCATCGAGGATCGACGCGATCAACTGAAAGCGCTGGTTGCCCAAGGCGCCACCATGACCGCGCATTTCCAGAGTCTCGCCGCAAACAAGACCATGTCCGAAGACGACGCGAAAAGGCGTGCGCTCGAGGTCCTCGCGTCCATGCGATACGGCACTGATGGCTATATATCCGTCAACGACTCGCGCCCGGTCATGATCATGCATCCGATCAAACCGGCGTTGAACGGCCAGAATCTCGCCGGTTTCGCCGATCCGGCGGGCAACAAGCTCTTCGTCAACATCGTCAACGCCGGTAACTCGACGCCCGAAGGCGGCTTCATCAATTATTTGTGGTCGAAGCCTGGCAGCGACAAACCCGTGCCGAAAATGAGCTTCGCCACACACTTCGTGCCGTGGGACTGGTACATCGTGACCGGCATGTACACCGACGATATCCAGAGTGCGTTCTACGCAAGCGCGTTGCGCTGGTTTGCAATTACCACGGTGCTCGGCGTGCTGGCGTCGCTTGCCATGCTGCTGGTGCTGCGCAGTATCAAGCGCGAACTCGGCGGGGACCCGTCAATTGCTGTCGGCGCGGCGCAACGCATTGCGCGCGGCGACCTGACCACGCACGTGCCGCTCGCCGCAGGCGACGCCCATAGCTTGATGTACGCGCTGAGCGAAATGCAAAGCGGCCTGGTCGAGACCGTCTCGCGGGTGCGCGCCGGGACCGAGAACATCAATGTGGGCGCATCGGAAATCGCCGCCGGCAATACGGATCTGTCGCAGCGCACGGAACAGCAGGCCGCCGCGCTCGTGCAAACGGCGTCGAGCATGGACGAGATGACCGCGAACGTGAAGCAGAACGCCGACAGCGCCACGCAAGCGGCCAAGCTCGCGGGCGAAGCCGCCGATGTCGCCCAGCGCGGCAGCGGCGTGGTGGAAGAAGTGATCCACACCATGACGCGCATTACCGAGAGTTCAAAGCAGATCGGCGACATCATCGGCGTGATCGATGGCATTGCTTTCCAGACCAACATCCTTGCGCTGAACGCGGCCGTCGAAGCGGCCCGGGCAGGCGAACAAGGGCGCGGCTTTGCCGTCGTGGCGGCTGAAGTGCGCAGCCTCGCGCAACGTTCGGCGACGGCTGCGAAGGAGATCAAGGCGCTGATTGGCACGTCGACCGATACGGTGAAAGAAGGTGCGTCGCTGGTCTCGAACGCGGGCGCAACGATGAGCGAGATCGTCAGTTCCGTGCGTCGCGTGAATGAGATCCTCGATGAAATCAGCCACGCGTCGAACGAGCAAAGCGCGGGGATCGAGCAGGTGAACCGAGCGGTTGGCGAGATGGATCAGGTCACCCAGCAGAACGCGGCGCTGGTTGAAGAGGCGGCGGCGGCAGCACATTCGCTGAAGGATCAGGTCGATGTCCTGCGCGAAGCAATCGGAAGTTTTTCGTTGCCGGCTTGAGCGTGGGGTGCACATGGCAGGGTAACGTCATGTGCATCATTCCCGTTCCCAGAATCCCTCATGCACCACGGCCGCCTCATCCTCGATCAACGGCCCGACTACAGTCACCTTCCGCTGTCCGCGCGCAAATACTTCCCGGCACGGCAGCGAGAACGTCGGATTCTCGGGATGATCGCCGGTAATTTCAAGCAGACGCCGCTCCGACATCGCGTACACAACGCGGCCGATACTGCACCAATAGATCGCGCCCGAACACATGCAGCATGGTTCGGCGTTCGTGTAGAGCGTGCATTTGAGCAACTGCTCCGGCGAAAAGTCCTTCGCCGCCTGCGCTGCCACGCGCAACTCGGCGTGCTGCGTGGGATCGCCCAGCGGCGGCATTGAATTGTTCCCGGCTCGCGCGACAACATGGCCGTGTTCATCGGCTATAAGCGCGGCGAACGGATGCCTTCCTTCGTGCCTCGACTTTTCTGAAAGCGCGATCACTTCCCGCAGCAACGCCATGTCGCGTTCGTTCGCGTCGTTGTTCATGACCTTGTTTCCTTCAGCCGCGCATCGGATGATCGAGGAAAAAGCGCATCATGACCGCGCTTGCGTCGGGGCCGCCTGCGTCGGTGTAGGAGCCTCGCGCGCTTCCTCCCGCCCACGCGTGCGGCGCGCCGTGGATAAGCCACAGTTCGGCATCCACGCCGTCCGCCGATTTGACCCGCTCTACCGTGCTCTTTCGCTTGCCGGTTTCGTCGCGCGTGGCTTCATCGAATACGACGGCTTGCCCGCCGTACGCACGCAATAACTCGGCAGCGTTCGATGGATGCACGGTTTTATCGGCGTCGCCGTGAAACACGATCAGCGGCCGCTTCGGCGTTTCCGTATTCCGGGCGCGCGCTGTCTTGCCGCCGCGCATGGCCGCAAGCGCCGACGGCAGATCGTGCGCGGAACCCGCCGCGAGGCCGGAGTGCACACAGGCTGCCGCGTAGAGTTCGGGATAGGCGCGAATCATGATCGCAGCCATCGCGCCGCCTGCCGATAAACCCGCTACGAATACACGCGCCGGATCGACGGTGTGCTTCGCCATCACGTCGCGCGTAATGCCCGCGATCAGCGACGGCTCTCCGGCATCACGCCGCTGATCCGCCGGCTTGAACCAGTTCCAGCACTTCGACGTGTTCGCCTGCTGCGGCTGCACCGGATACACAACGATGCAGCCCTCGCGCTCGGCCAATGCGTTCATTTGCGTGCCCGCGGCGAAGTCGTCGGCATCTTGCGTGCAGCCATGAAGCATCACGACAAGCGGCACTGGCTGGCCGTTGTACTTTTGCGGCACGTACAGCTTGTAGGTACGCTGACCTGCCGCGTTCGCATAGGAGTGCGTGCTGAACGTACCGGGTGCCTGCGCCGGCTTAACTGGCGATACATCCGCCGTGGGCGCTTGCGGGACCTGTCCTTTCAGCGCGCGTTGCAGCGCCGCGGTCGCTTCTTGTGGACCGTGCGTGCGCAGCAGCTTCATTGTGTCCTGCATCGAGTGCAGAAATCCTTCATCGAGTTTCATCATCTTGTCCAGTTATAGAAAGAAGAGCGGTGTGTAGGGCGCTCAAGCGATCCGGCCGGCCAGCGCCGCTTTCACCGCGGGCGAAGCGTGGAACGCCCCGAGCACGACAATCGATGCGATCGTCTCCAGCGCAAGTTCCGGCGTGACATCGGAAGCAATGCTGGCGAGACCCAGCACCTGGATATCGAAGCGCTCGCCCGCGTCACGCGCAGCTTCCAGATCGCGCTTTGAAAAGTGCTGCATGCCGAGCACCAGTGCGCGGCGCGTGACCGTTTCGTTCACCACTTGCGCGTGGGTCGCCAACTGATTACGGATCGCAGTCCGAATCAGGTCTGTGCGGTTTGAGTAAAACCCTTCTTCGACCAGCAAATCGATCTGCCCCAGGTCGATGGGACCCAGATTGATCGTGATCTTCTCGGTCTCGCCGCCTTTTGGCCGAACCACTTCAAGTTTTTGCATTACCTAAATCCATCCAAATACCATCCATGTAGATGGTTATAGGCTGGTTTTTGCACCGCGTCAAATTTTTTCGGCTTTTTTAACGTAAACAGGCAGATACACCGTCCCGGGAACAGCCAATGCTGAAGTGAACCTCGTAGTCCCATTTTTCTTCGCGGCGAAGTCGCCGCAAGTCGCCAAAGCATTGCAAATGCTTTGAGATCCGGGCGCCCTTGGCTGGGTGTAACGCGTTCAATAGTGCGTTGCCGTCCGGAGCAACCAACATGTCCAATCTGGTTTTTTCATCGCGACGATTCGCGGGCGTGCGCACGCCTTTCGAAAACGCGATGCGAAGCCTCGACCCTTTGCTAAGGAGATTTACCCATGTTCGTACATAACAAACGCCTCCAATACACCGTTCGCGTCGCAGCGCCAAATCCAGGCCTCGCGAATCTGATGCTCGAGCAGTTCGGTGGTGCACAAGGCGAACTCGCGGCCGCGTGCCGCTACTTCACGCAAGCAGTCAGTGAGGATGATCCGGCGCGCAAGGACCTTCTATTCGATATCGCCACTGAAGAGTTGAGCCATCTCGAGATCATCGGCTCGATCGTGGCCATGCTGAACAAGGGCGCAAAAGGCCGCCTTGCCGAAGGTGTGGAAGAAGAAGCGGAGTTGTACCGGTCGCTGACGGCGAACGGCAACGATTCGCACATCACGTCCCTGCTTTATGGCGGCGGCCCGGCGCTGACGAGTTCGGCGGGCGTGCCATGGACGGCTGCCTATATAGATACGATTGGTGAGCCGACGGCCGATCTTCGCTCGAATATTGCGGCTGAAGCGCGGGCGAAGATTGTCTACGAACGCCTGATCAATCTCACCGACGACCCGGGCATCCAGGACACGCTCGGCTTTCTGATGACGCGGGAAATCGCGCATCAGAAATCGTTCGAGAAGGCGCTGCATTCCATCCAGCCAAATTTTCCGCAAGGAAAGTTGCCGGGCAATCCGGAATTTACAAGCGTGTACTACAACATGTCACAAGGCACGGAGCCGGCTTTGCGCGGACCGTGGAATGAAGGCGGCGACTGGAAGTTCGTCGAAGATCCGCAGCCGGCAGTCGATGGCGGTGATGGATTGGCGACCGTGGGTGTATCGGCGGAAGAAGTCGACGTGTTGCAGGCCATGGCCTCGCGCACTGCGTCGGATCTGAATTCGGATCCGACGACCGGTGCGGATCTCGGGGCGGGACAGGCGAAGGTGCTTTAAGCAGGAAGAGGCCCTTCCAGCGCTAGCTGGAAGGGCCTCTGAACATCTGCTGCGTGACACGCGAATTCTCTGCGACGTCTGTTTTAGCTAAGAACACGATATCCATCCGCCATTTCACAACCCGCAAGGCTCTCTCCCGGCAACAGGGTTTAGTATTACGCATACCGAAAATGCGCCGTCGCCGAACACGCGTGCGCGCTTGGCGCAAATAGCCCGGGACAAATGCGATAATTCCAGGCTATGCCCAGCTTCGGAGAACCTCAATGAGCCGCCTCGACAACCCATTCCACGATCAGGAAGCCGGCCGTGCCGACGCGACCCAGGACACAACACGCATCGACGACGTCCGCATCGGCGCTGTACGTCCGCTGATCTCGCCTGCCCTGCTACAGGACGACTTGCCCGTCACGCCAGCCGTGCAGGCACTGGTTGAACAAAGCCGTGTCGAGATCGCCAATATCCTGCAAGGCCGCGACGACCGTCTGGTCATCGTGGTTGGTCCGTGTTCGATCCACGATCACGATCAGGCGATCGAATACGCACGCCACCTGAAAACGACCGCCGACGCGTTGCGCGACGATCTGCTGATCGTCATGCGCGTCTATTTCGAAAAGCCGCGTACAACCGTGGGCTGGAAGGGATATATCAACGACCCGCTGCTCGACGGCACATTCCGCATCAACGAAGGCCTGCGCCGTGCGCGCCAGTTGCTGCTCGATATCGGCAACATGGGCCTGCCCACCGGCACGGAATTCCTCGATCTGCTCAGCCCGCAATACATCGCGGATCTGATCGCGTGGGGCGCTATCGGCGCGCGTACGACGGAGAGCCAGAGTCATCGACAACTCGCGTCGGGCCTGAGCTGCCCGATCGGATTCAAGAACGGGACCGACGGCGGCGTGCAGATCGCGGCGGACGCAATCGTGGCGGCAGCAGCAAGCCATGCGTTCATGGGCATGACCAAGATGGGCATGGCCGCCATCTTCGAAACGCGCGGCAACGCGGACGCGCACGTCATCCTGCGCGGCGGCAAGAAAGGCCCGAACTACGATCGCGAAAGCGTGGCTGCGGCATGCGCCGCGTTGAAAGACGTGGGCTTGCGCGAGCAGGTGATGATCGATTGCTCGCATGCGAATTCGGGCAAGTCGCATCTGCGCCAGGTTGATGTGAGCGAGGACATTGCACGGCAATTGACCGATGGCGACAAGCGGATTATTGGCGTGATGATCGAAAGCCATTTGGAAGAAGGACGGCAGGATCTGAAGCCGGGCGTACCATTGCGCCGTGGCGTTTCCATCACCGACGCATGTCTTGCGTGGACGCAGACCGAACCCGTCCTGCATGGTCTGGCTGCTGCGGTGCGTGAACGTCGCAAGCACTGATTGTTCGATGCGCCGAAGTGACCTCCGGCGCATTGCATACCGCAGCACAAGAGGCTGCGCACCGGTTCCGGGTGCCTCTCCTTCTCGAACCTTTGCTACGTATTTCGCGCGACGCGTCGTGAAAACACGGGCATATCCGCGACTTCACAAGCAAATTCATTCGGCATAGACTGGGCCGCATAGACTCGTCACATCGTCAATTCACCGCTCCTGGACAATCGCCAGGAACGGCGAGCCGTCTTGCATCAAGCATGTTTCGTAGTGGTGTGCAGATCGACCGGCCCGGCCGGTTGAGTTCGTATCCAACAACGTAAGCGAGGCGACACCGATGGCCGATACCAGTTACATGGCGCGCAAATCCGTCGAGGATATCGTCAAGAGTGCTGACGGCGGCGAACGTCCACTGGCAAAAACGTTAGGCGCGCTCAGTATCACGGCAATGGGCATAGGCGCGATCATCGGCGCTGGAATCTTCGTGCTCACCGGCACGGCCGCCGCTCAGTTCGCAGGACCAAGCATTATTCTGTCGTTCGTACTTGGCGGTATTGCGTGTGCGTTCGTCGGGCTGTGCTACTCGGAACTCGCGGCCATGCTGCCCGTCTGCGGCAGCAGCTATACCTATACGTACGCCACGCTGGGCGAGGTGTTCGCATGGATCATCGGCTGGGACCTGATACTCGAATACGCGATGGGCGCCGCCACCGTCGCGGTCGGATGGTCGGGTTATATCGTGAGCTTGCTGCATAACGTCGGCTTAACCATACCGCCGCGCTTTGCCGCCGCGCCCGGAACGATGGTGAAACTCGCCGATGGCACGTCGGTCTCGGGCATGGTCAATTTGCCGGCCGTGTTCATTGTTGCCGCGCTCACGCTGATGCTGGTCATGGGCACCAAGGAGTCGGCACGGCTCAATAACGTGATGGTCGCCGTCAAGTTGATCGTGGTGGTGGCGTTCCTCGCGCTGGGCGTGTTCTTTGTGCATCCGGCGAACTGGCATCCGTTCATTCCGCCCAATACCGGCGAGTTCGGCAATTTCGGCATGAGCGGAATCCTCCGCGGCTCGGCGGTGGTGTTCTTCGCGTTCATCGGTTTCGATGCGGTTTCCACCGCTGCGCAGGAGGCACGCAAGCCGCAACGCGACATGCCTATTGGCATTCTCGGATCGCTCATCATCTGCACGATCCTGTATATCGCGGTAGCCGGCGTGTTGACGGGGCTCGTACCTTATGGCGAACTGAACGTGCCCGATCCAATCGCCAAGGGCGTCGACGTAATCGGACTCACGTGGTTCTCCATTCTCATCAAGATAGGCGCGCTGACAGGCTTGACGACCGTGATCCTCGTGCTGCTGTATGGCCAGAGCCGCATCTTTTTCACCATGTCGCAAGACGGCTTGTTGCCCGGGCTCTTCGCGCAGGTTCATCCGCGATTGAAGACGCCGTACCTGAGCCAGACCATGATTGGCGCGGCCGTTGCCGTTGTCGCGGCCTTTACGCCGATCAGCGTGCTCGGCGAGATGGTAAGCATCGGGACGCTGTTCGCGTTCGTACTAGTGTGCGGCGCGGTGATCTACCTGCGGCGCAGCGACTCGGACGCGAGCCGGCCATTTCGCGTGCCGGGCGTGCCTGTCGTGCCGATCCTCGGAATCCTGTTCTGCGTGTTGCTCATGACAGGCTTGCCGCTCGTCACGTGGATGCGTCTTGTCGTCTGGCTGGTGATTGGACTCGTAATCTATGTTTCTTACGGACGCAATCATTCGCGGCTACGCCATCCCGAAACCCACGTTCAATAACGCCGCACCGAAACGCTCAGGCAGGCAGGATATTCGATGCCTGCTTGCCCTTCGGACCCTGGCCAATGTCGAAGCTGACCTTCTGGTTCTCCAGCAGCGTCTTGAACCCTTCAGTCTTGATCTCCGAGAAATGCGCGAACAACTCTTCGCTGCCATCGTCCGGCGTAATGAACCCAAAACCCTTTGCGTCGCTAAACCACTTCACTCGTCCGGTCGGCATGGCCGTCTCCTGGCTGCAAAAAGGAGGAACGGTAGCACGCAATGCTCGCGCGGTTGCGTACGAATGCGGTTCAACCGGCGAAATTTTGCCAGTGCTTGTCTGATCGTTGCGCGCATCGACCGGGTTCAGACAGGTCCAATACCTTGCATCAGCAATGCGACGGCATGCGGCGAGACATTATCGCGCCTGGGCTTCCAGCCGCGCTCCTCGGCCCACTTGTAGTTCGCGGCGAGAGGCAACAAGGTGAGCCCGAACAATGAAACGAACAAGAGCGACGGCTCCAGGTGCGGGTTAAGCTTGCCCTCCTTCTGCCACTGTTCAATACGCTCGATCGACGCCTTCTGGTTTGCGTCACCGAAGCGCTCGGCTATGCGCTGGCGCAGCAAACCGCCTTCGCTGATCACCTCCCGGATCCACAGCGTCGCGAACCATGGATTTTGTTCCGCCACTGCCACGAGTCCTTCCACAAAAGCACGCAGCGCTTCTGCCGGTTCGGCATTCGAGTCGGCAAACGCCGAGCCGAGCCTCGCACGCAGCGGCACGAAACGCTCGTCGATAAGTACGTCCAACAATTGTTCACGGGTCTTGAAATAGTAATGGACCATCGCAGGTGTGACGCCCGCCTCCCGCGCGATTGCACCGAGCGTGGTTTCCATGATTCCGCGTCGCGCGAACAGTAACAATGCGACATCAAGTAGCAGCGCGCGCGGTTCACCATGGTGCACGCCAGTTGGCCGGCCGCGCCGGCGCACAGGCTTGTCGGCGTCGGCGGAGATATTACTTCGAGGAGTTTCGGTAACATTTTTAGTCATCGTCGCAATTGACCCAAGGAAAGACGTCGCCTAATATTAACTTAAATGTTAATTAATTCAGGCACTCGAATGGAAACCATGCAACCCACTGTTGCGCTTCCCGCTGCTGAGCGGCCACCCATCCGGCTGCTTTTCACGGCGCTGCTGCTTGTCATGCTGCTCGGCGCACTCGACCAGACCATTGTGTCGACGGCGCTTCCGACTATCGTGGGCGAGCTTGGAGGACTTGAAAGCCTGTCGTGGGTGGTGACCTCGTATCTGCTGAGTTCCACTATCGTGGTCCCGCTGTACGGCAAGTTCGGCGATCTGTTCGGCCGCAAGATCGTGATCCAGGCGTCGATCCTGATCTTTCTGGCGGGTTCCATCCTGTGCGGCATGGCGCAGGACATGACCCAGCTGATCGTCCTGCGCGCGTTGCAGGGGCTTGGCGGCGGCGGCCTGATGGTCGTGACAATGGCAGCCATTGCCGATGTGATTCCGCCTGCGGAACGCGGCCGTTATCAGGGCTTGTTCGGCGGCGTGTTCGGCGTGGCTACGGTAATCGGGCCGCTGCTGGGCGGGTTTATCGTCGAGCATCTTTCATGGCGCTGGATCTTCTATATCAACGTGCCGCTGGGCGTTGTGGCGCTGATCGTGATCGGGCTGGTGTTCAAGCCGCATGTGGCGCATGTGAAGCATAAAATCGATTACATGGGCGCGGCCTTTCTGGCTACATCGCTCACTTGTATCATCCTTTTCACCAGTCAGGGCGGGACTTTGCTGCCCTGGAGTTCGCCGCAACTCTGGTTCACGCTGGCGCTCGGAATCATCACGCTCGGCGGGTTCATTCATGAAGAACGTCTCGCCGAAGAACCAATTATGCCGCTTGGCCTCTTCAAGGAGCGTACTTTTGTATTGAGTGGACTGATTGGTTTTATCGTGGGCTTCTCGCTGTTTGGCGCGACCACTTTCCTGCCGCTTTACCTTCAGGTGGCGAAGGGATCGACACCGTCGCAAGCCGGCCTTCAGATCCTGCCCATGATGGCCGGCGTGCTTTCAACTTCCATCATCAGCGGGCGGGTGATCAGCAGGATTGGCAAGTACCGCTGGTTTCCGGTCTGCGGCACGGCGCTCGTGGCGCTTGCCATGTTCCTCCTGTCGCGGCTCGAACTGGCTACGCCGCTTCACACCATGTACCTGTATATGCTGCTGCTCGGACTCGGGCTTGGCATGGTCATGCAGGTTCTTGTCCTGGCGGTGCAGAACGCAGTGCCGTTCAAGCATATTGGGGTGGCGACATCTGGCGCCACGCTGTTCCGGTCGATCGGCGGGTCTGTCGGCGTCGCCACGTTTGGCGCGATTTTCTCGAACGGCCTGCAAACGCGGCTCGCCGATGCACTTCCGGCCGGAATGGAAATGCCCGGTTCAATGCGGCCAGCGATGGTCCAGCAGTTGCCCGCAATGGCCCGCGATATTTATCTCAACGCGTTTGCAGGATCCATGCACGTTGTGTTTCTGGTGGCGAGCGCCGTTGTGCTGCTGGCGTTTGCACTGTCGTGGTTCATGCAGGACAAGCCGCTGCGGAAATAATGGCAATGCCTTGAGTGGGCCGGCTTTCCTTCGATCCGAATTCATTTGGTTTAAGCTGACGCACTTTCAATAGAGGAATGCCTGCCACATGAAGCTCAAGCACATGATCGTTGTCTCGACGCTTAGCGCCTTCGCCGTCATTTCAGGCGAAGCGTTCGCCGAGACTTATCATTTTGGCGAAGGACAATCGTCGATGTCAGGCGGGGGAAATGCAACGCACCGCTCGTCCGCGCCCAAGCACAAAAAGCCACGCAAGACGCGCAATACCGCGTCCAGCGCCAAGGGCACGTACTCCCAGCCGTGAACTGATGAGGGATGCGTACCTCCGCATTCCACGCCATCGATGACGGGAAAGCATGCTCATGAGCTTCGATGAAAAAATACTGAACGGCATGGGCGTCTTGAGCGCAATCGTCAACAGCGGCAGTTTCGCCGCGGCGGGCGAAGCGCTCGACATGTCGCAATCCGGCGTCAGCCGATCCGTTGCGCGGCTCGAAGCGCGGCTCGGCATCAGGCTCTTCGAGCGGACCACGCGCTCCGTGACACTCACCGACGAAGGCCGCCGTTTCTACGAGCAGGTCGTGCCGTTGCTCAGCGGGCTTGAAGAAGCGGCGGCATCGGCGTCGCGTGGCGCGAACGCTGTGCGCGGACGCTTGCGTGTGAATGTCGATCCGTTTTTTTCGCGCCTGGTTCTAGGGCCGCGGCTTGGTGCGTTTGTCGAGAAGTATCCTGAACTCCAGCTAGACCTGATCACGCGAGACCAGCTCGGCGATATGATCGCAGACGGTTTCGATCTCGCCGTCCGGTTCGGCGAACCGCGCGAGTCGACCTTGATTGCGCGCAAACTGCTGGATACGCGGATCATCACGGTGGCGTCGCCCGCGTATATCAGGAAACATGGCCGGCCTCTCGCGCCTGCTGATCTCGAACGCGAGCCGCATGCATGCATCAATTTTCGCGATCCGGAAACGGGCCGGCCGTTTCCGTGGGAGTTTCATCGCGGCAAGAACAAGGTCGTCATCAAGGCGCGCGGGCGTCTATGCGTAAACGACGTCGGCACCATGCACGGCGTGTGTCTTGCAGGTCACGGGATTGCCCAGGTGCTGGCGCTCGGTGTCGAGCAGTTGCTTGCCAGCGGCCGGCTGGTCGACCTCTTTCCCGATTGGGCCGACGAAACCTTTCCGCTTTATGCGGCGTATCCGTCGCGCCATCATCTGCCCGCGAAAGTGCGCGCGTTCTTTGATTTTCTTGTGTCGATGACCGGAGCGCCGCTCGGAGATCACGTGTAGGCGCGCCCTCAATAAGCTTGCAGAACGACGCCATCCTCAAGCGCCTGAACGGGCCGAATCATGAGTCGGTCGCCGCCCGTTGACCTGCCTGCGTTCACCGTAAACACCGAAACGGTCCCGCTCAGGCGTATCGCCTGTTCATCGAGCGACTGCGCCGCGGCCGCCGCTTCTTCGACCAGCGCCGCGTTCTGCTGCGTGGCTTCGTCGATCTGGCCGATCGCCTGATTCACCTGCTCGATCCCGTGGCCCTGTTCGTCGGACGCCGCCGCAATCTCGCCGACGATCTCAGCCACGCGCTTGATCGCGCGCTGCACCTCGGCCGTCGAACGCCCAACCTCTTCAGCCTGCAACGAACCCGAATGAATCGTTGCAACCGAGCGCTCGATCAGATCCTTGATCTCCTTCGCCGCGACCGATGATCGTTGCGCGAGGCTGCGCACTTCGGAGGCCACCACCGCGAAACCGCGTCCCTGCTCGCCCGCCCGCGCCGCTTCAACTGCGGCATTGAGCGCGAGGATATTCGTCTGGAATGCAATGCCTTCAATCAGCGTGGTGATCTCGGCGATCTGCGCGGAACTCGACGCAATCTCGCTCATGGTGCCGACCATGCGCTCCACGGCGACGTTACCTTCGTCCGAGATGCGCGTGGTGCTCACCGCCAGCGCGCTTGCCTGCTTCGCGCTGTCGGCGTTGCCCTGTACCGTGGCCGTCAGTTCATCGAGGCTTGCGGCGGTTTCCTGCAAGGAAGCCGCTTGTTGTTCGGTGCGGGCCGACAAATCGATGTTGCCCGCGGCAATCTGCTTCGATGCAACGCCGACCGCATCGCTCGACACTCTCACTTCGCTGACAACGCCGGCCATGCGCTCGAGCAAACTGTTCAGCGCGGCCGCCGTGTGTCCGATCTCGTCCATGCGATCCACCTTCGCCTGCTGCGAGAGATCCAGCGACGTGCTGATGCGCTGCAGCGTTCCTTGCAAGCGGCCAAGTCCGTGGCTGATCAACCGGTAAAGCTGGCTGCCGAACAAGCCCGTCACCACCAGCGCGCCAATCACGATCGCGAGCATCAGGCCAAACGCTGTCTTGTAGGCCGCAGCGTTCTCGTCGCGTATTGTCTGTCCTCGTTCGATGTTGTAGTTCAGGTGCGCATGCAAGCCGCCATTGAGCGCAACCGCCGCTGTATGCACCGCGCCGCCGTCGTGCAGCATGGCGAGCGCGCCATCTTTATCGCCGCCTCTGACCTTGTCGAAGAACGCGGTGCGCGCAGTCCGGTATGCGTTGATGTTCGCCCTGTCCGCGTTCAGCATTTGCTGATCGCGAGCGTCGGATATTCCGCGCGATTGATACTCGGCCACGTGTGCGTCGAAGCGCTTGTCCGCATCGGCGATTTCACCCTGGATCTCGCTGCGGCTCACGTCATCGATGCCGTCCACCACATAGCGATACACATTCAGACGCATGTCGGCGACGTCATCGAGCGTCATCGATATGGATTTCAAACCCGGGATCGTATGCGTCTCCAGTCCTTCTATGCGCTGATAAGACCCGTGAAGCTGCGAAAGCCCGTAGCCGCCCACGAACGCCAGAGCCAGTAACGCTACCCCGAGCGTCAACACCAGCCGTCGAACGATAGTCATGTCGTTTTTCTCGTTGAGTTGTGACCGTGCAGACTCGTGACGCGCTGTCACGGGCCATGCCTCACGTGTGTTTACGGGCCTTGTTTTAAAAACTTGAGGCTTTTTTCACCCGCTGGATTGAAGCGATGCACGACCTTTGAAGCCCTTCCCCCGCTAACGTATTTGAGCGCCGATTTATTCCATCGCCCAGGAAATAAAAAGCAGGCCGAAAACTATTTTTGGGCGCATGGAATAACCCCGCGGCGCTGGCTGTTAAAGCGCCTCTCAATGCTGACAAGATCGCTGTTTAGTTAGGAATCGCTAAGAAAAATTTCTGCCCTGTTTCCACGGAAATATTTTGGAATAAATAGTTTTATACGCGCGTTCAGAGTGAGACGTTCGGACGCTTGAAGGAGACAGGCAAGCCGCTGCGGAGGCAGCGGTCGCTCATCTCCGGCGAATCCATGTCGTCGGTTGGCCGCGCTTCAAGACGATGAAGCAAGCCGGCGAACACCACTCATACCGCGAGAGGAAAATTCCAATGAAACTGAAGCAAAAGCTTGCCTTGTCCATGATGCTGGGACTCACCGTTGCGACGCTGGCGGCATGTGGCGGCAGCGATTCAAATTCGAACAACAACAGCACCACGCTGACGGCGCCGTTCAAGACCACGCTGCTCGTATCCGACGGCAGCACGCCCGCGGCGCACGCCGACGCCAACCTGCAAAACGGCTGGGGCATCGCGTTCAATCCGACCGGTGTGATGTGGGTGTCGGACAACACCACGAGCAAGTCCACGCTGTATGACGGCAATGGCGTTCCGCAGTCGCTGGTCGTGACGATTCCGCCGGCGGCAAACGGACGCCCAGGCGGTCCGACGGGCATCGTATTCAACACGACCACCGACTTCCAGATCAGCGCCAGCGGCAACACGAGCAACGCGCTGTTCTTGTGGGCGACGGAAGCCGGCACGATCGCTGGCTGGTCGCCCAAGGTGTTGCCGACCACGGCCGTCATCGCTTTCGACGACGCCGCTGGCGCCGCGGTCTACAAGGGTCTCGCGATCGGCAAGAACGCGACGGGTAATTTCCTGTACGCGACCGACTTCCACAACAACAAGGTCGATGTCTTCGACAAGAACTTCGCCAAGGTCCAGCTCGCCGGCAGCTTCCAGGACCCGGCGTTGCCTGCGGGCTTTGCGCCGTTCGGCATCAACGTGACGGGCACGACAGTCACTGTGACGTACGCGAAGCAAGGCACGGATGGCCGCAAGCAGGTCAACGGCGCAGGCAACGGCGTGATCGATACCTTCGATACCGATGGCCGGTTCATCAAGCGCATTGCCTCGGGCGGCGCGCTGAACTCGCCGTGGGGTATCGCGATGGCGCCCGCCAACTTCGGCGCGGCCAGCAACGACCTGCTGGTCGGCAACTTTGGCGACGGCACCATCAATGCGTTCAATCCGACGACCGGCGCGTTCATTGGCGCGTTGACGCAGGCAGACGGCACGCCGATCAAGCAAACCGGCATCTGGGGCATGTCGTTCGGCAATAACGCCGCGAGCCAGCCGACCAACACGCTGTTCTTCGCTGCAGGTCCGAGCCCGACGACCGGCATTTATGGCCGTATCGATGCGCAGTAAGCAGGTGATATAGAGAGAAGCGCCCGCCGCTACCTGACCCGTGGCGGCGGGCGTGCGGACGTGTGTGTGAAACTTCGCGAAAATCGCACCGCACAAATAAGCACCAATTTATCCGCACAGGCTGAACAAGCCCGCCAATCAACGCTCTTGAGATTTACTATCGGGGCTTTCACTAACTCCCAGATTTTTTTGGCTTGGTAATCTGCTGCGATTCTATTGCGGGCACAATCCGCGGAATGTAAGCCGTCCGGCGAGAGACTTCGCGCCGGACAAACCCGGGCACCATCTGTCTGGGATGTACCGACCACCTTTGGAGTAAAAACAGTGAAAAAACTGCTCGCGGCTTTGACGATCTCTCTGCTTGCCGTCACATCGATCACCTCCGTCACCGCCAATGCGAAGGATTACTCGACCATCCGTTTCGGCGTCGACGCCAGCTACGCCCCTTTCGAATCGAAAGGTCCGGATGGCAAGCTGGTTGGTTTCGATATCGATCTCGGCAATGAAATCTGTGCGCGCCTGAAGGCGAAGTGCGTATGGGTGGAAAACGATTTCGACGGCATGATTCCGGCTTTGAAGGCCAAGAAGTTCGACGGCGTGCTCTCGTCTATGTCCATGACGCCGCAGCGCGCGGAACAAATCGCGTTCTCGAGCAAGCTTTTCAACACCCCGACGCGCCTGATCGCCAAGAAGGGCAGCGGCATCCTGCCGACGCCTGAAGGCCTGAAGGGCAAGACCGTTGGCGTGGAACAAGGCACCATCCAGGAAACCTACGCCAAGACCTACTGGGCGTCGAAGGGCGTAACGGTTACGCCGTACCAGAACCAGGACGGCGTGTACGCCGACTTGCTGGCCGGCCGCCTTGACGCAGCGCTGCAGGACGCGGTGCAAGCCGATGTGGGCTTCCTCAAGACCCCGCGCGGTGCGGGTTATGACTTTGTCGGCAAGGATCTGGTCGACGAAAAGATTCTTGGCAATGGCGCGGGTATTGGCCTGCGCAAGGAAGACACCGACCTGAAGGCGCAGATCGACAAGGCGATCGCCGCGATCATCAAGGACGGCACGTACAAGAAGCTCGAAAAGAAATACTTCGATTTCGACGTGTACGGCGGCTGATCGATACCTGAGCAGCGTGTAAAAACGGGCTCCGCAACACTGCGGAGCCCGTTTTGTTTTAGCGGCACATATGCGCCGCATGCGGCAACCCGTCTTTTTTCGGCTAAGATCGAACGTCTGGAGCAGGCGATGCCGAGTTGCACAGCCTTGGCTTGCGCGTCGCCCCGCTCTCCTGAACATGCCGACACCACTCATCGAAGCGCAAAGCCTTAAAAGCGCCTTGCGCGTCCGACCACCATGCAAACCAAAACGCACACTCTGATTTCGCCATCGCTTGGCACCACCCGCAATATCCTGAGCTTTCACTATGGCGCGGGCGGCGGCGAGAAAATCTACATTCAGTCCTCGCTGCACGCCGACGAACTGCCGGGCATGCTGGTGGCGTGGCGCTTGCGCCGTCAACTCGCCGAACTGGAAGCCGCGGGCAAGCTGCGCGGCGAAGTGGTGATCGTGCCGGTGCCGAATCCTATCGGGCTGAACCAGAACATGCATGGCACCTTGCTTGGCCGGTTCGAGCTCAATAGCGGCCATAACTTCAACCGCAATTTCCATGATCTGGGTGCGCTGATTGCATCGCGTATTGAAGGCCGGCTTTCGGGCGATATTCAGGAGAACAAGCTTGCCGTACGCGAGGCGATGCGCGCCGCGCTTGACGAGCAACATCCGCAGACCGAACTCGAATCGCAGCGTCTTGCACTGCAAAAGCTATCGTATGACGCCGATGTCGTGCTCGACCTGCATTGTGATCTCGACGCCGCGCTGCACATTTACACCAATCCGGACATCTGGGATGAAGTCGAACCGCTCGCGCGTTATCTGGACTCGAAGGCGTCGCTGCTCGCGTTGAATTCGGTGGGCAATCCCTTCGATGAAATCCACAGCTTTTGCTGGTCGGACTTGCGCGCGAAGTTTGGTGATCGTTTTCCGATCCCGAACGGCGGCATTTCGGTGACAGTGGAATTGCGCAGCCAGCACGACGTATCGTATGAATTCGCCGATGCCGACGCGCAGGGGATCATCAATTACCTGATGCATCGTGGTGTGATTGATGCGCCCGCGCCTGCCATGCCGGTTCTGTCTTATCCTGCTACGCCGCTTGCCGGCGCTGAGCCGATTGTGGCGCCGGCGAGTGGCGTGCTGGTGTTTCGCGCCAACGTGGGCGCTATGGTGAATGCCGGCGAGGCCGTGGCGGATGTTGTCGATCCGTTGAGCGATAGCGTGACCACGCTCTACAGCACGGTCAGTGGTGTTTTGTATGCGCGACAAATTGCGCGGTTTACGACCGCCGGGATGGAGGTGGCGCGGATTGCCAGTGCTACCGCGTTTCGGACGGGGTCGTTGTTGTCGGCGTAGGGGGATGCTGGCGCGGAGGTTTTTTGGGCAGATGGGTCCTGCTTTTTAGATCTTCGCGCGGTTTGTCTTAGTTGATCTTTCTAGCACTATTAGCCACTGTCCGTGGCGGGACTTCATTTCTTTTTCCAATAGCGAAAAAGAAACGAAGCAAAGAAAACGCCTTCCAACCGCTAATTCTTAAAGAGAGCAAGCGTGCAATTACATCTGCTTGGGACTTCAAAAGAACGCTCAGCGCATAACCCCGCACAGTCGAAACCCTCCCGCTCCGTCCACGGTTACCCACACGCTTCGCCACCAGTGTAAGTAGCCTTCAACAGGAAAGCGCGGCGCGCGACGGGGTGTTCGACCGAACTGGTTCTGTGGGGTTGTGTGCTTGCCCGAGGGCGCTGGTGGCGAAGCGTGTGGATGTCGGGATATGGAGGGGAAGGGTTTCAGGTGTTGGTGGTTATGGCGGCGAGGGTTCTTTTGAAGTCCCAAGCAGATATCACTGCACGCTTGGTCCACTTAAGAATTAGCGGTTGGAAGGCGTTTTCTTTGCTTCGTTTCTTTTTCGCCGTTGGAAAAAGAAATGAAGTCCCGCCACGGATAGTGGCTAACAGTGCTAAAAAGATCGGCTAAAACGAAACGCGCGAAGCCCTAAAAAGCAGCAACCCGGCATTGATTCCCGGCCAACACCATCTGCTCCAAATAACGAACAACGAGCAACGAGCGCTCAGCAATAAAACCACCCAACCCCAAGACGCTCCGCGAAACAAACCCACCCCACCCCGCTCCCGCTGGAACGCCCCTTGCGCGCGTCACATTGTCACTCACAAAAGGAGTCCCGACATGACCGCAAACCCGACCAATACAAACTACGCCGGCCGATCCCAGGAAGAACGCCGCGCCCAGCGCAAGGGCGAAAAGCAGCGCGCTCAAGAGCAACCCGGCGGCCCCATGGCCGAACCAGGCACCGAACCCGACCAGCACAACAGTTCCGGCAAGCTATCGAACGAAGGAAAAAGAACCTGGCAAACCGGTTCAGGCATCGACGGCGGCGGCAAAACCGGTACACCCTGAAAAGAGAACCCGACATTGCGCCGGGGTCTTGTCAAAGGAAAAACGTGGAACAATGACGGCTTCATGACTTTGCTACAAGCATCTGGAGCCTTCAATGAGCGCCACGCGCAACAAACCCGACGCGTCCCCAGACATCCACGCTGATGAACTCAGCCACGCCGATCGTCCGAGCCGCGAAGAAGCCGAAGCCGCCGTTCGCGTGCTGATCCGCTGGGCCGGCGACAACCCTTCCCGCGAAGGCCTCGTCGATACCCCCGCGCGCGTGATCCGGTCCTACGAAGAGTTCTTCGCGGGCTACGCGCAAAATCCAAAAGATATCCTCGCGCGCACGTTCTCGGAAGTGCAGGGCTACGACGAAATGATCGTGCTCAAGGACATTCGCTTCGAAAGCTACTGCGAACATCACATGGTGCCAATCATCGGCCGGGCACACGTGGCCTATCTTCCACGCGAGCGCGTGGTCGGCATCTCCAAGCTGGCGCGGCTCGTGGACGCATTCGCGAAACGCCTGCAGATACAGGAAAAGATGACCGCACAAATCGCCGATACGCTAGAAGAAGTCCTTCAACCGCTAGGCGTGGGCGTGATCCTGGAAGCCACGCATCAATGCATGTCCACGCGCGGCGTGCATAAGGCAGGTGCGTCGATGGTCACATCGCGCATGTTGGGCACCTTCCGTGACGACCCGTCCACGCGTCGCGAATTTCTCTCGATCGTCGGGCATTCGAGCGGCTTCAGCGTATCGAATACCTGAAGCCCCAAGGCGCAAAACGGGTCTCCAAACCTCAGGCGCTGCGACCTTCATCGGGCGCAACGCCGTCGCCCACTTCGCGGATTTTCCCCTGCGAGACGCTGCTGCCTGGCGGCACGCTATGGGTCAGCCAAACATTGCCGCCAATCACCGATCCACGCCCAATGGTCACGCGCCCAAGAATGGTCGCGCCCGCATAGATGACCACGTGGTCTTCCACGACCGGATGCCGTGCGTTGCCCTTTACAAGCACGCCGTCATTGCCCGCCGGAAAACTCTTCGCGCCCAGCGTCACCGCCTGATACACGCGAACATGTTCGCCAATCACCGCGGTCTCGCCAATCACCACGCCCGTCCCGTGATCGATAAAAAAGCTCGGTCCAATGGTCGCGCCCGGATGAATGTCGATACCTGTCGCCGAGTGCGCAATCTCGTTGATAAAACGCGCGAGCAGCGGCACGCCGAGTTTATGCAATGCATGCGCCAGACGATGATGTGTCATGGCCCAGATACCCGGATAGCAAAGCAGGATTTCGGTAATGTGCTGCGCCGCTGGATCGCCGGTGAACGCCGCCTGGATGTCGCTCACGAGCAGCGCGCGGATGCCGGGCAACTGCGTGCCGAATTCGCGCGCGAGTTCGAACGCATGCGTGCCAAGCTCGGCGTCGCTGAGATCATGATTTTCAGGCAGGAAACGCAATGCGCGCCGGATCTGTTCGGCAAGCAGGCGCAAGGTGCTTTCAAGCGTATGCCCGACGTAGTAATCCACGCTTTCCGCGGTCAGGTCGGCGGCTCCGTAATGCGTCGGAAACAGCGCGGAGCGCAAGCCGTTGACAATCTTGACAATGGCTTCACGCGAAGGCAATTCGCGAATGCCAAGCGGATGCCGCGTGCGATGCAATTGTTCGCGCGACGCGCGCAAGTCGGCCACGATCTTGTCGAGGCCCCATTCGTGGGAAGAAGCCAAGGCTTCGAGGGAAACGGTTTTGGGCATGTCTTGGGGCTTGAGCGGAGTACGCCATGACGGCACGTTCTAATGAATGCCCCGAGATTAACCGTTTTTTCGCCAATACGCCGCACCTGCGGCACGCGGAATTCCGCCACAACGGGCCGGTCTGTCCCGCACGTTCAGGACGGCGGGTCCACTTTTACGTGACTGGCGTCGATCCATCGGACGGCCCAGTCGCGGGCGTGGGCGATGGCTTCATCGGCATTGCCAAAGCGCAGATCCGCTGGAAAAAAACGGTTCGCGACGAGTTCGCCATCGCTTGACCGGGAGATGACGACGTACGGCTGAAAACAACCGTCGCCCTGGCGGGCCGGCGCGCAATTGAGTAGATATCCACGATGTGAAAATGCATCGTCATATTGCATGAATCACCCCCATCTTTTAAATGCCCCGCTGGATTCGCGATGGTCGTCTCCTGCTCGCTCATGCGCACAAGCCGTTACGGCGGTGGCCGTCCGGAAACGCGCGCTGGCCCGGCGAACAACAAATCATACTCTTGCGAAATGGCATGTTCGACTGAAAAAAATCGATCAGGCTTAGAACATTTACTGATGATTTATCCCGTTGTTTATTCCCCGCGATAAGCAGCGCTCTGGCGCGGCACATTACGAGGCTTCCGGAATACTTCTTGCGTCCTATACTCGGGTTAATCAATTCGAGGCGGAGCGAAACATGAACAACGCACAGAACAATGAGTCGCAGGACACGCAAACCCAGCGCGCCGCGGACAGCCCACTGAAAAAGCCGGAGACGGAGACCGCGCACGCCAAGACGGGTGACGTGGCTGCCGCAGTGGACAGTAATCAGGCGGGGCCGCGCAGCGACGGCAAGGCGCGGGGTGCATCGAAGGAAGAAGGCGGACCGATCGAGCAACTCGATCTCACACATCAAGCAATCGACGTACTCAACGACGACACACTGGACGATACCGTCGACGCCGATAGCAAAAGCCACGACGCGGCAAAGGACGAATTCCTGATCGGACAGAATCCGGATGCGTTTGTTGGCGTGAACGCATCGCTTGTCAATTCACGCTTCGAACAAGGCGACGGCCTCGGCGGTTTCGACAGCCGTCCTGCGCGTAATGGCCTGGCGCTGAAGCTGGCAAGCGGCTTCAGCGTAGTCGACAAAGGCATGATCGCACCTGATGCGGAAGAGGTGGAGCGGCAATACGACTTCGTGGATCGCGATGCACGCGGCGATACGCTGCGCGGACGCAAACATTATGCGGTCAACCACGTGCGCCCTTCGAGGCTGATCGAAATTCAGCGGCGCGACAAATCCTGAGCGCGGCACAATTCGGCTGATCATGGAAAAACCGCGCTGCTCAGCGCGGTTTTTCTTATTTGGCTTTCGACTTTTCCTTGTCTTCGTCTGATTCGATCCGCGTCACACCGCCTGTCGACGGCGGATCGCTTGCCGGAAACGTGTCTTCCACGGCTTTATCGACGTCGTCTTCCCCGCGTTCCGAGTGTGGGCGTTGTTCTTTGGGTTCATTACCTTGCGTCGCGCTCATAAGGGTTCCTTTTTTCGTTTGATCCGGATAGTCAGTCGGTCAACGTGTAAAGCCTGCCATCGCGAAGAGAGACCCTTGCAATGCAGCCGCGCCGCCACTGGGGTTTTCCGGTCGATAAAACCTCAACGGCGCCACGCTTTCTTCAGGCAAATCCGCGTCCAGCGGGCCTGAAGAGTTTGAAAGCAAGCGATGTTCCCAGCATTTGGCATGGCCTGGCACGTCTCGTGCATAAAAGGTTGCCGGGCGGGTTGCCAGTCAGACAAAAGCATCAGGAATCCAGCGGGAATGCAGAACGTACGGATCCAGAAAAAAGTAAGCCACGGGACCAGAAATGACAACGACCAATACCTATACGAACGAAGCTGCAACACAAGGCACGTCACGTTCGTTCGATCTGCGCGCGCCCTGGACAACACAGGCGCTTTCGACTGCTATCGCATGCCTGGGTGTCGCCTACGTCCTCTCGTGGGCTGAAATGGGCCTTGCATTGATGGTGGGACCGAACGAGCCTCTTGCACCGCTGATCGCGTCGCGGGTATTAATCGGCGGCCTTTACGTCTGCGTCGCGCTGCGGCTGCAATGGGCGCGCTGGCTCACCGTCGCGCTTGGCGTAGCGTCGGTCGTGCTGGTCGGTCCCATGCTCGGCGTGGAGTGGAGAATGTTCCCAACGGCCGCAATCGTGACCGGCATTGTGCTGGTGAGCAAGCTGGCGGCGGCGATCTTCCTGCTGTCGCCGGATGCATCGCACGAGCAAAATTTGCAGCGGAAATAAAGCCGCGTCAAACGCCGCATCTTGTTCAAGCGGCGGCGAAAACGCACAATGAGGGCCCATTTCCTCTTCGACGAGCTCCTCATGAAAATTGCCGTTATCGGTGCCACGGGCACGGTCGGCCGTGCCGTTCTGGCCGAGTTCGCGCCACGTCACGAAGTGTTCGAGATCGGCGCGACGCGCGGTGCGCATCGCGTGGACCTGACCGATCTCAACAGCGTTCATGCGCTTTTCAAATCGATTGGCCAGGTCGATGCCATTGTGGCCACTGCCGGCCATGTGCATTTCGGCGAACTCTCGCAAATGACCTCGGAACAGTTCCGTATCGGCCTCGATGACAAGCTCATGGGCCAGGTCAATCTCGTGCTTCACGCGCAGCGTTATTTAAACGATGGCGGCTCGTTCACGCTGACAAGCGGAATCGTTGGAGACGAACCGATCAAATATGGCGCGAGCGCCGCAGCGGTGAACGGCGCAATAGAAGGTTTTGTACGGGGCGCCGCGATCGAGCTACCGCGCGGACTGCGCATCAACGTGGTCAATGCAACCATGCTGGAAGAGGCGCGCGAAGCGTTCGGCCCGTACTTCCGCGGCTTCGAAGCGGCATCCGGCGCACGCGTGGCGCTGGCTTACAGCCGCAGCGTGGAAGGACTCGAAACCGGCCGCGTCTACAAGGTGCGTTGAATGGCGATCGAATGGCTGCGCGACGATTATCGCGTAACAACGGATATTGCCGAATTCGACTTCGATGTCGTGCATCGGTACTTGAGCGAAGTCGCGTACTGGTCGCCGGGGATCTCGCGCGAGAAGGTCGAACGCGCGGCGCGCCATTCGCTCGCGTTCGGGCTGTTTCATCGCGGCGTTCAGATTGGTTATGCACGCGCGATCACGGACACGGTGAGCTTCGCGTATCTCGCCGATGTCTTCGTGCTGCCCGAACACCAGGGCAACGGCCTCGGCGTCTGGCTCGTGCGATGCGTACTGGCGCATCCGGATTTGCAGGGTTTGCGAAAGATGATGCTGACTACGTCGAGCGCACACACGCTGTACGCGCGCTTCGGGTTTGCGGCCCCAGCGGAACCGGCCAAGCTGATGGAAAAGCGCGCGGCCGGATAAATCCCCAGGCAGTCTTCAGCCGCCCTTCACGCCTTGTGTATTGACGTACAGCGCGTAGAGCCCGTGACTCGCGGCCATGAACAAGCGGTTGCGGTGCCGGCCGCCAAAACACACGTTCGCGCAGCGTTCGGGCAACGCGATATGCCCGATCGCTTCACCGCGCGGCGTAAATATGCGCACCCCGTCAAGTTCGTCGCTGCCCATGCCCCAGCCGCACCAGAGGTTGCCGTGGATATCGACGCGAAAACCATCCGGCGTGCCATCGCGAGCGTCGATCACCACGCGCGAATCCTTGAACGAACAGCCATCCAGCGCCATTTCGTATGCAAGGATTTCACGCGGCGACGCGCGTGAATCGACTACATAAAGCACGGATTCATCCGGCGAAAATGCGAGTCCGTTCGGACCGGCCAGATCGGAAATCATCAACGTGATCTCGCCGCTTTTTGCACCGACCCGATACACACCCGGCGTCAATTCCGGCGGCTTCTGCTCGCCTTCGTAGAATCCATCGATGCCGAATGTAGGATCGCTGAACCAGATGGAGCCATCGGATTTGACGATCACGTCGTTCGGAGAATTGAGCGGCTTGCCCTGGTATTGATCGGCGATCACCGTGATCGACCCGTCGTATTCCGTGCGCGTCACGCGGCGCGTCAGATGCTCGCATGTCACAAGCCGCCCTTCGCGGTCGCGCGTGTTGCCGTTCGCGTTGTTCGAGGGCTTCCGGAACGTGCTGACGACGCCGGTTTCCTCGTCCCATCGGAGCATGCGGTTGTTTGGAATGTCGCTCCACAGAAGCGAGCGCGTGTCGCCGAACCAGACTGGTCCTTCCGACCATCGAGCGCCTTGATACAGACATTCCACCGATGCCGCCGTCACGCGCAGCGCGTTGAATCGCTCGTCCAGTACGCGGACGGCAGGATCGGGATAACGGCGCTCCATCAAGATAAGGTCTCCTTGCTGTGTGGTTGGGTCAATTGGGTCCAAGCTCGCCATCGCGCAGACGCCACAGGCTCAGCGGATTGTCGTCCTGAAGCGCGAGCGGCAACAAGGCCGCCGGCAGATCCTGATAGCACACTGGCCGCAGGAACCGCTCGATAGCCATTGCGCCCACCGAAGTCGCGCGGCTGTCGGAGGTCGCCGGATATGGGCCGCCATGCACCATGGCATACGATACCTCGACGCCCGTTGGAAAGCCGTTCGCGAGGATCCGCCCGGCCTTGCGCTCGAGGATCGGCATGAGGCGGCGGGCGAACGGCACGTCATCGTTTTCAAGCTGAAGCGTGGCGGTCAACTGACCTTCGATACGCCGCGCGAGGTCCAGCATCTCGTCCTCGTCGCGGCAAATCACGATCAGCGCCGCCGGACCGAATATCTCGTCCGCGAGATGCGGCGTGTCCGCAAAACGCTCGGCGCTGACGGTAAAAAGCGCTGGCAGCGCGGCGAAAGGCGCATCGGTTTCGGCGCCGGTCGCAACGCGCTCGACACCGGATTGATCGCGTTGCGCGATACCTTCCTGATACGCCGCGGCAATCCCTGACGTCAGCATGGTCTGAGCGCTCTTCTTCTCCAGCGCGCTCACCGCATAGTCGATAAACCCCTGCAAATGCGGCCCTTCCAGCGCGAGTACGAGACCCGGATTCGTGCAGAACTGGCCGACGCCAAGGGTGAGCGAATCCACGAATCCGCTTGCAAGCGTTTCAGCGCGCGCGGCCAGCGCGCCCGGCAGCACGAAGAACGGATTGATGCTGCTCATTTCGGCGAACACGGGAATCGGCTCGCGCCGTTTCGATGCAATCTCCATCAAGGCAAGGCCGCCACGCCGGGAACCCGTGAAGCCGACCGACTTGATGGCCGGATGCGCGACCAGCGCCTCACCGATCCCGTTGCCCTCGCCCACCACGAGCGAGAACACGCCCTCGGGCAAGCCCATGTCCGATACCGCTTTCTGGATCGCGCGTCCGACCATTTCGGACGTTCCCAGATGCGCAGGATGCGACTTGACGACAACCGGACAACCGGCGGCAAGCGCTGCGGCGGTATCGCCCCCGGCTACCGAAAACGCCAGCGGAAAATTACTCGCGCCGAACACCGCAACCGGGCCGACCGGTATCTTCTGCAGGCGCAGATCGGGACGTGGCAACGGCTTTCGATCGGGCTGCGGCGAATCGAGCGTGGCGCTCAACCATCGCCCTTCCCGCACGAGCGAGGCAAACAGCTTCAACTGCCCAACCGTACGGGCGCGCTCGCCTTCGAGACGCGCTTTCGGCAGCGCGGATTCGGCGTGCGCGCGATCGATAAGCGCATCGCCGATTTCCACGATGTTGTCCGCGATCGCTTCGAGAAACTGCGCGCGTGTTTCGAGCGGCGCGAGGCGGTAGGTATCGAAGGCCTGTTCGGCCAGCTCCGCCGCGCGCGCGACTTCCTTCGCGCCGCCGCCGCCGAACGCCGGCTCGAGCTTGAGATTGCGCGCGGGATCGAAGGCGTGCAGCGTTGCATCTGTTCCGCGCACGGCCGTTTTACCGATCAGCATTTCACCCGTGATCTGCATGTCAATTCTCCTGATAACCGCGAATGGCACGTTATGTTGGGAAGTTAGGGAACCGCCCACTCGACGGTGGACCGCGCCGTCGCGCGGAAAGTTCGCTGCGCCGTTATCCTGCAGAAACGCTCGTTCCAGCCCTCTGTTTCCACCGATGATATTCCTCGCCCTCGCCATCGCACCGGTGACGGCCGGCAAAACCCCTCGCAAGAAGGCGCTTCAAGTGGAAAGCGTTTTGTCGATGAGCGCAAACGCATCGCGTATTTCCGTCACGTCCCTTGGCCGAACCAGCCGCGCGACTTCCCGTCCGCTGTCCATGAAAATCAGCGTCGGCCAGAGCTTGACGCGAAAAGACCGGCCGAGCGGCCTGCCGCTGCCATCCTCGATCTTCAGATGCCGCACGCCAGGGTGGTCGTTGAACGCCTGTGCAATCAGCGGCTGGGCCGCCTTGCAATAACCGCACCACGCGGTGCCGAACTCAACCACCGTTGGCCCCGCAAGATCATCGATATCCGCACGCGGCGGCTCGGCTGTTGCGTAATCGGTTGTCATCGCCATGAAGGGTGCTCCTTTTATCGGATCATCAGACATTCTAGTGAGCAACGATCCAACCCGCTTGCAGCCGCTCTTTTATGGCGGGAGGGCCGCGAGGCAGGTTTCTTGCTGAACCGATGCATCTCGTTCTCCGCCGTTCGCGAACGGCGACTGACTTTATTGGAGCGCTCATGCATTGGATCGATCCCGCCTGCCTGCCGGAAACGCGCGGCAAAGTAACGCAATTTCTGTTGAATCCCCACGGTGAGCTTGACGGCCTGATCCTGAACACGGCGGGCAGCACGCTGCAAGTTCACTTCCCGCCGCATATGACAAGGCAAGTGACGAAGCACATTGCGCCCGGCAATACCATTCGCGTGCGCGGCGTGAAACCGCGTGCCGCCAACGTCATCGCGGCTGTTTCCTTGACGAGCCAGAACGGCGTCGAGATCATCGACGAAGGGCCGCAACATCCGGCGCCAGGTCCTGCAAGACTTGAAGGCAAGCCAATGGATGTACAGGGAGAAGTGACCATGTCGTTGTATGGTCCAAGGGGCGAATTGCGCGGCGCGCTGCTGGACGAAGGCACGTCGCTGCGCATGCCGCCTCACGCCGCTGCCGAACTTGCCCGCTATCTGAGTCCGGGCGCGTTTGTTCAGGCGTGGGGCCGTGGCGTGAAGAACAAACATGGCCGCACCATCGATGTTGACGATATTGCCGAACTCATCGATGCCGCTTAAGGCTTGGCGCATGTATATCAGGCGCGTTCCGCACCCGCGACCCAACGCGGCCTAGAACTGCCCGAATCCCGTCAGCCCGACCAGACTTCCCAAAGCCAGCAACCATAGCGGATGCACCTTTGTCTTGAACGACAACAGCGCGACCGCCGCCGTAATCCCGCCCAGCACCCATTGCGTATCCGACGCCTCCGCAATCAGCGCGGCGCTCGCTGCCAGCAACCCCGCCGTCATAGGCACGAGGCCAAGTTGCACGTAGCGGCGCCACGAATGGTGCTTGAAGCGCTCCCACGCATGCATGGCGGCGACAGTGACGAATGACGACGGCCCGAACTTCGCAATCGATGTCACGATCACGCCCGGCCAACCCGCCACATGCCAGCCGACCAGCGTCACGACCATCATGTTCGGTCCCGGCGCGGCTTGCGCGAGCGCGAACAGCGCGGAAAAATCCGCCTTCGACATCCACTGATGCACCTCGACCACTTGCCGCTGCATCTCGGGCAGGATGGAATTGCCGCCGCCGAACGCGAGCAACGAAAGCTGGCTGAAAATCGCGGCGAGCGAGACGAGATCGTGATTCATTGGTTAGCCCCGCGGTTCGTCTCGCCGCTGAATTTCGACGCGATGAAAATCGATATCGGCGTGAGGACGAGCATCACGGGCAACAGCGGCAAGCGCACCAATGCGATTGCCGCGAAGGCCAGCACGGCGATGACCGCCATCGACAATTTCCTGCGCAATGGCCACGCGACTTTGACGGCCATCGATACCAGCAGACCCGCCGCAGCCGCAGCCAATCCCGCGAAGAGATGGCGAATGTGCGCGTCGTTGTGCGTGCGCTGATAGAACACGCCGAGCGCGATCACGATCAGCGACGGTCCCACAATCAAGCCAAGCAGGCCCGCGAGCGCACCGGGAACGCCGCGAAACTTCATTCCGATCGCCACCGATAAATTGATGACATTGCCGCCGGGGAGAAACTGGCACAGCCCGAGAAGATCCGTGAATTCATCGGCGTTGAGCCATTTGCGGCGCTCGACCACTTCGCGGCGTGCAAGCGGCAGCGCACCGCCGAAGGCGGTCAGCCCAAGCGTCAGGAAGCCGATGAAAATTTCCGCGATGGTCGGCGGCGCGAGTGGCTGATCGTGAGCGTCTTCGTGCATTGATGGCGATAAGTGCTTTGGAAAAGCGCAGAGGGTAACGCTTTATTTGCGCGGATTCAAAGCACTGACGCGGACAACTGACGAATTTCCCGTGTTTTCACAGCATGCCTTACAAGGCTTTCGCGCTTCGGTCCCGGCGCGATTCGTATGCCTTCAGGTGGATATAGGCAGTCGCGAATATCGGCGAGTGCTGCTCGTGCCCAGGCGCATTCCCACGCGCGATCAGGTCGCCCACCACGTGATCCGCCTCGATGCGCGCGCCATTTTCCAGGTCGCGCAGCATCGACGCGGTGATGCCGGAACCCGCTTCGGTCAACATGGAATGCGTGCGGGTGACCGCGGCCTCGCCGGGCGGAAAGCCGTTTGCCGCGGCAATGGCGCGGGCTTCATCGAAGAGATCGAGCAGCAGTTTCTGACCGCCCGGCGCCGCAATGATGTCGCCAACGGGCGCGCGCATCAAGCACGTGCCGGCCGCGAGCGTCGCGAGGAAAGTCCATTTTTCCCACATGGACTGAAGGATATTCGGGCTCGCGGCGGCGTCGAATTGCGCGCCCGACAATTCGGCGGCGATGGCCTCGATACGCGCCGACGTGCCGCCTGCAAGCTCGCCGAAGGTCATCGAATGCATCTTGTTCAAATGCACGATGGTCCCCTCGGCGTCGAGCGTCACGGCAGCGACGCACTGGCCGCCGAGTACATGGTCGGGACCAAACTGCGTTTCGAGCACGTCCAGATGCCGCATGCCGTTGAGCAGCGGCAGGATGGCAGTGTCCGGACCCACCGATGTCTTGATCGACTCGATGGCGCCGTCGAGATCGTAAGCCTTGCAGCTCAGCAGGATCAGGTCGAAAGGCTCGGCAACATCTTTTGCCAGCACGACGGGCGGATTGGGTATCGATAAATCGCCGTTCGGGCTGCGCAGGTTGAGACCCGTTCGCGCCAGTTGCGCGGCGCGCCGTTCGCGCACGAGAAACGTTACGTCGCGTCCGGCATTGAGCAGCCGTCCACCAAAATATCCGCCAATTGCGCCTGCGCCCACCACCAGTATCCGCATATGTGCTGCTCCCGATTAGTCTGATCGATGCGCCCGGAATCCGCGCGCTGTCTTCACGCCTGCCATACGCCGTATCCCGCTTCCCGCAAGCCGATTGCCAGTTCCACTTCCATCTCTCGCGCGCCTTCGTACGGCATGGGGTTGTACAACTCGTACAGTTGTGGCAACAGGCGCAGCCCGAACTCCCGCACATACCGGTTCGACTGGATGCCGGCCTTGTGTTTATCGAAACGAACGTCCGGGTCGATGCCCGTCATGCCTACATAAACAAACGGCTTGCCCAGCACATAATCCGGATTGGCGCGCCGGAACCGCGCTTCGTTCCACACCGTATCGGCGAGTTCGATCACGTAGACGTGGTAGTGGTGAGCCTTCCTTCTAAGGGCCATGCATTTGCCTTGTGCGCTTTTTCCGTCGCGCGGATCGGTCCTGGAACGGGCTGGGACGCTCATTCTAGACCGCCGCCGAAAGGGGCGCTTGCTGGCCCATTTTCGACCCGCGCACGCCCCGCGCGCCATGCCTGCGCCGCGCGCGATGTCTGCCGGTTGCGTGTCAAAGTGGTAATCTCGCTCGGTCTGCGCGTTCCGCGCGGCGTTCGGCGGCGCGGGGCCGCGTTGGGCGGCACATCCCGCGCGTCTCGCTCCGGCGCGACGCGCCCGATGGCGCGAAAACCCGGCCGAACGCCATCGCGGACACCGCCCCCATTGACACAAACGTATCCGCAGCGTGCGCGGCCACGAACCGCAAGCGCTCCGGTCATTCGGAGAGAAACATGAGCAAACAAGCAATCGGCGTTGTCGGCCTCGCCGTCATGGGACGCAATCTGGCATTGAATATCGAGAGCCGCGGGCACGCAGTATCGGTCTATAACCGTAGTCGAGAAAAAACCGACGACCTGATGGCCGAGCATCCCGACAAGAAGCTCGTCCCCTCTTACACGCTGGAAGAATTCGTCGAGTCGCTGGAAAAGCCGCGCCGCATCCTGCTCATGGTCAAGGCCGGCCAGGGCACCGACGCCACCATCGACTCGCTGCGCCCGCTGCTTGAAAAAGGCGACATCCTGATCGACGGCGGCAACACCCATTTCACCGATACCATCCGCCGCAACACGGATCTGGCGAAGTCGGGCCTGCATTTCATCGGCACGGGTGTATCGGGCGGTGAGGAAGGCGCGCTCAAGGGCCCGTCGATCATGCCCGGCGGCCAGAAGGAAGCGTATGACCTCGTGGCTCCGATCCTTACCGAGATCGCCGCGAAGGCGCCGGACGGTGAGCCGTGCGTGGCGTACATGGGTCCGGACGGCGCGGGGCACTACGTGAAGATGGTGCACAACGGGATCGAGTATGGCGACATGCAACTGATCGCCGAAAGCTACGACGTGCTGAAGCGCGTGGCGGGTTTGTCGAATGAAGAACTGGGCAAGGTTTATGTCGAGTGGAACAAGGGCGAGCTGGATAGCTACCTGATTGAAATCACCTCGAAGATCTTCTCGAAGAAAGACGAAGAAACAGGCAAGGATCTCGTCGATGTGATTCTTGACCGCGCCGCGCAAAAGGGCACGGGCAAGTGGACAAGCCAGAATGCGCTCGATCTCGGCGCGCCGCTACCGCTGATCACCGAGGCCGTGTTTGCGCGCGTGCTGTCGTCGCTCAAGGATCAGCGCGTGGAAGCGAGCAAGCAACTGAAGGGACCGTCGCCCAAGTTCGACGGCGACCGTAACGCGTTCGTGGAATCCGTGCGGCGCGCCTTGTTCCTGAGCAAGATTGTTTCGTATGCACAGGGCTTCGCGCAGTTGCGCGCGGCTTCGGAAGAGTACAAGTGGGATCTGCAATACGGTCAGATCGCGAAAATCTTCCGGGCCGGCTGCATTATCCGAGCGGGGTTCCTGCAGAAGATCACGGACGCCTACAAGACCAACGCAGACTTGCACAACCTGCTGCTCGATCCGTACTTCAGCGACATTGCAGCGAAGTATCAGGACGCGTTGCGCGAGGTCGTGGTCGCCGCGGTGAAGGCAGGCGTGCCGGTACCGGCGTTTTCATCGGCGGTGGCTTATTACGACAGCTACCGCTCCGAAACGCTGCCGGCGAACCTGGTGCAGGCGCAACGCGACTTCTTCGGCGCGCATACGTTCGAGCGCGTGGACAAGAAGGGGAGTTTTCACGCGGATTGGGCGTAAGCTTCAAGGCGTCATGACCTGACGCCGAAGCAGGAAACGTTGTGATTGACTGCGCCGTTGCACGATCATTTTCGGTGATCGGCAACGGCGCTTTCTTTTACGATCCCGCGCGATTATGGCTGTTGTCCACGAATCCCCAACACTTCCCGTAAAGCCTCACCGTTCGCGCCGCTTCCGGCGAAGTCATCGAAGGCACGATCCGCCACGCGGATAATATGCTCGCGGATAAAACCCGCGCCTTCACGCGCGCCGTCTTCCGGGTGCTTCAACGCGCATTCCCATTCAAGCACCGCCCAGCCGGGAAAATTATATTGCGCCATCTTCGAGAAGATCGCGCCAAAGTCGATCTGCCCGTCGCCAAGAGACCGGAAGCGCCCCGCCCGGTCCACCCAGCCCGAGTACCCGCCGTACACGCCCTGTCGACCGTTGGGCCGGAACTCCGCGTCCTTGACGTGAAACGCCTTGATACGGTCGTGATAGATATCGACGAACTGAAGATAGTCCAGCTGCTGCAGCAGGAAGTGGCTCGGATCGAAGAGAATGTTGGCGCGCGGATGATGATCGACGGCATCGAGAAAACGATCAAACGTTACGCCGTCATGCAAGTCTTCGCCCGGATGCAATTCGTAGCACACGTCCACGCCTGCCTGATCGAAGGCGTCTAGCAGCGGACGCCAGCGTTGAGCCAGTTCATCGAACGCCGTTTCGATCAACCCTTGCGGGCGCTGCGGCCATGGATACACATATGGCCACGCCAGAGCGCCCGAAAAGGTGACATGCGCGCTCAAACCCAAACGCCTGGACGCGGCCGCGGCGAATCCCACTTGCTCGACCGCCCACGCGGTGCGTGCCCGCGGATCGCCGCGAACGTGCGCCGCGGCGAAGCCATCGAAAAGCGTGTCGTAGGCGGGATGAACCGCCACGAGTTGCCCTTGCAGATGCGTCGATAATTCCGTGATGCATACACCCGCATCCTCCACGACGCGGCGCAGGTCGTCGCAATAGGCGTCGCTTTTCGCCGCCTGTTCGAGATCGATCAGCCGCGGATCACACGGAACCTGAATGCCTTCATAACCCAGCCCCTTCGCCCAGCCTGCAAGATGCGCGAGATTGTCAAAAGGCAATTCATCGCCAAGAAACTGCGCCAGGAAAATCGCCGGGCCTTTGATGGTTTTCATGATCGTGGATCCACAGACGTCTGTTCATCATCGATAAAACTCAGAACGGCGAGTTCGGATAGTAGAACTGCTTGGCGTTGTCCTTCGTGATCAGCACCGAGGGAATGATGGTTGTCGCGGGCAGCTTTTCACCCTTCAAACGTGCTTCGGCGGTGAGCTTGATCGCGTCGTAGATGAACTTGGGCGAGTATGAAACGTCGGCCTTCACCAGCTTGTCGCCATCGATGATCCGCTTGACCGCTTCCTTCGATCCCGCGCCGCCGAACACTTCCTTGATGTCCGTGCGCTTCGCCTGATCGATGGCCTTCAGCACGCCGACCATCATGTCGTCGTCGGCGGCCCAGACTGCATCGATATGCTTGAAGCGCGTGAGGTAATCCTGCATCACCTTGAACGCGTCGTCGCGATTCCAGTTGGCGTACTTGGCGTCCAGCACCTTCATGTCCGGATGCTGCTTGATCACCGATTCAAACGCGGTCCAGCGTTCGTTATCAAGCGTGGTCGGAATGCCGCGCAACGCGACAATGTCGCCTTTGCCATCCAGCGTCTTCGCCAGATATTCGGCGGGCAGCTTGCCGAACGCGGTGTTGTCGCCGGCTACATAGGCATCCTGAGCGCTGGTATCGGTCAGGCCTCGATCCACCACCGTCACATATACGCCCTTCTTTTTGACCTGCGCCACAGGTTGCGTCAACGACGCCGATTCGAACGGGAAAATCACCAGTGCATTGATCTTGTTCACGGTCACCAGATCCTGCAATTGATTAGCTTGTTCGGGCGCGCCGCCCGCCGTCTTGACGATGATCTTCAGATCCGGATGCGCTTTTTCCAGCTCCTTTTTCGCTTCGTTGGCCCACCACACAATGCCGCCGGTGAAGCCGTGCGTGGCCGTCGGAATGGCGACGCCGAGCGTGACCTTGTCGGCGGCGATGGCCGCGACCGCGCTTGCCGCCAGCGTCAATGCGCCGAGTGCGCGAAGAATGTTTTTCATTGCTGTGTCTCCATTGTTGTGACAGTCACCTGAGCGGATGTCAGGGCACGGTGCGAACAGACTTCAACGACGTCCACGCTGTAAAAACGCTACGAAAATAATCACGGCGCCCTGCACTGCCGCGTTGAGATACACGCTGATGATGCTGGTGAGATTCAGTATGTTCGCGATCACCGAGAGCAGGATCGCGCCGATCACCGTTCCGATCACGCGCCCTTCGCCGCCTCTCAACGCGGTCCCGCCTACAACCACGGCCGCGATGGCTTCGAGTTCCCAGAGAAGACCGGTGGTTGGCGTCGCGGAACCCAGGCGCGGCACATACAGCACGGTTGCCACGCCAACGCACAAGCCGAGCAGCACATACGTGACAATCTTTACGGTGTCCACGCGAATGGCCGCGTAACGCGCGACCTGTTCGTTCGATCCGATCGCCTGAACATGGCGGCCGAACACCGTGCGGTTCAGCACGACCGCGCCGCCGGCCGCGACGATCAGGAATACCCATATCGGCACAGGGATGCCGAAGAGACTCGCGTAATACACAGGACCGTAAAGATCGGACAGGGTATTGTCGAGCGTGAGCGCGCCGCCATCCGCAAGCCACGTCAGCACGGCGCGAAAAATTCCAAGCGTCCCGAGCGTTACGATGAACGGTTCAATGCGCCCCTTGGTCACGAGCAGGCCATGCGCCAAGCCGAAAATACCCCCTAAAACAAGGGCTAAAAAAATTCCAATAGCGATTATCGTCAGCGGTGCGAAGCTATGGCCGCCCACGCCGCGCGCAAGCGTGTTCATGGTCCAGATCATGCTGCCGGCAATCAGCGCGGCCATCGATCCAACCGACAAATCGATACCGCCCGAGATGATCACGAACGTCATGCCCACCGCAATGATGCCAATGAACGACGTTCGCGTGAGCACGTTCATGGCGTTATCGAAGGTGGCGAAATCGGGATTGAGCAGCGTCCCGCCAATGCACAGCGCGATCAGTCCAAGTAGCGGTCCGACGCCGTGCAGCCGCCGCGCGAGTCTGCCCAGGCGACTGCGTTTCGATACTTCCACGCCTTCAGTGTGTGCCGGTCGCATGCGCGATCAACCTCTCTTCAGTGAGTTGCCCGGACCCAAGCGTGGCGACGAGCTGGCCGCCGCGCATCACCGCCACGCGATGACACAGGCCAATCAGTTCGATAAGTTCGGAAGATATGACGATCACGGCGCGGCCCTCGGCGGCGAGCGCATGAATCAGGAAATAGATGTCGCGTTTAGCACCCACGTCCACGCCGCGCGTGGGTTCATCGAGCACGACTACACGGGGATCGGGATGCAGGAACTTTGCGAGCGCGAGCTTTTGCTGGTTGCCACCCGACAGCATGCGCGCGCGGCTCGCGAGATTGCCCGTGCGGATGCCGAAATCCTCCACGGCTTTTTTCAACGCGTCGCGTTCGGCCTGACCATCGAGCAAGGGATGCGCGTAGCGCTCGAGCGTCATCATGGTGAGGTTGTCCTTGAGCGCCATGTCCACATGCAGGCCGCGGCCCTTGCGGTCTTCGCTCAAGTAGGTGATGCCGTATTTCATTGCCGCGCGCGGGCTGCGCGGATTGATCGGAGCGCCGTTCAGTTCAATGTTCCCCGCCGTGCGCGCCCGCAAGCCCACGAGTCCCTCGAACAATTCCGTGCGCCCCGCGCCCACGAGTCCCGCGAAACCAAATACTTCTCCCGCGCGCACCGCGAAGCTGATGTTTTCGGCCCAGCCAGGGACGAACGCGTGATCGACCTTGAAGGCGATGGGCGCATCCGCCGCAAGCGCGGGTTTGTCGGGAAACATGTCCGACACTTCGCGGCCGACCATCTGGTTCGCCATCTGCTGGCGCGAGGTTTGCGCGGTTGGACTGCGCGTGACGAAGCGGCCGTCGCGCATCACGATCACTTCGTCCGTCACGCGCTCCACTTCGTCGAGCTTGTGCGAGATATAGACGATCGTCACGCCGTCCTCTTTCAGGCGCGCCATCAATGCAAAGAGACGCTGCGTTTCCGCGGGCGTGAGCGTCGCGGTCGGTTCGTCCATGATCAGGAGACGGGTCTCGCGCAGCATCGCCTTCGCAATTTCGACGAGCTGCTTTTCCGCGACGATCAGATCGCGCACGCGCGTGTCAGGGTGCCGATGCAGGCCGACATCGGTCAAGCGTGCGCGGGCTTCATCGCGCATGGCGGGTTCATCGAGGAAAAAACCGCGCCGCTTCTCGTGGCCGAGAAACATGTTCTGCACGATGCTCAAATGATCCGCGAGATTCAGTTCCTGATGGATCAGCACAATGCCGGCGGCTTCGGCATCGCGAGAACTATCGAATGACTGCACAACGCCGTTGATCGATAACGCGCCGGAGCTTGCCTGTTCGTAGCCTGCAAGGATCTTCATGAGCGTCGACTTGCCCGCGCCGTTCTCGCCGAGGAGGCCGTAGACGCGGCCGGCCGCGAGATCGAAGCTGACGCCATGCAGCACGCGCACAGGCCCGAACTGCTTGGCGATATTATCGAAGCCGACTGCGAGGCTCATGTCACGCACTCCTTCGTATCATCAGCTTGTGCGGCAGCAGTACGCCAGGGACTTCCGCATGCGGATCGCGCAGGCGCTTGAGCAGAAGATTCGCCGCTGTTTCGCCAAGCTCGCGCATGGGTTGTGCGACGGTTGTCAACGGCGGATCGATCTGCGCGGCGACGGCGATGTCGTCGAAACCCACTACGGCCACCTCGTCCGGCACCCGCAGGCCCGCGCCGCGCAAGCCGTTGATAACACCAATGGCGAGCGTGTCGGACACGGCGAACACGGCCGTCGGACGGTTGTTTTGCAGACGTGCGAGCGTATGCGCGGCCGCTTCGCCCGCGGCGTAATCGAGCGTATCGAGATCGATGTGCCACGCCGGATCGGCTTCAATACCCGCTGCGCTCAACGCATCGCGATAACCTTCCGCACGCTGCCGGCCGTAGAGATAGCCATGGCCTGAATTGATCAGCGCAATCTTTTTGTGGCCGCGGCCGAGCAGATGACGCACGGCGTCACCGGCCGCCTGGTGGTTATCAATGCCTACGTAGGGGACGCCCGCCGCTGGATCGAATTCGCAGCAGGCGACCCACGGGAGCGCGGACGCTTCTTCGGCGAGGGCCTTTTGTACGGCTGCAGGGTCCAGGCAGATCGCGCCATCAGCGCGGCGCCCGCGCAAGAGGTCGAAGTAGCTTCGCTCACGGCCCGGGTCCGCGCCGGTGTCGCAGAGCAGCATGAAGTAGCCGTTCTGACGCGCGACACTGTCGATGCCCCGCACTATCGCCGAGTAGAACGGATTGCCGAAGTCAGGGACCATGGTGAGCAGCAAGCGGCTTTCAGCAGTGCGCAAGTTGCGCGCAAGTTCGTTGACACGGTAGCCACTAGCCGCGATCGCAGCGAGGACCTTTTCACGCGTCGGTTCGCGGACGTTGGTGTGGCCGTTGAGAACGCGGGAAACGGTTGCGACCGAAACGCCCGCCGTTTGTGCTACATCGGAAATCGATATTTCATCGGGGATGCGAAACGATTCGGACATGGGTTTGGTCTTCTCGGTCGTCGGGCGTTTCGTATGCCATTCGATGTAATGGATTACATTATTGGACGCGGGGTGGGGGTTTGCGATAGGGACAAACGCCAAGGGAAGTCGTTGGCACTTGGAGTGAGTGGTTAGTGGGATGGGTTTGCTGCTTTTTGCGCCTGCGCGCGGTCCCTGTGCGTTGTTCCTCTTTAGCACTGTTGGCCACTGTCCGTGGCGGGACTTCATTTCTTTTTCCAACGGCGAAAAAGAAACGAAGCAAAGAAAACGCCTTTCAACCGCTAATTCTTAAGTGTCCCGAGCGTGCACGTATATCTGCTTGGGACTTCAAAAGAACACTCAGCGTAAAACCCCGGACAGTTGAAACCCTCCCCCTCCGTTCACAGATACCCACACGCTTCGCCACCAGTGTGAGTAGCCTCAAACAGGAAAGCGCGGCGCGCACTAACAAAATGTTAGTTAAACGTACTGATTTGGGGGCGCTCTGCTATTTACTTTTCTAAGTTATCGTGCCGCCCAGCCGGTATCGCTTTTCCGAACGAAGGAAATCATTCTTCCTTATCGTACAAGACTGGGTTTTTTGTTGTCGAATTTCCAGTTCGGAATCAGAAACTGCATCGCAACACCATCATCGCGCGCTCCAAGTCCATGTTGCTCATAAAGCGCATTCGCCTTCGCCAGTTCATCCGTATCAAGCTCTACGCCCAAACCCGGTTGCTCAGGCACCTTCACTTTTCCACCGATAATCTGTAACGGCCTGCGAGTCAGGCGCTGGCCGTCTTGCCAGATCCAATGAGTATCGATGGCAGTTATCCTGCCAGGCGCCGCCGCCGCGACCTGAGTGAACATCGCAAGCGAAATGTCGAAGTGGTTGTTCGAGTGCGATCCCCACGTAAGACCCCATTCATTGCACATCTGCGCCACACGCACGGAACCCTGCATCGTCCAGAAATGCGGGTCCGCCAACGGAATGTCCACCGACTGCAACTGAATGGCATGACCCATCTGACGCCAGTCCGTAGCAATCATGTTGGTCGCCGTTGGCAAGCCAGTCGCCCGGCGGAATTCCGCCATGACCTCACGCCCCGAATAACCGTTCTCCGCCCCGCACGGATCTTCTGCATAAGCTAGTACATGGTGCTGATCGCGGCAGAGACGGATTGCTTCTGCCAATGACCACGCGCCGTTCGGATCTAGCGTTACGCGCGCCTTCGGGAAACGCTCCGCCAACGCAGTCACGGTTTCAATTTCCGCATCGCCCGAAAGAACACCGCCCTTCAGCTTGAAATCGTTGAAGCCATAACGCGCCTGAGCCGCTTCAGCCAGCCGCACAACAGCTTCAGGCGTCAGCGCTTCTTCCGTACGTAAGTGCTCCCAGTCATCGTTGCCGCCAGCGCCACTCGCGTAAGGCAATTCAGTCTTCCCGCGATCGCCGATGTAAAACAGGTAGCCAAGCATTTCAACTTCATCACGTTGCTGGCCTTCACCCAAAAGCGCCGCGACCGGTACGCCCAAGTGCTGGCCCAGCAGGTCAAGAAGCGCAGCCTCGAGCGCCGTGACAGCATGGATGGTCGTGCGCAAGTCAAAGGTCTGCAAACCACGGCCACCTGCATCGCGGTCAGCGAATTGCGTGCGCGCCTTATTGAGCATCACATGCAAATTGCCGATGGATTGGCCGACAACCAGCGGGCGGGCGTCATCGATCGTCCTGCGGATCGCCTCGCCACCCGGCACTTCACCTACACCGGTATTGCCCGCGCTATCGGTCAGGATCACGACATTGCGCGTAAAGAACGGCCCGTGCGCGCCACTCAGATTCAATAGCATGCTGTCACGGCCAGCAACAGGAACGACGCGCAATCCCGTGACAGTGGGAGTGGCGTTGGGCTTGACTGACGTCATGGGCATGATCTTGGAACTCAGGAAAATTAATGTATGTTGTCTGACGACACTATACGATTTTTTCCCAGACTTCCTCAACGGTGCGTTTACCCTATCTATGGCAGACCGGCGGCTTGGCGATATCGAACAGGATTTTTGATGGACTGATACAGGGATCTATGAAAACCAAGATGTCTGATGACTAATCGAACCCTTTGCTCGCACAAACCACGCGAGGACTCGAAACCAGCGCATACTACGTCCCCCTCCCCTCCGCGCGGCATCAAATCCGCGCCGCCTGAATGCCCGGTTACCTGACCAAGCAGCAAAACATCGCCGTCACCGGCGTTGACAATCTCATCATTCGTTCACTGCTCGACCTGCAGCAATTCTCCGACCCTTCGGGCGACGCCGAACGCATCGGCATTTCGTCCGCCATGTGGCCGCTATTCGGCATGCTGTGGCCATCGGGCGCGCATCTCGCGGCGCGGCTCGCGCTGCGGCCCGTGCTCGCCACTGAACGAATCCTCGAGATTGGCTGCGGCCTGGCGCTTGCGAGTCTCGTCGGGCACCGGCGGGGAGCGGATGTCACGGCAAGCGATTGCCATCCGCTGACGTCGGCGTTCCTCGACGAAAACCTGCGCCTGAACGACCTCCCGCCGATGAAATATCTCCACGGCAACTGGTCCGTCCCGGAACTGGAAGGCACGCTCGAAGACACGGCGGGACGCAGCATCGTCAACGGTCGATACGACCTGATCATGGGCAGCGACCTGCTCTATGAACGCGACGCCAACGCTTCACTCGCAGCGTTTATCGGCTTGCACGCGTCGCCCGAAGCCGAGGTCTGGATTGTGGACCCGGACCGCGGCAATCGCGCGGCATTCAACCGCCAAATGGGCGACCGCGGCTTTCAAATGCGCGAAGAACGGCTCGACCGCGTTGCGTTCGACGACACTGCCGCGTACAAAGGGCGCTTGCTGGTTTATCGATTCAACGAAGTCTGAACGAACCGCCGCCGATCAACCGAACGTGAACGCATAAGCCTGCACGCCCGGCTCCAGGAATTCGATGCTGAACGTGCGGTCTTTCACGTCGCCCGGCTGCCGCACGAGCTGATAAAGCCGCTCGTCCGTCACCGTGCCCGTGCCGTCGGCGGCGACATCCGTGCCGTGCGCATCGCCGGGAGCCGCGCCGTCTATCGTCACGCGGAATTTCACGGGCTTGCCGTCCTTGCCCGGTCCCAGCACGAGATGCAAATCCCGCGCGTGGAATCGATACACAATCGTTCCCTTCGATCCCGCCAGCGACGCTTCCTCAGCGCCCACTTTCCACGCGCCGCCCAATCCCCAATCATTCAACGAAAGCGTGGCAGGCGCGGCGTAGGTGTGAACCGCATCATGCGACTCGCCACCGCGCCCGGCGAAATTCTCGGCGCGTTCGTAACCCACGTAGGTCTCCGGCGACCTCATGTCGGCATTGTCGGCGGCTTGCTGCACGCCTTTGGCGTCGGTCGGGCTTGTCGCCGGGCCGACATCGGTATGGCCGGCTTCTTTCAATAGCTGCTGGATCACTTCTTCGGAGTGCGCATAATCGCCTTCGCCAAAGTGGTGGAAGCGGACCTGCCCTTTTGCATCGATAAAATAATGCGCCGGCCAGTACTGGTTGCCAAACGCGCGCCAGATGGCGTAGTCGTTGTCGATAGCCACCGGATAGTCAATACCGAGATCATGCACGGAACGCTTGACGTTATCGACGTTGCGCTCGAACGCAAACTCGGGCGCGTGCACGCCGATCACGACGAGCCCCTTATCGCGGTATTTCTGCGCCCACGCCTTCACGTACGGCAGCGAACGCAGGCAGTTGATGCACGAGTACGTCCAGAAGTCGACAAGCACGACCTTGCCGCGCAAGTCCTGCGCGTCAAGCGGCTTCGAGTTGAGCCATTGAACCGCCCCCGACAGCGGCGGCAACTGGCCTTCCACAGGCAGCGGGACGTCGAACGTGGCGGCTGCGCGCATCATGGCGGGCGGATTTGCGCTCGTGCTTGCTGCGTCGGCGGATTTGTCGGTATCGGCGGATGCTGGTCTGTTTGCCGATGCCGGCGAAAAACGATCGACCAGCTTTTGCTCGAGTCCGCCCGTTGCGACAGTCGAGACGCGCGCGAGCACGCCGGTATCGAGTCCCAGCGTTATAGCGACCACGCCAAGCAGCATCGCAGCGCCGATACCGCGGCGAATCCACTCGCCCGCGCCCAGCGACCGCTTCATGGCGGCGAACACGCGGCCGCCGATCAGCAACGCGACCGCAAGCGACGTTGCCGCGCCTGCCGCATAGGCTGCGAGCAGCAAGGTCGTACCGACGCTTGCGCCACGCAACGCCGCGCCGGTCAGGACCAGTCCGAGGATCGGGCCGGCACAGGGCGCCCACAGCAATCCGGTCGCGATGCCAAGCAAGAACGATGACCCTGCGCGGACCTGTTGCCCATCGGCCTGTGCAAATTCGGTGAGACGGTTGCCCGCGCTCACGAAGGGGCGCATCACGCGCTCGGCGAAGCTTGGCAGCAGCAAGGTCAGGCCGAAGACGCCAAGCAACGCGACCGCAAGCCAGCGGCCGTACTGGTTGGCTTGTGTCACCCAGCCGCCGCCGACCGCCGCGAGCGTTGCCACGGCCGCGAAAGTCAGCGCCATGCCGGCCAGCAACGGCAGGCCACTGCGCACAAAGGGCTGATCCGCCCGCGAGAAGACGAACGGCAAGACAGGCAAGATACACGGGCTCAGGATAGTGAGCGCGCCGCCAAGATAAGCAAGGATGATGAGCAGCATGAGCTGGAGAATCTCGAAGTTCAGGGGTTTTGCGGCAATCAGGCCGCAATCAGGCCGCGCTCGAAGCACTCAGGCAGAACCCGGTTTGAAGTTCATCGCTACGCCGTTCATGCAATAGCGAAGTCCGGTAGGTTTAGGACCGTCCTCGAAGACATGGCCAAGATGGCCGCCACAGCGCCGACAATGAACCTCGGTACGCGACACGCCGAACGACAGATCCTCGCGGGTCGCAACCGCATGATCGAGCGGTGCCCAGAAGCTCGGCCAGCCTGTGTGGCTTTCGAACTTCGTGCGCGACGAAAAAACGTCGAGCTGGCATCCGGCGCACGAAAACATGCCGCTGCGATGCTCGCTATTCAGCGCGCTGCTGTAAGGCCGCTCCGTGCCCTCGCGCCGCAGCACATCGTATTGCACCGATGTAAGCAGGTCGCGCCACTGATCGCTGGTATGCACAACTTCGAAGGATTCGGCTGTATTTCCCGCGTCAGCCGCGCTTGCACCCAGCACGTTGCGTTGCCTCAGCGTGGCAAACGTAGCAGCGGCCAACACGCTGCCTGCAAATAAAAACCGGCGTCTGGTGGTCATGATGTGCTCCTTAACAAGACTCACTGCCAAGCATTCCCGTCCGGCTATGGACGGATTCGTGTCGATCTGGATAACCCGAACGTGCTAACAAACACGCAAACACCTCTGACGCGGGTTTAATCCTTGGCGGAGCGAAAATGTTTTTGTGCATGAAAAACCGCATTCAAGCGCTTCTATTAGCTAGTTCGTCGTGAAGGCTCGGCGGGTTACATCACGCTGATCGAATTTATCGATCGTTGCGCTATATCTTATGAAATATAGCGTAACGCGTGATCAGGCGAAGTGAAGTGCTTAATGACGAGAAATAAATGGGGGAAAATGAATTGCGCCCGGAGACGGGCGCAATGAAAGGCATTCGAGAACCCAGGTTTTATACCACTGCTTACTTGACCATGTACCCACGCTCGGTCATGCACTCGCTATACGCGCGCCAGTACTGAACCATCGGCGGTTCGGGCGGAGGCAGCGCAGGCATGGGTGCGTCGGTGGATGAGGAACTCGCACTGGCGACCGCGCGTGCATCGGAGGCGACGCCCGGCCTTGCGGCGGAGGCTGCGGGAGATCCAGAAGCGGAAGCCGGCGTGGAAGCCATCGACTTCGCTGTGCCGGAAGCGGCGGAAGCAGGGTAAGCGGCAGAAGCCGCGTAGGCAGCCGACGCCCCAACCGGCCCGGACCCGGGCGCCATCGCCGACGGCAACGGCGCCGCCACTGCAACCGGGTGCACCGCGCCGGGCTTCGTGGCCTGCGGTTTTTGAGGCACTTGCGACTGCTTCGCCATGATCACGCCCGTGTGTTGATTGGCGTAGCTGTAGCACATGGCGTTGTCGATACTCATTTGCGCCGGATTTTGGCTGCGCATTGGAAACGCAGGCGGCTGCTGGGCGAGCGCGCTTGCGCTCACGCACAGCATGGCAACACCGGCAGACAGGGGAATTCTCATAGCTATTGCACTCCGAAAACGGGATCGGCTACGCCCGGGCCGAATAGCGGTTGCGGGCGCAATCAAACGAGCTTTCACCATACTGTCGGTGCGCTGGGCTCGTGCGAAAGACTATCGCAATAATCCGCCAAGTCTTCGCGTTTATGTCCATTTTGGAGTGCTGGACCGCTTTTCCACGCATCTTTCTCGACGGTCCATTGCGTGGAAACCCTAGGGGGAAGGAAACTTCGCTCGCGTGAAATCGATGCATTCCTGATCTGGCAGCGTACAGCGCGCGTTGAAGTTCGTACCCGTCATGCGGCCGAGCTCACGGCTCCCGATTCAATGGGCAGGCGCCAGATAAGCAGGTATTGCCGACGACAGCGACTGCTTGACGTTGCGGCCAACGCCATCGACGAGAATTTCTTCCTTGCCCTGTTCCAGCCCTTCCAGTACCTGACGCACGACTTCTTGCGGCGTGGTTTTCGGCGCATCGATGCCTGCGGTCATGTCGGTATCGATAAAAGCCGGATGCACGCCGACCACCAGCGTGTTCTGACCACGCAATTCGGTGCGCAAACCGTTCGTGATCGCCCACGCGGCGGATTTAGAGGCGCTGTAAGGCCCCGTTCCGTCGATAGTCAGCCAGCTCAGCACGGACAAAATATTCACCACCGCGCCGCCGCCATTGCGCTTCAAAGCCGGCGCGAATGCCTGCGTGACGGCGAGCGGGCCGATTACATTGGTTTCGACAAGAGCGCGCACGGCGTCGGCCGCGCCTGCGTCCAGCAGCGAACCGCCGACAATCACGCCTGCATTGTTGATGACGATCTGCACGTCGGTCAGCCGGTCGGCTGCCGCAGCAATGCTCTCTGCGTTGGTCACATCGAGTTGAACCGCTTCCACGCCGGGAATCTTGACGGCGGACCGATCCCGCGCAGTTGCATAGACCTTCGATGCGCCCGCTGCCAGCAGCGACTTCGCGAACTGCTCGCCCAGGCCGCGATTCGCGCCCGTTACAAGAACCACCTTGCCTTTGATTTCCATGTCAAACTCCGTTTGTGTATATGCACTATCTAGATTAAAAAACACCCGGCGACATGCCGGGCGCGCCTTCATTCCATCGATGTCAGTTCCAGCAGCGACTTCCTCAGTTCGGCGGCGCGTTCCCGGCCAAACTTCTCTTCGAATTCCTTTTGCGCCTCGATCCACCGCAACGAGGCCTCATGAAGCGTTGTCCTGCCGGCATCCGACAGGTTAAGCGCAACCGCGCGCGTGCTCGCGTCTTGCTGTTCAGCCGTGACCAGACCGTCGCGCTGCAAAGGCTTCAACGCGCGAACGAGCGTGGTGCGTTCCATCACCATTGCGTCTGCGAGTTCGGCCATGGTCGTGCCGGGACGCCGGTGAATTGCCGCGAGCAGCGTGAATTGCGCGGCAGTCACGCCCGCCTGCCCGACGTGCCGCTCGTAAAGTTGCGAGACAAAACGCGCCGCCTGGCGAATGGCAAAACAGTTGCAGTCGAGATAGGTCGATTCAGATGAAGTCATGTCCACAGGTTAATTTGTGCATATGCACTTTGTCAAGCTGGCACTATTTCAAATAGTGGTTCTGATCTCGGCTAAATCCCCGGATAAACCACCACATCGCCCTCTACCGAAAGCGCCACGCGCTCGCCCACGCGCGGATACGAATGCCCCGCCACGCGAATCTGCAGCACGTGCGAACCCGCGTCGGAACGCAGCATGACGCTGGCATCGTGTCCGTAGAAAACGACTTTTTCGACGCTCGCATGGACCTCGCCATCATCCGTGATACGGATTTGCTCCGGGCGAATCATCACGTCCACCGCGCCTGCGTCGATTGAGCACGCAATGGGCAACGTTCCGAATTGGCAGCGCACATGCGTCGAGTCGCCGGGAATGACCGATCCCGGCACGATCACCGCGTCGCCGACAAAACTCGCCAGCTCCCGCGACACCGGCCGCCGATACACCGCTTCCGGCGTATCCATCTGCACGAGCCGCCCCTGCCATAACACAGCGACCTCGCGCCCGAGCGACAACGCCTCGGACTGATCGTGCGTGACCAGCACGGCGGTTGCGCCGGTCGCAGCAAGCGCGGTTGCCACGGCCTCGCGTGTCTCGATACGCAACGCGGCGTCGAGCGAGGAAAACGGCTCGTCGAGCATCACAAGCGACGGCGACGGCGCCAATGCGCGCGCCAGCGCAACGCGCTGCTGCTGGCCACCCGACAAAGCCTGCGGCGCGCGCCCGCCATACGCGGCGGGCAGACCGACCAGCGCCAGCAGTTCGTCCACGCGATACCGCGCCCGCCGCTGCGCACGGGGCAAGCCGAAGACGATGTTATCGGCGACCGAAAGATGCGGAAAAAGCGCGCCTTCCTGTGGCACGTAGCCAATGCGGCGCGCTTCGGACGGCACATGCACGCCCGGCCCGGCGACGCGCACGCCATCGATTTCCACCGTGCCGCCATCGGCGCGTTCGAAACCGCACAGCACGCGCAGCAAGGTGGTTTTGCCGCTGCCCGAAGGCCCGAGCAGGGCCAGCAACGTCCCCTTTTCCACCGATAAATCCACGCCGTGGAGCACGGGTTGACCATCGAATGATTTGGTTAGGCTCGTGACGCGGAGTTCGCTCATGGAGTTTTTACTTATCTGACGGCGAACCGGCCTGCGAATTGAATTGGACGCCTGCCTTGATGCCGGTGGCACCGCCCGCGACGGCGGATCGTCCGAGCAACGCGAACAACGTTCCCGACGCCAGCAGCGAAATTCCGACCAGCAACGCGGCATACGGGGCGGCGGCGGCGAAGGCAAGCGTGGAGGTATCGATCCAGACTTGCGTGGCGAGCGTGCGCGTGCCAATTGGCGATAACAGCAGCGTGGAGTTGAGTTCGGTGACGACCGAGATAAAGACCATTGTCGCGCCCGCGCCCAGACCCGGACCGGCGAGCGGCAGCAGCACGCGCCGCACGGTTTCGCGCCAGTTCAGGCCAAGCGAGCGCGCAGTTTCTTCCAGGCGGGGCTGCGCCTGCGTGAACGCGGCGCGCACGCTCACCAGCGCCAGCGGCAAAAACAGGATGGCATACGCCACGACCAGCAAGGTCGCGCTTTGATACAGCGGCCGCAGCGCATGAACCGCCAGGGACACGATTGCCAACGCCACCACGAGGCTTGGCAAGCCTTGCGCGAGGAACACGGTGCGCTCGAGCATGGTCGCGAGACGACTGGGAAAGCGCACGAGCAAAAACGCCAGCGGCACGCACGCGAGCGTGGTGACGATCGCCGCAGCAAAGCCGTAACTTAGCGACGCCAACGTCGACTCCAGCAACAATTCCGGAGAGACTTCGGCCGGCGTGATCGCGGCAGCGCCGCTTTGCGTCAGCCAGAATCCAATCATGCCGATAGGCACGCCCAGCGTGACCACGGCCAGCGCGGCGAAACCTGACGCGACAATCCATCGCCCGCGGCCAAGTTCGTAACGCAAGGCCGCACGGCGAACCCCGCGATCCACCCGTTCATAACGCGCGCCGCCGCGCACGCGCATTTCGAGCGCGAGACACAGCAGGCACATCGCTATGAGGATGCAGGCAAAAACCGAAGCGCCGCTGCCATCGAAGCTCGTGCGATATTCAGCGTAGATCTGCGTGGTGAAGGTACGAAAGCGCAGCAGTGTGAACGCGCCGAATTCCGACAGCACGCCGAGCGCGACAAGCAGCATGCCGCCGAGCAGCGCGGGCCGCAATTGCGGCAGCACCACGCGCAAGAAAACGCCTGCACGTCCGCAACCGAGGGATCGCGCGCTTTCTTCAAGCGCGGGGTCCATGCCGCGCAGTGCCGCAGCAACAGGCAAATAAACCAAAGGAAAATATGCCGTCGATATCACGAGCAGCGCACCCGCAAAGTCCTGCAGATCCAGACTCAACGACACCCACGCATAACTCGTGATAAACGCGGGCATGGCAAGCGGCGCAATAGTGAGCACGGCCCAGATCCGTCTTCCAGGCACGCGCGTTCGTTCTATAAACCACGCCGCCGCCGTGCCAACAATCGCCGAAACCAGCGTCGCGCTGATTGTTATGGATAACGTATTGATCAGCAATTCGCCAACGAGCGGCCTGAAGATCAGTTCGAGCGCGTCGTCCCAGCCAAACGTCACCGCACGATAGACCGTGAACGCAAGCGGCATCAGCACGAGCAACGCGCAGGCTCCCGCCGCAACAAGCAAACCCCGTGGCGCACGTTTGCGGCCAAGGCGCGCGGGCAACGCCGGAATTGCAGCGGCGTTCACGGCATCGCTCATGCGCTTACAGCAAGCCGGCCTGACGCATCAGCTTTGCAGCCTTGCTGTCGTCGCCGAGTTGTTCAATGCTCAGCGACGGCGGGCTCAACTGCTCAAAAGGCTTGAGCATCGGGTCCGGCGCAACGCCTGCATGCAGCGGATATTCATAGGCAATCTTGCCCTTCGCAATCAGTTCCTGCGCACGCTCGCTGACAAGATAAGCCAGGAACTGCTGCGCGGCCTGCTGGTTCTTGCTCGACTTCAACACCGCCGCGCCCGATACGTTCACGAGTGCGCCCACATCGCCATTGCCAAAGTGATAGATCGCGCTGCGCGTGGCGCTGTCGCCGAGTTGCGTATGCAGGCGCGCCCAGTAGTAGTTGTTGATCACGCCCGTCGCCACGCCGCCACGATTCACGGCCGCGACCACACCTTCGTCGTCGTCGAAGATCTGGGCATTTTTCTTCAGGCCCTTGAGCCATTGAAGCGCTTGTTCGTCACCCTTCATGGCGATGACCGCACTCACGACCGGCAGGAAATCGCCGTCGCTCGGCGCAATGCCGACCCGGCCCTTCCACTCGGGCTTGGCAAGATCCATCAGCGACGCCGGCAGTTGCGCCGCATCGACCTTCTTCGTGTTGTAGGCCAGCACGTTCTCACGCGCGAGCACGCCGACCCAGTCGCCCTGCGGCGAGTTGAAGCGTGAAGGGATCACGGCGAGCGTGGACGCATCCGTTTTCGCGAGCAAGCCCTTTTCGTCGAGCAGCACGAGTTCGGGCGAGTTCTCGGTGAAATAGACATCGGCGGGAGAAGCCGATCCTTCGGCAACGAGTTGCGCGGCCATTGCCGGGCCTTCGCCGTTGCGGATCTTCACAGACACGCCGCTTTGGGCCTCGAAGTCCCTGGCAAGCGCCGCCACGACCTGTTCGTGCTGCGCGTTGTACAAGGTCAGCGTGGCGGCGGCCGAACTGAGCGGCAGCGCGGCGGACGCGGACAGCACCGCGAGGCCGCACAGCGCACGCAGTGCGGTCATGGAGCGTGTGGTCTTCATTGCATTCATTCCCGTTATGTTTTTTGACGTTGAGCGGCGTCGCATTCGAGCGGCATTGCCCGTTGCTGACGACTAGGCCTCAAACAATCCAGCACCAATAAACGATCCCGGCCGCGCGCCCGGCGGGCACGCGAACACGCCGCTGCCTACGTGTGTAGTGAACTGATTCATCATGTCGAACTTCGCGAGCCGGTCGTTGATCGGAATAAAGCCGGTGCGCGGATCGCTCTGGTGCGCGATGAAAATCAGCCCCGCGTCGTACTCGGTTTCCTGACGCCACGGCGGCCAGCGTTCTATATAAAAATCCGTACCGTCGTTGTACGAATACGAGCGGCGCAGGATCTGCGCGCCCTTGTTCGTTGCCTGATTCGACAAGCGCACGTGCGAGTTATCGGGGATCACGGGGTTGCCGTCTTTATCGGCGGCGTCGAGATCGAGCGCGTCGAATTCGTTCTTCTTGCCAATCGGCGCGCCGCTGTATTTCTCCCGGCCCATGACCTGCTCCTGAAACCCGCGCTCCATCTGGTCCCAGTGCTCGATGGTGATGCGGATGCGCCGCACGACCGTGTACGTGCCACCGTTCATCCATGGTGCGTCGGGCGCATTGGCCCAGACGAACTGGTTCATCAACGCGGGCTGCGCCGTCGACGGATTGTTCGTGCCATCCTTGAAACCCATCAGGTTGCGCGGCGTTTGTCCGCGCGGTCCCGAGAGAAAACCGGCCTGCCCCCAACGCATCGCGACCGCGCCGTAACCCATGCGTGCAAGTTGCCGCACCGCGTGGAACGCGACTTGTGCGTCGTTCGCGCAAGCCTGAATAAGAATGTCGCCGCCGGTTTTCTGCGGCAGCAACTGGTCACCGTTGAAGCGCGGCAGATCGACGAGCGCGGCCGGCCGATGCTTTGCAATGCCGTAGCGATCGCGGCCTTCGTGTTCGAACATGCCCGGGCCGAAGCCAAACGTGATCGTCAGGCCAGCCGCGCCAATGCCGAGGATATCGCCGGAATCGGGCGCGGATTTATCGTCGGCGGGCAGCGGTTTTGCCGTCTCGCCGCGCGACATGCGGGCCGCCGCATCGGTCCATTGCTTGAGTAGGTTGATGACGTCGTCGCGTTTGTCGGTCGTGAGATCGAGCGCGGCCACGTAAGTGTGGCTCTGCTGCGGCGTCACGATACCCGCCTGATGCTCGCCAAAAAACGGCTCGACCACGGTCATCGGGTCGATGGGTTGCCTGAACTGCGCCTTGGTCGCCGCGTGCGCGACCGAACCCGCGCCCAATGCCGCGCCCGCTGCAACGCCCGCTTTCAAGAAGCGCCGGCGTGGTGGATCCTGATCGTTTGCCATGATGTCGCCCTGCCTTGTTGCTTGTTACCCGTTGCTCGTTATTTCGCCAGAACCAGCGTGTTCACGTCGTCCTGCACGTAATAGAAACCGTCGCCCTCCGGTGTCAGCGCAATGCCGAATAAGTCACCGTTGCCCGGCGGCGATTGCGCTTTGTCGGTATCGATCCAGCGCGCGTACAGTTGCTTGCCCGTCGACGGATCGATCTCGACCACCTGCCCGTTCAACGCGTTCGTGACGAGCAAATGCCCGTTGGGCGCGGTCACCATGGCGAGCGGACGATGCAGGAAACCATCGGCGGTCAACTGGCGGCCAACGCCTGCGCTGGTATCGCGTGTCATGGGGTCATCTATTTCCGTCACGCGGTTGCCGATTGCGTCCGACGCGTACAACAACTTCTGATCCTGCGACAAGGCCAGTCCTGTCGGCCCGATCAGGAACACGCCTTTATCGGCCTGCGCGCCGAAGCCGCTTGCAATCACCGTTTCCTGCTTGACGACCGGCGCGCGGCCTTCGGGAATATCGAGGTCGAGACGCAGGATGGTCGCCTGCTTGAAGACCGGCGGCGGCGTGCCGTCCGCGCCGCCCACGCCGAAGCCCGCGTTGCTCACGAAAAGCGTGGCGTGGTCGCCGTTGTCGACGACCGCCATGTTGCCCCACGGATCGTTGATATTAGGACTCACGATGGTCGATGCGACCTTGCCCTGGTTATCCAGCACGATCAGGCAGCCCGCGCCCTTGGTATTGGTCGTGCCGTCGTTGCTCGGCGTGCTGCCAATGATCACCCAGCCCGACTTCAGCATGGTCATTGCGGTGGACAGGCCGATTCCGCCCGGGCAACCCTTCAGGTCGCGCGGCACGGTCGCGAACAAGCTCAGTTCCTTGGTGTCCGGGTGATAGTTGACGATGGTGCTGCCGGTGCCCTGCAGGTTCGCGGCGTTATTGAAGTTGCCGACCAGCACGTCGCCCTGCTTCACGGTCCCGCTCGAGACCGGCGCGACCACGACCGCGTAGGGATTCTGGTCGCCGTTGGACGGCACCGTGTTGATGAGCGTGGTGTTCCTGTGCAGCGTTTCGAGAAATCCGATAGGCGCCGCATGCGCGACAGAGCCGGCAATCGAGCCAACAACCGCGCCCACAACCGCGATCGCGCCAATAAGTGTTTTCATGCAAGTGTTCCGGGTGCGTGCATTGAAGTTCATGTTCACGAGTCCCGTCGATCAGAAAGTAATGGTGGTGCGCACGCCGACCACGAAGGTATTGCGCAAGGGCGCGGTGGGGTCGTTCGGATTCTGGCCCGCGCCTGCATTGAAGGTGTATTGCAGGTCGCCCTGCAGAACCCACCACGGCGTGACCTGATACTGATAGGTGGCTTCGAGCGCCGTTTCGCTGGTGCGCACACCGTAGGGGCCGCCGCTGAAAGCCGCGCTCTGCGCGTCGAGGTCATGCACGTGATTGCCGACCTTGATATACGCAAGGCCAATGCCGACGCTGTCGTAATCACGGCCCTTGAACGGCGCTTTCATCACGATGCCCGCGTTCGCGGAAAGACTCACGAGATTGCGGTCGCCGGGCGCGCCCATCACGCGCGCGAACACGCCAATGCTGCGTGGTTCGTCGGGGTCCGGACGCCAGATCATCTGGTCGGCGACGGCATAGAAGCTGTAGTTGCCTCGATGCGATTGCGCCGTCCCGCTGCTGGCTGGATCGGCGAGCGAGAAGCCGGTGTTGTCGATACCCTGATCGTCGAAACGTTCGTTGTTGTACCAGACGCCAATCTTGTACGTGCCCGGCAAACCGCTTTGCGGCACGCCGACCATTTCGCCATCGGACGGCTGGTTGATTGCATATTGCAATTCGCCTATGTACAGCGCGCCGTTATGCAGGTTGAAATTCGTGCCGCTGAGATTGTTCGGGTTGTTGCCGAGCGGATCGCCGTCGAACACGCCAGCCAGCGCAGTCAGGGACGGCGTGATCTGTCCGCGCACCCGCACGCCGAGCGCGGACAGCGGATACGCGGGACCGCCCGAAGGCATGTCGTAGGACGGCAAGCCGGGCCAGCCGAACATGGTGTTCACGAAGGTAGCTGCGTACGAACTGACCATGAATTCCTGGTCGATGCTCTGCTGCCCGATCTTCACGTCCACGCGCTTGTTCAAGAACGACTGCTGATACCAGAGTTCCCAAAGACGCGTGGTGTCCTGCGCTTCAATGCCGCTCGCCGTGTTGAGCGTTCCCAGGTTGTACTGGCTGAGGTTGCGGCCATGAATCTGCAGCGCGCTCGCGTTGAACGTGCCGCCTTCCCAGCCGAAGGCCTTTTGGGTATCGAGGCCGAGCGTGACCGTGGTCAAACCGTCGTAGGTGCCCCCGGTCTTGAGCCCGCCGCGCACGTTCGCCAGGTATTCCGACGTTTCGGTCGCCTGCAGCGACACGCCGTATTTACCCAGAAACGAGCGGACGCCGCCCATGTCGCCAAGCAAGGTCGAACGGGTCCACACGCCCGTCCACTGCCCGGCCGGCTGCGCCTGGATGTTCAGGTCGGCCTCGGGCGCGTCCGTGGGCGTGGCATCCGGATTGACGGGCGCGCCAGCCGCCATTGCCGCCGATGAAGCCAGTGCAAGCCATGCGCCCAACAAGGCGCGCCGCAAAGGCGCGGGGCATCTGGAGGCCAAGCGCAGTGGCGCGTTGTAATCGCGCGTGTCGGGTTGGACGGGTTGCATCGGAATCCTCTTGCTTGTTGCGGACGCCGTTGCGACTCTTGACGGGCGCGGGCGCCGCATTGATTGTTCTCAGCCATACGGCGCCGGCGAGCAAATCGTATCGACCCCGCATGCTGTCGTCAACATAAACGAGAACGATTCTCATTGTAATTACATGCGGTCGATATGCACATTACAGAATCCGTTCTTCTCAAAATCCATGGCGGATGAGGTGAAATAAATCCGTAATGCTTTAGATAGATACGACGATCTTGCGCGGCGTTACGGATTCTTCAGCAACGCCACCACGTTGTGCCGCAATCTTCAATCATCGGCCAACCGCGCGCGTGTTCGCATTGACGTTGCGCAAAATCCCATCAACGCGGACGGGCATTTCATCCCAAACGTGACTTTCAGGCGGTCGAGCCATGCTGTGCCGAAATGCGCATCCCCAATGCGACGAACTGCCAAGACGCCGCTAATTTGGTTTCCTAAATTGCTGTTGGCGGCGATCCAGGCGGCCCGGAGGAACGCTCCGCTGGATCCGCCGTGATTGCACGGGGAAATCCGCCTTGTTGGCGTATATCGGCCATGTTTCAGTCGTGGTACTGAAAACGTTTCCCGTGTTCCGCCAATCCGTACGGAGCCTGCAAGCAACAAAGAAAAGAACTGCTCGCTTGACCTGTCCAACCCGAAGGAGAAGAAAAATGCATCTTCGAACAAGCCTCAAACCGCTTGCCTGGATCATCGCGTGTGCTGCCGCCGTTGGCGCGTTGCCGCTGTCCGCGGCCGCTGACACCATCGATGTGAAAGTCGGTTTCGCCGCGCCGCTGACGGGAGCGAATGCGGGTTACGGAAAAGACCTGCAGAACGGCGTGCAGCTTGCACTCGATGAAGCCAATGCCAAGAAAATCCAGATTGGCGGCAAGACGGCCAACTTCACGATCCAGGCGGAAGACGATCAGGCCGATCCGCGCGTGGGCGTGCAAGCAGCGCAAAAACTCGTGGATGGCGGTGTCGCGGTGGTGGTTGGCCACTTCAATTCGGGCACCACGATTCCGGCGTCGCAGGTCTATCAGAACGCGGGCATTCCGGTGATCGATCCGGCCGCGACCAATCCGAGCATCACCGAGCGCGGTTTCGAAAATGTCTTCACCGTGATTTCCAGCGACGCCCAGAACGCCGGCAACGCCGGCACGTACGCGGTGAAGGTCACGAAGGCGAAGAAGATTGCGATCATTGATGACCGCACGGCTTTCGGCCAGGGCGAAGCCGACGAGTTCGAAAAGGCGGTGAAAGCGGCAGGCGGCTCGATCGTCGCGCGTCAGTACAGCGACAACCAGACCGTCGATTTCTCGGCGCAGCTAACGGCGCTCAAGGGCGCGGGCGCGGACCTGATCTTCTTCGGCGGCCTTGACCGGCAAGCGGCGGCCGTGGCCAAACGGATGAAGCAACTGGGCGTCAACGCGCAACTCGTGGGCGGCGGCGGCGTGATGGACGCCGATTTCCTGAAGCTCGCGGGCGACACGGCGGAAGGCGTGATGGCGTGGGAATACGGCAGTCCGCTTGAGAAGATGCCGCAGGGCAAGGCCTTCGCCTACAAGTTCCAGAAACGCTTTGGCGTCGCGATTCTTTCGTATGCGCCGTTTGGCTACGACGCGGCGTGGGCGGCGGTCAACGCCATGCAAAAGGCGGGTTCCATCGATCCGAAGGTGTATCGGCCGGTATTGAAGACCATCTCGTTTCCCGGAATTACCGGGACCATCGCATTCGATGACAAGGGAGCCTTGAAGAACGCATCGTCGACGATGTACCAGGTCAAGAACGGCGCGTGGGTGCCGATTGTCACGAAGAGCGGGACGTAAGAGGAAAACAACGGGCGCGGCGGCGAGGCATTCCAGCGAGCTATCTAAGCCTGTTCCAGATACCTCGAAAGCCCGGCCCGCGTCCGCGCGGCCTCGCCTTCCATCCAGTCAGCAAACTCGCTCAATACTTTCGAAGGCGCCGGCCGTTCCGGATAGATCAGGTAATACGAAGCGCCGCTCGGCACACAAAGCGAAAACGGCGTCACGATCCTGTGCGCCGCCAGATCTTCTTCGATCAGCGACAAATCGCCTATCGTCACGCCTAAACCCTGCATGGCCGAAGAAATTGCGAGATCCAGCGTATCGAAGTGCTGCGCTTTCGCGGACGGCAATCCGCGATATCCATAGGCCGCAAGCCATCTCAACCAGTCCCGCCGGTCGCGCGTGGGATGCAGCAAGGTCTGGTCGGCAAGATCGTCGGGCGTGATGTCGCGGGCCGAATCCGCAAGCAAGCCCGGCGCGCAAACCGGTGTCAGGACTTCATCGAAGAGATGGTGAACACTCACGCCTTTTAGCGATGGCTGGCCGAACACAACGGCGGCGTCGAATTGCTCGGCATTGAATTCGACGCCGTGCGACACCGCCGCCGTCACCTCGATCACGAGTTCCGGCCGCTCGTTTTGCAGGCGAATCACGCGCGGCAAGATCCAGCGCATGGCGCACGTCGGACATTTCACGCGCAAGGTGCCGGACTGCGCGCCGCTGCGCTCGAGCGCCTCGGCGATCTGCGCGAGCGCCTGCTGTACGGGCGCGAGCAGCATGGCGCCATTGGGCGTGAGCGCCAGCCCGCGCGGCTGACGCACGAACAGCGCATAACCCAGATGCGCTTCCAGTCCGGATATCTGCCGGCTGACAGCGCCTTGCGTGACGTTGAGCAACTCGGCGGCGCGGGTAAAGTTAAGGCGCTGCGCGACCACGGCGAAGGTCTTGAGCACATCAAGTGAAGGCAGCGGTTTCATCGGGGAACCTCGTTAGCCATGAGCGGCGTTCATGGCTAGTATGACAAACTTTCGATTGTCGGCGGTTAATGGCTGCGGTCGAATGACCTTCGATTACCCGAATTCAGTCTTGTGGAGACTCTTGTCGTGAAAAGTGCCTGGACCCCCGCGTCGAAGCTGCCGGATGTCGGCACGACTATTTTTACCGTGATCGGCCAGCTTGCCGAGGAACATCACGCGCTCAATCTCTCGCAAGGCGCGCCGAACTTCGCGCCCGACCCGAAACTCGTGGAAAGCGCCGCCCGAGCCATGCGCGCAGGGCATAACCAGTACGCGCCCATGTCGGGGGTCCACGCGCTGCGGGAAGCGCTGGCGCTAAAAACCCAAAAGCTCTACGGCGCGACCTACGACCCGGTGAGCGAGATCACGGTGGTCGCGAGCGCGAGCGAGGGTTTGTACGCGACCATCAGCGCGCTCGTCCATCCTGGCGACGAGGTGATCTACTTCGAACCGTCCTTCGACAGCTACGGCCCGATCGTCCAGTTGCAAGGCGCAACGCCGATCGCCATCAAGCTTTCGCCGGTGGATTTTCACATCGACTGGGACGAGGTTCAGGCCGCCGTCACGCCCCGCACTCGCATGATCATCGTGAATTCGCCGCACAATCCTTCGGGCAGCGCGTTCACGCGCGGCGATATCGACCGGCTCACGGCGCTCACACGCGATTCGAAGATCATCGTTTTGTCGGACGAAGTGTACGAGCACGTGGTCTTCGACGGCGCCCTGCATCACAGCATGGCGCGGTATCCGGCGCTGGCCGAGCGCAGCGTGATCGTGTCCTCGTTTGGCAAGTCGTATCACGTGACCGGCTGGCGTGTCGGCTTCACGCTCGCGCCAGCCGAGTTGACCAACGAGATCCGCAAGGTCCATCAGTTCATGACCTTCTCCGCCGATACCCCCATGCAGATCGCATTCGCCGAAGCGCTCGGCGACGAGTCGAGCTATCTCGGCCTCGGCGCGTTCTATCAGGACAAGCGCGACCTGCTGGCCGCGGCGCTCGCCGGTTCGCGCTTCGAACTCCTGCCGAGCGCGGGCAGCTTCTTCATGCTGGCGCGCTTCGGCGCGTTTTCAGGCGAAAGCGACAGCGATTTCGTGCTGCGGCTGATCCGTGAAACTCGGGTCGCTACAATCCCGCTGTCCGCGTTCTACACCGACGGCACCGACAACCGCATCATTCGCCTGAGCTTTGCGAAGGACGACGACACATTGCGCGAAGGTGCGCGCCGCCTGTGCGCGGTTTGAACCAACCGATATTCACCATGAGACACGAGATCCGCTCCATGAAAAAACCGTTCCACGCATTGACCGCCGCCGTGCTGCTGGCCGCATCGTTGTGCACGGCGACCGCCGCTTTCGCCGCCGACTCCGACACGCTGCGCTACGGTATCGAAGCGCAGTATCCGCCGTTTGAATCGAAGTCGGCGTCGGGAGAATTGCAGGGCCTTGACATCGATATCGGCAACGCGGTTTGCGCCACGGCCAAAATGAAATGCGCGTGGGTCGAGACCTCGTTCGATGGCCTGATTCCCGCACTGCAAGGCCGCAAGTTCGACGCGATCAACTCCGCGATGAACGCCACCGACCAGCGCCGCCAGGCTATCGACTTCACGAACGTCGTGTATCACGTGCCGACGCAACTGATCGCCAAAACCAGCAGCGGGCTCGCGCCCACGGCGACGTCGCTCAAGGGCAAGAACGTCGGCGTGCTGGCGGGTTCGGTGCAGGAGACTTTTGCAAAGGCGCACTGGGCCAACGCGGGCGTGAACGTGGTGGCGTATCAGGATCAGAACCAGGCTTATACCGACCTGAAAGCGGGACGTCTGGACGGCACGCTCGTGATGTCGGCGGCGGGACAATCGGGCTTTTTGTCGAAGCCCGATGGCGCGGGTTACGCGTTTGCCGGCGGTCCGGTCCACGATGACAAGATCCTCGGCAGCGGCATTGCATTCGGTATCCGCAAGGGTGACAACGCGCTGAAACAACGCCTGAACACAGCGATTGCCAAGCTTCAGGCGGACGGAACGATTGCCGGATTCGCAAAGAAACATCTCGGCGATATCGACGTGTCGGTTAAATGAAAGCGTTTCAGATTCGGATGAAGGCGAGTGCGGTCAGCGCGGAATTTTGAACGCTGGCACACTGTGAACTTTTGTTGCCACGACAGTCATTGTCGCTGCAGACATTATCTTCACTTCAATCGGCCGTTGAATTAACTACGCGGCCAGTTCATCCGGATCTTTCATGAGCACCGCGCCCGCCGCACCTGCCGTGCCAACGCCGCCCGCGCCCCTCAAAGGCGGGCAACTCGTTCTCGCGACCGTCGCCGTGGCGCTCGCCACGTTCATGAACGTGCTCGATTCATCGATTGCGAACGTCGCCATTCCGACCATTTCCGGCAATCTCGGCGTATCCGTCGATGAAGGCACGTGGGTTGTCACCGTGTTCGCCGCGGCCAACGCCGTGTCCATTCCGCTGACCGGCTGGCTGACGCAGAGGATCGGACAGATCAAGTTGTTTGTTGGCGCGATTCTTTTGTTCGTGATTTCTTCGTGGCTATGCGGCCTCGCGCCCACCTTGCCTGTGCTGCTCGCAGCGCGCGTGTTGCAAGGCGCGGTTGCCGGCCCGTTGATCCCCCTTTCACAAGCCATTTTGCTCGGTTCCTATCCGAAGGAAAAAGCGTCGATGGCGCTTTCCTTATGGGCGATGACCGCGGTCGTCGGGCCGATTGCGGGTCCGGCCCTGGGCGGCTGGATCACCGACAGCTATTCGTGGTCGTGGATCTTCTACATCAACATTCCGGTCGGATTATTCGCCGCGAGCGTGACGTGGTTCATCTACCGGAAACGGGAATCGGCTACACGCAAGGCGCCAATCGATACAGTCGGACTCATGTTGCTGATTGCGTGGGTGGCGTCGCTGCAGATCATGCTCGACAAAGGCCGCGACCTCGACTGGTTTTCGTCGCCGCTGATCGTGTGGCTCGGCATTATCGCGTTGATTGCATTTGCGTTCTTCGTGGTCTGGGAACTGACCGAAAAGAATCCCGTGGTGGATTTGCGCCTGTTCGCCGGACGCAATTTCTTTGGCGGCACCGTCGCCATTTCCGTGGCATATGGCGTGTTCTTCGGCAACCTGGTGCTGTTGCCGCAATGGATGCAGCAATACCTCAATTACCGTTCCGTCGATGCCGGCCTCGTGACCGCGCCGCTCGGCATCTTCGCCGTGATTCTCGCGCCGGTGATGGGCAAGGTGCTGCCGCGCACGGACGCTCGCGTAGTCGCGACCCTGGCGTTTGTCGGCTTCGCGATCGTGTTCTACATGCGCTCGAAATACGTGATCGAAATCGATACATGGCATCTGGTCCTGCCCACGCTTTTGCAGGGCATTCCCATGGCGCTGTTCTTCGTGCCGCTGACGTCGATCATCCTGTCGGGATTGCCGCCCGCGAAGATTCCGGCGGCGGCGGGTCTGTCGAATTTCGCCCGGGTCTTTTGCGGCGCCGTGGGCACGTCGCTCTGCGGCAACGCGTGGACCGACCGGATTGCGCTTCATCATGAACGGCTGACGGAACAGGCGAACGCCAACAATCCGGCCTTCATGGCGTCACTGCAGGCTTCGCAGAGTACCTTGCACGTCAACGAAGCCCAGGCGCGCGGCTTATTCGATTTCACCGTGAGCACGCAAGCCGCGATGATGGGACTCAACGATATTTTCTTCGCGTCCGCCGTGATCTTCATCCTGATCATTCCACTGATCTGGATCACCAAGCGCGCGAAAGGCGGCGGCGGCGGCGCGGCGGCGGGCGCGCATTGAGGTAGTTGGGCGCGGCGCGCATCACTTCCGGAACGTGATGTGCGACACGCGCCGCACCATCAGCACGGCCGACAGCGCCGCCACCGCCGTCAGCAACACGCCAATGTGGATCGATTGCACGAGTACCTCGCGCGCACTTTCGATCAGCGCAGGACCGTCCAGTCCAACGGGCGCGAGATCGGCAAGCAGCTTCGAGCGCAAGGCGGAATCGATCAGGATGCGCGGATCGTCGAATCGTGGCAGCCATGCAGTGCTTGCCGGCTCGCCGAGTACGCGAAGCGTGCGCGTGATGACATCGCGATAATGATGCTGAACGATCGTCGCGACCACGCTGGTCCCTAGCATGCCGCCCACCATGCGCGTGGATTGCAACAATGCCGTGGTAATGCCGAAGCGCTCCCGCCCTGCAATCTCCTGCCCGAACACATTCAGGTTGTTCAAAATGAAGCCCAGGCCAATACCAATTCCGGCCATGGGTATCTCGATCCAGACATGCGGCGTCGACGCATTCGCGAACGAAAGCGCAATGCACGCGAACAGCAGCAGCGTGAATCCGATGGACAGGATCAGCGTCGGTTTGCGCAGATGAATCACGATCCGCGTATTGATAAAGCTGCCAATGGCGATAAACATCGCAATCGGCGTGGCGAGCAAACCGGCTTCCTGCGGCGACAATCCAAAGCCGCCCTGCAACAATAACGGCGCGAAGAAGATCAGCGAAAACATCACGAAGCCGGACAATACGGACAACGTGAATAGGGTCACAAGCTGCGGATCCTTGAACAGATCGAGCGGAATGATCGGGTGCGTGGCGCGACGCTCGCACATCAACAAGGCGACGGCCCCGATCGCCACGCACAGCGCAAGCACCACGTTGCCGGTCGTCAACCCGTGCTTGGGCACGCCTTCAATGAACGCCTGCAGGCCACCCAGAACCAGCGCGACCAGCGCCGCGCCCATCCAGTCGATTTTCACCGCGCCCTCGCGCGGCCGCCGATAGTTCGGCAAATGCGCCCAGATGAAATAAAACGCCGCAATACCCACCGGCAAGTTGATAAGAAACGTCGAGCGCCAGCCCCAGTGTTCGCTCATCCAGCCGCCAAGCGACGGACCGGCGGCGGTGCCAATGCCGTATGACGCGGCCATCACCACTTGCCAGCGCACGCGCAGCCGTGGATCAGGGAAGAGATCGGGAATCGATGCAAACGCGGTCCCCACCATCATTCCGCCGCCGACGCCCTGCAAGCCGCGCGCAATGACCAGGAACAGCATGTCGTTGGCCACGCCGCACAGTACGGACGCCACCGTGAACGTGATGACAGCGGCAATCACGAAACGCTTGCGGCCGAAATAATCGCCGAGACGTCCGAACACCGGCACCGTCACCACCGAAGCCAGCAAATATGCGCTCGCAATCCACGCGTAATACTCGAAGCCATGCAGTTCCGCGACGATGGACGGCAAGGCCGTGCTCACGACGGTCTGATCCAGTGCGACCAGCATGTTGACGAGGCCGATGCCGAGCATCGCCATGAGGGCGTGACGAAAGGGGAGCGGGGAAGCGATATGCGGATCGGTGCTGGCGGTGGCTTGAGACACGGGCTAAAGAATGGAAGATGAAAAGGCGGAAGCCTAATTGTATGACGCCATTAATTCATCGGCCGGCGTGCCCGCAATTTACGGAACGATCGGCAATTTATACAGTCGGACAATTGAAATCCGGCAATCACATCGCGGATCGCATGGCCTAACCGCTGAAGGAGAATCGCATGTTCAATCGAATCCTTGTCGCCATAGACGGTAGCCGCACGTCCGGCCGCGCATTCAACGCCGCGCTCGAACTCGCCGCCACGCATCACGCGGTGCTGCAGCCGTTCTACGTGATTGAAGAAGCGCCTATTTACTTCGACGTCCCAGGCTACGATCCGTCGATTCTGCGCACCCAGCTTGCAGACCAGGGCGCGACGCTCGCCGCCGAAACCAACGCGGCAATGAAACAGCGCGGCGTGGAAGGTCAGGTCGCGGTGAGCGAAGCGTCGTCGGTGGAAGATGTCGCGGAACTCGTGCTCAAGGCGGCGAGCGCGTTCAACGCCGACTTGCTCGTCATGGGCACGCACGGGCGCAAAGGCTTCCAGCGCGTGATTCTTGGCAGCGTCGCGGAGCGTTGCTTGAGGCATGCAACCTTGCCGGTACTGCTGATTCCATCGGCGGCGGGTGCTCAAGACGCAGCGGAATAGGTTTTACGGGTGGCCGCCATGCGGAAATCGGTGAACACGCACGAATGCAATAAATTGTCCGTGACCTTTTGACACCCGGTTTCCGTGGAGTATCAATGGGACAATTTCCTTGTTCCAGATCAAGGTTTTACACAGAAACCAGATAACCGAGCCCGCCATGCAGACCCTGCACGAGACTTCCGCCCTAGCCCCCTCCGCCTGCTCACGCCACGCCGGGCAATGCTCGACCTGCGCGTTGCGGCAGTATTGCGTACCACAAGGCTTGTCCAATACCGACACCGACAAGCTGCAGTCCGTCATCGTCAATGCACGCGCGATCAGGCGCGGCGAGACCTTGTTCCGGGTCGGCGACACTTTCGACGCGCTCTACGCCATCCGTTCGGGCTCGATCAAGACCGTTGTGACAAGCGCAAATGGCCGCGATCAGGTCATGGGCCTGCATCTCGGCGGGGACGCGCTGGGCCTGGAGGGCTTCGACGACGGCACACACGCTTGCCGCGCTGTGGCGCTGGAAGACAGCTCGGTCTGCGTGATCCCCTTGTCCACCTTCGAGCGCGCCTGCCGCGAGACCATCGCGATTCATCGTCGCCTGCTGCAGTTGCTGAGCCGCGAAGTCGTCCGGAAATCGACACAAACCATGATTCTCGGCACCTTGCGCGCCGACGAGCGTGTCGCGGCGCTGCTGCTGGATATATCGTCCCGGCTGACGTGCCGCGGCTATGCGGGCAACGAATTCAACCTGCGCTTCAAGCGCGACGACATGGGCAGCTTTCTCGGCATCACGCTTGAAACCGTCAGCAGGACGCTGTCGCGTTTTCAGGCAAAAGGCCTGCTTCAGGCAGACGGCAAACTGATCCATATCCTTGATTTCGACGGCCTGCGCGCCGTCTGACCAAAACGTTCCCGGCGGTTCAAGCGCGCTTGGCATGCCCTCTGCTACGATTTATCGTTTTGCACGGCCCCTGCCCGGAGAACAGAGCGATGAATCGCGAACCTACCCCGCTGCACCCGCTGCTCGCCCGCCTGCGCGAGGCGCGTCAAACAACGGACGCGCTGTTCGACATCGTCAAGCCTGAGTTCCTGTATGAGCGGCCGATTGCCGAGCGACATCGGATCGTGTTTTATATCGGCCATCTGGAAGCGTTCGACCGTAATCTCTTCGATCAGCGCCTCTTCGACCTGCCCAGTCCCAACGCCGAATTCGACCAGTTGTTTGCGTTCGGTATCGATCCGGTGGATGGCGGCCTGCCGACCGATCAGCCGCATGACTGGCCAACGCTCGAAATAATTCGGGCGTACGTTCAGCGTATCCGCGATGACATCGACACGCGCTTCGACCCCGTCGAAATTACAAGCCGTGCTGATAGGAACGGCAATGCGGTCACGTCGGACGATAAACCCGAGACGCTGCTGGAGGTAGCCATCGAGCATCGGCTGATGCATGCCGAGACGCTCGCATACATGCTGCATCAGTTGCCGCTACATCAGAAAACCGGGCCCGGCGTAACCGAGAAGGAAGCCCCGCATCCGCTCGATCCCCACGCGGCACGCGAAATGGTCCATGTGCCGGCAGGCGTGGCAACGCTCGGTCTCGCGCGCGAAAGTGAAACATTCGGCTGGGACAACGAATTTGGTGAACACAAGGTGGACGTGCCGGCGTTCGAAATGGACCGCTACATGGTCACGAATTCAGATTGGCTCGACTTCATGCAAGCTGGCGGTTATTCGAACCGCGATCTCTGGCGCGACGTCGACTGGGCTTGGTTAGAGCGTGAAGGCATCGACAAGCCCGCGTTCTGGGTACGCGATCCGTCCAACCCGGACGCGTGGAAACTGCGAACTATGTTCGACGAGGTCGCGCTGCCGGCCGACTGGCCGGTGTATGTGAGCCACGCCGAAGCCAGCGCGTACGCGAAGTGGGCGGGTAAGTCGCTGCCGACCGAAGCGCAATGGCAACGTGCGTCCATTGGCGCGCCGCACGCGGAAGGAGGCAACTTCGACTTCCGCCGATGGGAACCCTCGCCCGTGCAGGGACATCCGGAAAATCGCAGTGCCGCAGGCGTCGAGGGACAGTTTGGCAATGGCTGGGAATGGACATCGACCCCGTTCGGTCCGTTGCCAGGATTCGAGCCATTTCCGTTTTACCTGGGCTACTCGGCGAACTTCTACGACGACCAGCATTACGTGCTCAAGGGCGGTTCACCACGCACGGCGGCATGCATGCTCAGACCGAGCTTTCGCAACTGGTTCCAGGCGCATTATCAATACGTGTACGCCGGGTTCCGCTGCGTGCGCGCATCCTGACCGATAAATCAAAAGCCGGCCTCCGAGGCCGGCTTTTTCCTTGCCAGGATCACGACCCGCTCCACGTGGGCCGCCACAACGCCAATCAATAATACGGATAAGGCGCGTAATAGACCGGAGGCGGCGGCGCGTAGTACCGCGGCGGCGGTGCGTAATACACCGGCTGCGGTGCATAGACTTGAGGCTGTTGAATCGTATTGCCCTTCGATGTCATGCATTGCGCATAAGCCGCGTCATATTGGCTTTGCAGACCCGCTGCCGAATACTGAGCGCCATTCGCGCCCGCCGCGCTGCCAAGCAGCAGACCGCTGCCTGCGCCAATAGCCGCACCCGCACCGGCATTTCCAGCCGCCGCCCCAATCAGGGCGCCCGCCGCAGCGCCACCCAGCGTCCCAAGCACGCTGCTATTGACACTGTTCGTGGTGGCCGCCTGCGCCGCGCCCTGCGGATTGCCCGCCTGAAACGCGTAGTTACGACATTCATAGTCGTCCGCCCGAAAAGTGGCAAGCGGTTCGCCCGAACGCGGCAACGCCACGATGCTCGGACCGCTTGGCGGCACGACCGCACATCCGCCGAGCAGGATCACGCCGCCGAGCGCGGCCACACTGAGTAACTTGCCTGAGTTCATATCGCGAAAATCCGAAGTGCTGAAGTTACGAAGTTAGAGCAATTCAGGCCCGAAATGGTTACTCAATGGTTACCAATCATTTCGCAATGCTCCGCCAACCGTTGCGCGGAGGGAGCTTTGCAAGCTAACAGGAAAGTCAGGATCTTCACATTAGAAGATGCACGTATTACATCGGAAATGTCGGAAGCCCAAGATACGCCTGAGAAATGTTACTGAACCACCATTTACACGATGGAAACGTAACAACAAAACGTGCATTTTCTCGCAACGCACAAAAATCGCCGACTTTAAATCAGGCGAAGGAGACATGCGACATGAGTGAGCCACGCGTGGCCGCTTCATCGCCCAACACCGTTGCGCCTTTGATTCGCGTAGCCGGCGTCACCAAGCGGTTTGGCGGCGTCCAGGCGCTTCGCGGCGTGAATCTCGACGTGCTTCCCGGCGAAGTGCATGCGCTGCTGGGCGAAAACGGCGCCGGAAAATCCACGCTCATCAAGATATTGAGCGGCGTGCACGCCTGCGACCAGGGCGTGATCGAAATCGACGGTGCGCGCGTGGCATTCGATTCCCCCGCCAAATCGCGCAATGCGGGCATTGCCGTGGTGTACCAGGATCTGAGCCTCGTCGAATCGATGTCGGTCGGCGCAAATTTGATGCTCGGCCGCGAACCGCGAACGCGCGTGGGCTTCGTTAAGAAGCGCGAACTCATGGCGCGCGTCGGCGAATTCCTCACCGCGCATGGCATTCCGCTCGACCCGCGCGCCATGGTCGGCTCGCTCCCATTCGCGTATCGGCAAATGACGGAAATCTGCAAGGCGCTGATGGGCGACGTGCGCGTTCTCATCCTCGATGAGCCCACGTCCGCGCTCACCGGCGGCGAGGAAGAAATCCTCTTCAAGGCGATCCGCACGGTGACGGACCGTGGTGTCGGCGTGATCTACGTGACACATCGGCTCAACGAGGTGTTCCGCATTTCACAGCGCGTCACGGTGTTTCGCGACGGCGCCAATGCGGGTTCCTACATCACCGCCGACACCAGCATGAAGGAATTGGTCGCCGCGATTGTCGGATCGGGACACGCCGCGCTGCATGCACGGGAAGTCGCGTTGGGTACGCCGCGGGAGCTTGGCGGCGGCCTCGGTGCGAAGGATCAAAGCGCGCCCGTCCTTGCCATGTCCAATATCAGCAACGACCGTCTGCGCGATGTCAGCCTGCAGGTGCGCAAAGGCGAAATCCACGGACTTGCCGGCCTGATCGGCAGCGGACGCACCGAGATCCTGCAGACGCTGTTCGGGCTAAGGCAGGTCGACCACGGCACGCTCGCGATCAACGGCCAACAGGTCGAACGCCTGACGCCTGCTGCAGCGATACGCGCGGGCGTTGCACTCGTCCCGGAAGACCGGCATGTGGAAGGTCTGGTGCTGGATCATTCGATTGAACGCAACCTGACGTTGCCGTGGCTCGCCCTCTTTTCACGCGCGGGCTGGCTGCAAAGCCGCGCCGCCGCGCAACAGGCAAGAAGCGCGATGAAAACGCTCGCCGTGAAAGCGCCCGGCCCCGCCACGCCGGTGAAATTTCTCTCGGGCGGCAATCAGCAGAAGGTCGTTTTCGCGAAGTGGAGTCGTCCGCGGCCCTCGCTTCTTCTGCTCGACGAACCCACGGTCGGCGTAGATGTTGGCGCACGCGAGGAACTCTATGCCGTGGTCCACGACGCCGCGCGCGCGGGCACGGGCGTGCTCATCGTGTCGTCCGATCTGGACGAACTGCTGCGCCTGTGCGACCGCATTTCAATCGTTGTGGACGGCGCGGTCGTCAACACGGTCGATCGCGACAGCATAAGCAACGCGGAAGCACTGCATCACCTGATCCAACTCCCACGCTTTGAGGATGAGCACGCAACATGAACGACTCCGTTACACCGCTCGCGGCCGATCCGATCGCAAGCCAGCCGCCAAGCCGCGCGATGCGCCTCGCACGGCTACTGCTGCAGGGCGAACGGCCGTACATGCTGTACGTGGCCTTTGCGATCCTGCTGGTCGTGTTCAGCTTCGCGTCGCCATGGTTTCTCTCCATCGACAACTTTCTCAACATCGGCCGGCAGACCGCGCTCGTCTCGATCATCGCGATCGGCATGACGTTCGTGATCATCGCGCGGCAGATCGATCTGTCCGTGGGCTCAACGCTCGCGCTATCGGGCATGTCGGCCGCGCTCGCGATGGCGCATCTCGGCGACAGCTGGATCATTGGCGCGATTGCAGGGATAGGGACCGGCGCGATAGTCGGAGCCATCAACGGCATTGTGGTCACGCGGCTGAACATTCCGTCGTTTCTCGTGACGCTCGGCACGCTCAGCGCCGCGCGCGGACTGGCGCTTCTTGTCACCACCACGAAGCCGGTCATCATCACGAACGACGCCTTCGTCGCGATCTTCGGTGAAGGCGATATCTTCGGCGTGCCCGTACCGATCCTGTGGACGCTGCTCGCGGTCGTCGGCGGCGTCCTGCTGCTGCACTACAGCGTCTTCGGGCGGCAGGTGTATGCCGCCGGCGGCAATCCGACCGCAGCGCTTTATTCAGGCATCAACATCCAGCGCGTGACGACGCTTGCGTTCATTCTCACCGGCGCACTCGCGGGGCTCGCCGCGCTCGTGCTCGCCGCGCGTTCACACGCTGCGCGGCCCGACGTGGTGCAAGGACTCGAACTCGATGTGATCGCCTCCGTGACGCTCGGCGGCTGCAGCCTGTTCGGCGGGCGCGGGTTCGTGCTCGGGACGTTGCTGGGCAGCCTGATCATCGGCACGCTCAACAACGGGCTGGTACTGCTTGGCGTCAGTTCGTCGCTTCAACTCGTGATCAAGGGCGCGATCATCGTGGCGGCAGTGGCGTTCACCCGGAAATAACGAGGCGCACCGATGACTCGTGATGTGGGAATCATGCAAAGCGTGAGTGCACGTGACGCAAGGTTCCTTGGTGGTGTGGGTAATACTCAGTACACAAAATCAACGGAGACAAATCATGGATCATCGTCGTCATTCAACTTTCGCGACTGCGCTGACCGGTGTCGTCGCGGCGCTGTGTGCCACCTACGCGAGCGCGCAATGCGTAACCAGCCTGCCCGCAGGGTCGATCGGGCCGGCGACTATCGTGGGCCAGGGACCGAATGGAGAAAAAGCCGCATCCGTCGATACGGTGAAGCTGAGCGCCGCCGAAGCCGACAAGATCAAGGCGGGCAAATACAAGGTCGGCATTTCCATGCAGACCATGAACCTCGACTGGGCGCAACTGCAGGTGGCGGGCATCACGGACACGCTCAAGAAATACAACGTGGAAGTGATCGGCGTGGCGTCGGCTGAGTATCAGGTCGACAAGCAGATTGCGGATATCGAGAACACCATTCAACGTCATCCCGACGGCATCATTTCCATTCCCGTGGATGGCACCGCGACCGCCGCCACTTACAAAAAGGTCTCCCAGGCAGGCATCAAGCTGGTGTTCATGGACAACGTGCCCACGGGTCTCAAGCATCCCGAACAATATGCCGCCATGGTGTCGGCCGACAGCGAAGGCAATGGCCAGATCGCGGCCAAGGTACTGGCCTCGTGCGTGGCGAAGGGCGCGACTATCGGGCTGGTGAATTTCGGTGTCGACTATTTCAGCACGACGGAACGCACGAAAGCCGTCAACGACTGGATGAAGAAGAACCGTCCGGACATCAAGATCAAGCAGGTTGCGTTCACCGACCCGTCCAAGGTCGGGCAAGTTGCGGGCGACTTCCTGACCGGCAATCCGGACGTCAAGGGGCTGTTCGCCGTGTGGGACCAGCCGGCGCTCGACACGCTCACATCCATGCGCGCGCAGGGCGTGACCATTCCCATGACCACGGTCGATCTTGGTCTTGAATCGGCTATCGAAATTGCAAAGGGCGGCCCGCTCAAGGCAACTGGCTCGCAACGTCCCTACGATCAGGGCGTAGCCGAAGCCATGGCGATGATGAAGGCAATTCTCGGCCAGACACCGCCTGCGTGGATCGGTGTGCAATCCTTGCCAGTTGTCCAGTCGAATGTGCTCGAGTCCTACAAGACCGTCTTCAAGAAAGATCCGCCGGCGCCGCTCGCGGACGCATGCAAGAAGGCAGCGCCCGCGTGCGGCTGACGCACGCTTGACCCCTCTTGCAAGAGCGGCCCGGCGGCACGTCTCGCGTGCTGCCGGGCACGATGGTCCAACCAGCGAGCGACTGACGCGTCTTCTTTCAGGCATGACTCACGCATGATCCACGCATGACCAAGAACGAACGACTGCGTATGCTTGCCGAGACGCTGCGCGAGCAAAGCGTGTTGCGTCTGCGCGAAGCGGCGACGCTGCTGGATGTGTCGGAGATGACAGTGCGTCGCGACATTGCCGCGAGCCCCGGCGTGTTCACGTACCTCGGTGGTTACATCGTGCGGACTTCGGACGTACCGAATCATACGATCAATCCGGGCTATACCATTGACGAGGAAAAGGACCACTTCGCTCAGGCGAAAGTGGAAGCTTCCGCAACCGCGGTTCGGCTTGTAACGGACAACGAAACAATTTTCATCGATTGCGGCACGACGCTGACCTCTTTCGCGCGCATGATCCCGGCCGAATTGCATCTCACCGTGGTCTGCTATTCACTCAACGTCGCCGAGATCCTGCGGCGAAAGTCCAATGTGCGGATGATCCTGCTTGGCGGCGTCTATGCCCCGTCGTCGGATTCGTTCGCGAGCGAGGAAAGCATCGAGACGGTCAGGCGCATGGGCATCAACAAGGCGTTCATGTCTGCGGGTGGCGTTGACGAAACGCGCGGTGTGACTTGCTGGAATTTTCACGAAGTGGCGATCAAGCAAGCCGCGATGGCCAGCGCGGTAGAAAAGCATCTGGTCATCGATACCAGCAAGATGGGCAAGGTCAAGGCCGTGCGTTTCTCACAACTCAGCGACTTCGATTCGCTGATCACGGAGCGCGGCCAGGCGTTACGTCCACTCACTACCTGATCCGACAACTTCAGCACCGACCCTTTCCGGTGCGATGCCACGCTTGTCGATCGAAATGCATTGGTGATATATTACATATCAGTGCTTTCGATTTTTCATGAGGACGTCATCAGGTCTCGCAATGCTCGATCCTTCGTTGTTCGGCCGTCTCTCGTTCTCGCCTGCCGAGCCCGGCAAAGACCCGTTGCCGCCGGGCCGCAACCGGCTTCAGATATCCGGCGAGCGCGATGCCGTATTGTTCGTGCCAACCGGGCTCGACGCGCTTCAGGAAGTCCCGCTGTTCATCATGTTCCATGGAGCGGGCGGCTTCCCGGAGAAGGTGCTGCCTTTCATCGAAGAGCATGCCGAGCGCGACAAATTCCTGATCCTCGCACCTCATTCCATGTTTGCAACGTGGGACATCGTGATTGGCGGCAGCGGTCCGGACCTCGAGCGCCTGCAACAAGCACTCGAGGAAGTCGCGTCGCATTACCGGATCGATCGTCGTCATCTCGCCTTTGCGGGGTTTTCTGACGGCGCGAGTTACGCCTTGTCGATTGGCATTACGAATGGCGATATTGCGAGTCACGTGATCGCATTTTCCGGTGGCTTCATGTCGGTCTTCATGCAGGAAGGCGCGCCGGAAGTCTTTATAGCGCATGGCTTGAGCGACGAGCAATTGCCCATTGAAACCAGCGGCCGCGCGAATGCCGCCAAGCTAAGGGCGGCGGGCTACGACGTGCAGTACATCGAGTTCAACGGCTTGCACGCAATCCAGCCGGCAGTTGTGAATATGGCGATCCAATTCTTCCTCAAATAGCGAGCGCACCGGTGTTGGCCGGTTACGGACAAACGCAACGGGAGTGTACTGATGGACTTCGAAATACCCGAATCACTGGTTCACCCCTTGCTTGCAATGATCGAATCCGAGTCGCCGCTAGCAAGACAATTGAACGAGCACGGTGTATGTCATGGCAACATGCTTGTGTCGAGCAAGCTGTTCGATTCGAAGTCGCTGAATACGCTTTATTCTCTGAGCAAGGCGAATAACGAAAGCGCGCTGATGTTCCAGATGCTTGCGCTCGACAACATCTATAACGCGCCGCAAGCTCGCACAATTCCCGCACTCGATCAAACCGTGCCGGGTCTTATCGCGTATCTTTCCCGCGACGTGATCGATGGCTGGTTATACCGTCGCGCCAAGGACGGCACGCTCTTGCCATGGCTCGTGCACCGCATGCGGTATGTCGAACCCGAGCAGGGCGCCCCCTATGTGGTTGTCGACATGATGGCCAACACCATGCAGTCGGCTAACTCGGAACGTACCGATCCGCAGATGCGTCTTTCGGGCATGACAACTTCACTGGTTATCAACCGTCACGACATAGTCAACCGCACCATTCCGGAACTGCTGGCCGAGTTTGGATTTTATAAGGAATGCCCGGAATTCAAGCGTGAATACGAGCAACATGCGCAGCGCTTCCTTAAAATTCAGCCGCGTTTTGGCGCGCAGTTCGTCATTTCGAAGGCCGCGTTCACAGTCGATGCAAAGGGTGTTGCGCAACTCGCGCGTATTGTCGAAGGCGTCAGCGCGAAGTGCATCAATGACGAAGAAATGCTTGAACGCCGCTTCCAGATGATGGCCGACGCCGCCTTCTGGCGCAGCGCGAACGTCGAGACGGGATTCGAGAAAGTGCCGCTGCATTGCTACGTGTACCTGTTTCATCTCGAGTGGCATCGAAATATATGGGTACATGCGCAGCACATCACCGAATATCGGTATCAGCCTGAATTGCGCGACAAGCTGGTGCTGCCAAAACATCATCGCGATCTGATCGACATTCTGACTTCGAAAAATCGCGTGTTCGTACAGGACTTTGTGCCGGGCAAGTCGAGCGGCACGACAATCCTTTGCCAGGGAGCGCCAGGGCTTGGCAAGACGCTGACTGCGGAGGTCTATTCGGAAGTGGTGGGCAAGCCGCTGTACCGTGTGCATTCCGGGCAGTTGGGAACTTCGGCGGCGTCGGTCGGCGCGTCCTTGTCCGGCATTCTGCAGCGCGCGGTACGCTGGGATTCCATCCTGCTTCTGGATGAGGCCGACGTCTATATTCGCCGCCGGGACAACGATCTGGAACACAACGCTATCGTGGCGGAATTCCTGCGTACGCTCGAATATTTTAATGGTCTGCTTTTCATGACGACCAATCGTGTGGACGATGTAGACGACGCCATCCTGTCCCGTTGCATTGCGAAAATACAGTATGAAACGCCGTCGCCACCGGACGCGATTCTGCTTTGGAAATTGCTTGGCGAGCAGTTGGGCGCGGATCTCAATAACGATCTAATTGAAGCGCTGTCACGAACTTATCCGAACGCAAGCGGACGAGACGTCAAGGAACTTCTCAAGCTCACAACGCGCTATTGCCGCGCCAAAGATATTCCGCTTTCCGAAGAGGCCTTCAGAATGTGCGCGTTATTTCGCGGACATGCCTGAAGCGCCTTGCGGTGCGACGCATTTCTCACGGAAACAGGCCGGCGGCCCGGTAGGCGGCCACCGCCTGATCAAACAAGGCGATATTCCCTCGCCCTCTCGCCACAAGCTGAGCACCTTCCATTGCCGCGAAAATCGCCAGCGCTTGTTGGCGGTTTGCTTCTTTCCCTACCCTGGTTCTTCTACGCGAGAGCACTTCAACGAGCCATTCCACGTTGACGTTGATGAAGCGATCCACCTCCGCGCGCACCTCCACAGGCAAGTCATCATGTTCGGCAGCCATCAGCCCGACAAGACACATTCTGTTGTCGTTCAATAACGCCGCCCGAAATATCCCCGCATAACTGTCGATGCAATCGCGGGCCGTCCTGGACGACGCGAGTATTTGCCCAAGCGCCTCAATGCCGTCCTCCGTGTAGCGCTGTGCAAGCGCCGCGCCAAGATCGCCCTTGGTAGGAAAATGATGGTGGATACTCGCACTGGACACACCGACTTCCTTGCCGATCTCCCGAAAGCTCAGCGCGTTATAGCCATGACCCTGCACCATGAGCCGGCCAACGCTCATGATTTTTTCCCGGGTGTCCGTAGTGGCCATCAAGACTTTCCTCTTTCCATTAAACATGCGTTGTCAAGCAACTACCCCGGAATTATAACCCTATCGATAGATAACTCGAATTGTCTCCTTATCTATCGATAGATTGTTGTTGACAGTTCTGCCGCCGCGTCCTAATCTTCGTTTCGCTCCATTAACCTATCGATAGATAAGGACCGGTCATGAAACTATACGACATTTCGGGTTTTCCCAATCCGGCGCGCATTCGCATTGTCCTGGCGGAGAAAGGCCTGGATGCACAAATTGAATTCGTCAAAGTGGATCTGTTTGCCGCCGAGCACAAGCAGGATGCCTTTCTCGCGATCAACCCGACCGGTACAGTCCCGGTCCTCGAACTCGACGACGGCACATTCATTTCGGAATGCGTTGCGATCACGGAATATCTCGACAACCTGGACGGCAATCCTACGCTTACCGGCAAGACGCCCAAGCAGAAGGCCGTCATTCATATGATGCAAAAGCGTGCTGACGATCAACTGATTGATGCCATCGGCATTTACTTTCACCACGCCACGCCGGGACTCGGCGCTCGCTTGGAGGCCTATAAAAGTCCAGAGTGGGCGCACAGGAAGGAATGGGGAGAACGCTATCTTGAGAAGTTCGTGCGCGGCATGCAGTACTTCGATAGCGTGCTGAAATCAAATGCCTACGTAGCAGGCAATGATTTTTCGATGGCCGACATCACAGTCTATGCGGCGCTCATGCACGCAGGTGCAGCAGGGGTTGTGATTCCCGACGATTGCACCGCACTCCTTGCGTGGCAGGCAAAGATGTCAGAGCGCCCCAGTGTAAAGAATCGAAGCGGACAAGTGATGGCGCTTCCGGCAGCGTAAAGCGCGGCAGCCTGGAACAGCGATACGCGCGTACAGGCTGCCAGACGAAAAGACCATAGCCGCCATGTGCAGTCGTTCGGCTAGACCGCCTGCAGTACGTTGATTGCACGCGCGGCGACCAGCGGCGCGGTCTGCTTGCCGTATTCCGCCATATGGGGAGATGCGGCGTGCGCTTTCAGGGCGTCAATGCTTTCCCATTGTTCGATGACCGCGAATGTATCGTCGCCAAGAGGCGTCTGGATTGCGCCAGCACCAGGCACATCGATCACGGCTTCGTAGCTGATGCATCCCGCTTCTGCCAGGACTGCGGGCCGGTTCTGACTGAACAATGCAAGCACCGTGCTACGTTGACCGGGTTTCGCAGTGATAGTGGCAATGACATGGATCATCCGATGCCCTCCAAATGAATTAAGGCAAGTGACGGCGAAAATGCCGCGCTAATCATAATCCCGATCTTGCACGGGCGTTCGATAGGCGTTCAGTGCGAGGACACATAGATTGAATCTGGCGCAGGCGCCGGCACCGCGAAATAACGCTGCATTCTTTGCACTTCTTCTATCGGGCTGCTGCCGAACAAACGCTTGAACTCGCGGCTGAACTGCGAGGAACTTTCATAACCTACTTTAGCGGCCGCCGCGGCGGCAGTCAGACCGCTGCGCGCCATCAGCAGGCGCGCCTGATGTAGCCGCGTCGATTTGATGTACTGGATCGGCGATGTATCCGTCACGTCCTTGAAGTGAGCGTGGAATGTTGACACACTCATGTTGGCTTCCGCCGCCAGTTCTTCCACCGTCAGGGGTTGCGCAAACGCCTGATGAATCTTTCTAAGCGCCCGCGAAACGCTTCCGAAATGCCCCTGCCGGTTCAACGCCGCGCGCATCGACCCGCCCTGGTCGCCCATGAACACACGAAAGTATATTTCCCGCACCAGCGCCGGCCCGAGAATTTGCGCCTCGAGCGGATCGCTCACCGCCTGCAACAAGCGCAGCACCGTTTCGCTCAGGCGAACATCGAGTCGCGTTGTTGCCATGCCTCTCGGTTTCGCGCGGCTCAGTGCATCGCGTTCATCGAGTTGCAGCATCAGGTCGGCCGCTACATTGAAGTCGAGCCGTAAATAAATCGCGAGCATGGGTTCTCGTTCGGTCGCATCCGTTTCCATTGCAAACGGCAACGGCACGGACACAACCAGATAGTGATCCGCGTCGTACAGATAAACCTCTTCGCCAAGGTAACCGCGCTTGCGCCCCTGACAGACGATCACGATGCCAGGATCGTAGAGCACCGGCGTGCGCGTCAACGGACGATTCGAGCGCACGAAGCGCACATCCGGCAGTGCGGACAAGTTATAGCCTTCAATTGGCGCAAGCTCATATAGCAGCGCAACCGTCTCACGGCGAAGCCGTGTCAAGACTTTGAGTTCGGATTCCATGGCATCAACATGCTGTCTTCGATAACCGCCAGTGTCACATGAGACAGGAATCAGGCGAACACGATTTCTACTCGGCCAGAGGATTAGGCAACCATCGCGGACGAACCGACATTTCTGGAACAACGCTTCGCCTCTAGACTTTCCTCCGTGACGAAAAGAACGCCATCACAGTGTTCGATATTTCACATCATGCCGCGCATCGTCGCGGCCAACCGTCCAGGAGCCACGCGTCATGAGCAATTCCACCCACAAGACTTTTTTGATCACCGGTGTCAGTTCCGGCTTTGGCCGTGCGTTTGCGCGCGCCGCACTCGATGCAGGCCACCTTGTATTTGGCACTGTCCGCAATGAACAGGCAGCCGCGGAGTTCCAGTCGCTCGATACTGCCCGCGCTCGCGCGGTCCAGCTGGATGTCACCGATTTCTCCGCGATCAGGCCGTGCATCGATAAGCTTGTTCAAGATAACAAACCGATTGACGTTCTGGTAAACAACGCTGGCTATGGCCACGAAGGGATCCTTGAAGAATCGCCGCTGGAGGAAATACAACGCCAATTCGACGTCAATGTATTCGGCGCGGTCGCCATGATCAAAGCAGTCTTGCCGGAAATGCGGCAACGGCGCAGTGGTCACATCATCAACGTCACATCAATGGGTGGCTTTGTCACCATGCCGGGTGTCGCCTATTATTGCGGCAGCAAGTTCGCGCTCGAAGGCATATCCGAGGCGCTTGCCAAAGAAGTGAAGGACCTTGGCGTCAAGGTGACATCAATCGCACCGGGTTCGTTCCGCACAGACTGGGCAGGCCGTTCCATGACGCGCACAGACCGGACAATCGCTGATTACGACGCGCTTTTTGATCCCATCCGCCGGGCACGAGAAGAAAAAAGCGGCAATCAGCTGGGCGACCCCGCAAAGGCGGCGCAAGCGCTTTTGCGGATCGTTGAAGCACCTAATCCGCCGGTGCATTTGTTACTTGGAAGCGACGCAGTGCAGTTGGTCAAAAACAAGCTGGCGGCGCTGCAGGAAGAACTACAGCAGTGGGAAGCGCTGTCGCTTTCGACCGACTTCAGCGCGTGACGATCGCTCGCCGCGCTCATAGAAAAAGGCAACGGTCCGGCTCCTGGCAATCGGTCGTCAATACGTCCGCAAGACTGCCCGGACCGGACTGGCGTCGAGCGTGGTCAACTTCAATGGCAGCGCGATCAGCTCGTAGATTCCATCGGGCACGTCGTCGAGAATCAAGCCTTCGAGAATTGCCATGTTGTGCGCGCGCACGCGACGATGTGCGTCCATTGTTTTCGACTCCTGCGGATCGAGCGATGGTGTATCGACACCGATAAGCCCGACACCTCGCTCCGCGAGCCAGTCGATTGCATGGGCTGAGATAGCGGCAAACCCGCTATCCCATTCGGTGGTCGGCGCCTTGGCGTAAGTGCGGATCAGCACGCGCGCAGGCAATGGCAATTGCCTGTGACGCAATGCCGATTCGAGCTCTTCAACGCTGACATGCGAACCCGCGGGGCTGATCGAAACAACCACGCACTCGCCTATATAAACATTGAGATCGACCGCGCCGATAGCGTCTCCCTGCTCGTCATAATGCAACGGCGCATCCGCATGAGTCCCCGTGTGCGGCGACAGCGTCATGCGCCCGACATTCACTGGGGAACCCGCCTCCATTTTCCAGACCCGTTCGAGCATAACGGGTGTATCGCCGGGCCAGACAGGCGTATCCGAGTCGATGGGCGCGCTGATGTCGAAAAGTTTTTGGGGCATGTTCTTAACCAAATCGAATTCAAACCAATCTTACGAGAAAGCCGACAATTTTGCCTCATTCCGGTGCGATTGAATGCCTTTCGCTGGTGCATAAAAAGCTTGGCACCAATCAGAACGTCTGGTATTCCATAGGACTATTACCTTTCTTGACCCCACCGGTTTACGCGAGAGATTGTGTGTTGCTACACTTGAGCTGACCGATGTCATCCATCGCGTTTCCTGATCCTGCTGACCCTTAAGACTTCCCACTCCGGTCTATTCACCCGAGGGTTCGACATCATGTCCTACATCAGCGTCGAGATCAGGGCCTACGACGAAGCACGCAAAGTGATCACTGTCGCGTTCAGCGAGAAGTGGCCGGTAGCATTGTCGTCGGCGGTGATCGCAGAATTGACGCTCGACGACTGCGACACTATTGTCCAAGATGGGGAACTCGAAGACTCCGGCCTGACAGAAGATGAAGCGTGCGTGCTGCGCATGCTGTTCGAGGACGAAGGAACAATCGAAGATTGCCTGACCGATCCCGCAAGGCTGATCGGGCGAGTGAACGAAATGGATGAATGACTTAGAGCCAATGAAATGACAGCACATGAGGTCGTCATTCGCGACATTGCGGCAATGACCGTGGCATGCCTCGATCACACCGGACCCTATATGCAGATTGGCAAGGCGTTCGACTTGCTCATCGGCGGGCTGGCAAGCCGCGGCCTGCTTTCGCCGGGGACCCGGATGGTGGGGATCTATACGACGATCCGGGCATCGTTCCCGAAGCGGAATTACGATCGAAGGCAGGCGCAATGCTGCCGCGTGACATCGAAATCGTTCCGCCGCTGAGCCTGACGCAGATACGCGGCGGTGAATATGCGGTATTGCGCCACGCCGGCCCTTATAGCGACCTGCACGCGGCTTATGAATGGCTTTATGGAACCTGGCTCGTGCAGTCGGGTCGCGAAGCCGCCGATGCACCGGCCTTCGAGGAATATCTGAACAACCCGAAAGAAACAGCGCCTGCTGATCTGCTCACGGAAATTTGCTTGCCGCTCGCTTAAGCGTCGTCGTGCAAGGCAAGTACCAGGAAATCAATAAACGCCTTCACTCGCGCCGTGGTTTGCAGGTGCTGCGGAATGACCGCATAAATGTCCGCACCCGGCGTGCGGTATTCCGGCAGCACGTGCACAAGCCGGCCATCGCGCAAGTATTCAGCAATATCCCATTCCGCACGCAGCAAGATGCCATGTCCGTCAAGCGCCCACTTTACCGCGATCTCTCCGTCGTTCGTGGTCAGGTTGCCGCGCACGCGAACGCTTTCAGTCTTCTCGGCCGCACCGTGTCCGCTTATCAGCCGCCAGATACCGTAGCCGTCGTCACCTTGGCGTATGCCGATGCAATTGTGCTGCGCCAGATCATCAGGCGTCAGCGGAAAAGGACGATCCGCGAAATAGGCGGGCGCGGCGCAAAGGAGCCGCCGGTTCGGCGCAACTTGCCGGGCAATGACGCGAGCGTCCGGCGGCTCGCCAAAACGCACGCAAACATCGAAGGAATTTTCGCTAAGCGGCGGCGGATCGACCGATAACTGCAATTGAACATCGACCTCGGGAAACTTCTTCACGAATCGCGATATTGCCGGCGCGATATGACTCCGGCCAAAACCCAGCGTTGCGTTCACGCGTAAAAGACCACTTGGCGCAGCGCAAGCACCGCCTAGAAGTTGCGCAAGCTCGTCCAATTCGCTCAGGATGCGCCGGGCCCGCGCAACATAGATTTCGCCCTCGGGTGTAAGGCTCATGCGCCGTGTGGTCCGGCTTACCAGCGCAACGCCCGCGCGAGCCTCCATTTGCGCGAGATGTTTACTGACGGCCGCAGTGCTCAGTCCCAATTCGCGGGCGGCCGCAGTCAAGCTGCCGCTACCCGCGAGGATCGAAAAAAAGCTTAAGTCTTCCGCCTGAATGGGAGATGTCATCGAGTCATTTATTTTGAGTCGCTTGGGCGCGCTGCCAGGCGATCAGGATTCTTAACCTCAAGTTAAGAACGATTTAAGTCTAGCAGCGTTTGCCGGCGCCATTTGCGCCTTAGGATGCGTTAGATGTTTAATCGCCAAGAGACTCGACATGAAGAATTACCGCATTGCAACCATTCCTGGAGATGGAATTGGCAAGGAAGTCGTTCCCGCTGGGCAAGAAGTGCTTGAAGTACTTGCAGCGCACACCAGCAAATTCAAATTCGAATTCGAGAACTTTGGATGGGGTGGAGATTACTATCGCGCGCATGGCGTAATGATGCCGGCCGATGGCCTTGATGCGCTGCGGGACAAGGATGCCATTCTCTTCGGCTCGGCTGGAGATCCGGATATACCCGACCATGTCACGCTCTGGGGTCTTCGTCTCAAGATTTGCCAGGGCTTTGATCAATATGCAAACGTGCGTCCCACCCGCATCCTTGCCGGCATTGATGCACCGCTTAAACGCTGCGGCGCGCGCGATCTCGACTGGGTGATCGTCAGGGAAAACTCCGAGGGCGAATACGCAGGCATTGGCGGGCGCGCGCATCAAGGGCATCCAATAGAAGTCGCCACCGATGTTTCCATGATGACGCGGGCCGGCGTAGAACGCATCCTGCGCTTCGCGTTTCGACTTGCGGCGTCGCGTCCTCGCAAGCAATTGACCGTCATTACCAAGAGCAATGCGCAACGCCACGCCATGGTGATGTGGGACGAGATCGCGGTGCAGATCTCAGCGGAATTCCCGCAAGTAACGTGGGACAAGGAACTCGTCGATGCCGCCACCGCACGCATGGTGAATCGCCCGGCGACGCTCGACACCATCGTCGCCACCAATCTCCACGCGGATATCCTGAGCGACCTCGCTGCCGCGCTCGCCGGCAGTCTTGGTATTGCGCCGACCGCCAATCTCGATCCGGAACGCCGCTATCCGTCGATGTTCGAGCCAATCCATGGCTCCGCATTCGACATCATGGGATCAGGTCTTGCAAATCCCATCGGTACCTTCTGGTCTGTGGTGATGATGCTCGAACATCTCGGTGAAATGGACGCGGCCGGCACGCTGATGAACACAATCGAACGCGTCATGGCAGACCCTTCCTTGCATACCAGCGATCTCGGGGGCAAGGCCACGACGCGGCAAGTGACCGATGCCGTCTGTGCGTTGCTTGCATCGCATGAGGCGAATACGCCACAAACAATGTGAGCTTGCGGATGCGCAGGCTTGAGCCCTTGCGCACAAGAATCGCAAGCCCTGTGTAGACTTGATGAGTCGATAAAATGACAGCGACCGCCTGCATACAAACACCTCATGACCGTCCACGGTTTTCGAGGCAAAGTTCAAGGAGACACTCAATGTGGTTTGTCGGAAAAAGCGAGCTGCTTTCGCTCATCGAACGTCATTGCCTCGATGAGGTCATGCCTGCATTCAGCGAACATCGGACCGTCAGGAAAAACACGACGATTTATCGGCCGGAAGATTCGAGCAATCATGTCTATTTGCTGAAGAGCGGCAGCGTGCGCCTGTTCAGGTTGACTGAAGACGGGCAGGAAATCACGTTGTCGTTCATTAAAGCCGGCATGTTGTTCGGAGATGGCGACGTGCTGAACGAGGCCAATTATTCGCACAATGCGCAGACGCTTGCGCCAAGCATGATCTGCTATATCCGCAAGGCGGATTTCAAGCAGCTGCTCGAGCGCTATGACGTCATCAATCAGTTCGTCTTGAAGAGCCATTACCGCCGGTGGCAGGAAGCGCAACAACTCATAGAAAACCTTTCCCTGCACGACGTCCGCAAGCGGCTCACAAACATCCTGGTGATGTTCGCGAACCAGATTGGAGTGGAATTCGACTATGCGGATAGAGGCGACTCCGTACTGATCGACTTGTCGATCCCACAGGACAAGCTTGCCGAATTCATTGGAACATCGCGCGAATCCGTCAACCGGCACTTCAACGACCTGAAGGCTGAAGGGTTGACTGCCATGCATGAACGCAAGATCGTGCTGACGCCGCTTTTCGTAACCCGCTACTTGCCGCACAAGACAGCGCCTGCGCAACGGATCTTGCCGGCGACGTTCACGGCGCCGCCTTCACCATTCAGCACCCACTATGTCAAAGCGCCTCTAGCGCGCGCTTGACCGCTGCCACGCCGCTGCGCGGACTGGACAGCACGGGTACGCGCAAATCTCCAAGCGCGGGCACGAGACGCGCCATGGAAACCTGCGCGAGCACCACGACGTCGACTTCATCTGCAAGCGTGACGATCGTCTGCTTGAGTATGGCGTCGTGGCGCGTACCGTCTCCCGCCAGCAGTGCTTCGAACGCGCCTTCCGCGATCCGCTCCGTTACTTCCACTGTGCGCTCGAGTTCGGCGGCCTTGCGCCGGATCAGTCGCACGGTCGGGTCCAGCGTTGTCGATACCGTTGCGACCACGCCGATACGCCGCCCGATCGCGCTTGCTTCTTCGGCCATCGACTCGTCGATCTTTACTATAGGTGTGCGAATGAATTCCTTCAGCGAGTCGGATGCCTCGCCCACGGACGAACACGCGTTCAGGATGATGTCCGCGCCCATTGCCTGCGCGTTCAGCATATAGCTATAAATGCGGCTCGCGACTTCCGGCGTCAGATGGCCGGCTGCGCGCACGTCGTTCAGCAAGCTGTCGTCCATGATGTTGATCACGCGCGCGTCGGCGATCAATTCGTTGAGTTGCTCCTTGATTGGCAAAACGGTCACGGGTCCGGTGTGAATCACAGCTATCGTTGTCATGGTCTTGAGTTGGGTTTGTTGAAAAAATTCATGCGGTGGCTGCCGCCATCACGCGTTCCTGCGTGGCCTCGGCGCGCGTCATCTCGCCGTTCAATCGTCCTTCCCGAACCACCAGAATCCTGTCGCTGACTGCGAGCACTTCAAGCAGATCAGACGAGATGACAATGATCCCGATACCTTGCGAGGCCAGCCGCGCCAGCAGTGCATGCACTTCCGCTTTCGCACCGATATCGATACCGCGCGTGGGTTCATCGACAATCAGCACCTTCGGATTTCGCGCCACCCATTTGGCAATGACAATCTTCTGCTGATTGCCACCGCTCAAATTGACGACTTTCTGCTCCGTACCCGGCGTCTTGATCCCGAGACTTCGCACGAATTGCTTGCAGCTCTCTTCTTCCTTGGCGCGTTGCAAAAACTGAAAAGGCGAATAGCGTTTCAAATGCGTAAGGCTGAAGTTCTCGCGCACGCTCATTCCCAGTATCAGCCCTTGAGCCTTGCGGTCCTCTGTCACGAACCCAATGCCATGCTCAATGGCATCGTGAGGATTACGAATGCTCAGGCGTTTGCCATCGACGGCAATGCTTCCCGTGCATGGTCGAATGCCAAAAATCATTTCCATGATCTCCGTGCGCCCCGATCCAACCAGCCCCGCAACCCCGAGAATTTCTCCGCGATGCAGCGTGAAGTTGATATCCCTAATTCGCGCCTCGGCGCCCTTGGACGCGCGCAGCGACAGATCGCGAACCTCAAGCACGGGAACCGTGCTTGCATGAGAACGGGTTGAGCCAGGATACAGGTCGCTCAGTTCACGATCGACCATCATGCGAACCAGCGAATCACGCGTAACCTCGGCTATGGGCGAGGTAGCGACGGTACGGCCGTCGCGCAAAACGCTTACGTGATCCGCCAGTTCGAATATCTCCTCGAGCCGGTGCGAGATATAGACCACCGCAATGTTGCGTTCGCGCAGCCGCTTGATCAGCCGCAGCAGCGTTCGTGTCTCGTGATGGCTGAGCGATGCAGTCGGTTCGTCCATGATGATGACCTTCGACTGATACGCGAGCGCCTTCGCAATCTCGACCATTTGCTGCTGCCCCACGCTCAGTTCGCTGACGCGCGTGGACGGATCGACATCCAGTTCGATGGTGTCGAGCATTGCTCGGGCCTCGCGCTCCATGCGTGGCCGGTCGAGCAAACCCAGGCGATTGAGCGGCTCTCGTGCAAGGAAAAGATTTTCCGCCACGCTGAGATTCTCTACGACAGACAGTTCCTGATAAATGATGCCTATACCCAAAGCACGCGCGTGATTGCCGTCGCGCATCTCGATCTCGTTGCCTTCTATCAGGATCTTTCCGCCCGAATCGGGCGCATGGATGCCCGTCAGGATTTTCATGAGCGTGCTCTTGCCTGCGCCGTTCTCCCCGGCGAGCGCGAGCACTTCGCCTTGCCGGATTTGAAGGTGCACGCCGTCCAGTGCTCTCACGCCGGGAAAGGTTTTGGAAATAGCGCGCATTTCCAGGAATGGCGTTGCCATGACGCTCCCTTGAGTAATGTTGCTTATTTCGTGTAGCTGCCAATATTGTCCTTGGTCACCACTGTCACGCCTGTGTCGATATCCTTGGGCGCTTCGCCCTTGCCCTGGATCTGGGCGACCAGGTTATCGACAGCAAGCGAGCCCATGGTGACCGGCCGCTGGACCATGATCCCTTGAATGGAGCCGTCCTTGAGCGCCTTGAGTGTGTCGGGAAGATCGTCGAACGCGAGGACTTCCAGCTTGCCTTTCATCGCGCCAAACTCTTTGGTGTTCAGCACCTTCGATACCGCCGGGCCGCCAACCTGACTTACACCGAAAATGCCCTTCAACTGCGGATGCGCGCGCAATGTCGTCTCGACGACCGACACACCTTTTGCAAGGTCGTCTTCCGTCCCCTGCGTTTCCACGATCTTGATGCCGGGGTACTTCGCCAAGCCCTTCTTGATGCCGGCAATGCGCTCGTTCAGGTTAACCGCGCCCAGTTGTCCGGTGATGATCGCGACCTCGCCGTTGCCACCCAGCGCTTTGCCCATGGTCTCGGCCATGGTTGCACCAGCCGATTCATTGTTCGTGCCGATATACATCGAGCGCCCGCTCTTGGGCGAATCAGAATCGAATGTCAGTACCTTGATGCCGCTTTGCTCCGCCCGTTTCATGACGCTCTCGACCGACTTGGGCTCATTCACCGAAATGGCGATACCGTCCACGTGCTTGGAAATCAGGTCCTCAATGATCTTGACCTGCGTGGACCCCTGCGTGTTTTGCGGCACGACCCATTGATATTTCACGCCGAGCTTGTCGGCAGATGTCTGCGCGCCCTTGTTGCAGTCATCGAAGAACGGAACGGCCACCTTTGGCACAACTGCAACGGAGATGTCCTTTGCGTCCTTGGCATGCGCCAACGTGCCGATACAAAGCGCAACCGTTGCCACGCCAATGCTCATTGCGCTGCGAATTGCTTGATCCATTTTCGTCTCCAAGGGTCTAGTTTTAGTGGTGAAACAAAAGATCGGACGCAAGGCGCTCAACGTCCCTTTCGGCGCACGCGCCAGATATCGATACTGACCGCGAGCAGGATCACGCATCCTGTAATGGCCTGCTGCGCATAAGTATCGATATTCAAAAGAACCACACCGTTAGTGATGATCCCCGCAAGCGCCGCGCCGATAATGGCGCCCTCCACGCTGCCCGCGCCGCCGGAAAGACTCGCGCCGCCAATGGCAGCGGCCGCGATCACGTCGAGTTCGGCGCCAAACCCCGACGCAGGCTCCGCCGATACAAACCGCGAGAAGCTGACAATGCCCGCAATGGCCGCAATAAGGCCCGAGAGCGCATACACGATGAACTTGACGCGATACGTACGCACGCCGCTAAGACGCGCCGCCATTTCGTTGCCGCCTGTTGCGTAGACGTGCCGGCCGAAACGCGTTTGCCGCATCAGCACGGAGAAGCACAGGGTCATGACAATCATGATGATCACGGGGAACGGTACGAAGCCAACGTACCCCTGGCCAATGAACGTGAAACTGTCGGGAACATCCGGCGTAACCGGCACGCCCTTCGTAATCATGTACATGAGGCCGCGCCCGATGCTCAGCGTCCCCAGCGTGGCAATGAACGGCGGCAACTGGATCCATGTGATCAGCAAGCCGTTGAAGCATCCAACCGCAAGCCCGACCAAGAGTCCCGCGATCACCGCGAGGACCGGACCCGCGCCATGCTGGAACGCCAACGCCGTCACAAGCGACGACAAGCCCATCACCGAACCCACCGACAAATCGATGCCGCCCGTAATGATCACGAGCATCATGCCTATTGCCATGATGGCGATCAGCGAGAACGACCTGAAGACGCCCATCAAATTGTTGGTGGTGAGGAAATACGGCGAAAAGATACTGATCAGGATTCCGACCAGCAGCAATACCGAGAAGATATTCAGTTCGCGAATCTTGAGCAGGCCGCGCAAAGTGCCAGCGAATCCAGTCGCTTGCCGGTGCGGATTTTCTTTAGACGATATTGCGGCCACCGATGTCTCCTTGATCTGATTCTGGTTTGGAAGGATCGTAGGCGGTGGCGCCCGGCGCGTCTGTGACGAGCGTCATACATGTGGATCGGGGTTGTCCCTGATGCGGGACCTCGCGGGACTATGAAGTTCGTCACAGAAGCGGCGCCCGGCCCTCTGTAACATGGTTCCTCACGATGAAACCCTCATAAAACCAGATCAGGAGCGCGAGACATGACGAAGCGAGTAATAGTGACCGGCGGCAGTGGACTGGCCGGCAAATGGGTCGTTGAAGATCTCGTGGCGCATGGCTACGAAGTATTGAATCTCGACCGCGTGCCAATGGCCAAGCCCATCGCACGCACATTGATTACCGACCTGACCGATGCGGGCCAAGTGTTCAACGCGTTGGCGTCGACGACCGTGCTCAAGGAGTTCGAAGACGATATCGAACCCAAGCCTATCGACGCAATCGTCCATTTCGCGGCTATTCCGCGCATCCTCATCACACCCGACAATGAGGTCTTTCGCATCAACGTGATGGCGACCTATAACGTGCTCGACGCAGCATCCAAGCTTGGTATCAAGAAGGTGATCGTCGCTTCGAGTGAGACAACATATGGCGTGGTGTTCGCGCATCGGCACCGCAATCCCGAATATTTCCCTCTCGACGAAGAATATCCGGTCGATCCAATGGACAGCTACGCCATGTCCAAGGTGATCAACGAAGTCACCGCAAAAGCATTCCACGCGCGCACGGGCGCGGATATTTATTGCTTCCGGATTGGCAACGTACTGGACCCTGTGGACTATCAGAAATTCCCCGCGTGGCTGAAAGATCCGGGTCTGCGCAAGCGCATTGCATGGAGTTATATCGATGGCCGCGATCTGGCGACGGCATGCCGGCTCGGCATTGAAAAAGATGGGCTCGGCTTCGAGGTCATGAACGTGGCGGCCGATGACGTTTCATCGGACCGGCCGACTGCGCAATTGCTGAACGAGTTTTATCCGGGCGTGCCGGTGAAAAAGCAGATGGGCGAGTTCGAGACGCTGCTCAGCAACGAAAAGTTGAAGCGGCTGCTTGGCTGGGAGCAAAAATATAAATGGCGTGAGCAGGCAGCGCTCTAATGCGGGTGCCGGGGGTCACGCGTCATGTGCAAGCCCCGGCGTCCACTAGGACTCTTGTTTAAAGGCGCGAATGACATCGGCGAAACCGGAGTCCGCGCTCAAGCCCAGTTGCCTCCCGCGTGAAACGTCCCACGCGCCCGGCCAGCTCCCCACGATCTTCTCGATCTTCGGATCGGGCTTCCAGTCAATCAACGCAGTAACCTCTTCGCCCGCAACGTCCTTCAACGCAGCGACCATTTCCGTCACGCTGACCGACAACCCCGGCAGATTGACCACGGGCCACAGACCTAACGCGGCTTGATCGAGCTCACAGCCGGCGATCAGCGATTCGATCGCCTTTTGCGGCGATAACAGCCACAAACGCGTGTCGCCATTGACCGGACAGATTGCACGTTCGCCGTTCAACGGCTCGCGAATGATGCCGCTTGCAAACGATGACGCAGCCGCGTTTGGCCGCCCCGGACGCACGCTGATCGTGGGCAAACGCAGCACACGTCCGTCTACAAAACCACGTCGAGAGTAATCGCACAGCAGCAGTTCGGCAATTGCCTTCTGCGTGCCATACGACGACTGCGGATTCAGCGCGGTATCGTCGCGAACCACATCCGGCAGCGTGCCGCCGTACACAGCCACCGAGCTCGTGAACAGCACGCGCGGCGCATGCCCGAGTGCGCGGCATACATCGAGCAGCAAACGCGACGCATCCAGGTTGATGCGCATGCCCAGATCGAAATCCGCTTCCGCCTGGCCGCTGACAATGGCTGCAAGATGAAAGATCGCATGCGTCCCGGTACTGATGCATCGCTCGAGCACGCTTCGATCTGCTATATCGCCCGTCTCGACGCGCACGCGTTTGTCGTTCAAATCAGGCGGACGCACAACGTCGAGCAGCGTGAGCGCGGTGATTGGCTTGCCCATCAGCGTGCCGCGTTCAAGCAGGCCACGTGCGAGCCGCTGGCCAAGAAAACCGGCGCCGCCGGTAATGAGAATGTTCATGATCCCACTCACGCAGTTTGCAGATAAGGTTTAAGCCAGCCGAGGCCAGCCGAGGTCGACGCTTTCGGCCGGTACTCGCAGCCAATCCAGCCGTCATAGCCCAGCGAGTCAATCAGGTCGAAGAGATACGGATAATTCAGTTCGCCCACATCCGGTTCGTTGCGATCCGGCACGCCTGCAATCTGAATATGACCGATGCCAGCGTTCGGCCGTTTCATGTCGCGTTTGAGCTTGACTGCCAGATCGCCTTCCACGATCTGACAGTGGTAACAATCGAATTGCACTTGCAGATTCGGCGCGCCCACTTCGTCGCAGATCGACTGCGCGTCGTCTTGCCGATTGAGGAAGAAACCAGGAATATCGCGCGTATTGATTGGCTCGATAACCACCGTGATTCCCACTGAATGCGCCGCGTTTGCGGCACGCTCCAGGTTCTTCAGATAAACCGCCCGATGCGCTTCGCGCGATTGCCCGGGACCGATCAGGCCGGCCATCACGTGCAGCGTCTTGTTACCTAGCACGGCGGTGTATTCCAGGGCTTTATCAAGCGCACGCGCAAACTCGTCCTCGCGTCCAGGCAGCGAGGCAATGCCGCGTTCCCCTGCAGCCCAGTCACCCGGCGGCGCATTGAACAGGGCCTGCGTGAGGCCATTTTCATCGAGACGGGTCCTGATGTCTGTCGCGGCGAAGTCGTACGGAAACAGGAATTCGACGCCCTTGAAACCGTCCTTGGCAGCGGCGGCGAAACGGTCGAGGAACGCGTGCTCGGTGTACATCATCGTGAGGTTGGCGGCAAAACGAGGCATGACTATAGACTCCTTTTAGTTCAGCGATTCACGAGCTTGGCCGGCACAAGCCACGTAGCAATGGCGCCGATCACCAGCATGCCGGCGAGCACATACATGCCCGACGCAGTGCTGTGCGTCAGGTCCTTGAGATACCCGATCATGTACGGGCTCGCAAAGCCAGCAAGGTTTCCAATCGAATTGATCACCGCTATGCCGGCGGCGGCCGCCGCGCCGGACATGAAAGCCGTGGGCAGCGACCAGAAGAGCGGCGCGCAGGTCAGGACCCCGGCGGCGGCCACGGACAATGCAACAATCGATACCGCCGTGTTACCCGCGAACGACGCTGCAACCGAAAAGCCAACGGCGGCTGAAAGCGCCGGAACAATCAGATGCCAGCGGCGTTCACGGCGCTTATCGGCACTGTGACCGAGTACATTCATCACGACAATCGCAACCAGGAACGGAATTGCGCTTAACAAGCCGATATTAAACGCGCCCGTCACGCCCGTCGACTTGATGAAGGTGGGCATCCAGAACGTCAGTCCGTATTGACCCGTTACGAAGGCAAAGTAAATCAGCGACATCCACCACATGCGGTTGTCGGAAAACAGCGCGCGCAGCGAATGCTTCGTGCTATCCCCTTCGTGTTTCGGCTGGGCGCTGATTTCGTGTTCCAGCAAACGCTTTTCCGGTTCCGTCAACCAAGTCGCGCTGCGGATGTTGTTGTCGAGATAAAGAATGGTCGCAACGCCGATCAGCAACGCGGGGATCGCTTCAATGAGAAACATCCACTGCCAGCCTTCGAAGTGCCGGCTATCCGAAAAGCTCTGCATGATCCAGCCGGACAGCGGATTGCCGAAGATGCCCGCGACCGGAATAGCCGACATGAATACCGCGACAATCTTCGCGCGCCGGTGCGACGGAAACCAGTAGGTCAGATACAGGATCACGCCCGGATAGAAACCGGCCTCTGCGAGACCCAGCAGAAACCGCAGGACATAGAATTGCGTGGGCGTCTTTACGAAAACGAAGAGTGCGGAAAGGATGCCCCATGTGATCATGATCCGTGCAATCCAGATCCGCGCGCCGATCTTGTGCATGAGAATATTGCTTGGCAGTTCGAACAGAAAATAACCAAGAAAAAATACGCCCGCACCGAGACCGAACACCGTTTCGCTGAACCCGAGATCCTGCGACATCTGCAGCTTGGCGAAACCTACATTCACTCGGTCAAGATAAGCGACCACATAACATAGCATGAGGAACGGCACGATGCGCCAAAAGACTTTCTTGTAGGTGCGCGCCAGATCTTTTTCGTCGTAGGGGGCAGCTACGGGCGTTCGCGCGCTGCCGGGCGGCACGGCGTGGTCAGGGGTCATGCTTGTCTCCAGGATTGAGGTGGGTGATCAGACCTGCTTCGCTACCATCGCGCGTTGAAGGTCTTGCGCAAGTCCTCGATAGCCGCTTCTGCGAGCGGCTCGGGAAGCGGTGCATCGGTCGAAAGCGCCAGCATCCAGAGCCGCGCGGTTTCCTCCAGTTCTTCCAGTGCGTAGGACGCATGGCTCACCGATTTTTCCCATACCACCGGCCCAAGCCGTTCCAGCAGCACGCCGCGCACCTTCGATGCAAGCGCCGCGACTTCTTCGGCGACGGCAGGGTCTCCTGGGCGTCGGTATGCAATCAGCGGCACATGACCGACCTTCATTACGTAGTACGGCGTAATGGGCGGCAGCACGTCCTCCTTGCGCCACACGCCCGCAAGAGTCAACGCGACGAGATGTGTGGAATGCGTGTGAACCACGCCGTGCGTTTCGCTGTTGTTCTCATAGATCCGTCGATGCAAGGCCAGCGTCTTGGAGGGCTTGCCGCCCGACACATGGTTGCCCGCGCTATCGACCTTGGAGATATCGGCCGGATCGAGCCGCCCCAAGCATGCATCGGTGGGCGTGATGAGCCAGCCGTCGTCAATGCGTGCGCTGATGTTGCCTGCGCTGCCAACCGTGTACCGGCGTTCATAGAGGCTTGCGCCTGTCGTGCAGATTTCTTCGCGGATGCGGGTTTCGGTAGTCGTCACGATCAGGCCGCTCCGTCCAGCGCCTTCAACGCTTTCACGAAGAAATCCTTCGCGCCGAAATTGCCGGACTTCAATGCAAGACCAACGGGTTCATCGCCAATGGATTGCGTCGCGGGCACGCCCGGATCGATCTGTGCGCCAATGCGCAACGACTTCACGCCCAGCGCCTGCACCACGGCGCCCGAGGTCTCGCCACCCGCAACCACGAACTTGCGCACGCCGGCATCGCGCAGCTTCCATGCGATCGATGCCAACGCCTGCTCGACCAGATGCCCCGCTTTTTCTACGCCGAGTTCCTTCTGCACGGCCTTCACTTCGTCGGGCGTCGATGTGGCATAGATCAGCACGGGTTGTGGGGAATGCTCCGCTGCAAATGCGAGCGCCTGTTCCACAACAGGCTCGCCGCGCGAAAGCGCGAGCGGATCGATGCGAAAGCCCGGCTTTGTCTCGCGCCACGCTGCGACCTGTTCGTTGGTCGCCTTCGATGCACTGCCTGCCAGCACGACCGATCGTCCTTCCATCTTCGGCAAACCGGCTGCGTGTTCTGCCTCGGCCAAACCATTCGTCGCGCGGAAATTGTGCGGCAAGCCAAGCGCAATGCCCGACCCTCCCGTGATCAGTTTCAGTTCCGAACACGCTTCGCCGAGCACATGAAGATCGGCATCGGAAATGGCATCGGCGATGGCAAGCCGCACGCCATCGCGCTTCAATGCCGCGATCTTTTCGCGCACGGCTTGCGCGCCTTTCGCAATCACGTCATACGCTACGAGTCCGACCTTCGATTTTGTCTGCTGCTGCAACACGCGCACGAGATTCGCGTCGGTCATTGGTGTGAGCGGATGATTCTGCATACCGGACTCGTTCAACAGCACATCGCCGACAAACAAATATCCGCGATAAATCGTGCGCCCATTCTCAGGAAACGCGGGACATGCGATTGTGAAGTCGTCACCGAGTGCATCGAGCAATGCATCCGCGACCGGACCTATGTTGCCGTGAGCGGTGGAATCGAAAGTGGAGCAGTACTTGAACAGGAACTGCCGGCAACCTTGCGCGCGCAGCCATTCGAGCGCGGCCAGCGACTGCGCGATTGCGTCCGCTGCGGCAATTGTGCGTGACTTCAAGGCGACGATCAGCGCGTCGGCTTCGATTGCCGTATCCGTCTGCGGCACGCCTATGGTCTGCACCGCGCGCATGCCGCCGCGCACGAGCATGTTGGCAAGGTCGGTCGCACCGGTGAAGTCGTCGGCAATGCAGCCTAGCAGGGCTTGGGTCATCACTTCGCTCCTTTCGGCACATCGATGCCTGGGAAAATCTTGATTACCGCCGAGTCGTCCTCGCCGCCGTGTCCGGCCGTGGACGCCATCATGAACATCTGATGCGCGGCCGCGGATAACGGCAGCGGAAATTTGGAAGCGCGCGCAGTATCGAGAACGAGGCCGAGATCCTTGACGAAGATATCGACGGCGGAAAGCGGCGTGTAGTCGCCAGCGAGAATATGCGGTACGCGGTTCTCGAACATCCATGAGTTGCCTGCGCTATGCGTGATGACGTCGTAGAGCGCGTCGGCGTCCACGCCCTCGCGCAGGCCAAGCGCCATGGCTTCGGCGGCCGCGGCAATATGCACGCCGGCAAGCAACTGGTTGATGATCTTGACCTTCGATCCCTTGCCGTGTGTTTCGCCCAATCTGTACACCTTGCCCGCAATCGCCCCGAGCACGTCCTCACATGCGGCATATGCGGCAGCGGGACCGGAGGTCATCATCGTCATTTCGGCCGATGCCGCGCGGGCGGCGCCCCCCGACAAAGGCGCGTCCAGCATCTGGAGACCGGCCGCCTCCACGCGCTTTCCCAGTTCAATCGCAAACGCCGGAGACACCGTCGCGCATGCGAGCACAACGCCGCCACGCTTCATCGATGCAACCGCGCCCGGTTGTGTGTCAGTGCCGAACAGCACGGCCTCCGTCTGCGCCGCGTTGACCACAACCGTGACCACTGCGTCGCAGTGACTGCCCAATTCCGCAGGCGTGGCACACGCGATTCCGCCCTCACTTGCAAAGGCTTCGAGCACTTGCGCACGCACATCGCACACGTGCACCTTGAAGCCCGCGCGCAATAGCGAGCGAGCGACGCCCAGACCCATGGCGCCCAGGCCGATCACCCCTACGTTTCTCGACATTTCGTCATCCTCATAATAGCTCTGTCAGCAGATGCCGGCTTCCGCGAGGCGGCGAGCGGCGTTGTACAGGTGAGTCTGAGCGGCGCTGCGTGCGGCGAGCGGATCGCGTGCGCGAAGGGCGGCGGCAATGCGCGCATGCTCCTCACGCACTTGCCGCGAAAAATCCTCGCGCAGCGCTTCATTGCGGCGCGTGACCAGCGTGCCGGCCTCAAGATACTGATTCAAGAAAGCGAGCGTGGTCAGGAAGTAGGGATTGCCCGTGGCGCTCGCGATCGCGCGATGAAACTCCACGTCCTCGGTAACACCGTCGTTGCCTTGCGCCACAGCGACATCGATTTGCGCCAGCTTGGCTTCAATGATGTCCATCTGTTCGTCGGTCCGGCGCATGGCCGCTTCGGCTGCCACTTCTGCCTCAATAGCGCGCCGCAGCGCCAATATCTGCACGACCGCGCCCGGCTCGACCGCCTGCGCGTAATCAATGCGCAGCGGCCGGATGCCCGCTCGCTCGACAATGAAAACGCCGCTGCCTTGCCGCGGCTCAACCATGCCTTCGTTCTTGAGCCGGGAAATCGCTTCGCGCACGACGGTCCGGCTGACGCCGAATTCCTGCGCCAGCACGGCTTCGGTCGGCAGTTTGCCGGTGCTGGCGAAACCACCCTTTTCGATTTGAAGCAAGAGCTGTTGCGCGACGGAATCGCTCAGCGCCCGTGCTGGAATTTTCTCGAACATGACCGCAACGAATCAGATTTGTTAGGTGATGTGGTTATCATACAAATTTTTAATGTATCGGAGATACTGGAGAAAACCCTCGGCGCGAGACGCCAACACTAAACGAATTGCGCAAAACCAGCGAGAACATTGAGATATGTGACGCTGCATCACTGACCCGGATTCTGACTCGCAGCGCTCTGTTTCAGAGCCGTTGGATGATCCGCCGTAATTGCGCCCGGCGTCGGTTCCCGTATTGAGCCGTCCCTCGGCGGCATGGACCGCCGGATAGTTGATGTCTCTCGATGCCGGGTGTATCCCGCTTGTTCGACGCGAGTCAGGTCAGCCCTGACCTGGCCGCGTGTGACGGATCCCCGTATTCGTGGTGTCGGCCTGCAAACGCGAAGGGAGGAACTGCGATGACGGCGACAGCAATAGCAGCGCAGATCGACGTTTTCATGATCCTTACATTTTAGTGTGAGTGAAACGACAACCTGACGTGCTTTCACTGAGCCATACCTTCCATCATTTTGCGCGTGCGACCATAGGCTTAGGCTGACGCCAGGATTACAAGCGCGTCATTTGCGCTGCGCCGCCCTGCGGACGTTTCACAACGCTGCTTTTAATTCAGTCGGGAACTCGCGAATAAGGGTGGCGCAGACGCACTCCGGCCATCCCAACGCACAATCGAAAAACGTTGCGGTGGCGCAATCTGCCGTGTGATCGTCGCAATGGATTGAGTAAGAACGCTTCGGAAAACTGAACGATGACCAAACCCGTATGAGATCGCGAAAACAGGCCCGGGATGCGCGAAAAATTGCTTGAAGCGGATGCGCTTCAGTCCGAAACTAAGATCAGACGAAACTTTCGGATAGCTGACTATGTGGCACAAATGGCTCAAGGAGCGAAGCAAACGAACCGCCGTGTGGATAAAGGTATGTGGATCTTTCGTCCTGACCTCATGCATTGCTCCCCCCGTCTTCGCCGACTGCAACGTGTACGGTGGCGGCCCGTCCGGCATTGCCACCATTACACTTCCCGCAAACCTAAACATTGCGCGTGATGCCATTGGAACGATCCTCTTCGATAGTAACTGGGTCGCAACAACTGTGGTGAGGCCCAACTGTTCAGGTACTGGAACCATCACCGCCGGTTATCTCGCACCTTTGGTCCCCGTTCCCGGACAAGCGAATGTCTACAAAACAGGAGTCGACGGAATCGGAATAAAGGTAGGCTGGCTGAATACGGTAGTTAACGTGGGCTCATATAGTATTGACGGGGGCAAGATGGTGACGTCACCAGCCTCGAACGTAGCAACGTACATTGCAGGCCTTCAGGGCAACATGGGATACTTTCGGGCGCAACTCATCAAGGTCGGACCCATATCGGCGGGGAATTTCAATCTTCCGGTCAAGCTGGCGAACGGAGTCTACGGCTCGGCGGAGATCAACGCATTGCAGTTGGTCAATAACACTGCATCGGTCGTAGCACCCGCATGTTCTATACAGGACTCCATAAAATCAGTAACAATGCCGGTGGGGTCAGGGCGCTACCTCTCAGCCGTAGGATCAACAACGGGCGATACGGGCTTCAGCATTTCACTCAATTGCCCTACCCCGGTCTCCATATCAATGACTTTCACCGACGCCACCAATCCAGACAACGTCGGCACCACTCTTTCTCTTTCAAGCGACTCCACAGCCAAAGGCGTCGGTTATCAGATCTTGTACACCAACAAGGTGATTAACTACGGCCCCGATTCGTCAATTGCCAATAACGTCAACCAGTTCAGCGTGGCACCGGCCGGCACCGTGGGCGCGTTAATCATTCCTTTCATCGCGCGTTACGTGCGTACCGGCGCGATTACTCCCGGATCGGCCAATGCGAAAGCAACGTTCACGATGAGTTACCAATAGCGGGATGCTGCGCCCCCGCAACTTCAAGCAGCCAACATGCGCACTGCGGCATCAGCACCACCCGCGCCACCCTGAAGACACCAACCGCATCGTGCAGACTGTTGGCCTGATCCCCCATGGCTTGCGCGGCGGCCGTGGCTGCTCGACCAGTGGGGCGTTCTCCAAAGATTCGCAAACACACAAATGAGCCGGGACCGGCACGGCAATGCTCGCCCTGTAAGGTTACCGAAACAAAGTCACGCTTTGGTTTGTAAGCCATCGCATTGAAGCCTTTGGTGTGCCGTCTCTGTCATGACATCCGTTTCGATGCCATGAGACACAAGGGGAAATCGGTTCTATCCCTCTATTTAAAGGCCGGAAACGTGCAGAGAAAATTGCGGTCCAACCGGGGCTCGAAACTCCAAGGCTGATTAACGGCCCACGCGCGGCATTCTTTAATGCGGCGATCGTTTGAGAATTTTTTTCAATCGATGGGAATAGCCGGGAAGCGGCAGTGTTAGCACTTGCACGTACCACTTATATCCCGGAGTTTTAAAATGAAGGTTCCTGCAAAATTATTCGTGTCGCTGATCGCAAGCGCATTGGTTTCAACCGGCGCACTCGCGCAGCAAACACAGCAAGCGCAGGATCAGTCCGCTGCGCCCGCTGCCATGACCGCGTCCGCTGCCGCTCATGGGCCGATCAAGAACATCGTGCTCGTGCATGGCGCATTCGTGGGCGGAGCGGGATGGCGGCCTGTCTACGACATCCTGACCAAGGACGGTTATCACGTGAGCCTCGTTCAGGAGCCCTTGACATCGTTCGGGGAAGACGTCACCGCGGCCAGGCGAGTCCTGGACCGGCAGGACGGTCCGGCCGTGCTCGTGGGTCACAGCTATGGTGGCGCAATCATCACGGAAGCCGGCAACGATCCTCATGTGAAGGCGCTCGTCTACATCGCGGCGCATGCGCTCGACGTGGGTGAAACCGAAGTGAGCAACGGCAAGAAGTATCCGAACTCGACCAAGGCCGTGGTGAAGACGCCGGACGGTTTCCTGTTCCTGAACCCGGCCGATTACCCCGCTGACTTCGCCGCAGACCTTCCGCTCAAGCAAGCCCAGTTCGAAGCGAATGCGCAGATGCCCACGGCGGCGTCGGTCTTCACTGGCGAGATCGCCGACCCGGCATGGAAGACAAAGCCGAGCTGGTACATGGTCGCGAAGGCGGACAAGATCATCAACCCGGATCTGGAACGCATGTACGCCGCGCGCGCCCATAGCCATACCGTCGAAATTCCGGGGGCGAGCCACTCGGTTTACGAATCGCATCCGAAAGAAGTGGCAGCGTTGATCGAACAGGCTGCACAGCACGCGCAGGATCAGAGCTAGGCGTTCGCACGACGAACAACGACACGCGATGCAAACATGTACAGGGCTTGCATCGCGTGATACGGTCTTGTCAGAATTGCCCATAAAAATGCAAAACTGAATTGCCGTTTTCGGAAAGTCCTCCGCACGGCGCGGCTGCGCGCCATGGCGTGATGGTGCGCAGCCGGATAAAACGTAATTGGCGTTGAGCCACGCGCGCTTTTGAGATAAATTAAAAACAACTCGCGTTCTCCACGAAAGTTGTTGCCAAACATTTTCAGCGAGCCAGGGGTGGCAAGTACACTTGCAGCCCCGCTTCAAATACTTTCGCGTGATGGCATGCATGTTCAGGCCATCATTCGTACATCGCTTCACCTTGCGGGTTTATTGGCCGCCCAGCGCCAACGTCGCAATATCATCGTTGCTCGCTTCGGTTTCAATTTCAGCAAACCCCATCCGCCTGTACCACCCGTATGCGACCTCGTTGCAGCGAAAGACGTGCAGGTAAAGCGGCCTCCCCAGCTTATCCGATAACAACAGCACGTCGCCAAGCAACTGGCGGCCGATGGCTTGCCGCTGCATCGCGGGCACAATGCACAGCATGCGCAGCCACACCAGGTCCGGTTCGACCTCCCAGTGAACGAACCCGCAGCGCTCGCCTCCCCGCAGCGCAATGCTGCATGATCCTTGCCGAAGGCTTTTCGCGAATCCGTTTCGTTGCGCGTGCTCGTCCCAACCGGTCGCGCGCGTAACGAAACCAATCATGGTTTGCTTGTAGGTCTCGTACAACCACGCCGAGTCCGCCGATACAGCCTGCCGTATGTCAAGGTTCATTTGTTTAAAAGCAGGTTCACTGTCCTATAGAATAGTGCGTTTTGCCCGGATGCCTATGTGGTTCAAGAACCTTCAGATTCATCGCCTTCCGGCCCCCTGGGCCGTCACTCCCGAACAAATCGAAAAGTGGCTTACGCCTCATGCGTTCCAGCCCGGCGGCGGCGTGGAAATGCAAAGCCACGGCTGGGCGTCGCCGCGTGATAATGGCTCGCTTGTCTACGCCAACAACCGCCAGATGCTGCTCGTCGCGCGTGCGGAAAAGAAGCTGCTGCCGGCGTCGGTGGTGACACAGTTCGTCAAGGAACGCGCCGCCGAACTCGAAGAGCAGCAGGGATTCAAGCCCGGCCGCAAGCAAATGCGCGAACTCAAGGAGCAAGTCACCGACGAACTTCTGCCGCGCGCTTTCAGCATTCGTCGCGACACGCGGGTGTGGATCGATACAGTGAACGGCTGGCTTGTCATCGATGCCGCGTCGCCCACGCTCGCGGACGACATCCTCGGCCTGCTCGTGAAATCTATCGATCAACTGCCGCTTTCAAGCGTGCGTGCAGCCATGGCGCCGGTCGCGGCAATGACCGACTGGCTGCTCTCCGGCGAAGCGCCGGGCGGCTTTTCGCTCGATCAGGACACGGAGCTGCGCGCAAGCGGCGAGGGTAACGCCACGGTGCGTTATGTCGGCCATGCGCTCGAGATCGACGACATGCGCCGCCACATAGAAGCGGGCAAACAATGCATGCGCCTCGCAATGACGTGGCGGGACAGGATCTCGTTCGTGCTGACGCCATCGCTCACCATCAAGCGCGTTACGCCGCTCGACGTCATCAAGGACGCAGCCGATCCGACCGCGCACAACGACGACGAAGTCTTCGATTCCGACTTCACGCTGATGACAGGTGAACTGGCGAAGATGCTCGCGGATATCATCGATGCGCTTGGCGGTGAGCAGGACACGCTATCCAAAGCCGCCGCGTGAACGCTTAGTCCGGTATTGAAACCGCCTTGACGACAACCTGCGATCTCGTGTCCCGTGCAATGCGTTTCAACACCGGCTGCATGGCGGCGAACTCGGCGGCCGAGCACACTTGCTTGCCGAAGTTCGCCTGCATATGACGCTCGGCCTGAAGCGTGCTGGTCGCGGGATCGAAGACATAGCGCGATGAGTATGTGAGGAACGTGTCGGCTATGTTGGTATCGGCGGGAAGGTCGGTCACCCGAACGGTCTTTGGAAGGCTGAGCTGCGCAACTTCGTTGAAGCTGCCGCCCGTGCATACGAACGGTTGCGTGCGAACGCGTTCGGCAAGCAGGTAATCGACCTGCGAGGCTATGCCACCCGACAGGCTCGTCAACGCCGGCAACGCCGTGGTTCCGGTTGGCCATACAACATCGTCCAGCGTGCCGCGCAACGTGGTTGTCACGGGCGTACCCGTGGCGTCCAGGTCGCTCGCCGTGAGGCTTGCCGTGCCGCGCAGCCCTGTTGCACGCAGGCGGGCATCGGCAATCTGGTGGCGGCGTTGAGGCGCGGCGTGCCGCAGGTTCGCGCGCTCGGGGCCGGCGCTCCATCCGCCATCTTCCACCTGCGACGAAAACGACGCCGATCCATCCGGCGCGACCGCGATCTGCAACCGCACATTGCGCGATAACGGCTGCGCGGACGGCGTGCGCGAGAGCGTGCCATCGCCAACAAGCAACACCGGACGATCCATTTCCGCAAGCGGCAAATATCCGAACTCGACCGTGGAAGCCGTGGCGTCGGCATACATCCCAAGACCCGGAAGCCACGTGATGATGTGATTGATCGCGGCCGCGCCATAACCGGGCACCGAGGGCAGCGTGTACACCGATCCGAGCGCAATCAGCGCGGGCTGGTTCTCGATACCCACCGCCGACAACAACGCGCCATACAGCGCAACATAGTCCTTGCAGTCCCCATAGCGGTTCGCGAGAATCTCCGTCGCCTTGTGCGGCACCGCCGGACTTTGCCCGATATAAAGCGATACGTAGCGGATATTGTGACGAACCCAGTCATAGAGTGTCGCCGCCTTTTCGCGCGGGCCGGCGTCGTTACGTGTCAGCGACTCGGCCAGGTTACGAATGGGGGGATCGTTTGCGCTCGGGTCAATCGCGGCATCGCGATAACTCGCCGCAAAGCTTTTGTAGTCGGCAAAGGTCGACACCATCAAGCGGTCGCCATATTGCACATATCCAACCGCACCGGCTTCGACGCGGTCGTAATGCAGGTCGCTATAAGTGAATTCGTAGCGCGTGCGGCCGTTGCGCGTCACCGCGGGCAAGGCCGTGTAGCCGCGTGCATCGGCGTAAAGCGGCTTGCCTTCGGGCAGATCGAAGATCAGCGTCTGGCTTTGTACCGGGCCGCGGCTCGGTTCCACGAAATAGTCGAACTGGCCGGGAATGACGGACTTCGACAGCGTCTTGTGAAAGCGCAGATGCACGGTCGAGCCGGCATCGACGGCAGGAAAGATCACGGCTTTCAGGCGCGCATCGGCGAAGGTGGGCGCACCCGCCGAACGCGGCTCCTGGATTTCGCGGATCTGGTCGGGCGACGTCGTGGCGGACGCCGTCCGCGCTGACGGAATACGCCTCGCTGATTTGAACCGTCGACGTGGATTTGTCGAACCAGATATAGCGCTGCGCAATATCGCCGATACCCGCCGCTGTGTTCGCCTTGAGCGTGGTTTCGTCGTCCTCGGTGAGCGAGCCATCTTCGGCCACGACGAAGACATGCACGTCGCGGATGGTGGTCGACGGCTGCTCGGTTTCCATGGCATCGGCCGCGAAAGCGGGGCGAAGCATGCACGCGAGCAATGCCGCAAGCAGTAGACGGGAAGTCATGAACCTGGTAGCGCTCCGCCTCGGAATTGGACGCTCGAATCGTACCGTATGCCAGTGCGTAGATACACGAGGCCGCATATCCTGGCGGTTTTTCAGCGATGCGTCGCGTGAATCATCCTTCGTTCAAGCGCTCGGTCAGCGCCATGGCCGCCGCAGGGTTATGCGCCTTGAATCCGCTGATCACGTAGAGATAGACGTCGCGAGCGGTATCTTCGGGAGCCGTCTTCGCGGCTGTTTCGAGTCCTTTCGGTGTAGCGCCCGATGACCATTCGCGTGCGCGTTTGGCCCACAAATCGAGCGCGGCTTTGTCGTAACCCTGCGCCTGATCTTCGGTCGTCCCCATGATGCGTGCATAGACGAACGGCGCTGTGACATCGGCGATCTGCGGGTAATGCGAATCGCCCGACATGACAATCGCAACACCGTATTTTCGAGCCAGCGCTATGAACGCTTCGTCGCGGAAACTTTCGTGCCGCACTTCCACCGCATGACGGATCGCATGCCCCTCCACTTTCGCGGGCAGGAGCTTGAGAAAGCCCTCGAAGTCGTCGGCATCGAATTGTTTGGTCGGGGCAAATTGCCAGTTGATTGGACCGAGTTTGTCCTGCAGTTCCAGCACGCCGCTCGACAGGAAACGCTCGACGGATTCGCCGGCTTCGGAAAGCACTCGCCGATGCGTGGAAAAGCGCGGCGCCTTCAACGAGAACACAAAGCCGTCGGGCGTCTCGTCGCGCCACTTCGCGAACGTTGCCGGTTTCTGCGAGCCGTAGAACGTGCCGTTGATTTCAATGGAATTCAGCTTCCGGCTTGCATATTCGAGTTCACGCTTTTGCACGAGGTCTTTCGGGTAGAAAAGTCCGCGCCACGGTTCGAATGTCCAGCCGCCAATGCCGACCCGGATCACGCCTGCGTTCTTCTTCGGTGCTTTGACTGCGACCGTCTTCTTTGCCGCCGTGGTTTTCACCGCTGTCTTTCGCGTTGCCATGAACCCTCCTCACCGTGCCGTCGATGCGCTCAAGTGTATCGAATCGGCGGCCGACGCGTTCAGGCGTTATCGCGGGGAATTGGCGTGCACGGCGAATCCGGCGTATTCGCGTTCCAGAAATGGCGCGGCGTGCTCCAGCAGGAAGCGCCGAAACGCAATGCATGTCGGCGATAAACGCTTCGAGCGCAAGTGCACGATCTGCCAGGTGCGCTCGACCGGCGTGCCGTTGACATCGAGCAATGCTAGCTCATTCGAACGCAGTTCGAGCGCAAGCGTATGCAGCGAAATAAGGCTCACGCCCATGCCTGCCATCACGGCCTGCTTGATGCTCTCGTTGCTGCCAAGCGTCACGCTGCGCGCCGGCATGAACAGGTGTTGCCTGAACATCTGCTCGCTGACCGCGCGCGTGCCCGACCCCGGTTCCCGCAACAGGAACGTATCGCCCGCAAGTTCCTGCAGGTCGAACCGCCGCGCGTTGCAAAGCGGATGATCGACCGGGCAGATAAGCACATGCGGATGATAGGCAAGCGGCTCGGCGGTCGTGCCCAGTTCGGGAGGCGGCCTTCCCATGATGGCGATATCGGTGGCGTTATCCTGAAGCTGGCGCAGCAGCGTCTCGCGATTGCCCACGGAAAACCGTACATCGACTCGCGGATACTGGCGCGAATAGGCTGCGAGCAACTTCGGCGCAAAGTAAGTGGCAGAACTTACGATACTCACGGCAATCGATCCGCTATCCGCGAGCGACAACGAAGTCATTGCGTCTTCGGCATCCTTGATCTCGCCAAGTATCCTGCTTGCGTGATGCGACAGCCGCTCTCCAGCTTCGGTCAACGTCAGCTTGCGCGCAACGCGCTCGAAAAGCGGCAGGCCAACCGCTTCTTCGAGCTGACGGATCTGCATTGAAATGGCCGGCTGCGTCAGATGCAACTCTTCCGCCGCGCGCGCGAAGCTCGGATACCGGCATGCGATCACGAATATCTGCAACTGCCGCAAGGTCAGCGAGCGAATGAAGTTCACATTAGGCGGCCGTCGTGCAGGACGGCAAGTTCAGACAAGCGCCGCAGCTTAAGCTCACGTGCGTTCAGTTGCTGGCGCGCGGCGCGTTCGCGGACTTGTCGGGCATTTTCTTGCCCGGCGGCGGCGTCAAACTGCGCAACGCACCCTGATAGCTGAGCGTCTCGATCTGCACCGGATGGGAGAAATCATTGTTCGATCCCGGCACTTCCGTGCGAATCAGCAGGACCTGGCCCGGCACCGCGTCCGACATTACGAAGGTATAGCGCTTGCCCACGTACTGCGAAAAACGCGAACCGTTCGGGTCGTCGAGATAAGGCTGGATCACGATTTGCCGCGCGTTCACCTTCTTGCCCTGGGCGTCGCGCGTGACCGCTGTAATGGCAGGGTTCGCCGCCAGCGCAAGCCGTACCCGTCGTTGAAAATAGCGACGCTGGCCGCCGGTCAGTTGCTGCATTTCAGCGACATCGTGTTCGAGGAAATACAGGATCACCGGATTGCACGGCAAGCCTTCGCCGGACATCTCCACCGGTCCTCGATGATCGGTAATACGCGCGTCGCCGTTGGCGTTATCGGCGCTGACGACGAGCACCTTGACCGTGTCCTTCTCCTTCGCGGGCGGACCAGATCGATCGACCGCGTAGTCGAGTTCCGTTTGAGGCTGAACGCCCTTCAGGTGCGTAGATAAAAACAGCAGCCGCTCAGCCGGTGCAATGTCGGCGGCTTCAGCGCTCGCGGCGCCGGGTGCATCGGCGGCGCGTGCGTGATCGAACGCAAGCACCGTGCACGCGCTCAACGCCGCCACGCTGCATGCGCGCCGAAAGCGGCTGATCAATGCTGTCATTTGGCGTTGGCCTGTGCAGGCGGCTTGTCGTTGATCGGCAGCAGCGGCACGTCGTAACTCGTGAGGATCTTGTCGATCTTCGCGTGATTCGCGCCGATCCAGTCGTCTATTTTTGTTTTCCATGGCGCTTCGCCATAGCGCACGCCCATTGAAATCTCATAGTCGAAGCGCGGACCCGGCGCGGGCGGGAACGGCACGAGCCTGACCTTGTTACCGGCCTGCTTCGCGAAGTATCCGGCTATGGGTCCCCACAGGAACACAACGTCCACGTTGCCCGCCGTGAGGTCGCGCTGGATCATTTCGCCCGGAAACTCGGCAGGGTCGCCGCTTTGCACCTTGTACGATACCGCTTGTTCGATCAGGTTATTGCCCAGCAGCCAGTCAACCGCGGGCGTGTTCGAGAAGATGCCAAGACGCAGCTTGCTCAACTGGTCAGGCGGCAACTTGAGAAGATCCGCCGGTGTTGTGATGGACGCAAACTCGGGCCTGTTGGGGAAGACCATCGCGTAGGTGGAGTGCAGCCATACGCGCGTGGTGGAAGTCATGTCGTAACCCTTCGGCACGCCTATCACAAGGTCGCATTTGTAGTCGTCGGTGTTGGGGATTTTTTCGCGCAACGTGCGGCGGATAAAGCCCATGCGCTGCGGAAAGAACGTGTATTCGACCTTGTAGCCGAAGTCGCTGGCCATCTGCTCGGCGATCCTGTTTTCGAAACCCTCGCCCTTGCTGTTCGACAAAGGCATGTTGTTCGGGTCGGCGCAGACACGCAGCACGCCGTCGGCCCCGTCGTTATGCGGCAGTGCGGGCCCCTCCGCATGTGCGCCGCCCGCGCCGAGAAATGCCACGGTAAGTATCGTCAGAACCGCACGCCTTGTATTGCCATCAGACATCGAACCCTCCGGTAAAGCGCGAACCATGCGCACGGTCACTTGGCGTCGATCGCCTGCAGGTCGCCCGGCTTGATCTTGCCGTCGGAGCGCCCTTTCAGATACGCATACAGGTTCTGCCAATTCTTCTGCATCATGGGGCTCGAACTGAAGTCGGGCATACCCTTGTCAAGGCGTCCCCCGAACACGGTCCGATGAAACTCATTGGTATCGAGGGTCTTGAACGCATCGATCAGAGACGGTCCCACCATGCCTTGCTGCTGCGCGCCGTGGCACCGTTCGCATGCGAGCGCACGCCAGGTTCTCCAGCCTTGCAGCGTGTTGTTGTCGACCTTGTTGCCGTCGACCACCTGATACGCGACCGGCTTCATCTGCGCCGGATCGGTCTGGGCGTAGGAAGCGGGCAACGCGACAAGCGCTATCGCCAGCGGCAAAAGTGTTCGGCCTTTCATTGCAAATGTCTCCTTCGTTTGGAGCGTGCGCGCCCAAGCGTCGGTAAGCTCGAGCGCAGTGCGGGATTGATGGTTCGGGATGGGGGACGCGTGCGGCAAGACTTTCGGCCAGCACGCGTCTGCACTCTCAAGTCTGGCGGACTGAAGCCGCCTCACGGCCTGCTACGGCAGGAATGAACTCGCGCTCAACTCGGGATGGCGAACACGAAGAGCGTGCCGCCAAGCGCGGTGTACTTCGCCAGTTCACGATACCCGCCGACCGCGCCCAGTCCTTCCGTGGACTTTTCAAGGCCCGCCGCCATGCCAATGCCCGCCCATCCGCCAATGCCCGAATAGACACCCACGAACTGCTTGCCCTGATACTGGTAGGTGAACACATTGCCGATGATTCCCGAAGGCGTCTTGAACTTCCACAGCTCCTTGCCATCCGAGATGCGCACGGCCTTCAGATAGCCTTCAAGCGTGCCGTAGAACGCAATGCCGCCAGCGGTCGCAAGCGCGCCCGACCACACCGAGAACTTCTCCGGCTTGGACCACGCAATCTTGCCCTTGCTCGCATCCCACGCAATGAAGTTGCCCATTGCACCCTTTTCGTTGGGGCCGGGATACATGGACAGCGTCGCGCCAACGTAAGGCTGGCCGGACACGTATTCGACCTCGAACGGCTCGTAGTCCATGCATACGTGATTGGTCGGCACCAGGAACAGGTTGCTCTTCGGATCGAAGGCGGCAGGTTGCTGGTCTTTCGATCCCAGCGCCGCTGGGCAGATGCCCTTGACGTTGTGATCGGGACCCGCTGCCTGCGTGGAATACGCGACGTTGCGAACCGGCAAGCCGCTCTTGAGATCCACGCGGTCAGCCCAGTTCACCGCCGGGTCGTACTTGTCGGCAACCAGCAACTGCCCTGTCTCGCGATTGAGCGTATAGCCGAACCCATTGCGATCAAAGTGGACGATGGCCGGCACCGTCTTGCCGTTCATCGGCAGGTCGGCAAGGATCATCTCGTTCACGCCGTCGTAGTCCCATTCGTCGTGCGGCGTCATCTGGTAGACCCATTTCGCCTTACCGGTATTCAGGTCGCGCGCGAAGATGGACATGGACCATTTGTTGTCGCCGGGACGTTGCGTCGGGTTCCATGTGCCGGGGTTCCCGGTGCCGTAGTACACCAGGTTCAGCTTCGGGTCCCACGCATACCAGCCCCAGGTCGTGCCGCCTCCCGACTTCCACTGATCGCCCTTCCAGCTCTTGAGCGACGAGTCCGCGCCGACCGGCGTCATCTTGCCGTCGGCCCAGGTCATGGTCTTGTCGGGGTCGAGCAGCATTTCGTTGTCGGGACCCGTGCTGTACGCTTTCCAGACTTCCTTGCCGGTCTTGATGTCGTACGCAATCAGGCGTCCGCGCACGCCGAATTCGCCGCCGGAAATACCCGTGAGCACCTTGTCGCCGAAGACGTGCGGCGCGTTGGTGTTGGTCTCTCCTGCCTTCGGATCGCCGTTTTGCGCGGTCCATTTCACTTCACCGGTCTTGGCGTCGAGCGCGACAAGTTTCGTGTCGGCCTGCTGCAGGAAGATCTTGCCGTCGCCATAAGCCAGGCCGCGGTTGACCGTGTCGCAGCACATCACCGATACCACCTGCGTGTCCTGCTTCGGTTCGTATTGCCACTGGAACGTCTGGTCCTTCAGACTGATCGCGATGACCTTGTTCGGGAATGGCGAGTGGATATACATGGTGTCGCCGATCACGAGCGGCGAACCTTCGTGACCGCGCAACACGCCGGTCGACATGGTCCAGGCAACCTGCATCTTCGCCACATTGCTTTCGTTGATCTGCTTGAGCGGGCTATAGCGGTGATTCGAGTAGTCACCTGCTTGAGCGGCCCAGTTCGATGTGTTCTTCATCGAGGCGTCGAGTTGCGAATCTGCCTGCGCCACAAAAGAGCTAAAGGCCGTTCCCGCAACCACCGCCAGTCCGAGAACCAGGGTGCGTAGTTTCATGTCTCCTCCAGAATGTGTTGCCGTCCGACTCAGGGATGACCCCACCGCCACGCTCCGGGCGCGCCTTCACCAGTGCAGGCAGCGAGCTTAAGCTCTGCCCGTTCAATGACGGGCTTCTGTGTGAAGACGAATTGCATATTCCATGCCGGGCAGCGAAACACCGGCTGGCGTCGTAGCCGGATGCGGCGCGCATGCCAATGGATGGCCCGGGGCAATGCCCGGCTCCGATACGCTTCATTCGGATTACGACACATACTGTGTCAAATCCGCGATACAGCCGATGCTACTGCGGCCGGCGGTTATGGTTGGAAGTCTGTGCAGTGCACCATGAAAAGGACCTGAACGTATCGCGCGGGAACCTCGTTTTCTGGCGCGTTGTTTGCACTTATCGAAGGATTGTTTTGCCCATTGGCCCTAAGGAGGGTATGCCATGACCAGCAAACAACCCGAGAAGACCTTCTCGGATGAAGAGATCCAGGCGCGCCTGAGCGGTCCGCTCAAGCACTGGTATATGGAAGACGGATGGCTGCGCCGCAAATACAAGACCGAAGGATGGAAAGGCACGTTGATGGTGGTGACAACGATCGGCCATCTTGCCGAGGCGGCGTGGCATCACCCGGACCTCACGGTGTCGTATGCATTCGTGGTCGTGAAGCTCAAGACGCATTCGGCCAAGGGCATCACAGACAAGGACTTCGCGCTCGCAACGAAGATCGAGGAAGTGATCCAGTGGCAGCCGGGACGCGAGGGCGGCGCGCTGGAAGGCACGCCATCGGACGATCAGCGCTTTCGCTATATCAAGTACGACGATGCCTGAAAGCACGTTGGTATGGCTCTTGCCTTGAAGCTCGACGGCTTTCGCCCACGACAACGAACCTGGGGACACGCAATGCAGTTGCCGTTCAATAGCTTGCGGGATCGCTTACCGCCGCTGTCGGCCGTCACCGTCGATGCTCCCGCGCGACTGCACCTCGGTTTTCTTGACCCGAACGCGTCGCTTGGGCGCGCGTTCGGGAGCATTGGCCTGGCCGTCGACGCGCCCGGCACCCGCATCACCGCGCGCCTTGCCGAAGAAGATGGCGTGACCGGCGCGCGCAGCGAGGCGCAGCGCGCGCGCATCGAACAGTATTTGAATCTGTTGCATGCCGCGTACAGCGCGCCACCCGTCGCCGTGCACGTGCATCACGCGCCGCGCGCGCACTCTGGTGTCGGCTCCGGCACGCAACTCGCGCTGGCGGTCGGCACCGCATTTGCGCGTCTGGCCGGGCGCACGCCGGCGAGCACCGAACTCGCGCGGCTGCTCGGACGCGGGGCGCGCTCGGGCATCGGCATGCTGGGCTTCGATCATGGCGGGCTGATTGTGGACGGCGGTCCCGGCGACCATAAACGTCCCCCGCCGATGCTTTCCCGCCAGGTGTTTCCGGACGCGTGGCGCGTACTGCTTATTGACGATACCCGCCGCGAAGGTCTTCACGGCGACGCCGAGCGGCACGCCCTCGCCGCGCTCGCGCCGTTCCCGCAAACGCTCGCCGCGCACCTCTGTCACCTGGTGCTGATGCGTGTCTTGCCCGGCATCGCCGAACACAATTTCGATGCGTTCGCCGAAGGTATCGGCGAAGTGCAGCAGACCATTGGCGAATACTTCGCGCCGGTCCAGGGCGGCGTGTTCTCGAGTCCCGCCGTGGCCGCCGCGCTCGATGCCGTCGATACACCCGGCATCGGGCAGACTTCGTGGGGTCCAACAGGCTTCGCGTTTTTCCGTAGCGTGCAAGACGCTCAGCAAGGCTTGAGCGCTGCCCTCGACGCAACCCGCGGCACGCCCGGCATTGCGTGCTCGGTGGTCGCGGCGGCGAACCGCGGCGGCGCAATTCATGCGACTCACGCAACTCACACGACTCGCACGCTCGGCATGCAGCGCTGCAAGACCGACTGCCCGTAGACGGATTCTCTTCATGGGCCGAGGCCCGCCGCTGACCAGACTACCCGAAACCTGAATGAGTCCATCGCCATGCCCGAAGCCACCGAAAGGCCGTACATCCTGCACATGTTGACGGCCACACCCCAGATGAGCCCTTTCGACGTCAACATGGCCGCCGACGCCGGCTATCAGGTGATCGTGCCGTACTGCAATGTCGGGTCCGAGCACGTTGTCACGCTGACACAGGACGCGATCTTCTCGCGCGGTCCGAAAAGCGTTTCGCGCACCGGCATTTTCATTGGCGGGCGCGACGTCATGCTCGCCGCCGACATGCTCGACACCGCGCGCCACGCGATGGTGCCGCCCTTCGAAGTGTCCGTATTCGCCGATCCAAGCGGTTCGTACACCACGGCAGCCGCGCTGGTTGCGCTGGTCGAAAAACATCTGAAGGGCGGGCACAACGCCGATCTCGGCGGCAAGCGCGTGCTGATTCTCGGCGGCACAGGCGCGGTCGGCCGGGTGGCTGGGGCAATGGCCGCGTCGCTCGGCGCGCAAGTCCTGATAGCGAGCCATTCGGACATCGCCCGCGCCACGCAGGTCAGCGACGAGGTCAACCGCCGCTTCGATATCGCGACGACGGGCGTGTCCGTGCGCACATCGGACGATCTTCACCACGCGCTTTCCACTGCCGAGGTCGTGATGGCGACCGCGGTGGCCGGCGTGCAGGTCATGAGCGCCGCCGACCTGTCCCATGCAAGACACTTGCTGATCGCCGCCGATGTCAACGCCGTGCCGCCCGAAGGCATCGCGGGCGTGCATGTCATGGACGACGGCAAACCGCTCGCAGGCGCCGTGCGCCAGGATGCGCTCGGTATTGGCGCGCTGGCTATAGGCAATGTGAAGTATCAGGTCGAGCATCGGCTGTTCGTGCGAATGCGCACTGGCGGCAAGCCGGTGTATCTGGGTTTTCCCGAAGCCTTCGACGAGGCCCGCGCAATCGTCGGCGTGAGCGGCGGCGGGCTCGGATGATGTGGCGCTTCACCACATCCCCGCGATCGTCACATGCGCCGTTTATCGCGGCCGTGGGGTTGTCGGCGCGCATGCTCGCGCAGTCCGCGCATCGGGCGGGATTGAATGTGGCGGCGCTCGATATCTTCGGCGACCGCGATACGCGCAGCTACGCACCGCTCTGGTTCGACATTGGCGGCGGGGGGATATCGATTGACCGGCAACGGCTGTTCGATGCGCTCGAACGCACCGCGCGCTTGCCGCGCATGCTGGGATTCGTGGTCGGCAGCGGGCTTGAACCGCTGGCGCAGCAGTTGTTTACCGCATCGCGATTGCCGCGTTTTATAGGCAACGGCGCGGCCGCGACGGATGACGTTCGTGACCCGCGCCGGTTTTTCGCGTTACTGGATCGCCTGGGCATTGCGCATCCGGAAACCACGTTTATCCGTCCCGCGCACGACGCCGGCTGGCTCATCAAACACGCGAATGGCTACGGTGGCACTCATATAAAAATATTGTCCAATTTGGATTGCGCGAACTCTGACGACACCTATTTCCAGCGGCGCGCGTTCGGCCGCTCAATGTCGGCACTCTTTATTGCGGCGCGCGGCGAGGCACGGTTGATCGGATTTGCGGAACAGTCCAGCATGGCCGCGGGTAGTTTTCCGTACCTTCATGCGGGTTCTGCAGGACCCCTGGATCCGCCGCGCGTTGTCAAAGACAAGGTCGTGGAAGCGGTCGAAGCGATCACCGCGCAAACCGGCCTCACGGGCCTGAACAGCATCGATTTCCTGCTCGACGGCGAACGTGTCGACGTATTGGAGATCAACGCGCGCCCTTCATCCACGATGACGCTTTACGAAACCGCCTCGCCCGACGCGTGGCCGCGCGGCTTGATCGCGTGTCATATCGATGCGTGTCTCGACGGCCGTCTGCCTTCCGTTTCTCAACGCGTGACCCGCTCGAACCAGACCGGCCAGCGCGTGCTGTTCGCGCCATATGATTTCGTCGTTTCGCGAGCCTTCAGCGAAACCTGTTTCACCGACCCCGCATGCCACGACGTCCCGCATCCGGGCGCGCGCATCGGCGCGGGCGAACCAGTCTGCACGCTGATTGTCACGCAAGCCTCCACGCGCGCCGTCATGGCAGAACTCGATCGCCGGGAAGCGCTTCTCTTGCAACGTATCGAAACATGTCATGAGGACGCCGATGCCGTCATCCCTTCCTCCGCCTGAAGTAAGCGTCAATGCGCTGAGCGAACGCCTAGCAAGCCGGCTCATCGAGCACGCCGGGCGCCTGCGTATAGCCGTGTCGCGGACGCCGGACGGCACCGCGATCGTGGATGCCGGCGTCGAGACAACCGGCGGCGTGGAAGCGGGCGTGCTGATCGCGCGGCTTTGCATGGGCGGTCTCGGACGCGTTGCCGTGCGCTCGAGCCTCGACGCGAATCCGCTCTGGCCCAGCATGATCGAGGTGCATACGTCCTCGCCCGTGCTGGCGTGCCTTGGCAGCCAGTACGCGGGCTGGAGTCTTTCCGCCACGAAAGAACAGACCGGCGGCAAGAAGTTCTTTTCGCTCGGTTCGGGTCCGGCGCGCGCTCTGGCCGCGAAGGAACCGCTCTTCGATGAACTCGGCTACCGCGACCGGCACGACCGCGGGGCGCTAGTAATGGAAGTGGACCGGCTGCCGCCGCAAGTCGTCATCGACAAGATACTGCGCGATTGCGCGCTGGCGCCCGACAAGCTCACTATCGCCGTCACGCCGACACACTCTGTCGCGGGAACGGTGCAGGTCGTCGCCCGCGTGGTGGAAGTTGCGCTGCACAAGACGCACGTGCTCGGCGTGGACCTGAACGAGATTGTCGAGGGCAGCGGCTCGGCGCCGTTGCCCCCGCCCGCGCCCGATGCAATCCAGGCGATGGGCCGCACCAACGACGCTATCCTGTATGGCGGGCGCGTGCACCTGACCGTGAAAGGCGATGCGGTGGCGCAACGTCTCGCGGCGCAATTGCCGTCTTCGAATGCGCGCGACTACGGCCGCCCCTTCGCCGATATCTTCAAGGCGTTCAATTACGACTTCTACCAGATCGACGCCGCGTTGTTCGCGCCCGCGGAAGTATGGGCCAGCAGCCTGGAAAGCGGCATGACGTATCACGGCGGCGCGCTGAACATGGCATTGCTCGATACGCAATGGAGCGCCGCCTCGCCGGTTGTGGCGGGCGGTGAAAAGGCCGGGCCATGACCACGGGATTGCGCGTCGCGATCATGAGCGACGAAACCGGCTGGCATACCTCGCGCCTCAAAAAAGCATTTCGCGCGCGGGGCGTGGAGGCGCGTTGCGTAGACCTGGCGGATTGCCGTATCGATACGACCCTGCGCCCGTTCGGCCTCGCAATACCCGGCTTCGGCGAGACTTTGCCCGACGCGGTATTCGTGCGCGGTATTGCTGGCGGAACCTTCGAGCAGGTCACCTTGCGCCTTGGCATCCTGCACGCGCTGCGCGAATGCGGCGTGCCCGTGTACAACGACGCACGCGCGATCGAGCGCAGCGTCGACAAGTCGATGACGAGCTTCCTGCTCAATCTGCACGGCGTTCCAACACCCGCAACGTGGGCGAGCGAATCGGCCGCATTCGCGCAGCGCGTGCTGATGCGCGAAGCGGCGGCCGGCCGCCGCACGGTGCTCAAGCCGCTGTTCGGATCGCAGGGCAAGGGCTTGCGACGTCTTGGCGCGAATCGCCGCGATGGGTCGCTTGCGCCGTTGCCTTCGCTGCGCGCGTCGGGTCAGGTCGCGTATTTGCAGCGCTATGTGGAAAGCGCGGTCGAAAACCGCCAGCCGGGTTTCGACTGGCGGGTGCTCGTGATCGGAGACCGTGCCGCAGCCGCCATGAAGCGGGTCGGCGGCAAAGGCTGGATTCACAACTTTGCGCAAGGCGCGGCATGCGAGGCTGCGCCGCTCGAACCCGAACTCGCCGATATCGCCGTGCGCGCAAGCCGCGCGCTGGGCCTGGACTATGCCGGCGTGGACCTGATTCCCGGCGACGCCGGCGCGCTGGTGCTGGAGGTCAACGGCGTTGCCGCATGGCGCGGGTTGCAGTCGGTCACGCAGTTCGATATTGCGGCGGCTCTGGTCGACGATCTGCTCGATCGCAAGCTTATGGCCCACGTCCAGGCGCGCTTGAAGACCGGCGATGACCCCAATCACTGACTCTCTGCCTTCAAGAGCGCTGGCGGCCTTCCTGAACGCCTGCCGGCTGGACGTGGCGACAGTAAAACCCGGCAACGTCAGTTTCGGGAGCGAAGGTCACGGCATGACGGCCGCTCAGTTCATTGCGAGCGCGGACGCTGCCGCCATAGGATTGTTCGAAACCGGCGCACCCGTTGGCGAGCGAATGCTGAACGCCGTGCGCCGTACGCGCGAAGTCGCTGGCTGCAACACCAATCTCGGGATTGTGCTGCTGGTGGCGCCGCTCGCAGCCGCGCTCGATGAATTCGCCAACGCTGACGTGACGCTCGATACCTGGCGCGACGCAACTGAAAACACGCTGGCGCGGCTCGGTATCGACGATGCCCGCGAAGCGTACCGCGCGATCGCGCTGGCGAATCCCGGCGGACTGGGCGACACGTCCGAACAATCGGTGCGCGATGCGCCCACTGTCGGCCTTCGCACCGCGATGACGCTGGCGGCGCAACGCGACAGCATTGCGCGGCAGTACGCGAACGGGTTTGCCGACGTCTTCGAACCGGCGCGCCGTCTTCACGCAATCGACGAAACCTCGACCCTCCCGCTGTTCCTGCATTTCCTGAGCGGCTGGCCCGATTCACACATTGTGCGCAAGCACGGCCTGCCGATGGCGCAGAGTGTCACGGACGAGGCGCGGCACTGGCAGGACGCACTGCATCGAAACGGCCCCGGCAGCGTGGCCGCGGGTCTCGCCGCGTGGGACGGCGAACTCAAGGCGCGCGGCATCAATCCGGGTACGAGCGCGGACCTGACGGTCGCGACATTGTTCGTGGGCGGCGTAGCGCATGGCCGCATGAGTTGACGCGCGGCGCATGCGCAGCGGATTGGCACGGAACATGATAGGAACAGCCATGGTTCTCAAAGAGTTCGCGCCGGGCGCGAGCTGACCGCAAGCGGGACATTCGTATCCAAATCACTGGAGGAACAGCATGGCCAAAATCAACCGCGTCATGGTAGGCGAGTCGCTAGTCGGCGACGGCAACGAGGTCGCGCACATCGACCTGCTGATCGGACCGCGCGGTTCAGCCGTCGAGACCGCGTTCTGCCACGCCCTGACCAATAACAAGGACGGTTTCACGTCGCTGCTCGCGGTCGTCGCGCCGAATCTCATCACCCGTCCGAATACGGTGATGTTCAACAAGGTCACCATCAAGGGTGCAAAGCAGGCTGTGCAGATGTTCGGCCCGGCGCAGCATGCGGTCGCGCTCGCGGTTGCCGACAGCGTGGAAGACGGCACCATTCCCGCGGACGAAGCCGACGACGTGTTCGTTTGCGTCGGCGTGTTCATCCACTGGGAAGCCGACGACGACAAGAAGATCCAGGAGTACAACTACAAGGCCACGCGCGAAGCGATCCAGCGAGCCGTTGCCGGGGAGCCGAGCGCGGCGGACGTGGTATCGAAGAAGGCGGCAGCCGCGCATCCGTTTGCCGCGGCCTGAATCCTGGGGCCACACGGATCCGGAAAGAGAAAGACGGGCCGCGGATCGTGCTTTGCATGACTTGATTCGCGGCCTGCTCATGGCCGGTCCCGCATTCAACCGATGAATAATGCTTTGGCAGAGGCACTGCAATGACTTATCGATATCGCGTGCGGCTGTTGCTTGCCGGTCTCGCGGTGGCTCCGGCGATTGCGCTCGCGGCAGGTTCCGGCGAAGCCGCACCTTCAGGCGGCAGTGCCGCGCACAGTTATGACTATCCCACGCAGGGCCGTGTGGAGTACGTACTTGGGTGCATGGATGACAACGGTCATGACTTTGCGAACGTGTACAAATGCTCATGCGCCATAGATCACATCGCAAAGGTTCTTCCCTACGATGACTACGTCGAGCAGATGACCTTTTCGAAGTATGCGACGCTTGGCGGGGAAGGCGGCAACGAGTTCCGGGTAGACCGGGCCCGGGCGCAGACAAAGAACTTCCGCTCTGTACAAACCGAGGCGTTCAGGGCATGTGGCGTGTCCAAGGCCGCAGCCAAGTGACGTCGCCAGCATTCAGGAGTGGCCCTTAGCTTAGCCTCTTCTTTCGATCACCACGCCGACTGAATCCACATCATCGAACTTGGCGGGCTTGGCCAGGGAAACCCGCACCCAGCGCGCGCCAAAGTCGGCTATTACCAACTGCGCGATTTTTTCGGCAAGGCGTTCGAGCAACTGAACCCCATGCGAAGCCATGAGCACACCGAGCGCATCGTGCACCGCCGCATAATTGACCGTGTCCTCGATCCGATCCGTCACGCAAGCGCGTATGGAAGGGACTCCGATTGCGAGATCCAGCAGCACGGGTTGTGGCTCGTGCAGTTCGACTGCATCAATACCGATTACGGTCTGTGCCGTAAAGCCGTTGATATAGACAATATCCATTGGCGCGCCGCTCACGGTTTGCGGTGCAGCATCGGCAATCGCGCGGCGCGCGGATCCTCTTGAACCGGTGGAACTGCGCGTGGCTCGGATTGCATCGAAAAGCTCCATGGAAACTCCATTGCTCGAAGGCGGGAAAAGAAAATGATTGATCGCCACGAGCGAATAAAGCAAATTCCGGGCTCGACACCCTGCCCTGACGCGACTACTTATTGAACCGGAACGTCATCGGATGTAAAGTTTTGTGAGTGGCGCCAGTTCATAAGCACTTCAGAATGAATGAACTGGTTCGGGCGCATGCGTGCTGAGAGCCGCATGCGAAAGACACGCCGCGCAGGGGAATACCATTAGATACGGCGCCGCGGCGCTTGCGAACCGTCGCAAGAACCAGCGGACGCCCCGGAGACTGGCCCCATGTCAATGTCGTCGCTTGCCGAGAACAACGTGCACGTTCGCGAAGTACTGAACATCGTCAACAACCAGTTGCCAACGCGTCCCACGAGCGACTCAGTCGCCCAGTCGTGGATGCGCTGCCTCAAGGAGTTCAGGCTCGACCCGGCCCGCTTTGTCATGCCGCCCGTGCTGACTCAGCATGAACTCGCCGCCCGGCGCGAAGCGGCAAGCGATCTCATTGCGTGCTCGAAACTCGAGATGACCACGCTCTATCAACAACTCGCGGATCCCGAACTCGCGGTCGTGCTGGTGGATGCCGACGGCGTGATCGTGCATCAGGTAGCGTCGGTCCCGTTCGGCGAAGCAATTGCAGCGGACGGCCTGCGCGTCGGCGCGCTCTGGAGCGAGCGTGAAGCGGGGACGAACGGCATGGGCACGTGCCTCGCCGAACGCGACTGCATTGCGGTGTACCAGCACGAACATTTCTATCCGCGCTATACGTCCTTGACCTGTTCGGCCGCACCGATCTTCAACGACCGCGGCGAGGTGGCCGGTGTGCTCGACGTCACGAGCCGCTCGAAACTGCTGCAGCAGCATTCGCTGGTGCTGGTCGGCATGTCGCGGCAGATGATCGAAAACCGTTTGATCGACGCGCGGTATCGCCACGCGAACATGATCCATTTTCACAGCCGCCCGGAGTTTGTCGGCACGCTGCACGCCGGCAAGCTCGCGGTCAGCGACGACGGCGTGGTGCTCGCCGCCAGCCGCAGCGCGCTCTTTCAGCTCGACTTTCGCTCGCACGCGGAATTGTGCGGCAAACGCATCGAGGAAGCGTTCAACGTGCCGCTGGAGGACATGATCGCGCGCAGCATTCGCGGTTCGTTCCATCCGGTCACGGTCTACAGCGCGAACGCGAACAACCGCTTTTTTCTCGTCGCCCAGACGCCGCGCGACGCTGCAACGACCGCAACCCGCATCTTCATGACCGATCCGGCGAACCGCGCGGCAGCGGCGCCGTCGCCCACGGTGGCCGCGCGCGCCAAAGGCGTTCGCTTGACTCGCGATATCGCCGCACAGGACAGCCGGATGGAAAAACTCGCGCATCTGGAATTCGGCGATCCTCGCATGGCGTCGCAGATACAACTCGCCGTGCGCGTCATCCAGCGCAAGATCCCGATCATCCTGAGAGGCCAGACCGGCACGGGTAAGGAAGTCTTCGCGAATGCGCTGCACAGCATCAGCCCGAACAGCGCGGGCAGCTTTGTGGCGGTGAATTGCGCGTCGCTGCCGGAGAACCTGATAGAGAGCGAGTTGTTCGGCTATCGCGCGGGGGCGTTCACCGGCGCGCAGCGCGAAGGACGCCGCGGCAAGATCGTGCAGGCGAATGGCGGCTCGCTGTTCCTCGACGAAATCGGCGACATGCCAATGGCGTTGCAAGCCCGCTTGCTACGGGTACTTGAAGAGCATGAAGTCACGCCGCTCGGCGCTGAAACCACGGTCAAGGTGGATTTCCAGTTGATCAGCGCGAGCCATCGCAACCTGCTCGAACTCGTACAAAGCGGCGCGTTCCGCGAAGACCTGTACTACCGGCTCAACGGCATCGAAATCAATTTGCCGCCACTGAAAGAGCGTGCCGATGCACTTGCGCTGATGCAGCACCTGCTAGCAGCAGAGGCCGACGATCCGCCCACGCTGACCCCCGAAGCCCGTCATGCGCTATTGAATTATCCATGGCCGGGCAACATCCGCCAGTTGCGCCATGTGCTGCAAATGGCCATTGCGTTGTGCGACGGCATGGAGATCGACTGCTCGCATCTGCCCGTCGAAATCGCCCAGTTCGCAGGCACGACCCAGGCCGCGCGGCTTGGCATGGGAATGGGTTATGGCGTGAACACCGCGCCTGCGATGAGCCCCTACATGCAGGCCGCCGATGACGCCGACACGTCCGAGCTCAACGCGATCCAGCTCAAGGAACGCGAGACCGTGCTGGAACTGCTCGACGAACATCGCTGGAATGTCAGCAGCGTCGCCAAGGGGCTCGGTATCAGCCGGAACACGCTGTACAGGAAGATGCATCGGTTGCATATCCGGCTGTCACATGACGGATCGGCGCTGCCTCCCAACGCGTGAGCGGCATGAGCGAACCGTCTGCTTTCCGCACACCCACACCCGCCCGCAAGCTCGATCAGTTCAAGCCCGATGCGGGGTTTGCGTGGTGCGTGACCGGGTCGGGCCACATGATAGAGGAGTCGGTCGAACTCGCGCGGCGGTTGCCGGGCGTGGACCTGTTTTTATCGTCGGCAGGAGAGGAAGTGTTGCCTCTCTATGGCTGGCCTCTGCCAAAACTGCGCGAACATTTTCGGGTATTCCGCGACAACAGCGCGAGCGGCGTTCCCGTGGGCATGCTCTATGAAGGGAAATATCACACGGTCGTGATTGCCCCCGCGACCAGCAACACGGTTGCCAAATGCGCGCTGGGCATATCCGATACGTTACCGACCAACCTTTACGCGCAGGCCGGCAAGCAATGCATACCGGGCATTGTTTTCGCATGTGATACCGCGCCGAGCGTAATCACGCAGAGTCCGCACGAGTGGGTCGAGGTGCGTCCGCGCGACATCGAACTGCAACGTGTGGATCAACTGGCGCAGATCGAATACACGACGGTAGCGCGCTCGCTCGATGAGTTGAAAGCAGCGCTCGATCAACGGCTATCGACACTCGGGCTCGCATGGACCACATCGTCTTCCTGACAGGCCGGCTCGCCGAACGCAGTTTGCATCAGGTGCTCGAAGGCATGGCGCCCGCACCCTTCACATGGGAAGTTCGCGAGATCGGCCTGCAGGTCGCCGCCTTGATAACCGCCGACATGATCCGGCGTCGCGTCGCCTTGCCGCTTCTCGCAAGCAGGATGATCGTGCCGGGTAAGTGCCGTGGCGACCTCGACGCGCTGAGTCAACACTTTGGCGTAGCGGTCGAACGCGGTCCCGAGGAGGTCAAGGACCTGCCGCAGTTCTTCGGACGCGAGGCGGGGCACCGGGATTTATCGCGCTACGAGACGGAGATTTTCGCGGAGATTGTCGATGCCCCCCGGCTTTCGGTTGACGGTATCGTCGAGCGCGCTTCGGCCTATGCGTCTCAGGGCGCGGATGTAATCGATATCGGCTGCCTGCCTGAAACGCCGTTCGCGCATCTCGAAGATTCCGTGCTTGCGTTAAAAGAGCGTGGGTATCGCGTGAGCGTGGACTCCATGCGCACCGACGAACTTTTGCGTGGCGGCTGCGCTGGCGCTGATTACGTGATGAGCCTCAACGCCGATACGTTATGGATAGCTGATGAAGTGGCGTCGACACCTATCCTGGTCGCGCGTGAACCGGGCGATCCGGGTTCGCTAAATGCCGCTATCGATACCCTTTTGTCGCGCGGACGGCCGTTTCTCGCCGACCCCATTCTAGATCCGATCCCGTTTGGACTGGCCGCATCGATCGTGCGGTACGTCGCGGTGCGCGAGCGTTATCCGGATATCGGCATCATGATGGGCATAGGCAATGTGACGGAACTCACCGAAGCCGATACGAGCGGGATCAACGCCGTGTTGCTAGGCATGGCGGCCGAGTTGCGGGTGAACGCGGTGCTGACGACCTCGGTGAGCCTGCATGCGCGGCGCGCGGTGAAAGAAGCCGATGTCGCGCGGCGAATGATGTTTGCCGCACGCGAGGCGCAGGTCTTGCCCAAGGGCATCTGCAGCGATCTTTCCACGCTGCACGACAAGCGGCCTTTCCCTTATGACGCGCAGGAGATCGCGCTTTTTGCAGGAGCGGTGCGTGATCCGAATTTTCGGGTACAGGTCGCAGCCGACGGAATTCACGTTTATAACCGCGACGGACATCAGGTCGAAGGCGATCCGTTCGCCTTGTATCCGGGATTGGGACTGGAAGCCGATGGCGGACATGCGTTTTATATGGGCGTACAACTCGCCCGCGCGGAGATTGCATGGAAGCTGGGGAAGCGGTTCGATCAGGATCAGGCGCTGAACTGGGGAGCCGGGGTGGAGAAGGCCGCTCAGAATCTCGACGAATGGGAAGCGCCGGGAAATACCCGGCGAAAGAGTAAGTGAACACGGCCGCGCTACTGATATCGACGCGCCATGACATCCAGTCCCAAGGGCTTGATCCTGTCCGCTTGCCCCGCGCATCCGAACGCTTCGAAGCGCGCCATGCATAAGTCCCGCGCTGCGGCTGTGGCGGCCTTCAGCGCCTGACGCGGATCGAATTCGCCTCTCGACATTGCAAGCGACCTGCGCATGGCGCCGGTCATCGCCAGTCTGATGTCGGTATCGATATTCACCTTGCGCACGCCATTCGCAATCCCGCGCTGGATTTCCTCCACCGGCACGCCATAGGTCACCGGAATCTCACCGCCATGCTCGCGGATGATCGCCAGCCATTCCTGCGGCACCGAGGACGACCCGTGCATTACCAGATGCGTATCTGGAATCGTCCCGTGGATGGCCGCGATCCTGTCCATTGCCAATATTTCCCCGTCAGGCTGGCGGCTGAACTTGTACGCGCCATGCGACGTGCCAATCGCAATGGCCAGCGCGTCCACACCCGTCGCTTCCACAAACGCCTTTGCCTGGCCGGGATCGGTCAGCAACTCGTCGCGCGATAACTTGCCCTCGGCGCCCACGCCATCTTCGTCGCCGGCATGACCCGTTTCCAGGGAACCAAGACATCCCAGTTCGCCTTCCACCGATACCCCCACGGCATGCGCTGCTTCCGTCACACGCCGGCTCACCTCGACGTTGTACGCGTAATCCGCTGGCGTCTTCTGGTCGGGCAATAACGATCCATCCATCATCACCGACGTGAATCCCGAACGTATCGCCTGCTGACACACCGCCGGACTTGCGCCGTGATCCTGATGCAACACGACCGGCAGATCGGGATGCGCCTCGAGCGCCGCAAGCACGAGGTGACGCAGATAGGGTTCGCCAGCGTACTTGCGCGCGCCGGCCGACGCCTGAAGGATCACGGGGCTGCGTGTTGTCTCGGCTGCCTGCATGATCGACTGGATTTGCTCCATGTTGTTCACGTTGAAGGCCGGCACGCCATAACCGTATTCGGCTGCGTGATCCAGCAACTGGCGCAAGGCAATAAAAGTCATGTCGGACTCCGTAGTATTAGATCGTTCAAAAGATGGTGCGACCGCGCAGGGCTTCAGCGAGCCAACCTGCGTGCTTCGCTGAGCACGTGATCCACCGTCAGCCCGAAATGCTCGAACAATGCTTCGGCAGGTGCGGACTCCCCGAAACTATCGATACCAATCACACCGCCCGCAAGCCCTACATACTGCCGCCAGAACGCGCTCACCCCCGCTTCTATCGCAACCCGCGGCACATTCGGCGGCAACACGCGGTCGCGCCAGACACTCGATTGCCGATCGAACACATTGGTGGAAGGCATCGACACCACCCGTGCAAGCACGCCGTCGGCACGCAATGGCTCGATAGCCGCGAGCGCAAGCGCCACCTCTGAACCAGTCGCGATCAACACAACGCGTTTTACGGCGCGGCCCACGGGTTCCGGCCAGTCGCGCAGCACGTAGCCGCCATGTGCGATTGCATCGATTTGCCCTGCATCACGCGAGACGAACGGCAGGGGCTGGCGGCTCAGCAACAGGCACGACGCACGATTGCGATCGACCGCGCATACCCAGGCTTGCGCCGTTTCCACGGTGTCGCAAGGACGCCAGACATCGAGACCGGGGATGAGTCTCAAGCTGGCCGCATGCTCGACCGATTGATGGGTCGGACCATCTTCTCCCAGGCCGATCGAGTCGTGCGTGAAAACGAACACGGTGCGCACTTTCATCAGCGCTGCCATGCGCAGTGCGTTCCTCGAATAGTCGGAGAACGTGAGGAACGTGCCGCCAAATGGCAGATAGCCGCGATGCAAGGCAATTCCATTTAATGCCGCGCTCATGCCGAACTCGCGCACGCCGAAGTGCACGTAGTTGCCGCCGTGCAAGCTTCCTCCCTCGGTATGCACGGTGACCGCTTCCTTCCACCGCGTGAGATTCGAACCCGTGAGATCCGCCGATCCTCCCAGCAGTTCGGGTAACGCGCGCGCCAGTCCCTCTATGGTCTGTTGTGAGGCTTTGCGTGTTGCTATAGTTTGAGCGGCACGGTCCGCATCCTGCACGAGCGCGCTCGCCGCCGTGCGCCAATGCGCAGGCAGGGCGCCACGCATGCGGCGCTCGAGCTCGGACGCCTCGCGCGGATAGTGCCGACGATACGCATTGAAGCGAATGTTCCAGTCCGACTCGGCCTTCCTGCCACGTTCGCGCGCATCCCAGCGGCTTCTTATTTCAGCGGGGATATCGAAGGGTGCGTAAGGCCAGTCGAGCGCGCGCCGCATCGCCGCGACCTCATCCGCGGCCAGCGGCGCACCGTGCACGTCATGCGTGCCTGCCATCGACGGCGCGCCTTTTCCTATGACCGTCCTGCAGCAGATCAACGTCGGTTTTTCACTGGCGCGTGCGCAGGCAATGGCACGGTCGACAGCCTCCACGTCATGACCATCCACCTCGCGCACGACGTGCCACCCGTACGCTTCGAAACGCGCGGGAGTATCGTCGGCAAACCAGTTCGCCACATGGCCGTCGATAGAAATGCCGTTGTCGTCGTAAAGCACCGTGAGCTTGCTCAGTCCCAGCGTTCCTGCAAGAGACGCCGCCTCGTGCGAGATGCCCTCCATCAGGCATCCATCGCCGGCAAAAACATAGGTTCGATGATCGACAATCGCATGCCCCGGACGGTTGAACTCCTGCGCGAGCAGCGTCTCTGCGAGCGCCATTCCAACCGCGTTGGCCAATCCTTGCCCCAATGGTCCAGTCGTCGTTTCCACGCCAGGCGTGAGACCGGTTTCGGGATGCCCCGGCGTCTTGCTGTGGAGTTGCCGGAAGCGCTTCAACTCATCAAGCGGCAAGTCGTATCCGGTCAAATGGAGCACGCCGTATAACAACATGGAGCCGTGTCCGTTAGACAACACGAATCGATCCCTGTCTGGCCAGTCCGGATCAAGCGGATTATGTTTCAGATGCCGGTCCCATAATGCAACGGCAATTTCGGCCATGCCCATTGGCATGCCGGGATGACCGGACTTCGCCTGGCCGACCGCATCGACCGCCAGCATGCGAAGCGCGTTCGCCATCAGCCGCGTGTCGTCGTGAACGGCGGGCGGTGAGTGCTGCTCAATGATGACTGCATCCATGGAAACCTCCTTTACTTAACGATGAACGGAGTGCTTACGCCCGGGCGCGGCGATCCAGCAATTGCAGGATCATGGGTGTGAAGATGAGTTGCATGGCAATGCCCATCTTTCCGCCCGGCACGACGATCACATTGGGACGCGACATGAACGAGTCGTGCAGCATGGTGAGCAGATACGGGAAGTCGATGCCCTTCGGGCGCGCAAAGCGGATAACGACGAAGCTCTCGTCGGGCTGCGGAATCTCGCGAGCGGTGAACGGATTCGACGTGTCCACTGTCGGCACGCGCTGGAAGTTGACATGCGTGCGCGAGAACTGCGGGCAAATATAGTTCACGTAATCAGGCATGCGGCGCAGGATGGTGTCGACCACGGCTTCGTGCGAATAACCGCGCAGGTTCTGATCGCGGTGCAGCTTCTGGATCCACTCGAGGTTGATGATCGGCACCACGCCCACAAGCAGGTCCGCGTGCTTTGCAATATCGACCTTGTCCGTTACAGCGCCGCCGTGCAGACCTTCGTAGAACATCAGATCGGTGCCGAGAGCAATGTCTTTCCACGGTGTGAACGTACCCGAATCCTGCTGGTGAATCATGGCTTCGTTGTCGTCGTGAACGTAATGACGGATTTGCCCGCCGCCGCTTTCGCCATAGGTTTGAAACAGTTGCGCCAGTTCTTCCAGCAGGTTGGCCTCGGGGCCAAAGTGACTGAAGTCTCGCACTCCATCGCGTTCGCTTTGCTTGAGCGCCTCGCGCATGCCAGTGCGGTCGTACCTGTGAAACGCGTCGCCTTCCACAATCTGCGCGTTGATCTTTTCGCGCCTGAAAATATGCGTGAAACTTTTCATGACAGTAGTCGTGCCCGCGCCGCTGGAGCCGGTCACCGCGATGATCGGATGCTTGACTGACATAAGGCCTCTCCTGGATTTTCGTGTCCGGCTTCAGGTTCGCTCAGACCGGCGCTTCGGGCAGGAACAAGGACCGGGTGTTGAATAGCGGCGACGTAAAGGGCTTGTCCTCGCCGCGATCGTAGTCGGCGTGATAGCGCGCAATACGCTCGACTTCATTCTTCGATCCCAGGATGACGGGCACGCGTTCATGCAACGCGCAAGGCTGCACGTCGAGTATGCGTTCGCGTCCCGTGATCGACATGCCGCCCGCCTGCTCGACCAGGAAACTCATCGGGCTGGCTTCGTACAGCAGTCGCAATCGACCTTGCATTGCAGGCGTCTTGAAGTCGCGCGGATACATGAAGACGCCCCCGCGCATCAGGATGCGATGGACTTCCGCCACCATGGAAGCAATCCAGCGCATGTTGAAATCCCGTTCGCGGCAACCGCTGCGGCCATCCTTGCATTCCTGCACATAACGCCGCACGGGCGGCTCCCAGAAACGTTCGTTCGATGCATTGATGGCGAACTCGCACGTGTCGTCGGGAATGCGGATGCCGGAATGGGTCAGCACGAAATTACCGACCTCACGATCAAGCGTGAAGCCATGCGTGCCGGTGCCGACTGAAATGACCAGCATGGTAGCGGGACCATAAACCGCGTAGCCCGCTGCAACCTGCTCATGGCCGGGGCGAAGGAATGCAGCATCGACGCCAGCGCTCGCCTTCGTCCCTTCGGAAATGCGCAGTACCGAAAAGATGGAACCGACCACACCGTTGATATCGATATTCGACGAGCCGTCCAGCGGATCGAACGCCAGCAGATATTCGCCGCGCGGATAGGCGGGCGGTATCGCGTACACATCCTCCATTTCCTCGGACACCATGCCAGCCAGCAATCCGTCCCACTCGCAGTGCTGAAGGAAGATGTCATTGGTCGCGAGGTCGAGCTTCTTTTGCTCTTCGCCATGTGTGTTGATACTCGATGCCGACCCGTAATTGCCGCCCAGCGCGCCCTTCGTCAATTGCGCCGAGATGGTCTTGATCGACGCCGCTACGTCGATCAAGAGGGCAGACAAGCCGCTCGCCTGAACCGGCGATGGATTGCGATCAAGTGTATCGATCAGGAACTTTGAAAGCGTGGTCCGTCCGTCCAGCATGGCGCACTCCTGAAGGGTTGTGATCAAGCGGGTCTCGACGGCGGCGTGTTGAACACGCGGCTCGCGCGGATATCGGCGGCGGACAACAACGTCAACGCCTCAGAACTCGATGGGCCAGCGCCTTGCATTGCTTCGGCGAAAATGCGGTTCGCCTGACGCAGGCGCGCGCGATCGAGCGCGTTGCGCACCGAGCGCGCGTTCGCAAAATTCGGCTGACGAATACGCAGCGCGAGATAGTCCTCGAATGCGGCGCGTGCTTCCGGGTCGAGCCTGTAATGCATGCGCGCAAGCATGCCTTCGGAAATCGCGAGCAACTCGGCGGCGTCGTAATCGGGGAAGGTAATGTGATGCGCGATTCGTGAACGAAAGCCCGGATTGCTCTGGAAAAACGTTTCCATCCGCTGCTCGTAGCCGGCGAGGATCACGACCAGATCGGCGCGCTGGTTTTCCATGACCTGCAGGAGGATCTCAATGGCTTCCTGCCCGTAGTCGCGCTCGTTCTCGGGGCGATACAGGTAATACGCTTCATCGATGAACAGCACGCCGCCCATTGCACGCTTGAGCACGTCTCGCGTCTTTGGCGCTGTATGGCCGATGTATTGCCCGACAAGATCGTCGCGCGTAACCGACACGAGATGCCTGCGGCGAATATAGCCGAGCCTGAACAGCACGTCGGCCATGCGCATCGCGACAGTGGTCTTGCCCGTGCCCGGATTGCCGGAAAAACACATGTGCAAGGTCGGTGCGCCGCTCGCAATGCCGAGCGTTTCGCGGGCGCGTTCCACCAGCAACTGCGCCGCGACTTCCCTGATGCGTGTCTTCACCGGCATCAATCCGACAAGATCGCGATCCAGCTCGGCCAGCACCTCGCCAACCGTCGATTCGCGAAACAGCGCAACGAGATCGACGGTTGGCGCGGCTGGCTCGGGCACCCGCAGCTCAGCGACGGCTAACGACATGTCTGCCTCCCTTGCCTAATGATTTGAAGGCGGTTGATCCAGCGAATAGGCCTTGATTGCGTAGTGCTGCACGCGACCCTGAACGTCTTGCCGTTCGAGCCTGAATCCCGGCTCATGATCGGGACGATTCACGATGAACGAAAGACGCATGGTCTCGAAGCCGCGCACCGAATCGAACGCGTTGACCTTGATGTAGTGCTGCGGGCAAGCATTGCGGCATGCGGTGACTTCCAGCATCACGCCGGCCGCGTCCTTCAGGTCGAACATCGGCAAGCCCCACATTTCCCAATATGTGTTGCGCGGATGCGGGTCGTCGGTGTACTCGACCGAACACGCCCAGCCCTGCTGCAATGCATAGTCGATCTGCTGGCCGATCTCTTCGTCGTTGAGCTCGGGGAGAAATGAAAACGTACCTTGGGTAATGCGCATGGTGTACCTCTCATTCAATGATTGCTTCGGCTGGCGTCAAGCCGGCGTCGGCGTGGCGGCGAAATCGGGTGTATCGGTCGACGCATAGTTGAAGCTCACGTCGCGCCATGTATCCAGCGCCTGTTTCAGCGGCGTGCACCAGCGCGCCGCGGCTTCCAGGATTTCCGGTCCTTCGTTTGCAATGTCGCGGCCCTCGTTGCGCGCCTTTACCATGCTTTCCAGCGCCACGCGATTCGCCACTGCTCCGGCCTGAATACCGCCCGGATGTCCGATGGTTCCACCACCGAACTGGAGAATGCAGTCGTCGCCGAACAGGTCGAGCAACTGATGCATCTGCCCGGCGTGGATACCACCCGAAGCAACCGGCATGACCTTGCGCAAGCCTGCCCACGATTGTTCAAAGAAGATGCCGCGCGACAGGTCCACTGCATTGCCCGATTCGCGCAACACGTTGTAATAGCCCTGTACCGAAAGCGGATCACCTTCGAGCTTGCCGACCGCCGTGCCAGCATGTGCATGATCCACGCCCGCCATGCGCAGCCACTTCGCGATCACGCGAAACGAAATCCCGTGATTGCGCTGGCGCGTGTACGTGCCGTGACCCGCGCGATGCAGATGCAGGATCATGTCGTTCCTGCGCGCCCATTTACCCATTGACTGGATCGCAGTCCATCCGACCACCAGATCGATCATGACGATGCACGACCCCAGTTCCTTCGCGAACTCGGCGCGTTCGTACATGTCTTCCATGGTCGCGGCCGTGACGTTGAGATAGTGGCCCTTCACTTCGCCGGTCGCGGCTTGCGCACGGGCCACGGCTTCCATGGAAAAAAGGTAGCGGTCGCGCCAGTGCATGAACGCCTGCGAGTTGATATTTTCGTCGTCCTTGAGAAAGTCGAGACCGCCTTTCAGCCCTTCATAGACCACGCGGCCGTAGTTCTTGCCCGAGAGCCCGAGCTTCGGCTTGACGGTCGCGCCGAGCAGCGGACGGCCGTATTTATCGAGCCGTTCGCGCTCGACCACGATTCCGGTCGGCGGCCCCTGGAAGGTCTTGAGGTAAGCCACCGGCATGCGCATGTCTTCCAGCCGCAGCGCTTTCAACGGCTTGAAGCCGAACACATTGCCAATGATCGAGGCCGTCAGGTTCGCGACCGATCCCTCTTCGAAGAGATCGAGCTCATAGGCGATATAAGCAAAGAATTGCGGTTCGTCACTGCTGGACGAGGGCACGGGATCCACGCGATACGCCTTTGCCCGATACATGTCGCACGCCGTAAGGCGATCGGTCCACACCACGGTCCAGGTCGCCGTCGACGACTCGCCCGCCACCGCAGCCGCCGCTTCCTCGGGCTCGACACCCGCTTGCGGCGTGATCCGGAACAGCGCGATGACGTCGGTATCTTTCGGTACGTAATCCGGCTGCCAGTAACCCATCTCGCGATACTTCATGACGCCCGCCGAATAGCGGGAACGGGGCGCGGCCGCTGGTTGCGGCGTCGCGGATGCCGGCGCGACCGCGGCCTTGGTGAAGTCGTTCATGGCGTTTCCTTAAGGATTGTGAGCGGGATGGACCCGGCGCTTGTGCCGTGAATGCAATGTAGGCGCGACCTGCGGCGAGGGGAATTCACGATTTTCTTCGGCAGGCTTAAGCGATCCGTTAACGTGGGGAACACCCTAAGGTCACAGCCAATGGGGACGTGGGACACTTTGCTGCAGAACCGCGACAGTCAGGCGCGCGCCCGGCGCGGCACATTCCGCCGGCAAAATCAGCCCCTACCCGCCGCGATGTTCGGTACGTGCTTCAAACAAGCGGCGCAGCCCCTTTCGCTGCGTAGGCACGCTGTTTGCAACGACGTACCTGCCGGTACGCGCGTGAAAGTGTCGTCGCGCCGGTTTCCGTTGGTCAACTTGATGGAGACGACTATGCAGTGGACGACCCCGAGCTACACCGATATGCGTTTTGGTTTCGAAATCACGATGTATATCGCAACGCGTTAAAGCGCTGCCGCCGCCGTCGGCCGTAACTACTGACGCGCGGCTTTAGTGGTGCCTGCGTTGACCGTAAGCCTGTTTTTTCAGATTCATTTCAAAGTCATAACCGCCGGACCATAGTGCGCTGCGTTGACCAGCGTTCCTCGCCATGATCCACGAGACGATCGTCACGACCGCGGCGCACGATGGCCGGCCTCACATCGCGCCCATGGGCGTGCGTTTCGAAGACGGGCTGGCGATTCTCGCGCCGTTTCGTCCCTCGGCGACGCTCGACAACATCATCGCGACGCAAGCGGCCGTCATCAATTTCACGACCGATGCGCGCGTGTTCGCAGGTTGCGTGACCGGATATGCGAACGACTGGCCAACGCTCCCGGCCACTGTTGTCAACAGCGTGCGCCTTGCGGATTCGCTCGCGCACACCGAACTCGAACTCCATTCGCTTCAGGATGACCCGCAGCGCCCGATACTGCGCATGAAGAGCGTGTATCGCGAGACGCATGGGCCGTTCGAAGGGTTTAATCGTGCGCAGAACGCAGTTGTGGAAGGTGCGATCCTCGTGAGCCGCCTCTTCATGTTGCCCGCGGAAAAAGTGGACAGCGAGATGGCGTACCTTCAGATTGCCATCGATAAAACCGCCGGCGAGCGCGAACGCGTTGCATGGAACTGGATCACGGCGGCGGTCAAGCGTCATCGCGCGAATGCCCGGACGTCCGGTGAATCGCCGCAACCTGATACAGCGTTGAACACCTCCGCGCCCGAGCGGCGCTGAATCTTCCGGAGTCTGACATGACCGCATTGCTCGCGAGCGTCCGCTCGGCTGAAGAAGCGCTCGACGCGGCACGCGCAGGCGCCGATCTGATCGATTTGAAAGAGCCTGGCGCGGGTGCGCTGGGCGGCGTGGCGATCGATGAAATCACGCTGATCGTGAACCTGCTGCGCGCGCGTTATCCGGTCAAGCCGATCAGCGCAACCATAGGCGACGTGCCCACGGACGCGTCCGACGCCATCACCCGGCGAGTCATCGAAGTGAACACTACGGGCGTGGATTATGTGAAGGTTGGCGTGACCCCCGGAGCGTCCGCGCACCATTGCCTTGCCGTGCTGGCGAGCTTGCGCGCCGCTGTTGTGCCTGTACTGCTCTGCGATGCGGGTATCGATCTGGAACTCATCCGCTTCGCCGCCGGGTTGGGCTTTGCGGGAATCGTCTTCGATACCGCGACGAAGAACGGCCAGAGCATCTTCGACTGCGTGGACGTGGGCACACTCAAGGCTTGTCTGCATGCAGCCAGCGCGCGCGGCGGAATGACAGGACTTGCCGGTTCCATGAACTGGGCGCACTTGCCGATGATTCATGAACTCCGGCCGGACATAGCGGGATTTCGCACCGCGTTATGCAATAACGGCCGCGTGTCCCGGCTCGACCCCGCGCGGGTCGCGCAATGGGCGGAGGCGCTTCATCCTCACGCCGTGGCTCAGCCTCATTAAATCCAAAGACTACGCCACGGGAATATGCAGCAAGCGTTCGCGCATCAACGCGACGTCGCCCTTGTTGAACAACTCGACCACGTAGTTCGCGTCTTTCACGTATCGAGCGAAGCCCGCATCGACCACGCCTTTGGCCGATAACGTCTCCATTGGTGTGCCTGCTTCCACCGCGCACGACTTGACCACCATCAGACGCTCGGCGTTGAGCGTGGTCGAAAGCCATGCGGCAAGACTATCCGATGTCGTGTTCCAGTTCGTCATTTCGTCGGGCTTGTCGCGCATCAGGTCGGTGGGAACCCACACCGCCACGCGGCCATCGCGCAATGCACGCCGGATCCGCATTTCGTTCGACGCCAGCACCAGTTCCGGCATCACGCCCTGCATGAGGATTGCGTACTGCGCCATGGCAAGCAAACACATGTTGTGCGCCGCGAGGTCGCCGAACTGCCACTCGCTCTGATACTGGCGAACCTTATCGGCGAAATCTCCGCCGCCGGGAACGATCACGACCCGCCCGCCGCCCACTTCCCAAAGCTGGGTAAGCCATTCGCGCAGCGACGGGTCGTGACTCAGGCTTCCCCCGATCTTCACCACCCACATGACATGTCCCCCGCTTTGAGTTTCACTGCTGTCACCCGCCCTGAGGCGCGACCGTGTTTTCGTGCTGCGCGAGGAGCGCAACTGCCACACTCGGCGCGCACGTCGCGATCCACTCGCGGCGCTCGCGCTCGTTGGCGGGGGTATCGACGAGATCGGAGAAATCGATGAACGCCCGTTTCTCCCGTCGCGCAATTGCCTCGACGAGGAAGCGCCCGCACCCCGCGCCAACCAGCGGCGCACGCTGCAACGAAGGATGCACCGCTATCACATCGCCAAGGTTCGCCATCAGGATTTGCATCTGCTTTTCTCGCCAGCACCCGGCAAAATCACGCCACTCGTTTTCGTTGGCGTCGCGGGCATCGTGTCCTATGGTTCGCGCAATTCGCGCACGGCTCGCGGCTTGCGTCTTCGGTCCGTTGTCGGCGCTCGCATGCTGATCGTGCGCCGCCCAGAGTTCGCCCGTCAATCGATAAACATCGGCGGTGGTGGCAAACCACTCATTCATGACGTTGGTGTCTTCGCCGCGAAATCCGATCCGGTGCGCAATACCGCACAAGGGCGTGCGCACCACGCCCTGATAAACAAGCTCGCCGCTCACGAGCCGGGTCGCGTCGTTGCAGCCGCGCGCCGCGACCCGGGCCGCGACGACCGGCACGATATCAGTCGTGGTACTACCTATATCGATCAGAACGGCTTCGTTCATGCGGCGTGCGACCCATTGCGCGGTCGCCAGCCAGTTCGCCGATGCAACCTCGCGCCATTGCAGCCAAGCACCCTGCGCGTCCAGCCAACCGGCCGCGCCTGCGAAAAACCGCGTCTGTGCTCCGAGCCGCCGCACCAATGTATCGGCGAGAACACGCACGCCTTCCTCGCGATCCGCGAAGAGATCGACCATCTCGCCCGTCATGGTGACAACGTGACTCGCATGCGGGTCGCAAGCAAGCGGCCAGCGCTGGAATGCGGAATCGATGACCTGTTCAAGATGCCCGAGTCCTTGCCATAGCGGACATGCCCATTGCGCGATATCGCGCAGCGCCCCCGAACCTGTCGCCACCGATACCTTGACGTGCGCGCCGCCCACGTCCCAGCCGAAGATTTCCGTGCCGGCATTCATGCGCGCACTCCCGCCGCACACGCGACCCCGTGCGCCCTGAGAAGATCGCCCGCGAGATTGCGCCCGAGTTGCGCCGACAAACCCGCATACGCCGCCGTCAACCGCGGATTGACCTCGATGACAACCGGCCCTCGCTGCGCATGCCAGACGACATCGATGCCGACGAAACCGCGCAACCCCGGTATAGCCGATACAACCCTGCGCGCGAGCGCCTCAAGCTCCACGCCTTGCTTGCTTCGCTTGTCGATCTGGTTGATCTGCACGCCGCTGAACTCGAGCACGCGCGCGCTTTTTCCAGGCGCGGCTGTGTCTGGCAGCCCGATCAACTGCCGGTTGGTGCTGACGAGTTCGACGTCGTGCGCGCCGCATACGAGCGAGAGGCTAAGCGGCTCGCCGTCGACCCATTGCTGCATCACGGGGTTGCGTCCCGCAGCCGCACGGGCTTTGTATTCAGCGCCAGCGTCTTCAATCCGGTCATAAACGAAAGTGTCGAGCCCGCCTGCGCCATCATCTGGCTTGACCACCCAACGCGCGGCCGCGCCGGTCTGCGGAACGACCGCATCGAGCTTGAGCGATGCCGTCACGGGTATGCCGTGCGCTTCAAGGCACGCGGCCGTCGCGCTCTTGCTCGATGCCGTCCTGATGGCTTCTTTCGAACATCCCAGCCAGCGCGCAGCGCCTACCGAGTCGTGCAGATGCAGCAAGAGACCGTCGCATTCCGGCGCGATAATCCATGCGTGGTCATGCTGGCGCGCCACGCGTGCAACAAACCCCGGGATCGACTCGCCGGGCATTGCCATGCAGTGCGAACGCGTGGACGCCGCAGTCTCGAAGCGCGAAGTGGCGAAGGTGACCTGCACGCCGCCGAGATCGAGCAGATCCGCGACCAGTGCATCGCGCATGGCGCGTCCTTCGACGATCAGCGCGCCAAGATCGAGCAAGCTGGCCTCGCCGGCCAATGCCGGATCAATGCCGCCGCCAGTGAGATACTCGTAGACGAATAACTTGGTCAAGGTTCCTTCCATGCAAGTGATACCCGTACTCGATCTTCTCGATGGCCACGCGGTGCGCGCCGTGCGCGGCGAGCGGGAACGCTACCGGCCCGTCGAGTCCTCGCTGTGCGCATCCAGCGAACCACTGGCTGTCGCGCAGGCACTGCTGGCCGCGAGCGGCGCGCGCACGCTCTACATTGCGGACCTGGGCGCAATCCTCAAGCAGAACGATCACGCCACCCAAATTGCCACGCTGCTCGATGCGCTCGACATCGAAATCTGGCTCGATGCGGGCTTTACCGATTTCGCTTCCATGCGTACGCTCTTCGATCGCATTTGCACTGCCTCCTTCCCTCGCGGCAAACTCGTTCCGGTCTTCGGCACCGAGACGCTTGTCAGCACCGATGCACTGCAAGAAGCGCAGGCCGCCGGCTTCGCGCCCGTGCTGTCGCTCGATCATCGCGCGGGCCGGCTCATGACGGACGCTTCGGACCCGGCTGCCGCACATGCCGATACCTCATGGTGGCCGGCGCGCGTGATCGTGATGACGCTCGATCAGGTCGGCGCTTACCAAGGTCCCGACCTCGCCACATTCGAAGCCATACGCGCTCACGCAGGCGAGCGCGAACTGATCGGCGCTGGCGGCATCCGCAACGATTCGGATCTTTCCGCCGCGGCGCAAAGCCGCGCCGTTGCGTGGCTCGTGGCATCGGCTATCCACGACCGGCGAATCGATCTGCGGCACATGTTGCGGCACATATAGCGCCATACGTCGCAGCCCCGATGCGACTACACAATATCCATGCCAACCGGCAATACTGGCGCATGCCTGTAAGTGTTTGGCAAGACTGCCGCAAAGCAGCCAGCAAGGTGACACACTGTTCCAGCAACGCACAACCTGTGTTGCCCGGACAGGGGAGCATCCGTTCCCATCCTGCACTACACGTAAGCCGCGGCCATCCTCGATTGCGGGTTACCTAACCGGCATGGACCTTGCAAACGGGGCTTCATGCCTCTTTCGTCCGCCCCCACGTCGAACACAGGAACGCTGGCCGCCAGGACGCCCGTCACAGCGGGCGTGCGCGACTGGACGTGCCCGTTCTGCCCGCTGCTGTGCGATGACATCACCATCATCGTCCAGGACGACGGCGCACCCGCCACTCCCGGCACCGATTGCCCACGGCTTGCCCACGCACTGACGTGGTTTGCCGGAAGCCCGGCGCCGACGCCCGCAATCGATAACGTGGACACCGACCTCGACTCGGCGCTCAATCAGGCCGCCGATATCCTGCGCGCCACAAAACGCCCACTCTTCGGCGGCCTTGCCACCGATGTCGCCGGCGCACGCGCCCTCTATCCGCTCGCAGCCGGGTGCGGCGCGATCCTCGACCATCTGCACGGCGATGCGATGGCGGCATCGAACGCGGCATTGCAGGATCGTGGCGCATTCTTCACCACGCTCTCCGAAGTGCGCGCGCGCGCCGATTTGCTGATCGTGTTCTGCAGCACGCCATCGGCGAAATACCCGCGCTTCTATGAGCGCGTGCTTGGCGGCACGGAACAGCCGCGCGAACTGGTTTTTCTCGGCTGCCCTATCGATCCCGCAGCGCAGAAAACCGGCAATGCGCGCCTGCAAGGCGTCCTTGAAGAAGCCGATCCATTCGATCTTCTTGCCATCTGGTCCGCACTGGCGGAAGGCCGCGGCGCAGCGTCCTTTAGCGACAATCCAGGCATGGCGCAAGCGCTTGCCGTGTTGCTGGAACGCGTGGATGCGGCACGTTATACGGTCGTGGTTTACGAACCCGCAGCGTTGCCCGGGCCGCACGCGGCGCTGCTGATAGAAGCGCTGCACCGCATCGTGAAGGCGATCAACCGGACAACGCGCGCGGGCGCGCTGGCGCTTGGCGGCGACGATGGCGCGTTGACCGTCAATCAGGCCGTGACGTGGCTGTCGGGCTTTCCGCTGCGCACCCGCGTATCGAAGCCAACGCGTCTTTCCGGCGAAACTTCGCTCGATCACGATGCAACGCGTTATGCAACACGCCGGCTGCTGGAAGCGCGTGAAGTGGATGCCTTGCTGTGGGTATCGAGTTATCAACCCGAGCCCTTGCCTCGAGCACTTTCCAGCGATATTCCGGTCGTCGTGCTGGGGCATCCCGCGCTGCGAACGCTGCTCGGCAAGCGAGGCGGTTCCACCGTTTTTATTCCTGTCGCGACGCCCGCGATCGACAGTGCCGGTCATGTTTTTCGTATCGACGGTTCCGTGGTTGCGTCGCTCGCGGCCACGCGGGCGAGCACACTGCCAACGCTCGCCGACATCGTCGAACGTCTGCACGGCGCACTCGCCAGCACACCAGCCGCGAGGAGCCAGCCATGAGCCTGACGCGGCTTAAAGGCGGCACGCTCTACGATCCGGCAAACGGCGTCAATGGCGAACGCCGCGACCTGTATATGCGCGACGGCCGCATTGTCGCCGAAGAACCCAATGCATCCATCGCGCACGACTTCGATGCGCACGGCATGGTTGTGATGGCGGGCGGTATCGACCTGCATTCGCATATTGGCGGCGGCAAGACCAATCTCTCGCGCCTGCTGCTGCCGGAAGATCATCGCAACACGAGCGCCGCCGATGAACCGGTGAGCGCCGACGGCCGTTATCTGAAGCTGCCTTCGTGCGGCGTCTGCACACCCGGCACGCTCGCCACCGGCTACCGTTACGCGGAGATGGGATACACCGCCGCGTTCGAGCCCGCCATGATGCCCTCCAACGCGCGCCATACGCATCTGGAAATGGGCGACACGCCGATCATCGATCACGGCGCATACGTCATGCTCGGCAACGACGAACTGTTCCTGCAACTGCTCGCCGGACAGGACAACTATGAGCGCTTGCGCGACTACCTTGGCTGGACGCTGCATGCTAGCAAGGCGCTCGGCGTGAAGGTGGTCAATCCCGGCGGCATCTCGGCGTTCAAGTTCAACCAGCGCTCGTTGAACGTGGACGAACCGCACATTCATTACGGCATCACGCCGCGCGACGTGCTGCATACCTTGACCCGCGCACTGAACGAATTGCGCGTGCCGCATCCGCTTCACGTGCATGCGAGCAATCTCGGCGTGCCGGGCAATATCGATTCGACAATCGCAACCATGGACGCCGCCGGCGGCCTGCCGATCCATCTGACGCACATCCAGTTTCACAGCTATGGCGTGGAGGGCCCGCGCAAGTTTTCATCGGGCGCATTGGCGATTGCGGACGCTGTGAACGCGCGGCCGAATGTGTCCATCGATGTCGGGCAGATCATTTTCGGGCAGACCGTGACCGCTTCCGGCGACACCATGATGCAGTTCAGAAACGCGCCGCTCGGCAACCCGAAGAAGTGGATAGCCGGCGACATTGAATGCGACGCGGGCTGCGGCGTCGTGCCATTCAAATATCGCGAGCAGAGTTATGTGAACGCGTTGCAATGGATCATCGGACTGGAGATCTTCCTGCTGGTCGAAGATCCCTGGCGCGTGTCGATGACAACCGATCACCCCAACGGCGGCCCATTCACGAGCTATCCGCATTTGATCCGCCTGCTGATGGACAAAGGCTTTCGCGACGAACAACTCGCGACGCTCAATCCCGAAGCGCAGGTCGCAAGCACCTTGCTGGAGCTGAAACGCGAGTTCTCGCTCTACGACATTGCGATCATCACGCGCGCGGGGCCGGCGCGTTTGCTCGGGCTCACGGATCGCGGCCATCTTGGCGTGGGCGCGGCGGCGGATATCGCGGTGTATCGTGAGGACGCGGACAAGGAGCGCATGTTTACCTCGCCGGCGTATGTGTTCAAGGACGGTCAACTGGTCGCGCGCGACGGCACGCTCGTTGCCACGCCAACGGGCGGAATCCATTACGTATCGCCGGAATTCGATTCCGGCATCGAGAAGACCTTGAGGGCTTACGCCGCCGGAAATCTCGTGGGCAATCCGGCGCACGCCGCCATCAGCGACGACGAAATCTGCGCGTGCTGCCGCGGCGGCCGGCTGCTTCCCGTCGCGTGCCTGAGCGGGACCTGACGGGTGGCCGCCATGCAGATCAACGACACGGTAATAGACGACACCTTTGCCGAAGCCTTCCCAATGAAGGCGACGCGTCTCGTCATCACGGCGCACACGCCGGCCTGGGCGCAGCACGCGGCGCAATCGCTCACGGGATTCGCAACCTCGGTGATCGGCTGCGGCTGCGAAGCGGGCATCGAGAGGGTGCTGACGGCGGATGAAACACCCGACGGACGGCCTGGAATCGCGGTTCTGATGTTCGCGGTATCGACGAAAGAACTTGCGAAGCAAGTCGAGCGGCGCGTCGGGCAATGCGTGCTGACCTGCCCGACGACCGCCGTCTATAGCGGCATCGATCCCGCCACGAGCCGAGCGCCGCTCTCGGACAACGCCTCCATTGGCCGCAGCCTGCGTTTTTTCGGCGACGGCTGGCAGATCTCGAAGATGATCGGCGAGACGCGGTATTGGCGCGTGCCGGTCATGGACGGCGAGTTTGTCTGCCAGGAAAGCGCGGTCACGGTGAAGGCGGTTGGCGGCGGCAACCTGCTGTTCCTCGCCCGCGATACGGACAGCGCGTTGCACGTCGCCGAAACCGCGGTGGCCGCCATGCGCCGCCTGCCGAACGTGATCGCACCCTTTCCGGGCGGCGTGGTGCGCTCGGGTTCGAAAGTAGGCTCGAAATATGCTGCAGTGCCTGCGTCGACCAATGACGCGTTTTGTCCCACGCTGATCGGCTTGTCCAGAAAAAGCGAGCTTGGCGCCGACGTGGGCTGCGTGCTGGAAATCGTGATCGACGGCCTGACCGAGAGCGACGTAGGCGCTGCGATGACGGCGGGGATTGCAGCGGCTGTGGAACTGGGACGCGCGGCGGGCGTGTTGCGGATATCGGCGGGAAATTACGGCGGGAAGCTGGGGCCCTATCACTTCCACCTGCATCAGCTTGCAGCCGACGTGACCGGGAGGCGCGCATGACCACGACCACGCTGCGTGTCAGGAATGCGCCCGGATTTCGCGTCAACGCAGACCGGTTATTGCCTGCGGCGCTTGCCGCTTTATCGCTGGATGAGGTCGCGCGGCTCGCGTTGCCAGCGGGCAATGAGACCTGTTCCGTCGGCGATATCTTCGACGTCTCGCGCGCGGAAAGCGCAAACGCGGCGGCGCTTGTCATGGAAGGCGACGCGCGCTGGCTCGACCGGCTGGGCGCGAAGATGACGCAGGGATGCATCGATGTCCACGGCGCTGCCGGCGATTACGCGGGCTTTCAAATGGCGGGCGGCGCATTGCGAATCGACGGCGACGCGGGACATTTCACCGGCTGCCAGATGCAGGGCGGCCGCCTCACGCTCGGCGGCAACGCTGGCGACTTTACGGCGGGCGCGTTACCGGGCGACATGGAAGGCATGACCGGCGGCACGCTGACCATTCATGGCAACACCGGCGCGCGCCTGGGCGACCGCATGCGCCGTGGCCTCGTGCTGGTGGGCGGCAACGCCGGCGACTGCGCGGCGTCGCGGCTCGTTGCCGGAACGATCGGCGTAGCGGGGGCCACCGGCGCCAACCTGGGTTACGGCATGCGGCGCGGCACGTTGCTGCTGGCCCGGACGCCCGCCCGGATACCTCCGACATTCGCCGAAGGCGGCCGGGGCTTCGACGTGTTCTGGCGCCTTCTGACGCGCTCGCTCGCGGGTGAACTGGCGCTGTTCGCGAACTTGAGGGCCGACGCGCTGCCGCGTCGCTACGCGGGCGACCTTGCGGTCGACGGACGCGGAGAAGTGCTGATCGTCGGATCGTGACATTCGGCGTAATGTAAGTCGAGGTAACCCGAGCGAAAGGAGACGCCCATGAACACTGCGCATCCGCACGCGGCGACGCTTGAAGCAAGCGCCGCCGCGCAACGCTACACTCATACGCAGATCATCCTGCACTGGCTCATTGCGCTTGCGATCATCGCAATGCTCGGCATCGGTCTCTACATGGTCGGATTGCCCAAGGGCCTTTCTTTCAAGTCGAACCTTATCAACTTCCACAAGTCGCTCGGAATGACCGTTTTCCTGCTTGTGCTGATTCGCATCGTGGTACGCCTGGTCAAAGGTCGGCCGCCGCTTCCGCCGATGCAAGCGTGGCAACGCGCCGCCGCGGGCATGACGCAGGGTCTTTTATACGTCGCCATGATCGGGATGCCCTTGACCGGCTATCTCGGTTCGTCGTTCAACAAGTTCGGCACGCGCTTCTGGGGCATTGCATTGCCGATGTGGGGCTGGGACGATCCCGGCTTGCGAAAAATCTTCTTCACCATTCATGAAGTCTGCGCATGGGTGCTGATCGCATTGATCGCGCTGCATGTGGCGGGCGCGCTGAAACATCAGTTGATCGATCGCGACGGACTGATGTCGAGAATGCTGCCATGAGTTTTTTTATCGAGGAACGCGGTTAATGAAGATCAAGGTGCTGGGTTCATCGGCGGGTGGCGGATTTCCGCAGTGGAATTGCAACTGCCGCAATTGCGACGGAGTGCGTAACGGCAGCGTTGATGCGAAGCGGCGCACGCAGTCGTCGATCATTGTCAGCGCGACTGGCAAGGACTGGCTGCTCGTGAACGCATCGCCTGACCTGCTCGCGCAGATCGCGGCGAATCCGGAGTTGCAGCCCGCGCGCCGCAAACGCGACAGCGGGATTGCGGCGGTCATCGCCATAGACGCGCAAATCGATCACGTCACGGGCCTGCTGATGCTCCGTGAACGCGATACACCGTTGCCGCTTTACGTGACCGACGCCGTGCTGCAAGACTTGAGTACGGGCTTGCCGATAGTGCCGATACTCGCGCATTACTGCGGCGTTGAAAGGCATGCGATCCCGCTCGACGGATCGCCGTTCGACATTCCCGCGCTCCCGGGCATACGCATCGAGGCGCTGCCGCTATCGAGCAAGGCGCCGCCCTACTCGCCGCATCGCGCAGCGCCTGAACGCGGCGACAACATCGGCCTCACGTTTACAAACGAAGCCACGGGCAAGCGCGCGTTCTATGCGCCCGGCCTTGGCGCGCTCGAGCCGCACGTGCTCGAGGCAATGAACGGTGCGGACCTTTTGCTGGTCGACGGCACGCTCTGGACGCCGGATGAAATGATCGAACTCGGCCTGTCGAAAAAGACCGCGGCCGACATGGGCCACCTCGCGCAAACAGGCCCGGGAGGAATGATCGACGTGCTCGATTCCATCGAACACGCAGGTGTGCGAAAGGTGCTCATTCATATCAACAATACGAATCCCATCCTGATTGAAGACGGCCCTGAGCGGCGGCGGCTCGCGGAACACGGCATAGAAGTCGCCTTCGACGGCATGGCATTCGATCTCTGAATATGCGCTAACGGATTACAGGAGAAACATGTGAACGGACCGACTCAAGCAGTAACGAATCAGGCAGCAACCCGGAATTCAGGCGCGACCGCCTGGACCCGCGAAGAATTCGAAGCCCAGCTTCGCGCGAAGGGCGCGGCGTACCATATCCATCATCCGTTCAACGTGAAAATGAACGCAGGCGGTTGCTCGCGCGAGCAGATTCGCGGCTGGGTCGCGAACCGCTTTTACTATCAGATCAACATTCCGCTGAAGGACGCGGCGGTCATGTCGAACTGTCCTGATCGCGAAACACGGCGGCGCTGGGTACTGCGCATTCTCGATCACGACGGCTACGGCGACGACGAGGGCGGCATAGAAACATGGGCGCGGCTGGGCGATGCAGTCGGCCTCACGCGCGATGAACTCTGGTCGCTGGAACACGTCGCGCCGGGCGTGAAATTCGCCGTCGATGCCTACGTCAACTTTGCCCGGCGCGCGCCGTGGCAAGAGGCCGTGTGTTCTTCGCTTACGGAAATTTTCGCGCCGCAGATCCACAAGGACAGGCTCGCGACATGGCCGACGTGTTATCCGTGGATAGAAGCCGATGGCCTCACGTACTTCCGCTCGCGCATCTCGCTGGCGCAGCGCGACGTCGAACACGGCCTGCAAGTCACGCTCGATTACTTCAAGACGCGCGAGCAGCAGGAACGCGCGCTCGACATTCTGCAATTCAAACTCGACATCTTGTGGTCGATGCTCGACGCAATCGAAAAGGCCTTTCCGCAATGACAACGCCCACGTCCACGCAGAACCTCAAGCTCAAGGGCATCTTCCGGCTGCAATGGGAGCCAGCCCAGGACGCGCACGTGCTGCTTTATCCCGAAGGCATGGTGAAGCTCAATCAAAGCGCCGGCGAAATCCTGAAGCGTTGCGATGGCACGCGCGATATTAACGCGTTGATCGCCGACCTGCAGCAGGCCTTCAATGCGCAGGACATTGGCGGTGAAGTGCGTCTGTTCATAGCCGAAGCCGAACGGCGCGGATGGCTGGAGGAAGCGTCATGACAGCCCGCGATCAAGGCGTGATCGCTCCGCCACTGTGGCTGCTCGCAGAGCTCACTTACCGGTGCCCGCTGCATTGCGCGTTCTGCTACAACCCGGTCAACTACACGGACCACAGCAGCGAACTCACCACCGAGCAATGGATAGGCGTGCTGCGCGAAGCGCGCGCGCTGGGCGCGGCGCAACTGGGATTCTCGGGCGGCGAACCCTTGTTGCGCGATGACCTTGAAGTGCTGGTTCGCGAAGGACGGCAACTCGGTTTTTATACCAACCTGATTACGTCGGGCATCGGTTTGACGGACAAGCGGCTCGACGCGTTGAAGGACGCCGGACTCGATCACATCCAGTTGTCGTTCCAGGATTCAACGCAGGAACTCAACGACTTTCTCAGCAGCACCCGCACGTTCGACCTGAAAAACCGCGTCGCCAAGTCGATCAAGGCGCATGGCTTCCCAATGGTCCTGAACTGCGTGCTGCATCGATACAACCTGCCGCACGTAGACAAGATCATCGACATGGCGCTTGCAATGGGCGCGGAATATCTCGAACTCGCGAACACGCAGTATTACGGCTGGGCGCATGCGAACCGCGCGCAACTCATGCCGACCGCCGGGCAGTTGAGGGAGGCCGAGGCGGTGGTCGAGCGGTATAGAGAGAAGATCGGGCATCGCTGCAAGATCTACTTTGTGGTGCCCGACTACTTCGAGACACGGCCCAAGAAATGCATGAACGGCTGGGGTTCCGTGTTCCTCGGCGTGGCGCCCGATGGCGCGGCGCTCCCTTGCCACACCGCGCGCTCGCTTCCCGGCCTGAGCTTTCCCAACGTCAAGGACACGTCAGTGCGCGACATCTGGTACGAGAGCGACGCGTTCAACCGCTTTCGCGGCTTCGACTGGATGAAGGAGCCATGCCGCAGTTGCGAAGAAAAAACCATCGATGCAGGCGGCTGCCGCTGCCAGGCGTATTTGCTGACGGGCGACCCGGCCAATGCCGACCCCGTCTGCGATAAATCGCCCCATCACGAGACCGTGATCAACGTGGTTAAAAGAGCAGCAGGCGCGGCGGTACAGCGCGAGCCTGAAGAGCATCCGATTGTGTTTCGCAACGACACCAATTCACGCCGGCTGGCGGCATTGAAAACGCGCGGGGAGCCGGACCATCACAATGTCGCCGATCTTGCGGGAGCGCGCAAATGACCATCGCGGATATCAGTGTTCTTCTCGTCGATGACCACGCTGTTGTGCGCGAGGGGTATCGGCGCCTGCTGGAACTCAGCCCGGACATCAGCGTGGCAGGCGAAGCCGCCGATGCTGCCCAGGCCTACCAGCGCTTCTGCACGTTGAAACCCGACGTTGTGGTCATGGACCTTGCACTGCCGGGCGCAAGCGGCATTGAAGCGATGCGGCGCATGCTTGCGCGCGAACCCGACGCCCAGGTGCTGATCTTCAGCGTGCATGAGGAAACAATCTTCGTCCGGCGCGCGCTCGACGCCGGCGCGCGCGGCTACGTGACCAAGGCAAGCGCCCCCGACGTACTGGTGGAAGGCGTGCGCGCCGTCGCGGGCCGCGCCCGTTATCTGAGCCCCGACATCTCGCAGGCGCTCGCGCTGCGCGCCACTTTCCAGGACGGGCCGCCGGGACGCCAGTTATCGGCGCGCGAGTTCGAAGTGCTGCGGCTGCTGGTGCAAGGCTATACGCTGCCGAGCATCGCGGAACGGCTGGGCTTGAGCCAGAAGACCGTGGCCAATCATCAGTCAGTGATCCGGCAAAAATTCGGTGCGGACAATGGCGTGCAACTCGCGCAGATGGCGAATCGCCTCGGCCTTCATTTCTCCGATTTCGCCAGTTCCGCAAGCGCGCTTGGATCCGTGAGATCGGGCAATCCGGCCTGAACCGGCACGCGCGCGCAAAACAGGAACCCGCCGTCCGGCTGGCTCGCAACATGGAATTCGCCGCCCAGCGCCTCGACACGCTCACGCATGCCAATCAGGCCCAGGCCCGCGCGTGGTTTTGTCAGGTCGACACCCGGACCGTCGTCGGTCATGGTCACGACAATTTCACCGCGACTCGCGCGCGTGTTGTTCGTATTGTCTGAAGTCCGAACCAGATAGATTTCCACGCGCGAGTTCCGCGCGAACTTCGACACGTTCGTCAGTCCCTCCTGCACCAGCCTGTACAGCGTGATGTTCACCACGTCCGCGAGATTGGAAAAGTCGCCGTCCACGGTCAGCGTAAACGACGCCTGCGGCAAGCGCTCGCGCCAGCTTTCCACGCAATGTTCGAGCGCGCTCGGCAAGCCGAATTCATCGAGACCGATCGGGCGCAAGCGCCGGATCATCCCGCCAATCTGCCTGTACACGGTGCTCGCGCTTTGCATGACCGCAAGCGCGAGCCTATGAACCTCGGGTTCACTCCTCGCCTGATCGTGCGCCGATAAATCCCGGATACGTCCCGCGTCCAGCGCGATGGCGTTGAGATACTGGCCGAGTTCATCGTGCAGTTCGCGCGCGAGGTGACGACGCTCGTTTTCCTGCGCGCCGATGCTCTCGCTTGCAAGCCGCCGGTTTTCCGCAAGCAGGCTCGCGGCCTTCGCTTCAAGCGCGCGGCGATGCAGCAATTCACGCTGCGACTCGCGGTATCGCCGCCATGCAAACCACGCGAGCCCGGTTGCCAGGACAACAAGCGTGGGCGGAATTTCATCGAGTTGAAAACGCTCGAAGCGGCGCGTCAGGGAATACGTCAACTCGCCGGCTTCGAAGCGCATGCATACCAGCGCCGCCAGCACCGTGAGCGCGAGCACGCATACAAGATCGCGCCACGCCGTGGAACGGGACGAGCGCGCGCTGGCAACAAAGGCCGGGGAATCAGGTTCGGGTTCGGGTCGCATGGCGCTCTCATTCTACTCAGCGCGCGCGTTCGCGTCGCGTCCGCAAGACAAGGGCAGGGAAAGCTTCCTCACGTAATCGGGAGGTCTTCCCGACCGCACCGCACGCGTCTTGTGGGACGCTTTCAGTACTGCAATAAAGAAGCAAACCGATAACGATAAACGGCAGGAGACAACCATGACCAAGCTTCCCTTCAGGCGGCGCCACGCGCTGCGTGTGTACTTCGGCGGCGCGCTGGCCGGCTTGAGCGTCACAAGCTGGGCGCAGGAAGCGGCCGCGCCCGCTTCAGATGCCGCGGTGACGCAACTCGCGCCGATCATCGTGATCGGGACAACACCGCTGCTGGGTATCGGCACGCCGCTGGAACACGTGCCAGCCAACGTGCAGACCATTCGCGGGCGCGATATCGACCAGCAGCATCGCGCCACGCTCACGGACTACTTCGCGAGCAACCTCACGAGCGTCGATATCAACGAGGCGCAAGGCAACCCATCCCAAGTCGATATCAACTACCGCGGCTTTACGGCCTCGCCGCTGCTTGGCACGCCGCAAGGGTTATCGGTTTTCCTCGACGGCGTGCGCGTGAACGAGCCTTTCGGCGATGTCGTGAACTGGGACCTGATACCGCAAGCGGCCATCAACACAATCCAGTTGATCCCCGGTTCCAATCCGACCTTTGGCCTGAACACGCTCGGCGGCGCGCTCGCCATCACGACAAAAAACGGCCGCAGCAACCCGGGCGGCGAAGCGGAAATCTCGGCGGGATCATGGGGACGAAAAACAGCGCAGATCCAGCAAGGCGGCGTGATTGGCAGCAACCTCGATTATTACTTCACCGCCAACACGACCAACGACGACGGCTGGGCCGACCACAACTCAAGCCGCCTTCGCCAGGCGTTCGGCAAGCTGCGCTACACCGACGCCAATACCACGCTTTCCCTTTCCATGGGCGGCGCGGACAACACCTTGCAAGGCTCGCAGACCATCCCGCGCTCGTTCCTCGACAACCGCAAGCAGGCCTATACGTTTCCGGACCAGAACCACAATAGCGTCGGCTACCTGACCTTCTCCGGCGAGCATTACTTCTCGCCCAACCTGGAACTGAGCGGTAACGTGTACTACCGGCATTATCGGAACACGAATGTCAGCAGCAACGTGAACGACGACTTCGGCACGGTCGAAGACGACGGCGATATCAACACACTGCAGGCGACCAACGATCAATCCGTGATCGTCACCGACAGCTACGGTGCAAGCCTGCAGATGACCTTGCTCGGCAAGCTCGCTGGCTACGACAACCAGTTCGTCGCGGGCGTGGCGGCGGACTTCGCCAACTCGCATTTCACGCAGTCGTCGCAGGACGCCTTTTTTACGGATTCGCGCGCAACGATTGGCATTGGCGGATTCGAGCCCCAGACCGACGCCGCCACGCGCAACGCAAACTATGGCGTCTACTTCGAGAACACATTGTCGATCACGCAGCAGTGGTCGCTGACGCTGGCGGGGCGTTACAACTGGTCGAAGTCCGTGATCGGCGACGAAAGCGGCGTGCAGCCCCTGCTCGACGGCAACCATACGTTCTCGCGCTTCAATCCGGCGGTCGGCGTCAACTGGAATCCAACATCGACCTTCACTGCCTACGCCACATACAACGAAGGCATGCGCTCGCCGACGGCCATCGAACTCGCTTGCGCCGATCCCGCTTCGCCATGCTCGTTGCCCAACGACTTCATTGCGGACCCGACGCTGCAGCCGGTGATATCGAAGACATTTGAAATTGGCGCGCGCGGGCAGCTTGGACGCGCGACCACGTGGAGCGCCGCCATCTACCGGACCACGCTCGATAACGACATCCAGTTTGTCAGCAGCAACGGCGCGGCAAGCACGCTCGGTTTTTTCCAGAACGTGGGAAAGACCCAGCGCCAAGGCTTCGAACTTGCAGGACGCACGCAGTACGGGCCGGTCGGCGTGAGCGCGAGCTACAGCTACGTGGACGCCACGTATCGCTCGACCTGGACCGAAAGCAGCGGCAGCAATTCCAGCGCGGACGACGACGGCAACATCACCGTGCACAAGGGCGACCGCATTCCAGGCATTCCGCAGAATACGGTGAAGCTGCGGCTCGATTACGCGGCTACGCCGAAGTGGAACGTCGGCAGCAACCTGACCTACAGGGGCAGCATTTTTGCGCGCGGCGACGAGGACAATCAGGACGCGAATGGAAAGATCGCGGGCTATTTCCTGATCGACCTGGACACGACCTACAACGTGACGAAGCAGCTTCAGGTGTTCGCGAGCGTAACGAATCTGCTCAACAAGCACTATGCAAGCTTCGCCATCCTTGGGCAGAATTTCTTCAATGGACCGAACCATACCTTCGATGGCGCCAACCCGGTCAACGAACAATTCCTGGGGATCGGTGCGCCGCGTGGCGCGTGGGTTGGATTGCGGTATGCGTGGAAATAAGCCTTGAGAGAGAGCGGGTTCTTTTGAAAAGAACCCGCTTCCGCCTGCGTTATTCAATCGATCCCGCGCTGCGCGGATACGTGACGATGCCCCAGGGCAACGACAATCCTTCGATCTGTTTGACGGTCTGATAGCTGGCGGCATCCAGCACGTACACCGCATTCGAACGACCGCATGCAAGCAGCACCTTCGACCCGTCCGGTGTGAAGCTGAAGTGCCAGCAGCGCTGGCCAACGGGGATATCGCTGATGTGGCCGTAAGTGCCGGAATCGAACACCTGAAGCGTCTTGCCGCGCGCCGCCGCCACCAGTAACCGCTTGCCCGATGGATCGAACGCGACGCCGTAAGGGCCCATTTTTGTATCGACGGTCTTGACCGGCTTGAGGCTATGCGCGTCGAGCACCACGAACTTGTCGGTGTTTTCAAGCGTCACCACATACTGCCGGCCGTCCGGCGAACGCTTGATGCCGCGCGGCCGCGAGCCATGATCGAGCTTGATGCTGCGCAGCGGCTTGCCCGTGCCCACGTGATAGACCGACACCGTGTCGTCACCCTCGTTGGTGACCAGCAGTTCCTTGCCGTCGGCGGAAAATTCGACGCCTTCCGTTTCGTGGCCGCTCTTCACCGACCGTATGACCCGCAGCGTCTTCAAGTCGACAATCGCGATCTCGGCGGGCGGGCTGTTTGCGTCGTCATCGTCCTTGCTTGCAACCTTGCCGCCGCCCGATGCACCCGCCGCCTGCGGCGGGCCGCCGTCCTCGCCGGGTTCGTACGTCACATATGCATACCCGCGATACACCCGCACGAACTCCGGATTCTGGCCAATCTTCGCGCGGCGCACGACCTTGCCGGTCGCGGTATCGATTTCGGAAAGATCGGCCGTCTTCTTGTTGGCGACCAGCAGGTGCTTGCCGTCGTCGGTGAGGCTCAGGCCGCGCGGGCCATCGTCGCCCACGGCGAAGGTTCTGGCGAGCGTCATCTGGTCCAGGTCGATAACCCCCACGCCCATGGTCTCGCTCGTCACATAAGCGACCGGCGCTGCAGCCAGCGCGAACCCCGCGCTCAACGTTGTCACCGATGCAAGCGCCAGATACGCCGCTGCTTTCTTCAATTGCATGATCGTCTCCGCTTGTTTTTATTGGTTCGCCGCCTGACCCGGCACTGCGCGCCCGCATTCGCAATGCCATTGGCGACATGGTCAACTTAGCCCATCGCGCGGCCGCTTGACAATGGATGGAGGCGGGAGAATTTCCCGAAAGCAGTTTATTGGATTGCTTCGGGGTCTTCAGCGAGACGATCGACCAGTCCCTTCATGCCGCGGCTCCACGATAAATCCGTATTGCCGCGTATATCGACAGAGCGCTGGAATAGCGCGTGGCCGGTTGCCACGTCTTCCACGCGCAGATTGATATTGATGATCAGGTTGCTGACTTTCTGCACCCAGCACACGCCGACGCGCTCCACGTTGAGCGTGCGTCCTATCTGCAGTTCGCAGCCATTGCATGCGTTCAAGTCCTGCCCGCGCGCAAGCCGGGCGATCATGGCGCTCGCCGCGGCGTTATTGGCTACGCGAAAAAGCTGGCGCTCGCTCAACTGCGTGCGCAAGTCCTTGCTGACGAGTTCCAGGCGCGCCTGCTGCGTGCGGTTGGTATCGGCGTCGTTATAGGACGCGTTGTCGTCGATCAGCGTGCAATCCATCACCGCGATAGACCGCTGCGCCACCGCTGCCTGCGAGAACACAGCCACGGAAACGACACACAGTGCTACACGGCAAAATCCTCTTCGCAACTGCGGCATGATGCAGGCCTCCATGTGCCGGCGCGGCGGACGCCGTGATCCAGGCATGCAAATAACACGCCCGCCACGCGTTTCTTGACGGAGTACCGCAACCTCTCGATTTCCACATCGACCGGTAAAACTTCGGAACCCTTATCAAATTCGACAAGGCCATCATCACAAATGGCTTGTGCCCGAGGCTGCGCTCGAAGCGCGCGCACCGCTCATAAGCATCAAACCATATACCCCAGATGCTCGGCCAGAATCACCGAGCCGATCGCAACCAGGATCAGGCCGCCCGCCACTTCCGCGCGCTGTCCGACCGCGCGGCCCAGAAAGCGTCCCACCATCACGCCAATGGTCACCATGATCAGTGTCGCTAGTCCAATGGTCGCGGCAGTCGAGAAAATATTTACATCGATAAAAGCCAGCCCCGCGCCCACCGCCATGGCGTCGATACTGGTCGCCAAGCCTGTCGCGGCCAGCAGCCAGAAACTGTGGCGCACGGGCTTCTCGGCCTCCGGCGTGGGCGAGCTGAATCCCGAGCGGATCATGCGAAGCCCGAGCACGAGCAGCAGGCCGAAGGCAATCCAGTGGTCCCACGAAGTGACATAAGGCGCGGCAGCCTTGCCAAGCGCCCAGCCAACGAGCGGCGTGATCGCTTCAATGACGCCGAAGATGAGGCCCGTGCGCAGCGCCTCGCGCATGCGCGGACGCTGCAGCGTTGCGCCCTTGCCCACGGCGGCGGCGAAGGCGTCCGTCGACATGGCGAAGGCGAGCAGGAGAGTGGAAGCGATATTCATGAGGGAAGATAATCATTCTGGCCGGGACAGGAACATGCGATGCTGCGCCGAGCCCGACCGGTCCCGGCGTTGCATCGATGGTCTTGCCAACCAGAATTCGGACTGGTTGCTCATGCCATGGTTCGATTGAACCAAGCGTGTTGACATGAGCGCTTCCAATGACTGGAAGCCGGCTACTCCCCAAAGACCGGCAAAGGCTACCACGTTAGAAATGATTTTGTAATCTTGGATGAGTTTTTCGGGCACGTTTTCTCGCACCCAGCCGATGGGACTCGCCTTATTGATCGACTGGGCAATTCGTAAGCTTCAGGCCGATACAATGCGGGCAGCACACCAGATTGGCGCCTTGACCCAACACTGCCGCGCGATGCCAAATCAGATTTCCATGCCGCCGCCCGATGCCTCCCGGTCGCCCATGTCACAACGCAGCGGAAAAATCCTTGCGCGACCGTCAAGGCGTTCGCCATGAGAAACCGCCTGTCGCCCGGTTCAAGCGTGCGAAAGCGCCGTGGCCGATACAGATGGACAGCGCTTGGCATGGCAACCTCGCTGTCGCGCTATCCGCTCCTGGCGGGTCTTGCCGGCACCGCGGTCGCTGTACTGATGGCCAGCTTGTCCATTGCGACGCTGTATCAGGGCCGCGAAGAGGCGCTCAGCCACGCGCGCGAGACATCGGAGAATCTGGTGTCAATCATTGGCGGCGATATTGCCCGGAATGTCGAAATCTATGATCTCTCACTGCGCGCGGTAGTCGACGGCGCGCGCGACCCCTCCGTCATGGCGCTGGCGCCCGATCTGCGGCGCAGGATCCTTTTCGACCGCGCGACCACGGCGGCCTACATAGGCGGCGGCTACGTCATCGACGCGAACGGGCGGGTGATCGTGAAAGGCAACAACGCGGCGGCGCCACCGGAAACCTTCGCCGAGCGCGAATACTTCCGCGCGCACCAGCACAACCCATCGGTTGGATTGTTTTTCTCCCATCCTTACCTGACGTATGCGCACGGCATGGCGATCGGCATGAGCCGGCGCATCGACATGCCCGACGGCTCGTTTGGCGGCATTGCGCTGCTGACCGTGAACGTCGCGTATTTCCGCTCGCTCGTGAACAAGGTCGACGTCGGCCCGCAAGGATCGATCTTCATCGTCCAGAACGATGGCGCAATGGTCGTGCGCAAACCCTTCGTGGACGACGATATCAACCGCAACGTCGCCGGTTCCGCCACGTTCGGGCGCATGACGAGCGCGAGCTCGGGTTCGTATGTGGCCAAATCGCCGGTCGACGGCGTGGTGCGCATCTACACCTTCGCGCGCGTGACGGGTACGCCGTTCATTGTGGGCGTGGCGCCTGCGCAGGACGACGTGCTGGCCACGTGGCGCGCGCGCAGCACGGTCGTTGGCGTGCTGACGCTGCTGTTCGGACTGAGTTTCATCGCGTTGTCGTGGCTTTTGGCGCTTTCGCTTCGGGAGCGGGCGCGGGCGCAGGAAGAACTCGTACGGCTCGCGGGCACCGACGCGCTGACCGGCCTGCCGAACCGGCGCGCCTTCGACGAACGCATGGACGAGGAATGGCGGCGCGCTCGGCGCAGCAACGCGGCGGTGTCGGTCTTGTTTATCGACGTGGATTACTTCAAGGCCTACAACGACAACTACGGCCACGCACTCGGCGACGACGCGCTGGCGGCGGTCGCGGAATGCATCGCGCTGGCGGTGCGGCGTCCCGGCGACATTCCGGCGCGCTATGGCGGCGAGGAATTCGTCGTCCTCCTTCCCGATACCCGGATGGATGGCGCGCTTCATATTGCCGAGACCATCCGAGCCGGCATCAAGACCCGTTCGATCGCCCACCGGGGCAGCCTGATCGGGCGCCTGACGGTCAGTATTGGCTGCGCCAGCGCCGCGCCACCGGGCCTGGGCGGCGCATATGGGCTATTGAGCGCCGCCGACCAGCAACTCTACGAAGCCAAGGCCGCGGGCCGCGACTGCGTGCGTCCCATGGCGCTGCAGGACATCGAAGTCACGCAGTCCTGAGCCGGGCTAGCGATCCGGTTCATCAGCGTAATGGGCCATTTCAACCAAGCGCATGATTTGCAAGGATTTTTTCCATCGGTATAATGCGACCTTCTCTTCGATGGCCCCATTCATGAGCCGACTACTCTTCTTGCTGACGCTGACGTTCAGTCTGTCGCTAGGCGCGATGCAAGGCGCCGCGGCTCAGGAGCGCGCCACCGAAATAGCTGCTACGGCCCCCGCCGCCGTTGAAAATCTCTCCGCAAGCGAAGCCGAAGCCGACCTTCAGGCGAGGCATCAGGTGTCACGCCTGATCTCGCAGAAATTCGGTGTTGCACGCGCGAAGGCCGAGCAGATCTCGGCGGCGGTCATGTCGGCGGCATCGAAATACTCCCTTCCTCCGGCGCTGCTGCTCGCGATCATCTCGATCGAATCCCGTTTCAAGGAAAACGCCCGCGGCGCAAACGGCGCAACCGGACTGATGCAGGTCGTGCCGTCGGCGCACAAGAAACTGGTGCGCAATATCGACCTGACCGAAGCCGATGCCAACATAGAAGCCGGCTCCGCGATTCTTCACGGTTACGTGCAATCCGCACGTGGCGACGTGGGCGCGGCGCTGAAAAGCTACGGCGGATCGAAAGCGTACGCCGAGAAAGTCAGCCTTCAGGTCCAGAAATTCTCGACGCAATTCGAGCCCAGCGAATTTTTCCCGGCATCTCCGCCACGCTGACGCGCAAAGCTGCTTCAGTCACCCTTGAACCAGTTCACGCAATTCGTTGATGTTGAACGGCTTGGCGAGAATGGTCACACCCGTATGCCGCGCACGCTCGAATTCATCGGCGTAACCGGTCATCAGCACGATCCGCTGCGCGGGCCACGTGCCGCGCACCTTTTCCGCCAGGTCGATACCGTTGAGCCGCCCAGGCATCTGTATATCCGATAACACCAGGTCGAAGCGCCCGCCTTCGTTGAGGACGTCGAAGGCTTTGTCGGCGGTGAGTTCGTGGCGGACGTCGCAGCCAAACGTGGCGAGCACTGCCGCGACGCCCGCGGCAACCTCCTCGTTGTCCTCGACCAGCAGGATGGAACCCGGGCTTTGCGCCTCGGCAGGCATACCGTGCGCCGGGCCTGCGTTGCCGGTTTCAGCGGCATCCGGCGGCATTGGCCGTGCGCTGTGCCAGCGCGGCAAATACAGCCGCACGGTCGTACCCCGCCCGGGCACGCTGTCGAGCCGCGCGGTCCCGCCAGCCTGTTCGCAAGCCGCCAGCACTTGCGCCAGCCCAAGACCCGTGCCCGCCCCGCTCAGCTTGGTGGTAAAAAGCGGTTCGAACGCGCGGCGCGCGGTGACTTCGTTCATGCCCTCGCCGCTGTCGGTGAACGCCAGGAGGGCATATTCGCCATCGGCGAGGACGTTATCGGCGGTGACACGCACGTTCTGGCAGCGAATCGCAAAACGGCCGCCATGCGGCATGGCATCGCGGGCATTGACGGCAATGTTGATGATCGCAAACTCGAGTTCCGTGGTGTCGGCCCGCACCCACCACATGTCGGGCGAGACCTGCACCTTGACCTGGATCTTCTCGCCGACCGCAGTTTCAATCAGTCCGGCAACAGCAGGCAGCCAGGTCGTGAAATCGATGGGTTCCTGCTTGAGCGGCTGCTTGCGCGCGACGCTGAGCAAGCGCCGGGCAAGGGCTTCGGCGCCGGTGGTCGCGCGCTCCACCGCCAGCACTTCTCTTTCGAGCCCGTTGAAATTCTTGCGCCGCGCAAGCTCCATATTCGCCGATACCACCATCAGCAGGTTATTGAAGTCGTGCGCCACGTTTGCAACCAGGTTGCCGAGCGCGCCCATGCGCCGCAGTTGGCGGCTCGACGCCTCTGCCGAAAGCCGCATGGCGACTTCCGCCTGCCAGCGTTCCCAGGCGGATTGCTGCGCGCGCAACTGGCGCAGCGAAAACAGCACCAGCAGCCACACCGCAATGCACGGCACGGCCGTGATCGCCATGATCAACGCAAAATGCCTCCACCAATTCGCAAAGATAACGGCGGTCGGAAAACCGCTTGCCACGTAAAGCGGGTAATCGCTCACGCGGCGAAACGCCAGAATGCGTTCCACGCCATCCACGCTCGAATGCACCCGCACGCGGCCGAACAGCTCGTTGCTGCGCATGGCGGATGTGAACTCGGAGTTTCGAGCATGAGAGATCCTCGCTGGGCCCGGCGGTTCGCGCACGAGAATGCCGCCGTCGCGCCGGTAAAGGCCCACGGTCACGCCCGGATCGCCGTTCGATAAATCGCTGTAGAAGCTTGCGAAGTAGTCGCGTTTGAGCGCGATCGAGACCAGGCCGAGAAAGTGCCCGTCACTCGCGCTGCGGCCGACGCTGGTCGTGAAGACATCGCTTTTGGCGACCTTGCCGATCAAGGGCAGCGAAAAATACGGCTCCGGACGCATGGCTTGCCCGGCGAGGAAGTCCTCGCGCGTCGCGACCGAAACCGCTGGAACCGGGTAGAAGCGATTGCTTGCGAGCATGTCGCCCGTGGAGCCGAACACCGCGATGCCGGCGACATGGGCGAAAGATTCGCCGATCTCGCTCAGGCGTTCGTGAATAGGTTTTTGATTCGCGCGAATTCGGGCGTCGTCGCTGTTGCCGAGCAGATCGACGACGCGCATCGACATCTGGCGGTTCAGGTCGAGGACCTTGCTCGCGTGCTCGTCCGCTACGCGTGTGATGCGATCGGCAATATCGTTCGCGTCAGACATGCGGCGCTGGTAATCGTAATAACCGTAGCCAAGTAGAAATGCGACCGGAAACATAATCGATGCAGCCAGCACCATCAGCAAGATCCGCCGCGTTCCGGCGAAATTGCGCAAGGGCAGAGGCAAATCAAGGGCCGCGGAATCCGACGAATGCAAGGCGTAAGGTCTCCAATCGGGGTGGCAATGGTAAGCAGCGGACGGCACACGGGCCGCGGGCCGCGCTTCGGGCACAAAGGCCGGCTGGCTACGCGGATCGCGGTCCACGCAAGGTTGGCCGGACGGCTCGCCGTGCAGGGCAAGGCGCTCGTGTGCGGTGCATTATGTGCCGGAAATAAGAAGGACGTGCGTAGGCGAGCGCATCGGATACGGTCTTCGCGGCTTTGGCCAAACGCCTCAACTTCCTCCTGATTGCCGCGAACAAAAAAATAGCCGGCAGCATCCATCGATGCAACCGGCTGCTTCAAGCCTCGTTTCGCAGGCCCACCCTACGCATTACTGCGGTTTCGACATGGCGCCGCCGGTTCCATTAGGCGCCGCCGCGTTCGAGTTGTTGTTCGTGCTCGAACCGTTGCTCTTCATGTTCGGCGTTGAGCCAGTTCCCGTGCCCATGCCGCCGCCCGTTGCCGTCGAGCCGGGCGCGGCGCTCATGCCAGCGCCGTTGGAGCCGCTCATGCCGCCGCCTCCGCCCACGCCCGCGCCATTACCGCCAGCGCCTCCCGCAGCGCCGCCGCCACCGGCTCCGCCTCCACCGCCCGCTCCCGCACCGCCGCCCGCCTGCGCATACACGCCGCCCGACAAACCAAGGACAATCGCCGATATCAGGATTTTCTTCGATACATGTTTCATTGCAGCCTCCTGGAAATTCGTTATTTGCGTTGCGTAGGACAAAGTCGCAACGCCCGCCTTTCCTTCACTGCAAACGGCGTGCCGCTCAAGCGGATTTCGAATGGCCGGTAAGCCTTGCCAGACGGGCCCTCGGGCGATACGGCCCGCACGGAACTTGTGACCTTGCGCATCATGGACAAACCATGATCAATGCACGTTGCCGCGCACGAAAACAAAAAACCGGGCGTATAGCCCGGTTCTTAGTCCCTGCACCGATAACCCGTATTACCAGCTCTGTTGCTGGTAATACCCGCGTGGCGGCGGCGGAGCGCACGGCACATAAGCGCCGCGATAACTGTCGTAGCACGATCCCGGCGGCGGGCCCGGCTGGGCATAAACCGGCTGATATGCGGGTTGCGCGTACACCGGCGGGGCGTAGACAGGCGCCGCATATACCGGCTGCGCACTGACCGCCGAGCCGACCAGCGCCCCAATCACCGCCCCGCCCAGCAAGGCTCCGACCACCGCGCCGCCATCCCCGCCGCGTCCGTGCGCGGACGCCTGACCTGCCATGGTGAGAGTACCGGCCATCAACAACACTGCTGCTACGCGTTTCATTTGAGTTCTCCAGATCCCGTGCTCGGGACTATGGAAACGATCTTATGCGGGCAGCGAAGAAATAACTGATGCAGTTGGTAACGGATCATTTCAGCGGATACATATGAGTCCGCGCGTTTTGATCGCGTCAGGCTCCCGTCGATCCACGCCGCAGCGCGCGCTCGACCGCGCCGGTCTCGCCCTGCGGCACGAAAATATAGCCTTGGCCCCAGACGGTCTGGACGTATCGTGGATCGGAGGGATCGGCTTCGAGCAACCGCCGCAGCCGCCAGATGGACACATCGAGGCTACGGTCCCGGTATGTGCCGGCCTGTCCGCGCAGCTTCTCGTTCAATTGCGCGCGCGTCAGCACGACCATCTCGTTCTTGACGAAAATCTTGAGCGTCGCGAATTCGCCCGAACGCAGCGGCACACGCTGGCCGTTATGACGCAATTCGCGCGCGGCGAAATCCACTTCATACGGACCGAACCGGTAGGGTGGCCGGTCTTCCGGCGCACCCGGCGACGCCGCGTCGCGCCGCCGCAAGACCGTACGAATGCGCGCGAGCAGTTCGCGTGGATCGAAGGGCTTGGCCAGGTAGTCGTCGGCGCCGAGTTCCAGGCCGATCACGCGATCGATCACGTCGGAGCGCGCGGTCAGGAAAATGACGGGAATGTCGTCGCCGGATGCGCGCAGTTCGCGCAGCGCGCTGATGCCGTCCTGCTCGGGCATCATGACGTCGAGCACGACAATGGAAGGCCGTTCGGCATCGAGCCGGCGCTTGAGGCCCAGACCATCGTGCATCACCGATACCGCCAGGCCGTGGCCTTGCAGATATTCGCGCACCAGATCGCGCACCACGGGGTCGTCGTCGACGAGAAGAACATGTTGGGTCATGCGTTTGATTCTAAAACGCGCAACCTGACTTCTGCGACAGGGATTCCTTTCCGCGCCTTTCATCGAATTGCATGCTGGCCGAACGGTCGCCTTGCCCGGATCGATTCATCCGGCCGCGCCGCCACTCGCTCGGCGGCATGCGGCGGGCGCAAGGCTGCCGTTTTTCTGGCAGTGTCGCGTAAGAATCCGTAACCATGCAGAGGACACGGAAAAGCCGCATCCTTACCCCGCACAGCTAAAATTTCCAGCATGACTACATCGGTATTGATCGTCGACGACGACCCGGCAGTGTGCGACCTGCTGAGCCGCTTCCTGACCACGCGCGGGCTGGAAGTCAGCGTCCTGCATGACGGCACCGCCTTGCGCCGGAGGCTGGAAGTCGAACGGCCGTCCATTGTGGTCCTCGACATCATGATGCCCGGCGTGGACGGCCTCGCCGCGCTGCGCCAGGTGCGCGCCGCCGGCGACGACATTCCGGTGATCTTCGTCACCGCGCGCGACAGCGTGACGGAGAAAGTCGAAGGCCTCGAACTCGGTGCCGACGATTACCTTTCCAAACCCTTCGATCCTCGCGAACTGCTTGCCCGCATCGATACCGTGCTGCGACGGCGCGCGCCGGCTTCCACGGCGCGTCCCGAAACCCGCGCGAGCGAGCGCTTCGGCCGCTTCGAACTCGACTTCGTCACGCGCGCGCTGGTCAGCGGCACCGAGCGCGTAGCCTTGCGCGACAGCGAATTCGCGTTGCTCAAGGTACTGGTCAAGCATCCGTACAAGGTGTTGTCGCGCGTGCTGATTCACGATCTGGTGCATCGTGACGACGCAAGCTTCAGTGAGCGCAGCCTCGACGTGCCCATCTGGCGCTTGCGAAGAATCATCGAAGAGGACCCGGCCAGCCCGCGTCACGTGCAGACCGTGCGTGGCCAGGGCTACGTATTCATTCCCGATCCCGACGGAGTCCGCGACCATCCCGATCGTGCAGCGCCGGTATGAAGATCTTCCATTGGTTCAAGCGCGGTACGGGCAATTCAGCCCGAGGCATGTCCACCCGAAACAACCCTTTCAACTCGCTGTTCGGGCGCATGGCGCTGATTTCGCTCGTCGTGCTGTTCGCCGTGCAGGCATGCTGGTTCGCGGTGCTGACCGTGCAGCGTCCGCATCACGATGCCGAAGGCTACGCGCGCGGCCTGATGCTCGTCCTGGCCGCCGCGAATGACGACGCTCGCCAGGGCGTGCGGATCGCACCCGCGCTGAACGCGCAACTTGTGCTCGCCGCGAATCTTCCGGAAGGCGTGGCCTTGAGAGAACCGGATCATGGTCAGATCGTGCATCTGCTGCGGGCGCTGAGAAACCTGTTGCCGCGCGGCGCGCAGATTGCCATCGATGGTCCGAATCGTTCGCCGCGCCTGTGGGTGCGCTATCCCGACAATCCAAACTGGATCGTGACGCCGGTGGATTTGCCGGCGGCTCCGCCAATCCTTGTCGAATCGGTGGGCATGCTGCTGGCGGCCGTGATCCTCTCGCTGGCTGCGGCGTGGCAGTTGCAGCGGCCGCTGTCGCGCGTGGCGCAAAGCGCGCGACAGTTCGGCACGGGCGAGCGGCCAGTGCCCGTTGAGGAGCGAGGACCGCGTGAATTGCGCGACCTGATCCGCGCGTTCAACCAGATGATGCGGCAGATCAACGACGCCGACGATGAAAAAGCCGTGATGCTGGCGGGTATCGCGCACGATCTGAAAGCGCCGCTTACGCGCCTGAAACTGCGTGCGAGCGTGCTGGTGGAAGACGACGCCGAGCGCGCGCATTTTATCCGCGATATCGATTCGCTTACGCGCATCGTGCAGCAGTTCCTGGAATTCGCGGCAAGCACGCCATCAACGGGGCCGGCGGTGAACGTCGACGGTTTTCTCGCGGAACAGTTCGCGCACGACGAGGCGGGCGAGGACGCGTTGTTCCGGCTTGAACTGCTCGCGGGAGACGGGTTCAGGTTGCCGCGTACGTCGCTTGACCGGCTGGTGACCAATCTCGTCGATAACGCGCTGGAACACGGCGCGCCGCCCGTGGATATCGGCACGGCCCGGCACGGCAACGAGTGGGTGATCACGGTGCGCGATCATGGCGAAGGCATTGCGCCAGAGCGTCTGAGCGACGCCCGCAAACCGTTCGTGCGCCTCGATCCGGCACGCGCCGGAGACGGCCATTGCGGACTCGGCCTGGCGATAGTCGGGCGGCTCGCACGCGAACTCGGCGGCCGCTGCGAGATCGACAACGCGCCGGAACACGGTTTGATTGTGAGGATCGTGGTGCCGGTGGGTGCGGATTATCCGGGCGCGGACGCAGGCGCGAACAACGGCACGGCGTCGCAAGACACGCGCGCGCCGCAACCTGTCATGGCTTCCTGAACACAGCTTCTTCGAGTTGTTCGAAGCTGAAGGGTTTCGGCAGCAACGTGGCGGAACTCAGTTCTACGCCGAGTTCGGTCCCAATACCGGCGCCATATCCCGACGCAAGCACCACCCGCAAGCGCGGCCGCATGCGCCTCGCCGCCCGCGCGAGGTCAAGACCCGACATGCCGGCCATGCGGACGTCGGTGAGGAGGACATCGAATTCCTGAGCTTCGATCAGGTCCAGCGCGGCTTGCGCGCTATTTACCGCGTGGACTTGTGCGTCGAGCAGTTCGAGCAGCTCGCGCGTGGCTTCGCGCGTATTGATGTCGTCCTCCACGACCAGCACGCGCAAAGGCCGAGGCATTTCAGGCTCCTGCGATTGCGGTTGGGATTGCGGCTCGCCTGCGCGTGGTGCAACATTGAACGCACCTTGCGCGCGAGCGCGTCGCGCCTGTACGGCTTGCTGATCAGCGCCACGCCTGCATCAAGCCGGCCGCCGTGCACGATCGCGTTTTCCGAGTAGCCGGAGGTGAACAGCACTTCCAGCGAAGGCAGCATCTCGCGCGCGCGGCGCGCCATGTCGACACTGCGCAGCGGCCCCGGCATGACCACGTCGCTAAAAAGAAGGTCGACGTGAACCCCGCTTTCGAGCACATTCAGCGCGCTTTGGGCGTCACTGGCTTTCAGCACGTTGTAGCCGAGTTCGGTCAGCGTGTCGACGACGGTCGCGCGCACATTCGGATCGTCTTCCACGACCAGGATCGTTTCCGAGCCGCCCGTCACGGGCTCATGCGATGTCTCGACGCGCTGGGTTTCATCTTCCATCGATCTCGGCAGGTAGAGCTTGACCGTGGTGCCCTCGCCGGGCTCGCTGTAGAGCTTGATATGGCCGCCGGTCTGCTTCATGAAGCCGTATGCCATGCTCAGGCCCAGTCCCGTGCCGCGGCCGTCGGGCTTGGTGGTGTAGAACGGCTCGAACGCGCGCGCCATCACGTCGGGCGTCATGCCGGAACCCGTATCGGATACGGCGATCATCACGTACTGGCCGCTCTTCAAGTCGTCGTGGTAGCGCGTGTATTCGTCGTCCAGCATTGCATTGCCGGCTTCTATGGTCAGGCGGCCCTCGCCGTCCATTGCGTCGCGCGCGTTGATGGCCAGATTCACAATCACGTTCTGCAGATGATTGGGATCGGCGAACGTGTTCCACAGGCCGCCCGACACCACCGTTTCCAGCTCGATAGTCTCGCCCAGCACACGCCGCAACATGTCGTCGGAGTTGCGCAACAACCGCGCGAGGTCGAGCGGCACCGGTTCGAGCGGTTGGCGGCGCGCAAATGCAAGCAACTGCGACGCGAGCTTCGCGCCCCGTTCGACCGCTTCATGCGCGCTCGCCAGGCGGCGTGCGAGCGTCTCGTGGCCGCCAGCGTCCTGCGCGGCAAGCTGCAGGTTGCCGCCGATCACTTGCAGCACGTTGTTGAAATCGTGCGCCACGCCGCCGGTCAGCTTGCCGACCGCCTCCATTTTCTGCGACTGCGCTAGCACCGCCGCCGTCTCGCGGCGCTCCTCTTCGCTTGCGCGCAGCGCGGCCATGGCTTCATTAATACGTTGTTCCAGCGTCTCCCGGTGCCGCTCGAGCGCCTCGCTCAGGCGCTTTTGCTCCTGCAGCGCCGTGTCGAGCGAGCGCAGGTTGAGCACGCGTTCGGTGATATCGCGGGAAATCGATACGAGCCATTCCACGCCCGTTGGCCCATTCACCGGGGAAACCGTGACTTCCCAGTATTTCGGCGTACCTTTCGCGGTGGGACAGAGCGCCTCGAAGCGCGAATGGCGGCCTTGCCGCGCGTTATCGATGGCGTCGTCCAGCAGCACGCGCGACTCCACAGGCCATAGCGATACCCATGACTTGCCTTTGAACGGCGCGAAGTCGTCGATCTCCATCAGGCAGATGCCGTTCGCGTTCATGAATTCGAGCGTGCCGTCGGGCTTCAGCACCTTGATGCAATCCGTGCTGCCGTTCAGCACGCTCAGAAAAAACGGATTGGAGTCGGGAACGGCATCGGGCGGCGTGGCGCTTGTCGGGCCTGCTTCCGGCTCCGAGGGCTGAGGGCCAAGGGGGAAACCAAAAGGTATGTCGGCGCGGGCTGCAGGTTCGGCTTGCCCAGCCGGCTTCGGGAGGCAGTGCGCACCCGTTTCGTCGAGACGTGCAATCGCGGGATCGGGGCTAACTGGGTCGGTCATGAATCTGGCACAGGAGGGGAGACGGCGATGACAGCGCGAAGCAAAGATTAGATGGATGCGCTGGACGTGTTGGGAAGTTGCAAGCAAGCATTGCGCCAGTCGGCGTTATGTATGAGCTATGTGTCGGTGCTTCGCTTTCAGCATGCGTGGCAACGGCCGCTTCACCACGCAGCCGTCTCCGGAATTTCACATCTCCCGTGTAAAAGCGTGCCCATGGACTGTAGTTCTTGCGCGTCTGATCGAGCAAGCGCACACGGCCGTGATGCCACCACCCCTCGATTCGAGAAAATTCGCGCGGAAGATGTCGTGCACTTCCCTGATGGCGCCTGATGTTCACGTTCAATCCGCCGCAACGATCAGGAGAACTTCGATCGAAACACCCTGCCGCGCGCGCTTCTTGCTCGCCGTATTGCTCCCTGCGCTCCCTGCGAAGCATGGCAACCTCGCCGCGATGCTGCCGTCACACGCCGGGCTTACTCTCATGACGGCACGTCACTGTGTACCTGCCTGTCATGCATAACTGGCCGCGTTCATCGCGACGCGATATCTGGAGACATCCATGCCCCTGGCAACGACTCACGCCGCTCATCTATCGCGTTTTCCTTCCGCGTTCGCCGCCGCTGTGCACGACGGCCTGACGCATTCGCCACAGAAAGAATTGCCATCGATGTATCTGTACGACGAAGTCGGCTCCGCTCTCTTCGAAGTCATCACCGCCCTGCCCGAATATGGCGTGACGCGCGCGGAGGAGCGTGTCTTGAGCGCGCATTCAGCGGATATCGTGGCCGAGTTGCCGCGTAACGTAACGGTGGCCGAGTTGGGCAGCGGCAGCGGGCGCAAGACGCGGCGCATTCTGGAAGCGTTGTCGAAGAAGCGTCCAAGCGGTGCGACCGAATACTGTCCGATTGAAATTTCGCCTGCCGCGTTGCAATTGTGCAAACGTGAACTCGGCGATATCGAACGCGTATCGATTGTCGGGTACGAGCGCGACTATCTGGCCGGTCTTGCCGAAGTCAGCGCGAACCGGCGCGAGGGCGAAGTACTGCTCGTGCTGTTTCTCGGCAGCACGATCGGCAATTTTTCGCGTCTTGCCGCAACGCGTTTTCTGAAGTCGATACGCGGCATGCTCAAGCCCGGCGACGCCTTGCTGCTTGGAATGGATTTGCTCAAGCCGCTGGATACGTTGATTGCCGCGTACGACGATCCAATCGGCGTGACAGCCGCGTTCAACCTGAATCTGCTCGCGCGAATCAATCGCGAACTGGATGCCGATATTCCGCTGGATGCGTTCCAACATCTGGCGCGATTCAATCCGGATGCAAGAAGTATCGAGATGCATCTGCGCGCGACGCGGCCAGTCACGGCGACGATCCGGGCTGCGAAACTGACGGTGGAATTCCGTCAGGGCGAGACGATCTGGACAGAGAGCAGCCATAAATACAGCGTGGAAGAAGTCGGGCCGCTAGCGTCCGACGCGGGCTTTCGATGCACCCGGCAGTGGACGGATAAGGAATGGGGGTTTGCGGAAAGTTTGCTGGTGGCCGGCTGATTTTTGATCGCGCCTGGGAAGTGAATCGAAGTGGATGGGTCGGGCCGCTGACCCAGGCGCAATCCTAGTGTTGCTCGAACCGTTCAAACCGTTTTTCGATATACCGCTCTTCGCTCGTCAAATCCGTCACGCGCGCGTGCGGCGGACCTCTTCTCAACCATTCGAGCATCAGGTCGACCTGGTTCGCAGGCCCTTGAATCATCGCCTCGACCGAGCCGTCGTCGAGATTGGCTACCCATCCTCTCACGCCGAGGGAATGTGCGCGCCGCAATGTAGCGTGACGAAACCCGACGCCTTGCACCACGCCCCGCACACGCACGTAATACGTTTCTATTCGAGTATCCAGATCCGGACCCGGCATGTTTGCTTCTCCTGACTAGTGCATAAGCTTTCGAGTGAACCGCGCCGCACTGTTACGCTTGCCGGCACACACTCATCAGGCAGCATTCTAGACAAGACCGGCAAATTGGACAGCGCCCATCCTTTTCGTTCAGGGTCATCCCAACCGGAAAGGCTGCGCGGTTTCGCCGGCAGTGCTGCTTGCGCGCCGCGCCACCGCTTCCCGCGGCACGGTGACCTCGAACAATGTGCCGCTTTCAGCGTCGGAGCGCACTTCCACGCGGCCGCCGTGCATCTGCGCAATTTCGCGCGTGATGTAGAGTCCGAGTCCCAGGCCGCCCGTTTCCTGCTGTGGCCGCCCTGATCGATACGGCGCGAAAATGGTCGGCAAGACATCCACGGGAATCTCGCCCGCGTTCTGCACCGTGATGGTTACTTCGTCGGCGGCCTCGCCGTTGAGGCGGATCTGGATCGGCGAGCTCTCGCGGCCGTGCGTCAGCGCATTGCCAATCAGATTCGAAAACACCTGCGACAGCAGATCGCCATCGCCCTGAAGCAGCGTGTCACCATCGCGGAAAATAAAGATCCGGCCGCGGCCCACGCGCGCCTCGTATTCTTCGACGATGTTCTTCGCGAGCGTCATCAACTCCACGGCCCGTGGCTGCAGCGTGACACGTCCGCCGCGCAGCCGCGCGAGGTTCAGCAACTGGTCGACCATGCGCACCATGCGCATGCCGCTGCTCTTGATCCGCGTGCCGATATTCGCGACGTTTTCATCGGGGACGAACCGCGCGAGATATTCCGCCGAGGCAATCACCGCCGACAACGGCGTGCGCAAGTCGTGTCCGAGGACGGCCATGAGCATTTCGTTCGCATCGAGAAGCTGCTGCACGGTCGCGAGTTGCGTGGCCAGTTGCTGCTTCTGCTTCTCGATCTGGATGAACACATCCACTTTCGAATTGAGAATGCGCGAGTCGTACGGCTTGTAGAGAAAGTCCACCGCGCCCGCTTCATAACCACGGAACGTGCGCCCGGTGTCCTGCGCGGTCGCGGTCAGGAAGATGATCGGCACGTGCGCGGTGCGTGGGCTGCCGCGCATCAGTTCGGCCAGCTCGAAGCCGTCCATGCCGGGCATGTTGACGTCGAGAATGGCGAGCGCGACCTCATGCTTGAGCAGCAATTCGAGCGCGGCCGGACCCGATCCGGCGGCGAGCACGGAAATATCCGGGCGCGCGAGCGACGCCTCGAGCGCGGTGATGTTGTTCTGCACGTCGTCAACGATCAGAACGTAAATCGGTTGCCTGTTGAGTTCCATTAGCGGAGTTCCATTAGCGTGTCAGCTCCAAGTCAACCTGGTTCACGTCGCAGATCCTTGTCCCATGCCGCGCAAACGCGCGAGCATCGCGTCAATTGTAAGAACGTCGCGGACCCCGCCGCCCGCGATGGCGCCGAGCGGCATGGCGTCCGACATCGCGGTTCGCGGTTCCTGCACCCAGCAGCGCCCGCCGGCGCGTTCGATCGCCTCGAGCCCGCGCGCACCGTCGTCGTTCGCGCCCGAAAGCACGATGCCAAGCAGTGCATCGCCGAAACACAGCGCCGCCGATTCGAACAGCACATCCACCGATGGCCGCGAAAACCGCACGGGCGGATCGACGGAAAGCGAGATTGTGCAGTCGGGCTCGACCAGCATGTGATATCCCGGTGGCGCGAGATAAATCGTGCCGCCGGTGATTGCGGCTTTGTCGTCGGGTTCGACGACCGGCAACCGGCAGCGCGATGCAAACAGTTCCGGCAGCAGGCTGGGCGCGTCGCTCCTGACATGAACCACAATCAGCACCGCCGGACGAAAATCAGTGGGAAGCCCCGGCAGTAACTGGCTCAACGCCTCCACGCCGCCCGCGGATGCGCCAATTACGATGGCGTCGACGCCAGCCATCGGACTGAAAAATTCCTCCGATCCTCGCAGTGTCAAAGTCATCGTCAGACCTTCTGGTACAGGCGCTCACGCGCATCGAAATCGGAGAAACTGTCTGCATGTTTCGAAAAGCGGATGCTTTCCTTGCTGCCCAGGCCCAGAAAACCACGCCGCACCAGCGAATCGTTGAAAAGGCCCAGCGCGCGGTCCTGCAGCGCACGATCGAAATAGATCAGCACGTTACGGCATGACACAAGGTGTGCTTCCAGGAACACGCTGTCGGTCGCGAGGCTGTGGTCGGCGAAGACCACGCGCGACTTGAGCGTCTGCGAGAATTTCGCCGCGCCGTAAGCCGCGTGATAATAGTCCGACAACGAACGCTTGCCGCCCGCCGCCAGGTAATTCTGGCTGAAACTCGCCAGCCGATCCAGCGGATAAATGCCGCTTTCAGCTTGGCGCAGCGCGCCGGCGTTGATGTCGGTGGCATATAAAACGGTACGGTCCGCGATATTTTCTTCCGCGAACAAAATGGCGAGCGACCAAAGTTCTTCGCCGGTGCTGCAGCCCGCAACCCAGACCTTGATGGACGGATACGTTTGCAGGATGGGCACGACCTGTTCGCGAATCGAGCGGAAATACGCCGGATCGCGAAACATCTCGCTCACCTGCACCGTGAGGTACTGGAACAAGCGCGAGAACAGCGTGGGATCGCGCAGAATGCGCTCCTGCAATTGCGACAGCGTCGGGTATCCCAGGTCGGTCAGCGCCTGTCCAAGGCGGCGGCGCAGCGAACTCACCGAATAATGGCGGAAATCGTGCTGGTATTTCAGATACACGGCTTCGAGCAGCAGTTTCAACTCGATGTCGAAAATGGCTTCGTCCGCGTTTCTCGGGTTCCGATGCGGCATGATCGCTCCGTCTACCGTTGCCGCAGCCAGACGCGACACAGCGACACTAGCTTGTCGACATCGATAGGCTTCGAAATGTAATCGTCCGCGCCCGCTTCAAGGCACTTCTGGCGGTCGCTCGCCATGGCTTTCGCGGTCAGCGCGATGATCGGCAGGCGCGCATGTTCCGGGTTCTTGCGGATCTCGGTCATCGCGGTGAAACCGTCCATTTCCGGCATCATGATGTCCATCAACACCAGATCGACGTCCGGATGACGCGCCAGCGCCTCCAGCGCCTCGCGGCCATTGCGCGCGATTTCGAGCCTGGCGCCGAGCGGCTCGATCACGTGCGACAGCGCGAAAATATTGCGGACATCGTCTTCGGCAAGCAGGATGGTGCGGCCTTCGAACACGTCGTCGCGCTGGCGCGCCGCGCGCAGCATGCGCTGCTGTTCGGGCGGCAGCGCGCTTTCAACGCTGTGCAGGAACAGTGTGACTTCATCGACCAGACGTTCCGGCGACTTTGCGCCCTTGATGATGATCGACTTGGAATAGCGGCGCAGGCGCTGTTCTTCGTCGGGCGACAACACGCGCCCCGTGTACACGATCACCGGCGGCGACGCATGTTCCTTCGCCGTCGATACGCGTTCCAGCAGGTCATAGCCCGAGCCGTCGGGCAACGCCAGATCCATCACGATGCAATCGAAGGTGCCGCGATCGATTTGCTCCATGGCTTCCGCGATCGTTCCCGCTTCCACGATCTCCACGGTCGCGCTTTGCAGCAACGCGTGAATGCTCTGGCGCAAGGTGGGATCGTCCTCGACCACCAGCACGCGCCGCATACCTTGCGCCGAGCGCGCTTCGAGCTTGCGGATCGCGCCCGCGAGCGTCTCGCGCGCGCTAGGCTTGAGCGTATAGCCGATAGCGCCGAGATGCAGTGCGACGTCGGCATGGTCCGTCGACGAAACGATGTGGATGGGAATGTGACGCGTCAATGGATCATGCTTGAGCCATTCGAGCACGGTCAGGCCCGACTGGTCAGGCAGGCCGACATCGAGCAGGATGCCGTTCGGCTGCAGTTCCCGGGCAAGTTCCACGCCGTGCGTCGCGGTAGTTGCGTGCACGAAGTCGAATTCGAGTTCGTGCGCGAGGTCGTGGAGGATATGCGCGAAACGCAAGTCGTCTTCAATCGCGAGAATCACGCGATTCGGGCGCTTGCGATTGGCGCGGTCATCGGCAATGGGTTGCGGCACGTGATGGCTCGCAACCGTCGCGCGCCACGACGCGGGGTCCGGTATGCTCGATGCAGCCTGCGCCACGAGATGTGCGGGCGCATGGCTTTGCACCGGCGCTTCGCGCGCTTCCCGCGCTTCTTGTGCACCTTGCGCTTCTTGCCCTTCAACCAGCGCCCCGGCTTCCACGAGTTCGCCCGCATGACCGGTTGCGTCCAGCTTGGCCGTCACCGTGCCTTCGCGAACGCTCAACGGCAGCGTGACCGAAAAGACGCTGCCCTTGCCCGGCTCGCTCGCAACGCTCACCGAACCGCCAAGCAGCCGCGAGAATTCCCGCGATATCGACAACCCCAGGCCGCTGCCGCCGTACTTGCGGCTGGTCGTGCCATCGGCTTGCTGGAATGCCTGGAAGATCAGGTCCTGCTTGTCGCGGGCAATGCCAATGCCCGTATCGCGCACATCGAAACGCACCGTGTTTTCAGCGTTATCCGCCATTTGCACCGATACCGTCACCTGCCCTTGCTCGGTAAACTTGAACGCATTCGAAAGCAGGTTGCGCAGCACTTGCTGCAGCCGTTGATTGTCCGTGACAAAGTACTCCGGCACGCCCTCGCCGCGCTCCGTCACGAGCTTGAGTCCCTTCGAGTCGGCAACGGGCGCAAAGGACTGACGCAAGGACTGCAGCATTCCGTCGATGGCGACCGGCGCGAATTGCACGTCCATTTGCCCCGCTTCCACCTTCGACAAATCCAGGATGTCGTTGATCAGCGACAGCAAGTCGCTATTCGATGAATGGATGGTCGCGGCGTAGCGCACTTGTTCGTCGGTGAGGTTGCCGTGCTTGTTGTCCTGCAGCAGCTTGGCAAGAATCAGCGAACTGTTGAGCGGCGTGCGCAATTCGTGCGACATGTTCGCGAGGAACTCGGACTTGTACTGGCTCGCGCGTTCCAGCGCCTGCGCGTTCGCCTCCAGCTCCTTTTGCGCCCGCAAGAGTTCCGCCTTCTGCCGCTCGAGACTGTGTGTGTACTCTTCCAGGCGCACGTTGGACTGCTCGAGATCGGCCTGCTGCGTTTCCAGGCGCGCCTGCGTTTCCATCAACGCGCGGCCGCGCTCCTCGAGCTCTTCATTCGATACCCGCAACTCTTCTTGCTGAACCTGCAATTCCTCGCTCTGCCGCTGCGTCTCTTCGAGCAATTCGACCATGCGCGCCCGATATTGCGCCGAGCGCAACGCCATGCCCATCGCCTCCGATGCGTTTTCGAGCAGTTCGCGGGTATCGGAAAATGCATTTTCATCGCCGATAAACCCCAGTTCCAGCACTCCGGTCACCTCGCCGTCCGCAATCATGGGCGCAACGACGCAATGGCTCGCCGCCGCCGAACCGAGCGCCGAACCGACCTTCAGGAATCCCGACGACGCCCCCGCCACTTCGATGATCCGCTTTTCATCGAGCACTTGTCCGGTCAGTCCCTGTCCTCGCGTGATCCGCTGCGGCACATTGCTGTCTGCGGGCAGCGCCCACGCCGCGATGCGTTCCAGCGCGTCGCCCTTGCGCCCGTACAGCACGCCCACGCGCGCACCCACGTAAGGCACGAGCGAACGAAGGATGCCTTCGCCAATGGCAGCGGGGGTGAGATCGCCGCGCATCTGCAATCCGATCTCGACTTCGCCCTGCTTCAGCCACGCGCTGCGTTGCAGGTTCAGCCGGGTTTTGATATAGAGATGCCCCACGCCCGCGAGCACGAACATCACGATCACGCCAATGACCCGGTTGATCTGCAGCACGAATGTACTTGCGATCGCGTCGCCGGTCGTCAGGTAAAAACCCAGCACGGTCAGCACCGACGCCGCGCCGGCAGTCAGAAACGGCACACTCGGCCGATCGACCCACATGCACAGCGCGACCGGCAGCATGTAGAAGACCCAGATGGCGATCCTGAGCGGCGTGAGCCAGTCGATTGCGAACACGACCATCAGGATCAGGATGATCGCGAAGTAGAGCCATGTGGATCGGTTTCGGCTGTCTATGAACATTGGCGAGTGAATGTTGTTGAAATTTTGTCAGGCGCCGAAAAGGCAGCACCGGACCATAGCACGACCCGCCAGCCCTTGTCACATATGGGTTCAGGGCTGATTGAGACGCTTCGAGAGATGCGCAACTGTTACCTTCGCAAGCCAGAAAGAGGAAAAAATGACTGACCCGATCGACCTTTCACATGGTTGCAGTGGACGCGTGCTTGTCACTGGTGCATCCGGATTCGTGGGGTCAGCGGTCGCGCGCCTTGCCCGGGAACGCGGCCTGGACGTGCGCGTTGTCATACGCAAGACCAGTTCCCGGCAGAACCTCGAAGGGCTCGACGCCGAAGTCGTGATCGGCGACATGCGCGACGAAGCATCCATGCGTGCCGCCATGAAAGGCGTGCGCTATCTGCTGCACGTGGCCGCCGACTATCGGATCTGGGCGCGCGACCCCGGCGAGATCGAGCGCGCGAACCTGGAGGGAACCGAAGCCACCATGCGCGCGGCGCTCGCCGAAGGCGTAGAGCGTGTCGTGTACACCAGCAGCGTCGCGACGCTCAAGGTGAATCCGTCAGGCGATATCGTCGATGAAACCAAGCCTGCGCAGGCCCATCAGACCATTGGCGCGTACAAGCGCAGCAAGGTGCTCGCCGAGCGCGCGGTGGAACGCATGGTCGCGAATGACGGCTTGCCGGCGGTGATCGTGAATCCGTCCACGCCGATCGGCCCGCGCGACGTCAAGCCGACGCCGACCGGACGGATCATCGTGGAGGCGGCGACGGGCAAGATCCCGGCTTTCGTCGATACCGGCCTGAACCTCGTGCATGTGGACGACGTGGCGAACGGCCATCTTCTCGCGCTTGAACGCGGCGTGATCGGCGAGCGCTACATTCTGGGCGGAGAAAATTTGACCCTGCAGCAAATGCTCGCCGATATAGCCGGACTGGCCGGGCGCAAGCCGCCGACCATCAAGTTGCCGCGCGGCCCGCTCTATCCGCTCGCGGCCGGCGCGGAACTATTTGCCAAGTTCAGCGGCAAGGAGCCGTTTGTCACTATCGACGGATTACGGATGTCCAGAAACAAGATGTATTTCACGTCGGCGAAAGCCGAGCGCGAACTTGGATACCGCGCGCGGCCCTACGGCGAAGGCTTGAGCCACGCACTCGACTGGTTCCGCGAAAACGGTTATCTGACGCGTTGACGGTGTTGCGTTGGCCCCATTCCTGGTGCGCCAACACGCATTTTGTTACAACACGTGGCGCGACGCGGGGGATGCAGCAGTTAAAATCGCGGGTTCGATGCAAGGCGAGAAAAGGCATACACCGCATGAACCTAACCGACCAGCTCGGCGCGCTGGAATCAAGTCTCGATGAACTGATTCTGGCTGCAGCTTCCGCTTCTGATCCTGTTACTGATTTTGTTCCCGATGATACCGTCGCTGATTCCACTGCCGCATCAGCCTCCGGTGACGGCGCGCATGACGTGCCCGCAGCCGACGAAAAGCCCACGCTGAACGTCTCGCGTCCCGAGCAGAACGTGATCGAGATGACCATCGGCGGGAAGACGGTGGCATTGAGTCCAGAAGGCGTGTCGCAATTGATCGAGGAATTGTCGAACGCGCGCGCGTCAATGAGCGTCGATCAGCCGAATGGCCTGCCGCCCGGCTGGCGTTACGTCGCGACAAAAAACCCCGTGATGGCCACGCAGCGTTATCCGAACGGCGACCGCCTGCTGGTATTGCGGCACACCGGCCACGGCTGGGTGCCGTTCTCGTTCTCGCCGGATATGGTGATCGAGCTTTACGCAATGCTGACCCAGCGTTGATTCACGCGGGTCCGGATTGTATGCCGGGCCCGCGCGCCGCCGCACATTCACGGCGCCTGCACCCGCGCCTTCCATTGCCCGCCTTTCCCGCTCCAGAAACGCACCGCCGATCCCACTGTCGCGCTGACATAAAACAGCGCGACCAGCGGCAACAGCGGCGCCCATAGAATCGAGCGGCGGTAATAACGCAGCATTGGCGCATAGGCGCAGCACATTGCGATCCACGCGAGCCACGCCGGCCAGCCCTTGGCTCCCATGGAAAGTGCGACGACAGGCGGCGCAAGATAGATCACACACATGCCGAGCAGCGTGCCCACCAGCAGTAGCGCCGAGTAGCGCAACTGGGTGAACGCCGTGCGCGCGATCATGTTCCAGACCTCACGCCAGTCGTCGTAGGGGCGCAACGACTCGCTCCTGGCGGCGAGATCAAGACGAATTGGACGCGCCGCGTTCACGCCATTGCGAAACTTGATGCGCGACGCCAGGCTGCAGTCGTCGATAAGCTCGCCGCGGATCGATTCAATGCCGCCAGCCTCCACGAGCGCCGCCCGCCGTACCATCATGCAACCACCCGCCGCACCTGCCGTACGGCTTTGCACGTTGTTCACCCACGCGAACGGATACAGCTTCGCGAAGAAAAACACGAACGCCGGGATCAACGCTTTTTCCCACGTGGAGTCGCAGCGCAGACGCACCATCAGCGACACGAGATCGCGGTCCTCCAGAATCGCGCGCGCCACGAGCTGCGACGCGGCGTTGGGGGGATGCCGGATATCGGCGTCGGTGAGCAAAAGATAGTCGGCGGGCAAACCCAGCTTGTCGATAGCCGCAATCCCCTGCGACTGCGCCCAGACCTTGCCCGACCAGCCCGCCGGCAACGCCGCGGCGGTCAGCACCGTCAAGCGGTCTTCGAGATCCGCTTCGCGCGCGGCGGCCTGCGCGGCGTCGGCCGTGCCGTCGGTACTGTGGTCGTCGACCACGATCAGATGAAACGAGCCCGCGTAGTCCTGCGCGAGCAAAGACGCCACCGCGCGGCCGATCACGTCGACCTCGTTGCGCGCCGGCACGACCGCGACCACAGCGGGCCACGCGCCACGACGCGCAATTTCCGCCTGTCCCACCGCGTGAACGGTGCTTTCGCTAAGCGGTTCGACGGCTTGCGCACGCCAAAAACCGCCACGGGCAAACAACAGGACAATCCAGACTAGAAGGGACAACCAGGCAATCAGGAGCATCGTCAGTTCGGTTCTACAGGTTTATTACAGGTCTAAACAACGGCGCCGGCATTTCCACGAAGCGCTTCGGCGGTGCGAACTTTACGCTCAAACGCTTGTTAAGGCTTGGGTGTAAGGCTCGATGCAAGCCTCAATGCAAAGCGGATGTCGAGCCACAAGCATGCATTGTCGCCGCGCTCGGTGTCGATATGCCGTTCGGCCAACGTCGATACACGAGTCAAAGTGAATGCGCGTGTTATTCACCCGAAGAATGGCAACGCGCGGCCAGGCGCGTGCTCGACGTCATGTTCTGTTGGCTATGCGCAACGACTGGCAGAAGTGTCCACTCGGTTCTCGCGATTCGAAAAACGCGATGAAAATCAATGACTGGCGGGCAAACGTTAATAGGAAATCCACCGCAAAGGTTTTAAATAACCCGCGCAACCAGGCCTTCTCCGCCTCTTTACACCGGCTGAGCCACCGTATTCACGGTGCAATTCCGCGATCCGGCTTCGGAAAGACATCGCGACATCCGGCGATCCCCATATCGACCGACAGTTTACCGGCTTCGCCGCGCACAAAATAATTCGCCCTGCCACGGGAAGTGGAACGACCCCATAACAAGCATGCAAAAAGCGAACGCGATAGAATACACGGTCAAGTTCGGCCCTAAAGTTGAAACGAATGGTCTATTTTTAGGCAATTGTTTCGTCAAGCTTTTCGGAGAAGCTTTAATTTTGCTTACAACAAATCGACCGGATTTGATCGAAGCATTTGCCGGTTCCATTCGAAACCCGCGCCAGTCGGAGTTCGCCCGAATATGCGTATTATCCTTGCTCAACCCCGCGGCTTTTGTGCGGGCGTGGTCCGCGCGATCGAGATTGTCGATCGTGCTCTGGAACGACATGGCGCGCCCGTCTACGTGCGCCATGAGATCGTTCATAATCGGCATGTTGTCGACAATCTTCGTAGCAAGGGCGCGCGTTTTGTCGAGGAACTCGACGAAGTCCCGCATGGCGCCGTCGCCATTTTCAGCGCGCACGGCGTAGCGCAAACGGTGGAAGCGGACGCACAGGCACGCGGCCTGGATGTACTCGACGCGACCTGTCCGCTCGTGACGAAGGTCCACGTGCAAGGCCGGCAATATGTCGCGCAAGGCCGCACGCTGATCCTGATCGGCCATGCAGGGCATCCGGAAGTGGAAGGCACGATCGGCCAGATTCCGGGCACCGTGGTATTGGTGCAGAGCGAGGCGGAAGTCGCCACGCTCTCGCTGCCCGCCGACGAACCCGTCGCCTATGTCACGCAAACCACGCTTTCCGTGGACGATACACGCGGCATTATCGACGCGTTGCACCGGCGCTTCAGCGATATTGTCGGTCCGGATACGCGCGATATTTGCTATGCCACGCAAAACCGTCAGGCTGCTGTCCGCGAACTCAGCACGCAAGTGGACGTGCTGCTTGTGGTCGGCGCCACGAATAGCTCGAACTCGAACCGCCTTTGTGAGATCGGCGCCGAAACGGGCGTGCCCAGTTATCTGGTTGCCGACGGTTCGGAAGTGAAGGCCGAGTGGTTTGCGAGTGCGCAGGCGGTCGGCATCACGGCGGGCGCGTCCGCCCCGGAAGAAATGGTCAAACACGTTATTGATGCACTGCGCGCGCTGGGCCCTGTCGAAGTGACGACAATGTCCGGCCGCGAAGAAAAAGTTGAATTCAAACTCCCCGCGAAGCTGACCAGGCCGCTTGCAGCGGCAACGGCTTCCGCCGGCGCCCTTCGCGAAGATTAAGGAGCACACGCAATTGTCTATTCCGATGCTGCAAAAAGTCCGGGTTGGCGCATATATCGCGCGCCAGCATTTCATGCGCAACAAACGTTATCCGCTCGCGCTGATGCTAGAGCCGCTGTTTCGCTGCAACCTCGCGTGTAATGGCTGCGGCAAGATCGATTATCCGGATCCCATCCTGAATCAGCGCATCTCCATGGAAGACTGCCTCGCGGCCGTCGACGAATGCGGCGCGCCGGTGGTCTCCATTGCTGGCGGCGAGCCGCTCTTGCACAAGGAAATGCCGCAGATCGTGAAGGGCATCATCGCGCGCAAGAAGTTCGTGTACCTGTGCACGAATGCGCTGCTGATGGAAAAGAAGATGGACGACTACGAGCCGAATCCTTATTTCGTCTGGTCGGTCCACCTCGACGGCGACAAACAGGCGCATGACCATTCCGTCTCGCAAGACGGCGTGTACGACAAGGCGGTCGCGGCGATCAAGGAAGCAAAACGCCGTGGTTTTCGCGTGAACATCAACTGCACGTTGTTCAACGACGCCGATCCGGAACGCGTCGCGAATTTCTTCGATACGCTCGGGCCCATGGGCGTTGACGGCATCACGGTGTCGCCTGGCTATGCGTATGAACGCGCGCCGGACCAGCAGCACTTCCTGAATCGCGAGAAAACGAAGACGTTGTTCCGAGACATTTTCAAGCGTGGCGACAACGGCAAGCGCTGGTCGTTCAGCCAGTCGAGCATGTTCCTCGACTTCCTGGCCGGCAACCAGACGTACGAATGCACACCCTGGGGCAACCCGGCGCGCACCGTGTTCGGCTGGCAGCGTCCGTGCTATCTGCTCGGCGAAGGTTATGTAAAGACCTTCAAGGAGCTGATGGAAACGACCGAGTGGGACAAGTACGGTACGGGCAAGTACGAGAAGTGCGCCGATTGCATGGTGCATTGCGGCTTCGAAGCCACTGCCGTGATGGACACTGTTGCGCATCCCTTGAAGGCGGCACGGGTTGCCTTGCGCGGTCCGCGTACCGAAGGCGCTTACGCGAAAGACCTTCCGGTGGACAATCAGCGCCCGGCGGAATACGTATTCTCGAAGCACGTTGAGATCAAGCTGGAAGAAATCGGCCGTGCAAAGACCAACAAGGGCGGCAAGCAGACAACGACGGCTGCGGCCTGAGTTTTTTTGGCACGCGGTGTTTTTGCGGCTGATGTGTTGAGCGGCAACCGAAGCAGCAGGGAAACAAGACGGGTGGATGGCGTTGCGTTGAGCAACGTTTTTCCGCCCGTTTTGTTTTCAAGACGCACTTCTGACGAGCCCGTGTAGCATCGCTTGTTTCACGTAAACCAGCAGGACGCTATGGCCGACTTCAACGTAATGATCAATCTCGGCAAAGCCGATCTGGACGATTATCTGCTTCTGGCAAAGACACTTCGCAAGTCAGGATTCAGCGAGACGAAGGCCGCACAAGTTGCGGCGGATTATCGGTTGCTTCCAGCTTCGTTCCGATATTCAAGCACGACCGAAGATATGACCGCAGTGAGAGAGAAGGCGCTGAAGTCGGCAAAGAACGTTTCGTCGGCAGCGATGGTGCTTGTGTCGGAATGCTGACCGGTGGGCGAAACTTGCTGCGCATAAAGTTTCAAGGGACACAGTGGACCAGGCGTACCCACCGTCCCACTACCCGATCTCACCAGATTGTTTTGACGTGCGCGTACGCTCTGATCCTGAGACCTTTTGTTATCAGAGGTGCCGCTAGATTTCCCGCGGTCGCCACGATCAACCGGTCCGCCGGGTTCTTGTGAAGTTCGCCCGGCAACTTGACCGACTTGATGGAAACATTCACGTCGATTGGCTCAAACCGGACTCCGGGAATCTGCTGCACATGTCCAAGCCATTGCTCGACATCCATGGAAAACGCAAGCGTTTCTCGCTCAACCAGCATCGCGATTTCCCATGCGGAAATTGCAGATACGACGATTTCCTCTCCTGCGTGCTCTCGTTCGATCACCAACTTGGCTTTTTTGCTCAGTGAGGCATCGCTGGTCACCCACCAAACCAGCGTGTGCGTATCCAGGCCAATCACTTAACGGCCTCCCAATCATCCTCACCGACCGGGTCCGTTGGATTCTCATAACGCAAATGCGAGCCACGAAGAATTTCGAGTGGACCTTGAGCATCATCGCGGTAGGGACGCACCTCAAGGGTTGGACGACCGTGGTTCGTCACAATCAGCCGATCTCCCGAGGATTCGACCTAGCGGAAAAGTTCGAGCGCTTTTGCCTTGAACTCCGATTTCGATACGTGCCGATTCGGCATTTTATGCCCCTGGTCATATGTCTATGGTCATCAGAGCGCTGAAGTGGCGATCTGACCAACAAAAAAACGCAGCCGGCTTCCGCCGGCTGCGTTTTTTTTACGTCCACTCGCAAGTTCTTATTCCGCTGTCCGGGCGTTGTGCGCGGTCAGGAACTTGATCAATCCATCCACGCCGCCCTTTTGCAACTGGCCGGCGAACTGAGTCTGATAGACCTGAATCAGCCACGCGCCCATCATGTCGATGTCGTAGATCTTCCAGCCATCCGCAGTCTTCTGCAGCCGATACCGCACCGGATTGTCCCCGCCCGTCGAATAAACATGCGACTGGACGACAGCATCCTTGCCGCCTGCATCAAGCGTGGGGGAATCAAACTTGAACTTCACATCTTCGTCGCGCAATTGCGAGAGCGACGATGTGTATGTGCGCACCAGCAACGTCTGAAATTGATCGTAAAGCTGCTGCTGTTGTTCCGGCGTCGCCGTGCTCCACGCCTTGCCGACGGCAATGCGCGTGGTGCGCTGGAAGTCCGTAGCAGGCACGAAACGGGTCTGGACCAGTTGCGTGATCTTGGCCATGTCGCCGCCGCGCGCTTGCGGATCGGCCTTCATCGCATTGACCGTTCCCTCCACGGCGCCTTTCACCACGGCGTCGGGACTTGTTTGCGCGAACGATGCGCTGGAAAAAAGCGTCGCCGAAAAAGCCAGGGCGACAAAGACAATACGGGCAGGCAAATAGCGTTTCATACGACCGAAAGTTCAAGTAATGGAAGACGGCTGCTAGCCGGCATCGAACGATGCTTGCGCGCCGCTCGCGACGATTTCTGCACATGCTCAGATCCACAGCGCTAAAAAGGGATCGAAGCATGCGTCGTCAGTATATCGACCGGAGTCTTGCATGACAGTTCATCGAGGATCCGCGGTTCGCCCTCGACACTTGCCGCAATCACGTTTCTTCCACATCTCTCCAGACAAAACTGCGCCCTTTTCAACAAGGGCGCTTTGTTCGTCTGGTGCTCGTTAAGTTCATTTTATTTAATTGAAAACTATTGTTACCTGTGTAATGATATCGATTCGCATTTACACAACCAGCAGTCCGGGTGACATCCATCGCAAACGCGAGATGCCCGCCGGCCACTGCTTGCACACTCAAACCCGTCATAAACGCGTCGCGCGTTTTTCGCGACCTTCCATTCACGGCTCGCGCCCCAAACGCGGCCATTAACCATTTAGTACCGGGGATGCACATGTTGAGGAAGACACCGCTTGCTGCCGCGATCATGAGTTTCGTGGCCGTACCTGCTGCCGCGCCGCTTTACGCTTACGCGCAAACCGCGCCGACTACCCAGGTTCAAGCACCCGGGCAAGCACAAACCGAAGCGGTGACACCCGCGGAAAACGCCACACTGCCTGCTGTTCGCGTGACCGGCCAGGCGGATACGTCGAACGATTTCCAGCCCGACAAATCGAGCGTCGGCGCAAAAGTGCCCACCGCTTTGCGCGATATTCCGCAGGCAGCCGTGGTCGTTCCCAAGTCCGTACTGCAATCGCAGGCCGTCACTTCTTTCTCCGACGCGCTGCGCAACGTGCCCGGCGTGACGATCGGTGCGGCGGAAGGCGGTCAGATCGGCAATAACATCAACTTGCGCGGTTTCTCGGCGCGCACGGACATTTATCTCGATGGCTTCCGCGACCGCGGCCAGTACTATCGGGACACGTTCGATCTTGAATCCATCGACGTGCTGTACGGCCCGTCATCGCTTTATTTTGGCCGCGGTTCAACGGGCGGCGTGATCAACCAGGTGAGCAAGCAGGCGGAACTGAAAGCGCACGCGTCCGTGTCCGCGATGGTCGGCACGAGCGACCGGTATCGCGGGAGCTTCGACATCAACCAGCCGCTTTCCAGCACGTCGGCAATACGCCTGAACGCGTTCGGCCAGGACCTCGGCTCGACGCGCGACGTGATGAAAAGCAAGGACTACGGCTTCGCGCCGACGGCGACTTTCGGTATCGGCACACCGACCGAAGTCACGCTCTCCGCGTTGATCGAGCATAACCGCGACCAGCCCGACTACGGCATTCCGCCGGTGAACGGTGCGCCTGCGCCGGTGAGCAAGAGCCAATTTTACGGTTTCGTGGGCGACCGCACGATCCAGGATGTGCAGACGGTTTCGGCGCGGATCAAGCATCGTTTCAGCGATGACCTCACGCTGCGCAACCAGACGCAGTTCAGTCACTACAGCACCGACGCCATAGCCACAAACGCAGCCGCCGTGCTGACCGGTCCGGCTGGAAATTCACCGGCGCTCGCGAACGGCAATTTCACGTCGCTGCCGCTGTCGTCGCTGTTTGTGAGGCTGCAAGGCAAGGACCGCAACATCAACGATCATTCGATCTACAACACCACCGATATCGACTACAAGTTCAACACCGGATTCCTCAAGCACGAGGTGATCGCGGGCGTTGACCTGAGCCACGAGACCTATAGCAACCAGTCGTTCACCGCGACCGCGCCGGGCTTGCCGTCGAACACCATCGCCATCGTGCCGCTGCTCAATCCGCAATACACCACGCGGCCGGCGAACACGCAGGAAGTCGCAACCAATCTGGTGGAATCGAGTGCGAACGGCATTGGCATTTTCGCCAACGACACGGTCTCGATCGGCCAGTACTGGAAGGTCGTGGGCGGCGTGCGCTGGGACCGTTATGAAGCGTCGATCAAGAATACGCTCAACGCGCCTTCGTATGCCACGCAGACCAACTTCTTCACGAGCGTGCGCGGCGGGATCATTTTCCAGCCGACCGACTGGCAGTCGTACTACGTCTCGTACGGCACGTCGTTCAACCCGTCGCTGGAAGCGCTGACGCTTACGAACAACCAGCAGAACATCCCGCCGGAATCGAACCGCTCGTATGAGATCGGCACGAAATGGGATTTGCTCAACGGCGGTTTGTCGGTGACGCAGTCGCTGTTCAATATCGACAAAACCAATGCCCGCACGCTTCAGACCGACGGCAGCTACACGCTCGACGGCGACGTGCGCGTGCGTGGTTATCAACTCGGTCTCGCCGGTCACATCACGAATAAATGGCAGGTGTTCGGCGGCTATACCTACATGGATGGCGAGGTTGTGAAGGCACTCGACAACACGAACGGCAAGACGCTCGCCAACACGCCGCGCAACATGATCACGCTGTGGACCACCTACGACCTCACGCCGCAATGGACGTTCGGCGGCGGTCCGGTGTACACGTCGGCACGATACGCGGCCAGCAACGACTTCGTGCAGGTGCCCGCGTACACGCGCTGGGACGCAATGGCGGCCTACCACCAGAAGCACTACGACATCCAGTTGAACGTGCAGAACCTGACCAACAAGCATTATTACGATGCACTGATTCCGTCGGACGGCGGGCGCGCGGTGCCAGGTTACGGGCGCACGTTCCTGGCAACGCTAAACTATCGGTTCTATTGACTTTACTGGCCGAGCGCGGCGGCGCTGCACATCAATCATGATCCTTTCAATACCCGATGTCCTCAGTCCCGAGGACGCCGCCGCGATGCGCCAGCGGCTCGATGCATCGGACGCCTGGGTGGACGGCCGCGCGACGGCTGGCTACCAGGGTGCGCCGGTCAAGCGCAACCAGCAGATCGCGCAGGAGTCGCCGATTGCATTCGAACTCGGCGACGCGATTCTTGCGTCGCTCGAACGACATCCGTTATTTATCAGCGCAGTGCTGCCGAACAAGGTTTATCCGCCGCTTTTCAACCGCTATGAAGGCGGCATGCACTTCGGCAGTCATGTCGATGGCGCCATTCGCCTCGTGCCGGGACATGGCACGCGGGTGCGCACGGATGTATCGATAACGCTTTTCCTCACGCCGCCGGACGAATACGACGGCGGCGAGCTGATTATCGAGGACACGTATGGCGTGCAGGAAGTGAAGCTGCCGGCGGGAGCCGCGATTGTGTATCCGGCGACGAGCCTGCATCAGGTCCGGCCAGTGACGCGCGGGATGCGCGTGGGGAGCTTCTTCTGGGCGCAAAGCCTGGTTCGCGACGACACGCGTCGCAGCTTGCTATTCGATATGGACACGGCAATTCAAAGGCTCAACGCCGAAAACGCCGATGACTCCGCCAGGCGCACGCTTGTCGGGTGTTATCACAATTTATTGAGGCTTTGGAGCGAGACCTGAACCCAGTCCGGAACCACACGCTCATTCAATCCGCCGCTACTTTCTGTCATTAACTGTAGTCGTCGGAAAGACACGCAAATCACCCGCACGGGCCGCTTCCCTGCTGCCCGCTTATTGCGACCGGTATACTCACGCGTCGCCCAAGGCCGCCTGAACGCCGGCTTTCGCACTTTTCCCCCAAAAAACACCGAACAAGCCCTCCGAGGCACTCGTCTTCATGCTCACGCCTCTTATTGCGCGTCTCGTCACCTTGTCCATCCGCCGGCCGGCGTGGATTATCGTTTTATCGCTGCTGGCTGCCATTTTGAGCGGCTATTACGTGCTGCACCACTTCAAGATCAGCACGGACATCAGCCAGCTCATCGAGACAGAACCCGAGTGGGCGGCGCGCAGTCACGCCATTGACGCCGCGTTTCCGCAACGGGGTTCCACGGTGCTGGTCGTGGTCGAAGCGCAGGCGCCGGAATTCGCCGATGCCGCCGCCAGCGAACTTGCGGCGGCGCTCGCCCAGGACACGAAAAAATTCACGGCCGTCTCGCAACCATCGGGCGGCGAGTTCTTCGAGCACAACGGCCTGCTGTATCTTTCTGCCGATAAAGTCGCCGACACCACCCAGCAACTCGTCAAGGCGCGCCCACTGATCAACGCGCTGGCGCACGATCCCACGCTGACGGGCCTGGCCGGAACGCTCAATACCAGCCTCAACCTCCCGTTGCAGCTCGGCCAGGTGACGCTCGGACAAATGTCGAAGCTGCTGGGACAAAGCGCCGGCGTGCTGGATAAGGTCGTGGCGAACCAGCCGGCCGTGTTCTCGTGGCGCAATCTCGTCGATACCGCCGCAACCCAGCCCGCGCGCGCGTTCGTCACGGTGCAGCCGGTCGTGGACTACAACGCGCTGGAACCCGGCGCGAGCGGTTCGAACGCGATCCGTGCAACGGCAAACGCGCTGAAAATCCAGGAGAAATACGGCGCGGTCGTGCGTCTTACGGGCGAACAGCCTCTCTCCGACGAAGAATTCGCATCGCTCAAAGATGGCGCGGTGCTGAACGGCGTCCTGACGTTTATCGTCGTGCTGGTGATTCTCTGGCTCGCGCTGCGCTCGGGCAGGATGATCGTCGCCGTGTTCATCACGTTGTTTGTCGGGCTCGCGGTCACGGCCGCGCTCGGCCTCATCATGGTCCACGCGCTCAACCTGATTTCAGTCGCGTTCATGGTGCTGTTCGTCGGGCTCGGCGTGGATTTCGGGATTCAGTTCGGCGTGCGGTATCGCGAGGAACGCTTCAAGGACGACCGGCTCGACGTCGCGCTCGTCAGCACCGCGCGGCACGTCGGCGTGCCGCTCACGCTCGCCGCCGCCGCCACCGCCGCGAGTTTCTTCTCGTTCCTGCCGACCGCGTACCGTGGCGTGTCGGAACTCGGGCAGATCGCGGGCGTCGGCATGCTGGTCGCGTATTTCACCAACATGACGCTGCTGCCCGCGCTGATCAAGGTGTTCGGGCCGCCGGGCGAAGCGGGCTCGCCGGGCTTTCCGAAGCTCGCGCCAGTCGACGAATACCTCGCGCGCAATCGCAAGCCGGTGCTGATTGGCACGTTGATCGTCGTGATTGGCGCGCTGCCGCTTTTGATGCATCTGCGCTTCGACTTCAATCCGCTGAACCTGAAGGACCCGAAAACCGAGTCCATGGCCACGCTGATCTCGCTGAAAGACGCACCCGAAGCTGCTGTAAACGATGTAAAAGTGCTGGCGCCATCGCTTGCGGAAGCCGACAGGATCGCGGCGAAGCTCGCCAGATTGCCGGAAGTCGAGCGCGCCACAACGCTGTCCTCGCTGATTCCCGCCGACCAGCCGAAAAAAATCGAGTTGATTTCGGCCGCGGCGGCACAGCTTCTGCCGGCGTTGAACCAGCGCGTCGCGCAACCGGCCAGCGACGCGGTTCGCATCGCGACGCTCAAGCGCCTTGCGAACTCCCTCGAACTCGCCGCCGACGAACATCCCGGCGCGGGCGAAAACGAAGCGCGCCATCTCGCCGCGACGCTGAAAAAGCTCGCCGCCGCCGATGCCGCCACGCGCGATCGCGCCGAACACGCGATGTCCGATCCGCTGCGCATCGCGCTCGGCCAGATGCGTTCGCTGCTGCAGCCGTCGCTTGTCACGCAGGCTTCGCTGCCCAAATCGATGACCGACGGCTGGCTCGCCGCCGACGGCCACGCACTCGTGGAGGCATCGCCAAAAGCGCTGGAAGGCAAGAACCGCGACGACGACGAGATGCTCGCCCGCTTCGCCGACGCCGTGCAAAAAGCGGAACCGAACGCAATCGGCGGCCCGATTTCCGTGCTGCATTCGGCCAATACCATCATCAAGGCCTTCGAGCAGGCGGCGGCGCTGTCCCTGATCGCAATCACCATTTTGCTGTGGATCACGTTGCGTCGAGTGGGCGATGTTTTCAGAACTTTGATACCTTTGCTGGTCTCCGCCGTGGTCACGCTGGAGTTGTGCGTCGTGTTCAACATGCCGCTGAACTTTGCGAACATCATTGCGTTGCCGCTGATGCTGGGTATTGGCGTGGCGTTCAAGATCTACTTCGTGATGGCGTGGCGCTCCGGGCAGACCGGATTGCTGCATTCCAGCCTCACGCACGCCGTGATGTTCAGCGCCGCGACCACAGCAACGGCGTTCGGCAGTTTGTGGTTTTCGCATCATCCGGGCACGTCGAGCATGGGTCGGCTGCTGGTTCTGGCGTTGTTCACAACGCTGATTGGCGCAGTGGTATTTCAGCCGGTTCTAATGGGCAAACCCCGGGTGCAGCGCAAGACCGCCGACACTCATTAATTCGTACGATCACCAGCAAGATCCAAGGAAACGACTCATGACGATGGCAATCACGCCACGCGCCACCCGCAACCTGCGCGCCCTTTCGGGCGGTGCGGCGCTCGCTGCCGCATTGATGCTGGCAGGCTGCGCGACCGGTCCCGACCGAAAACCGGGCGATCCGCTCGAGCCGATGAACCGCCAGATTTTCAAGTTCAACGACGCCGCCGACAAATACGTCGCACGCCCCATCGCCACGGGTTACGTGAAGGTCACGCCGAGCCCGCTGCGCACGGCAATCAGCAATTTCTTCTCGAATATCGGGGATATTGGCAACTTTGCGAACAACCTGCTGCAGTTGCGGATCACGGACGCGACCGAGGACCTGATGCGCTTCGCGTTCAACTCCACGTTCGGGATTGGCGGCCTGATCGACTGGGCAACGCCGGCGGGGCTGCCGAAGCACAACCAGGATTTCGGTTTGACGCTGGGGCATTACGGCGTGCCGTCCGGGCCGTATCTTGTGTTGCCGCTGCTTGGACCGAGTTCAGTGCGGGACTCCACAAGCTGGATTGCGAGCTATCCGCTCAATCCGGGCACGTATATGAGCGCGGGCGCGAACGCCGCGCTGTTCGGCGTGCATTTCATGAGCGCGCGTGCCGATTTGCTGGGCGCAACGGACATCCTGTCGCAAGCGGCGCTGGATAAATACGCATTCGTGCGCGACGCCTACACGCAGCGTCGCCAGTATTTGCTGACGGGCGCAGCTAATGCGGCGCTGCCCGATTACGGGGACGAAAGCGGCGCGACCGCCGTGCCGGCAGCAGGCGCGAGCGCGACGTCGGCCCCTGCGCAGCCGGGCGCGGGCGGCAGCAGCAAGTCGCAAGGCTTGCCGGATTATTCGGACCCGGCGGCGAAGTAGCGTTGCGCCGCTGGACTCGCGATACGGCCAACCTTAACGGTCATGCTGTATCGCGAGCAGGTTTGGACGCCGCGTGGACTACATCACGGCGGCCCAGGGATAGCGCTCGAAGTGGCGCTTTTCGAATGCTTCAATATCGGCGCGTTGCGCGAGCGTCAGGTCGATTGTGTCCATGCCCTCGATCACCATGCGTTTATGCCGCGCGCCCAGCGGAAAGCTGAAAACCTTGCCGCTGGTTCCGGATGTCACGGTTTGCGCTTCAAGATCGATCCTGATGATCGATGCCGGATCGCCCACCGAATCACGCAGCAGGATATCTACCGCTTCCCGGTCCAGTTGCACGAGCAGCAGGCGATTGTTCATCGCGTTCGAGTAGAAGATTTCGGCGAAACTCGGCGCAATGACGGCATCGAAACCATATTGCTGAAGGCCCCACACCGCGTGCTCGCGACTCGATCCACACCCGAAATTCGAGCCGCCAATCAGGATGCGCGCGGCTTTGTACTGCGCCTGATTCAGCACGCAAGCGTCGAGCGGCTCGCCGTGCTCATCGAAGCGAAGATCGTATAGAAGGCCCTGGCTCAAACCCGCTTTATCGATAATCCGAAGAAATTGCTTCGGCATGATCTGATCGGTATCCAGATTTTCGATAGGCAACGGCGCCGCGCTCCCTTCAATGACGCTTAGCTTAGACATGGCGGTTCTCCAGCGTGCGGACATCGGTGATCTTGCCGGTCAACGCGGCCGCGGCGGCCATCGCGGGACTCATCAAATGCGTGAGGCCGCCGCGTCCCTGACGCCCTTCGAAGTTGCGATTCGTGGTCGACGCGCAGCGTTCGCCGGCTTGCAGGAAGTCGTCGTTCATCGCAAGGCACATGGAGCATCCCGGTTCGCGCCATTCGAAACCCGCGTTCTTCAACGTCTGCGCGATACCTTCTGCCTCCGCCTGCCGGCGCACCGATCCCGAACCCGGCACGACCATCGCGCGCACGCCTTGAGCGACCTTCCGGCCACGAACAATCCCGGCCACGATGCGCAAATCCTCGATCCGCCCATTCGTGCACGAGCCAATAAACACGCGGTCGATTGGCGTTCCGGCTATTGGCTGGTTCGATTCGAGGCCGGTATAGTCCAGCGCGCGGCGCAATGCGGCAGCGGCTTCGGGCGTGGCCTGCGACGCGGCGTCGGGAACGAGCGCGTCCACGCGCATTGCCTGATCCGGGCTCGTGCCCCACGTGACGAAGGGCGCGATGTCGCTCGCGTCGAAACGGTATTCGGCATCGAAAGTTGCGTCCTCGTCCGACTTGAGTTGCGTCCAGTCCGCGAGCGCGGCGCACCACGCGGTGTCGTCGAGCGTCTTCGCGTGGGCGCGGACATAGTCGAACGTGGTCTGATCCGGCGCGATCAGCGCCGCCCGGGCGCCCGCTTCCACGGTCATGTTGCACAAGGTCATGCGCGCTTCGGCCGAAAGCGACGTCACGGCCGATCCCGCGAATTCAACGGCGTAGCCGCGCGCGCCCTGAGCGCCGATCTGGCTGATGATCCAGATGATCAAGTCCTTCGATGACGTGCCGTAAGGCAACGCGCCATCGACCGTAATACGCATGGTTCGCGCTACGCGATACACGAGCGTTTGCGTTGCAAGCACGTGCTCGACCTCGGACGTGCCAATACCAAACCCCAGCGCACCGAGCGCGCCGTAGGTCGTCGTATGGCTATCGCCGCAAAGAACGGCCATGCCCGGGCGGATCAGGCCCAGTTCCGGCGCGACGATGTGTTCAATGCCCTGCAGCGGATCGTTCGCGGCGAACAGGCGTATGCCGGCTTGATTGCAATTGCGCGCGAGGTTATCGGCTTGCAGCAGCGACGCGGCGTCGCGAATCACGCGCGGCGATTCGGCGTGCGTGGGAATGATGTGGCTCACAACGGCAAGCTGCTGATTCGGTCGGCGCACGGGACGGTTTTTATCGGCGAGAGCGCTGAACGCTTGCGGACTCGTGTATTCGTTCATCAAGTGCAAATCGACGTAGAGCAGGACGTTCTGTTCATCGATACGCGAAACCGTATGCGAGTCGACAAGCTTTTTATAGAAGGTCGTGGCGATCGGCATGATCTCAGGCCTCAAGAAACGGCAAGACGCATTCGATCAACGCCTCGGGCGCTTCTTCGGGAATGTAATGGCCGCACGGCAGCGCGTGGCCGGTGACGTTGCGGGAATACTGCCGCCACTCGGCGATCGGATCGAAGCACGTTTCGATCACGCCTTCCGCGCCCCAGAGCGCCAGGAATTCGCAGGCGATTTTCTCCCCGTTTGCGAGCGTCTCGCGGTCGTGTTCGAGGTCGATGGTCACGCTTGCGCGGTAATCCTCGCAGATGCCGTGCGCCGTGCCGGGACTCCGCAGGCAACGCAGGTAGTGCGCGTATGCCTCGGGCGCGAATGGCTTCAGGCCCGCGCTGCGTGCGCCAATGGTCTGCTTGAGATAAAGGTCGGCGTCGGCGTTGATCAGCGTTTCGGGGAACGGCGCGGGACGCACGAGAAAGAACCAGTGCCAGTAGGCGCGAGCAAATTCGAACGAGGTTTTTTCGTACATCGCCAATGTTGGCGCAACGTCCAGCGTGACCAGTTTCGTGACCACGCCGGGGTGATCGAGCGCCATGCGCACCGCGACGCGGCCGCCTCGATCGTGGCCCAGAACGGCGAACGAGTCGTGGCCCAGCGTGCGCATCAGGTCCACCTGGTCCTGCGCCATGCGGCGCTTCGAGTAGTTGCTGTGATCCGGCAGGCCTTGCGGCTTGCCGCTCTCGCCGTAACCGCGAAGGTCCGCGGCGACCAGCGTGAAATGTTGGGCCAGAGCCGGCGCAACCTTATGCCAGATCGCGTGCGTTTGCGGATGGCCGTGCAACAGGAGCAGCGCTGGACCAGCGCCACCGGTTATGGCCTTGATCCTGATTCCCTCGACCGTCGCAGATGCATCCTTGAAATCTTCGAACATCGTTGTCTCCAGCAGTTTTATAAAGTTTAATTGATGCGCTGAACGATACAGTTTCTATTCAGGCAATCCAGACTTAACTTTCAGGAATGAATCCGATGGACGGTTTTTCCGATCTCAACCTGTTTACGCTCGTGGCGCGGCATCGCAATCTGGCGGCGGCGGCGCGGGATCTGGGCGTGACGCCGCCATCCATCAGCAAGCGTCTGGCGCAACTGGAGCGGCGGCTGGGCGTGCGGCTTTTGAACCGGACGACGCGGCGCGTCAGCCTGACGCCCGAAGGCGAGCTGTATCTGGCGAACGGCTCGCGCATCCTCGATGAACTCGCCGAACTGGAGCAACTCGTCACGAAAAGCCGTGGAGAACCAGCGGGGTTGTTGCGCGTGAATGCATCGTTTGGATTTGGGCGCAGACGCGTGGCCCCGGCGGTATCGAAGTTCATCGCGCACTATCCGGCGATCAAGATTCAATTGCACTTGTCGGACAGGCCAGTGAACTTGCAGGAAGAAGGATTCGATCTGGGGATTCGTTTCGGCGATGTCCCCGATGCGCGAATCAACGCGCGAATGCTCCTGAAGAATCGGCGGGTGGTGTGTGCATCGCCGGAATACGTGGCGGCGTTCGGCGTGCCCGCGACGCCGAACGATCTGACGCGGCATGCATGTCTGGTGCTTCGGGAGAACGAATCGGCTTACGGGACGTGGCACTTCACGCGCGGGAAAAAAGCGGAGACGATCAAGGTCGACGGTCCGTTAAGCAGTAACGACGGCAGTACGGTGCTCGAATGGGCGCTCGATGGCCGAGGCATTGCCGTGCGCTCGCAATGGGAGACGGAAGCGCTGGTGCGGGATGGAAAACTCGTGGAATTGCTGAAGGACTGGGCGCTGCCTAATGCGGATATTCACGCCGTTTACTTGGAACGGCATCAGTTGTCCGCGAAGCTGAGAACGTTTGTGGAATTCCTGGGTGAAGAGTTGCGGAGAAATTAAGCCTTGGTTTTATTCATTGCGCCGCATTTATTCAAATAAATTAGCGGAACTCCACTTATGAAGTCCCGCTGGAATGCAGTTCGAACGCGCACCATTTATGCAGCCCGCTCGAAAGCGGGCTGAGCATGGGCATTCCATTCGTCGACTTTTGCCGGATCGGGATGCGCATGCCGCCGCGCGTCGATCTCGTTCATGCCATGGGCAAGCGCGAATTTTCGCGCGTCCAGCGCACATGCAAAGTGTCCCAGAATGCCGCTCGCGCGCTGAAGGCCGTCGGACTCCCTGACGATCAGCATAGCGGCGTACGTGCCGTCGTCGTAAGCAGCCAAGGGAATCAGGACAACGTTCCTATAAGCGATCTCGCCGTCGCGCATGTCGGACTCCTCTCTCAGTTCACCATTCCACCCGCCCCAAGCGTCGGGACCGGTCCGGATATAAATTTGTGTTTAGGCATTATCGATAAACATAAAAAACGGGTCATCAGGATTTGCCCTATTTCGAAATTTCTTAATAAGTTTGCATATGATTTGCGGCGCTTTCGCGGTCGTTTCGGTGCAATTTGGTGCATATTCAGGATGCGCTTCGTTAATCGCGGTGCGTTTGCTGTAGTTAAAGACGAATGAGCACCGGATTTATTGCAACGCGAGAAAAAATAGCTCGGCTTTCTTTTGCGAGAAAGTACATGCAAGGAGGTTGAATCTCGTGCGGTGCTTTTTTATCTTGGCGTATGCTGGCTTTGACGTTTTGCGAAACTGGAACGGTGGCGTCCGCAACGGACACCTTATTCTGGATAACCGGACACGCAGGCATCAGGGTATCGATATCCGCCGCGATGTCCAAACGACTGATGGGGGACTTTGTGAAAATCGAACCGACCGAATGGTTTCCGTTGAGCGACTACGCACCCGTGCGCGACGGCTGGTACGAAGTGCAGCTTGCCAGCGGCGCAACGGCGTTTGCGAAGTTTGGCGCCGATGAGTGGACGGAGAAACCGCTGCTGGTTTTTACGCACTGGCGCGGGCTCGCGGCTGATCCGGGCGCCGCTGAAGAGACAGAAAACATCAGCGCGGAAGTGGTTGCTGCTGAAGGGGTGAGAGCGGTCTGGGACAAATTCTTCCCGGGTTCAGGTAAAGAACAGCATAAGCCGCTGGAACCTCAGGGAAAGGAATGATGGGTCGCCCGCGTTGTTTGAAAGGCCTGCCTGGTAACAACAACGCGAGCGCCGGCGGCGAAGAAAGGCAATCCGCGTGGCGATTGATCGCGTGAAATAAAAAAGGTCACGGCCATCGGTTCCAGAACGCCTCGGAATTACCGCATTCGGTCCGAATGAAATCGGTGAGCAACTTCACTCGGGCGATATCGCGCGTATCGGCATGCGAAACGAGCCAATAGGAACGGCTAAGTGCGATTTCGTCAGGCAATATGCGCACAAGCGCCGGTTCGTTGCGCGCAATAAAACATGGCAGCACGCCAATTCCCGCGCCACCGCTCACAGCCGCCGCCTGGCTGATCACATTCGAGATGCGCACCGTGGGCATCAGCGCCGTCGAGATCTGCGACAGGTAATCGAGCTCCGTGCTCCACATCAGGTCGTCTATATATCCGATCCAGCGGTGCTTGAAAATGTCCTGAAACGTATTGATGGGCGCATGTGAATCGACATATTGCCGCGATGCAAACACACCCAGCGCATAGTCGTTGAGCCGGTGCGCATAAACGCGGCCGCGAGTCGGACGCGTCATGGTCACCGCAATATCGGCTTCACGCTTGGACAGGCTGAACATGCGCGGATTTGCGACCAGTTCGATCTCGAGATCGGGATGCGCCGCCGTGAGTCTGGCGAGCCTTGGCGCCAAAAAATATGTGCCGAAACCTTCCGGCGTTCCCACTCGGACAGTGCCGGTCAAACCGCCGGATGGATCGTCAAGACGCGCGTTGATGCGCATTGCAAGGCTTTCCATGGCCTCGGCGTCGGTCATCAGGCGCTCGCCTTCTGGCGTCAGTAGAAAACCAACTGAACTGCGCTCGAACAACTGCACGCCAATGCTCGCTTCAAGCGATGCAACCCGTCTGCTGAGGGTGGAATGATCCACGCCCATTTGCTGCGCCGCGATAGTCAGGCGTCCTGCGCGGGCGATCGCGAGGAAGGCCTGGAGCGCATCCCAATCGAATTTTCGCATGGGGATTTTTGCACAGCGCGGTTGTGGAATTGCCCATTCTATTGCAAAAAGCATGCTGCTATCTTTGGTTCAAAGGACGTCTTGAATCCCTTTCGAACTACCGTACAGGAGACAGCATGTCGCTTATCGCGAAACTCGAAGCACGCGCTCAAGCAAGCCGCCCGGTTCGCGTCGGATTGATCGGCGCAGGAAAATTCGGCTCGATGTACCTCTCGCAGGCACCGCGCACGCCGGGTATTCATCTGGTTGGCATCGCGGATATTTCGCCCGAACGGGCTCGCAACGCGATGCATCGGGTGGGCTGGGAAGAAGCACGATATTCTGCTTCTTCGTGGTCCGAAGCATTGCGCAGCGGCACCACGTTCATTACCGACGACGCAGACGCGATGATCGCGAGCGACCACGTGGATATTGTGATCGATGCCACCGGCAGCCCCGCCGCGGGCATTCACCATGCGCTGCTGTGCTGCAAATACAAGAAGCACATTGTGATGGTGAACGTGGAAGCCGATGTGCTCGCTGGTCCCTTGCTTGCAAGACGCGCGGCCGAGGCCGGCATCATCTATTCCATGGCTTCCGGCGATCAACCCGCGTTGATCGCGGAACTCGTGGATTGGGCGCGCACCATTGGTTTCGACGTCATCTGCGCCGGCAAAGGCACGAAGTACCTGCCCATCTATCACCAGTCCACGCCCGATACCGTATGGAGCTACTACGGTTTCACCGAAGAGCAGATCGCATCCGGCGACTTCAACGCGCAAATGTTCAACTCGTTTCTCGATGGCACGAAGTCAGCGCTGGAAATGGCGGCGGTATCGAATGCGTGCGACTTGCGTCCGCCTTCTGATGGCCTCGCGTTTCCGGCATGCGGCGTCGATGATCTTCCGAATGTGTTGAAGCCCATGTCCGATGGCGGCATTCTCCCGCATCGGGGAAGCGTGGAAGTGGTGTCGTCCCTGGAACGCGACGGGCGGCCCGTCTTTCGCGACTTGCGCTGGGGCGTGTACGCGGTCTTCGAAGCGCCTTCGGATTACGTGCGCGACTGCTTCGCGCAATACGGACTGAAGACCGACAGCAGCGGTCGTTTTGCGGCCATGTACAAGCCATATCACTTGATTGGGCTGGAGTTGGGGGTATCGATTGCAAGCATCGCCGTGCGTGGCGAAGCAACGGGCGCGACGACAGGCTTTCATGGCGATGTCGCGGCCACCGCGAAGCGCGACCTGCGGGCGGGCGAACGTCTTGATGGCGAAGGCGGCCACACCGTCTACGGCAAGCTGATGCCCGCGACGGACTCGCTGATGCAGGGCGCCTTGCCCATTGGCCTCGCGCACAACATGGTGCTGCAACGACCCGTTGCCGCAGGCCAACCGGTTTGCTGGACCGACGTAGCCTTCGACGCCACCCGGGAAGCGGTGAAAGTACGCCTCGAAATGGAAGCGCTGTTCAGGAAGGAACTTGGCGTGGAGGTAGCGGCGGCCAAGCTTGCATCGTAAGTATCCCTGATCATGCGGGACATATCCCGCACCGATCGTTCTCTATAACGCCCGCCAAAGGGCGACGGAGGAGACATGAGCCATATCAGCGACACCATTTTGGTCACGCCCTCGGCGCGCACCGACGTATACCGCAAGATAAGCTGGCGCATCATGCCGTTTATCGTGCTGTGCTATTTGTGCGGGTATCTGGACCGCGTGAATGTTGGCTTCGCGAAACTGCAGATGCTTAACGACCTGCACATGAGCGACGCCGTATACGGCCTTGGCGCGGGCATTTTCTTTATCGGCTATTTCATCTTCGAAGTACCGAGCAACCTGATCTTGCACAAGGTCGGCGCACGGCTATGGATTGCCCGGATCATGATCACCTGGGCCATCATTTCGGCGGCAACGTTGTTCGTCAAGACACCCGTGCAGTTCTATACCGCGCGCTTTTTCCTGGGCGTGGCCGAAGCCGGATTCTCGCCGGGCATCATGCTGTATCTGACGTACTGGTTTCCCGCGCGCAAACGCGGCTTTGCGCTCGGCGTGTACTACATTGCGATACCGCTTTCGGGTGTCGTGGGCGGTCCCATGTCCGGCTGGATTCTCACGAAATTCGCGCATTCCACGGTCATGGCGGGATGGCAATGGCTGTTTCTTATCGAAGCCTTGCCGGCGCTTCTGTGCGGCATCGCCGTGCTCGCTTTGATGGTCGATAAACCCCACCAGGCGAAGTGGCTCACCGATACCGAAAAGAACCTCGTCACCAGCGAGATTGGCCGCGAGGACGCTGAAAAGACGACGCATCACAACCTGCGCGCCATTCTCTCCGACAAACATATCTGGAAGCTTTGCGCGGTGTATTTTTGCCAGATCATCGGGCTGTATGGAATCAGTTTCTGGTTGCCGTCGATCATCAAGGATTCAGGGCTTACCGATGTCTCGGTCATTGGATGGCTCTCGGCAATTCCTTATCTTGTTGCCATTCCCGCGATTGTGCTCACAGGCATGAGTTCGGACCGGTTTCGTTCGCGACGGATGCATTTTTCGGTGCTTGCCGTGATCGGCGCGATTGGCTTCGCGGCGAGCGGGTACGTGGGGCATCACCCCGCGCTTGCCGTAATCTGGCTGAGCGTGGCGGCGGCGGGGATCTTGTCGGCGTTGTCGCTGTTCTGGAGCATTCCGTCGTCGTTTCTTGCGGGGACATCCGTTGCGGTGGGCATTGCGGGGATCAATTGCGTGGGAAATCTGGCGGGGTTTGTATCGCCTTATGTGGTGGGATGGCTCAACGTCGCCACGCACGATAACCGCATGGGCCTTTACTTCGTCGCCGTGTGCCTGGTGTTGGGAGCGGTGCTGGTCAGGACGATATCGGGGAAACTGGCGGACAGGTGAGTTTGATCTCGGCGTGACCGGCTTTTTTCACGAGCCGGTCCATTGTCCGTGGTTCACCACGGCACGACCCGTCCCAGATAGTCCAGGTAATGCAAGCCGGAGCGTCCTTCGTAAGCCTCCATCGTATTCACCAGATTCGGGATGCTTTCCTCGATAGTCAGACGCGCGCCCGAACCGCCCATGTCCGTCCTGACCCATCCGGGGGCCATCAACAGGAGCGTTTTAGCGTCGTCCTGATGACGCGCTGCAAAGCTGCGCATGAACATATTGAGCGCCGCCTTGCTGCCTCGATATACCTCGTAGTTGCCATTGGTATTGTTCGTCAGGCTGCCTTGCCCGGACGACATGACGGCAATTGTTCCATTCGGCTGCACGAGGCCCTGAAATGCTTCGATGACCCTCATCGGACTCAATGAGTTCGTGACCATGATGCGCACGAATTCCTCGGTCGAGACATCGGCAATGGTTTCGCGGTCGTCGTTCTTCACGCCGGCGTTCACGAAAAGCATGTCCAGTCGCCGGTCTTCGAGACGAGCGCGTAATGCGGCGACCTGATCGGGAATCGTGATGTCCACTGATTCGACTTCAAGCGCGCCGCGGGCGGTTTCAGAGAGCCGGCGCAGTTTTTCTGTTGAGTCTGCGCGGCCGGTGGCGATCACTCGCCAGCCGCGTTCGAGAAATTCCTCGACCATGGCGAATCCGAGACCGCGCGATGCGCCAACGAGAAGGACGGTTTTCTGCGTGGATGTGTCTTGCATCAGTAGCTCCGTATGTGTCGATACAACCAATATATCGACGCCCGATACATGGCGGAAGGCGCAGCATTTGCATTGATAACCTGCACCAAACGCCATGCTAGGATCGGGGCATGGCAGAACCCGATCTGAATTTGCTCATTGCGCTAGACGTACTGCTCGCCGACGGAAGCGTGGCCGGTGCTGCGCGCCGATTGGGTTTGAGTGCATCGGCAATGAGCCGAACGTTGGCGCGTCTGCGGGAGACGACCGGCGACCCGTTATTGGTTCGTGCAGGGCGCGGCATGGTGTTGACGCCTCACGCAGAAGCACTGCGCCAACGCACTCGGAATGCGGTTCACGAGGCGCGTGCGGTACTTCGTCCATCATCCGCGGAGCCCGACTTTTCGACATTGCAGCGAACCTTCACCATTCGCGCCAACGATGGTTTTGTCGAGGCCTTCGGTGCGTCATTGATTGCCGTGGTGAGCGCGGTTGCGCCTCTGGTGCGCTTGCGTTTTGCGCCCAAGCCGGAGAAAACGGCGGCTTTCTTGCGGGACGGGTCGGCCGATCTGGAAATTGGCGTGCTGGGCGACATGGGGCCGGAAGTACGCGTGCAGGCGTTGTTCCGGGATCGCTTTGTGGGTGCTGTCAGGAAGGGACATCCGTTAGCAGCGAAGGGCGAGGTGACGGCGAAACGGTACACCGCGTTCGGCCATGTCGTTGCTTCACGCCACGGCCGCGGGAATGGACCGGTCGATGAAGCGCTGGCGACCTTAGGCCTTAAACGGACGATTGTCGCTGTGGTTCCGAGTTTTCCCGCCGCGCTCGCTGTTGCGCGGACTTCGGATTTGATTGCACTCGTGCCTGCTTCTCTGGTTCGCAGTGAGGCCGCGTCCGCCAGCATTGATGCGTTCGAGCTTCCCGTGAAAACGGAGCAGATTACGGTGTCGCAGATGTGGCATCCGCGTTTGGAGGTCGATCCTGTGCATCGATGGCTTCGGCAAATGACACTGAGCGTGGGCCGGAAATCGACCTGACCGATGCCTTCGCAGGAGCGAGCATGCGCACGGCGCATCTAGAACACCCCCGCCCTTCCCATCGCGTGCCGCGCCTGCACCAACGATCCCTTCGCCGCCCGCGCATCTCCCGCGATTTTCAACAGTGCGCCAAGCTGCGAAGGCTCCCTCAGCAACTCACGCAGAATCGGCAGAATCGTCGTGGTTCCATCGTCGCGCAATCCGGCTGTCGCCGCCTTCGGCAAACTCCTCCACGCCGGATCCACAATCGCCCTGCACACGGCGAACGGCAGCCCTCTCGCCTTGGCAATCGCCCCGGCAACATGCGATTCCATATCCACCGCCAGCGCCCCCGTCGATCGATAAAGCGAGCTCTTTTCCTGCTCCCCCGCCAATGGCGCCGCAACGCCAGCCATCTTCCCGCGCACCGCCTTTGCTCCGACCGGCGTTCCGGAAAAAGCCGAAAACATTCGCGCCGACCATTCCAGATCCGTATCGATAACCCCAAGCGGTCCCGACACGGCGCTCGCAATGATCACCGTTCCCGGCTCCAGATCGGGCGCGAGGCCACCCGCCGTTCCAAAGCTGACGATGCCGGAACACCCCCGCGCCAAGGCTTCGCTCAACGCACGCTCCAGCAAATCCGCCCGCGCCGCAAACACGGCCTCGACGCCCGGCCCGCGTGCAATGCGCGCTTCGAACGCCATTCCCGTGACCGCGATGACGGGCAAGCTCACATCCCCGCCGTCACGCGCGTGGTGCCATCGCGCAGCATGTTCCTGTAGCGTGCCAGCGCCCAGAGCGGAAAAAACTTTCTATACCCGTGATATCGGAGATAGAAAACGCGCGGGAAGCCGGTCGCGGTGAACCGGGTTTCATCCCAAAGCCCGTGCTCGCGCTGGGTCGAATGCAAATACTGAATTCCCTTCGCCACCGCCGGATGTCCGACCAGCCCCGCCGCCATCAACCCGAGCAACGCCCAGGATGTCTGCGACGCCGTGCTCGGTGCCGCCTCATATCCGCGATAGTCCAGCTTGTAGCTCTCGCCGCCTTCGCCCCATCCGCCATCGGCGTTTTGAATGCTGACAAGCCACTGCGCGGCGCGCTGCACGCGTGAATCCGTCAGCGGCAATCCCGCCGCGTTCAGCGCGCACAACGCCGTCCACGTCCCATAGATATAGTTCAGCCCCCAGCGCCCGTACCAGCTTCCATCGCGTTCCTGATCGCGCAGGATGTAGTCCAGCGAGCGCTTTGCCGGCTCGCTCGTCGCGGGCAATTCGCCAAGCTGCGCGAGCATCGACAAACATCGTCCCGACACATCCACCGTCGGCGGATCGAGCAGCGCGCCGTGATCCGAGAACGGAATGTTGTTGAGGTAATACTGCGTGTTTTCGGGCTCGAACGCGCCCCATCCGCCGTCGCTGCTTTGCATGCCGACGACCCATTCCCGCCCGCGAGAAATCGCCTCGCCATACAACGCGGTGCCGTTTTCGCGATCGGCGCGTTCCATCGCCATGGCGACAACGGCGGTATCGTCCACATCCGGATAATGCGGATTCGCAAACTGGAACGCCCAGCCGCCCGGCCGGATGTTTGGTCGGCGCGAGATCCAGTCGCCGCGCACATCGAGAATCTGCAGCGGCACGAGCCAGTCAAGACCGCGCGATACCGCCGCGCGCGCGCGGGGTGTATCGGCTTCGAGCAACGCGTGCGCGGCCAGCGACGTATCCCAGACAGGCGACAAGCACGGCTGGCAATACGCCTCGCCATCGGGCACTTCGTCAATGATCAACAGCTTCTCGATCGACTTGCGCGCGATCGCCCGGTTCGGATGATCCTCCGCGTAGCCGAGCATGTCGTACATCATCACGGAATTGGCCATGGCGGGAAAAATCGCGCCGAGACCATCCTCGCCGTTCAGGCGTTCGTCGACAAACCGCACGGCCGCCTCGATTGCACGCTGGCGCGTATGGCGCGGAAACAGCGGATCGGCGGCGCGCAGCACGGCGTCGACTGCCCGAAACAACACGAACCAGCCCTGATGCTGATGCGGCGCGCGCGCGGCCATGCCGGCGTTGACAGGGGCGTCGAAGAAAAGCTCGTCAATGCGCACGCCCTTCGGATTGCGCGCCTTCGGCCGTTTGGCGTTGAGCACCAGCAAGGGCACGATAACGGTGCGCGCCCAGTAAGACACCTTCGACAAATGAAACGGAAACCATTCGGGCAGAAGCATGATTTCTACGGGCATCATGGGCACCGCGCGCCATGAGATCACGCCGAACAGCGCGAGCAGAATGCGCGTGAAAACGTTCGATTTTTCCGCGCCGCCAGCCGCAATGACCGCGCGGCGCGCGCGCTGCATATGTTCCGCTTCGGGCGAATCGCCGATCATCTTCAGCGCGAAATACGCCTTGACGGTGGCGCTCACGTCCATGGCGCCATCGGTGAACAAAGGCCAGCCGCCGTCTTCGCGCTGGATGCGGCGCAAGTAGCGGCCAATCTTCGCTTCGAGTGCGGGCTTGGGCGTCTCGCCGAGGTAATGCACGAGCAGCACATACTCGGCGGGAATGGTAGCGTCGGCTTCGAGTTCGTAGAGCCAGTAGCCTTCGGGATGCTGATCGGCGAGCAGCGCGTCGGCCGCGCGGGATACCGATGCCTCCAGGGCCGCCGCGCTGATGGGCGCGGTCGAGGCGTTGGAAGGCTGGACAATGTCGTTCATCTGAATTCCATCGGGGGATTCATGAGGAGGTCCGCGGCCTTCTGGCCTGAGCGGATCGAACCTTCTATGGTTGCAGGCAGGCCGGTGGCCGTCCAGTCGCCCGCCAGCATGAGATTGGGCCAGCGGGTGCGGGTCGCCGGCCGGAGATTCGCCTGGCTTGGCAGCGCGGCGAACGTCGCGCGTTTTTCGGTCACGATCTGCCAGGCAGGCATGCGCTCGACGGGTAACCGCGCGGCTTTCGCCACCTCCTGCCACAGCGTTTGTGCAAGCGTTTCACGCGGGATATCGATAAAACGATCCGCATTATGAATGGTCACGGACAAGCGGTCGTCGTAGGCCAGGAGCCAGTCGGCCGTGCCATTGAGCAAACCGGTCACAGGCTCGAATGCGAGCGGCGGTCCAACCGCGAAATGCGCATTGATGATCGCGCGAAACGCTGTTGGCGCGATCAGCCCCGGCACGAGTTCCCGCGCGGCGTAAGGAGGCACGGCAAGCACCACGCCGTCGGCCGCGCCAATCTCCACGCGGGTTTCATCGAAATCAAGCGAGCGCACGCGGGTTTTCGAATCAGTGCCGGCAAAACCGATTGCCGTGAGACGCGATCCCAGCCGGATTTCCGCGCCACCATATTGCAGAAGCCGCAGCGCAGGTTCAATAAACGCGTGCCCCAAGCCATTGCGCGCGGTCAGCGGCCGGCACGCCTGGCCGCCCGGCAACACGGTTTCCTTCATCACATTGGCGGCCAGCACGGCGCTCCCTTCGCGGGGATCGACGTTGAGCAACGCGAGCAGAAACGGATCGAGCATGGCGTCCCAGAGACGGCCGCTCGCGCGCATGGTCTGCTCGACGGTTCGCCCCGGATTGGCGAGCAGCAAGCGCAATAGCGAGAGATAGTCCGCGGGCAGCGTGCCGGGAACGCGCGTCGCCGTGTCGAAGATCCAGGCGGGAAAGCGTCCGGGCGATATCTTCAGGGTCCAGCGCGAACCGCTGCGCAAATCCATGAAGGGGTAATCGGCTTGAGTCGGGCCGATAAGTTCGTCGGCGGCGCCAATGGCCTTGGCAAATCCCAGCGCGGCGTGGTTGCCGGACAGGATCAGGTGATTGCCGTTGTCGATCGTGGCGTTGAGCTTGATGTCGAAATACGAACGGCATCGGCCGCCCGCATGCGGCGCGGCTTCGTGCAGAACGACCCGCGCGCCGCGGCGTTGCAACTGGACTGCGGCGGCAAGCCCGGATAAGCCAGCGCCAATGACATGAACTGTCCGCGACATCAGAACACGTTGCGCGCCACGATCCACAACAGCCGTGACCGTGGCGTACGGACGTGATTGCGCGGGAGATCGAAGCCACGCTTCAGGTTCGCCTCGAGTACGCAGCGGTACGCGCCCGACATGATGCGCGGCGCCTTCACCTGTGCTCGCGGCGCGTTGGCCATGATGGCGTCGGATTGCGCGTAATGGCTGCGGGCCCGCTCGGCGAGGGTCAGGCACACGCGCGGGAGGCGCGCGTCGCCGACTATGGACGCAATGTCGGTGGTGGAAATGCCCTCGCGCGACAACAGTTCGCGCGGCAGATACACCCGGCCGATAGCCGCGTCTTCATCGATATCGCGAAGAATATTCGTCAACTGCAGCGCGCGGCCAAGGTGATGCGCGAGACGCCGGCCGGCATCTTCCTGCATCCCGAATATCCTCACCGACAAACGCCCCACCGCGCTCGCCACGCGATCGCAATAGAGGTCGAGCGTGGCTTCGTCGGGCGCGACGATATCTTCGGAATCCATTGCCATGCCGTCGATCACGGCAATGAAGTCATCGCGCGAAAGATGGAATGCGTGGATGTGCTGCGTCAGCGCGGCGAGCGACTTGCGCGGCTTGCCGGCGTAGCAGTCGTCTATGTCGGCGCGCCATTGCTCGAGCGCGGCGGCGCGTTCGTGACGCGGCATGGTGCCGTCGTCGGCTATGTCGTCCACCGCGCGGCAAAACGCGTAGACCTGGTACATCGCGTCGCGCTGCGCAGCCGGCAGGATGCGCATGGCAAGATAAAACGAACTGCCCGAGGACGCCTTGGCGGCGTCGGGCACTGGTTCATCGGCGATAAGATTGGAAACGGCCAAGACGGACTCCGCTGTGGCGCCCCCAAGGGCAGTAATGTTGGATCGGGCGCCGTGCGCGAGCGGGCAAGCCGTGGTAACGGCGAAGCACAACTCGTGCGAAACAGCGCAAACCGGCTTCCTGCGGCGCCGAAACGCTCATGGAACGCGCATGGAACGGACCATAAGCCACGTCCAAACGCCGCTGGAAGCGGCGAAAAGTATATCAATGTTTGTGACCTGTTGCCCTTGAGCCACCTTGGCGATCCGGAAACCCGCCTCAACCTTCGTACGAAACGTCCGCCGTCAGCATATATCCCTCGTTGCGGACCGTGCGAATCAGCGCGGCGTCGCGCGCCGTGTCCTTCAAATGTTGCCGCAAGCGGCTGATGCAGACATCGATAGCCCGATCCAGCGGCGTAAGGTTCTTGCCGAACACTTCATCGAGCAGATATTCGCGCGACAGCGGCCGGTTCGGATGGTCGAGCAGCGTGCGCAAGGTCCGGTAATCAGAGCCGCCGAGCGTGATGATCACGCCCTCGGGCGAAAGCATTTGTTTCATGCGCGTATCGAGATGCCATCCGGCAAAACTGATGCTCGCGATGGCGTCCGCCGGCCGCGCGTTCGGGATGCTGCGCGCGCGCCGCAGGATCACCTTGATCTTGGCGACGAGTTCGCGCGGATCGAACGGTTTGGGAAGGTAGTCGTCGGCGCCCATTTCGAGGCCAAGCACGCGGTCGAGCAAACCGCCGCGGGCGCTCAGCATGACAATGGGAACCGTATTGTTGCGGCGCAGTTCGCGCGTGAGGTCGAGGCCGTCTTCGCCGTCGAGCATCAGGTCGAGCACGACCAGATCGACGCGCGACGAGTTGATGATCTGCTTCATCTGCGCGCCGCCTTTCGCGGCCTGCACGCCGTATCCCATGCTGCTCAGGTAATCGAGCAAAAGCTGACGGATGTTCGGATCGTCATCGACAACGAGTATCTGGTCCATGTATCTGCCGGATGGCTGCCTTCAAAGCTGGCGAGCGTAGCCCAGCCGCCGGCTGAATGGCTGAGCCAACACATTCCATTACAAAACAGCGCCGCTTCGATATATCCGCATTACATCGGCCCGATAAAGTCTGCGTTGCAAATCGCAATCATTCTTATTCAACAGGCTTTCATGCAAGGTATCACATGTCGATGTTCCGGATTTTCACGCCGCGACGCTTGAGGTTCGCGGCTTTGGCTTTGGCAACGTGCATGGCGGGCGCGTTGTCCTTCAACGCGGCCCGCGCGGAAAATGCGCCGGGCCTGGCCACGCTTGACGCGGCCCAGATCGTCACCGATGTCGCTGGCCGCACGGTCAGGATCCCGCAGAATCCGAGGCGGATCCTGCTGGGAGAAAGCCGTCTGCTGATGGCGGTGGCCTTGCTCGAAGGCGAGCATCCGCTCGCGAATATCGTCGGCTGGCAGGGCGACCTGAAAAACCGCGACCCGCAAACTTTCGACGTCTACGCAAAGAAATTCCCGCAAATCAACGATATCCCGCTGATCGGCAAGGCGACGGAAAGCAGCGTCAGCGATGAAAAAGCGCTGAGCCTCAAAGCCGATCTCGCGATCTTCACGTTTGGCGGCGAAGGCCCCGGCCAGTACAACGCGCTGGTCAAGCAGCTCGAAGCCACGGGCACGGTGGTGGTGTTCGTCGACTTCCGCATTCATCCGATGCAAAACACGCTGGCAAGCATGAAATTGCTGGGTGAAGTCCTGCATCGGAACGAACAGGCCGATGCCTATATCAAGTTCTACCAGGAGCACCTCGCGCGCGTTCAAAGCGTGGTCGCCTCGGTGCCTGACGCGCAGCGCCCGAAGGTTTTCATCGACATGCTCGCGGGTTCGTGGGGTGTCTGCTGCCACACGGCGGGTAATGGCAGCTTTGGCGAATTCATCAAGGTTGCGGGCGGCCGCAATATCGCGGCGGATCTGCTGCCCGGCGTGCTGGGCGATATCAGCATGGAACAGTTGATCGTCGCGAAGCCCGACATTTACGTGGCCGACGGAACATGGACGCGTCCGGGCGTGACCGCGTTGCGGGTCGGCGCGCTGACGTCCGAGCAGGACGCGGAACAAAGCTTGTCTGCGCTCGTGGCTCGTCCGGGCTACGACGCCATCAAGGCCATTCACGATGGCCGCGTCTTCGGCATCTGGCATAACTACTATGACTCGCCCTACAACATCATCGCCATTGAAGCGTTCGCGAAGTGGTTCTATCCGGCGCAGTTCAAGGATTTGAGCGTGAAGGCGACGCATGACGAGATGTATCGGCGATTCCTGGCGGTGCCCTCCGACGGCACCTATTGGGTCGATCATCCCGCGCCGGCGAAAGGCTGATCCGCATGGCGACCGCTCTTCTCATTGCGAATGACAATGTGCGTTCGTATCAGCGCCTGACGCGCCGCCGTATTGGCGGGTTGATGCTGGTGGGCGTGCTGATCGCAGCCGCGCTCCTGTTCGATTGCAGGACCGGACCGTCCGGCCTGACCGTGTCGGCGATTCTGCATGCGGTGTTTTATCCGCGCGCGGTGGCGCCGGATATCGCCGTGATCGTCTGGCAAATCCGCCTGCCCTACGCCGTGATGGCGCTCCTGGTGGGCGCGGCGCTCGGGCTGTCGGGCGCGGAAGTGCAGACCATCCTCAACAATCCGCTTGCGAGTCCTTATACGCTGGGGGTATCGGCGGCGGCGGCGTTTGGCGCGTCGCTTGCCATCGTGGCGAACATCACGATTCCCGGCGTTGCCCAGACCTGGGTGATCTCGGCCAATGCGTTCGCGTTTGCGCTGCTTTCGGCACTGCTGCTCGATACCGTCGCCCGCTGGCGCGGCATGAGCACGGCGGGCGTGGTGCTGATGGGCATCTCGCTCGTGTTCTCGTTTCACGCGCTGGTTGCGCTGATGCAGTTCATCGCGTCCGCCGATGCCCTGCAAGGCCTGGTCTTCTGGACGCTCGGTTCGCTCGCACGCTCCGACTGGACGAAGATCGGCGTACTGGCCGCGGCGCTTGCCGTCGCGTTGCCGATGTCCTTTGCAAACGCGTCGCGGCTTACCGCGCTGCGCCTGGGCGAGGATCGTGCGGCAAGCTTCGGTATCGATGTCCGGCGCCTGCGCCTCGGCACGCTCTTGCGCGTAGCCGTGCTGACGGCGCTTGCGGTGTCGTTCGTCGGGACGATTGGCTTTGTCGGCCTGATCGCGCCGCACGTGGCGCGGGCGCTGTTTGGCGAGGATCACCGCTTTTATCTGCCCGGCAGCGCGTTGACCGGCGCTTTGATGATGTCGCTGGCGTCGATTGCGTCCAAGCTGATCATTCCCGGCGTGCTGATTCCGGTGGGTATCGTGACGGCGCTTGTCGGGATTCCGCTGTTCCTCGGCATTGTGATTTCGTCGCATGGAGAACTCGGATGAGCAGGCTTTCCATCGATAACCTCTCGCTCAGCTACGGCCGCCGCCGCATTCTCGACTCGCTCGCCGCCGGGCCGCTTCCACGTGGCGAAATCACCGCGTTGCTCGGACCGAACGGCAGCGGCAAGTCGACCTTGCTGCGCGCGCTGTCCGGCCTCACGCGCTCCCAGTCGGGCAAGCTCGTGCTCGACGGCGAAACGCTCGCGCTCAGTGCGTCGGGCGCGCGCTCGCACAGCGTCGTGTATCTGCCGCAGGCGTTGCCGGCCGGCGTGCGGCTGCAGGTGCTGGAATCCGTGCTGGTCGCATATCGCGCGACGCGTAGTCAGGGTTATGGCACGCCGCGAAACACGGCGGACGATCTCGCCCACGTGCATGGCGTGTTGCAGCGTCTTGGCATTGAATCGCTTGCAACGCGCTCGCTCGATGAACTCTCGGGCGGCCAGCGGCAACTCGTTGGAATCGCGCAGGCGCTGGTTCGCGATCCACAGGTGCTGCTGCTCGATGAGCCGCTTTCCGCGCTCGACCTGAATCACCAGTTCCACGTAATGCGTACGCTGCGCTCGGAGACGCGCCATAGAAACATGGTCACGGTCGTGGTCCTCCACGACATCAACACGGCGCTGCGTTCCTGTGACAAAGCCATGCTCCTTCACGGCGGTCGCATCTGCGGTTTTGGCACGCCCGCGGAGGTCGTGACGCCTGATCGGCTTGACCAGGTGTTTGGGGTGATAGCGCGTATCGAGCCGTGTTCGCAAGGCCAACTGCAAGTTTCGATCGACGGTCTCGCCGATCGCTCGCGCGTCGCCAGCCGGTAACAGCAGCACAAGCACGGCAAGCCAGCGCTTCAACCAGCCGTTTATCCGCGCGTTTTTTCGATGCCTTCTCGAGGCATCGCGTCGACGCGCGCGAACGGCTTATCAAAAGCCAGGGGAAAATGAAAAAGACTTTAGCAATAGCCGCATGCGCGGCGGGGTACGCCTGCGCGGCGCATGCACAGAGCAGCGTCGCGTTGTATGGCGTGATCAACGCCGGCTTTTCCTACGCCAGCAATCAACACGGGAATTCGGGCGTGTCGGCGACGAGCGGCGATCTGCAAGGCAGCCACTGGGGGTTTATCGGCGCTGAAGATCTCGGCGGCGGCGCGAAAGCCATATTCCGGCTTGAAAACGGCTTTAACCTGATGAACGGCACGGCGACGCAGAACGGCCGCGAGTTTGGCTATCAGGCCTACGTGGGACTTGACGACCAGCGCCTTGGGCGCGTGACGCTGGGACGGCAGTACGACTCCGTGGTGGACTTCCTCGCGCCGCTGCATAAACCCGTGAGTAATAACCTCGCCGCACATCCCTACGACAACGACAACCTGAACCATGGATTTCGCGTCAACAATTCGGTGAAGTACAGCAACGAATGGTTCGGCGGTTTACGCGTCAGCGGCTTATACGGCTTCTCCAACGACGCAGGCGAATTCGCCAACAACCGCGCCTGGAGCGCGGGGACGTCATACGCAATGGGCAATCTCAAGATCGCGGCGGCGTACCTGCAGGTGAGCAACACGGCGGGCAGCAATACTGACGGCGCCGTGACGCTCTCGGACCGGACCTTCATTGCAGCGCTTCAGCGGACCTTTGGCGCGGGCGCCACCTATCAGGCAGGGGCCGCCAGAATTGATTTCCTCTGGACGCGTTCCCAATTCGATGGCTTGAAGACAATCAACGGAATCGGCAGTCTGGGAATTACGCAGACCAACGCCAACGCGCGTTTCGATAACTTCGAGATCAACACGATGTATCGCTTTACACCGGCCTGGACGTTGACTGGCGCATACACCTACACGGCAGGCAAACTCGATAATCGTCAGGGTAATTTCCATCCCAAATGGAACGAGGTTTCGCTGTTGCTCGACTATGCGTTTTCAAAGCGAACCGACGTGTATGCAGAAGCGCTTTATCAGCATCTGGCAAGCAATGGCTCGGGCCTGACCGCCGATATCAATCGCCAATCGCCCGCTTCCGGCGACGCACAAACCGTTCTGGCGCTGGGGATCCGGCATCGGTTTTAAAAGGCGCTTGCTCGGTTGCGAACAGAAAGAAAAATCCGATCGATTATTTCGCAGCCCGCTCTGCGATTTAATCGACCGATATCCTCGTCCTTGTTCCGCACCAGATTTTGAATTTCAGCTGGAACTCATCATTCAATTCGACCGTCTCATTCCCTGTCCTGCAAACCTGTTCGACTAAAATAAAATCGTCTTTATCGATCACGACAAGCAAATCATCACATGTTGTCGTCAGATTGAAGGCATGATTTATGCGCGAGTATCCAGCGCAGCCATATTCCGACCAGACCGAAAACAAATCCATGACGCCGCATCGCGAGGAAACGGGCGCTGACCACTGGCAAGACGAGCCGCCGTTCCCGGTCGTGCCCGAGCGCAATTTTGCCGCTCAGCGCGCCACGTTACGCGTATTGCTGATCGCCGCGATTGTCCTGCCCTGTCTTTACGTGACGGCCATGTCATGGAGCGACCTGAAGGCGCGCGAAGCCGATGCCGCCGAAATCGCCGAACGCAACGCGCACGTCGCGGAAGAACATGCGCTGAAAGTCTTCGACATGAACCAGACGCTCAACGCGCGGGTCATCGATCTGATCGACGGACTGGACGACGCGACACTGCGCAGCAACGAAGCTTCCATTCACCAAAAACTCAAGTCGATGGGCGGTGGTTATCCGCAAGTGGCGGCGGTGAGCATCATTGGCGCGGACGGACGGTTGATCGCGACCAGCCGCGTGTTCCCGACACCAGACGTTTCAATAGAAACGCGCGAGGATTTCATTGCCGTGCGCGATCATCCGGCCATCGAGAATGTCTCGAGCGTCATGCAGGGCAAGGTCGTGGGCGAAAGCGTGTTCAATACCGCCGTGCCGCGCAAGACGCCGGACGGCAAATTCGCGGGGATTGTGTCCATCGCGCTGCGCCCGAGCTATTTCGCGGGGTTTTATCGGGAACTGCTGGGCGACAACACCAGCGTGTCGCTTGGCCTGACTCGGGCCGACGGCGCCGTGCTGGCCTGGTATCCGGTGCGTCCGCCAAACCGCATGGCGCTCGCCGCCAGTTCGCCATTGCGTGAAGCGTATTCGTCGGCGCGCCATGCGGGTGTCGTGCGCATGCGTTCCGGGCTCGATAACCAGTTGAAAGTGGTCGCGTTCCGGCGCGTCGGAAATTACCCGGTGTATGTGTCGAGCGGCTATCCGGTCGCGACCATCTGGGCGGCCTGGTATCAACACGTCAGCGTGCTGATGCTGTCGCTGTTCGCGCCCTGCGTGGTCCTTTGGGGCGTGATCTGGCTTTCGCTGCGGCGTCTCGCCAACGAAGAAGATGCGTGGGAACGCTGGCAGGCGGAAGCGTCGATGCGACGTTCCATTGAATCGGCCTACCGGCAGGCGCGCAAGATGGAAGCGCTGGGCAATCTGGTCGGCAGCGTCGCGCACGATTTCAACAATCTGCTGATGATCCTTTCCACTAATGTGCAGATTGCCCGCCGGCGCGGTGCGGTGGGGCTCGATCGCGAATTGTCCGCCATGGAACGCGCGCTCAAAAGCGGCCAGTCGCTCACGCGCCAGTTGCTCGGCGTGGCGCGCAAGCAGCCGCTGCGCAATGAAACCATCGCAATCGGCAAATGGCTGCCGGCGTGCCGCGAATTGCTGAAGGCATCGCTTGGGGCCAAGGTTGCGCTGAATCTGGAAACGGATACGGATGTCTGGCCAATTCGCGTCGATGCCGCCGAGCTTGAACTCGCGCTCATCAATGTTGCTGTAAATGCCCGCGACGCCATGCCCAACGGCGGCACGTTCTCGGTTCGTGCGGACAACGTCCAGTTTCGTCATGAGGATGGCTTTCCGCTTGTCGGCGAATTCGTCCAGTTGACGCTCGAGGACACCGGAGACGGCATGGGTCCCGAAATCCTTGGCCGCGCATTCGAACCGCTGTTCACCACCAAGTCGAAGGGCATGGGAACCGGGCTTGGACTGCCGCAGGTGTTCGCCTTCTGCGAGCGCGCGGGCGGCGTGGCGACCATAGACAGCGCCGTGGGCGCGGGCACGTCGGTACGGCTTTATTTGCCGCGAGCGGGCGCATCGGCGGAGCAGACAGCCGACGTGCCGCACGACGCCACCACGGCCAGCGATTCGAAAGGCTTGCGGGTGCTGCTGGTGGAGGACAACGAGGAAGTGGCCGCGGGCACGGAAGCGTTGTTATCGATGATGAATCATAAGGTCACCCATATCTTCAACGCGGACGGCGCAATCGCAATGCTCGACGCCGCCCGCGGCAATCCCGCGACGGTCGACTCACCGCCATTCGATGTCGTCCTCTCCGATATTCATATGCCCGGCAAGCTGAACGGCATCGATCTCGCGGAGATCCTGCAAACGCGCACGCCGCGCGTGCCGGTGATCCTTGTCACCGGCTACGCGGAAGAACTCGACCGGGCGCGGCATGTGGATGCGCGCGTGTTGTCGAAACCATTCGATATCGGCCTGCTCGATACGCTTCTTCAAACCATCCGGGAAGACCTGAGCGCACGCGCCGACCGGGAACACGGCGAAGCGCCGCACTGAGTTTTCTCACGGTTTGTAAAAACGTCGGCGATTTCCGGGCGGATCAGCGGGAACCGGCACGCCGGGGTGGCTCGCCTGCGCGTGTCGCACGACCCGGCACGGGAGTTGCGATCCTCAGCGAGACTTGCGGCGAATGCGTACGAACGCGTCGCAACTTACTCCAAGGCCACCCAGGGAGGCAGCCATGCGACACACAGTTATCGGTATCTTCGACACCTACGATCAGGCCGAAGTCGCGCGCAGTGCGCTCGTGGCTTCGGGTTTTGCTCGTGGCGACATCGAACTCCAGGCCGCGCCGGAACCTTCGTCACCGGCGGACCCGGCGCTTGAACCTGCCGGCGCTGTACAACCGCCGGAAACAGGCGGCGTGCTGGCGAATATAGAACGGTTCTTCTCGATGCTGTTCGGTGGCCGCGATCAGCCGCCCGAGGTCGCGCATTATTCGGAAGCCGTGCGGCGTGGCGGAATACTGGTGGCTGTGAATACGCCGTCGGAAGAACGCGCCAACACAGCCCGGCAAACGCTCGCTGAGCAAGGTGCAATCGATATCGATGAACGCGCTGCAAGCTGGGGCGCGCTGAATAATCCGGGCACGATCAACACCACCGCCGACGACCGCGATCATTCGCTGCTTGATGAGCTTGGGCTGGGTTCGGGAAGCGCCGTGCCGGGACGCGGACCGGTCAATCCGGCAGCCGATCCGCTTGCCACGGCGCGTAATGACTCGCGTGCGCGTGCTTATCCTCGCGCGGATCAAGGCGACCCTGCCGCGCTGGAACCGGTCGACCCGCTTGACCCGATCAGCCCCGTTGCACGCGATCCGTTCGCGGGCGGCAGCGATTCGACCTATCGTGCGACCGGTGGCGATCCAATGACCAGCGGTTCCGTGTGGCCGGCAAAAGATGAAACCACGCAAGGCTGGCGCCCCGTCGCCCCAGTTGACCCGCTCGATGAAACCGAGGCATCGGCGCAACGCAGTGAAGCGGGTACGCCCGTGGCTGGGTCGCTGAGCCAGTCGGCAACCGATCCGCTCAGGCCCGATCTGCCGCTGTCCCGAAACTCCATGCCCGATGAATATATGGAGTATGAAGACGATTTCCGCACCGACTACGAATCACGCTACGCAGCTACGGGCGCGCGCTACGAAGAATACGAAGATGCCTACCGGTATGGCGCCACACTTGGCAACGACGAGCGTTATCGTGGCCGGACCTGGGACGATTCGATGGAAACGGAGTTGCAACGCGACTGGCAAGGCCGTAATCCGCATGGCGAAGACACGTGGGAGCGTTTCAAGCTCGCGGTGCGTCACGGCTGGGATCGCGTGACGGGGCATCACCATACGTAACTCAAGGCGATTTGATTGATCCAGCAACTCGCTTGAAAAGTAGCGGCCCGCTTTGGCGGGCTGCTACTTTTTTGCTGTGCCTTTATGCCGCTGAGATCCGTTTGACCCACGCTACGTATTTATCGACGAAAGCCTGCAGGAACTTGCGGGTATCCTCGTTCACGATCTTGCCGCTTGCATCGATACGGCTCTCATCGTGCTTGATGAACATTTCCGGCTGACCCATCAGCGGCACATCGAGATACGCCAGCACATTACGCAGATGCGCCTGCGCGAGCGCCGTGCCGATCGCGCCCACGGATGTCCCGATCAACGCACCCGGCTTGTTCGCCCACGCGCTTTGTCCCCACGGCCGCGAACCCCAGTCGAGCGCATTTTTCAGCACGCCGGGAATTGAACGGTTGTACTCGGGCGTGACGAACAGCAACCCGTCCGCCTCCGATATCTTTTGCTTGAGCGTTCGCGCCGCCTCTGGAAAATCGGCATCGTAGTCCTGGCTATAAAGCGGCAGGCTGGCGATATCGAGAAAATCGAACGAGAAATCCGGCGGCGCGAGCGAGATCAATGCGTGCGCCAGCTGCTTGTTGAACGAATCACGCCGGATGCTGCCAACGACAACCGCGATTTTGTAGGCCATAGATATTCCCTCTGACTGAGCTGAACAGGTGATGGGGCACCACGAATATCATAGGCGCGCAAGTAGCGGGCAGCTATTGCGACTGCGATGTTGAACAACGCGAAGCACGCAGCAATAGCGCGATTAGCGGGCGCTTTGGCCTCGCATTGAGCAATTCAAGCAGAACCCGCCTGACGTGCCGCTTTCACGCTCTTTTTGAGATGATTTCCACAAAGTTGTCCACAGAAATTGTGGACAACTTTGAAGATGTTTAATAATTCGCACTAAACCGCCAAGAGTTTGGCGGAAGAAGGCTAGTCAGAGCGCTGCGGCGAAATCGTTGGAACTCAATGGCCGAAAAATACATTGCACTGCGACGCCGGGCCTTGACACGTGGCCGGTTGCGAATTTGAAGTTTCAGCGGCGTTTACCGCACTGGCGACGGCAAGAAGAACGACAGCAGCAAAGACGGAAAAAACGCGTTTCATGGCAATACCTCGGTTGACTGATGAAGTCCGGCTGACTTGCTGCTGGATCGCAGAACCGAGCATACGGACGAAGCCGCCGCAGAAAAACGCCAGGTACCGGAAATATCCTTTACAAAATGCGCAAGGGTGTACGTCAAAACACGCACGCCGTTGGCAAACAAAATTCACATTCATGCGCCTGCAGCAACAATATGTTTTCTTAATCGACATTGGTCTTCGATAGTCATGTGAATAGACTGATTCATATCGATGGCGCAAGGCGCGCCGTCTTGAAAATCAGAGGCTCACATGAAACGCGTGCTTATTGGCAGTTTGCTTGTCGCTGTACTGGCTTCATCGGCCAGCGCCTTCGCTCAATCTTCGAACACTGCGCCGAAAACGCGAGCTGAGGTCAAGGCCGAGCTCATTGCGGCGCGAAACAGTGGCGAACTCGATGCGATTCATTCGGAAAGCTATCCGGAGTTGCTGCCTTACCAAACAGCAAGGTCGCCAGACGCTGGACGTGCAGTCGGGACGTCCGTCACCGAGGCGAACAGCGCGCGTATCAGTACGCAATAATCAAGACCACGGCCTTCGTGTCATAACAGCTTCTCTCACACCTCGCTCCGATGAGGTTTGCCCGGTACTCAAGCACCGGGCTTTTTTATGCGCGTCAGTGTGTGATGGCGGTAAGGCATAACGTGACGGTCACGAGCGAAATCAGCGTGGAGAACAGAATGGTGCTCGACGTCACGCCCGCTTCCCGCCGATAAAACTCCGCCAGCATGAACGGCCCCGTTCCGGTTGGCAGCGCGCTAAGCATGACCGCGGTCTTTGCCCATAAGAGCGGCAGCGCGAACACGTGAAACGCCAGCCACCAAGTGAGCAGCGGCTGCGCGATCAACTTGGCGATGACCAGCATAGAAGTCTTTCCGGCTGCGCCGCCTTTCGACTTTTCGCCAAGAAACAAGCCAAGTGCAACCAGCGCGCATGGACTTGCCGCCGCACCCAATAACTTGAGGAATGTATCCGCGCCGCCCGGGATGGCGAGGCCCGCGCCGCTGCATAGCCATCCGGCGAACGGCGCGAACAGCAACGGGTTGGTCACGAGCGATCTGACCACCTTGCCCAACGTCGCGGCAAAGTGCTTCTCGGTCTGCAAGCCAAGTTCAATCAACACGATAGCCACGGCAAACAACACGCATACCGTGAGGATCAATGCGATCACCGCAGGCGCGAGGCTCGCGTGGCCAAACGCAAGCGCACACAAAGGCAAGCCGATAAATCCGGCGTTCGGATAAGCAGCGTTGAGCGCGTCGAGGCTGGCGTCGGCGAGATGGCTCGATCTCTTCAAGCTCGCCAGCAAGGTCAGCAAGAAGATCGCGGCAGCCGCGATTCCGAACGCAGCGATAAACGCAGGCTGGTCCAGCGAACGCCAGGGCGTGGTGGCCATGATGTCGAAGAGCAGCGCGGGCAACGCAAGATACACGACAAAGCGATTCAGTTCCGACGAGGCATTCGGCCCTAACCGATTCGTCTTGCGGCAGGCATAGCCCGCGAAGATGAGTGCGAACACAGGAAGGATGATGGTGAGAAGCGGCTTGAACAGCGACGAGACCAGCAACGGCATGAGTAAGAGCGCGACTTGATTGGGCAAGGCGCAAAGCATAGCGGCAGATGCAAGTCACCGCTGGGCGAGTTTCCAAAGGTGAGCGATTTCGGGAGCCGCGCGAGGTGAGCTTCGCACCGATGCAAAAGCTCACGCCAAAGCCGATTGCAAGTATCGCTAACTAGATACGCGATCGCGCCGAAGTTCATCGAATAGGTTATGTATCGGCTTGAAATCCTTTACCCATAGGGCTTTCAAGCTTAAGGGCTTGCTGGCGGCAAGCCCGTGACCTTGCTCCTGTGCGCCGCGCGCGCGTTGCGCTCAGCACGACGCGTAGGCAAGCCGGTGAGGCTTTACATCTTTAGGTGAGGGAATACGGGACCCCATTGCGCAGTCTTTAGAAGACACTTGAAGAGCGATGCGTCCGATCCGGTCCAGCTCGAAGTCCGGGCATTAAAGCGTTCGGGATCAATAGCTTGCGACCTGTTGTTAAAACAGTTGATACACATCGACACCTTTGCTAACAGGCTTCTCGGATACCCTTCATCCATCAGTTGAAACGCTAGAGGTGAGCTTATGCGGGACCTTGTCTTATCGAACAAATAACGGAACAAAGCTTGCTCACAGCTCAACGCCACTGCATACACACAATGAGGACACAGATGAAATTCAAACGATCCGTCGCCATCGGCGCTGCGGCTTTGCTGGTGATCGGCGGACTGGGCGCGCTGGCCGCTTGCGCGATGGCGGGGAGCAGCAAGAGCGGCAACGAGCAGGTGCCCGAGCCCGCCAAGGATGTTGATCTCGATCGATATCTTGGGCAATGGTACGAATTCGCGCGCTATGAAAACCGCTTCGAACGCGGCTGCGAAGCAGTTACCGCAAACTATGCAAAGCGGGAAGACGGATTGATATCGGTGATCAACTCCTGCCGTCATGGGGGCGTGAACGGGACGCCGAAGTCATCGGAAGGCAAGGCCAAGGTCGTCGCGGACTCGCATAACGCCAAGCTCAAGGTCTCGTTTTTCGGGCCATTCTATGTGGGCGATTACTGGGTGCTCGATCACGCGGATGACTATACGTGGTCCATCGTCGGTGAACCGAGCGGACGTTATCTATGGATTCTTACGCGTGAAGCGAAGCCGTCGGCGGCGATACGAACGGCGTTGATCGACCGTGCGCGCAAGCTCGGCTACGACGTGACGCTCTTGCGCGAGACGCTGCATTGAACATCAGTCATCGATAGCGCGTCGTGGAGATGGCGCTAGAGTACGGCCGTTGATTGAACCAGAACTATTGAACGAATTTGTTCATCCAACCTGTCGGCGCATCGAGCGTGTGCAGGTTAGAGAATCCACACACGCAGGTTCATTTCGCCTGACACGCAATAAGCAATCCGTTCTGGCCGTTTTCGCTGCTTTGATCGAGAACGTCATAGCTGCCCGCACACATGGCGCGCGCGTTTTCCTGGCAGTTGCTCCATCCGCCGCTGCTCGGGCACTGGATCATGGAAGTCGGGCGTCCGTCGGATGAAAAAAGCGGCGGCGCGCTGCTGCATGCGGACAACGCGGAAAGCACCGCCAAAAGCGGCACTAGCGCCGCGGAACGCGCGGCAAAAACGCTGAAAAGCTTCATCCGATACCCCCTTTTGTCGCTGTTTTTCTGATGCCGCAAGTATGCCATGCGGCGCTTTCAGCTTGCCTTTGGAGGTCGCGGTTTATCTTGCCGTATCGACCTCGGCTTCGGGCCAGAGGCGCGGAAAGAGATAGCGGAACAGCTTGAGCGGCAAGGCCAGCTCGATCGGCCCTTTCGGCGTTTTTGAACTGACAATGCCGAGCTTGAATAGATCGGCCAGTGCGCGATCCGCAGTTCGGCTCGCGAGTCCCATCATGGCCTTGAAGCGGGTTCTGTCGATAGACGCGACGCTGCCCAGATAAGCAAGCGGCTGCGCAGCTTCGACGCGCAGAAAGCGGGTATCAACCTTGGTTGCTTCAGCGGCCAGCATCTGGGAGAGTCTTGCTTCGAACGCCTGCATTTGCAACATGCCGTCCATGAAACCGATCTGGTCCAGATAGAGGTTCATGCAAAAGTCTATAAATTCAACCAGCCCGCTTTCGCTCAGCACGCCCCTGCCGTCATAGTCGCCTTTGCGACGCTGATCGGCTGCGATCAGATATTGATAGTAAGCCGCTTGTTCGCGTGCGAAGCCGCGCATGGGCGACCAGAGGCCCTGTGTCAGCCCTAACGCCGACAAACCAATATGCGTATGCAATCGCGCGGTACGGCCGTTGCCGTCTAGAAAAGGGTGAATCCACGCAAGCCGGTGATGCGCCGCCGTCAACGCGATGACGGCCGTTTCCCCGGCCCGGGCGTAGCGATACCCGCTTGTCCACTCTTCCATGAACCGAGGCAGTGTTGCCGGATCCGGAGGAATATGCGCGCCAACCTTGACGCCTTTCTCGCGCCAGGCGCCCGGCGTGATTTTTTCCTCTTTGCCGTCGTCGCCTGTCTGGAGCAGGTCTTGCGCCGACAATTGATCGTGCAGATGCCGATGAATCGACTGGACGACCGAGCCCTCGAAGAACGATGCGGAATCGAATGCAGGAAAGGTGTCCTCGCCCCAGCGCTCGGTGCCAATATGCGCAACCGCGATGCGCTGTTTATGCGCCTCCCCCGGCTTGGCGGAAAAATCCTCGTGCAGCGCCCGCTCGATCAGGAGCGGCTCCGTATGCTGTCCCTCGATCTTGTTTGTATAGTAGGAATTCATGGGCCGCAGCGCTTCGCGCAAAAGCGCCCGCAAATGCGGCATGCCATGCGCAGCCAGATCCTTCGCCTGTCCAATGACATTGGCCGCCAACGGACGCAATGCATCCATCTTCAGCGCGGAAGGCAGCATTGGATGCATCTGATGGACCGCGTAATACGGATATTTCGAATCGGCAGATGTCATGGTCCTTGTTGGCGAATATCATGGCGAATCTTTGGAACAGTAAATTTTCCTGAAAACCATTATATTACAAATAGATAGTTGTACCGTGGCGAATCTCGTGGCGAATCATTAGAGTGTGAAAATCAACGCTAGACCGCGATTCCCAGCGCCACGATTTTTTTATACATCGTTGCCCGCCCAATGCCGATTCGCTGCGCCGCTTCGGCAACCCGGCCGCCGCTTGCATGCAAGGCATCGGAAAGAAACTGCTTTTCAAACGACGCCATGGCCTGTGCATACGGCACGGTCTCCTCCTCCGTGGACGCCCGTGGCGGTTCAGGCTCTGGCGTCACCGTTTCCTCGCCCATAAACGATCCCAACGCGCGGGCATCGATATGCTCGCTGTCCGACAACATCACCGCGCGCTCCAGCGCATTGCGCAATTCGCGCACGTTTCCAGGCCACGAATAGGCGCACAGCAGGCGCAATGCATCGTCGTGAAGGACGAACTGGCCGGCGTGGCGCGGACGGGCATCGGCGGAAAGCTCTTCGAGCATGGCGTACACAAGCGCCTCGATATCCCCCACGCGCTGACGCAGCGGCGGCGCATGGATCGCCAGCACATTCAGCCGATAAAACAAGTCCGCCCGAAACCGGCCGCTCGCCACGAGAGCGGGCAAATCCGCCGATGTGGCCGCAATGATCCGCACATCGGTGCGCACGATCCGGTTCGATCCGAGCGGCTCGAACTCCTTCTCCTGCAATACGCGCAGCAATTTGCCCTGAAGGGCGAGCGGCATGTCGCCAATTTCATCGAGGAACAAGGTGCCCCCGTCGGCGAGTTCGAACTTGCCCACGCGCCCTTTGCGATCCGCGCCGGTATAAGCGCCCGCCGACGCACCGAAAAACTCGACTTCGAGCAAGGTATCGGGGATGGCCGCGACGTTCACCGAGACAAGCGGACGCGCCGAGCGCGCCGACGCGCCGTGGATTGCGTGTGCGAGCAGTTCCTTGCCCGTACCCGTCTCGCCCGACAGCAATACCGGCGAATCGACTTGCGCCGCCCGCCGCGCCTGGCGTTTTACATCCAGGCTCGCCGTGCTCGTACCGACAAAACTCGCGAATGTGTATTTAGCACGCCGCGCCTGGGCAAGCGATTGCCGCGTGGCGATAAGCTCTTGCTGCACGCGCGAGTAATGCGAAAACAAGGGCGTGAGCGCCTTCATTTCATCGAAGAGCGCAAAGCCAATCGCGCCGACCGTTTCGCCGAAATCGTCCTTCAGCGGTAGCCGGGTGACGACCAGCGGTTCGCGGTCGGTTTCCAGCAGGTCGAGCAGGATCGGCTTGCCGGTGGTCACGACCTCGCGCATCAGGCTGTTTGGAATTACGGCTTCGCAATCGCGGCCGATGGCGTCTTCGGGGTCCGCAAAGCCAAAACGCGCCGCGTAGCGCTTGTTGATCCAGACCACGCGCGCGTCTTTATCGACGATAAACGTGCCTTCACTGAAATTTTCGAAAGTCTTGAAAAGCGAATCCATCGCGCGGCGCAAAACGTCGCTGTAGTCGACGGGGACATGCGTCCAGTCGTTGAGCATCGGTGTCTCCGAGAGGTTTCTCGATATCGAGACAGAATATCTCTAAACGTGGAAACACGGCAAGGCATTAAACTACCGGCCGTTCGGCTGAAGTTCAACGCAATTTTTTAGCGCCCTTTCCAAACGATTTCGTCTCAATGCGTGGACAAACGCGGCATGTACATCGTCATATGCGCTGTTTAACCTCAAAGAGCCAGTCTGCGCGGGCATTGGCACGAATGCTGCATTAGGGGCGCACCGCTTCCGGAACGGCATTCGCCCCGGATGCGCACGAAGCAACCCACAACAAGTATCGGAGACTTAATGTCGTTCATCATCGTTCTCGCCGCGCTGGCGTTTCTCATGCTGGCCGCTTATCGCGGCTACAGCGTGATCCTGGTGGCCCCGCTCGCCGCCCTCGCCGCCGTCCTGCTTACTGAACCTGCCGCCGTCGCGCCCGTGTTTTCGGGCATCTTCATGGAAAAGATGGTCGGCTTCGTCAAGCTGTACTTCCCTGTATTTCTGCTTGGCGCGGTATTCGGCAAGGTTGTCGAACTGTCGGGATTCTCGGAATCCATCGTGGCCGCCGCCATCCGGTATATCGGCAAGACGCGCGTCAATGCGGTGATCGTGGCGGTGTGCGCGTTGCTCACGTATGGCGGCGTATCGCTGTTCGTGGTCGTGTTCGCGGTCTATCCGTTCGCGGCCGAAATGTACCGGCAAAGCAATATCCCCAAGCGCCTGATGCCCGGCGCGATCGCGCTCGGCGCTTTCTCGTTCACGATGGATTCCCTGCCCGGCACGCCGCAGATCCAGAACATCATTCCCACGACGTTTTTCAAGACCACGGGCTGGGCCGCGCCCATTCTCGGGACGATCGGCTCGCTCTTTATTATCGTGGTCGGGCTGGCGTTTCTGGAATGGCGCCGCCGCTCGGTGATGGCGACCGGCGAAGGCTACGGCACGTCGCTCGTCAATGAACCGGAGCGCGTGGAAAACGCGCAATTGCCCAATCCGCTGCTCGCGGTTGCGCCGCTCGTGCTGGTTGGCGTCGCGAACTTCGCGTTGACCAAGCTGATTCCCGTCTGGTACGGCGCAAGTTATTCGGTCGCACCCGACGTACTGCCGGGTGTGCATGCGGCGGTCGTGACGCCGATCAAATCGGTGGTGGCCATCTGGGCCGTTGAAGGCGCGCTGCTGCTCGGCATCCTGCTCGTCGTGCTGACGGCGTTCGGGCGCGTGCGTGAACGCTTTGCCGTGGGTACGAAGGCGGCGGTCGGCGGTGCGTTGCTCGCCGCGATGAACACCGCGTCCGAGTATGGTTTCGGTGGCGTCATCGCGGCGTTGCCGGGGTTTATCGTGGTGAGCGACGCGCTCAAGAGCATTCCGAATCCGCTGGTCAACGCGGCGGTTTCCGTGAGTTCGCTTGCAGGGATTACCGGGTCGGCGTCGGGCGGAATGAGCATTGCGCTCGCCGCCATGTCGGATACGTTCATCAAGGGTGCGGAAGCGGCGCATATTCCGCTCGACGTGCTGCACCGCGTGGTCGCCATGGCGAGCGGCGGCATGGACACGCTGCCGCACAACGGCGCGGTGATCACGCTGCTCGCCGTGACGGGATTGACGCACCGCGAGTCGTATCGCGATATTTTTGCCGTGACGATCATCAAGACGCTCGCCGTGTTCTTCGTGATCGCGGTGTATTACACGACCGGCCTGGTTTAACCGCCGGCAAAACATCTGGCAAACTTGGCAACAGCGCTTTCTGCTGTTGCCATCCACCCTCCTCTTCCACAGGACTCGCCCATGACTTCATCTTCAGCAACCCCGCTTGCCGGCAAGACCGCCCTCGTCACCGGATCGACGAGCGGCATCGGCCTCGGGATCGCCAATGCGCTCGCGCAAGCCGGCGCGAATATCGTGCTGAACGGTTTCGGCGATGCAAGCGTGATCGAGAGCGCAAAAACGCAGATCGAGAAGCACGGCGTGAAGGCCGTGCATCACGGCGCGGACATGTCGAAGGCGAACGAGATAGAAGCCATGATCGCGTTTGCCATCGAGCAGTTCGGCGCCGTGGATGTACTGGTCAACAATGCGGGCATTCAGCATGTAGCGACCATCGACACGTTCCCGGTCGAGAAATGGGACGCCATCATTGCGATCAATCTGACCTCGGCGTTCCACACCATGCGCGTTGCATTGCCGACAATGCGCGATAAGGGCTGGGGCCGCGTGATCAATATTGCGTCGGCGCATGGACTGGTCGGGTCGGCCGGGAAATCGGCTTATGTGGCCGCGAAGCACGGCATTGTCGGCTTGACGAAGGTGGCCGCGCTGGAAAATGCACGCACTGGCGTAACGGTGAACGCCATTTGCCCCGGCTTCGTGCTGACGCCCCTGGTGCAAAAGCAGATCGACGATATCGCCGCGAAAGAAAATCTGTCGTCCGACGCCGCGCGCTCGAAGCTGCTTGGCGAGAAACAGCCGTCGGAACAGTTCGTGACGCCGGAACAGATCGGCAAGCTGGCGGTGTTTCTCTGCTCGGAAGCCGCCGATGAAATGCGCGGTTCGGCGCTTCAGATCGACGGTGGATGGACTTCGCAGTGATTGGCGGCCGGGCGGCGGATGAGCGGCCGGTCCCGAGTAGCGCGTGCCGCCCGCCACATCCGTTGGTAATATCGGGGTTCCCAGAACGGAGACTCCGATGACTGCTGAACACAACCGAACAGAAGAAGCGCAGGCGATGGAGCGCATCGTGAACGCCACGCGGCAGGTACAGGCGGCGTTCACGGCATTGCAGAGCCAGTTTCCGCCCAACGGCGACGGACGACCCACGCAGATCGCATTGCAGACTTTCGACGCCGCGCTGCAGGAACTCGAAGAGGCGCAGGGCGCGTTCGACACCATGCTCAACGATCTTTTCGACGGCAACCGCTAGGCCGTGTTTTTTCAAGCGCCCCGCAAGACCGGAACGACTGGTGGCGCTTTTGCGTTCGCCGCGCCGGCGGCCGGCTCGGGGTCTTCCGGATTCAAGCCTTCCCACGACACGCCATCGGTTGACTGACGCCGCGCCGCGGCCACGCACGCCTCGACCAGTTCCTTGAACGACGTCGCCGCCGACGTCTTCCTGATCACCGCCTCGCCCTCCAGCGCGCTATCCGGCACGACCAGCCCGACGATCAAATCCGCCGTTCCCGCACGCTGACGCAAACGGCGCAACAAATTCCGCAAATACGGCGGCGACTCGGCGGCATCGAAGGAAATCACGCAGATCAGCGATACACCCGTCAAGTCAACGTCATCGAAACGCGTGCGCGAGAAACGCTCGTACGGCGCGAGATCCGCGCCCAATCCGTGCTTGCGAAACAGTTGCACAGCAATGGTCGCGGCCAGGTCGTCCAGCACGCCGCGCCCCGCAATGCACAGGACGGATGACGTATGGCCTTCCTTGACGGCATCGAAGTGAGCCGGGGGCGTTTCATGCACAATGCCCGCCTCGCTATCAGACATCTCGAGGCTCGCCGGCGGTTCTTCCTCGGGCCGCGCAGCCATCACCACGTCTTCGACCTCTTCGAGTCCTTCGACAATATCCATCGCGGATTCGTTGATGCGTTTGAGCTGGTCCGCCGTCACCACGCCGCGCAGCACGTCCTGATGCGCGATCCGCAAGCCTTCCAGCGCGACCTCGTCATAGTACGCACTCAGCGAACGTTCCTTTAAAAGCGTTTCGGCCTGCACGAGCGCTTCGTCGGGATCGTTGGCGAGCAGCCGCTGATAAAAATTTTCCGCTGGCGTCAACGCCGGACGGTCGCCGAAAAGCACATCGAGAAATTCAAGCCGGTCCACGTGGCGCCCTAGAATCACCAGGCACAGCGTCAGCGGCGTCGATAAAACCAGCCCGATCGGCCCCCAGATCCAGCTCCAGAAAATCGCCGCGACAATCACCGCAAACGGCGAAAGTCCCGTGCTATGCCCATAAAGCATTGGCTCGACGACCTGGCCGGCGACCACATCCGTGACACCGAACAGTGCGATGGTCCAGATCATCATCGCCCAGCCGGGGCCGACGGCAGCAGCAAATACCACGGCGAGCAACGCCGCGATCCAGGTTCCGACATACGGCACGAAACGCAGCAATCCCGTCAGCACGCCGAACAGCAACGCACCCGGCACGCCAATAATCGCAAGCCCGATCGAGATTACGATACCGACGCCCATGTTGATACCCAACTGAGCCAAAAAATAGCGCGATAGCCGGCGCGCGGCTTCGTCCATGGCCGTGGTTGCGCGGTGCAGATCGCGCGACCCAAACAGCCGGATCAACCGGTCGCGAAGGTCTTCTCGCTGCAACAAGATAAAAATAGCTACAACGAGGACAATGCCCGTGGTTTCCAAAGGACTGATCACGGGCGACAAAAACCGCTGCGCAAGTTCCACCGGCGAGGGCGACGGCTCGTGGACCTCGACGGGCATGGGCGCATCGATGGGAGACGCCGTCTGGTTCTCCTGGCTCTTGCGGATTTCTTCCTGCCGGCTTGGCGAAATCCGCTTGAGCGCCGTCGCCGCCTTGCCAAGAAACGCGTCGGCGCGGCCAACGGTCTTTTCCTGCACAGCGCTGATTTTCCGTTCCACGGCAACCTGATAGCGCGGAAGATCGCCGGCAAGCTGCGCCACTTGTGCGCCAATCAACGCGCCGACCGCCGTCAGCACGGACAACGCGACCAGCACCGCCAGGATGACGGACGGCACCTGTCCCAGTTTCAGCCGACGCAACAAATCGACGAAAGGCGCGACCAGAAAACTGAGCAACACCGCGAGAATGATCGGAATCAGCACCGCGCGCCCGAAATACAGCGCGCAGATCACCACCACGCCTGTCACCAGCGACAGCAGCGCCCGTATGCCGGGCGCTTCGGGCGGCAAAACCTTCGACGCGGGCCGGCGCGGAACGGGATTGGGTGTCATGACGTCGTTCTCGTATGGAGCTTTAGCGGGGTTCATGATGCGGTCGCGCCGGCGATCCATCAAGGAAGGCCAGCCCTGGCGCTGCGTCGGTTTATAGAGTAATTGGCCACGAGCCGGTGTCCATCGGTCTCGGGAATATGCGCGCCCGATCTGTATGAGCAAAGGCCATGCCAATCGGAAGGATTTGTGCCGATTTATATCGATACGGCAGGCGTGGTCATCTCGCCATGGTGACCATGCGCCGGATGCGGCTTGCCATCGATTCCAGCGTGAAGGGCTTCGTAATCATCTCCATGCCCGTGTCGAGGAACCCGTTTGCGCGCGTGGCCGACTCGGCATAACCCGTCATGAACAAGACCCGGAGCGAGGGCCGGGTTGCGCGGGCTGCGTCGGCTAGCTGGCGGCCATTCAGGCCCGGCAGACCGACATCGGTCACCAGCAGATCGATACGCGCCCGCGAATTCAGTATCGCCAGTCCGGACGGCCCGTCGATGGCTTCGAGGACCTCGTAGTCCAGGTCGCGCAGTATCTCGCACACAAGTTCGCGCACCGACGTGTCGTCTTCGACCACCAGGATCACGTGTCCGTCGGCCGCCCGATGCGCTTCCGTGAGCGCCGTCGCCGATTCCTGCTTGCCCGCGCCGCCTGTAAAGCGCGGCAGATACAGCCGGATCGTCGTGCCGGCATCGGGCGCGCTTTCAATGGTCGCAATCCCGCCCGATTGCTTGGCGAACCCGTAGGCCATCGATAAACCCAGCCCTGTGCCCTGCCCCAGCGGCTTGGTCGTATAGAACGGATCGAAGGCGCGCGCCTTGACGTCGTCCGGCATGCCGACGCCCGTATCCGACGCCGATACCACCACGTATTGTCCCGGCATCACATCGGGATGCGACGCGGCGAATTCGCGACCCAGCTCCACGTTGTCGGTTTCGAGCGTCAGGCGGCCGCCCTCCGGCATGGCGTCGCGCGCGTTGATCGCGAAATTCAGCAGCGCGTTTTCGAGCTGATTCGCGTCGCAACGCGTGAGCCAGAGATGCGGATTGTGGATCACGCGCGTGTCGATCGCCTCGCCCATCGTGCGCTTGAGAAGATCGTCGATGGAATGCAGCAGCTCGTCCGCGTTCACCGGCTTGGGGTCGAGCGGCTGACGCCGCGAAAACGCCAGCAGCCGGTGCGTCAGCGACGCCGCGCGATTCGCGGCGCCCGTTGCCATCGTGATGAAACGGTCGATGTCGTCCGTGCGGCCTAGCTGGGTGTATCGGCGAATCAGTTCCAGCGGACCGGTGATGCCTTGCAGCAGATTGTTGAAATCATGCGCAATGCCGCCCGTCAACTGGCCAAGCGCCTCCATTTTCTGCGCCTGGCGCAACGCTTCCTCGGTCTGCTGGAGCGCGCGCCGGGTTTCCTTTTCGCTCGTGACATCGCGTCCGTTGCCATACAGCGTGTCACCTTCGAACGCCGCGACCCACGATACCCAACGATACGACCCATCCTTATGGCGATTGCGGTTCTCGAAGCGCACGCGTCCCGTGTGCGCGACGGACTGCAGCGCGGCGTCCGTGGCTTGCACATCATCGGGATGAACGATTTCCGCAAATGATCTGCCGATCAACTCGTCCTCGCGGAACCCGAGAATATCGGTCCACGCGGGATTCACCGCGCGCAGCACGCCCGCGCTGCTCGCAACAATAAAAAGGTCGCGCGAATTGCGCCAGATGCTGTTGCGCTCGCGCGTGCGCGCATCGACTTCGGCGGCGAGCGAATCGTTCAGGCGGCGCAGTTGTGTCTCGCTTACTCGCAGGCGCTCCTCGAAGCGCTTGTGGTCTGTAATGTCGTAGGTCACACCAATAAAGCGCAGGCCGGCGTTATTGTGGGCGACTGCTTCTCCGCGGCGCGCCATCCAGCGCTCTTCGCCGCTGTCCGCGCGATGAATCCGGTATTCGAGATAGTCCAGCGCGCCCGTCGGCATGGTGCGATGCGCTGCAAGCACCCGCGCGCGGTCATCGGGATGCACGAGTTCCAGCAGCACGTCGAGATGGGTTTCATGGCGAGGCGTCAAACCCCACTGCCGGCAAAGTTCCTCCGATACCGCCATACGCCCGGTATCCGGAAACAGCTCGAAGGTACCAATGCCGCCTGCACGCTGGGCAATGCGCAAACGCTCTTCGCTTTCCCGCAGCGCCCGGTCGCTCGCGTGCCGCTCGATTGCAAGCGCCGTCACGCTGGCCACTTGCGCAATATCGTCCAGTTCTTCGGCCGACGGTTTTTTGGGCACCGAATAATAGTTGGCGAAGGTGCCGAGCACGCGGCCGTCGGCGGCGCAAATGGGCATGGACCAGCACGCACGCAATTCGAACTTCCGGGCGATATCGCGAAAAGCGGCCCAGACAGGATCTGTTTCGATGTCCTCCACGATCACCGGCTCGCCCCGGAATGCCGCAGCGCCGCACGAACCCATCAAAGGGCCGGTCTCTAGGCCATCGACAATGCGGTTGTATTCCTCAGGCAAACTCGGCGCCGCGCCGTGAATCAAGCGTTTTCCCGTAGCGTCGACCAGCAGCACGGAGGCCCGCATGGGCTGCTCCGAGCGATTTTCCACCCGATGAATAACGTGCTCGAGCACTTCATGCAGCGGCATGCCTGCCACGACGCGTCCCAGGACGGCGCGCTCGAACTCAAGCTGGCTCAGCGTCGAGAACAGGGGAGGTTTTTGCATGGTCCAGAGCAAAAAGCCGGTTGGTCGCAGACGGCGTATAAACGTTTCCGCACAATGCGACGAAATGTTCCAAATCTTAGCATCTGAGTCTGATACGCCCCAGATGGCGTATGCGGATAGACAATTTGTCTACAGTCACGCTGCGCCGGCTATTGGCCTTATCGGGATTATGTTTTTGGCATTCGGGCATGCATCGTGCGAGATTGCATGCATTGATCTTCACGCATTTTCTCCACGGAATCCAATGGATTGTTATGGCAGTTGATTCTCCCTGCATCAATATTTGCAAGTTCGACAGCAAAACGGGCCTATGTACGGGCTGCTTGCGGACCAAGGACGAGTGCAAGCAGTGGAAGAAGCTGAAGAACAAGGCCCGGACAAGAATTATCGATGAACGGCCCAAGCGCGAAGCCACGCTCAAGAAGGCGCGCAAGTAACGTACAGAACTGTTCCAGGCTCGTTTGCCCACAATAACGCGTGCCGGCTTAACGCGAACCCCAATCAATCACGGACACGAAACCCAACTTCAGGGAGTTCCAGTCATGGTTATCCACGTTCAGTTGAAACGCGTCATGGCGGTGAGTACGGCGGCCTTGATTACTCTTTTTGCAGCGCAAGCGGTGGTAGCACAGACCGCGAGCATGAGCCACGGATTGAGTCCGAACGACGACATGCGCGCACCTGCAAATGACACGCGCCTGATGCCCAATGCGCCGCTTGGCAGCGAATATCCTACGCACGGTAATGCGCAGGCCGGTGAGATGAACCTGAACCCGACCGACCCGCGTGCGCAGCTTGTGAATGGCTTGCCGAACAACACACAAAGCGGCGGCTATGGTTCGCCGCTGGCGGGTAACAAGGCGAACGTGCCGCAAGGCTATTAGGAAAGCGTGCCGGACACGTATGAGGGCGTTGCTGCCTGAAAATCAGGGCTGTACCCGATGTTCAAGCACGTTGACGAGTTTCCCGAACGGGTCTCGCACATAGAAGCGCCGAACGCCCCAAGGTTCATCGGCGGGTCCGTATTCAATCGGAAAGCCCGCCGATTTCATGCGCTCAAGCGCGGTGTCGACATCATCGACTTCTATCGATAAGTCGGGCATCGCCGTGCCCGATCCGCCCTCCTCCGCCACGCTGATCTGCACTCCCGTTGTGGCCGAGGAACCATAAGTCCGGATCCAGCCGTGATCCATCAACAGATCCAACCCGAGTGCGTCCTGATAGAACGGCTTCGCCCGCGCAACGTCCTGCGTGGACATATTCGCAACGATTCGTCTGACCTGCATGTGTTTCCTTTGCTTATGCGTTAGTCGGCCGGTGTTTTGTACGGCAGCGGACGCTTGCCGAGCGAGGCCGTGGTGTTATCGATCACTTGTTCCACGTCCGCTGTTTCACCCAGCATGGTCAAGAACTTCGCTGTGTCGAACTCCTTCGATACACAGCCCTGCACGTATATAAACCGTCGCTGCAGCGTAAGCCATAACGTCGAGTTTTCACGCCAGTGCGTGGCGGGATTGATTGCGTTCAGGCGCCGCTGCACAGCATCAACAATTTCGGCATCGTAGCGATACGCATTGGACAAGCGGCAGCGGCCTTCCACCCAGCAGCTATTGCCGCGTTCGATGCGGTAATGCGCATCGCCGAGCCATTCCTGATCGGTTTGCACCGGGCCCAAAGGCGTCGGGCAATGCGCGACGGCCGTCGAAATCTGAAAGAACGGATCGTTGCCGTGGTTCGTGCGCGGAGCCGCCGCGAATGCAAGCGCGATGCAGCACACAGCAGATCGGGTTGGCAGGTCCATCGGTGTCGGGATCCAAGGCGCAATATTGCAAGAATACGCGCGCCCGCAAACTTCGCCACGTTGGCGCGTTCCCTTATTTCTCGCACACGCGAGCAAGCGCGCGATCCAGCGCCACGGAATACAGCGCATCGAGTTTGTGCGCTGAAGAATACGACTGTGTAGCGCGCGCCAAACGCGCATAGCAATCAGGTGCTGCACGCAATGCATCGGTTGCCGCCAGCTCCCGAATAAACTCACCTTGAAGACGATCGAGCTCGGGACGAATATCGTCGGTCAAGCTGGCGCGGTGATCCGAAGGCGCTTTTCCCGCCCGATGCCACCGTGCAAGAAGCCCATATTGCACGAGCTTGTTAGCCTCTATCTGGTCGGCGAAAAAGTGAGTGGCGAGTTGACGCGGCACGCCGGCCGGTTCGGCTTGCGTCGCGGCTGCGGAGATCACCACGCCTTCGCGCTCGCTGTCTTCAATCGGCTTGCGCGTATCCCATTTCGTTAGCGCAACTTCGCGTGCCACGTGCAAGCGGGTTGCCGTCAAATCGATCAGGCGGGAAAAATCTCCGTTCCATGAGTTCGATGCGTTCGATACAGCAGCGCTTTGCGAAGTGGATGTTACGGCCAACAATGCAGTCGCGACGAGGCCTTGGCAGAGCCGCGAAATACGGGGAATCCGATTGAACATCAATGAGCCTTCTTGACTAGTGAAAGTAGACCTTGCGCGCGACGTTAGCTGATACGCCGCTTGAAACAAGCCAAGACAAAGCCCGGTCAATATCTTGGCCGGGCTTTTTAAAAGAATGGAACATGCAATATTAGCGTCGCGTCTATTTGACCAGCAGGCGCGTTCGAATGAAGCCGGGTTCTTTCGCGAGCGTCTCGATCAATTCATTCGATGGCGCACGGTCCAGATCAGTCACCACATATCCCGTTTCGCCCTGCGTTTGCAGATGCTGCGCAACGATATTGGCGCCCTCTGCCGCAAGTCGGGTGTTGAGCGTGGCGAGCGCTCCCGGCGCATTGCCGTGGACGTTGAGCAAACGCGCGGGTGCATCGAGCGGTCCCGGATTCACGTGCGGAAAGTTGACCGCGCCCACTGTGTCGCCCGTGGTCAGGAACGAAATCAGTTTGGTCGCGACCTCCGTGCCTATGTTCTCCTGCGCTTCCTCTGTGCTGCCGCCCACGTGCGGCGTCAGGATGACATTCGGCAAACCTTGAAGCACGCTTTTGAATTCATCGGCATTCGTCTTCGGCTCTTCCGGGAATACATCGATAGCCGCACCGCCCAGCCGTTTCGCGCTCAACGCCTGCGCGAGCGCTTCGATATCCACGACCGAACCCCGCGACGCATTGATCAGGATTGCGCCCGGCTTGAAGCAGGCGAGCATCTCTGCGTCGATCATGCAATTGGTCTGCGCGGTGGCCGGAACGTGAAGCGTCACGACATCGGCTTGCGATACAGCGTCGGCGAGCGATTGCGATGCACGGGCCGACCCCAGTGACAAACGCGCTTGCACGTCGTAATAAACCACGCGCATTCCCATGCCTTCAGCAAGCACGCCGACCTGTGAACCAATGTTCCCGTAACCCACGATCGCGATAGTCTTGCCGCGCGTCTCGAATGATCCGCTTGCGCCCTTGGCCCACTGTCCCGCATGCGCCTGCACGCTTTTCTCGGGCACGCGCCGCAACAGCAGGATCGCTTCCGCAATAACCAGTTCCGCCACGGAGCGCGTGTTGGAAAATGGCGCGTTGAACACCGGAATGCCTGCGTGAGCAGCGGCGTTCAAATCGACTTGTGATGTCCCGATGCAAAAGCACCCGATCGCGAGCAGATGGCGCGCGGCGTCGATTTCACCTTTCTTGAGATGCGTTGCCGATCGAATCCCGACAAGGTTGTGAGCCCGCAGCGCGCTCAGCAGTTCCACTCCGGCCAGCGCACCCGCGCGGCGCTCGACTTCGAGCTTGGCCTCGCTGAAGCGGGCGACGGCGGTATCGTGGATATTTTCAAGTAGAAGAACAGAGGTCATAGAACGCTTATGTATCGTGACGTGGGTTGGCGTGGGTGTCATACGCCCCGCAAATGGCAAGAGTAAGTCCGTGCAACGCACGCCGGACAAGTCGACGCCACGCAGTCGGCATCGCATTGATGTTACCGCTTGCAGAGCCTAAGCATTTGCCACCCTACTCGCGATATGGCCTTTTGCTTGGATGTTTATTAATGGTTTGTTTAGAGTTGGCTTACCCGATTGTTCTTTCTAGCGAACAATCAACGCGTCGGCAAAGCTGCGGTTATGTTAATACCATTACTTCCAGATCAATCCGGGCGGCGAAATCGGCAGCGCACCGAGATCACGCTGCAGATGGGGTAACGTACGAAGCGTTGATACTCGAGGCGCATGGCCGGTTGACACAAGCGGATTCAACACCCCGAGTCCTACCAGCGCGAAGTCGTTCGAGCCTCCCGCAAAAGCTCACCTTTACGACCGGGCAGACGTCATCAAGCCTGTCGTGAATTTTTACTTCGATATACTAAATTCAAAGGCGCCGCTCGCATCACGTGTCATGCAGCGCGTCACCAAAAGCGGACACGTAGCTGAAAACCCAGTGTGAAAGGCAAGTCGCTCGACGGTATGGGTGGAATCAAAATGATGTTTGCACCAATCCGTCCGTACTCGGCCATGATCAAAGGTGCAGCAACAGGTCCTACCTTATGGTCGTGACCGAATCCCCATTTGCCATAGTCATACCCTGAGATGACGCCGCCCATGACCGCAAGCCGGACATAACCCCAATGAACAAACTCCGGCGACCAGACGCCACCGCCATAAAACGACGGGGCCGAAAGCGAATTTCGAAAATAGCCGCCGGTTACAGCCCATTGGGGCGACACCCAGCATTCCGCGCCAATACCGGGATTGAACTGATCGAAGTGTTTTTTGGGATGAACATGGTACGAGCCGATCATTGCGTCGGCCCAAAGGCCGTTGCCACAAATTTCGGCTGCGGCGCTATGAGCGGATGTAGCGAACGCGGCTAGTGCGAAGAGGGCCATTGGTACGGAGAATATTTTTGAGACTGTCGTTGTCTTTTTCATTCGCCCTAAACCTGTACGTTTCGCCACCACTCGAATTAAGCGGCAACGCTTTTTCGATATTAAGTTCGAGCGAAACTGTACATGAACGCAATGTCTATTTGTGTGAATGCACGCGGTCCTCAAGCGGTTTGCGGCTGATCGAATCAATTGTCTTGTTCACTATCGGTGACGCGTGGTCAGCCGGGGAACTTGATGCGCATAAAGTTTTCAAGGGGACGGATATCGCGCTCGTTAGCGTGAGAAAGAGCCGCAGCAAAAGCCAGATTGGTCGTCACGGAGCGCTGTGTCCAATGCCCGAAACAGAAAGGCCGCACCGACTTGTGTCGGAGGCGGCCTTGGTCTGCTTTTATCCTGCTGAATCCAGAGCACTAGAGCCATTCCGGACAATTCTCGTCCGGAACGGTCGATTCGCACTCTTAATGCTTCTTCAACGCATCTTTCATGTCTTCCCGAGCGTCGCCAGCACCTTTTTGCACCTTGCCTGCAGCCTGTTGCACGTCGCCCTTGGCTTCCTGCGCCCTATCGCCGGTTACTTTGCCGACAACCTCATTGACCTTACCCTTGGCCTGTTTAACTACGCCGTCTTTCTGATCCTTGTTCATGTTCATCTCCTTTCGTATCAAAGCGCGAATCCGATGTAATGAATTTCGCGGCGCTATGTCAAGGAAGCTCCCTGACCGTGTAATCAGGATCGCAAATCGGCCGTGCATCCAATAGCCGACCGCGTCTGATTACCGCGTAGGCGGAATCGCACATACGCCATTTCGCCTCGGCGCGACGCTAGAAGAAAGATTGCGATAAATACTGTATGTTTGTACAGTACCAGCCTGTCGTATGGTTCGAGAGATGGAGACAAAAATGGATTTTGAGGAAGATCGTATCGATACCCCTGAGTTCGCGCGCGTGGTAAGAGATCTGGAGCGCATTACTCGGGAGGTTGCGCAACGCTACATCGTGCAAGGGGTGCAGCTGACCTGGCGCCTGCTGCTTGCTATCGAGGCTGAGGCCTTAGCCGACCTGGGATTCGCTGGCCGTCACGAGTCAGCGCTTCGCGCGCTCTTTGCACGTCCCGACGACCTGATGTTTCCCGAAACGGACGATCTTGTCGATTTCGGAACGTCCAATGTGCTGCCGCCAGTGTTCGCATTTGCCGTGGATGCCTACGATCAAGCCGCGCACGCGGGACATCCGGAACTGGCAATTGCGGCTGCGCATTAAAATGAGCGCATCAATAAAGCAGGTCCGAAGCGTTAGCGTCACATAAACGGACAATTTCCCGATGCCCTCACACGCTGGCACCAACGATATTTTCGACCGCGAACGCGCCAGTTGGCACGTGGATCCAGCAAGCGCGTTCGACGCATGGATGGCCAATCAGGCATTCAAAGCGTCTTCAGCGAATGTCTACCGCGCTCAATGGGGTTTATTTCTCGAGTGGCTCAATGTCAAATGCGTCACGATACAGACCGTGGACAGGCCCGCCATCGAACAGTTTGTGACCCAACTGGACGCTCGGAAGCCGCAACGCATGCGTTATTTGCGCCTTATTGAACGGGTACTCGATCACATTCGCGAGATAGAACTCGCATCCACGAACCCCGCACGCTTTATTGCGCAGGACGGCGAAGCTCGGTGGCGGGACGCGCGCGAAAATGAGCCAACGGGTTTCCTTGCGCACGGCGAACGTGCAACGCTGATCAATTACCTTTTCTCGCCGATTGGAGATTTATCGACCGGTCATCGTTGGCGTGAATGCCGGGACCGTGCGCTGGTCGGTGTATTTCTTGGCGGGGGAGTAAAAACCGGGGAAGCAGCCACGCTGAGCGTTAGTCACTTTGACTGGAACCAACCCTGGCTAACGGTCGAAGCCGCAAACCCGGCATTTAATCGACAAACCCGGCTGGCACCCTTTGCCATCGCGCTGCTCAATCAATGGATCAGCGAACGCAAAACCGCCCGGTTGCTAGGCAACCTGCTGTTTCCATCGGCACCTTCAGGGCGAATCATGCACAAGGCCACGATGTTACGCGCGGTCGATGCAATAACTCTGGCGGCTGGGATCGCGGAATCCAGGAGAGCCCGCGCGAGTCCCCAGACGTTGCGTAATACGTTCGCGGCGGACCTTTTCGAAAGCGGAACAGCACCGGAGCAGGTCGGACAATGGCTGGGGTTTCAGCAAGAAATTTCAGCACAAAGGTTGTATCGCGCCTGGGAGCGCTGGATAGGTGAGGAAATACGGGAGCACGATTTGGCGCGTGTAAAACAAGGCGTCACGCTTGCCAACGATCCACCACTCTAGTTTTCGCTCCCGAATAAGCTCACCTGTCGGTTGGTTGGCTTGCCTCGAGCATATCTGCGGTCTTAAAACAGGCTACGGCCATCAGCCGCGACGAGGCGTTGCCCGATGACCGCTCGCAATCAGGACATGAAAGCTCGAATTCAGCTCCATGCTGGACAAGATCAGGTTCGCCAATTGAGCATGCCGGACAATGTGACGGCAGCGTAACGAATGCATCGATTTCGGTCCCCAATGCCGCAATTTCCGCATTCGATAGCCGGCCTTCATCGACCATCGCGCAAATTAGCCGCGCTGCATTTTTGCCCATTCCGCCTTGTGCGCGCAGCGTGTCGCGTTCTGACGCTAATTCGTCTATCTCATCGGACTTTTCGCGAAGTTGCTGCTCCAAGCGATCGGAGCGCGCCTTTGCGGTACTAAGTTGTTGAATAAAATCGAATTCTTTTTGACTGGCTTGGCGTACACCGCTTTGATATGTCGCTGCCACGCCGCGAAGTGAGTCAAGTTCCACCAACATCGGCTTGACGCGGCGCTCAGCTTCACTGACCGCATCCTTGATCTGCTGCGCATAGTGCTCGGTGTTCTGCCGCAGCTCGTAGTTCAGTAAGTCAAGCCGGTCGCGAAGCGCAGCGTTCGCTGTTTGGTCAGCATCGAGACGTTTGATCAGCGCAGCATTTTCATTTTCCAAACGATGAATCAACGCATGCAGGCCACCTTGCGCATCCGAATCCTGCTCTTTCAGCGCGCGAATTTCGGTTTCCAAAGCAGAATTTCGTATGAGCGCGGCTTCAGTACGTGCTTCACTGCGCTGAAGCGCCTCTTCGACAGTAGTAAAACGCACCTCAAAATCGTGCAGACGATTCAAGGCAGCGCTCGCTTCGTCTCTTGCAGCATTCCTTTCCGTTTCAAGCGCCTGGTTGGCCAAATGCTTCGCTTCCTGAAACAATTGCCCCAGTAACTCCCCGGCACGCTCCTGCAACGTGTCAGGAATCGCGCCGCCCTCAATACGAATTTTGGATGCGGATCTGATTCGCATCCAGAACGCATCGATGTCCTTCGGTATATCGCTAGCACTGCCCGTCTGAGTCAGATCTCTGACTGTCGCCATTGAGGGGCGAATGCCAAAATCGAAGAAAAGACGCTTGCACGCGTGTTGCGAAAGCTCCTGTCGCCGGGCTCCACGCGCCCGTAACTCAACAAGTTCGGTTCGTAAAGCAGCCCTTTCTTCGTCATTCATGTTTACTCCTCAGCGCATTTTTTGTTCGATACATAATACATTACGTATCGAACACTACATTTTTTCTTGAAATACACTTCGGCTCCGTTTAACACCGTTGCAGTATTCAAAATCGACACGGTCAACTACCTGTGCGGGTATTTTTCGTGAAACATGTAGAGCTTAATGTTTCAAGTCATTGATTACTAGGGGTTTGTTGCTGATTTGATAAGTCTCGAGATGTTTCACGTGGTCGGGGCTGCATTTTTCTCTATGGAGGCGCTCAGGTGGCCTTGAGAGTATTAGAAGTAAACACCTTTGAACCCTAGTTAAAGACGTTAACGCCACGGCAAACCCTTATGGAACAAGGCGTTCCGGGTACATAGGTGAGGGTTTGCGGGATAGAAGGTGAGCGCAAACAGGGGACCACGGTGATGGGGTTCGGGGATGAGCGTGAGCCACTACGGGAGCTTACGTGAGCGAGTTCGGGAGTTGCCTCCGTTTGTAAGGTGAGAATATTCGGGATGCTGCATACCTGTCGCGCCCAACCAGCGGACGAAGGATACTTACATGCCGAATGCGCCAAGTGAGTGTTTGCGGGATCCGAATAAATCAAAGAACTGCAGATTAAATCGGTCATTTATACCGATTGGTGAGTGTTTTCGGGAGCCAAACGCTCCGTGAGGTGAGATTTTTCAAGTCTCGCGTGGGCGAGCTGAACAGAAAGCCTTGGGCGCGGTGCACTGAGGTGAGGAGTTACGGGAGCATTCGTTGCGCTGAGATTCATTATGGCGGACCAATAATCCCTTGGTTTTAATGGGTATTTGCGCCAGCGCCCGTTTAAGGTGAGCTTTTCCGGGAAGCTTGAATCCTGTCGACAAAAAGGGCGATTGACACGTGACTTCGTTTTCCGGTGAGTCTATACAGGAGCTGTTCTGGTGTTGAAGATAACGCCAATGATTTTCCCCCACCCTCGCATCTATAAGGGAAGCGTCATAACATACTGAAAATAATAAGGTATTTTTCTCAATGCTGCTGATGAACCGCGGTCAAGGTGAGCTTTTTCGGGAGGTGCAAGAGGTAGATCGAAAGCAGCAGAAATGAGTCGGATATTTGATCGAGGTGAGCTTTTACGGGATCAGAGTTTCAGCATTTCAAGTACTAAAAGCACTCTAGGGGTACGCCTGACCATCAAAGAGCTGCTTTTTCCCCCTAAAGGTGAGACTTTCCGGGTGCCCTTGGTCGGTCTACCGGAGACGGATCGTGTAGTTCGGAGCAAAGGTGAGGGAATTCGGGACTTGTTGAAGGCACGTGGAAGCGCTCGCTGCAGCGTGTCTGCCGTGATAAAAGACTCTCCGCTCAAGCAGGGGTGAGCTTTTTCGGGACCCGATTCGCGATGGTTTCGCCCTGAAAACTCGTGCGGTGTGAATTAAGAGGTAATTGGGTCACTTTTGACGCGTCGGAGTCCCATATTGAATCGGCGAGTAGTCCAGTGATGAAGAGTTACGATCGCAAATTTTTTTTGGGTGAGGGAATACGGGACCGTCAATAGGGCCTTGGAAACAGCTTAGAAGGCGACTCAAACCGTTTACCCGCATGGTGCGGGGACAAACGGGATGGCACACGACGGTGAGGGTGAGAACTTTCGGGAGTGCACCTCAGTGAGTTCAGTACGTAAAGTGCTCATCACCGCTTCAGGGTGAGTCCACGCCTGTAGACGAGCTTCACCGTCATCGGTATGCTTTCCCAAAATCCTCCCTGACTCAAGCATGGCAACCAAACGCGCGAAGAAGACCGATGTGGTGAGTCCGAGCTCGGCAGAACTGCGAAAAGCCGTCGAAGCAATCGCAATTCAGCCCAAAAGCGGAAAGATCACGCTTTTGACCCGCAAGTTATTCAACGTGTTGCTGGCCGTCGCGCAACAGGCCGACGAATCCGGCGATACCTATCGGGCGTTGCTCTCGGACATTGTCGCCAATTCAGCCTTTGATTCCAACGACACAGCTTTGGTAAAAGAGCATTTGCGCCGGATGGTGTCGGTTCAGGTCGAATGGAGTACAGGGACGTCGAGCCAGAAGCCTGGGCGCAAGTGGGGAATATCGACGTTAATCGCAGATGCCGAAATTCTCGAAGATCCTGCTACGCGCCGCGTATGGGTTGAGTTTTCCTTCGCGCCCAAGATCAAGAAAAAACTGCTCGACCCGGTTCAATATGCACGCCTGAGCCTGCAGTTCCAAAGTCAGTTGCGAAGCAGCGCGGGGCTTGCTCTCTACGAGATTTGCGTCCGGTATTTGACTAATCCGAGCCATCTCACCATGCGCGAAACCTGGGAGTGGTGGCGGCCGATCCTCTCTGGCACACCCGATACTGAAGCTGGTGACGAGGCCAAACGCGAGTATAAATATTTCAAACGTGATTATCTTCGGCCGGCGATTGCTGAAGTGAATGCCGTAACCAACATTTTCGTCGAGCTAATCGAGCATCGGGAAGGTAGACGAGTCGCCGAGATTCAGTTCCGTGTGACGGAGCGCAAGCAACCCATGCTTGCGCTCGATGAACATCCGAACGTCTTCGACAGCACGCTTGTCGATCGAATGGTCAAGATCGGAATACCGCTGAAAGACGCACAGACGCTTTACGCAGATAGCGAGGAAAATCGGATCCGGGCCGCCTTGCAGATGACCGAACAAAGAATGCGAAGCACTTCTCTGCCCCCGGTACGAAGTGCAGCGGCGCTGTTCAAGGATGCTCTGAAGAAGGGCTATGCGCCGCAACTGGAGGCGTTGCCCGCTGCTGTAGCGCCTGCCAAAAGCAATGGCGCGCCAGCAGATGACCTCAAAGCACGCTTGTTGAGCGAATTTTCGGTTTATCGCCGAAAGGAAGCCCGCGCGCTGTATGAGGAACAGGGTGAGTCGGAACGGAATCTGGCGCGGCAAACCTTTGAAGAGGATGTTCTGCCGGAACTCGGCGCTCACATGCGTGACGATTGGCGTAAGCGTGGACTCGACTCGAAAATGGGTGAAAGCTCATTCTTCGACTGGCTCGCGCGCAAGACGTGGGGTGAACCGACTGACGGCGACCTGCTGGCCTTCACCTTGAACCAAAACCGCGCGGCATAAGCTTGGCGTCGTGCTAACGCCGGCTTGTGTGATATCGCCGCGCACCGCGTGAACGGCTTTGGAACTACCGTTTGGCTGATTCGGTCTGCAGCATTTTCTCGATCTGTTGAAGAAGCGCATCGCGTTTGTCTTTCGACAGGCCCCGCAATCGCAACTCCAGCCGGTCGTCGCCGTAAGTTTTGAGGTCGCCCACTGAGATTCCCTCTAATTTGATTTCCAGCCGCTGCGCATAGCGTTGTCGACCTGCAGGCTTTGGCGTTTCTTGTGCGCTCGCACGTCCCTTTACGATGTCCGCGACTTGGCGCGTACTGAGATCATCGGAGGCGATCTTGTTGATCAGCCGGAGCGTCGCGTCGGCGCCACGCGCTCCATGAAAGCGCGAGACCTGATAGGCCATGTTCGATCCAAACCTGTCGGGGCGTGCAACCATCTCGTGCATAACGTTCTCTGGCAGCTTGGCGATTGCCAGCGCAACCGCGATGGTCGATTCGTCGAGACCGAGGTGATCGGCAAGTTCCCGCTGACTCTGAAAATGCTTCTCGTCGAGAAACCGCTTCCAGACGACTGCGTTATCGAACACCGTTTGCGAGTCGCGCTGCACATTCAGGTCGTAGCCGAGCTTATAGCTTTCGATACCAATCGGAAGGTCGATGACAATTGCCTTCACCGTTTCTTTATTCGCTTCCCTAAGAGCACGAACCCGCCGGCCTCCGTCGCTCACAAAAAAGGTGCCCGGATTGTCGTGATCGGGTATCACGTGAATGGCTTGCTGCTGGCCTTGTTTGGCCAGGTTCACGGCCAGTTCGGCGATGGATGCTTTCAGATAGAAGTGGCGAGGATTGAAAGGACTTGGCTTGATAGCCTTCAACGGCAATTCGATTACTTGGCCCTGAACATATCTGTTTGTACGGCGCCAAGCTTTAAATGCTTCCGACTCCGGTGCATCTGCGTCGCCCTGAAATTCATCGTCCGAATAGCCGCTGGAGCGGCCGGTCACTTGCTTGTCGTTACCAGCCTCTTGGTTGACGATTTCGTCGATGGCATTGATGCGATCGAGGGCCGTACGTTTTTCGCTGCTTGTTGTGTCGGGTCTAGCCTTAAAGCCTTTAGCGAACTGGTTCGGTTTCATTCAGGGTCCTTTATGCGCATAAAGTCAGGGAAGCATGGCGAGAACTTCGTCTGCGCACGCACGTATTTCGGTTGCCGCGAGGCGCGAGCCTCGATCGGTCATCTGGAGCACGGTCTGGCCCAAGGCCATTGCCTGCTTGTAGCATTCCCGCGTCGGAATTTGTGTCTTGAGCAACGGGAAACCCAACTCCTCCAGGGCTCGTTTTAATTCGCGGGTCAACATTCGTTTCTCTTCAGTTTTATTCAGAAGAAATACGGCGCGTAGATCCTCATTCATAACCTGAGCTTGCTGGATGAGTTTGACCAAGCCAACACTCGACCAGTAGTCCGCGGGCGATGACGACGTCGGCACAATAGCGACGGACGCCGCGAGCAGGACAACGCCCGAGACTTTCTCAGTGATGGAAGGCGGGCAATCGACCACGATGACGTCGTAGTCGTTTACGAACTTCCTGATTTCGCGATGAATCTGGGCGCCCGCTTCGGACAGGTTCACGATCGGAAATGGAATGCCGCTGGCTTCATCAGATGCGGCGCTGGCCCAGTGGACGAGCGTGTTTTGCCCGTCTGCATCGACGACGAGGACCCGCTTCCCCTTTTCATGGAACGCAGCGCCCAAATGCATTGCGATCGTGCTTTTCCCCACTCCGCCCTTCTGTTGCGTGATCGCAATGATTTCGGCTGCCACGTTGTGCTCCCAAGTTTAGCTTTTCGAATTTTACATTGAAAACTGAAAAATTCTAGAGATAACGATTGAGATTAGCCATTCGACCGAGGATGGCCGGAGTTTATGCGCATAAAGTCGGCGGACTTCTCGGGTGATTGCGAAGATAGTGAGGAGAGAGACGCGAAATGTTTGGTCGTAATTTAGAGCCAGGATGCATTCATGAGGCGCGTTCGCGTAGGTACGCCGTTGTTCGTTCTGGGATCGTCCATAATTGAAAAGGGCTTTTGCGTGCTCATTGTCGGCTTCGGGAGCAGTTGCCGACAATGGAGCGCATTGCTTTATGCGCATAAAGTTGCCTGATGAACAAAGCGCCCAGTGTTCGACTTCGCCGCTGGGCAGAAGAACGGCTATACAAGCAAAGAGCATTTGACTTCGGCGGCTGGGCTAAATACAAATAGGTATCAAAATAACAGTTAATAAAAACTTTATATCGATGCCTTAAAATCTTTGCTTTTCTTACGCGACCCTATTCGCGACCCCAAATCCCGTAACCCGTAACAATCCGCCCGATTAAATCGAGCCCAAGCATCCCGTAAGCAAGCACTCGTAAAATCGCCGCCACCGCGCGGCGGCATACGGCCGCAGGTACGCTACTCACTTCCATCAACCAGCCAAGGGCATTTCAGTGCATCTGACTTCGACTTTCGCCGCGTGGTCCGACCACGACACGCGCCTTCTTATCGCATGCGCGCTCGGTCTGGCGTCGATCATTGTTCTTATCAGCGCGCTGAAGTTGGCGCCGTTTCTCTCGATACTCGTCGGCACTTTTGTGGCCGGCTTCACTGCGGGTCTGCCTCTCGAAGCCGTCGCGAGCGCATTCAGCAAAGGCGCGGGCGGGTTGCTGGGCGATGTGGGCATCATCATCGCGCTCGGTGCGATGCTCGGCGCCCTGATGGCCGAGTCCGGCGCGGCCGACAGGCTGGTTTCCACCATCCTCGATCATTCCACGCCACGCACGTTGCCCTGGCTGATGGCGCTGGTCGCGCTCGTCATCGGCTTGCCGCTTTTTTTCGAAGTCGGACTTGTGATGATGGTGCCCATCATTTTCGTGATGGCGCGCCGCTCGAAGCAGCCGATCCTGCGTATCGCGATTCCCGCGCTTGCCGGCATGACAACCCTGCATGCGCTGCTGCCGCCGCACCCGGGCCCGTTGATCGCGGTCAGCGCGCTGCATGCGGACCTCGGGATCACGATGGGCTTGGGCATCATCGTGGCGATTCCCGCTGTGATCCTGGCCGGTCCGCTATATGGAATGTGGCTGTCACGCCGGATGCACGTCGAGGAACCGGAGGAGATGGGCAAGCTGTTTGCGTCGAAAGTCGATGCAACCGGTGCGCTCGACGCGCCCAGCTTCCGTATCTCGCTGCTGACGATTCTCCTGCCCGTGCTTCTGATGCTTGGCCGCACGATAGCGAGACTGGGCGTCCAGCCTGAAACGCTGCTGTTCAATACGCTCAATTTTCTCGGTGAGCCATTGATTGCCCTTGGACTCACCGTTCTTTTCGCAATCGTCGCATTGGGCTGGACGCGTGGCATGCCGCGCGACAAGGTCAGCGGTATCCTGCGCAAAAGCCTGCCTCCAATCTGCGCACTGCTGTTGACCATCGGCGCTGGCGGCGGCCTCAAGCAAACGCTGGTACTGGGTGGAATCAGCACCACGATCGGCAAGATTGCGGTTGGCGCACACATGCCGCTGATCCTGCTTGCATGGCTGATCGCGGTGGCGTTGCGCCAGGCAACCGGCTCGGCCACGGTCGCGACCACGACGACGGCAGGAATCATCGCGCCGGTGGTGGCAGGACTGAGCGCGACCCACAACTCGCTGTTGGCGCTTGCGATCGGTGCAGGTTCGGTGTTCTTTTGCCATGTCAACGACGCCGGTTTCTGGATGATCCGTGAGTACTTCGGATTGCAGTTGAAACAGACGGTGTATGTCTGGTCGGTGCTGCAGACCATCGTCTCGGTGGTTGGCCTTGCGCTCACGCTAGTGATGTGGGGCGTACTGACGTGAACAACTGACGTAAATTGTGGCCAGATTGGCGAGGGCGGGCGGACCACTGATCCTAAAATGCAGGAAAGGAGATATGCCCATGCTTGCCTTGCGCCCAACCTGTGAATGCTGCGGAAAGCCGCTCCCGCCCGCAGCCCGCGACGCCATGATCTGCAGCTTCGAATGCACGTTCTGCGAGTCGTGCGTGTCACGGCTTCATAACGTCTGCCCGAATTGCGGCGGCGGCTTTCAGTTCCGCCCGATCCGTCCGAAGGCGCGGCTCGCGAGCCGCCCGGCATCAACGGAAATCCATCCCGTGGGCGTGGACGAGCAACAACATCGGGAGTTCCTTGCGCGCTACGGCGCCATTGCGCCATCCGAACGATAAGTACGCGCAACGCCTCAGGGAATCTACCGATCTGAGCGGCGCTCATACCGGTGCTCACGAATCATCGATTCCTCCTCGTCGATGCTGGCTCGCACAATCTGTTCATCGATCCACTCCTTGAACGGAAGTCAACATGCCAGCATCGCAATCCGAGCGCAACCTTCACATCGGCGAGGGTTTTGAAGGACCGGGCGTCAATCTCGCCCATATCAACGTGCTCGTCGGCCCGCGCAACGGCCCCGCCGGACAAGCCTTCGCCACGGCGCTTGCTACGCCATCAGCGGGCCACGCTCCGTTTGTCGTCATTGCCCAGCCAGGCATTCCCACCAAGCCGCTTACGCTGTATGTGAACAAGGCGCAGATCGCCAGCGAGTTCCACGGCAACGCAACGTGGGGCGCGTCACAGGCTGGAATCGCGAAGGCGGTTGCCGAGTCGCTCGAAGACGGGACACTGCCGCCCGAAGCGGAAAACGACTGGGTGGTCGTATCGGCAAATTGGGTGAACCCGGCAGCCGACGATCTGGACGCCGTGTTTCGCAACAACTACCGCGCGACCAGGAACGCGATCAGGGCCGCCATGGCTGGCCTGCCGTCGAAGAGCGATGTGTTCGCCGCCGCGCGCGAAGTATCGAATCCCTTCTATACGCCGCGTTTATCGCGCGATGCCCTCTAAAAACACCTATGGGCGCCGCGTGCCGGCGCTCGCCATGGAGACTTAGTAATGGAATACGTTCGCTTGGGCCAGTCCGGCCTGAAAGTGTCACGCCTGTGCCTAGGCACCATGAATATGGGCACACCGCAATGGAAACCGTGGATCTTCGACGAACAGAAGAGCGAGCCGATCGTCCGCCACGCGCTGGAAGCCGGCGTGAACTTCATTGACCTTGCCGATTTCTATTCGGCGGGCGTCGGCGAAGAAGTCGTTGGCAGGATTCTTGGACGCCTCGCCCGACGCGAGGAGATCGTGGTGACCACCAAGGTCGGCTACGACATGGGCGCGTATCAAAACGCGGGCGGTCATTCGCGCAAGCACGTGCTTCACGGTATCGATGCCTCGCTGCGGCGCCTCGGCATGGATTACGTGGACATCTACATGCTGCATTACTTCGACACCGCCACGCCGGTTGAAGAAACCATGGCCGCGCTGGACGATATTGTCCGGTCGGGCAAGGCGCGTTACATCGGTGTGTCGACCATGTACACGTGGCAACTCGCGAAAATCATTCAAGTGTGCGAGCGCAACGGCTGGCATAAGCCCATCAACATGCAACTGCAGTTGAACCTTGCATATCGCGAGGAAGAGCGCGAAATGATGCCGTACTGCGCGGACCAGGGACTGGGCGTGTCCGTGTTCAGCCCGCTGGCGCGCGGACTCTTGACCTGCGACGCCGCCTCCACGCGTAATCAGACCGACTTTTTTACTTCGCAAATGTATGGCGACGCGGCGTCGCGCGCCATCGCGGCTTCCGTGGAACGCGTCGCACGGTTGCGCGGTGTAAGTGCCGCGCAAATTGCGCAAGCTTGGGTGCTGCAGCGCGCAGGCGTTGCGAGCATGCTGGTCGGCGCCGATTCACCCGCCCAGTTCGACAGCGCACTCAACGCGCTCGGTACGCATCTCGAAGCAGACGAGCTTTTCGAGCTCGAGCGCAACTACACACCGTGCGACGTTATCAATGACTACACGGCCGGCCGGCGAATTGCACGCGAACCACGTGCGCCGCAGGGTGATTTTGTTCAGTCAATGAAGGATGCAGCATGAACCTGCTTCGCAAAGAGCATTACATCAATGGTCTCTGGCAAGACAGCGCCGAAACTTACCCGGTTCGCAATCCGGCCACGGGAGACGTGATCGCGGAAGTCGCGAAAGCGGGCGCACGCGAGACACAGCAGGCCATTCTTGCCGCGGAAAGCGCCTTTCCGGCATGGCGCGCGTTAAGCGCAAAGGAACGGGGCGCACGGGTGCGGCGTTGGGGCGAACTGATGCTCGAGCATCGTGATGCGCTGGGAAAATTGCTCACACAGGAGCAGGGAAAGCCGCTGGCGGAAGCAGCAGGCGAAGTAGCCTATGCCGCGAGCTTCCTGGAATGGTTTGCTGAAGAGGCGAAACGCAGCTACGGCGACGTGATTCCGAGCTCCAAGGCTGGCTCGAAGATCATTGTCACGCGCGAGCCTGTCGGGGTCGTGGCGGCGATCACGCCATGGAATTTCCCGCTTGCGATGATCACGCGAAAGGCCGGACCTGCCCTGGCAGCAGGCTGCACAATGGTTCTCAAGCCATCCGAGGAAACGCCGCTGAGCGCGCTGGCGCTCGCCACGCTCGCTGAGGAAGCCGGCATCCCGGCGGGCGTGTTCAATGTTTTATCAGGCGACGCGGTGGCGATCGGGGCAGAGTTGACTGCATCGCCGGTCGTACGCAAGTTGTCGTTCACCGGGTCGACGCGGGTCGGCAAGCTTCTGGCCGCGCAATCGGCCGATACGCTAAAGAAGCTTTCGCTGGAACTCGGTGGCAATGCGCCGTTCATCGTATTCGACGACGCCGATCTGGACGCTGCGGTACAAGGCGCCATGGCATCGAAATTTCGCAATACGGGCCAGACGTGCGTGTGCGTCAATCGTTTCTTCGTGCAGGCAGGGGTCTATGCCGAATTCACGCGGCGTCTGACACATGCCGTTGGCAAGCTCCGCGTAGGCAATGCGCTCGAGCAGGATGTCGACCAAGGTCCGCTTATCAACGATGCAGCGTTCAGGAAGGTCGGCGACCACGTGCAGGACGCCGTGAGCAAAGGTGCAACCGTCATGACTGGCGGTCGTCCGCATTCATTGGGCGGCACGTTCTATGAACCAACCGTATTGGCGCACGCGAATCGAAGCATGTTCATCGCGCAGGAAGAAACGTTCGGACCGGTCGCCGCGTGCTTTCAATTCGAGACCGAGGCTGAAGCCATCAAGCTGGCCAATGACACTCCCTTTGGACTTGCCGCTTACTTCTATACGCGGGATCTGGGGCGCGCATGGCGGGTCGCGGACGCGCTCGAAACGGGCATGGTCGGAATCAATGAAGGAATCATATCCACGGAGGTAGCGCCGTTTGGCGGCGTCAAGCAATCGGGTCTGGGCCGGGAAGGATCGAAGTACGGTCTCGACGAATATATGGAACTTAAATACATGATGATCAGCGGCCTGATGGCAACCGGACGCTGATTTGCCGCTGTTTCGCCACTGATTGCTCGCGAATGCACTGTTGCCGTCGTATGTAGCCGGCAGTAGTGCGGGTAATCGAAGAACACATAAGTAAGGAGACGCAGTGAGTCATCAGGACACTTCAAGCAGTGCATTGCCCATCGGTGTGGAGTTACACCCGAACGTCGCCTCTCTCCGCACGCACGATGCGCCCGCGTCGAAGCCCGTACTACTCGACGACATTCCGCTGAACCGCTTTCACATCAAGATCGCAGGCCTGACGTTTGGCGCGCATTTCACCGAAGGGTATGCGTTGGGCACGGTCGGGTACGCGCTGGCATCGATGAACCGGCAGATGCCGCTCGATTCCTTCTGGATGGGCGCGATCGGAAGCTCGGCGTTGATCGGCATTTTCTTGGGCAGCCTGATCTTTGGACGTCTGTCTGATCGACTTGGCCGTCAGCGTATCTTTCTCACCAGTTTTGTCATTATCACCGTCGCCGCATTCCTTCAGTTCTTTGCTACATCGCCGCTGGAACTGTTTGCACTTCGGGTTTTGATCGGTTTTGGCATGGGCGGTGACTTCACGGTTGGACATGCCATCCTGGCGGAATTTTCTCCACGCAAGCATCGCGGCGCGCTTCTCGGATCGTTCAGCGTGGTCTGGACAATCGGCTATGTGGTAGCGAATGTCCTTGGCATGGCATATGGAGAAGCAAGTCCTGACGCCTGGCGCTGGCTGCTTGCATCGGCGAGTCTTCCTGCATTCATCGTGCTCCTGCTGCGCATCGGCACGCCGGAATCTCCGCGTTGGCTGCTCGGGAAGGGCCGCGTGAAGGAAGCGCACGATGTGGTTCTCAAGCATTTCGGGCCCGACGTCATCCTTGACACTGAGGCGGCAACTCGGGCTACGAGTGGAAGGCACGGCTATGCGCGATTGTTTCAACCTGACCTGATTCGCAGGACATTGTTCAATTGTGGGTTCTTCGTGTGTCTGGTCATTCCATATTTCGCGATCTACACATTCTTGCCGGGAATCTTGAAGGTCATCGGATTGAACGGCGGGTTTGGTGCAGACCTGTTGCTCAACGCGGTGCTGGTCATAGGCGCCGTGCTCGGGATCTGGCTTACCATCAAGCTACCCCGTCGGCACTTCCTTATCGGATCATTCGCTGTCACCTGCGCAATGCTTGTGGCCATGAGCCTTTTGCCGGCTTCGGCAACGCTTGCAATGATCATTGCATTCGCTGTCTTTACGTTGACCATGTCGGCGTTCAGCAATCTGGTCGGGGTATTTCCGCCCGAATGTTTTCCAACCGAGGTGCGCGCGTCAGGCGTGGGCCTTTCCATTGCGTGCAGCCGGCTTGGTTCAGCGATCGGCACGTTCTTGCTGCCGGTCGGCATAGCGGAAATCGGGTTTCACTACACAATGATGATCCTTGCCGGGGTTTTGCTCGTCGGAATGATCGTCTCGATTGCGTGGGCTCCCGAGACACGCAACCTGACGTTGAGAGCCGCGAGCGGATCGTCATGATCTTCGAACGCGCTATCTGACATCAGGGTATCGCGCCCCCTCCCGAAAACTCTCACCTTATAAAGGCGTCCGCATGCGGACGCCTTTTTCGTTTGAAGATGCCGCCGTATCACCTGGAAATTGCGCTGTTTCAATATTAGGAATTCTTATTTTCGTCTCAATTCTTTCGGAGATTTCCGAGGGTAACCCAAAGCGCCGAGCTTTAAGATTCATTCACTCGCAGACAAACCGGTTTATCGCCTCTCACGAAATCAGACGATAAAAAAGCGGCTCGCACTGCGCGGTCGGCATCAACCGGACTCGCAGTCCAAGCGCCGCAAGTGTTCAAAACTCGTTAATTTCTCTATTAGGAAACTTCATGAAATCATTCATCTCTACCGTCGCCGTTGCCGCAACGCTCGCAACCATCGCTTTGGCATCGACCGGCGCAAACGCCGCCGATGGCACGATTACGTTTACCGGTGCAGTGACTGACACGACTTGCTCAATCGATGGAAAAACAGCCGGTGCCGCTGACAAGAACGTCACGCTGCCGACCGTAACGGGTAGCACGTTGAGTGCGGCGGGCGCAACTGCCGGCACAACTTCCCCAACGGATTTGACCTTCGTATTGAGTGGTTGCTCGTCAGAAACGAAGGCGGTCGCTCGTTTCGAAAATGGCCCGACGATCGACCAAACGACCGGTTACCTGACCAACCAAGCGCCTGCCGGTGCCCAAAACGTGCAAGTCCGCTTGCTGAACGCGTCGCGCCTCCCTATTAACGTTGTCACAGGTGCAAATAACGATATGGCCGGCAATGGCACGGCCATCGTATCGGGCAACGCTGAACTCAAGTACTTCGCTGAGTACTACGCAACGGGTAAGGCTACGGCTGGTCCGGTCAACACGTCGGTCCAATACACCGTCGATTATCAGTAAGCCGAATTGACAGGCATCTGCGGGTGCGGATGCCTGTTTTTTTCCTAATTTTCGAGATACGTTTTTTACGGAGATGCATCAATCATGAAGTCCATCAGGCAAATCGCATGTGGTTTTGGCGTGGTCGCGGCCCTGCTTGCCGGGAGCGCGGGCGCGAGCGTGACAGTCGGCGGAACACGCGTGGTGTATCCCCTTGAGAATCGTGAGGTGACGGTCAAGTTGACCAATGACCGCACCGATCCATCGTTGGTGCAGGTATGGATGGACCAAGGCAACGCGACCGCAAAGCCTGGCGAGGCAAGTGCCCCCTTTGTGCTGACGCCGCCGATCTTTCGCATGGACGGGGGCAAGTCCCAAACGCTGCGCATGATGTACACGGGTGACGCATTGCCCCAGGACCGCGAATCCGTGTTTTGGCTAAACGTGCTCGATGTGCCGCCCAAGGTCGCCAAGGACTCCGATGTCAACACGCTGCAGTTCGCGTTCCGGACTCGAATCAAGGTGTTTGCGCGTCCGAAGGGCTTGCCCGGAACCGCAGACGAAGCTCCTGCAAAAGTGACATGGAAACTCGTACCCGCGGCCGACAACAAAGGCTACGAGGTGAAGGCGACCAACCCGACTGCCTATTACGTGTCGTTCAGCAGAATCGATGTGATGGGCGCCGGTCAGACCTACACCAATGACGTAGGCGGAATGGTCGAGCCACGTGGAAGCGCGCAGTTTCCAATCAAGAATTTGAAGACAGCGCCAGCTAATGCGCACGTCAAGTTTTCCAGCATTAGCGACTTCGGCGGCGCCGTGCCGCTCGACACACCGCTCGCTCCATAAGGCGTCGCCCTCAGCGGGGCGTCCCGATCAAGGTTAATCGAAGGCGTTGCGGGCATTACCTGGCCGACGCCTTCTTCAATAAAACAATCACGCGTTTTACCGAACGGTCTGTCCGCACAGCCCGCTGGTCAAGTCGCGTCCATGCAGACCGATAGATCGAATCACGCAGGCCGAATCATGAAACAAGCTGCTCACTATCTTGCCCCTGGTCAAAATCAGGACTTGTTCCGCTTGCGCCTGAAGCCTCTCGCTGCTATTGCCTTTTCGATGATGGCATGTGCTGCGATCCCCCAGGCTGCAGCGGATGAAACGGGATCGGGTCAAGGCAAAACGAGCGTTGCGGCCGAAGTGAGCTTCGATAACACCTACCTGCGCGAGGAAGGGGGCACCGCGATCGATACCAGCCGGTTCACGCGTGGCAACGCGGTTTCGCCGGGAACGTATTCGGTCGACTTGTTCGTGAATGGCGCGCGCATGAGCCGGGAAGATATTCGTTTTGTTTCCAAAGGCGGCGTATCTGGCGCCAAGCCGTGTTTCAGTCGGGCGTTGTTGCAGCGCGCGGGTGTCGATTTGGCTAAAGCCGATGCTGCCAGCGGGCGCACCGCATCGACATCAACGTCTGCATCGGCATCCGATGCCAGCACGTGCGAAGAGATCGGCACGCTCGTGCCCGGCGCGACGGTCGACTTCGATTTTGCTCAGCAGACACTCGAACTGAGCTTGCCGCAAGCATTCATGCGCAACGCGGTGCGAGGTTACGTGCCGCCCGAACAATGGGACAAAGGTGTCAACGGCGCGTTCGTGAGCTATAACGCGAACACCTTCAGAACGGACGGCTCGGGCCCCGGTTCGACACAAAGCTATCTTGGCCTCAATGCCGGTCTGAATCTGGGCTCATGGCATATCCGTCATCAATCGTCGGTATCGTCGGGAACGGGCCAGCGCACGCAATTCGACAATATCGCGACCTACGCGCAGCACGACGTCGAAAAGCTGGGCGCTCAACTGACGCTCGGTGATTCGAGCACGACTGGCGAAATCTTCGACAGCGTGTCATTTCGCGGTGCGCAACTTGCCACTGACGACCGCATGCTGCCCGATTCCATGCGCGGCTATGCGCCTGTCGTGCGCGGCGTCGCGGAAACGAATGCACGCGTCACGATTCGGCAAAACGGCCAGGTACTGGAAGAAACCAACGTTGCTCCCGGGCCGTTCGAGATCAACGACCTGTATTCAACTGGCTACGGCGGCGATCTGGTTGTGACCGTAACCGAAGCCGACGGTCGCAGCAAAGAGTTCACGGTGCCGTTCGCGTCGGTCGCGCAATTGCTGCGCCCCGGCGTTACGCGTTTTAGCGCCACGGCTGGCCAGTTGCGTAACGATTCCCTCGATTCAAAACCCGCTTTCGCCCAGTTCACGCTTCAACGCGGCCTGACGAACACGGTCACCGCCTACGGCGGCGCGGTGGCATCGAGCGGCTACGGCGCCGTGAATTTCGGCGGCGCGTTGAATACCGGCTTTGGCGCCTTTTCGATGGACATTACCGGCGCCGCCACCAGCGTGCCGAACGCTCAGTCAATGCGCGGTACGAGCTTGCGCATTGGCTACAGCAAGTTCGTTGCAGCCACCGATACAAACGTTTCCGTAGCGGCCTACCGGTTCTCGTCGGCGGGATATCTGAACCTGAGCGACGCTGCGTCCATTCGCGATATCTCGGAGCATGGTGGCGACATCGATTCGATTTACCGGCAGCGCAATCGCATGCAGGTCTCGGTGAACCAGAAGCTCGGCGAACACGGCACCATGTTCATCACGGGATCATCGCAGAACTACTGGCATCGCGGCGGCACCGACACACTGTTTCAGGCCGGATATACCAACGCATTCAAATATGGGACCTACAGCCTGACGGCCGGCCGCACGCGGACCATGGACGGCCAGTTATCGAATGAATTCCTGCTGAGCACGACCATCCCGCTCGGGCACGCGGCACACGCGCCTCTGTTGACCACAAACGCTTCGCACAACTCCGATGGCGCGACAAACATGCAGGCAAACGTGAGCGGTTCGCTGGGCGATACGAACCAGTTTTCCTACAACGGTTATGGCACGTATAACGCCGGCGGCAGTTCTGCGAACAATGGCAATGCCGGCGTGAGCGCGACTTACCGCGCGCCATACGCTACGTTTAACGCATCCGCGAGCGGTGGCGGCGGAACACGCCAGGTATCGGCGGGCGTTCAGGGTTCGGTTGTCGCGCACCCGGGCGGCGTGACGTTCTCGCAAACAGTCGGCGACACATTTGGCGTTGTGGATGCGCCCGCCGCCGCTGGCGCAAACGTCACGAATGCGCCGGGAACCAAGGTCGACTCGCATGGATATGCGGTGATTCCGTACCTGTCGCCGTACAGTATGAACACAGTCGATATCGATCCCAAAGGTACATCTACCGATGTCGAATTTAAATCGACATCGGCACAGGTCGCGCCGCGCGCAGGCTCTATAGTGATGATGAAATATGAGACGGTGAGCGGCCGGGCAGCGCTGATTCAGGCGCCGAAACTGGGTGGTGGAACGTTACCATTTGGAGCGAGTGTGGAAGACGAACAAGGAAAGATGGTGGGCGTAGTTGGTCAGGACAGCAGAGTTTTTGCACGAGGTCTTGAAGAACAGGGCGCGCTTACAGTGAAGTGGGGCAGCGGCCCTGTCGAGCAATGCCGGATCAGCTACACATTGCCGAAAAAAGACCCAAAGGCATATAACCCCGGGTATTTATCGGTGCAGTCGCATTGTGTACCCGGGGTTGAAATGCAAGCGAACGGCGTTCCTGCAAAGGCGCGAACAACTGCCGTGCGCTGAAAAAAAAGCGGCAGTTGAAGTACGCAACGTTCCGGCCCGATGCATCGCCATCTGGCCAGGCGATGCGCTTGTTTCATTCGCTTGCTTCATTCATTTGCTTCATTACGCAACCACGCTGCAAACGCACTCACTGTTTCAGCTTCGCGATGCGCTTCCGGCACATCAAGCCAATATCCAAACGGTCCGACAATCTCTACCTCGGACATTCTGACGAGCGCGCCTTCGGCCAGTTCGTCGTCAATCATGTTCAGGTCCACGACCGCGAGTCCCACACCACGCCGTGCAGCATGAATGGCTTGCTGCAAATTCGAGAATTCGATGCCGTTGTCCGCATAGCGCGCCGGCATCCCGGCTTTGGCCAGCCAGTTCGGCCACAACTTCAACCGGACGTCTTCGTGCAGCACGTGCAGTGCGGGCAATTCATCCAGCAGGCGCTCGACAGGCATGCCGGCAAACTCAGGCGCGCCAACCAGCGCGTGCTTTTCCATCAGCAAAAGCTCGGAGCCGCCTTCAGCGGCCGACTCCCGTGACGGCTCGCGCCCGAACCGGACGCTGCAATGACAATCGCCACTATCTTGCGTGCGTATCGATAAATCCACGTCCGGAAGCTGCTCTGCCAGTGCGCCCAGCCGCGAAGAAAACCATTGTGTTGCAAACGTGGGCGGCAGCGATACAACCAGGCGCCTGCGCTCGACAGCGCCTGTCAAATGCCGCGTCCCCCGTTCGATGACGTCGAATGCCTCTGTTACCGACGGCATCAACAGCACGCCAGCCGGCGTCAGTCTGATTCCCTTGTGGTCGCGCTCAAAAAGCTTCACGCCCAGCGATTCCTCCAGCAACCGGATTTGCCGGCTTACGGCTCCCTGCGTGACGCACAGCGCTCGCGCTGCACGGTTAAAACTTAAATGACGCGCCGTCTCTTCAAAGAAACGTAACGCAATCAATGATGGAAGGTGTCGCATAGTGATTCCTTACTGCCAGTCTCCCTGATTGTTCTTATTGGCCGGATGCACGGGCCTCGCTGGTGGGGAACCGAAGTCATCGTCCCGCGTTCGATAAAATTACCCTGATTCCGGGTGTGAAACAATAGACCTTTTGGCTAACGTCAGGTCAGCACGAATTGTCATAAACGGTCGTCACCAAAGCTAAGAACCCGTGATGAAAAAGGCGGGGACTAGGCCATTTGGTCAGTAGTTGCCGCCGCCTGAATCGCCTATGCTGGATAGATCGTATTCCAGGAGGCCGCATGACCGTCCGCAATCTTGACGCGCTATTCGATCCTAAGTCGATCGCCGTGATCGGCGCATCGCTGCGCGCGGGGAGTATCGGCGAAATGGTGTGGTCGCGTCTCAACAGCACGAGATATGCGGGCGCGATCTGGCCGGTGAACCCGAAGCATCGCCAGCTTGGTGAAACCGTGGTTTATGCCCGCATTCAGGATTTGCCCGCTGACCCTACGGTGGCGGTGCTGTGCACGCCGCCAGCCACGTGGCCGGAAATTGTCCAGCAACTTGGCGAGCGCGGCACCCGGGCAGTTGTGATTGTTGGTGAGTCGGGTGAAAGACGGGACCGGCCGGTCGATAACTGGACCAGCCGGACACTTGCCGCGGCGCGGCCTTTCTTGTTGCGTGTTGTCGGCCCCGCGAGCCTGGGCGTGATGACCCCCGCGTCGGGCGCCGTGCTGGGCGCACCGTCATGTGTAGTTGCGGCAGGCGGCGTGGCGTGGGTATCGGCGTCGAACGCATTGACCAATGGTGTGCTGGGATGGGCAAACGCACGCGGTCTTGGTTTCTCGCGGGTGGTGGCGCTGGGTGACGAAGCGGACGTCGACGTTGGAGATACCCTCGATTTCCTTGCAAGCGACGCGCGTACGCGCGCGGTTCTGCTTGCTGTCGAATCGGTGCGCATGGCGCGCAAGTTCATGTCCGCGGCGCGGGCTGCGGCGCGCAACAAGCCCGTGCTGGTTCTGCGAACTGGACATGACGATCCGTTCGATGCGCTCTACAGCGCCGCATTCCGGCGCGCGGGTCTGGTACGCGTCGACTCTCTCGACGACCTGCTGGATGAAATCGAAACGCTCGGCGTTGGCCGCGTGGCGGCGAGCGATCGTGCAACCGTGATCACGAGTGACCGAGGCGTAGCCGCGCTCGCGGCCGATGCATTCGCCGCCGCCGGTGACGCACTCGCGCTGTGGCCGGACGCGGCGCGCAAATCCGTCGCCGTGGCATTGCCGCGTGCGCAACTTGGCAATCCGCTGCAACTGGGCGACGCGGCCACTGCCGCCGACTTTGGCGCAGCGCTCGAAGCGCTTGCGCCGCATCGCGAAACGGGGACTGCGTTCGTGGTCCACGCGCCAACGCACGCAGCGCCTGTTGCCGAGGTCGCGCATACCATGATCGCGCAGAAAAACCATGCGTATCGCGGACTGCTCGCATGCTTTTTTGGTTGTGTCGACGAAACCACGCGCGATGCGTTGCATGCTCAAGGCATCCCGGTTCATACCACGCCCCAGCGGCTCGCGCGGGGTTTCGCCCGGCTGGTCGACTATCGTCAGGGCCGGGAACTGCTGATGCAGACGCCCGACGGACCCTTACCCCAGGCGGCGGGCGCGCTCGACAGCGCACAGGCTCAGGTCGCGGCCGCGTTGAGCGCGGGTATTGCCGAACTGCAGGGCGAGCGCGCGTCGCGGATCCTCGGGCAGTTCGGGATTATTGTGAAGGCAGGGCCGCCGGGACCGCGCAGCGACGAAGCCATCGAAATCGAAGTCCGGTTGCTTAATCACCGTATATTCGGTCCGGTGTTTGAGTTCAGGGCGGCGGGCGCGCTTGGTTTGCCGGACTCGCTTCACGAGTTCGCTTTTCCGCCGCTGAACCCCGTGCTGGCACGTGACCTCGTGATGCGTTCTCCCCGGGCGCGCGAACTGCCAGCCGAGAGCTTGCTGACCGCATTGACGGCTTTGTCGAATGCGGTGTGCGAGATCGAGCAGATCGTTGCATTGCGTCTGACGGTGCAGGTCACGCGCCAGGCTGTAGTCGTGTACGAGCCGCATCTGACGCTGGCCGCGCACCGTACGCCGCTGGCCATCCAGCCGTATCCGCGCAGGCTCGAAGAAATGCTCGACTGGAATGGCTTGCAGGTGACCCTACGTCCGATCCGTCCCGACGACGAAGCCGCTCACAGCGCTTTTGTGGCGGCAATGACACCGGAGGATTTGCGCCTGCGTTTTTTCAGTTCGGTGCGCAGTTTCGATCACACGCAACTGGCGCGAATGACGCAAATCGATTACGACCGGGAGATGGCGTTCATCGCGGTCACGGGTGAGAGCGACGCAATGGAGACATTGGGTGTGGCCCGCGCGATAGCCGACCCGGACAACGAGACGGCCGAGTTCGCGGTAGCGGTGCGTTCCGATCAGAAAGGCCGTCGTCTGGGCATGTTGCTGCTGTCGCGGATCATTGCGTATTGCAAGTCGCGCGGAACTCGGTGGCTTGCCGGCGAGGCGTTGCGCGAGAACACGGGAATGATCGCGCTTGCGCGCCGCTGCGGTTTCCAGGTTTCGTCGACGGACGATCCGGGCGTGGTGGCTTTTCGCATGCGGCTGGCCGCGCCCGAAGCAACGCCACCATGAATGCTTTTAATATTCAGGCCGCGAGCTTGGCGAGGGCTTCATCGACTTGTGCACGCGACACAGCCAGTTCCTCAAGCCATGCATCCGCATAAACGCTGCCGGTCTCGCGTTCCAGGCGCGCAATGGTCGCGGCGCACCGCGATGCGTCCTTGGGCGTTGCAATGAACGACTTGACCGATGCCCCCGACGTGAACGCTTCGAACAACGGCACGCGAATGTCGTCGGGCAGTGCGCGGCTTGTCCATTGGTACGGCTTGCCGTTGAACGACAGTTGCGGCGGCATGACGCGTTCTTTCTTTGCTGCGGGAATCAGGCCGAAGTTGCGGGCGGCATCGGCGATCTGGTCGGCGGTAAAGAGTTCGTCCGCGCCAATATCGAATTGCTGGATGAAGGTTTCGATGCTTTGCATTGCGGCCGCGCGGTCATCGCGCTTTTTCTGCGCGCGGGCAACGATGTCGCGCAGTTCGTCGGCTTCTTCGCTCGTGATCGTGAAGCTGGACTGCTTTTGCTGAAGTTCGGAGAAGCGCTGGAATTCGGGATCGGAGAGAAGTTTCGCCATGGCCTTCGCGTAAATAAAGACGCGGAAAGTCGCATTGAGCGACCTGCCGCTTTTTGAGAGGGCCGCCATTCTATCAAGCCCTGGATCGGCTGCGGATCAAGCCGCGCTGGAATCCCGCGCGTCCTGCAAGACGTCGATCCCGGCTTCGGGTTCACGATACATCGAGAGCGCCGCGGCCGCTTCGCCTAGCAGGGCGCTCACCTGATCTATCGCCGGCGCGACGTATTCGTCGATACGCCTGAGATACGGGCAGGTCAGCGTCGCGACGGCCTGACCCGACGGTCCGAGCACTGGGAAACTCACGTCCATCACGCCGAACGTCTGCTGGCTCTCCTTATGCAGGAAGCCGTCCGCCCGGATCTTCGCGTACGCGCCCTCCAGTGCGACCGGATCCAGCGGGGTTTCGCCTTTGACTTGTGTGTGTTCGGCGAGCATGTGCACGCGCTGTTCGGCGCTTTGGAACGCCAGCGTCACGCGGCCCGAACCAGTATCGATCAAGCCGATACGCGCACCGAGCCGCACAGAAATTCCCCACGTGCCCGGTCCATCGACCTGCGCGATCACCAGCAGATTGCCCCGGTCATAAGTGGCGAGATGACACGACTGCTCCGCCCGATCTGCGAAGCGCTGCATGACCGGCAGGGCTTCGGTGATGAGACGGTTCATCGGCGGATGGCGGTGTGCGAGCGCGTACAGCTTGAGGCTCAGCGAATACCGGTCACCCGCGGGCGAGCGCACCACATATTGCCGCGCGACCAGCCGCTCGAGCATCCGATACATCTCGCTCGCATTGCGCCCGAGCGACTTCGTGATCTCCGCGCGCGTCAATCCGTCCTTCTGTTCGGCAAGCAACTCGAGGATGTCGAGCCCTTTATCCAGGGCGGGCGCGCGGTATCGGTCGGCGTCGGTGGGATCTTCTGCCTGCATGTCGGCCTTGATAAACACTGAAAGACAAGATGCTAAGGGAAAACACGGACTGTTCCAGCGCGCAGTAAGCTTGACTTCGACTTGTCCGCATATGAATAATACGTTCACTGATGAATGATTGTACTGATACAAACCCGCGCTGCGAATACAGTTGGCGAAACGAATCAAGGAAGTTTCTCGTGCCGCAAACCCCGCATGACCGAGTCGACGCACGGCGTACCGACGCTCGCTTGATACTTCAGAGCCCGCAAGACAACTGCCTGATTGCGGGAGCGTGTCTTCTCGTGGGGGAGCGCGTCGAAATCGAAGGGCAGTTTGTCACGCTCGCGAAGACCATCGACCTTGGACACAAGGTTGCGCGATACGCGCTGCAAACTGATCAGAAGGTGCTGCGCTACGGCGCGATCATTGGTCACGTCAGCTCGGACGTTCAGCCCGGCGACCATTTGCATACCCACAATCTCGAGAGCGACTACCTCCCGACCTATACCCACGACGCCGGCCACGCGTTCGTGGATCATCGGGAAAGCCAGGCTAAATGACAGCACTCAACGCTCCCCAACTCCAGGGCTTCTTGCGTGCCGACGGCCGCAAGGGCATTCGCAACGTGATCGCGGTTGCTTATCTCGTGGAGTGCGCACATCACGTGGCGCGCGAGATCGTCACGCAGTTTCGCCCCGCATTCAATTCGCTCGATGCCTTCGATGACCCCGGCACGGAGCCGCCCGTTCATCTGATCGGCTTTCCGGGCTGTTACCCAAATGGTTATGCCGAAAAGATGATGGAGCGGCTGACCACGCATCCGAACGTGGGCGCGGTGTTGTTTGTATCGCTCGGATGCGAAAGCATGAACAAGCACTATCTTGTCGATGCCGTGCGCGCGAGCAGCCGTCCCGCCGAAGTCCTGACGATCCAGGAAAAGGGCGGTACGCGCAGCACGATCCAGAACGGCATCGACTGGATTCGCGAGACGCGCGCCGCGCTCGCTGCCCAGCCAAAAGTGCCGATGGCGCTCGACGAACTCATCGTCGGCACGATTTGCGGCGGTTCAGACGGCACCAGCGGAATCACAGCGAATCCCGCTGTCGGCCGCGCGTTCGATACACTTATCGATGCCGGCGCTGCCTGCATCTTCGAGGAGACCGGCGAACTTGTCGGTTGCGAATTCCATATGAAGAGCCGCGCGGCGCGGCCGGAGCTCGGGCAGGAAATCGTCGCGTGCGTGGACAAGGCGGCGCGCTATTACTCGATTCTGGGCCACGGCTCGTTCGCGGTCGGCAACGCGGATGGCGGCCTCACGACGCAAGAAGAAAAATCGCTGGGTGCGTACGCAAAAAGCGGCGCGTCGCCTATTGTCGGCATCATCAAACCGGGCGACATTCCGCCGGTCGGCGGTTTGTACCTGCTCGACGTCGTGCCGGACGGCGAACCGCGCTTTGGTTTCCCGAATATCAGCGACAACGCGGAAATCGGCGAATTGATAGCGTGTGGCGCGCATGTGATTCTATTTACGACCGGGCGCGGTTCGGTCGTCGGTTCCGCCATCTCGCCGGTGATCAAGGTCTGCGCGAATCCAGCAACGTATCGTAATCTGTCCGGTGATATGGATGTCGATGCCGGCCGCATTCTGGAAGGCCGCGCAACGCTCGACGAGGTAGGCCGCGAAGTATTCGATGTCACCGTGAAAGTCGCGGCGGGCGCCGCGTCCAAGTCCGAATCGCTTGGTCATCAGGAGTTCATCCTGACGTACAAGACGTTCGATCCCGTCGGTCCTGCATGTCTGCCGGCGAACGCGACGCCGCGGCATGCGGTATCGATTGCTTCGGTTTGAGTGATCACGCGATGAACCCCATCACCGGAAATCCCGTCGTGAAAAAGCGCAAGGTTGGAAAAACGTTGCTGGAAGTCACGGCGTTGTCGTTGGGCAGTGCGCCACTTGGCGGCTTGTATCACGATCTGTCGGAAGAAGACGCGCAAGCTACGGTCGACGCCGCATGGCAAGCCGGCATCCGTTACTTCGATACCGCTCCGCACTATGGCCACACCAAAGCCGAACATCGGATTGGCGATGCGTTGCGGCGCTATCCGCGTGAAGACTACGTGCTGTCGACCAAGGTCGGACGCCGCTTCGTGCCGCGCACGACACCATACGATGGCAGCGAAGGCTGGTCCGACCCGTTGCCGTTCCAGGCCATCTACGATTACACCTACAACGGCATTCTTCGTTCATTCGAAGATAGTCAGCAGCGTCTCGGCATTGTTGATATCGACATCGTGCTGATTCATGACATTGGCCGCGTCACGCATGGCGAGAAGAACGCTTTTTACTGGCGGCAACTCACGAACGAAGGCGGGTTTCGCGCACTCGATGAACTGCGCGCATCGCGCGGAGTGAAAGCGGTTGGACTCGGTGTGAACGAGGGCGCAGCGGTGCAGGAAGCGATGGCGGAATTCGACATCGATTGCGCGCTTCTCGCCGGCCGATACACGTTGCTGGAGCAAGCGGTTCTCGACGATCTGCTGCCGCAGTGCGAGAAACGCGGCGTCAGCATTTTGCTTGGCGGCGCATTCAACTCGGGCATTCTTGCGCGCGGCTTGACGCATGACGTGCCGCCAAAAGCGATCAACCAGAAGTTCAACTACGGCGACGCGCCACAGTCGATTATCGAGCGTGTCGACGCGCTTGAACGGATATGCCGCGAGCATGGCGTTGCCTTGTCGAGCGCGGCCCTTCAGTTTCCTTATGCGCATAAAGTTGTCGCCACCGTGCTGATGGGGGCGCGCAATCCCGACGAAGTGCGGTTGAACGCCGCGTCGTTTGCCGATCCATTGCCGGCCGAATTATGGGACGCGTTGCGAGCGGCCGGATTGCTGCATGCATCGGCGCCGGTGCCCGCGCGTACCCAAGAAAACGCGCCATGACCGTTGAATCTGTCGATTCGCATCAGCATTTCTGGGACCCTTCTCGCGGAGACTACGGCTGGTTGACGCCGGAGCTAGGCGCGCTGTATCGCGTGTTTGGTCCGGATGATCTGAAGCCGCTTCGCGACGCGGTGAATGTCAGGCGCACGGTGGTTGTGCAGGCCGCGCCCACCGTCGATGAAACCCGTTATCTGCTCGATCTCGCGCGCAACAATCCCGATATTGCAGGCGTAGTTGGCTGGGCCCCGCTGGACGCGCCGAACGCCGCTGGCTTGATCGATAAACTGGCACGCGAGCCGAAATTCAAGGCTGTGCGTCCAATGCTGCAGGACCTGCCCGATGATCGATGGATCGAGAATCCCGTGCTGACGCCGGCCATTCATGCGCTGATCAAAAACGACCTTGCCTTCGATGCTTTGATTTTCCCGCGCCACATTGCATCGCTAAAGATATTTGCGGAGCGTTTTCCTGATTTGCGGATCGTCGTCGATCACGGCGCGAAGCCACAAATCAAGGATGGCGAGGCCGCGTGGCAAATTTGGGCGGACGGTATTGCGGAACTGGCGGCGCTGCCGCAAGGATTGCGTTGCAAGTTGTCGGGTCTCGCAACCGAAGCCGCGCCGGGTTGGACAGCGGAGAAACTCAAGCCTTACGTCGATCATCTTTTGCAGCACTTTGGCCCCGATCGCTTGATGTGGGGCAGCGACTGGCCGGTGCTGAACGTGAATGGCGACTATGCGCAATGGCACACGGCGGCGCGGCGGTTGACGTCGCATCTGGAAGCAGCACAACAGCAGGCCATTTTCGGCGATACCGCGCGGACTTTTTATCGCTTGTAAATATGAGTGAATTGCATGAACAAATCCGCGCGGTATACACGGAATTTCGCATCGGCAATCGCAACGAAAGCCTTGAATGGTAAAAATACGTGTCATGCGGATGTTATGGTTCTACCGCACATTCGCTGAAACGCCGCTTCCAGCGAACCAGGCAGCGCCTGACGGCACAGAACACCTCACCAACCGAATCAAAACCTGAAAACTGAAGGATCACTCACGATGAAACTGCTGCGCTTTGGGCCGAATGGTCAGGAAAAACCGGGTTTGCTGGATCAGAACGGCAAGATTCGCGATCTGTCGAATGTCATTGACGATATCGCCGGCGAAACACTCTCGGATGCCACGCTCGCGAAGCTCCGCGCAGTCGATCCGGCCACGCTGCCTGAAGTAACGGGCGAACCGCGCATTGGCCCGTGCGTGGGGCGCGTGGGCAAGTTTGTGTGTATCGGATTGAATTACGCGGATCACGCCGCCGAATCAAACCTGCCGGTGCCGACCGAACCGGTGCTGTTCGGCAAATGGACGAGCGCCATCTGCGGTCCGAACGACGACGTGGAAATCCCGCGTGCATCGAAAAAGACCGACTGGGAAGTCGAACTCGGCGTGGTGATCGGCAAGCATGCAAAGTACGTCAGCGAAGCGGACGCGCTGGATTACGTGGCCGGATATTGCGTGATCAATGACGTTTCCGAACGCGAATGGCAAATCGAGCACGGCACGCAATGGGACAAGGGCAAGGGATTCGACACCTTCGGCCCGCTCGGTCCGTGGCTTGTCACGAAAGACGAAATCCCCGATCCGCAGCAACTGGATCTGTGGCTGGAAGTGGACGGACACCGCTACCAGAACGGCAACACCAGGACCATGGTTTTCGGCGTCGCGGAACTGGTCGCGTATCTGTCGAAAGTAATGAGCCTGCAACCCGGCGATGTCATTTCCACCGGCACGCCGCCAGGCGTGGGCATGGGCGTGAAACCTTCGCCCGTTTATCTGAAGGCCGGCCAGACGGTTCGCCTCGGCATCCAGGGCCTGGGCGAACAGCGGCAACGTATGGTCGACGCAAAATAAGCGACTAGCCTTAAAAAGCTAACGAAAGAGGCCGTTCCTGCATCAGCTGGAACGGCCTCTTTTCTTTTTAGCATGCCGAAAACCGCTCAAGCGCTCACCGGCTCCAGTTCTGCCGCCATTTCGCTGATCCTGTGAATTGTTCCTTGCGCCACCGCGACAAGCCGCTCAGTGCCGCCATCGGTGACATATACGTCGCATTGACATGTTGCCTGCGTCATTCCCGCGTAGATCACGCGAGCGCGGGCGAGCAATGTGCCGGAGACGGCGGGCCGCAGATAATTGATCTTGTATTCGCCGGTGACGACCTTCGGACCCAGGCGCAGCGCGCCGGCAAAGGTCAGGGCGTTATCGACTAGATAACTCACCACGCCACCGTGCACAAAACCGTGCTGCTGCCTGAATTCATCGCGGATGGTCAGACATAGCGTGAGACTCGTGGAGTCGACCTGCATGAGTTTCGTTCCCAGCAAGGCGCTAAACGGCTGCGCGTTCAACGCGCCCCGTGCGATATCGACAATTTCGGCCATTCGGACACTCCTACATTTGGTTTCGGTCCAGTCAGCTTGAGTCCCATCCATCCGCGCCGGGGCGAAGGTCATCGGCGCGGTCCTGCAGAGACTGTAGGTAGCGCGTCTCAACTGCGCAAGGACGATCTCTACTTCGCGGACAAAATACTGGTTTAAATGATCTTTCGAAGCGATTTGAACGAAAGGCGGCCGATGTTTTCAGGCGTGAATGCGAAACGCCTCGCGCGGGGGCGAGGCGTTTAGAAAGTGCCGGATACGCGTGAATGCGTCAGGGCAACGCGTCGTAGGCGGTTGCGAGATGGTAGGGCGTGGTCGAGGGCATTTCCGCGCGCACGATACCGCCATGGGCCGTCTGGCTTTCGATCCACCCGTGCGGGCGCAGGAAACGCTTCGTGAAGCGCTCGATCTGCGCGGGCAGTTGCGCGCGCACCGCGCCACCGGCGTGGGTGGCAAGCGCGCGCAGATATTCGGTCTGCGCCCAGATACGCTGCGTCGAATCAATGACATCGCCATGCTCATTGACCGATGCCGCTACGCCACCCGTCAACGGGTCCACGCCGTACTGCTGCACGAAGTCGAAAGCGCGCATGAGCGCGCGGTTCAGCCCAGCCGCTTCAAACGCCGCGTGCCCGCTGCCTTCCACAAGAAACAGCCACTCGAACTGATGGCCCGGTTCGAGCCAGTTGTTGGCGCTTCCCATCGGCAATTCGGCGATACACCCCGTTTCCCGATGCACGAAGGCGCGCGCCAAGGCCGCCGCGAGCTTGTTCAGCCGGCGATCGAACACGGCGTCACCAGTGGTCTTACGGGCTGCGAGCCACGCCTCGGTCAGGTGCATCAGCGGGTTTTGCAACGCAGAACCTGATGCGGTGGAAAAATCCTCGGTCATCGCGGATTGGAACAGGTCGCCTTCGGCGCTCATCCGGCTTTCGATGGTCGCCGATGTCTCCTCCAGCACCGCCAGCGCGTTATTTGCAGCCGCCGGCAATGCGCGCCTGGCATATTCCGCACACGCGAAGATCACGAATGCGTGCGTATAAAGATCCTTCTGCCGCTCATGCGGTGCGCCGCTTGCGTCCACGCTATAGAACCAACCGCCGTTTTGCCTGTCCTGAAAATAGGTCTGAAGCGAATCGAACAGCGTATCGGCGTGACCGATGTCTCCGGCGTGCGCGAACACGAACAGTTGCCGGGCGCATGCCATGGCGCGGTATCGATGCGCGGGGACCGGCGTCACGCCGTCGCTGGCGACAGCTTCGTACGCAAGACGCATGGCCGGATTGAAGCCTGGCCCGCGCCATATGGGCAGCACGACACGCTCATAATGCGCCCTGAGGGTCGCGCAGGTCGCGCTGGTCGGGGATGTTCCAGCGGTGAAATCAGGGTCGTGCATACGGCTTTATCGATGATGGTTGAGCCCGGCGGCGTTCGCCACCGGACGCGGGCACCAAGGATAAATCAAAACGGCCGCGCGTCGGGATATCAGGCGGTTTCCTGCCTGCATTTGAGCGAAACACGCGTCCGCTCGGCTGCCCGCTCCGCCATGACCAATATAAAACGCGTTCATAAGGAGAAACTCACTCATGTTAGGCAATCTGGAACTCATCGCCCGGCTCGTACTGGCCGCCGCGCTTGGCAGCGTGATCGGCTTCGAGCGCGAACGGCTGTCATGGGCGGCCGGACTGCGTACGCACATGCTCGTGTGCGTGGGATCGACGCTCATCATGATCGTGTCGGCGTTCGGTTTCGCCGATGTCCTCGGCAGTGACCACATCGTGCTCGATCCATCGCGGATCGCGGCCCAGGTCGTGTCGGGAATCGGTTTTCTTGGCGCGGGCTCCATCTTGCTGCGCGGCGAGATTGTCCGCGGCCTCACGACAGCGGCAAGCCTCTGGTCGGTCGCGGCAATCGGACTTGCGGTGGGCGGCGGCCTCTACACCGCGTCGATAGCGGCAACCATCATCATCCTGATCATTCTCGCAGGGATCAAACCGCTGGAGCGGCGTTTCATATCTGTGAAGCAGCGCCGGCAATTGACCTTGCTCGTCGATCGCGGCACGTTGAATTTTCATGCGCTGCACGAAGCGCTCGGCGCCGGCAGCGTGCGGGTGAAGCAGTTCGTCGTGCAACAAAGCGATGATTCCGCCGACCTGGATGAAGTGCAGATTTCGCTGTCACGGGTGTCGTCGACCGAATATGAGGCGATTTGCACCCGGCTGCGCGCGCTGGAAACCGTGCGCGAGTTCAAGGAAGAAGGCGCGATGTAGCAGGGCGAATGCTTAAATTGTCAGCGTCCGGCATGCGACAATGCGCCCCGAAAATTCCTCCGTGCCAGACGGTCTGCCATCGGCTTGTTTTGTGAAAGGCTGCTGCGCACCTGCGCGTCTTGCTTGCCGCGCCGTTGTTGTTCATCGACTTATGCCCGATTCCGCTGTAAATCCTGCTCGTCCCGGCGTTTCTCCTGCTTTGGCCGATGGCCCTGCAGCCAATCCGCCCGCCGCGATGGACTCTGGCGCCAGGTTCGTTCGCGCAGCGCGATCAGCGCAGCGGCCCACCACGCCCCCCGTGCCGTACGGCGCGCCGACGCTCGACCTGTTCGCCGAAGATGCCGAGCGCGCAATGCTCCAGGCATTGAACACTGATATCCGGCAGTGCATGCTGCCGGGCTTCGAACTGCCCGAAGTCTTTATGGCGTCTGTGGAGGCTGTAATGGCGGCGGCGAATGCGGACGATCACACGGCATCGACACGCCAGCCGCGGCGCGGGTATGACTCACGGAACGATGACGCCGCTATAACGGCTTCCGTCGCGACGGACGGCGCACTCAATGGTGAGTTACCGTTCGCGCCGCCAATCGCCTGATTGTTGACGGGAATTTCCTTCTAAACAAATTTACTTCCTGGCGACTCGTTCTCGGGCCATTCTCATGGCAACTGGAGCCGCTGCGGTGCTCGAATCATGCGCGTACAAAACGTACCGGGGTTAAATCCGGTAACAGCTACTGATTCGCAGTCTGCAGCGTCGCTCGCCTGTTGCAGAAATGCAGTGATGTAGAAAAACTACGGGAAAAATGTTGCGTTGCGCTAGGAAACGGTCAGTGAAAACCCTATAATGATGACTAAGGGATAACCCTGAACCACTTAACGGAGTCTGACATGAGCTACCTCTTCGCACTGCTGCAAAAATTCGCATCGCTGTTTGAATCACCGCATCTCCCCATGGACTCGGATTATTCTTATCAAGCCCGCCAGCGCGAGGCCGAGCGTGTTCGCAAGGCACGTGGCACCGTTTTTGGTATCCGTCTGTGAGCTGTCCTGAAAGCAGTGCGGACTGCGACGAAAAATGAGCCTGTCTTTGTTTTTTCTTGACATCTGATTTTCGTAGTGCAGTCTGCCTGTTTTCGTAGTTTGAAGAATTTGTAGTTTTTCTAGCTTGAAATTGTTTTACCGATAGCCCCTTTGTTCTTCGGCCGTCGTTTCTGCCATCCTGCATGTTCTCCGCGCTGCTTCCTGCGCTCGCTGTTGTGCTTTTTCCGCTTCAATCTTGCCGTTTCCTGCTGTCCCAGAGCGAACCGAACAACGCACATCCAATATTACGAATGCATAAAAGACGGTTTAATGAAATCGTTTCGTAATTAAGCGAATGGCACGGCACCATTTCATATTTTTATCGCTTACATATCGCGTGCGGAGACCCGCTGAAACATCAGCGCGTATGGGACTCAAAAGCCTGTTCAATCAGTGGCTTATATGTCTCGCAAACAGACGCCCACTGGTCTTCTTATTGATACGAACACTTACAAGCGCTCACGTCGTGCAATCTGCGTGATGGCTAAAGTGATTCCAACGACGCGGCACTGACACAGCACATCGATCAATTCGCTGCGCGTCTTTTTGAGAAGCTAAAACGGGAGAATAGTCATGAAAACCTCACGCACAATCATTGCCGCCATGCTCGCTGGCGGCGCGTTGTTCAGCGCTACGGCGGCATTTGCGCAAGTAGATAACGGCATGATCCACGGGCCGGCAATGCAGCAAAGCTACGGCGAACCGCACATGATGAAAACGGCCGTGGTCATCAACCTGGGCTGGCACGGCGACCGTTATTGGGATGGGCACCGTTATTGGCAGCGCGACGAATGGATGCGCAATCATCCGCATGACTCAGGTCCGCATCACCCGCCGCACGCAGAGCGCCACGACGACCATCGTCACGGCTGATCGGGCGAGTTGAAGTCCGGTTGAGTTGCACGGCGAACGCCGGCTGCTTTAAAAGGCAGCCGGTTTTTTTTCGCCCCGAATCTGGCGACGGGATTCAAGTCATAGCCCATTTGGCTGAGCCGCGTGTTTGAGGTTGCTGCGCTATCCTTGTTGCCACGGGAGGCGAACCTTACCCGCAACCGGTCTTGAAGCAACGGAGAGAACTTGAATCAAATCACTATTGGCGTAGTGGGCAGCGGCCTGATGGGCGTCGGCATTGCAACACAGGCGGCGCTGCACGGCTATGCGACCATCGTTCATGACATTGACGCTGGGCGGCTCGTGTCGGTGCACGCAAAAGCGGCGGCGATCCTCGACGAATTGATCGACGCCAACGTGTTCCATGCGGACGATAAAGCGAGCGTGCTCGGCCGTATTGAAACCACGGACAGGCTGGAACGGGTGGCCACGGCGGGCTTTATCGTGGAAGCCATTCCCGAAGTGCTCGAACTGAAAAATCGAACCTATAAAGCGCTCGAACCGTTATTGCGTGACGACGCCATCTTTGCCAGCAATACCAGCGGGTTTCCGCCCGATCTTCTCGCGCAGGTGCTGCGCAACAAGTCCCGGTTCGTGATCGCACACTTCTGGAATCCGCCGCATACCATTCCGCTCGTCGAAGTCGTTCCGGGCACCGAAACCGATCCTGAAGTCACGCGGCGCACCGCGGACTTGATGACGGCAATCGGTATGGAGCCGGTTGTTCTGACAAAGGCAATTCCGGGTTTTGTCGGCAATCGGCTACAGTTCGCGGTGCTGCGCGAGGCGCTGGCTATTGTGAGGTCGGGCGCGGCAACGCCCGAGGTTGTCGACGCAGTCATGAAAGCGTCGCTTGGACGGCGTTACGGCATGGTCGGGCCGCTGGAAAGCGCGGACCTGGGTGGCCTCGACACGCTGCTCGATATTGGTTTGCACCTGATGCCGGAACTCGCAAAAGATGAAGACGTATTGCAACTGATGCGCGAGCGCGTGGAAAAAGGTCATGTGGGCGTGCGCAGCGGCCAGGGCTTTTACGACTGGAGCGACGCGCACCACGCGCGCGTGAAGGCGGGGCGCAAGCGCCTGATTCACCACACCGCAAAAAAGGCCAGGAAAACCCATGAGTGAAAGCAGCAATAACTCCGGCACGCACTTCTATCATCCCGACGAAGGTCATCAGCTTCGCCACGATCCGTTCAAGGCGATCGTCGCGCCGCGGGTGATCGGCTGGATATCGAGCCAGGACATCAACGGCCACGTGAACCTCGCGCCCTACAGTTTCTTTGGCGCGTTCGCGACGTTTCCGCAGATCATCGGATTCTCGAGTGAAGGGTACAAGGACAGCATCAGGAACATCGAGCAGACCGGCGAGTTCGTGTGGAACCTGTCGAGCAGGCCGCTTGCCGAGCAGATGAACCAGACATCGGCGCCAGTGCCGCATGAGGTCGATGAGTTCGAGCTTGCCGGGCTGACCAAGGCGCCGGGCGTGAACGTGGCCGTGCCGCATGTGGCGCAGTCTCCCGCCGCGCTCGAATGCAAGCTGCTGCAGATCATCCGGCTCAAGACGCTCGACGGCACGCCCATGAACAACTGGCTTGCACTCGGCCAAGTGGTCGGCGTGCATATCCGCCGCGAGTTCCTGAAGGACGGGATCTTCGATACCGCCGCTGCTCAGCCGATCATGCGCGCAGGTTATCGCGGCGATTATGCGGGCATTGGCGAAATGTTCGAAATGATCCGGCCGGCGTCATAACCGGCTCATAGCCGGAACACGCTGACAACGCGGGAAAGCCGTTCTGCTTGTTCGTGTAGGCCGGCCGTGGATTGTTCCGCTTCGCCAACGAGCGCCGCATTTTGCTGCGTCGCTTCGCCAATCTGCGCGACCGCAAGATTCACTTGTTCAATACCGCTCGATTGCTCGCGCGACGCCATGCTGATTTCGCCGATGATCGCATTCACCCGCGCGACGCGTTCAACGATTCCGCTCATGGTGCCGCGGGCTTCTTCGGCGATCCGGTAGCCGGTGGCGACACGCCCGACCGACTCCGCGATCAACGCCTCGATCTCCTTGACCGCGGCGGCGCTGCGTTGCGCGAGCCCGCGCACTTCAGACGCCACTACGGCAAACCCCCTGCCATGTTCGCCGGCGCGCGCGGCTTCGACCGCCGCGTTCAACGCGAGGATGTTTGTCTGAAACGCGATTCCTTCGATCACCGACGTAATGTCCGAGATCTTGCGCGCGGACGCATCGATTTCGCTCATGGTGTTGACCACGCGGCTTACCGCTTCGCCGCCCGCGCGGGCCGCATCGGACGCCGATGCCACCAGTTGGTCCGCTTGCGCGGTATTGGCGGCGTTCTGCTGCACCGTCGATGTGATCTGTTCCATGCTCGCGGCCGTTTCTTCGAGGCTGCTGGCCTGCGTCGCGATGCGCAGCGAAATGTCGCTGCTGCCTGCCGCGATCCGGCCGGTGCCATCCGACATATCCGCCGAGGCGCTGCGCACTTGCGTCACGATGCGCGCCAGGCCGGTCGCAATGCCATCGATGGCGCTCATCAACCGCCCGACATCGTCCTCACGCGTGGTGGCGAGACGCACGCTGAGGTCACCCGCCGCGATTTGCTCGGATGCGTGCGTAAGCTGTTCCAGCGGCTGAGTCACCAATTTCCGGACAGCGAAAAGCAGCACCGCGACCAAGCCGGCGATCACGAGCAAACCCAGCACCAGAAAGCGTTGCCGCATGGCGCGCATGTCGGCGAGCAACTCGTCGCGATAAGCAATCCCGCCGATCACCCATTGCCATTCGGGCACCGAACGAAACACGATTTCCTTCGCGCCGCCATGCACCTGGCGGTTTGCGAGATCGGGCGTGTCGGGGGCATCGAAGGAAAGACGGCCTTGCTTGGCGTCCAGCATCTGCTTGAATGGCGCGATGCGTTCATCGGCTACTTGAGGGGTTGAACCGTTCGCGCTTTCCATGCCCGGATGCACCAGAAGCTTGCCGCGATTCGGCCCATTCGATGCATCGATGACAAAAAAGTAGCCGTTCTCGCCCACTTTCAGATCGCGGATGTTCTGTTGCAGCGTGGCGATCTCCGCGGTGATGTCCACGCCAACGAAGAGCGCGCCGATCACGCGGCCCGATGCATCCGCGACCGGCTTGTACTCGGTGATGTACTGCTTGCCAAACAGCGAAGCCATGCCGATAAACCGCTTGCCGCCCAGGATCAGCGCGTACGCCGGACCCTTGCGGTCGAGCAGCGTGCCGACCGCACGCGCGCCATCCTGCTTTTTCAGCGATGTCGTCACGCGCACGAAATCGTCGCCGCTGCGCGCGAACACAGTCGCAATCGCGCCGCTGCGCTCAAGGAACTGATCGGGAATCGAGAAATCGAGGTTCATAGGCTTGTCGCCGGCCTTGAACGTTGGCGTCGCAATACCGCCAATATCGACCTTTTGGGTTTCATCGAGCGCGAAATCCGTTGGCAGGAAGCTCGCGAACAACGTCATCGCGCGCTCCACTTCGGCGCTTACGGACTTGTCGTAGAGATGGATCATCGTGCCGATCGCGCGGTTGTCGTCGTCCATGCGTTCGAGCGCCTGGACATCGATTTCCTGCCCTGCGGAATGCGTGACGGCGAGGGTGAAACCGGCCACGACCACGGCCGCCAAGGCGCACGCCAGGACAGCGAACTTCGCGCCGACACTTGCGCGGCGAAGGTTGAATTTCGACATAGTTGATTTCTGAACGACATGTAGGGAATATGAATGGTTATCGGCAGCGCTGCACCATTCTTGACCCTGAACGATCGTTCGCATCCTGTGCGTGGCCCGCACTTGCTCTGGCGCGACATGCCAAAACATGCAACATGCCGCTGACGACTGCTCGCAAACCCTTGTCCCGCAAGGCTCCTTCTTTCCAGCCGCCAGAAAAAGCAAATCAGGGTGTCGTATTTCCACATGTGGGCGTCGGAAATAGTCGGCAACCCGCACTTTTTTCTGGCAACTATGTATAGAGAGCGCGGACGCACGTCCGCCAACCAGGAGAGCGTTCGATGAAATCCGAAAAGGTCGTGGTCGAGAACCTGTGCAAGGTGTTCGGCACGAGCCCGAAGCAGGCAATCGACATGCTTGCCGGCGGGGCAACGAAGGAAGAAGTTTTCGCCAGGACAGGACAGATCGTCGGCGTGCACAACGTGTCCTTCGACGTGCGCGAGGGCGAGATTTTCGTGCTGATGGGCTTGTCGGGTTCGGGCAAATCGACACTGATCCGGTTGATCAACCGGCTGGTCGAGCCGACGGTGGGCAAGGTCCTGATCGATGGCCGCGATGTGGCTTCCGTGCCGCGCTCGGAACTGACCTCGCTCAGGCGCAAGGACATGAGCATGGTGTTCCAGTCGTTCGCGCTGATGCCGCAACGCACGGTTTTATCGAACGCCGCGTTCGGGCTGGAAGTGGCCGGAGTCGGACGCAAGGAACGCGAGAAGCGCGCAATGGTCGTGCTCGAGCAAGTCGGTCTCGCGCCGTTCGCGCAGAAACTTCCGGCGCAGTTGTCGGGCGGGATGCAGCAGCGCGTGGGTCTTGCGCGGGCGCTGGCGGTGAATCCGTCGCTGATGATCATGGACGAGGCGTTTTCCGCCCTCGATCCGCTCAAGCGCAAGGAAATGCAGAACGTGCTGCTCGACCTGCAGCGCGAACAGCAGCGCACGATCATGTTCGTGTCGCACGATCTGGAAGAGGCGCTGCGCATCGGCACGCGCATCGCGATCATGGAAGGCGGACGCGTGGTGCAGATCGGCACGCCGCAGGAAATCATCTCGAATCCCGCCGACGACTACGTGCGCGCGTTCTTCGAAGGTATCGATACCAGCCGTTATCTCACCGCCGGCGACCTCATGCAAACCGATGCCGTGCCGCTGATGAACCACGCTTCGCACATCGATGCGTCGAGTGTCTCGCAGGCGCTCAACGGCAGCGCCGACTATGCGTTCGTGATGGACCAGGAGCGCAAGATCCGCGGCTTCGTATGCCGCGACGCCGTCGGGCAGGCGTCGCCGGAAATCAACGTCATTGAATGCATTCAACGCACCACGCCGCTCGATGTGGTGGTGAGCCGCGTGGTCGCGAGCCGCGCGCCGCTGCCGGTGGTTGACGCGGACGGATCGTATTGCGGTTCGGTCAACAAGACGAACGTCCTCAAGGCTCTGACTCGACATAGAGGCTCACATGTCTGAAATTGTCCCGCTCGGCAGTTGGGTCGATCACGGCGTCAAATATCTGCTGGACCACGACGCGAAAACGTTCGACGCGATCGGAAAGGTCATCGAGAGCTTCGCGGCGGTCGTCGAACACGGCCTGCAGGCCATTCCCATGTGGCTGATGATGGCGATCTTCGTGGGCATCGGCCTGTGGCGGGTTGGCTGGCGTTTTGCGCTGTTCGTGCTGCTATCGCTCTTGCTGATCTACGCGACCGGCTTCTGGGACCAGATGGTGATCACACTCGGTCTGACGCTGTCGTCCACCTTGATCAGCCTGCTGCTCGGCATTCCGCTTGGCATCTGGACCGCGAAGAGCAAGACCATCGAGACGATCGTGCGCCCGGTGCTCGACCTCATGCAGACCATGCCGGCGTTCGTGTACCTGATTCCGGCGGCCATGTTGTTCGGCCTGGGACGGGTGCCTGGCATCTTGTCGACGGTGATTTTCGCGATGCCGCCCGCTGTGCGCCTGACATCGCTCGGGATCAAGCATGTGAATCGCGAGATCGTGGAAGCGGGTCAGGCGTTCGGGTGCACGCCGTGGCAACTGCTCTACAAGGTTCAGTTTCCGAACGCGCTGCCGTCCATCATGACCGGCGTGAACCAGACCATCATGATGGCGTTGTCGATGGTGATCATTGCGTCCATGGTCGGCGCCGGCGGTCTGGGCAACGACGTGCTGGCAAGTATTCAGCGCCTGGATATTGGGCTCGGATTCGAAAGCGGCTTGTCGGTGGTGTTGCTCGCGATCATCCTGGACCGGATCACGGAAAGCTTCGGCCGTTCGCCGGGCATGGCGCGCGCCGCTGCTGTCGGGGATTCGCAGCGTGATGCGGGTGCGGCGCGCGCCGGCCGCGCAACAAGGCTAACGGTAGTAATGAGCGCACGCAGCCAAGGATAAAAACCCGATGAAACGCGACGCGATGGTGCCGGACCGGATTCATCCAGCGGGCAAGACGCCTGACTCGCCGTTATCGAAGCTGTCGCACTTCGGGTTTTTGACGCTGCCGAATTTTTCGATGATCGCGTTCACCAGCGCCATAGAAGTATTACGGATGGCGAACTATGTGGGGCGCGCGGAACACTACACATGGTCTGTGATTACACCCGATGGTGAGCCGGCGCGCGCGAGTAATGGCATCACGGTTAAGCCGACCAGGACGCTTGCCGAAGCCGGCATGCCGGATGTGTTGATCGTGTGCGCCGGCTGGCACGTACGCGATTACGTGGACGACAAAGTCATTGCGCTGCTGCAGCAGGTCGCGCAACAAGGCGTGCCGCTTGGCGGCATTTGCACCGGCGCATACGCGCTGCTGGCCGCGAACCTGCTCGACGGCTATCGATGCACCGTGCATTGGGAGGACATGTCGCCGCTGCACAAGCGTTTCCCCCACGTGCGTTTCGCCGATGAAATCTTTGTCATCGACCGTGATCGCGTGACGTGCACGGGCGGCACCGCGCCGCTCGACCTCATGTTGAATCTCGTGGGCATGCGGCTTGGTCAGGCGCATGCTGCACAGGTGTCCGAACAGTTCATTGTGGAACGCATTCGCGGCACGACGGATCATCAGCATATTCCGGTGGATGCGCGCGTTGGCTTTTCACGCGCTGAACTGATCGAAGTCGTGCGGTTGATGGAAGCGAACATAGAGGAGCCGCTTTCACTCGAGGAACTCGCGCGGCTCGTAAAGCTGTCGCAGCGCCATTTGCAGCGCATGTTCAAGATGTTCCTGAGCGTATCTCCAACGCATTATTACCTCACGCTGCGCTTGCGGCGTGCGCGTGAATTGCTGCGTAACAGCGACGCTTCAATTTCGCGCGTGACCGCTATTTGCGGTTTCCATTCGCCATGTCATTTCAGCAAGGCGTATCGCGCGCAATTCGGCCATGCGCCGAGTATCGAGCGCAGGCAATCAGCTTAAAACGAATTTTCAAACATGACGCGCTGTCCTTGGCGCGGCATTGTCGTGTCTACAGTTTCCACAACATGGAGAAAACATGAAACTACACGGAATCGCGTCCTCGTGTGCGCTGGCTGTCTTGTTGAATATCACGCTATCCGGCGGCGCGTTTGCCGCCGATTCAGCCGCGTGCCAGAACGTGCGTTTCGCCGACGTCGGCTGGACCGATATCGCCGCGACAACGGGCCTCGCGACCACCGTGCTTCAGGGTCTCGGGTACAAGCCGACAAAGACCATCGCTTCCGTGCCCATTACATTTGCGGGTATCAAGAACAAGCAGATAGACGTGTTTCTCGGCTACTAGTCGCCGACGATGGACCCGATTGTCGAGCCCTTCCAGAAGGCGAGCCAGATAAAGGTGTTGCCTTCGCCCAACCTGACGGGCGCCAAATACACGCTGGCTGTTCCTGATTATGCGTACCAGGGCGGCCTGAAATCCTTTAACGACATCGCCAAAAATTACGACAAGCTAGACGGCAAGATCTATGGCATCGAGCCGGGCAACGATGGAAACGCGCTGATCAAGAAAATGATCGACGCGAATCAGTATGGACTGGGCAAGTTCAAGATGGTCGAGTCGAGCGAAGCCGGGATGCTGGTCGAAGTGGGCCGCGCGATTCGCGAGAAGAAGTGGATTGTGTTCCTCGGCTGGGAGCCGCATCCCATGAACGTGTCGATGAAAATCGATTATTTAAGCGGCGGCGACGATGTGTTCGGACCGAACTACGGCGAAGCAAAGGTGATGACGGTGACGCCGCCGGATTATGCCGCGCGGTGCCCGAACGTTGCTCATCTGGTCGATAACCTGAAGTTCTCGACAGATATTGAAAATCACGTGATGACGCCGATCATGAATAAAACCGACCCGAACAAGGCGGCAAAAGATTGGCTCAAGGCAAATCCCGCAGTGCTGGACAAGTGGCTTGCAGGCGTAAAAACGTTCGATGGAAAGGACGGATTGGCCGCCGTTAGAACCTACGTCGCACAATAGTTGGCTCACGCAGGGTGCGAGCGGCTACATTGCCCGCGCCCTTCCTGGAAAGGTTTCATCGAAGTCCGCAGCGAGATCGATTGTCGCGATGCTTGCTGCGTCCTCCGGCGCAGCGGTGCCACGTTGCTCGCGATACATCATGGGCGCAAGCCCGAACTGCTTCCTGAACTCGCGGCCCAGGTGCGAAGCGTCTGAAAATCCGCAGCTTGACGCAATATCGGCGACGGTTTTATCGGAGCTGGTCAGCAACCATGCCGCCGTGCGCAACCTGACCTGCTTCGCGTAGGCCTGTGGTGCTTTTCCCGTCTCTGCCTTGAATAATCTTTCCAGCTGCCGCGTCGATAAATCCAGCTTGTGTGCAAGCTCGTCGAGCGTCAGCGAACGGCCCACGTGCTGCTCCATCAGCAGGATGGCACGCTTCACCTTGGGGTGCGTGGCGGGCGCAAGTCCTGGCGGATGCGGCTGCGGCGCATTGCCCTTTTGCATGTCGTCGACAAGCAGGATGCGCAGCGCCTTTTGGACCGTCGCGGCCTCGAAATGGCGCAGCAAGATGGCCGCGGCAACGTCGATTGATGCACGCCCGCCGGAGCAGGTAATGCGCCGGTGATCCGTGACGAACAACCGGTCTGCGACGAGCATTTCTTCATTTGCGCCAGGAAACCGCTCCACGAAATCCCAGTAATGAAACCAGCTTACGCAGATCCGGTATCCATCCAGCACGCCGGCGCGCATCAACGAAAACACCCCGGTGCAAATGCCAACGAGCGTGGCGTCGGTCGTGGCGGCGCGGCGAATGAATTGCAGCGTGGCGTCGCTTGCGCCCGCGCCGGAATGCAGCAAACCGCCCACAACCACGACGTAATCAAATGGCTCGGCTTTATCGAATGTTTCCCACGGCGTGATCTGGATGCCGCAGCTCGCCCGCACCGGAGCAAGCGTTTCGCCAATTACGCTCCACGAGCACCGTACCGGTTTGCTGAAATCGCCTTCGTCGGCGGAAAGACGCAATAAATCGACAAAGCCGGAAAACGCCGTGAGCGTGAAATTCGGCAGCAACACAATGCCAAACCGGATGCGTTGTTTGGACGCTGTGTCGGGCGATTGAGCGGGAAGAAGGTCAGCGGGATTCATGCGCTTGCCGTGGATATGCAGCTAAATCAGGAAATGCGGACTGGAAACGACGACGGAATAATAGGGCAGCATATCACCGCTTGATTGCTATTAAAGCGTGCTTTGGAATTTTGAATCAACCAAGGAAAAACGGCTTGCCCGTAAAGAGCAAGCCGTTCTTTAATAGTCTCTGGCTAGCCAACCACGCCGGCTTCAGCTATGAACCATTCAAGTGACTTAGTGAGCCGTGTGCGTCACGTGCTTGGCTTTCGGAAACTTGTGGTGATGATGCGGCTTTGCGTACGAAACGGCCGGCGCCGCAACTGCAGCAACAATGAGAACCGCGAGGAATTTCTTCAGAAGATTGTTCATGAGACGAGCCTGATGGGCGAGAGTTTGACGAAGGGTTTACATGGCGCATTGCAAAACGCCGACACAGTTTAGCGCAGCGTTTATTCAACCAGAAATGGTCGATAACGCCGGTCGCAAAAAGTGTTGTATTGCTGCCTATGTCAAGCGCTCAGCCGCGTTTAAGGCATCGCTTACGGCCGTCTGGGTGTAACCAAAAAAAAGTCCGCAGCAAATTAAATAGGGAACGCCGCAGCACGACATTCCCCGCTCACGCGCGAGCTTATGAGCCTGAACCGCTTGCCGTGACGGGCGCAGCCGGCCCACTTGGGTCTGCCGTGCCCATGCCAGGCGTATTGCTCTTGCCCATGGACGTTGAATTCTTGTGCTTCATCGTCTTGTGGTGCGTCATTCCGGTCGTTCCAGAGCCAGCCGACTGGTTCGTCGTCTGGGCGTTGTCACCGGCCTGTAAGCCAGTGTTCGAACTGGGCGGGTTGTTTTGGGCGAAAGCCGTACTGGAAACACAAAGTACGGCGCCGATCGCGCATGCCATTGAGAAGTGCTTCATGCCTGTATTCCTTTCTGTAAGACGGGCGAGACGTCCAGGGATCGTTTGACATCGAACAAGCGGACGCTCACTTGCTTGCTCAAACCCGTACTCAGCATGTGACGTGCCACGACCATCGCCAGGCGCTTTTCACTTGCCGGTTTCCGCCGTGGAGTTTCGTTAATACGCCGCTCATGCGTTGTATTGACGCTTGTCGTGCAAGCGATTTCACATGCTGACGCCGCCGTCCCACATGCATGCCGTTTTTGTTCTATCGGCGAAAATTGACGTGCGGTGCAATGGCTATGTGGCGATTTTCCACGCATGCGGCTCGTAACCGCTCGCAACCAACGCGCATTTTCATTTCGCATTCACACAAAGGCAGCCCATGAACGTCAGCGTTTTCGATCTGTTCAAGATCGGCATCGGTCCGTCGAGTTCGCATACGGTCGGCCCGATGATCGCGGCGTGCCGCTTTGCCTCGCATATTGAAGACGCTAATTTGCTGGCGTTCGTACGCCGCGTGCAAGTGGACTTGTTCGGTTCGCTGGGCGCGACAGGCAAAGGTCATGGCACCGACAAGGCCGTGCTTCTCGGACTCGAAGGTTATTTCCCCGACTCGATCGATCCCGATGCGATCGAACCGCGCCTGCGCGCGATCCGCGAGTGCAAGGCGCTGATGCTGCTCGGCAAGCACGAAGTGAAGTTCGATGAACGCGAACATCTCGGTTTCTTCCGCAAGCTGATGCCGGGTGCGCCCGGCTCGAGCGTCGTGCATCCTAACGGCATGCGCTTTCAGGCCTTCGACGAAAACGGCCAGCTTGTTGTTGAGAAAGAGTATTACTCGGTAGGCGGCGGCTTCGTGATCAATCGCGAAGGCACGCGTGTGAACGGCGTGCAGTCGGGCGCGGAGGTGCCCCATCCGTTTCGCACCGGCGACGACCTGATGCGCGTGTGCCGCGAGACGGGTTTATCGATTGCACAAGTGACAATGTTGAACGAATGCGCATCGCGTTCCGAAAGCGAAGTACGCGCGGGCTTGCTCGCAATCTGGCGCGTGATGGCGGCGTGCGTGGAGCGTGGCTGCAAGGTTCGTGGCGAGTTGCCGGGTCCGATGCATGTCAAGCGTCGCGCCGCCGACCTTTCGGCACAACTGCGCAACCGCTCGGAAGAATCGCTGCGCGATCCGCTCTCCATGCTCGACTGGGTCAACCTGTACGCCATGGCCGTGAACGAAGAAAACGCGGCGGGCGGGCGCGTGGTCACGGCGCCCACGAACGGTGCTGCCGGCGTGATCCCCGCCGTGTTGCATTACTACGTGAAGTTCATGCACAACGCGACCGACGAAGGCATTGTCACGTTCCTGCTGACGGCGGCGGCGATCGGGATCATCTACAAGGAAACCGCGTCGATATCCGGCGCGGAAGTCGGTTGTCAGGGCGAAGTGGGCGTGGCGTGTTCCATGGCCGCCGCCGCGCTGGCGGCCGTAATGGGCGGCACGCCGACGCAAGTCGAAAACGCTGCTGAAATCGGCATGGAACACAACCTTGGCATGACCTGCGATCCAGTAGGCGGGCTCGTGCAGATTCCGTGCATCGAACGCAATGCAATGGGCGCGATCAAGGCGCTCAACGCGGCACGCATGGCAATGAAAGGCGATGGCACGCACTATGTATCGCTCGATAACGTGATCAAGACCATGCGCGAAACCGGCGCGGACATGAAAACGAAATACAAGGAGACGTCGCGCGGCGGACTGGCCGTGAACGTCATCGAGTGTTGATTTAAACGGTTTGGAAATTTACAAGTTCAAGGAAACACCATGAGCCGCTATTCGATATTCAGTCTGCTGCGCAATGGCATGTCGTATCACGAGAACTGGGAGCGTCAGTGGAAAAGCCCGGAGCCCAAGCAGGAATACGACGTGGTGATCGTCGGCGGCGGCGGACACGGTCTCGCTACGGCGTATTACCTTGCCAAGGAGCATGGCGTTCGCAATGTCGCGGTGCTCGAGAAAGGCTGGATTGGCGGCGGGAACACGGCGCGCAACACGACCATTGTGCGTTCGAATTATCTGTGGGACGAATCGGCGGCGCTGTATGAAAAAGCGATGCAGCTTTGGGAAGGGCTTTCGCAGGACCTGAACTACAACGTGATGTTCAGCCAGCGTGGCGTGATGAATCTCGCGCATACATTGCAGGATGTTCGGGATACTGAACGTCGTGTGAATGCCAACCGCCTGAATGGTGTCGACGCCGAATTTCTTACGCCCGAACAGATCAAGCAGATCGAGCCCACGATCAACCTGAATAGCCGATACCCCGTGCTTGGTGCGTCCATCCAGCGTCGCGGCGGTGTTGCCCGTCACGACGCGGTCGCGTGGGGTTATGCGCGCGGCGCGGATCAGGCCGGCGTGGATATCGTGCAGAACTGCCAGGTAACGGGCATTCGCCGTAACGGCGCTCAGGTTGTCGGTGTCGATACAACCAAGGGTTTTATCAAGGCGAAGAAGGTTGCCGTGGTCGCGGCAGGCAACACCTCGACGCTCGCCGACATGGCCGGCATCCGCTTACCGCTCGAAAGTCATCCGTTGCAGGCGCTTGTCTCCGAGCCGATCAAACCGGTGGTCAACACGGTGGTGATGTCGAACGCGGTGCACGCGTATATCAGCCAGTCCGACAAGGGCGATCTCGTGATTGGCGCAGGTGTCGATCAATACACGGGCTTCGGCCAGCGCGGCAGTTTCCACATCATTGAAGGAACGCTCGAGGCCATTGTCGAGATGTTCCCCGTTTTCTCGCGCGTGCGTATGAACCGGCAGTGGGGCGGCATTGTGGATGTATCGCCGGATGCGTGCCCGATCATCAGCAAGACCGATGTCAAAGGTCTCTATTTCAACTGCGGATGGGGTACGGGCGGCTTCAAGGCGACACCGGGTTCGGGTTGGGCGTATGCACACACGATTGCGAAGGACGAGCCGCATCCGTTGAACGCGCCGTTTTCCATCGACCGTTTTTATACGGGCCATCTGATCGACGAACACGGCGCCGCCGCCGTTGCCCATTAATCGGCTTCAGGAGAGATGACATGTTGCTGATCGAATGCCCTTGGTGCGGACCGCGTGCCGAAACCGAATTCTCGTGCGGCGGCGAGGCTGACATCGCCAGGCCGCTCGATACCGAAAAGCTCACCGATAAGGAATGGGGCGACTACCTCTTCATGCGCAAGAACCCGCGCGGTGTGCATCGTGAGCAATGGATGCATGCGCAAGGCTGCCGCCGCTGGTTCATGGCCGAGCGCGATACCGTGAGCTATGCGTTCCAGGGCTACGACACGTTTGCGCGGCCGCTTGCCGTGATGGAATCGAAAGAAGAAGGACAGCCGAAATGAGCCAGAAAGACCGACTCGCCACGGGCGGACGCATAAACCGTGCAATCGCGCTCACGTTCACGTTCAACGGCAAGACGTATCAGGGCCATCAAGGCGACACGCTTGCGTCCGCGCTGCTTGCCAATGGCGTGCATTTCGTCGCGCGTAGCTGGAAGTACCATCGGCCGCGCGGCATTGTGACCGCCGACGTGGCAGAACCGAATGCGGTCGTTCAACTCGAAACCGGCGCTTACACCGTGCCGAATGCGCGTGCAACCGAGATCGAGTTGTATCAGGGGCTGGTTGCAACGAGCGTGAACGCGAAGCCGAGTATCGAAAACGATCGCATGGCAGTGAACCAGAAGATCGCGCGTTTTATTCCGGCGGGGTTCTACTACAAGACCTTCATGTGGCCGCGCAAGTTCTGGCCGAAATACGAAGAAGTGATTCGCGACGCGGCGGGTCTTGGCCGGGCGCCGAGACAGGTCGATGCCGATCGCTACGACAAATGCTTCGCGCATTGCGACGTGCTCGTGGTCGGGGCAGGCCCTTCGGGACTTGCTGCGGCGCATGCGGCGGCGTTGTCGGGCGCACGTGTGATTCTGGTCGATGACCAGCCGGAACTCGGCGGTTCGCTGCTGTCGTGCCGCGCGGAAATAGACGGTGCGCCTGGCCTGAAATGGGTGCAGAAGATCGAAGCCGAACTGCGCAAGATGCCCGAGGTGAAGATCTTGTGCCGCAGCACCGCGTTCGGTTATCAGGACCACAATCTCGTGACCGTCACGCAGCGTTTGACGGAACATCTGCCTGTATCGATGAGGAAGGGCACGCGCGAACTGCTGTGGAAAATCCGTGCGAAGCGCGTCATTCTGGCGACCGGCGCGCAGGAACGTCCAATCGTATTCGGCAACAACGATCTGCCGGGCGTGATGCTGGCGTCGGCGGTGTCTTCGTATTTGCATCGATACGCCGTGCTGCCAGGACGCAACGCGGTCGTATTTACGAACAACGACAGCGGTTATCAATGCGCGCTGGACCTGAAGGCGGCGGGCGCGCAAGTGAGCGTGGTGGACCCGCGTCTCTCGGACGAAAAAGGCGCGTTACAGGCGCAGGCAAAACGCTATGGCGTGAAGGTGCTGAACGGATCGGTGGTGACCGTTGCGCACGGCAAGCTGCGGGTGGCGTCGGTCGAAGTCGGCGCTTATTCCAACGGCAAGGTTGGCGCGAAGCATGCCGAGTTGCCTTGCGATCTGCTCGCCATGTCCGGCGGCTGGAGCCCAATCCTGCACTTGTTCGCGCAGTCCGGCGGCAAGGCGCATTGGCACGACGAAAAACTTTGCTTCGTGCCCGGCAAGGCAATGCAAGCCGAAAGCAGTGTTGGCGGATGCGCGGGTGAATTCACGCTTGCTCGCTCGATTCGTTTTGCAGTGGACGCCGGTGTTGACGCCGCGCGTGCCGTCGGACTGATCGTCGCGCGTCCGACGCCCGTGCAAGTTGCCGAGATCAGCGAAGCGCCGTTGATGCCGCTCTGGCTTGTCGGTGGACGCGAGTTGGCGACACGCGGTCCCAAGCAATTCATCGACTATCAGAACGACGTCTCCGCCGCCGATATCTTCCTCGCCGCGCGCGAAGGGTTCGAATCCGCGGAGCACGTAAAACGCTACACGGCGATGGGCTTTGGTACGGATCAGGGCAAGCTTGGCAACATCAATGGCATGGCGATTCTCGCGCAGGCGCTGAGCAAGACCATCCCTGAAACGGGCACCACGACGTTCCGTCCGAACTACACGCCGGTCAGCTTCGGCACTTTCGCCGGGCGTGAACTGGGCGAGTTTCTCGATCCCATTCGCAAGACCGCCGTGCACGAGTGGCATGTGGAAAATGGCGCGGCGTTCGAGGACGTGGGCAACTGGAAGCGGCCGTGGTACTACCCGCGTCATGGGGAAGACGTGCACGCGGCTGTCGCGCGCGAGTCGCTGGCCACGCGCACGAGCGTGGGAATACTGGATGCATCGACGCTGGGCAAGATCGACATTCAAGGCCCCGATGCCGCCAAGCTGCTCAACTGGGTTTATACGAACCCGTGGAGCAAGCTGGAAGTGGGCAAGTGCCGCTACGGTCTGATGCTCGATGAAAACGGCATGATCTTCGACGATGGCGTGACCGTGCGCCTCGCCGATCAGCACTACATGATGACCACGACAACCGGCGGCGCGGCTCGCGTGCTGACGTGGCTGGAGCGCTGGCTCCAGACGGAATGGCCCGACATGCGCGTGCGTCTCGCGTCGGTGACGGACCACTGGGCTACCTTCGCCGTGGTCGGCCCGAATAGCCGCAAGGTGCTGCAAAAGGTCTGCCGCGATATCGACTTCGCGAACGCCACGTTTCCTTTCATGAGCTATCGCGAGGGAACCGTGGCGGGGGCGGCGTCGCGTGTCATGCGTATCAGCTTCTCCGGCGAACTTGCATACGAAGTCAACGTGCCGGCCAACGTGGGACGCGCGGTGTGGGAAGCACTCATGGCCGCCGGCGCCGAGTTCGACATCACGCCTTACGGCACGGAAACCATGCACGTGTTGCGTGCGGAGAAGGGCTACATCATCGTGGGTCAGGACACCGATGGTTCCATGACACCGCACGACCTTGGCATGGGCGGTCTTGTTGCAAAGTCGAAGGACTTCCTTGGCAAGCGTTCGTTGACGCGCTCGGACACGGCTAAGACCGGACGCAAACAGTTGGTTGGTTTGCTCGCCGAAGATACGGCGTTCGTCATTCCCGAAGGTTCGCAGATCGTCGCGGGTCCGTATAGTGGCACGACCGCGCCGATGCTCGGTCATGTCACGTCGAGCTATTTCAGCCCTATTCTAAAGCGCTCGATCGCGATGGCCGTCATCAAGGGCGGTCTCGACAGGATCGGCGAGTCGGTGATGATTCCGCTTACCGGCGGCAAGCAGATGCCGGCGAAAATCACCAGCTCGGTGTTCTACGACAGCGAAGGAGCACGTCAACATGTGGAATGAGAACGGAAGTAATCAGGCGGTCGTGGATCGTTCAATCGGGCAGGGTGTATGGCAGGAGTCGCCGCTGGTAGGCGTGGATAGTGTGCTGAAGAAACATCAGGCTGCATCATCTAAAGCGTTTCGTCTGGTCGAGCGGCCATTTCTCGAACTCGTGAATCTGCGTGGCGATCTGCGTGACACGGCGTTCGTGGCCGCTGTGGAAAATGTGCTTGGCTGCAAGCCTCCCGAGAAGGCGAACACGACGGCGGCCGGCAATGGCTACGACGTGTTATGGCTGGGACCGGACGAATGGCTGGTGCGCTCGGTCGCGTCCCACTCGGCCACGCAAACCGCACCAATGGAAGCGAAGTTGCGCGAAGCCTTCACAGGTTTGTATGCGGCCGCGGTGGATATCGGCAGCGGTTATACGGTGCTCGAAATCAGCGGCACACGTACTCGCGATGTTCTCGCCCGCGGCTGTCCGCTCGACTTGCATCCGCGATTGTTTGGCGTCGGCCAATGCGCGCAGAGTCATTATTTCAAGGCGTCGGTGACGATCGCGCCGACTGGCGAAGACAGCTTCGACCTCGTGATCCGCCGCAGCTTCGCGGACTACTTCGTGAAGATCATGCTCGACGCGGCCGAACCGCTGATGTCGTGAAACTGTATGAGACCGCAGGATCATTGAGTCCGGGAGGCCGCGGCTGGCGCATCGTGGTTGATGAACTGATCGTGGTCACGCGCATCGGCTTGCATGATCGGGAATATGTTGCGCCACAGCCTGTCGCGATTGATGCAAGCCTTCGTTATCGCGGCGTACCGGTTGAAGGAAGCACGCATGGGTTGATCGATTACGAGGCGTGGTGTGAACGTGTTGCCAGGTATCTGGCGGATAAACCGCATACTCGCTTGCTTGAAACGCTCGCGGTGGAAGTGGCGGCATTGTCATTCACGGAGTGGCCGGCGCTCGATGCGTTGACGCTGCTTTTTTACAAGCCGAAGATTCGTGAGGGCACGCGGCGAGTGGGCGTGGAGCTTGATTGGTATCGTGCTGACTTCGACTCATGGCGCGCATCCGATAAAGCACGCTTGAGTGCAGCACGCTGAATCTCACATGACATCGACGCGTGCTGAAACCGCCGAGCTCTTGCAGCTTGCGTGCGAGCAACATGACGCCCACGCGGCGCTTGCGTTGCTCGACAGAAGTATCGCGCTTGGGCACAGGCGCATTGCGTTGATCCGATACCTGCACGCGCAATATCTCAATGCGCCCCTTGGCGCGCGGCATCACGAGTATGTGCGAAAGATTGCCGGGCGATTGAGCACAGAAAGCATTGCACGCATAGCGACGGCTGCGCGCGCCCGGTTCGAACAATGAATCAGCGTTACGAGCTTGTTGCAATCGACTTTGCTACATCGCCGCGATAACTTCGCTCTTCCGCGCTTTCGCCCCGCCCGCGACGAAATACGGCGTGTCGGCGCGAGCCAGCGGCGCATGTCCGCGAATTGCGTCGGCGATCTTTTCGGCAAGCATGATGGTCGGCGCGTTCAGATTGCCGGTCACTATTTGCGGCATGATCGAAGCGTCGACCACACGCAGGGATTCAAGCCCGTGCACGCGGCCTTGATTATCTACCACGGACATATCGTCGTAACCCATCTTGCACGAGCACGATGGATGGTAGGCAGTCTCCGCGCGCTGTCTCACGAACGCATCGAGCGCGTCGTCAGTCCTCAAGTCCGCACCGGGATGCAACTCGCGCCCGCAATAATTCTTCAGCGCCGGCTGATGCATGATCTCGCGCGTGATGAGAATGGCGTCGCGGAATTCTCGCCAGTCGAGCGGGTCCGACATGTAGTTGAACAAGATGCTCGGATGCGCGTTCGGATCACGCGACGTCAACTTCACGCGCCCGCGGCTGGGCGAACGCATTGACCCGACATGCGCCTGGAAACCGTGCATCTTGATGGGATTCGAGCCGTTGTAGTTGATCGCGACAGGCAGGAAGTGATACTGAATGTTCGGCCAGAGATCGTCGTCACGCGTGCGAATGAATCCGCCCGCTTCAAATTGATTGCTCGCGCCAATACCGGTGCCCTTCAACATCCATTCAATGCCGATCTGCGGCTGGTTCCACCATTGCAACGCCGGATACAGCGACACGGGTTCGAGACACTCGTACTGCATGTACATTTCCAGATGGTCCTGGAGATTTTCGCCGACACCGGGCAGGTCATGGACCAGCGGTACATCGAGTTCGCGCAGCCATGTGGAGCGTCCAACGCCCGAACGTTGCAGCAATTGCGGCGAAGCAATCGCGCCGCTGCACACGAGCACTTCGCGGCGCACATGGGCGCTCACGCGTTCGCCGCCATGAAGATACGCAACGCCGATGGCTCGCTTGCCTGAAAACAGTATACGGTCGGTCACCGCATGCGTGACGATGGTGAGATTCGGCCGGTCCTTCGCGCGGTCGAGATAGCCGCGCGCCGTGCTCGATCTGCGGCCGTTTGGCGTCACCGTTCGATCCATCGGTCCAAAACCTTCCTGGCTGTAGCCGTTGAGGTCGTCGGTACGCGGATAGCCTGCCTGCACGCCTGCCTCGACCATTGCGGCAAACAAGGGATTGTTGCCGGGCTTCGATGTCGTTACGTGTACCGGACCGTCGCCACCGTGATACGGGTTGGGGCCGGCGTCGCGTGTTTCCGCCTTGCGAAAGTACGGCAGGCAATCCGAATAGGTCCAGTTCTCGAGGCCTTGCCGCCCGGCCCAGCCGTCGTAGTCAAGCGCGTTGCCGCGTATGTAGCACATGCCGTTGATGAGCGACGAACCGCCAAGTCCCTTGCCCCGGCCGCATTCCATGCGCCGGTTGTTCATGTGCGGCTCGGGATCGGTTTCATACGCCCAGTTGTATCGACGGCCCTGCAGCGGGAACGCAAGCGCCGCCGGCATTTGCGTGCGGAAATCAAAACGATAATCGGGGCCGCCCGCTTCGAGCAGCAACACGGTCACGTCGGCGTCTTCCGTGAGACGCGACGCCAGCACGTTACCTGCCGAACCCGCACCCACGACGATGTAGTCGAACTCCTTTCTGTCCATTGAATGCTCCTTAGAACACGGGTTGGTACGGACCCATCTCGACCTGGACCGACTTGATGCTCGTGTAGTGCTCGAGCGTGGTGATTCCGTTTTCGCGGCCAACGCCCGATTGCTTGTAGCCGCCCACGGGCATTTCCGCGGGTGATTCGCCCCATGTATTGATCCAGCAAATGCCGGCCTGCATTGCATGAATGACGCGGTGCGCACGCGCCAGATTGTCGGTCACCACGCCTGCGGCAAGGCCATATGATGTGGCGTTGGCGCGTGCTATTGCTTCGCTTTCCTCATCGAAGACGAGAATGCTCATGACCGGTCCAAAGATTTCCTCGCGTACGATTCGCATGCCATCGCTGCAATCGGTAAAGACGGTCGGCTCGACGTACTGCCCTTGAGCAAACGCGCCATGCACAATGCGCGATCCACCAGCGATAAGCCGCGCCCCTTCCTTCTTGCCACTTTCAATAAAACCCATCACCTTAAGCAACTGCGCGGCGCTGACCAACGGACCGAAGTTCGTGTTTGCGTCCATTGGCGGTCCTGGGCGGATGCGTTTCACCCGTTCCAGCAGCAGCGCTTCGAAGCGCTCATACACAGTCCGTTGTACGAATACGCGCGTGCCGTTCGTGCAAACCTGCCCGGAGCTGAAGAAGTTGGCGCTCAGGGCAATGTCGGCGGCGCGTTCGAGATTGGCGTCGTCGAAAACAATGAGGGGCGATTTGCCGCCCAGTTCCATCGTGACTTCTTTCAACGACGAAGCGCCTGCCGCCGACATGACTTTCTTGCCAGTTTCGACACCGCCAGTGAACGAGACCTTCGCAATATCCGGATGCGCCGCCAGCATTGCGCCAATGCGGCCATCGCCTTGCACGACGTTGAACACGCCTGCGGGAACGCCCGCTTCCGTAAAGATCTCGGCTAGTTTCAACGTGCTTAGCGGCGTGACTTCGCTCGGCTTGAAGATCATTGCGTTGCCTGCGGCGAGGGCGGGCGCTGCTTTCCAGCAGGCAATCTGGATTGGATAGTTCCACGCGCCAATGCCCGCGCAAACGCCAAGCGGCTCGCGTCGCGTGTAGACGAATGAAGTGGGGCGCAGTGGGATCTGCTGACCTTCCAGCGCTGGTGCGAGCCCCGCGTAGTATTCGATCACGTCGGCGCCCGTGACAATATCGACCGCGCGTGTTTCGGCAATCGGCTTGCCCGTGTCGCGTGTTTCGAGAGCGGCAAGTTCGTCGTTACGTTCGCGAAGAATCTCCACTGCGCGGCGCAGGATGCGCGAGCGCTGCATGGCGTTCATGGCAGCCCATTCGCGCTGTCCTTCGTACGCCGATCGCACTGCACGGTCGATGTCGGCCGCACTCGCCTGCTGCACGCTTGCGAGCGTCTCGCCGGTGGCGGGATCGACCGTGGTGAAAGTCTCGCCACTGGTGGCGTCGACGTAAGCGCCGCCAATATACAGGCGCTGCAATCCGAATATGGGCATGGTGTGATCCTTAGGTAAGCGTGCGGCCGCGCGTATCGAGCACGAGATCGATGTAGTCATTGGCGAGCCGGATAGCGGCCTTGGTATCGAAGGGTTCGCCCGACAATGCGCCGCGCAGCCACAATCCGTCGATCAATGCAGCTAGCCCGCTTGCAGCGCGACGCGCTGCTACACGTGGCAGCGCTTTCGAAAAGTCGGCGCACAAGTTGGAATAGAGACGGCGCGTGTTGATGCGTTGCAAGCGCTGCAATTGGGGCTTGTGCATGCTCTCTGACCAGAACGCGAGCCACGTCTTTGTCACCGGATTGCTGACCTGCGCCGCGTCGAAGTTCGCCGTTACCACGGCGCGCAGGCGCGCGCGCGGCTCGTCTTTCGCAAGGCGGCGTCTTCGCGATGTCGCGCTCCACAAGTCGCGCAGCACGTGGCGCATGGTGGCTTCGAGCAATCCGTCCTTGTCGCCGAAATAGTGACTGACGATACCCGTTGAAATACTCGCGCGTTGCGCAACCGAGGCCAGCGTAGTGCCGGGCAAGCCGGCATGGTCGATGGTGAGCAGGGTCGCATCGATCAACTGCGCCCGGCGGATTTCACGCATTCCAAGCTTGGGCATGAACGTTCCCTATATGACAGTTGCCAGATGCATGATCCAAAGCCTAAGTATTTTATATTGAACGGTCAATCAATAAAAATGCACGATGTCGGTTTCGGCCAAACTCGCGTCGCGTTGGAGGCGCGTCTCTTGTGCACGGCAGGACTACGCTCGTGAGACGGTGCATGGCGTCGTCTGCCATGCGGATCGTCCACAAGAGAAAGGAGACAGGCAATGAGCAGCAATCGCGGCGTCGTGTATTTGGGGCAGGGCAAGGTGGAAGTGCAATCCATCGACTATCCGAAGATGGTGGATCCGGGCGGCCGGCAAATTGGCCACGGTGTAATCCTCAAGGTCGTCACCACGAATATCTGCGGCTCCGACCAGCACATGGTGCGCGGCCGCACGACCGCTCAAGTCGGTCTGGTGCTCGGACACGAAATCACAGGCGAAGTAATTGAAGTCGGACGCGACGTGGAAACGCTGAAGATCGGGGATCTGGTTTCAGTGCCGTTCAACGTGGCCTGCGGACGCTGCCCGACCTGCAAGGCGCAAAACACTGGCGTGTGCCTGAACGTGAATCCATCGCGTGCGGGCGGTGCATACGGTTACGTCGACATGGGTGGCTGGATTGGCGGACAGGCGGAATATGTCATGGTCCCGTATGCCGATTTCAATCTGCTGAAGTTTCCCGACCGTGACCAGGCGATGTCGAAGATCCGCGACCTGACGTGCCTCTCGGACATCCTGCCAACGGGTTATCACGGAGCGGTAATGGCAGGCGTGAAGCCCGGCTCGACGGTTTATATCGCGGGCGCAGGACCGGTCGGAATGGCGGCGGCCGCATCCGCGCGTTTGCTCGGCGCTGCCTGCACGATTGTCGGCGACATGAATGAAGAGCGTCTTGCCCATGCGCGCAAAGTGGGCTTCGAGACGGTGGATTTATCGAAGGATGCAACGCTCAGTGAGCAGATCGCGGCGATTCTCGGCACGCCTGAGGTGGATTGCGCGGTCGATTGCGTCGGCTTCGAAGCGCATGGTCACGGCAGCAGCGGGCATCATGAAGAAGCGCCTGCCACGGTGCTCAACTCACTAATGGAAATCACGCGGGTAGCAGGCGCAATCGGGATTCCGGGCCTGTATGTCACGGACGATCCGGGCGCCGCCGACGCAGCCGCGAAAAAGGGTGCGCTGAGCATTCGCTTCGGTTTGGGCTGGGCCAAGTCGCATTCGTTCTTCACTGGCCAGACGCCGGTCATGAAGTACAACCAGAACCTGATGCAGGCGATCTTGTGGGATCGATTGCCGATTGCGGATATTGTGAACGTGTCGGTGGTGACGCTCGATCAGGCGCCGGATGGATATCGCCAGTTTGATGGCGGTGCGCCGCGCAAGTTCGTGATCGACCCGCACGGATTGTTAAAGGCGGCTTAGGAATAGAGCCGCTGTTGCTTGAGCGGTCGATGGCCGTGGGACTAAGTCATCGAACGCTTAAGTGCCAGCAACAATCTACGCGGCGCTTTGCACAACCGCCAAGGATGGAACCACCGCGAGCGGCGGCAATTGCCGCCGCCGCTCGCGCGTGGGCGCAGTGCCAAAAGCATCGCGATAGCTCTTGCTGAAGTGGCATGCCGACTGGAACCCGCAAGCCATCGTGATATGCATGATCGACATATCGGTCTGAAGCAGCAATTCGCGCGCACGGCGCAGCCGCAACGTGAGGTAGTAGTGCGTAGGCGTCATGCCAAGATGCTCGCGGAACAGGCGCTGCAACTGACGCTGTGACATCCCTGCGAGCCGCGCGAGTTCTTCTCTCGACAACGGCTCTTCAATGTTGTTCTCCATCAGCGAAATCACTTCGAACAGCGACTTGTTCGCCGACCCAAGGCGTGCAACGAGCGGCATGCGCTGCTGCGCGCTCGTATCGCGGACATGTTCCACAATGAACTGTTCCGCGATCTGCGTGACCTTTGCCGAACCAACGCGCGTGGAGATAAGGTTCAGCATCATGTCGAGCGGCGCGACGCCGCCGGTACACGTCACGCGATCCCGATCGATCACGAATAGCTCTTTGAGAAAGCGTGTATCGGGAAATTCCTCTTTCAAGGCCGACATGTTTTCCCAGTGAATCGCGCACGCGTAGCCCGCGAGCAAACCAGCGCGGGCGAGCGCGTAGGTGCCGGTGCAAAGGCTGCCCAGCACGCTCCCCAGACGCGCGAAGCGGCGCAGTGCAGCGAGATGCGCGGCCGTCGTTTCGCGCTGAACGTCGATACCGCCGACCACGAACACGATGTCCGGCTGTCCCACGCATTCCACGGGTCCGGTATCGACGGAAAGACCGTTGCTGGCTGTTACTGGGCCGCCATCAGGACTCACGATAGACCACGTGTAAAGCTTTTGCCCCGTCAGATAGTTCGCCATGCGCAGCACTTCAATAGCGTTGGTGAACGCGATCATGGTGAAGTTCGGCAGCGGCATGAACGCGAAATGCGCGAGCGACGCGGTGCGATCGGGGGACATGAGAGGAATGATTCCTTCGAATCTTGAGTTGCGCTGTCGTGGGGCACGACTATCTACATTTTGTAGATGTTTGCAACTAGCATGCCATCAGGCTAAACCCTATCGGCGACGAAACTCCATCGCGATACAGACGCTTGAAAGCGCACCCGGACAGGGATCGAACGCGTGGCACGCACCGCGCAAGAGCGCCCACCGTCCGTCGCAGTGCAGCATCGGGTGGCTGGATAAATGCGTCAGACGCGACTTGTGTAAAACGGACGCCCATGTCGGAAAAGGCCAAGAACACGTCTAAATTCATAAATTGGCGGATTCGGCGAAAGTCAAGAATAGACGCATCGGAAAGCGGATTTAAGCGCTGATCTGGCGTGCCGCGGCGTCATGAATCTGCTTTCAAAAAACGACTTGTTCCCGAACCCACGGATGCTTCAATGTCAAACTCCACGACTCGCCCCGCCGCCCCGTTCTTCGATGAACCGCTTGCCTCTCGCGACGCGCCCGTGCGCAGCGCCATCCTTAAAGAGCTGGAACGCCAGCAGTCGCAGATCGAACTGATCGCGTCGGAGAATATCGTCTCGCGCGCCGTGCTCGAGGCGCAAGGTTCGGTATTGACGAACAAATACGCGGAAGGTTATCCGGGCAAGCGTTATTACGGCGGCTGTGAGTTTGTCGATGAAATCGAAACGCTCGCGATCGATCGTGTGAAGCAGATCTTCAACGCGCAATTCGCGAACGTTCAGCCGCATTCGGGCGCGCAGGCTAACGGCGCGGTGATGCTCGCGTTGACCAAACCCGGCGACACCGTGCTCGGCATGTCGCTCGATGCCGGCGGTCACCTGACGCATGGCGCGAAGCCGGCGTTGTCGGGCAAGTGGTTCAACGCGGTCCAGTACGGCGTGAACCGCGAGACCATGCTGATTGATTACGAGCAGATCGAAGAACTCGCGATGCAGCACAAGCCCACGCTGTTGATCGCCGGTTTCTCGGCTTATCCGCGTGAACTGGATTTCGCGCGGCTGCGCGCTATTGCTGATAAAGCCGGGTCCAGGTTGATGGTCGACATGGCGCACATTGCCGGTGTAATCGCGGCGGGACGTCATCAGAACCCGGTCGAGCACGCACATGTGGTGACGTCGACCACGCACAAGACCCTGCGCGGTCCGCGCGGGGGCTTTGTGCTGACGAACGACGAAGACATTGCCAAGAAGATCAATTCAGCGGTCTTTCCGGGCCTCCAGGGCGGTCCTCTCATGCATGTGATCGCGGGTAAGGCCGTGGCCTTCGGCGAGGCGCTGCAGCCTTCGTTCAAGACGTATATCGACAATGTGCTGGCGAACGCGAAGGCGTTGGGCGAAGTGCTCAAGTCGGGCGGCGTGGATCTCGTTACCGGAGGCACGGACAACCATCTGCTGCTCGTCGATCTGCGTCCGAAGGGCCTGAAAGGTAATCAGGTCGAGCAGGCACTGGAGCGCGCCGGCATCACCTGCAACAAGAACGGCATCCCTTTCGATCCGGAAAAGCCCACTATCACCTCGGGCGTGCGCCTGGGTACGCCGGCCGGCACCACGCGTGGTTTTGGCGTTGCCGAGTTCCGCGAGATTGGCCGCCTGATCGTGGAAGTGTTCGACGCGCTGCGCGACCACCCGGAAGGCCATGCCAATACCGAACAGCGCGTGCGCCGCGAAATCTTCGCGTTGTGCGAGCGTTTCCCTATCTATTGATTACGTCCCGCCATTCTGGAGCATGAGATGAGCACATTGCACGACACCAGCATCATTATCGACGGGTTGAACATCTCGAAGTTCGAGCCTTCCGTGTTCGAGGACATGAGAAAGGGCGGCGTGACCGCGGTGAACTGCACCGTATCGGTCTGGGAGAGCTTCCAGAAGACCGTGGACAACATTGCAGAGATGCGCCAGATGATGCGCGAACACAGCGATATTCTCACGCTCGTGCGCACCACGGACGACATTCGCCGTGCCAAGAAAGAGAACAAGACCGGGATCATCTTCGGCTTCCAGAACGCGCATGCGTTCGAGGATAACCTTGGTTATATAGAAACGTTCAAGCAGCTTGGCGTGAACGTGGTGCAGCTTTGCTACAACACGCAGAACCTGGTTGGCACGGGATGTTACGAGCGCGACGGGGGGCTCTCCGGATTCGGCCGCGAGGTGATCCAGGAAATGAATCGCGTGGGAATCATGGTCGATCTTTCGCATGTCGGCGGGAAGACGTCTTCGGAAGCGATCGCGGCTTCCACCAGGCCGGTTTGCTATTCGCATTGTTGCCCTTCGGGCTTGAAAGAACATCCGCGCAACAAGACGGATGAACAACTGAGGGAAATCGTCGATGCGGGCGGCTTTGTCGGCGTGACCATGTTCGCGCCGTTCCTCAAGCGCGGTCCCGATGCGACTGTAGAGGATTATCTGGAAGCCATTGAATATGTGGTCGATCTGATCGGCGAAGACAACGTCGGCATTGGTACTGATTTCACTCAAGGTTACAGCACGGAATTCTTCGACTGGATCACGCACGACAAAGGTCGTTATAGGCAACTGACGAATTTCGGCAAGGTTGTGAACCCGGAAGGAATCCGAACCATTGGTGAATTTCCCAACCTGACTGCCGCAATGGAGCGTGCCGGCTGGAGCGAGTCGCGCATCAGGAAAGTCATGGGCGAGAACTGGGTGCGCGTGTTCGACAGCGTCTGGAACGTCTAGGACCGCGTCGCCAAGCCCGAATCACCTTCCCCAAGGAAAGCAAACAATGCAACCGCAACTGCCTATAGACGTCGATCCGGAAACCGGCGTCTGGACAACCGACTCGCTGCCCATGCTGTACGTGCCGCGTCATTTCTTCACGAACAATCACTTAGCGGTTGAAGAAGCGCTGGGGCGTGAAGTATATGCAAAGAGCTTGTATACGGCGGGCCATAAGTCGGCATATCACTGGTGCGACAAGGAAGCCAAACAGCACGGCATCAGCGGCATGGCGGTATTCGAACATTATCTGAAGCGCTTGTCGCAGCGGGGCTGGGGGCTCTTTTCGATCGTCAGGAGCGATCCGGCGGCATCGACTGCGACCGTGCATTTGCATAACTCGTCGTTCGTGCTTGCTCAGCCGGGCAAGGAAGGCAAGCTTTGCTACATGTTCGCCGGCTGGTTCGCGGGTGCAATGGACTGGGTCAACGATACCGCGCCGCAAGGCACGAAGAAAGGACCGAAGTCCTTCTCGGTGGAGACGCAATGCGCGGCGGAAGGTCATCCGCATTGCGTGTTCGAAGTGACGCCGCTGCAAGCATGAACGCGTAACAAGCATGAGTAACAGGCCGCACAGTAAATAGATAAATCCGAGGTCTACCGCGATGCGTTACCCCAACCTTTTCAAGCCTCTTACGCTGAACAAACTGACGTTGCGCAACCGTATTGTCAGCACGGCGCACGCGGAGGTCTATGCGGAACCGGGCGGTTTGCCGGGCGACAGATATATCCGCTATTACGAGGAAAAGGCGAAGGGCGGTGTGGGACTGGCCGTGTGCGGCGGTTCGAGCCCGGTCTCGGTGGATAGTCCGCAAGGCTGGTGGAAGTCGGTGAATCTGTCGACTGACCAAATCATCGATCCGCTCGCGCGTCTTGCGGAGGCCATGCACAAGCACGGCGCGAAGATCATGATCCAGGCGACCCACATGGGCCGTCGCACGGCATATCATGGCGAGCACTGGCCGCATCTGATGTCGCCTTCGGGCGTGCGTGAGCCGGTGCATCGCGGTAATGCAAAGATCATTGAAGTCGAGGAAATCAGGCGCATCATTTCCGACTTCGCGGCGGCCGCAAAACGCGTCAAGGACGCGGGCATGGACGGCGTCGAAATCTCGGCCGCGCATCAACATCTGATTGACCAGTTCTGGAGCCCGCGCACAAATTTTCGTACCGATGAATGGGGCGGTTCGCTCGAAAACCGTCTTCGCTTCGGTAACGAAGTACTCAAGGCAGTGCGTGAAGCGGTGGGTCCGGATTTCTGCGTCGGCCTGCGCATGTGCGGAGATGAATTTCACGAGGACGGGCTCGACCATACGCAACTGAAGGAAATCGCGCAGTCGATGTCGGAGTCGGGTCTTATCGATTACATTGGCGTGATTGGTTCGGGTGCGGACACGCACAACACGCTTGCGAACTGCATGCCGCCGATGGCTTTGCCCCCCGAGCCGTTCGTGCATCTTGCCGCGGGTATCAAGTCCGTCGTGAAGCTGCCGGTGATGCACGCGCAAAGTATTCGCGATGCAGGACAGGCCGAGCGTCTGCTCGAATCCGGCATGATCGATCTGGTTGGCATGACGCGTGCGCAGATCGCCGACCCGCATATGGTCATCAAGATTCGCGACGGCCGCGAAGACGAAATCAAGCAATGCGTGGGCGCGAATTATTGCATCGACCGGCAGTACAACGGTCTCGATGTGCTGTGCGTGCAGAACGCGGCAACCTCGCGCGAGGCGACCATGCCGCACGTGATCGAGAAGTCGCGCGGACCGAAGCGCAAGGTCGTTGTTGTGGGCGCGGGTCCTGCCGGACTGGAAGCGGCGCGCGTGGCGAGGTCGCGCGGTCATGACGTGGTGCTGTTCGAGAAGAATGATTACGTTGGCGGCCAGATCATGCTCGCGGCCAAGGCGCCGCAGCGCGAGCAGATGGCCGGCATTGTGCGCTGGTTCGATATGGAAACGAAGCGCCTCGGCGTGGATCGCCGCCTTGGCGTGGCCGCCGACGACAAGATGATCATGGCGGAGAAGCCGGACGTCATCGTCCTCGCAACCGGCGGTTCGTCGTTCACGCAACAGGTTCCCGCGTGGGGCGTCGAGCAAGGGCTCGCCGTCAGTTCGTGGGACATTCTCTCGGGCAAGGTCGAGCCAGGCAAGAACGTGCTGGTGTATGACGGCGTGAGCATGCACGCGGGCGCGGGCGTGGCGGATTTCATCGCGAGCCGTGGCGCGAATGTCGAGATCGTGACGCCGGATGTGAAGGTCTCCGATGACGTGGGCGGCACGACGTTCCCGATTTTTTATCGACGTCTGTATGCGCAAGGCGTGATCTCCACGCCGAATTACTGGCTCGATAAAGTCTACGAGGAAGACGGCAAGAAGATCGCCGTGATCCGCAACGAATATACCGAGGAGCAGGAGGAGCGGGCGGTCGATCAGGTCGTGATCGAAAATGGCATCACGCCGAATGACGACCTTTACTGGAAGCTCAAACCCGAGTCGCTCAATCGCGGACAAGTCGATGTACATAAACTGTTCGCGTCAGAGCCGCAACCATCGTTGAGCGAAGAACTGGGCAACGGCCGATTCCTGCTGTTCCGCGTTGGCGACTGCATCTCCATGCACAACATCCACGGCGCGATCTATGACGCGCTGCGCCTCGTCAAGGACTTCTGATAATGAGCCCGGTGTTTGTCATTACCGCGTTGTTGTGGTTGTCGGTGGCGGGTCTGGCATTCGCATTGTTCAAGCGTGCGGGATACTGGCGCGAAGGCCGTGCGACGGCTGCGGGTGCATATGGCTGGGGCAATCTGCTGTCCATTCCCAAGCGCTATTTCGTCGACCTGCATCACGTGGTCGCGCGTGATCCGTATATTGCGAAGACGCATGTGGCGACCGCGGGTGGTGCTATTGCTGCAATGGGGCTCGTGTTCATCAATTACGGTCTGGCGATTTATTCGCCATGGATCGACAAGCTGATTTTCCTTGCCGCATTGATCATGCTTGTGGGCGCGGTGTTCGTGTGGCGCCGGCGCCATGGCGCCAAAGCGGTGCCGGCGCGCTTGTCGCGTGGTCCGTGGGATAGCCTGCCGTTGCTGCTTGGATCGTTTGCGCTCGGGCTCGTATTGTTCATCGTGTTGCCGGCAGCGGCCATGTCGGGTGCTTTGGCGATTATCGTTGCGTTGCTGATTGCAGCGGGCGCTTTCACGATGACGTTCGGCGCTGCACGCGGCGGTCCGATGAAACACGCGCTCGCGGGCCTGCTGCATCTTGCGTTTCATCCGCGTCAGGAACGCTTCACTGGCCGCAGCCATGAGCATGACGTGGTGCCGCCGACCGCACTCAAGATGCCTCTTCTGGATGCAAAGGAGTACGGCGTTGCGAAGCCCGTGGAGTTCCGCTGGAATCAATTGCTGAGTTTCGATGCCTGCGTGCAGTGCGGCAAGTGCGAAGCGGCATGTCCGGCGTTCGCGGCAGGCCAGCCGCTGAACCCGAAGAAGCTGATACAGGACCTGGTGACCGGCATGGTCGGCGGCACGGACGCCGCCTACGCGGGCAGTCCGACGCCGGGCATTGCTCTTGGCAAGCATTCGGGCGCGCCATCGAAGCCGCTCATCTCCACCATGATCGAGGCAGATACGATCTGGTCCTGCACTACCTGCCGTGCATGCGTTCAGGAATGTCCAATGTTGATCGAGCATGTAGACGCTATCGTCGACATGCGCCGCAACCAGACGCTGGTAGAAGGGTTCGTGCCGGGCAAGGGGCCGGAGACCCTCGCCAACCTACGTGAAACAGGCAGCGCGAATGGCTTCGATATTGGCGCGCGTTACGACTGGGCGGTCGATCTGCAAGTTCAGGTCGCACAACCCGGCCGCCCCGTGGACATATTGTTGTTGGCAGGCGAAGGCTCCTTCGACATGCGCTATCAACGCTCGTTGCGCGCGCTCGTGAAAGTGCTGAACCGCGCCGGCGTGGATTATGCGGTGCTCGGGGGCGTGGAAACGGACACGGGCGACACGGCCCGCCGTCTTGGCGACGAAGCCACGTTCCAGCAACTTGCCACGCAACTGATCGAAACGCTCTCGCAGTATTCATTCAAGAAGATCGTTACCGCAGATCCGCACGTCATGCACAGCTTGCGTAATGAATATCGCGCGCTTGGCGGCTTGTATGAAGTGCAGCATCACACCGCGCTGATCGCGGAACTCGTGGCAAGCGGCAAGCTGAAGCCGCTGGCGCAGAGTACGCTCGCCGAAGGCAAGACCGTTACATATCACGACCCGTGCTATCTCGGCCGATACAACGGCGAAACCGAAGCGCCGCGCACGCTGCTGAGAACCATTGGTATCAAGGTGGTGGAGATGGAACGCAACGGCATGCGCGGACGATGCTGCGGCGGCGGCGGCGGCGCGCCACTCACGGACATTCCCGGCAAGCAGCGCATTCCCGATATCCGCATCAACGACGCGCGTGCGATCAATGCCGAGATCGTCGCGGTCGGATGTCCGAACTGCACGGCGATGCTGGAAGGTGTCGTCGGTGCGCGTCCTGACGTGCTCGACGTGGCCGAACTCGTTGCAGCGGCGCTGGAGTAAGCAATGCACACAATCAAACGAATTGATCCGCGCCGGCCGTTTTCTGTCACGGCGCAAGGGCTTCGGCGCATTACGCTAGGTGCTGTGGGCGCGGCTGGCGACACCGGCTTCGTGGCGCTTGCCGGGCATCGGGAACAGGCAAAGCCGCGCCGCACCACGTCCTTGGTGCTTCGTTCGCTGCTGGTTGCAGCGCACAGCGATCGCGGCTCGCTCGATGATCACGCACGCCAGGCACTTGCCGCCGCCGCGTTGCTCGCGCAGGCTGACACACAAGTCGTGCTGCTGGTATTCGGCGAATTGAAGGACGACGCGGCCTCGCTTGGTGCGGACAAGGTGATCGAGTTGTCCGCATTTGATCGACGCGCCTTCGCACCCGACGCCGCGCTCAACGCGCTTGCTGCGTGCGTGGCGGCCTATTCGCCGGCACACGTTTTCCTGCCAGACAACGCAACCGGCGACGGCGATCTAGGCCGTAGATATGCGGCGCAGGCCAAGGCGTCGATCGCGACGCAAGTGGTCGAGATCGACTCCACGCACGTATCGGTTTATACGCAAGCGCGTAAGGCCTTCGCGGTGCGCGCATTGCCTGATGTGATCCTTCTTGCACAAAACGCAGTGGATGCACGTTTGCCTTTTGTCGGTGCGGGCGAGCAAGTGGAGGCGGCGCAATTTGGCCCTGCGGGCGTGCAAACAACAAGCCTCTACACAGACCTCGGTATTGAAGAAATCGACGCCGCTCAGGTCGCGCTGGAAGAAGCGGATTTCATTGTTTCCGCAGGCAATGGCGTGACGGACATCCCCGCGTTCGAGCGCCTTGCGAGCACGGTTGGTGCGGCGATTGGCGCGAGCCGCGTGGCGGTGGACGACGGCAAATTCCCGCGCGACAAGCAAATCGGCGCGACAGGCAAGACTGTCGATGCAAGCATTTACATCGCGTTCGGTATCTCGGGCGCGGTGCAGCATTTGCAGGGCATCAAGGATTGCCGCCATGTGATCGCGGTCAATCTGGACGCAAGCGCGCCGATTGCGAAACGCGCGAACCTGACGATCATTGGCGACGCGGCCGAGACCATTGCAGCGCTGACCGATGCCGCCGCGTCGGCACGCAACGCACGCGCGAATCCCAATACGACGACGGCGCACAGTGGCATCGCGCCGAAACCGGCAAAGCTGGAAGGAGCGCTTGCATGAACCCGAACGCATCGTCCGTGAAAGGTGTGGCGAGGATCGCGGTGCTCGTGTCGGTTGGCCGTCATCCGGTCAGCGGGACGCAACGCTACAGCCGGAATGACGCGGCTGCATTGACGCTTGCAATTGCGCTTGCCACGAAGCATCGAGCGGCGCTTGACGTGATCCACGCGGGGGATCCCACGAACACCGCGTTGCGTGAATATCTCGCGCTTGGCGCGGTGAAAGTCGAAGTGCTTTCAGTCGCCGACGGCGACGAGATTGCTGCCGCGCTGAGCGTTCGATTGAAAGGCTACGACCTTGTCCTGACCGGTACGCGCGCCGAAGGCACGCAAGACAGCGGCATGCTGCCGTATCAACTCGCCGACGCTTTAGGTGTGCCTTTGCTTGCATCGGCAGTGGACATCGAAGTCGAAGCTGACCATGTGACGGTCAGGCAATTCCTGCCGAAAGGTTTGCGCCGCCGCATCAAGGCGCCGCTGCCGGCGCTCGTCGCCGTGCATCCCATGGCCAACGCCACGCCGCGCTATGCGTACGCCAGGCTGCGCGAAGGCGCGATTGAAAAAGTGCTCGTGAGCGCGGCGAACGCGCCGGATGCTGCCGCGTGGTCCGTCAAACCCGCGAGCGCGAAACCCGTGCGGCTGGCCGCCACCGAGAAGCGCTCGGGGCACGCGCGCATGTTGTCCGCAACGACCACCGAAAGCCGTGGCGGAAGCGTCGTAATTGAAGGGACTTCCGTCGAAAAAGCACAAGTGATTCTGGCGTATTTGCGCGAGCATCAACTCGTAGATTACTGATTCGCGATATGAAATTTCCCGCGCGTTCAAGGTCGCGCGGGGCACCAAAACACGGAGTACACGATGAAAGTTTCCGCTGACGTTCGCGCAATGATCGAACGCCGCAAGAAGGGCCACACGCTTGAAGCGCCGTTCTACGCGAGCGAGGAAATCCATGCGCTCGACATGGACGCGATCTTTCGCAAGCACTGGATTCAGGTGGCGGTCGAGCCGGATGTGCCGGAAGCGGGCGACTACATGACGGTGGAACTCGGCGACGATTCCATCCTGATCGTGCGCGACGACGACATGCAGATCCGCGCGTTTCATAACGTCTGCCGACATCGCGGCGCGCGTTTGTGCAACTCGGAAAAGGGCTCGCTTGGCAATATTGTGTGCACGTATCACAGTTGGACGTATAACCTCAACGGCGACCTGATGTTCGCCGAGCATATGGGCGAACAGTTCGACAAGTGCAAGCACAGTCTGAAGAAGGTCCATCTCGAGAATCTTGCGGGACTCATTTTCATATGCCTCGCTGAAACACCGCCCGCCGATTTTGCGGTGCTGCGTGCTTCAATGGAACCATATTTGCTGCCGCATCGTCTGGCTGATTGCAAGGTCGCGGCGTCCATCGACATCATTGAAAAGGGCAACTGGAAGCTCACGATGGAGAACAACCGCGAGTGCTATCACTGCGTCGCGAACCATCCTGAACTGACTATTTCGCTCTATGAATATGGCTTCGGCTATCAACGCTCCGCCGACAACGAAGAAGCCATGGCCGCGTTCGACAAGACCGTTGCCGAGCGCACGGCGCAATGGGAAGCAATGAACCTGCCGTCGAAGGAAATCGACAGGCTGGCTGACCTTGTCACCGGCTTTCGCACGCAAAGGTTGCCGCTGGATCGCAGCGGCGAGTCGCAGACCATGGACGCGAAGGTTGCATCGACCAAACTGCTGGGCGGTTTCGAGCAAGCCGATCTCGGCGGCCTGTCGTTCTGGACGCAGCCGAACTCATGGCATCACTTCATGAGCGACCACATTGTAAGTTTCTCGGTGATTCCGCTCTCCGCCGGCGAGACGCTGGTGCGCACGAAGTGGCTGGTGAACAAGGATGCGCGCGAAGGCATTGACTACAACGTCGATAACCTCACGGCCGTCTGGCGCGCGACCAACGATCAGGATCGCGCGCTGGTCGAATACTCGCAGCTGGGCGTGACGAGCAGCGCGTACGAGCCGGGTCCGTATTCACCGTTCACCGAAGGGCTCGTGGAGAAGTTTTGCGAGTGGTACATCGGGCGGCTCGACGACTATGCGAACACGCCGGACGAAGCAGCCGTGCCGTCTTCGCACGGCGAAAAAGTCGTATCGTTCAAACGCTGATCACAACGCGTACTCAAAGCCAAAAAGCGGAGAAACAGATGATGCGCGACCAGGCGACGTTCGAGCCCGCCCCGAACCGAGTCACCCAGCCCGAGTTCTGGGGCAAGCTTCCCGCACGCTGGGACAGCGATACGGACGACACGCTCGTATGTTGTCACGTGCGCCAGGAAACGCATGACGTGAAGAGTTTTTTCTTTCGCGCGCCCAATGAACGCACGTTTGTTTTCGAGCCCGGCCAGTTCGTCACGCTTGAACTGGAGATAGAGGGCGAGTCGATCAATCGCTGCTACACCATTTCGTCGCCGCCTACGCGTCCGCACACTATTTCGATCACGGTCAAGCGCGTGCCGGGCGGCCAGGTGTCGAACTGGCTACACGACAATCTGCAGGCGGGCGGCAAGGTGCGCGTGCTCGGGCCTGCGGGCGAGTTCACTTGCGCGCGGCATCCGGCGCGAAAGTTTCTGTTTTTATCGGCGGGATCGGGGATTACGCCCTTGATGTCCATGAGCCGCGCACATCACGAACTGGGCGAAGATCGCGACATTGTGTTCGTACATAGCGCGCGTACGCCCGACGACATTATCTTCGCGCGGGAACTCGACCTGATCGCCGCAAATCAAGCGAACTTCCGGACCGCATTTGTGTGCGAACGGGTCGGCGCGAGAACGAACTGGCCGGGCGTGACGGGGTTTCTGACGTTGCCCTTGCTCAAGCTTATCGCGCCGGATTTCCTGGAGCGCGAGATTTTCACATGCGGTCCCGCGCCGTATATGAAAGCGGTACGCGATCTTCTTGCGGAAGGCGGTTTCGACGCCACGCATTATCACGAGGAAAGCTTTTCCTTCGAAACGATTGCGGAAGTCGCGGCTGAACTCACGACGGCGCATGTCGCCGATGCGCTGCTATCTTCGGAGACGTTCGCGGAGGACCGGGAAACCGCTATTGGCTTTGCACCCGCACCCATACCTGTTGCCGCGCCCGTGGAAACCACATTCAAGGTGAGCTTTGCGAAAAGCAACCGCGAAATCGAATGCGGCAGCGGGCAGCATGTTCTGGACGCGGCAAAGAAATCCGGCGTGCGTCTGCCGGCGTCCTGCACGCAAGGCATGTGCGGCACCTGCAAGGTCAAGCTCTTATCCGGCGAAGTGCAGATGAAGCATAACGGCGGCATTCGTCAGCGGGAAATCGACCAGGGCATGGTCCTTCTGTGCTGCAGCAAGCCGCTGACCGATCTGGTTGTAGACAAGTAAGGGTATTCATCAGGACCGGCGGCGCACCCGGATAAAACGAGGTCGCATCCGGACAACTGGGTGTCGAAAAAAAACCAGTCAGCGCATTTCTGGCCGGTGATTCTAAAGGCTCAATGGTTTGGACCGCGAAGGGGAGAAGACAATGAAACTGATCAAGAAACTGCTTGTTCTCAGCACGATGAGCGCAGCGTTGGCCGCAGCCAGCGTAACGGCAATCGCCGCCGATGCGAAACCGACCATCAAGATAGGCTACGTGGAAGGCTGGGATGACAGCGTGGCGACGTCGAATGTGGCGGCGCAGATCATCGAGAAGAAGCTGGGGTATCCCGTGCAACTCGTGCCCGTGGCAGCGGGCGTGATGTGGCAAGGCGTGGCGCGCGGCGACCTCGATGCAACCTTGTCGGCGTGGTTGCCGGTCACGCACGGCGCATACTGGGATAACTTCAAGTCGAAGGTCGTTGACCTTGGCGCGAATTTTCCGGACGCGAAGATCGGCTTGATCGTGCCGGAAGATGCACCCGTGACGAGCCTCACTGATCTGGAAGCGAAGAAGGCGGATTTCGGCGGCCGGATTGTGGGTATCGATGCAGGCGCTGGCGTGATGTCCAAGACGAGCGAGGCAATCAAGGCCTATAACCTCGACTACACGCTGATGCCGAGTTCGGGCAGCGCGATGACGGCGGAATTGGCACGTGCCGAGAATGCGAAGAAGCCGATCATTGTGACGGGCTGGAAGCCGCACTGGATGTTCGCGAAGTACAAGCTGAAATTCCTGGACGATCCGAAGAAGGTATTCGGCGAAGCCGAGCATGTGGATAGCGTGGTGAATCCGGGGCTTGAGACGAAGGCGCCGACCGTGGTCGCATTCCTGAAGAAGTTTCAGTGGAAACCGGGCGAAATCGACAGCGTCATGCTGGCAACGACGAATGGTGCAAAGCCTGCTGCCGCCGCCGATGCATGGATCAATGCACATGGAGACCGTGTAACGACCTGGACGAAATAAACCCTGTTCCATGAAGCCTTCGCTGTAACGAAAAACGCCGCTTGATCAAGCGGCGTTTCTTATTGGTCTGAGGCGGCGTTATTGCAGTACTACGGTGCGGTCACCATTAATAAACACACGCCGCTCGATGAATGCCTTCACTGCTCGCGCGAGCGTGATGCATTCCACATCGCGTCCGGTCGCGAGCAGGCGCTCCGGCTTGTACGAATGGTCCACGCGCTCGACCACCTGCTCGATGATCGGTCCTTCGTCCAGGTCATCGGTGACAAAGTGCGCGGTCGCGCCAATCAGCTTTACGCCGCGCGTGTGCGCCTGATGATAAGGCTTGGCGCCTTTGAATCCCGGCAGGAACGAATGATGGATATTGATCGCTCGCGCGGCCAGCTTGCGGCTTGTTTCGCCCGATAGGATCTGCATATAGCGCGCGAGAATCAGCAATTCCGCACCGGAGCTATCGAACAAATCGAGCAGGCGCGCTTCCTGTTGCGGTTTGGTATCGGCGGTGACGGGGAGATGATGAAAGGGCAAACCGTGTTGAACAGCAAGCGGTTCCAGGTCCCGATGATTCGACCCAATGCCCACGATATCCATTTTCAGTTCGCCCATGCGCCAGCGGAATAAAAGGTCCGCGAGGCAGTGTTCCAGCTTCGACACCATGATCAGCACCTTGGGCCGCGCATCGACGTTATGGATGGCCCACGTCATGGCGAAACGCTCGGCTATGGGCGCGAATTCCTGCTGTAACGCGGCGATCTGCAGTGTCTCGTCGCGATTTACGCCGTGGAAGACGCAGCGTACGAAAAAGCGCTGGCTCAGGTCGTCGTCGAAGACGGTGAGTTCATCGACATAACATTGATGGCGATCGAGAAAGCCGACCACGGCCGCAACCTGGCCTGCCGCGCTGGGACAGGCAACTGTCAGCACGAGTCGATGATGAGAAAGGATGTTGCTTGCGATATCGCCGGCCATGCGGTTCTCCACTATGCAAAGGGCAGCGCCGCAAAGACGGCGCGTGCATTACGCAGTAGAGCAAATTGCATGGGGCCGCGGCTAGAAGCTATACGCCGAGATGCTGGTATTGGAGCGTCAAGCCGTTACTCCGCATTCGGCCAGCAGCCAGTCGCGGAACGCGCGAACCGCCGTGGTCTGTGCGCGCGGCGCGCTCAGGAGATAGCCGCCATCGGTCGTGACGGGGGTATCGAACAATTGCACGAGTTGCCCGCTTAGAACAAGCTCATCCACGAGCGGCGCCCAACCGAGCGCCACGCCCTGACCCATGAGCGCGGCGTGCGCAACAAAGCCATAGTTGTTGAACGTAATGCCGCGATGCGCGGCCGGCGCGCTCAGCCCTTGCGCCGCGAACCAGCCATGCCATGAAAGCCAGCGCTCCGGGTTTGTCGGTTCAAGATGCAGCAGCGGCAGTTCGCTCAAATCCGACGGATGCACCGGCTTGCCGTGCCGCGCGAGAAATGCGGGACTGCATACCGGCGTGACTTGTTCGGGAAACAACTTGAGCGTGCCGCGCCCGGGCCAGTTCATTGAAACGTGACCGAAGCCGATCACGATATCCGCGTGATCGTGCTCCGCCGCGAGCACGTCTTGCGCCGTGGTGATCTTCACATCGACGTCAGGCATGAGCGCCTTGAATTGCGAAAGACGTGGCATCAGCCAGTAGGTTGCAAAGCCGAAGTCGGTGAGAAGGTTGAGCGATTGCTGGGCCGGCGCTGCATGACGCGCGCGGATATCGTTCGTGGCAACGCGGATGGTTTCAAGGCTCTGGCGCACGGCTTCGAAAAGCCGTACCCCGTCTTCGGTCAACGTCACGCCACGATGCCCGCGCTCGAACAGCGGCGCGCCAAGCGCCTCTTCAAGCTGCACCACGCGCTGGCTGACCGCCGGTTGCGTGGAGCCAAGCTCGCGGGCGGCTGCGGTAAAGCTGGCAAGGCGCGCGGCGGACTCGAACATGGACAGCGCCTGCATTGGCGGCAAACGATTTTGTCTCGGCATAAGCACCCCTTATGAGCTCATAACGTTTTGCGCTCTTCACAGCCGTGAATTGGACAGCAATAGTGATGCGCGGTGCAGTGCGTTTTGCGTTCCACCTTTCCGATTCTATTCGAGCCTTGCCCCGATGCTTAAGCCCAAACAAAATATCCTTATTCTGATGGCTGATCAGATGACGCCGTTTGCGTTATCGGCTTATGGTCACACCGTGACAAAGACGCCGAACATGGACGCGCTAGCGGCGCGCGGCGTGGTCTTCGATTCCGCATATTGCGCAAGTCCGCTCTGCGCGCCGTCGCGCTTTTCATTCTTGTCCGGGAAGTTGCCATCGAACATAGGTGCCTACGATAACGCCGCCGAATTTCCATCGCAAACATTGACGTTCGCCCATTACCTGCGGGCGGAGGGGTATCGAACGGTGCTTTCAGGAAAAATGCATTTCTGCGGTCCTGACCAGTTGCACGGTTTCGAAGAACGCCTCACGACCGATATCTACCCAGCGGATTTTGGCTGGACGCCTGACTGGGATGACTTCGAAACGCGTCCGAGCTGGTATCACAACATGAGTTCCGTGATCGATGCAGGCCCGTGCGTACGCACCAACCAGCTCGATTTCGATGACGAGGTCATCTACACCACGCGCCAGAAGCTGTTCGATATCGCTCGCGAGCGGCAAGCCGGTAAAGATGCGCGGCCGTTTTGCGTGGTGGCTTCGCTGACGCATCCGCACGATCCTTACGCGATCCCGCAGAAATACTGGGACATATATCGCGATGAAGACATCGCAATGCCCGCGTATCGCGACACGCTGGAGGCCGCCGATCCGCATTCGAAGCGTCTCCGTTATATTTGCGAAACCGACAAAACGCCGCCGACCGATCAGCAGGTTCGCAATGCGCGCCATGCGTATTACGGCGCGATCTCTTACGTGGATGCGCAATTCGGCGCGATCCTTGAAGCGCTCGATCAATCCGGCATGGCCGATGACACCATCGTGATCGTGACCTCCGATCACGGCGAGATGCTGGGCGAACGCGGCCTTTGGTACAAGATGACATTCTTCGAGGGCGGTTGCCGCGTGCCGCTGATCGTGCACGCGCCGGGGCAATTCGAGGCGGGTCACGTGAAGGCTTCGGTCTCTCATCTCGACCTGCTGCCGACGCTGGTTGAACTGGGCAGAGGTTCGGCAAGACCAGCATGGCCCGATACACTCGACGGAAAAAGTCTCATACCGCATCTTCGCCGCGAACCTCACGCTCACGATGAAGCCATCGGCGAATACCTTGCCGAGGGTGCTATCGCGCCTATCGTCATGCTGCGCCGTGGCGACTTCAAGTTCATCCACACACCGGCCGACCCCGATCAGCTTTTCGACGTCACCGCCGATCCCTTGGAGCGGACAAACCTTGCCCGGCATCCGGAACACGCGGCGCGCGTGGCTGCATTCCGTGAAGAAATAGCGCGACGCTGGGACCTTGGCAAGCTGCGTGACGACGTTGTGCAAAGCCAGCGTCGCCGGCAATTTCATTTCCACGCCACCACGCAAGGCGCGATCGAGTCTTGGGACTGGCAACCATTAGTCGATGCCAGCCAGCGCTATATGCGCAATCACATCGACCTGGACACGCTCGAAGCCATGGCGCGTTTCCCCGCGGTCAAACGCTGAACGGGCGTCAAACGCGCTTGCAGAAACACACAACCACAGGAATCGACCATGAAAAAGCCCTTGAAACAAGCACTATTCTGCATCGCAGCGCTTTTAGGCTCTGTTGGCGCGGTGATTGCGGCCGAGCCTCAAAGCTGCATGCAGGTAAAGATGGCGGATCCGGGCTGGACTGACATCGACGCGACCAACGCCATGGCGGGAGTGGTGCTGAAAGCGTTGGGCTACAAGCAAAGCGTCGCAAATCTTTCTGTGCCGATCACTTACCAGGGCTTGAAGAAAGGGCAGATCGACGCGTTTCTTGGCAACTGGATGCCTGCACAAGGACCTTTGGTAAAGCCCTTCATTGATGAGAAGTCCATTGAAGTGGTGCATCCAAACCTGACGAACGCCAAGTTCACGCTTGCGGTTCCTGATTATGTAGCGGCCGCTGGCGTTCATACGTTCGCGGACTTGCAGAAGAACGCGGCCAGGTTCGAGAGCAAGATCTATGGCATTGAGCCGGGCGCGCCGGCCAACCAGAACATCAAGAAAATGGTCGATGAAAAAGCGTTCGGACTCGAAGGATGGAAGTTGATTGAGTCCAGCGAAACCGGCATGCTGACGCAGGTCGAGCGCGCTGTACGCGACAAGAAATGGATCGTGTTCCTTGCCTGGGAACCGCACTTGATGAACACAAAATTCCACCTCACCTACCTCGACGGTGGCGATAAATACTTCGGCCCGAACTTCGGCGGTGCGACGGTGAACACGGTTGCGCGCACGGGGTATATCGGCGAATGCCCTAATGTAGGACGCCTCTTCAGGCAGATGACGTTTAACGTGGACCTTGAGAACGGCATCATTACGGATGTACTGCAAAACAAGACCAACATCGATACCGCCGCTACTGCGGCGCTCAAGCGCAATCCGGACATCATGAAGGCGTGGCTCGATGGTGTGACCACGGCCACAGGAGGAAATGGTTTGCAAGCCGTACAAACGGCGCTTGGATCCAAATAACAACATACGTCGCCATTGGGCAGGTTTTGGTCGCAAACCGTCGAGCCGCTGTAAATATGGACCCGTACTTTTGCATGGCTGGTGCCGGACCGGAAGAGTCACCGGCACGCACCAGCGTCATAGGCTTCAGATCACCGTACCAAGCCAGTTTCTGCAATAAAAATCGAGCGAGAGGCGTTGCGCGATGCCGGCCTTAGGGCGGTTTCGCCCTGGCAGCGCGGGACTTGCTTAGCCCTTCGAAACAAGCAAACACGGGTATCAGGGAGAATCAACAAATGAATAAGCGACATGCCGCAAAGCTGGCGGCCCTTGCATTGAGTGCGGGCGCCGTATCCGCACCCGCCGTGGTTCACGCGCAAGGCAGCGTGACGCTGTACGGCATTCTGGACGCGGGTATCACCTACGTGAACAACACGGCCGGCTCGCACGCCTTCAGGTTCGAGGACGGCATTTCGTATGGCAACCGGCTGGGCTTCAAAGGCGTGGAGGATCTCGGCGGCGGATTGAAGGCGATCTTCGCGCTTGAATCCGGCTTTCACATTGGCACGGGCCGGTACGCGTTTGGCGGCGCGGAGTTTGGACGGCAGGCGTATGTCGGCTTGCAAAGTCAGTGGGGAACAATATCGCTTGGCAATCAGCTCGACATGACCAACGAGTTTATGGAAGGCTACAACATCTCTGCCTTTGCAAGCGGCTATGCGATCCATCAGGGCGACTTCGACCGCATGAATGGCGACCGTCTGCCGAACGCGATCAAGTACATGTCGCCCGATATCAACGGTCTCACATTCGGCGGCATGTATTCGTTCGGCAACGTTGCTGGCAACTTCCATCAGCAGAGCGCATATAGCGCGGGCGCGCATTACGCACATGGCAATTTCACCGTTGGCACCGCGTACACGCGCCTGAACAATCCTAACGGCATTTACGCCTTCGATCCGTACGCGATGATCGGCACGAAGACCTTCCTCGGCCAGACTGTTGCGACCGTGGATCCGGCGACGGGCGCGGTCAACGACCTGTTCAGCAGCACGCCGCTTGCGGTCGACAGTCAGGCGACCTTCGGCATTGGGTCATCGTATGCATTCGGCAACCTCATGGTGCTCGGCAACTATACGTACACCACCATCAAGGGTTTTGGGCAGTCGTCGCACATGCACGTGGGCGAGGGTGGCGCGTCGTATAACTTCACGCCGGCGCTGATTCTGTACGGCGGGTATCAATACACGGCGTTCGAAGGTCACAAGTGGAACATGGGTTCGCTCGCACTGCATTACCTCTTGTCCAAGCGCACCGATGTCTATATTTCGGGCGACTACCTGAGGGCGTCGAACGGAGTGGATGCGGTGATTGGATATAGCTTCACGCCGTCGACCTCAAATACGCAGAGCGATGTGCGTATTGGCTTGCGTCACTCGTTCTAAAGCGGTTACGTGTAGAACGGCTTAGACGACCGTGACTGGTTCAACCACGGCGGCTTCCGGAAACGGGGCCGTCGCGCGTGGCGAAGTGCGGTCTTGTCGTGGACTGGAACCAAAGCGCGTGCGGTAAGTGCGCGAAAAATGCGATGGCGATTCGAAGCCGCAGGCCACGCAGACCGTGGTGATCGACATGTCGGTTTGCTGCAGCAATTCGCGGGCGCGCGCGAGGCGCAGTCCGAGATAGAAATGCGTTGGCGTATCTTTCAGCGCCGAGCAGAACAGGCGTTCAAGCTGGCGCCGCGTCACGCCAATTTCCTCGGCCAGTGCGTCGGGCGAAAGCGGTTCCTCCATGTGTTGTTCCATTACGCCGATTACCTGAATCAGCTTGCGATTATGGATGCCATAGCGCGCCGCGATCTGCATGCGCTGATGGTCGGAGCGTTGCCGGATCCGGCCGAGTACGAACTGTTCGGATACCTGAGCAGCGAGTTCCGCTCCGTGCCGGCGGCCGATCAGATCCAGCATCAGGTCGATCGACGCTGTGCCGCCTGCGCAGGTGATGCGGCGCGCGTCGATTTCAAACAGTTCCTGGCTGACCGCCAGCGACGGATAGCGTTCCTGGAATGCCGATGCCGCTTCCCAATGGAGGGTGACGCGTTCGTGCTGGAGGAGACCGGCTTCGGCCAGTATGAAGCTTCCTGTATCTATGCCGCCTAGTGTTGCGCCGGCGCGGTCCATGTTGCGCAGCCAATCGCCGAGTTCACGCGTGTAGCGGTTGAGGGGATTGAACCCGGCTACAACGATGACGTTTTTGGCTGACTTGACGTCTGCCAGGGCGCTTTCGGCGTTCAGGGAGATGCCGTTGCTGGCGCAGACGGGGCCACCGTCGATGCTTAGAATATGCCAACGGTATAGATCGCCGCGGAAGCGGTTTGCCACGCGAAGGGGTTCGATCGCCGACATGAAGCCGATGGATGAGAACTCCGGGAGCAGCAGGAAATGAAAGTCTTCGGGCGGTGGCATTGAGGGGGCTTTTTTGATCTGACCGGGCACAGTAGCAAGTGGAAAATGCTGGCGCAATGGGGAATGATCCGGAGGGTTTCGTTCGCACTGTACGGGGTTGGGGGGTGGGGTCCTGCTTTTTGGGGCTTCGCGCGTTCCGTGTTCGTTGATCTTTTTTAGCACTGTTAGCCACTATCCGTGGCGGGACTTCATTTCTTTGTCCAACGGCGACAAAGAAACGAAGCAAAGAAAACGCCTTCCAACCGCTAATTCTTAAGTGTCCCGAGCGTGCACGTACATCTGCTTGGGACTTCAAAAGAACCCTCGACGCCATAACCACCAACACCTGAAACCCTCCCCCTCCGGACCCCTACATCCACACGCTTCGCCACCAGCGCTCTCGGGCAAGCACATAACCCACAGAACCAGTTCGGCCGAACACCCCGTCGCGCGAAGCGCGGCGCGCGCGCCGCGCTTTCCCGTTGACGGCTACTTACACTGGTGGCGAAGCGTGTGGGTAACCGTGGACGGAGCGGGAGGGTTTCAACTGTGCGGAGTTATGCGCTGAGCGTTCTTTTGAAGTCCCAAGCAGATATACGTGCACGCTTGGTCTCTTTAAAAATTAGCGGTTGAAAGGCGTTTTCTTTGCTTCGTTTCTTTTTCGCCGTTGGAAAAAGAAATGAAGTCCCGCCACGGACAGTGGCTAATAGTGCTAAAGAGGACCAACGAACAGCGAACGCGCGCAGGCGCAAAAAGCAGGACCCCACCCACCTCCCCCGTACAGTGCGAACGACTCCCCGGTCGCATATAGTCAAAACCGGGTCGCAACCGGTCGCCTCAGCGGTATTCTGCGGCAGTACCTTAGCCCATGGTCGATCAGGGCCAAACCCAAACCCAGCCAAGCCAAGCCCAAACCCTCATCGCTTCCAATCGGAACCCAACCCCATGCCAACTTCCCCGGCCACGAAAAAGCTGCTCGCCTGCCTGTGTTTCGCGCTGACCTCATTCGCCGTATCTGCCCAGAGCAAGGAAGACGCAACCTGCCATACGGTACGTTTCGTCGACATCGGCTGGACCGACATCACCTCGACCACCGCGCTGGCATCAGTCGTATTCCAGGGCCTGGGCTATGACCCGAAAGTCACGGTCGCGTCCGTGCCCATCTCGCTGGCAGGCCTCAAAAGCAAACAAATCGATGTATCGCTCGGATACTGGTGGCCCGTGCAGGAAAAGGTGGTCCAGCCGTTCATCGACTCGAAGGCCATCGACAAACTCGACCCGCCCAATCTTTCCGGCGCGAAAGCCACGCTCGCCGTGCCGAGCTATGAATACGACGCAGGCCTGAAAACATTCCAGGACATCGCGAAACACAAGGACGAACTCGACGGCAAGATCTATGGTATCGAACCGGGCAGCAGCGCAAACGCGCAAATCCAGAAGATGATCGATACCAACAAGTTCGGACTCGGCGGCTTCAAACTCGTCCAATCAAGCGAAGCCGGCATGCTGGTGACCGTCGATCGCGCGGTTCGCGACAAGAAATGGGTCGTGTTCGTGGGCTGGGAACCGCATCCCATGAACATCCAGGTCAAGATGAATTATCTAGCCGGCGGCGACGAAGTATTCGGCCCCAACTACGGCGAAGCACGCGTCTACACACTGACAAATCCGGACTTCCTGACGCGTTGCCCGAACGCCGGCAAGCTCGTATCGAACCTGCGATTCACAACCCAACTCGAAAACCAGTTGATGATTCCAGTAATGGCGAAGGAGCGCCCGACTGACGCGGCGAAGGCCTATCTGAAGAAAAATCCGCAAGTGCTCGATGCATGGCTTGCAGGCGTCAAAACAGTTGACGGCAAGGATGGCTTGCCGGCAGTCAAGCAATATCTTGGCCTTTGAAAGGACGGCGTGACATGAACTACGAAGTAATCGTGACGTGTGCAGTAACGGGCGCGGGCGACACCATCGGCAAACATCCGGCAATCCCGGTCACGCCCAAGCAAATCGCGGAAGCGGCGATCGAGGCGGCGAGAGCGGGCGCGACCGTGGCGCATTGCCATGTCCGCGATCCAGAAACTGGCCGCGGCAGCCGCGATCCGGCGTTGTATCGCGAGGTCGTGGACCGGATCCGGTCATCGGACACGGACGTGATCATCAATCTCACGGCGGGCATGGGCGGCGATCTGGAAATCGGCGGCGGAGAATCGCCGATGCTATTCGGCGCCGCGACCGATCTTGTCGGCGGTTTGACACGCCTTGCCCATGTGGAAGAACTGTTGCCGGAAATCTGCACGCTGGATTGCGGCACGCTCAATTTCGGCGATGGCGACACCATTTATGTATCGACGCCCGCACAACTCCGGGCAGGCGCAAAACGTATTCAGGCGCTTGGCGTGAAGCCGGAACTCGAGATCTTCGATACCGGCCATCTCTGGTTCGCCAGGCAAATGCAAAAGGAAGGCTTGCTCGACGATGCCCCGCTGTTTCAGCTTTGCATGGGCATTCCATGGGGCGCGCCGCCGGATGTCGGCACGTTCAAGTCAATGGTCGACAACATGCCCGCGGGCGCGCATTGGGCAGGATTCGGCATTGGCCGCATGCAGATGCCAATGGTCGCTCAAGCCATGCTGCTGGGCGGTCACGTTCGTGTTGGACTGGAAGACAACCTGTATCTGGACCGCGGCGTGCATGCGAGCAACGGGACGCTCGTGCAGCGTGCGGTTGAAATCATCGAGCGTCTGGGCGGCCGTGCGCTGACGCCGGCCGAAGGCCGCAAAAAGCTGAACTTGCCCGCGCGCGGCGAGCGATTGCTGGAGCGCCGGAAGATCGAACAATTTGCCTGAACGACCGATCAACGCAAAATTGAATAAAACGAAATTACTAAGGAATCCGTTATATGCAAGTCAGGAAGTTTTCTGCATTGGGCGTTGGCGTGATCGGAAGCGGATGGGTATCAAGAGCATTGGCGCACGGACTGGATGTGATCGCGTGGGACCCAGCGCCGGACGCCGAGGAACAATTGAGGAACAACGTCGCGAATGCGTGGCCCGCGCTTGAGCGCGTCGGGCTTGCAGAAGGGGCGTCGAAGGAAAGATTGCGGTTCGTCGAAACGGTCGAGGAATGCGTGGCTGACGCGGACTTCATTCAGGAAAGCGCGCCCGAGCGCGAAGACCTGAAGCTGAGTCTTCACGAGCGGGTATCGAAGGCGGCGAAGCCCGAAGCGATCATCTCGTCATCCACTTCGGGCTTGCTGCCAACGGACTTCTACGCCAGCGCGAAGGATCCGTCGCGCTGCATTGTGGGTCATCCATTCAATCCGGTTTATCTGCTGCCGTTGGTCGAGGTCCTGGGCGGCGAGCAGACCTCGGAAGACACGTTGAAAGCCGCGTCCACATTCTATGAATCCATCGGCATGAGGCCGTTGCGGGTTCGCAAAGAAGTGCCGGGGTTTATCGCGGACCGGTTGCTCGAGGCGCTTTGGCGCGAGGCGCTGCATCTGGTGAACGAGGGCGTGGCGACGACCGGTGAAATAGACGATGCCATTCGTTTTGGCGCAGGTATCCGCTGGTCGTTCATGGGCACGTTTCTGACCTACACGCTCGCGGGCGGCGAAGCCGGCATGCGTCATTTCATGCAGCAGTTCGGCCCGGCGTTAGAATTGCCCTGGACCAAGCTCGTCGCACCCAAGCTCACCGATGAACTCATCGACCGCGTAGTGGAAGGCACGGCGGATCAGCAAGGTCCGCATTCGATCAAGCAACTGGAACGTTATCGCGACGACTGTATTACGAGCGTGCTGACGGCAATAGCCGAAGCAAAATCGCGCCATGGCATCACGAACTGAATACGCCAATGCCAACGATCATCCATCGCGACACGGTAAAGCCCGAGTGGGTCGACTACAACGGGCACTTGCGTGACGCGTTCTACATGCTGATCTTCAGCTTCGCCACCGACGCATTCATGGACCGCATCGGGCTCGACGAGGCGGGGCGCGCGTCGCGCAAGCGCTCGCTGTTCACGCTCGAGGCGCACATCAATTATCTGCACGAGATCAAGGAGGGCGCGGCGGTTCGCGTGGAAGCATCGGTGCTTGCGTTCGATGCCAAGCGCGTTCACCTCTACATGGAGATGTACGAGGGCGACGGCGCGGAGCCCATTGCGGCGAGCGAGCAAATGCTTCTTCACGTCGACATGACTGGCGGCGCAAAATCGGCTGTCTTCGATACGGACATTGCCGGCCGCATTGAAGCAATGCATGCCGGCTCGATCACGGAGCCGCGTTACGCCGGGCGCGTGATCGGCTTGCCTTCGGGATCGCGCGCTTCCGCCACGGCACGTCCCGCCTGAGCGCGCCACGTTCGCAACAACAGTGCGTTCGTCACCACGCTTACGCTTGAGAACGCCATCGCCGCGCCGGCAAGCATGGGATTGAGCAGGCCGAACGCCGCGAGCGGAATGCCGATCAGGTTGTAGACGAACGCCCAGAACAGGTTCTGCTGGATCTTGCGATACGTGCGCCGCGCAATGTCGATGGCGTCGGCCACGAGTACCGGGTCGCTGCGCATCAGCGTAATGCCAGCCGCTTCCATGGCGACGTCCGTGCCGGTTGCCATTGCAATGCCGATATCGGCGGCGGCGAGCGCGGGCGCGTCGTTGATGCCGTCGCCGGCCATCGCGACCGTGCCCGTTGCACGCGCTTTCAGTTCCGTGATCACGCGCGCCTTGTCGGCGGGAAGCATGTGCGCGTGGACGGCGTCCGGCGTCATGCCAAGCGAGTGTGCAACGTTTGCCGCGCTGCCCGCGTTGTCGCCGGTGAGCAGGACGCTCTGGATGCCCATTGCGTTCAACCGGGCGATAGCCTGACGCGCGCCAGGTTTCAGCGAATCGCCGAACGCAAGCAGTGCGAGGACGCGGGCCGTGGCATCCGGCGAAGCGCCCAGGTCCACTAGCCACGACACCGTGTTGCCGAGCTTTTCGAGTTCCGCCGCCCGCGTGGCGAGCGCATCCGGCGCGGCAAGCTGCAATTCCTCCAGCCAGCGCGCGCTCGCAATAGCCAGCCGGCGCTCATTCAGGCGTTCACCCACGTGCGCCTCCACGCCGCGTCCCGCGACCGCTTTCGCATTGCTTGCGCCGACTGGTTGAATCGACTCTGCGTCGGCGGCAGCCACCACCGCGCGCGCCAGCGGGTGATCGCTCAAGCGCTGTACGGCCGCGGCCAATCCCAGGGCTTCCTTCCTGTCCACGCCGTCGGCCGCGTCGAATTCGGTCATCGAAGGCTTGCCGACGGTCAGCGTGCCGGTTTTATCGAAGGCGACAATCCTGATCCGATGCGCCATTTCCAGCGCCTGCGGATCCTTGATCAGCACGCCGTGACGCGCCGCAACGCCGGTTCCGGCCATGATCGCAGCGGGCGTCGCCAGGCCGAGCGCGCACGGACAGGCAATCACAAGCACCGCGACCGCGTTCAGCACGGCCGTTTCAGCGCCCGCGCCCATAGCCAGCCAGCCGATCAGCGTCACGAGCGCAATCACCAGAATGACCGGCACGAAGATCGCCGATACCCGGTCGACCAGCCGCTGTATGGGCGCTTTCTCTGCTTGCGCCGATTCCACCAGCCGGATGATCCGTGCAAGCGTGGTTTCCGCGCCGGTCGCGGTCGTTTCGACGGCAATCGCGCCTTCGCCGTTGATCGATCCCGCCGTGACGTGGGCGCCGGTTTCCTTCGCGACCGGCAAGCTTTCGCCCGTAATCAGCGACTCGTCCACATGCGTGCGGCCTTCGCGGATCACGCCGTCCACCGGCATCCGTTCGCCGGGCCGGACGATCGCCATGTCGCCATGACGCACTTCGGCCAGCGCGACCTCGCGTTCCTGACCGGTCACGGCATCGCGAATACGCGCGCGCTCCGGGCGCAGCGCGTCGAGGGCGCGGATGGCATCGGTCGTTTGCCGTTTCGCGCGCGCCTCCAGCCATTTGCCGAAGCGCACGAGCGTGATCACGACCGCCGCGGCCTCGAAATAGAGATGCGCCGTTTCGCCGGGATGCGCGAACAGTTCGTACACGCTCAAACCCCACGCCGCCGACGTGCCCAGCGCGACGAGCAAATCCATGTTGCCTTCGCCGGAACGGACCGCCTTGAAACCGCCGACATAAAACCGCGCGCCGAGCACGAACTGGACGATGCTCGCGAGCGCCAGCGATATCCACACGCCAAGATGCAGGTCGATCCCGAGCATCGGCAGGACGAGCGGCAGCGTCAGCAGCGCCGACACGACCACCGCGGCAAGTTCGCCGCTATGGGCGGGCGCGGCGGCCGGCGCGGATTCCGGCTCAATAAACGTGGCTTCATAGCCCGCCTTCGTGACAGCGGCAAGAAGCTGGTCGCGAGAAACGGAAGGTTCGGCGCAAACCGTGGCTTTTTCTGTGGCGAGATTCACGGATACCTGTTCCACGCCCGGCACCTTGGCGAGCGCCTTTTCGACGCGCCGCACGCACGACGCGCACGTCATTCCGCCAATGGCGAATTCCGCGGTATTCAATGCGGTATCCGATACAGCGCCAACGTTTTGACCTGGACTAGCAGACATAAAGACTTCCCGTTCCAATGCTGGCCGCAAATTTCAGCCGATGAAACCAGTATCGACATTCCAATGATTGGAAGGTCAAGGTGTATTTTCAAGAGAGTTTGCCCGTCATTGCCGCAGCACGTGCATAAAAACCTGCACTATATGGGGCGATCACGCGCTGCGGACTTATCGGCGGTTCTAAAGTGAGGCGGTTGAAAACCATGTTTCGAATTTGCCAAAAAGCCGCAGTTTTTTATAAACATCAGACTTATTTTCGAGCATTGTCACGCGCTTCTTGCCTAAGCTCATTGGATAAGATAAAACGCGTTTTCAAGATAGCTTGAGCCTTGGCGTGCGGACCCGCAGGACGTGATTCCAGGACCAGCCGGCGTGCGCGCCGAACGAAGTAAAAAAGCCTAAATAGACCTAATTCGAATGAAAAATAACCGACGCTGGGCAGTTCCGTTGTTTCCGTTGCATGGGGCACGTTGGATGGTCGCCGGTTTGTGCAGCCTGGCGATCCTGGGCGGGTGCGCAACACAGGCGCCCGTGGCGGCGAGCGGGGATGGCTGGCGCAAGGACCAGATCGCCGACGCTTACGTATTTGGTTATCCGCTGGTGGCGTCCGATCTGGCGCGTGAAAAAGCCACGGGCGGAGATGCATCGAAGCCCGGACAAGCGCCGGTGAACACCTTGCGGCACGTCACCGCGTTGCCGCCGGTCGGTGCAGCGGGGCGGCCCAGCGTGGATACGCTGGAATCGACTGCCTGGCTGGATGTATCGAGTGGACCGGTGCTGGTTTCCTTGCCTGCGTTGCCGTCCATGCAATCCGTGGGTTCTGGCCAATTGCGCGGCCGCTATTTCGATGCACGCGCCTTCGATGCCTGGACCAACGTGATCTATTCGAGCGTCGACGCCACGTCCGACACGTCCGTGCCGCCCGCGGCCAGACCGCATGGCAAGGCCGCACGCGCTGCACGTGCCGCGGCCGAACGCACGAGCGAACTCGTTTTCGTCCCGAAAGGCTATACCGGCGCGCTGCCTGAAGGCGTCACGCGCGTGGAAACGCCGACGCGTTACGTGTGGTTATCGATTCGGGTGCGGGTGAACGGTCAGCGCGACGTGCGCGAGGCTCGCAAGCTGCAGACCGCCATGCGCATAGACGCGCCTCCCGCCGATAAAACCAGCCCCGCCACCGCCGGCAGCGCGTGGCCAAACGTGACGGCCAACACGCCGAGCGTGGTTCCGAGCGGCGACAAGGCCGATTCGCTGGATGCCACCGCTTTCTTCAGCCGTTTAGCCAAGGCAATGGAAGACAATCCCCCTGCTCCCGACGATCCGCATGCCGTGAGCCTGCTGGCGCAACTGGGCGTGAAAGCGGGCGAGCCGGTGCAGTTCCGCGCATCGGATTCGGCGTTGCTCGCGGCCGGTCTCGCCGATGGCCGCGGGCGCGTGGACACGGTGCCCTCCAATGCGCTGAGTCGCAACGGCTGGGTGTGGTTCGGCGACGCCGTCGGCCATTACGACACCGATTACACCTTGCGGGCGTTCCTCACCAAACGTCAGCCGGGCACGGGCACGAAAGACGGCGAAGTGAAGCCCGTCGCGGTTTCGGACAGCGACGACCACACGCTCAACGGCGCGAATACCTACGTGCTGCATTTCGCGCCGAACCAGTTGCCGCCGGTGCGCGGTTTCTGGACCTTGACCGCATACACGGCGGACGGCGCGCTTATCGACGACAAAGCCTTGCGCCTTTCGCTAAACGACCGCGACCGCCTGAAGAAGAATCGCGATGGCTCGACCGATGTGATCGTTTCGGCGAGTTCGCCCGGCAAGGCGCGTGCGTCGAACTGGTTGCCCGCGCCCGATGGCGACTTCCAGTTGATGCTGCGTCTCTATGCACCGAAACCCGAGGCGACTTCGGGAGCGTGGGCGCCCCCGGCGATCGTTCGACAGTAAGGAATTGCGGTTTGCTCGCGTGGGAGAAATCTCACCGCGCGGCAAATCGTAGCTACCCTCGCGGATTCAATTTGACGCTTTCGCGTCGTATACTCGGGTCTTCCGTTTCCCCAGGTCACGCGCGGTGTTCCAGCGCATGACCGCGCTGTGAGGCCCGCATGGCAAGCCTGAACAAGACTTCCCTGACATCCGCCGGCCGTGGCCTGATCGATCGAGCAAACGCGGTAGCCCAGTCGCGCCGCACCCGCCGAATCACGATCGGCCTCGTGATTGCTGTCATCGTGATCGGGTTGCTGGGTTTTTTCGCGGCTCCGCCGCTCATTCGTCACATTGCCGAGCAGCAGATTTCCACCCAGCTAGGCCGTCCGGCCAGCATTGGCCGTATCGCGCTCAATCCCTATACGCTCAGCCTCGAAGCCGACCGCGTGCACATTTGCGAGGCGAAGGGCAATCTCGCGGCTAATGCTCAATCCGGCGATTTCATCGATATTGAACGGCTGGTTGTGCTGCCTTCGTGGTCGTCGCTGTTCCGGCTCGCGCCGGTGATCAACGAACTCAAGATCGATTCGCCGCGCTTTCATATCGTCCGATTCGATGCGCAGCGTTTCAATTTCTCGGATCTCATCGAGAAGTTTTCGAAACCGTCCGCTACGCCTTCCGACAAACCCGCGCGTTTTTCGGTATCGAATATCCGGATCGCGAACGGGCGCATCGATTTCGATGACCGGATGCTCAAAACGCAGCACGTGATCGATCAGTGGTCGGTCGGGATTCCGTTCATTGCAAACCTTCCGTCCACAACCGAGTTGTTCGTGACGCCGTCGCTGCAGGCGCGCATCGACGGCTCGCCGTTGTCCATCAAAGGTCGCACGAAGCCGTTCGCCGAGTCCCGCGAATCGGAGATCGCGCTGCAGCTCGACGGCCTTGACGTGCCGAAAATGCTCTCGTACGCGCCGGCTTCGCTGCCGGTCGCGGTGAAAGGCGGCCGGCTTTCGACCGATCTCGACGTGAGCTTTTCACTCAATGGCAATGCGCCCGTTGTGCGCATCAAGGGCACGGCCGACCTCGCGGATATTGCCGTGACAGACAAGGAGAATGCGCCGCTGTTCGCCGCGCAGTCTTTGCATGTGAACGCGTTGAATCTGGAGCCGCTGCGCAATGTTTATCAATTGTCGGAGATAAAATTAGCCCGACCGGATGTAAAGCTTTCCCGCGATAAAGCCGGCGCCTTCAACTTCCAGAAACTGAGCGGCCAACCTGCTGCCAATCCCCCGGCCGCCGAAACCAAGGCCGCAGCAGAAACGCGACCACTCGATATATCGATCAAGCATGTTGCGATCGACCAGGGCCAGATCGCTTTCGACGACAGCCTGATGGCGCAACCTGCTCAACTCGGCCTCAAGGCGCTGGATATAACGCTCGATGATTTCTCGACGCTCGGCAAACCTCCAGCGCGCTATACGCTGAAAACCGCGCTGGATCACGGCGGAACGCTCGCGGCATCGGGCGGATTCACACTGGCCGGCAAGAACGCCGACGCCAAATTCGCGCTCAACGACTTGCCGCTTCCGCCGCTGCAACCCTACATGGCGAATGCGGTGGCCGCGCGGGTGTCGGACGGCGCGCTCAGCGCCAGTTTGCCGCTCCAGGTGGACTGGTCGAAGCCCGAGCTTGCGCTCCAGGTTGGCGCTGGCGACGTCTCGCTCAAGTCGCTGAAACTCGTTCCAACTGTCAATACAGCGCCGGTTGCCTTGGCTTCCGCGCAAGCAAAGATCACGAAAATCGACGTCGCCGCGCGCACCGCCGCTCTGGAAAGCGTGACGCTGAACGGTCTTTCCATCAATACAAAACGCCTGAAAGACGGCAGCATCGATCTTGCGGCGCTCGCCGGTCCCCATGAAACCGCGCCCGAAGCGAGCGCGACGCGCAAGGTCGAAAAGGCCAACGCGGCCGGCCCGGCGTGGCGTTACCAGATCGCCCAGGTGTCGCTCAATGACAGTACCGCCGATTTCACGGACGAAACCACGCCGCGCCCGGTGAAGCTTCATATCGCGCCGCTTCAGGTCAGCGTGAAGCAAGTCACCGACGACCTCACGAAGCCGCTCGCCGTGGACGGCAAGCTGACCATGAACGGCAAGGGCGCACTTGCGACGGCGGGCACGTTGACAATCAAGCCGCTGAGCCTCGCGCTGCATCTGGATGCAAGCCAACTGGATGCATCGGCGTTCGAGCCGTATTTTGGCGGCGCGTTGAACGCCTCGCTGTCGAGCGCGCTGCTGAGCGCGAACGGCGACGCGTCGTTCTCCGGCGCAGGACGCACGCTCAAGGCTGGCTACAAGGGTGACGTATCGTTGTCGAACGTGCGCTTGATCGACCGGGTGAGTTCCCAGCCGCTTGCCGGATGGAAGCTGCTCGGCCTGACGAAGCTGAACGCGCGCTACGACGAGAAGGGCGCCGACGTGGAAGCCGCGCGCGTCACATTCGCCAACTTTTACGGCCGCGTGCTGCTCGACGCGCAAGGCAAGCTGAATCTGCGCGATGTGGTGGCGAAGGACAAGACGCCTGCCGAGCCCGCGCAAGCGGCCTCGGCGCCGGTTGTGCCCAATACAGCGTCGGCGTCTCCCATGCCCAATTTGCGGTTCGGCCAGCTCGTGCTGCAAAACGGCCGCGTGACCTACACCGACAACTTCATTAAGCCGAATTTCACCGCGAATCTGGTCGCGATCACGGGCACCATCGGCGCATTCGGCACACATTCGAACGTGTCCGCGCCGGTCGACGTCGCCGCGAAACTCAACGCCAACGGGCCGGTATCGATCAAGGGCGAAGTCAATCCGCTGATCGCGAAACCGTCGCTGGATCTGACCGCGAGCGCGCACGACGTGGAATTGCCCAACATCTCACCGTATTCCACGAAATACGCCGGATATCCGATCACCAAAGGCAAGCTCAACGTGGATCTGCACTACCAGCTTGCCGACGACAAACTCTCGGCGAACAACCATCTTTTCATCGATCAGCTCACGTTCGGCGATCACGTGGACAACACCACCGCAACCAAATTGCCGGTGCGCCTGGCGGTGTCGCTGCTCAAGAATTCGCGCGGCGAAATTGATGTGAACATCCCGATTTCCGGCTCGCTGTCGAATCCGGAATTCTCGGTCGGCGCGCTGGTGTGGACGGCTATCGTCAACCTGCTCGAGCGCGCGGTGACCGCGCCGTTCTCGCTGCTCGCGAATGCGTTCGGCGGCGGCAAGGGCGCCGAGGAACTCGGTTACGTTGAATTCGATCCGGGTTCGTCCACGCTCAGCGATGCCGCAAAGCAGAAGCTCGACACGATCGCAAAGGCGCTGGCGGACAAACCGTCCGTCAAGATGGATCTGTCGGCGCGGGTCGATCCGGCCGTCGATGAACCCGGCCTGCGCGCGGCGTACGTCGACCGCCAGGTTCGCCTCGCGAAAATGAAGGATTCCAGCGACGACAACCCGAACATCAGCCCGTCGACCGTTTCTCTTTCCACCGACGAATACACGAAGTTCCTGACAAAAGCGTACAAGGAGGCCGACTTCAAGAAGCCGCGCAACATGATCGGCCTGACGAAGACTTTGCCCGATGCCGACATGAAAGCGGCACTGGCGGCAAACGCGCCGATTGACGATGGCGCGCTTGGCGCGCTGGCGCAAAAACGGGCGTCGGTGGTGAAGGCATACTTCGATGGGAAAATCGACAGCAAGCGGATTTTCATCGTGTCGCCGCATATGAACGCCGACGGCATCAAGGATAAAGGCGCGCCCACACGCGTGGATTTCGGCCTGCAATAACGGTGTTTATGAAGCGCCTGGAGAAGCGCGATTATTTAGGCGTGCGCTGAAAATCCGGCGCTGTCATATGGCATAGGGCGAAGCGCGTCGTTCATGGCATTTTCGTCAATCCGCGCTACACTCATCTCATTAATGCAGCGGCGCCGGACGACGCGCGAGCCATCATGGAAATTGTTCCTGTTTTCGTCCCGCGCTCCGTTTCAGGGCCGTGAATAATGCCGTTTATCGCTCCCATCTCGCGCGCGAGAAGTGATTAAAAAGCGCGCACCGGGCGGCGTCCGGCGAGTTGGCAATTCCCACCGAATTCAGCGCTGCACAACCCGCGGGAGAATCCCATGCTGTTGCATGAACTGGCTGACCGGTATGGTCCGGCCATCGTCTTTTTCAACGTGATGGGCGCGGCGCTCGGCCTGCCCGTGCCCGCCATGCCCACGCTGATCGTGGTCGGCGCGTCCGTTGCCATGATGGGCGCGAACGGCCAGGCATTGCTCCCGCACCTCGCGTTGATGCTCGGCATTGCCGTGCTTGGCGGCGTGCTGGGTGATCTCGTCTGGTTCCTGGGCGGGCGGCGTTATGGCGACCGGACGCTCAAGACCATCTGCAAGTTGTCGCTCTCGCGCGATACGTGCGTGAAGAAGACCGAACGTTTCTTCGGCCAATGGGGCGTGCGCGTGTTGCTGGTCGCGAAGTTCATTCCGGGTTTGTCGCTGGTTTCCGTGCCGCTTGCCGGCGCAATGGGCGTGCGCACGCGCTCGTTCGTCGCGCATGACGGCGTGGGCGTGGCGCTCTGGGCGGCGGTTGGCCTGCTGGTCGGCGTGGCGTTCGCAGCGCAACTCGACATGGTTTTCGCGATGATCGCGCAACTTGGGCGGCAGGCGTTGATCGTGGTCGCGATCGCGCTGGCCGGGTACGTGGCGTATCGCTACTGGCGCCGGAAGATGCTGATGAAGACGCTGGAAACCGCGCGCATCACAGTCGATGAACTCTATGCGCTGATGGAAAATGAACCGCTGCCGGCCATCTTCGATATCCGCTCGTCGGAAAAACGCGTGCTCGATCCGTTTGTGATTCCCGGTTCCGTTTTCGCCGATGAACGCGAGTTGCAGAAGATTGTCGAGAGTTATCAGCCTGATCAGAAGATCGTTATTTATTGCTCGTGTCCGAATGAAGTATCGGCGGCGTGGATGGCGAAGTCGCTGCGCAACGCCGGATTCAAGGATGTCGTGCCACTGACCGGCGGGCTTGACGCGTGGCGTCTCGCCGGCCTCGAACTCAAGCCGCTCACGGACTTCGGCGGCGCGCGCGAGGATCTGGGCGAAATGGCCGCCATGTGTCCGTGGCCCGCCAAAGCGCCGGCCGCCGGCAAGGGCGCGCTGCATGACGCCGTCTATCTTCACGGAGACCGGCACGCATGAGTACAGTCCACGAAGGCACGCACGAAGGATCGGATCAGGGCCGTTCGGAATGGCGGGAGAGCGCAACGCCCACGCAGGAAAACCTCAACACGATCACCAGTGACACGGGCAGCGCCCCGCAACCTGAAGCGGCCGTCGATGCGCCGTTTTCCCCGCTTCAAAGCCGCCGGCACCAGATGTACCCGCATCTCACCGCCGATGAAATCGATCGCATGCGCGGCTTCGGCGTGATCAGGCACTTCCGCGCTGGCGAACTGATGTTCGAAGTCGGCGCGCCCGGTCCAGGCATGTTCGTGCTGCTCGATGGCCGCGTGAGGATCACGCGGCGCGACGGCCTCGGCCATGTGCATCTGGTGGTCGAGTCCGAGCCGGGGCAATTCCTGGCGGAGGTCGCGCAGTTATCGGGGAAACCCGCTTTGGTCGATGGCCACGCAATCGACGACGTGAAAGCCATCCTGATCGCGCCCGACCGGCTGCGCGCGCTGCTCGTGGCCGAAGCGGACCTGGGTGAGCGGATCATGCGCTCGCTGATCCTGCGCCGCGTGGGGTTGATCGAAAAAGGCAGCGGGCCGATCCTCGTGGGTCAGTCGGACGACGGGCGGCTGGTATCGCTGCAAGGTTTTTTGGGGCGCAACGGTTATCCGCATACCGTGATCGACGCCTGCACCGACCCCGAAGCCATTGCGCTGCTGGAACGGATATCGACGTCGAAGGCGGATTTCCCGCTGGTCATCTGTCCCGATGGCACCGTCATGCGCGCGCCCGACGAAAACCAGCTCGCGTCGCAACTGGGCTGGCTGCCGGAATTCGATCCGGCGCATATCTACGACGTTGCGGTCGTCGGCGCGGGACCGGCCGGACTGGCAACGGCCGTGTATGCGGCTTCCGAGGGGTTGTCTGTGGCGGTGTTCGATTGCCGCGCGCCGGGCGGGCAGGCGGGCGCGAGTTCGCGTATCGAAAATTATCTGGGTTTTCCGACCGGTATTTCCGGTCAGGCGCTGGCCGGACGCGCGTTCGTGCAGGCGCAGAAGTTCGGCGCGCACATCGCCATTCCGACCGAGATCAAGGCGCTGCATTGCGATTGCACGCCTATCCAGATCGAATTGATGAACGGCACGCGTGTCACGGCGCATACGGTCGTGATCGCGACGGGCGCGGCGTATCGGCGGCCGAACATCGAAGGGCTTGAAAAGTTCGAAGGGCGCGGCACCTATTATTGGGCGTCGCCGGTCGAGGCCAAGCTTTGCAAGGGCTCGGAAGTCGTGCTGGTCGGCGGCGGAAATTCGGCGGGCCAAGCGGTCGTTTATCTTGCATCGCATGCGGCGCGCGTGCACGTGCTGATCCGCGGGCCGGGGCTCGAATCGAGCATGTCGAGGTATCTGATCGACCGGATCGCCGCGTTGCCGAACGTCACCGTGCATACGCGCACGCAAATCGAATCGCTCGAAGGCGATGGCCGCTCGCTCGCCGCTGTGCATTGCAAGACGCCTGATGGTCCGCTCAAGCTGGAGGCGCGGCATCTGTTCCTGTTCACCGGCGCCGATCCCAACACCGCCTGGCTGACCGGATGCAACGTGCGCACGGACAGCAAGGGTTTCGTGCTCACGGGCCCGGAAGCGAATGAGGGCTATACGGATGGCGCGACCGCGCTCGAGACGAGCGTGCCGGGCGTATTCGCCATTGGCGATGTGCGATCGGCATCGACCAAGCGCGTGGCTGCCGCCGTGGGCGAAGGCGCGGCGGTTGTTTCGCAGATACACGGCTTGCTGGCCTCGCGGCAGGAACTGGCGTTGAACGCTGGCGCGGTGCAATAGCAGTCAGCGCGGCCTTGGCCCGAACTGCAGCGTGAACTCGATCCACCCGTCGTCCGAGCAACTCGCCGACGCCGAGCCGCCGTGCAGCCGCATGATCGCCTGCACGATTGCGAGTCCAAGGCCGCTTGATTCGGTGAACTCGCTTCGTGCTGCATCGGCGCGATAAAACCGGTCGAAGAGCCGCGCGAGTTCTTCCGGCGAAACGCGCTTTCCCTGATTGCCTATCACGATCCGCGCACCGTGCGCGTCTTCGCTGCCGGTCAGCCGGATTGTCGTGCCCGGCTCCGCGTATCGAACCGCGTTCACCACCACGTTGCTGATCGCGCGCCGCGACATGATCTCGTTCACGAACATCTCGCCTTCGGCCTGGACGTCGAAGCTGAGATTGCGTTCGTCGGCGAGACCTTCGAAGTAGGTCGCAATGGTTTCGAGCTGCTCGCGCGTATTCAACGTCGTGCGCTCCATTTCCTGGCGTTCGTGATCCGCTTGCGCGAGAAACAGGATGTTCTGCGCGATGCGTCCCAACCGCTCCAGTTCCTCCAGATTCGATTCCAGCACGCTCTTGTATTCGCTCTCGCTGCGCGTGTGGGCGAGCGTGACCTGCGTTTGCCCGATCAATACGCCGATAGGCGTGCGCACTTCATGCGCGAGATCGGCCGAGAATTGCAGCAGCCGTTCGTAGCCGGTGGACAGGCGATCGAGCATCGCGTTAAACGATATAGCCAGGCTCTGCAATTCGGCCGGCGTGTTCTCGACGTCGAGCCGTGCTGAAAGCGTGTTGGGCGTGATTTCGGCGGCTTTGTCGGCCATCTTGCGCAAGGGCGTAAGACCCCGGCTCGATACCCACCACGCCAGCAACGCCGTGACCAGAACCGCGATCGCCACATTGATCCACACGCGCACGAGATACGTCGACAAAACCCGCGCCTCCTGGGTCATCACGTGCGCCGCGATGATCTCGACCACTTCGCCGCTATCGCCCACTTGCGCCTGCGCCGCGACCCAGCGCATGCGCACGCCGTCCGAGCGCGTGCCTTCATAGAGCGCATCCAGGTTCACCGCGCGTTGCACGGGCACCGGAACCAGCGGCGGCAACGGCATGTTCTCGGGGTTCACATTGATGAATGGCGGCACGCCCGGACGTCGAAAGATGATGACGTCCTGCCGGTCGCCGAGCATGGTTTCGAAGAGCTTGGGCCGCGCCTCGATTTCCTGGATCGTATAGAGGTCGTGCAGCAACGAACGAAAATGTTCCACACGCGCGATCAACTGATAGTCCGCGCGCGTGGACAAGGTGAGGCTGGTTGCGTGATAAAGCGATCCGCCGACCATGCTGACCACCACGCACACAATCAACGCAAACAGGATCGTGATGCGGACAACAATCGAGCGCGAGCGCCAGCGTACCGGTTTCAATGCGTGTCTCCGGTCGCGCCGAACGAATAACCGATGCTGCGCACCGTGTGGATGAGCTTGATATCGAAGGGTTGATCGAGCTTCGCGCGCAGGCGCTTGATGGCGACGTCGACCACGTTGGTATCGCTGTCGAAATTCATGTCCCACACTTCCGACGCAATCAGCGTGCGCGACAATGCTTCGCCTTGCCGTTTGCAGAAAAGATGCAGCAGCGCGAATTCCTTGTTCGTCAGCGCGATGTCCGTGCCCTGACGCGTCACCCTGCGGCGCAATACATCCACGTGAAGATCCGCGACCTGGAACACATCCGATTCGCGTATCACGCCGCGGCGCAGCAATGTGCGAATGCGCAGTACGAGTTCGGTGAAAGAAAACGGCTTCACGAGATAATCGTCCGCGCCGAGTTCCAGTCCGTGGATGCGGTCGCTGACGTGATCGCGCGCCGTCAGGAAGATGACCGGCAAATCACGCTTGGCCCGCAACGCCTGCATGATCTGCCAGCCGTCGAGGCCGGGCAGCATCACGTCGAGCACGATCAGCTCGTAAGGGTGCGCCAACGCCTGATGCAGGCCATCAGCGCCGTTACGAACCAGGTCGACCTGATACCCGGACTCTGTCAGCCCCTTCTTCAGGTAGTCGCCGGTCTTGCGGTCGTCTTCTATAACGAGAATGGTCATGCCGCGGTGCGTTGCGTTTGGGGTTGCATTTTGGGTGACAAAGAACCTTATTCTAACTACCCGCCTTGCGCCCGCCGGAAAGATGACAAAAAAGTCATTAACGTGTCATGCGTTCATCAGCGTGCGGTCGTTAAGATGCAATCAAGCAGCGTTCATAGCGTTGCACAACTATTTCGATGAGGCGAATTTGGCTCAACCTTCGACTCACTCCATGACACCGGTCGCGCCCCCGCGCGCCGTGCAACCCGGCTGGGTTCGCATCACACACTGGATCAACGCGCTTGCGGTCGTGGTCATGGTCACGAGCGGCTGGCAGGTCTATAACGCTTCTCCTATTTTTCCCGCGCTTGTTTTCCCGGCAAGCATCACGTTGGGCGGGTGGCTCGGCGGCGCGCTGCTCTGGCATTTCGCGGCCATGTGGGTGCTGGTTGCCAACTTCCTGATCTATGTCGCCATGAACATTGTGTCGGGACGATTTCGCCGCAAGCTGTTTCCGCTCAGCGTGAAAAGTCTGATTGGCGATCTGCGCGCGGCGATCACCGGCAAGCTCAAGCACGACGATCTGTCGCACTACAACGCTGTGCAGAAGGCGGCTTATCTTGCGGTCATCCTGGACATTGTGGTCGTGATCCTGTCGGGACTTGCGATCTGGAAGTCGGTGCAGTTTCCATTGTTGCGTGACTTGATGGGCGGTTACGACAATGCGCGCGTTGTCCATTTCTTCGCGATGAGTTTCCTTGTTGCGTTCTTCGTGCTACACGTGGTGATGGTCGCGCTCGTTCCACGCTCGTTGTTGCTGATGATCCGGGGCCGCTGAACCATGTTGAACCGAAAGAGCGAACTGATAGCCAAACATCTCGATGTCGACAACATCCTCAAGGACGCACGCAACGAGTTGAAGGCGCCCGCGCGGCGTCTGTTCGGCAAGCGCATCTTGTCGCTGGGTGGCTTGATGCTGCTGTCGGGCTGCAATATCTCCGACGATAAATCCGTCAACACCGTGCTGCGCACCATGTCGCGTTTCAACGACGACGCGCAGGCGTTCCTCTTCGACCCGAACAAGCTCGCGCCGACCTATCCCGAGTCGATGATCACGCGGCCGTTCCCGTTCAACGCGTTCTACGACATAGACGATGTCCCCATGGTCGATGCCGCGACCTACAAGCTGCCCATTGGCGGTCTGGTGAAAGGCAAGAACGTTTGGACTCTTGAGGAGTTGCGCGCGCTGCCGCAGGAAAGCCAGGTTACGCGGCACATATGCATTGAAGGCTGGAGCGCGATTGGCAAGTGGGGCGGCGTGCGTTTCGCCGATTTCCTCAAGCGTTCGGGTGCGGACACCACTGCCAAATACGTGGCGTTCCATTGCGCGGATAACTATTCCACCAGCATCGACATGCCGACTGCGCTGCACGCGCAGACGCTCCTGACGCTGACGTACGACGGTCAGGTCCTGCCGCCGAAATACGGCTTTCCGATGAAGCTGCGCATGCCCACGAAGCTGGGTTACAAGAATCCGAAGCACATTGTCGCGATCACCGTGACGAACGAATATCCCGGTGGTTACTGGGAGAACCAGGGCTATAACTGGTTCGGCGGGGCTTAAGCTTTTTCATCAATCACTATTGGAGTCTCCATGTCATCTGCGTCAATCCGCATGAAACTGGGTGTATCGATTGCAGCGCTCGCATTTGCAGGTGTTGCGCTGGCTCAGGCACCGGCTGCGAAGCCCGCGCGCATTCGTGGCGATATCGTTTCGATTTCCGGCGATACGCTGACCGTGCATCGTCGCAGCGGCGATACCGTGACCATCGACATGAAGCAGGACACGCCCGTGACGGCCGTGAAGAACATCAAGCTCGGGGATATCAAGGCGGGGTCGTTTATCGGCACGGCAGCTACCACGGGCACCGATGGAAAGATGACGGCGACCGAAGTGCTGGTATTCCCGGAAGCGGCGCGCGGAACCGGCGAGGGGCATTACGCGTGGGACCTTTCGCCGAATAGCACGATGACCAACGCCAATGTGGATCAGGTCGTGACCGGGACCAGCGGCCGGGATTTGAAGCTTTCTTATAAGGGCGGCTCGAATACCGTGACGGTGCCGGAAGGCGTGCCTGTGGTTACGTTTGCGCCGGCTACGCGCGCGGATCTGATTGCCGGGAAGAAGGTGTTTATTGTGGCTAGTCCGGTCAAGGGCACGGAATATGCCGCTTCGCGCGTCGTGGTCGAGAAGGATGGCGTTGCGCCGCCGATGTGAGATTTTTGGCGTAGGCGTGTGAAACACAAAGCCGACCGGGGGTCGGCTTTTTTATTTTTTAAGACCCGTTGGAAAATGGTTGATGATGGTCTTCCGTCAATGGTCGCCCTTTCCCTCCACCGTAGTCACCAAATCCCCAAAATCCGTCACCAGCAAATTCAGCACAAACGGCAGCACGGTATTTTTCTCCATCGACGCATTCGCTTGATCCGCCACCTGCCTTAGCCTCTCAAACGCTGCTCTTGCCGCTGCAACATTTTCATCCTGCCGCCGTCTATCGGCGTCGAGCGTAGCTGCCAAGGCCTTCGCCAACGCATCAATCGCATCGGCCGTCTCTCCCAACGCTTCCCGCGTGATTACCGTCAATCGTCCCGCCAATCCCGTATCCCCCGCAAACGCCTGCCCTAAAAACAGCGCATCGCGATGCAACCGCGTCAGCATTGGCACCACCTTGTCGATCACGTTCTCGCGCGACCTCTTGACCGGCACGAGTATATGCTCCCGCCCAGCTTCGGTAATCGCATCGTCAAGCGCCTGCTCAGCCGCCGCGGATCTTCGATGCAACCCTTCCGCCGTCCGCGCATCGCCGGGTTTGCGCAAATAAAGCGCGATCAGTTCGCCCAGCGCCCGCACGATTTCTCCCGCGCGATCGTGCGCGGCGTTGATCGCCCGGTTCGGCATCAGGAACGCGACAACCAGCGCCGCGCCCGCGCCAATCAAAATCTCCAGCACGCGATCGATAGGCCTCTCAAACGGCGATCCGGTTCCCGTCGCCGGAATCAGTACCACGATCACGAGCGTGACGCACGCAAGCCGCAAAGTCGGACGCCATGCCGCAAGCGCCGCGAGCGGCACGAGTCCAATAGCAAACACCGCGAGTGGCGCTGCTCCACGAACGACAGCGAGCAAACCAAGCACGCCGAGCGTCGCGCCGATCACCGCTCCGATAATCTGATCGCGTCCCGTGATCAGCGCCTGGTTGAGACTCGGCTGGGTGACCACAATCAGCGTGGTAATGACCGCCCAGTAAAGCTCGGGCAGCGTCGCGAGCCGGGCCGCGCCGTAACTCAGCAAACAGCCGATCAGCGTTCGCGCGAAGCGCCGTACCTCGGCGCCGCCGGGTTGGAAAGTGAAACGTCGAAGAGCGTGAAAGGCGGCTAGTGGCATTGGGGAGAAACCGGATTGGGTGCTTGAATTATGGCTGAGCGCGCGCACTTTCCCGTGTAGGCATTCAAACGCCGATCAATCCGGCCGCCTGCAGCATCGGGCTGGCCGCGTTACCATTAGAAGTTCAGTATTCGCGCGGTTTTTCAAAGTTAGCGCGCATTTTCACCGGTTTCATCGATCACACTCAATCCAGGAGCCACGCATGAGCCAAACCACCCAATATCCGAGCACGCAGTTGTATATCGATGGCGCCTGGCGCGCCGGCGCACGCGACACGGCCGTCGTCAATCCGGCCACGGAAGGGGAAATCGGCCGCCTCGCGCTGGCCGGCGAACAGCAACTCGCGGAAGCCGCCGAAGCCGCTGGCCGCGGCTTCAAGGCGTGGCGCAAGGTCTCGGCGTTCGAGCGCAGCAAGCTGATGCGTCGCGCCGCGCAAAATCTGCGCGATCGCGCGGAAGAAGTCGCCACCATCATGACGATGGAGCAGGGCAAGCCGCTGGTCGAAGCGCGCATCGAGGTGCTGGGTGCGGCGGATACCATCGACTGGTTCGCCGAGGAAGCGCGCCGCACTTACGGCCGTGTGATTCCGGCGCGCGCCGAGAACGTCCGCCAGATCGTGACGCGCGAACCGGTTGGCCCGGTTGCCGCGTTCACGCCGTGGAATTTCCCGATCAATCAGGCGGTGCGCAAGGTCTCGGCCGCGCTCGCCGCAGGGTGTTCAGTCGTGCTGAAGGGACCGGAAGAAACGCCGGCGAGCTGCGCGGCGCTGGTTCAGGCGTATATCGACGCGGGCTTGCCCGCCGGCGTGCTGAATCTCGTGTTCGGCGTTCCCGCCGATGTCTCGAAGTACCTGATCGCGCATCCGCTGATCCGCAAGATCTCGTTCACGGGTTCAACCCCGGTAGGCAAGCTGCTGGCCGCGATGGCCGGCGAGCACATGAAGCGCGCCACCATGGAACTTGGCGGCCACGCGCCGGCACTCGTATTCGCCGATGCCGACATCCCGCGCGCCGCCAAGCTGGTGGCCGGCGCCAAGTTCCGCAATGCCGGCCAGGTCTGCATTTCGCCGACGCGGTTTATCGTCGAGGAATCGGCTTATGAGGAGTTCACCGAGCATTTCGTCGCTGCGACTAAGAAGGTAAAGGTCGGCAACGGGCTGGAAGAGGGCGTGCAGATGGGCGCGCTGGCCAATGGCCGCCGTCTTCAAGCCATGGAGCGTCTGGTCGCCGATGCCGTGGAGCACGGCGCCAAGGTGCTGACGGGCGGTGAGCGCATTGGACGCGAAGGGTTCTTCTTTGCACCGACAGTTCTCGCCAATGTGCCGCTTTCGGCGCGCATCATGACGGAAGAGCCGTTCGGCCCGATCGCGCCGATCTCGACATTCAAGTCCTACGACGAAGCCATTGCGGAAGCCAATCGTCTGCCGTTCGGGCTCGCGGCTTACGCTTATACGCGTTCGAGCGCGACATCGGCGGCGGTGGGCGAGGATATCGAAAGCGGCATGGTGTCGATCAATCACCACGGGCTCGGAATTCCGGAAACGCCGTTTGGCGGCGTGAAGGAATCGGGCTACGGTTCGGAAGGCGGCAGCGAAGCAATGGAAGCTTATCTGGTCACGAAGTTCGTGAGCGAGGCGCGGTAAGGCGAAACTGAATGGCGCGGCGCGGCCGCGCCATTTCATCGATTACTCGAACGGGTTCAGCAGCTTGACGCCCGTTCTCTCGAAGTCTCTGACATTCCGCGTGACGACCGTGAGGTCATGCATCAAAGCTGTTGCGGCAATCAGCTTGTCTATTTCGTTCTCGGGGTTCGGCACGCGCAAGCGGCCCCATAGTTGCGCTATGTCGTCGTCGATGGAGATCACGTCCATCGCATAATCTTTCAGCAGGATTCCAATCCAGGCTTCGAGCAGTGCAGCCTGTGGAGCGTCGCCACGGTGCCTCACCATCTCGGTCCCGCGCCGGAGTTCGCCCATCGTAATGGCTGACAGGTGCAAAGGGCTCTTGTCTTTATCAGTCCGTTTAAAGAATTTGCGCACGCCTTTATTTGCGTTTGCGCCTTTTCGGGCTTCGCTTATGACGTTGGTATCAATCAAATACACGTGGCGCTCCGCCCGTATCTTGAATCCGCTCGAAATCCGAGTCTTCTCCAACATTCGGCATGCTCGCCAGTACTTGCGCCAGACTGCGTTTCTTCGGCCGGCTCAACGCCTGCGCAAGAATTTCCCGATGCTCGGCTTCGGCGCTGCGACCGTGCGCGGCGGCGCGTTCGCGCAGGCTTTGCACCAGCGCTTCATCAATCCCGCGAACCAATAGATTTGCCATCGTAGCTCTCCCAATGTGTTATCAACGATAGCATGAAAGGAGAAAAATGCAAGCATTGCTATCACAGCAACGCCGTAGCAGGATCGAAAAAAAACCCGGCCAAGGCCGGGTTCAATGTTCCCGCGCCCTGATCTCAAGGGCGCGGTCACCTGCAAAACTAAAACCTCAAGCAGCCAGCAACGACCGCAGCACGAACGGCAGAATCCCGCCGTGCTTGTAGTAATCGACTTCAATCGGCGTATCGATACGCAGCAGCACCGTCACGCGCTCTTCGCTGCCATCCTTGCGATGGATCACGAGCGTCACTTCCTGCTGCGGCTTGATATCCGACGAGAGGCCTTCCAGGTCGAACGTTTCTTCGCCGGTGATGTTCAACGACTGCACGCTGTCCGAGCCCTTGAACTGCAGCGGCAACACGCCCATGCCAACCAGGTTCGAACGATGAATCCGCTCGAAGCTGCGCGCCACGACCAGCTTCACGCCGAGCAATTGCGTGCCCTTCGCGGCCCAGTCGCGCGATGAACCCGTGCCGTACTCCTCACCCGCGAACACGATGGTCGGCGTGCCTGCATCGATATACTTCATCGCTGCATCGTAGATCGACATTTCTTCGCCGCTCGGCTGGAATATCGTCACGCCGCCTTCCACGCGCGAACCGTCGGCCTTCAGCGGAATCATCAGGTTCTTGATCCGCACGTTGGCGAAGGTGCCGCGCATCATGACGTCGTGATTGCCGCGACGCGAGCCGTAGCTGTTGAAGTCGGCCTTCTGCACGCCGTTCGCCTTCAGCCACACGCCCGCAGGCGAGCTTTCCTTGATCGATCCAGCCGGGCTGATGTGGTCGGTCGTGACCGAGTCGCCGAAAATGCCCAGCGGACGCGCGCCCTTGACGGCCGGAATGCTGTCGGCGGGGGACATCGAAAAGTCCTTGCCGAAGAACGGCGGCTCGGCAATGTACGTCGACTTCGGCCAGTCATAAACCTGACCCGCTTCGCCTTCGATCTTGCTCCACAGGTCGCCGGTCTTCGTGAGCTCCGCGTAGTTCTTGCGGAATGCATCGGCGTCGAGTGCGTACTTGAGCAGCGCGTTGACTTCTTCGCTCGTCGGCCAGATGTCGCCGAGGAAAATGTCCTTGCCGTTCTTGCCCTTGCCGACCGGTTCCGTCATCAGGTCGACCGTCATGTTCCCGGCAATGGCGTAAGCCACGACCAGCGGCGGCGAAGCCAAAAAGTTCGCGCGGATGTTCGGGTGAATGCGCGCTTCGAAGTTGCGGTTGCCGGACAGCACGGCTGCAGCCACGATATCGTTCTTCGTGATCGCGTCGTTCAGTTCCGGCGTGAGGTCGCCCGCATTGCCGATACACGTCGTGCAGCCGTAGGCGGCCAGCGTGAAACCAAGCTGGTCGAGATACGTCAGCAAGTTCGTCTTCGTCAGGTATTCCGTGACAATGCGCGATCCCGGCGCAAGCGACGTCTTGATGTGCGGCGCCACGGTCAAACCCGCTTCAACAGCCTTCTTCGCCAGCAACCCGGCAGCCAGCAACACGCTCGGGTTCGACGTGTTCGTGCACGACGTGATGGCGGCGATCAGGATGTCGCCGTTCTTCACGTTGACGTTGTTCGTCGTGGTGTATTGCGTGTTCAGGTCGGCGGCCTTCTTGCCAAAACCATTGTCGGTGACGGCCTTCGAGAACAGCTCGGTGAAGTTCGACTTCACGTTCGTGATTTCGATACGGTCTTGCGGACGCTTCGGACCCGCCAGCGACGGAGCCACGGTGCCCAGGTCGAGTGTCAGCGTCTTCGTGTAGTCGATCTCGCCGGCCTTCGGCACGCCGAAGAGATTCTGCGCCTTGAAATATGCTTCGAACGCGGAGATTTCAGCGTCGGTACGGCCCGTTCCCTTGAAGTAATCGATGGTCTTTTCATCGACGGGGAAAAAGCCCATGGTCGCGCCATATTCCGGCGCCATGTTGCCAATGGTCGCGCGATCCGGCAGCGACAACGAAGCCGTGCCTTCGCCGAAGAACTCGACGAACTTGCCGACCACTTTCTCCTTACGCAGCATTTCGGTGACGGTCAGCACCAGGTCGGTTGCCGTCACGCCTTCGCGAATCTTGCCCTTCAACTCGACGCCCACCACGTCCGGCGTCAGGAAATACACCGGCTGGCCGAGCATGCCGGCTTCCGCTTCAATACCGCCCACGCCCCAGCCCACCACGCCGATGCCATTGATCATGGTCGTGTGGCTGTCCGTGCCGACGAGCGTATCCGGGTAATACACGGTGTCGCCTTCCAGCGACTTCTTGTGCACGCCGCGCGCCAGATATTCCAGGTTCACCTGGTGAACGATGCCGACGCCCGGGGGCACGACCTTGAACGTATCGAAAGCCTGCATGCCCCACTTCATGAACTGGTAGCGCTCGTTATTGCGCTGGAATTCCAGTTTCATGTTCAGGTCGAGCGCGTCCTTCTGGCGGAAGTAATCGATCTGCACCGAATGATCGACCACCAGATCGACCGGCACGAGCGGCTCGATAGCCTTCGGGTCCTTGCCGGCGCGTTTCGCCACGCCGCGCATTGCGGCAATATCCGCAAGCAGCGGCACGCCCGTGAAGTCCTGCAGCACGACGCGTGAGACCACGAACGGGATTTCGTCGGTACGATCCGCGACCGGCTTCCAGCTCGCCAGTTGCTTGATGTGTTCTTCGCCGATTTTCTTCCCGTCGTAATTGCGCAGAACCGATTCCAGCACAATGCGGATCGATACCGGCAGGCGTTCCACCTTGATGTTCAGTGCGCGGCCAAGCGCGGGCAGCGAGTAGAACTTGCCTTTGCCGGAACCCGTGTCGAATTCCTTGAGCGTTTTATGGAGATTGTGGGCCATGTTTTTTTTCCTGGGTTTAAACGAGGAAACACCTTCAATACTGTCAATCTAAAGAACGTGTCACGGATGCTGACTAAATCACGTACAAATCAACATATTCATTGACCGGCATTGCTTCGAGCGTTGCCTGATCCAGCGATGCCGCAATGATCGCCTCTTGCTGTTTCGCCGGGAAACGCCGCGCGAGGTTGGTCCGGAACTTTTCGACCAGCAGCGGGATGCCGTCTTCGCGGCGGCGCTTGTGCCCGATCGGGTATTCGACGACCAGCTCGTCGAACGTGCTGCCATCGTTGAATTCGACCGTCAGCGCATTGGCGATCGAACGCTTCTCGGGATCGAAATAATCGCGCGTGAATTGCGGGTCTTCCACGCATTCGATCCTGGCGCGCAAGGTATCGATACGCGGATCTTTCGCCACCGCGTCTTCATAATCCGATGCCGTCAGTCGGCCATAAATCAGCGGCACGGCCACCATGTACTGGATGCAGTGATCGCGGTCGGCGGGGTTATCGAGCGGACCTTTTTTATCGATGATGCGAATCGCCGCCTCATGCGTGCGGATCGTGATCTTCCTGATGTCTTCGATCTTCTTGCCGGTTTCGGCAAGTTTCGCATGCAGCGTCATCGCCGCTTCCACCGCCGTTTGCGAGTGGAATTCAGCCGGGAACGAGATCTTGAAGAGCACGTTCTCCATCACGTACGAGCCGTATGGACGCTGGAACTTGAACTCGTTGCCTTTGAAGAGGACATCGTAAAAGCCCCACGTTTTAGCGCTCAGAACCGACGGATACCCCATCTCGCCGGTCTTCGCGATCAACGCAAGACGCACGGCGCGCGAGGTCGCATCGCCCGCGGCCCACGATTTGCGCGAGCCCGTATTCGGCGCATGACGATAGGTGCGCAGCGAGTGACCATCGACAAAAGCCAGCGACACCGCGTTAATGAGTTCGTCGCGCGTGAGGCCGAGCATGTGCCCGACCACCGCCGTCGATGCGAGCTTGACCAGCAGGACGTGATCGAGCCCGACCTTGTTGAACGAGTTTTCCAGCGCGATACAGCCCTGAATTTCGTGCGCCTTGACCATCGCGATCAGGACGTCTTTCATTGTCAGCGGCGTTTTGCCGGTGGCGACGGCGTTGCGCGACAACCAGTCGGCGGTCGCCAGAATGCCGCCGAGATTATCCGACGGATGGCCCCATTCGGCGGCAAGCCAGGTGTCGTTGAAGTCGAGCCAGCGGATCATTGCGCCGATGTTGAAGGCGGCCTGAACCGGGTCGAGCTGAAATGAGGTGCCCGGCACCTTGGCGCCGTTGGGGACAATCGTGCCGGGCACGATGGGTCCCATCAGCTTGGTGCAGGCGGGGTAGGTAAGGGCTTCGAGTCCGCAACCGAGGGTGTCGATCAGGCAGTTGCGCGCGGTATCGAGCGCGAGCGTGCTGTCGATCGGATAGTCGAGAACGTAGTCGACTATGTCGACCAGTACGCGATCCGGCTCGGGCCGGACGTTTGAAATCGGTGCGGACATCGAAAATCCCAGTTGAAAACTTACTTGACGTTCTTGATCAGCTCGTTTGCTTGCGTAGGCGCCGGTGCGCCCGATGCCGCCATTTCAGCCGTCTTGCATTCGTCGGCGAGACGCGCTTCGTCCTTGTCGGAGAAAAGCATGGCCTTCGACGGGATCACGACCAGGTCGAGGCCCGTAGCCGAGTCGTGGAAACGGTCCGCGCCCGTCGTGGTGGCTTGACGCGGCAATTGGTAATCCTTCTTTGCCCAGTTCACGGTGACGATCTGGTCGCGTTTCATGTCGCCTTTCAGGTAGAAAGCGAGGCCTTCGTTACACGACCATTTGGTCGAACCATCGGGAATCGGATCGACCTTCGCCGCAGCCTTGGCTTCGGTAGAGGGTTTACGTTTAATCAGGCGGCGTGCCGGCGCCGGGCGTTTTGCAACAGCTTTCTTTGCCGTGGTGGCGGTTGCAGCGTCTGCGGCCAGCGCGCTCGTGGTGGCGAGCATGCCCGACATGGATAGGGCGCCGGCAACGGCCGCGATCAGGAGTTTGTTCATCAATGACAGCCTTTCTAAAAATCGTTTAAGTGTTCAATCCGGGTCTTTTACGACGGGATATTTCGATGTGAAATAGTCCGCCGTACTGGCCCGTTTTGCGAAAGCACGCACGCCAGTTGGACCATCCGGCACGCGCAGCGCGCTATTTTCGCTTATTTAGAGGCAGGAACTTCAGATTTTCGGGCCCGGTGTAATTTGCGCTGGGGCGAATGATCTTGTTGTCGATCCGTTGTTCGATGATGTGCGCGCTCCACCCCGAGGTCCGCGAGATCACGAAGAGCGGCGTGAACATGGCCGTGGGCACGCCCATCGCGTGGTACGAAACCGCGCTGAACCAGTCCAGGTTCGGGAACATCTTCTTCGCGTCCCACATGGTGGTTTCGAGCCGCTCGGCCACGTCGTACATTTTCGTGTCGCCCGCTTCCTTCGAGAGCTTCTTCGCGATGTCCTTGATCACCTTGTTGCGCGGATCGGAGATCGTGTACACCGGATGGCCGAAGCCGATCACGACTTCCTTCGCGTCCACGCGGCGGCGGATATCGGCTTCCGCTTCGTCGGGCGTTTGATAGCGGGACTGGATATCGAACGCGGCTTCGTTCGCGCCGCCATGCTTCGGGCCGCGCAACGCGCCAATGCCGCCCGTGATTGCCGAATACATGTCCGATCCCGTGCCAGCGATCACGCGGCAAGTGAACGTGGATGCGTTGAATTCGTGCTCGGCGTAAAGGATCAGCGATGCATGCATGGCGTCGACCCATGACTTCGAAGGCGGCACGCCATGCAGCAAATGCAGGAAATGCCCGCCGATGGAATCGTCGTCCGTTTCGGTTTCGATGCGCCGGCCGTTATGCGAATAGTGATACCAGTAAAGCAGGATCGATCCGAGCGACGCCATCAGCCGGTCAGCAATATCTTTTGCGCCCGCGACGTTGTGATCCTCTTTTTCGGGCAGCACGGTGCCGAGTACGGAGACGCCGGTGCGCATGACGTCCATGGGGTGAGCGGACGCCGGAATCCATTCGAGCGCTGCTTTCAGGTTCGCGGGCAGGCCGCGCAAAGCCTTGAGCTTGGTCTTGTACGACTTGAGTTCGGCGGCGTTGGGCAACTTGCCATGCACGAGCAGATAGGCGATCTCCTCGAACTCGGACGTGCCGGCGATATCGAGAATGTCATAGCCACGATAATGCAGGTCATTGCCCGTCTTGCCGACAGTGCACAGCGCGGTGTTACCCGCAGTCACGCCTGAAAGCGCGACGGATTTTTTCGGTTTGAAGCCGCCGGCAGCGGGTGCTTCTTTTGTCAGGGTATCGCTCATTCGACCCGGTCTCCTGATAGGTAGGTCACGCTACTCGTCTTCTGAAAAAAGCGTCTCTGCGCTTTTGGGTAGCGCTTGTGCCGACGCTTTCGCGCGGCGCAGCACTGACCAGTAATATCGATAACTCGCGCGATCGTGCAAGGTGTCCCGATACCGCGTCGGGCCCCACTGCGCGTTTTGCGCAGCGAGCAAGATCTCCGTGGCCGTGACGATTTCGTCGCCGCGCGGCAGGAAGGCATCGACTATCGGCTTGATCTGATCCGGATGAATGCTCCACATGCGCGTGTAGCCGAACTCGTTGCGGGCGCGCCGGGCGTCGTTGGCAACCACGCTCATGTCGCGCACTTCGGTGCAGACGTTATGGGACGCCACTTTCCCGTGCGCATGGCAAGCCGCTGCGATTTCGAGCTTCGCGCGCCGCACGAGCGGATGATCGAACTGGCCGGGCGAGCGCATGGCGGTATCGGGAATCGCGCCGTTATGCGCCGACACAAAGTCCATCAGCCCGAAACTCAGCGCGTCGACGCCGGGCAAAGCCGCGAGGTCGAACACTTCGGCCAGCGCGCCATGCGTTTCGATCAGCAGATGGCAAGGGATGGCGTGCTCGATCCCGAACTCACATCGCGACGCCTCGATAAACGCGATCATCTCGGCGGCGTCGAACACGCTGCGGATCTTGGGAAGGGTGATGTAGGCCGGCGCCTTTTTGGCGGCGCGCAAGATGATGCGTACATCGTCGCGCCACGCGCGGTTCGCGAAGTCGTGGATGCGAACGCCAACGCGGCCGAAGCGGTCATCTTCGCCGCCCAGAAACGACGCCACCAATTCCGCGTGAGACGCTTCCTGCCCGACTTGCGCGCCGTCTTCGCAGTCTAGCGTGATATCGAATACCGGACCGAGTTGCACCTGCAACGCGAGCGATTTCCTGATCAGCTTCTCGCTTCCCGCGTAGTGATCGCACGGGGGCATCACGGCGGGGGGCACATCGCCTTCAAACAGCACTTCGGCGGGGGTGAGAGCGCGCATCGTCGGCGTCGGGTTTGCTTTAAAGAGGGTGGAAACTGCGGATTCGAATGGATTCGGCTAGATATAAACCGGCCAAACGCACTCGAATCAGCCGCGGGCGCCCTTGAAAGCGCCCGCGTGACTACATGAGGCGGCTTACTTGCCCAGCAGATGCGCAACGCCGTCGCGCTCTTCCAGCAATTCGTTCAGCGTGCCGGTCATCTTCTCGCGCGAGAACGCGTCGATTTCCAGACCTTCCACGCGCTTGTATTCGCCGTTTTCGCACGTCACCGGCACGCCATAGATGATGTCTTCCGGGATTTCGTACGAACCGTCAGACGGAATGCCCATGGTGACCCACTTGCCGTTCGTGCCGAGCACCCAGTCGCGCACATGGTCGATCGCCGCATTCGCAGCGGACGCTGCCGACGACAGGCCACGCGCCTCGATGATCGCCGCGCCGCGTTTGCCGACTGTCGGGATGAACGTGTTGCGGTTCCATTCGTCGTCGTTGATGAGCTTGGTGAGCGACTCGCCTTCGACCGTTGCAAAGCGGAAATCCGGATACATCGTCGGCGAGTGATTGCCCCACACAGCCAGTTTTTCGATGGCGGCGACCGGCTTGCCCGACTTCGACGCCAGTTGCGACAGTGCGCGGTTGTGGTCCAGGCGCAGCATTGCCGTGAAATTCTTCTTCGGCAGGTCCGGCGCCGACTTCATCGCGATGTACGCGTTCGTATTCGCCGGGTTGCCCACAACCAAAACCTTCACGTCGCGGCTCGCCACGTCGTTGAGCGCCTTGCCTTGCACCGTGAAGATTTCCGCGTTCGCCGAAAGCAGGTCCTTGCGCTCCATGCCCTTCGAACGGGGACGCGCGCCGACCAGCAACGCCACGTCGGCGTCCTTGAACGCGACCTTCGGGTCGTCGGTCACCACCACGCCGGCCAGCAGCGGGAATGCGCAGTCTTCCAGTTCCATGACTACGCCCTTGACGGCGCCTTGCGCCTGCGGCAGGTCGAGCAACTGAAGGATGACCGGCTGATCCTTGCCAAGCAGATCGCCATTGGCGATGCGAAACAGCAGCGAGTAACCGATTTGACCTGCGGCGCCAGTGACGGCAACGCGCTTTGCGGACTTAGCCATTGAGAACACTCCTGAACGGTGCGTGAAACGCTGGGGAAAACGCCATTTTAGGCGTGTTACGCGAAGCGTTGATGAAGCAGGTGATCCGAACTGCGCGGGCAACCCTGAAAAGCCCGTGGCAACGCGCCTGAAGCGAGATTGTCACTGACTGTCCGGTAGCATGCCGGCAATCGCAGCCTGATTCGCCTGCTGGAAATCGGGTCCTGAGAGCGGGTTTGCGTTGAGGATCAAGCTTCCGTCAGCAGCCCAGCGCCCTGTGCGTCGCGCTTTTCATATGCTCAGGCGTTGCGAGGGCGGAGCACTGACAGCGGCCGGGCGAACATGAAAACGGTTCGGCCTCAAGCGATGAGCCAGACAGTTCTGACGCGAGTTCGGCAAAAACGCAGTGCAAAAAGCGCCTGGTCAGCCGACAAGCCAGATACGCCCGGCGGCGCGTGCGTCACCCCGCAAACCCTTGCTCGCCAAGGAGTGTAGGATTCGAATGAGCCAAAGTCAACCATATCATATGTCTTATATAAGACATAGGAATGACCGGGAAACCGCTGGACGCGGCTTGCGCCTTTATGATGAAATGCGCGGATGAATTCCAACCCAGCGAGCACACCGAACTCTCCCGGCACGCCCGGCGCGGCTGACGTCGCGCCCGCTTCGTCGCCGACGTTCAGCCCGCTGTATCAGCAGATCAAGGCCCTCATCACCCAGGGGCTCGAATCGGGCGAATGGAAGCCCGGCGAAATCATTCCCAGCGAAGTCGAGCTTGCTGCCCGCTACAAGGTGAGCCAGGGCACGGTGCGCAAGGCGATCGACGAACTCTCGGCCGACAATCTGCTCGTGCGCCGTCAGGGAAAAGGCACGTTTGTTGCGACGCACAACGAAGATCGCGTACAGTTCCGCTTTCTCAGGCTGCTGCCCGAAGACGGCGACGTCCATCCCCACGTCAGCCGTTTGCTGGAGTGCCGCCGCTTGCGCGCACCCGCTGAGATCGCCCGCCAGCTCGACCTGAAGCCGTCCGATCCGGTGGTTTGCATCAAGCGTCTGCTGCAGTTCGATGGCGAAACCACGGTATTCGATGAAATCTGGCTGCCCGGCGCGGTATTTCGCGGACTTACAGCCGAGCGGCTCGCGGATTACAAAGGCCCGCTTTATGCCATGTTCGAAACCGAGTTCGGCACCCGCATGATCCGGGCATCGGAAAAAATCAGGGCAGTCGGCGCGGACGTCGCGGTCGCGCAATTGCTCGGCGTAAGCGAGGGTTCGCCGCTGCTGTCTGTCGAGCGCGTGTCCTACACCTATGGCGACCGGCCGGTAGAAGTGCGGCGCGGGTGGTATGTCACGAACGGCTATTACTATCAAAACGATTTGAGTTGAAACAGAACGTGGACGGCTTGATGACGAACCCGCAAGGTCGGCATGAAAGCCTTTCTCACGCGATTGGCAATAGCTTCTTGTGAGGCATTTCGCTGCAGCGCGATATGAAAAGGCGCTAAAATCGCGGACTAGTGTGATAACAAAGTTGGGGTCTAGCATGGCTGAAGCTGTAAAAAAACCAAGGCCTGAGTACCGGAATATCGGACTTGCTCAGCTCGCAACCTACCGCTTGCCGCTAGCGGGCAAGGTTTCGATTCTTCACCGCATCAGTGGTCTGCTTCTATTCGTAGCGCTGCCGTTTCTGCTTTATCTGCTGGACCAAAGCCTGACGTCTGAAATCAGTTTCGACGCATTCAAGGGCTTTCTAGCCAACCCTCTCGTCAAGCTCGTGGTGCTCGTGCTGTCGTGGTCCTTCCTGTTCCACTTTTGCGCAGGCATCCGTTTTCTCCTCCTCGATACCCATCGCGCAGTCAGCAAGGAAGGCGGCAAGCAGACGTCCATCGTCGTCCTGACGGTGTCGACCCTGCTGACAATCGTCGTTGCGCTTAAACTCTTCGGAGCCTTCTGACAATGGCCGTGAATAACAACAACCGAATTGGTCCCAAGCGCCTCGTGGTCGGCGCGCATTACGGCCTGCGCGACTGGCTCGCGCAGCGCATTACCGCCGTTATCATGGCTTTGTACACGCTGGTGCTGCTGTTCTGGTTTTTCGGTGCGCGCGATTTTTCGTATGACGGCTGGGCGTCGATCTTCGCCATGCAATGGATGAAGCTCGCCACTTTCGTAGCCTTGCTCTCGCTCTTCTATCACGCGTGGGTCGGCACTCGGGACATCTGGATGGACTACGTGAAGCCGGTGGGCTTGCGTCTGTTCCTGCAAGTGGCAACGATCCTCTGGCTGGTCGGTTGTATCGGCTACGCGGCACAGATTCTCTGGAGAGTTTAAAGAATGGCTGCAATTAAAACGTCCCTGCCGCGTCGCCGTTTCGACGTAGTCATCGTAGGTGCAGGCGGTTCCGGCATGCGCGCTTCGCTGCAACTCGCTCGCGCGGGTCTGTCGGTCGCGGTGCTCTCGAAGGTGTTCCCCACGCGTTCGCACACGGTCGCGGCGCAAGGCGGCATTGGCGCGTCGCTCGGCAACATGAGCGAAGACAACTGGCACTACCATTTCTACGACACCATCAAGGGTTCCGACTGGCTCGGCGATCAGGACGCGATCGAATTCATGTGCCGTGAAGCGCCCGGCGCTGTCTACGAACTCGAACACATGGGCATGCCGTTCGACCGCAATGCGGACGGCACGATCTATCAGCGTCCGTTCGGCGGCCATACCGCGAACTATGGCGAAAAGCCGGTCCAGCGCGCGTGCGCTGCAGCCGACCGCACCGGCCACGCGCTCTTGCACACGCTGTATCAGCAGAACGTCGCGGCCAAGACGCACTTCTTCGTTGAATGGATGGCGCTAGACCTGATCCGCGACGCCGACGGCGACGTGCTCGGCGTGACCGCGCTGGAAATGGAAACGGGCGACGTCCACATTCTCGAAGGCAAGACCACGCTGTTCGCAACGGGCGGCGCGGGCCGGATCTTCGCGGCATCGACCAACGCGTTCATCAATACCGGCGACGGACTCGGCATGGCGGCGCGTTCGGGCATCGCGTTGCAGGACATGGAATTCTGGCAATTCCATCCGACCGGCGTTGCCGGCGCGGGCGTGCTGATTACCGAAGGCGTGCGCGGCGAAGGCGGCATCTTGCGTAATTCGGATGGCGAGCGCTTCATGGAACGTTATGCGCCGACGCTAAAGGATCTGGCGCCGCGTGACTTCGTTTCGCGTTCGATGGACCAGGAAATCAAGGAAGGCCGCGGCGTGGGTCCGAACAAGGATCACGTGCTGCTGGACCTGTCGCACATTGGCGCCGAGACGATCATGAAGCGTCTGCCGTCCATCCGCGAAATCGCAATGAAGTTTGCGAACGTCGATTGCATCAAGGAGCCCATTCCGGTTGTGCCGACCATCCATTACCAGATGGGCGGCATTCCGACGAACATTCACGGCCAGGTTGTCGGCACACTCAAGGGCGGCTACGAAGAACCCGTCAACGGCTTCTACGCTGTCGGCGAATGCTCGTGTGTGTCGGTGCATGGCGCGAACCGGCTTGGCACGAACTCGCTGCTCGATCTCGTGGTGTTCGGCCGCGCGGCTGGCAACCACATCATCAAGCACGCGAAGGAAATGAAGGAGCACAAGCCCCTTCCGGCCGACGCAGCCGACGCCGCGCTCGCGCGCCTCGCGGTGCTGGAAAACTCGTCGTCGGGCGAATACACGCAAGCCATCGCCAACGACATCCGCGCGACCATGCAGGCGCACGCCGGCGTGTTCCGTACGTCCGCGTTGCTGGCGGAAGGCGTGGGCAAGATCAAGGAACTGTCCGAGCGCGTGAAGCATGTGCATCTGAAGGACAAGTCGAAGGTCTTCAACACGGCGAAGGTCGAGGCGCTCGAACTCGCAAACCTGATCGAAGTGGCGCGCGCCACCATGATTTCGGCGGAAGCGCGCAAGGAAAGCCGCGGTGCGCATGCGCACAGCAACTTCGAGATCCGCGACGACGACAACTGGATGAAGCACACGCTGTGGTTCAGCGAAGGCGACAAACTCGACTACAAGCCGGTGCACATGACGCCGCTGACGGTCGAATCGGTGCCGCCCAAAGCGCGGACCTTCTAAGGCAAAGGAATCGAAATGGCAAAGCGTACTTTTGAAATCTACCGCTACGATCCGGACAAGGACGCGGCGCCTCGCATGCAGACGTACGAGATCGAAATCGACTCGCACGAGCGCATGTTGCTGGACGCGCTGCTGAAGCTGAAATCAGTCGATGAAACCCTGTCGTTCCGCCGCTCGTGCCGTGAGGGCGTGTGCGGTTCGGACGCCATGAACATCAATGGCAAGAACGGTCTCGCCTGCCTGCAGAACATGAACGACCTGCCGCAGAAGATCGTGCTGCGTCCGTTGCCGGGCCTGCCGGTTGTTCGCGACCTGATTTGCGACTTCACGCAATTCTTCAACCAGTATCATTCGATCAAGCCGTACCTGATCAACGATACGCCGCCGCCGGAAAAGGAGCGTCTGCAGACGCCCGAGGAACGCGACGAGCTTGACGGCCTGTACGAGTGCATTCTGTGCGCCAGTTGCTCCACCTCGTGCCCGAGCTTCTGGTGGAACCCGGACAAGTTCGTGGGTCCGGCGGGCTTGCTGCAAGCCTATCGTTTCATTGCGGACAGCCGCGACGAAGCGACGGGTGAACGTCTGGACAACCTGGAAGATCCGTATCGTCTGTTCCGTTGCCACACGATCATGAATTGCGTGGATGTGTGCCCGAAGGGACTGAATCCCACGAAGGCAATTGGCAAGATCAAGGAATTGATGGTGCGCCGCGCTGTCTGATAGGGACTGTGTCATGAATGACTCCGGGCATCAGTCCGACCCTCTACGTCGCGCACGCCTTAGGTGGCGGGCGCGGCGCGGTCTGCTGGAAAACGATCTGATCTTCGAGCGTTTTTTCAGCCGATATGAGCATGACCTCAGTGACACGGACGTCGGCGTGCTGACGAAACTGCTGGAACTGAGCGACAACGACCTGATGGACTTGCTGCTGGCACGCAAGGAACCGGATGGCGAACTGGCCTCGCCGGATATGACTCGTGTGCTGGAGATGCTGCGCTCAGCCTGAGCCAGCCACGCAGTTGTGCAATTGTCGTGCGAATTATCGAAAACCTGTTTCCATACTTCGATTGAGGATGTGCTATGACCCCGTCAGATGTTAAAGCCACGCTATCGTTCAGCGACAACTCGCCGAGCGTCGAAATGCCGATCTACAAGGGCACCCTGGGCCCGGACGTGATCGACATCCGCAAGCTGTACGGCCAGACCGGCAAGTTCACCTACGATCCGGGCTTCATGTCGACGGCGGCGTGCAACTCCGCGATCACGTACATTGACGGCGACAAGGGCGAGTTGCTGTATCGCGGATATCCGATCGAGGAACTCGCGGTCAAGGCCGACTTTCTTGAAACCTGCTACGCGCTGTTGCATGGCGACTTGCCGACCGCCGAGCAGAAGGAAGAGTTCGTTGAAACCGTCACGAAGCACACGATGGTTCACGAGCAAATGCATTTCTTCTTCCGCGGTTTCCGTCGCGACGCACACCCGATGGCCGTGCTCGTGGCCGCCGTTGGCGCGCTGTCGGCGTTCTACCACGACTCGCTGAACATCAACGACCCGCGTCACCGCGATGTATCGGCCATTCGCATGATTGCGAAGCTGCCGACGCTGGTGGCCATGGCGTACAAGTTCACGATCGGCCAGCCGTTCGTGTATCCGAAGAACGACTTGTCGTACAGCGCGAACTTCATGCACATGATGTTCTCGAACCCGTGCGAAGAGTACAAGGTCAACGACGTGCTCGTGCGCGCGCTGGATCGCATCCTGATCCTGCATGCGGACCATGAGCAAAATGCATCGACTTCTACCGTGCGTCTTGCCGGTTCTTCGGGCGCGAATCCGTTTGCGTGTATTGCCGCGGGGATTGCTTGCTTGTGGGGCCCGGCGCACGGCGGCGCGAACGAAGCCGCGTTGAACATGCTGGAAGAGATCGGTTCCGTCGATAACATTCCTGAATTCATCAAGCAGGTGAAGGACAAGAATTCGGGCGTGAAGCTGATGGGCTTCGGGCATCGCGTGTACAAGAACTACGATCCGCGCGCGAAACTGATGCGTGAAACGTGCCATGAAGTGCTCGAAGAACTGGGTCTGCATGATGATCCATTGTTCAAGCTCGCAATGGCGCTGGAAAAGATTGCGCTGGAAGATGAATACTTCGTTTCGCGCAAGCTGTACCCGAATGTTGATTTTTACTCGGGTATTGTTCAGCGTGCGCTTGGTATTCCAACCGCCATGTTCACTTGCGTGTTTGCAATGGCACGTACCGTGGGCTGGATCGCGCAGTGGAACGAAATGATTGCTGATCCGGAGCAGAAGATTGGTCGTCCGCGTCAGTTGTTTATTGGTGAAACGCCGCGTGAAGCGAAGGCGATTGATAAGCGGTAAGCAATAAGCCATTTCGCGCATGCATGACCCCAAAGGGCGTGTAATGCGCGAGGCAAGGCTGGATTGACAAACGCCCTGACTGGTTCTCAGTCAGGGCGTTTTCTTTGGTTGATGCTAATTGCCGCAGCTCGTGTGCGCCGAGTGTGAACGGAGAGAGAATGTTCAGCGGTGCGAAGCCGGCAGCCGCTCTTCGCGTTTTCATCTGCGAAGAGAGTCAATCAAATGGCAAAGAAATTTCCGGAACACCCGAAGCATCCCGAACGAAATTGTTGGGAATGCCATAAATACTGCGCTGCCGGTTCCATGAGCTGTGGAAATGGCAACGTCCGCACGCAACACCCGGTTGAAGTGCTAGGGGACGATTGGCTCGAATGGGAACGGGGCGTTGCTGAGGAGATGGTGGCGGTGCAGGTCAGGCGGCAAGACGAAGTGGCGTAGTGCAAAGTTCTTGACCGGCGTCCCAACCCATCACAACCCATCCCACCCAAGCCAAAACTCACGCAAACACGATGTTTATCAACATCGCAATTGTGTAGTAATGCCAAGATATCCAGGCTTACTGACCCTGCGGGCGTTACCCGCATCATGTTTGAGGAGCTCCAGATGTTTCCCGAATTCCGTGATCTGATTTCCACACTCAAAACCGAAGACGCTCACTTTGCCCGATTGTTCCAGCGGCACAACGAACTGGATCATCAGATCAAGAACCTGGAGAACGGTCCGCTTCCGGCGGATGGGCGGTCCGTCGAAACGCTCAAGAAGGAAAAACTGCTGCTGAAGGACAAGATCTATGTGGTTCTGAAGAAGGCCGCAACAACCGCTTGAGAGGGCGGTGCCCCGGCAAACCGGACAGCCGGGGCACTCAGACAAGGAAAAATACTTTGACAACACAGCACGACAAACTCGACGCTCGCAATTCAACCGTGCGCAACGTTGCGCGCGGAGACGTACTACCGACCCGCACCGCGCGAGCCGCGCAGATCGATGAAACAAGCCGCGCCATCGACGCAGCCAACGAACATATTGCAAGCACCGTCCAGCAAGTACTGTCGACGAATGTCACGCAGGATCCCGTCACGTTGATGGAAACCATCAAGACGTTGATGAACGGCCTTTCGCCCGATGAAACCGCGGCCTTGCGCAGCGTCATGCTGGAGGGCGACCCGGCGTTGTGGAATGCCCGCTCTTCGCGTCACCCGGACGACGAGTTGTCGCGTAACTGGCGCACGGGCGGTTATCCGTACCGGAATCTAATGTCGCGGCGCGGATATGAGAAGGAAAAGTACGCGCTGCAAGTGGAATTGTTGAAACTGCAGGCGTGGGTACGGGAAACGGGCGAACGTCTCGTGATCGTTTTCGAAGGGCGCGACGCGGCAGGCAAGGGCGGCGCCATCAAACGGTTCATGGAACACATGAACCCGCGCGGAGCCCGCGTCGTCGCGCTTGAGAAACCGTCGGAATCCGAGCGCGGCCAATGGTATTTCCAGCGATACGTCCAGCATCTTCCCACGGCGGGTGAGATCGTCTTGTTCGATCGTTCCTGGTACAACCGCGCGGGCGTCGAGCGTGTGATGGGCTTTTGCTCGGAAAATGAATACACCGATTTCATGCAACAGGTGCCGGAGTTTGAACGGCAACTGGTCCGCAGCGGAATACATGTCGTGAAGTTCTGGTTCTCGGTAAGCCGGGAAGAGCAACGCCGGCGTTTCAAGGAACGCGAGATTCATCCGCTCAAGCAGTGGAAGTTGAGCCCTGTTGACCTTGCATCGCTGGACAAATGGGACGAGTACACCGAAGCCAAAGAGGCTATGTTCGCGCAAACGGACACGGCCGATTGTCCGTGGGCGGTGGTCCGGTCGGACTGCAAGAAGCGCGCGCGGCTCAATGCCATGCGTCATATCCTGCATAAGCTGCCGTATGCGAATCGGGATATTCGCGCAATCGGGACGGTCGATCCGTTGATCGTGGGGCGAGCCTTGTAAGTTTTCAGGCTGAGATAAAGGTATTTTCGGGCGTAAGTGCGATAAGTGCTTACGCCCGTTTTGCGTTCTGGCGCGCGGATTGTCCGCAACGCGCCAGCCCGGTATTTCCCATACAGGTAGCATGAGTACCACCCTAACTCCATGTTTTATATCGGTTTTTTCTTGAGCGGCAGCGCGGCGCGCCGCTGTGCGTGGCATAATCATCAAACCAGAAAAACATACCCCGCAGTTACAACCGTTCAAAAGACCATGGCCCAGACTCTCTACGACAAGTTGTGGAATTCGCATGTGATCCACACCGAGGACGACGGCACGTCCATTTTGTATATCGATCGTCATTTGCTGCATGAAGTGACCAGCCCGCAAGCGTTCGAGGGACTGAAGCTCGCTGAACGGCCAGTCTGGCGAATCAGCGCGAACCTGGCGGTGTCGGATCACAACGTGCCGACCACCGACCGTTCAAACGGCATCGCCGATCCTATCTCGAAGCTGCAAGTCGATACGCTCGACGACAACTGCGACGCCTACGGCATTACGCAGTTCAAGATGAACGACTTGCGCCAGGGCATCGTGCATATCATCGGGCCGGAACAGGGCGCCACGCTGCCGGGCATGACCATAGTCTGCGGCGATTCGCATACTTCAACGCACGGTGCGTTTGGCGCGCTGGCGCACGGCATTGGCACGTCGGAAGTCGAGCACGTCCTCGCCACGCAAACGCTGCTGCAAAAGAAGAGCAAGAACATGCTCGTCAAGGTGGAAGGGCCGTTGCCGCGCGGCTGCACGGCCAAAGACATCGTGCTGGCGATCATCGGCAAGATCGGAACGGCCGGCGGCACGGGTTATGCCATCGAATTCGGCGGATCGACCATTCGGGCGCTGTCCATGGAAGGCCGCATGACAGTCTGCAACATGGCTATTGAGGCGGGCGCGCGGGCTGGCATGGTCGCTGTCGATGAAACTACCATCAACTACCTGAAAGATCGTCCGTTTTCGCCGCAGGGCGTGGAATTCGAGCAGGCGGCCACGTATTGGCGCTCGTTCAAGTCCGACGCGGACGCGAAATTCGATCGCGTGGTGGAGTTGAATGCGGCCGAGATCGTACCGCAAGTGACGTGGGGTACGTCGCCGGAAATGGTGACGTCCATCGACGGCCGCGTGCCCGATCCCGAACGCGAGAAGGATCCGGTCAAGCGCGATGCGATTGAGCGCGCGTTGAAATACATGGCGCTCGAACCGAACACGCCGATGCAATCCATCAAGCCGGACAAGATTTTTATCGGTTCGTGCACGAATGCGCGGATTGAGGACTTGCGCGCGGCGGCGTATGTGGTGAAGACGCTCGGCCGCCGCGTGGCGTCGAATATTCGTCTGGCGATGGTCGTGCCGGGCTCGGGTCTCGTAAAGGCGCAAGCCGAGCGCGAAGGGTTGGACAAGGTGTTTATCGACGCGGGTTTTCAGTGGCGCGAACCCGGTTGCTCGATGTGTCTCGCCATGAATGCCGACCGGCTGGATCCGGGTGAACGGTGCGCGTCCACGTCGAATCGCAATTTCGAAGGACGTCAGGGCGCGGGCGGCCGCACGCATCTGGTGAGCCCGGCAATGGCGGCGGCGGCGGCCATCGAGGGCCATTTCGTCGATATTCGCGAGCTCGCATGAAACGCGTCGCAATCTGGCTTGCGCTGATGGGCGTCGTACTCGGCGCCGCGGCCTGCAACACGGTTCACGGCTTCGGCGAGGACATGCGCGCCACCGGCAACGCAATCAGCAACGCGGTCAAATAAACCAAACCGGTTACGGATCATGGAAAAATTCACTGTACATAGCGGGCTCGTGGCGCCGCTGGATCGTGCAAACGTCGACACCGACGCGATCATTCCGAAGCAGTTTCTGAAGTCGATCAAGCGCACGGGTTTTGGCCCGAATGCGTTCGATGAATGGCGTTACCTTGATGTCGGCGAACCCGGCCAGGACAATTCGAAGCGTCCGTTGAACCCCGATTTCGTGTTGAATCAGGCGCGCTACAAGGGCGCGTCGATTTTGCTGACGCGCGAGAACTTCGGTTGCGGCAGCTCGCGCGAACATGCGCCGTGGGCGCTGGACCAGTACGGTTTTCGGGCGATCATTGCGCCGAGTTTCGCGGATATCTTCTATAACAACTGCTTCAAGAATGGCCTGCTGCCGATCGTGCTGACGGAAAGCCAGGTCGACAAGCTGTTCAACGAAACCTACGCATTCAACGGCTTCACGCTGACCGTGGACCTCGAGCGTCAGGTCGTGCTGACGGGCAACGGCACGGAATATCCGTTCGACGTACCGGGCTTTCGCAAGTTCTGCCTGCTGAATGGTTTCGACGATATCGCCCTGACGCTGCGCCATGCCGACAAGATCCGGCAATTCGAAAACGAGCGTCTCGTCACGCAACCGTGGCTGAACAATCGCCTCGTGCGCTAAGAACCAAACAACCAAGACCCAAGGAAACACCATGAAGATTGCAGTGCTGCCCGGCGATGGCATCGGTCCGGAAATCATCAAGGAAGCTGTCAAGGTCCTGAACGCGCTCGGTGAGAAGTTCGAGATCGAAGAAGCGCCGGTCGGTGGCGCGGGTTACGAGGCGAGCGGCCATCCGCTGCCGGACGCAACGCTCGCGCTGGCGAAGGCATCGGATGCGATCCTGTTCGGCGCGGTCGGCGACTGGAAATACGATTCGCTCGAGCGCGCACTGCGTCCCGAGCAAGCTATTCTGGGCCTGCGCAAGCATCTGCAATTGTTCGCGAATTTCCGGCCAGCGATTTGTTATCCGCAACTGACGGCGGCTTCGTCGCTGAAACCGGAGATTGTTGCCGGGCTGGATATTTTGATCATCCGCGAACTGAATGGCGATATCTATTTCGGCCAGCCGCGCGGCGTGCGGTCATCGCCGGATGGCTTGTTCGAAGGCGCGAAGGAAGGCTTCGACACCATGCGTTATTCCGAGCCGGAAGTGCGCCGCATTGCACACGTCGCGTTTCAGGCCGCGCAAAAGCGCGCGAAGAAGCTGACGAGCGTCGACAAGGCGAACGTGCTCGAAACGTCGCAGTTGTGGCGCGACGTGATGATCGATATATCGAAGGAATATGCGGACGTCGAGCTGTCGCACATGTACGTGGACAACGCGGCCATGCAGCTGGTAAAGGCGCCGAAAGCGTTCGACGTGGTCGTGACGGGCAACATGTTCGGCGACATTCTCTCGGACGAAGCGGCCATGTTGACGGGGTCTATCGGCATGTTGCCTTCGGCTTCCCTCGACAAGAACAACAAGGGCTTGTACGAACCGTCGCATGGTTCGGCGCCGGATATCGCAGGCAAGGGCGTGGCGAATCCGCTCGCAACCATCCTTTCCGCCGCAATGATGCTGCGTTATTCGCTCGGCAAGACGGAGCAGGCGGATCGCATTGAAACGGCGGTGAAGAAGGTGCTGGCGCAAGGTTTCCGTACCGGCGATATCGCCACGCAAGACGGCCGCACGGTCGGTACGAAGGAAATGGGCGACGCGGTTCTCGCGGCGCTTTAAGTTCCTGGAAATGGCAACGCGCTTTTCCGCTGAGCAAAGCGGCGAAAAATTCCGGTGGAAAAGCGTCTCGCGATCGGGGTGTTATCAAGATACGGTCGATCGCGATATTTCATCTCGATTCGTGGCTTTTGGCGCATGAACCACGTCGAAACAGCGTGAAACGCATGCGCAGAGCACGAAACGAGCACGAAATAGGTGGGTTATCGTGTAGACTCTTTTGTTATGGCGAAGATCTCTAAAATCTCTCAGGACTCGATTTCATGCGGCGGCATTGAAGGCGCCCGCACGACTCGTCTCGCCATTACGCGTTTGAACACACGCACGTGCCTCAAACGCATTACGAAAACCATTTCCCTCAAAACGATCACGTTGCGCTGATCGCCTGCCGTGCCCGCCCATCTTCCCCGCGCGGTCACGCCGGCGGAGGGTCGGATCCAAGCGGGGAAGTGTCCAAACTAAAGGTTAGTCATGAACGTAGGTCTCGTTGGTTGGCGCGGCATGGTCGGCAGCGTCCTGATGCAGCGCATGCAGCAGGAAGGCGATTTCGACCTGATCGAACCGGTGTTTTTCAGCACCAGCAATGCGGGCGGCAATGCGCCGTCGTTCGCGAAAAACGAGACGAAACTCAAAGATGCGACAAGCATTGACGACCTGAAAAAGTGCGACGCGATCATTACGTGCCAGGGCGGCGATTACACGAACGACGTGTATCCGAAGCTGCGCGCGGCCGGCTGGAAAGGTTACTGGATCGACGCGGCTTCGTCGCTGCGCATGAAGGACGACGCCGTCATTATTCTTGATCCGGTGAACCTGAACGTCATCAAGGATTCGCTGGTCAAGGGCGGCCGGAATTTTATCGGCGGGAATTGCACGGTCAGCCTGATGCTGATGGCGCTCGGCGGCCTGTTCAATCACAAGCTGGTCGAATGGACGACCGCCATGACGTATCAGGCGGCTTCTGGCGCGGGCGCGCAGAACATGCGCGAACTGCTGCAGCAAATGGGCGTGCTGTACGGGGCGGCCAAGGAAGATCTGGCGGACCCGGCATCGGCTATTCTGGATATCGACAAGCGCGTTCTGGCGGCCATGTCGAGCGAACGCATGCCTGTTGACAACTTCGGCGTGCCGCTCGCGGGCTCGCTGATTCCGTGGATCGATAAAGATCTCGGCAACGGCATGTCGAAGGAAGAATGGAAGGGCGGCGCGGAAACCAACAAGATTCTCGGGCTTCCCGCCATGGGCGAGCCAGGCTCGGTTCCGGTCGATGGCCTGTGCGTGCGCATCGGCGCAATGCGTTGCCATTCGCAGGCGCTCACCATCAAGCTCACGAAGGACGTGCCGCTGGATGAAGTGCACGGCATTCTGGCATCGGCGAATGATTGGGTGAAGGTGGTCCCGAACGAACGTGAAGCGTCGATGCGCGATTTGTCGCCGGCGGTCGTTACGGGTTCGCTGACGGTGCCGGTCGGCCGTCTGCGCAAACTCGCGATGGGCGGCGAATATCTGTCCGCGTTCACCGTGGGCGACCAGTTGCTATGGGGCGCGGCCGAACCGCTGCGCCGGATGCTTCGCATCCTGCTCGACAAGTAAAGTAAACTACGCGCCACGACGCGCGGCTGTTCGATTGAAGCGTCGCGCTTGCGCGGCGCTTTTTCGTTTTGCGACGGCGTTTCCGCGGTTCCGTTTCCTGTTTTCCGTCCACTCGCCTGGAGTTTCAATGATCGTTCGTCCGAGTCGGCCACTTCGTTCGCAGCCCCGCCACGCCAGCCGTGTGCGGCGCACGGTGCTGATTGCGGCGAGCGTTGCGAGTGTGCTGCTCGGGACGTCGGTTTCATTCGATGCAATGGCTCAAGCCAGCGCTGCATCCGCCACCGTGGCTGCATCGGACGCAGGCGCGGTCACGCAATACAGCGTGAAGCCCGGGCAATCGCTGAGCGATATCGCTACGCAGATCACAGGATCGACCGATCGGGCCACGCGCGAAAAAATGGCCCGCGCGCTCTTCGATGCCAATCCGAACGCGTTCATGGGTCACGATCCAAGCCGGTTGAAACTGGGATCGGTTTTGAACGTGCCTCAGACAGATGGCGCGGCGAGCGCGGCGGAGGCTTCGGCTCCTGATGGAGCGGCGTCCGGTACGGCGGCGTCGGTGGCGTCCGTGGCGTCGGCGCCAACAGTCGGCGCAAGCGCTCCGGAAATCGCAGCCGCTCCGGCGGAGGCGGCATCGAATGTCACCGGTGGGACAATAAGCGGCGCCGCGACCGCATCGAGCGATGCAAGCGCAGCAGCACCTGTCTCCGACGCTCAGCCTACCGCGAGCGGCAGCGAAAGTACGCCGGCATCCACGCCGGCAGTTGCGTCGGCGCCCGCTGCGCCGCCGGTTGTGCCCGCGTCCACGGTGAGTCCTTCGGCCGCGCCGGCAAACGGGCCGATCGTCTGGATTATCGGCGTGATCGTGGCTATTGGCCTGCTTCTCATGGCAATGCGAGCCGGCAAGCGGCGCCGTGTCGCCGCAGCGCCAGCGGACGAACCCGTAACGCCGGACACGCCTGTTGTTTCACCGCCACCGGAAACGCCGCGTACCCTGGCGCACGAAGCCCCTTCGCATTCGGCGACAGGCGCTGCCGATCTGGAAGGCACGGCCGTGCAACGCGGGCAAGGTGAGTTGAACGTGGTCGCGGGCAGCATGGAAAACTACGATGCGGCCCAGGTCTTCGATTCCCCTACTGAAGACATGCCGCTCACGCCGAACGAAGCCGATCTCGACGATGCCGACGCAGCGCGCGTGACGTTGAGCACTGCTGCCCTGCCGCCCGAGCCAGAGGCGAAGCGTGCGCCGTTCATGCCGGATGCACCGGCGGCGCTTCATCGTGATTTCACGCCGCCACGGCCGGGCGCGGTCGAGGCGGCGCTGGCTGCTGAACGCGCTGCAGCAGAACACGCCGCAGCCCTGGAGCAAGCGACGCGGGAGGCCATTGCCCGGGAAGCTGCCGTTCGGGAAGCGGAGGCGAGGGAGGCGGCGGCACGCGAGGCGGCTGCGCATGAGGCCGAAAGAGTGGAGGCTGAGGCGCGCGAAGCAGCAGTTCGGGAAGCCGAAGCGCAAGAAGCCGAAGCTCGTGAAGCCGCTGCACAAGAAGCCACGATTCAGCCCACCGATCACGCAACCGACTCCGATTCTTCCTACGACGACGAGCCATCCTCCGCCGCTTCGGGCCTTCCTCAGCCCAAATTCCCGCAGGAAGCAATCGAAGCCTTGAGCGCGCTCGATTTCGGCTTGCCGCCTCGCCGGGAAGCGCCGCTTGAAACCGACCATCCCGCAGCGGCAGAACCACCCCAAATCGATCCAGCCACGATAATCCCGCAACCCATCGCCGATCCCGCCGTGTTCGATCGTCAGAACGAGCAGCATCGTCATCCCGATGCACCGGCCGGGCCGTCTGCGGAATCGGCCGCCGGGAAAATCGAAACGGGGACGGCCGGCGCGGCCTCGGTGGCCGGTCTGGGCGCGTCGCGCTTCGGGCCGTTGAGCCTCGACTTCGACTACGACTCGCCCGCAAGCCAGACCGAGCCGCTGCCCGCATTCACCCCGGAGCAGATTGCAACCATCGCCCGCAACAAGCTGGAACTGGCTGTCGAATACATCGAACTCGGCGACTTGTCCGGCGCGCGCACGCTGTTGCAGGAAGTCATCGAATCCAACGATCCAGCCACGCGCCAGCCCGCCGCCACGCTGTTATCCACACTGGCGCCGCTTTCCTGATATGCCCTTGAAACGCATTGCACTTGGTATCCAGTACGACGGTTCGGCGTTCAGCGGCTGGCAGACACAATCCGAGGTCGAGACCGTGCAGGACGTGCTCGAACATGCGCTCGGCAAGTTCATGCAGACGCGCGTGCAGACGGTTGTCGCGGGACGCACGGACGCGGGTGTTCATGCGCTGGGTCAGGTCGTTCATTTCGATACCGAGCTCGACCGTACCGACTTTGCCTGGGTTCGCGGAACGAACGCGTATTTGCCGCACAGTGTCGCGGTCCAGTGGGCGCGCCCGATGCCCGACGATTTCCACGCGCGCTTCGGCGCGTTCGAGCGCACGTATTACTACGCGCTGTACGTGAACCCCGTTCGCTCGCCTATGATCCCCGGCCGCGCCGGCTGGTGCTACGCGCCGCTCGACGCCGACGCAATGCGCGAGGCGGCGGCCAGCATTATCGGCAAGCATGATTTCACGGCGTTTCGATCGTCCGAGTGCCAGGCGAAGACGCCGGTGAAATACCTGCATCAGATCGACATTGTGGAGCAGGGCGATTTCATCCACTTCCGCTTTCGCGCAAACGCGTTTTTGCATCACATGGTGCGCAACCTGATGGGATGTTTCGTCGCGATTGGCCGCGGCAAGCATCCGCCTTCTTGGATGCGCGAATTGCTGGAGGCGCGCGATCGCAAGCGCGCCGCGCCGACCTTCATGCCCGACGGCCTCTATCTGGCCGAGGTCGGCTATCCTGAGCACTTCGCCGTGCCCGCGCCGTGTCTGGGAAGCTACCCGTGGAGCGCGGTCTGGCAAGAAATCGAACGTGGACGAGAGCGTGAACGTGAACGAGAACAATCAGGATCTGCATAGAACGCGCATCAAGCTGTGTGGTCTGTCGAAGACGGAAGACGTCGATACCGCCGTCGACCTGGGCGCCGACGCCGTCGGTTTCGTGTTTTATCCGCCGAGCCCGCGATCGGTCAGTGTCGGCCAGGCGATAGATCTGGCGGAGCGCGTGCCGCCGCTGGTGTCGGCCGTGGGTTTGTTCGTCAACGCGACGCCGGAATGGATTCGCGAAGTGACGTCGAATGTGAGATTGTCCCTGCTGCAATTCCATGGCGACGAAACCCCGGCCCAATGCGCCGCGCTTGCCGAAGTCGCCGGTTTGCCATGGTGGCGGGCGGTTCGGGTAGGGCCCGATGCCAACGCACGCGATTTGGTAGAATCATCTCTCAATTATTCAGCAGCCAGCGGTTTGCTTCTCGACGCTTTTGTCGATGGCTACGGTGGCGGTGGAAAGGTATTCGATTGGTCACTTATCCCAACAGATCTCGGGCATCGGGCCGTTTTGAGTGGTGGGTTGAACGCGCAAAACGTCCATGAGGCCATCCGGCTCGTGCGGCCCTACGCGGTCGATGTCTCCAGCGGCATCGAAGTAGCGGGGGCCAGGGGCGTGAAAGATCACGCCCGAATGGCGGCGTTCGTACGCGCGGTGCGTGAAGCGGATGCCGGATGATCAACGTGGACAAGCGCAACGCTTCCGCGGACCGAGAGAGTGACATACATGTACAACTTACCAGACAATCGAGGCCATTTCGGCCCTTATGGCGGCACGTTCGTCTCCGAAACGCTCATTCACGCACTCGACGAACTTCGCGATGCATACGCCGAATGCAGCAAGGATCCGGCGTTCATCGCGGAATATGAATATGAACTGAAGCATTACGTTGGCCGTCCGTCGCCGATCTATCACGCCAAGCGCTGGAGCGAGATGCTCGGCGGCGCGCAGATTTACCTGAAGCGCGAGGACTTGAACCACACCGGCGCGCACAAGGTGAACAACGTGATTGGCCAGGCGCTGCTCGCACGCAAGATGGGCAAGCCGCGCGTGATCGCGGAAACCGGCGCGGGACAGCACGGCGTGGCGACCGCGACCATTGCGGCGCGTTTCGGCATGGAATGCGTTGTGTATATGGGCTCGGAGGACGTGAAGCGTCAGGCTGCGAACGTGTACCGCATGAAGCTCCTTGGCGCGACGGTCGTGCCGGTGGAATCCGGTTCCAAGACGCTAAAAGACGCGCTGAATGAAGCCATGCGCGACTGGGTCACGAACGTCGAAAACACGTTCTACATCATTGGCACGGTGGCGGGTCCGCATCCGTATCCGATGATGGTGCGCGACTTCCAGCGCGTCATTGGCGACGAATGCAAGGTTCAGATGCCCGAGATGACCGGTCGTCAGCCCGATGCGGTGATCGCATGTGTCGGCGGTGGATCGAACGCAATGGGTATCTTTTATCCGTACATCGAGAATGAAGACGTGCGGCTGATCGGCGTGGAAGCTGCGGGCGATGGCATCGAAAGCGGGCGTCATGCTGCTTCGCTGATAGGTGGAAGTCCGGGCGTGCTGCACGGCAATCGCACCTATCTTCTCCAAGATGACAACGGTCAGATTATCGAGACGCATTCGGTCTCGGCGGGGCTGGATTATCCGGGCGTCGGTCCGGAACACGCGTGGCTGAAGGATGCGGGACGCGCGGAGTACGTGGGCATTACCGACGAAGAAGCGCTGAAGGGTTTCCACGATTGCTGCCGGATCGAAGGGATCATTCCCGCGCTCGAGTCGAGCCATGCGCTCGCCTACGCCGCGAAGCTCGCGCCCACGTTGCCCAAGGACAAGCTGCTGCTCGTCAATCTGTCAGGTCGTGGCGACAAGGACATGCATACGGTCGCCGAGCGCACCGGCATCACGTTCTGAGCCCACAACCCATGCGCGATGAGATTGTCCATGCAACGCCGGATGCCACCGACGCCTACGCGCACGGCGGTATCCAGTTGCATCATCGCGATTTTCTCGCCGATGCCGCGAACCTGCCGGACGGCTCGATCGATCTGATCGTGGCCGATCCGCCGTATGGTCTCGGCAAGGATTACGGCAACGATTCGGACATGCGTTCCGGCGATGCCTTCCTCGACTGGACCTACGGCTGGCTTGAACTGGCCATTCCGAAGCTCAAGCCGAGCGGTTCGCTCTACATTTTTTGCACGTGGCAATATGCGCCCGAGATTTTTGTGTTCCTCAAGCGCCGCCTGACAATGGTCAACGAGATTGTCTGGGATAGGCGGGTGCCGAGCATGGGCGGAACGGTGCGCAGATTTACGTCGGTGCATGACAACATCGGTTATTTTGCGGTATCGAAGGATTACTTCTTCGATCTCGATCCCATCCGCATTCCCTACGACGCAGTGACGAAGAAAGCGCGTTCGCGAAAATTGTTCGAAGGTAGCAAGTGGCTCGAACTCGGATACAACCCCAAAGACGTGTGGTCGGTGTCGCGGTTGCATCGGCAGCATGCTGAGCGTGTTGATCATCCGACGCAAAAGCCGCTCGAAATCGTCGAGCGAATGGTGCTGGCGAGTTGTCCGCGCGGCGGCCGCGTGCTCGATCCGTTCATGGGCAGCGGCACGACGGCGGTTGCCTGCGCGCGCCACGGGCGGCTGTTCGTCGGCTACGAGATCAACGCGGATTACCACGCGATTGCGCAAGCGCGCGTGGCACAGACTCCACCGGCTGTTGTGGCTGCCGAAAAGCCGGCGGCCATCGCTGAAAATGCTTCCATCGATCAAGCGTGAATTTCGCTCAAGTCGCTGCTAAAAAACGTTAAACGCGCGGCTAATGCGCAAAGAGATAATCATGTCCCGTATTAAAAGTACTTTCGCGGCGTTGGCCGAGCAGGGCAAAAAGGGCTTGATCCCGTTCATCACCGCGGGCGATCCGAATCCCGAGCAGACCGTCGAATTCATGCACGCGCTCGCCAAGGGCGGCGCGGACGTAATCGAACTCGGCGTTCCGTTTTCCGACCCCATGGCCGATGGTCCCGTGATCCAGCGTTCTTCCGAGCGGGCTTTGGCGCGCGGCGTATCGCTCAAGCACGTTCTCGCTGACGTAACACGCTTTCGCGAAACCAATACCGTGACGCCGGTTGTGCTGATGGGATATGCGAATCCGATCGAGCGCATGGGCACCGAAGATTTCGCAAAAGCCGCGAAGGAAGCGGGCGTGGATGGCGTATTGGTCGTGGATTATCCGCCGGAGGAATCGGTGGAATTCAGCCAGTCGATGCTCGCCGCCGGTATCGATCCCATCTTTTTGCTTGCGCCCACATCGACCGATGAACGCATTGCCGCCGTGGGCAAGGTGGCAAGCGGCTATGTGTATTACGTGTCGCTGAAAGGCGTGACCGGCGCGGCAAATCTGGACGTGGCGAGTATCGCGAGTAAAATCCCGGCCATCAAGGCGCATGTAGCGCTGCCGGTCGGCGTTGGTTTTGGTATCCGCGATGCGGCGTCGGCAAGGCTGGTGGCGGATGTAGCGGATGCTGTCGTGATCGGCAGCCGTCTCGTGCAATTGCTCGAAGAGGCGTCGCCGGATACGGCGGCTGAGAAACTGACGGGTTTTATCGCCGAGATTCGTGCGGCGCTCGATTCTGCAAAATAACCCGTGATTGTGGCTATATGAAGCAAAATAGCTGCGAAAACACGCGAAACATGAAGGAAACACGATGAGCTGGCTCGACAAACTGTTACCGCCGAAGATCAAGCAAACCGATCCGAAAAGCCGCAAGGGTATTCCGGAAGGGTTGTGGATCAAGTGCCCGTCGTGCGAAGCGGTGCTGTACCGCAACGACGTCGAGGCGAATCTGCATGTCTGTCCGAAGTGCAGCCACCACATGCGGATTGGCGCGCGCGAACGGCTTGACGGCCTGCTCGATCCGGAAGGCCGCTATGAAATCGGCCAGGAAGTGCTGCCCGTCGACGCGCTCAAGTTCAAGGACAGCCGCAAGTATCCGGATCGCCTGAAAGAAGCGATGGAAGATACCGACGAGACCGACGCCATGGTGGTCATGGGCGGCGCGATCCACACTATTCCGGTCACGACTGCGTGCTTCGAGTTTTCCTTCATGGGCGGCTCAATGGGTTCGGTCGTCGGCGAACGTTTTGCACGCGGCGCGCGCAATGCGCTCGAACAACGCACGCCGTTCATCTGCTTCACGGCATCGGGCGGTGCGCGGATGCAGGAAAGCTTGCTGTCGCTCATGCAGATGGCTAAAACCACGGCCATGCTGACCAAGCTCGCCGAAGCCAAGTTGCCGTTCATCTCCGTTCTCACCGATCCCACCATGGGGGGCGTATCCGCCAGTTTCGCCTTCCTCGGCGACGTGGTGATCGCGGAACCAAAGGCGCTGATTGGCTTTGCCGGACCGCGCGTGATCGAGCAGACCGTGCGCGAAAAATTGCCGGAAGGCTTTCAGCGCTCGGAGTTCCTGATTCAGAAGGGCGCGATCGACATGATCGTGGACCGCCGGAAAATGCGCGAAGAAATTGCGCGCCTGATTGCGTTGCTGACAATGCAGCCGGCTGATTCGGTGGCCTGAAGTCATAGCGCGTTGTTTTCACGCGCCGCGCGCGAACCCGCCGAGGGTTGCGTGCGGCGCTTTTGTTTTCGTCTTTTCTTTTTGGCTCGTTTTTAGCCGGCTGGCAGCACTCTTTCATGACGACTTCATCGGTTAGTTTTCCTTCCCTCGACGCATGGCTGGCGCATCTGGAATCGGCGCATCCGGTCGGTATCGATATGGGTTTGACGCGCATCAGCCAGGTCCGCGACGCGCTGGGTCTCAAGTTCTCGTGTCCTGTGATCACCGTGGGCGGGACCAACGGCAAGGGTTCGACCTGCGCGATCATCGAAACAATCCTGCTGCGCGCCGGATATCGCGTGGGCTGCCATACGTCGCCGCATTTGCTTGAATTCAACGAGCGCGCGCGGATCAACGGCGCCGACGCCACCGATGCGCAATTGCTCGAACACTTCGAAGCCGTTGAAAAGGCGCGCACGAGCCTGGCCGAACCCGTGTCGCTGACGTATTTCGAATTCACGACGCTTGCGATCATGCGGCTGTTTGCATCGAGCGGACTGGACGCCGTGATCCTGGAAGTGGGCCTTGGCGGACGGCTGGACGCGGTCAATATCATCGATGCGGATTGTGCGATCGTGACGAGCATCGATATTGACCATACGGCCTATCTTGGCGACACGCGGGAGAAGATCGGCTTCGAGAAGGCCGGCATTTTCCGTGCAAACACCCCTGCGGTTTGCGGCGATCCGTCGCCGCCGCAGTCGCTGATCGATCACGCGACGGCGATCGGTGCGGATCTGTGGCTGGTCGGGCGAGACTTCCGATACGAAGCGCAGGGCGGCAACGAGCGCCAGCAATGGAGTTACATCGGCCGTACGCAGCGGCGCTCCGCGCTGGCCTATCCGGCATTGCGCGGCGCGAATCAACTGATCAATACGTCGGCGGCGCTCGCCGCGCTCGAAGCCTTGCGCGACCGGATTCCCGTATCGGCGCAGGATATTCGCCTCGGCCTCGCGAACGTCGAGTTGCCGGGCCGTTTCCAGGTCGTGCCCGGCAAGCCGCAAGTGATCCTCGACGTCGCCCACAACCCGCACGCAGCAGCGGTTCTGGCACAGAATCTCGGCAACATGGGCTTTTTTCCCTACACCTATGCGGTGTTCGGTGCGATGGCCGATAAGGACATCGCCGGCATTGTGGAGCATCTGAAGGGCGAGATCGACCGCTGGAACGTGACGGCGCTACCCACGCCCCGCGGCGCCTCGCCGGCCGCGCTCGAACGCGTTTTACGCGACGCCGGCGTCAACGACAGCGCGGACAGCAGCGTTACACAATTCAGTAATCCGGCCGACGCTTTTCAAGATGCGTTAAAGCGGGCGTCCGAAAATGATAGAATTTTGGTTTTCGGCAGTTTCCATACGGTGGCCGGTGTCATGGCGTACCGTAAATCGCAGCGTCATTGAACGGACGGCCGGCCAGCCTCTCGCACAAGCCAACCATGTCCTTTTTTTCGTTCGGCAAGAAAGACGACGCGCCCTCGGGTCGCGATGCATATTCCGACTCTCCGCGCGGCTCGCGTCAGACCGTCCGTACGGAACGCAGGACGCGCCGCAGCGACCGCCCCGAAGCCGATGCCATGATGCTGGACCCTACGCTGCCCGAAAAGCAGCGTGCGCGTCGCCGTCTGGTGGGCGCGCTTGCGCTGGTCGCGGCGGCGGTGATCGTCCTGCCGATGGTGCTGGATTCACATCCGAAGCCCGTCACCGACGACATTTCCATCGATATCCCCGCGCGCCCCGCCGCGCCGTTGCCCAAGACTTCCCGTAGCGATACGGCAGCGGTTCCGGCGACCGATTCAGCGGCCGAATCGGCAACCGATACCCAGGCAGGCGTGGCGCCCGACAGTCCGGCCGCTGACGCGGACAATCCGCCCAAAGCCGCCGCACCGGCAGCCAGGCCCGAGTCGAAGCCGGCTGCAAAACCCGCCGAATCGCAGGCACAGGCGAAAGCCGCTGCGTCCGCCCCAGCCGCACAGAAACCAGTCACACCGGCAACGCCGCCCGCACAAGCCGCGAAGCCGCTCGCGGACGCGCCGGCAACTGCCGCTGCCGCCCAGAAGAACACGCCTGCATCGCCCGCGGGTAGCCGCTTTGTGATCCAGATCGGTACTTTCGACGAAGACGCCGTCGCCCAAAGTTGGGTTGCCAAGTTGAAGGCGGCGGGAGTGCCCGCATATGTCGAACATCGGAAAGAAGCCGACGGCACGACGCGCGCACTCTTGCGTGCGGGGCCGTTTGCTGACCGGACGGCTGCATCGGCGGCGCTGGGCAAGGTGCGTCAGGCAGGCCTTGGCGGTGGCGGCAACAACAATGCGTCGGCGAATTAGCATTTGATGTTCACGAGTTTTGACTATGCGGTGATGGCCGTGATCGGCCTCTCCGCGCTGCGCGGCATGTGGCGTGGCTTGCTGGCCGAAGTGTTCGGCCTGATCGGCTGGATCGCGGCGTTGTTGATCGCCGGGCGGTTTGTCAGGCTCGTCGTGCCGTACATTCCGGCGAACTGGCCGGGCGGCGCGCTGACACAATGGCTGATCGCGTTTTTGCTGATCGTGGCGGCGGTACTGCTGATATCGAGCGTGGCTGGTGCGTTGCTCACGCGCGTGACCGAAGTGGTGGGGCTGCGCGGTATCGACCGGTCGCTTGGACTTTTGTTTGGCCTCGTGCGAGGCGCAATTCTGGTAGTGATCCTGGTCGCCCTGGCGGGCTTGACCGAACTGCCGCAACACGATTTCTGGCGTAACGCGTTGTTCCGGCCCGCGGCCGAACAAGGCGTGCGAGAACTGAAACCGCTGCTTCCCGATACGCTCGCCGCGTATGTGCGCACCACGCCGGACGGCTCGCAAGAACCGTCGACGGCGCCCGCGCAATAACGCTCAAGGCGCGCTCCACGGGGGTTGTGTGAAAGCTCGGCGCAGCACCACGCAGTTCAGGCATATTTTGAGATGCTCTGAACCGTTGCGCCGATACGCCCTTTCGACCCGTTTCGACTCTTTGAAGGACCAATGCCATGTGCGGCATCGTAGGCGTAGTTTCCCAGACTCCCGTCAACCAGTTGATCTATGACAGCCTGCTGCTCCTGCAGCATCGCGGCCAGGATGCAGCGGGCATTGCGACGGCGAACGGCAACAACTTCCACATGCATAAGGCCAATGGCATGGTGCGCGACGTGTTCCGCACGCGCAACATGCGCAGCCTGCCGGGCAATGTCGGCATTGGCCAGGTGCGTTATCCGACAGCCGGGTCGGCTTCGAGTGAAGAAGAAGCCCAGCCGTTCTACGTGAACGCGCCGTTCGGCATCATCCTCGCGCACAACGGCAACCTGACGAACTGGCCGCAGTTAAAGGAAGAAATGTTCCGGATCGATCGCCGGCACATCAACACCGCGTCCGATACCGAAGTCCTGCTCAACGTCTTCGCCCACGAACTGCAGTTGTCGAGTTCCGGCCTGCAACTCGACCCGGCCGCGCTTTTCAAGGCGGTGAGCGGCGTGCATCGGCGCGTGAAGGGTTCGTACGCGATCGTTTCGCTGATTGCCGGTTACGGGCTCGTGGCTTTCCGCGATCCGTTCGGCATTCGTCCGCTCGTGCTCGGCAAGATGGAAACGGCGACGGGCGTGGAATGGATGGTCGCGTCGGAATCGGTGGCGGTTGAAGGCATTGGCTTCGAGTTCGTGCGCGACGTGGAGCCGGGCGAAGCGATTTTCATCGATAACGACGGCAACCTGCACAGCCAGCAATGCGCCGATAACCCCAGCCTCAACCCCTGCATTTTCGAACTCGTGTATCTGGCGCGTCCCGATTCGTGCCTCGATGGCGTGCCGGTCTACAACGCGCGCCTGCGCATGGGCGATTACCTCGCCGAGAAGATCAAGCGCGTGCTGCCGGGCGTGGCAATCGACGTGGTGATGCCGATTCCCGATTCGTCGCGTCCCGCCGCCATGCAGGTGGCCGCGAAGCTGGGCGTGGAGTATCGCGAAGGGTTCTTCAAGAACCGCTACGTTGGCCGCACGTTCATCATGCCGGGCCAGGCGGTGCGCAAGAAGTCGGTGCGTCAGAAACTGAATGCCATGGCGATCGAGTTCAAGGGCAAGAACGTGTTGATCGTGGACGATTCCATCGTTCGTGGGACGACGTCTCATGAAATCGTGCAGATGGCGCGCGATGCCGGCGCCGCGAAGGTGATTTTCGCGTCCGCCGCGCCGCCGGTGAAATTCCCGAACGTGTATGGCATCGACATGCCCACGCGTGGCGAACTGGTCGCGCACGGCCGATCGGACGACGAAGTCGCGCGCATGATCGGCGCGGATCATCTGGTGTATCAGGACGTGGCGGATCTCAAGCAGGCCATTCGCGACATCAACCCGGAGTTGAACGAATTCGACGCGTCGTGTTTCGACGGCAACTACATCACCGGCGATATCAACGAGGCTTATCTGGATCGGCTCGAAACGGCGCGGCTGGCGCCCTCGGCGCAGTCGGATCGCGACGCCGCCAGTGAAGCGATGGAAGGCGGCGTATCGCGTTCGCAGTTGCATCTGCAGTTGTCGGTGGAATGACCTGACTAAGAAACGCGTGATAGGATTGGGTTTGCGTCGATTTGAGATCAGCTTGCGGACGCGGGTTTTGATGGCTTCATCAGTCGAGACCCGAAACAGCTAAAGCGAACCGGTGGTGAGAACCGTAAATACCGATCACCCCGGCGACGCTACAGGCTTTTCCGCACCGAGCCCGCTCATGCTGACGCAGAAGCGGGCTTTTTTGCGTCCCGGTTTTTGGCTGCCGCCGGGCCACCACGAATAAAAGAGATGAAAAGAATGGACAGAACAGACGATATGAACATGGACGACAACCTCAACTTCGACACGCTCGCCGTGCGCGCAGGAACGCTGCGCAGCGACTTCAACGAGCATTCGGAAGCGATATTCCTGACATCGAGTTTCGTGTTCGAAAGCGCCGCGCACGCCGCGGAGAGCTTCAAGAACGCGGAAGAGGCGTATACGTACTCGCGTTTCACCAATCCAACCGTCGCAATGTTCCAGAAGCGTCTGGCCGCGCTCGAAGGCGGCGAGGCGTGCATGGCGACCGCGTCGGGAATGGCCGCGATCATGTCGGCGGTGATGTGTTCCATGCAGCAGGGCGACCATCTGGTCAGTTCGAAAAGCCTGTTTGGATCGACGGTTGGCATGTTCTCGCAGATCTTCACCAAGTTCGGCATTACCACCACATTCGTCGATCCGACCAATCTCGATGAATGGCGCGCCGCCGTGCGGCCTGAAACGAAGATGTTTTTCCTCGAGACGCCGTCGAATCCGCTGACGGAGATTGCGGACATCGAGGCAATCGGAAAGATTTCGAAGGAAGTGGGCGCGTTGTTCGTCGTCGACAACTGTTTTTGCAGTCCGGCGCTGCAGCAGCCCTTGAAACTCGGCGCGGACGTCGTGATGCATTCGGCCACCAAGTTTCTCGATGGCCAGGGCCGCGTGCTGGGCGGCGCGCTGGTCGGGTCGAAGCAGTTCATCATGGAAAAGGTGTTTCCGTTCGTGCGCAGCGCCGGGCCGACGTTGTCCGCGTTCAACGCGTGGGTGTTGCTGAAAGGCATGGAAACGCTTTCCTTACGCGTCGAAAAGCAATCCGCGAATGCGCTGGAGATTGCGCGCTGGCTGGAAACGCATCCGGCTATCGAGCGTGTGTTTTATCCGGGGCTCGCGTCGCATCCGCAATATGCGATTGCGCAAAAGCAGCAGAAGGCGGGTGGCGCAATCGTGTCGTTCGAACTGAAGGGCGCGACCCGGGAAGAGCAGCGGGCGAACGCGTGGCGCGTGATCGACTCGACGAAGATCTGTTCGATCACCGGCAATCTCGGCGATACGCGCACGACGATCACGCATCCATCCACGACAACGCATGGCCGATTGACGCCTGAGGTTCGGGAAGCGGCGGGGATTCGCGAGGGATTGATCCGGCTGGCGGTGGGCCTGGAGAATGCCGCGGATATCAAGGGAGACCTGGAACGCGGCTTGAACGCGCGATAAAGCCGGCCGCGGGCGGCCAGGGTCTGACCGGCCGCCGCCCGCGCTGGAAAATCAAACGTCCAGCAATTCCACATCGAACACCAGCGTGGCATTCGGCGGAATCACCCCGCCTGCGCCACGAACGCCGTATCCGAGTTGCGGCGGAATCGTCAGCTTGCGCTTGCCGCCGACTTTCATTCCCTGCACGCCTTCATCCCAGCCCTTGATGACCATTCCGCCACCCAGCACGAACGCGAAAGGATCGTTGCGGTCATGGCTCGAGTCGAACTTCTGCCCGTCAGTCAGCCAGCCCGTGTAATGCACGCTGACCGTTTTTCCGGCGACGGCATCCGCGCCTTCACCCACAATCAGGTCTTCATATTTGAGGCCCGAATCTGTCGTCACGATCGCCATGTAACTCTCCTTGTGTGTGCCGGCGGCGTCGCCAGCTAAAATCGAAACCCGTATTGTAGGGCTTTCGAGCTGATCGTTACATCGGGCGAAGCATGCACGGCATTTGCTCCATCTTCATGCCGATATCTTGAAAATAATTGCATGAGGCTGACTTTCCCTGAATCGAGGCGCCTTCCGGTACTCCCCTATAATGAGTGGGCATCTCGATAAAGCGGGCGAGCGCCTCGCCTCTATCAACGCTCAAGGATTTCCAATCGTGACAACGTCTTTTTCCGGCACGGTCGAAACGGGGCGGGTTGCCCGTCCTGAAGCGCCGGTCGCGGGCATGGATGGCGTGCTCGTGCTGAATGCCGCGCAGCGCTGCCTCTCTGCCGATACCGTCCTCGCCCATCTGTTCGATCGCGACGCCCACGCGTTCGAAGGCCACGCGCTCACCGATATCCCGCTGCCCAAGCCATTGATCGCGGTGCTGGCCGAAGTCGCCGACGCAGCGCTCGCCGCCGGCAGCGTGCGGCGCGCGCGGGTATCGATTGAAGAGGGCGACGCGCCGGCCCGATTGCGCGCATTTGCCATCCTCGCATTGCCCAATACGGATACGGTGACGCTGGTCGTGTCGCCGTGCAGTCCGGAAACCTCCGCCTGCCAAACGCCGCAGAAGCAGGCGGACGAGCGTACCGCGCACTTGCGCGCCGAAGCGGCGTTGTTCATGCGCGATCACGTGCTGGGCATCGCGTCGCACGATCTGCGCGGACCGTTGAACGCGATCCATAGCTGGGGTTACGTGCTCGAGCGCAAGGTCGACGCCGCCGATGCCGCAGCGCAACGCGCCCTTGGCGGGATTCGTTCGGGCGTCGAGCAACAGGTGAAGCTGATCGAGCAAACAATCGATACCACCCGCGCCGAAACCCGGACGCTCACGCTTGATCGCACCATATTCGCCTTGCGTCCGCTCGTCGAGCACGCGGCGAGCGACGCGCGCGCGGGTCTTGCCACGGCGCGCAAGGTGACGCTGCAGGTGGAATCGGCGCTGGCCGAAGAGCAGATGAGCGGCGATCAAGAACGCTTGGCGCAGGCGCTGTGGCTGATGCTCGCGTTCGCCGCCGAGGGCAGCACGGCAGGCTCAACGGTTATCGCACAGGCGCGCGTGGAGGACGGCGCTTTCCAGGTGGCCGTCAGTTTCACCGCATCGGTGAAAGCGCTTACCGACCCCGACTTGCCCCACGCGCTCGAAGCATTTGCGCGCAAGCAGGCCACGCAGCCGCGGGAAGCGGCGCGCATTGCATGGGGACTGGCGCTCTGCAAGCGGGTAGCGGAGTCGCACGGCGGCATCTTCGAACACGACGACATAGCCGATAACGCCAACATCACGCTCAAGCTGCGCGTCCCGCTGAGCGGCACCTGATTTAACTTTCGATCAGCTTGCGCCTCTATACTGGCGTTTTCTCTCGTGGAGCAGGTTGCTTTGAATCAGGTTGTCGCGCTAATTGGTGCCTTGCTGCTCGTCGCGTTGAACGGGTTTTTCGTCGCGGCCGAGTTCGGGCTCGTGAAGTTGCGCGCCACGCGCGTCCAGGCTATCGCGCGGTCGAACGGCTTGCCCGGGCGCCTGCTCGCGAAGGTTCACGGCAAGCTCGACGCGTATTTGTCGGCGTGTCAGCTCGGCATCACGCTAGCATCGCTTGGGCTCGGCTGGCTGGGCGAGCCGGCGTTCGCCGCGTTGCTGCATCCGCTTTTCGCGCTGGCGGGTATCGAATCGGCGAAGCTGATCGATGCGGTCTCGTTGTTCTTCGCTTTCTCCTGTATTTCTTTTCTGCACATCGTGGTGGGCGAACTCGCGCCGAAATCGTGGGCGATCCGCCGCGCCGAACAGGTCGGCCTGTGGGTCGCCATGCCGCTCTACGGCTTCTATTGGGCAATGTATCCGTTCATCTGGGTGCTCAATTCAAGCGCGAACTCCGTGCTGCGCCTGTTCGGACTCGGCACCGGACACGGCGGCGACGCGCATTATTCCACCGACGAACTCAAGCTGATCCTGCGCGGCCGGCGGCTGAGCGGCGCGTCGACCACGCCGGATACATTGGGTTTGCCGGGATCGAGCGCCGCGTCCAGCTATAACGCCGACGAATGGAACACCATTGCGCATTCGCTGGATTTCAGCCGCATGACGGTGTCCGACCTGATGCGCCCGAGTCACGAAATGATCGGCCTTCGCAACGACGTGTCCATGCGCGAAAACATGCAGGTGGTCGCGCGGCACCGCTTTAGCCGCTATCCGCTTTTCGCCGATGGCACCAGCGAGCGCGTCCTCGGCATGATCCATCTGAAAGACCTGCTGCTTGCACGCGATGGCGCCGGGCGCGGCCTTCTCCACGGCTTGACGCGTCACGACACCAAACAGGATTCGCTCGCGCGCCATGTGCGCCCCGTCCAGTACGTGGCGGGAAATCTCTCCGCGCTCGAATTGTTCCGGCGTTTTCGCAAGGGCGCGCCGCATTTCGCCCTGGTTGGCCGCAAGGGTGAAAAGCCGCTAGGTTTTCTTACGCTCGACAATCTTCTGGGTGCGCTCGTCGGCCAGATTCACGACGAATTCCGTCAGGGCGACGCCGACTGGTCGCGCATGGACGACGGCACGCTGATGGGCAAGGGCAGCTTGCCTGTGGTATCGCTTGAGCGGGCGTTGGGGATCGATATAGACGAAGGGCAGGCGGAATCGGTTGGCGGCCTCGTGATCAACGCGTTGGGCGATTTGCCAAGCGAAGGGCAGCGCGTGGGGTTCGACCACTTCGATATCGTCGTGAAAAAAATGAACGGACCGCGCATTGTGCTCGTGCGCGTGTATCCGCATGAAGAGGTCGCGGAAGAAGCGCATTGATTCTTCCGCTCGGGACCGCTTGGGACCGATCGCTAGACGCGCGGCACGCCTTCTTCCATCAGCAACGCCACGGGCATTGAAGCCAGCGCATCGCGCATGAACAGGCGTTGGCCATCAGCCTTGGGCGCATTGGGACTCAACCAGTCGAACAATGCCCGCGACGCCAGCGCTTCCGGCAGCACGACCGCCGTGTCGCCCCAATCGGCGGCGTCGACCAGAGGCAGGCCGGAATCGTTTTCAGCCAGCAATGAATCGGCCAGGCGCGTTGCAATCACTACCGCGTAGGCGCTCCCCGCATGCCGCGCAAACGCGATCACGCTGTCCGCGTGCTCGCCTTCGGCCTGCAGCGGTATGTACGATCCTTGCGCGAACAATGACTGCGCATGTGCGCGCAACGCAAGTGCGCGGCGCACGATACCCAGCTTCACGCGGCCGTCGCGCCAGTTCTGCAACTGCTCCGATGGCGCGCCTTGCGCCTCGCCCTCGGCCAGCCACGCACGCCGTTGTTCGAAATCCACGGGCCGGCGATTGTCGGGATCGACGAGACTGAAGTCCCATAGTTCGGTGCCCTGATAAAGATCCGGCACGCCGGGCGATGTCAGCCGCAACAAGGTCTGCTGGAAACTGTTGATTGCGCCTGTGCGGGCAATCCGCGCGACGAACGCCGGAAGCTCGCCAAGAAACCCATCGCGGCGCTGGGGCGCGAGGATATCGAAGAGAAAATCGCGGCAGGCGTTTTCATACGCTTCGTCGGGCGCGAACCAGCTGGTACGCAACTTGGCTTCGCGCATGGCCTTCAGTTGCCATGCGCTTACGCGCTCGGCAAGTTCCTTGACGCCGGCTTCGTCGTCGGGGGACAGCGTCGGCGGCCAGCAGCCCACCAGCGTTTGATACAGCATGGCTTCAGCGGCGGCGCCGGGCGCCCAGGCGGTCTTGTCGCCGTCCGCGTCGCCCAATATGCGTCTGTGCGGCGTGTTCAGCGTGGACCAGCTTTTTAACGTCGCGGCCCATTCGTCCGGGATTTCGCTCAACGCCGCGATCCGCGCGCGCACGTCTTCGCCGCGCTTGTGGTCGTGCGTGGCCGTGGCCAGCATGGCGTTCGGAAAGCGCGCGGCGCGTTCCTGATTGCCTTCGTGAAACAGATCGACCGACAAGGAAAACTCGCCCGGATCGGCGCCGACTTCGTTGCGCGAGATGAGCCGGCCGTATCGATAACACGCGGTGTCTTCAACGGCCTTCGCGGCGACCGGCGAGGTCAGTTGCGAAAACAGGGTTTGCGCGTTGCGTCGGTGTGAACCGCTCGAATTCGAGCCGCTGGCGCTGGCCGGCGGATTCTGGAATGCGCTCACCGGACGCTCGCGCCCGTTGCGGTCGAGAAGACGTTCGCGCGGCTTTTCTTCGACGGGTTCGTCGCCGCCCGGGCCGCCGAGCCATTGCGCGACCCGGTCGAGAATGGCATGGTCCGCCGGCGCCAACGCGGCCTTCGCGCCTTTGTAAGCCTGCGCGAAGAAGCGTTCGTCCTCGGCGCTGCGCTGTCCGCCGATGGGATAGATCCGGTATACGGGGAAGTGGACCACGAGTTCGGCCGCCACCCGTTTCAGCGATGAAAACGTGAAGTCACGCGTGGTCGGTGTGTCGCGTGCAATCCGGTGCAACGCGCGCGCCGCGCGGTCGAGTTCGGCGGAAAGGTTCTCCGCAAGTATCTTGCGCCGGGCGGCCTTGGCCTCGACGTCGAACTCGGCGGGGCGTCCTGACAACTCGGCCCAGTTTTGCGCCAGGGGTTGCGCGCCGCGCGGATCGTGCAGGAGCGCGCCGACGTCGTTCATGAAGTCGTAGCCGGTGGTGCCATCGATTTGCCAGTCGTCGCGCACGGGTTCGCCGCGCGCGAGAATTTTCTCCACGACGAAATACGTGCGCGGTTGCTGCAGATTTTCAGGCCGCTGCGCCGCGAGTTCTTCAAGACGGTTGCGCAGGCGCTGGCAATATTCACGCGGTTCGGCGAGGCCATCGACGTGATCGATGCGCACGCCGTCTATCAGCCCTTCGGTGAACAACCGGAAGATCAGCGCGTGCGACGCCTCGAACACTTCCGGGCGCTCCACGCGCATGCCGCCAAGCGTGCTGACGTCGAAAAAACGGCGCCAGTTCACTTCATCCGCCGCCGTGCGCCACCACGCGAGGCGGTAATGCTGGCGCTCGAGCAGGCGGTGCAAACGGTCGCGTCCAGTCGGGTTGTCGCCGGAATGCGCGCGGATGGCGGTATCGATAGTCTTCTTGCCTTCTTCCGACGCAGCGAATTCCTTGAGCGCGGCGCGCGCTTCGTCGGCGCGCGGCTGATCGGCGGGTTGCGTCGAGAGGCCGGTGAAGCGCTGCGCCATTTCCGGCGCGTGTTCCTGCAGGATGGCCGCGTAGTCGAGCGGGCTGACCGGGAACGTGTTGCTGTAATACGTGATCTTGAAGCGGCCGTCTTCGGGGTCGAACGTGGGCTTGATCTTGCCGCCCTGCAACTCCTCGCCATACGCCGCGCCCAGGAACGGCGCAAGCACCTTGCCGCGCAACGCGGGATCGGGCGAATGCCAGTCGACGTCGAAATAACGCGCGTGCGCCGCGTGGCGGCCCCATTCGAGTATGTCCATCCACCAGAGATTTTCGGAGCCGCCAACACCCATGTGATTCGGCACCACGTCCACGATCGCGCCCATTTCATGCGCGCGCAGCTTGTCGACAAGGCGCTTCAAGCCCTCTTCGCCGCCGAGTTCGGGGTTCACGCGCGTGTAGTCGACGGTGTCGTAGCCGTGCGTGGAACCGCTCGTGGCGGTCGTGATCGGCGACAGATACGCGTGGCTGATTCCGAGCGACGCCATGTAGTCGACCTGGCGCGCGGCGTCGTCGAAGGTGAAATCCTTGTGAAGCTGGAGGCGAAGCGTGGAGCGCGGGACGGTCATGGTGTTCGGTCAGTGGGTGATGCGTTAAGCGCGGCGTCATGCGCGGCCGCCTTCGTCTGGCCGGATTTCTGCCGGGCTTGATCGATGGCGAGCAAACGGTCGACGAACGAATCGTCATCGAACAGTTCGGATACGGGTACAGCCAGTCTTCGGCGCCAGTTCGGATGCTCGTCGATGGAACCGGGCAGGTTCGGCATTTCGGCGAGCGCGAGCAGGTCTTCCAGCGGATAGGTGACGAGCGGCGCGGGCGTGGACGCCACGAACGCGAGCGCTTCGTCAACCGGCGCGGTCTGCGGGGAGATATCGGCGGGAACGTCGACATCCGGCGCGGCCACTCCAGCTTCCTGGAAAGCAGTCCATAGCAATTCACGATCCTCGCCGCGTTCTGCCTGCGCCACTTCAACGGCGTCGCGGCCGTCCGCGCGTACGGCGGTCTGGCCAATCTTCGAGCGCCAGACAATGTCTTCGCCGATCCACCAGCCGGTGACAGTCGGCAGGTCGTGCGTGGTCGTGGTCGCGGCGACACCGTGATCCCAGTCGGCGGGCGCCTTGAAACCCGGGCCGTCTTCGGCACGTTCGAACCACAGCACGCGAATGCCGAGCAGACCGTGTTCCTGCAAGCGCTCGCGAAAACCCGGCGGAACCGTGCCGAGATCTTCGCCAATCACGATCGCCTTGTGACGCCACGATTCGAGCGCGATCAGACGCAGCAGGTCTTCGAGCGGGTATCGGAGATACGCACCGTTTTTTGCGCTCTCGCCGTCGGGCACGAGCCACAGGCGGCGCAGCCCGAGAATATGATCGATACGAATCCCGCCCGCGAGCGTGAACGCCGCTCGCAGCATATCGATAAACGCCTTGAAGCCCTGCGTGCGCATGGCGCGCGGAGAGAACGTGGTGAGTCCCCACGACTGCCCTTTCTGGTTGAACAGATCGGGCGGCGCGCCGACTGACACGCCTTGCAGCATTTCATCACGATACGACCATGCGTGACTGCCCGCGCTGTCGCAGCCGACGGCCAGATCCGCGATCAAACCAATCGCCATGCCGGCGTCGCGCGCCACGTGCTGCGCGTGCGACAAGCCTTTCGCGGCGAGCCATTGCGCGAAGAGGAAGAAGTCGACCTCATCCCGGTGCGCGGCGGCAAATTCAGCGACGGCGTTGCTGCGTGGATTGTTGAGATCGCCGGACCAGTTGCGCCAGTGGCCCTCGCCGGATTCCTTCAGTTGCGCGGCCTGCAGCGCTTCGAAACGTGCGTGATCTTCCAGCGCGCGGCCGCCGTGCTTGACGAACTTCGCGAAGTCGTCATGCAATGTGTCATTGCCTGGCGCGTTGAACTGCGCGAACAGCGCACGCAACACCGCCAGCTTGGCCGTCACCGCGTGCGGCCAGTCGACGAGCTGCAGCGCTTCGAGTTCGGCGAGTTCATCGGCGACACCGGCTGCCTTTATAGCCGCCTGCGCCGCTTGGGCACCCATCACAGCAGCCGGATCGATATGCGCAATGTTCAGGAACAGGCGCGACGACGGCGAATACGGGCTGAACTTGTTCGGCTCGGCGCTGAACATGGCGTGCATCGGGCTGATGGCGACCGCGTGGCTGCCGCGCTGCGCGCTCTCGGCGGCGAGCGTGGCGAGCGCCGTGTAGTCGCCGACACCGCCGTCGCCCGTGCGCCGCAAGCCGTAGACTTGCGCGGCTACGCCCCACAGTGGCGGCGCTTTTTTCGCGTTGGATTCGATCGCGCGCCAGGCGTCGTCGATGGTATAGCAGCGTGGCGGCGCGACCGCGAGCGTCGTGCGCTGCTCGTTGATCACGAGCGTGTGATAACCGGGCTCGGAAATCGGCGACAGCAACGCGGTCTGGCCGCGAGGCGATGTGAACCTTCCATCGATCACGGCCCCGCTTTCCAGTTCTATCCGATACCGCGCGCCCGTCTTCACGGCAGCGACTGGCAGCGCGATGGCGCCGTCAATTTCAGCCGTCATCAGCGGCGGCAGCTTGCGGCCGGTCAATTCGGCGTCGAGCGTGGCGGTGCTTTGCTTGAGCTGGCTTGCGTCGCTACATGGAAGCCCGAGCCGTTCCAGCAGCACGGTCAGCGTTTCTTCCGGAACGCGCTGCGTTTGCTTGTGGGCGTCCTGCCATTCGACTTCGAAGCCGGCCTTGATGGCGAGCGCTTCGACTGGCGTGGGCGGCGTTTGCGGTGTCTGGCCGGCCGTGGCCGGCGGTGTGGTCGTGCTCACGAGGTTTTCCCCGAAGCTTTGACGCGGCGGGCGTCGTGATTGAACGCGGCATCGGCGAAATCGCCCGTCAGCCACGCGATAAAAGTCTCGGCGCCAAGTTCGCCCTTGTCGGCGATGTCGCGTGCGCGCGCCGGCGTTTCGAATACGACCTTGCCCGGAGGATGACCCGCGAGCTTCACAGCTTCCCGCCCGAGATTCAGCGCAATGGAATACGTGCTGCCGTCGCCGAGACGCCAGTTCGCCACCACCGCCTTTACGCCGATCACCTTCGCGCCCAGCGCCTGCGAATTCCTCAGGCGCGGCATCAGCAGCTTCGTGCGCACGGCCAGCGCCGAACGATAGAAATGCAGCCAGTCGTTGTGGTCGGCGGCGCGCTTCGTCTCATCCGGCGACGACATCTTGAACGTGTCGATATGGTTCGGATCGGGAATCTGAGCACGGCGTTTCTCGTCGGTAAAGGCGGTGAACTTCGCGAATTCCTTGCGGCGGCCTTCGCGCACGGCGTCGGCGAGTTCGTCGTGATAGTCGGTGAAGAACAGGAACGGCTGAGTCGAACCGTACTGTTCTTCCATGAAAAGCATCGGAATTTGCGGCGACAACAGCATCAGACCTGTCGCTGCGTAAAGCGCGTCTTCCGAGGTCAGCGTTCGCAGACGGTCGCCCATCGCGCGGTTGCCGACCTGATCGTGATTCTGCAAGAACATCACGAACGCGGTCGGCGGCAAATGGCCGCTTGGTTCGCCGCGCGGCTTGTTGTCGTGAATGGGTGAGGGTTCGCCTTGATACACGAAACCTTCGCTCAGTACGCGGGCGAGTTTTTGTATCGGTTCGTCTATGTATGCGCCGTAGTAGCTTTCGTCCTCGCCGGTCAGCAGCACGTGCAGCGTGTTGTGCGAGTCGTCGCTCCACTGCGCGTCGAAATGCGATTCCAGCAAGCTCGACGTGTTGTGCTCGTTCTCCAGCACCAGATGGACGTGCCGTCCATGTTCCACCGACGAACGCACCCGGTCCGCCAATTCGCGCAGCCATTCGTCGTCGTTGATGGCGTGCACGGCGTCGAGGCGCAAACCGTCGAAGCGATATTCATTGAGCCAGTAGATGGCGTTATCGAAGAAGAAATCGCGCACTTGCGGGCGTTCGAAATCGATTGCCGGGCCCCACGGCGTGTTCACGCCTTCGCGGAAAAATGTCTTGGCGTACGCGCTCAGATAGTTGCCGTCCGGGCCGAAGTGGTTGTAGACCACGTCGAGGAAGACCATGAGGCCGAGACCATGCGCGGTATCGATGAGCGTTTTGAGTTCATCGGGCGTGCCGTAGGCGGAATCGGGCGCGTAGGGCAGCACGCCGTCGTAACCCCAGTTGCGGCTGCCGCTGAAGTCGTTGAGCGGCATGAGTTCTATGGCCGTCACGCCGAGATGCGCGAGTTCCTCCAGGCGCTGCGTGACCCCGGCATAACCGCCGAGCGCTCCCACGTGCAGTTCGTAAAGCACGGTTTCTTCCCACGGACGGCCATGCCAGTTCGTGTTTTCCCACCGGAATGCGCGCGGATCGACGACTTCGCTCGGACCGTGAACGTCTTCCGGCTGAAAGCGCGAAGCGGGATCGGGCACGGCCAGATCGTCATTCAACCGATACCGGTAGCGCGTGCCGGCACCGCCAGGCGCGAGGGTTTCGTACCAGCCCTCGCCGGTTGCGTTCATTTCGACGACCAAAGGCTTCTGGCCGTCGTCATACAGTTCGAGCTGGACCGACTTGAGCGAAGGCGCCCAGAACCGGTAGCGCGTGTGTCCGGCATCGGTGAGATGAGCGCCGAAGGGCAGGCAATGAGCGTACTGGCGCTTGTGCGGATCGATAGGAGTTTCGGACATGGTCTGTGTGCCTTCAAGTGCGCTTTCAAATACTTTGCCGTGGTGCGTAGGCTTCAACTCGGCCTTCAATATTCGCCACGTTCGCTGCTTCGTTCCGCGCTATGTGGTTCAACTTTTATCTTCCCCGGGCGTGGACTCGTGCGTCGCCGGAATCTCTGGTGATTTCCACGGGTCCGCCGTGCGCCGTGGGCCGACCGTGCCGGGGTCCGGCGGCAACGCGGTGAGCAGACGTGGTCCTTCGTGCGCGCCGGCCATCCACACGGCCTGCCAGTCGGCGTCGCCCGTTGGTTGCGCGAGAAGCACCGCCACGCTGTGCGCCTGCAGCTCAAGCTCCGGGCCAATCAGCGGGTGGCGCACCGCGTCGGGCACAGCGCTATCCATGAGCACATTCCATTCCAAGTGCGGTGCGGGTGGCACGAAAGTCAGCGCCTGGGACGAAGCGTTCATCATGATCAGCACAACGTCGATCTGCCCGTCGAGCCCGGGCCCCGCGCGGCGCAGCGTGAGCGCGCGTCCTTCAGGGTCTTGCCATGCGTCGATGGTGAGCGCCGCGCCCCGTTCGTCGAACCAGCCGACATCGTAGAGCCCTGGAAGCACCTCTTTGTCGCCGTGGAGGAAACGCATTTCACGTAACAGCGGGTAGTTTTTTCGCAGCGCGATCACGCGGGCGACGAAGTCTGTCATGGTGCGGCCGGCGGGCGTCTCGGCGAGACTCCAGTCCATCCATGAAATCTCGTTGTCCTGGCAATACGCGTTGTTGTTGCCGCGTTGCGTGCGGCCGAATTCGTCGCCGCCAAGGAGCATGGGCGTGCCGAGCGACAGCAGGTTGGTTGCGACCAGCGCGCGCGCAACGCGGCCGCGCGTTTCGAGGATGTCAGGGTCGTCGGACGGGCCTTCCACGCCCCAGTTCGCGCTGCAGTTTTCGTTATGGCCGTCGTTGTTGCCTTCCTTGTTGACCTCATTGTGTTTTTGCTCGTACGCGGTGACATCGGCGAGCGTAAAGCCGTCGTGGGACGCCACGAAGTTCACCGATGCCCATGGTTTCCGGTGCCGCCGATGAAACAGCTCCGCCGATCCGGTCAGCCGCGCCGCGAGATCGGGCCGCACGCCCGCGTCGCCGCGCCAGAAACGGCGCACGCCATCGCGGAATTTATCGTTCCATTCCGCGAAGCCGGGCGGATGGTTGCCGACCTGATACCCGTCGGGGCCGATATCCCACGGTTCCGAAATCATCTTGCGGGTGTTGAGGATCGGATCCTGGCGGATCGCGTCGAAGAAACCCGAGCCGGGGTCGAAACCATGGCCTTCGCGTCCGAGCGTCACGCCGAGATCGAAACGGAAGCCGTCGATATTGAACGCCGTCGCCCAGTAGCGCAGCGAGTCCATCACCATTTGCAGCACGCGCGGATGCGAGAGGTTGACTGTGTTGCCGCAGCCGGTGTCGTTGATGTAGCGGCGTTCGTCGCCGGGGACGAGGCGGTAATAGCTGGCGTTGTCGAGGCCGCGCCATGACATGGTCGGGCCGAGTTCGTTACCTTCGCACGTGTGGTTGTAGACCACGTCCAGAAACACTTCGATGCCTGCTGCGTGCAGGCGGCGCACGGCGATGCGCATTTCGTTCAGACGGTTTGTCGACAGGTAGGACGGTTCGGGCGCGAAGAAACACGCGGTGTTGTAGCCCCAGTAATTCTTCAGGCCGCGTTCGACGAGAAAACGGTCATTGAGAAACGCGTGCACGGGCAGGAATTCGACGGCGGTAATCCCGAGCTTCTGCAGGTGTTCGATAAACCATGGCGACGACAGTGCCGCGAACGAACCACGTTCGTGCTGGCGGATGTCATGGCGAAGCATGGATGTGCCGCGCACGTGCGTTTCGTAGATGACGGTTTCGCCCCATGGGACGTTGGGGCGGGAGTCGCGAGACCAGTCGAAGGCGTCGTCGGTGACGACGCATTTGGGCATGGCGGGCGCGGAGTCGCGGCGATCCATTGAAAGGTCGAGGCGGTTCGAATGCACGCGGTAGCCGAAGAGTGCGTCCGACCATCGCCATTGGCCGACGAGTTTTTTTGCGTAGGGATCGAGGAGGAGCTTGTGGGGGTTGAATCTGTGGCCGTGTTGCGGCTGGTATGCGCCGTGGGCGCGAAAGCCGTAGACCGTGCCGGGGTGGGCGCCGGGGAGGTAGCCGTGCCAGATTTCATCGGTGCATTCGGGGAGCTCGAAGCGGGTTAGCTCTTTGCGGCCGGTTGTGTCGAAGAGGCAGACTTCGATCTTTTGCGCATTCGCGGAGAAAACCGCGAAGTTGACACCCAAACCGTCCCAGTTTGCTCCGAGCGGGTAGGGCACGCCCGGGAGTAACTTTTCGGGTAATGAATTCGCCATGGGGTTTTCGTTCGCACTTGGGTTGGTTTTTTGGGGGGGTTAGTGCTGGGTTGCTGCTATTTGCGCCTACGCGCGGTCCCTGTTTGTTGTTCCTCTTTAGCACTGTTAGCCACTGTCCGTGGCGGGACTTCATTTCTTTTTCCAACGGCGAAAAAGAAACGAAGGGCGCTTTCACACTCCAAGTGCAACAGCGGGGTCAATGACAATGCCGTGCTTGGCGCAGTTTTCAATAAAGACCTCACCAGGCGTGCGCCACTGGAGCGTTTTTCGAGGGCGGGTGTTCATGTTCAGCGCGATCGCATCGAGTTGTCGCTGCGAGAATACCGATAGATCGGTCGCCTTGGGTAGAAACTGGCGCAGCAGCCCATTGATGTTTTCGCAGATACCGCGTTGCCACGGACTGTGTGGATCGCAGAAGTAGATCTTGATGCCCGTCGCCTCAGCCAGCTTTTTGTGTAACGCCATTTCTTTGCCCTGGTCGTAGGTCAGGGTTTGACGCAGTCCCTGATCGAGCGGCGCGAACGCGGCACTGTAGGCTTCCAGCGCTGCCTGCGCCGTACTGCCATCGATCTTGACCAGCATCACAAACAACGTGCTGCGATCCACCAGCGTACCCACTGCCGAACGGTTAGCCAGGCCTTTGATCAGATCTCCTTCCCAGTGACCCGGGATGAGCCGGTCGTTGGCTTCGGGAGGGCGTACGTGAATACTGAGCATGTCGGAGAGCTTGCCGCGCCGGTCCTGTCCTCGCGTGCGCGGCCTGCGTGCGCCACGTCCCTGTCGCAACAGGCTGACGAGTTCCCGGCGCAACTCGCCTCGGGGCGCGGCGTAAATGGCTCGGTAAATGGTTTCATGCGAAGCGTTCAAAGCAGGCTCATCAGGGTGGGCAAGTTTGAGTGCGGCTGAGATCTGCTCGGGTGAGTGACACTTTTGCAGATACTGCCGCACTTCGGGCCACAACGCGCCGTCAACGTGCAGTTTGCGCTCGTAACGCGGTTTGCGGCGAAGCCGTCCCGCGCGTCGACCAGCACGGATCGCGCAGTAAGCGCCCGCGATCGCAGGCCGTCCTCTGTCGCCGCGCTCTTCATCGGACTTCCAGCCATTGCGCTTGAGTTCGCGGCTGATCGTACTTGGCGAACGTCGGAGCGCACGCGCGATCGCGCGCGTGCTTTCGTTGGCAAGTTTCATGGCAAATATTGAGCCACGCTCCTCAGCGCTGAGATGTTCATAGCTTTGTCCCATGCAACATATCCTATTTCAAAGGTGTTGCACTTGTACCTTGAAAACGCCAAGCAAAGAAAACGCCTTCCAACCGCTAATTTCTAAGTGGACCGAGCGTGCAGTGATATCTGCTTGGGACTTCAAAAGAACCCTCGACGCCATAACCACCAACACCTGAAACCCTCCCCCTCCGAACTCCTACATCCACACGCTTCGCCATAAGTGCTCTCGGGCAAGCACACAAACCACAGAACCAGTTCGGCCAAACACCTCGTTCGCGTGCAAAGCACGCAAACACGCGCGCGCTGCGCTTTCCTGTTTGAGGCTACTCACACTGGTGGCGAAGCGTGTGGGTAGACATGAACGAAGGGGGAGGGTTTCAACTGTCTATGGTTTTACGCTGAGTGTTCTTTTGAAGTCCCAAGCAGATGTCAGTGCACGCTCGGGCTCCTTAAGAACTAGCGGTGGAGAGGCGTTTTCTTTGCTTCGTTTCTTTTTCGCCGTTGGAAAAAGAAATGAAGTCCCGCCACGGATAGTGGCTAACAGTGCTAAAAAGATCAACGAACACCGAACGCGCGAAGACCTAAAAAGCAGCAACCCGGCACTCCCCTTGACCGCTAAATCTAGTCCACTCTCAAAACAATAGTCGCTAAAGGAGGCAAAACCAGCAAAGCGGAAAACTCCCTCCCATGACTAGAAACCTTCTCGGCGTGAATAACGCCCCCATTCCCCATATTCGACCCTCCATAAACAGAAGCATCGGAATTAAGAATCTCCGTCCACCTTCCGCCGCACGGCAATCCCACCCTATACCCCTGCCGGGGCACCGGCGTCATGTTCGATATCACCACGCACTCGCGCCCCTCACCATCGGTGCGCCGAAAAGCAAACACACTATTCCCGGCATCGTCGCCAATCAGCCAGTCAAACCCGCGCGGATCACTATCGAGCTTGTGGAGCGCCGGCTCCTCCCCATACACACGATTCAAATCGCGAACCAGCTTCTGCAAACCACCGTGGTACGGATCATCCAGCAAATGCCACTGCGGCGATGCATCGTGATTGAACTCGCCAAATTGTCCAAATTCACCGCCCATGAACAATAGCTTCTTACCCGGATGCGTCCACATGAATCCCAGATAAGCCCGCAAGTTGGCAAACTTCTGCCAGTGATCGCCCGGCATCTTGCCAATCAACGATCCCTTGCCATGCACGACTTCATCGTGCGAAAGAGGCAGCACGAACCGCTCGGAATACGCATACACCATCCCGAACGTGAACATGTTGTGGTGATACTGCCGATACACAGGATCTTCTTCCATGTAATGCAGCGTGTCATGCATCCATCCCATGTTCCACTTGAAATCGAAACCCAATCCGCCATCTTCAACCCGCGCCGTCACACCCGGCCACGCGGTCGATTCTTCCGCAATCGTGATCGCGCCGGGAATTTGGCGCACCTCGTGGTTAAGGCGCTTGAGAAACGCAATCGATTCCAGATTCTCACGGCCGCCATATATGTTCGGCACCCATTCGCCCGCCTTGCGCGAATAATCGCGATACAACATCGACGCCACCGCGTCCACGCGCAATCCATCCACGTGATAGCGCTTCAACCACGCCAGCCCCGACGCCACGAGGAACGCGCTCACCTCATTGCGCCCGAGGTTGTAGATCATCGTGTTCCAGTCCTGGTGATACCCCTCGCGCGGATCGGCATGTTCATAAAGCGGCGTGCCGTCGAACTGGATCAGGCCGTGGGCATCGTTCGGGAAATGCGCCGGAACCCAGTCGAGAATGATCCCAAGCTCGGCTTCATGCGCGCGGTTCACGAACTCGGCGAACTGCTCAGGCGTGCCGAATCGTGCCGATGGCGCAAATTGCCCCAACGGCTGATAACCCCACGAACCGCCAAACGGATGCTCGGCAATCGGCATGAACTCGAGGTGCGTGAATCCCATGCTCTTCGCGTAAGGAATCAGGCGCTCGGCAAGCTCGTGCCAGTTCATGCCGCGATTTCCCTCTTCCGGCACACGCAGCCACGATTCGGCATGCACTTCGTAAATCGAAATGGGCGCATTGACGGTCTGCTTCGGACCGCGTTTCGTGTTCATCCATTCGCTGTCCGTCCAGCTATATCCGTCGATAGCATCCGCGTCCGCCACCACGGACGCCGTCGCCGGCGGCCGCTCGCTTTGCATCGCGCAAGGGTCGGCTTTCAGCGGCAGCGCGTGGCCATCGCGAGTGATGATCTCGTACTTGTAGCGCGTGCCCGCGCCGAGCCCCGGCACGAACAGTTCCCACACGCCCGCGTCATGGCGCAACCGCATGGGGTGACGGCGGCCATCCCACGAATTGAAGTCGCCAACCACGGAAACACGGCGCGCATTCGGTGCCCAGACGGCGAACCGCACGCCTGATACCCCGTCGTGCACGACCGGCCGCGAACCCAGACATTCGAGCACCGCGTAGGGATCGCCCCACGAAATGCGCATCAGTGCGTCATCGGCGAGAACGGGGCCGAAGGAATAGGTATCGGCGACTTCCTGCGGCGTGCCATGCCAGTCGATGTTCAGCCGGTAAGCCTGCGTTTCATCGATAAACCCAACGAACAGCCCCGCCGGATGAATCTGCGTGAGCGTGGAGAGCGGCGCGCCGCTGTCGCGTGCAAGAACCTGCACGCTGGATGCACCCGGCAGCAGCACGCGCACCACGGGACCGGCGTCGGTCTGGTGCAGCCCGAGCTTCGAAAATGGATCGGGATGGCGCGCCTCGACGAGCGCGTCGATATCGAGCGGATGCAGGCCTTCGGTCAAGGCTCGGTCGTCGGTGCGCTTATTCATGTTCGTTTCCATCGGATGTGTCCTTTTGTGCGGCGTCTGCGGGACGCGAGCCGGGCGCGAGCTGCGCGCCCGTGTCGCCAAGCAGGCGGCTCGCAAGCGACGCGAGGCCACGTAACGGCAAGCCGATCCAGGTCGGACGGTTCGCCGCTTCATAGCGGATTTCATATGCGGCTTTCTCGATCAGGAACAGATCGAGCAAGGCGGCCAGGGTGGCGTCGTCGCCGGCAATGGGCTGCGGGGAAGCCGCAACCGCCGCGTGATACTCGGCCAGGAAACCTTCTTCGCCATGCGCGCGCAAGCGCTCGAACAGCGCACGCTTCCTGTCGGCGGTTGCCGCCGGCGCGTTCTCGGTCGTCGGTTGCGCGGCGGCGCTCGCATACGACAACGAACGCAATAAGCCGGCCACGTCGCGCAACGGGCTCGACTTCTTGCGGCGTTCCTCCAGCGGCCGCGCCGGTTCGCCTTCGAAGTCGATCAGGAATGCATCGCCTTGCGCCATCAGAACCTGGCCGAGGTGGAAGTCGCCGTGAATGCGGATACGCAGCGCCTTCGCGCTCTCCGGCACGAGTTTCTGCACGGCCGCGAGCAACAGGTCGCGGCGATCGAGCAGGCTTTGCGCGAGGTCGCGGTCATGCTCGTTGAAGTCGCGAATCTTGGCGCTCAGGATATCGAGCGCGGTGACGAGCAGCGCGTGGGTGCCGTCGTTCCAGGCGCGCACGTCTTCCTTCGACGCCGTTTCGGGCGAGAACGCGGGATCGTCGGAAGGCGAGGCGAGCGCGACATGAAGCTCGCCCAGACGTCGCCCGATGATTCCCGCGATCTTCCGGTATCCCTCGATACCGAGCATTTCCTTCTCGCGATCAACCGAGTGATCGCCGGTGTCGACCGCGAGCGCGAGTTCATCGACCGTGCGGCGCAGGTAATCGAGCGCGTAGTTCCAGGCATCCCCCTGGTTGTCGATGAAACCCTGCAATATGCACAGCGTATGCGGCACGCCTTCAGGGTCGACACGCACGACTTCGCCGAAGAGCGGTCCCGTGTTCGCGTAACCGAGCTTGGTCAGGTAGCGGCTCATTTCCGCTTCGGGATGAATGCCGCCAACAAGACGCCGCACCAGCTTCAGTACGACCTGATCGCCGATCACAAGGGAACTGTTGCTCTGTTCGGCGGCGAGCCAGCGGATCTCGGGCAGGGGTTCGCCCGGCTTGAAGTTGAAGTTCAGTTCATCCAGGCGCTCGGTGGGAATAAAGCGGATTTCGCTCTTCTGCACGGTCGGCACGACCGCGCGTTGCTTGAGCTTTCTCAGCACGCCATACGTGAACGTCGGAACGGCGAAGGCGTCGGTGATATGGCCAATATTGCGGCTCTGGCGCACGCGAGCCAGCGCCAGTTGCATGTACAACGGCGACGTGGTTTCCGTGCCCCACGCAATGGTCAGCGGCAGCACATAGCGCTCGGTGTGATCGCCAACGTCGGCTTCCACTTCCGTGAACGCAAAGCCTGCTTCGGGAATCGTGGTCAACGCGGCAAGCCGCACGCGCTTCAACGTCTGATCCTTCGATGCAAACCAGCGACGCTTGCTCAAGTAAGACGGCAGCACTTCGGATTCGAGCAGGCGCACGTTTTCCGGCGTCGGGCCGGTCTGGCCGGCGCGGATCACCATGGTCACGAATTCCGGCAATTGTTCCGATGGCGCCTGGCTCCACGCCGGACGCTGATTGCCCGGGCAAAGCTGGAACCACAGGAAGCCATACGGCGGGAACGTCAGCAAATATGTCAGTTGCCCGATCGGCGGGAACGCCGAATCGGCGGTCATTTCCAGCGGCACAGAACCGGCATATTCGGAGAGATCGAGTTCCACCGCTTGTGGCGCGCGCGAGAGATTCGCTACGCACAGGATTGGCGGCTCGCCTTCTATCTCGCGGATATACGCCAGGATCTTGCGGTTGTTCGGACGCAGGAAACGGATCGTGCCGCGGCCGAACGCATGTTTTGCGCGCCGCACGGCGAGCATCTTGCGTGTCCAGTTGAGCAGCGAGTGCGGATCGCGGCTTTGCGATTCCACGTTGACCGCGTCGTACCCGTAGAGCGAGCCCATCACCGGCGGCAGCACGAGCTGCTCGGGATCGGCGCGCGAAAACCCGCCGTTCCGATCCGATGACCATTGCATCGGCGTGCGCACGCCATCGCGGTCGCCCAGGTGAATGTTGTCGCCCATGCCGAGTTCATCGCCGTAATAGATCACGGGCGTGCCGGGCATGGAAAGCAGCAGCGAATTGATCAGTTCTATGCGGCGACGGTCGCGCTCCATCAACGGCGCAAGGCGGCGGCGAATGCCAAGGTTCAGCCGCGCGCGGCGATCGCTCGCATACGTGTTCCACAGGTAATCGCGCTCCGAATCCGTGACCATTTCCAGCGTGAGTTCGTCGTGATTGCGCAGGAAGATCGCCCATTGGTTCGTTGGCGCGAGGTCCGGCGTCTGCCGCATGATGTCGGTGATCGGAAAGCGGTCTTCGCTCGCAATCGACATGTAGATGCGCGGCATTAGCGGGAAGTGGAATGCCATGTGGCATTCGTCTTCGTCGCCGAAATATTCCTTCACGTCTTCCGGCCATTGATTCGCCTCGGCCAGCAGCATGCGGTTCGGATATTCCTTGTCGATGGTCGCGCGAATCGTCTTCAGGATCGCATGCGTTTCGGGCAGGTTTTCGTTATTCGTGCCTTCGCGTTCCACGAGATACGGCACCGCATCCAGCCGCAGGCCGTCAATGCCCATGTCCAGCCAGAAACGCATGACCGACAGCACTTCCTTCAGCACGGCAGGGTTGTCGAAGTTCAGGTCAGGCTGGTGATTGAAGAACCGGTGCCAGTAATACTGTCCCGCGACCGGATCGTGGGTCCAGTTGGACGGCTCCGAATCAATGAAGATGATCCGCGTGTCTTCGTACTTCTTGTCGGTATCGGACCAGACGTAGTAGTTGCGGTGATTCGAACCGGGCTTCGCGAGCCGGGCGCGCTGGAACCACGGATGCTGGTCGGACGTATGGTTGATGACCAGTTCCGTCACCACGCGAATACCGCGCGCATGCGCTTCCTGAATGAAGCGCTTGACGTCGGCGAGCGTGCCGTAATCCGGATGCACATTGCGGTAATCGGCGATGTCATATCCATCGTCGCGCCGGGGCGACGGGTAGAACGGCAGCAGCCAGATGCAATCCACCCCGAGTTCCGCAATGTAATCGAGCTTGGCGAGCAGGCCGGGGAAATCGCCGATGCCGTCGTTGTTGGCATCGAAAAAGGACTTGATGTGGATCTGATAGATGATCGCGTCTTTGTACCAGAGCGGATCGTTGCTGAGAGTCGAGTTCTTGTTGCGCTTCACGTGTCGCTCCTTGAGCCGGCGAGGTGCGCCTGGGCGCCCGCTTCCGGCTGTGTGAGTTGTTCTGTGCCACGTCGGCCGATGCCTTCGTGATGATGGCCCGCGCGTCTTTCAAGGGACGCGCCGGACCTTGGGCTTTCAGACCGCTGTCTCCCGGCGAGGCAGGCCCCACGGCGGCGCGATTCTCCAGATCGCGAACGGCCGCGTGTTGGGGTCGAGCCGGATGTGCTGCCGTCTGCCGCGCCATTCGAAACGTTCGCCTGTCAACTGATCCTCCACGGCAAGCGCGTCCCACTCCTGGACGCCCCAGTCGTTGAGCGTTTGCCACGGCAATTCCACGTCCGCGCCTTGCTCGTTGAACGGATCGAGATTGATGGCGACCAGCACCACGTTGTCGCGCGCGGCGTTGGCTTTCTCGAAGAAGAGAATGTTTTCGTTGTGGGCCGGCAGGAAGTTGACGCCGAGATGCGAATGCAGGGCCGGATTCGCTTTCCTGATGCGGTTGAGCGCCGTAATTTCCCCAACGATATTTCCCGGCCGGTTCCAGTCCCACGCGCGGATCTGATACTTCTCGGAATCGAGATATTCCTCGCTGTTGGGCAATGCGGCGGCTTCGCAAAGCTCGAAACCGCTGTACACGCCCCACAAACCCGAAAGCGTCGCGGCGAGCGCCGCGCGAATCACAAACCCGGCGCGTCCCGAACGCTGGAGGAAACGCGGGTTGATGTCGGGCGTATTGACGAAGAAATTCGGACGGAAGAAATCCTTCGCGTCGGTCTGCGTCAGGTCATGCATGTATTCGATGAAATCGCGTTTCGACTCGCGCCACGTAAAGTACGTGTACGACTGCGAGAAACCGAGCTTGGCGAGACGGTTCATCACGCGCGGCCGGGTGAACGCTTCGGCAAGGAACATCACATCGGGATGACGCGCGCGCACGTCGCCAATTACCCATTCCCAGAACGGCATGGGTTTGGTATGCGGGTTATCGACGCGGAAAATCTTTACGCCCGCTGCGATCCAGAACAGGAACACGTCGCGCAATGAAAGCCACAAGTCGGGTTTCGCGTCCTTCGCGTAGAAGTCCGGATTCACGATGTCCTGATATTTCTTCGGCGGATTCTCCGCGTATCGCAAGGTGCCGTCTGGACGCCACGCAAACCAGGTCGGATGTTCCTTGAGCCACGGGTGATCCGGGGAACATTGCACCGCGAAGTCGAGCGCGATTTCCAGCCCGTGCGCACGCGCGGCTTCGAGCATGCGCTTGAAGTCGTCGAGATTGCCGAGTTCCGGATGCACCGCGTCATGCCCGCCTTCCTTGCCGCCGATGGCGTACGGGCTGCCAACGTCGCCCGGTTGTGCGGTGAGCGTATTGTTCTTGCCCTTGCGGTTCGCAATGCCAATGGGGTTGATCGGGGGGAAGTACAGCACGTCGAAACCCATCTCGCGGATACGCGGCATCTTGCCGATCACATCGATAAACGTACCGTGACGGTTCTCGTCGTCGCTCATGGAACGCGGGAAGATCTCGTACCAGCTTGCGAAGCGGGCGGCGGCGCGCTCGGCGTCGATCCGGTACGTCACCGGATCGCGCGAGAGAAACGGCCTGTGCCGCGCCGCTTCAATTGCCTGCGCTGTTTCCGGCGCCAGGGCGATCGCAAGGCGCGTTTCGGCGTCGGCTTTCGCAAACTGCTTGACGATGCCTTCCAGCGGCTCCGTTTGCGAACCTTCCGTGGTCTTCACTTCGGCGAGGATCAATGCAAACAAATGCCGCAATTCTTCGAGTTCCAGCTCGACGGTCTGCTCCGCTTTTAGCTTCTTCTGCATGTGATCGATCAGCGACGCAAAGTCGTCGCGCCACGCGATCACCGAAAATTCGTGGCGGCCAAGCCGGTCGAGCGGAATGCGGGTGGTCCACAAGTCGTTGCCAAGTGGAATCACCGGGACCATCTTCGCTTCGTGCCAGTCGGTTTCGTCGGCGGCGCGCCATTGCACGGCGGCGGCGATCTTGTCGTGGCCTTCCGCGAAGATCGCAGCCGTGATTTCCACCGCTTCACCCACGATCCGCTTTGCCGGAAAGCGCCCGTGATCGACCGACGGCGTCACGCTTTCGATCATCACTCGCGGCGCCAGCAGCGCTTCGTTGACCGATTTTTTATCGGCGGATTTTGCACCTCGCTTGACTTGTGGCTGCGCAAGCAGAATAGGCGCCTCGGACGCGCCGCGCAGCAAGCGGACTTCGCCCGGCTGCAATAGGAAAGGTTTCAACGGCAACGGTGTTCCCGAGGTGTCTTCATCGATCTCGCGAAAACGCGTGAAGTTGCCCGGCGCGCCATCGAGCAAATGACGTGTATCGATAAAAACCGGCGTGGTGAGATCGGCGTTGATGACGATCAGCGCGGCTTCGCTCGCCGTGCGCAAATCCGGGCCGCTGCCGCGCAGGATTGCCGCGTAGGGCGTGCCGGGACCGGTCAGCGTGCGCAGTTCGCCAGTGCTCGCGAGCGCCGCCGAATTGCGTTGCAGCGCGTTCGCGTGCGCCACTTCCGCCGACACGTTGAAGCGCGCGCCGTCTCTCGCACGCTTGAATTCTTCCGCGCTGCCGTGGTTGTACGCGAGCGGCTGCGTGACGCCGTATTCGAATCCCATGGGCACGAGCACGCCGGTGCCCATGCCGGCAGCCGTGTACAACGCGCGCCGGTAAGCGCGCTCCACCAGCGACGAATCGCTCGTGTCCGGCAGGTCATGAAGCAGTCGCGTGCCATACGGCTCTTCAGGGAACGCAATCGGCGGCGCGATGCGGAACAACGCCGCGTGTTCATCGAAGAGCCAGTTGCTCTGAAAGTCCCACCATCTCGCCGATGAAAATACCGAGTCGAAACCGGCATCGGCGAGACCGGCCAGATCGTGACGGCTGATGCCGACCGTCCACGCAAGCCATTTCGTTTGCGGATGACGTTCGCGCACCGCCGCGCCCAGACGCCGCCACACATGCGCCGGCACCTTGTGCGGCGCTTCGAAGCGAAAGCCGCCAATCCCGGCGTCGGCAATCAGCATCAATTCACGCGCCCACCATTCGGTGAGCGCATGTGCCGCTTCGCCATCGGCGAAATTCGCGTGCGCGACACTTTCTTCATGCGGTGCGGTACGTGGATCGAGCCGCGCTTCCGCCGCCTCGAACGGATGAAACCAGTGCCGGTTGTCCTGGAACAGGCCGCCTTCGGCGCTGACGCGGTCGAGGTTGATGTCCACAAGCAGGGTGAGTCCATGTTGCGAAGCCTGGTCGGCGAGCAGACGCAGTCCTTCGCTGGCGGACAGACCGGATTCGAAAGCGGGATGCAGCTTGTGATGATCGGCCACGGCTTGCCGGTGACCGTTCTTGCCCGGCAGAAAGGGCGCGCCGATCAGGATGTGATCGAAGCCCAGTGCCGCGGCGTGTTCGAATTGCGCGGGCCACGCTGACGATGGTCCGACAAGAAGCGGGTCGATGAAATAGATTCGTGGCGCATACGCTTGAAGCATTTGATGGTGTTCCATCGGTCGTCTTTTCCAGTTCGTCCTGCTATGGCGTGGATGCGGGAAAACGCGATCGCGCTCAACCAGGCGATAAACCAACCGCAAGAACGGTTACGGCAGACGGGCCTCAGACAGTCTTCAAAGCACCAGTTCCGGGGTGACGCGTGCGGTACGTATCTTCATGAACCTGTCATGCACGATACGAGCGTTCGGTGCGGCGCCAGGGTCGCCAGTGAATTACAGCACGTAGCGTGCCGCGCCTTTTTGCGTTTTGTGTTCGACTTCGGTGTCATGGCCCGGCGAAGTTTGAACGACGCACCGATGGAACATGGCTGGCGCGCCTGTCACGTCGACTTCAATCTCTGTCGGGACGACAGCAGTTCGCCGCGCTTGAATCAGCGTGGCGAACTGCCAACGTCATAACCGTACCATTGAACGGCGCGAAGTGACCGCGTTCAGGCGCTGCGCGCGACGAATTGCGCCTGCTCCGCCGTACGTCGATCGGCGGCGGGCGCTGCCATTGCGGCGATGCCGGATACTGCTGGCGCGTGAACCGGCACGCGGCGCGTACGCAGCGGCGCCTTGGCCGGACGCGCGTCGGTGAGACCCGCGTAGAGGTGGATGTATTTGGCTACGGCATGGCTCCAGCCGTAGTCGCGGGCCATCGCATTGCGCTGGAGCGTGCGCCATTGCTGCGGGCGCACGAACGCATGAATGGCGCGCGTGACGGCGGCAACCATGTCGTGGGTCTGCTCGCCATCGAAGAGAAAACCGGTCGCCGGCCTCGACGACGTTGCGCCCTCGAGGCTGCCCAGGCTTTCGACCGGCGAAGATTGAAAACCTTCTTGCAGCGCCGACGCTTCGGCCGCATCCACGATGGTGTCCGCCAGTCCGCCCACGCGCGATGCCACCGGCAAGGTGCCATAACGCATTGCATAGATCTGAGTCAGACCGCAGGGTTCGAAACGGCTGCCGTGCAACAGGATGTCAGCGCCCGAATGCAGCACATGCGCACGGCGTTCGTCGTAACCAATATGCACGCCAATGCGATCCGGCCAGGTTTGCGCCAGCCGCTGAAACGCCGTTTCAATATGCGCTTCGCCTTTGCCGATCACCGCGATCTGCAAACGCGGATGCTGTTCGAGCAGCGCGGGAATGGCGTCGATGGCGACATCGGCCATTTTCTGCGATGTCATCCGGCTGCCTATCGCAATCACCGGCGCGAACGGGTCCACCGGAAGGCCAAACATTTGTTGCAGTTCGCGTTTGCAGGCGTGCTTGCCGCGCATGTCGTCGAAACAATAATTGCGTGCGATCTGCGAGTCGGTCATTGGATCCCACGCGCTAACGTCGATCCCGTTGATGATTCCCGAGAGTTTGTCCGCGTAGCATTGCAGCACGCCTTCCATCAGGTGCCCGAAACGCGGCGTGAGGATTTCACGTGCGTAAGTTTCGCTGACGGTCGCGACATGATCGGCGTGGACAATGCCCGCTTTCATCAGACTCAACGCGCCATAAAATTCGATGCTCTTTGGTTCCGTCAATGCCGGAACAAGCCACTCCGCCGGCACGCCGAGCGCTGCACCAAGCGAGAGCGAATAGTTGCCCTGGAACGCCAGATTGTGGATCGTGAAAACGCTTTTTGCGTGCACGCCCGCATGCTTCATCAAAAGCGGCGTGAGGCCGGAATGCCAGTCATGCGCATGCACGATGTCCGGCTTTTTAAAGCCGCGCACGCCTTCGGCCAGGCGAACGGCCGCCGCTGAAAGCGAAGCGAACCGGATCGCGTTGTCTTCGTAGTCGCGTCCCTTTGAATCCTGATAAAGCCCGTCGCGCGCATATAAATGATCCATGCGCAGCAGGATCACAGGTACGCCAGTATCCGGCATGCGGCCGCGATACAGCGCGCCATCACCGCCCGGAAGGCCCGTCATCAAAGCCACCTTCTGCAATCCCTCGACCATCGCCAATGCGTTCGGATACGCCGGCAGAAGTATTGCGGCATCGACTCCCGCTTCACGCAACGCCGCGGCGTATGCGCTGACCATGTCACCCAGGCCGCCAGTTTTGGCAAGCGGCACGGCCTCGGAAGCGACAAGCAATACGTTCAAAGACAAAGCTGACTCCTGGCGTTTGAAAGATGAAAAGCGATGGGTGGCGCTCAGCCAATTGATAGGCGGCGCACGCGTCCGGTGCTTTTATCGGGGGAAGAGGGGATGCGGATTTGTTTAGAGCAAGCGTTGTGCCATGCAGCATACTTTTTGGCGAAACTGCGGGAAAGCGATAGCCACGCCACACTTGAAGCACGACGTTACGCTCGGAAGAAGACAGACTTTTGACGTCGTGTAAAAAAGCACTCGTAGAAGAAGGCGTTTTTACACGGCGGTTTTGAGAATGGTTATATGAAACTACCGTTGTACATTCGATGTACGAAACATCGTATTCGTCAGCTTTATTTGCTCCGGAAAATAAGACCGGAATTATCCGCTTACAGCAATTATTGCTTGATGCTCTAAGAACCTAATAATCCCGCAGCGGTATTGACGCACAAACCGAGCACAGCCGCATTAAAGAAAAACGACAACACCGATTGCGCCAATGCGGTTCGCCTGACTTCCGTGGAACGCAGAACCACATCCGAAGTCTGCGACGCCACCGCGATGGTGAACGAGAAATAAAGGAAATCCCAATAGCCGGGCTTGAGGTGAGCGTCGGGGAATTTCAGTGAGGTCTCTTCCTGCGACTGATAGTAGTGGCGGGCGTAGTGAAGAGTGAACATGGTCGGGATCAGGAACCATGCGCCGAACATTGTGATGCCAGTCAGCAGGTAGTTGGGGAAGGCGCTGCGAAATCCCATGTTCTTGGCGGCGGCCAGCTCCGCAACAATCGCGACAATGCTCGTCATGGCGGCAAGACTGACAATCAGCAATACCATGCCGGCATTTTCATCCTCGCGCGCGGCGAGCTTTTGCACTTCGTCCTGATGCGCTCTCCACATCTGAATCCAGATCAGCACAAGATAAAGCCATACCGCGGTATCCCATCCAATCAGGCCACGCACGAGCAGACGTAATTCGTGAGGAACCAAAATTGCGACAACGGCACCAATGACCAGAGCAATGACTGCCCTCGGGCGATATCGAACTACGTTGGGAAGCATGAGATTCATTTTTATCGTGGCCTAGTAATAGCGGTCCTGGCAGTCGGGGTGTCAGTAACCATAACGCTGCGTTAAGCTGTTGCGCCGCGATTATTGCGCGCGCAGCTTTCAAATTCCAATGGGCTTTCAGTGCAACTCGCAGTTGTCACCTGCGCGCGCTCCTTCACGCGGGCTTTAGCCAACCATTTCCAAAGATATCGACAACCCGTGTCCTACAGACCGTGTCGATCTTCGCCTTCTGCAAAACTCGAATCGAGACTTCTAACCAATGACAAAGCTTCAGCATCCCTTGACTGCCGCCGGTTCGGTTGGGCATTCGGCTGCGCGCAGGCGCTTCGTGCTCGGCGCATGCGCGTCGGCGGCCGCGCTCGCGTTCACATCGGCGGCCTTGGGATTTCCGTCCTTCTTCATGCAGGCTTTCGCCGATACCCCACCGGCCGGCCTCGAAGCCTTTCTTCTGCTCTCGCGCAAACTCACCGGCCGCACGGCGTTCGATCCAGCAGTGGCGCAGCGGGTCTATGACGCGTTATCGAAAGCGGACAGCGAGTTCGTCGCGAACGTGAGCGCGCTCAACCAGTGGCTCGCGGCGCATGGCGGCGTGCCGTCGGATACGGTTACGCAAGCACTCAAGATGGACACGCCCAAACTCGCCAGCACGGTTACGGCGACATTGCGCGCGTGGTATCTCGGGCTCGTCGGCGATGCGCCGCGCGTGAGCGTGGTCGCGTATGAACGTGCGTTGATGTTCGACCCTGTGAGCGACGTGCTGACCATCCCGTCATATTGCCGCGATGTGCCGTTTTACTGGACGCAGAAACCGCCGGCCGTTGGCGCACCCAAGGCCGCCTGACCCCGAGCCTGGAAGAATCAAGCCGGCGCGCCATCTGAATGCGCGACCGAAGCCTATAAGCAGTACCTCACAGGACAATACACATGGCAAATTCGAATTCGGCCGATGTCGTGGTCGTCGGATCCGGTGTCGCGGGCGGCTTGCTCGCCCATCAGCTCGCGAGCGCGGGCGCATCCGTGATCCTGCTCGAAGCCGGGCCGCGCATTGCGCGCTGGCAGATCGTCGAGAACTTCCGCAACTCGCCCGCGAAATCGGATTTCGCAACGCCGTATCCTTCCACGCCTTACGCGCCGCATCCGCAGTATTCGCCCGCGAACAACTACTTGATTCAGAAGGGCGAGTACCCGTACGCGTCGCAATACCTGCGGCTCGTGGGCGGCACGACATGGCACTGGGCGGCGGCCGCGTGGCGTTTGCTTCCCGCCGATTTCAAGATCAGGACGCTCTACGGCGTGGGCCGCGACTGGCCGATTTCGTACGAGACGCTCGAGCCGTGGTATCAGGCGGCGGAAGTGCAACTGGGTGTATCGGGTCCGGGCAGCAATGTCGATCTCGGTTCGCCGCGCTCGAAACCGTATCCCATGGACATGCTGCCGCTTTCCTACATGGACCAGCGTTTCTCCGATGTCCTCAACGCCGATTCGTTCCATGTCGTGCCGGAACCTGTTGCGCGCAACAGCCGCCCTTATGACTCGCGCCCGACGTGTTGCGGCAATAACAATTGCATGCCCATCTGCCCGATTGCGGCCATGTATAACGGCGTCACGCATGCCGAGAAGGCCGAACGCGCGGGCGCCAGGCTGATCCCGCAAGCAGTGGTCTACAAGATCGAAGCCGACGACAAAGGCCTGATCATCGCTGTCCACTATAAAGACCCGAACGGCAACAGCACGCGCGTCACGGGCAAGTTGTTCGTGCTGGCGGCGAACGGCATCGAGACACCGAAGCTGATGTTGCAGTCGGTATCGGACAGGTTCAAAAGCGGGATTGGCAATAGTTCGGATCAGGTCGGCCGCAACCTGATGGATCATCCCGGCACCGGCGTGACGTTCCTTGCCAACGAAACCGTATGGCCCGGACGCGGGCCGATGGAAATGACGTCCATCGTCAATTTCCGCGATGGCGCCTTTCGCTCCGAGTATGCAGCGAAGAAGCTGCATTTATCGAACGGCGTGGCGACCATGGCGATCACCGCCGACCTGATTGCGAAGGGATTGAGCGGCGCCGAACTCGATCGCCAGATTCGCGACCGCGCCGCGCGCACCATGAACATCAACAGTTTCCACGAGCATCTGGCGGAGCCCCAGAACCGCGTGCTGCCTTCGTCCGACCACAAGGATTCGCTCGGCATTCCGCAGCCCGAGATCTATTACTCCATCAACGACTACGTGAAGAAGAGCGCCGCGGACACACGCACGCATTACGCGCGTATCGCGGAGCTGTTCGGCGGCACGGAGATTACCTTCGACGATAAATTCGCCCCGAACAATCACATCATGGGCACGGCCATCATGGGCGCCGACCCGAAGGATTCCGTAGTCGATACCGAATGCCGCACGCATGACCACCCCAATCTTTTTGTGGCGGGCAGTGCGGTGATGCCGACGGCGGCATCGGTGAATTGCACGCTGACGCTGTCCGCATTGTCGCTGCGTCTCGCCGACAAACTGAAGAAAGAACTTTGATTGCGCGCCGACGGAGAGCCACGATGAAGAACCACGAACACCGCGACGCGCGCAGATTCAGAACACGCCTTCGCGGCGCGCTCGCCGTGCTAGCACTTGCCATAGTAGGCGCTGCGAGCGTCCACGCGCTGGTACAACCCGCGCAGGCACAAACGGCCGCCGGGGCAAAAAACGGTGCCGAAACGGCCAGAACGACGGCCGCAACGGCGGCAAAAGCCAGCGACGATCAGGCCGGCGCCGCCCTGATCAAGCGCGGCGAATATCTCGCGCGCGCGGGCGATTGCATTGCGTGCCATACCGCCGACAAAGCCCGTCCCTTCGCTGGCGGCCTGCCTATCAGCACGCCGTTCGGGACCATCTACACGCCCAACATCACGAGCGATCCCGATACCGGCATTGGCAGATGGACTGACGGCGATTTCCTGCGCGCGATGCACGAGGGTATCGGCAAGGGCGGCGAGCGCTTGTACCCGGCGTTTCCGTACGCGGATTACACCCTGGTCACCGACGGCGACGTACTGGCGATCCGCGCCTACCTCAACACGCTCGAGCCGATCCATTACACGCCGCCGCGCAACCAGATGTCGTTCCCGTTCAACCAGCGCTGGCTGATGGTGTTCTGGAACATGTTCAATTTCAAGGAAGGCCGTTTTGTGCCGGATCCCAAGAACAGCGCCGAGTGGAATCGCGGGGCTTATCTGGTCGAGGGTCTGGCGCATTGCGAGGAATGCCACACGCCGCGTAATTTGACGCAGGGCCTCAAGACCAGCGAACGGTTCAGCGGCGCGGAGCTGTCGGGCTGGCATGCATACAACCTCACGCCGGACAAGAACGCGGGCGTGGGCAACTGGAGCGACGCCGAACTCACGCAATATCTCGCCACCGGCGCGGTGCATGGCCGCGCGAATGCAGCCGGTCCCATGGCCGATGTCATCCAGAACAGCACGCAATACATGACGCCGGAGGACCTGCGTTCCATGGTCGCCTATTTGCGCACCGTGCCGCCCAAAAACAGCGGGGACACACGTCCGCGCGATTCCTTCGGCAAGCCGACCAGCCAGGACGTGATCGCGATGCGAGGAACCCAGGTGAGCGGCGTGAATGGCGCGCAGTTGTTCATCGCCAATTGCGCGACGTGCCATAGCTGGACCGGTGAGGGCCGTGGCGGCGGTGCGGCGGGCGCGTATCCATCGCTGATTCATAACAGCGTGGTCGGCGCCTCGGCGGCGAACAACCTGACCATGGTCATGCTGCACGGCGTGAATCGCGAGACGAAAACCGCGAATGTCTTCATGCCGTCCTTTGCCGATCAACTCAATGACGAGCAGATTGCGGCCATCAGTAATTATGTAACGAAGACCTTTGGTAATCCTCAATCGGCTATGAGCCCGGACCAGGTCGCCAAATTGCGCGCAACACCGCAATGAATTCAATAAATCCGCGTATTAAATGCGGGTTTGTGCGCTGCGGCACAGCAATTTTTGCCGGGCCGCAGCGGGACGATTGCGTATCGGCGGCGCGGGTTTCAGAATATGAGAGACTGTTCCGTTTAGAGATAGGGCGCGCTTGTGCGCCGTGCATGAAGAAGATTGGGCTATGACTGCTGCTACTTATCCTGTCGTTTGCTGGCATCCCGCAAACAAACTTGGGCGCGACCTCGTGGTGGGCGACCTGCATGGTTGCGTCGACGCGTTGCGTTACCTACTCAATGAAATTGGTTTCGATGGCTCGCGAGACCGGCTTTTTTCCGTTGGCGATCTGGTTGACCGCGGCAGCGACTCGCTTGCCGCGCTGGATCTGCTGGATCAGCCCTGGTTCTACCCGGTGCTCGGCAACCACGAAGATGCGCTGTGCGCGGTAGCCGAAGGGCGCATGAAGCGCCATGTCTGGTATTCGATTGGCGGCGCGTGGGCCTCCAACCTGACCGACGAACAGTTGCAGCGCTTGGCCGGAAAGCTGGCGAGCGTGCCGCTGGTACGCATAGTGGGTGACGGCGCGTCGCGTTTCAACGTGTTGCACGCCGAGTTTTTCGGCAGCGACGCTGACCTGGAAGTCGCGTATTTTCCCGACGATGTCCGCCAGCAATTGCTGTGGGGAAGGTCGCTCGCGCTCGGAACGGGAAAGCCCTCGATGCAGCGCGGGTTGTCGCCGACCTATTGCGGGCATACGCCGGTCAAGGCAATCAAGCAGATCGGGGCGCAGATTTTTATCGATACCGGGGCGTATACCGACGAAGGGCGCTTGACGATCGTAGAAGCCGGAACGGCCCAGAGATGGTCGGTGAAGCAGGGTTGGGCCAAAGGCGCCGGTTCGATGGCCGAGGATTTTCGTTAGCATTCCATGCGCGAGAGCGGTAACGAAACCGCATCCGGCATCAGCCTTGCTGTGTCCTCCCAAACTGCCCGACGGGCGGATTCCTTGCGAGGCCAGTACTCATGCCGTCCCCCTCAGTCAGCGAAACAGTCAACGATTCAGTCACCGACATCAAAGGTTGCCCGGAAGATCTGCCGCCGGGTCTGCGCTACGTCGATGATTCCCGCGCCGGCTACACGCGCGAATGGAAAAATGGCGCGTTCGTCTTTTTCAACACCCAAGGCAAACAGCTTTCCGACGAAGCCGATATCAAGCGCATCAACGCGCTGGCCATTCCGCCTGCCTACACGAACGTCTGGATCTGCCCGGACGCACGCGGGCATTTGCAAGCGACCGGTCGCGATGCGCGAGGCCGCAAGCAGTATCGATACCATCCGCAGTGGCGCGAAACGCGCGACGCCACCAAATACGAGCGCATGCTCGCCTTCAGCGCCGTCCTGCCGAAGCTGCGCGCCCGCGTTGCGCGTGACCTTGACCTGCAAGGCATGCCGCGCAACAAGGTTCTCGCCACCGTTGTCAGGCTGCTGGACACCACGCTGGTTCGCATTGGCAGCGAGGAATACGCGCGGGACAACAAATCCTATGGTCTCACGACGCTGCGCAAGAAGCACCTGAGCGTCAAATCGGGCACGCTGCGCTTTCAGTTTCGCGGCAAGAGTGGGATTGAACACGATGTATCGGTGAGCGATCCGCGCATTGCAAAGATCGTGAAGCGATGCATGGACTTGCCGGGCCACGAACTCTTCCAGTATCTCGATGCCGACGGTCAGCGCCACGCCATCAGTTCCTCCGATATCAACGACTATCTCCACGAAATCACAGGCGCCGATTTCACGGCGAAGGATTACAGGACATGGGCGGGCAGCGTATTCGCGCTCGCCGCGCTGCGCAAGCTCGCGTGGGAAACCGTCACGGAGGCGCGCAAGCATGTAGTGGGGACGATCAAGGAGGTATCGAAGATATTGCGCAATACGCCGGCGGTGTGCCGCAAATGTTATGTGCATCCGGCAGTGATCGAGGCATTCGAAGCAGGTCAACTCGCCGACGAACTGCCATCGGCGCGCCGTTCGGGCCTCAAGTCCGATGAAGCCGCGCTTGCCATCTTTCTGGAACGCGACGCGAAACGCCGCGCGCGTGAAGCGGCCCGCGCCCGAAGCGGCAAGGCGAGTGCCGCGGACCCGAGCCTGGCGCGGCTGCTTGCCAAGTCCAGCCAGAAAGCGAAGGCCGCGGCGTTGAAGAATTCCGGCAAGGACGTCAAGGCGGAAGCGCTGGCGGCGGTCAAGGCGGTGTCGCCAAAAGTGGCGTCGAAAGCCGCGCGGCCGGCGACCAAGAAGATTGCGCGCGTTCGGTCGCCGACGGCGGTTGCCATCGGCTGATTGGCCTTGAAGCTAGCCGACCTTGCTCATCTCGTACACGTTGCTGACGGTTTCGCCGTTCCATTCGTATTCCAGATACGCGGCATGGTGGCAGTCGCGCAGCAGCGTCGTGCGGAACGCCGCCAGGCATTCGCCACCTTGGTCCCGCACCGATGGATACGCGATTCCGCGTACGCCTGCCGCCCGCGCAGCGCGTCCGAGCGTCTGGCCGGCGGCGTAGTCCGAAGGCGAAAGAATCTCCGGATCAAGCGCGCTTTGCTGCAGGCGTCCGTCGCGCAGATCAAGCACTTCACCCTCTGCCGATACCGTGTAAAGCCGCATCTGCTGGCGCAGCGGCGCCTGTTGCGTGTGAGCGAGAAACAGCGCGGAGTGATATCGCGTTTCTTCTATAGCCGTGCGCCTTTCGCGGGCGCAATAGAACACGCCGTATCTGCCATCGGAAAAGCGGCTGCCGTTCGGATTCAAATGCGTGAACGCGGCCATGATCGGGCCATAACCCGCGCCGAATCGGCGTTCATCAAGCGGCACAAGGTCGAGTTCGCCTACTTCGGTACGCAAGCGGTCGTTGGTCATGGCTTCGAGCGCATAAAGCGCCTCGAAATCCTGCGGCGAAGCCACGCGGTCGAACAGATTGACGGCCGGAAAACGCGTCGGAATCACGCGATACGCCGGTGACCAGTCGAGTTCAGCGTGCGGCCAGCGAGCACGCCAGTCGTTTTCGGCCTCTGGCAAACTGGATAGATCGCTCACGCCCAGCCGCCTCGCATTGCATCGAGATATTGCCGCACCGCCACGAGATCGCTCACGTTGCCCGCAAGCATGCGGTCGAGCGCGCGCCGGCCGCCGAACGGCGGCGCGGTATTCGCGCGCTTGATCCAGCCATCGGCAGCTTCGGGTTGGGGCAGCAGGATTTGAAGCGCCTTATAGATGCCGAGAATCAACGAAAGCCGCTCAAGCGTATCGCGGCCAAGGCGCGCAGTCTCAGGCGCCGATTTCCATTTGAAGAACGTGGAACGGCCGGGGGAACCGAGCAGGACAATCTGCTCATCGGCGGAAAGGGTCCAGTCGTTCGCGATGTTGAAAAACGCGCGCAGCCCGGCTGCGGACATATCGGCAAGGGTAGGCTGCGGCGCGGGTGCCGGACGTGGAACGCGTTGAACGCGAGGCATGGCGAAAGTCTCAATTTGAACTTGAATTGTATATTAGTCTATTTGTGGACTAAATCAAGCTTTATTCGAGGCTTCGCTTGTTCTTCCGTAACGATCAGACGCTTCCGTCAGAGTCGGTCGGACCGTAGCGGCGGCCCGCAATGTGGGCGCGAAGCACTTCTGCGATCTCTGAGGTCGTGAATTCCGCCGGCACCACGCTCAACTGGCTGCATGGATCGCTTTTACGCGCCCATTCAACCATTCGATAAGCCTTGCCCCAAGGCCGTTCCACGGCTTCGGAAAGGCGGCATTGATGCAACGGCAATGCGTGCTCGGTTTTCATCGTCGACTTGATGTTCTGAAACGATGCGCTGGCGGCCATGGCGTATCCTCGCGTGAAAGCCCCGGTGAAAATGTGGCCAGTTTCTGGCTGAATTGAAAGCTATCGTTTTGAAATGTGCCTTCGGACTATTAAGCGCAACTTAAATGCGGCGGGTTTACGCGCAGACTTTGTCCCAGCGCACGAATACTTTTCTCACGCCCGGCATTACTGTATATTCATACAGGTTGATGCTCTTTGCATGGACACGAAATGAACCGTCCTCAATCCCATTCTTCTGCCGAGGCTGCCGCGCTCGCCCGCTATGTGCAGGCAACGCGCGCGGTATCGGCGGCGTTTGACGCAACACGCGTCGAGCCGGAGCTCGGCACGGGCGGCAACACGGTGGCGCTGGTGCTGCAACGGCTGGACATTGCCTTGCTTGAACTCGACACATCGCAGCGCTCGCTCGACGCTATACTTTCGCGCGCTGGTGGACACTGAATTATCTGGAGCGTTTGCTGTGAGACCTGTTTTATCCGCCCTTTCTTCGAAGGTCGCGCTTGCCCTGGTGGCAGGTTCCATGAGCTTGGGGTCTGCAGGCGCGGCGGCTGCCGAGCGTTATATCGAAGTCTGGAATCCGCCTGAATCGCAACTGCATGCGACCAAGAACAAGACACGGCCCGTCGTGTCCGCTCAGGCAAAGAAAAAGCGCAAGAGCGGACCGGCCGTCAAGCAAGTCGCCGACAGAACCACAGCGCCTGCGCCGGCCTTGACGGTCGCGCCTTCCGCAGGCGGATCGAGCGCCGGCCGCGCCAAAGCCGCACCGAAGTCGCCTGATTCATTGCCCAAGCTGCCGCCGCTGATCGGGCCGGATGGACGCGTGCTTCGCGTGTGATTGGGGCGGTTGATTGGTTCGGGTGACTAAAAAAAGTCAGAACGCCGAACGCACCACGCCGCCGTCCACGCGCAATGCCGCGCCGTTTGTCGCGGACGACGCTTCAGAACACACATACACGACCATGTTCGCGACTTCTTCAGTCGTCGCAAATCGCTTGATCAGCGAACTCGGCCGTTCTGTCTCGAAGAAGCCTTTCTCGAACTCCTCGAACGTCTTGTCGCCCATGCCCTTGGCGGCCATCTCATCCAGGCCGTCCGAATGCGTCGGCCCCGGCAGCACAGCATTCACGGTAACGCCGGTGCCCGCGCAATCCTCGGCAAGCCCGCGCGACAACCCCAGTTGCGCCGTCTTCGTCACGCCGTAGTGGATCATTTCCACGGGAATCTGGATGCCGCTCTCGCTGCTGATGAACACCACACGGCCCCAGTTCTTCGCTTTCATCTTCGGCAAATACGCGCGCGAAAGGCGCACGCCGGACATGACGTTGGTATCGAAGAAGCGTTGCCAGTCTTCGTCCGGAATATCCGCGAACGGCTTGGGATCGAAAATGCCCAGATTGTTCACGAGCACATCGACGTCCGGATACTTCTTGACCAGCGCCTCGACTTGCGAAGCATCGGCGAGATCGCCGGCAAAACCTTCGACGTTTGCATAGGGCACAGCGGCACGAAGCTTGACGATGGCGTCGTCCACAGACGCCTGCTTGCGCCCGTTCACGATCACATGCGCGCCTTCGCGTGCAAGGCCCGTGGCGATCGCGAGGCCAATGCCCTTTGTCGATCCCGAGACAAGCGCGAGTTTGCCTTTGAGATGGAGGTCCATGAATTCCGTACTCCTGGATGAAGGTTTATCGGTGCGTTCGGCGGGACAAAGTAAAACGCCCGTCAGCAGGCATGTCTCCCTGCTGACGGGCGATGTTCACTCGACCAATGACTTATGGCGACTTATAGCCGGCCCATGAGCAGCAGCACGATCACGATGATCAGCACCACGCCCAGAATCCCGCTTGGGCCATAACCCCAACTGCGGCTGTGCGGCCACGACGGGAAAGCGCCAAGCAGCAACAGGATCAACACTACGAGCAAGATTGTTCCGATAGTCATTCCACTTCTCCTTAATTATTGACATCTGCTGAAGAGTGAATGGCGATGCCGCGTGTGGGGCGGCGTGAATATCGGCGAATGATGAATCTGTCGTGTCCTGCATCGCCGATACCCTCGCGATTGCCCTATGGCTTGAGCAAGTGCTGTGCCATAAGCGTGAGCGCTTGATGGGTATGGGCTGCGACTGCGACATGACTGGATCACAAACAAAAGCCTGTCGGCGATCGGGAAATTTTGCAAGCGCGGCGGCGGTTTGAGGCAACCGCCGCCGGAAGCATCGAGACGGGTTAAAAACGGTTGGTTAGAACAAGCCGCGGAAAACCCAGAAGAGGCCCGCCGCCAACGCGATGGAAACCGGCAACGTCAACACCCACGCAAGCGCGAGGCTGCGCACGGTCTTCCATTGCAGCCCGGAACCGTTCGCGGCCATCGTCCCCGCCACGCCCGACGACAACACGTGCGTGGTGCTGACCGGAAGGCCGTACACATCGGCGGCGCCGATGGTCACCATGGCGACCAGTTCCGCCGAAGCGCCTTGCCCATACGTCAGATGCGTCTTGCCGATGCGCTCGCCAACCGTCACCACAATGCGCTTCCAGCCGACCATCGTACCGAGTCCAAGCGCGACCGCCACGGCGACCTTGACCCACGTCGGGATGAACTTCGTGGAATGGTCGAGCTGGCCTTTGTAGTTCTTGAGCACGGCGGCGTCTTCGGGCGCGAAGGCAGGATCATGCTGCTTGTCCATCAGGCGCAGCGCTTCGGAACTCACATACATGTTGTTGCGCACGTTGTTCACGATGTTTTGCGGCACGCTTGCCATCGAGTCGGACGAACCGACTTGTCCGTCAATGGTATCGGTGAGCTGTTTCAACGCAATCACCGTGTTCGGCTCGACCTTCTTGGTTTGCACGTAGTGCTCGACTGCGGCGCGGGGATCGGCGATCGGCGCGGCTCCGTTCGCGTATTTGCCGAGCACTTCGGATGCGTGATGGCCGACCGACAGGAAGGTCTGCGTCTCGGCGGGCGTCACGGCCTTGTTCAGCGCGTAGGCGGTGGGCACGGTGCCGATCAGGATAAGCATGATGAGGCCCATGCCCTTCTGGCCGTCGTTGGAACCGTGCGCGAACGAGACGCCCGTGCAGGTGAGGATCAGCAGGCATCGAATCCAGAAGGGCGGCGGCGTGTTCTTCTTCGGCTCTTTATAGAGCGCGGGCACGCGCACGACGAGCTTCATCACGTAGAGCAGCAGGCCCGCCAGCAGAAAGCCGACCAGCGGCGAGAACAGCAGCGACTTCCCGACCGCCACGGCCTGGTTCCAGTCGACGCCCGATGTGCCCGATGTCCCGTGCAGCATCTGGTTCATCAGCCCGACACCGATCACCGACCCAATCAGCGTATGCGAACTCGACGACGGAATACCCAGCGCCCACGTTCCGAGGTTCCAGATGATCGCGGCGATCAGGAGCGCGAACACCATCGCGAAGCCTTGCGATGTCCCCACGCCCAAAATCAGTTCCACCGGCAGCAACTGCAGGATGCCGAACGCGACCGCGCCGCTCGAAACCAGCACGCCCAGAAAGTTCCACGCGCCCGACCAGACGACCGCGAGATTTGGCGCGAGCGAGTGGGTATAGATCACTGTGGCGACGGCATTGGCGGTATCGTGAAAACCATTTACGAATTCGAAACCCAGCGCGATCATTAACGCAATGCCAAGCAAAACGTAAGGCAGTATTGACGACTGGGGTACCGCTTCGAGGTCGTGCAGCAGATGCGTGACGCAATAGATGATGCCGCCGGCAATCACGATCAGGAACAGCGGCATGCTCAGCCGTCGTCCGAGCGTGCGCCCTTGTGTTTCGGTATCGGGAAGGGTCAAGTCAGGCATGTAACGTCCTTTGTGCTGGAAGGCTGCGCGTGTAGCGGAGAGGTTGGCGTGGCTTCGGTGCTATTCGGCGATGAAAGGCGTTGCTTCTTGTGTTCGGTTTTGTGGCATCTGGCAGTGACGCGGTTCATGTTTGCACGCGCTTTATTGCAGTTTGATGACGCTTGACAGCTTTGAAATTCATCTGATTTGAAAGCGCGGCTTGGGACTTGCTGCTTTATCGAGTCATCGCGATGAAGCAGGTCGCGCACAGCCGCACACATCGCGTTCATGGTGGAGAACTTATGTTGCAACTTGTCGAGTTGGTGATGATTTCTCATGACATTTCAAACTCCCCGCCCGATAAGGCACTTTCCGGACTGAGCCTGTTTTCAAGCGCCCGGCGCACGGACTTCATGTTGCGAACGCAAAAAGTTGAAGCCGATTTGCGGGGCTGGGAAGTGCATGAAGAAACGCGTGGAGAACACAGGGTCTTTACGGCATGTCATCGCGAATGGCCGTTCGTCCGGCGCATGGAGACCGCGGTCGGCGCACAAGACGATTCTCGCGATCTGCGCGCGTGGCTTGCATCCGAAGCAGCGCTTGCCGATGTGCAGCATTCACTTGGGCAGAGCGACGCCATGCTGAGCGAGGCGTCCGAGGCGGCGGTAACCGAATGGGAAGCACCGGGGCCGATCCGCGTGACCTTGACGAAGAAGGCCGACAGCCAGGCGACATTGACGCTCGCGGCCGCACCTGAAGTACGAGAAGCGCTGTTTGCGTTCGCGCATGAGATTGCGCGTGCGCTGCCGTTTGTGATCTTGCCGGATGCCGTCGATCCCGCCGCGCGCGAGCCCGTAAAGGCCGCCAGGCTGAAGCTGGCGCGGCATGCCACGCCCACTGACGCCTTTGCCGAGATCGGGAAGTCGGTGGCCGAACAATGGTTCGGCAACGACGCCGCTTCGCGCGGCGCATTTGAAGCTGAACACGTGCATCAGTTGCGCGTGGCGCAGCGCCGGCTCAAGACGGCGCTGAAGCTCTTCCCCGAATGGATAGATGAAACCTGGAACGCGCAGGTAGCGCCGGACCTGAAATGGTTTGGCGACCTGCTCGCCGATGCCCGCGACTGGGATGTCTTTGCAGACACGACGCTTGCTGCCTACGCCGCCGCCGATGACGCGCATCACAAAGACGCATGGTCTCGGCTGCAACGCGCCGCCGATGCAAAGCGCATGGCCGCCCGCCGGCGCTTGCAGGACGCAATGAACTCGCCGCGATACGCCGCACTCGCTTTATCGTTCGTGCAATGGTTCAGCGAGCTCGAAGCGCCGCCCGAGCACGCGGATCGCACGCTCGCGGATCATGTGCGAAAGCGCATCACGAAGCATTATCGGAAGATCGAGCGTGCGCCGGACCTGACCACCATCGACGCCCGCACGCGCCACAAAGTGCGCATCCATGCGAAGCGTTTGCGTTACGCGCTCGAATTCTTCCGTTCCATGGTGACGCGCCCCACGCGCAAAGGCGTTGGAAAGGCGCTGGGAGATCTGCAAAGCGTACTGGGCGAGGGCAACGATGCAGCCGTCGCTGCGCAACGTCTCGCGGCTTTGGAGGAAGCCGGCGACTACCAGAAGGGACTTGCGAAAGGTTTCGCGATCGCGGCCCAGCAGATGCGCGCGCTGGAAGGCGAACGCATCCTGCGCAAGATAAAACGGCCGCGTATCAAGTGACCTGAAGTGGACCTGAGTGAGCCCGGGTTAAATCGGGCGATCCAATATAATCGCCGCACTTTGACAACGGGCGTTGACGCGACCATGACCCAGGACACGCACGAGACGCCGCATGACCCTATCGAGGTCGGCGGCGCGGTATGGTTTCGCAGCGGCAACGAGACACTCGGCGGCGCCGCGCGCATTGCGCTGCTTGCGGCCATTCAACAGACCGGCTCGATCACGGGCGCGGCCAAAGCGGTTGGCATGAGCTACAAGGCGGCGTGGGACGCCATCGACGCCATGAACAACCTCGCCGGCGCCGCACTCGTCGTGCGCGCGACGGGCGGCCGAGGCGGCGGCGGGACGACGCTCACGCCAAAGGCGCTGAAACTGATCGATACCTATCGCGCTATCGAGCGTGAACATCGCGTGTTTCTCGAACGTGCGGGCGCGGCGATAGAAGGCTTTGCAGAGGACTGGCAACTCATTGGACGGATCGGCATGAAAACGAGCGCACGCAACCAGTTGTTCGGCACGGTCAGGCAGATCAAGCGCGGCGCGGTCAACGACGAAATCGAGCTCGCGCTCTCAGGCGGCCAGTTGATTGTTGCCGTTGTCACGCACGAAAGCACCGAGTCGCTAGGGCTGAAAGAGGGGAGCGAGGCGTTTGCGCTGGTGAAGGCATCGTGGGTGATCCTGATGACCGACGACTTGAACACGCCCACGGCCCGCATTTCAGCGCGCAATCAGTTGAAGGGCACGGTATCGAAGGTGACGCTCGGCGCGGTGAACGCGGAAGTTTCGCTCGCGCTCGATGACTCGACCACGATCACGGCTATCATCACCAACGAAAGCGTCGAGACGCTCGGACTCGAGGAAGGCCGGAGCGCCATTGCCGCGTTCAAGGCGTCGAGCGTGATTCTCGGCGTGACGGATTGACGTCATTGTTGTTCGCCGCGTTTTCGTCGTGAGTCTTCACGACGCCCTCGCGCAGACTCACGACCTGGTCGCCGAACATGGCGACATCGTCGGGATCGTGCGTGATGAGGACCATCGGGATATCGAGACGGCTTTGCAGATCCGCCAGTTCCTGGCGCATGCGCTGGCGCAAGGCCATGTCGAGTGCGGAGAACGGCTCGTCGAGCAGCAGCAATTGCGGATGAGGAATCAACGCCCGCGCCAGCGCCACACGCTGTTTTTGTCCGCCCGATAACTGCCCCGGATACTGCCGTGCGACCTGGGTCAGATCGAACGCCTTGAGCCAGTAGTCAACACCGGCATGCGCGTGATGCTTCGACGGATTCAACCAGCCGCGCTTCAGGCCGAACGCAATGTTTTGCCGCACGTTCAGATGCGGAAACAGCGCGTAATCCTGAAACAGGTACGCAATGCGCCGCGCTTGCGGGCTCAGGTCGATCTTCTTGCTTGTATCGAGCAGCGTGGTGCCATTCAGCACGATCTCGCCTTCGTCCGGATGAATCAATCCCGCGATGGCCTGCAACGTCAGACTTTTTCCCGCGCCCGACGGCCCGAACAGCACAATGCGCTGACTGGTCGAAGTGAATGCGACATCGAGCAGGAAGTCGCGCTCGGGCGTGATGAAATGCTTGCGCAGGCGGATGGAAAGGGCGGTCATGAGTTATGCCAGATCAACGCGCCGACGCCATCGAGCGCTGCGGCAACAATCGTCCGGCCGCGAGCAGGATGACCACACACGTCACCGATGTCACGATCACCAGGATGTTCGCCGTGCTGTCGTCGCCAGCCTGCACGGCGGCATAGACCGCAACCGAAAGGGTCTGCGTCCTGCCCGGCAGATTTCCTGCGATCATCAGCGTGGCGCCAAACTCGCCGAGCGCCCGGGCGAACGCGAGCAGCGCGCCAGCCAGAATGCCGCGCGCGGCAAGCGGCAATGTGACGCGAAAGAACACGGCGGTTTCATCGATACCGAGCGTTCGCGCTGCGCGCTCGAATTGTGGATCGACGGTCTCGAACGCCGTGCGCGCCGACTTCAGCACGAGCGGAAACGCAACCACCGCGGACGCGATCACAGCGCCTTGCCAGGTGAAGACCAACTGGATATCGAATTTATCGAGCCACGCGCCAATCACGCCGCGCCGCCCAAGCAGCACGAGCAGGTAATAACCCAGCACGGTAGGCGGCATGACAAGCGGCAGCGTCAGCAACGAATCGACCAGTTCACGCGCTGACGAACGCCAGCGCGACAGGCCGAACGCCACCGCCACGCCGAGCACCACGTCGATCGCCGTGGCCCATCCGGCCACTTTCAGCGACAGCAGCAGCGGTATCCACGCGTGATCCATGCGGCTTTACTTCGCCGGCGGCCTGAAGCCGAATTGCGCGAGCGTCTTCTGGCCTTCCGGCGACAGCACATATGCAATGAACTGCTGGGCGTCGGCGGCGTGCTTGCTTTGCGCAACCTGGGCGATCGGATACGTGATCGATGTTTGCGTGGGCACGGTCAGCGCAACTTTCACGCGATCCGGCATCACGGCGGCGTCCGTGCTGAACACGAAGCCCGCGTCCACTTCGCCGCGTGCCACATAGTCCAGGCTTTGGCGCACGTTCGACGCAAGGACGCCCTTGGCGCTGACCGCGTCCCAGACACCCGCTTCCTTGAGCGCACCTTCCGTGTAACGGCCAACCGGCACGGACGCCGGATCGCCGTAAGCCACGCGCTTCACGCTGGATTCGGTCAGGTCTTTCACGCTGGCTGGTGCGAACGCGCTGTCCTTCGGCACGATCAACACGAGCGAATTCGCGGCAAAGTCACGGCGCGATTCGGTGACGATCACCTTTTCCTGGACGGCTTTGTCCATTGCTTTCTGATCGGCGGAGGCGAAGACATCGGCGGGCGCGCCTTTCACGATCTGCTGCATCAGCACGTCGGACGCACCGAAGTTCATCAGGACCTTGGTGCCTGGATGTTGCTTCTCGTAGGAATCGCCGATGGCCTTGAATGCGTTCGTCAGGCTCGCGGCCGCGGAGACGACGATTTCATCGGCGTGGGCCGCGCTCTGCAACGTGAAGGTGGAAACGGCTAAAACAGCAGCAATCAGCGAATGTTTGAGTTTGAACACGATGGCCAGGTCGAAATGAATGGAAAGCGCATCGTAATATATTCGTGGCTATAACGGGAGGCTCTTACACGCTGACATGCGTTCGTACGTATTTATTTGCTATCTCAGGATTGCCTCGGGCTGCCGAACCGGACATCGATATGCCGTGCCGGCGTTGCCACTGGCTTGTCGTATTGGCCTGCTTTCCAGCGCGCCCGGATAAACGGCTGCTCACGGCCGGACAAGTGCAGCGCAATGTCGGTAATCCAGCGTTGTGTAGGAACGGGAATCCCGTGCAGCACGACCGTGACGACGGCGAGGCTGATGACGACCGGTGCGGGCGACAACTTGCCCGCTTCCGCGCGCCACGCATACGCAACGAACAAGAGAGCCGCCGCCGCGCCGAGTCCACAGCCGGTGACCACTTCGGACACCGAATGTGCGTTCAGCAAAATGCGCGATACGCCCACTACGATTCCCACCAGCACGCCGAGCAGGACGCCGAGCCCGCGGACCCATTGCCGGCCAGGCAGGCACGCGACGAACAACGCAACCGGCAACACCGCCGACGAAATCATGGCGTGGCCGCTGATTCCCGTGAAGTCTAGTTCGCGCACGCCGATACCCCAGCCCATGAACGCGAGTTTGGTGACAAACACGAGCCCGCTTGCGCCGCCGAGCAGCACGACCCAGCACACGGCGTAGCGCCATGGATAACCGAGCGCGAGCCAGGCGGCCACCGCAAGCGCGAGCGGGATCATGACGCCGACACTGCCAATCGATGTAATGGTGAGCCAGAGGGATAGTGGCAAGTCAGGCATGAAGATTGTTCTGCATAGCGGGAAAAAGCAGACATTATAGCTGGCGAGCCAAGCCCCAAAGTTATTTGGATGTATGACCCAAAACTAGCGGATGAGAGATAACGTCGCCTAATTTGTTCACTTTCGACGTCTTTGTATCCGCAATGTGCGACAAGTGAAATTCTGTGTCGCGCGCACAGCGCTCGAATAAATGCTATTGTGCACTGCACAACATCCGTTATTCCCGCAGTGGTTTAGCGGCCTGATTTCCAGTGTGCGAGACCTAATTCGATGCCTAAAAGTCTGACAAAATTATGGCTGCGAGGCTTGAAACGCCTGGTCGTCACCCAACTCACGCCGCCCAGATCCCCCAAGCCGCGTACTGCGGCCCGATCTGTCGGCGCCAAGACGGCAAAGCCTGCGGCAGCCAGTCCAAGGCCGGCGGTCAAGCCACGTACGCCCGTCAAAGCGCGTGCTGTGCGCGAATCACGGGTGCGTCCCCGCGCATCCGCATGGGCGGCAGGGAAATGGACGCGTTCGTTTCACTCGGCACCGCCAGCGGCCGGCCGGTTCGTGAATCATCTGGCCTATGCGTTGTATTTGCCGACCAACGCCACGATTGCCCGCATGCCATTACTGGTGATGATGCATGGCTGCCAGCAATCCGCTGAGGATTTCGCGCAGGGAACACGGATCAACTTGCTCGCGGACCGGTATGGATTCGCGGTCTTGTATCCCGAACAGTCGAAGACCGCTCACGTTCACCGTTGCTGGCACTGGTATGAGGAATCCGCCGGATCGGGTGGTGGGGAGGCGGCGTCGGTGGTTTCACTGGTAAGAGAGATCACCACGCAGTACGACCTGGACCCCGAGCGCGTGTACCTCGCCGGGATGTCGGCGGGCGCGGGCCTCGCCGCCATGCTTGCGGTCAAATATCCATCCGTTTTCGCGGCCGTGGGCTTGCATTCGGGCGTTGTTTTCGGCGACGCCAATTCCGGCATCGACGCAATGGACATCATGCGGCGAGGCTCGCGTAAAGATCCGGTGGCGTTGATCGACGCGTCAGTCGATGTTGCACGCTACCCGGGCATGCCGGTCGTGATCGTGCATGGCGAGCTGGATTCGGTGGTGTCGAAGGTCAATGCCGAGCAACTGACTACGGAATTCCTGCGCCTGAACCGTTTTATCGATGCCAACGGCACGTGGCGAAATGGCGAACGCCGGGAAGAGACGCAACCGGACGGCGTAATGACGGATTACGTGAAAAACGGGCGGCGCGTGGTGCGCAGTTGCATTGTGCGCGGTCTCGGCCACGCCTGGAGCGGTGGTGACGATACCGTGCCATTCCATTCGGCCAAAGGTCCGGACGCCTCAGCCATGCTCTGGGAGTTTTTCAAGCATCAGCGCCGCGTCCAGGCCGCAGTTCAAGACGAGACGCTCGCATAGAGCCAGTGTTGTAAAAAAGTCTTTTGCGTCAAAAGGCCTTTTTGAACGGTAGCGTGTGACTAGGGATTACCCTATACTTCGTAAAAGCACTAGGTAATTACCCTATATCACCCAAGCGAGGTTCACCATGTATCTGCTCAGCCGCGTCTTCCTGTTCCTGACGAAATCCGCCGACCAGCGTGACAAGGAGCGTAACGACGCTTATCTGGCCGAAGCCACTGACATTTACGACCTCGAGTACCGCATGAAGAAGCTGGATCGTCGCGCATCGGCACGTCATCCTTCGTGGCTCGCGCAGTAATTCAACCGTCGTAATGAAGTACAAGCAGGATTCGATACGTCAAAATCGGCGGTATCGAAGCAAAAAAATGCCGGCTCCAATGGCCGGCATTTTTGCATTTTGCGTTCCGGCGTCCGAGGGCTTTCGCCCTCGTTGACGTAAATCAGACCAGCTTGACGCGCACGTCCACGTTGCCGCGCGTTGCGTTCGAGTACGGGCAAACCTGGTGAGCCGTATCGACCAGTGTTTGCGCTTCGGCCGCGTCCAGGCCCGGCAGCGAAACACGCAATTCAATGTCCAGCGCAAAGCCGCCCTGGTCGTTCGGGCCTACGCCAACATTGGCGGAAACGGTGGTGTCGGCCGGGATGGTTTTCTTTTGCTGGCCGGCCACAAACTTCATCGCGCTCAAAAAGCAAGCTGAATAACCGGCCGCGAAAAGCTGTTCCGGGTTCGTGCCAGCAGCACCCGCGCCGCCCAGTTCCTTCGGCGCACTCAATTTCACATCCAGGTTCTTGTCCGACGATACCGCCCGGCCGTCGCGGCCACCCGTGCTCGTTGCGTGTGCGGTGTAAAGAATGCTCATGATCCTTCTCCTGTTCAATGGTTGCCCGCCTGACGGCGGAAGGGTGTTTGGAAGTGCAGTGACCACGGAGATAAATATATCGCGCTAATCATTAGCGTGCAAACTAAATTAGCATCCACGACGATTGTTAATTTCTATCGATTCCATCAAGCTTCGTTATATTCCATCAGTGACGCACGCAAACGCATGAGTTCGTCGCGCAGTTTGACCAGGCGCTCGCCGTCGGACCCCGCCGCGCAATAGATCTCGCCAGGAATGCCGCGGATGGCTTTTTTTAGCGTGCGACCGGTGTCCGTGAGATGAATATGCACTTGCCGTTCGTCTTCCGTGCCGCGCACGCGCTTTACAAACCCTTGCGCCTCGAGCCGCTTGAGCAACGGCGTCATGGTGGCCGAATCCAGGCTCAAACGCTCGGCCATCTGCTTGACGGTCAGCGCATCGCTTTCCCACAACACGAGCATCGTCAAGTATTGCGGATAGGTCAGACCGACCTTGTCCAGAAGCGGTTTGTACGTTTTTGTCATCGCAAGCGATGTGGAATAGAGCGCGAAGCAAAGCTGAGCGTCGAGTTCAAGCGGAATCTGCAGGGAAGAAGTCATGGCTGTCAGGGCGCTACGCAAATAACAATACCTAACGATACTGCACGCGAATCATTAGTGCACGAAGCAAATGAAAAAGCGCCGGCGACTTTGAAGGTCATCAGCGCTTCGGTGTGTCTTTTGTCGAAAAATTGTCAGGCCGCAGGTCCTGACAAATCGGGAATATCGTCGGCGGGATTCTCGGATTGCAAGCCGAAACAGCCGCGATATGTCGCGTAAAACGAGCAGTACAACGCGGTTGTAACGAGAATGGACGCCGGCATCAGTACGGCGAGCGCCATCTCCTGACCGACGCCGAGCACTTGCATCAGCGCGCTGAGTCCAAACGACACGGCCAACGCCACTCCAATCCACAACGCGCCATACAGCACAAACGCACCGCGATTGCGCCAGCAGCCGACAAAGCTGAAAAACAGCGCTTTCGCAGGCGGCACGTCGTGCCACGCAACGAGAACCGGTGCGAACCAGAACAGCATGGCAACGGGGATATAACAGGCCATTGCGACGAGCACCGCCAGCGGATTGAAACTCGCGGCAACGGTTTCCGGATCGCCCGCCGGTCCGTTGCCGATCATCAGGTTGAGCAGAATGCCGCCGTCGACCAGCGCCGACAGCGCAAACACAATACCCATCGCGAGCACGTACACCACGCCCAGCACCAGTAGACGCCGGGCGACAATCTGCCCATACGAGCGGAAACCATCGACGAGCACAGTCGGCCATACGGGCTGCTTGGCGATGGTATTGCGGCAAGCGGCCATGAATCCCACCGCGACGCCTGGAATCAGCAGCAGCGGCAGCACGGGACCGATCACGGGCAGCCGCGAAATCAGCGTCATGGCGAACAGATACGCGAAGAACACCGTGAGAAACGCGAGCGGATTCCGGCGAAACAGCCAGATACCCTGGCGGAACCACACATAACCGGTTTTTGCGGGGACTTCGATCAAATGCATTGATTAATTACCGTCAGCGGGAGGGGGCGCAGATTGGATGCGCTCACGCAGAATGCGTTCGAAATGGCCAGGATCGTGCGGTTTCAGCATTTCGGCTTCTCGTGGCCGGTAAAAGTCATAAAGACGCGATACCCAGAAGCGCAAAGCGCCCGCGCGCAGCATGTCGTTCCAGTGATGTTCTTCGGCAGGCGTGAACGGCCGAACGGTCTGATACGCGCGCAGGAGCGCGTCCGTGCGCGCGGCGTCGAGCGCGCCAGTTGCAAGGTCGACGCACCAGTCGTTCACGCAGACGGCCACATCGAAAAGCCATTTGTCGTTGCCGGCGAAATAAAAGTCGAAAAACCCGCCAAGACGCGTTTCATCCGCCGTGGGATGCGCGAACAGCACGTTGTCGCGGAACAAGTCGCAGTGGCACGGACCTTCGGGCATTGCCCTGTATTCAGCCGATGCAAAAAACGCCGCTTGATGCGCGAGTTCATCGGTTATAAGCGCGCGCTGGCCGCCGCTCAGATGCGGTAGCACGGCCGGCACGTTTTCCTGCCACCACGCGAGACTGCGCAAATTCGGCTGGTACGACGCGAAATCGCGGCCCGCCAGGTGAAGCCGCGCCAGCATATGTCCCACTTCAATGCAGTGCGCCGGCGCGGGAGACAATTCCGGCGCGCCGTCGAGCTTTGTCACAATCGCCGCCGGCTTGCCGTTGAGCATGCCGAACAGCGCGCCATCGCGACGGGGCATGGGATCCGGAACCGGCACCGCATGCGACGCCAGATGGCGCATCAGATCGAGATAAAACGGCAGTTGCGTGGCCGTGAGGTTCTCGAAGATGGTCAGGACAAACGCGCCGCGCGTGGTCGTCAGAAAGAAATTGCTGTTCTCGATACCGGATGCAATGCCACGGAAATCGGTCACTTCGCCGAGTTCGTAGTTCTGGAGCCAGTCGGTTAGCTGGGAATCGGAGACAGCGGTGAATACGGCCATGCGGGAGAACGTCGGTGAGGTTGGAAGGCGGGCGGGTCAGTGCGGAATGCCGTTATACGTTGGCGGCACATCGGCGAACGCCGGGTATGGTTATTGTGGTAACTAACCCATGCAAACCCGGCGCGGCGTTAAAACTCAGTAGCGCAAATTCCACGACGGCAGGCGCGTGCTCGGCTTACCGTTGTCACGCACGGTCGGCGACGTGTCGGCGGGCGCGCTCATCTGGTAGCGCGTGCCGAAATTCGAGCGCACGTTGATTTCAACGGGCTTGCCCTTGTCGCGATATTCGGTGATTTCGGTGCCGTTCGTGCTCGTCTCGTGATAGCTCGGCAAGCGCGGCGGCGAGATTTCCACTTTCGAGCTGACTTCCGCCGCCGGGCGATTGATCGCCTTCAGGTCGGGCAAGCCGGCGTTTTCCTCGGGAGACATGACGTGCGCCGGAGTGGCATCCGTCGCGGCTGCCGATTGAGCGGGAAGGCTCTGCGCGTTTGCGCCGATGCTGGCTGCGGCCAGGAAAGCCGCCATGGCGACAGATTGAAGCGACTTCATGATGTTTCTCCAGATGAGTCCCCGAATTTTAGCAAAACGCACCCGCTTGAGGGACGCTTATAGCCTTTTGAACCGTCTCCACGACCTCATTTTGCGCTGGTTTCAAATAAAGCACCGCGCGGCGGCTCATTGTGTTGAAGAAACGCATCGGTGGCAGGGGTGTTCATGGCCGCGTGGTTCTTCCGTGTTAATGTCGATTCATCACAAGAGCGCATGAAGAACATGACAAACGACCGGACTCAAGCCAGCCATTCCACCCCAGCCAACAACTTCCCCACGGAATCGTTCGACGACCCCGTGGCCGCGGTGGCGCGGGTATCGGCCATCTATGAAGCCAACACGGCATTCTTGCGCGACGCCTTCGCGCGCTACAGGAAGAACGAGCCGTTTTCGCATCGCGTGCGGGCGTGTTATCCGTTCGTGCGCGTGCGCACCGAACTGAATACGCAGATCGATTCACGCCGTTCGTACGGATTTGTCGCCGGGCCGGGTATCTTCGAAACCACGCTGACGCGCCCCGACATGTTCGGCGATTATTATCGTGAGCAACTGCGGCTACTCGCCAAGAACCATCATGTCGGCATTGAAGTGGGTGTGTCGGCGCAGCCCATTCCCATTCATTTTGCGTTTGCCGAAGGCATTCACCTGGAGGGCGATCTGGATCGCGACCGGCTGCTCGCCATGCGCAATATCTTCGACATGCCCGATCTCGCGCTGCTCGACGACCGCATTGTGAACGGCACGTATGAGCCGGGTCCGGGCGAGCCGCATCCGCTGGCGTTGTTCACGGCGGCGCGGGTGGATTTCTCGTTGCATCGGCTGAAGCATTACACCGCGACTTCGCCCACGCACGTGCAGAACTACGTGCTTTATACGAACTACCAGTTTTATATCGATGAATTCGTAAAGGTCGGGCGCAAGATCATGTCCAAGGCCGACGATGAAGAAACGCGGAAGTATCGAAGCGAATACACGTCGTTTGTCGAGCCCGGCGACGTGATCACGGGAAATGAAAACCTTGGCGATCTGCAGGAAGAACCGCAAGGCGTCGCGCCCGCGCGCTTGCCGCAAATGCCGGCGTATCACCTGAAACGCGCGGACGGCAGCGGTATCACGATGATCAATATTGGCGTGGGGCCATCGAACGCCAAGACGATCACGGACCATATAGCCGTGTTGCGCCCGCATGCGTGGATCATGCTTGGGCATTGCGCCGGATTACGGAATACGCAGCGTCTTGGCGATTACGTGCTCGCGCATGGTTACGTGCGCGAAGACCACGTGCTCGATGCCGACCTGCCGCTCTGGATTCCCATTCCCGCATTGGCGGAAGTTCAGGTGGCGCTGGAAAAAGCCGTCGCGCAGGTGACCAAGCTCGAAGGCGTGGACCTCAAGCATGTGATGCGCACCGGAACGGTCGCGAGCGTGGATAACCGCAACTGGGAACTGCGCGATCATCGCGAGCCGGTGCAGCGTTTATCGCAGAGCCGCGCCATTGCGCTCGATATGGAAAGCGCGACCATTGCGGCAAACGGGTTTCGTTTCCGGGTGCCTTACGGAACGCTGCTGTGTGTCTCCGATAAACCCCTGCACGGCGAACTGAAATTGCCCGGCATGGCGGATCAGTTTTATCGTGCGCAAGTGGACCAGCATTTGCAGATCGGCGTAATGGCGATGGAACTGCTGCGCATGAACGGGCTGTCGAAGCTGCATAGCCGGAAGTTGCGCGGCTTCGCCGAAGTCGCGTTTCAGTAAGCGCAAAAAGCGGCTCCGTTTATGGAGCCGCTTCTAACCCCTGCCGTGCACGCATCAAGCCATCAAAGATAGAACATCCGGTCTTCGTCGGACTTGCCTTCGGCCGGCTGTTCTTCCGCCGTCTCGCGGTCTTCATAGAATTGCAGCACCGCTTCGAGCACCTGATCCGGATTGTCGATGACCTGCATCAGGTCCAGGTCTTTCGCGCTGATCACGCCATTCGGTACGAGCGTATTGCGGAACCACGAAAGCAGGCCTTCCCAGAACTCGCCGCCTACCAGCACGATGGGAACATGCCGCGACTTCTTGGTCTGGATCAGCGTGAGCACTTCGGCCATTTCGTCAAGCGTGCCGAAACCGCCCGGCATGACGACCACGGCGTCCGAATTCTTCACGAACGTGACCTTGCGCGTGAAGAAATGGCGAAAGCGCAGCGAGATATCCTGCCACTGATTGCCCGACTGCTCGTGCGGCAACTCGATGTTCAATCCCACCGACGGCGACTTGCCCGCATGCGCGCCCTTGTTCGCGGCTTCCATGATGCCGGGGCCGCCGCCGGAGATCACGGCGAAGCCTGCGTCGGAGAATTTCTGCGCGATTTCAATGGTGAGCTGGTAGTACGGCGACTCGGGTTTCAGGCGCGCCGAACCATAGATGCTGATGGCAGGGCGGATCTCGGACAGGTACTCGGTCGCCTCGATAAACTCTGCCATAATCGTGAACATCTGCCACGATGCGCGGGCCTTCTTGGCCGTCGCGCGCTCTTGATCTGCGAGCGATCGCAGACTCGGAATCACTTTTCTTTTGTTCATAATGCCTGAAGAACCTAATCTTGAAGGTAAGACCCTGCTATTGGTCGATGGATCCAGCTATCTGTATCGGGCCTACCATGCCATGCCGGATCTGCGCGGGCCGCACGGCGGGCCAACGGGCGCGCTGTACGGGATGATCAACATGCTGCGGCGCCTGCGCAAGGACATCAATGCAGAGTATAGCGCGTGCATATTCGACGCCAAAGGCAAGACGTTTCGCGACGACTGGTACGCGGATTACAAGGCCAACCGGCCGTCCATGCCCGATGACCTTTCGAAGCAGATAGAACCCATCCACGAAACCGTGCGGGCGCTCGGCTGGCCGCTCGTGATGATCGAAGGCGTGGAGGCCGACGACGTCATCGGCACGCTTGCTGTGGCTGCCGAAAAGCGCGGCATGAAGGTTATCGTGTCGACAGGCGACAAGGATCTGGCGCAGCTCGTGACGGATCATGTCACCCTCATCAATACGATGTCCAACGAGACGCTCGATCGCGCCGGGGTGCTGAGTAAGTTCGGCGTGCCGCCGGAGCGGATCGTCGACTATCTCTCGCTCATCGGCGATACGGTCGATAACGTACCGGGCGTCGAGAAGTGCGGACCGAAGACGGCGCTGAAGTGGCTCACACAATACGAAACCCTTGATGGCATCGTGGCACATGCGAGCGAAATCAAAGGTGCGGTGGGAGACAATCTGCGCCAAGCTCTGGACTTCCTTCCCATGGCCAGAAAGCTCGTTACCGTACATACGGAATGCGACCTGAAGGCGCAGATCGCGTCCATTGAAGAAACACTGCCGTCGCGGCCTGAAGCGCGCGACGAACTGCGCGATCTGTTCACGCGCCACGGCTTCAAGACGTGGCTGCGCGAAGTCGAGATTGCCGACGCGGTGGAAGGTCCCACGGACACGCCGCCCGCGCCCGCCACGGAAATGGAGCGGCATTACGAAACCGTGCAGACGTGGGAACAGTTCGATGCATGGCTCGCACGCATCAATGCCGCCGAACTGACTTCCTTCGATACCGAAACGACCGCGCTCGACCCCATGCTCGCGCAGCTCGTGGGGTTGTCGGTGTCGGTCGAGCCGGGACGCGCGGCCTATATTCCGGTGGCGCATCGCGGTCCGGACGCGCCCGTGCAGTTGCCGCGCGACGAAGTCCTGCAGAAGCTTAAATCGTGGCTCGAGGATCCATCGAAGAAAAAGGTCGGCCAGCATCTGAAGTACGACGAGCAAGTGCTCGCGAACTACGGTATCGAGTTGAACGGCGTCGAGCACGACACGCTGTTGCAGTCGTATGTGCTGGAGTCGCACCGGCCGCACGACATGGACAATCTTGCGCTGCGGCATCTGGGCGCGAAGACCATCAAGTATGAAGAGGTCGCGGGCAAGGGCGCGTCCCAGATCGGCTTCGACGAAGTCGCGCTGGACCAGGCCGCGCCATACGCGGCCGAAGACGCGGACATCACATTGCGGCTGCATCAGGCGCTGTTTCCGCAACTCGCCGACGAGCCGCAATTGCTCCATGTGTATCGCGATATAGAAATGCCGACCTCGCGCGTATTGCGCAAGATGGAGCGCAATGGCGTACTGATCGACGGCGAGTTGCTGCGCGTGCAAAGCGGCCAGATCGCGACGCGTCTGATCCAGCTCGAAGCCGAGGCATACATGCTCGCGGGCGGCGAATTCAATCTTGGATCGCCGAAGCAGATTGGCCAGATCTTCTTCGAGAAGCTGCAATTGCCGGTGGTCAAGAAAACGCCGAGCGGCGCGCCTTCCACCGACGAAGAAGTCCTGCAGAAGCTCGCGGAAGATTATCCGTTGCCGAAGATCCTGCTCGAGCATCGCGGCTTGTCGAAGCTGAAGTCGACGTACACGGACAAGCTGCCGCGCATGGTCAACGCGCAGACTGGCCGGGTGCATACGAACTACGCACAAGCTGTCGCGGTGACGGGGCGGTTGTCATCGAATGAACCGAACTTGCAGAACATTCCGGTGCGGACCGCCGAAGGACGGCGCATTCGCGAGGCGTTCATTGCGCCGCCGGGAAGCAAGATCGTCTCAGCCGATTACTCGCAGATCGAGTTGCGGATCATGGCGCATATCTCCGGCGATCCTTCGCTCATGCGCTCGTTTGCCGAGGGCGAGGATGTGCACCGGGCAACGGCGTCCGAGATTTTTGGCGTGACGCCCATCGAGGTATCGAACGATCAGCGGCGCATCGCGAAGGTCATCAACTTCGGGCTGATCTATGGCATGAGCGCGTTCGGGCTGGCGTCGAATATAGGCATCTCGCGCGACGCGGCGAAGCTATATATCGACAGATATTTCCAGCGCTATCCGGGCGTGGCCAACTACATGGACGAAACGCGCACGAAGGCAAAGCGCGATGGCTTCGTGGAGACGGTGTTCGGGCGGCGCCTGTGGTTGCCCGAGATCAATGGCGGCAGCGGTCCGCGCCGGCAGGGCGCCGAGCGCGCGGCGATCAATGCGCCCATGCAGGGCACGGCTGCGGACCTGATCAAGCTGTCCATGATCGCGGTGCAGGACTGGCTGGAAGCATCGAAGATACAAACCAGGATGATCATGCAGGTCCACGACGAACTCGTGCTCGAGGTGCCCGAAGCCGAATTGCCGGAAGTGCGCCGACGCCTGCCGGAACTCATGTGTGGCGTCGCGAAGCTGAAGGTGCCGCTGGTCGCCGAAGTCGGCGTGGGCAACAACTGGGAAGAAGCGCATTGAGCGGGTTTCAATGATGTCACGGGAGAATTGAATGCATCGCTTCATAATCGTCGGCGGCGGGGCGGGCGGGTTGGAACTGGCTACGCGCCTTGGCGACAAGTTCGGCAGCGCCAATGGCAAGCGCGCGGCGCGTGCGCAGGTGACGCTCATCGACAGGAATTCCACGCATATCTGGAAGCCGCTGCTGCATGAAGTGGCGGCCGGCAGCCTGGACCCGTTCTCGCAGGAGTTGCCCTATGCGGCGCAAGCGCGCTGGCATGGCTTCGAGTTTCAGCAGGGCGACCTGCTGGGTATCGACCGGACCGCGAAGAAGGTCAGGCTCGGTGCGCTTCTCGACGACGAAGCCGGCGAATTGTTGCCGCAGCGCGATCTGGAATACGACACGCTGATCGTGGCTATTGGCAGTACAACCGCGTTCTTCGGCGTGCAGGGCGCGCAGGAAAATTCGCTCGCGCTGGATACGGTGGATCAAGCCGAACTGTTCCGCAAACGGTTGATCGCCGCGTGTATCCGCGCGGAATACCGGGCGCCTGATCCGCAAACCATCGGTCCAGCCGATGCCGCGACAAGGCAGCCTCGCGTTCAGGTCGCGATCGTCGGCGGCGGCGCGACGGGCGTGGAGTTATCGGCGGAATTGCGCAATACCGCGCAGGTGCTGCACGCTTACGGGCTGCATAAGCTCGATCCGAAACACGATATTGGCATCGTGCTGATTGAAGCAGGCCCGCGCATCCTGCCCGCGCTGCCCGAGCGTGTGTCCACGGCGACCGCCGAATTGCTGGCAAAACTGGGCGTCAGTCTCATGACCGGCGAAACCGTGGCGGAAGTGTCGCGCAGCGCGATCCGCACGGCGAGCGGCAAGACCATTGCGGCGGATCTGACCGTGTGGGCGGCTGGCATTCGCGCCCCAGCCATATTGTCCAATCTCGACGGACTCACGACCAACCGCCTCGGCCAACTTATTGTGCGCCGTACGCTGCAGACCGAAATCGACGACAACGTGTTCGCCCTCGGCGATTGCGCTGCATGCGCGTGGCCGGGCGGCGAGAAAGAAGGCCGGAACGTGCCGCCGCGCGCGCAAGCCGCGCATCAGCAAGCGAGTTTCCTGCTGAAGTCGCTGGAACGAAGGCTCGAAGACAAGCCGCTGCCCGACTATACGTATCGGGACTTCGGCTCGCTCGTATCGCTTGGGCATTTCAGCGCGGTCGGCAGTCTGATGGGCGGGTTGATCGGCGGGAACATGCTGATTGAAGGGCTTTTTGCGCGCTTCATGTACCAGTCGCTTTACCGGATGCACATTGCAGCACTGCACGGCTGGGCGCGCATGGCGCTCGATACCGTCGCGCACTGGCTGCGGCGCTCCACCGCGCCGCGGGTCAAGCTGCACTGAGGCTGCGCAAGCAGGCAGGGCAGAAGTGAGCAGGCGGCGTAAAGCTGTTTAGAATGGGCGGCACGCCTTGGAAGCGGTTTCGTTCAAGGCGTGGTCGTAGTCAAGATCCTTGCCGTGCCTCGCTGCCAGGCGCATCAGCCCGGCACAGGGGCTTACCCGTTCAGGATGGTCCGGTGCGCTTCTGGCCGCCGCCGGCCGTCCCTTCGCGGCCCCACGCCGCTGGAGTTCTGCATGCTTACGCCTGAAATCGACAGCCTCGTTCCGCATGTTCCGTTCAATCGCCGCACGTTCATCAAGGCGGCGGTCGGCAGCGGGTTTGCCGCCTGCGTCTTGCCGGTTTCCGCGCAAACCATCATCACCGACAGCGACGGTCTCGAAGCTGGGCCGGTAGGCTTCAAGGCCGCCGACGGCACGCTGGTGCCCGCATACCGCGCGCAGCCAAAAGGCAAGACGCACTTGCCGGTGATCATCGTGATTCATGAGATTTTTGGCGTGCACGAGCATATCGCCGATGTCTGCCGCCGCTTCGCGAAGCTCGGTTATCTCGCGGTCGCGCCTGACCTCTACGTGCGTGAGGGCGACGCATCGAAGTATCCGTCGATGCAACAGCTCAACGACCAGCTCGTCTCCAGGGTGCCCGATGCACAGGTGTTATCGGATATCGATTCAACGGTTGCGTGGGCAGGCGAGAACGGCGGCGATTTGAACCGGCTGGGAATTACGGGTTTCTGCTGGGGCGGGCGGATCACGTGGTTGTATGCCGAGCGCAATCCGCGCATCAAGGCAGCGGTGGCGTGGTATGGGCGCGTTGCTGGCGCGAAGACCGCGAACAATCCCGCGAATCCGCTGGACCTTGCCGCGAATCTGAAAGCGCCGGTTCTCGGTCTATACGGCAAGCTCGATCAAAGCATTCCGCAGGACACGCTGGCCCAGATGAAGCAGGCGATTGCGACCGGCCCGGAGGTGGCGCGCGGCTCGCAGTTCGTTGTCTACGATGACGCGCCGCATGCGTTTTTCGCGGATTACCGGCCGAGCTACCGGAAAGCGGATGCCGAGGATGGCTGGAAGCGCGCGCTTGCGTGGTTCAAAGAGCACGGGGTCAAGTGACTCGCGCACGCGCCTGATCCGTCTGGACCGGGTGCGTGCAATTGCCTATGCCGCCGCGCCCGTCGCCACTGGCCGCGATGCGTCCGAGCTCCATTCGCTCCATGATCCCGGATACAGCGCCGCGCCATGCAATCCGGCGACTTCCATCGCCAGTGCGTTGTGGCAGGCTGTCACGCCCGATCCGCATTGCAGCACCACGCGATCCGGCGGCGTTGCGCCGAGCAGCGCGCGAAACGTCTCGCGCAATTCGTGCGCGGTCTTGAAGCGGCCATCGGCGCCTAGGTTGTCCTTGAAAAAGCGATTCAGCGCGCCGGGAATATGACCACCGACGGCATCGAGCGTCTCGTTTTCCCCGCGATACCGGTCGGCCGCGCGGGCGTCGATCAGCACGCGCTCGTGCGTATTCAGATTGCGCAGGACGCCATCCACGTCGATGGTCACAGCGAGCGGCGCGCCTGCCTTGAACGTGCCCGTCGACGCCGCCGGCATTTCGGCATCGAGCGGCTGGCCGACCGCTTGCCATGCCTGCAGGCCGCCGTCGAGCAGCGCGACCGAGTCGTGTCCGAGCCATCGCAGCAGCCACCACAGGCGGGCGGCGTACATGCCACCCTGGGCGTCGTAGGCGACCACTTGCTGACCTTCGTTCAAGCCGATTTCCTTGAGCCTCGCGACGAGCGCCGCGCGCTCCGGCAGCGGGTGGCGACCATTTTTCCCCGTCTTCGCGCCGGACAGGTCGCGATCGAGATGCAGATAATGCGCGCCTGGAATATGCCCCGACGCGTACGCGGCCTCACCGGCATCGGGCGCGGCAAGGTCGAAGCGGCAATCGACAATGAACACGCTGCCAGGCGCGGCGGCAATGCGCTCGACAAGATTGGCCGCGGAAATAAGCGTGGTGTAGTGCGTGTGCGGCATGACGGCTCCCGAAGCAACGCGCGGCCACCGTTGCTCAAGCGGCATAAGGCGCGTTGCGAAACTTAAGATTCAAGTCTAAACAAAAAAAGACGGGCCAAAGCCCGTCTTTCTTAACAAAACCGCATCACCCTCAAATCTCGCCCAACTGCCGGCGCAAGAACTCGTGAAAGTGCTGCATGCCGGATTCCATCGGACTCTGGTACGGCCCGACTTGCGACTCGCCGCGATTCATCAGCGCGCGCCTGCCGGCATCCATGCGTTCGGCGATTTCGTCGTCCTCGCGCGCCGTTTCCATATACGCGGCTCGCTCGGCTTCGATGAACTCGCGCTCGAACAGCGCGATTTCCTCAGGATAATAAAACTCCACAATGTTGGTGGTCTTTTGCGGCCCTTGCGGGATGAGCCACGACACCACCAGCACGTGCGGATACCACTCGATCATGATGCCCGGGTAATACACCATCCAGATCGCGCCAAATTCGGGCAGCTTGCCGTCGCGGAACCGCAACACCTCGTCGTGCCATTTGCGATAGATCGGGCTGCCCGGCTTCTCAAGATTCTTGTGCACGCCAACTGTCTGCACGCTGTACCAGTCGCCGAATTCCCACGTCAGGTCGTCGCAGGAAACAAAGCTTCCCAGACCCGGATGGAACGGCGCCACGTGATAGTCCTCGAGATACACCTCGATAAAACTCTTCCAGTTGTAATTGCATTCGTGCACTTCGACGTGATCGAACATGAAGCCCGAAAAGTCGAAATGCCTGGCGGGCCCAAGCCGGGCGAGGTCGGCCGCGACGTCGCGCCCGCTCGCTTCAAACAGCAGCCCCTGCCAGTTCTGCAAAGTTGACTTGCCAAGGTTGAGGCAAGGTTTGTCGGCGAAATGCGGCGCCCCGAGCAACTGTCCGTCGAGATCGTAGGTCCAGCGGTGCAACGGACAGACGATGTTTTCCGCCGTGCCGCGCCCGTTCAGCATGATGGCCTGGCGGTGGCGGCACACGTTCGACAACAGCTCGATTTCGTCCTGTTTGTTACGGACGAGCAGACGCCCTTCGCCCTCGCCGGGCAAAGCAAAATAACTTCCCGCCTCGGGCACCATGAGTTCGTGCCCGATGTAGCGTGGACCGCGGTTGAAAAGCGTGTCGATTTCGCGCTTGAGAAGCGCTTCGTCAAAGTAAGCCGTGACTGGCAACTGACTGTGAATGGCGTTCAGTTGCAATGCATTGCTCAGATTGGACATTCCCACTCCCGTGAAGACGTGAAAGCAGTGAACAACCCAACCATCGAAAATTCGATTTAGGGAGACCGCGAATTATAACGAAAACCCTTTCAATGGGGCGTTCGGTGACTTGTTTTGGGTCAAATCCCGGTGCAGAGTTCCGGGAAAATTACCGGACTGCGGAGAATTCCCAAGGATGAGCGCTGGGAGCCTGAGACGCGCCACAGGCATGGGTGAGCGCACGGTGGAGGCCGGAAAAGCGGCTTTTGCCGTAGAATGTCCGACTTGTTCCCAAAATCCGACATTACACCCACGATTCATGGCGAAGACCGCAACGCAGGAAGGCTCGGCTAGCGCGGAGAACGCGCCGCTCCCGGAGAATTACGAAACGGCGCTGGCCGAACTGGAGGGGCTTGTGGCGCGCATGGAGGGCGGCGCGCTGAGCCTCGAGGAATCGCTTGCCGCGTACCGGCGCGGCGCGGCGCTCGTCGGCTTTTGCCAGCAACAACTAGAAAAGGTCGAGCAGCAGGTTCGCGTGCTCGATGGCGACACATTAAAACCGCTGCCCGCCGAGGTTCAGCGTGCCACCCAGGGCGCGGACACATCGGCAGATGACGGGGACGACTTATGACTTTCGACCAATGGATGCGCGCGAGCCTCGATCGCGTGGAAACGGCGCTGGAACATTACCTGCCGGGCACGGACGTCGCGCCCGCAAAACTGCACGAAGCGATGCGCTACGCGGTGCTCGGCGGCGGCAAGCGGGTGCGCCCGCTCCTGTGCCACGCCGCCGGAGAGCTGACCGGCGCAACCGCGCCCGCGCTGGAAGCCGCGAGCGCCGCGCTTGAAATGATTCACGTGTATTCGCTGGTTCATGACGACATGCCGGCCATGGACGACGACGCCTTGCGTCGCGGAAAACCAACGGTACATGTGCAATATGACGAAGCGACGGCACTGCTTGTTGGCGACGCGCTGCAATCGCAGGCGTTCGTCGCGCTGACGGCGGACAATAACGGCTTGAGCGCCGCCCAGCAGGCCGCGCTTACGCGCGAATTGGCGCTCGCAAGCGGGTCCGTGGGCATGGCGGGCGGGCAGGCCATCGACCTGGAGAGCGTCGGGCGCAAGCTGTCGCGCCCCGAGCTCGAAACCATGCACAGAAAGAAAACCGGCGCCTTGCTGCGCGCGGCCGTGCGAATGGGCGCACTCTGTGGCGAAGCGCCGGATGCGGCCGCCATGAGCGCGCTCGACGCCTACGCGGCCGCAGTCGGCCTGGCGTTTCAGGTGGTGGATGACATTCTGGACGTCACCGCCGACTCGGCCACGCTCGGCAAGACGGCGGGCAAGGACGCGAAGGACGACAAACCGACGTACGTGTCGATCATCGGGCTCGATGCATCGCGCGAACTGGCAGCCCAACTTGGGCGTGACGCCCACGCTGCGCTGGCGCCGTTTGGCTCGCCGTATGGCCCGCGGGCCGCCCGGCTGGGCGAACTGGCCGACCTGGTTGTGAACCGGGTGCACTGAAACATACGATAAAACGCGAAACCGGCGGGCGTGCAAGATGCTTGCGGACTGACCGGCTTTCGCCAGTTTTCCTAAAATGGGACGACGATGTACGACTTGCTGAAAACTATCGACGATCCGGCCGCATTGCGCGCGCTGGACCGCCACGAACTAAAACCGCTGGCCGAAGAGCTGCGTGCCTACGTGCTCGACAGCGTGTCGCAGACGGGCGGGCATTTGTCGTCGAATCTCGGAACGGTCGAGCTCACGATCGCGCTCCATTACGTGTTCGATACCCCGAATGACCGCATTGTCTGGGACGTCGGTCATCAGACTTATCCGCACAAGATCCTGACGGGACGCCGCGACCAGATGAAAACGCTGCGCCAGGCCGGCGGGATTTCCGGCTTTCCGCGCCGCAGCGAATCGAAATACGATACGTTCGGCACAGCGCACTCCAGCACGTCCATTTCGGCGGCGCTTGGCATGGCGATCGCGAGCAAGCTGCAGGGCGACAACCGCTATTCCATCGCGGTGATCGGCGACGGCGCCATGACTGCCGGCATGGCCTTCGAAGCCATGAACAATGCAGGCGTGGCCGACGACGTGCCGCTGCTCGTGATCCTGAACGACAACGACATGTCCATCTCGCCGCCGGTCGGCGCGTTGAATCGCCATCTGGCGCGCCTGATGTCGGGCCGGTTCTATGCGGCGGCGCGCGCCGGCGTCGAACGGGTGCTGCGGGTCGCGCCACCCATGCTCGACCTCGCCCGCAAGCTCGAGGAACACGCGAAGGGCATGATCGTGCCGGCCACGTTGTTCGAGGAATTCGGTTTCAACTACATCGGGCCAATTGACGGTCACGATCTCGAATCGCTGATTCCGACACTGCAGAACATCAAGGAACTGCGCGGCCCGCAATTCCTGCATGTGGTGACCAAGAAGGGGCAGGGCTACAAGCTCGCCGAAGCCGATCCGGTCCTGTATCACGGTCCCGGCAAGTTCAATCCGGCTGAAGGGATCAAGCCGTCTGCGGCGCCATCGAAGAAAACGTATACGCAAGTTTTCGGCGAGTGGCTCTGCGACGCCGCCGAGCAGGATTCCCGCGTCGTCGGCATTACGCCGGCCATGCGCGAAGGCTCGGGCATGGTGGAGTTCGAGAAACGCTTTCCGGATCGCTATTTCGATGTCGGCATCGCCGAACAACATGCCGTGACGTTCGCGGGCGGGCTCGCCGCCGATGGCATGCGCCCTGTCGTCGCGATTTATTCCACTTTCCTGCAGCGCGCGTACGACCAGTTGATTCACGACGTGGCGTTGCAGAACCTGCCGGTGGTGTTCGCCATCGACCGGGCGGGTCTGGTTGGCGCGGACGGCGCGACTCACGCTGGTAACTACGATCTCGCGTTCCTGCGCTGCATACCGAATATGACGGTAATGGCCGCGTCGGACGAAAACGAATGCCGCCAGATGCTCTATACGGCGCTGCAGCAGCCGAATCCCACGTCCGTGCGATATCCGCGCGGCGCGGGTACGGGCGTGAAGACGGTCAAGAAGATGACCGCCATTCCACTCGGCAAGGGCGAAATCCGCCGTGAATCGACGCAGCAGGCCGGCTCCGGCACGCGTATCGCCATTCTTGCATTCGGCACGATGGTCGCCCCGGCGCTGGCCGCCGCCGAGGAACTGGACGCCACGGTCGCCAACATGCGTTTCGTCAAGCCGGTCGATGCGCAATTGCTGCGCGAACTGGCCGCAACCCACGATTTCCTCGTGACCGTCGAGGAAGGCGCGATCATGGGCGGCGCGGGCTCGGCCTGCGTGGAAAGCCTGCTGGCGAGTTCCGTCGTGAAACCGGTGCTGCAGCTTGGGCTGCCGGACGTGTTCATCGATCACGGCGATCCGGTCAAGTTGCTGGCGTCGTGCGGGCTGGACGGCGCGGGTATCGCCAAGTCGATCCGCGAGCGTTTTCTCAACGACGCCGTATCGCGCGAAGTCGAGAACAACACAGGCAAGCTGACGAAACGCGTCGCCTGAACTTGATGAATGCAGTGCCACGGCGGACGTCGGGGACGTCCGCCGGATTGCGTCCACGCATGCATCCTCGCGCGCCACAGACCAAAAACCGCGCGACGGACAAGGAAACACAATGAACCAGATGAATCCCGCCTTTGCAATGCCCGATGTCCAGAGTTCGCTCGACATCCGGCAAATCCCGATTCAGCGTGTGGGCGTAAAAGCGGTTCGATATCCGCTGACCGTCCGGACATCGACTGGCGAACTGCAGCCGGGCGTGGGCGTCTGGAATCTGGACGTGCATCTTCCCGCCGACCAGAAAGGCACGCATATGTCGCGTTTCGTCGCGTTGCTCGACGAACATCGCGCACCGCTCGACCAGGCCGCTTTCCGGACGATGCTCGCCGCGATGCTTCTCAAGCTCGAGGCGCATTCGGGTCGTATCGAGGTGTCGTTTCCGTATTTCGTCATGAAGACCGCGCCGGTTTCGGGCGTTCAAAGCCTCATGGATTACGAGGTCACGCTGACCGGCGAGATGCGCGCGGGCGAGACGCGTGTGTCACTCAAGGTGCTCGTGCCGGTGACAAGCCTGTGCCCGTGCTCGAAGCAGATTTCGCAGTACGGCGCGCATAACCAGCGCTCGCACGTGACCATCAGCGCCGAGTTCACGGGCGATCTGGCCATTGAAGACCTGATCCGGATTGCGGAAGAAGAGGCGTCGTGCGAGTTGTGGGGTTTGTTGAAACGGCCCGACGAGAAGTTCGTGACTGAGCGTGCCTACGAGAACCCGAAGTTCGTAGAAGATCTGGTTCGCGATGTCGCCACGCGCCTGAATGCCGACGAGCGAATCCTGGCGTATGTGCTGGAAGCGGAGAACTTCGAGTCCATCCACAATCACAGCGCCTACGCGGTGATCGAGCGCGACAAGCGGGTTTCCTGAATTTTTCTAAGATCTACGCCGCCGCGAGCGACGTCAAATCCCAGCGCGGCTTTACCGTGAACGCGTAGTTGCGCACAGCCTGATCGGGCCAGCGCGCGAGCCTCAACGCACCGGCTAGCGCGATCATGGCGCCGTTATCGGTACATAGCGACAGGTCGGGGTAGTGCACTTCGAAGCGCCGCTTTTTCGCGGCTGCAGAGAGCGCCTCGCGTAATTGCCGGTTCGCGCCCACGCCGCCCGCCACCACCAGCCGTTTCAAGCCAGTCTGTTTCAATGCCGCGATGGATTTTGCCGTCAGCACGTCGACGGCGGCATCGACAAAACCGCGCGCCAGATCCGCCTTCGATTGCTCGCAGACGTTCGCGCCAAGCTTGCGGCTGTGCGTGAGCACCGCCGTTTTCAATCCGCTGAAACTGAAGTCGAGATCACCGGAATGCAGCATCGGGCGGGGCAGTTTCACGGCGCCCGGCGTGCCGAATTCAGCCAGCCGTGAGACTTCCGGGCCGCCAGGATAGCCGAGACCCAAAAGCTTCGCGGTTTTGTCGAAGGCTTCGCCGGCGGCGTCGTCCAGCGTCTCGCCGAGCGTTTCGTACTCGCCGACGTCCGTGACCCGCATCAACTGCGTGTGTCCACCCGATACCAGCAGCGCAACGAACGGGAACGGCGGCGGTTTGCTCACCAGCAGCGGCGACAGCAGATGTCCTTCAAGGTGATGAATGCCGACAGCCGGCAGATCCCAAGCCATGGCCAAAGCATTCGCCACGCTCGCGCCGACCAGCAGCGCGCCGGCGAGGCCGGGGCCTTGCGTGAACGCGATCGCATCGATGTCGGCGGGAGCCGTTCCGGCTTCGGCCATGACCTGTTCGAGCAGCGGCAACGCGCGGCGGACATGGTCACGGGAAGCCAGCTCGGGCACCACACCGCCATATTCCCGATGCATGGCGATCTGCGAATGCAGTGCGTGCGAAAGCAGGCCGCGCTCGGTGTCGTAGAGGGCGAGGCCGGTTTCGTCGCAGGAACTTTCAATGCCTAAAACAAGCATGGCGTGGGGGTTTCCGGGTTTTTGGTGCAGCAAAACAGTATACCAGCGGGGCGCGTTGCCGCTCATGCCGGCCGGGCCGTCGCCCGGTGATCAAAACGCTACAATGCGCGCCATGGAAACTTACGATATTGCTGTCATCGGCGCGGGCGCTGCGGGCATGATGTGCGCCGCCGTGGCCGCGCAAAACGGCCGTCGAGTGGTGTTGATCGACCATGCCGAACGGCTTGCGGAAAAGATCCGCATTTCCGGCGGCGGCCGCTGCAACTTCACGAACATCAACGCCGGGCCGGCCAATTTTTTATCGGCGAATCCGCACTTTTGCCGCTCCGCGCTCGCCCGCTATACACCACAGGATTTTCTCGCGCTGCTCAAGCGGCATCGCGTGGCATGGCATGAGAAACACAAAGGCCAGCTTTTCTGCAATGACTCCAGCGAGTCGATCATCCAGGTCCTGAAAAGCGAATGCGACGCGGGCGGTGTGACCTGGCGGCGGCCGGTAACCATTGAGACGATCAGTCACGACGGCGCCCGCTTCACGCTCGCGACCACCGCGGGCGCGATCTCCTCTGCGGCGCTTGTGGTGGCGACCGGCGGTTTGTCCATCCCGAAGATCGGCGCAACGGACTTCGCTTATCGCGTGGCCAAGCAGTTCGGCCACAAGCTCGTCGATACCCGGCCCGCCCTCGTGCCGCTCACCTTCGCACCCGCCGACTGGGAGCCGTTCGCGGCGTTGTCTGGGTTGTCCGTGCCCGTGGAATTGAGCGCCGGAACCGGACGCCAGCGTACCGAATTCGCCGAGGATCTTCTGCTTACGCATCGCGGTTTATCCGGTCCGGGCGTGCTGCAGATTTCGAGCTACTGGAATCCGTCGGAGCCGATCTGCATCGATTTGCTTCCCGGAACCGATGCCACCGGCGACTTGATCGCCGCCAAGCGCGAATCGCGCAAGCAGGTCGGCACGTTCCTCGCGGAACGAGTTCCGGCGCGCCTCGCGCAAACCTGGCTGGACGTTCAGCGCGTGCCGGCGGATGCCCGTCTCGCCGATCTCCCCGACAAAACGCTGCGCCGGCTCGGCGAATCCCTGTCGCGCTGGACGCTCACGCCCAACGGCACGGAAGGCTACCGGAAAGCCGAAGTCACGCGCGGCGGCGTGGACACGCGCGAGCTCTCGTCGGCCACCATGATGAGCGCGCGCGTTGCGGGTTTGTATTTTATCGGCGAGGCCGTCGACGTCACCGGCTGGCTCGGCGGATATAACTTCCAGTGGGCATGGGCGTCGGGTGCGGCGGCGGGCAAGGCGGCGGCCGAACAGGTTCGCGCCTGAACGTGCACGAGGCGGGTGCTCGATGCCGCAAACCCATGACCAGCATGGTTTTCGCTTGTAGCATCCGGTAAGGGGAAAGCGCGTTCCCGGCTTAGAAATCCTGTTTTCGACCTGCTATACTGCTTCGTTCATAGCGGCAATCGGCGCAAAGCAAGCAGTCCGAGCGCAAATCAAGTGCAAACGGGGTGGTGATCCATGAAAGACAATTCGATCCCTTCCGAAACCGCGCTGAACCCGCGCGTCCGGCGCTGCGCGAGCCCGCTTGACAAGCATTCGCAACATCCTGTTCATGATCCCGCTTGAGGAAACGTCCCAAGCGGGTTTTTGCATTGAGCCGTGAACGGCCGGATATTTTCAACACAGCATCAGCAGAGTTCCCAAGCAATGAGCCTTAAAGACCAGATCACCGACGACATGAAAACCGCGATGCGCGCGCGCGAAACCGAGCGCCTCGGGACCATCCGGCTATTGCTGGCGGCGATCAAGCAGCGCGAAGTCGATGAGCGCATCACGCTGGACGACGCGGCGATCACGGCTGTCATCGACAAGATGATCAAGCAGCGCAAGGACTCCATCAGCCAGTTCCAGACCGCCGGACGCGACGACCTCGTAGTGAAGGAGCAATCCGAGCTGGGCGTCCTGGCTGCCTACATGCCTGAGCAGTTATCGGCCGACGACATCAACGCCGAGATCCAGGCTGCCGTGGCGGCGACCGGCGCCGCGGGCCCGCAGGACATGGGCAAGGTGATGGGCGTGCTCAAGCCAAAGCTTGCCGGCCGTGCCGACATGACGGCGGTATCGGGCCTCGTGAAAGCGGCGCTCGCCAAACAGGCTTCATAAAGACATCGCAAAAGACCCAATTTAGTGATTCCGCATTCGTTTCTTCAGGACTTGCTGAACCGCGTCGATATTGTCGACGTGGTGGGCAGGTTCGTCCAGTTGAAGAAAGGTGGCGCGAATTTCATGGGCCTGTGCCCGTTCCATAACGAGAAAAGCCCGTCATTCACAGTCAGCCCGACCAAGCAGTTCTATCACTGCTTCGGCTGCGGCGCGCACGGCACGGCGATCAGCTTTCTCATGGAGCACACGGCGCTCACTTTCCCCGAAGCCGTACAGGAACTGGCCCAATCGGTCGGCTTGACGGTTCCGCAAGAACCGTCGCGGCTTGGGGGCGGGTCAGGTGGCGAAGCTTACTCGCCCGCACCGAGCAAGGCGGTCAGCGTTGCATTGACCGAGGTCATGCAGACTGCGTGCGACTTTTACAGGAAGCAATTGCGCGGGGCGCCTGGCGCCATTGAATATCTGAAAAAGCGTGGGCTCACCGGTGAGATCGCGCTGCGCTTCGGACTCGGCTATGCGCCGGATGGCTGGCAGAACCTGGAAAGCGCGTTTCCGGATTACAAGAACGACAACCTGGTCGAAGCAGGACTGGTGATCGTCAGCGAAAAAAACGACAACCAGGGCCAATCCCGCCGATACGACCGCTTCCGCGAACGCGTGATGTTCCCTATTCGCAACGTGAAGGGCAACGTGATCGGTTTTGGCGGACGCGTGCTCGATGGCGGCGAACCCAAATATCTGAATTCGCCGGAAACGCCGCTATTCAGCAAAGGTAGCGAGCTATACGGGCTGTTCGAAGCGCGGCTTGCGATTCGCGAACTTGGCTACGTGCTGGTCGTCGAAGGGTATATGGATGTCGTCGCGCTCGCCCAGCTTGGTTTTGCAAACGCGGTTGCCACGCTCGGCACCGCTTGCACGCCAGTCCACGTTCAAAAGCTGTTTCGTCAGACCGAAACCGTGGTGTTCAGCTTCGACGGGGATTCCGCAGGCCGCCGCGCGGCGCGCCGGGCGCTGGAAGCCTGCCTGCCGCATGCCGCGGACAACCGCACGATCCGCTTTTTGTTCTTGCCGAAAGAACATGATCCGGACAGTTACGTGCGTGAGTTCGGCGCGGACGGGTTTGGCGAACAGATCGACCACGCCATGCCGCTGTCGCAGTTTCTGCTCAACGAGATCCTGAACGACAAGGAACTCGACCAGCCCGAAGGCCGCGCCAAGGCGCTGTTCGACGCTAAGCCGTTGCTGCAGGCGCTGCCGGCCAACGCACTGCGCGTGCAGATCCTGCACATGCTGGCCGATCGGCTGAATACGCCGTTTGGTGAAATTGCGGCATTGTGCGATATCGATTCACGCGCGGCGGCGGTTGCCCGGGCCGCGTTGCCCAAGAGCGAACGGCGGCGCGTGAAAGGACATGAGCAACGCGCGTTGCGCAATCTGGTGATGTATCCGTCCATCTATACAACGCTCGATCATGAAAGCGAGCAGTCGCTCGTGACCATGACGGAGCACGGCGAATTGTTCAGCGAGGTGATCGGGCACGCGCGGGAATTGGGCGAGGCGGCGGAATTCCAGATGTTGTCGGATCTGTTGCGCAATGCCGCAAACGCGGCGACTTACGAGGATATCTTCCAGGAAATTCTCGCCTATGATGAAAATGTACGAGACCTGCTGATGCGCGATCCCGCCGATGAAGCGGCGAACGAGCGCGTTCAGGAGCAAAAAAAGCATCTGGCGGAAGAGTTGCAGGCAACCGTCGTGAAGCTTCGGCAGGATAGTTATCGAAGCCGGCTGGATCAACTGGCGCAGCAAGCCAGCTTGACGGCAGAAGAAATTGCCGAATTTTCGGAATTATCGGTTAAAGCTGCTCAAATCAAGGCGGCACGTGGGGTGAGTCGGGACATATAAATCTTGCATGCTACAATTAAAGGTTTTCAGCAAGTTGTTTTTTTGACTTTTGTGCTCATTTGCGAAAAGAGGTGAGACACGCATGGTTAAGACTGCTAGCGGGAAGAAAACAACGGCACGTGGCTCGAACGAGTCAAGACGGGCAGTGGCCCAGAGCCGGTCAGTTCCTTCCTCCGGAGCGTCCAAAAACCGTGCGGCAGTCATTCAGTCACCTTTCAGTTCGCCTGCGTTGGGCACTAAGAAGCAAGGCTCGGTTGCATCGGCGGTGAGTGCGGGGCCGGCCAGGGCGGCGAAAGCCGTCAGGCCGCCAGGCAAAAAGACGCTGGGTCAGTCGACAGGTCGGGCCGGCAGGATTTCCGGCCAGTCAGGTGTGGCGGGCGAGGCGGGGAAGGCCGGAAGTTCGGCCGGCAAGCAAGCGAGTGCAACGGAAGCGGCTGCTAATGCGGGCCGGAAACGCGTCACGAAGCAGGAGTCGAAGCAGACTCGCATGCGCGTCGTGAAGCGGGGTCCGGCGCAGGACCCCGGACGGCGTAGTGCCCGGAAAGTCGTGTCGACGCAGGACGAGGCAGCGCGCGCACATTCAGTATCCACGGTTCCATCGGCTGTCGTCCAGCAGCCGCGAGTCGAGACTAATGCCGGTACGGCGAACTCCATGACGAAAAAGCTGAACGAAGTACCCGTCGATGACGACGCAACGCAAAACGCGCAAAACGTCCAGGCCGAGCCTGCGGTGCCCGCAGCGGATGCCGTAGCCGCGCCTCCCGCCAAGGTCGAAAAGGTCAAGGCGCGCGACCGCCGCGCGAAGGAAAAAGCGCTGCTGAAGGACGCATTTGCCTCGAGCGCGCCCGGCACGGTGGAAGAGCTTGAAGAGCGCCGTGCGAAGCTGCGCGCGCTGATCAAGCTCGGCAAGGAACGCGGTTTCCTGACTTACGCGGAAATCAACGACCACCTGCCCGATAACTTCACGGAAACGGAAGCTATTGAAGGGATCATCAGTACCTTCAACGACATGGGCGTGGCTGTCTACGAGCAGGCGCCGGACGCTGAGACGCTGCTGCTCAACGACAACGCGCCGGCGGCGTCGTCGGATGACGAAGTTGAGGAAGAAGCCGAAGTCGCGCTGTCCACCGTGGATTCCGAATTTGGTCGTACGACCGATCCGGTGCGCATGTACATGCGTGAAATGGGAACGGTCGAACTGCTGACGCGCGAAGGCGAAATCGAGATCGCGAAGCGTATTGAAGATGGCCTCAAGCACATGGTGATGGCTATTTCGGCGTGCCCCACGACTATCGCCGACATTCTTGCCATGGCCGAGCGCGTGCAAAACGAGGAAACGCGCGTGGACGAGCTGGTGGACGGCTTGATCGACCCGAACGCCGCCGATGCCGATGGTTTCTCCGAGCAGGAAGCGGAAGCCATTGAAAGCGAGGACGAAGAGGAAGCTGAGGAAAGCAACGAGGACGAGGAAGAAGTCGACGAGAGCACGGCGCAAGCCAACGCCAACGCCGCGCAACTGGAAGCGCTCAAGCGCGCGTCGCTCGAGAAGTTCTCGCTGATCAGCGAATGGTTCGACAAGATGCGCCGCGCCTATGAGAAGGAAGGCTACAAGTCGAAGGCTTATCTGAAGGCGCAAGAAGCCATTCAAAGCGAGCTGATGACCATTCGCTTCACGGCGCGCACGGTCGAACGTCTGTGCGATACGCTGCGGGCGCAAGTGGACGAAGTGCGCCAGGTGGAACGTCAGATCCTGCATACCGTCGTCGATAAATGCGGCATGCCGCGCGCGGAGTTCATCGCGCGTTTTCCGGGTAGCGAGACGGATCTCGAATGGTCGGAAAAAGTGGTCGCCGAGAATCATGGATACAGCGTGATCCTCGCGCGCAACGTCCCGGCGATTCGTGAGCAGCAACAGCGTCTGCTCGACTTGCAGGCGCGCGTTGTGTTGCCGCTCAAGGACCTGAAGGAAACCAATCGCCAGATGGCGGCGGGTGAACTGAAGGCGCGTCAGGCAAAGCGCGAGATGACGGAAGCAAATTTGCGTCTCGTAATTTCGATTGCGAAGAAATACACGAACCGCGGTTTGCAGTTCCTCGACCTGATCCAGGAGGGCAATATCGGCTTGATGAAGGCCGTGGACAAGTTCGAATATCGGCGCGGCTACAAGTTCTCGACGTATGCCACGTGGTGGATTCGCCAGGCCATCACGCGTTCGATTGCCGATCAGGCGCGCACCATCCGGATTCCGGTTCACATGATCGAAACGATCAACAAGATGAACCGTATTTCGCGGCAGATCCTGCAGGAAACCGGTCTTGAGCCGGATCCGGCGACGCTTGCCGAAAAGATGGAAATGCCGGAAGACAAGATCCGCAAGATCATGAAGATCGCGAAGGAACCGATCTCCATGGAAACGCCGATCGGTGACGACGACGATTCGCATCTGGGAGATTTCATCGAAGATACGAACACGGTCGCCCCCGCCGACGCCGCCTTGCACGCCAGCATGCGTGACGTGGTGAAGGACGTGCTCGATTCACTGACGCCGCGCGAAGCGAAGGTGCTGCGCATGCGTTTCGGTATTGAGATGAGTACGGACCATACGCTTGAAGAAGTGGGCAAGCAGTTCGACGTGACGCGTGAACGGATTCGCCAGATCGAAGCGAAGGCGTTGCGCAAGCTCCGCCATCCGAGCCGTTCGGACAAGCTGAAGTCGTTCCTTGAAGGGAATTGATGGTTGAGGCGTGAATGAAGCATCCGAATGCGGCGGACTTTGTCCGCCGCATTCGTTTTACAGCCCGCTTCACCACGACGGCGGCATTCATCCGCATGCTGCATGGTGCACAGGGCCGCAAGCTTGATTCGTATAACCTGTCGGCCCATGATCCTCTGGCATGTTTCTGGAAACCTTGCTGGATAAGGCCGGGCGAGGCGCGATTAGCTGTTTTGCAGTCAGGCTGCCTCTAGGCTGCGCGCCCGTTCCTAGGTAGAATAGCGAACTCGGGCCTCTAGCTCATGCTTGGTTAGAGCAGCGGACTTAGCAAAGGCTCACCTAAACCATGCACCACGGCATGGTGAGCCATGAATGGGTTGCCTTGGGGCAAGTTAGCTCTGCCCCTTGGTAGAATCGCTCAAAGTCGGGGAACGCTTCTGTGCCAGTCACAATGCCAATCCCGAGCCAAGCCCAATGAAGGAATTGGGAAGGTGTAGAGACTGTACGGGCGAGTCGTAAAGACAAGAGACAGTCCAGACCACAAACCTGAAAAGGGTGTCGAAAGACATAGTTTGGTAAGCATAATCCGTTGGTGCCGTGTTCGACTCACGGGAGGCCCACCAAACACCTGAAAGCCACTCTTCGGAGTGGCTTTTTTGCTTGTAGTTTTATGTAGTTCCCGCTTAGGCAGAGGCAGTGGAAGCAGCCTTGGAAAATGATGTCGCGTGGACTGACCGACGGCTACTTCGGGCATGACGTCGGATTCCGGTAAGTCGGCGCGCGCTTCACGCGCAATGACGGACTCGGCTTGCATGTGTTGCACACTTCACCATTTCAGCCTCGTCAGCCCGGTCGTTGCAACGTTCGGTCGAGCCCATCGGGTCTATTTCGCGTCATGCGCACGGAATGCCGCTCACGCCGCAAAAGTCTTCAGGTTCGAAAGCTCTCCGGTCAGCAGCATCTCGGTCAACAGCGCGCAGAACCTGACCGACGCCACCGTGCGATAAGCGTGCCGTCGCCGAAGCAGCGCGACCGTGCGAGTGGGGAAGGGCGGGTCGAGCGGCACGTACGACAGGTCGCCATGTTCGTGCTGCATGGCGCTGGGCAAGATCGCCGCAATCTCGCCGCGCCGGACAAGCTTGAGCACTGCGCTGATCGAATTTGCCTGCAACGCAATGTCCGGCTTGATCCTGTGTGCCAGGAAATAGTCGTCCACATAACGACGGGACACGAAGTTCCCCGTCAGGAGCGCAAGCGGAACCTCCGCGAGCTGGCTTGGTACGACGGCCAACGACGTGCGCGTCAAGCGATGTGCGCCGCCCGCCACCAGCGTCAGCCGCTCGCTGAATAGCGGTTCCACTTCAATGTCTTCGGAGCGCACGTCGGAGAAGCCAATCCCGAGATCGATCTGATCATCGTTCAATGCTGTCTCAATGCCTTCCAGCGGACTCTCGGACAGCTCGATACTTACCCCGGGGTGCAGGTTCCGGAACTGCCCGACAAGCGGTCCGACAAGATATTCCGTGAACGTCGGTGTCACGGCGACCCGTACGTGTCCACGCGTGAGGTCCCTGACGTCGTCGAGTGCCCGCCGTCCCGCCTCAAGGTCGAGAAGGGCGCGCCGTGCGTAGTCCACATAGGCGGAGCCGAAATCGGTCAGCCGGACTGTCCTGCCGCTGCGGTCGAAAAGCTGCCCGCCCAGTTCACTTTCGAGTTGGCGGATTTGCTGCGACAGCGCGGGCTGCGACACGCGAAGCGTCTCTGCTGCCCGCGTAAAGTTGCCCTGCTCGGCGACTGCCATCAAGTATCGAATATGGCGAAGCAGCATGATGGTCTCCATAAGCTCTTGTTATAGCCTCCATCCGTATCCAGTCTTGGACGACGCGAATCGCACGCGGCAAAATCACCTCTATTCCGCGATATCCGTTGAGCCTCTGTTTAGCGGCTCACCTTCTGGATTGGCGTTGGCTTCGGTGCTGATTGTATAGGCGCAGCCGTCTTGCAAAGCCGGACGCGCGAGTCAACAGTCCCGTGGCAATCAGTAATAAGGGGAGCAAGATGGAAACTGTCGTTGTGGCTTCAATCGTTCTTGTCGCGGTTGGCGCGTTTGCTACGTTCGCGATTGCGCAACTGCTTCCTCAGGAAGTCCTGGCAAAAGCCGAGGAACATGGCCGCTTCGCGGGTCTCGCAAATGCGGAGGTCTCGGCAAAACCGCCGGGCTCCGTGCGCCGGGCATCGCCAGCGCATCCGGCTGCAATTGGGCGACTTGCTGCCGACGCCAGAACTTCGCGGCATGCTCCAAGATAATTGCCTTTAATCGCAGCACCATTCGATCACGGCGATGCCACGCGAGCACGTCATGCGCTCGCGATCGATCTCGTAGATTTTCTCTCAGCACATCGATGTGCGAACTCTTCCGTTAAGGCAAAGAGATATCCCGATAGATCGTGCATTTGGCCGCCGTCGTGCAGACCGGCGCGCTAAACAGATAACTCCCGTCCAAACGAATCGATTTTTGCCGTTCGTGCGCGGGGCCGCACGCTCACGGACCATCAAGCGCGGGCATTCGATGCTAGTCGATACGCCCATTCAAACTCGCCGTTAATGCCGGATAAGTCATCCGGTGATGGGCGACGCTCCATGCCCGGAAGTCAGCCAAGCTCTCAGTCGATTGTCAGATATCTCGCTATCAAGTGTGCGACAGGCGAACAAAGATAATCAAGTCATTGCGCATTAACCGCGACCCACCCCTGAAATCTCGGAAAAACCCGTTGTGTGACATTTATTGCTCATGTATAAATACGCACATTGGTGCGACAGGCGCACAATTTATCGGGAGCGAAGCTGAATGACGTTCGACGGGGATCGGAAGGTAGACACAGCCACGCATTCGGCAAAACGCCGCCATTTGCTCAAATTGGCAGCGTCGGCGGGTATGTCCGCGGGTATCGGGGGGCTGACATTCGGAAGCAGCGCATTCGCGGCAGATCCCATCACGCTGCGCTGGTGGTCGACCCAGGCTGCGCCCGACCAGTTGAAAGCCTATAAAGCGCAGATCGCCGGATTCATGGCGGCGCATCCAGGCGTGAAGGTGGTATTCGAAGCAACCTCTGACGAGGGTTATCCGGCGCAGCTTGCAGCGGCGTTCGCGGCGAATCAGGTGCCCGACATCATCACTCACCTGCCCTCGTATGCGGCACAAACGTATTACGCCGACGGGCTTGTCGAACCGGTCGATGACGTCGTCGCAGCGGTTGGTGTCGACAAGTATTATCCGAACGCAAACGATGTATTCAGGACCGCTGACGGAAAGCTTTGCGCCACGGGTTTGGCGAATACGGCCGCGGATGTTCTCTGGATCCGCCGCGACCTGATGCAAAAGTCGGGTGTGGACAAGGTGCCTGAGACATGGGACGAACTTCGCGCCGCATGCAAGAAAATGCAGGGCGGCCGCATTTATGGCGCGCCGCTGCCGTATGGCCTGAACAGCATGACGTCGCTGATCCTGCTTGGTTTTATTCATCGCGCGGGCGGCCAAGTCTTCACGCCGGACCTGCAAGTTGCTATCGACAGTCAGGCGACGCTCAACGCCCTCGACTTCTACAAGTCGATGCGTGAGTTCTGCCCGCCCGGCGCGACCGGCTATAGCTGGGGAGAAAGTCTGACCGCGTTTGTCTCCGGATCGACCGCGACGGGTATCTATGGCGGCCGTGTGCTGGACAACATCGCAGCGCAGAATCCAGCCATTGCCGACTCCGTGACTTGCGCCACGTATCCGACCATCTCGAAGTCGGTGCCGGCATGGACTTACAACGACTTCCCGTGCGTCTTCATTCCAAAGAAGGCCAGGAATATTTCGGCATCCAAAATGTTCGCGGAATATCTTTTTGACCCGGCAGGGTATATCTCCGAGTTGCTGGGTGCGCCCGCGCATTTGCTGCCGGTGCTGAAAACCATTGCAGCGGATCCTCGGTACAACAGCAATCCGATCATCAAGAAGTACCCGAAGGAAGTGGAATTGATGTCTGCCGCCGCAGCGTCCGGTCACAACCTCGGCTTCGAATCGCCGGCGCACAAGCCAAACCGCCGGGCGAACGAGATCGTCGCGAGCAATGTCCTGGCCGAAATGGTCCAGCGCGTCGTGCTGAGCAATGAAGCGCCGAAGGCCGTGGTCGGTGCAACCGCAAAGAAGCTCGAAACGCTGATGAAGGCCTGACACGGCCGCTGTGCAAACGCAGGGCGCCCGGTGCGCCGTGCGTTTCGTTATCTCTTCTTTTGTCCGTCAATGCCCGGTCTGGGTTCGCCTGGGCACGTACTGGAAAAGCGCATGGCCACTGTTTCGTTGCCCCGCATGGGCGTTCGTTCTCTCGAATCGACGTATGGCAGGTTGGGCATCCTGCTGATCGCGCCGGCAGTGTTGCTGCTGATCGCGACCATCGTGTATCCGCTGCTTTACGCGCTGTGGCTTTCGCTGAACTCGGTGTACACGCCCACGCAGACATCGAACTTCGTGGGTCTGGCGAACTATCGGGACATGCTTGGTTCGTCGACATTCTGGTTCTCGTTGTGGGTGACCATCGTCTGGACCACGTCGACCCTTGTCTTGCAGATACTGTGCGGTGTGGGCATGGCGCTGCTGCTCAACGAAAAGATAGCCATGCGCTCGGCAGCGCGCAGCCTGGTGCTGTTTCCTTACTTCGTTTCCACGGTGGTCGCCGTGCTGGTCTGGCGGTGGCTCTTCAACGACCTGTATGGCGTGCTTAACCAGATCCTGCTCGAACTCCATGTGATCAGCAGCCCTGTGAACTGGCTCGGCGAAATGCCCAATGCAATGATCAGCATTGTCCTGGTCGGCACTTGGAAGTACTTTCCGTTTGTGGTGATTGCGGTGCTGGCGCGACTGCAGACCATTCCGCTCGCGCTTTATGAAGCGGCGCGCATGGATGGCGCAGGTCCGTTCGGCCGTTTTTTCGATGTGACGCTACCGCAGTTGCGCGAAGTGCTGGGCGTCGTGATCCTGTTGCGCATCATCTGGGACTTCAAGGAATTCGACCTGTTGTATCTGATGACGGGCGGCGGTCCGGTCAACCAGACGCGGTCGGTGCCGCTGCTCGTGTATCAACAGGCATTCGGTCTGAACCAGATGGGCGCGGCTTCTGCTTCCGCGGTTGGAATGATGGTTGTCATGGGCGTGCTGATGGCGGCTTATCTTTATCGCGCACAACGCACACGGAGCCACGATGCGAGCCGGTAGAACGAATCTTCCCGCGTCACTTGCTACATGGGTGATCGTGATCCTGATGGTGTTCCCATTGATCTGGATGGTGCTGACGTCCATCAAGCCGCAAAGCGAATTGTTCGTTTATCCGATCAAGCTCCTGCCCGAACACGTGACGTTCGAACATTATCGGCGGCTGCTTGAGGACACGCCATTCCTCAGCTACTTCTGGAATTCGATCGTTCTGTCAGTGGCGACCACCGTGGTCGTGATGGCGGTCGCCACCATTGGCGGCTACAGCCTCGCGCGCTTCGCGTATCGCGGACGCGAGGCAATCGCCACGGCGGTTCTCTGTACCTATCTGATGCCATCCGTTGTCCTGATCATTCCGCTTTACCTGATGATGGTGAAACTGGGCTTGCAGAATACGCTGACCAGCCTCGTGATCTCATACACCACGTTTTCCCTGCCTTACGCAATGTGGCTGTTGCGTTCGTTCATGGCAGGCATTCCCGACGATCTCGAAGCGGCCGCGCTCGTGGATGGCGCGAGCCGGCTGGGTGCGTTCGCCGACGTGATCCTGCCGCAAGCCTTGCCCGGAATCATTTCGACCGCACTGTTCACGTTTATTCTTGCGTGGAACGAGTACCTGTATGCGCTCGTGATGGTCAATACGGACGAGACGCGACCGCTTACCACCGGCGTGATGAACATGCTCGTGTCGTCGTTCAACATCGAGTGGTCGCTGCTGATGGCGGCCTCCGTGATGATGAGCGTGCCGTTGCTGTTCTTCTTCGCTTTCCTCCAGCGTTACCTGACAAGCGGTTTTGGCGCAGGCGGCGTGAAGGGTTGAGCGCTCGCGGGATGCGCACCGACGACACACTGGCTAGCAATCTGGAGCACCTCAATGGCAGCAGTAAGTTTCAAGCATGTACGCAAGGTGTTTGGCGAGACGGTCTCGATTCCTTCACTCGACCTCGATATCCGCGACGGCGAGTTCGTTTGTCTGCTCGGCCCCTCGGGTTGCGGCAAGACGACCACGCTGCGCATGCTCGCGGGTCTCGAGCAGCCGACGAGCGGCGCGATCCATATTGGCGGAACCGAAGTACAGGAGTTACCGCCGGCGAAGCGCGACATAGCAATGGTGTTCCAGTCCTACGCGCTGTATCCGCATCTGACGGTCGCGCAGAACATTGTGTATCCGCTGAAAAAACGCGGTGTTCCCAAGCAGGAATGGCCCGCGATGCTGAACAACATTGCGCAGTTGCTGCAACTCGAACCGTTGCTCGAAAGAAAGCCCAAGCAGCTTTCAGGCGGACAGCAGCAGCGCGTTGCGCTGGGTCGGGCATTGATCCGCAAGCCCAAGGTGTTCCTGCTCGACGAACCGCTTTCGAATCTCGACGCCAAATTGCGCGCGCATATGCGCGCTGAGCTGATCGAGCTGCATCAGCGCATGGGGACGACTACTGTCTACGTCACGCACGATCAGCTTGAAGCAATGACCATGTCCACGCGCATTGCAGTAATGAACGGCGGCGTGCTGCAGCAGTTCGGCACGCCTGATGAAATTTATTACCGGCCGGCAAACCAGTTCGTGGCGGGGTTTATCGGCACGCCCGCGATGTCGCTGATCGATGGCGACCTGCAGCGCGACGATACCGGCTTCTCGTTGCACGCAGGCGGCGTCACAGTGCGTCTGCCTCACGCCGCGCTTCGCGCGGACGCAAGCGGCGAGGTCTGTGTCGGCATCCGGCCCGAGGACATTGTGTTGGGCCGCGGGACACTCAGTGCGCGGATCAAGGTGGTCGAGCCAACGGGGCACGAGTCCATCGTGTTGATGGATTGCGGCGGGGCATCGCTCTGCACACGCATTGCGAGTGACGTGCCGCTTGCAGCAGAACTGCGCGCCGGCCAAAGCGTGCCCTTCGAGATCACGCTCGCGCGGCTGCATATTTTCTCGCGTCAAAGCGGGCAGCGCATGAACCGCGACGACACCAACGTCACGTCGATCAAGCGCACGCGGGACGCAGCATGAACATTCATACCATCCAACATGGGTCAAAAGCATGAATAGAGATAGCGTTGACTGGGCCGGCGCCATGCCGGCAATCACCACGCCATTCGACGACAACGGCAAGCTCGACGAGGCCGAGCTCGGCGATGTGATCGAACGGCATTTGAAGCTTGGCGCAACCGGGGTCGTGGTCGGCGGCTGCACCGGCGAATTCTGGGCAATGAGCGCCGGCGAACGCGCCCGTCTGTTCGCGGCGGCGAAAGACGTCATGGGTGCGCGTGGGACGTTGATTGCAGGGACCGGCATGATTGGTGTGGAGGACACCATTGCGTTGACCTTGCAGGCTGAAAAAGCGGGATGCGATGGCGCGCTGATCCTGCCGCCATACTTCGTCAAGCTCACCGACGACGAGATCTTCGCGCATTACGCCGACGTTACCGCGCATGCCGGCTTGCCGGTCATGCTCTACAACATTCCAGGCAACGCGGTGAATTACCTGACGCCCAAACTGGTCGCGCGGCTGGGCACGCTCGACCGCGTTGTCGCGGTGAAGGAAAGCTCGGGCGACTGGAACAATTTCTACGGCACGTTCCTCGCCGTGCACGAAACCCTGCGTGTGTTTTGCGGCCCCTCTTCTGTCTTTGGCGTGCCGGCTGTTCAACTCGGCGCCGATGGTGTGATCGACTGCTTTCCGAACGTCTGGGACGAAGGCGGCCAGATGCTTTTCGAGGCTGCCCGCAATGGCGACACGCTGCTCGCGGCACGGCTGCAGGCAACGGGGCGCCGCCTGACCGATCTTTTCACGAGCGACGGCCGCACGCTGTATCCATCGACGAAAGCCGCAATGGATCTGCTTGGCATTCCAGGCGGCGGGAAACCACGGGCACCGCTGCGTGCGCTCGATTCCAGCCAGCGCGATTCACTGGCCGCCGGGTTGCAAGCTGAAGGCCTGCTGTAACCACGACTCGCCGAATTCGAAACCCAGGAAGGAGAAGGCAATGACAGAACAACGGACCGACGCGAATCCCTGCGGGTTTTCCGTGCAGTACGGCAAATACATCGGCATTGGCGCGAACGGTAATCTCTGGGTCGATGGCTGCGACGTGCAGGCACTCGCCGAAACGCACGGCGCACCGCTCTATATCATTTCGGAAAACGAACTACGTGACCGGTATCGCGCGTTTCGCGACGGGTTTCTTGCGCACTATCCGCAGGTCGAGATCCTGTTTGCCAACAAATCGAACAATGGTCTTGCGATCCGCCACATCCTGAATCAGGAAGGCGCGGGCGGCGACTGCTTCGGCGTGAACGAAATGTATATTGCGCTGCTGGCTGGAACCGATCCTCAAAAGCTCGTGCTGAACGGTTCGAACAAGCAGGACGAAGAACTTGAGATGGCGATCTCGAACGGCATTTGCGTGAATATCGACGCCATGGACGAACTCGATCGAATCGATGCCATTTCAAAGCGGCTTGGCAGGAAGGTCGCTGTCGGTATCCGGCTGAAGCTTGACCTGTTGCCGCTCGCGGGACGCACGGGTGTCGCCATGCACGGTCCCGGCACGCTCAAGGAACAAAGCGACTCGACCAAGTGGGGCATGACGCGCGAGCAGACCGTGGAGATCGTCAGGCGGGCGCAGCAGATGCCCAACATAGAACTGAAGGAAACACATTTTCACTTGAGCCGCATGTCGAACGATCCAGAAAATTTCGCGATCATGGCGCGCGAGATGATCACGTGGTCCGGCTTCCTGCGCGATGAAACCGGCTGGACACCGCCGTGCATCGACATAGGCGGCGGCTGGACGTTCGGCAAGTGGTACGGGACGGGACCGCGTTCGCAGATAGACGATAACGCCGCGCCCACGCCGGAAATATACGGCCGTCTGTGCGGCGCGGCGATTCGCGAGGAGGCTGAGCGCCTGAAGCTGCCGTTTCCGAAGCTGCGCATTGAACCCGGCCGCGCGATCTCGGGGCCGTCGGGCGTTGCGGTTGGACGGGTCGGCGCGATCAAGCAGGGCGCCAGGAAGAAGTGGGTGAACCTGGATCTCTCGACGAACCATCTTTCATGGGCATCGGCGCTCGACTGGTACTACCACGCGGTGGCCGCGAAGGACACGGCGCGCCCGGCCACGGAGCACGTCGATCTGGTGGGACCGCTTTGCAATTCCGACGAGGTCGGCGCGGATCGGACCATGCCGCCGCTTGCACGAGGCGATTTCGTTGCATTCCTCGATGCCGGCGGCTACACCGAATCTGGCGCCGCGCGTTACAACGCACAACTCTTGCCAGCGACCGTGCTGGTTGCAGGAGACATGGCCGAGGTCACGACAGTGCGCGAGCAATGGCGCGACGTTGCTGGACGTTTCAAAGTGCCGCCGCGGCTGCTCGCGGCATCGTTTGCTAAGACTGTTTGAAAAGAAGCCGCTTGCAACAAGCCGGCGCCTGAAAGCGCCGCACGGAGACAACATGGATTTGGGCATCAGAGGACGCCGCGCGATCGTGTGCGGCGGCAGTAAAGGCTTGGGATTGGCGGCGGCGCGTTCGCTCGCGAGGGAAGGTGTGGACCTGACACTGGTTGCACGGTCCCAGGAAACGCTCGATACCGCTGCGCGCGAACTCGTGGCGCAAACCGGCGTGAAGGTCACGAAAGTCAGCGCGGATCTCGGCACAGAAGAGGGACGCGCGGCGGTTCTCGCGCAAGCGGGCATCGTAGATATTCTGATTGCGAATCCCGGCATACGGCAAGTGCCTGACGACTTTCGCAAGATCACGCGCGAAGGCTGGGACGGCTGGATGGAAGCGCATTTTTATTCATCGCTCGAACTGATTCGCGCGGTCGTGCCGGGCATGAGCGAGCGGGGCTTTGGCCGGATCGTGAACATGTCCGTGAGCTTCATCAAGTTCCCGCAAGTGGGCTTCGGCCCCAGTCACGCAGCGCGGCTGGCGCTCGCGGGCGCCATTGCCGCCATGTCGCGCGAACTGATTCCGCACAACGTGGTGATCAACAGCGTGTGCCCGGGCTTGTTCGAAACGGATGCGCTCATCACGAACCTGCACGGCCACGCGGCACGCGGCAACACGACTTATGAGGCGATTGTCGCGGACCGGTTGAAGCATTGCCCGGCAGGGCGTTTCGCCGATCCGGCCGAGTGTGGCGACCTGATCGCGTTCCTGTGCAGCGCGCAGAACGGCTTCATGACCGCGCAGAATATCGTCAACGACGGTGGCGTCTACCAGGGGCTGTTCTGATGTCGAAACGTTTTGAACCGGCGCGCGGCGTGGTGATGTTGTCGGGTGCGTCACGCGGTATTGGCGCTGCCATTGCGCAACGTCTCTACGACGACGGCTACACGCTGTCGCTGGGCGTGCGCGATCCGGCAAGCGTCGCACCGACGCTTGCCGCGGATACGGAAAGAGTGCTGGTCGAGCGCTACGACGCGTTCGATCCACAGTCGCCGGCCGCGTGGGTGGACGCCACGCTCGCACGCTTCGGGCGTCTCGACGCGCTGATCAACAACGCGGGCATCCTCCTTGAAATCACACTGGATCGCGGGAATGACACCGCGCTCGACACCATGTGGGAAGTCAACGTCAAGGGCCCGTTCCGCACGATCCGCGCGGCCATGCCGGCACTCAAGGAGAGCGGACGAGGCCGGGTGATCAACGTGGCGTCGACCGATGGCAAGCGGTATAGGCCGACGGATTCGGTGGGCTACGCCATGACCAAGCACGCGGTCATGGCGCTCACGCACGCGGCGCGCTTCGACGGCTGGGATAGCGGCGTACGCGCCACGGCCCTGTGTCCAGGTGCTGTGGACACCGAACTGATCGCGCACTTCGCGAGCGCCAGTCCCGTGGCGGACCGGCTGCGCCCGGAAACTGTCGCTGATACGATCGCCTTTTTGCTGACGCTTCCCAATAACGCAACCGTGGCGGAACTCGTCCTGAACACGCGGCTCGAGCCTTCGCTTTGAGCCGGTAACACGTAACGTATCGACATGACCCAAACCATTGCAATTCAGTTCGACGGCGAGACGCTGCAAGCGCGTCCCGGCGAAACGCTGGCGGCGACGCTTATCGCGCATGGCATCCAGGATTTTCGTACGACGGCTTCGGGTCAGCCGCGTGGCGTGTTTTGCGGCATGGGCGTGTGTCAGGACTGTCTTGTCGAAGTGGATGGCGTGGCGAACCGGCGTGCGTGCATGACCAAGATCGTGAAGCCGGTCTCGGTGCGGCGCGGTGCGCATGCACGCGCGCTGCCGGTGCCGAAGGTTTCGGGCGGCTACGTCGAAGCGCGTGAGCCCGAAGTGCGCGAGCCCGAGGTGCTTGTGATCGGTGCGGGGCCGGGTGGGTTGTCGGCGGCGCTCATGGCGCGGCGCGCCGGCGCGCGCGTGACCGTGCTCGATGAACGCAGCCAGCCCGGCGGCCAGTACTACAAGCAACTGGGTGTATCGGCGTCATCCGATGGCGTCGCGCCTCCCGATGCGCAGCACCAGCGCGGCGCAGCATTGATCGATGCCGCGCTCAAGGCAGGTGTCGAGATCATCCGCGATGCGCTCGTCTGGGGTGCATTCGAACCGAACGAGTTCATTGCGGCGGTGGGCGGGCGATCTGTCCGCTTCCGGCCGCGCGCAAGCATTGTTGCCACCGGCGCGTATGAGCGCGGCTGGCAGGTTCCCGGCTGGACCTTGCCCGGCGTCATGACGACCGGCGCAGCGCAGACCTTGTGGCGAACCTCGCGGCGATTGCCGGGCAAGCGCGTGTTGATTGCGGGTAACGGCCCGCTCAACTTGCAGCTCGCGGCTGAGCTTGTGAGCGGAGGCGCGACGATAGCCGCAGTTGTCGAAGCAGCCCGCGCACCCGGACTCGCGACCCTTGGTTCACTCGCGACCATGGCGCTTGCCGCTCCCGCGCTCGTAGTCGAGGGACTCGGTTATCAGCGCACCGTGAAGCGTCATGGCGTGCGCATTTTCAACGAGACCGTGATCGAGTCGATCGAAAAGACGGCGGCCGGATTGTCCGTCAAGCTGGTCCGCGTGCCGGACATGCCCGGCGCTGTGGCCAGGCAGAAGATCGAGGTCGATGCGGTCTGTCTCGGCTACGGCTTCGAGCCCGCCAACGAACTGCTGAGGGCGCTCGGCTGCGCACATGATTTCGACAAACATCGCCGCCAGCTTGTTACGCGTCGCAACGATCAAGGGCTGACTAGCATCGCGCACGTGTACGCGCTAGGCGATTGTACCGGGCTCGGCGGCGCGAAGGCGGCGCTTGCGGAAGGGACAATCGTGGGTGCGGCGGTGGCGATGTCGCTTGGGCACGCGCTCGTTGCGTCGCTCACGGCGGAACGCGATCGAGCGGTGGTCGAACTTGCCAGGCAGAAGCGCTTTCAGCAAGCGCTCTGGACGGTCTACGCCAGCGCGCTTGCAGCGCCTGAGAAGCGTTGCGGCGACACCGTTATTTGCCGTTGCGAAGAGATAACGTTCGGACAACTCGACATCGCGCTCGACGAAGGCCTCAGTACTGTTGGCGCGATCAAGCGCCGCACACGCATTGGCATGGGACGTTGCCAGGGCCGATATTGCGCGCCCGTCCTCGATGAAATCGTGTGTGCGCGCTTCGGCCGCGAGCGCGACGAGATGTCCGGCTTTGCGCCGCGCGTGCCGGTCAAGCCTGTGTCAATTGCAGAACTCGCGGGGCATGGCGACGAATCATGATTGCGTCCAGTGAAGAGGCCTTGCCGCGCCGGCATGTCGATGTGGCGGTAATCGGCGCGGGTATTGTGGGACTCTGCCTTGCAGGTTTTCTGGCGCAAGCGGGACGTGACGTTGTCCTGATCGATGCAGGCGGTTCTGCCGCGTCGACAGCCAATGCCGGCAGCCTTCATGTCCAGATGCAAAGCCGCTTCATGCGATTGTTCCCGGACCGCGTGGCAGGCTTCGAACAGCAGTTGCCCCTGTATCCAAAAGCCGTGGCGTTCTGGCGCGAGTTCGAACGCGCGATCGGCGCAGACTTCGAAATGAAGGTGTCGGGCGGATTGATGATCGCCGAGACGCCCGAGCAGTTCGATTTCCTGGTGTCGAAGAGCAGGCGGGAGCGGGAGCTGGGTTTGTCGGTTGAATTGCTTGATCGCGCGGAGCTCGAACGGATCGCGCCGTATCTTGGCGCAAGCGCTTTTGGCGCCGAGCTATGCGCCGACGAAGGCAAGCTCAATCCGCTCAAATGCAACGCGCAGGTGAGGGCGTGGGCCACCCGGATGGGCGTGACCATAGTTGACCGGTGCAAGGTCGAACGGTTGTACGCCAGTAACCCCGGCTTCACGTTGAACACGCCGCACGGCGCGCTCACCACGAAACAAGTGGCCGTGGCGGCGGGCCCCGGTGCTCGCGCGCTGATGAATAGCGCGGGTGCGTATCTTCCCGTGGAAGCCGAGCCGCTTCATATGAATATCACCGAAGCCGCGCCGCCGCTGATCACGCATCTTGTGCAGCATGCGGAACGGTCGATCACACTGAAGCAGTTGGCGACGGGGCAGATCGTGATCGGCGGCGGCTGGCCGGCGAAGCTTGCCGAAGGGACGGAGTATCCGGTCGTCGATCCTGTCAGCATGATTGGCAATCTGTCGCTTGCACGGTTCATGGTGCCGGCGCTGGTATCGCTGCAGATCATACGAACCTGGGCCGGCGTCAATTCGAAAGTCGACGGGCGAGGCGTCCTGGGTGAGATGCCGGGCATGCCGGGGCTGCACGCGGCCATACCGGGAGACGCGGGGTATACGCTGGGACCGCTGACCGCGCGCGTGGTCGCGGCTTTGATGACCGGCCGTGATCCGGGTGTTGATGTGACGCCCTATTCACCGGCGCGTCTGCGTCCGGAAACATTGCGCTCCGTTGTGGGCGCATAACGCTGTATTCATACTGGCTTCGAATTGCGCCGCGCGAGTGCCAGGAGTCGCGCGGCGCTTTTCCGCTACATCAGAACCGATGACGCAAGCCAAGCCGCACGCTTGCCTGCGTGCTGGTTGTGGATGGCGTGAACAGGAAGCCTTGTACCGCGTCCACGCCCGACGACGCCCGCAGGTAAGAGCCCTGCAGATAAACGTCGGTCCGTTTCGAAAACGCGTAGTCGAGACCGAGACTGCCTTCGTTGTAGTGGTGGCCTTCGAAGGTCGAATAGAAGTAGCCGGCTGCCGCATTGAACGAAGGCGTCACCTGCCACGAGGCGCCCACGTCATACGTGCGCAATGCCGACGTCCGGCCGAAGCCCCTGAACCAGACATCGGAATAGGCGATTCCGTAGGTGACGGTGGACAACACATAACTCGCGCCCAGCGTGAGCACGCTCTGACTGTCGATTTCCAGCGGCGTGGCTGCGAACAGGTCCGTGACCTTGCCGGTTGCCGGATCGCGCGTCGCGGTGGTCTGGCCGAGGAAGCTGGATACGCCCATCGACCCATACGGATCGATGGCGTTCGAGCCGTTCGGATTGTTCATGCGCAGATACACAGCGCCCGCTGAAAACTGGCCGTGATTGTATTGAGCGCCCGCCGACCACGCACTTTGGTCGTGCAGGCTGCCGGCAACATTGCCGAATGAGTACATCGCACCACCTTGCAGGCCATGAAAATCCGCGCTCTTGATCTTGATCACGTTGTCCAGGCGTTCCCAGCCCATTCTGTCCAGGTCGCCCTGGTGTGTTGCGTACCCGCTTGCCCACGCGCTCATTGCATAGTTCGCGGTGTAGTCATAGACCAGGTCGTACTGCCGCCCGAGCGTGATGGCTGCGTAATCGTTTTGCAATCCTACCCATGCCTGGCGGCCAAATTCGCGGCCGCCCTGGCGGAACTGTCCGTTCAGGGCGTCGAAACCGTTTTCAAGGTCGAAAATGGCCTTCAGGCTGCCGCCAAGATCTTCCGTTCCTTTGATGCCCCAGCGATTCCCCGAGGCAATCGAATCGTCCATCTTGATGTTGTGCGCGCCGCCTTCGTTGCTCACGTAGGTCGGGCCTACGTCGATCACGCCGTACATCGTGACGCTGCTTTGCGCGTGAGCCAAACCCGTTGCCGCCACGCCTACGAGCGCCGCGATTCGCCTGATAGTTCTCATGCCACTCAACTCCCCTGAATTGATGCTGCTGAAAATTCGGAGTACGAATAAGCCACCTCGCAGCGCGTGCGGGCTTTTCTCCGGCTCGTGCCTCCTGCTTACGTGGTTTGCACGTCTCGGGTCGTCACGACGGTCTGGCTTATCGATGAAATCTGGCACAGACATTTTGTGACAAAACGTGCGCCATGCTAACATTCAGTCGCCATGTGAACAAAAATGATTCTGAAATTTTCGGCAAATTAAGGGAAATAACGGAGTCGCAGGGGCGATTTTTGAGGTGCTGCTCGGGTGAAACTGCCGACCGGTGCGCTTTACCAAGGTTTTATCGCGTGGTATGACTCGGGCGTACGATTAACTCGACGCGTTAAATTGTGCGCATGGCGCGCACACTTTCAAACGAATTGAATGGAGAAATACGTGAGTAAAGTTTTTCGTGGCAGCTATGGCGTGACCGTGACGCCCTTTACGGCCGACGGCAAGTCGATCGATGAAAAGGCGCTCAAACGTTTTCTGGACTGGCAAATAGAAGCCGGTTCACCCGGCGTGATCATCCTCGGCACCACTGGCGAGTTTCTGACCATCAGCGACGAAGAGCGCACGCAATATGTAGAGGCAACGGTCAAGCACGTGGCGGGGCGCATGGACGTGCTGGTTGGCACCATGAATGCGTCGACGCCCAATGCCGTGCGGTACACGCGCGAGGCTGAGGCCTTGGGTGTGGACGGCTTCATGATCGTGCCGCCTTACTATTACACGCCGACGGACGACGAGATCTTCGAGTATTACAAGGCTATTTCCGAAGCCACGTCGCTGCCGATCATGCTCTACAACAATCCGGTCACGACCAACGTGGACATGTCGGCGAAACTCGTCGCCCGCCTGACGAAAGCGTTCGACAACATCCGCTATATCAAGGAGGCGAGCATGGATGTCGGCCGCGTCTACGACGTGATCGAGGCAACCGACGGCGTGATGAACGTGTTCGCTGGCGAGCGGCCCGTCGAGAGTTTCCTGCTGGGCGCGGTGGGTTACGTGAACCCCTACGCGAACTACATACCGGAAGCATCGACGCGGCTGTGGGACGCCCTGGTCGACGGCGAAATGGAGGAAGCGAAGACCATCCAGAAGATGATCGCCAGCTTCGACCGGATCATCGCAGAAGGGCATCCGACTTATGGACACCAGTGCTATTCGAAAGCGCTCGCGGCGTCGCAGGGTTATCCGGTCGGCGACGTTCGCCCGCCGCTGACTCCGTTCGCCGCGCTCGGCAGCGAGGGCGTGGAACGGCGTGCGAAAATTGTCGCGATAATTGGCGAGATCAACGCCTATGTCGCGCAATGTGCGAAAAAAAGAGCCTGAGCCAACAATGCACGACATCCGCCTCTTCACGCCTTTCAGTTCGCGCGGCACGAGCTTCGTCAATCGTATAGTCGTCTCGCCGATGTGCCAGTATCGCGCGGTCGAAGGCCACGTGAATGCGTGGCATCTCGCGTATCATGCGCGCTTCGCGCTCGGCGGCGTGGGCGGGGCGGTGATCGAGGCAACGGCGGTGGAACGAGACGGCCGGATCAGCGAAGGCTGTCTGGGCCTTTGGGACGACAGCCAGGTCGAGGGTTTCAGCAAGATTGCCGCGCTATACCAGGAGCAGGGCATTCCGGTCGGCGTGCAGATCGGCCACGCGGGCCGCAAGGGCAGTTCAGCCAGTCCATGGGACGGAGCCGGGCCGCTTGCTGGCGCAACACCGCCGCGCGGCTGGCCGACAGTCGCGCCCTCTTCAATAGCGCATGCGAACGGCTGGCCCGTCCCTGCCGCGCTGGACGAGAGAAGTATCGCGCGCATTGTTGCGTCCTTCGCCGCCGCTGCGAAACGTGCTGCAAGCGCCGGTCTGGATTTCGTTGAAGTGCATGGCGCGCATGGCTATCTGCTGCACGAGTTTTTATCGCCGATAGCCAATCTCAGGACGGATCGCCATGGCGGCAGCTTCGACAATCGCACGCGCTTCGCGCTCGAAGTGGCGCGGGCGGTCAGGCAAGCGGTGCCGGAGCAGATGCCGGTGTGGTATCGGGCGTCGTGCGTGGACGAAAGCGAAGGCGGCATCACGCTCGATGAAACCATTGAACTGGCGCGGCGGCTGAAGCAGGCGGGCATTGACCTGATCGATTGTTCCGCAGGCGGTATCCGGGGTCCCGTTGCCCGTTCCACGCGTCCGGAAGCGCCCGGGCACCAGGTCGCGTACGCAGAGCGTATCCGCCGTGAAGCGGAGATTGCGACCATGGCCGTAGGTCTCATCACCGATCCATTACAGGCCGAAAACATCTTGCGCGAAGGGTCCGCCGACATGATCGCCATGGCGCGCGAGCTTCTGGCCGACCCGAACTTCGCATATCGCGCGGCGCGCTCGCTGGGTCATCCGGAACCGCACACGGTGCTGCCCGAGACGTTCGCGTTTTTCCTGGCACGGCGTAACATGCATGCAAAACCCGCGCACGATCCGGCATCGGCCTAGCGCTTTTTCAACTTATCTCCTGATCCGATGAACGACGTGATTGTGATCGGCGGCGGTCTTGCCGGTTGTGCGACAGCCTTTTATCTGGCGCGCGACGGCGTGGCCGTCACCGTGCTCGAACGCAACGAACTGAATACGCAGGCGTCCGGGTCGAATGCGGGCAGCCTTCATGCGCAGATTCCGCACGATCCCTTTGTCAATCGCGGCTCGGAATGGGCGCGTAATTTCGCACCGACCATTGGTCTGCTGCGCCGCTCTATCGATGTCTGGCGCGGCCTGTCGGACACACTCGGCGCGGATCTTGAGGTGTCGCTCAAAGGCGGCCTGCTGGTTGCCACAGACAACGCGCAGATGTACGCGATCGCGGCGAAGGCCGAGGTCGAGCGCGCGCAGGGACTCGACGTGCGTCTGCTAGATCGCGAGGGCGTCCGCACGCTCGCGCCGTATCTCTCCGATGCAATCGTGGGCGGCGCCTTCTGTCCGGACGAAGGCAAGGCAAGTCCGCTTGCAGCCACCCTTGCCTACGCGCGCGCTGCGCGGGCGCTCGGCGTCCGGTTCGAGCGTCATGCGGCGGTGACGGGCATGACCGGAACGCGCGATGGCTTCGAGGTAACCACAACGGCGGGCGTTCACCGTGCGAGGCGCGTGGTCAACGCAGCCGGCGCCGACGCGGGCAGGATCGCGGCCATGCTCGGCATGGAAATCGACGTACAAGGTTTCGCGATCCAGGTTGCCGTCACCGAGCGCGTGGCGCCCCTGATCCCGCATCTGGTTTATTCGGCAGGCGACAAGCTCACGCTCAAGCAGAACCAGGCGGGCTCGATCCTGATTGGCGGCGGCTGGCCGGCGCGCTGGCATAGTCGCGGCCATCCGTCCACGGACCCCGTCTCGCTCGAACGCAACATGGCGGTCGCGCTTGCCACGGTGCCCGCGCTCGGTGCGCTGGGCGTGATCCGGACCTGGGCCGCCGTCGTCAATGGCACGGATGACTGGAAGCCCATCCTTGGCGAAGTGCCGGGCATGCCCGGCTTCTTCATCAACTTCTTTCCGTGGATGGGCTTTACCGCGGGGCCCGCAGTGGCGCAGATCGTGGCGAGCCTGGTGCAGGGCAAAGCCGCGCCGTTCGATGTCGATCTTTCGCCGTTCCTGCTGGCGAGTGTCTGACTTTTGCAATCAGTGATGCCGAAGGATCTTGCCGACGAAGTCCCGCGTGCGGGCTTCGCTGGCATTGCCGAAGATCTTCGCCGGCGTACCGATCTCGACCACTTGACCCTTGTCCATCATCACCACGCGCGTGGACACCTCGCGCACGAACGACATTTCGTGCGATACGAGCAGCATGGTGATGCCTTCGCCGGCGAGTGTGCGCACGGTGTCGAGCACTTCGTTCACGAGTTCCGGATCGAGCGCGGCCGTGATTTCATCGAGCAGCAGGAGTTCGGGCTTGAGCGCCAGCGCTCTTGCAATCGCCACGCGCTGCTGCTGTCCGCCCGAGAGTTCATCGGGATAGCTCTTGTGCTTTTCCGCCAGCCCCACGCGGCGCAGCAACTCCTTGGCTTCGGTTTCGACCTGGTCGCGCGGCCGCTTCTTGATCTTGATGGGCGAGATGGTCACGTTGCCCAGCACGTCCATGTTCTGAAACAGGTTGTACTGCTGGAACACGATCGCCATCTTGTCGCGCGCGGCGCGAACGCTCTTGCGCGATGAATAATCGAGCGGTTCGTCGTCGAGCACGACCCGGCCGGCGGTTGGCGGCATCAGGCCAACCAGCGTGCGCAACAGCGTGCTTTTTCCCGATCCCGACGGCCCGATCAGGCTGATGACTTCGCCCCGTTCAACCGAGAGTGTGATGTCGCGGAGAACCTGTTGCTGAGCGTACGCGCTTGAGAGTTTTTCGACTGCGAGGTGAGGCAAGGCGATTCTCCAGATGAGCACCCAGACGACTGAGCGGGTAAGACAGGACGAAGTAGGCGGCAAGCACCGCGCCATACACCAGGAAGGGCGAGAAACCGCGGTTCATCAGGACCTTGCCTGTGAAGGTCAGTTCCACGACACCCATTTGCGACGCCAGCGACGTGTCTTTGATAAACATCACCATGAACGCGAACGCGGGCGGCAGGATCACTTTCCAGGACTGCGGCAGCAACACCAGAAACAGCGTGCGCATGAAACCGAAGTTCATCACTTCGGCTGCCTCTATCTGCTGGCGCGGCACCGACTCCAAACCGGCGCGAATGACTTCGGACAAAAACGCAGTCGCCACGATGCAGATCGAAACGGTCGCAATGGTGAACAACGAAATGTCCGAGCCGAAACCCTGCAACGCGAACATCACAATGAAGAGATTCACCAGAAACGGAATGCGGCGAAACACTTCCACGAGCACGGTCAGCACGAAACGCAGCGGTGCGAGTACGCGGCCCCGGGTGGTGCGCGTCACCGCGATAACCGCACCAAGCACAATGCCGACACCGCAGCCAAGCGCGGTCATCGCCAGCGTGCGGCCCATTGCTTCGAGCAGGAACTGAAAGGTGAAGCGTGTGAAGAACGTAGGGAACTGCGCAATGATCTGTTCGAGCATCAGAAGATCCTCGCTTTGACGCGAAAGGCGTAGCGCCCGGTCAGCGCGAGCGCTATCGAAGCCACGAAGGTGAGGGCCACGTACAGCGCGGCCACGACCGAGAAGGTTTCGATGGTGCGCATGTTGGCGCTGGAGATATTGATCGCGCGGCCTGTCAGTTCTTCAACGCCGAAGATGGCGCCAATCGAACTCCCGAGCACCAGCCAGACGAAGAAGTTGCACAGCGGCGCGTAGATGGTCTTCGCCACGTGCGGCAGGATCACGTAGCGCAGCATCTGCAGGCGGGACATGCCGAGCGTCTCGGCCGTCTCCATTTCGGAAGCGCGTACCGAACTGATGCCTGAACGCAGGATATCGGTGAGATAGGCGCCCGAGTTGAGCGTCAATCCGATCAACACAGCGGTCATTGGCGAGAGCGTGATGCCGGCGTCGGGCAGTGCGTAGAAGAGAAAGAAGATCTGCACGAGCGCGGGCGTATTGGTCAGCACAACCACATAAACGGCGATCGCCCGCCGCACGATCCCGCCGCCATGCAGCTTGCCGAGTGCGCCGGCAAGACCGATCGTGCAACCCAGCCAGAAAGAGATGAACGCAATCTCGAGCGTCAGCACGGCGCCGGCCGCGAGATACGGCAACTGGCGCAGCACATCGGCATATTGAAGGGTGTAAGTCATGGCCATCCGGATCGAACGACGGCGTGCCCGGACAGGCACGCGGCGTCATGGAGCCCCGGGCGTGCCGCAGGCGGCCGCCCGGGCAAGGCTCAGAAATAAGGGTTCGCGACGATCGGCTTTTGCATTGGCGTGCCGTACGCCTTTTGCCATGTGTCGTTGACGAAGCCCGACGAATGCAGGTCATACAGCACGACGTTCAGGTAATCCCTGAGCGTGAAATTCCCCTTCGATACCCCAATGCTGTCGTAGTTCACGAAGATGGGATCGTTCAGCGTGCGCCACTTGATGTTCGGATAGTTCTTCGTGAAGTTCTGAAAGAAGTCGATGTTCTCGACAATTGCGTCGCCGCGTCCCTGCGCAACGGCGCGCACTGTATCCGCTATCGATTCGACCAGCAGCATCTTGGCTTTCGGCAGCTTGTCCTTCACGTAATCGACCGACCAGTTGCCGCGCATGTCGACCAGCGTGACCGATGGCGAATTCAAGTCGGTCCACTTCGCGGCCTTGAGCTTGTCGGTGGTCAGCACGGACATGGACTCGGTATGCAGCGGCACCGTGAAGTCGATCAACTGCGCGCGTTCGGCGGAGCGCGTCAGCGCACCCAGCGAAATGTCGATGCGGTCGGACACGAGGAACGGCACGCGCTGCGCGGCTTCCGTTGGCACGAATTCAGCCTTGATATTCAACGTGCTGGCGATCTTGTTGCCAATGTCGATGTCGAAGCCGGCCAGCTGGTTGGTCGCGTTATACGAGCTCATGGGCGGAAAGTTCGGGTTCACGCCAATGCGAATGGTGCCGCTCTTGATGACCTGATCGAGTGTGCGGGCTTCGGTGACCTGCGAGGTCACCGTCGCGAGAACCGCTGCCAGCACGAGAAATACTGCTCTAAGCATTGCGAACTCTCCAGAAAGGGCAAGGGAAAACCGGGTTGGCGCGCGGCTTGATCGTCGGTCCACGCAAAAATTGTCGCTTCATCAAAAAACGATGTCAAAGAAAATGTGCGCAAGGCGCACTTGTGTTCTCAATAGGCATGGTGGCGTTTATCGGACGTAGCTGGCGCCGTTGACGTCCAGCGTCGCTCCGCTCAGATGCCGCACCTTGCCGCTCGCGAGAAAAGCCACCAGCGCGCCAATGTCGTCGGGCGGAACCCATTCGCCCATGGCGAGGGTGGCGGTGATTTGCGCTTCGCCGCCTTGCGTGGCGGCGAACGTTTCGGACATCTGCGTGCGCACCACACCCGGCGCGACGATGTACGCCAGCAAGCCATCGCGGGCATGCGCGCGGGCGACCGTCTGGGTCATCGAACGCACGGCAGCCTTCGATGCCGCGTAGGCAATCGTGTCGGGATTGGTCATGCCGCGCTGCGCGGCCCAGCTTGAAATGGTGATAAGCACGCCGCCGCGCTGGTCAAGGAAATGCTTGACCGCGCGCCGGATCAAGCGCGCGGGCGCGAGCACATTGACGGCGAGCGTCTCCTCCCAGACGGCGTCCCAGGTGGTGTCGCTGGCTGCAAAGCCGCCGTGCCACAGCATGATGGCCGCGTTGTTGACGTAGACATCGATTCGCCCGCGCCATGCTTCGGCCGCGTCCCACAGTGCTTCCACGGCCGCAAGGTCTTTCAGGTCGGCCTGCACGAAATGTTTTCGAACAGCGGGCACGGCGGCCAGCGCCCGCTCCGCGCCCGCGCGATCCTGACCGTAATGCGCCACGACGTGCGCGCCGGCATTGCCCAGCGCCGTGGCAATTGCCGCACCAATTCCTTTCGACGCGCCCGTGACGAGCACAGTCTTGTTTTCCAGACTGAACATGGCTGATTGGCTTGAGAGAATGGAAAGAACGAAGGCTTACTGCAGGCCGGCATCAACGGGAAGCAGCACGCCGGTGATACCGCTCGCGAGATCCGACGCCAGGAACAGCGCGGCCTTTGCAACCTCGTCCGGGGTGGCGAGCCGACGCAGCGCGTTGCCGTTCGCCAGGTCGTGCAGTGCGGTTTCGGCGGGCGCGCCGCCCGTGCTTGCACGATGCCGGATGCGTTCGAGCAGCGCGTCGGTGGCAATCGGGCCAGGCGCGAGCGCATTGACGCGCACGCCTTGCGGACCAAGATCGCGCGCGGCGGACCGCACAATGCCGAGCACGGCGTGCTTCGACGCGGTGTAAAGCATCTGTCGGGCGTGGGACGCATATGAATTGATCGACGCCATCACGACAATCGCGCCTTGCGTCTCGCTGAGCGCGGGCGCTGTCTTCGCAATCGTGAGCGCGGCGCCGCGCGCGTTGACGGCCATTACGCGGTCCCATTCGTCGAAGTCGAGGTCTTCGGTGGCGCGCCATCCCGGGACAATTCCGGCGTTCGCGATCACGACGTCGATCTTGCCGAAACGCTCGAGCGTGGCCGCCACGCAGGCGTTGACGCTGGCTTCGGAACTGACATCACAGTCCAAAGCGACCATGCCGTGCGGCGGCTCCATGCGTGTGGACGAAGGCAGATCGGCCACCACGCCTAGCGCGCCCTGATCCGCGAAACGGGCAGCAATGGCGTGACCCAGCCCGCGTCCGCCTCCCGTGACCACTACGACCTTATCCTTCAATGACCACTGCATGAACGATGGCTCCGATGGTTACGTCTCACGACGGCGCATCGATATTAGCGCACAAAAGTTCGCCATGTAAACATCGTGTCATTAAAAGTTGGCAAATGAGCGCGTCGAGGGCGAAAAAAACGGCACGCATTTGCGTGCCGTCCAAAAACGCGCGGAGCCTGGCGAATCAGGCCTGCAAAGCCCGTGTAATGTCCTTCGATGCCTCGAGCATGGCGGACAAAATCCGCGAACTGATATCTTGCGGCGTCACCCGTTCGGCGGGACAGCAGACGTTCAGCGCGGCCACCACCTTGCCGTCGCGGTCGCGAATGGGTACGGAAATGGACCGCAGGCTGATCTCGAGTTCCTGATCCACGATGGACCATCCGCGCAAGCGTGTTTCTTCGACCAGTTCACGCAGCTTGACCTTCGACGTCACCGTATTGGGCGTGAACTTATGCAGCTTCGCGCTTCCCAGATATTGATGAAACTCCGCGTCGGGTAGCGCTGCGAGCAGGACGCGCCCGGTCGAGACGCAATGCGCGGGCGTGCGGCTGCCAATGGAAATGCCGACATTCATGATCCGGTTCGACGTGGCCCGCGCCACGTAGATCACGGAATCGCCATCCAGCACGGCCGCGAAACATGACTCCTGCACGTTCGCAGACAGCGCGTTCATGATCGGTTGCGCAATGTCCCAGATGTTCATGGACGACAACGCCGAAAAACCGATCTCCAGGATCTTCGGCTTGAGATTGAAGTACTTGCCGTCGGTCTCGGCATACCCTTCGCGCACGAGCGTCAGCAGGAAGCGCCGCACCGTGGCGCGCGTCATGCCGCTGGCCTCGGCCACTTCGCTGAGCGTGCGCCGCGGTGTGTGCCGGTTGAACACCTTGATGACTTCAAGGCCCCGTGCGAACGAGCCGACGTAGTCGCGATCACGTACTTCGTCGTCGTCTTCCAGGGCCGTCTCGTACGCGGTCATATGTTTTCCCTTCAGATAAGAGCAGTGGGCGCATGGCGCACAAAACCTGCAACTTACAAAGTTTATCAGCAGATTTCCGCGATGCACACATATTTGAGCTCGGTAAATTCCTCGATGCCATGCTTCGATCCTTCGCGTCCGACGCCCGAAGCCTTGACCCCGCCGAAAGGCGCGCCCTCAAACGATGTAGCGCCGGTATTGACGCCCACGATGCCGCATTCCAGCGCCTCGCTGACGCGCCAGACGCGTGCATTGTCGCGGGTGAAAAAGTACGCGGCGAGACCGAATTCGGTGTTGTTGGCGGACGCGATGGCTTCGGCTTCGGTGTCGAAGCGGAACACCGGCGCAACTGGACCAAACGTTTCCTCGATGGCGATTTTCATCGACGGCGTGACGTCGGTCAGTACCGTCGGTTCGAAGAACGATCGTCCGAGTGTGTGGCGTTTGCCGCCGGCCACGACCCTGGCGCCCTGCGCCAGTGCGTCGCTGATGTGTTCCTCGACCTTGGCAACCGCCTGGCCGTCGATCAGCGGTCCCTGAGTCACACCGTCCGCGAAGCCGTCGCCCACTTTCAGCGCATTCACCGCCTTCGCCAGCGCATCGACATAACGGTCGTGAATGCCCGACTGCACGTAGATCCGGTTGGCGCACACGCACGTCTGGCCCATGTTGCGGAACTTCGATGCAATCGTGCCGGCCACGGCCACGTCGATGTCCGCGTCGTCGAAAACAATCAGCGGCGCGTTGCCGCCGAGTTCCATCGCCACCTTCTTGATCGTGCCCGATGCCTTTTGCATCAACGACCGGCCGACTTCCGTGGAACCCGTGAAGGTGAGCTTGCGCACGAGCGGATGCGTGGCGAGTTCGTCGCCCACTTCCGAGGCCGCGCCCGTCATCACGCTGAATACGCCCGCCGGTACGCCGGCGCGGTGCGCGAGTTCGGCCAGCGCGAGCGCGGAAAAGGGCGTGGCGCTCGCGGGCTTGAGCACCATGGTGCAGCCCGCCGCGAGCGCCGGAGCGGCTTTGCGGGGAATCATCGCCATTGGAAAATTCCACGGCGTGATCGCCGCGCATACGCCAATCGGCTGCCGCAGCACGAGCATGCGGCGCCCCGCTGCCGGCGCCTGCAGCACTTCGCCGTGCAGTCGCTTCGCGTCCTCCGCGTACCACTCGAAAAATGCTGCGCCGTAAAGGATCTCTCCACGCGCTTCGGCCAGCGGCTTGCCTTGTTCGGCGGTGAGAATCCGCGCCAGGTCATCGACGTGCGTCACGATTAGATCAAACCACCGCTTGATGATTTGCGAACGTTCTGCCGCAGGGCGCGCGCTCCATGCGGCTAGTGCCTGCTGAGCTTTTTCGATAGCCGTCGCTGTCATCTCGCGGCTGGCTTTTGGCACCTTCCCGACCAGCGCTCCGGTCGCCGGATTGGTTACATCGATAAAACCCTTGTCTGTATTGGCTATCCATTCGCCGTTCAAAAACAGCGCTTGCTTGAGAAGAGCGGGATCGTTGAGTTGCAGCATGATTGAAATCCTCCTGTTTGGGCTTCGAAGCATTTTCGATTCGTTGATTTATGTTCTCATATCGCCCAAAATGACGCAATGCGCACAAATGTGCGTTCGATGCTGTCATGGATGCATCGCAATGCGTCGCCAACCTGGAGAATGTTCATGAGTTTCCCCGTCGCGGGCCCAGCGCCCGATCTCAACGATCTGGACCGGCAGTTCTTCTTTCATCCGTTCACGGCATTGAGCGATCACGAGCGCGCGGGGCCGCTGGTGATGGTGAAGGGCGAGGGCGTATGGCTGGAGGACAATCGCGGGGAGCGCTACATTGATTCCATGGCGGGCTTGTGGTGCGTGAACATTGGCTACGGACGCCGGGAGATTGCCGACGCCATGCACGCGCAGGCGCTGAAGCTGCCGTACTACCATACGTTTGCATCGATGTCGACGGACCTCCCGATCCTGCTTTCGCAGAAGCTGATCGAGATGTCGCCGGTGCCCATGTCCAAGGTTTTCTTCGGCAATTCGGGATCGGATGCGAACGATACCCAGGTCAAGCTCGTCTGGTATTACAACAATGCGCGGGGCCTGCCGCTCAAGAAAAAGATCATCGCGCGCAGGCGTGGTTATCACGGCGTGACCGTGGTGACGGCGGGCATGACCGGGCTGCCCGGGCTGCATAACGGCTTCGACCTGCCGCTGTCCTTCATCAAGCACACCACGGCGCCGCATCGTTTGTGGGAAGCCGAGCCCGGTCAGAGCGACGCGGAGTTCGTTGCGAAGCTCGCGAACGACCTCGAGCAACTGATCCTTGCCGAAGGCCCCGACACCGTGGGCGCCATGATCATGGAACCCGTGATGGGCGCGGGCGGCGTGATCGTGCCGCCGGCCGGCTACTATCCGGCCATTCAGAAGATCCTCGACAAATACGACATCCTGCTGATTGCCGACGAAGTGATCTGCGGCTTTGGCCGGCTCGGCACCCTGTTCGGCACCGAGGCGATGGGCATGAAGCCCGACCTGATCACGGTCGCGAAGGGCGTGACGTCGGCTTACGTGCCGTTGTCGGCGAGTCTGGTGTCGGAGAAAGTGTGGCAGGGCATCCGCGCGGGCAGCGACAAGCTCGGCGTGTTCGGCCACGGCTTCACCTACAGCGGCCATCCGGTTGCGGCGGCGGCGGCGCTTGCCAACCTCAAGCTCATCGAAGATGAAAACCTGGTCGCCCAGGCAGGCGCGCGCGGCGAAGTCATGCACAAGCACTTGCGTGCGGCGTTCGCGGATCATCCGGCGGTGGGCGACGTGCGCGGCTTCGGGCTGATCGGCGCGGTCGAGTTCGTTGCCGCGCGCAATCCGGCAACACGCTTTGATCCCGCGTTGAAAGTGGGCGTGCGCGTGGCGAAGGCGGCGCTTGCGAACGGCCTGATTACACGAGGCTTGCCCGATGGCGATTCGATCGCGTTCTCGCCGCCGTTCGTCATTTCGGAGGACGAGATCGCGGAGATGGTGAAGCGCGCGAGAATCTCGGTGGACAAGGTGTTTGCCGAGCTCAAGGCCGAAGGGCACTGGAAAGGCTGACGCTATTGCATAGGCGCCGCTTACGGGCGGCGCCGCATTGCCGTATCAGGCTTGCGCGCGTTTTTTCAGATGCGCGCGCCACGTCATCGCCCAGCGCGACGGATCTTCGAGCGGTTCGGTATCGATACGACCGGCCGGATGATTATGCGGCGCGGTGCGCACGATTTCCGGCGTGCAATAGGCTTCGTCGGAAATGCGCTGCAGCACGGCAATCCATGTATCGATATCCTCTTTCGACCACATTTCCCCCGCTTCCGGCGTGAACGGCTGCGGCACGATCCACGGTTCGTGCGCGAGCCAGAATGCATCGATACCAAAATCCACCATGCGGTTCTGGACGTCGAACACGCTCACACCGGTTTCCCGTTCCATGACTTCAAGGCTGAAGCGCGTCATCTCCATGCGCCACGCGCCGATGTGCGGGTGCGAGCACGTCACGCCGCGAATCTTCGAGAGCGCCTGCGTCATGTAGTTGTTCGCGAGCACCGACAGGTCGGCCGCCGTGGCGATGCCTTCGGCGCCCATCGCGCGAATCCACGCGTAGGCCTTCACGACAGTCTGCACATTGCCGAGAAATTCGCGCACCCGGCCAATGCTCGATTCCGCGCCCGCCTCGAGCGTGTAGGCGTCGCCGCGGCGCACGACCAGCGGGCCCGGCAGATACGGCGCGAGCGCACGGGTGCAACCGTATGCGCCGACCGCCGGGCCGCCGCCACCCTTTGGACCGCCGAAGGTCTTGTGCAGCATGAACATGCAGGCGTCGAAACCGAGTTCGCGCGCACGGATCCGGCTCATCACGCCATTGAAATTGGCGTGGTCGTAAAAACACAGGCCGCCCGCTTCATGCACGATCCGAACCCATTCCTTGATGTGCGGGTTATAGATGCCCATGTCGTCCGGATTGTTGACCATCAGCGCAGCCGTGCGATTCGATACAACCGACTTCAGCGCCTCGACCGACGGATAGCCGTCCGCATCCAGCGCCAGCGTGATGACCTTGAAACCCGCCGTTGCGGCGGTCGCGGGATTGCACGGATGCGACTGGATGGTCGTGATGATCTCGTCGCGCGTTTCAAGCTCGCCGCGCGCGGCGTGATACGCGCGCGTGATGCACGCGTGCGTGTAGGCTGCGTCCGCGCCGCCCGCCGCCTGGAATACGAAGCGGTCCATGCCGGAGAGTTCGCGCAGCGCGAGATCGAGCGAATGGATGATTTCAAGCGTTCCCTGCAGTGTGTCGGGATGCTGGCGCGGATGCAGTTCGGCGACTTCATCGCGGGACGTGATGGCTTCGTTCAGCCGCGCGTTGTATTTCATCGTGCAGGTGCCGAAGAGCGAAATGCCCATCATGCCGAGCGTTTGCTGCGACAGGTGCAGGTAATGACGCAGCACATCAGGCTCGGACATTTCCGGCAGCGCGGGACGCGTCGCACGGCGCATGGATGCCGGGACGAGCTGTTCCGGATCGCCCACGACGTCTGTAATGGCGGTATCGATGGCGGGAAACAGCACGCCGCGCCGGCCCGCTCGCGACATGTCCATGACGATGGGTTCGTCCCACACGGCCGCGTGATAGCGGCGCAAGGCTGGCGTGTCATTCATGGTTCAGGATCTCGCTGAGCGTGTCGATCAAACGGTCGATATCGCGCCGTTCGTGAAGTTCGGTGATGCAATAGAGCGCGCTTTGGCCGAGCGCGGGGAGATCGGGCGACAAATCGTGACCGCCAAAAATGCCCCGCGCGCGCAACGACTGGTTGATCGAGGCTACGCTGCGTCCCGTTGCTGAAAAGTCGACGACAAATTCCTTGAACGCGCTGCCGGCGAGCGGCACCTTGACGCCGGGAAGGCCGGCGAGGCGCGTTGCTGCATAGCGCGCATGCGCCATGATCAGCCGGCCTATGTCCTCGAAGCCCTGCGGGCCCATCAGCGAGAGATACACCGCGTTCGCGATCGCCCACAGATAAACCGAATTGCCCGTCCAGTCCTTGCCGTTCTCACGCGATCCATACGACGACTGCTCCGCGAGCGACAGCCCAAAGCCAATTTCGCCGGGCCGGCTGGTGCCGGTCAGGCTCACGAGCAAGGTCGGATATTCGCGCGCATAACGCTCTTCGTCGCGAGTCGCGATAAACCCGCCAAGTCCACCGCCGCCAAGCATGTGCACGCCAAGCGGCTGCGTGGTCCCAACGACGATATCCGCGCCGTAAGCGGGCGGCGGCGCCAGCACGCCGAGCGAGACAGGGTCCACGCCGACGATCATTTCCGCGCCTGCCGCGTGGGCGATTTGCGCGATTTGTTCGGCGTCTTCTTCGATCACGCCCAGATAATTGGGCGTCTCGATGTAGATGGCGGAGAGATCGGCGCCGGCTTTCGCGGCGGTATCGACGAGATGGGCGAGGTGGGCCAGATCGATCCGGCCCGTCGCCGGCTCGAACCGCATTTGCACGACGTTCAAATGCTCGCGCATCTCCGGCGGTTCGCAGTAATTGCGGATCACGGCCAGGCGCTCGGGATCGATTGCTTCGGGCACGAGCACGGTACGCCGGCCATTCAGCCGCGACGCCATGCGCAGCGCGTGCCCGGCGGCGCAGCCCCACGTGTAGACGGGCAGGCCGACGAGATCGCAATCGACCAGTTCGCCAAGCTGGCTGCAGAACTCGAACCACGCCTGATAGCGGCCTTGATCCGATGAAGGCGTTCCCCATACCGACGTCAGGAATTCACTGCGGCGCGCGATTTCGTCGCAGATGGCCGGAACGTGATGACGCCAGCAGCCGCCGCCCAGAAAGCTCAGATGGCTTTCGCAATGATCGTTGCGGCTCAGGGTATCGATCAGATGGCGCCGCAGCGCGGCTTCGGAACTCAGCGTGGGCGGCAGCGCGACCGGTCTCCGGGTCATGTGCTCGCCGGGAATCTGCTCGAACAATTCCGCGACGCTGTTCGCGCCGATAGCCGTCAGCATTTCCTGCTGAATCGCGTCGATGGAATTGGCCATGAAAGGATGCGGACAGGATCGCATTCACATTGCTCCAATGATGTACGCCCAACGATTTTATGTTGCGCACATTTGTTTATATGGCGCACAATATAGCCAGATCAATTTGATGCCGCAAGGCCAAAAAACGCGTCGTGTCACTGTGCATAGGTGTCGTGATAAATCCGTTTGCCGGCGTGGGCGGCGCGGTCGGACTGAAAGGCAGCGACGGAGCGGACACGGTCGCCGCGGCGCGCGAACTCAATGCGTCCTTCGGTGCCGCGAGGCGCGCCATGCCGGCGCTGCTGAAACTTGGCGGCGTACAGATCGTGACCGCCGCGGGGCCGATGGGCGAGGACGCGTGCCGCGAGGCCGGCCTGCCGGCGCGCGTGGTTGCATGGCCGAAAAGCGCCGTGACGTCGCCGACGGATACGCGTGCGGCGTGCCAATCGTTTATCGATGCAGGCGCGAAGCTGATCCTGTTTGCCGGCGGCGACGGCACGGCCCGCGACGTCGCCACGGCCGCCGCCATGGACGTGCCGCTGATTGGCGTGCCTTGCGGCGTGAAGATGTACTCCGGCGTGTTCGCAATGAACGCATCACGCGCCGGCGAACTGGCGGCGCGTTGCGCGCGCGGACCATTCGACGTGCAGGCCGTGGAACTGCTCGATATCGACGAAAGCATGCTGCGCGCCGACCGGAGTTCATCGCGTCTGCACGGTTACGCGCTCGCGCCCGTTGACCGCGCGCGCATGCAGGGCAGCAAGGCGCAGATGCCGGCCAACGACCGTGCCGACACGGACGCCGCATGCCGGCAACTCGCCGCGCAGTTCGAGCACGGCACGCTGTATATCGTGGGACCCGGCACGACCATGGCGACGCTTTGCGGACACGCGGGCGTGAAGGGCACCATGCTGGGCGTGGATGCCATTGCAGATGGCCGGCTGATTGCCGCCGACGCGTCCGAGGCGACCCTGCTCGGCCTGCTCGATGAGTGGCCGTCGGCGGCGATTGTGGTCGGTGTCATCGGACGCCAGGGTTGTCTGTTTGGCCGCGGCAATCAGCCGATCAGCGCCCGCGTGCTGGCGCGCGTACCGCGTAATCGCATCGAGGCAGTCGCGAGCGTGGCCAAGCTGTTGTCGCTCGCGGACGGCCGGCTCTTTGTCGATACCGGCGACGCGGACATCGACCGCGCCCTTGCGGGCCCCTTGCGGATTCGCACGGGCGCCAATCGCAGCATGGTCATGCGGGTCATGAATTGACGCATGGCGGTTTCAACCCGAATAGCGGAAAAGGAGGATGGATGTCGACAGTCGCGATAGTTGGCGGCGGCAGCATAGGCGTGGCGTTCTGCATTGTATTCGCGCGCTCGGGTTTCACCGTGAAGCTCTATGATCCGGACGACGGCCGCCGTCGCGCTGTCGTGCCGGAAGTACGCGCCCGGCTCGAGGACCTGCAGGAATTCGGTCTGCTCGATCACGCGCCCGAATCATTGCTTGCACGCATCTCTGTAGTCGACAAGCTTGCTGACGCGGTGCGTGACGCCGCCCTGGTACAGGAATGCGCGCCCGAACGTCTGGACCTCAAGCGTGAGTTGTTCGCGCAACTGGATGCGCTTGTTCCAGCCGACACGGTACTTGCCAGTTCGTCGTCGGCTTTGGTGGCTTCGTCGTTCGCCGATTCGCTGCATGGGTGTGAACGGTGTCTGGTCGCGCACCCGGGCAATCCGCCGTATCTGATCCCCGTCATAGAGATCGTGCCTGCGCCATTTACATCGGACAACGCGGTTCGCCGCGCGCTCGAACTCTATGAAGCCGCCGGCCTGCAGGCGGTGCGCGTATGCGGTGAGATCGAGGGCTTCGTCTTCAACCGCTTGCAAGGCGCTGTGTTGCGCGAAGCGTATTGCCTGGTCCGTGACGGAATTGCATCGGCCGAGGATATCGACCGCGTGATGCGCGATGGCGTGGGTTTGCGCTGGTCGGTTACGGGACCGTTTGAAACCGTGGACCTGAATACACGTGGCGGCATTGCTTCACACGCGCAGAAGATGGGGCCGGCGTATGCCCGCATGGGCGCTGCGCGTGGACAGCATGACCCATGGACGCCCGATCTGGTCGCACAGGTTGCGAGCGAACGGCGCGCCGCCTTGCCGCTCGATGAATGGGACGCGCGCGTGCAATGGCGGGATCGCCGGTTGATGGCGCTCATTCGCGAGCGCAATGCGGCGCGATAATCGCCCGGATACGTGACCCCGCCTTTTGCAGAGACCAACGCGTTCAGTTCAACCCGCCGGCAGATTCGCCGGCTGGCGAGGTAGCCGAACCCGAAAGATCGCGAACTTGCCCTTGCGCGGATATCCATTCGAGAAATTCGTCTCGTGCAGATGAGAGTCCGCAATGTACAAGTAACCGTTTTGTATGGCGAAGCCGTCCGCCCACGACAATTCGTCGTGACGCCCGACCAGCGTATGTTGCTTGAGCGCGGGCTTGCCCTTGCGCTCGACCACGTTGAGCGCGACAACGGTCCGGTTCTCCAGATCGCCGCCATACAGCACGCCGTCGCCACTCATGATGAGGCCGCCAGTAAGCGCGTAGTCGCCCAGGTATTGCACGCGCTTTGCGAGTTCATCGGCGGATAGCGATGTGTCGTAGAGCGCGGCGGTCGGGACGCGCCAATAGTGGTGATCGGTTAGCGGCCTGTAATATAACCACGCGCGATCGGGAGACAGCGCAATCCCGTCGGTCTGCAACACGATCACGCCGCCGTCCAGCTTGCGCGCTATCCTGTCGCCGAACATCAGATGCTGTTTTGGATCGGAGACGCTCGACCGGTCGCCCGCCAGAACCATGCGCGATTCGCCGCTATCGAGCTTCGTTAATACCACCCCGCCTTGATTGCCCGCGTTGCTGATTGTCGCGTAGCCATGTTTGAGATCCACGCGGATATCGTTGAGCGAGTCCTTGGGAGTTGCCACTTTTTCATAGCTGAACTCACGCACGATCTGGTTCGTTGCGAGATCGAACTCGATCAGCTTGGGAGGCTGGCTGCTTTGATCGACCGATGGCAGCGACGAATCCAGCGCCCATAAATGATCCTGTTCGTCGACCCAAAGCGCCTGCACCGAAATCCACTGACGGTGCCCGCTTTCCGCAGGCTTGAAGACGTTCCAGCTTTCATCGGGAAACGGCCGGAGCGCGCCTGTAGCGGGATCGACTTCGACCATGCTGTAGCGCGATCGCTTGACAGACGCGGGCGCTGTAGCGAACACACGGCCCGTGCGGGACACCGCGATACCGACTAATCGGAAGTCATCGTCGAAGCTGGCGACGGTTTCCAGCTTCGGCTCACGATTGCCCGATGCATGGGCGGGCAGGACCGTGCCGAGCCCAAGCAATCCGATGCTTGCCAACACCTGGCGGCGAACGTTGAACCGTGTAGGGACGCTCTTCATGCTGTCTCCTTTGTTTAAAGGTGTAGCAGATAGAAGCGACCCATAATACGCGCGAAGACGGAATCGATTTTGAGGCAAGCATCGAAGTGCGCAATCCGTGCCAAGGCCCTGGTTATGCCCTCGCGGTATCCAAAAGTTTAAAAACGGACATTGCGTCCTGCAGGCTGCGCGTCTGATCGGTAAGCGAACCCGCGGCTGCCGCGGCTTGCTCGACGAGCGCAGCGTTTTGCTGCGTGACCTCGTCCATCTGATTGATCGCCTGATGAACCTGTTCAATTCCGGCTCGCTGCTCGTCGGATGCAGACGAGATTTCGGCCACGATGCGCGCTACGCTGGTAATCGCATCAACGACGTCCTGCATGGCGGCGCCGGTTTTATCGGCAATGCTGGAGCCGCCCAGGGCGGTGCTCGCCGATGTATCAATGATCGCGCGCGTCTCCTTGGCCGCGGCCGCGCAGCGTTGGGCCAAGGTTCTGACTTCATTGGCCACGACAGCGAAGCCGCGTCCCTGTTCGCCGGCGCGAGCGGCTTCCACGGCAGCATTCAGCGAGAGAATGTTGGTCTGGAAGGCGATGCCTTCAATCGTTGCCACAATTTGCCCGACCTGGTCCGATTGCTGGCCGATAGCATGCATTGTCGAGACCAGTTCGGCTACGAACCCGCTGCTGCGCGCCGTCAACTCCGACGCTCCCCTCGCAAGCTCTGCTGCCTGCTGGGCGTTGCTGGCGTTTTGTTTGACGGTGGCGGCGAGTTCTTCCATGCTTGAGGCGGTCTCCTCAAGCGACGCAGCCTGCTGTTCCGTACGCGTGGACAGATTGGTGTTGCCCGATGCAAGTTCACGCGACGCCACGTCTATGGACATTGCGCTTTCACGGACGGTCTGCACCGCGGCGGCGAGATTTCGCTGCATCCGGTCCATGCCGGCAAGCAGGCTTTCTGTACCCGAGCTCGAGAGATTGACCTGTACTGACAGATCGCCTTCTGAAATCTGCTCGACAATTCCTGCGGCATAAGCAGGCTCGCCACCGAGACTGCTCTTGATGCTTCGGATCACGAAGAACATGACGACCGAGACAAGCAAACCAATGCAACTAAGTATCGCCAGATATTTGATCAGATTTGCTTTGAATGCTGCGTCGATATCGGTCAGAAACACGCCCGATCCGACGTTCCATCCCCAGGGCGTGTATTGCGCCGCGTAGCTGACCTTCGGTACGAGCGCCCCATTACCGGGCGCGACGCCCGAATAGGTGACGAAACCGCCTCCGGCCGCAGCCGCTTTCGCAAGATCGACGTAGTAGTGCTTGCCGTTGGGGTCTGCACGCTCCGAAACGTTTTGGCCAATCAGCGACTTGACCGAGGCATTTCCGATTGCGAGGACGACTGGCCGCGGATCGAAGACGAACAGATAGCCGTCCTTGCCATATCTGATGGACCCAAGCTCCTTGAGCGCCGCGCTTTGCGCCTCTTGCAGGGACAACGCATGTTCAGCGACCTTGTTGTCATACACCTTGAGAATACTGAGCGAACTCTCGACGATATTCTTGACGCCTGCTTCCCGCTCTTCGAGCATCGAGTCTTTGCTTTTCAGCGACGCCCAGCCGCCCAGCACAACAAGGCCCACCCACATGATTCCCAGCGTGATCCACAATTTGCCGCCGATGCCTAATCGTTTCATAGTCACGCCTTTGCCTGAATGTCTCGATCCATGGTTTACGACCATTGAGCGGAAAACTTGAGTGCGGCAGCAACACGAATTGTCGATGCCATGAAGCACGGAGGAGGGACGCGGGCGCATGGTTACCCGATCAACCTGTCTCGCTGTTTCCTTCCATGAACGGAATGGAAATGCGCTTTTGAACGGTTGGATCGGGTATGCGGCGGCTTATGCTATTTCGCTTCGTCGGCGGCGTGCATGCCTGCCTGGATGTGACCCGGCAGCCGTTCCGCAGCCGTTTTCGACAGCGCGATTGCGATCCCGCCAGCAAGGGCCGACAGACCAAGCGCCAGCAGCGACAGCTTATAGTCGGCCGACAGCGAGCGCACGTAGCCGACCATCAAGGGCCCAAGGAACTGGCCGATCAGATTGCCGACACCACTCACGAACGCCACCGCCGGCATGGCCTTGCGCATAGGGAGGATTTCCGTGAGACGTGCGAACACAAGCGGCATCAGCATCTTCAGCGTGAAGCCCAGCGCAATGAAGAGCGCGATCTGCAGCCAGAAGAGCGGCGCCGGCACGAAAGCGGCGACGATCATCAGGACCCCGGTCAGCATGGTCGGCACGGCGGCATGCCAGCGGCGTTCCTGGCCATGACGGTCGGAGCGGCGGCTGATGTAGTAGATGCCGAGCATCGACATCACGAAGGGCGCGCCAGCGAGAAAGCCGATGGTCGTTTCGCTTAGTGTTCCATACGACTTCAGTATGGACGGCAGCCACAAGGTCGTACCGTAGAGCAGGATTGTATTGAGCCCGAAGCCGACGGTCAAAAGCCACACGGCCGGCTCGCTGAAGATGGTCCACCACGGATCGCTTTCGGGCTGGGCGTAAGCGGCCTGCTCTTCGACGAGATCGCGCTGGATGAACGCACGATCCTCGCCGCCAAGCCAGCGCGCAAGGTCGAGGCTCGGCGGAATCGCCTTGAACCAGACGGCGCAGAAGATCCAGGCGGGCAAGCCTTCGGCAATAAGCATCACGCGCCAGTCGTAATGCGAGATCAACGCGCCGGAAATGGGACCCGCGAGAAAGCCGCCGAGCGGCGCGCCCAGGTTCCAGATGCCGAATGCGCGTCCGCGCTCGGCCTTCATGAACCATTGCGCGAGCAGCATGGAGGTCGCCGCGTAGACTGGGCCTTCGGCGCAGCCGAGAAGTATGCGCACAGCCAGTATTTGCCAGAACGAATGCGCGATGCCTGTCAGCATGGCCGCGCCCCCGAACAACACAAGGCAGATTGCGACAAGGCGGCGCGCGCCGAACTTGAGCGAGAGCCAGCCGGCGAGCAGTTGCGTGAGCGCATAGCCCCACGCGAAAGCGCCTCCAACCCAGCCGGCCTGAACCGATGTGAGGCCGAGTTCCTTCGACATGTGCGGCAATGCCATGGCGATGTTGACGCGGTCGAAATACGACAGCATGTAGACGGCGAAAGTCATCGGCAACACGATGAGCCAACGATTCCTGCCGACGCCCTGGACCTCTGTCGTCGTGTGGTTCATGGCGGTCTCCTGGTTGATTTGTTATTCATCGTGCGGCTCGCGAACAGCGCGGGCCGCCGCCCATCTCGGCCATCTCACCGCTTCCGGCAGCGGCTTCGTTGAACTCAACGAGCAAGGACGCAAGGCCGATGATGAGATGAAGCATGGTGAGCGCCGTTTGCGTTATTGATCGAGTGGCGCGCCGTCGATAGTGCGACGCATCGATACCGGCCGATAGAGCGGTTCGCGCAGCGCTTCCACGTTATCGTGCAATTCGACACCGATCCCCGGCGCATCCGGCACCGCGATAAAGCCCGCTTTCGGCACAGGATGGCCTTTGACCAGATCCGAGCCAAGCAGCTTCTGGCCCGACTTCAGCACGAGGTTCTCGAAGCCCGTCGGATACTCCTGGATCGCAAAGTTCGGGACGGCCGCCGCGACCTGCATGCACGCTGCGAGACTGATGGGCGAGAGCGGGTTGTGAGGCGCGATGTCGACGTTCTGCGCTTCGGCGAGCGCCGCGATTTTCTTCGCGCCGGTAATGCCGCCGCACACACACACCGACGTGCGCGCATAGCGCACGCCGCCGCCCGCAAGCTGCAAATGAAACTCGGCCGGTGTGGAGAAGCGCTCGCCCGTCGCAATCGGCACGCGGATCGCGTGGCCGACTGTCGTCATCTGCGGATAGAACTCGGGGCGCAACGGGTCTTCGAGCCACATTGGAGTGAGCGGCTCGAGCACTTGGCCGATGGCGATTGCTTCGGCCGGCGAAAGCCGGCGGTGCATTTCGATCAGCAGGTCGACGTCCGGACCAACGGCCTCGCGGAACGCCATCACGCGCTCTTTCGCGTCGCGCACCTTGCCCGCGTGCGAGCGGAAATACGCCTCGCCTTCGGGTTCGTCGAGGAACGGGTTGATATGCCCGACCGCGGTGAACCCTTCGCTGCGCAGACGGCGGCATTCCGCCAGCACTTCGTCGAGCGTTTCGGCATAGACGTGGCCGTACACGCGCAGCTTGTTCCGATAAGCGCCGCCAAGCAGTTGCCAGACCGGCACTTGCAGGCGCTTGCCGAGCAGATCCCACAGCGCAATATCGATAGCCGATACCGCCGCGTTGACCGCGGTGCCGCGAAAGTGCGAGAAGCGCTGCATGACGTTCCAGTGCAGCTCGATCTGGTTCGCGTCCTGACCGACGAGATATTTGCCGAACTTCTCGAGCGCCGCCTTGGCCGCTTCGATATGTCCCCACGAGCCCGCTTCGCCATAGCCCGTGAGACCGGCTTCGGTACGGATGCGGGCATAAAGGAACTGGCCGATGTGCAGTGCTTCGACGGAGGTGATGCGATGGACGTTTTGATTCATTAAGGGTCTCGACGGCGTGAAAGTCTGGGTCGACAGGACGCGGTCTCGCGCCCTGTGAACGTCGAGATGAACTTTATGAAGAACGCCGGGCTTTGGGAATCAAATTCTGTAGCGTTGCTTCTACATTCTATATAGAATTCGCGCATGGACCCTCTCGATCTCAGCCCGGCCTTTGTGCGTCTGGCAAGGCATCTGCGCGAACGTATTGTCGGCGGCGAATGGCTGCCAGGTCAGTTGCTGCCGGGAGAAGAGGCGCTTGCCAAGGAGTTGAAAGTCAGCGTGGGCACTGTGCGCAAGGCCTTCGACGTACTCAGCGGGCAGGGCCTCGTGACGCGACATCGCGGGCGCGGCACGTTCGTGGCGCGGGCGACCAATGAGCGTGCATTCACGAGCTTCTTTCGTCTTGTCGACCGAAGGAATGGCGTGAAGCGTTTGCCGGTGGACACAATTCTGCTGCGCGAACGCGCCACGGCCGACGCCGGCGAATGCGCCGCGTTGAAGCTCGTGGCGGGGTCGTGGGTCTATCGGTTGCGGCGGCGACGCACGCTTGACGATACCCCGCTCGTCGTCGAGACGATCACCTTTCCTCACGCGCGCGTGGGCGAGCAGGAATGGGGCGACGACGGCGCGAGCGCGCATCTTGTCTATTCGTTTCTGGAACAGCAGTGCGGCGTGTCGGTGAGCCGCGTGGAGGATCGCCTGCAGGCGTGTCTGCTGCCCGATGATGTGGCGCAGGACTTCGGCCTGCCTGCAGGTCATCCGGTGTTGCTGTCCGTCCGCACCGCGTTCGACCTGCGTGGCGCGCCTGTTGAATATCGCCGCTCATGGACGATCACCGATACACAAGACTATCTCAGCGAATTGCGCTGGGTTGCAGGCGACGAACTGCCCTGAGCATGGACCAGACATCGTGACGCACGCGGCGGCGTCCATGTGTTTCATTTCGCGACAGCGTCCGCGTCCGCTTATCGATCAAGCGTCCGATTCTGCGACAGTCCGCGAAACCCGAAAACCCGAAGCGGCGACTCATCCCCTCTCTCCACCAAGCTTCGCGCCTGGCCCGGTTCAAGAGCGTTCCATCGGCATAAAGCTTGCATAGTCCACACCGATAAAAACGCGACAGGGAACGCGGGAGAACCCGCCCGGTTCGTCCGGCCAAATGTCCCCGTCAAGCCGTGACAAGGAGACGAAACGTGAAAGCTTCCGTGCTGCATGCATACGATGAATCGTTGAGCCGCGATGAGTTCGTGCGTTATGAGGATGTCGAGGATCCGAAAATCACGCGCCCCACAGACGTGATCGTGCGTATTGGAGGCGCGGGTGTTTGCCGTACCGACCTGCACGTTGTCGAAGGCATCTGGCGCAGCAAGGTCGACGTTGTCCTGCCCTACATCATGGGTCACGAAAACGCGGGCTGGGTCGAGGCGGTAGGCTCCGCCGTGGAAAGCATCAAGGTCGGCGACCCCGTGATCTGCCATCCGCTCGTGACCAGCGGTCACTGCCTTGCATGCCGGCGCGGTGACGACATGCATGCAACCGATAGCAGTTTCCCAGGCATCAATGCGAATGGCGGATACGCGGAATACCTGCTGACAGGCGAGCGGTCCCTGATCAAACTGCCCACGTCGCTGGCGCCTAAAGATGTCGCGCCTTATACCGACGCCGGACTGACCGCGTACCGCGCGGCCAAGAAAGCATCGCGCCATTTGCTGCCGGGCCAGTTTGCGGTCGTGATTGGCGCCGGGGGCCTGGGGCATATCGGCATTCAGGTCTTGAAGGCGCTTTGCGCAGCTGAAATCATCGTTGTCGACCGTTCGGAAACTGCGCTGCAACTCGCGAAGGAATGCGGCGCCGATCATACGGTCAAGGGCGGGACAGACGAAGTGCAAGGCGTGCTCGAGTTGACCGGCGGCAATGGCGCGGAGGCGGTCATCGATTTCGTCGGTGAAGGCGATGCGATTTCCAAAGGCCTCGACATGACGCGCAACGGCGGCTTCTATTACATCGTCGGTTATGGCGGCAAGATCGAGTTGCCCACTATCGACATGATCACCAGCGAGAAGACGATTGTCGGCAATCTGGTCGGGACGTATCCCGAACTGGTCGAACTGATGGCGTTGGCCGACCGTGGACTGGTTCATCTGGCCACAAAGGAATACCGCCTGAGCGAGGCGAATCAAGCGCTCAAGGACCTGCATCACGGCAAGGTCAGGGGCCGTGCGGTGCTCATTCCATAGCGATGAATCCGTCGGGAGGACGCCGTGACGCCACCGCAAGACTCGCCGCCAATTCCGGAGCGCGTGCGCTTGGTCATTGCATTGACCGAGGTGAATTCCCGCTATTTGCGTGGCGAAAATCGTTGCGCTGGCGCGGAGATCGAGTTGGCATGCGCTCTTGCGTGCGAGAAACGCGAAGGCGTCACGCCGGACCGGACGCGGGATATCGCGCAATTGCGGGAGCGCTTGAGCGCATCCGAAAGCGAGCTGCTTGCGATTGAAGCCGAGCGTGCGTGGCTCGAGCACGAGCTGGCGAATTTCGATAATGCGGAACCCGGCAAAAAACCCGGAGCGTTGCAATGAACCGAATTCCGGTCACGGTGCTCACCGGCTTTCTCGGCGCAGGCAAGACCACGTTGCTCAATCGCATATTGCGCGAGCAGCACGGCCGGCGTTATGCCGTTATCGTCAACGAATACGGCGAACTGGGCATTGACGGAGGCCTCGTCGTTGGCGCGGAAGATGAAGTAGTAGAACTGAACAACGGCTGCGTGTGCTGCAAGGTGCGCGGGGACCTGATCCGCGTGGTGTCGGGATTAATCAAGCGCAAGGGCGGCTTCGACGGCATCCTGATCGAGATGTCTGGTTTGGCGGATCCCGCGCCCGTGGTTCAGACATTCTTTATTGACGACGAGATTCGTCAGCGCACACGGCTCGACAGTGTGATTTGCGTGGCCGACGCGCTGCATCTGCAATCACGTCTTGCCGATAGCCGCGAGCCTGCGGAACAACTGGCGCAGGCGGACATCGTGTTGCTAAACAAGACGGATCTCGTCGATGCAACCAGCCTGGCGTCGGTAGAAGCGGCGATCCGTGGAATCAATCCAACCGCCGAGTTGCTGCACAGCGTGCGCTGCGCGGTGCCGCTTGCGCAATTACTCGATCGAGGCGCGTTTGACCTTGGACGCCTGCATATCGACGCGTCGCCGGATTACGTCCGGAAGCATTTGGGCGATGAGCGGCCATTCAGTCGCATATCCACGAATCCGGGCCGTCACAGCCACGGCATAGACTGCGTGTCGCTGTGCGTCGAGCAGCCGCTGGAGCGCAGCCGGTTCCTTCCGTGGCTGCAACAGTTAGTGGTCGAACAGGGTCAGGATTTGCTGCGAGCCAAGGGAATTGTCGACCTCGCGGGATCGGACCGTCGCTTCGTGTTCCAGGGTGTGCACATGACTATCGACACGGATTTCGACCGGCCCTGGCGAGCCGATGAAGTACGCGATAGCAAGCTGGTGTTTATCGGCCGCAATCTCGATGGGCGCGGATTGCGGGAGAGCATTGGGCGTTGCACGAGCGACTCATGAACGCGCCGCTGCCTTTGATCGAATTGCTCGGGGCGCGTTCGGTGACGGATGCCGCCGTTGTCGCCATTGCGTGGGACTTCGCGGGAAGCCACGCAGGGTTCGCGCTGGGCGACGGCACAGTGGCGTTCACGGCGGCCGCGTGGCCCGGTGGACCCTTGGTCAGGCCCCGGCAGGGCGGCGGTGTCGAATTCGTGCCTGCGCGAGAACCGCCGACGCCGGTAACCCGTTTCAGCGTGCATGACGGTACGTGTCTTGCGCTTGCTGCCGATCCGGAAGGCGGCTTTCTGAGTGGCGGAGACGACGGCCGGCTTGTTCACTTGAATGTGGACGGTACGATCGAGGTACTCATCGATTCCGCCGGCGAATGGATCGATCTCGTTGCCACAACGTCTGCCGGGCGAGCTTATGCAACCGGTCGCCGGGTGCACTGGCTGGGAACGAGGCCGGCAAGCCTGCCGCTGCCTGGATCGGCGACGGCCCTCGTCTTCAATGCTACCGGCGACCAGTTGGCGATTGCGCACCGTGGCGGCGTCACGCTGTGGCCAGTCGACTCTCATGTTCTCCGCCCGCTTGCGTGGCCTGGCTACCACCGCAGCGTTGCGTGGAGTCCCGACGGCCGTTATCTAGTGAGCGGCATGGAGGAGAACGCGCTGCACGGATGGCGCTTGCCCGATGGCGGCGACATCGAAATGGGCGGGTATCCCGGGCAACCTCGATCGTTATCGTTTTCGGCGGACAGCCGCGTTCTGGTGACTAGCGGCGGTCCGCGCGTGATCTGCTGGCGGTTCGACCCCCCCGGCGGCGACGATCAACCTGGAGAGTGCGGCATCGCGGGCAAGACGCCCGTCACGTGTGTTGCTTGCCATCCTGCGCATCCGTTGATCGCGGTCGGGTATCACAACGGCGCGGTACTGCTGTGCCAGCCGGGCGGCAGTGACATTCTTTTCGTGAAGCCGTCTGGCGACAGTCCTGTCAGCGCCGTCACGTGGTCGCCCGATGGCCGCCGGCTGGCCATGGGCACGCAAACGGGCGAGATCGGTCTCGTATTGTTGCCGGAGGCGCTGTTTCACTTCGAAGGCACGCATTGAGGGACACGCCATTCCTATTACATAAAGACGGAGGCAATCATGGCCGATACACATCCAACCAAGGATCAATTCTTCGAGCGGCTGGGCGCAATGGGTGACGAAATGATCGAGGCCTACGGTCGTGATTTCGCAATGGGCGCCCTTGTGCTTGCGGCCCGGTTCATTGCCGAAAGAAAGCCGAATGGCGAAGACGCACAGAGCGTGATTCATACGGGCGATCAAGGTGGACGGCCGGGACTGTAGCTACAGACCGGTTTTCAAAAATAGTTCGGGATCCATATGTATGGTCACGTTCTGACGTGAGCCTTTTGTCTTACGGCGTTCCGAACGGGCAACACGCGACAGCCACGAGCGTCCCAATATTGGACAGATCGGCGAAACGCAAATGTCGCATAACAAAACAGAATTCGCGGCTCCATGCTCACCCGGACAAGCTCATATGCCATGCGGCCTTATAGCGCGAGACATGCGCCTCGTTGGCATGCAAATCGCTCTACAAGAGCAGATCGAGACCCAAGCGTCGATGATCCGAAGTGCATAACCAAAACGACTGGAGGCATGGATCGTGAAGACCGTACCCAAACATCCGTCTGTTCCATATTCCCGCGCACTTTTTTGTTCTCGACAGTAATCACCGCCTGCGTTGTTGATTGTTGACTCCGGCCGAAGCGTCAATTGGCCCAGCCCCATAGCGCCGCCGTACGAAATCCGAATCCGGCGGTGAATCGTGAAATGGAAAAGGAGAGCTCGATGTCTGATGGATTAACCCTCAACAAGATCACGTCCCAGCGTGGGATAAGCATTGGCGAGGCGGCACGCCGCGTTGCCGATCTCGGCTGGACGCCCAGTTACGTTCAGGAAGCAATGACCTTCCCGACTGACTACAAGATCAGCAAGGCGCCACGCGACCCGATGAAACAGGTGCTGCGTTCCTATTTTCCAATGCAGGAAGAGAAGGACAACCGCGTCTACGGTGCGCTCGACGCAGCGTTGCGCGGCGACATGTTTCGCAACGTGCAGCCGCGCTGGGTCGAGTGGATGAAGCTGTTCCTTGCAATCATCCCGTTCCCGGAAATTTCCGCGGCGCGTTCAATGGCGATGCTCGGCCGTCTGGCTCCAGGAGAAGAACTGCGTACGGGTTTCACCATGCAGATGGTCGATGAATTCCGGCATTCGACTATTCAGATGAACCTGAAGAAGTGGTACATGGAGAACTACATCGACCCGGCCGGATTCGACATCACGGAGGCGGCGTTCGGCAAGTGCTATGCGACCACGATTGGCCGCCAGTTCGCCGAAGGTTTCCTGACCGGTGACGCAGTGACGGCGGCGAATGTGTTCCTGCAAGTGGTTGCTGAAACGGCGTTCACGAACACCCTGTTCGTCGCCATGCCGTCAGAAGCCGCGCGCAACGGCGACTATGCGTTGCCAACGGTATTCCTGTCCGTGCAGTCCGATGAAAGCCGGCATATAGGCAACGGACATTCGCTGGTGATGTCGATCATCAACGACCCCGACAATCATCTGCTGCTGGAACGCGATCTTCGCTACGCCTTCTGGCAGAACCATGCCATTGTGGACGCGGCCATTGGAACGTTCATCGAGTACGGCACCACGGATCGCGACAAGAACAAGGAATCGTACGTGGAGTTGTGGCACCGGTGGATTTATGAGGATTACTACCGTACCTACATGCTGCCGCTCGAAAAATATGGCATCAAGATTCACCACGACGACGTGGGCGCCGCGTGGGATCGTCTGGTCAAGAAGAATTACGTGCACAAGGTCGCGCAATTCTTCTCCGTGGGCTGGCCGGTCAACTTCTGGCGTATCGAAGCGCAGACCGAAAAGGACTTTGAGTGGTTCGAGCACAAGTACCCGGGCTGGTACGCCGAGTTCGGCGACTACTGGAAGTGGTACGCGAAGAAGAGCGTCCCTGGCGAGACCAACATGTTGTTCGACCAGGAAAACGGTTACGTGTACCCGCACCGCTGCTGGAGTTGCCTGGTGCCGTGCCTGATCCGCGAAGACTTCGTGGTCGATGAAGTGGACGGGCAGTTGTACACGTATTGCTCGGAGCTGTGCCGCTGGACTCACAAAGTGGCGTTCGCCCCGGAATACGAAGGACGGCCGACGCCCGCCATGGGACGCTTTAGCGGACGTCGCGAATGGGAGGAGGTCTATCACGGATGGGACCTGGCCGATTGCATCAAGGATCTCGGCTTCGTGCGCAGCGACGGCAAGACCCTGGTGCCGCAACCGCATCTTCGCTTCGACGACAGGAACATGTGGACGCTCGACCATGTTCGCGGGCACGTGATCCAGAGCCCAATTGTTCTGCTTCGGGGCATGACGCCTGAGCAGCGCGAGAAGCACATCGCTGAATACAAGGCCGGCTTCAAGATCAACCCGGTTAATTGATGAAGCGATGCCGTCCGGGAGCGAATGATCGGTGAGCGTACCGCTTCCGGACGGATCAGGGAGGCACGATGAGCGACATGCAATCAAAGAGGGGCGACATGCCGGAAACAGTCGATTATCAGACAGTCCATACCGTGCGATTCGAGCCTGTCGGCGTCGAGATGGAGGTCGCGGAGGGAGAGACTGTGCTGGACGCCGCGTTCCGCCAGGGCATCTCGGTCATGCACGGATGCAAGGAAGGGCAGTGCAGCAGTTGCAAGTCCTTGTTGATCGAGGGCGACGTCGAACTGAAGAAGTATTCAACCTTTGCGCTGCCCGACTACGAGCGCGAGACGAATCACATCTTGCTGTGCCGGACGCTGGCGTTCAGCGACTTGACGGTCGAGCTGCTGAACTACGACGAAGACCTGATGCGCCGCTCCATTGCGGTGAAGGAATTTGGGGCAACCCTAAAGAAAGTAACTGCCTTGACGCACGACATCAGGCTGCTCGAAGTGGAACTGGATCAGCCCATGAGGTTCTGGGCCGGTCAGTACGTAGACCTGACCATTCCGGGATTGGACATCACCCGGTCGTTTTCCATGGCGAGCGTGCCTGCCGAGCCCGGTGGCCAGACGAGTCTCGCATTTATCATCAAGAAATATCCGAACGGCGCTTTTTCTTCCCAGCTCGACGAAGGTCTCAAGCCGGGTGACAAGTTGATGGCGAAGGGGCCATACGGCACATGCTTCCGGCGGGAAGATCAATCCGGGCCCATGGTCCTGGTCGGCGGCGGCTCAGGCATGTCTCCCTTGTGGTCGATCCTGAACGATCTCGTCCAGAGCGGTGAACGCAGGCCGGTGCGTTTCTTCTACGGCGCGCGTACCCGTCGCGACCTGTTTTATCTCGACGATTTCGCGGCGCTTGCGGCGAAGCTCCCGGACTTCCGTTTTATCCCTGCGCTGTCACACGCGGAACCCGGCGACGACTGGACCGGCGAGACCGGTTTCATTCACGAAGTGCTTGGGCGGACCTTGCGTGAGGAAGCGCTTGCCGGCGAGATCGACGCATATACATGCGGTCCGACACCCATGATCGACGCGGTGATGCCCGTGCTGCAAATGGCCGGCGTCTCACCCGAGCGGCTGTATTTCGACAAGTTTACCCAGGCCGTTCGATAACTCGCCGCTAGCCGGCTGCAGACCCGAAGTTCCCGTAAATGAAGGACCAAGGAGGATCGACATGAGCACCACGACAGAGCAACCGGCGCCGCTTGCTTCAGGCGCGGCCGGCGCAGCCCAGTTCGCCGGCTGGGACAGCCGCAAGTACAACTACTTCGAGCCGAAGGGCCGCAAGGCGAGCCACTACGAAGACATGACTGTCGACGTCCAGCCGGACCCGAAGCGATACTTGCTGCAGGACTGGATCATCTCGTTCGCCGATGGCACGCCGACTTATTCGGAAACCTGGACCGCCGCGAAATGCACGGACTGGCACAAATTCCGCGCGGTCGACGAAGAATGGGAGCGTACCCACTATCAGCGCCAGTCCACCATCATCGGCATGATCAGCAGCGCGATCAGCAATGCGCGGCGCTCCGGTGCTGTGAAGCGTTTCGACAAGACTTGGCTCAAGGTGCTGGAGCAGCATCTGGGCGCATACAAGCATGCGGAATTTGGCCTGGGGACGGCGACCATGCACGCACAACGCTACGGCGTGACGCAGATGATCAACAGCGCCATTCTCACGAATGCATCGTACAAACTGCGCTTCGCGCAAGACCTGACGTTGTATTTGGGCGAAGTCGCACTCGACGCGCCGAATCTGGACCTGGACGCTGGCAAGTCGCATTGGCTCGACGATCCGATCTGGCAGGGAACCCGCCGGGCAGTGGAGGCTATTGGCGGTGCAACCGACTTCCTAGAAAAGTACTTCGCCGTAAACGTGGTCTTCGAGCCGCTGGTGGCCGATCTGTTCCGTAGCGGTTTCGTCATGCAGATGGCGGCGTCCCAGAATGACTTCCTCACGCCCACGGTCGTATCGGCGGCCGAGGGCGACTACGAGCGCAACCTGGCCAACGCGGTCGAGCTGTTCCATATGCTGGCCAACGACCCGAAGCACGGAGACGCCAACCGCAAGCTGTTCGGCGAATGGCTGGAGAAGCATGGCGCGCTGGCATCCGATGCGGCCAAGCACCTGCAACCGATCTGGTCCATTCCGCATGTCAAGGCAGTGCAGTTCACCGACAGCCTGAACAGCGCAGTGGAACGGGCCGAGATGATTGCCAGGGAAATCGGCATACGGTTTCCCCTGTCGATCGAAGCCTGAGAGATTTTTTGCAATACGACCTAACCGGGAAGAGGAGTACGCAATGTCAGTGCATACCGACAACATCTTCAAGTCGATGAAGGACGTTCGTTTCGAGCAGACTATTTCCCATCAATGCGGCGTCACCATGAATGACAGTGTCGAGGCGCGCGCCATAGCGGAATTGATGGCGAATAAGCCCGGCATCACGGTGACCTATCTGCCCGCGATGATTCGCATAGACGGTCAGGGAAAGATCGAGTTCAAGATGAGCGAGATCAGCGAATCGCTTGGCCGCGAGATGACGCCGCATCTGTTCGAGATCTCTACCTCGACTCACTACGGGCGGATGGTGATGATAGACGACGACACCGTTGTGCTGTTCGGTAACATGGACGACGCCATGGCTTACGAGTAACAACGAATTCCCGATAGAAACACACCCTCGCGACCGGCTTCGCATGTCACGACGCCGGTCGCTTTTCGCATCAGCATGGAGACAATGTCATGTATCGGACCGCGGACGGTGAAGAGATCTTCATTATCGATGGACACGTTCATCTTTGGGACGGCAGCAAGGAGAACCTCAAGAACGTGCACGGCCAGCAGTTCATCGACTGCTTTTATGCATACCATTCGAACCTGAGTCCCAAAGAGTATCTGTGGCCGAAGGAGAAGTTCGACAAGTATGGGGAAGAAGCCATGTACGAAGATCTCTTCGTCAAAGGCTACGACGACATGGCCATCTGCCAGCCGACCTATCTGACGGACTTCTACAAGAACGGCTTCAATACGACCGAAGCCAACTACGTGTTGAAGGGTAAATACCCGCACAGGTTCATCGTCAACGGCGCGTTTGATCCGCGAGACGGCGAGGCAGGGCTTGATCGGCTGGACGAGCTCGCCGAGCGCTACAAGATCAAGGGGGTCAAGCTCTATACCGCCGAATGGCGCGGCGACAGCAAGGGATACAAGCTCTCGGCCCCCGGCGTGCAACGCTACTTCGAGCGTTGCGAAAAACTGGGCATCAAGAACATTCACGTCCACAAGGGGCCGACCATCCTGCCGCTGAATCGCGACGCGTTCGACGTGGCGGACGTCGACGACGCAGCGACCAGCTTCCAGAATCTGAACTTCATTGTCGAGCACTGCGGCTTGCCGCGCCTGGACGATTTTTGCTGGATTGCGACACAGGAAACCAATGTGTATGGCGGTCTTGCGGTCGTGCTGCCGTTCATTCACACGCGCCCGGAATATTTTGCCCACGTGATCTCCGAGCTGCTTTTCTGGATCGGTGAAGACAAGATCCTGTATGGCAGTGACTATGGCATCTGGTCACCGAAGTGGCTGATCGAGAAATTCATGGCGTTCGAACTGCCTGAATCCGTTGCCAAGGAAACGGGGGTCCAGTTGTCGATGACCGCGAAAAAGAAAATCCTTGGACTCAATGCCGCGCGGCTATATGGAATCGATATAGAAGCGCAGAAGAAGTTGCTGGCCGATACCCGTCAGGCAGCTACGGTATGACTACCATGGCAGCCGTTGCTGCGGATGATCGAACTGCGCAAGTGTGGGCGCAGCTTGCGTCGGTGATCGATCCCGAACTCGACGAATCGGTGACGGAACTGGGTTTCGTCACCCGCGTCGAGGTCGGTGCCGACGCCCACGTTCAGATTGACTTCCGCTTGCCGACCTACTGGTGCGCCGCCAATTTCGCGTTTTTGATGGCCGATGACATGCGCGTTGCCGTTGTGGCCTTGCCATGGGTCAGGAAGGTCACCGTGGGACTTGGCGAGCACATGTATGCCGACGAGATCAATCGCGGCGTCGCGGCCGGCCAGTCCTTCCAGGCGACCTTCGGCGGCGAAGCCAGCGGCGAACTGGAGGAGATTCGCCGGACCTTCCTGCTCAAGGCTTTCCAGCGAAGACAGGAAGCGCTGTTGACGTATCTGCTTGGACATGGGCATCAGCCAACCGCTCTGTTGCGGCTTACAGTGACCGATCTTGCTGCCCTATGGTGCGATTCAACGGGTCGTCGACTGATTGAGCGTTATCTGGAGCGGCGTCCGGTCGTGGTGTCGGATGCGGGCGGACTGGCTTTTGTCGACATCGAGGGAGGGTCGCTCGATGCCGCTCAGATGCACGCCTACTTGCGCGCGTTGCGACGGGTCGGGGTCAACGCCGAATTCAACAGCGCGCTGTGCCGTGGTCTGCTGGCTACCCGATACGGAGGGGGATGCGTGCCTCAAGCGGCTCCGGCGGAGGTCAAGCCAATACATTTCGTCCGTTCCGCCAGTGCAGGCAGATCCGCTTGAAGATAATTCGCTATACGAATCAATCATAATAGGAGACACGCAATCATGCCGAATATCATGTTGCACGACGACGAGGCTCGCATGGCGCTGGGACGGGGCGTCGCCAAGCTTGCCAAGGCGGTTCGGGGAACACTCGGACCGCGCGGGATGAATGCGATCATCGACCGGCCGATCGGTACGCCAATAATCTCCCGTGACGGCGTAAGCATCGCCAATGAAATCGAGCTGGAAGACGTGTTCGAAAACATCGGCGCGCAGGTCGTGAGGGAAGTATCGAAGCAGACCAATGAAGTCGCCGGCGACGGCACCACCACGGCAACCGTGCTGGCGGACGCACTGGTGCAGGATGGCCTCGCGTGTCTCGCGGAAGGGGCCAATCCCGTTGAACTGGTCCAGGGCCTCGAGGCCGCCGTCACCGAGGTGATCGCGGCGCTCAAGCGCACGGCAACGCCGCTGCGCGAGAGCGCGCAAGTGCGGGCTGTCGCCATTGTGGCGGCCAACGACGAAGTCACGGGCGCAATGGTCGCCGAAGCGTTGGAACGGGTCGGACCGGATGGCATTGTCGATGTCGAATATGGCACGACGGTCGAAACGCGTCTCGAAGTGGTCGACGGCATGACCTTTGATCGGGGTTACCTGTCTCATCACATGGTCACCGATCTCGAGAGAATGCAGGTTGTGCTAGATAACCCGCTGATCCTGATGACCGATCAGCGCCTGCAGTCGGTCGACGAGGTCACAGCCATTCGTGCGCTCATTGGCGACAGCAAACGCCCGTTGCTTATCATTGCCGAGGAGGTTGCGCCCGCGTGCGTGGTAAGCCTGCTCGCATGGGGGGACAGCGGCGGGGCGCCTGTTGCGGCCATCCATCCGCCGGAATACGGACATTGGCGCAAGGCGATGCTCGAGGACATCGCTATCGTGACGGGCGGCCGTGTGATCGCCCGCGATCTGGGCGGAAAACTCGAAACAACGGAACTGAGAGATTTGGGCAGCGCACGGCAAGTACGCATCTCCGCAAACCAGACCATCGTTTCCGCTGGCGGGGGCGATCCGGTCGCTATTGCCGCGCGCCGTCAGCAAGTGGCGCGTCAGTACGAGATGGCGCCGGAGAATGTCGAGCGGGACAAGTTCCAGGTGCGCCTCGCCAAGCTATCCGGCGGCACCGCGATGATCCTCGCCGGTGGCGCTACGCCGGTCGAACAGAAGCGCCGTCTTCATCTGATCGAGGATGCGATCAATGCAGCGCGCGCGGCCATTGCCGAGGGTGTCGTGCCGGGAGGAGGAATGGCGCTGTTGCGGGTGTCCTCTGAACTTGAAGGGGTCGTTTCGCGGACGCAGGGAAGCGTGCAGCAGGGCGCGAGATTGTTACAGCGGGCGCTGATGAAGCCGCTGTTTCACATTGCGTCAAACTGCGGTCTGAATGGTGAGTCGATCGTGACCGAGGCGGTCAGGTCAAAGCCGGGCATGGGTCTCGATGCGCGCACTGGCGCCTTCGTGAATCTGGTGGAAGCGGGGATCATTGATCCAGTGAAGGTCAGCTACAGCGCGGTGCGCAATGCGGCATCGGTTGCCGGTTTGATCCTCACGACACAGACGCTGATTGCGAAGAAGCCGGAGACGGTCGATCCCACGGCGGGGCCCGCGCTGGGCGGCGGAGCCGAGGCGTACGGCCGAAAATAGTCGGACGATACCGGGTATTGCATAAAAGTTTTGTGCACAACCTGCCATAGTTCGCAATCCGAATCAATTATCGATATATTTCACCAAAACCGGCGGGCGTGTCCCGCTGGCTTCCTGCTTTCGCCTGCTTTCGACCCTTTGGGTCCGTATCGAGCGCGTAGTACGTGCATGCGCGGCCCACTTTGTACGCCTTGTAATAGCGGGCTATTACATCGGGAACCGTTGAGTCGATTTTGCCAAAATTTCGCTGCCAGAGCGTGAAGGACAGTAGCTGCGCGGCCTCAAAAAGAATAGTCGATCACTGCGGGCAGGCCGTGTTTTCCCGAGCGGACCTGATCAAAACCTAGGCATATACTAGTCCACGGTGTTGCTGCCAGCTTGCCATATTTGATAACGAGATGCGCCAGCCGCAATACCGGAAAAGCGAGTCGCGACCAAGCCTTCCCTAACGGGTCCAGGGTTTCGCGCTGACCAATCGCATCGGAGGAGACTTGTGGCGAGACATCAAAGTGAGAGCGCATCAAGTCCCGGCGATCGCGCGGTGATGCATGGTCTGATGGCCGAGGCGCAGCGCGCCGACGTCCTCCATTCAGACAGCGACACCATGCGCGCATGGGAGCGTTTTCTGGCGGGCGAGACCGCCGTCTCGGTTCCATCGGCTCTTATTGCATCGTGGCAACGCAGTCTGGAATCCGGTGTCAATCCTTCTGCAAACCTTGCGCCGTTCGCGGTGCGAGGTGATGCGGTCGAGGCTTTGCGATGGCGTCATCGGGAATTGCTGGCGGCCTCCGATCGTCTTTTTACCGCGACCGCGGATCTCTTCTCGGACTCGCATTCCATCCTGCTTCTAACCAATCAGGACGGCGTGATCCTCAAGGCAGCAGGGGACTTGCGCACGCTCACGGCCGGCGAAAAAATCCATCTGACAACGGGCGGCGACTGGCGTGAAGCAATGGCCGGCACGAACGGTATCGGTACTGCGCTCGCGACCGGGCAGCCGGCCTACATCCACGGTTCCGAGCACTTCTGCGAAGGCATCAAGTCGTGGAGTTGCGCGGCCGCGCCGATCTGCGAACCCGGCACGGGTGCGATCATAGGGGTACTAGATATTTCCGGACCGCCTTCGACTTATCAGATCAATAACCTGACGCTGGCGATCACGGCGGCGCGCCAGGTCGAAATGGTGCTGGCGGAGCAGTCGGCCCGTCAGCACATGCAGTTGCTGGCGTTTTGCCTGCAACGGCTTTCATCGTCCGATGGCGCTGGCATGATTGCCATCGACCGGCGCGGCCGCCTCGTCCATTCGACGAGCAGGGTAGCGCTGCCCGTGGGTATAGGAGAGCGGTTCCCGGGCATGAATGAAAACTCGGCCGTGGAGGATTGGGCGCATCACCTGCCGCGTGGGTTACGCGCTGAATGGTTCAATCCGGTCGTGGTGGAAGGCAGCACGATAGGGGCCATGCTCGTTGTTCCATCGGGTCGATCCCGTGCTTCGGGCCACCGCGCCGCCGAGCACGAACGCGCGGGTGATGTGGGCGACGGAGCAGGGATAGGAGCACGAGATGTACGCGCAGGCTTCCCGGAAAGCGGTCTCGCAAGCGGGCCAGGAAACGAGCCCGGCAGCGAGGCCGATCCGCAACGCAACTGTTTTGCTCAGATACTCGGACAGAGCGCTGCCATGCTCGCCGCCGTCAATCGAGGGCGCCAACTCGCCCGCAGACGCGTACCGGTATTGATCGAGGGCGAGACTGGTGTGGGCAAGGAACTGTTCGCGCGTGCCATACACGGAGAAGAACGGAGCGGAGGCGCTTTTGTTGCCTATAACTGCGGGGCGGCGTCGAAGGAACTGATCGGCAGCGAATTATTTGGACACGTCCGCGGTGCCTTTACAGGCGCAACCGCGGAGGGAAGGCCTGGGAGGTTCGAACTGGCGCATGGGGGCACCCTGTGTCTTGATGAGATTGGCGAACTGCCGCTTGAACTGCAGCCTGTGCTGTTGCGCGCGCTCGAGGAAGGGGTGGTATATCGGCTCGGAGACACGCAGCCCCGGCGCGTCGACGTACGCCTGCTGGGAATGACGAATCGTAATTTGCATGACGACGTAAAATCGGGGCGATTCCGCGATGATCTTTATTACCGGATCAGCGTCACCCGCATACGGATTCCTCCTTTGCGCGAGCGGGACATCGACATCGATCTGCTGGTCGATCATTTCAACCGTCGACTTGCCGTTCGTCACTGCGTTCCGGTGAGGCGTCTAAACCCGGAAGTCATGGCCGTGCTGCGCGCTTATTCATGGCCGGGCAACGTCAGGGAGATGCGCAACATCATCGAGAACTTGCTATTGACGTCGCGTGAGGAAGAGGTCGGGATCGATGAATTGCCTGTGGAATTGCTCGCCGAGACTGCGACTATTGGCGCGCCGAAGACGATGGCGATCCAGTCAACCAGTCTGGAGGAAACCGAGCGCGTGGCCATTGCTCGTGCCGTGCATGGCGCTCACGGCAATCTTGCTCAGGCAGCACGTGCGCTGGGCGTCTCGCGCAGCACGCTGTATCGAAAGCTTCAGATCTATCAACTGGAAGGCATTGTCAAACCTGTCGCGGAGTGACAGGCTTTTTTGTGCACACTCCACACCTCCACGCAGCGGTAGCGAAATCGCCGACGAATCCTTGATTGGCGAGTTTTTGCTTCACGCGCGTTGAAACGCAATTCCGTACCAAATCGCACAAGACCGTGCAATCTTCCGCTGAGTCCGATTCCGTATGCTGACGGTGCATCTCGTAGGCACGAACATTAGATTAATCGCGATGTCGTGAGATCGTTGCTCTCTTTTAACGTCGGCGAGCTAGTCGATCCTTACATGTCGCTTCTTGCCCTGACGCCTGTTGAAAATACCATGTCTATAAAACTGGCATTGAAAGACTGCTCAGGCAGAAGCGCACGCGTCTATCGAAATTGAAAAGAGCGCAAATCCTTAATCGCCACGACCCGTTCACGCTCACTGGAAGCGTTTTGACGCCCCCATTCCGGACCAGGATTGAGCGAATTCAAACGCTCGCGAAAAGCCATGCGTGACTCCGGTCCGAACGCGATTTTCGACATTGGAGTGATCACATGGCAGTTTCGGAAAGGCACGGCGCCATGCGAGTGATCAGCGCTGCGGCCATCTCGGCCTTGCTTGAGACAGGGTGCGTGAATTCGCCGTCCGTCAACTTGCTTGGCGCGTATTTTCCGGACTGGCTGTTTTGTATTGTCGCGGGCGTCGTGCTGACAGTGGTCATCTACCAGGTTCTCGCACGTCTGCCTGACAGCCGCCGTTTCGGGCCTTCTGCGGTGATCTATCCCACACTCGTCATGCTGTTGGCGCTGGTTACCTGGTTGGTCTTCTTTCAGCAATCGGCTTGAGCACGGGAACGCCATGACTGAGCCGACAGCCAACAAGGCATCGAACAAGAAGTACCTGGCCATCGCACTGGTGGCAGTGACCGCGCTCGCACTTCTCTTCGTGCTTCGCGCCGTCGATCGTGAGCCGCGTACCGACGACGCATACGTCTATGCGGACACGATCGACGTTGTGCCGGAAGTCAACGGCCGCATTGCCGAACTGGCCGTTCGCGACAACCAGGCGATCAAGCAAGGCGACCTGCTGTTCAAGATCGACCCGCGTCCTTATAAAGATGCGTTGATGCGCACACAGGCGAGTCTGGTCGCGCTCGACAAGCAGATTGCGCTAAGCCAGCGCGCGGTCAACGCGCAGCAATACAACGCACGGTCCGCTCACGCAGCGGTCGAACGTGCACGAGCTGCGGCGATCCAGGCGACGGACACCTTGCGTCGGACTGAACCGTTGTTGTCGCCTGGATATGTGTCGGCGCAGGACGTCGATCTTGCCCGCACGGCGCAACGCGCCACGCAAGCTGAACTCGCCGCCGCCGAGCTGCAGGCGCAGCAGGCCGCGGCGGCGGTGAGCGGCGTCGATGCACTGGTTGCCCAGCGGGCGATGGTCGAGGCCGAGATCGCGATAGCCGAACTGAATCTGGAATTCGCGACGGTGCGCGCGCCGTTCGACGGCCGCGTAGCATCACTGAAGACATCGACCGGGCAATTCGCTTCCGCGCTTAAACCCGTGTTCACGCTGATCGATACACGGCAATGGTATGTGGTCGCCAATTTTCGCGAGACCGAGTTGAAAGGTATCCACGTCGGGACCTCGGCGACGGTCTATCTGCTGAGCGACGCCAGTCGGCGTTTTCGCGGCACGGTCGACTCGATCAGCTACGGCGTACTGCCGAATGAAGGCGGCGTAGCGTTACCGGGCGGCCTGCCGCGTATCGAACGCACGCTCAACTGGGTCCATGTCGCGCAGCGCTTTCCGGTCAAAATCCGGGTAGAGCATCCCGATCCGGAGTTGTTCCGCATCGGCACTTCCGCGGTCGCCGTTCTCTATCCCGAAGGCGGTATCAATGCCGGCCGTCGTTGAGGAGCGCACATGAGCTTCGTGGACGTTCTGCCGGAGACGCTGCGCGATGGGATCGCTTTCCTGCGCGCCGAGCTTGCGCCGTTTCCGGGACGCGTCAACGTGATGCTGCGCGCGCTGCTGACCAGTGCCATCGTCATTGTGATGTCGCTGACGCTCGAAGTTCCGGAGCTGCCGTTGTCGCTGCTGGTGGTGTTCTACGTCACGCAGTCGAATGTGGTGATCACGCGGCTCGTTGGGCTGATGTTCATCATCGGGTCGACGATTGCGATCGGCAGTTCCATCCTCCTGTTGAAATTTACGTTTGACTATCCGCTGGTCCGTATCGTCGTTGCTAGCGCGCTGTTCTTCGGCAGTGTCTACCTGATGCGCGTGCTGAAGATCGGCATCGTGTTTTTCATTGTTGCGATCGTGATTATCTACGTACAAACTTTCGTTGACCAGACAGACCAGGCCGAGTTGCTGATTCGCGCCGTGCTGTGGGTGTGGGTCGCAGTGAACTACCCGATTGCGTTGACACTCGTGATCAACTCGCTGCTCCTGCCTGCGGAGCCACAACATCAATTGAAAGCGGAGTTCGAGCGGCAACTGACAGCCGTCGATACACGTCTGACGCAACTGATCGACGGCGGCCCAGTGCCGGCCCCGATCACAACGACTCAGGTCCAGCAAGGCGCACTTACGCTGCAAAAGCTGCTCAAATTCGCCACGATGCGCGACTCCCGCTACCGCGATACGCAGGCCTGGCACCTCGCCTCGATTGCCACGGTTACGCGTCTACATCTGGGCGCGAGCCAGCTGGTTGCCGGTGAACAGCGGTCAAGTCTGTACGCGCTGCGGGAGAACTGCCGCGCGCTCGCCACCGCGCTTGCCAACGATGCGCCCTATAGCATCGAGCGTGCGCCCACGCCGGACATCGCGGACGCCGTGGGCAGGGCAGATACGGTGATCGAGATGCAGCGCGCGCTCAGCGCGTTGAGCGATTTCGGCGCGCGTGGCGAGCCGGCCGCCAGTCCGCCGGTGAAAGAGCCAATGATCGTGCTAGACGCATGGACCAACCCCGCATACGCACGCTTTTCGCTGAAGACACTGCTCGCAGTGCTCATTTCGTATGTCTTCTATAACGCATCCGATTGGCAAGGTATCCATACGATCATGCTGACCTGCCTTATCGTCGCGCTGCCGAGCCTTGGCGCATCGACGCAGCGCGCGCTGCTGCGCGTGGCCGGTGCGCTCGGCGGGAGCACGCTTGCACTGCTGGTCGTCGTATTTGTGATTCCCCAGCTCGATAGTATTGCTGGCTTATTGCTGATGGCGTTGCCGATCGCCGCGCTCGCTGCGTGGATCGCGGCCGGATCGGAGCGCATCGGCTATGCCGGGGTGCAGTTGCTATTCACGTTCTCGCTCGCGGTGCTTGGCCAGTTCGGGCCTACCACCAACCTCACCGAAATTCGCGACCGCATGGTCGGTATCCTGCTCGGCGTTGGCATAGCGACTTTCATCCAGATGTCGTTCTGGCGAGAAGCCGAGGGCGACGTGCTGCGTTTGAAGCTCGCGTCCATGCTTCGCCCCGTCGCCGCGCTGTTGCGCGTGGCCCCGGGAGACGTGGGGGCGAGCGGACAACTATCCTATGCGCAGCAGCAGTTGCAGACCTGGGCCGTCCTGGGTGACTGCGAGGCGATGCTGGCGCGGGTCGCGCTCGAACCGAACTGGCAGGAGGGCGAGCAGGCTCACTTGACGATGCGTGCCCAAGTAGTCCTCGCACAGGGACGGGAAATCATGCTGGCCGGCGATGCGCTTCACAAGGCGCTCGATGCTTACGATGCCCGCGCAACCGGGGAGACCGTCGACGCGGTACGCGCGATCCAGGAGCGGGCGGCCGCGCGTATCGACCGCTATGCAAGTGAACTTTCATCCAGCCCGCCCACGGCCCGCCAGCCGCGTCGTATGGAGATCGTTGCGAGGGCGGACGAGTTGCCCGACGCGCCGCTTTGGGCGAGCTTGGGCCGACTGGCGGGTGAGGTGGCCGGATTGCCGGACTGGGAGCTTGCCGCGCCGCATCCCGGTGTCTTGCGCGAGTCTGCCGAACATGACTGAACCGGACCGTCTGCGTTGGCGTTCGTTTCGGCACAACGTCGCGCTTTTCGCCGGGCTTGCATGCGCATTGACAGGGTGCGCGTTGATTCATCACGATACCGCGCCCTATACGCCCATTGCGCCAGAAAAAATTCGCCTCGCCGACGATATTCATCTTGCGCGCGATGGCTGGCCGTCGGCGAATTGGTGGACGGGTTACGGCGACGCGCAGCTCGACATACTGATCGATCGGGCGCTCGCCGATGCGCCAACGATGGTGATCGCGCGCATGCGCGTGGTGCGGGCGAAATCGGACGTCGAGCTCGTCAAGGCAGGTTCCAACCTGCAGGTTGTCGCGCTGGGCTTGATCGACCGCGAGCGGGTGTCGTCGAATGGCTTTCTTGGGCCGTTCGCACTGAACGATCCGGCGCTGGGCTTCTCCGGCCCGTGGTACACCGAGGGAATCGTGGGGCTGGGCGCGAGTCTGGACATCGATATATGGGGGAAACAGCGCGCGCAGGTTGCGGCCTCGCTCGGCGTGCAGAACGCGCGGCTCGCGGAGGCATCTGCGGTTGAGCTTGAGATTTCGACCGATATTGCACAGATTTACTTCGGAATCCAGACCACATACCAGTTGATTGATTTGCTGGAGCAGTTGCGGCAGATAGCGGCATTCGCGATTGATGCGCACGAGGCACGCGTGGCGCGGGGCCTGGAGTCGCGCATCTTTGTTGAAGATGCGCGAGCACACGAGTTAGCCGTGCAGCGGCAGATCGTCAACGCGGGGGCGCAGATCCAGCAGTTCCGCGAATCGCTGCGCGCGCTGCTTGGCGCCAGCGCGGACAACTTGCCCACGATCGAGCCTGTACCGCTGCCTGAATCGCGCGCCACGTTGCCCTCGACGCTGTCGTACGAATTGCTCGCTCGCCGGCCCGATCTGCAAGCGATGCGCTGGTATGTGCAGGCATCGTTCGACAGGATCGATGCTGCGAAGGCCGCGTTTTATCCGAGCTTCGACATCAAGGCGTTCTTCGGCGTCGACGCGCTGCATCTCGCCGATCTGTTCACACATGCCAGCCAGCAGTTCAATCTCATACCGGGCGTGTACCTGCCTATTTTCGACGGCGGCCGCCTGAACGCGAACCTGGGTGGCGCACGCACAGAGAGCAACCTGCTGATCGAGCAATACGATCAGGCGGTACTCGACGCGGTGCGTGACGTCGCGAAAACCGGCAGCCGCCTGCAGGACCTGAATACCGAAGCGCAACTGCAGACGCAGAAGGTGCAGGCGGTCTCGTTTGCGCATGAAAGCGCCGAAGCGCTCTATCGGCGTGGACTCGCTGACAGGCTGGCCGCGATGGACGCGCGAAAGCCGGTGATTGCCGAGCAGCTTGCGCTTCTTGAGATCGACGGACAGCGCCTCAGCCAGGAGATCGCGTTGGTGAAGGCACTTGGCGGCGGATATCGGGCTGATCCGCCGGTCGAGCTGAAGCCGCGATGATCGCGCTGCTGGAATGTGCGATACCCGCAACTCGTGACACAATCAAGCGGTAGGATTAAATAGGCGGGACGCGTTGTTACCAGCGTCGCACCGCATTGCTCAGGAAAGCTCGTGCAGACCGCGAGAAAGATCCTGCGCCGCAAAGGAAACGAAACGCCCTAGGGAATCCACGCCCGGAGATCGAACGATGGCCGAGAACGTTCTGTCATTGCCATGCCGTCCGAAATTGATCTCGATTGACGAGATCCTGACCGCACGACCCCAGCGGCCGATTGCAACTACGCGCGGGCGCGGCTGGAATGGGCTGACGGCCGATCTTCATCGGCCTTACTTCGGCTGCGCCGAAAGCTATGCGGGTCTCGATCATCACCTGATTGGTTACTGCCCTTCGGGTAGCGCCAAACTGGTTCAGAGCCGAGCCGGAGTCGTTCATGAGAGCGTGATCACGGCGGGGACCTCGTACATCATGCCTGCCGGTTACGAGTCGACCTGGGAAGGCGATTCGGGGCTGTCCGCCAGGCTGCGCATTCCACCCTCGCTTGTCGCCCTGGCGGCGGAGCAGCTTGGCCGCAGAAAAAGCCAGGTGGAAATCCGTAACGTGTTTCAGGCGCGCGATCCGGTGATCGAGCGCCTCACACAGATCTTGCTCGTGGAACTGGATAGAAAAGCGCATCCCGTCCAGGTGTTGATTGTCGATGCCATATCCACAGCGCTGGTTGCTCATATGCTGCGCGCCTATAACGCTTTCGAGGCGGTGGAGTGCGCACGGGAGCGATCGCTTGGCGCGGTTGAAATTGCCCGGTTGACTGAGTTTATCGAAGGCAATCTTCATCAGACGATCACCCTTGAGGATCTGGCGTCGGTAGTGAACGTCAGCCGCTTCCATTTCAGCCGTTTGTTCAAGCGCAGCACAGGTTGCACTGCCATCAGCTTTGTAGAGCAGTGCCGGATTCGGCAGGCTCAAACGCTGATTACCGACACCGATCTGCCGCTCGCTGAGATCGCGCTGACGGTGGGCTTTGTCGACCAAAGCCATTTCACCAGACGATTTCATCGCCACGTCGGATGCACGCCAGCGGTTTTCGCGCGCGAACAGGGACGGCGGCGCTCGGGGTTCCGAGCAGCGCGATTGGACGGAGAGAGTTGACCCTAGCCGCCGTGCTACGCGTGCATCATCCACCCGCCCGCGGCCATTGCCGCCTGACGTAACGCCTCCGACAAGACGGGATACGGATGACAGATTCGCGCGAAGTCTTCGCAAATCATGGACGCCTCCATCGCAATGGTCACCTGTGAAATCAGATCGGCGGCGCCTGGCCCGACGAGATGAGCGCCCGCGATGAGGTTCGTACCGGAGTCGACCAGCAGCTTCACAAATCCCTCGGAGGCGCCGCAGATCGCGGCGCGCGCACTCGCGGCGAGCGAGCAGTAGCCGACTCTATACGCGGCTCCAGCTTCACGAAGTTCGTCCTCGGTTTTCCCGATCGCGGCGACCTCAGGACTTGTATAGAGGACGTACGGGATTGACGAATAGTTGACGAATCCGGGAAGACCCGCGATACGCTCGGCGCAAGCGATCGCCTCTTCTTCGGCTTTGGACATAAGCATCGGGCCAGTTGCGGCGTCACCCACCACCCATATTCCGAGGCCGTTTGTCATTGGTCCCTGTTGAGGCAATGCGCCTTCCGTATCGGCCTGAATGCCAAGGTTCGCGAGGTTCAGTCCGGTCGTCAAGGGCCGACGGCCGATAGCGACAAGGGCCATGTCCGCGTCGAGTGTAGTGATCTCAGTGGATTCGGCTGTACCGTGTTGGATGGAAACACTGTTGGAGTGCTTATCGATTCCAATAGCGTTACTCGACAATCTGATATCGATGCCTTGCCGCTTCAGCGAGCGCTCCAGAGTGGCCGTGACGTCGCTGTCGAGCCAGTGGCAGATGCGATCATGGCGCTCAATGAGGGTTATACGCGAGCCGAGTCGTCGCCAGATTGAACCCAGCTCGACACCCACGGCGCCTGCGCCGATGATCGCCAGATGCCGCGGCACCCGGTCGAGCGACAACGCATCCGCGGAATGGAGAATCCGCGTGTGATCGAAAGAGGCGAATGGAAGTGGGACCGGCTCCGAGCCCGTGGCAATAACGACGGAAGTTCCGGACAGCGTTTGCTGCGAGCCGTCCGCTTTCCTGACGATAACCTGTCCTGCTGCGGCGAGCAGGGCATTGCCGTAGATCAGTGTCACTCCATGCTTACGCAACAGCTTGTGGATGCTCTTCGACATCTGTTCAACGGCCGCCGTCTTATAGGCCATCATCTGCATCAGGTTGAGCGCCGGTGCGCAGTCAACGCCAAGCGCAGCGTTCTTCCCCTTGCTGGCCAGATCGTATATCTCAGAGGTATGAAGCAGCAATCGGGACGGAATGCAGCCGGTTCGAATGCCCGTTCCGCCCACGTTCGACGCTCGCTCAATACAGGCGACGGAGAACCCAAGCTGCGCCGCCCGAATGGCGGTGTTATAGCCGCCCGCGCCGCAACCGATGACGATGACGTCGTAATGGTTCATCAGCCTTGCGCCCTGGACTCTTACTAAGGAAGAAGAATGAACGGCATTGGAATCCGCCTTTGCGGCCCATCAATTCCGGCGGCGGCATGGAGACTACGGGCCGTAGCGTATCAGGACAAAGGAAAGACGAATTGAACACTCTTGCGCACGTTGGTCGATACTTGATGAGCCATACAAGCGGAGCGGCGAATGCCGGATAGTGCCTGACGTCATGGGTATTGGATATCGCCTGTTGCTACCTCGACCGGGAATATTTTCGTGATAGCATTTCTGCTCGAATCCGGCACTGCAACATGTCAACGACTTACCAAACCGCCGATAAGCCTGTCAGCATTGATGAGATCGTGCGTGTGTTGTCGCATCGTCCCATTGCGACCACGCGCGAGCGCGCGTGGCCAGGTGTCACCGTGGATATGTATGCTCCACTCCCCAACGTATCCGAGAGATACCCCGCGCTCGACCATCATCTGATCTGCTATTGCCCGACCGGCAATGCACGGCTTGTTCAGGGACGAGATGGCGTTGTCCACGAAAGTCTCATCTCCGCAGGCGTTTCAATGATCATGCCGGCGGGATGCGACTCGCTTTGGGAGGGTAGTGCGTCTGCCACGGCAAGGTTGCGCATCCCAACGTCTCTGATTGCATCCGCGGGCGAGCAAATTGGACGTCACAGCATTTCGAAGGTCGAGATCCGGAACGTGTTCGAGACGCGAGATCCCGTCATCGAGCACGTGGCGCAGGTACTTATTGAAGAAATCGATCGCAAGCCTCACCCCGCGCAGACCCTGATTGTCGATCATGTGTCGTTCGCGCTGGCAGCGCATCTGCTTCGAAGTTACAACGTGTTTGAGTCCGTTGTGTCACCGGTATTGCCCGCGCTAAGCAGAGTCGAAGTCGCTCGTCTCACTGAATACATCGAAGACAATCTGGACGGACCCATTGGACTCGCCGAACTTGCAGGCATAGTGAATGTGAGCCGTTTTCACTTTACTCGTCTCTTCAAGCGGAGCACGGGTATGACGGCCATTGGCTTTGTCGAGCAATGCCGGATTCGTCGCGCTCGATCTCTGATTCTTGAAACGACGATTCCACTTTCAGAAATTGCACTCATTACGGGTTTTGCGGATCAGAGTCATTTTACGAGGCGTTTTCATCGTCACGTGGGTTGCACGCCTGCCGCATTTGCGCGGGAGCATGGCCGGCGACGGGCAGTGAAGGGGGCGGCGAATTGACTGCCGGCATCCCACGAATTCTCAGCAGGTGATTATCGTAGTGCCCGGCTTTTCCGGCCAGGCAATTCGCCTTGCTCATTGCGTGCCATGTCTTTCACGGCGGAAACTAGGATCATGGAGTCGCCATTAGCCGGTTTATAGCCGCGTGCGCTAGGCCGGAAGACGGCATCGCCAGGACGAATCTGCAAGCCGCTTAACGCACAAGTCGACACGGCCCGCGCAACCATCATCTTCCATAGTTGCTCCTCGTAGCATCCGGACGTTGCATCCCGCCAGCAGACCGTTACGGTTGAAGTCGAGCATTTCTCGACGATATGAAGATGGATCACTCGCTCGTGGTCGAGGCGAGCGCGTCGATTGCGTTGATTGCCCAAGGCGGTGCAATACGCCTGCTTTTCGCCGCTCGTAACGCATGAGAGTTTTGCCCGTTGCATCATCAGCAGCAAGTCGACCGTGTACTTCCACGCATCGACGGTTTGCGGAGTGTCCATTGCTTTTTTGTCAGCGTAATTGGCGTTGCCGGTATGTTCAACCATTGCCTGGATATAACCATCGGTTTATCAGGCGATCCAGCGACAGAGGTCCTGCGCCAAGCGCCATGATCCCGACGGCGAGCGATGCCCAATAGAGATGGAAATTGGCCCAGCCGTCAGGGAACACCAATTGGATCACAGCCGTCATGACCAGTAGAGCAAGAGCCACGATCCTGGTCGCGAATCCCAGCACAAGCAAAACAGGGAGGGCTATTTCTGCTACGGCAACGACAAATGCGACCGTGTCAGGCGAGGGGAAGCTATATGCGCCGCCAAAGATATGAACTTTGAATTGATTCTCGAACAGGAAAAGTGTCGCTGGAGAAATAGACAGGAATCCGTCCCATCGCGTGAGGCCGGATCGAAAGAACGGAAGCGCGAGAGCAATGCGCAGCATTGGCGGAGCGAGGGCGCGCCCAAACGCCTGGATTTGCTCCGGAGCGGTGCGAATCAGCCGTTCGAAGCGACCTTTCGTTCGTGCGTTGAGCTGACTCATGCATACCTCGCAGTCGGGCTGAACACCGAATCTTCGCGTGTTTTCCAGCCGACGATTGCGTTGGCAACAAACAGATCGCGGAGCGTACCGGTCAGGTCGAAATCGGCGCTTTCGTCCAGAGCGATTTTTGTTGCGTCGCCTACCGGCGCGTCGGCTGCGACGCTGAGGATGAAGGTCGCTGCGCCAACAGGCAGCCGGCGAACCTCGACGTCAGCAACCGGGCGCACAACGAGCGCATGCTCACCTGCGCTGGAAGGGTCGATAGCAGTGGGAACACCGCAGTCAATGTTCATCAGCCATAAATGGACAATGGGAAAAGCCGACCGTACTACGCGCACTGAAGGATGCAGCCTAAGCCTGATCTCAGAAAGGCTTTGGAGATCGATCGTGGAAAGCTGAACCGGGTCGGCTGGCGGCATCTCGGCGGCGTGATACGACTCGGCCCACGCGCGCTCGAGTCGCGCGACGTCAGGCAGATACGGCACGCTCTTCGCCGGCTCGAACGTTCGGATGAAATCGGGGAACGTATCACCATAGTCAAGCATGATGGGCGACCTTGGCGGTTCAAGCGCGACGTAGACGCGCGCCATCGCCGCAAAGAATTCATCGCCCACGATACGGCGCACGGCGGGGAACGCAGCCTTCAATGCCTCGACGAGACCGGCAACTACATTGTTCCGATAGACGTTGAAGCGTTTTTTGCTTGGCTGCAGATCCGGTCCAATCAGGCCGAGCGGGACAGGCATGCCGGGGTCCAGCAGCGCCGCAGCGAAGTGCCTCTGGCGTTCGCGCAAGCAGCCACGGTTCGGCCCCGTGCGGCTACCGTTGCTATCCGACGTTCTGGCGCACAGTCGAGATGATTCCTGGCGTGTCATTGCGCGCTCACGACCGAAGCGGGCGCTGAACGACATTCGTCCAGAGCTCGCGAAGACTGTCGACACCACCGGCAGTTGAACTCCAGAGCGTGGTATCGCTGACGAGCAAGCTGCCGGCGAACGTGTCCGCTCGCGATTGCAGGAGCGCGTCGAATGTTGCGCGCTCGCGTGTAAAGGGGTGCTGTGGGGCGGTGGGATCGATTCGCTGGCGGGCAAGGACGTCGAGCTTGTCGACAGTTTCGCCTAGCCGCTCGAGTTGCGGCAGATGGGGATGCAGATTGAAAGTACCGACGTTCTGGAGGATACCTAATCGATCCAGTGTTGTATCGCGTTCGATCGGTGCCGGCGTTCCGTCTGCTTCGGGCGCTGGTCTCAGTCCAAAGCGGTTTTCCACCGGTACGCCGAGGCCCGCGAGCAGCGAACGCGCAAAACCGCCGAATCGTTGCCGTGGCGGAATGGTCTTGTCGCCGTGATGCTCGAATTCCGCGATCTGACGTTGCAACTGATCGTTTTCCGGGAGGTCCGTTACATCGCCAATGTCGTGGTGCGGACAGATGAAGGCAAGATGATCCGGGTGTCCAAGGAACGTGCGAAGCGCTTCGATTTCCGGGCTTCCCGCTGTTTGAGCCGTCCTGAGCGAGTCGAAACTGATGACGATCAGCGTATCGATGCTGCTGAGAAGATTCGCATCGAGCGGCGTGAGCGTCCCGTCGTCCGTTACACGCTCGATCTCCGTGACGCTCTGCCCGGTCAGCGCCTTCGCCAGTTCTACGAAGTCGGTGAAGTTGCGCTTCATGATGTGGTCGAGGAAACCCGCAATGCTCTGGTCGAACTGACGCACGTTTGAGAATTCGTGGAATCTCGGAAAGCCCATCCTGCGGCTTTCAAAGAGCGCCGGAAATCGATCTTCGATCACATGGAGAGGCGCGCCGTTCTCCGCTGGCCGGCTCCACGCGTAATAAACCATGACGTGCCGCTTGATCATGTTGTCTATGCCTCTGTCAGATAGTGGTGCGTGGCTGCCTCAATGACGGTATTGGCGCGCTCTGCTTCTGCCTTGAGGGTTTGCCAGCCGGGTATGTTCGAATCCCATTCAATCAATGTAGGAATTGGGCCGGTCCTGCGGATCGCGTATGCGAAGAGATCCCATACGATGCCAGCGACGTGGCGGTCGTGCGTATCGATAAGCAACGGACGGTTTTTTTCGTCCGCCTCCTCTGTGTGGCCGGCCAGGTGGATCTCTTGCACGGCCGCGAGCGGGTATTCATCGATATATGAAAAAGGGTCCCACTGCTGGTTGATCGATGCAACGTATAGGTTATTGATGTCTAGCAAAAGGCCACATCCGGTGCGCTGTGCGACAGCAGCAATGAAGTCGGTCTCCGAGTACGTACTTTCCTCGAAAGCCAGATAGGTAGACGGGTTTTCCAGCAACATCTGCCGGCCGAGGACATCTTGCACCTGATCGATGTGGTCCACGACACGCGCCAGGCTTTCTTCGGTATACGGAACCGGCAGCAGGTCGTTGAGAAAGCCACAATCATGGCTGGACCAGGCAAGGTGTTCGGAAAACAGCTTTGGTGTATAGCGAGCGATGAGCAACTTCAGCCGTTCGAGATGATCTGGATCCAGAGGCCGGTCCGCGCCAATCGACAGGCCGACACCGTGAATGGAGAGCGGATAGGATTCGCAAATGGCCGACAAGAACCGATGTGGCGGCCCGCCTGCGCCCATATAATTTTCAGCATGAACCTCGAAGAAGCCGATGTCCGGCCGCGACTCGAGGATTGTGCGGTAATGCTCGGGTTTAAGCCCTACCCCGGCGTGGCGAGGCAGGCTCCGTCGGGCGTCCAGGGATAGTGACTCTGACATGGCCAACCGTTGTTCGCGAGTTGAACTGCGGGGCCGGGCTTGACGATGCCCGGCCGTTGACAGATTAGACCTTGGGAGACAGGCTTCCGGGTCCACTCGGGGTAGAGATGGTCGTGCAGGTTCCTTTGGGCACCAGCTTGAATGCGTTGCCCTGATAGTCAGCCGTGCTCGTTCCGGCGCAAGTGGTGCCTGCACCCGCATAGCAATCGTTTTGCCCTTTCAGCGCCGTGCCAAAACACGGTTCGACCTTGCCTGACTTGACGAGCGCGGTGTGCTCCGCCTGAATCTTCTTTTGTGCCGCGGTAAATTCCTGTGCATTGGCAGAGGTAGCCGTCAGGGCGGCGAGAGCGGCGGCGAACGCGCCGGCGACAAGGGTGGTGGTTTTGTAATCGGCCATACGATTTCTCCAACGTTAAAAGAGAGCAGCGATTAAGCTAATGTTCGTGTCTACGAGATGCAGCGTCAGCATACGGAACAGGAGTCAACGGAAGATTGCACGGTCTTGTGCCATTTGGTACGGAATTGCGTTTCAACGCGCGTGCCCTGTAATTCGAAGCGGACGCGGCTTGAATTAAAGAAGAGGATTGGCGGCGCGTAACTTGAAGACATGAACATCACGACAAAAAGCGAGATTCGATGGCTACGAGAATCGGGATTTCTGGTTGGCGCTATGCGGGGTGGCGCGGTGTGTTCTATCCGAAGGATCTGAAGCAGGCGCGCGAGTTGGAATTCGCTTCGCGCATTGTGGAGACCATCGAAATAAATGGCTCGCATTATTCGTTGCAAACCCTGGCCAGTTATAAAACCTGGCATGCGGCAACGCCTGCGCATTTCGTGTTTAGCGTAAAGGGACCGCGATACCTTACCCACATGCTCCGTTTTCGCGATGATTCGGCGCGCCCCGCCATGGCGAACTTTTTCGCGTCAGGTGTGCTTGCCCTTGAAGAAAAGCTCGGACCGTTTCTTTGGCAATTTCCTCCCAATTATTCTTTTGACCCCGAGCGTCTTGATCGTTTTCTAAACATGCTGCCACGTGACACGCGTGAATCCGCGGCGCTTGCGGATCAACATGACGCAAGAGTCAAGGAACCATGGTTCGATGTTCGGCGGCACCGCAAGCTTCGCCATGCAATCGAAGTCAGGCATCCCAGTTTTGAAAGCCCTGACTTTATAAAGACATTGCGCAAGCACGGTGTTGCGCTCGTCGTGTCCGACTCTGTGGCAGGCTGGCCGTATGCCGAAGATCTTACGGCTGACTTCATTTACATGCGCCTTCACGGCGCCGAGACGCTATATGGCGGCTCATACACCGACGCGGCACTTGACCATTGGGCGAGCAGGATTCGCGATTGGTCTAAAGGTAACGAACCTGCCGACCCCAAACTGTTTTCCGCCGCCCGCGCCCGTCCAAGAAAAAGCCGCGATGTATTCTGTTACTTCGATAACGACCAAAAGGTCCAGGCGCCATTCGACGCTCAACGTTTGATGATGCGCCTCGGTGGTTCGTGAGTCAGGGGGAATTAAGTAGAAGCGGTATTTTCGACATGTACGAAAGCCATTGAATGTGAGCATCGTAAATCGAACCGGTAGACCCGCGAAAAAAGCAAAATGGAGGTGCTAAACGCTTTGTTGCGCTAATCGTTATTAAGCACGAGCTTAGCGAATAACGTTCCTGCCTCTGCATAAAATACGACGTTATTTGTATTGCACGACATTGCCTTCATTGCCGGAGCGTTCAATGATTCTTTACCATCGCGGGGCTGCGATTCAGCCCTCGGTGACCCGGCGTGGTCATACGTATATCGCGCGGGTTTCATTGCTGGAAGAGGACGGCGAAGCGACCTCGCTCGGAGACCTTGGCGAGTTCGCCAACTACGACTGCGCTTATGCCTTTGCGGTGCGCTGTGCAACAGCCTTTGTCGATGGACAACCTATGCCGCGCTCACCATTCAACGCGTCTCTGTTGCGCGCGTCCTGAGACTGTTCAGCGGCGCGGACCATGAATGTGACTGGAGAAACGGAGGGTGCATGCGGTTCGAATATCGCGGATTCAACATCGAATGTGCTGCCTTGCTTGGCGGCGCTGGTTTCGCTGGCCGCGCGTCGGTCTGGCGTGTATCGAATGACCGTGACGAGCCATTTGAGTCAGGCACGTTGAAATTATTCCCGACATCGTTGCAAGCCATCAATTACGCGCGCGTTTGGGCTGAGATATGGTGCGACACGCAACTTGATACGGCCCGTCCAGTTGCAATACTAAAAAGACGATAACGTTCTTGGTTTATCGGCAACACGCGCATCCGCCCGTATGCCGCATCCCATATCCTCCACCAGACTCCGCAGCTTCGCCTGACAGGGACGGTGCGCTCACGACAACCCGCTGCGCGGTTAATCCGCACCGAGGGCAAGGGATGGCGTCATTGCGTTCGGCTATACGTCGCGCGGTTTCGAAGTGGCCGCATTCCGGGCATTCGTAGTCGTAAACGGGCATGGTTTCAAGGGCAATAAGGCGGTGTGCTGTAGGAATGGGACTCAGATCCCCTAGCGTAGCTTCTCCGGCGAATATCGGGAAGTAGTGCAACCGGCGTTGCGGTAGTGGAATGTGAGTTGCTGTCTGTATGATTATTGCCAACAGATAGGAACGCATCATGACTCAGACAGAACGCGAGAAAACCAGTGGCAAGCCGTTGGGTGACGCCGGATCGGGCGCGAGCGGCGGTGGTTCCGTCGGCAATCTGCCGGGTGCGGCCGCGACGGGTGGTGACGCGCGGCAAGGTGTGCGTTCGCCCGACGTACCGCTGCAAGAACCCGATCCGAGACTCGCTACCGCCGAAGCAAAACGAGAGACGGACGCGGCCAGGCGCCCGCCGACGCCCATGGAAAAAAATAATTACGCTCAGGCGGACGAGGCGAAAGGCCCGGCTTCGTCCGAAGGCGATTCAGCCAACAGCCCAAGGCCCCAGACCGCGACGGAGGCGGCGTTGCCCTCGACCATCGAGAAGAATCCGCGTCCGAAGGAATAAGATGCGGATCGGCGCGTGCGTTTGGACGCTTTTATTTTTGGCCGAACGAAATACCGCGCGCCGCCAGATTCGCGTATAGCGCGCGCACGCCGAAGGTCCATGGCGTGATCTCTTCCGACCGGCGCACTGTATTCACCAGCGCGCCGAGCGCCGGCGCCGAGATGATCACGGCGTCGCCCATGTGATGCGTGAAGCCGCCGCCGGGGGTATCGCGGTCCTTGATTGGCGAGAACATGGTGCCAAGGAACAGCATCAAGCCGTCGGGATACTGGTGATGCGCGCCCAATGTCTGCTGGACCAGGTCGGCGGGATCGCGGCTGATCTCGCTCATGTGGCTGATGCCGTCGAGCGTGAAGCCGTCGTCGGCGCCTTCTATTCTTAATGACACGCTGGCCTGACGGACCGAATCGAGCGTGAATTGCCCGTCAAAGAGGCGGACGAACGGCCCGATCGCGCATGATCCGTTGTTGTCCTTCGCCTTGCCGAGCAGCAGTGCGCTGCGGCCTTCGATGTCGCGCAGGTTGACGTCGTTGCCCAAGGTGGCGCCGACAATTTTTCCGCTGCTGTTCACGGCCAGAACGATCTCGGGCTCCGGATTGTTCCACATCGACGTGCGATAAAGCCCGATGTCAGCGCCCAGGCCAACAGACGACATCGGTTGCGATTTGGAAAATACCTCGGCATCCGGGCCAATGCCAACTTCCATGTATTGCGACCACGCGCCGCGCCGTTCAAGTTCCGCCTTCAGCTTCGCGGCGCTTTCCGAGCCCGGCACGATCTTCGAAAGGTCCGCGCCAATCAGCGTGTTGATTGTCTCGCGGACTTCCTTTGCCTTGCTGGCGTCGCCGCCCGCCTGTTCTTCGATCACGCGCTCGAGCAGGCTGACCGCGAAGGTCACGCCGCATGCCTTGATGGCTTGCACGTCGCACGGCGCGAGAAGCCTGAGCCCGGCCGATGCCGGATCGAAGCTCGCGCGCACGAGATCCTCGACCGTTCCCAGCAATTCGCCTTCGCCATTGCGCGCAATTTCGAGTGCATCGGCGCGTTCGAACAGATCGGCTGTGGTGGGCGCGATATGCGTAATGTCGATAACCTGGCCGCCGCGAACGCAGACCACTGATGGCCCGTTGACGGGCGACGGGCGCCATACACGGCCGATAAGCACGGCACGATCGGGGTCATCGGGAAGGCAGGCGGATGGAGAGAACGAGGCCATGAATTTGAGTCCGGGCTAGTGGAAATCGGGGCCTTGATCGTATTATCGGGATATCGGGTTGTCTATTATGATGTAGATAATTCCAACCTGTTGGACATAATAAGAATGGATAAGATGAAAAACGGCGCCGCCGAACGCCCTTACGAAGTGCCCGCGTTGCGGCGCGCCAACGACGTGCTCGACGTTCTCGCCAACGCGCGCGTGCCCGTGCGTGCGTCGGCGTTGCATGAAGCGACGGGTCTGTCGCGCAGCACTTTGTATCTGTTGCTGGACTCGCTTGAACGCCAGTTCTGGATTGAAAAGCGGGGCGACGGCTACATCATTGGCGTGAAGCTGTTCGAACTGGGCAGCGCCTTTGTTCGTCACGATGGTTTTCAGGCAGCGTTCCGGGCGCAGGCGGCGGCGTTCGTCGCAACGCACAACGAAGTCGTTCAACTCGCGACGCTCGATGGCCGGGACGTGGTGTACATCGCCCGCGAGGATTCACGCCGGGCGGTGCGGCTGGTATCGGATCTGGGGTCCCGGCTGCCGGCCCATTCCTGCGCGCTTGGCAAGGCTTTGCTCGCAACGCTCCCCGATGAACAATTGCTCCAGTTGCTGCCCGACCGGCTCGCGGCAGCAACGCCGCGCACCATCACGCGGCGCGCAGCCTTGCTGCGGGAACTGGAACGCGTGAGGGAAACGGGACTCGCGAGCGAATGCGAGGAAGCGGCGGCCGGGCTGACATGTTTTGCGGCGTATGTTGGAGAGACGCCGCACGGCAAGCGGCTTGCGGTGAGCACCAGCGTGCCCACGGGCCGCATGGACGCGCGCCGCGAGAAACGCATTTGCATCGCGATCGCGCGTATGGCGCAGCAGATCGGCGCGAATTGCGCGCAAGCCTGAGCGGTTCTGGAACGACTGCACCCGCGATACCCCTTTATTTGCAAAGGTGATTTCGATGCAGGGCGCTTCTGCGCCCGCCATCCGCTCCCTAAAGTGGCGTTACCCCATGAACATCCACTCGAAAGGAGCTCACCATGCTGAACAAAACCTCCCCCGCCGCGCTTGCCGAAGCATCGTCGGCTACGGATGACGCGCAGTACTTCGAGTACACGTCGTCGGCGAATCCGATCGGCGCAAAGCTCATTTCGCGCGTCCCGTTCCGCAACTTTTCGCCGTCGCTCTACGCGGATGGTGCGACGCGTATCGTGCCGCTGGATTTGTCGGCGGAACTGAAGTGCCCGAGTCCCGCGACCGGTCCCGGCCTCAGCGCAAATTTCGTGCGCATCAACGCAGGCGATCAACTCGAATTCGCGCCCATCGCAACCTCGCAGGTTTGTTATGTGATCCGCGGCGCGGGCAATGTGACCCAGGGCGAAACGAATTTCCCGTTCGCAGCGGGCGATTTTTTTACGCTGCCCGGGGGCGAGGCCGCCAATCTCCGCGCCGATACCACCGCCACGTTCTACTACGTGAACGATGCACCGTTGCTGACCTATCTTGGCGTGAGTTCTGTGAAGCCGCGGTTCGCCGCGACGCTCTATCCGGCGGCGCGGGCGCAGGCCGAATTGCGCAAGGTGAGGGATGACGCGAACGCCAGCCGGCGCAACCGTATCAGCGTGCTGCTTGGCAACGTTCATTTCCCGCAGACGCGAACGGTTACCCATACGCTTTGGGCGATGTTCGGCGTCGTCACGCCAAAGTCGGAGCAAAAGCCGCATCGGCATCAGTCGATTGCACTCGACTTCATTGCCGGCTGCGAGCCGGGTTGCTACACGCTCGTTGGCACGGAACTGGATGAGAACGGCAAGATTGCAAACCCGACGCGCGTCGATTGGGAACCGGGCATGGCGTTCGTCACGCCGCCAGGGTACTGGCACGCGCACTTCAACGAATCGGATGGCGATGCTTATGTGATTCCGATCCAGGACGCCGGGTTGCAGACCTACTTGCGCACGCTCGACATCCGCTTCGCGCGCTAAAAGCATAGGTATGTCACAGGGCGAGTCCGTCGTCCCAGTACGGCGGCTCGCCGATCACTTCGGCGAGGAAATCGACAAACGCCCGCACCTTGGACGACACGATTTTCTTCGGCGGATACACCGCCCAGATTGCCGGCTCGGCGCGTCCCGTGCGCGCCTCCCAATCGCCGAGTGCGGGTATCAGACGTCCATCGCGCAACGCCGTTGCGGCAAGCCATGTAGGCAGCAGCGCAAGACCGCAACCAGCAAGCGCCAGTTGCAGCACGGCATCGGAATCGTCGCCGCGAAAGCGCCCTTTCAGTTCCACAAGCACTTGCTCTGGTGCAGCAAGGGGGTTCGCACGCCGCGTGAAAAACCATTTGTCGTCGGGTTGCAGCGCGAGACGCAGCGATTCGTGATGCGCGATATCGCCGGGTTGCGAGGGTGTACCGTGGCGCTCGAAATACGCCGGGCTTGCGCAGACAATCCGCTTATGCGGCGCCAGCCGCCGCGCCATCAGCAGCGAATCGGGCAGGGCGCCTATCCGCACCGCGACATCGATACCACCTTCGATCATATTGAGCGTTTCATCTGTCACGACGAGATCCACGCCAATTTCCGGATAACGCTGCATGAACGACGGCAGATGCGGCACCACATGCCTATGCCCGAACGCCACGGGCAGGGTGATGCGCAGCGCGCCCTGCGGCGTCTGGTTCAGCGACGACGTGAGTTCACGGGCGTCGTCGAGCGCCTGCAACGCGATGAGCGCATGTTCGCGGAACACGCGGCCGCCCTCGGTGAGCACGAGCCCGCGTGTGGATCGATTGAAGAGAGCGATGCCGAGATCCTTTTCCAGCTCGCTCACATAGCGCGATACGGTCGACGTCTTGACGCCCAATTCGAGCGCCGTCTTGCTGAAGCTTTCCCGTTCGGCTGCGTGGACGAACGCGCGTACCGCTGCGAAGTAATCCATGGATTCCTGCTTTTGCCTGGAGCGTTTTTCTGGGAAACGCCAAGACTAAAGCAAAAACCTGTTCTGGACCTTACAACCGCGCTCGCAACTCTCCCACGTGGCCCAGCGTGCGTCAGAACTTGGCCCGCACGCCCGCGCCGAAGGTGTCGCCCGTCGATTGGCCGGTGATACGGTCGTTCATGTAGGCGGCGTAGAGGTCGGTGCGCTTGGACAAGGGATAGTCGTAACCGAGCGCCCAGGTTTGCCGGGTCTGATCGAGTCCGCCCGCGTCGCGCGAGTACGCGTAGGAGGCCATCACGGTCCCTGGGCCAAGCGGAACCGTCACGCCGCCTTGTGCCGTGTTGATATGAAAGTTGCCGGTGCGCACCGTGTTGTCGGTGTACATGTACTGGCCGAAAAGCTTGACCACGCGAAGGTCGTAGGACGCGCCGAGTTGCGCCACGGCCTGGCTCTGCATGCCGGAAACCAGCGAACTCAGGTCGGCGGGCTGGGTGTTGAAATTGACATATTGATAGACGCCGGTTGCCGCGAACGGTCCGCTGAAATACAGGAACTGCCCGCTCACCTTATGCTGGCCCGCCTCGCCGGCCTTGTTGCCAAAGGCGTACATCGCTGAGCCACTCAGGCCGTGGTAGTCCGGAGTCGCGTACGAGATTGCGTTGTCCCAGCCCGAATCGCCCACCACGCCCTGGTCTGTCGTATAGGCCGGAAACGTGCCGAGGCCGAGGAACACGTGGTAGACCATCGGCGAGAACGTGTATGAATCGGCGAAGGGATTGAAAAGGATGGTCGAGACGAAGAGCGACGTGGTGAGCCGGCCCGCGGTCACCGTTCCGTAGGGTGACTGGATGCCCACGTACGCGTCGCGCGAGAAGAACGAGTCGCCATCGAAGCGGCCGTAGGCGCCGTTCTGCGGACGGAAGAAGTCTTCGAGCGCGAAGATCGCCTTGTATCCGCCGCCAAGGTCCTCTGCGCCCTTCAAGCCCCAATACGACGTGGACATGCCGCCGCCGCCCAGCGTCCAGGCGCGCTCGCCGCCAGGAAACTTCTGCGCTCCGACCCAGGCGTCCACTTGTCCGTAGAGCTGCACGCTCGATTGCGCACTGGCCTCGCCGCTGCACAACATGCCGGTCGCCAGCACGGATAAAAGCGCCTTTGCGCCCTTCGATGCAAAATAAAAACGGGTGTTCTTCACGCATTCCCCCGAACAGGAAAGTGCAGGCGAACGAACGCGGAACGCACCGCGCGGTGGGGATCGGTCGTTCGAGCCTGCGTGAAAGCAAAAAAGCAGCGCCAGAAATCAGGCCGCGAGCGGATAACGGAAGCCATCGCCCGAGGCACTGCGTTCGTAGACCTGTTCCCCGGCAACATACGTGGCCTTGATCGCGCGGTCGTCGCCGAGTGTCATCAGCACGAAAAGCTGTTCCACGATGTCCTTGCAATAGCCCGAGCGGAACGACATCAACGGCGTCGCCTTGCGGTCGAGGATCACGAGATCGGCCTCGTATCCCGTCGCGACAGTGCCGATCCTGTCCTGTAGGTATAACGCTTCCGCCCCGCCGCGCGTGGCGAGGTAAAACGCCTGGATCGCGTTGAGCTTGGTCTGGTTCATCTGCGCGACCTTGTAGGCCTCGTTGAGCGATTGCAGTTGCGAAAAGCTCGTGCCCGCGCCCACGTCGGTGCCGAGCCCGACGCGCACCGGACGCTTCGGGTTCTTGGCGTCGAAGAGACGGAACAGGCCGCTGCCAAGGAAGAAATTCGATGTCGGACAATGCGCGAGCGCCGCGCCGGTCTGGTGACAGGTACAGAAATCGTCTTCCGTGAGGTGAATGCCGTGCCCATAGATGGAGCGCGGCCCCACGATGCCCGCGTGCGCGTAGACATCGAGATAGCTCTTGCGCTGCGGGAACAAATCCATGACCCACGCGATTTCATCGACGTTCTCGCACAAATGCGTCTGCACGTAGGCATCGGGCGTTTCCTTGAGCAGGGTGCCGCAGACGTCGAGCTGGGCGTCGGTGCTGGTGGGCGCGAAGCGCGGCGTGATGCAGTACAACTGGCGCCCGCGCTTGTGCCACTTCGCGATCAGGTCCGAGCTCATGGAATAGGCAAGCTCGGCGGTGTCGAGCAACGCCGCGGGCGCGTTTCGATCCATCAGCACCTTGCCCGCGACCATGCGCGTGTTGAACCGCGACGACTCCTCGAAGAACGCGTCCACCGAGCCGGGATGCACCGTGCAATAGACGGCCGCTGTTGTCGTGCCCGAGCGCAGCAGTTCGCGCAGGAACACCCGGGCGATCATGTCGGCGTGGTTTTTATCGGCGAAATTCTGCTCGGCGACGAACGTGTACGTGTTGAGCCATTCAAGAAGCTGCTCGCCATACGCGCCGATCATCTCGGTCTGCGGATAGTGGATGTGTGTATCGATAAACCCGGCCGAGATGATCGCGTCCGGATAGTGCTGGACCTGCGTTCCCGCCGGCAAGCGCGCCGCGACTTCGGCGGCCGGTCCGACATCGGTGATCCGGCCCTGGTCGATAACGACGATCGCGTCGGGAATATGGACGAGGCATTGCTCGGGCGACTGAAGAAACGGGTCGCCGCTGAAGGTCACCACATCGGCGCACAAGGCTTTGAGTGCAGTCATGTCGAGTTCCTGGAAGTGTGCCGGCCGTGAAGCCGGCTTCGTGTGGAAGGAGGCAGTCGGCAGCAGGAAATCAGCGTCGCCGGGCGGGATGCGATTCCTTCATGATCAGCGCAAGAACGAACGACGCGATCAGCGAGTAGGTAATCGGCGCCGCCGAATATTCCGCGATAGCGAGCGTGTGGTCGGTCAACCCGGCCGCGACGCCGGACACCACTCTCGAGCCGGGCGCCGCAATCATGATGCCGCCCGCGATGAACGCGAGACCGTTCACGAACGCCGCCGATGTGCCGATCAACTGGGGCGGGACGACGTCGGCGGCGCTGCTGAACGTGAGCATGTGCGCGGCGTTCGCGAAGCCGAACAGGAAGTTGAGCACCATCGCGAACGGAATCGATATGGACGGCAGGTACAGCAGCGCGCCGAGGCACGCAAGCTGCACGGCAATGCCAATCACGATAGGCAGCTTGCGCCGCTCGATCCTGTCGGAAAGCGCGGGAATGACAAGGCATCCAGCCGCCAGGCCAAGCCATAGCAGTGAAGAACTGAACGCTGCCGTGGCGGGGGAAGCACCGCGCGTTTGCATGAGCATGGGCGTCCAGACCACGCCGCCCGCGAGCATGCTGCCGAATAACGCGGAGCAGATCAGCGCCGAGATCCAGACGTGCGGAATCTTGGCGACCTGGAGCAGGGCGTCCAGCACGGAATGAATGAATGCGACAGGGCCTCCTGCGCCGGACGACTCCACAGGTGTCGGATTTTTCAGGAAGAGGAACGCTAGCACCGAGAGCACGATGCCTGCCGCGCCGACGAAATTGAACAGTTCGCGCCACGGCATCTCGCTCAAGCCCCATTGCAGCGCATTGACCGAAAACGCAGAAGACAGCGAGGCGCAGAACTGCACCAGCCCGAACATGAAGTTAAAGCGCCCCATGCCGAACCACTGCCCCCCTATGTAACCCGCGCCCACAAAGCCGGTGCACGCGCCCACGGCCATCACGAACTGGGAGACGAGCAGCGTGCCATAACTCCCCGCGTTCGCGAACAGGAACACGCCGGCTGTCACCAGCACGACCGATATGGGCAAAACCTTGTGCGCGCCGAGGCGGTCGAGCAACGCCCCTCCGAAGAACTGGCAGATCGCGAACACCCATGTGTAGACCGCCGCAATGGTGGCGACCTGTTCCACACTGAGCGACGCGCTTTTCTTCACTTCCGGATTAACAATCGAATACCCTGTTTGCACGCTGAAAAGATAGATGACGAACGCCACGGACAGCGCCCAGATCCACCAGGCGCGCGGACCGCCAAGTTGAAAAGATGCAACCGGTGTTTGTTTCGATGAAACCGTGTTCATGGACTTTCTCCAGGCGAAAAGCAACTCCGCGATCGATTGATCGCAATTTGAAAATGAATCAAGGAATATTCCGGAGCTTCACGCCGATAAGGCGGCGAATTAATCACAAAGACGGCATTGATTACGGATTTTTCATGAGCGAATTAATATGCGATACGTTGCTTCTTGTTGAACGGTACGCTTCATGTGGCGCGCATACACGCTCGTGCTGCGGGTTCGAGCGGTTGCGTACGGAGCGGTTGGGAATTCGCCTAACTTAACAACTGGCCCGCGCTTCTACAAGCTTTTAATTTTAAGGTTGACGGGAAAGGTTGAAGTGGCTTGGTTTATTTTAATTGTGGGGTAACTGGAAGCGTCATGCCGGGATTCGATTGTTTTAATAATTGGATATATCGAACCGGTTAATATTTGTTCAATGCCATTTTTCATGGCTCGACAAAAAGCCCGCAATAGCGGGCTGTAAAATCGATACTGATTATCAGTCGAACTGGCAGGTTCACGCCGCCGATAACGACCTTTCCAGCGCCGCAACGCCGGCCGGAAGATCGACTGGAACGCCGAGATCGACCATCGTGCGGCCGAGCGCGTGGATGGTACGGAACAGATGATGTTCGCGGCATTGTTCGCCCATTTGCCCGATTCGTACAATCGGCGCGCCGAACGAGCCCGCAATCTCCACGTGATGTTTGCGCGAGATGTGCGCGCAGATATCGGCGCCGGTCACGCCCTCAGGCACCTTTATGCCGACAACCGAGTTCAGGCGGCTTGCCTTGGGCACGAACAGTTCGAGCGACATGGCCTCGACGCCCGCCTGTAGCGCCGTTGAACATCGCAGATGCCGCGCAAAACGCCGTTCCAGCGTCTCCGCGCACACGAGGCGCAACGCTTCGTGCAATGCCAGCACGCCCGAAACCGGCGCGGTGTAGTGATAGGACGCGTTGTGCCAGAAATTGGCCGCCAGCGACGCATCGAAGCACCAGTGCGTAGGCGGAACGGAACGCGCCGTGATGCGCTGCCACGCCTTTTCGGAGAATGCGAGCAGCGACACCCCCGGAATGGACGAAAGCCCTTTCTGGCCGCCAGTAATCACCGCATCGATACCCCACGCGTCCATGGGCAGCGGCATGGTGCTGAGCGTGCACACCGCGTCGACCACGACCAGCGCGCCCGCCACCCGCGCCACGCCGGCAATGGCTTCGAGGCTGCGATTCCAGACTGTATTGGACGTTTCGCCATGAACGATGGTGACGATTTCCGGCCGGAACCGTTCTATAGCCTCGGCGACCTTCACGGTATCGGCGGCGGTGCCGTCATTGACCTTGAGCGTCTCCACGACCGCGCCCGTGCGCCGCGCCATCTCCGCCATGCGCTCGCTGAAAAACCCATTGCAAATGCTGAGCACGCGCGAATTCTTCCAGGCCAGATTCGTGATCGCCATTTCCATCGCGCCCGATCCCGGACCCGCCACGCCCATCACCCATTTCGATTCCGTCTGGAACACATAGCGCGCCATCGTCTTCACCTGGCCGATGACCGCCGCCATGGTCGAGCCAAGATGATTGATCACGACGCCATTGGCTTTCGCGACCGCGTCGGGGATCGGCACGGGGCCAGCGCCCATCATGAGGAGCGGCTCTTCAGGCAGTATCGACGAAAGCGGCAGCACCGAAGGGCAGGCCACGCTGAATGCACTGGACGCGCTAAAAGACGGAATTCGATCGTTCATTTCGTTTTATCGGCTTGTTGAATGGTTATGGTGTTCCGCCCCGCGACGCCCGCAGCCGTTCAGATTGCGCGCGATCGGCGCTGGCCCAGGCGCGCCAGCATCCAGTAAAGCGACAAGGCAAAGCGGCGCGTGCTCGAAAACACGGGCGCCGATGCCAGCACAAAGCGGCTGCCGGATTCCGATGCGCTGATCCAGACCTTCGATCGCGGCGCGAGTTCCAGTGTATCGCCTGCGCGCAGCCACCAGTCCGCAGTGTCGCCCTCAATGGTAAGCCACACTGTTCCCCGGCACACAGTCAGGGTATGAGGCCGATCAATCAGCCAGCACGCTGGCGCTTCGCTGGGTTGCTGTTCCAAAGTGCGGATTTCACGCATGTCGTTCTCCCATCCTGGCCGCTCACAAAGAGACGGCTCTTGACGGCATTATTTATTTAAACTCCAATCTTGAAAATGTACAGTCACGAACAGTTGTGCCGCACTGTTCAGTAATTTTCCCTGCACACTTCAAGAGATCAGACCATGGATCCCGCCACCGACATCACAATCAATGCAAGCAGCGGCGTTCCCATGACCGACCAGCTCGTATCGGGAATCACGCACCTGATCCGCACGCGTCAGTTGCTCTCGGGCGCAAAACTGCCGTCGATTCGCGCGCTGGCGGCGAGCCAGCAGATCAGCCGTTTCCCGGTGATAGAGGCGTACGACCGGCTTTCGTCGCTGGGAATGATCGTGCCCCGGCACGGCTCCGGATTTTTTGTCGCGAACCATATGGGCGGTGAGGACGCCGGCGGCGGATCGGATCCGCGGCTGGCCGAAGAGGAATCGAACCAGATCCTGCAGCAGTTCAACTATCCCGGCGAGACGCTGAAACTCAGCAGCGGTTTCGTGCCGGAAGCGTGGCGCGACCTGGAAGGCATCACGCAGACCGTGCGGCAGGTCATGCGCACGGATCCGAGCAGCATCGTCGACTACGCAATGCCGCATGGCGACGCCAACCTGCGCCTGCAGATCCAGATGCGCCTCGCGATAGTTGGCGTAGAGGCGGATGTGTCGAACATCATTGTCACGAGCGGCGCGAGCCAGGGCCTCGACCTGGTCGTGCGCTTCATGCTGAAGCCCGGCGACACCGTGCTGGTCGAAGATCCCGGCTATTACAACCTGTTCGGCCTGCTCAAGCTGCAGGGGGTGAAGATTGTCGGTGTGCCGCGCCTGGCGAGCGGGCCGGACGTGGATTTCGCCGAGCATCTGCTCAAGAGCATCAAGCCGAAGCTCTTCTTCATCAATACGGTGTTTCATAACCCGACCGCGACCAACGTTGCGCCGCAAGTGGCGTTCAAGTTGCTGCAACTCGCGCAGCAGCACGACTTCACCATCGTGGAAGACGATATCTACGCCGACTTCCAGGCAACGCCCACGCAACGGCTCGCGTCTCTCGACCAGCTCGATCACGTGATTTATCTCGGCGGGTTATCGAAGACGTTGTCGTCGTCGCTGCGCATTGGTTATCTTGCCGCGAAGCGCGAGCTGGTCAAGGATCTCGTCGATGTAAAAGTGCTCACCAGCCTTGGCGGTTCGCGTTTCAGCGAATGCGTGGTGGCGGCGCTGCTTGAGCGCGGGACCTACCGGAAGTATCTGGAACGGTTGCGACGAAGGATCCGCGACACGTTATCGACGGCGGTGCAGCGGCTCGAGCAACACGGCTGGGAAGTGTTCGATGAACCCAGCGGCGGCAATTTCGTCTGGACGCGCGTGCCGCATGTCGACGATTCCATGGTGCTGGTCGAGCAGGCGCTCAAGTTCGGGATCACGCTTGCGCCAGGGAGTTACTATCGGCCGAACGGGGAGGCGTCGCCCTGGGTGCGGATCAATACGGCTCACGCCGACGACCCGCGAGCGCTGCGTTTCTTCGAGCACATGGCGGGTTATCGGGGAAAGCGCTAGACCTTTCTTGCGTGTTCCGTGGTCACGGCGCGCTCTTCGTCGGTGGCAAGGCGCGCCACCGGCGCGGGTTCGTCGATCCACGCCGTCAGCAAGGTGGACGTGACAGCAAGAATCACCGGCCCGATAAACAGCCCGACGATTCCGAACGCGAACATGCCGCCGAGCACGCCGGATAGAATCAGCAGCATGGAGAGATTGACGCCGCGTTTGATCAGCATGGGCCGAAGGAAGTTATCGAGCATGGCGACCATGACAGACCACACCAGCAGCAGGATGGCGGCGAGTTGCGAGTCGTGCCAGAAGAGATAGGCCACGCCGCCAAGCAAGGGCAGCAAGGGCCCGATCTGCGCGAGACACAGCATCAGCATGACGGCAGCCAGGATGCCGGCTGCAGGCACGCCCGCGATCCACAGGCCAATCCCGCCCAGCGTGGATTGCACCACAGCCGTCACGACGATTCCCAATGCCACCGCGCGAATGGCGAGCCCTGCGAGCTTGACCGCTTCGGCTCCGCGCTGGTTTGCGAGCCGTGTGGCGAAGCGCGTGACGAACCGGGCTGCGTGGTCGCCCTGGCTATAGAGAATGCCCGAAATGATGATGGTCACGAACATGTGGATCACGAACACGCCGACTATGGCGGCATGGCCGAGCAGCCAGCGCGCGGCGATGGTCACATACGGTTCGAGCCGCGCCAGAATGCCGCCTGGGCCGGAGTCGGACAAGGTTTGCCATTCCTGCGCGATCCGATGGCCTGCAAGCGGGATATCGCCAATCCAGCCGGGCGGCGGCGGAAGCGCGTAGTTGGGCAGGCTCTTGATGGCGGCCATGATCTCGCCGCCGTGCAGCGCAAGGGTGGAGATCGCCTTGTAGAGCGGCAGGACGATCACGATCACCAGCATGATGAGCATGATCGCGGTCGCCGCCCAACGGCGATTGCCGCAGCGGCGCTGCACCGCGAGCATGACCGGCCACGTTGCGACCACGATGGTCGTCGCCCAGATCAGGCCCGGAATGAATGGCCGAAGAATATAGATGCTGCCGATCATCAATCCCATGAGGATCACGATCACGAGCAGATGTCGCGCGATATCGACTGGCTGGCGTGGGTTCACTTGGTACTCCCGACTAGGTTTTGCCAGCATTGTGCCTCAATGCCTTTAAGCCGCCGTCTTAATAACGAACGCCGTGATTGCGGCGTCCAGCATTTCCGGACATTGCTTGTGCGGAGAGTGACCGCAAGCGGGCAACTTCACGAGCTTCGCGTGCGGCGCATGCGCTGGAATGATGTCGATCTGCGCCATCGTTGCATATTCGTCATCCTCGCCTTGAATTGCGAGAAGCGGGCATCTTATGGACGACAAAAGCCGGGTGATACTCCAGTGCCTGAACTCCGGGCTCAGCCAGATATCGTTCCATCCGTAGAAGGCCGAGTCGACATCGGCGTGATAGCGCGACAGCCGCTGGCGCAAATCGCCTTGCGTGTATTGAACGCTCGCCTGCCCGATTGCCGTCACCGACCGATCTTCCACGAACACATGCGGCGCAATCGCGATAACCCCAGCGAGCGAATCGGGGAACGCTGATGCATGGAGCAGCGCAATGGACCCGCCGTCGCTGTGCCCGATCACCCACATCCGGGCGCGCTCGGCGTGATCTATTCGAAGGGTATCGAGTAACGCCGGCAGCACGTCCTGCGCTTGAACGTGCAGGAAATCGACCGGCCATTTCGCGCCGGACTCACGCGGCGTGGATGCGCCATAGCCGGGCCGCGAATAAACCAGTCCGCGAAAGCCGAGCTGGTCGCAAAGCGCCTGCGGCCAGTCCTTCCACATGGTGATCGAGCCCAGACCTTCATGTAGAAACACCGCAATCGGGGCGTCCAGCCGGTCCTCGTTCAACCATCTATATTCAATCTTCAGCGCCTCGCCGTTCTTCGCCGGTATTTGCGCGAAGGAGGACGTGCTCGTGCGGGATGATTGCGATGCCAGACGATCCATGATTTGCGGCGGGAGGTTGGTGGATTGCTCGCCGGTTGAGGACAGCCGCCGGCCGCCCTCGCGTGGGCTCCGGCGCTCCATCAAAGCCGGCTCGCTGTGTTCAGCTAGTCGGCGGGGCGTTTATCGGCCAGGGCTCTCCGGCATTCGTCGAGAACACGCAGCACCAGTTCCGACTGGTAGTTGAGGTCGTCGCTATCGAGGATTTCTTCGACCGCGTCGCGAGCCCAGTCCGCGTCGACCAGTTCCGAATGCCGCTGCGCAAGGTCGGCCGCAATGGCCGACAGCTTGGCAATGGCGAGCCATTCGGCTTGTCGCTGATGTCTGTCGAGCCATTTGTGAGCAGCTTGCACATGGAAGGCCGCGGTGGGCCAGGAACCGTTGAGGTAATACGCGCCGAGGCTCCCGCAAGTGAGCCAGCAGAGCAATTCCACACGGTCGTTCGGGCCGAGATTGTGGCGTACATCGTTCATGGCATTGCTCACGAAGATGATTGATGTTTTCCGGAAGTTTCGATTCCGATAGGAAAACGATAGCACGCCACAGTGCAATGCGGAATTACCCATTTCCGCTATACGTGTGAGGCCTCGCAAAACTCCACGATGTCCGGGTTCCGGCAGCCCGTGATTCGGCTGCGCCCGCGACGGAGAGGAGTCAGGCGGCACACGTTACGTAACGACTGAAACGTACCGCAGGATGCTAGTGATGCGTGACAAAACGGGTAGCGGTTCCCCGATAAAAATCCGGAGCAGCCATGGCCATGGTGATTTCACCAAACGACGACTGCAGCAAGCTGATTTTTTCCCGCAGGTCGTCCAGCCGGCCAGCAGCGATGGTGGCCAGTTCGCGGACGTTGCGAAGCAGTTTTTCGCACAATGCCGAATACTGAGCCGCGACCGTATCCAGGAGGGCAGGCGACGGCGAACCAGGCTCGCCGGTGCTTGGGCCAAGCGATGCCGATTCGTGTTTCCGCGCGTTGCGCAGACGCTCCGTCGCCTGCGCGAATACTTCCACAGGCGCAATAGCGGTGCTGATGGACGCGTCGACTTCATCGAGCGCAGCTTTCAGGTCGAGCGCATTTTCTTCCACGGATACAGTCAGCCCCTGAATCTTTTGCGGGGTTGCCCAACCGTGCAGCACGAGGGTTTCGCTGGCGTCAACGAGTGCGGCGGTGATTGCGGATACTGCCTCCCGTTCTGTTTCAACGCGATATTTAAGCGCAGTGCATTCTGCAAGAACCGCGCTGAAAGCCGTCATATGTGTTTCTATCACTTGGATTATTGGCATGGGTGAAAGATAAAATGAATGATAGCAATTTGAGTAGATTTGACATTTTCAGAAAGAAACGAGCTGCTGCATAAAAAAGAAATTTCCGTTATGTAAAATGAAACGACTAATCAATCTATTTCATGTGCGCGATGCAGTCTGTTTTAAATATACTTCGAACCATGCGCGCAGGTTCGACGCTGTTCCCGTCCGGACCAGATTTTAAAGATGTACACAAACTGATTGTTTTGATCTGAAACTGAAATTCATTCTGAAATAGCGTACCGTATGAAAATGATGTTGCCGGTTCCAGCGAAAAATTAAAGGAAAAGTTTATTATTCACGGAATTGCGCAAGAAAGATTCGCCTGGAACTATGACAAAGCGAGATTATGAAACGGCGACATCCGATATCCCAATTCTAGGATAACAATTTCGGAGGTGAAACTAAATGTCCGAAACGGAACCTTAGTTTGCACGCTGAAATTGGACGTTTTTTTACTTTGTGCCACAACCAACGGCAAGTGGGCATGCCTCGACGACGGTTCGCATGAAAAAACGGCAAAAGAGCGCGCGGAATTGCTATTTAATTCCGCTTCATAGCCCGATTAGATGAACAATTCGGCCAAATTTCCCGGTTTTCCGCCTCGCAAGCGACCATGGTTATTTTGGGATATCGAACGGCTTTCTAATGAACGCTTGTTTATCTTTTCTCGTATCGCAATAGTCGCGTGAAAAGTCGGCCTGTGTTTTCGCAAAGGCGGGCCGCAACGGATTAGCGGCGGACAAAGCACAAGATTGCGTGCAGGACAAATTGCGCAACGTCTCGGCCTGAGGTCTAATTTGTGCTGAAAGCACCGGTCAGACCCAATATAAGGAGCAGGAAATCATCTACACGCTTCTTCATCGGACCACGCCTTGACGCCCCGTTTGCGAAGCATCTGGCGCCTTGCCAACTTGTTCGTTCGTGAAAGCCGCATAACAGCGTCAGCGTCTGGCCGGACCGAGCCGCTGCACCGCGTCATGCGCTCGTTAACCGCTGGCGTGCGCACTCATGGCGCCACCAGTCTGTCACAGCGCGCGCCCCTGCTTCAAAATCTCTCGGGCGTGCTGAGCATGGCCTCGGGTGTGCTTGCCCAGCATCCGGCGTTATCGGAGACAGCCGTGCGGGTTGCGCTGGCCGAACTGAATACATTGAAGACGCCATTAAAAGGTGCGCCGTTGCGGCACGCGCTTGACGCCGCATTGCCGCCCGGGCGCGCCGCTGCGTTGATCGAGATCGAAGAGGAACCCGAGCGGTGCGGTATCGCGGAGCAGACGCATCGAGCTTCCTTGCGGCCGAATGCAAACGTGGATTTAACGACCGGCACGGGAATCATGAGGCCGGCCCTCAGCGCCCGGATCACGCTGATTCGCGCCGATACCCGCGCGGAACTGGCACAGGACCTCGATATATCCAGCGCGGCGGCGCGGCTCGCCGAACGGTTCTCCCGCGAGGTGCGCGAGCAGAACGTGAGTTCGCTGATCACGCGCCTGGGCGACGCTGTCGAAGCGATGCTCGACTTGCGCCAACGCGCCGCCGATCAAAGTTTCCTCCGCTACCGCCTGCGTGAAGTGAACGGCGACGATCGCGTTGTCGTGCCCGAGGTGCTGTGGGATTTTTGCAGCGATACCGTACTGGTAACTCGCGCCGTGCGCAGCGTGCCGCTTTCAGACGTCGCCGCCTTGCGCGCGCACGGGATCGAGCCGGTCGATTTGATCGCCACGTGGATCGAGGCTTTCTTCGAGATAACGCTGGGCGAGGGCATCTATCACGCGGGGCTGGAGGCTGCTGGCGCGGCGGTCAGCATTGAACCGGATACGTTCGGCCGGCTGGTGCTCGACGGTGATTCGCCGCTGACGTTTTTTGCGGCTCACGAGCGCAGCTTCCTGGTAACCGGATCGGACGCACTGCTGCGCGGCGACCACAAGGCGGCAGCGCGCGAACATATGCGTCAGGGCGTACCTCACGCCCACGAAACCCAGCACGCGGTGCGTGTGGAAGCAACCTATCGCCGGGAAGCGGAGCGTTTTGCCGGCGATGCGCACCGCCACCGCACTGTCGCCGATCTATTTACCGCGCTTGGCAAGGGCCCGCTTGAACACACATTCGCCGATGCCCATACCGGCATTGCATCGCAGGCGGCGTTGCTGGCGCGATCGGCGCAGAGTATCGAGGAAATGGCGCAGCGGATTGCACCGGATATCGATGTCTGGCGGATTGCGCGGCGTGTGATCGTGCGCTTGGCGCTGGATCAATTCAGCTCGCACGGGTTGGTGGCGCAGGTGGTCAAGGAGGCGGTGCACTGGCCTCACGCGTTGCCACGCGTGCCGAATCTGCTGGCGCGCTGGATGGCGCGTCAAAACCGGCGCGGCCAGGGCGTGCGTCCGGATCACACGCCCTGATCCGGGCGGCGGGCGTTGGCCAAGGCGAGGAACGGGTGTTGCTCGATAACTCCTGAAACTTCAAACAGGAGCGAATCATGACTACAACCACGCCGCCACCGGATTCCCGTTCGTCGCAGTCCCGCAACATCAAGGCAGAACCGGGGGAACCCGATAAACGCAAGCTGACGCAAGATCCGAAGCAGACGGCCGAAGTGCCGCTGGGCAGTGGCGACGCGCCCGAGCCTAGCGGCACCGGCGGTTTTGGTTCACACAGTTCGGAGCCGGAAGGGGTATCGAAGGGTACTTCGAGGAAATCGGATTTGCCTGCCACTGATCAAGTGAGCAACAAACCTGAAAAATAATGTCCACGGCCGCTTTTCAGGCGGCCGCTGTGATTACAGGCGATCAGGGCATACCGCCCAATGAAGGCGAAATGATGCTGCCCGGTGCCAGATCATCCGGCTTGCTATCGTTTGCAGCACGCGTCGCGACCGGTGCGTGATTCGTGCTGCACGTATCGACGGATTCCTCGCCGACGCAGCGCATGAAAGCATCCGCGACCGTGCTGTCCGAAAATGTATAAACGGTTGTTTCTACCAGCACTTCTGTGTCAGATAACCGGTTTGCCGTGATTGCCATAAATTGCTCCCGAAGATGTTTGTTCTTTCAGGCAGCATCAAGCGGGCCCGATCCGTGGCCAGATAAAGATCAACTCGAAAAAAAACCGGCCGCGTCGTGAAGGCGCGTCCGGCTTATCCAGCAACAACCCGGCAAATAAATTACCGTTGCCGTGCCCAGATCGCGCCCAGCACGAACCCGATCGCACCGGCGACCAGCACGCCGTTGATCGGCTGTGCAATGACCGCTTCGCGCACGTTGTCGAGCGTCTCGCCGTAATTGCGTTGAATCGTGCCGAGCGCCTGACGCGCCTTGCCTTCCGCTTGCGTCGACGCATCGCCGGTCAGTCCGCCTACCGCATCCTGAACCTTGCCAACGACGGTTTGCGCCGCGCCTTCTACCTGATCCTGCACCATGGTGCCTCCCGTTCTATTGAAGCGGTTTATTGAAGAATCCGGCGTACCGGAGCGTTCATTTGAGCAGGGTTCGTGCCCAGGCGTCAGGACGGGACCAAAACAGCGTCAAGCCGGACCGATCAGGCGTGTGACAATCTCGATCAATGAGTCGATGGAAAGCGGCTTGCGGTGAGACTCCAGTCTGGGATGCGAGACGTCCGGTATGCGCGCGGCGGCGCTGGAGAGGACCACGGGAATCTGCGACAAGGTATCGTCGGAGGCGAGCGCGCGGCAGAGCGCGAGGCCGTCCATGGTCGGCATCATCCAGTCCGTGATGATCAGATCGGGCGGGTTTGCGCGCACGGATTCCAGTGCCAGCAAGCCATTGGACGCGGTGACGACCTGATAGCCTTCCATCTGGAGCACCAGCCTCCAGGTGGTCAGCAGGTCGAATTCATCGTCGACGACGAGGATCTTTTTCATGTCCGCGTGCCGGCGTCCTGTGATGACACGACCGGCGTGATCGTGCCGCGCGCCGATAACAGCCTGGTCGTGCCCACAGGATCATCGGTGAAATGCAAACCGTTTTCATCGATGATGAAACGGCGGATCGAGGAATCGTGGGCGGCCTCGCGCTGCTTGACGATCGAGACGATCCGGTACAACGACGTAGCGGTTTCGATATACCGCAACAGGACGATATTCTCGGTCATCGCCGACGCACGGATGGAACTGCTGTGCGTCACGTCACCGTACAGCGGCAATTCTTCGGTCAGGAGCGTGGTGACGCTTTCCTGGCGCAAACGATGTGTGAGCGCGTTCAGGAACAGGCCGAAGCGCTCCATGCGGTTCGCGGAGTCGTGGAATCCTTCGATGCCGTCGACCACGAGCCGCGACGCGCCCGTGCGCTTCACCACGGAAATCAGCTCGGCCGCGAGTTCGTCGATGGCGAGTTCCACTGCCGGACGCCATTCGAGGATCATGCGGCCGTCGGCAACCGCGTCGGCGAGCTTGATCGAGACCGATTCCGCTTTCGCGACCAGCCGCTCGGGCGATTCGTAGAAGCCGAAATACACGCAGCGCTCGCCACGCGCGAGACCCGCTTCGAGAAACTTCAGCGAAATCAGCGTTTTGCCGATACCCGACGGCCCGATTAGAGTCGTGGTCGAGCCCCTGACCACGCCGCCGCCAAGCATGGCGTCGAACTCGGGCAATCCGAACGCGAGTTTCGATTTCAGATCAGGCGCACCTTCGCGCAGTTTCGAACGTGCTTCCAGACGCGGGAAGGTCACCAAACCGTCGGCCGTGATCTTGAAGAAATGCCGGCCCAGCAGATGATCGCGGGCGCGCAGCTTGTGCACTTCGATTTCCCGGGCGCGCCGCATGCCTGTCGCGAACCGGTTCAACTCGACCAAGCCATCGACCAGCGTGTGTTCCGGATGCGGCTCGTTGCCCGACAGCGGTGCGAGGATCAGCGTCGTGCAGCCCGCCGCCGACACGAAGGCGCTCAGTTCGTGGATGAACTGCGACAGCTCGAGTTCGGTGGAACTGAATTCGCGCGCGCTGCGAAAACCGTCGATGACCATGAAACGCGGCCGGTTGGTCTTGATGGTCGAAGCAATCAGCGCCAGGAATCCGCCGAGGCCGTCGCGAATCAGTTCGTGATAGCCGGAAACGAAGAACATCTTGTCCGAAATGGCGTCCGCGTCATAGAACGACAGCGCCTTCAGATGCGACAGCAGCTTCGAATGCGATTCCGCGATCAGCGTGATGTACAGCACTGTATCGCCCTCGGTTACCCGATGAAACCCGATCTGCGTCGACAGGATGGTCTTGCCCGCGCCCGCCATGCCTTCTATCAGATACAAGCCGCCCTTGATCAGGCCGCCGCCGAGGATGTCGTCGAGGCCGGGCACGCCCGTGGTGACGGTGTTCGGATCGGAATCTGGCTGGGTAGGTGCGATTGCTTGATCGGTCATGAATATCTCGGGTGGCTTGGCCCGGTAACGGTGGCGCGTAAAACGTGATTATCGCCGAGAAGCCGCACGATATCGGTATTTGTAAATTTTTGCGCAATCGTTTTTGATCCAGCAGCGGCCGGCAAAGGCCCGCGGCACGCATTTCACGCGGCCGACGCTTCGCACAGTGTCCAGTTTATCGATGTTGTCTCGGAGAAATTAAGAACTCGCTCATGGTTCGCCGCGCGTGCCGATGGTCTCATCTTGGTTTGCGTACGCGTGTTGCGTCGACCTGACGCGCAGCCGCGTTCTTCCGTTCGTTTCACGCCTGTACGAGTCCGCAGTTCTCTGGCCGTTCGCGCAGGCATTCCTGCTGCGAGACCGCCAATGTCCTCACGTACAACGTCGTTGCGTTCCATCTTCATTGCCGCAAGCCTGCTCGCGCTTGGCGGTTTGGCCCACGCCGGGCCAGGCACGGCCGCGGCATCCATCGATCCGGGTATTTACTCCGGCGCGCCATTCGCGTTTCGGTCGGATCGCGCAATCTTGTCGGCTGTGCCTGACCGGACCGATGATGCCCGTATCTTTTCGCCCGTGAGCAATATGGGCGACATACATCCGCGTCAGCCTGATTCGGATCGTGTGCGTTTGCGCCACGATCTCTAAAGCGCGGCTTGAAACGTTTGAAGAATTTCTACGGGAGTTGCTAAAGAATCGCTTCAGGAATTGCTCCAAAGCATGCAGTGTTTCAAGTGACGAAGTAGATACAAAAAGCGGCCTCACGCATTTTCCGCTTTACCTTTTCTATCTGCCATAATTCCCGTGCTTTCGCATTCTTAATTGCGTTCAACCCGGAAATTCCATGAACTCCAACAAAACAACGAGAGGCGGGGCGCTGGTCTTGGCATGGTTCATCCTGTGCGGCGCGGCGTGCGCTGCCGGGCACAGCGTCCGCGCAAGGCAGCGCCACAACGGCCGATGCGCTAGGTGGTTCGGGCGCGCGCCGCAGTCTGCTGACCAACGGCGCTGCCGACGAACCGCAGGCAACGGCCAATGGCAACATCGCGGAATTGCAGCAAATGATCCGCGACGGAAAGGTAAAGGAATTACGCACCACGTATAACGGGAGTTACGGCGCGAGCATGTTGTTTTACCCGGACGAAATGACTTTTTATATTGCATTGTTCCAGCAAAAGAAATTCTGGCGCGTAGTCAAGACACAGGCTGACGCGCGTGCGGAAACAGTTTACGCGGACTTTGCGAAGAACAGCGCCGCGCTTGCCGATACGGAAATCCGCCGCACCAAGCTCGAGGCCGAAAAGAACTTTGCCGACCGGTTGATCGCCGTTCAGCAATCGCGTGCGAACCGCTTGCAGGCCGACCTGGAAGTCGCGCGGGCCCAGCAAAGCCAGGTGGTGGACCGCCAGGCCGAGCAGCAAGAGGCCATTCGTTCGCTGCGCGCGGAGCAGGATGCGGCGCAAGCGCAATTGCGCGCGTTGCAGACCAAGGTGCAGGACCTTCAGCGCCAGTCGGATACCGACCTGATGCCATTGCCGTTTCCGAAGTGACTCGCGCCTGACAATACAAACCCTGCAGTCATGGTGCAGCCATTGCCGCACGCGCGCAGCGTTTCAAGCACCGTAAAAACGGCCGCCATCGCGGCCGTTTTTTATTGCCATCGCAGTAATAAGCCGCTAAAACTTTTCCGATAATTAACGTTTAACAGTTGTTTCCAAAATCGTTCAAAACTGTTTCATCAATTAAGAATTATCCAGTAAGGAATGCTTGATTACGCGTGCTAACATGCCGCGCGATTTCGGATTCCAGATCATTTTTGATATCCGGATCGAAGGCTTGAGGCGAATAAAGTGGCTGTGGAAATCGGGTAATTGTCTGATGGCCCGACCAGTACGCATTTGTCTCGATATCTCAGTCACACGTAATTTCGAAATGGTAAACAGGATGTCTAATAAATTAATCGCTGCAGGCTTGTTGTCAATTGGTGCGCTCGCTGGCTGCTCCAGCGCTTCGGGCCCCACCTTCAATGCCAATCAGATTCAAACCGCTAATGGTGCGCAGGTTTATCGCGTGGAATGCCATGGTTTGTTCGAAGGCGTCGCTGCATGCGTGAAGCAGGCGCAGAAGATCTGCGGCGACAAGCCCGCATACAAGCTTGAAACCATGGAACGCCTGCGCGCTCCGTCGGACGACGCCATGGACCCGCGCGTCCTGACGTTCCAGTGCGGCGCGCCGGCTCAGCCGGAAGCGGCGCCCGCGCCGGCTCCCGCGCCCGTGCCGCAGGTCGCCCCGGAAATGCCGCGTCAGATCGATCTGAGCGGCGACGCGAACTTCGCGACCGACAGTGCCACGCTTACGCAGACCGCCAAGAACACGCTCGACGAGTTCGTCGCCGCTGGGCAGAACGTGCAACTGCGCCAAGTCGAAGTGGCGGGTTACACCGACTCGACGGGCTCGGCTTCGCATAACTTGCGCCTGTCGCAGCGTCGTGCGGAATCGGTGATGCAATACCTGAAGAGCAACGGCTTGCGTTCGCAAAACTTCAAGGCGCAAGGTTTCGGCGCTGCCAACCCGGTCGCGTCGAATTCGACCGCCGCAGGTCGCGCAAAGAACCGTCGCGTGGAGATTCGCGTCAGCACGCAGTAATCGGATCGGCGTTAGCCGGGGCTTCGGGCTCTAGTTTTAACGCTCCGATGCAAAAACCCCGCAGCGCGTAGCGCTTGCGGGGTTTTTGTGCGTCCGGGACGGCTAATGTTCTGGTCGGCTAGAACAGCGCTAACTGTGCCCTTCCCGGGCCGCCTTCCAGCGTCAACAGATGCTGCTTGCGCTCCACACCGCCCGCGTATCCCGTCAACTCGCCGTCCGCGCCAATCACGCGATGACACGGCACGATAATGCCTACCGGATTGCGTCCGTTCGCAGCGCCCACGGCTCGCGACGCGCCCGGCGCATATCCCATGCGACGCGCGAGATCGCCGTATGTCCACGAATTTCCAAATGGAATTTCCTGAAGCGCAGCCCACACGCGCTGCTGGAATTCTGTTCCATTCAAACGCAACTTGACGGAAAACACGGTCCGTTCGCCGGCGAAATATTCGGCGATCTGCTCCATCGCTTCTGCGACGACACGCGAGCGCGTCGTGCCGGTATCGGCGAGACCTTTGGGGAAATGTTTCTGGCCGATAAAAAACAGCCCCGTAAGGTGTTCATCTTCAGCGCGATACGCGAGGTGGCCCAGCGGACTTGGTGCAACGTGACATTCGATCAACAGTCTCTCCCAGCCATTTCAAGCGGCTCGATTTCAAGCCTAGATAAAGGGATTATCGGTCTTGCCGGCGGCCTTTGCCGGATCGGCGGCAAGTTTGGCGGGCAGCGCGGCGTCGCTTTGCAATGCATCGACAATCGCGTTCACTGCTTTTTGCAACGCAAGCGCCGTCGCGAGGCCGGTCTTGTCGCGGGTAATCGTCAGGTCGCCGGAAACAGACAGGCGCGCCGGGTCATTGGCAATCACGAGTGCGTCGCCATTGATGTTGAGCGTGTCGGTATCGTTTGAGAATGGCTTAAACACCTTTTAGTCCTCCAATGCGTTGATCTTTCAGCGAATCCGGAATGCCCGGAAACTGCAGTCCGCTCATGGCCTCCAGCTCGTGGACCGTCTTGACGGTGTATTGGTTCGTCGGCGTATTGTCGACGACCACGGCGAACGCCAGCTTGCGTTGCGGCAAATACACGACCTTATACAACTGAGTGGGCACCAGCACACGCGACTCGCCGATGGTCTGCAACTGCCGTCCGGAAAAAAGCGGGCCGGTCACGACGTAGACATCGCCGGATTGCTCGACCAGCCGCCGCACCGCTTGCTCGATACGCGCCCACAAGGCCCCACCCCAAGGGCATACCATATGATACAAATCAATGAGTTGTAGCGGTATATACTCGTTGGTTATAATCGATTCGCTGCTTCTAGAAAGTTGCTAGTTTGCTAACTGCCTCCATAAACCCGGGGGGGAAAACGGTGACCCCGATGTCATCGATAACGGCACCATCCGGGCTGACAGTCCACCCGTTTTCCGCGAATCGGGCCGGGTCGAAGCTTTTCCGAAAAACTTGGAGGTCGGAGGCGCAGAGGCTTGGTTGCTTCGCTTCGGATCTACTAGCTGGTGCCCGAACCTGCGCAGTGGGTTCACTGACGCGCAGGGCCTTAAATGCTGACTTTAGCTCGTTCACTTGACGCTCAAGCACCTTGTTTTGTTCGACCATCTGGCGCGCCCATGCACGCAACTGAATATCGGAGATGCTGTCGAGCCAGTCTGGCGGAGGGAAGCGGCGCTGATTAAAATGCGTGCTCTTTCCTGAGACGTCGTTCGCAAATGCAGCGATCAATTGTCGATAGTCTTCCCCATTCCTATTCCGTAGAGATTGGGTGCGGAGTCCTCCAGCGCGTTCAAGCCTGGCACCAACCTTTGCAAGGGTGTAGTCAATTACTCCGGCGCGCTGCATATCTCGCAAGACCGTCCAAAGACGATCTAACTCATCTTGTTTGGATTTTCTGGAGTCGGCTTGGAGTTTGCGAAGTAGCTCTTTCGAACGAGTCAAGTCGACGGAAATGTTGTCGTGGTCGGCCATCTTTCGAATCTCATTTAAGATTATTGCTTGTCGACTTGGAAGAGATTAAAGGCACACCGATGGCTTCCATAGCAAAGCGCTCAAAATCGGCAGCAATGCCCAGTCGGGACAACGTGGTTTGACCCAGCATCAGCTGTTGGCTATTCGCTCTGCCAACCTTTGCGTACAGCAGCTTACTTAACTGGTTTCCAGCTACTAAAGCTTGTTGTTCGTCCATCTCAAAGAAACATGGCGCCAGCCCCTGCCTGTTCAACATTGCGTCGAACGCCCTCATGCGCCTCAAATTCGGCACTGCGGCGTCAATTCCCGAAAAGAACACAGCCGATTGGCATACTCGGTCAACCAACTCAAACTCGGTCGACTCTTCAATGACTGCTTCGACGGTTTGAACTCCGCCAGTCGCCACGAGCGGAAACGCACCCTTTGATTCTGTATCAGCATACTGCTCACCGCGCTTGGTTATCGCAAGGCATTGACCGATCAGACGATAGGTGGCATGCCACGACAGAGCCTTATCGTCGACTGCATGCGTGTCTTGTTCATACACTCCGGACGCGTGCTCCAAGTCCCGGAGTTTGGTGGCTGGTATTGGCTCCCCGCGTTCGCGGAGCATGTGGAATTTCGATTCCATTTGTTCATAGTTATCCTTACTGATCTGGTATCGTTGACTCGAGTCACGCAGTTGAAATCCGACTTTGTCGAAGTGAGCCTGAAGCCCAAGCAAGAACGCCGGGCCGGTAATAAAGAATCGGCAGCGCACACAGTTATTTGCCCCTCCGGGGACGCCCGAATACTTCTTGTACGCCTTCGTGTCTACAATTAATTGTCCGCCTTCGTTACAGCGGGCACAGCCAACTGGACAAATTCCATGGTCGCGCACCACCCATCCGGCGGCGGATGACCTTGATAGCACGTCGATAGCATCAAAATGGGAGAACGCAGCCCCTGTAATAAGGGTGGATCTGGCTTGGCCGGAGAGCCACTCGAGCCATTCTTCTTGTTCCCGCTTTGCAATCGAGTGACTCGTTGCGTTTAGTGTCTCGCTTATATGTGAAGGACTGATCTTAATATAGTGCAGCGCCATGACTACCGATTTATGGTCAACAACTTTCATTATGATATGGATGGGCACGCCAGATTCTGCATATGCGGTTATGTGAGTGACACGCAAGGAGTGGAGGTCAAAGCGGGCCCTGCACGGCACGCCCTTGCTGTTCCTGGTCACGAGCATAATTGGCTTACCATCAGATCCAACCTCACCGGCATCACGCAGTCGCTTTTCCAACTCGGCATTGAGATTCAACCAGAACGTGTTGATGCGCATGTCAGTGACAGGCTGCTCCTTGAAGGGTGAACACGCATCGCGAAACAAGAAGCAGTTGGACCCGCGTAGCGATAGAACCTCTTGGGATTGAGCAGCGCTGATGCCCACCTCTTTTATCGCCGTCCAAGGTGTGGGAGCCAAAATTGGGTTGTATTCCGTCTGCCAATTCCTGAGATAGACGAGCGCATCCAAGACCTCGCGATGCTGCCACTGCATCACGTAACCCTGTTCAGTTGAGTCTTTATCTATATCCCCCGTTTTGCTCGTGTTAAAATAAAGAAATGTATAAATTGTGCCGTCTTGGTCAATATGTTTATAAAAAACACCACGTCGCGTTCCGGCTTTATTAGCTTTGGCTAAAGGGTCGTCATTGGAGCGCCAGCCTTTCCCCATTCCATAGAATTTTTCACGATCGGCCTCGCCACTATCAAGTACACGTACCTGAAATGTTCGAGGAGGCAACTTAAGCTTCACGAATATAGAAATCGCCCTGACGGGGGACCACACATTAATATATCGTTTAGACGCTAGGTCAAAGTGCTGTATATAGTCGCCCCCCTTGCGATTCCATCTCGGGATGCCGTATCGCCGTGGCCACGCGTAGTCATTTTCGGTTAGGACCTCGGTTAGTCGTTGAACCAGATAGTGGGGCATTGGGTCGCGGGGGGACTCTGCGGCGCGGCTCCGCTTTGCTATGTTCCCGGAAAGCGGGTTGCCGTAGCCAGGCAGCATCGCCTTCCTCCCATACTCATCTTCGTACACACATATATTGTCGAGCATCCATTCAAAAATATTTCGAAGGATTTCTTGGTTTTGGTTGGATATGAGCTCTAAGGTGCGCGGACGGGAGTATTCTAAATGCAAGTATTCGAGAGGATTTCTGGTGATGTCAGGACATTGAATTAAGAAGTCAAAAAATTTGTTCCATGCGCCTCGGCATGCGGACAGATTTCGGTGCTTTTCTGTCATGTATTGGCGAGCGACCTCGGTCCACTTGGCGAGACTCGCATCGTTGTTTACCACCCACATGAATGTATTGTCGGACCGAACAGCGGATCTCGCAACGGGCCCATAGTCGAGAATGGAATGTACTACTTTGCTTTTGTGCACAACCTTCTGCAACGTAACCAAATCACTGACAGTACTTGCCCGGACGCCCGTTCGGACCATGTGATTGACGAAGTAGTCACCGCAGGCCTCGGGTGTGAGGTCACCTATGCTTCGAACACCTCCTCGTGAAAGCAACAGGAGCCGGAATCCGCGCAGCCTCGCTTCACCGCTTTTGTCTTTCTCTTGGCGTGAAGTAAGTTTGGAAATCATGTCCGTTGCTTGCTTATTCCAAGGTAAGGCACCATTGAAGACTAGTTTGAATAGTTTCGCTGTTGTCTGTGGAAAAATGAGACAGCCCTCTCCCCAAAGGAGGACAAAAAGATCCCGGATTCGTGCCCCCTCCCACCCTCTAGCTACACCGAAAGATTGCCGTTGGCGGACAATTTTAGCGATGCGCCGAGCGACTTCTTCCTTTGTCTGCAACTTCACGAGCTCATCGATCATAGAGGTCATAAAATTGTTGCGCCCACGCTTATCGATCCCTTTCTCAAGCAGCTTCGAAAGTGTAGTTAGAGCGTGACGAAAATTTGCTATTTCAAATGTTGGGGGAATTAAGAATCCGGGCGAGTCGTTAAGGATAACGTCGCGATTGGTTAGATATGACGTGACCACGCGGTAGGGTTGGAGATAGACAATATGATTTTTCACAGAGCGTTAAATCCTCGAAAACTCGGCGTGCAAATCGAATGTGGAAGTCGGCTCGACTAGTGTGTGCATCGCTTGATGGACCTCAGGAACCGTCGGCGTCGTATATACATGCTGGGACTGGGGAACGGAATGGTGCATGCACACCATGATTTCCTTTTCTGAAAGACCGAGTCTTTTAAGCAAGCGGCCGTAAGCGTGGCGATGTCCGTGAGATGTCGTGCCGTCTGGTCTAGAAGGAGAAAGGCCAATTCTCTCGACAGCTCGGCCATGACTCTTCCTGAACGCCGCTGGAGCCATGGGTTCACCGTACTGATTGAAGAATAGGAACGGATGGTTCAGAAACGTGGGACGTACGTGCGTGATATAGAGTCGGTATAGGTAAAGAAAGAAGGAGGCCGCTTTCAGGGAACTCCAGATGACTTCAAACGCCTTATACGCTGGTCGAGTGAGCAAGGATTCTTTCCATCCAACGTGACGCTTGCCCGATAGTAGGGTGAGCGGCGTCATGTTGTAGTGAGCTCGCAGGTACGCGGCGCGCGTCACGTTGCTCGCTACGAAAGGTGTTCCGGGAAGCTGGACTAATCCGTCGGAAGGGTGGTGGACAAGAACTACTGGAAAGTCTGGCTTGTCTTGAGTCACGAATACATCATCGACCCACAGGTGAAAGGGTTCCGACACGCGTAGGCCACCATAGTGTAAAAGCAGAGTGACCATGATGTCGCGGACATTCCACCGCTTCCACAACGGGCGAGTGATGTCGTCGCTAGAAAGCGCGAAACCGTCAAGCAGAAGGTCGCGCATCCGATGATCTGGAAAGCTGGGTTGTGTTTCGAGAGTTCGGGGTTCTCGTCGGGGAAGCGAGTCTTGTCGGGCACGGCTTGAAGATACTCTCGCCGGTTCGCGTCCGGTAAGATGAGAGAGCAATTGCGAGGCCGTTTTATTGTTCCATCGTCGCCAAAATGCTATTTGCTCAGAGAGAGTGGCCTGTCTAGTGAATGGATTAATAGCCGTGGTCTGATAGCGGTCGGAAAGCCAGTCGCTCACAGTGCATACGCAGCGCAGCAGCTTGCGCGCTCGACGAATCGAGCGCGGGTACCACCAAAGATTCGTCGGATCGTTGCCATCTCGAACTGTTCCGAATAGCACCGCCCCTGCAAAGGATTGGAAAAACCCGGTTCGTGACTCTATCGATTGAAATTCGTCGCCCCTTGCACCGATGAAGTCGACCAGCATGCCCAGAGCCTGCGCGTAAGTTCTTTCGCTTGCGAGTTCCAGCAGATGAGTCTTGAAGAAACGCCAAACGGGCCAGACGAAGTCACCCTTCGCAATGAGAAGATACTCGAGGCGCCCTATCCGGTCCCGGTCTTCAACCAAAACCCAAACATGATGATGCCCGTGAAGGGAGTGCATAAATGGCAGGCCTCTTGATGTCGCTCTGGTGGACATAATCCGTGGTTTAGTTAAAAACGCTGTCAGCTCGGAAGTCCCGAATTCAGCTTTGAATCTGATACGATTCCCACGCATTTTTCAACCTTTCTTTCCTTTCTATAAAGCAGCTATTTAAAAGGGGCGGACCAAAAGCCTTGTCTGGCTTGTGCTGGCGCGCATCTTGAAGTGAATTACCGCCCGCTGGCTTTGCTTAACGCCGTAGGCTCAACCTGTTGCTCGCGAGATATCCGTTTGCTGCATAGGGGTTTTTTCGGGAGGCGCACGCGCCTCTGAGTGACTCTTCGTGGTGAGTCGCGTCACACAGGTCCAGCATCATGTGGAGGTGCAAAACGCTAATTGACTGTTGGAAGGGTGGCAAAATTTTTGGACTGGTTTATGCTGCAAGACCGAGACTCTCCCTGTATTCAAGCGGGCTGAGTGAGCCGAGGGAAGAGCACGCGCGCCCCGCTGGGCGACGCACCTTTGTGCCGCTGATTTTTCCACTGGGTGAGGCCTTTCAGTTCGACTGGAGCGAGGACTGGCCCGTCATCGAGCAGGGCGTTCTTCCTACGGGCCTATTTGCTGCAAACCCATGAGATGCTGCCCCACCTTGCCCACAGGCCCCTTCGCCTGTCGGGACCTTACGGCGTGACGCGCTGCGTGCGTCCTATGTAAGAGATGACAACGCCGCCAGCGCGACCAAATAACCTCATAGCTTCACGTCCCGAATTCTCGGTCGTCACGATTTGTCAACCGTTTATCCTCAATTTGAGGGGATTGTCGGGAAGGCGTGGTGCGGGCAGTTCAGCAAAAATCCCCTTCGGTCTGCCGTGTTGAATGAAACCACCGGATTGCCCTCGTTGACGTCGATGCCGGTGGAGTTGTACGAGGACTTCCTGCAGCTGTCCATCGGAAGGAGAGTAGCGGATGATTAGAGAACGTCGCCGATAGTTCGCTTAGAATCAGGCGTTTCGAACCACCGGACTCTGCTTGGCATGCAATCAACTCTTCAGCTCCTGAAAATGTTGGACACTCCAGTGGTCATCGCAGCATTAGTTGCTGCAAGTGTCTCGCTGTTACTCGGCCTCTGGTCACCGTTCATTAACGGGCGACTGAATCTGCTGATTGGGAATCAAAAAGCGGAACTGGACGGGAAACTCGCAGAGAACGCCAACTCGTGGGCAGAATACGAGTTGCGACGCGATGCATATCTTGAGGTGGCGGTACAGATAGAAAGTATCTTTGCCGATTCAGAGGGAGCGGGCGTCGACGCTTATCTCCGTACGATCCGAAAACTTTGGCTGATTGCACCGGACTCTGTTGTGCAGGCCGCAAATGCCTTATCGAAATCGATTCGCGATGGCGTTTCACGGGAGGTCCGAGAGGACGCGTATCGGAGGCTTTTCAACGCGATGCGTCGAGACATCCGGCAACGGCACATTCAACCGCCATCGGGTACGGACTTGGGGCTCGATGCGTTTCCCATTGAGTCCGCAAAGCGACAAGCCTCTTATCGGCCAAGATAAGGACTAGGCGGCTCGCCGTATTGTGCGCCGAGATGCGGGGCCGATTGCACGGGATGTCGTAGCGATACGAACATCGACAAACTGGAACAATTTGGGCCTTTCCCTAGAATGAAGAAGGTTGCACACACGTTTCCACTCTTCGATACGTTTCGGCAAGTACTGGAGAAGGCATCCAACATAGCGGACACGGCCTCTGATAAAGAGCAAATTTCTCATGAGGAGGTATTTGCGAAAATTGAGGCCGCCTTGCACGCCGAGCAACCCGACGAGATCGCAGACTGGGCTACGCTGACCGACGATGTTCCGAGCGTTCTCGGACAGCTCGCTGAGCAGATAACGTACGCGCACCTATTGAAAAGGATTCCTCTGCAGCCGTATTGGGGTGCTGCCCATATGTTACGTGATGCTCTCTACCGCGCAAAAGAAATACCTGTATTGAATGCGGACGATGAGCGGTGGACTAACGCAGTGGCGATAGCGCTTACCCACCTCCCTCGATGGACTGTCGACTTCGGTGAGCGCCGCTTAGAACCTCGGAACGTTACCCTGGCTCAGGCCGTACATTTCTTCAATGGCCGAGGGATAGCGGTGAACATGCGAGGAAATGAAGCGGAGACACCAACTCCAGCTATTTCTTTGGCGATGTCAGCAAGCCTCTTCCAGCCATTGATAGCGCTGGGTGACGAGCGCGCGTTTCAAATGGTAAATGGGATACTGGCGTTGATGTACGAGCAGTCAATAGCGCGCTTGAGACTTCATCCAACGCCGGACCTTATGGGAGCGAAGATGGACCGCGCGATCCCTTATGGTTTGTTGTTTCGGTACGCGTTAAAGACGCTTGGTCGAGATCGAGTCAATGCAAGATTTCGAAGTTCACCGCAGGATATCTTGCAGACTGCCATTCACTTCGGCGCCCTGTTCGACGTCGAGCCGTTCTCTACCTACGAGACTATGTTTCCGCCTAAGCCAGGCTATATCCTGGAATTGCTTCGCCGTATCGTGACCTACGACGAATTGTTCACGATCCCGCAGTGCACCCCGTCTGTTGCGCGCCGACTCATTGAGGAAATTTTTGATCAGGTTCGAACTGCCGAGGCCGATGCTGCCCTGGGTTGGGACGTGGACGATGCCAAGAAGCTTTGGGCGCTTCTTCAGTCGGCCTCGGTACATGATGTAGCTTCGACTTTTGTTGCGAGGAGTACCTTCGCCAAGACGCTCGAATCACTGGTAGGTTCAAGTAGAAGCAAAGCGTTGCTTGGTTCCTTCTCGCTAGAGAGGGCCAACCACGGCTACGCTTTCCCCTCTGACGCAGCACGCGCTCAAACCCGTCACAGCGTCATTGTGGCGGCGTCGAAGAAGCGATTCTGGATACCAGGAAGGATCCTGCTGGGGCCACCGTTCTTCGAGCGGCTAATCAGTTGCCGACTGACACATGCGAATCGCAATGCCAGCAGCCTGATCGGTGTTGCGTTTGAGACGCGGCTCGTCACACGTATGCGAGAACTCGGGATCCGATGCCGCAGCGGAATCATCAAAGGCCCCGGTCGCCAACGTGCCGGTGACGCTGATCTGATCATCGAGACAGATGACGTGCTGGCGCTGTTCGAGCTGAAGAAGAAGGCCCCTACAGGAAAAACCATTGGCGGTAATGATCTGTATCTCGCCATTGATTTGGCGCGAGGATTGGGGCGCGCGATCGGTCAACTCGGGAAACACGAACTGACCCTCATGCGTACTGGGCGCTTGGAATTCGAGGACGGAACGAGCTTGGTCCTTAACGGGCGCAGAATCATGAAAGGAGTTATCTCGCTTGGAGACTACGGTGGTCTTCATGACGCAGCGATCGTGCGCCATACTTTACGTGGTTTTGCGGGCGCGATACTTGAACCTACGAATGTCCTATCGGGGATTGAGCTGGAAGCGCTCGAGGAAGCAAACGAGATCTTGCAAACCCTTCGAACTCTCGCAACTGATTTTGGGAAGGCGAAGTCGAAGGATGACGACCGAGACTTCTTCGACAACGTTGTTTTTCACAACGTTTTCTTCATTGAACACATGGTTGAGCGGAATCGCTCTGCCGCGAGCTTTATTGGAGCAATATTACGGGGCTCCAGAATCACTAATGGGTCAAGAGACCCTTTTTTTGAGAACGCGCAGTTTGAGAGCCGAGATGACGGTGTCTCAGGCCAGTAAAGAGGTGCGGCCGACTGAAATGTCCGGGAGACTTAAATCGATCAATTTCGATTGTGCAACTGCGCAACAGAGATCATTGCCAGAAAGTTGTGGACGGAGGCAAATGACCGGATTCGCCGAGATGCTGCCGTACCGGCTGAAAATATGAAGGGCCGTCCTCGCACGCGGCCATTGAAGTCGTGCGGGCACGACCGGCACTTGTGGGTCGACTTCTGCTGGACGCGGGCCGATTAATGGCATCCAACTTCTGCAAGTCAACATCGGACCGGGTTCGGCCAACAGGAGCCAGTGACGAGCGCGTGTCGAGCGTCGGAAATCAGTTTGATACCGGGCGCTCGGCGATGGGTTCGGAGGATGCCGTGCGCAGCCGCTTTCGCATGCACGAGGCCGTCGACGGACACAGCGCCGCGAATTGCCTGCATAACCGCACTGCCGCGGGGACGTCTTCGCGGCTCACCCGCTCGTAACCGGCTCGCTCGAAAAATCGCTCTGCCGTCGTTGTCAGTAGCCAAACATCTTGTCGCCCGCAGGAGCGTGCGTTGTCTTCGAGACGTGCTACCAGTGCACGTGCGATTCCTGTTCCACGCGCCCCCCGCGCGACAGCAAGTGATCTCAACAGCACGCTAGAGCCGAGCTGTTCAAGTCCTCCAATGCCGATAACCGATCCGCTTGCACTTTCTGCAACGAGAAATCCTTCGATGAGCGCGCTCGAAACATCTTCTACAGGCAAGTTATTCGCACGTAAAAGGCTTTGGATCTCGCACAGGTCGGCCTCATCGGCTGTTCGTATCTGCATGGCAGCAAACTCACTCGAAATTGACTTGGCGGCCGCCGAGCTTTTTCTCGGAGGCGAGACGTGTCGCCAGCATGAACGCAACGGCTGCAACCAGCGACACCAGCAACACGCTCCATTCGACAGGGAGATAATTTTCCCCGACCGTCCAGATCGCGGCGGCGGAAATCGGTGCAATGCCCTTGGCAATATTCGAGGGCATCGAGAGTAGTCCGCTCACGGCTCCATAGCCTTCTGTCCACATCACGTCCTGCACGATCGTCCCGCGCAGGATCGTCATCATGCCGTTGGCGCCGCCGTAGACGATCGCGAACAGGATAAGTAACGCCGGAGACGTGCCGGCGCACATGAGAACGATGACCGAAGCCGGGAAGGCGATCGTGATCACGATACCCACGATCGACGGCCGCAGGTTGCGGCCTATCGTGAACCACAGCATGCGCGCCAAAACCTGTGCCGGGCCGATAACGGCCATCGTCGTCAGGATCAGTGCTGGCGATACGCGCCGCTCCATCATGAGCGGTACGAGATGGAACGTGAGCGCGGCGAATGTCGCGTAGTAGGCCGTGAAGCACACTGCAAGTGCCCAGAATGCTGGCGTGCGCAGTGCGCGCTGTGTAGCCGCTGAATTGACAGCTTTCTGCGTCGCCTTGTAATTTGATTCGTCATCGCGGGGCGCATCTCGGCCGATCGCGAAAACGTGGAGCGGCAAGCAGATCGCCAAATTGAACGCAGCCAGCATGAGCAATGCGCCGCGCCAACCGAACCATCCGATGAGGCCTTGGGTTAGCGGAATGAAAACCGTGCTGGCAAAACCGGCGACCAGGGTGATCAGCGTGATTCTGGTGCGAAAGCTGTCAGGGAAATCGCGTGTGACCACCGCGAAGACCGGATCGTAGAGCGTGGCAGCCATCGCAACACCAAGACCGGCCCAAACGACGAAAAGCATCGCGAGGCTATGAGCCTGCGACCACAGTGCCAACATTCCTGCAGCGAGAATCGACCCGAAGACCATGACGCGCCGGCCGTGGCCGCGATCGATCCAGGTTCCGATGGGATAGGCCGCGAGTCCCGAGATCAGCAGACCGATCGAGAGCGCTGCGTTTGTGGCGGTCCGGCTCCAGCCCAGCGCACTTTCCATCGGCACAACAAACAGGGAGAACGCGTAATAGATCGAGCCCCACGACACGAGTTGCGCGGCTGCGAGCGCCCATGTCGCGATAGCGCCGCGGGGGCCGTCACTCTGTTTCGCTGTCATCGGTATCGGCGTTGACGCTCACCGCCTCTTGGTTCATTGCAGCGCTCGCCAGCGTCGTAGCAAGCTCCGGATGCGCTTGCCTGCGTTCGCTGTAACGGTCGGTCAAGTAATCCGAGCGATCGCGCACGAGCAGCGTGAATTTGTACAGCTCTTCCATCACGTCGACGACACGATCGTAATAAGCCGATGGTTTCATCCGTCCGTCAGCATCGAATTCCTGCCAGGCCTTCGCCACCGACGACTGGTTCGGAATGGTCACCATGCGCATCCAGCGGCCGAGCACGCGCAACGCATTGACCGCATTGAACGACTGCGATCCGCCGCACACCTGCATCACCGCGAGCGTGCGGCCTTGTGTCGGACGGAAGCCGTCGCTTTCAAGCGGTAACCAGTCGATCTGATTCTTGAAGACGGCCGTCAGCGTGCCGTGACGCTCCGGGCTGCACCATACCTGTCCTTCCGACCACTCCGGCACTGTGCGCAGTTCGGCCACTTTCGGATGATCCGCACCGACGCTGTCGGTCACCGGCAAGCCGTGCGGATCGAAGACCCGAGTTTCGGCGCCGAAATGGCGCAGGATGCGTTCGGCTTCCAGCGTCAGAAGGCGGCTGTACGACGTGGGGCGCAACGAACCGTAGAGCAGGAGAATTCGTGGCGCGTGTTGCGAAGCGGCGCGCGGTTTGAGTTTGCGCAGATCCGGCGTGTCGAGGTGCGGCGTGCTGACGTTGGGAAGATCCTGTGTCATTGGTGAACCCGGCGTCCTTCGCTATCGATGACGGGTTCGCCGTCCTCCTTGGCAAAAGCATCCTTTTGCGCTGCGGGCAGAATGTCGAGAACGACCTCGGAGGGCCGGCAAAGGCGCACGCCAAGCGGTGAGACGACAAGCGGGCGATTAAGGAGGATCGGATGTTCCAGCATCGCGTCGAGCAATTGCTCATCGGCCACTGATGGATCGCCCAGGCCCAGATCGGCGTAAGGCGTGCCTTTTTCACGCAGCGCAGCGCGTACCGTGAGCCCGGCGCGGGCGATCAGATCCTTAAGCGTGTTCCTGCTTGGCGGAGTTTTGAGGTACTCAATGACGATCGGCTCGATACCCGAATTGCGGATCATGGCCAGCGTGTTACGCGACGTGCCGCAATCCGGGTTGTGATAAATCGTGACGCTCATATGCGTTGTCCTTTGATGCTGTGTTTTGCTTCGTACCAGTGCTGGGAGCGATTGACGACGCCGACGACCAGTAGCATCACCGGCACCTCGATCAGCACGCCGACCACCGTGGCCAGCGCCGCGCCCGAATGGAAACCGAACAGGCTGATTGCCGTGGCTACTGCGAGTTCGAAGAAATTACTCGCGCCGATCAGACTGGACGGTCCCGCAACACAATGTGCGACACCAAGCCGCCGATTCAACAAGTAGGCGAGGCCGGAATTGAAAAACACCTGAATGAGAATCGGCACCGCGAGCATCGCAATAACGAGTGGTTCCTTGATGATCGCTTGCCCTTGGAAGGCGAAGAGCAGCACCAACGTCGTGAGCAGCGCACAGATCGAATAGGGGCCGAGGAGTGCGACGATCTTCCGGAAATGCGCCTCGCCCTTAGCCATCAGCAACCGGCGCAACAGTTGAGCGAGGATGACCGGGATGATGATGTAGAGACCGACCGAAATAATCAGCGTCTCCCACGGCACCGTGATGGCCGACAAACCAAGCAGCAAGGCGACAAGCGGTGCGAAGGCCACGATCATGATGGAGTCATTCAGCGCGACTTGTGAAAGCGTGAAATACGGATCGCCTTTGCAGAGCTGCGACCAGACGAACACCATCGCTGTGCAAGGGGCTGCAGCCAGCAGGATCAACCCGGCGATGTAGCTGTCGAGCTGATCGGCGGGAAGCCACTGCGCGAACACATGGCGGATGAAGATCCAGCCGAGCAACGCCATCGAGAATGGTTTGACGAACCAGTTCACGAACAGCGTGACGCCAATGCCGCGCCACTGGCTTTTAACCTGCGTCATCGCGGCAAAATCGATCTTGACCAGCATCGGAATGATCATCACCCAGATGAGCACGCCGACTGGAAGATTGACCTGTGCCACTTCCATGCGGCCGATCGACTGAAATACTTGGGGAAGCACCTGCCCGAGTAGAATGCCGCCCACGATGCAAAGCGCAACCCAGACGGTCAGGTAGCGTTCGAAAAATCCAATCGCTGGCCGTGCGCTGCCAACCGCCGTGTTAGTGCTGCTCATTTGATTCCTCGGCAGGCCTTTCACCGATCGCGCGCATCTCATGTTGAATCGCGTTGCTGTCAAGCACATGGAGGGGCAGATTCACGAACTGGCTCACACGGCTCATGATCTGTCGATATACCTTGGTGAATACCTTGCGCTTGTCTTCATCGCTGCCCTCGAACGCGGCCGGATCTTCAAAACCCCAATGTGCCGTCATCGGTTTGCCCGGCCAGATCGGGCAGACTTCGCCCGCCGCTTGGTCGCAGACCGTGATCACAAAATCCATGTTTGGAGCGTCAGGCGTTGCGAACTCATCCCAGCTCTTGCTACGCAACCCCGACGTGTCGTAGCCGAGCGCTTCGCATCGTTCAATGGCAAACGGGTTGACCGCGCCGGAGGGATGGCTACCGGCGCTATACGCCCGAAACTTCCCTTTCCCCAAGACGTTGAACAGCGCCTCGGCCATGATGCTCCGCGAGCTATTGCCCGTGCAGAGAATCAGAATCGAGTAAGGTTTATCGCTCACGTGCGACCCCGGACAGTCACGATGGATTCAACAGGCGAGCAACATGCGGCCGTTGCTTGTGCGTGTTCCTGCGCTCGATCGCGGGACTTGCCGTAGACCGGTGCAGCTTCAAGGGTTCTGAACGTCTCCCACGCGACGCCCTGCGGATCGACCGTCCACGCCTTATCCGACTTGGCGTAACAACAGGTTGTCTCCGTCTGCTCCTGTACCGGCAGCTTTGCCGCAGTGAAGCGCGCATTCATCTCTTCCAACTCTGCGTCGGTTTCAACCTGGATGCCGATGTGATCAACGCCCGGTTTCGCGCCACGCTGCGAAATCGCGAAATTGACGGCCGGATCGGTCAGCTCCCATTTGCAGTAATCGCTCTTGAGAACCGTGGGTTCCGTGTTGCCGAACATGGCGCGATAGAACCGAATGCTGTCGTTGAGGTCTTCGACCGCGACATGGATATGCATGCGCTTCATGTTGTATCTCCGCAGCAGCTGGGAAGGGCGCTCGGGGCACAGGTCGCGCCGGCGCAGCAGTTCTCCGTCAGGAAGCCGATCAGGCCTGTCATCGCGTCAAAATTCGCGGTGTAGATGATGAAGCGGCTTTCTTGCCGTGGCTTCACGAGGTCTGCATGTGACAGATCCTTGAGGTGAAATGACAGGCTGGAAGGAGAAAGCCCGAGCTGCTTCGCGATTTCACCAGCAGCCATGCCGTCCGGCCCGGCGACGACCAGCATGCGGAAGATCGCGAGGCGCGATTCGTGGGCGAGCGTGCTCAGTGCGCGTACAACGAGATTTGAGTCCATGGACGCAACGATAGACCATTGCATTCGATATTTAAAGAATTATCGAATTGATAAATATGTGCAGCCTGGTATGGGTCTGTGACATGGGCGATCACATTGATTGAGCGACCGTAGTCACGCGAAAACCGGCCTTTCAGTCAGCCGGAGCGTACGTCGCTTCGGGTCGACTTCTGCCCGACGCGGACCGATCAATGGCGACGCACTCCGCCGGTTCAACGTCGGACCGGGTTACGGCCGACAAGCGACCTTCGCTGGCAACCGGGTTTGGACATTCAGGGGTCGGTTGCGCCTCGGAAGCGGCCGTTGAACCCGCGGGGATCGAGGTCGAGTCATCGGCCAAAGCCGACGTTCGGGAAACGATGTGGGTGAGGCAGCTACCGGTCGGTTTCCTGCCGTTCGCACGTCGATGGCTCCCAATGTCAGGTCTCAAGGTTAGCTAACGCGTGCTCGCGACCCGTTGCGGACTTCCAACATCTAACTCTGAATGATCGATAGTCAGCTTAACGTGGGCATCTGCTTGACCGCCACCTTCCGTCAAGGCCTTCGTAAGTCTTGAGGCTTTCTACAAAACGTGCGAAGTAACAACTGGTGGGTAGCGCCATAGATGCGCTAGGCTCATGGAACGACATTCGGGGAAATCCACATGAACGAACAAGACAAGGCAGCGAGCCATGTCATTCAAGGCTTTAACCCCGCCCAGCTATTCGGCAAAGGCTTCGACCTAGGTTGTGCCGACCTGATTCAAGGCGGCTCGTTCGCGGAGGTGGTGGGCCGAAGCGTTTCCTCTTTACTTCTGCAAGCGGTGGACAAGGATGGGCGCGGCGTCTTTACTGGGGCGACAATAATCCTGCCGCCTGTGACCGTAAGCAGGCACACGGAAGAGTCCGTATTCATTGCGTTGACGCATGCAGTCAAAGAATTGCGTGGCTTTGAAATTGACGAACAAGAGAAACCCGTTCTTCGTCGACTTTTGCGCGTTATGAACAGTCCGTCGCTCGAAATCGCCGACATGCTGCGCACGGTGCAGGAGCAAGGAGAAAGGCGTCTCGTTGCCGTCGCAGACGCTAGCCAGTATCGAGATCCATCACTCGACCTGCCTTCGACATTCGGGGTTACAGCCGTCCGCATTGAGGAAGATCGGTGGGTGCCGCACGTAGCTTCGATTTGTCGACAGATCGTTCCTATCATGAAAGGGTTCGCTGGCTATGGGCTAGTTCACGTCCCGGGAGTGCCCGCTCAAAAACAAACCAATGTAGATCTACTGCTTTCTGTTGACGACTGCTACGTCGCGACGTTGCGGTCCGAGGCCGACCCTGAGGATCAGTTTAATTCGCGTGCCCAGATATGGAGATCCATGGCGCTCCAGGGTCGATTGACGGAGGTGATGACAGAAATTGATAGCTTGGCACTGCCGGTCGGTGCGCGACTCCACGCGCTTGCGCAGTTGCTACGAGGAGCTGGACTTGATAGTGAGGCACTCGACATCATCGCTCAGCTACGACCACACCTCGCAACGCTCAAGGCTGAGGCAACCATTCAGACTGCTCGACTTGCGCACCAGGCTGGCGACGATGCACTGGCGTCTGAGATCCTACCTGAAGGGCCTGATGGTGTCGGCGACCAACTTTGGCTGGAGGAAGGTCTCGAACTCGCGACGTACTTTGAAGATAACGAACGAATCGCCCGGTTTGATGCGCGACTGGCAGAATTGTTTCCTCACTCGGAGCGACTGCGTGAAAACCGTGACCGCCGGCTTCTCATGAATTCTCGGGAGGAGAAATCAGGCCAATCGCACCAGTTCACCACTGCTGGGTTCACCGACCACCACCGGGCCCTGCAACAACATCTGTCTGTCCAAAATCCGGATTATGAATTCGCTATCGAAGACGCGAGAGCATGGGGGCAGGACTGGCTAGAGCTGGCAGTTGTCTGTTGCGCGATGCATGCCCGAAGCGCCGAGAATCCATGGGAAGCTGCTGAAGTCGCAAGTCTCATCACCTCGTCCGAGCGGTATGGCCGCCAGGCCACCCAAATTGTCTTGTTGTCCATCAAATCGATGATGCTTAGGGAGCTCGTGCCGGTAGACGATCGTGACGACTACCGACATCTCTTCCAGGCGGTCTTCCGATTTCTTGCGCGCTACCCCGAAGACAGTAGCGTTCGATCGAGGCTTACCACGCTGCTTTCGGTCGAGTCGTGTGGTGATATGGGTATTCCATTAGTCGCGCTCACGATGTTGGACCTCGCTCAGCAGGGTGTGCAACGGGCGCGGCCTAGTGCTAATGCCGATGAAGATAGTCCCTTGAGCAACGAGGCCGTTGAAACATCCATGAAGAACGGTTTCGTCTGGCTGGGTGAACAGGGTGCAAGCGAACCCGGCGTGACTGTGGTCCCTCGTGAGCTGCTGACCGCTAATCCTGACGACGTCGTGCGCTACATCGACAGAATGGTGCGACTCGCTGATGGACAGAACGGCGAGGATGTTGATCTGGAGTTCATGGAGAGATTGGTACTTCTCGCATGTGCCATTTGCCCTCATGCGACACACGAGCACGACGAAGACATTCGGCTGATGCGGCATTTGTCCAGCCAATTTGCCACAGCGGGACAGTTTCAGCGGGCGCGCAACCTTGCTGAGGCTATTCTGCTGATGGGGCAGTCCAGTGCATATCGTTGTCGCTTGGCCTGGCACGCGTTCGGCGACGTTTATCATCGATGCCGAAATCATGTCGTTGCTCTCATCGGCTTGGCGTGTGCCTTGGCCGTTGACGTTGAAGTCGAAACGGCAGACCTTTGGCACGAGGTCTACTCCATCCATCGCGTCTTGCGTGATTTGGGACTCTTTGAACTTTCTCGCTCGTTCCTTCCGGCGATGAAGGCACTTCTGTTCGACCTCGGGTTCGACGCCGACAAAGACCCTTATTATGTAAGCGCTGAACTGGGCGTGCGACTCATGGAAATCGATGGTACCGCTGTTGACCAGCTTGGTGAATTTCTTGCCGAAGTCGCTGAGGCCTGTCGGGGCGAGCTTGATAAACGGGGACGCTTGGTTCCTCTCGCTATGCTCCTAGGGCAAGCAATGCTCAAGGCGGAAGGCGCAGGCGTGAGCGTCTCGCCGGAGGTGCGAGCCACCCTGGACACGGCGCTGAAACAAGTCGGAGTCGGCATGGCCGACATGGTTCGTACTGTCTCAACGGCAAAGCCTATCGCTAAAGACGTTCTGACGATGTTCAACGATTTGGAGCCTGCAGCGTACGCCTCGGACGTCGCGCGTGACTACACTGTCCTTGAGCTAGCGGCGAGGCGCTTGTTGGACTCTGGACCGCAAGGCGAACCGATCCCCAACGAAAACGCATTTGCTATTGAACTCCTTGCTGATCACACCGTTGCGTTGGTAGGCGAAGCTCCAGCGATGACGGTGGAATGGCCAGTTCGGTATGCTGCGGAGCTGAATCAAGCGGGCCTGAATGTCGCCTTCCTCGCCTTGGACAATCAAGGTGAGCTGACGGTCACCTATGTTTCTGACGGCCAGGTCCGCACCGTCGAACAGCCTAGGCATGAGCAAAGCTTCCGTCACCGTTTCCGTGCATGGTTGCAGGATTATCCGAGGGACTACGGTCGTGTCGACCGGAGTGAAGGGAATAATATCTTCTACATGACGATGGAGGCGCTCGACGTCTGCCTGCCCCAATCCGAGAAGCTCATTCTGGTGGCTGAGCCGTTTCTACAACAACTGACCGCGAACCTTGTTGTTATGCAACCTGAGGATGGGGCATTTGGTTACTTCGCAGGTACGGCGGCAGCCATTGGCATAGTCCCGTCTCTAAGCTGGCTTTCGACGGCACGTGCGGCCAGGCACAGCGATCGAAGAGCCTATAAGGCGTGGATCTCGGCTGAGACAAGTGCGGAGATCGGACTGGGAGGTGCATCGGTGGTCCTGGATCAGGACGATGTCAACCAAGAGGAACTCGAGCGTGAACCGACGCTTGATATCGCACTCAGGCGCCTCAGCGGATGCTTCGAGGCTTTCGGCTTCATGGTCGATACCGGCCGTCGCCTTCCGAGCGATATGAAGGACGCCGGCCTAGTCGTGATGACGGCGCATGGAGGCCTGAATAGGGAGGGCCGGTATCTGCACAGCATTCGTGATGATAAAGATCTCATCGAGACACCGTCGGCTCTTGCCGCTGCATTGGCCGGAGTCGACGTCGTCATCTTGTTTATCTGTAGCGGAGGCCGCATTGACAAGAACCCGTGGGACAACTCGACCACCAGTCTCCCTAAGCAATTGCTGAATACAGGCAGTCGCGCTGTCATTGCGTCTCCATGGCCGCTCGATGTGATGGTGACCTATAACTGGCTTGAACCGTTCCTGCGGGAGTGGGAAGCTGGCGCCACAGTCCTTGATGCAACGAAGAAGGCCAATGACGCGGTCGCTCGCCACCTCGGCGAGGTTCCGCAGTATTCCCTGGCGATGCGCGTTTACGGGGACGTCTTGTTCACGAAGTCCGCAGCGGGAAAGGAAATCTCCAACTGATCTAATAGAGGCTAAAACTGTTTCGAGAAGGTGCATACAGGACCAATAGTCCGATGGACAACCGCCGTATTCGGCGGGGCTGCACGAAGTTGTCCGTGCCGTGTTGCTACGCCTTCATGGATGTAGACGACGGGAGTCGGCCCTTGGCGGACAGCTATGATTGGGACTCGAATAGCCGCGCATGCCGACAGAGTCTTCCTTGTTCATGTTAATTTTCTGCGACGATCCTATGCCTTACGCGGCCCGGTGTTGTACAGACCCTTCATTGCGGTCACGAGAGCATATTGACCGCTCCAAAGCGATTCGAAGGCGGCTGTGACGGAAATCGTCAGCCGTTCATCCCAGGACAAGTAGGCTACCTCGCAAGGCCCTTATCGGCCGCACGCCGACGCAGTTCGATCGGGACCGTACGGCCGATAATTCACTAGATACCGAGCGAGTACTTCCGGCCACTGGACGTTCGTCGAAGCTGCACACAGACGTTCGCAAGTCGGCTCTGCAATAAGAAAGCCATTGGTTTCCTATCGGAGTCGCCTCTCCATCGACCATGTGCTCGTTCACTAAGACCGAATACTACATTTACTTGCGCGATATTGGACAACCCTTTCATGCTTGCGTGTGAAGGAGGCCGAGTGCTATGCGGGATGACGAATGGACCCGATCCCACAAAGGGCAATCCCATTGAAATGTCTCTCGCCAATCAGCTCTCGTCTGGCAAGGAATGAAACCGATTGATGTAATCGCCCCAAGCTTTAGGATATTCTTGCGCAAAATCCAGCATGAATTGGTAGGCCGGATCGTCGTGCGGCGGTGGAAACAGAGACTCAAACGTCGATTCTGTTACGTATAAATTTGGCCGAAGGCGGAAAGCGCACACTACACTCTCCGCCAAACGGTTTTGATGGTCGCTGTGGCCACCATGGAAGAATTTCGCAGACTGTAGCGCCGGCCTTTTTGCCAAAATACCGAAGTCCTCTAGTTCTTCGCAGTCGCGCAATGATGGTCGAATGGTATTCGTGACCATTTGACAAGCGAAAACGACTGGCCATTGTTGCGGATCGTCAGGCCAGCTCGAAGCATCCATTTTTTCGTAGCTGGCGATACCGGTTGTCGCGTCCTTGCGATAAACGTTAGTGGCGAACCAAACTGCTACATCTTCGCTCGTTGTTACGTCAAGACCGTGACTCGGGACACCGTAGTGTTGGGCGAGTGCCATGATGGCGTAGTCCACCTCACATTGGGGAGAAGAAGCAAGATCACGCCAGTTCTCGGCTCGTTTTGGTATCAACCGACGATCGGACCTGTAAATGTGCTGCTCAGCGAACTGGCGAAGGACGTAATGCATGTCATCGTAAGCGTAGGAAAGCTTGCGGGAAGCCGATGTTGTGAGAGAAGGTTCGGTAGCGCATGAATCCGCAAAGAGTAAGCTACTCACGCTACTTTCTCGCTCGAGAGTATGCAGGGCCGTTTGACCTCGAAAAAACATGCCCGACTCGTCTCGCACCGGTATCTTTCCGGTGTATCCCAGTATTTCATCGATGCTCGATACTTCGATTATCGGGATGCAATAATGTTTGCAACGCAACAACTGAGTGATTTTGATTTCTGCGTAAAACTCCTTGTAATGATCGCGCAAGACGTTTTCGGCGCCGTACAGGCCTAAGCGTTCCGGCTTTCTGGCCCAGAAGGGAGCGCGATAATACTTGTCGACAAGGATGCCAGGCAGCACATCCTCACGTGTATGCCTCGAAAATTCATCAAGTGGAATCGCCGGAAGATTGGCTGAATTGACTTCGTCAATTGGAAGTGAACCAAACAGGTGCGATCCACCTTGGGCCTCAACCAAAGGTGCTAGCAAACTGGCCGGGACAGCGATCAGTCCACTTTTGTCGATCGTATCGATCGTCGTTTCATCGAACCCTATGCGGTCCAGATATTTTCGGTTCAGGTCGCGATGGTGAATCTGCCGAATGGTTGCGTAGTAGCCAAAGTACTGCAGGTTCACCGCACCCCCCAACCATGCTCCTAGCGAAGCAAACGCATAATGCTGCCTAGTCGGAAGGAGGCGGGGGAATTCCGACTGTGTTTCGACTACACCCGCGTCGTAACCTTGTGCCTCAAGAGCCTTAGCTGTCTCGGTGCGACGGGCTTCGATCAGTAAGCGATGAACAGTTACGAGCCCGTTGAATTGAGTAAGTACTGTCGAGAACGCGACTGGCCAGTAACTTTCTTCTTCCCACACAATACGGCTGTCTACGACCTGTATCGTAGATCTAACCTTCGCATGTATTGGAGAAGCACGTAGCAAGTCTGTTGCTTTCCCTGATTTTCTTAGTGGCATTGCACGGGCGACTTCTTCTTTCACGGCGTAGGGCATCTGCGTATCATTCAGGAAGCCTCGCCAACTCGCGACCAAAAATCGGCGCTTATCTGGCGCTGCGTCAAGCGGAATTTCGACATGGGAATGAGGCTTTCCGGAGAGTGCTTTGTTGAGCCTGCCGAAATCAACAGCACTATAGGGGAAAGGCAAATCCTTGAATACTTCGAAGAAAACAGATTCAATATCCACGTAAATTTTCTCTTTTCCAACGGTTGAAAGGAAGGCGCAGGCAAAGTATCTATCGCGTGCGGATTGAGCCGGAAAGCGTACGGACGTGGAATGCGAGTATATGTGTTTCCGTTACCGCTGATATCGACTTGTAAAAAAAGCCGGTGTTCGAATGACCGTTGCAGCCCGGAAGCTGCCTTGGCGGCATCCGTGGCTCGAGTGGCTGCGACGGGTCGCGAGCACGCGTTGGCTGACCTTGAGACCTGACATTGGGAGTCATCGACGAGCGAACGGCAGGAAACCGACCGGTAGCTGCCTCTCCCACATCGTTTCCTGAACGTCGGCAAAGGCCGAGAACTTGCCGCCCGAGAACGGTGCTCGAATGGCTGTTCCACTTTGGAAGCTGCCGTAGCGCTGCAGTCGGGTCGAAGGGCGGATATGCGTCGGGCGCGGAAGTTGGCCGCACGATTGCAGCGCCCAACCGGAGTTTGAAATTCGAAGTTCGGCAATCGGCCATGAAGAGATGCGGTCGATGGCCTCTCTTGGACATTGAGGCGTCGCGTCAACTCGTCGACCGGCCATTCCGTTTGCAATGACGACGGGTTCCTGATTGCGCAGCACCGACGCACCTGCCTCGCTGAGGCTAGTACCGATCGACAAGGGATCAACGTCGGACTCGTCGTGCACTACCAATAAGCCAGCCTGCCATCCGGGTAACACCCGAGCGCAACGGTTTTGCAGTGTCATACACTTATCGCAGCGGACTCAGGGTGCGGCTCCTAATGGAAGATGTCCTAACACGTTCTGTCGTGTAGGGCGCTGGACTGCACCCTGGTGGGCCGTTGGATTCGCTGAGCTCTGATTCCAGCGCGAGCTGATCCTGTATGGCAATGGTCAAATGCGCGTTGTGCGAAACCGTATGTGCAGCGCGTCCTGGCGTGGCGGTGACACCTGTTCCGCAGCTTAGAGGCACCGTTGCATTCGACAAACAAGATGTCGAAAAATAAGACTCACCGCGCAAACTACCAAGAGAGCGGTTGTGAAACGCACCGACTCGTGGTGCACATCCGGAGGGCCAAATGCAACCTTTACGTAACCTATTTCTCGGTATCGTTTTGGCCGTCGCGCCTATGGTTGGCCGGTGCATCGACATCTCTATTCCGGGAGGTGGGAGGATCTGCGACACCTGCGGTGGCGGCTTGATTCCCGGCTCTAACATCGGTCCAGTGAATCCGCTCGATCCATTCGCGACGGTGCACGACCTCGCAACGGCCCTCAACGATCCTTCGGCGATCCAGGCGGCAGCGAATCTGCAAGCTTTCGAGAAGGTCTTGCCCAAGGATATGCAAATCGCGATAGCGAACACGTTGAGATTCGGCGATAAAGCGGTCTCTGATGTCGCCATGAACCTTGCCAAATCCGCCAACGACGTAGTTGACGCGGCGCATGCCGCGGCTAGGTTCGCGGAACGAGAAGGACATAGTCAAGCCGAAACTCTCACAAATGCTGAGCAGCGGATTCGGGACGGAAAGGTTGTGGACGCTCTCTGGCATTACGGCACCGAGGGCGCTCAGGCAACGGACAAGAATGCTGCACAGGCGGCACAGGAAAATGAACTGCTCGCTACGGCCGCGCAGGCGGTTGCGACGGCGTACGGAGGTCCGGCAGGTGCAGCAGCGTTTGCCGCTTGGCGCACATATCACAGCTCCGGTGGCAATGTCGAATTGTCATTGAAGGCTGGCGCCTATGCCTACGCAATGTCCGCGGGAAATACTGCTGCCGGAAAAATGCCGTCGACGAGCCTTGACGCAGTCGCTCGCAAAGCGGCGATGACCGGTGCCGTCGGTGGCCTAGCTGTTGCCGCATCCGGGGGAAGTACGGAAGAGACTTTGAAAGCGTTCGTGGATTCGGGCGGAGCGGTACTCGTGCAAGCCGGGCAATCCTATGTAAAGAAAAACTACTCGTCTGTCGGGTCATCGAAACTGGACCAATACTGCGTCACTGCGGCAGGACGAAGGTGCGCAGATGCCAAGCAGTGGTATGGCAAGGCGAAAACACGTCTCGACCAGTTGAATGAAATGAAACAGGATCTTGCTACGCTCACGACCACTGACGACGGCAATTGGTCCATCAGTTGGGACAAGACTGCGATCGGCAGCAACGCCAAGGACGTACCGGCAATTGCGCTGACATATGTGGGAGACGGTTCCCCGTTTAAGAACACCATCAATCGTATCGCTGCGCTCTCGAATCCGGTCAAGTTTGCGAACACGTGGGTTGCGTTTCGTGATGTAGGTGCGAGTAGTTCATTCTTCTCGTATGCCGATCCTCAGCGCAATGGCTCGCTGCCGAAAGTTGGAGACGAAATCATCGCGAATAGAGCGATAAATATCCGATCTTCACCGGCTCATTGGGCCTCTGGAGCACGCGTGTTGCCGCAAGGATCGCATCTCAGAATCATTGAGATGAGAACGCTCTACGGGAATGGAAAGCCTCAGGAGTGGGTGCGATTCCAAGAGTCGTACCTCAATGCAAAGGACTGATGCACCGACGCCAGCTGTGCCGCTCTAACTGGCGTGTTGCGCAATCCGTGATGCTGGTCAGCGGAGTGTAAAGCCGCCGACTGGCAGTTATACCCAAATAACGGCCGGTTAACCCATGCCGATGTCAATGACCGAAACGGGTCCGCGTGCCGCCAATCGCAGCCTGGCGAATTTCAAGCTGTGTATGCCTATCGTGGGAGGCAGCACGTGGCATGAACGGTCTCTTACAAGCTGTCGGCAAACGACTGGATGAGCCATCAACTGCCCGTCAAGCATTGGTCCGCCTTTCCCGTACCGGTGCAAGCCTATGCTATGTGTCGCCCAAAGATGCCGGATGGTTTCGACGGCCACGCAAGAGCAAGGCCAAAGACACGCCCCCGCGCCACATCCTGTGTGACCGCCCGGTGTAGCCGTCCAATATCGCTCGATAATGGGCACCCTTCGCGGCAATGTCTAAAACCTAGCCCTTTCGATTTTTGGCCGGGGGTTTCGGACATAGGGGGTTTTTTTGGACAGGTTTGCTGGCCGAAAGTGAATTTTCCTTCGAAAACTAAAAGTAGCCTGCACCCTTCGTAAGCGTGAGCTTGAGTGCCAAAAGTTTCAAATCACGAGGGGAATATGTTTTTATTTTGTTTTCGTCGTAAAACGACACTCCAGCAGAACCAAGATATCCGAATCCCACCGCTGTTTTCACATATTCTTTAGTTGCGACCGGAGACAACCATTTTTTTATGCGCCCTTCGTAAGCAAGTAGCCAATTCTCGCCAGTTAGCTCAGTGGGCGTCATTTTACTTTTCCAGAGATCAACGTTGGCGGTAGCCGGGAGGAGTTTATTTTTGCGCGCTTGCAATACCAGTAATGCAATTACGGAGTTGTCCAACTTGCAAACAGTTCGCGAAGATCGCGAAGACACACTAATTCCAAATAAAAGGTGTGCCCACAAGGCCCACGCTACCTCGCTAGTATGCCCTCTTGGCGCATGAGTAGATACTAGGTCGGTTAGCAGTTCTTCAAGTGGCGACAAGCTTATCTCGTAACCGTTATTCTTATAGACTAGAAGTAAGTCGATAACCATCGGTAGTACTGCAGGCTCGGCCATCGCCCATTGAAAAAGAAGCTCTTGATAAAGTTTCCAACTGCTTAACGCGATTTGCGTGCCACATGTTTTGGTTACAGCGTAACGAATCACTGCCTCTTGTGGAAACTGCTTCCACATTTCGATGCTCAAATTGAAAAAGTCAAAAAGGTCAGTTCTCTGACGTGCAGGCGAATTATATCCAGCAATGCCGGCTGCGCGAAGTGGACGTAGCCAAGGACTTTCTAAAGGCCCCGGTAGACCTTCAATTTTGGTTTTAACTTCGTTCGCGTTTAACTCAAATTTACCAAGTATCTCCTGGAAGGTGGAAAGTGCAGAGTCCGCCTCCGTTGAGGTTCGAAAACAAAATTCGTAGTCATCCAAATATCTGAAATATCGTTTTCCGATATTTTTCTTGATTAACGAGTCCATGCTCGCTAGAAGTATCTCCGCCGCCAAAAAGGACGTATCCGGTCCAATGGGTATTCCTTTGGTTTGCTTCGATTGTGAATTTTGAATCAGTCTATCAAACTGATTTGCCAGCAGATCGGAAAATCCAGTGTTCGCTTGGGCCTTGACTTTGGTGTGGAGGGCCCATGCAATTGAATGCGTATAAATAGAAGGATAAAAAGATTTGATATCGACCGATAGGCTATATCGCATACCGGAGCGAATGGTCGAACGTTCAGATGCTATATCTTTGAAACTCCCGCTCCATTCAAACGCCCTATTGTTTAATATAGGTAGTCCTCTTCTTGGCCTACTTAAAGCATGCGTCGATTTCTTGTAGTGGTTTTCTAATATCGACCATTTCGAATCCATCACACTTGCGAGTTGGTAAAAATTGATTGGATTGGGAATTGTTAAAACCCGTCGCAGGGAACCGGCGCGAGCAAGGTTGTATGTTGTGGGCTGGGAAACATAGGTTGGCGCTTTATCTTTCGCAGTGAGATAAGGGGCGCTCGTTGGCGGGGTCGATGTCAGAAGGTTCGCATACTCACTGCTTTGAAACGGTGGGGGCAGCTCCGCAGGAAAATAGCCATTACTCAGAAGACGTTTCATAAGTCGGTTCTCTTTTTGATTTTTTGGAAACGGTCACTGTCTGAGAAGCCGTAATGATCTTCCCGGCGCAACCCCTCATACTTATAGGCGATGTGAAGCATAGCGAAATCTAGTGATTTGTAGGCGACTACTTACCGCGCACCGGATGGGTTGGTTTGCTCAGAACGGTCGGCTAAGCGGAGCCGATGCCGAGCTATGTCGAAATGCTCGCGTAGCAGTTCGATGCCGACAAATCTAAACCCCTCGCAGTACGGTGCGAGCGGCGGAAAAGGCCCATGAGTCGTAGCGAACATCGCCCGATGAACGTCCGCTGCACTTTGCGAAGAGCCATTGACGCTTCGACGAGCTGGAAGTCCGCTGAGGGTCGATGTGAGCCGATCGCCGTCGGTCGTGGTCCGCCACGAAGGGACATCCACCCGGTGCGTGGCTCGGCCATTCAGGAGGCCGCTTCATCCAGCAAACCGTCAGGCGTTAGCTCCACCGACATTGCGAATTTTGGGGCATGAAAATAACCTCGGCGCGACTCTCTCAACAGCTTGCGATGCAAGCCGCTATCGAATGTCAGCCGAAATGACGATGACCACCGTTCGTGTGCTTCGCCAATTCGGGGCCTCCGCGCCGCAAACCATCGCGGAGGCGGTCACGCCGGACCTATTCACGCGCTTGCGGCTCACCGCGATTGCGGCCCTGTCCATTCGGCCACAGCAGGCAACAGAAGCTTTCGTTTGATGAGGTTTCGTGCGGGTGAGGAATACACTAAGTCGGGCGAAATAACCCTTGATGCTCGATGCGTCGAAACGGACGAATGGGAACCTTGCGCCGATTTGATTCAAGGACTATATCTGTACGAAGTCGCGCACTGGCTTATGCCCGGTCCCCGCCAGATTGCGGCGTTTGGGGCACTCGTGCTGTTGTTGTATCTGCGCGCGGGCGTCATCAATCACATCGAGATATAGCAGCGGTCGACGCTGTACGATTTCCGTGATGAAGCGGAAAACTTGGAGCACGCGTTCGCGTGGGCGTCGCGCATAGCTCACGAATTGGCGGCCACTAGTAGAACCGCCGAACAATGCGCAAAAGTCATTTCTGAAAGATATGCGACGTGGCGCGTTCGGTTGCCCAACGAACCGGCACAACGTCAGGCGAAGCGGGATGCGGAGATCGTTGAGCGCAAAGCACTTGAAGATCGGATCAAGTCGATGCGTGAAAACCGATTTGGACGCTGGCAGATTTCATCGTGGGCGTTGTCGGCGTGTTAGTAGCGCTGTATTAGCGGAACTTCAGTCGCATGGCTCGGCGGGCTGCTGCGGATTGCAAGTCACACCGCCGACAATGTAGCCGGTCTTTCGATCTATCCTGACCGGCTCGATGCCATGCGCGCGCAAATCGTCACAGGCTTGACCGATTGCTTCGTTTGCCCGCTTCAGAAATTCCCCACTGGACACGAACACAACTAGTTTTCCTGCTTGGTCGGCTCGCATGCTTCGCTTCTCCGTCGGTATTTAGCGTTACCTCCAGCATACGCCGCTAGAAAGATCCAGCGAAGCGCGATTTTGTCGCCCTGCGCGACCAAATAACCTCAATGCGGGTACCTTTTCAGGTTGGAGCGAGTGTATGTTCGCTCTGTGTCCGACACGGGCCGATCGCCACCAACCTTGACCTGACAGTTCAATGGGGAGCAGGATCAGCGTCGACAGCCTTCGAGGTCAAGGAGAAAACCATGACTCTGAGCCGTGACGGCTTCCCATCCACGCACATTAACGCCCTCGCGGATGAGGCGTTGCGGGACTACTGCCCCGGCCATGCGGCGCTCGTAGAGCAGATCAACAGCTTCGCCATCGCCCTGCTGATCGTGCCGCGCGACATCCAACAGCGTGACGCCGACCTGTTCGCAGTCACCCTTTTGGGGCGAGCCGTTCAGGACTTCGAGGGCGCTGTGCTCCTGGGCGCCAGGGGACTGCGTGCGCCGTCGCGCGCGATGGTGCGATCGATTTTCGAGACTGCGCTGTACTGCGTGGCCGCCTCTCGCGACATGGTGCTGTCGCAGGGCGCGAAAATTAAGCTCAAGAAGGGCGAAGCGCCGTGGACGCGATTCGTCGACGCGTTCGATGGCGGGCACCAGCGATTCCGCGGACAGGTCGCGTCCGAGTTGCGGGATATGCTACAGGTGCCAACCAAACGGAAGCGGCGCTCGAAGCGTTGCTCGACGAGATCGGCGCGCCAGGGAAGCACCAGGACATTGACCTTCACGGCTTGGCAGAAGCCTGGGCCCGTCCGACCTTTATACAATTGTCTACTGATCTCTCTCTCAGGACGCCCACCCGTCCGCCACCTCTCTTCAGCACCACGTTGAGGTTAGCGCCACAGGGAAGATAACCAGTCTGCACATCGGCCCCGACTACTTGCAGTTTGCCGACACCTTGGCTCTCGCAGCCTGCTCCTTGTTGGTCGCGTTAGACGGGTTTGTGGGCCGCTTCGGCACACCGGAAGAGCACGAGGCCCTGCCGGCGCTTGTGAATGCCTATCGAAAACTCCACGAGCCCGTTGGCACCCAACCAGATAGCCCAATCGCGACCGCCGTATAGGTCGGATTTCGAGCACCGCATCAATGCCGTGACGACCGTGAGGTTGAGCCTGGAGATCCCTATTCAGCGGGCCGCCGGAGATGAGACGCTCGACCGACCGGTCATAGCCGAACTAGATTCGACGTCGAATTAGCGGAGTGGGCCGTCACGACCTGTCCCCGTGAGGCAGAAGTCGACCCGGGAATTCGCTATGCCGCCACAAATGTCAGGTTTGCCAGTGGTAGCAGCCGTTACGCAGGCCGGTCGCCCTCGACGATCAGCTTTGTGTCTTATCATTGTGAAGCGAGACGGGATATACGCTCAAAGACAGGGGGCGACAACAGTTTTGGGGAGGTCTTTTTGCTCAAGCCGGAACTACATCACTTCGAACGTGCTGCTCGCGAAGTTGCGAAGCACGGCGATAACGACACACTGCCATTTGACATCGATGTTCGATTCTGCGGCGACGAGGCCGAAGCGCTTGCTTCCATCGCCCACGGTTTCTACTCGGAACTTCGCGACAGCGATTCGGCCAAGGACAATTACGAGCGAATTGCGGAGCTAAACGTCCATAGTGAGCGACTCTTGGCACCCTCCGGCCCGGCCGGGTTTCGGGTTGTGACAAAGATTCACCTGTTCTGGAACATCTACCTAAACGGACTGGCCATCGCCATAGCGGAGGCGCTTGAACAACAGCGGTCCCCCAATGTCCACTCCTACCGATTCTTACCGACTGGAGACGAGCAACTGTTCGACGAGAACAGATCATGGCGCGCCTTCAAGGAAGCCACAGCTGTTCAAGCAAGCGCGGCAGGTGATGCGGCGGTTGTCGTTCAAACCGACATATCGAGCTTCTACGAGCACGTCTCTCACCATTACATCGAGAACCTGATCAACGGTCTCGGCGGCGACGCCGTGCCAGTCTCGAAACAGGTCAACGCTCTTCTCAGCAAACTCTTTGCAGGGCGCTCGTTCGGTCTGCCGGTCGGTGGCCAAGGAGCACGGATCCTTGCAGAGCTCTTCCTGAATCAAGTGGATGCCGCACTTACAGCTCGCGGATTGCACTGGAGCCGCTATGTTGACGACTATGTGTTGATTGCGGACAACACTTCTGGGGCATACCGGGCGCTTGGCATTCTTGCGCAAGGGCTGATGGATTACGGCTTGAGTTTGAACAAGTCCAAAACCGTATTCTTGTCCTCGAAGCACTATAGAGACTACGTTGCGTCGCAACTTGGCGGCGACGATATCGAGGCTGCCAAACTCCGAAGCATCGACCTCAAGTTCGACCCGTACTCCGACAACGCCGAGGAAGACTACGAGTCGCTCGTGGAGACCGTCGAGACACTTCACGTGCGCCAGCTTTTGAATCGTGAATTGGAAAAGGCTCTGCCGGACTCCTTCCTGGTGACCCAAATCGGTCGGACAATACGGCTTCATGAGCCGACCGTCGCACTTGAAATCGCGGCGACGCTGCTGAAACAGCGGAATCTCCACGCCTTCCGTTCTTCGTTCTCCACCATCATGCGGGGCATCGCGAACCTACGAAGCGACGCTAGATTTTCCGGAATTCACGGACAGCTCGACCATTTTCTCGATGAAGTCCCCGTCCACTCGGCGCATCTGCTGCAAGCCGACACCAGTCGGCTCCATTACTTGCGCTGCTTGCGTTTCCAAAGTACGCCCGCCCGTGTGCAGCTTGTGCGCCAGCTTTTCGATACAACGCAACTGGATACGGTACGGCGCGCTTGCATCGATTGTTGGCGTGGCTGGCGCGACGCTGTCGCGTTCAACTCCCTGCGCAATCGCTGGCAGCAAATGAGTCCGGAATGTCAGCGGCTCTATTGGCTGACATCCTTTGCATTCGCTGATGAGGGAGACAAGGCTCGGCAGCAGGTGAAGCGTGCGGCGAGCCAATCATGGGCGCTTGGGATAGAGCTCCCTTTCGACGAAGCTAAAGACAAAATGAAGCTTAGCAAGCTGCCGCGCGGCGCGGAGCCACGGTTTTCGACCGTGTTCATGAACTGGGCCAAAGAGATAAGCGATGCAGTTTGACCCACGCACCGTTGCCCGCGAAATCCCGGGCGTATTTGATGAGGTGTTTCCACAATTGACGCCGAGTATCGTCGCGCACCTAAACAATTCGGCGCTCACAGTCCAGGTACAGCCACTCCGGCCGGAACTCCTGCTTCTGTCGACGATGCAGCGCGCAATGCTCTTCGAGCTCGGCTACACGGTGGGAGAAACGCTACTTGAGGGAGAAGCGAGCATCGACTGGCTAAGCTGCTTCGCTGAAACGCTCCGGCGGCAGCGTGCGTATTTCGATGCGAAGCTGCCTGATCAACTAACCGCATGGGACCAAGCTTTAGCCGAGACGGTCGGCAGGAACCTCGCCAACTCGATGACAGAGATGAGCCGCGCGAGCGCGCATCCCGTCGTCATCCGCCCGCGAATTCCGGGCCTTGAATGGATTGCCAGTGGCTACGGAGACTTCGCCATCGGAAGTACGCTTGTAGAGGTGAAGTGCAGCGTCAAACGCTTCTCTTCCGCAGATTATCGCCAAGTGGCCATCTATTGGCTCTTGAGCTACGCGGCGTCCGTTGAGGGGCATGAAGCCGAGTGGAAAAACTTTGTGCTACTCAATCCGAGGAGAGGCGAGAAGGTCTCGATGAAATTTAATACTTTCTTGTCCATTATTAGCGGCGGCCGCACCAAGGTCGACATCCTTCTACTGTTCCAGACCCTTGTGGGGTCGCGCCTCGCGCGTTGAAGTAAGATCCCGCATCTTTGTCTCCCAATTGGCACTGACACTGAATGAACCCATCTCGGACATTGGCTATCACTGCGCTGAGCGCCTGCTCATGCTCGCACACCGGTCACGCTCGTCGGGGCATCGAGTATCCGGCTGCGAACAAACAGATGGGATGACACTTGCTCGTCGGACTCGCGATCCAAGTTGCTTCGTCAGCCGATCAGAAGTCGCACCAGTCGGCGTACGGTAGCTCGCCTTCGAGCTTGGGAGCGTCGTCTACGAACAGTTCCCGGTACACCGCAGGCGAGTGATCCATGATTCGCCGTTGATCGCGACTTCCAACGCTCAAAATCAGTTGTGCGGTTTCATGAAAGTTCTCGCGCAGATCAAAAGTCTCGCCGGGCAATATCCGAGCGTTCGGCCATCCGATCGTTCAGACAAGTATCGGTACCATGAGTAGCCGAGACCCTCTATTGGGTGCTTACCGTGACCGCGCATGTGCGGCAATCACATCCGGGATCGCGGCACGCAGCGCCCAGTGGTGTGCCGTGAGGTTCCCTTCGTTTCTTGGTTCTCCCAGCAGTACATACTCGCGTTGGTCACCTCGAATGTCGCCGCGCGTTATTTTTCTGAATGATGCCGTCACATGCGGCCGCGTGCGCCGGTTCATGAGATCGCGAATGGCGAACCCGTGCATCGGTTGAGCTGATGCGTCGATGCGACCGTAATACCTGCGGTCGCAGCCATTTTGATATGCGGTATCCCCTTCTTCGACCTTGACGACGAAGATCGATCCGCCGCCAGCCGCGATGTACGTGATAGTGAAACAGCGCAGCACTGGGTCTGTGTTGGAGACGATGATCTCCCTGAGCCGATCTTGCGTCATGCGCGCGTCTTGCACTGGCGAGATGTCGCCAGCATGGGACTTGCCGTCGCGTCGAATTTCGCCGAGGCCGTATATCAGCGCGCCACCCCCCGCATTGGCGAATGCTGTAACGTCTGCGATCAAATCCATTCGCGCCCGATCATTCATGTTGTCGAGTTTGGCTCCAGCTTTGAACTCGAGGCTAACTGACTCGGTCGCGACGTCTCGAATAGCCTGAATATCTTCAATTGTTTCGTACACGCTGCGTCCCCTTGATTGTTAGCCGCGCCTCGCAATGACACGTTGAGCACTCGTGCTACCTCATCCTCGACGTCCCTTGAACGACTTACAGCAAAAATCCATTTCGCGAACGCGAACCGCTGGAAATGGCCGGTTTTCCTCGTCACTGACCAGCAATGTGGCAATCTGTCTGCGCCGCGATAGACTTTCCATTCAGGTATTAATGAGAATCCTGCAGATTTGTCATTTACCGCGGCAGAACTAGAGGGGTATTTCACTTTCCTTGGCACATGCTGACCACTCGGTGCCACTCTTCCCAAAAACGCCTTCAATCCGACGATGCACTTTTCACTAATTGTGGCGCCCTAGAGCTTTTGTCGGGTGCCACAATTAGTGAAAAGTGTGTCAGGTAAGTGAAACTGCTGACACGGTTCTTGGGAAAACCCGGACGGCGGTTTCTATCCGCCGTGAGGTTAATGTCCGCGACTGCCGCTGATCGACCCGGAGCGGCCGCTCGGACGTTTACAACCGCAACGGCCCCTTCCGAAGTACAACGGCCGTTCCTTTCTCCGCTTCGTGAGGCGAGTGTTCGGTCTTTGCCGACGTTCTTCGATCGCCGCTGAAACGGGCGACCAACGTGCGAGACCAGCCGTTCATACCGAGGTGCAAAAGACGGCGACTCCGCTCGACGATCGGCGGGATAAATCGGACCTTTGTAGACATTCGAAGTATGCCAGCGCTAAGTCAACCTCCGATACTCCGATTCAGGGGGTTTCAATAGCGCATTGCGTTAGACTCTAAAATCCCTCTTGGGGGTGATTCAAGTGGAAAATCCAATATAGAATGTCAATTGAAGAGCAGTACTAACAGCCTAATACGATGCTGGATCCCTTATTTACGCGGAAATTACTGATTACCTATCACAATGCGCATCGAGAAAATATATATCAGCCAGTATCGACAGCTCAGCGACGTCAACATTGCTTTCGATAACACTGTCGGCGAGGGCTTCCTGCAAGATGTCTACGGCAATCTTGGGATCTCTTTGTTCGCAGGTCCGAATGGCTCGGGAAAAACTGCGCTTCTGTCGTTCATCGCACAGATTTTCCATCGAATCGAGCGTGAACCGGAGCTTCTCCCGCCAGCTTTCAGCCTTGGGTATTCTTTCGAAGACAAATGCGGACAAACACTTAAATGTTCAATTTCGAAGGAGGCTCCATTCGATGGCGTTAGACTCGTAGTTGACGGCTTCGTTAATGGGATATTACGAAAAAATTTCCGAGGGGAACCGATCGAGGACTCGGGAGATCTAGATTATGACGACGTATCACACTATCTTCCTGGTAATATAATTATATCTGCTTTCTCGCTTCACGGCGAATATCCCAGTCCCCGCAGTCATAATTGGATAGGCGATAGACGCCTCGACATATATGATACAAAAAATCTGTATGGTAACAACCATTTCTTATTTCCGTCATTCTCTAGCTCCATCAGTAAACTTCTTCAGCTAACTCGATCCAATAATCCTGCCATTGAGACACTCGAATCCTTGATTGGTGGAAGATTCACGGGCAAGGTAAGAACCGCCGACCGCGTGTGGGGCGGCGACTCCAATTGGGTTTATTTTTCGGACGAAATCCTAGAAAGAGAAAAGGGCGAGGAGATATATATCAATGATTTTGAGCTCGAAACCTCGATTGGCTCGCTAACACTGGGTAACATGAGCTCAGGGCAGAAGATGCTCTTCGTGCGCCTGCTGTCGATATTGGGCACTATCCATGACAACTCTTTCGTCATCATCGAAGAGCCAGAGATCCATTTAGACAACAATTGGTCCAAGCAACTGATAAGCCTCTTGTTAGCATTTTTTAACACGTATAAGGCGCACTTACTTATTGCGACGCATTCTTTCTCGCTTCTAAATTCTGTTCCAAAAAAATGGATTTTTTTTGCGAATCAGGGGCATTTCGCCAATCCATCACACACTGTTTTTCTTGCGAATGAGGCGTGGATAACGAACACACTCTTCTCACCCAAGCCACATGCAGTCGAAGAGCAAGTCTTGCGCTACGCCACTCAAGCGACTGCGTCACAGTTAGAAACGATTTTTAACGAGTTGGGAGAATCGAGCGCAAAATATGCGGTGTTTCAACAGCTTTTGAAGAAGAAAAAATGAAGAAAGTCTTAAATGAGAAAAACGCGGCTGCGTTGCAAAAGCTAGGCGATTATTTGGTCGCCCCCCTTGTCGCACTCCTTGGGTCCGCAAAACGGGAAGCGACGACATTAACGAACTGTTACGCATTCAAGACGTTGCCGCCAGAGAAGGCCAAAGTCGTATCCATTGCATTAAAACAGGTTGTCGCGAAAAACAATTTTACGTTGGAAGATGCTTGTAACGTGGTTCTTCGCGATTCGAGCGTTGCGGAAATGGGAGCGCTGGGTGTTACATTTCATTATCAAGCTTATCAGTTGAGCCGGGGGAACTATTCGCTCCCGGTCGTGAAGCTTAAGAATAGCGTGAAGATGCTGTTCGCGGATTATCTTTATGGTGTTCTTTTTGACAACGCTGAAATTTGGAGGGCATTGACGCTTCCGCAGTTGAGGCGAGAATCATTTCACGACAACTTCAGAATTGACAATGACCATCCCGCAGCATGTCCGTACTGCGATCTTGATACTATTAATTCGCGAGGAAGCGTGAAGGTAGAACATTTCCTTCCGAAAAGTAAATTCCCGCTTTTGTCTGTTCATCCTTTGAATTTGTTGAGCGCTTGCGAGTCATGCAATTCGGGAGGTTTTGGAAAAGGTTCCAGGGTGGCTAATGAACTTGTATGTCCATATTTTGAGGCGATCTCAGACTCTGTGATTTTCGATTTTGATCAGATCAGTAAAACTATGGAGATAGATGCCCACTACGGCAAGGCGGAAGTCACTGGATTTCTAAACCTTCTGAATTTGAAGTTGCGTTATCGGGAATCGAACGTCGGAATACAGTTTTATCGCCGCATGGATGCGTTTATTTCTGCCATGATTTCTTGCAAACCGGGTGATGAGTTGGAAATTCGACGATACCTCGAGAAATCTCAGGCCGGCGCCCCATTAACGGTGGCTCTGTGTTATTGGCTAGAAAACATATATATTCCGGCGCAAAGTCTCAGTATCACATAATGATACTATGGTGTTTGCCTCGCTGAACGTCAGTTGGGAAGCTAACTGGCAAAGATGAATAGCGAGTTAGGCTTTGCATTTGTCATGCGCATTTAATAACACTACACCACGTCACCAAATGATTATCGACATTCCCACAGGCATCGAATTTCGGTCTATAGGAGTCGCTCTTTTGAATAACGCATGGGACACGGCCACCTCGTTGCTGATAGAGATTGATGACGCGGATTACTACGATGTCGATACTGATGAGATTAAAGAGGCATATTGGGGTGCCGCTCGCATACAATTGTCCACGGCATTGTCTGTTGCCCAGCAAGGAAGCGAATTCTTGCTGAAAGCGAAGATCGTAGAAGTTAGCCCTTATTTGCTATTGGCGGCACAACCTAGAGATTGGCCCAAAGGCTGCGCAGCAACGGATACTGCATTTTCAGAATTTCGGACGATAGATGCTCAGGATCTTGTTAAGGTCCACAATACGATTCGGACTGACAAGATCACTGAAACTTTTATTCAAAGGTTCGAGCACCTCAGAAAACAAAGAAACGCAATTATGCATAGCATAGACAAAAAACTGTCCGTGCATGTTTCTGATTTAATGCTTGCAGTCCTTCAAATCAACGCGGCACTAGGTTTGGAAAAAAATTGGGCGCGCGTACGACATGACTATTTGAAAACGGCGCCGCTTTCACAGATGCACTCCGAAGATTGGGCAGACTACCGACTCGTGAGGGAATTTTCCATAGTGGTCGATCTGCTGAAAGCAGATGCGCTTGAAGAATACTTTCTTTTTAATAGAAAGCAACGTCATTACATATGTCCCAATTGCTCGTATTCATTGGCGAGCGATGACAATATTGAACTGCGGACAGCGTTGCTTGCGCCAAATACGTCAGAGTCGACGTCCATCTGGTGTTTTGTTTGCGGTAGCACGGAGGATGTCGAGCGGAAGGCCTGCGCAGATTCTGGGTGCAAAGGTAACGTGTATTCAGAGCAGTGGGGGCGTTGTCTGACCTGCGGCTCGTAAAGAGTCCTTCGCAACTGTAATGGAATGTCCGGCCTACAAACGTCTGCATCGTTGAGCCCCGGAGAGCCGATTAACTACCACACTGTAAGCGCGGTCCTTATGTGACCCTTTGCTACGGGCACGAGCAAAGTTTAAAAGGAATGCGCGCTCGTCGCGGGTACACGCTTAGGACTGAGAGCGGTGTCTAGCGTCGAAAGATGAAAATTTCCCTTTTCGCCGCTCTGTCACGCTGACGCCACTGCTTGCTCCCCGTGTGCACAACTCTGCTGTCCACACCACAGGGGTGTGGACAGCCGCCCAAAGGGCGGTTCCAGAGTTGTACACACTTGAGGCTGACGCGCCGGCGCTGCCGGCTTGCCCAAATGAGAGATTCACAGCAAAACCAAGCGTTCTCTAAAGGGTTCAGCGATGTTTTGATTTTGCCCGCTAGCCGACGCTGCCGGTAGGCACGCCCAAGATGAGTATATTTATGGGGTGGTGTTCCAGATGCGCCGGTTGTTCGACGGGTTTTGCGGCACGACGTTCGCAAGCGAAAACGATTCGGCCATGCCTTTCTTGTCCCACCGGTCGCCAGCGGGACTCATGTGGCCGCGATCGAAGCCGCTTTGCTTGTAGTCCGAGAGCGTGGCGCTTTCGCCGGGCGGCAGTTTCTTATCGACGAAAAAGCGGTTTGTGCGCGTGTTGTCACGGGCGTCGTCGATGTGTTCCGGCGTGAGGTGTTCCGCCGACCACAAGGGGCCGTGGGTTATGCCGGAATGGAGGACGGCGAAATCGGAATAGCAAAGTTGCTGCGTGGACGCGCGCATCTTCGCGTTCACCACAATGGGCGTCTGGCCTCCAGGGCTGAATTGCGGACAGTCTGCAGCGAAAGCGGTCAGGGAAAACGCGCAGCCGAGCGCGGCCAGGAAGAGCGGAAAGCGAGTTATGAAACGTGCTGTAAAGCGCGCTTTGAACTGCGGGAAGCGGATTTGCATGCGAAAGGCGAGGGTGGTCGTTTGGTCGAGGCGGCAGTATAAGCGCACGCGTCCGGGCGGCGGCTGCACGTAAGCACAAAAGCACTCCGCCCCGATCAACGCCAGCACGCGATAAAATTCCCCCGCCGCGGCATCGCGGCTCAAGCGCCCGAGCGTGTCGGCCCTTCCTGTTCTTATCTGCGAGTTTGCGCGCCCATGACTTTGATCAGCCGCATGTTTTGCGCTGTTTTAGCTTCGCTCTCATTGGTTGCATCGCCTGTTTTTGCGGATGACTCAAGTGCGCCCGCCGCTTCGGCGACTGCCCTGTCCGCCGCCCCTTCAGCCGCCGATAACGACGGCCCTGTCTACGGTCCCGAGTTGCAGGGTTTCGACTATCCGTATCCGGTCGGCAGGTTTGCGTTGTCATCGCAGCGGCAGATCGTGCGCATGGCGTATATGGACGTGGCGTCGAAGAATCCGAACGGCCGGACTGTCGTCCTGCTTCACGGCAAGAACTTCTGTGCGGCGACGTGGAAGGAGAGCATCGATGTATTGACCAGCGCGGGTTATCGCGTGATTGCGCCCGATCAGATCGGCTTTTGCAAATCCACGAAGCCAACGCGTTATCAATACACGTTCCAGCAACTCGCCCGCAATACGCATGCGCTGCTCGAGGCGCTCGGCGTGAAAAAGGCGACGCTCGTCGCGCATTCCACGGGCGGGATGATCGCCGTGCGATACGCGCTGATGTACCCGCAGGACACCGAGCAGCTTGTGCTGGTGAACCCGATTGGCCTTGAAGACTGGAAGGCGAAGGGTGTGCCGTCCATTTCCCTCGATGACTGGTACACGCGCGAGTTGAAGACCACCGCCGACGGCATTCGCAAGTACGAACAGTCCACGTATTACGCGGGTCACTGGGACGCGCGCTATGAGCCGTGGGTGCAGATGCTGGCCGGGATGTATCGCGGGCCGGGGAAAGATCTCGTGGCGTGGAATTCTGCGTTGCTGTACGACATGATCTACACGCAGCCGGTGGTCTATGAGTTCGGGCAGATCCGGACGCCGACGTTGCTGCTTATTGGCGATAAGGATACAACCGCGATCGGCAAGGATCTCGCGCCGCCGGATATCCGGCCGACGCTCGGGCGATATCCCGAGTTGGCGAAACAGGCAGCGGCGGCTATTGCCGGGGCGAAGCTCGTTGAGTTTCCGGAACTCGGACACGCGCCGCAGATGCAGGATCCGCGCGCGTTCCATCACGCCTTGCTCGAAGGGCTTGCGTCCGTAGGCGCCAAAAGCAACTGAACCAGATCCGCACCCGGCGCGGCGTGCGCAGGTTGATGCAACGCGCGCCGCCGTGCGCCGCATCAACCTGCCTGTGAATACCCATTGAAGCGATCGGCAATTTAGCCTACCGTGCACCAGACGGGGGCGTCGCGTGGACGACGCTTCGCGCCAGCGAAATCCCGCCGCACTCATTTGAAGCAGCGCATTCGCCTAACTCGCCAAAACAATGAGTAAAAACAAGTATTAAAAAATGGCACGGCTGTTGCTTTATTGAGGATACTGAAACTACCCAACGCGTCGGACAAGGCGTGGCCGGGCGACGGGCAATTGTGTGTCGCCTTCATCCACCCATAGCGGCATTCGCGCCGCGACCAGAAAAGGACGCACAGATGCAGATCTACGACGAAATGCGTCACGAAGAAACCGTGCGGGCGCACTACGCACGGTTCTCCCGGTGGCTTTCCACGCAAAGCCCTGAAACCATCGCGCGCAAACGTGCGGAAGCCGACCTGCTGTTCCGGCGCGTGGGTATCACGTTCGCCGTGAACGGCGACTTGTCCGGCACCGAGCGCCTGATTCCCTTCGACATGATTCCGCGCATCATTCCCGGCGACGAATGGCGCAAGCTCGAAGCTGGCCTCAGGCAGCGCGTGCGGGCGCTGAACATGTTCATCCGCGATATTTATCACGATCATGACATTGTCCGCGCCGGCAAGATTCCGGCGGAACAGGTGTATACGAACGCGCAGTATCGGCCGGAAATGCAGGGCGTGGACGTGCCGCTGGACGTCTATGCGCACGTGGCCGGCGTCGATGTGGTCCGCGCCGGAAATGCGGGCGAGTTCTACGTGCTGGAAGACAACTTGCGCGTGCCGTCGGGTGTGTCGTACATGCTGGAAAACCGCAAGATGATGATGCGGCTCTTCCCCGAATTGTTCGTGCAGAACCGCATCGCGCCGGTCGCGCATTATCCGGATTTGCTGCTCGAAACGCTGCGCTCGATTGCGCCGGCCGGCGTGGACGACCCCAACGTGGTCGTGCTGACGCCGGGCATGTACAACTCGGCGTACTTCGAGCACTCGTTCCTCGCGCAGCAAATGGGCGTGGAACTGGTCGAGGGCAAGGATCTTTTCGTCGATGAGAACTACGTCTTCATGCGCACCACGCAGGGACCAAAGCGCGTGGATGTGATTTACCGGCGGCTCGATGACGACTTCATGGACCCGCTCGCGTTCCGCACGGATTCGGCGCTCGGCGTGCCGGGCCTCTTGACTTCGTACCGCGCGGGACGTGTCGCGCTGGCGAACGCGATGGGCACCGGCATTGCCGACGATAAATCCATCTATCCGTTCGTGCCGGACATGATCGAGTTCTATCTCGGCGAGACGCCAATCCTGAACAACGTGCCGACCTATCAATGCCGCAGGCCCGAGGACCTCGCGTACACGCTGGCGCATTTGCCGGAACTGGTCGTGAAGGAAGTTCACGGCGCGGGCGGTTACGGCATGCTGGTCGGGCCGGCATCGACAAAAGCCGAGATCGAGGCATTCCGGGAACGCCTGATTGCGCGGCCCGATGGGTATATTGCCCAGCCCACGCTCGCGCTGTCCGCGTGCCCGACCTTCGTGGAGTCGGGCATCGCGCCGCGCCACATCGACTTGCGGCCGTTTGTATTGTCCGGCAAGGAAGTGACCATGGCGGCTGGCGGCCTGACACGCGTGGCCTTGAAGGAGGGTTCGCTCGTCGTGAATTCGTCGCAGGGCGGCGGCACGAAAGATACCTGGATGGTGGATTAAGCCGCCACGGCGAAACTACCCGCACGGCTACGGCCTCACGCGTTGCGCTGCTTTTCGGCGCTGCATAACAACGGAACGCCATCATGATGCTAAGCCGTACAGCCGATCACCTTTTCTGGATGGCCCGCTACATGGAGCGGGCTGAAAACACGGCGCGCATGCTCGACATCAACCTGAAGGGCATGCTGCTGCCGCAGACGCCCGAACAGATTGCGCGCGCGCAGCGGTCGGTGCTGCGTATTTCGGAGCTCGAATCATTTTTTGAAGAGCGGTTTCCCGGTTCCGATTCACTTGAAGACATGCTGCACTTCATGGTCGCCGATTCGGGCAATCCGTCGAGCATCATCTCCTGTCTGCACGCAACCCGTGAAAACGCGCGCGCGGTGCGCGGGACGCTGACCACGGAAGCCTGGGAAACCATCAACTTCACGTGGCTTGAGTTTGGCGAAAAGCTCGCGGCCGGCGAACTCGAAAACAGTCCCGATACGCTTTTCGAGTGGGTCAAGTACCGCTCGAACCTGTGCCGTGGCGTGATGGTCGGCACGGCGCTTCACGACGACGCGTTCTGGTTCATCCAGCTTGGCATGTACCTGGAGCGCGCGGATAACACCGCGCGCATTCTGGACGTGCGTTTTGCCGATGCGGAACCCAACTCGCGCGAAGCGGCGCGTCAACTGGAAGACTTCTATTACTGGACATCGATATTGAGTTCGGTGTCGGCGCTGGAGATCTACCGGAAGGTGTATCGCGATGTGGTGACGCCTTCGCGCGTGGTGGAATTGCTGATTCTCAACGCGCAGATGCCGCGTTCGTTGCTGGCGTCGCTGGACGGCGTTTGCGAAACGCTCGACAAGCTGCGCACGAACGCGTCGAATGACTGCGAGCGCTTTGCCGGCAAGCTGCGCGCGGACGTGCTGTACACGGATATCCGCCAGATCCTTGAAACGGGTGTGCACGCCTATCTGACGCAATTCCTGAAGCGGGTCGACGAACTGGGCGTACGCGTGATGCGCACGTTCCTCATGTTGCCTCTCGCCTGAACGCATCCGCACTGGAAACACTGGGAAACATCATGCTTCTGACCATTCGGCATCACACGAGCTACCGCTACGCCGTGCCCGTGCAGTATTCCATCCAGCAACTGCGCATGACGCCGGCCAACGGCTCCGCGCAGATGGTGCGCCGCTGGCATATCGATACCGTCGGCAAGCTCGATGTCACGCGCGACGCCTACGCCAACACCTTGCATACGCTCGTGCTGACCAGGCCGCACACGGAGATCCATCTGTCGGTGACGGGCCAGGTCGAAACCACCTTGCTCGATGGCGGCCGGCTCCACGACGGCCCGGGCCGGATTCCGCTGCAGCACTACACCTGTCACACCGCATTGACCGAGGCCGATACATCCATCCGGGAACTCGCGCATTCCGTGCCGAAGATCGATTCGCCCGCGGCGCTGATTGCGCTGGCCGAGAACATAGAGGGGAAGGTGCAGTTCAAGGCGGGCGTGACGGGCGTGACGAGCACCGCTGCCGAAGCGCTGAAACTCGGCAACGGCGTGTGCCAGGATCATGCGCATCTGATGCTGGCGTGCTGCCGCTCGCGAGGCGTGCCGGCACGGTATGTGAGCGGTTATATCGATCCAGGCGATGTCCCGCATGCCGCGAGCCACGCATGGGTGGACGTGTGGCTCGACGATGGTTGGGTATCGGTGGATGTGACGCATGCTGCGTTTGCCAGCGGCCGCTACTGCAGGCTTGCCGTCGCGCGCGACTACGAAGCCGCTGCGCCGGTGCGGGGTTCACGGGTTGGTGGCAAGGAAGAACGCATGAGCGTGGATGTGTCGGTGCAGGCAATGGCCGATCAGTGACGTGCTTCTTTCGGCTCAAGTACGCGCCGCATTTGCCGATATGTTAAAAGTAAATGAACGGTGAGTTTGAGTACATGTTTTTCAGCACCTTTCTGGCCCGGTCCTGCGGGAGCGCGCTTACAATACTGGTTTGCTTCTTTCAGGAATTCGACGCATGACTTATTGCGTGGCAATGCGCGTTGAAGAGGGACTGGTTTTCCTGTCCGATACACGCACGAACGCCGGGGTCGACCACGTGAGCGCGGCCCGCAAGATGGCGGTCTTCGAGCAGCCCGGCGAGCGCGTTCTCGTGCTGCTCGCCGCGGGCAACCTGGCCTTGACGCAGGCCGTCATGCAGTTGCTGTCGGAACCCGCGCCCGAGGACAAACTCACGCTCTACAACGCGCCGTCCATGGCGGACGCGGCCCGGCTGGTGGGCGAAGCGGTGCGCGAAGTGCACCGGCGAGACGCCGCGACGCTGGCGGAATTCAGTGTCGACTTCAATTGCAGTTTCATTCTTGGCGGCCAGATTCGCGGCGCGAACACGCGCTTGTTCATGATCTATTCGGCAGGCAATTTTGTCGAAGCGTCGCTGGTGAGTCCGTATTTCCAGATCGGCGAGTCGAAGTACGGCAAACCGATTATCGATCGCGTGATCACGCCCGCCACGCCGCTTGACGAAGTTGCGAAGTGCGCGCTGGTTTCCATGGATTCCACGCTGCGTTCCAATTTGTCCGTGGGACTGCCGCTCGACCTGCTCGTCTACGAGAAAGACTCGCTGAGGGTTACGCGCTTCTCCACGCTCGATCACGACAACCAGTATTTCCAGATGATCCATCGTACGTGGGGCGAGCGGTTGCGGCAGATCTTCGGCGAGATTCCGAATCCTACGTGGGCCGATCCCGCGAATGTGCCGCTGCGGGCACGTGAAACGATATCGAGCGTGCCGCGCGTGGTGCACGGCGACGCGTTGACGCAGCCGGCTGCATCGGCGCCGCCGTTCCAGACGCTGATGCAGCCGGATACGGGGCGATCGCAGCAGTAGGTTTCCCCGAGGGAAGCCGAACGAAATCAGCAACGCAAAAGCCCGCTGTCGAAAGACAGCGGGCTTTTTTTGTGTGCGGCCGTCATGGCTGATCGGTCAGCCATAAAAAAACAGCCATCGACGGAAGCCGATGGCTGTTTTTGAACCGAAGCCGAAACGAGCGCGCCGGCTTTGTTGAACCCGCGCGCCGGATCTGACTTTAGAACTTGTGACGGATACCGACGATCACGAGTTCCTGGTTGCTCGTACCCGCGAAGCCATACGAACCGATCGAAGCTTGTGCAGCCTGATCGACGCGAACCGTCTGGCCTGCTGCGTTCGTCGTGTACGTAGCTTGCGTGCCGCTTGCGTGCTGATAAGCCGCCACAGCGTACAGGTCCGTACGCTTGGACACCGAGTAGTCCGCGCCCAGCGAAGCCTGGTGGTACTTGGCCGACGTATCGCCGCTTGCCTTCTCGTACGTGTAGCCTGCGCCCAACAGCAGGGCCGGCGTAGCCTGGAAGTTCACGAACGCGTTGCCAATGTTGTACTTCTGCGTTTCCGTGTAAGCCGAGAAACCATCCGGCTTGAACTGCGCATTGCTGTACGACGCGCCGACCGTTACCGGGCCGATTGCGTACTGGGCAGCAGCGCGAGCAATACCGATCGAGTGAGCCGTGGTGTAGCCGTTGTTGATCGGGCCATCGAACAGCGAATCCGACGACGGGCTGTTCCATGCCGGTCCGCGGCCAGCGCTCGGGTTGCTCGAGTAGAAGTAACCCGCAGCCAAGCCCAACGGGCCGTTGTTATACGCAACGGCGCCCGACCACGTCTGGCCTTGGCCCGTCGTGCCAGCCAGGTTGCTGAAGCCGTACAAACCTTCGACTTGCAGGCCGGCCCAGTTCGGGGACACGTACTTCACAGCGTTCGACACACGCAGGCTGTTGTCGTAGTTGTCCACGTCGCCCGGGGTTGCGAAAGCTGAACCAAAGTAGTTGTCAGCCGTGATGCCTTGCACCATGTCGACCAGCGGGTCGTATTGACGACCGATCGTGACCGTGCCGTACTGATCAGCGGTCAAACCGACGAACGCCTGACGACCAAATTCGCGGCCGCCTTGGCCCAGACGGCCGGTGCCGATGTCAAAGCCGTTTTCCAACTGGAAAATCGCCTTCAGGCCGCCGCCCAGGTCTTCTTGACCCTTCAAGCCCCAACGATCGCCCGACAGGTTGCCGTTGATCATGCCAACCAGCTTCTCGTTGCCTTGTGCGTTGTGCACGTAGCCGATGCCGGCGTCGATCACGCCATACAGCGTCACGCTATTTTGCGCTTGGGCTGCGCCGGCTGCGCCGAGCAGTGCCAGCGAAAGGGAAGTCAGTGCGATACGTTTCATCGAGTTCTCCACGCGAAGATTTAAATTCGTTGTTGCCGGCGCAGAGAATAACGCAGCGTTACAAAAGTGAAGAACCAGAAAATTAAACATGTCTCGAAAATCAGACACTTTGCGAGCTATGCAGGAGGAAGCCTTGTAGTCAAGCCTGTCAAGGGTTTAGAGCGGTATTCATCTATTGAAATGTGCACGACCGGGTCCGCGAATGAAAGTTCCCGTTAATGAACTTTCATTGGAAGATGCATCCGAACTTTATTAGTTTTTTACTAATTCGGCGTTATAGCAACGCGTTATGGAGGATTACCAAACCGGGTGTGTTATTGACTGCCCGCGCAATGGGCTTTGCGGGCCAGGCGCACTGGCCGAGCACCTGTACGACCCAACCTAATCCATGCGCGGCGGCTGGTCCCGCCCTGATAAAAGCGCGAGTGCAAGACCGGCGCCGCCAGCCAGCAACACGGCACTCCATGGATGGCGCCGCACCAGATCGTTTGCCTGCACAGCCTTTTTCCCGCAACCGAGCATGGCCTGGGCCGTTGCCTTCGTGGCGGTCGTTTCGGCCCGAGCCAGTTTCCGGCTGACCGCGAGCGCGGTACTGATTGCGGATACTTTTTTCCGCGCCTGTTGAGTCAGCTTTTGTGAGCGCTCGGTGCGTTGTTCTATCGAGGTGCGCGCCGATCCGGGTACGGGCGGGGACACACGGGTTGCAACGGAGATATCGGCGGGGCGCCCGGCAACAGTCGATCCGGCGAGCATTGACCCGATCTTGGCGCGGCTTCCAGGCGGCACGCGCCCGCTTTGTTGGCCCCATGCCCCGCGCGGGTCGTGCAGGCGAGCCCGCGCGGCTGAGAATTCCGCGCCAAGCAGCAACACCGCCGCCGAGAAATACAGCCACATCAGCAGTACCGCGAGAGAGCCCGCGGCGCCGAATGAATTGGCCGTGCCCGCGTGCGTCAGGTAGAACGCAAACAGCTTCTTGCCGACGGAGAACAGGATGGCCGCGACGACGCCGCCCACCAGCGCGTCACGCCATTGCACGCGGGCATCGGGCAGGAATTTCAGCAGTGCGCCAAACGCCAGGGACAGTATGACGAGGCCTACGGCAAGCTGAACCAGGTCGCCGATTATCACGAACGACGAATCGCCCCACAGCCATTTGCCGATAGCCTGGATAGCGGTATCGAGCACGAGCGAGACGATCAGGAGGAAAGCCACGCCCAGCACGAGGCCAAACGAAATCAACCGGACCCGCACCATGGCGAAAACGCTCGATTTTTGCTCGCCGGTAAGCGGCCAGACAAGGTTCAGCGCGGTATTGAGCGATGAAAATGTAGCCGATGCACCCACGGCAAGCAATACGAAGGAAATGATCGCCGCTATTCCGGTACCGCCGCTGCGATGCGCATTTTCGACAATGCTTTGCACGCTCGCCGCCGCCTGATCGCCGAGCATGCCGTTGACCTGGTGGAACAACTGGCCGCGCGCCGCTTCCGCCCCGAACACCCACCCCGCCACCGCGATTACCATGACCAGCGTGGGTGCGAGCGAAAATGCGGAGTAGAACGCGATGCTTGCAGCCATTGCCGCGCATCGGTTCTCGCCAAATTTCTTAAGCGCGCCCATGACCCAGGACGCATCCTTCTTCACTACAGCCTGGATTTTCTCGGTGGACAACGTGCTCATGGCAGCCTCGAATTCATTTGACGATGTGATCTGACGGTTTGTAATGCCTCAGAGCACATTGCGTTCCACCGGTTGATCAGCGGACGTGCGCCGTCGCTGAGGTGGCCTGTGAAGCATCCGTCAGAAGAACACGCGTTGCAATAGGCAAACGGACGCATCGGCCATTCGGACGAGTCTTTGGCCAGTTTCGACGTAAACAGGAAACGTATGAGTCTGTCGCGGTGGGCCGACCGTCGGTTTGTAGCCGATTCGTCTCCCGTTTCACGCGCGCAGCGTGAAGCCGTCGAGATAGGCCGATGGATCCTGCCCGTCCCATTCGCGACCATCGATCAGACGATCGGCACGGATTTCTTGCGGCACGTGAACGTCCATCAAGGCCGCCGCCTCGCGATACAGCGCCGTCTGGCAGAGCGCGGCGGCGATGGCCGCGTCGTCGTGATCGCCCGCAAGCATGGCCCAGCGGCGAAATTGCGTGAAGAACCAGAGACCATCGGAGGCGCGCGGATAATTCACGGCCCCATCGTTGAAAAAGCTGACGCCTGGAGGCTGCGTTGGGAATTGCGCTGCATCGTACTGACCAAGCAGCCGTTGCGCGATCAATTCCTGTGGCGCGCCGACCACTTCGGGCGCGGCAAGCCACGCCGATATATCGGTTCGATGCGCGGCGTCGTCGAGCCATCGGCAGGCTTCCAGCATGGTCTGGATCAACGCACGCGATGTATCCGGATAGCGGGCCACAAAGTCGCGGCGGCTCGCGAGCACTTTCTCCGGATGTTCCGGCCAGACCTGGCTCGTGACCGCGACCGTTTTGCCCGCGCCGCGCGCGTCAGCCACCGCGTTCCACGGTTCGCCTACACAGAGGCCGTCGAGTTCGCCTTCTATCAATGCATCGACCATTTGCGGCGGCGGGATCACAACGCTGCGAATATCGCGCAATGGATGCACGTCTTGAGACGCAAGCCAGTAGTACAGCCACATTGCGTGCGTGCCGGTCGGAAAAGTCTGTGCGAACACAGGACGGCGGCCAAGCGTGGCAAGCGCGTCTTTCAGGTTGCCGAGCTGTTCCAATGCTTGAGCGAGCCTGTTCGATAACGTGATCGCCTGGCCGTTGCGGTTGAGCACCATGAGCACGGCCATGTCGCCCTGCGGCCCGCCGATACCCATCTGCACGCCGCACACGAGACCATAGAGCGCGTGAGCGGCGTCTATCTCGCCCGACAGCAGCTTGTCGCGCACCGCCGCCCACGACGGCTGCCTGCACAGTTCGAGCGTCAGCCCGTGACGATGACCGAACTCGAGGACCTTCGCGGCGACGAGCGGCGCGGCGTCGCTCAGCGCTACGAAGCCGAGGCGGATATGGGTCTTCTCGGGCTTGCCAGTGGAAGAAGAGGGCGAGGAAGTGTTCATGTCGTGCGGGCTACCCTAGTAAATCAGCCATCGATACCAACTGCCGGGCCACTTCAGCAAGCTTCATCCCGTGGTCCATTGCGCGTTTGCGAAGCAGCGCGTATGCGTCCTGCTCGGACATCTTGCGCCGGTCCATCAAGAGCCGCTTGGCCCGGTCGATGTGCTTGCGATCCGCGAGTTCCGTTTCGGCGTCGGCGAGGCGGCGGCGCAACTGCACTTCGCGCGCGAAGCGCGCAAGCGCCACTTCGAGAATGGGCGCAAGCCGTCCGGCTTCGAGCCCTTCTACAAGGTATGCGCTGACGCCGGCGCCGACTGCGTCGCGGATCAGTTGCTGGTCGGCGTCGTTGCTGAACATGAGGACCGGGCGCGGCGCGGTCTCGTTCATCACGGCGAGCTGTTCGAGCGTGTCGCGCGAAGGCGATTCCGTATCGATGATCACCACATCCGGGCGCTGCTCTTCCACCACTCGCGGCAGCGCAGCCGGCGTCGCGACTTCGGCGAGCATGTCGTAGCCAAGGCGTGCAAGCGCCTGGCGCAGATCGCCGATGGGTTTGTCGGTGTCGGTGACGAGAAGCACGCGAAGCATGGGGCGAGTGCCGGTATTTTTGTTCACGGACAGCGCAGGCACTTCATGGGCGGACCCATCCGGTCAGGCGGCGCGCTGGGCGTCAAAGGGTTCTTGGTTGACCTGGTGAATGGGTGCCGGTTGCGCGACCCATTGCATGGCTTCGCCAATCGCCGGCCCTATGAGGATCACGGCAGGACTGCCGAGGCCGGCATCGGTTGCGTCGATAGCCAGCCGGTCGAGCGTTCCGAGCCATCTGCGCTCAGCCGGCGTGCCCGCCCATTGAACGACGGCCGCGGGCGTGCAGGCGGGCAGCGCGCTCATGAGCGACGTGCAAAGGCGCTCGATGCGCGTCATGCCCATATAGATGACGAGCGTGGTGCCGGTTGCCGCCAGCGCGGACCAGTCCGGTTCGCCATGATCCTGCTTGTGGGCGGTGATGAAGGTTACGCCCTGGCAATGCTCGCGATGCGTAAGCGACACACCCAGGCTCGCCGCGGCCGCGAAGCCCGACGAGATTCCATTGACGATATCGACAGGAATCCCCGCACGGCGCAACGCAGCGAGTTCTTCTCCTGCGCGGCCGAACAACAGTGCCTCGCCACCTTTCACGCGGACCACGTGCAGGCCCTTGAGCGCATAGCGCTGCATCAGCCGCTCGATAAAAGCCTGGGGCGTCGACTTGCATCCGCCGCGCTTGCCCACGCGAATCACGCGTGCGCGCGGTGCGAGCGACACGATCCCGGGATTCGCAAGATCGTCGAGCAGGACGATGTCGGCGAGTGCGAGCGCCTTCGCTGCCTTGATCGTCAGCAGGTCGAGGTCTCCCGGGCCTGCGCTTAGCAAAGTAACCTTGCCGGTAGTCATGATGGATGATGTCCTTTAGCGGCGTTCCAAAACAAAACGGCATCCGCTCGTGCTCGTGCACGAAGGGACGCCGTTGTCCTGGATCGCCGATGCGCATGTCCGTTCAAAGGACATGCACAAGAAAGTCAGCGCGCGACGTCGTTGTCAGGCGCTGCTATCCAAATGCAATATCCAGGCCAGAGGTTGATCGCGACGCATGTGTGCCTGCGGTGCGTGCTTGCCCGCTTGTGCATCGTTAAATGGCCGCACGCGCACAGTGCTGCGGCGCACCGTAGCTGTGCTTTGGTGCATCAAAAGGCATCGGCGTTAATTGCCAAATTTCCTTCGGAATCCCGGAAAGCCTTGTCATACGGCGCGTTGCTTCGCATGGCATACGCCTTGCATTTGACGTTGCCTGCGGATCAACGGCGATCCGGTCTCCTTGCCTCAAGCACCACCTTATTGCAGCGGCCCTAACGGGCTTCCTGGACAACGGCGTCCCCTGATTCAGTCAAGCGACTGGAATCACGGGACGCCTTTTTGTTTTTGTGGAAACGGCCATGTCAGATAAAGCAACGCGGATCGATCTCTTCAGTTTTCGCACGGCGCCAATGCGCGCATTCCACCTCACGTGGATGGCGTTCTTCGTGTGTTTCTTTGCATGGTTCGCCTGCGCGCCGCTGATGCCGTTGATCCAGCGCCAGTTCGGTCTTTCGATCGATCAGGTCGCGAACATCAACATTGCGGCGGTCGCGGCGACGATCGTGGTGCGGCTGATCATCGGTCCCATGTGCGATCGATACGGCCCGCGCAAGGTCTACACGGCGCTGCTCGTTCTGGGCGCATTTCCCGTGCTCGGCGCGGCGCTCTCGGGCGGCTATACGAGCTTCCTGCTGGCACGGTTGGGCATTGGCGCCGTGGGCGCGAGCTTCGTGATCACGCAGTACCACACGTCGGTCATGTTCGCGCCGAACGTGGTCGGAACCGCCAACGCCACGAGCGCTGGCTGGGGCAACGCGGGTGCAGGCGCAGCGCAGGCGCTCGTGCCGCTGCTGCTGGCGGCAATGCTCGCACTGGGCGCAAGCGATGCATCGGCGTGGCGCTACGCACTCGTGGTGCCGGCTCTCGCCATGCCGCTCATGGCGGTGTTTTATTGGCGCCTGACGCAAGACTGCCCGCAAGGAAACTTCGCGCAATTGCGTGCGCAGGGCGTAGCCATCGATGGCGGCAAGAAAGGCGGCTGGGCGAGCTTTCGCGCGGCCTGCGCGAACTATCGCGTATGGATGCTGTTCGTGACTTACGCCGCATGCTTCGGCGTGGAAGTGTTCATTCATAACATCGCCGCGATCTACTACGTCAATCATTTCCATCTCTCGTTGAAAACCGCGGGTCTCGCAGCAGGCAGCTTCGGCTTGCTGGCGCTGTTCGCGCGCGCGTTGGGAGGCTGGCTGTCAGACAAATTCGCGGCTCGCCGCGGACTCGACGTGCGCTCGACCTTGTTGTTCGCGCTGATCGCGGGCGAAGGTCTTGGCCTGTACTGGTTTTCGCATGAAACCAGCGTCGGCCTGGCCGTGGTCGCCATGCTCTGCTTTGGCCTCTTCACGCATATGGCGTGCGGCGCGACGTATGCGCTGGTGCCGTTCATCGACCGCAAGGCGCTTGGCGGCGTGGCGGGGATTATCGGTGCGGGCGGAAACGTGGGCGCGGTGGCCGCGGGCTTTTTGATGAAAGGCCTGGGCAACGTTCAGCAAACCTTGGCGACGCTTGGCGTGCTGGTCTCGATCTCCGCGTTGTGCGCGCTGGCCGTGCGCTTTAGCACCGAGCACAAGGCACGCGAGGACGAATTGCGCGCGCATGCATTGGGCATCAACAACCGCATTGCAAACTGAGAGCACTCAGATCATGAAAATCGTAGTCATCGGTCATGGAATGGTGGGCCACAAGCTGCTCGAATGCCTCGCTGAAACAGCCGGACATGGGCTCGATATCACCGTGTTGTGCGAGGAGCCGCGGCCCGCATACGACCGGGTGCATCTGTCGGAATTTTTCTCCGGCAAGACGGCGCATGATCTGTCGCTCGTAGAGGCGGGATTCTTCGAGCGCGAGAACGTACGGCTGGAACTCAATGCAAAGGCGGTATCGATAGATCGCGCCGCGCGCACCGTGACGGTATCGAGCGGGGAAGTCCTGAGCTACGACAAGCTCGTGCTCGCGACGGGTTCGTATCCGTTCGTGCCGCCGGTGTCAGGCAGCGATCGTGACGACTGCTTTGTGTACCGGACGATTGAAGATCTGGAGGCGATGAAGGCATGCGGCGCACGCTCGAAGACCGGCACGGTCGTGGGCGGTGGCTTGCTCGGACTCGAATGCGCGAAGGCGCTGCGCGATCTCGGATTGCAGACGCATGTGGTTGAATTTGCGCCGCGCCTGATGGCCGTGCAGGTCGACGACGGCGGCGCGCGCGTGCTGCGCAACAAGATCGAGGCGCTGGGCGTGACGGTCCATACGCACAAGAATACGGTCGCTATCACGGATGGCGAAGCGGGTACGCACCGCATGCAATTCTCCGATGACACGCATCTCGATACCGACATGATCGTGTTCTCCGCGGGCATTCGTCCGCGCGATGAAATCGCCCGCACAAGCGGTCTGGAAGTGGGGGCGCGCGGCGGTATCGTGATTGACGACAACTGCATGACCAGCGACGAAAACATCTACGCCATTGGCGAATGCGCGTTGTGGCAAGGACAGATATTCGGTCTTGTTGCGCCGGGTTACGACATGGCTCGCGTGGTCGCCAGGCAATTGCTCGGCGAACAGCACGCGTTCGCGGGCGCGGACATGAGCACCAAATTGAAGCTGATGGGCGTGGACGTGGCGAGCATTGGCGACGCACATGGCAAGACGCCGGGAAGCCGCGCGTATCAGTTCAGCGACGAACGCAAGCAGGTCTACAAGAAGATCGTGGTGTCCGATTGTGGCAGGTTCCTGCTTGGCGGCGTGATGGTCGGCGACGCGAACGAATACGGCACGTTGCTGCAAATGATGCTGAACCGCATCGAGTTGCCGGCGTCGCCGGAATTCCTGATTCTTCCTTCGTCCGATGGTCAACAGAAACCCGCGCTTGGTGTCGACGCGCTGCCTGCATCTGCGCAAATCTGCTCGTGCAACGATGTATCGAAGGGACGGATTTGCGAGGCTGTATCTGCGGGCGCAATGAGCATTGGTGCGTTGAAATCGGCGACCAAAGCAGGCACTTCATGCGGCGGATGCGTGTCGCTTGTCACGCAGGTGATGAAGGCGGAGATGAAAAAGCAGGGGCTCGCGGTCAACAATCATGTGTGCGAGCACTTTGCGTTTTCGCGTCAGGAGCTTTATCACATGGTGCGCGTCGAGCGCATCAAAACCTTCGGCGAACTGCTTTCCAGGCATGGTCGCGGACTGGGCTGCGATATCTGCAAGCCGACGGTCAGCAGCATTCTTGCGTCGTGCTGGAACGAGTTCGTGCTGAAGAAGGAGCACGCAAGCCTGCAGGACTCGAACGACTACTACCTCGCCAACATTCAGCGCGACGGCACGTACTCCGTCGTGCCGCGCATGGCCGGCGGCGAGGTGACGCCCGATGGCCTGATCGCAGTCGGACAGGTGGCGAAGAAGTATGGGCTTTACACCAAGGTGACAGGCGGCGCGCGTGTCGATTTGTTCGGCGCGCGTGTCGAGCAATTGCCGTTCATCTGGGAAGAACTGATCGCGGCCGGATTCGAATCGGGTCACGCGTATGGCAAGGCGGTGCGCACGGTCAAGTCGTGCGTCGGCTCCACATGGTGCCGCTTCGGCGTGGGCGATTCAGTCGGCCTCGCGATCGATATCGAAAACCGCTACAAAGGCTTGCGCGCTCCGCACAAGATCAAGTTCGGCGTTTCCGGATGCACGCGCGAATGCGCGGAAGCGCAGGGCAAGGATGTCGGCATCATCGCGACCGAGAAGGGCTGGAATCTTTACGTATGCGGTAACGGCGGCATGAAACCGCGCCACGCTGAATTGCTTGCATCCGATCTGGATGCGGTGACGCTCGTGAAATATATCGACCGCTTCTTGATGTTCTATGTCCGCACTGCTGACCGCTTGCAGCGCACGAGCGTATGGCGCGACAACCTGGAGGGCGGCCTCGACTATCTGATCGATGTCGTCGTACGCGACAAACTGGGTCTCGCCGCCGAGCTCGAAGCCGAGATGCAGCACGTCGCCGACACCTACGAATGCGAGTGGAAGAAAGCCGTCACCGATCCTGAAACCCGCAAGCGTTTCCGTCACTTCGTGAACAGCGACGCGTCGGACAACAACGTGAGTTTTGTCGAGGAACGCGGGCAGATTCGTCCTGCCACGCCCGCCGAGCGCAAATTGATCGGCATTCCTGTGATGGTTGAAACTGTTTGATGGAGCGTCCCATGAACATCGATCGAATCCCGGCTGCATGGGTTCCTGTGTGTGCGCTCAGCGACATCCTGCCGAACACCGGCGTGTGTGCGCTGGTCAACGGCGTGCAGGTCGCGGTCTTCCATCTCGCCGATGACGGCGGCCGCGTCTTTGCCATCGACAACTTTGATCCGGGCTCGCAAGCCTCCGTGCTCTCACGCGGGTTGATCGGCAATCTGGGCGAGCGCATTGTGGTTGCATCGCTCATCTACAAGCATCACTTCGATCTGCGCACAGGCGAATGTCTCGAGATCCCGGAGAACTCGGTCAACGCATTTGCCGCGCGCGTCGAAGACGGACATGTATGGGTCGCCGCTTGAAAACAATCCGGCTTTGACCGATATGAACACCGGCAGCGTCAAGACCGTTTGCCCCTATTGCGGCGTTGGCTGCGGAATGGTCCTGCACGTCGAGGACGGGCAAGTGGTCAAGGTGTCGGGTGACAAGGAGCATCCCGCCAACTTCGGTCGGCTCTGCACCAAGGGGCAATCGGCGCATGTCGCGCTACGCCAATCGGGCCGGCTTGAAAGCGCGTTCATTCGCCACGCGCGCGGCCAGGACCCGGCTCCGTTGCCCATGACTCAGGCGCTGACCGATACCGCCCGCCGGCTACGCGCCATACTCGACGAACATGGCCCCGACGCGCTCTCGTTCTATGTGTCCGGCCAGATGTCGATAGAAGCGCAGTATCTCGTCAACAAGCTGGCGAAGGGGTTTGTTGGCACGAACAACATCGAGTCGAATTCGCGCCTTTGCATGGCGAGCGCGGGCAGCGGCTATAAGCTCTCGCTGGGCGCGGACGGACCGCCGGGTTCGTATCAGGACATCGATAAAACCAATCTGTTTTTCGTGATCGGCGCGAACATGGCGGACTGCCATCCCATCTTGTTCCTGCGCATGATGGATCGCGTGAAGGCGGGCGCGAAGCTGATCGTGGTCGATCCGCGCCGCAACGCCACCGCCGACAAAGCCGGCCTTTTCATGCAGATCAAGCCGGGCACGGACCTCGCGCTGCTCAATGGACTGCTGCATCTGCTGCACGAAAACGGGCATACGGATGCGGGTTTTATCCGTGAAGCAACGGAAGGCTGGGACGCGATGCCTGCCTTTCTCGCGGACTATACGCCGGAGAAAGTCGCCGCGATCACTGGTATTGCCGAAGCCGAGATTCGTCTCGCGGCGCAATGGATTGGCGAAGCGCCCGAATGGATGAGCTGCTGGACCATGGGGTTGAACCAGAGCACGCACGGCACGTGGAACACGAACGCGATCTGCAATCTTCATCTGGCGACGGGCAAGATCTGCCGTCCTGGCAGCGGACCGTTTTCGCTTACCGGCCAGCCCAACGCAATGGGCGGACGCGAGATGGGTTACATGGGCCCGGGGTTGCCTGGGCAGCGCTCTGTGCTGGTCGATGAAGACCGGAAGTTCATGGAGGATTTGTGGCGCATTCCCGAAGGCAGGCTCAAGACATCGTTAGGGAAGGGCACCATCGACATGTTCTCGCGTATGGCCGCGGGCGACATCAAGGCGTGCTGGATCATCTGCACCAATCCGGTGGCGAGCGTCGCAAATCGCCAGACCGTGATAGCGGGATTGCAGGCGGCGGAACTCGTCATCACGCAGGACGCCTTCCTCGATACCGAGACCAACCGATACGCCGACGTCCTGCTGCCCGGCGCGCTATGGGCCGAAGCCGAAGGCGTGATGATCAACTCCGAGCGCAACATGACGCTCACGCAAAAGGCCATCGAACCGCCGGGCGCGGCCATGCCCGATTGGCGGATCGTGGCGGAAGTGGCGTGCGAAATGGGTTTCGCCGATGCATTCAGCTATGCGTCGGCGGAAGAGGTTTTTGCGGAGATCGTGCGCACGTCCAATCCAAAAACCGGCTACGACCTTCGCGGCGCGAGCCATGAAAGGCTGCGCGAGACGCCGCTGCAATGGCCCATTGCGCGAGATGGTGCGTCCGACCGCAATCCTCTCCGGTACATCAATGACGGCGTGAATCAGACGCTGAAGGAGCAGCCAGACGGCAGCCGTCCACGACTGGTTTTCCCGACCGCCAGCGGCAAGGCCGTGTTTCTAGCCCGTCCGCATGGTCAGCCTGCGGAGATGCCCGACGCGGAGCATCCCATCGTGCTGAACACGGGGCGCTTGCAGCATCAGTGGCACACCATGACGAAGACCGGCAAGGTCGCAATGCTCAACAAGCTGAACCCGAATCCATTCGTTGAGATTCATCCGGAAGACGCGGCGGCGCTTGGCATTGAAACGAAGGATTCCGTCGAGATCAGGTCGCGTCGTGGCCGCGCCGTGTTGCCGGCGGTCGTGACGGACCGGGTGCGCGCCGGCAACTGCTTTGCGCCCATGCATTGGAACGATGTGTATGGCGATGATCTGTGCATCAACGCCGTGACCAACGATGCGACCGATCCGATTTCGCAGCAGCCCGAATTCAAGTTTTGCGCGGTTACGCTCAGTCGCGTGACGCCCGAGCCCGGCACGGCCATATCCGATGATACGCATGATGAATCCGCCGCCGATCACGCGGCCGTCACTCAGGAACTGGACATGTCCCGCATAGATGCGCTCTCCACATTGCTCGGCATTCCAGAGACGCCGCCACCCCAATTAAGCGATGCAGAACGTTTATACGCCGCCGGTTTCATGAGCGGTTTGCATTCGAATGAAGGCCGTGCGGCTCCCGGTGTTCCGGTACTTCCCGCCAGCGCGCCGTTTGCTCCGGCGACCCGTCTATGGTTCGACGGCCTGCTTGCCGGCATGTTCAGCCGCGCCGAAGCGGCCGCTGCGACGTTGACTTCTGTTCAACAAGCGGGGCATGAATCAGGCGTACGTATTGTCAGGGCGCGGCCGAAGGTCACGTTGCTGTGGGCATCGCAGACGGGAAACATCGAGTCGTTGACCGAGCGCTATGCCACGCAACTGATGGAGTCCGGCTTCGAAATCCGTACTTCGTGCATGGCTGACTACGCGGTATCGGGTCTCGCCAATGCGCAATATGTGTTGCTCATGACGAGCACGTTCGGCGACGGCGATGCGCCCGACAACGGCCAGGCTTTCTGGACGGGTCTGCAGGCCGAGCATGCGCCACGTCTCGACAATGTCCATTACGCGGTGCTCGCGTTCGGCGATCGCAACTACGATGCATTCTGCGGTCATGGCCGCAAGCTCGATGCGCGCATGCTCGAGCGCGGCGCGAAACGGCTGGCCGATCGCGTGGATTGCGACACCGAATATCAAGCCGCCGCCGACGCATGGATCGAGCGAATCGTCGCGCGTATCAAGGAAGAAGACGAAGCGCTGCATGCCGTTTCCGCCAACGGAATGATTCCCGCGGTGCTGCCGGGAACGGCTGCGTCGAAGGCACATCCGGCTGCGTCGCGGCTGGTGAAGAACGTGCGGCTTAACAAGCAGGGCGCGACGAAGGATACGCGCTACTTCTCGCTTGCAAAGGATTTGGGCCTTGAATATGAGGCTGGCGATGCATTGGGCGTCTGGCCAAGCAACTGTCCTGAACTGGTCGATGAACTCATTGGCCTGAGCCATCTTTCGGCGGACGCGCTGGTCACAGTAGCGGGCGCTGGCGAGATGCGTCTTGCCGATGCGCTCGGCAAGCATTACGAAATCGCCCGTCCGAGCGCTGACGCATTGGCGTTTATCGCGGCGCGCGCGGAGAACGGCGCGCTAAGGGAGATGCTCGGAGACGATCGCAAGGTGGATCTCAAGAAGTGGCTCTGGGGCCAGCAGTTGGCGGACGTCTTGCATGAGTTTCCGGTCAGGCTTTCCGCGAGCGAATTGACCGGGATGTTGAAGCGCATGCAGCCGCGTTTGTATTCGATTGCATCGAGCCCCAAGGCGCATGCAAACGAAATTCACCTGACCGTTTCGGCGGTTCGGTACAACAATGGGCGGCGGCATCGCAAGGGTGTGTCGTCGACATTCCTCGCCGATCGAGCGACCGACGCCAATGTTCCTGTGTTCGTGCAGAAGTCGGCGCATTTCCGGCTTCCACGCAACGGCGATGCACCCATGATCATGGTCGGCCCCGGCACGGGGGTGGCGCCATTTCGTGGTTTCCTGCATGAGCGCGAAGCGCGCGGCGATACGGGCCGCAACTGGCTGTTCTTTGGCGAGCAGCATGCGGCCACGGATTATTACTACGGCGATGAACTCGACGAGATGCGCCGCAAGGGATTGCTGAACCGTCTTGACCTTGCGTTTTCACGCGATCAGGCCGACAAGATTTATGTGCAGGACCGCATGCGCGAGCATGGTGCGCAGTTGTGGGCGTGGCTTGAATCTGGCGCGTATTTCTATGTTTGCGGCGACGCGAGCCGCATGGCGAAGGATGTCGATGCCGCGTTGAAATCCATTGTTGCTCAGGCGGGCGGAATGAGCGAGGACAAGGCCCACGAATACGTAAGCCGCATGGTCAAGGAAAAGCGCTACGTGCGCGATGTTTATTGAGCGGGGATGGCCCGCGACCAACATCGCGCACTAAAACCACTTCAAGCCTTGGCCAGTGCTTCGCGATGCGCCTGTGCTAGCTCCGCCATGCTTTTGAACTTGAAATCGACTTGAGGCTGTTCGCCTGGATTCATCGTTGCCCCAAAGCCCTGCTGCGCATGCCGCCGATAAATCCAGCACGACGCCAGTCCAAACGTATTCGCTGGCTTGTGGTCATGAAACAGGCTTTCCGCAGTATGAAGAATGGCGTTCTTTTGAATTTCCATCCCGCTGAGCTTGTCCAGCATGTACTCGAAATTGCGTGGCGACGGCTTGTACGAACCCACGTCCTCGGCGGTAATCACGGCGTCGAACGTGACATCGAGCTTTGCATTGCTATGGGCGAAGCTTTCGTTGTCGACGTTGGACAGAATCACCAGCTTGAAATGCTGCTTCAGGTATTGCAGCGATTGTGCCGAGTCTTCGAACGCGGGCCAGTGTTGAACAGACTGCCCGTAAGTGACGCACTCTTCGCGTGTCACGGGGACATTCCATTCCTCGGCGATCCGCTTGTACACAATGGGAAGCAGGTCGCGATACCGCATTGCGGGCGTATAAAGCTGTTGCGACGATTCGTGGCGCGCGTGTGCTTCGAGTGCGGCGTCGCGGGTAAGCGGGTGGCTCGCGCGCTCGATCAGCGGCTGCAAGCCCTTCATGATTCCGCTTTCCCAGTCGATGAGCGTGCCGTAGCAGTCGAACGTGAGCGCCTTGTAGTCGGTGAGTTTCACAATGATCCTTGCCGGTTGGGAACTCCGGGTATTTTATCGCGTGCGCAAACCGGCGCTCATGCCGAACGCATCAGTCCAGTCCGCCCTGGCAAACGTACTTGATCGAGAGGTAGTCATCGAGGCCGTACTTCGAGCCTTCGCGGCCATATCCCGATTCCTTGACGCCGCCAAACGGCGCGGCTTCGCTCGCAAGGGCGCCTTCGTTGACGCCGACAATACCCGCTTCCAATGCACGCGACACGCGGTCGATCCGCTTTACGTCCTGGCTATAAAAATACGATGCGAGCCCGAACGGTGTGTCGTTAGCGGCCTTGACTGCTTCGGCTTCGTCCTCAAAACGAAAGAGCGGGACGACGGGACCAAAGGTCTCTTCTGAACACAGCAGCATGTCCGCTGTCGCATCCGAAATAACGGTCGGCGCGAAATAATTGGGCCCGAGTTCAGGCAGGCGCTTGCCGCCGGCGAGAATGCGCGCGCCGTGTGACGTTGCATCGTCAACGTGACGTGCGATCTTGTCGAGTGCGCGGGAATTGATCATCGGGCCGATCTGCGCGGACGGATCAGAAGCCGGCGCGACCTTGAGTTGTCCGACGCGTTGACTCAGCAGTTCAGCAAACTTTGCATAGACGCCCGACTGCACATAGACACGATTCGGACATACGCACGTTTGTCCGCCATTGCGGAACTTCGCCGCGAGCAGGCCGGCGACGGCGGCGTCGAGATCGGCGTCATCGAAGACAATAAACGGCGCATTGCCGCCGAGTTCAAGCGACAGCTTCTTCAGCGTATTCGCGGATTCTCGCGCGAGGTATTTTCCAACGGGCGTCGAGCCCGTGAACGTGATCTTGCGCACGCGGGCATCTTCGAGCCAGTCGCCGACCGCGGGCACGGCTTTTTCTCGCGATGCCGTGATCACGTTCAACACGCCCGGCGGCACGCCTGCCTCGTGCGCCAGCAGCGCGAGCGCCAGCGCTGTCAACGGCGTATCTTCAGCGGGCTTGGCCACGACCGTGCATCCGGCGGCCAGCGCCGGCGCAATCTTGCGCGCGATCATGGCAAGCGGGAAGTTCCATGGCGTGATCGCGGCGACAATGCCAATGGGTTCCTTCACGGCCGTCATGCGCTTGCCGCGTTGCTGCTGCGGAATGATGTCGCCATAGATGCGCGTGGCTTCGTCGGCGAACCATGCGACATAGGACGCGCCATACGCGACTTCGCCCTGGCCTTCTGCCAACGGCTTGCCTTGTTCGAGCGAGATGAGCGCTCCCAGGTCGTCCTGATGCGCGAGCATCAGCGCGTTCCACTTGTGGAGAATGGCGGCGCGTTCCTTGGGCAGCAAGTCGCGCCACGCGGGCAGCGCGCGCGCCGCGGCGTCCGTGGCCGCGTGCGCATCGTCGGGACCGCTGTCCGCGACTTCGGTAATGCGTTCGCCCGTTGCCGGATCGGTGACGGCGAAGCGCTCACCGCTTGAAGCGGCAAGCCATTGCCCATCGATGAAATTCTTGGAACAGATCAGTTCCTTCCGTTCGAGAACGAGCGCCATGAGAAAGTCCTTTGATTGTGCGGCCCGGCGTGCGCAATGAGCTTGGGATCAGTGTAAGACGCCGGGAGAGGGTTTGTATAAACGCCAATGCTAAGTCCAATCGCGCTCAAGGCCATCCTATGAGTCGCAGTATTAAAGCGGGGATTCATCCATCTAAAAATAGGCCTGGCTTGATAGCGGGGCCACTTGCTGAAGAACGGTCCCAAGAGCGCAGGAACGTGCCGCGCTAACCACGCAATTGTGCGGCCGCGATGTCTTCGAGCGAACGGCCACGCGTTTGCACGCCCATCAGCACGACTGCCAGTGCGCCGACTCCCAGCACAAATGTTGTTGCGCCGAACACGCCGCCGAAGCCGAGGATGGGATACACATAGCCGACCAGGATCGGCGCCGCGATCGCCCCAAGCCGTCCGATGGACGAGGCCATGCCCGCGCCCGTCGCGCGCACGTCGGTGGGGAACACTTCCGGCGTATAGGCATAGACGCCCGCGTATGTGCCGTTCATGAAGAACGATAACAGCACGCCGGACGCCATGATGCCGGCATCGCTTCGCGTAAGCGCGAGGCCCAGCGCCGAGATGCCGCCAAGAACCATGTACGAGGCGATCGTTGCTTGCCGTCCGATTTTCTCATTGAGCCACGCGCCGGAAAAATACCCCGGAATCTGCGCGATATAGATCACCAGCGAATACGAGAAGCTGCGCGTGATCGTCATGCCGTTCTGCACGAGCAAACTTGGAATCCATGTGAAGAATGCGTAGTAGCTGAAGGTGATCGAGAGCCACATGAGCCACGTCATGGCCGTGATGCGCGCGAGCTTGCGCGACCATAGCGCCTTTACGTTCGCGAGCGCGGATGCGCGTTGCGCGGCGATGGGTACGGCGGGATCGGCGGCCGGATCGGTTTCGGGCAGCGGCTCGAGTTCGACACCCGCGGCCGTCAACTCGGCTTCCGCTCGTGCCACGATCGCCTCGGCTTCGTCATGTCGTCCGCGCGCGACGAGCCAGCGCGGCGACTCGGGCAACGCGCGCCGCCACCAGAGCAACATCACAATAGGCATTGCCGTGATCACCATTACCCAGCGCCATGCATTGGGCGAAAGGGGAATCACGAGATAACCGAGCAACGCAGCCGCCACGAAACCGAACGAGAAGAAGCCCGCGAGGCTGCCGGTAAACGCACCGCGATACCGCCGCGCCACGAACTCCGACAAGAACGGCGCCACGATCGCGCTTTCCGCGCCCGTGCCCAGTCCGGCGACAATCCGCGTCGCGAGGAAAAACGGCCAGTCGTGCGCAACGGCGCTCGCGAGCGACGCAATGCAATAGATCACGAGCGCATACATCATCACGCGCTTGCGGCCGATCAGGTCGCCGAGAATTCCGGCCAGCATCGCACCCAGAAAATAGCCGATGAACGTGCCGCTGCCGAGCACGCCGGTTTGCACGCTGGAGAGCGCCCACTCCTTGCGCAAGACCGGCAGCAGGAACGCGAGAACAGCCGCGTCCATGGCGTCGAACGTGTAGCCGAGACCGCCCATCAGGAGCAGCCTGCGATGAAACGATGAGAACGGCATACGCTCGATACGGGCGGAAATCGTCGACATGCTTGCATGCCCTCACTGGCAGAAGTGCGGTTGGGTTTTGGGTTCGTGCCAAGGGTTTTGAATCAGGCGCGTTCGAGTTCGTCGAAATGGATATGACCGCCTTTCATCACGAATGGAATGTGCTCGCCCTGGCCCAGCAGGCAATCGACGGACTTCAGCGGATCGCCGTTGACCACAAGCACGTCGGCGAATGCACCCGGCGTGATGCGGCCAAGCTTGCCGTTCATGCCGAGCACTTCCGCGCCGACCAGCGTGGCGCTTGCTATTGCTTCCGCTGGCGAAAGAACCTCGGCGCGCAGCCGGAATTCATCGCTTTGCATGTGCTGCGCTTCGCCAAGCAGATCCGTGCCGAATCCCATGCGCACGCCCGCACGCTTCATGATTTCAAGCGACCGCAAGCCAGCCTGATGGACATCGGCCACTTTCGCGAGGCTCGCCTCGGGCAAGCCGTACTGGCCGCCCACGCTTGCGAGCGCTTCATAGGTGACGAGCGTGGGCACCACGAACGCATCGTGTTCCACAATGATCTGCGCGGTTTTCTCATCGATAAGATTGCCATGCTCGATGGTTCGCACACCGCACCGCACGGCGCGGGAAATAGCCTCGGGCGTGTAAGCATGCGCGAGCACGTAGGTCTGGCGGCCGCGTGCCTCGGCGACGATTGCGCGGATCTCGTCTTCGGAGTAACCCCATGCGCCGACGGGATCGGTTGGCGACGCCACGCCGCCCGAGGCCATGATCTTGATCTGGTCCGCGCCCATCTGCAATTCTTCGCGCACCGCGCGGCGCACTTCGTCGACGCCATCCGCCACGCGCCCGAGTGCGCCAACACGCACGCAACAGCCGCACGGCGCGTCGGGCGGCATGTAGTCCGTGCGCGTGCGCATGTCGCCGTGACCGCCTGTCTGGCTCAGCGCGCGGCCGGACACGAACATGCGCGGACCTTCCGCAAGTCCTGCCTCGACCGCCTGTTTGAACGGGTAGCCTGCGCCGCCTGCATCGCGGATCGTGGTGAAGCCTCGCCGCAGCATGGCGCGCATCAGCGGCACGGCGCGCAGCGTAACGAGGACGTTGGGCAGCGTCGCGACCCGCGGCAGGTTGAACTCCACGGCAATGACGTGAACATGCAAGTCGATCAACCCCGGCATCAGCGTGCGGCCTTTCAGATCGATCACGCGCGCGCTATTCGATTTGATGGGTTGATCGGAGACTTCCTTGATCAATCCGTTTTCCACGAGCACCTCGTGGCCGGTGAGAAGCTCGGCCTGCGTTGGGTCCAGCAGCGAGCCGTTGCGAAATAACACGGACGTATTGACTGACGTCATTCTCGATTCTCCATGGACATTGAACCTGGCCGCGTGAGCTGCTCAAGGCCGACGCGCCGCGTTGCACGGTGAACAAACTATACGCCGCACGTGGATATTCGTGCCATGTACAGATGCGATGAAAATTTCCGGAGGGGCAGAAAGAGGGGATTACGATTCACCGGCGTTGCATTGAACGCGGCGGGTTTGACGCGGCAAAGCGGACGCTCATCGAGGACGCCGGACGTGCAATCCCAATGCAAAAAAGCGCTTCGACACCGTGCTTGTCACTATGGTTCAAGTGCGTGGCATTAGGGCATCATTGAAACAGCCCACGTCATGCGGTCCCGGATCATCGAGCTTGAAAAGAGGAATACTCATGAGCAGCATGGAAGTTGTACGGACGGAACGCGCCCGCGAAATTGCATCGCGTGTTGAAGCTTTTGTACGCACAGTCGTCGTTCCGTACGAACGGGACGCACGCTGCGGCAGCCATGGACCGAGCGAGGAACTCGTGCGCGAACTGCGCGGCAAGGCGCGTGCCGCGGGCGTTCTCACGCCGCACATCCTGGCCGGCGGCGGCCATCTCACGCAACTGGAAACAGCAACGGTCCTCAAATGTTCAGGCTTGTCGCCGCTTGGGCCCGTAGCGGTGAACACAGCCGCCCCTGACGAAGGCAACATGCTCCTGATCGGGAAGATAGGCACCGACGCGCAGAAGGCGCGCTTCCTGGCGCCGCTGGTTGCGGGCGATGCGCGCTCGGCGTTCTTCATGACCGAGCCAGCGGCCGATGGCGGCGCAGGCTCCGATCCATCAATGCTCAAGACTTCCGCCCGTCGCGATGGAAACCACTGGATCATCGATGGAACAAAGGCGTTCATCACGGGTGCAGAAGGCGCATCGGTCGGCATTGTGATGGCGCGCAGCAACGCGGGCGATTACGGCGACAAGGTGAAGGCCACCATGTTCCTGGTCGACCTTCCGAATCCGGCCATACGTCTTGAACGCATTCTCGACACCATCGACAGTTCCATGCCGGGCGGCCACGCGGTCGTGCGTATCGAGGGGCTGCGCGTCCCGGACGATCAGGTATTGGGCGAAGTCCATGAGGGGTTCAAGTATGCACAGGTACGCCTGTCTCCGGCACGTCTGTCGCATTGCATGCGCTGGCATGGGGCGGCCACGCGCGCGCACGAGATCGCGACGCAATACGCGTGTACGCGCCAGGCATTCGGCAAATTGCTGATCGATCACGAAGGCGTTGGTTTCATGCTGGCCGAGAACGCGATCGACCTGCAGCAGGCGGAATTGATGATCGACTGGTGTGCAGCCGTGCTCGATGGCGGGTCGCTCGGAACATCGGAGAGTTCGATGGCGAAAGTCGCGGTGGCCGACGCGCTGTTTCGCGTCGCCGATCGCTGCGTGCAGGTCATGGGTGGCACGGGCGTGTCGCGGGATACGATCGTGGAGCAAGTGTTTCGCGAGATCCGCGCGTTCCGCATTTACGACGGTCCCACGGAAGTACACAAGTGGTCGCTTGCGAAAAAGCTCAAGCGTGACGCACTTGCGGGTTTGCAAACGGATTAGCTCGGGACGCGCGATCCAAAGACGAAACGCGTTGAGAACGTCTCAACCGTTTTGCGTGCTGCTCTTGAGATTTCCCGTAGCCGTCAGTCCTTTCAGAACCAGCATCAAATGGAAATAAAGACGTTTGTTAAGTCCGTAGTTATAGGCGTACAAATGCGAAAGCGCGATGCCAAGCGCCGGTGCCGGTTGATGATTGCGCGCATAAACAGACACGACAATCGGCACGATGCGCTTGAGCGCGAGTCTGCGCGCCGGCTCGAGGCTCCGGTCCAATGTCAATGACTTGAGGAAGTCATAGGCAAGCACGGCTGCCGCGGTGGTTGACCGCGCGGTGGTTCTTGACATCGATACATCCGTCTTGCGGTAGAACGAAACGTATTCCTTGAGGTAATAAACCTGCCTGGCTGCAATGCAGATCTGCGCGCCGAACACATACTCGCAGCCAATGCCGTATTGCTTTCTATAGCTGATTTTCTTGACCAGGTCCGCGTTCGCGAGCCAGCCGTTATTGGGCATCATTTGAATCAGGCCGGTTCGGCCCGGATCGGGCTGCAGTCCAGCCACCGCGTCCGTGCGATGGTAGTCCGTGTTGAGCTTGCGGCTGGCTTCAATGTCGACCACGCCCTTGTCGTCCATCTGATATTGATCGCCGAACGCGATCTCAAGATCCGGGTAGATATTCCACGCCGACAGCAAGCGTTCTATGCAGTCGGTCTTGAGTGCGTCGTCGTCGTGTATCAGCAGGATCTTGTCGCCGGTCGCGCGTTCGAAGAGGCTGGCAATGTTATCGGCCTGCCCGAGCGCGGGCTCGTTTCTCACGTAGATCACGCGCGATTCATGCAGATAGGTCGAATCGATCAGCGCCTGCGTGCGGTGATCCGACGAATCGTCGCCAATCAATATCTCGATGTTCTCGTGCGTCTGTGCAAGGCACGACGCGAGCGACTCCATCAGCAACTCGGGCCGGTTGCACGTCGGCAGGCATATGGATATTTTCGTCGTTCTCATGATGTCGCCACCGGGGCAAGGGTTGCTGGGTACGACTTTTATACGGAGGGCGATTTTTTTCGTCAACGCGATTAAATCCAGACAAGGCGCGAACGATTTATTTTATTTTTTACCCTGCAATCGCTTAAAAGCGGATGCGCTCATTGCCCGTCGAGGTTGTATCCGCTAAAGCCCATCAAACCCGACAGCCGCGACGCCATGTCTCCGACCATCCGGCATACGTCGTCGAATTCCGGGTTGAGTTTTTGATCGATGCGTTCAAGATAAGGCACGTTCACCGCGGCGATCGCATCGCCGTTGCTGCCTATTACCGGGAACGCGACATTCGTCACGCCGCGCATTTGCCGGCTGGGCACGATCTCGTGACCGGCGGCACGGATTTCATCGAGCAGGGCAAGCAGCGCCGCCGGCTCCACGTCGTTCTCGCCCTCCACGCGCGTATGCGCGGCGAGCATGCGCTCGCGCTCTTCCGGGTCGCGGAACGCCATCAGCACGTGGCCCGACGAGGTATCGGTGAGCCCCATGACCGCGCCGACCTTCAGGCCGAACGACCATCGCTCGGGGCTGTCCACCTGCGCGATCACCGCCACGCGTCCGCTGTGATAAATCGATAAATGGCACGACTGCCGCGTGACGTTCGCAAGGTCGCGCAGCAACGGCAGCGCCATGGCGGTCAGCGAGCGGATGGGCTGCTGCCTGTGCGCCATTTCAAAGAGCTTGAGCGTGAGCGTATAGCGGTCGTTGTGGTCGCCTTGTACATAACCACGCCGCTCCAGCGTCACGACCATGCGAAAAATCTCGCTGACGGTGCGGCCGAGTTTCACCGAGAGTTCGTTGAGCGTATAGCCTTCGGCGGTATCGACCAGGACATCGAGGATATCGAGTCCTTTTTCGAGCGCGGGGGCCGCGTAACGCGGGCTTTCGGCGGTATCGGCGGATGTGTTCTTGGATGGCTTCAGGACGGTATTCATGGCGATCAAAAATTGAATGAACTCAAAGCGCCCGATCCCGGTTGGCAATACGCGCGGGCAAGCCAAACAGGATCAGCAGCGCGGCGAGGATCAGCACGGCGGCAATGGCGTAGAGACCGCCCGACGTGGCGCCGGTGATATCCACCACCTTGCCGACCAGATACGGGCTGATGATGCCGCCCAGGTTGCCAATGGAGTTGATCAGCGCAATGCCGCCCGCCGCCGCCGTGCCGCTGAGAAACGCGGGCGGCAAGGTCCAGAACACGGGCAGGCAGCCGATCGCACCCACGGAGGCGATCACGAGCGAGATCATGGCAAGCGTGGTGTCGTGCGCAAAGTACGCGCTCAACGCGTAGCCGATACCGCCCACGGCCACCGCCAGCCCGAGATGCCAGCGGCGCTCGCCGCTGCGGTCCGAGCTTTTCCCCAGCGCAACCATGCCGATACCCGCGGCCGCGTAGGGAATCGCGGTCAGGAGGCCGATGCTCATCGGACTTGTAATGCCTGTGTTCTTGATGAGTTGCGGCATCCAGAACGTGAGGCCGTACAGGCCCATCAGCATGAAGAGATAAATGAGCGAAAGCAGCAGGGTGCCGGGCTGGCGCATTGCATCGGCGAATTTGTGCGAAGTGCCTTTGTCTTCACGATCGATATTCGCCTGCAGCACGGCCTTTTCCTCGGCGCTCAGCCACTTCGCGTGGCCGATGCGGTCATCGAGAATCGCGAGCACGAGGAGGCCGAGCAGCGCCGTCGGCAGGCCTTCGAGCAGGAACAGCCATTGCCATCCGGCGAGTCCGAGTGCGCCCGCGAAGCGCGTCATGATGAAGCCCGACAACGGGCCGCCGATCACGCCGGAAATCGATATCGATGTCATGAAAAGCGCGTTGATCCGCGCGCGCCGCTTGGCCGGAAACCAGTACGTGAAGTACAGGATGATGCCTGGCAGGAACCCGGCTTCCGTCGCGCCGATCACGAAGCGCAGCACATAGAACCACGTCTCCGATTTAACGAACATCATCGCGGCCGATGCAATGCCCCACGAGATCATGATCCGCGCAATCCAGACGCGCGCGCCGACGCGGCTGAGTATCAGGTTGCTCGGGATCTCGAAGATGAAATAGCCCACGAAGAAGATGCTCGCGCCGAATCCGTAGGCGGCGTTGGACAGGCCGAGATCGCCCTGCATCTGGAGCTTGGCGAAGCTGATGTTGACGCGGTCGAAGTACGCGAAGATGAAGCAGACGATCAGCAGCGGCACGATCCGCCACACGGCTTTCCGGTACGCGTTTTCTTCGAGCGCGCTCGCGTGGTCCGCGCTTCCGGCGAGTGGAATAGATCCCGGCATGGGCGCTCTCCTGACAGGTGTGATTGTTGTGTTGTTATTCAGACACGCGCGCAGACAGGCTCGCGGCTCAGTTCGACCAGCCGCCGTCGATCATGTGGATCGTGCCAGTGGTGAAGGCGGATTCGTCGGAGGCGAGGTAGGTGACCAGCGCCGCGACTTCCTCGGCACGCCCAACGCGCCCGATGGGCTGGCGCGCGACAAACGCCGCGCGCACTTTTTCTTCGTCCACATTGGAAGCCGCGGCCTGCGTCGCGATACGGCCACGCAGCGACGGCGACTCGATGGTCCCCGGACAGATTGCGTTGCACCGGATCGCCTGGCCGACGAAATCGGCGGCGACGGATTTCGTGAGGCCAATCACCGCCGCCTTCGACGCGCCGTACGCAAAGCGGTTCGGCACGCCTTTCACGCTCGACGCCGCCGACGCCATGTTGATGATCGACGCGCCCTTGCCCGCGTCCAGCATGCCCGGCAAATACGCGCGGATAGTCCGGTACATGGCCTTGACGTTCAGATCGAAGCTGAAATCCCAGTCCTTGTCGTCGCATTTCAAAATGTTGCCGTCGGCCACGTAGCCGGCGCAGTTGAACAGCACGTCGATGGGCCCCGTCTTCGCGGCGAACCCGGTGATATCGGCGGCGTCCAGAACGTTCAGGCGCGCAGTGCGCAAGGTCGAACCTTCGCCCGCGTCACGCGCGAGATCGGCGAGCGCTTCTTCATTGATATCCGTGGCCCAGACCGTCGCGCCTTCAGCCGCCAGCATGAGCGCCGAGGCCCGTCCAATACCGTTTCCAGCCGCCGTCACCACCACATTCTTGCCTTCGACCCGCTTGACCATTGCTGCTCCTTTCACGTTGTCAGGTTGCATCGAACGAGATATGCCATTCAATTTGCACGGCAATTTTCACATATGAAAATGTTTTTTATAAGTGAAGGTAAACGCGAAGTAGGATGATTTCAGGTCGAATCCGCGTTCCCGCCAATCGTCAACACGCACCATAATGTCGTTCGCACGCCACTTAGCCGGACTCTCCGAATGACCGAAATCAAGCTGAATTCCAATCCGTCGCCCCGCCTGACTAGCCTTTCCCACGGCGGCGGTTGCGGCTGCAAGATCGCGCCGGGCCTGCTCGCCGACCTGCTCAAGCGCAGCACGCCAATGGCGCTGTTCCCCGATTTGCTGGTAGGCAACGACACCGCCGACGACGCGGCGGTGTACCGGTTGAATGACGAACAGGCGATCGTCGCGACCACCGACTTTTTCATGCCGATCGTCGACGACCCGTACGATTTCGGCCGCATCGCCGCGACCAATGCGCTTTCCGACGTCTACGCCATGGGCGGCAAACCTATCCTCGCGCTTGCGCTCGTTGGCATGCCGATCAACGTCTTGCCGCACGATGTAATCGCGGCGGTGCTCAAGGGCGGCGAATCCATTTGCGCCGAAGCGGGCATTCCGGTGGCGGGCGGCCATTCCATCGATTCGGTCGAGCCTATCTATGGTCTGGCTGCAATCGGGCTGGTGCATCCGAAGCGCGTGAAACGCAACGCGGCCGCGCGTGCGGGCGACGTACTGATTCTCGGCAAGCCGCTGGGCGTGGGGGTTTTGTCGGCAGCCCTGAAAAAGGATCAACTCGATACCGCTGGTTACGCCGCCATGATCGCCGCCACGACCAAGCTGAACCGTCCGGGCGCGGAGCTCGCCGCGCTCGACGGCGTGCATGCGTTGACGGACGTGACCGGCTTCGGCCTGCTCGGCCACGCGCTCGAACTCAGCCGAGGCGCGAGACTGACCGCGCGGATCCGTTTCAACGATCTGCCGTGGCTGCCCGGCGTCGAGGCATTTGCCAAAGCGGGCGTCATCACGGGTGCATCGGGACGCAACTGGGCGGCTTATGGCAAGGACATCGTGCTTGCGTCGTCATTACACGATGTGGCACAGGCCCTGCTTACCGATCCGCAGACTTCGGGCGGCCTGTTGGTTTCGTGCGCGCCCGAAGCGGTCGACGAAGTCCTCGCCATTTTCCGCGCGGACGGCTTTGACGAAGCGGCGGTAATCGGTGAAATGGTCGATGGCGAGAGCCGCGTCGAAGTGGTCTGAATCAACGATTCCACCATGCTTGAACATTCACCGGGAGCCCGATGAAAGAAGAATCGCCGAAGGCCATCTTTTATGCGCTCGCCGCCAACTTCGGCATTGCCGTGTGCAAGTTCGGCGCGGCGGCGTTTACAGGTTCAGGTTCCATGTTCGCGGAGGCGATTCATTCGACCGCCGACTGCGGCAATCAACTCCTGCTGCTGTTTGGCCTGAAGCGCTCGCAGGCGCCCGCCGACGTATTGCATCCGCTCGGTTCCGGCCGCGAGATTTACTTCTATTCCATGCTGGTTGCGTTGCTGCTGTTTTTTGTCGGCGGTGCGTTCTCGGTTTATGAAGGCGTGCACCGGATCGCGGTGCACGAACCGGTCACGAATCCAATCGTCGCGCTGGTCGTGCTCGGCATTTCCGTGGTGCTCGAAGCGTTTTCGTTGTCCGGCGCGTTGAAAGAAATCCGCAAGACATCCGGCAACAAATCGCTCTGGCGATGGTTCCGGGAAACGCGCGAATCGGAATTGATCGTGGTGACCGGCGAGGACGTTGCGGCGCTCGCGGGTCTTGCCATCGCGTTCTGCGCCGTGCTGATGACCATGATCACCGGCAACTCTGCTTACGATGCCGCCGGTTCCATCGGCGTGGGTGTATTGCTGATGGTGATCGCGTACCTGGTGGCGCGCGAAGTGAAGTCGATGATCGTTGGCGAATCGGCAAGTCCGGAAGTGCGCCGGGCTATCGATGCGCATTTGCGGGCGCGTCCGGAAATCGTTCGCGTGCTCAACCTGATTACGCTGCAGTGGGGCAAGCAGATCGTGGTCGCGGTGCAGGCGGAGATGGTGGAATACGAAAGCGGACGCGCAATGGTCGACGCAATCAACGTGATTGAAGAGGATCTGCAGCGTACATTTCCGGAAGCGCGCTGGGTATTTTTCGAGCCGGATGTTGCGCGCGTGCCGGACGGCAAAGCCACAGCCGGTCCTGACGCGTTCCACTAAACTGACTGCAAGCCAGGATTGCCGAACGCGTGACGTCGGGCGTCAGGGCAAATGTGCCGGTGGCCGGTCGTGATGTGGTCGGGGAGTATCGGGCGTGGCGGGCAATTCGGTATTGCCGCTCGCCGGAAGTTGTGTGGTGCCTTCGTCCGTTGTCATGATATCGACAGGCTGTGTGACCGATGCCGCCAGGGGCGTGTTGGACCTGGAAACCCGTTCCGTGGTGGAAGTCCTTGCGGCGAAAGCCCGCCCGGGCGCGAGAAGTGCTATCAGCAGTCCGGCCGCGGCAAGCACGGCGGCCGTAGAAATCCTGAAAATTTGCTGGGTCTGGACGCGCATGCGTGAGGTCCGGTGGTTTTGATCAGACCTTTCATGCACGAAGCATTCCAGCTTGTACAGTGATGACCGCAGTCCCAATCGTGCTCGTGGCCGAGCGCATCCGTTGCGGAATCCCTAACAGAGTTCCTCGTCCCCGCCTATGCGCAAAATTGTTCTCTCCGCTTCCTTTCTTTTCGCGTTTGTCCTGAACAGCGCGTTTGTTTCCCCTGCAATTGCGGCGTCCGGTTCCGCTGCAGCCAAATCGCCTGCCAGCGCGTCGTCGGCGTCATCGGTTGCCTTGACGCCGGAACAGGCGCGCAACGCGCTCGCCGTGCTCAACGATCCCGCGCGACGCGGCCAGGTCGAAGACACACTACGCGCCGTCGCGGCCGCGGGCGCGCTCGCCACGCCCGCGCAGGCAGTGCCGGCGAGCGCTGCCGCAGCGTCCGCGGCCTCGGCGGCGAGCGGTGCATCGGGCGCTGCGGGCGTGCTGGCGAATTCGCTGACAAGCAACGGGCTTGCGTCGCAGATAACCCATCAGGCCAGCAACTGGCTGGTGGAAATGAGCGGTGGCTTGCGCCGGTCGGTGACAGCGCTGCTCGACTACGGTTCCGTGACCCAGTGGTGGCGCCAGCGCACCGCAACCGAAAGCGGGCGCGCACTCGTCGGCGAGGTGTTCTGGGCCATTGCCATTTCGCTGTTGCCTGCGCTGCTGCTCGAATTCCTGAGCACGCGGCTCGTGCGCCGGCCGCGTGCGCGCATCGCGGCGCGGGGTATTGTCGATGTCGATGACACGCAGCCCGAGCTCAAGAAGGACGAACGCTCCGCTGCACAGGCCGAAGCCGTGGCGGAACGTTCGGGTAACGAGGTTGCCATCGAAATTGCCGGACGCAAGGCCGATACCGCCCGTGGCGTGCGCCACGCCGCGCGTCACTGGACCTTGTTGCAGCGCCTGCCGAGCGCCATTTTGCACAGCTTGCTTGCCGTGCTGCCGCTGGTCGTCTTCACCATCGCGGCGGCTGTGCTGATGTCCATTTTTATCGATGAAGGCACGCCTCAGGGCCGTTCGGTCGGCGCGCTGGTCGACGTTTATCTGATTTGCCGCGGCATTGTGATCGCAAGCGGGTTCTTCTTTGCGCCGCGTGCTCCGGGCCTGCGCCTGATTCAAATGAGCGATGAATCGGCGGCTTTCGCGCATCGCTGGCTGGTCGCCATTGTTTCGGTCACGGGCGCGGGCATTGCGTTTGCCGAAGGCGCCGAGCCGCTGGGATTGACCAACGTGGCTCACGATTCGATCGTCAAGGCGGTCGCGCTGGTCGCTCACGTGCTGGTTGCCATTGTGATCCTGAAGTGCCGTGCGCCGGTTGCAGCCTGGATTCGCGATAGCATGCGCGGACACCGTTCGTTTGTGTTGCTCGGCAACTGGGCCGCCGACATGTGGGCCGTCATTGCCGTGTTCCTGGTGATGGCGCTGTGGTTCGTCTGGGCGCTCGATGTGCGCAATGGTTATCGGACGCTGTTCCATCTTCTGGGCGTGTCCCTGCTCGTGATCGTCGCCGCGCGCGTGATCGCGATCGTGGTGTTCGGCGCGCTCGGCAGGATCTTTCATGCGGTGGCCGAGGCGCAGGATCAGGCAACGAGGTCGATCGCTCATCAGCATGCGTATCGCTACTATCCGCTGCTGCGTAGCATCTTGCGGGCATTGATCATCGTGGGCCTTGTCCTCACGTTGCTGGAGGTCTGGGGCCTGCATGTATTCGCACTCTTTTCGTCGGGCGGCGTCGGTCACCGGCTGGCATCGGCGCTGATCACCATTGCCGTTGCGGCAGTATTCGCCGTGGTGGTGTGGGAAGGCGCGAATGTGCTCGTGGAACAGCGGCTCGAACGGTGGACCGCGAGCGGCGACCGCTTGCGCGCGGCGCGCCTGCAAACGTTGCTGCCCATGATGCGCACCGCGCTTTTCATCGTGATCGCGATGGTGGTGGTCATGACCGGCCTGAGCGAGATCGGCGTGAACACCGCCCCCTTGCTCGCGAGCGCGAGTATCTTCGGCGTGGCGCTCGGCTTCGGTTCGCAAAAACTCGTGCAGGACCTGATTACCGGCATCTTCCTCCTGATGGAGAACGCCATGCAGGTCGGCGACTCCGTCACGCTCGCGGGCGTCTCGGGAACGGTGGAGTATTTGTCGATTCGAACCGTGCGTCTGCGCGGCGGCGACGGATCCCTCTTTACCGTGCCGTTCAGCTCGGTGTCGACCGTGAACAACACGAATCGCGGCATCGGCAATGCGGCCGTGCGCGTGAGCATTGCGATGGGCCAGGATATTGGTCTGGCATCGGATACGCTCAAGGAAATCGGCGCGTCCTTGCGCGACGACGATGCATTCAAGGACGGCATTCTCTCGGACTTCAGCCTCTGGGGCGTGGACGCCGTCGATGGTTCGACGGTCACGCTCGCGGGCCAGATCCAATGCCGCGATACCGCGCGATGGGGCGTGCAGCGCGAATTCAACCGGCGCATTGTGGATCGCTTTGCGCAGCAGGGTATCGAGATTGCCAATCCGCAGCGTAACTTCGTGATTTTCAACAACGCGCGAGGCGATCAGGCCGAGCAGGCGAAGTCGGGCGACGGCGTTGAGGTGTTGAACTCGCCTGCGCCGGCTTCAGAGCATACGGGGCGCGATGCCCCGCGGTCCGATCCGTATAACGACGCCGCAGTCGATAGCGAAGAAACCGGCGAAACCAGTCAGCGGGGCGCACGCACCAGCACGGGCGAGCCTTCGAACTCGCCGCCCGATCGCTCGAAGCCAAGCCGCTCATAAAACGCCTCGAGCGCCGCGCCATCCGGCGCTGCATGATCCGCCGAAAGGGCCTTTAACCCTTGCCCTTTCGCCGTCAATGGCCTCGGCACCAGCGACAGCATCACGCCATGCCTGTCAGCGAGCGCGACCAGCCGCTCCATGGCCGCGCGCGCATGCCCGCGATGATGCTCCCCTTCCGACCACAGCGCTTCGAGCGCAACGGCGCAGTCGCCATTCGGCTCGAGCCACATCTCGATGTCTTGCCGTTCTTCCACATGGCTTGCATGGAACGCATCGATCATTCTTGAAGCCGCGGTGTCGTGCATAAAGACCCTCAAACGGGTGGAGGATATCCGGCAGGGTAGTGCGTACCAGACATCAGCGGGGCGCCGATGGAAGGTATTCGCGGAACATCGCCGGCATTGTTTCTGTTGATTTTCGCGCATGAGCCGCTTCTATAATGCGCTCAGCACGATCCTTACATTGTTCTGCCGGTTCGTGCTTCAGTGCATGATTCACCTCGCGTTTCACCTTGTGTTTCCACTTCCACTTACGGTGCCGCCCAGATGAAATCAATTGTCCGCTCCTCGCCTGATTCAGTGTCTTTTCGCGCCCGCATGTTCAAACACTTTCCGAGCCTGACCGCGGTGGCCGCGACGCTCGCCTTCAGTGCGTGCGCGTCAACCTTTGCACAGGACGCCGATGACTTTCGCGGCAGTAGCCACTCGGGCCAGAACGTAAAGGTCATGATCATCTCCATGTTCGGTCCCGAAGGCCAGGTATGGCTCGACAAACTGGGTCCCTGGAAGACGGTCAGCGTGCCTGGTCTCTCGCCGGACTATCCGGTCGTGCATTGCAACAGGCAGGAAATCTGCGTGATGACGACAGGCATGGGGCACGCGAACGCGGCGGCGTCGCTGATGGCGCTCACCTTCTCCGATAAATTCGATCTGCGCCGCACGTATTTCATGATCGCGGGCATTGCTGGCATCGATCCGATTCGTGGAACGGTCGGGTCGGCTGCGTGGGCGAAATATCTCGTCGACTTCGGTATCCAGTGGGAAGTCGATGCCCGCGAAAAACCTGATAGCTGGCCGAGCGGTTATCTCGGCATCAATACAAAGAGCCCCGGCGAGAAACTGCCGCTCGACTACAAGACCGAGGTATTTCAGTTGAACCCGGCGCTGGCCGATGTGGCGTATGCGTTATCGAGGAACGTTGCGCTCTCCGACGGCGCCGAAGCACAGGCCGCCCGTGCGAAGTTCGGCTACGCGCCAGCCAACCAGCCGCCGAAGGTGATCCAGTGCGACACCCTTGCCGGAGACACGTGGTGGTCGGGAAAATATATTGGCGAGCGGGCGCGGGACTGGACAAAACAACTGCCCGATGGCAAAGGCGTGTATTGCACCACGCAGCAAGAGGACAACGCGACGTACGAAGCGTTGAAGCGCGCGGCGAGCGCCCACAAAGTGGATTTGAACCGCGTGGCCGCTGTGCGGACGGGATCGGACTTCGACAGGCCGTATGAAGGGCAATCCGCCTCCGACAATCTACTGAACTACGCCGCGCAGGGTGGTTTCGCGCCGGCTATCGAAAATCTTTATCGGGCTGGGAATCCGTTGGTGCAGGACATTGTCACGCATTGGGGCGAATGGCGCGACGGCGTGCCTCGACGTTGAATAGTGGCAATTGTTTCAACAACGCGGACGCATCGGGCGTTCGCGCCAACGTGTGAAATTAACGCGTTAACTTGAGCGCTATTCAGCTAAATCGCACCCGCCAGCGGTTCGCGTCATCCAATAACCGTTCCGAAAGATGCCGTTCGGGCTGTTACAAACCTGTCGTAACAAGTTCGTCTTGGCCGCCTATGGGAATTTTTTTCTGATGATTTGACACAAAAGAATGAAAGGAAAATGACAGAGCGCCAATGCGGGTTTTCCTTGTGGCGTATTCGCCAATCCAAAGGAAAGTTGTAACAACTGTTCGCTAAACTTAAACCTGTTAATTGTGAAAGCGTGTCAACCGAATCAATGTGGCGTCCGTTTTTTCCTTTGTAAAATCAAGCGACAAGCAAATTATCTGGCAAAAGACGGCGTACAAAAACAACGGCGCAACGTGGTCATTTTTCCCTGTTACAAACTTCAGAAAAACTTACCGATACCAACTGTTGTTTTATGGAAATTTATTATTGAGATGAGCTTGATTTCCCGATCCGCGCTACTTACAATCCGTTTCACAGTGTTGTTACAAGATGTAACGGACTGAAACAAGTTGAATGTAGCCCGACAGAACAAACGTTTGGCTAGGCAAAAAAGAAAGCCGGTAAAAAATCCGGCACGGTGCTCGGGGTTTATATCGAACGCAGGAACATCATGAACGGTCGCGAAACGCTGGACTCGATTCGAGAAATCAACTTGTCGTACATCATGCTTGCGCAGCGCATGCTGCGTGACGACCGCGCAATCGGGATGTTTCGACTCGGGTTGTCTAAGGAACTTGCCGACCTTCTGTCTGGGCTCACGCTCGCACAGGTCGTAAAGCTGGCGTCTTCAGACCAGTTGCTGTGTTTCTTCCGCTTCAACGATCACACCATGCTGGCAGCACTGACGGCGCCCGCGAAGCATGCGGATATTGCGCCGACGCATGCAGCCATCCTGCTGGCCGGTCAGCCAGCAGAACAGTTCGTCTAAGCACGAGAGCGCCATGCTTAAGAAAAGCCTCACCGAAGACGCACAAGAAGTTTTCCGCGCGATCGCCTTGATCGAACTCGGGGCGCGGATGCAAGTGCTCGAAAGTGAACTGACACTGTCGCGCGACCGGATGATCCGGTTGTATCGCGAGGTGAAGGGTGTTTCGCCACCTAAGGGCATGCTGCCTTTCTCGGCGGACTGGTATATGACGTGGCTTGCGAACATCCATGCTTCGCTCTTCTACAACACCTATGTGTTCCTGAAAAAGGAAGCGGGTTGCTCGCACCTCGATGCCCTGACCAAGGGGTATCGGCTGTATCTCGAACATTGCAGGAATAGCGATGTCGAGGCGGTACTCGATTTAACGCGGGCCTGGACCCTTGTGCGCTTTTTCGATGCAGGCATGCTGCAGCTCACCAAATGCTGCCGCTGCACTGGAAAGTTCATTGCGCACAAACATGATTTGCAAGAAAACGTGGTGTGCGGGGCCTGCCAGCCGCCGTCACGCGCGGGGAAGACCAAAAAAGCGGCGGCCGCCAAACAGGCGAGCGAGCAGACCGCGCTGGTGGAGTTGAGTGTTGTTTCGACCAATGAAGTGCCGGAACCGACGGCGCTCGAAAACGCGGCGATGCTACAGCCGCGCACAGAAAGCCTGATTGCACAGGCTGCTTGACGGGAGCGTTGCCGGCAGTCCCGAGGACCGTTTCTGACGGGGTGATTGCCGAAGCGCTGCTGTTACTTTAAAAAAATCAATAAGAACGATTTGGGCTGCCGAGGTTTGGCAGCCCTTTTACTTTTTGGCGAAGGAATCGCCGGCATCATTTGGAAAGGGCTTGCTGAAGAACTTCGACCCGGCGAGGCCAAAGCGCCAGGGCACGTCCATCGCCTTGGAAATGCCAATCCGCGGTCCGGTTGCGACCCGATAATCTTCATCGGGCATATCGATGTCAAACGGCGCCTCGAGCAGCGACATTCCGTTGTTCTTGTGCGTGATGCCGAGCGCCTGCGCCACACGGCCCGGTCCGGAGCAAAGCAGTTTCAGCGGTTCGAGGCCGCGCCGTTGCCGCATGGCGTCGAGTCCGGTCAGCGGTTCGATTGCGCGGATCAGCACTCCCGCGCCGTGTCCCGCTTCGCGGCAGACAAAGTTCAGGCACCAGTGAATCCCATACGACCGGTACACGTAGGCATGCGCGGGCGGCCCGAACATCACCGCATTGCGCGGCGTGGGGCCGGAAAAACTATGCGATGCCGGATCCTCGCGATCATAGGCTTCCGTTTCCACGATCCTGCCGCCCACGCCATCGACGCTCAGGATCGCCCCGATCAGGCGGCGCGCGACTTCTTCGGACGGCGCGTTGAAATCGTCGGGGGTTGCGGCGCGCAGGGGGAGTGATGTCATGAGCAATGAATGGGCTTGAGCGGATTCGACCGTCACATTAACAAGAATTGCGCTGCTTCATTGCTTTCGATCGTTGCCCTGTACCGAGAGTCCTTGCAAGGGTGAGGGCAGCGCGTGCTGCCCTGTAATTCCTACACGAACTTAACGCTTCAGTTCGTTTCTTGTCAGCGCGCCGGAATGGGGATCTACGTGGATGTCGTAGAACTGGCCTTGTTTCGTGGCTTCGCCTTCCCAGCGTCCGTCGTCGGCTTCCAGGCGTACCGCGTCATGACCCAGAGCCTTGACCTTCGAGATGGCCGCATCCTTCGATATCCAGTCCGCGCCCGGCTGGTCACGCGCAAACCCCGCGCTACTTGCTGCGAGCGCGAGGACCGCAACTGCGGCAATACCTGTTTTCTTCAACATTGGCTGTCCTTATCGAATCAGATTGAGGAATGGTCAATCTAACATAATGCTTACATTGCGAAGTGCGGCCAATCCTCGCGGTGGTTCAGCCAAGGCGTTGGCATAGGCATTGCAACGCTTTTCCTGTCAGACCAACGACCCTCTTTCAAAGGAGATGCATCATGCCGGAGAAGAAAACCATCGAACGCGCGCACGCTGCCAAACGCGCGGGTAAGTCGTCGAGCACGCAGGCTGGTGCGTTTGTAAAAGAGCAGATCGATCACGTGCGCGAAGGCAAGCACGGAGCCAAGTCGGCGAAGCAGGCAATCGCCATCGGCTTGTCGGAGGCACGCAGATCGGGAGTTGGGGTGAAAGCGCCGAAGAAGGGTGCGACGTCCGAACCCACGCGCAAGAAAGCTGCGAAGGATTCCGAAGCGGGTCAGCATAAAACCAAACGTAGTGCGAGTACGGAGTCGAAGGCGAAACGTTCGGCCACGTCCACGCGCGTGCTCAAGCGTGAAAGCACGAAGGCCGCGTCGCATACAGCGTTGTCAAGGCAAACGCACGCAAGCGCGAGCCGGCGCTCGGCGGCTGACCGGTCGGCATCGGCGAAAAAAGGCTGGGCCACGCGGCGCAAAGCCGCTTCTTCCAAGGCAAGCGCGGCGAGGCATGCACGTTAGAGCGTGGTGAACGCATGCGTTGCCAGATGCAAGAAGGCCGTTCCAACTGACGCTGGAACGGCCTTTTTTGCTGCCGACGGCGTTACTTGACCGTTTCGAGCACCTTGCGAACCGTGCTGAAAATCTGATCGATCTGGTTGTCTTCAATGATCAGCGGCGGCGAGAACGCGAGGATATCGCCGGTGTAACGCACCAGAACGCCCGCTTCGAAACACTTCACGAACGCTTCGTACGCACGCGCACCCGGAGCGTCATCGCGTGGTTCCAGTTCTATACCCGCGACCAGCCCAAGGTTGCGGATGTCCTTCACGTGCGGTGCGTCGCGCAGTGCGTGAGCCGCCGATTCGAACTTCGCCGCCTTCGACGCCGCGCGCTCGAACAACTGATCGCGCGCATACAGGTCGAGCGTGGCGATGGCAGCGGCGGCGGCCATCGGGTGCGCCGAATACGTATAGCCGTGGAACAACTCGATGCCATTCACGGCGCCCGCATTGATTACGGTGTCATGCACGTTGCGATGCGCGGCAACCGCGCCCATTGGAATGCTGGCGTTGTTGATGGCCTTCGCGAGCGTCATCAGGTCCGGCGTCACGCCGAAGAATTCAGCGGCGGTCGCCTTACCAAGACGGCCGAAGCCGGTGATGACTTCATCGAATATCAGCAGGATGCCGTGCTTCGTGCAAATTTCCCGCAGCTTCTGCAGATAACCTTGCGGTGGGACCAGCACACCGGTCGATCCCGCCAGCGGTTCCACGATCACCGCCGCGATCGTCGATGCATCGTGCAGCGCGACGATGCGTTCGAGCTCCTCGGCGAGATGCGCGCCCCACGCGGGCTGTCCTTTCGAAAACGCGTTGTGATCGGGCGCATGCGTATGCGGCAGATGGTCGACGCCCGGCAGCAATGCGCCCGAGAACGTCTTGCGATTCGGTCCGATCCCGCCAACTGAAATGCCGCCGAAACCCACGCCGTGGTAACCGCGTTCGCGGCCGATCAGCTTCGTGCGCTGACCTTCGCCGCGCGCGCGGTGATAGGCGAGCGCGATCTTCAGCGCGGTATCGACGGATTCGGAACCCGAGTTCGTGAAGAAGATACGGTCGAGGCCTTCAGGCATGATCGCCGCGACCTTCGTGGCCGCCTCGAACGCGAGCGGATGGCCCATCTGGAACGTCGGCGCGAAATCGAGCGTAGCGGCCTGCTGCTGGATGGCGGCGACGATTTCATCGCGGCAATGGCCGGCGTTCACGCACCAGAGACCGGCGCACCCGTCCAGGACCTCGCGGCCATCGGTCGCTTTGTAATACATGCCCTTGGCGCCTTCGATCAGGCGCGGCGCAGCTTTGAATTGCCGGTTGGCGGTAAAGGGCATCCAGAACGACGAAAGGTCGTCGATGACGGGGCGCGAAGTCATGTGAAATCTCCTGTTAGAACACGCAATGTAGTCCTCGATAAAAACCTGCGGCATAGACAGTTGTCCTGTCGCGCGAAGAACTGTGCTGGCAGAATGCTGAAAACTGTATTGGTGATCGGGCCGCGCGTGCTGCACACTGATCCGACCGGTCACCTCCCTGATCATCCTCTTTTCGGCGATTCATGATCGAACTTCAACTGGACCGCGATCGCGCGCAGGCGACGCTGGTCGAGCAGCTTGTAACGGCGTTTTCCAGCGCTATCGAACAGCAGGCGCTGCGCGCCGGCGCGTTGCTCCCGTCGGTGCGTCAGCTTGCGCAGACCGAGCGGCTGAGCACGTTCACGGTAACCGAAGCATATGGACGGCTTGTGTCGATGGGACTCGTGGTCGCGCGGCGCGGCTCGGGGTATCGCGTGGCCGCGCGTGCGGCGGCCGCCCCCAGGCGCAGCGTGGCGTGGCAACCGCCGAGCCTGACCGCGACGTGGTTGTTATCGGACGTATTCGCGGACCATTCCGTGCCGATCAAGGCCGGTTGCGGCTGGCTTCCGAACGAGTGGGTCAACGAAAGCGGGCTGCACCATGCGTTGCGCTCGGTGAGCCGGGTGCCCGCCGCGCGCATGGCGGACTACGGGCATCCGTACGGCTTTGCGCCGCTGCGCGAGCGCATTGCCGAGCAACTCGATCGCCATGGTCTGCCGGCGGACCCCGCCGCAAACGTGTTGTTGACGGCGGGCGCCACGCAGGCGCTCGACCTGATCGTGCGCACGCTGCTGCGTTCCGGCGACAAGGTCGTGGTCGAAGATCCGGGTTATTGCAATCTGCTGCAGATCCTGCGGCTCGCCGGGCTGGTTGTATTGGGCGTGCCGCGCACGCCGGCGGGTATCGATACCGACGTGCTCGAGCGGCTCGTTCTTGAACACGATCCCAAGGCCATTTTTCTCAACACGACGCTGCAAAATCCCACTGGCGCGACCTTTGGCATGGCGGCGGCGTTTCGCCTGCTGCAGATCGCCGAGCGGCATGACCTGTGGGTGGTCGAAGACGATGTCAGCCGCGAACTCGTGCCGCCCGGCGCACCGCTTCTGGCCGCAATGGAAGGGTTGAAGCGCGTGCTTTACGTCGGCGGATTTTCAAAGACGATCACGCCGGCATTGCGCTGCGGTTACGTGGTCGCCGAACGCGATGTGTTGCGCGAACTGGCACGCACGAAGATGGCGGTGGGGCTGACTTCATCGGCGGCGACAGAGCGGATCGTTGAAAAGGTGCTGACCGAAGGACGCTACGCGCGGCACGTGGATGCTGTGACGGAGAAGTTGAAAGACGCGCATATGCGCGTCGAGGAGCGCATGGATGGGCTCGGGCTCGAGGTGTTTTGCAAGCCGCGCGCGGGCTTGTTCCTGTGGGCAAGGTTGCCGGTCGAGCCCGAGCACGCAATTGATCTGGCGACACATGCGCTGGAAGATGGAATCTGGCTTGCGCCGGGATCGTATTTCCGTCCCGGCGATGCCGCAAGCGACTGGTTTCGTTTCAACGTTCCATATTCCACCGAGGATGCGTTGTGGAGTTTCATCGAAAAATGGCTAGGACGGTGAACCAAACCGTTTTTGATGAATGCTTCTAATAATTTGCATAATAGGAGCAATCGCGTAGTTCGTTTCGTTTATGAAGCACACCATTGCCCCGCAAATCAATTGATAACCGCAGAGGAGCAGTTGATTGCGCACGTGCGACAGAGCTCGACCCCGCGTCGGTTTTGATGCATGACATTTCAATAAAAAAGAGGGCAAAAAAGATGGCATTTCAAACTCGCGATCCTTCGCAAGCGATCATTACGTCGGTCGGATCGGCGCTCAACGGTGACGTCTTGTTCGATACATTGCCGGTCATCAGGGGCACGGCTGACGCTGGAAACGTCGTCGAGATTTATGATGGCGTGCGATTTCTCGGCACTACCGTTGCGGCAGCCGACGGTGTCTGGTCGTTCACGCTCGTGATCCCGCTTAAGGCCGGTCTTCACAAGTTCGCCTCCATTGGCGTGGACAGCGAGAACAACCGCGGCGCATCGTCAGAAGTGCTGAGCGTCGTGCTCAGCCTGCCAGTGGTTCCGGCGCCGTCAATAACGGGCTTTCTCGATCACGCCGGACTGTCGATTGTATTTGACAGCGCGACGACAGAGTCGCATCTGCAAGTGACTGGAACCGGCAGGCCCGCGGACGTGATCACCGTCTTCGATGGCGCGCATCTGATCGGCTCCGCCGTCACGGATAGTGCGGGTGCGTGGTCGCTCACTCCTGCCGTGGCCTTGACCGACGGCACGCATGACTTTCACGCGGTGGCGTCGAATGCAGCGGGGTCACAAAGCGCTCAATCGAACCACGCGGGGATCAGCATTGACACCAGCACGCCCGGGCGGGCAATCATCAACGCGGTCACCGACAATGTGGGTCCCATCCAAGGGCCGGTTGACAGGGGAGGCTTGACGGACGACGCGCTTCCCATCATTAGCGGAACTGGCAAGGCCGGCAATATCATCACCTTGTATGACCAGACCACGTTGCTGGGAACCGCTCATATTGACGCGAACGGAATCTGGTCGATACAACCCGCCGATTCCTTGGCGCCGAGCGTTCATGCGTTGACAGCGATTGAATCCACCAAGGCTGGCACGCAGGGCTCACCCTCCGCCATCTTTATCTTTTTCGTGGACACGGCGCATGTTTTATCGGCTCAAGCGTCGGTCTTGCATGACGTTGCGCCTGATGGTCCGCTTGACAGCGCGCACACATCAGGCACGGTGAGCAGCCATCACGTTTTCGATACTGCGCTCGGATTGAAACTCGCGACCACGAAGAGTTCGATAGTTGACCCTGAAATTGGACAGCATGGCGCGCTCAAGCTGTCGCTCGCCGATGTCTTGCCGCCAGCCGAAAGCGGCCTATTTCAGCGCGCAGAGCCTGACCAGGTGAGAGCGCTGGACAAGTCCGGCTTGCACACTGAAGGGCTGGACGAAGCACAATGGCGGCTCGGCGGCATGCCGAAGGACTGCGGGCCCATGCGCGACGACAACGGGCATTTGGTTGTGCAAGTTGACCTGCTGCCGCAATCGGGCGTTGACATTGTGTTTCACTAAAGTGTCGGACGCACGCCGCCATGTCACGGTGTGACATGGCGGCGTCAATCCAGTGACAAAAAAGCGCGAGCATGCTCGCGCTTTTTTGCATCCTAACAACGGCGCCCTCGATTCACGGGCGCCGAGGCTTCATCGCCTGAACACGCCGAGCAGCAACGTAGCCAGAAAGATCACGATGAAGATGAAGAACAGGATCTTCGCGATTTCGGTTGCGCCGCTCGCGATACCGCCGAAGCCGAAGAATGCCGCGATGATCGCGATGATGAAAAAGATGACAGCGTATCGAAGCATGAAGCCCTCCAAAGGGTCGATTTATCGGATTGATTTGCGCGCTGGCTTTGACGCCCGGCCGCTTTGATTGCTTGAACTGCCATTGTGTCCTGCAGCGCCGATGGTAGAGCAACTCTCATGCCCAATGGGTCACAAATCGTCAACGCGATGTGCGGCACGCAGGACGTCCGTAAAAAAGCCGCACTGCGTTGCGCATGTGCGGCTGATGGAACGCGCCCGAGATGCGCGTAAAAGTGACCCAGAGATGTTATCGGCGGGGTGTGCCGGTGTCGGGTTCGTCGTCGAGATCGTCTTCGTCGGCGTGATTTAGCGCGTCCGGCAGGTTGTTCTCGAGTTCATCGCGTTCAATCTGATCGGCGAGGTCGAGGGACTTGCGTGTTGCGGGACCGGACGGACGGTTAGCTCCAGACATGGCGACTCCTTGGGAGATTTCAAAGCCGCGCCAACAAGGCGCGAGTTGATCAGGAAGCAAGCTTCGTACATGCCTGTCGATCCCCGGGTACGGTGGAACGCGCGCAGTTCTTGCCGCTTTGAACGGCTAAAGTTGCAATGGGGCTGCACATTTTGCGCGGCGGCAGGCGAGTCCAGTATGCACCGCTTAGGAAAAAATAGGCTGAATCCGACAAACCGGATGGTTAAATCCGCGCGAGGATTGCAACGAATGAATCAGTGGCTACACAAACGCGCGTTCCACAATCGGATACAGGGACAGCACGAGCAGCGCAGCCATGGTCCAGTTGAACGCGCGCAGCCAGCGCGGTTTCGTGAGCAGCCGGCGCATCGATGTGCCGAACGCCGCCCACAAGATGATGCAGGGCATTCCGACCACGATGAACACGATCGCCATGAGCACGGCGTTCATCGAGATGCTTGAATGCAGATGGATGGTGGTCGCGGCGGTGAGGACCATCATCCAGGCCTTCGGATTGATCCATTGGAACGCGGCGGCTTCGATGAACCGCATGGGCCGGCGCTCGCCGTCGCGGACCTGGACGGCGGAGGAGGTCGCGATCTTCCACGCCAGGTACAACAGGTACGCCACGCTGAGCGTTTCGAGCACGGTGTACGCCCATGCGAAGTGCTCGAACGCCTGCGCAACGCCGAGCCCCGCAAGAATCATCAGGATCGCGACGCCCACGCTGATGCCGAATACATGAGGCATGGTTCGCCGCAATCCAAAGTTGACACCAGATGCAAGCAGCATGGTGTTGTTCGGGCCGGGCGTGATGGAAGTGACGAGCGCGAAGAGCAGGGCGGCGGGCAGCGCGGTCATCAAGGCGGTATCGAGTTGCATGGTGTTCCTGGTCGAGCCTTTCTAAGATCGGTCGCGCCAGTTTATGAGAATGGATCGGTACAGTACCGGTACAGATTGGCGGATCGTTTCCTGTACGGTGTATCGCTGGCTAGACGAGTTGATTTTTGCCGCACTGCAGTGCCAGGCACATTGCTTGCAAAATTTTTCGATGACCCCGATCAATCGCCTGTCTTTTCCTCGCCGCCCGACGCATGAGCAATGAAGCGTTTTTTCAACCCGGCCGCAATTGCGACAGCGTGCGCCACGCCGATCGCTTTAGCCTGCTGATCGACGGGGCGGACTATTTTCGTGTGCTGCGCGAAGCCATCACGCGCGCGCAACGCACGGTGTTCATTCTGGGCTGGGATATCGACAGCCGCATGAAGCTCACGCCCGAAGGCGCCGACGACGGTTACGCCGACGCTCTCGGTGAATTCCTGCACGACGTCGCGGCGACCAGGAAACGGCTGCGCATCTACATCCTCGCGTGGGATTTCGCGATGCTGTACGCGTTCGAGCGCGAATGGCTGCCGGTCTACAAGATGGGCTGGCGCTCGCACCGGCGCGTGGCGTTCCAGATGGACGGCAAGCATCCAATGGGCGGATCGCACCATCAGAAGGTGGTGGTGATCGACGACAAACTGGCGTTCGTAGGCGGTCTGGATCTCACGCGTTCGCGCTGGGACACGCGCCGGCACGACGCCCAAGACCCGTTGCGCCGCGATGCGAACGGCGAGCCGTATCAGCCATTCCACGACGTCCACACGATGTTCGACGGCGACGCTGCGCGCGCGATGGGCCTGCTTGCGCGCGAACGCTGGCGGCGTGCATGCGGGCGGCGTTTTGCAATCCGCTCGCATCGCGCGATGAGCGGGAGCGATCCCTGGCCGCCGTCGCGCGCGGTGGATCTCGAAGACGTGGATCTTGCCATCTCGCTGACCGAACCCGCGTTCGACGGCCGTCCCGGCGTGCGGCAGATTCGCCAGCAGTACCTCGACGCCATCGAACGTGCGCAGCGCAGCATCTATATAGAGAACCAGTATTTCACGGCGGGTTCCATTGGCGCGGCGCTCAAGAGCATGCTCGAAAAGCCCGATGGTCCCGACATCGCCATCGTCGCGCCGCGCATGCAAAGCGGCTGGCTGCAGGAAATGACAATGGGCGTCCTGCGCGCGCGGCTGCACCGCATGCTGGAGGGCGCGGACACGCACGACCGGTATCGGCTGATGTCGCCTGCAGTGCCGGGGCTGGAGACGGGCTGCGTGAACGTGCACAGCAAGCTGATGATCGTCGACGACGAACTGTTGCTCGTGGGATCGGCAAATCTCAACAACCGGTCGATGGTGCTCGACACCGAATGCAACATCGCTATCGACGCCAATGGCGACCCGCGCATCCAGGCCGCGCTCGCCGGCATGCGCAACTCGCTGCTTGCCGAGCATCTCGGCTGCGAGACCGAGGAATTTGCCCGTGCACTTGAAGGGCGCCGCCTGAACGACGCCGTCGCGGTGTTGATGAAAGACGCCGCCGAACACCGCACGCTCGAGCGCCTGAACCCGACCGTCGCGCCGGATGTCGATCGGCTGGTGCCACCCGAAGCGTTGATCGATCCGGAAAAACCGGTCGAAGCCGATCAGCTTGTTGAGCAGTTCGTGCCGGTCGACAAGCCGCATCGGCTGATCGGACGGTTTGCATTGCTAGGCGTGCTGGCGTTGCTGATTGTGGGATTTGCCGCCGCATGGCACTGGACGCCGCTTGCCGATTACCTGAATCTCGCAGCGCTCTCGCGCCAGACGCGGCGCATCGATACCCTGCCGCTCGCGCCGCTCTGGATTCTGCTGGCTTATGTGCTTGCCGCGGTTGTATCGATACCGGTCACGCTCCTGATTGCAACCACCGGTCTGGTTTTCGGCGCGGCCTGGGGCAGCTTTTATGCGCTCGCGGGCACGCTCGCCGCAGCGGCCGTCACGTATTTGCTGGGCGAATGGCTCGGCCGCGATGTCGTGCGCCGCCTGGCGGGCGCACGCGTGAACAAGCTCAGCGAGCGCGTCGCGAAACGAGGGCTGGTCGCGGTTGTCATCCTGCGCATCTTGCCGGTCGCGCCTTTCACTATCGTGAATCTGGTTGCGGGCGCATCCATGATCGGCCTGCGCGATTTCATGCTTGGCACGCTGATTGGCATGGGGCCGGGCATTTTGCTGACGGTCGCGTTCGCGCATCAACTCGTGGCTTCGCTGCGGCATCCGACGGCCATGTCCTTTGCCGTGCTGATCGGAATTGGCGTGGCGCTGGTGGCCGTATCGGTGCTGCTGCAGCGGTTTCTCGGCCGCAAGGAGCGCGCGGAGCACGACGAGCGGCAGCGTGAGCGTGCAGCGCGGCCGCCGCATGAGCGTGTTGTCGACGTGGAAGTGCAGGCGTCGAAAGAAGCAGTACACGAGGCACGGCAAGCCGGCGAGGTGGACTCATGACGTCGATGCACGAGGTTCGCATCGAACCGCCTTCGCTTTCTTCGCGCGGCCTCCGGATCGCTACTTACAACGTGCATGGCGCGGTCGGCGTGGATGGCAAGCTCGCGCCGGAACGCATCGCGGCGGTGCTCGCCGAAATCGATGCCGATATTTTCGCGCTCCAGGAAGTGCCGTTGGGCGGCAGCGCCGCGCCCGATGTGCTCGCGGCCCTTCAGCGCATGACCGGCCTTCACGCGGTCGCGGGCCCGACACTCGATACTCCCGCGCGCCGCTACGGCAATGCGGTGCTGACCCGCTTCCCCGTGCGCGCGGTGCGCACGCTCGATCTGTCGTTCAGGAGCCGCGAACCGCGTGGCGCGCTGGATGCGGATATCGATTGCGCCGGAGAGACGTGGCGCGTGGTGGCGACGCATCTCGGGCTGGCATCGAGTGAAAGGCGCGCGCAAGTCGAGCAGGTGCTGCAACGTTTCGATACGCCGGAACTACCCGTCATTCTTCTTGGCGACCTCAACGAATGGTTTGTGTACGGGCGCACGCTGCGCCGGCTGATGTCGCATTTTTATCGCGCGCGTTCTCCGAAGACTTTCCCCACGCGATACCCGTTGTTCGCACTGGACCGGATCTGGGTGCATCCGGGCGAGCGCCTCATGAAGGTCGAGGTACACAAAAGCGCATTGGCGCGGGTGGCGTCGGATCATTATCCGTTGATTGCACATTTATCCGCGCGAGCCTGAAGTGCGAGGTCAAGGCACGAGGTTTGCTACAGCACACCGCTTGCGCTGAACCGTTTACGGTAAAGAAATTGCCAGCGCCCCAACTCCATTTCTGTCGACCTCTTGCCTGACGTTGAGGATCTGATCCCGCGCGTTTCAGGCTTGAACGAGTGAGAGAAGCCTGATGCCCGATCAAGACGAAAAACCCGACCACGACTCCGACCGTTCCGACGATAAAAAGGAAGACCCAAAAAGCGATTCCGGCAAGGACAAGAACGAAGGCAAAAGCGACGACAAAGACGACAAGAAGGATCAAGACGGCAAGGACGAGAAAGGGGGCAGCAAGAAAAACGGCCTTGGAAAAAAGCCGCTGATCATTCTTGCGATAGTCGTGATCCTGATCATTGTCGCGGGCGTGATCTGGTGGTTCGCGACCCGCAACCAGGTCAGCACCGACGACGCTTACACGGACGGCGATACCGTCACCATCGCGCCGAAAGTATCGGGTTATGTGGTGGTCATGAATCTGGGCGACAACAAGTTCGTCCACAAGAACGATCTCCTGATCAAGATCGATCCTCGCGACTACCAGGCGCAACTCGATCAGGCGAATGCGCAGCTTGGACTTGCAAAGGCCCAGCTCAACGCGGCCGAAGTACAACTGGCCATCGCGAAGGTTCAGTATCCGGCGCAACTCACCCAGGCCAAGGCGCAGGAGCAAAGCGCGCAAGCCAGCCTGACGCAAAGCCGCGCGGCCTATGAGCGCCAGCATTCGGTGGACATTCGCGCAACATCGCAGCAAAACATCGATACAGCGAACGCGCAGCAACAAAGCGCGCTTGCCAACGTCGCGCAAGCCCGTGCGCAGGTCAAGACGGCAAGCCTCGTGCCGCAGCAGATCAGTCAGGCCCAGGCTACCGTCGATGAACGCCGCGAACAGGTTCATCAGGCAGAAGCGCAAGTCGAAGCGGCCCAGCTCAATCTCTCTTACACCGAATTGCGCGCACCCGCCGACGGCTGGGTCACCAGACGCAACGTGCAATACGGGACCTTCCTTCAGGCGGGCACGTCCATCTTTTCGCTGGTGACGACGACTGTCTGGATCACCGCGAACTTCAAGGAATCGCAACTCGAGCGCATGCGTCCGGGCGACGCGGTGGATGTGTCCGTCGACGCCTATCCCGACCTGAAATTGCACGGTCATGTCGACAGCATCCAGCTTGGCAGCGGTTCGAAATTCTCGGCATTCCCTGCTGAAAACGCGACGGGCAATTTCGTGAAGATCGTGCAGCGTGTGCCGGTAAAGATTCTGATCGATAACGGCACGCAACCCGACTTGCCGCTGCCGCTCGGTCTTTCGGTCGTGCCGAAGGTGATGCTGAAATGAGCGAGCGTGCCGACTGGAAACCGAAGTCCAATCCATGGCTGATCGCGGTTGTCGTCACGCTTGCGGCGTTCATGGAAGTGCTCGACACAACCATTGTCAACGTCGCGCTGCCGCACATTTCGGGTGCGATGTCGGCAAGCTACGACGAAGCAACGTGGACGCTGACCGCGTATCTGGTAGCAAACGGAATCGTGCTGCCGATCTCCGCGTTTTTCTCGAAACTGCTGGGACGCAAGCGCTATTTCCTGATCTGCATTGCTGCATTCACACTCTGTTCGCTGCTGTGCGGCCTTGCCACGGACCTGTGGCAACTGATCATTTTCCGGGTGCTGCAAGGGTTCTTCGGCGGTGGTTTGCAGCCCAACCAGCAGTCCATCATATTGGACACGTTTCCACCGGAACAACGGGGCCGTGCGTTTTCGATTTCCGCCGTAGCCATCGTCGTCGCGCCCGTGGTCGGACCTACGCTCGGCGGCTGGATTACAGACAACCTCACGTGGCGCTGGGTGTTCCTGATCAACGTGCCCATTGGCGTGATCACCACCATTGCAGTGATGCAGTTTGTGGAAGACCCGCCGTGGGAGCGCAAGCAGGACCGGAAGAAACTCGGGCTGGATTATGTCGGTATCGGCTTGATTGCGCTGGGTCTGGGGTGTCTGCAGGTGTTCCTCGATCGTGGCGAGGACGACGACTGGTTCAAGTCCGGCTTCATCACCACGTTCGCGATCCTTTCGTTGATTGGCATTGTGGGTGCTGTCTTCTGGCTGCTATATGCGAAAAAGCCGGTCGTCGACCTGCGCGTGCTGAAAGACAAGAACTTCGCGCTGAGTTCCATTTGCATGGTCGGCTTCGCCAGCATCCTGTACGGCAGCGCTGTACTCGTGCCGCAACTCGCGCAGCAGCAACTCGGATACACAGCAACGCTCGCGGGCCTCGTGCTGTCGCCCGGCGCAATGATGATCGTCGCGATCATTCCTGTTGTCAGCAAACTCATGCCGATCATACAAACGCGCTTTCTCGTGGCGTTCGGTTTCTTCCTGATGGCCTGTGCGTTGTTCTTCTCGCATCACCTTGTGCCGAACATCGACTTCAAGACGCTGACCATCATGCGAAGTTCGCAATCCATCGCAATTGCATTCCTGTTCGTGCCTATCACAACGCTTGCTTACTTGACGCTCAAGCCATCGGAGAATGCGGATGCGTCCGCGCTCTTCACCATGTTCCGCAACGTCGCGGGATCGATCGGCATCTCGCTTTCCACCGCGATGATCATAGAGCGCACACAGGCGAACATGGCGCATATGTCAGTGCATATGACGCCGCTCAGCCAGAACTATAACGATTCCATACAACGCCTCACACATACATTGATGGACATGGGCCAGACAATGCAGCAAGCCATGACGACAGCGACCGGCCTCATGTACAAGCAGTTCATCTCGCAGTCCACCATTCTGGCGTACACCGACGTGTTCGGCGCGGTGGCGATTTTCGCGCTGTGCTTTGTGCCGGTGACGTTGTTCTTTTCGCCGGTGAAAGCGTCGGGCGGCGGGGGAGGGCATTGAGATGAGCAAACGCCTGACTTCGTTGACGCTTGCGCTCGCCACACTATTCACGAGCGCGTGCTCCGTCGGTCCGAATTTCACACAGCCTGATGCAAAAGCGCCTGAGAACTGGCGCGACTTGCAGCGCGTGCAAAACCCGCCGGACGACATGCGCATTCCCCACGTCGGCGTGCCGACGATCATCGATACAAATGCCGACCCCGACCCGCGATGGTGGCGCGACTTTCACGACGCCACGCTCGACTCGCTGATCGATCGCGCTATTGCGGGAAATCTCGATCTGCAGAGCGCCGTGCTGCGGATCACGGGGGCGCGGGAACAAGCGGTCGCAGCCGGTGCGCAGGGCTTGCCGCAAGTGAGCGCAAACGCGAGCTACATGCGCGAGCAGCTTGGCCTGAAAGGCATACTCGAATCGCAGGGCGCGTTCGACCAGATCAACGCGCTCGGCGCGAACGCACCGCGCGTGCGCAGCGCAATCGATTCGGCGACCGGTCCGGTCAATCTCTTCCAGGATGGCTTCGATGCATCGTGGGAACTCGATCTGTTCGGCCGCGTGCGGCGCTCGGTGGAATCGGCGAATGCGCAGACGCAATCGGCTATCGAAAATCGTAACGACGCGCTTGTCTCGCTCGAGGCCGAAGTCGCGCAGACCTATTCGCAATTGCGGGGCGCGCAGTTGCTCAAGCAGATCACGCTCGCCGAAATCGATTCCGAACAGCAGATCCTCGATTTGACGCGGGAGCAGGCGCGTGTCGGCCTGACGAGTCAAAGCGATGTCCAGAGCGCGACGGCGCAAGTCGGCTCGCTCCAGGCACAGCTTCCCCAGTTCGCTGCACAGATCGCGCAGGCCATGAACGGCCTCGCGGTGCTGACCGGCAGCGCGCCCGGCGCACTCGATGCCGAACTGGAAACGCCCGGCGCCGTGCCGCCCGCGCCGCCGAGCGTGCCGGTTGGTTTGCCGTCGACGCTGGCGCGGCGGCGGCCGGATATCCGTCGTGCGGAAAGCGACCTGCATTCGGCTACGGCTGAAGTCGGCGTGGCGGTCGCGCAGATGTATCCGGATATATCGTTGACGGGCAGCGTGGGGACGCGCGCCACGCGGGCGCGTTATCTCGCGCACTGGTCGAGCCTGTTCTATTCCGTGGGTCCGAGCATTTCGCTGCCGATCTTCGAAGGCGGCGCGTTGCGGGCGAACGTGCGGATCGCGAAATCGCAAGCGGCGGAAGCGGCGCTGCAATACCGGTCGACCGTGCTGAAGGCGCTGCAGGACGTGGATAACGCGCTGGTGTCGTACAGGACGGACCAGGACCGGCGCGAGGCGCTCACGCGAACCGTGGAGGCCAACCGCATCAACCTGCAACTGGCAACTGACAGCTACAGAAAGGGACTGGTCACCTTCATCACGGTGCTCGATGCCGAGCGGCAACTCGCTTCGACGCGCCAGCAACTCGCGCAATCGACTGTCAGCGTCACGACCGACCTGATAGCGGTGTACAAGGCGCTGGGCGGCGGGTGGGAGCAAGGCGGCACGGGCTGACGCGAAAATTACTTGCGTTGGGCGGCGCGCTGGGTTCTTCTGTGGGTCCTTGTGCGCTGCATGCCCGTTCTGACCGTACCTTCATGAAGACCTTCCTGCTTTACGTTGTCACCGCCATTGCCGAGATCGTGGGCTGTTATCTTCCGTATCGATGGCTCAAGGAGGACGGCTCGCCGTGGCTCCTCGTGCCGGGTGCGTTATCGCTGGCGCTGTTCGCGTGGCTTCTCACGCTGCATGCGAGCGCGGCCGGCCGCGTTTATGCGGCGTACGGCGGCGTGTATATCGCGGTTGCGATCATGTGGCTTTGGGCCGTCGAGCGGATTCGTCCGTCGAGCTGGGACTGGGCCGGGATGGCGATCGCGCTGGTCGGCATGGGCGTGATCGCGTTCCAGCCGCGCGGCTAGGGTTTCAGGTTCAGGCTTCCAGCGCCAGCAGCGCGAACGTGGCAAGCCAGTGTTCGCCCATGTAGTCGCCCGCCACATGCGCGAGTCCTGCGCTCAGGTGTTCGTTGGCCGTGGCTTCGAGCACGCCGATTCGCGCGTCGCCGGCTTTCAGCGAGCGCGCAAGCGACCGCTGGCACCACGCGCGGCTGAGATTCAATCCGTCGAGGTGCGCGAGCTTGCCGTCGCTTCTGTCCGTGACCGTGGCAGGCGTGAACAGCGTAGCTGGTTCACGCGCGCCAAGCCGCGGCAGGAACCGGTCGAACCAGCCTTCGAACTCGGTCGCGCTCAACACGCGCCGCATCAACTCGGCTTCCATCAGCGACGACGATAAAAACTCATCGCCGGCCGGTTCCCACGCCTGGCACGCGGCATCGTGGAGATACCAGCGGCGGGCGGTATCGATGATCAACGTCTCGAACGCCGTGTCGCAGACCTGCCGCGCATAACCCACCGCGAGCGTCAGCGCGAACGCCGTGTTGAAGTGCGTACCCACGCGCAGCGGATACGTGGACTTCGGCAAGAACGCCGTGAAGCGGTCCACAAAGGCTTGTGCGAGCGGCTTGAGCGCTTGAGCCCAGCGTTGGCCGTCGGGCGTTTTCATCGATTCGAGCTGGCCAGCAAGGGCGAGCAGCCACGCCCAGCCATAGGGACGCTCGAACCCGCGCGCTTCCGGGCGCTCGAGGTACGCCACTTCGGCGGCAACGTTCGCCGCCGTGAAATGCGCATCGATCAACGCGCGGATTCGAGGTGCTTCCGGCAAATCGGGAAACCGGTCGATGAGCCGTGCGATCAGCCAATACCCGTGAACGCAGGAATGCCAGTCGAAGCTGCCATAGAAGATGGGATGCAGCGCGCGCGGACTCTGGACATCGGCGGCGCTGCCCATCACGTGTTCGAGCTTGTTCGGATATTCGCGCGTGAGATGGCCCAAGGCCAGCGCGGCAAATTTCGATGCAAGGGCGGTGTCGAGCGTCAGATTCGATGACTGCGGGTTCATGCGGTTCTCCAGAAAAGTCGGGCGTCCGCAATTATGGCAATAGTTGGCGCAGGCGTTGGCCTCGTGTTTTTCGCCTCATCAGGGTAATTCCCAAGCGCTGGCGCGGGGTGCCGCGGCGACCGTTTGTAAGCTTTGGGCGTTTGTGCCGCAACACCTGCTCAATGCGCCGCAAACCGTTGATGCGCCTGAGATCCTTGCTGTCAAAAGGAATGACGCGGACCAGCGCTGGGACCATCCTGACGTCAATCTTTCGTGCCCAATCGTGCTGTAAGCATAAATACGGCTGACTGTCATCCCGCGCCAAGCCGTCCTGCGTCGTATAAACTTGCGCCCGAACGCCTTCAGCGTCATTCGGGGCGTCATCTTATCGACCGGCATTCGTCCGGTTCAAGAGCGGCCGCAAGCCGCCGTTTTCGCCGTTTTCATTACGCGACAGGAGTCCAATCAGCATGGCCGAACTAGCCCTTTCCACATCAGCCGATACCCGGCGTCGCGTTCTTGCGATTGTCGGCGCGTCGTCGGGCAATCTCGTCGAATGGTTCGACTTCTATATTTACTCGTTCCTCGCACTGTACTTTGCGCCTGCTTTTTTCCCGAGCGGCAATTCGACCACGCAGTTGCTCAACACCGCCGGCGTGTTCGCTGCGGGTTTCCTGATGCGGCCTATCGGCGGCTGGATGTTCGGTCGGATCGCCGATAAACACGGCCGCCGCACGTCCATGATGATCTCCGTGCTGATGATGTGCGCGGGCTCGCTCGTGATCTGCTTCCTGCCGACGTATTCGAGCATTGGCGCATGGGCGCCGTTTTTCCTGCTGATCGCGCGGCTGTTCCAGGGTTTGTCGGTAGGTGGCGAGTACGGCACGAGCGCGACTTACATGAGTGAAGTGGCGCTGCAAGGGCGGCGGGGGTTTTTCGCATCGTTCCAGTATGTGACGCTGATTGGCGGCCAGCTTGCCGCGTTGCTGGTGCTGGTCATACTGCAACAAGTGCTGAGCGCGGAAGAGCTGAAAGCCTGGGGATGGCGCATTCCGTTTGGCATCGGTGCGCTCGCGGCGCTGGTCTCGCTGTATCTGCGTAAATCACTCGATGAAACCACGACCGCCGAAACCCGCAAGCTGAAGGAAGCCGGCACGCTGCGCGGCCTCATGCAGCACAAGACCGCGTTTTTGACCGTGCTCGGTTTTACGGCCGGCGGATCGCTGATCTTCTACACGTTCACCACCTACATGCAGAAGTATCTGGTGAACACGGCGGGCATGCACGCCAAGACGGCGAGCAACATCATGACCGCCGCGCTGTTCGTCTACATGATCATGCAGCCGGCTTTCGGCGCGTTGTCGGACCGGATCGGCCGGCGGACGTCGATGATCTGGTTCGGCGCGCTTGCCACGCTCTGCACCGTGCCAATCCTGCATGCGCTGAAAGATGTCACGAGCCCGATCGTGGCGTTCGTGCTGGTCGTGATCGCGCTCGCGATCGTCAGCCTCTACACCTCGATCAGCGGCCTGATCAAGGCCGAGATGTTCCCCGCGGAAGTGCGGGCGCTGGGCGCGGGATTGTCGTATGCAGTGGCGAACGCCGTGTTCGGCGGCTCGGCAGAATACGTGGCGCTGTTTCTGAAATCCGTTGGCAGCGAGTCCACGTTCTATTGGTACGTGACGGCGCTGTGCGCGATTGCGGGAATCGTCTCGTTCCGGATGCGCGATTCGTCGAAGGAAGGCTATTTGCGCGACGTGCCTTGATCGACGTGCCTTAACGAGCGGGTATTGAAGGATTCCGAAGGAAAGCGCCGGGCATCGTTGCCACGGCGCTTTTTTATTTCTCCGGCATGGCTTCGAGTGCGGCTACCGCGCGGCGAAGCCCTTCGAAGATGCGATCGGAGACTTTGGCGGGGAAACCTTCCGGCAACTGCGCCGCCACTTGCTCGATCACGCGCGGCGTTTCTTCGATCAGGCGGCGGATGATCGGCTCTGCATTGCTGCCGTACGAACACCTCGGCGCCATTGCGTTGAAGTGCCGGCGCTGGATATCGCGAATAGCATAGTGACGATGCTTGCCTGCCACGGCCATCGCCAGTTTCGCCTTGAACCACGACCATTGGCTCGCGCCCTTGCCTTCCACCGGCCAGATCGACATGACGTCGTAGAGCGGCGTCAATCTGAACTGTCCGCGCGGCAGGAGCCGAATGCTGAAATTTTTCGCGTGGCCGTCGGGTGCGGCGAGCAACCAGAAAAGAATCTGCGCGGTCAGCAAGGTTTCGATGTCGTCACTGGCCTCGTTGGATTGCTGGAGCACGCGGGCCAGATCGATCACGCCCGGACCGCCTTCGTTCTCGTATTTCTTGTGCGAAGGCAGCCCCATCACCTGACAGAAATCTTCTTGCGGAAGCCGCAGCAGCCATTTGCCGCTCGAATGCATCTGGCGATCAAAGCGCTTCACGCTCAGCACGCGCTGCTTGCCGAATGTCTCGATACTCGTTTCAGCGACCGGCAAACCGTACGCGCGCAATAGATGCATGCACAGCCATTCGTTCTCGACGGATGTTGTCAGATCCGCGCGCCGGTTTCCAACCAGGCCGAGCGGAAGCTTCAGGATATGCGTGGTTGGCGTCGCGCCATGGGGTTTCATCCACTGGCCTTCGTGCCAGAGCAGCGCGGTCTTTTCCTGCGCGCCGGCAAGCGAGATCCGGAAATCGTCTTCGTCGTCCTGAGCACCGAAAGTGAAGCTGCCCGCTGTCTGGGTCAGCAAGGCTTCGATTTCAGGTTCGGTCAGCGGCGTTCCATCGATTTGTTCAACGCCGGCCGGTTCTTCATCGATACCCAGAAGCTGGACCGCGCCCACACAATCACGCCCGATTGCCTGCAGCAGATCGAAGGTATCGAGCGTCCCGGTCCGGAAACGCCGGCCGATGCGTTGCCGGATGGCTTCACTGTCGGGCAGCAGGTTATCGAAGTAGTTCAGCACGCGCTCGCCCTTGAGCGGGGCGTTGTCGATTGGGATGGGAAGCGAAAGCGACAACGGCCGGCCGATGTTGGACGTGGTCCAGGCCGGGTCGTACTCGAACTCCATGGGCCCGCGAGTGGGAATCCGCCAGGCGCCCACGCGCACGCCGTTGGCCCATACGGACAACGCCCGGGAATGCGCCTTGCGCCCGGTCGTTACCATTCCGGTGTGGAATCGAAAGATGGTTCAGGGGTGGCGTCCCTGTCCTGCACTTGCAGTTGCAGGCCGTACGCGCCGAAAAGCGCAAGCAGCTGGTCAAGCGTCAGTGCGCCTGAATCTCCTTCAAGCGTTGAGATGCGGCTTTGGCTTACGCCAATACGCATGGCGGCTTCAGCCTGAGTAAGGCCTGCGCGCCGTCTTCCCGCTGCCAGGATTTCGCCCAGTTGGTGAGGTGTAGCGATAGTCTGCCGCATGGCTATTTATCTGTGACACGAATAAAGAAATTTTATTCGTGTCACAGATAAACGTCAAATATTCGTTTAACGAATAAAAGCAAAATATCTCTGATGCGAATAATTGCAATTTATTTGTATTGCAGATATCAGCAAGATGTCATGGATGCGTCGTGTGCATGGCGAATGGCGGGACTCAGGAAGCACCAGCCGCGGAAAATCCGTCAAATTGACCGGGTTTTCGATGATTCCGCGGGTTTTCACGCTTCTTCAGACAAAACGCAGGTTATTGAGATGACGGTAAGATGCGGTCAGATGCCCACCCGGCGACGCCATCGACCACGATGCGGCGCGCCGTTGCAAGGACGGGCTCGCCAGGACCCGAGCGTCGAGCGCATGTGCCCCGCTGCGCGACGCTTGCGAGTCCGTCTGCTTGGAGACTAGCCCATGGAAGATTTCGATGAAACGTTGTACGTTGTGTGGCGAGCCAACTTGAACGTGCTGGCGGGTTCTCCCGCTGGCGGTGCGCGGATTGCGCGCATGATGAGTTTTTCGCCGTCGCACATGAAGCTGATCCTGGCCGGCAGACGCGATTTCAGCGAAGAGTTTATCCGCGGCGTGGAAACGGTGACCGGCCTGCCGCCGCGCTGGATGGACGACCGCCACGACCGGCGCGACATTCCGCCCGAAACGCAACGCGCGATGGATGAAGAAGCGCCTGCCGCGATTTTTCGCGGCAATGCGCATCCGGCACCCAAACGGCCCGTACTGCGTGGGCCTGAACCGCTGCTGTCGCAGACAGAAGCGACCCGGCGCATTGCCGACCAGGCATTGCAACAAGGCGAGACGTTACGCCGCGACCAGATTTTCAGGCGCAACCGCGATCTGCTTCTCACCGACTTGCGTCGCGTGGAGCGGCAATTGTCCACGGTGCAACTCGAGAACATCAATGCGCGAGCGGAGGACCTGCGTGCGTCGGGCAAGCTGGATGATCCCGTACGCGCCGATCTTGCGGGGCGTATCGAGCAGATCGACAAACACCGGGCAATGCTTATGCAGCACGTCGAAAAACTGGCGACGCTGTTGACCGGTCTCGAAGATTAGCGCCCTGCTATTGCGACGGATTTTTGTGCGGCCCGGAGTCGTGATCCACCGAAATGGCGACGGGGTCGCTTGCGGGGAAGCTCTCATCGAGCGCTTCGTCAAGCGCCGCCTCCCTATTGTCGGCGTCCGGGGGCGTTTGTTCCGGCTCTCGATCCGGTTTTGCTTTCGGTTGCGACATGACGGCTCCTAGTGTGAACCAGCAGGGTTTCACTATAGCGGTTCTGTCACGCCATGCACTGCGCGATAAGCCGTCGGCCGCACGCCCGTCCACTTCTTGAACGCACGGCGAAACGCGCTCGGTTCGGCGAACCCGAGCGCATGCGAGATTTCCGCGATGGTCTCGGCCGTATCGGCGAGACGTGCAATGGCGAGATCCCGCCGCAATGCATCGCGAATGGTTTGATAAGTCGTGCCCTCCTGCCTGAGACGCCGGCGCAGCGTGGCTTCAGCCATGTTCAGCGTTGCCGCGAGCCGCTCGCTATCCGGCCAGTCGCCGGGCGGTGTTTCCCGCAATTCACGACGAATCCGCGCCGCGAGCGAATCCGTATTGCGATACTTCACGATGAAATTCGCGGGCGCTTCACGCAGGAAGACCTTGAGCGTGGCGCTTGTCTGGACCGGCCTCAAGCGCGCGCAATCCGGCGCGAGATCAACGTACGACACAGCTTGCCCAAAGCGCATGTCGTCGCAGAACATCAGCCGGTACTCGTCGGCGGCGCGCGGTTCGGGGCAGCGCAAACTTGCGGCGAGGATGGGAATACGCCGCCCCAGGAGCCAGCACAACAGGCCGTAGATCATGATGAACGCGGTCGCGTAGGCGAACATCGGACGCGGAGTGTTGCTGTTGGAATCGACGAGGCGGATCCTTACGTGCGTCGCGCCGACTTCGAACTCGCAGCGCAAGTCGTCCAGCACCAGCCGCAAGAACCCGGCAATGCGTGCGAGCGCTTGAGCGCCATCGCGCGAATCGAGCGCGGCGTGACAGAGGAGCGCGAAGCTGCCGCGGCGCATTGGATGACTGTCCTGGCCGAAGAATTCGTCGTCGAGCGCATCGGCAATGGCGCTCCACAGGCGCCCGTATTGCGCCGCCGACACACGCGCGAGCGGCGCTGCGAGCGCTGCGCTCTGAATGCCCGCTTGTTCGAGCAATGCACTGCGCGCGAGTCCGCGACGCCCGGCGCAACGCAGGGCTTCTTCGACGAAATCAACCGCGATGGTCCCGCGTTCACCGCTTTCGCGGCGCGGTGTCCTGGACGCGGACGGCGTCATGGCACGCTGAGCGGGCGAATCTTTTAGCCGTGGTTTTTCCGTGGTTCGGGTAGTCACTGGTGGCAAAATCGCTCAGGAAGCTTGATCGTTTCAGGCATCGCCGGGGCAGCTTGCAGCGCCTACACTTCGGGGCGATGGCGCGGCATTTCAAGCGCGCGCTTTTCCAAGTATTCCACACGAGCCAGACCGCCATGATCGACAGTTTCCTCACCGATGACCAACGCATGATCCGCGACGCCGCGCGCGACTTCGCCACCGAGGTGCTTGCGCCGCACGCGGGTGAATGGGACCGCGCCGCGCGTCTGCCCGACGAGGTCGTGCGGCAACTTGGCGAACTCGGACTGCTGGGCATGATCGTTCCGGCGGAGTGGGGCGGTACGTTCAGCGACTACGTGGCGTACGCGCTCGCCATTGAAGAGATCGCGGCCGGATGTGCGTCATGCTCAACGTTGATGGCCGTGCACAACTCGGTGGGTTGCGGTCCCATACTCGCATTCGGCACCGACGCGCAGAAGGCCGAGTATCTGCCGAAACTGGCAACCGGGGAGATGATCGGCGCGTTTTGCCTGACTGAGCCGCAGGCTGGATCGGAAGCGAACAACCTGAAGACGCGCGCGGTCGAACGGGATGGCCAGTGGGTGTTGTCGGGCGCGAAGCAGTTCACCACCAACGGCGCGCGCGCCGGCATGGCGATTGTCTTCGCGGTTACGGATCCGGAACTTGGAAAGAAGGGCTTGTCGGCGTTTATCGTGCCGGCGGACACGCCCGGTTTCAACGTCGGCCGGCCGGAACACAAGATGGGCATCCGTGCCTCCGATACCTGCCCGATAACCCTCGACAACTGCACGATTCCCGCGGCCAACCTGCTGGGGGCGCGTGGCGAGGGCCTGAAGATCGCGCTGGCGAACCTCGAAGGAGGCCGCATTGGTATTGCCGCGCAGGCGGTGGGTATTGCGCGTGCCGCGTTCGACGCCGCGCGGGCTTATTCGCATGAGCGGGTGCAATTCGGCAAGCCGATCAAGGACCATCAGTCGGTCGCCAATCTTCTCGCCGATATGCAGACCAGCCTCAACGCCGCTCGCCTCCTGGTGCTGCATGCAGCGCGCATGCGTACCGAAGGCTTGCCGTGTTTGAGCGAGGCTTCGCAAGCGAAGCTGTTTGCATCGGAGATGGCGGAGCGTGTTTGCTCGCAAGCCATCCAGATTCATGGGGGGTATGGCTATCTGGAGGACTATCCGGTAGAACGCCATTACCGCGATGCGCGTATCACGCAGATCTACGAAGGCACGAGCGAAGTGCAGCGCATGGTAATAGCGCGGCAACTTTGAACGACCGGGAAATTCGGGCCTTCGTTCTTTGGTCTCCCGGAAATGCTCACCGTGGACTCCCGTGAAAGCTCACTGTCGACACCCAACTCACTCCCGTACAACCTCACCGATCACTTCCCGCAGACCCTCACCTTTGTGCTTGATATGTAAGCCATGTTAGCCAAAAAACCCCGCGCCGTGGACGGACGCGGGGTTTTGGCGCTCCGCGATTAACAGTTACGGACGGTTGTAATCGGCGGGATTTGCCGCTGCCGCCACAGGTGCTCCCGACGCCGACGTGCCGCTCACCGACGGACCGTAGCTGCCTTGCGCAACACCGTCTTGCGCAGCAACCCGTCTTTCGGCTGCCTGAATATTCGCCGGATATTGCGTGCGATCCGATGCCGGGTTGTAGCCCGCTTGTTCCAGTTGAACCAGCTCGCCGCGAACCTGGGCGCGCGTGACCGCGTCGTTGCTCTGAGCAAACGCGAAGCTCGGTGCAGCCAATGCAGAAGCGATGACAACTGCAGGGATAAGTGCCTTGAACATGATGAATCTCCAGTCTGGTTATCGACTACGAAGCGTGCGGCGCCGGTGCTCCGATGAACTGAGGCTCGATCGGCATCGCCTGTTTCGATCCGTGAATCGATCTTATTCCCCGATGCTCTAGGTAAAAACCCTTAAATCGTAAATACACTGTTGTGCCCTGACGAATAACGGATCGGATCTGTCCGCCGCGCCGGACGAGCGGTGTGCGAGCGCGTCGCGTTTATGGGGAACCCTATTCCCCTCAAGCGGCTATACGCTTCATTGCGTCGCGGGATGGGTTATGTCCTGCATCCATCGTTCAAGATCAGGAGGTCGTCATGTCGAAGCTATTTTCCCCATTCAGACTTGGCCGTCATGAACTCGCGCATCGCGTGGTGCTCGCGCCCATGACACGTTTGCGTTCAGATCCGGACGACAGTCCGAGCGAGATGATGGTCGAGTACTACAGCCAGCGTGCATCGGCGCGCGCGCTGCTGATCACGGAGTCGTCGCACGTGCTGAAGAGCGGGCGCGGTTATGCGGGCGGTCCGGGAATCTACGAAGACCACCATGTTCAAGGCTGGAAAAAGATCGCCGATGCGGTCCACGCAAAAGGCGCACGCATCTTCATGCAGCTCGTGCACGACGGCCGCCAGTCGCATGTCGACCTGACCGGCGGTACACCGCCCATCGCGCCATCCGAAGTGCCATTCGAAGGACTCGCGCTGACGCGGGACGGATGGGTGCCGGTATCGATGCATCGGGCCGTGGGTATCGAAGAAATTCCGGCGCTCGTCGAGGCCTTTCGCAAAGGCGCAGAACGTGCGCTCGCGGCGGGGTTCGACGGCGTCGAGATTCATAGCGCCAACGGTTATCTCATTGATACCTTCCTGCAAGACGGCACCAACAAGCGGACCGATGCCTACGGTGGCCTGGTCGAAAACCGTGCGCGCTTCCTGCTCGAAGTCACTGAAGCGGTGAGCTCGGTGTGGGGCGCCGATCGCGTGGGCGTACGCGTGTCGCCGAGCGGTCAGTGGGGCGAAATCTCCGATAGCAACCCCGAGGCCACTTTCGGCTACGTAGCCACACAGTTGAACCGGTTCGGTTTGGCCTATCTGCATATCATCGAACCGCGTGTGAAGGGCGTCGAAACGCTGCACGAGGGCCAGGCGCCGGTTGCCTCGGTGTTCTTGCGCAAACTGTTCAAGGGTCCGATTATCGCGGCGGGAGGATTTGACGGCGATGGCGCGGAAGCGCTCCTGCAAAAGGGCGATGCCGACCTGGTCGCATTCGGGCGCTGGTTTGCTTCGAACCCCGATCTGCCGAAACGGCTGAAGTACGGCTTGCCGTTGAACGGCTATGACCGCTCGGCCTTCTGGGGCGGCACGGAAAAGGGCTATACCGACTATCCGTTTTATGAGGACGAAGCCATGGCTTGTGCGTGATCGGCGGTTCAGGCCGCGCCGGACGCGTCCGGGGCAAGATCGCGATCCCATGGTGCGACTTCGCCCCACGTTTGCGTCAGCAAGTCGATAAAGATACGCACCTTCGGCGACAAATGCCGGCGGGTCGGATACATCGCGCGGATGGGTTTGGCAGCGGGCTGGAATTCGCTCAGCATTGGCACGAGCTTGCCCGTGCGTACGTTGTCCTCGAGCAGGTATGTCGGCATGTTGATGATGCCAAATCCATGCACGGCAGCGGCGACCAGTGCTTCTGCGCTATCCATTTGCAACCGGGTCACGTGGCTCACCTCGTTCGCGAGAGGGTCGGTGAAAATCCAGGGCTGAGGCCGTCCCGCGCTCATGAAAAACAGGCATTCATGATTGAGCAGATCGCCGGGCGCTTGCGGCGTACCGTGCGCTTTCAGATAGGCCGGCGACGCGCATGTCAGCAGGTGCTGCTGCGCGACAGTGCGGGCAATCAGACGCGAGTCGGGACGCGGGTCGCCAATGCGCAACGCAATGTCGATACCTTCGTCTATCAGGTCCACGAACCGGTCCGTGAAGCTCACTTCGGCGCGCACGTCGGGCCATGTCTTCAGGAACAATTCGATGACCGGCATGACGTGCCGATGCCCCAGTCCCGTGGGCACGCTCAGCCGCAGCACGCCGGTCGGCTTTGCGCTGCGCACGGCCATGGCCAGTTCGGTTTCCTCGAGGTCGTCGAGAATCTGCGTGCAGCGGGAGAAGAACACATCGCCGTCGTCAGTGAGGCTCAGGCTGCGCGGCGTGCGGTTCAGAAGGCGTACGCCCAGGCGCTGCTCGAGACGCACAATGCTTTTACCCACCGCGGAACGCGTGAGCCCGAGTTGCTTCGCTGCGATCGTAAAGCTTCCCGCTTTTACGACAGCGACGAACATGGCTATATCGTTGATATTTCCAAGTGCCAAGGCGGCGCTCCGGGAGAAAGTTGGCGGCAAAGCTGGACGGCTTCAAGGACGCGCCATTGTATTTCGATTCCCGTGGTCACACGAAAAGCGCATCCGGCGCCCGACGGTTGCTTCGTGCTTGACGGTTGCTTCGTCTTAACGCGGAGTTTTGGTCCCGTGAAAGGGGAAGGCGATTCCCCTTTAATCCGCGCGCCAAGCATCAACCTCTTGCTGCAAGGCAGGACACCCGCGAGCATGAACCGGTTCAACGATTGTTCGCCGTGGATGAAGAGTTAACTACGTTTCCACCCAATAAATACTGTTCCTGTTTGGCCTAGACTACGTCGCAGAAAGCCGAGGATCGCTGCTAATAATTTCCTAAGCATTTCGAATTAATAGACCGTGCGGGCGAAGCGTCCTTGTGATCGCCGATCGCCGGTTTCCCTGCAATTTCATTCATGTATCGGAGCCTCACATGTCGCAACTTTTCACTTCAACCAACATTGGCCCGTACACGTTGTCCCATCGTATTGTGATGGCGCCGCTTACTCGCATGCGTTCTGGTCCCGGCGATGTTCCCGGCGACCTGATGCGCGAGTACTACGCTCAGCGCGCAACGCAAGGCGGTTTGATCGTCGCTGAAGCCACGCCGATTTCTCCCGGCGCAATCGGATATCTGGGCGCTCCCGGCATCTACACCGACGAACAGGTTGCGGGCTGGACAAAGGTCGTTGATGCGGTTCATGCAAAGGGCAGCCGGATCTTCCTGCAACTGTTCCACGCCGGTCGCCAGTCGCACATTGACTTGACGCCCAATGGTGAAGCGCCCATCGCGCCGTCCGCATTGCCGTCCGACGGATTCGCCTACACCGCTGAAGGCTGGAAGGCGACCTCCATGCCGCGTGCGCTCGAAACGCACGAGATAGCCGGTATTGTGGAAGAATTTCGCCGTGCGGCCGAACGCGCATTGAACGCAGGTTTCGACGGCGTCGAGATTCATGGCGCGAACGGTTATCTTCCAGACCAGTTCCTTCAGGATGGCTCGAACAAACGTACCGACGAATACGGTGGTTCGATCGAAAATCGCGCGCGCTTTCTTCTGGAAATTACGCAAGCGGCGGTATCCGTCTGGGGCGGCGAGCGCGTGGCAGTCCGGCTGGGACCGAGCGGCACGTGGGGCGGCATGTCGGACAGCGATCCTAACGCCACATTCGGTTACGCCGCAGACCAACTGAATCGTTTCGGTCTTGCTTATCTGCACCTGATTGAACCACGTATCAAAGGCAGCGAACTTGTTTCCGAGGGTCTTGCGCCCGTAGCGTCACGGCACTTAAGGAAAATTTTCAAAGGACCGATCATTGCCGCGGGCGGTTTTACGCCGGAGTCGGCCGAGCACATTCTGGGAGAGGGCAGCGCGGACCTGGTTGCTTTCGGACGGCACTTCATCTCGAACCCGGATTTGCCGGAGCGCGTGCGCAAAGGATTGCCGCTCAACGCCTACGATCGCGACACTTTTTATGGCGGTGACGCGCGCGGCTACACGGACTATGCATCGGCAGATGAAGCAGCCGTTGCGGCATGACGCGCGCATACGCGGCAGAGAAAGCCGCTTTCCAATACGCTGCAAGATACGGCATCACGTACCTTGCCCAACGCCGTTTTTAGGAGCAGAAGTCATGACGAAGACAGTGAAGACTCCAGGACCCGATCATCCGATCAGCATCGAACCCAATGCGTCGCGCATCACGGTGACTATCGGTGGCCGCGTACTTGCCGACACACGTGAAGCGCTCACCTTGCGCGAAGCGTCGTATCCGCCGGTCCACTATATTCCGCGCAAAGATGTGGATATGTCGCTATTGCAGCGTACCGAACACACGACGTATTGCCCATACAAAGGCGAGTGCTCGTACTACAGCATTCCCTTGGGCGGCGAGCGTTCGGCGAATGCGGTGTGGACTTACGAAGACACTTATCCGGCCGTTGCCGAAATCAAGGACCATCTTGCGTTCTATACGGATCGCGTCGACGCATTCGAAGTGCATGCCGCCTGAATCGTGGTGCCTGGATTGTAATAACGGGCTTCGAAGCAGGCTGTTTTCGCGTTGAACGTCGTTTGTGCACGTTTTCGCCAGCCGACGTATTTTACGGAGGGCGTTCGTTCAACAACGACGTGTTCGCCTTTTGCACCGACCGATGCGGAGGCATTCCTATCAACGCTCCAGCGGAGCCTTATGACCATGCAACGTCGCTTGCGGCTGGGCGCTTTCATGCGGCCGGCCACCATTCACACCGGGGCGTGGCGTTACCCGGGCGCGTTCCCCGATGCCAACTTCAACTTCGCCCACCTCAAGCGTTTTGCGCAGACGCTCGAGCGTGGGCGCTTCGACGCGTTTTTCATGGCCGATCATCTGGCCGTGCTCAACATGCCGGCTCAAGCCCTGAAGCGAAGCCACACCGCGACCTCGTTCGAACCACTTACGCTGCTTTCGGCGCTCGCAGCGGTGACCGAGCACATCGGCCTGATTGCGACGGCTTCCACCACGTTCGACGAGCCTTATCACGTTGCGCGCCGGTTCGCGTCGCTCGACCATTTGAGCGGCGGTCGTGCGGGCTGGAATCTGGTCACCACGGCCAATCCCGACGCGGCGCTCAACTTCGGCCTTACCGAACACGTCGAACACGGAGAGCGCTACAAGCGGGGCCGCGAGTTCTTCGACGTCGTGACCGGCCTTTGGGACAGTTGGGCGGATGACGCTTTCATTCGCGACGTGCAAAGCGGCATTTTCTTCGATCCCGCGAAAATGCACGTGCTCGACCACAAGGGCGAAAGCCTCTCGGTGCGCGGCCCGCTCAACATCGCGCGGCCGGTGCAGGGGTGGCCTGTCATCGTGCAGGCGGGATCCTCGGAAGCGGGGCGGCAGATCGCAGCAGAGACCGCCGAGGCCGTCTTCGCCGCGCCGAAATCGCTGGCGGAAGGCCAGCGATTTTATGCCGACGTCAAAGGCCGCATGGCGAAACTCGGCCGTAATCCCGAGCATCTGAAAATCCTGCCGGCGGCGTTCGTCGTGGTCGGCGATTCGCTCGATGAAGCGAAGCACAAGCGCGCGCTGCTCGACACCTTCGTACATTACGACAGCGGCATTGCGTCGCTTTCCATCATGCTCGGCCACGATGTCTCCGGCTTCGATCCCGATGGACCGCTTCCGGAAATCCCCGAGACCAACGCAAGCAAGAGCAGCCGTGAGCGCGTGATCGAGTGGGCGGCGCGCGAAAATCTGACGATCCGTCAGCTTGCGCAGCGGGTCGGCGGCTATTCGGGGCTTGAGATGATCGGCACGCCGCAGATGATTGCCGACCAGATGGAGCAATGGCTCGTTGAAGCGGGTTCGGACGGCTTTAATGTGATGTTCCCGTACTTGCCCGGCGGTCTCGACGATTTCGTCGATAAAGTCGTGCCCGAATTGCAGGCGCGCGGCATTTTCCGGCGCGAGTACGAAGGCCGCACGTTGCGGGAAAATCTTGGCTTGCCGCGGCCGGCGAACCGCTACTTCGAGCCGGGCGCCAGAGAGTAAATACCGGCTTCCCGGAGAGTCTGGTCAATATCACCGGTCCCGCCGAGCGCCGCGCCCGCGCAATCCTGCAGTTCACCGCAACGGATTGCGCCGTTGCCGGGCCGCTTCCGTGAGCCTGAGTCGAGGGCACCAGAAGGAGAGTCAGGAAAAACTCGTGTTGAAGCGTTGCGGGCAATCCATTACATTCGACGCGTTGTCCAGATGTCGATCATCCGGCGCAAACCCGGGTGATCCGCAAACCACTACAAAATGATGTCATTTGGAGATTCACGATGAAAGCGATCAAACTGGTTTCCTTATCCGCTCTCTTGTTGGCGGTATCCGGTCTGGCCATGGCTCAGAGCGGCGGCGGCAATGGCAACGGCGGTGGCGGCGGTGGTAACGCGCACGGCGCGGCGACCGCAGGACCGACCACGGGTGGCGACAACTCGTCCACGCCGGGCAGCTCACGCGGCAAACCGCACTTGTTCAAGCACAAGCAAAAGAAGACGGCTCCGGCTGCAGCCCAGTAATTGCGGGCCGGGCAGCGCGATCAGTCCGTCGCGCCGCCCCTGTAAGCGATGAACGAAAAAGCTGTTACGGCCGAGGCAAACGGTCGTAACAGCTTTATTTTTTTCGTCGAGTGCTTTTCAGCGGACGCTTCGAAAGCTTCGCGTGTCACCAAGGCGCTGAACAGAGAGACTTTGTCCGTTTTTATACTGTCATTGTTGAACGGCCACGCGCGCCGGGATTTCCAGCGGGTTAATATGGATGCAACTCAGGTGCACTGAAACCGCTGGCCGCCATTAAATCTGTCAAATCCAGGAATTCTGAAATCAGTGATTTCAGTGTAATTTGAACTCTGGGCGGCGCTCATGCTCGAATGTGAGCAATCGGTGCAACAGTCGATGATCTGGCATCATGAAATCTACGGCGCTTGTCGCGGATGGTGCGCAACTGCTTCCATGTTGCGGCAAGGATCGGCAGCATATGATTCACGCGAAACCGCTGCGCCGGACTTTTATCACTATCCACCGGCTGCGCATCTTGGTTGCGCATCAATATTCCGGCGGATATCTCCCGGAATAGCCCGAAATACTAACGTCAGGTCGAATAAGAATGGCTACAGAATCCCAGCAGCAAAGTCAGAGCGATGTGTTGAACGCTGCACGCAAAGAGCGCAAGCGAGTCGCAATTTTCCTCGTGAACGGGGTGCGGCTGGTTGGTCACATCGAATCTTTCGATCAGTACCTGGTCATGCTGAGTTCGGCCGCTGGCATCCAGGCGGTCTACAAGCATTCCATCTCGACCATACAGGAAGACACCGGCAAGGCGTTCACCGCGGGCGCGGCGCGCACCGGCTCGGGCAGCTCACGCGATACCGACGCCAAGCGTCCAGTCGCGATCTCGCACAAGCGCCGCTTGCCGACCAATATCGGCGGCGAATAACGACGAACGGCGGCGCATCTGCACTATCCGGGTGCGCGCCATGCAGCAACGTCCAGCGCGGACCCGTTTGAGCGATCCGCTGACACGCGGTATGGACGACAAATAAAAAGGCGAGGCCTGTTTTGGGCTTCGCCTTTTTATTTCGCATCAATTCACGATTTCGTCATACTCCGAAAGCGTGTATCAAAAACTTATCGTCCCGATGACGTCTTTTTGCGCATCACCAATACTGGGTGATGATCGACCCGCACAATCTCGTTTGATTGCTTAGTCTCGGCAATCTCCGGCAGTGAGAGATCGAGTACATCGGCGACGGGTTCCAGCCGTGGACCTGCTGGAACGGTAACGGCGACGTCCGCGGCTTCTGCGCTATCCACCATGACGGAATCCTGTGCGGTCGTATGCCGCACGTCCACGGTGCGGCAGCGCACGTCGAATCCCACCGAGCGAATGATCGTCTCGCGTGTCTTCCAGAAAGCCTCGGCGGAGCGGGTCATGGGCCGCATGGCCACATACTCGATGATGACCGGATAACCTCGCACGCGCGGATAAGCCGCCAGCAGCTGGCCCGACCGGACGTACTGCGTATAACGATCTATCTTCTTTGTCAGCAGCGAAAAATGCGTCGCTTCGTCGTCCCAGTCGAGGTCGTCGAAAATGCCGACATACACACGCTTGAACAGGATGTTTATGCGCCCGGAAACCCTTTATCCATATAGCGCGTCCAAAATTCATCCAATATTCGTCCAAAATTCTAGCCAGCCTTAAGCTTGATTTCCGTCCATTCTCGACCCCGGACGTCGCGGTAAAGGCTGGTCATTTTCCCGGACTTGTGGCCGAGGAGAGCCTGGGCGAAATCTTGTCCGTACTCCTCGGTATAGAGGCGCGCGGCAAGAGATCGGATTTCATGAAAACTCGCCGGCGTGCGGCCGGCCGGTACGGCGAGCTTTGCCTTATCGCGGAAGTGCGCGAACTTGATACTGAGCGTGCCACTCTTTGGCGCCGTGCCGGGTTCTACGTTGCCGGTCTTGCGCACGAGGTGGATCACGTTTTTCGATAGAACCTGGTCGCGGCACTTTTTAAGTACATCTTCCAAAGTCATCCCCATGGCATCGAGTCGCAGGCCGAGTGGGATGCGCAGCTTCGCGCGCTTGCCTTCCTTGCCCTTCGATTGCTCGACCAGCAGATACCCGTCTTTGATGTCTTCAAACCGCATCTTTGCGATGTCCTCGCGGCGCTGCCCGCACATGAGCGCGAGTTCCATTGCGTTTGCAATCCAACAATCAACGCGTTCCTTGCGCGCCTCAGCGAGGATTGCCTTGAAGTCGTCGAGCGTAAGTCGCGTACGCTTCACATCCGACTTCGGCTTCAGCACCGACTCAACCGGACTTTTCCCAACTTCCACCAGACCATTCTCGATTGCGTCGCGATAAACGTCGACCAAGCGGTTACGGATTTTTGCCGCGGCGTTAGGGCCACGCGTCGCCTCGCTTTCACGAATGAATGCCGCGATCTCCTTTGGCGTAATAAGACCGATTGTGTTCTTCGCGAAGTCCGCAGCACGTATGGCATTCAGCGCCGCCTTCATACCGCTGATTGTGCTGGCGTTGCCTGTCAAGCGCATGTTCTCATAGGTGGTGCAGTAGTCCTTGAGCGAGACGTCTGCACCGTCCATCCGTTGAAGCAGGCTGACAGCACCTTTGCGTCTCTCGAGTTCGGCGTTGGCCGTGCGCGCCTGGGCGGCGGCAACCTTGAAGTCGCGACCGAGCCCGAAGGGTTCGCCGGTGGCAGGGTTTTTGAACCAGTAATAGCCTTGTCCGTTCTTGTATAGATTCATCGGCCAATTGCGGCGCGATGCAATTCGACGCCTAGCGGCCACGTGTCATCCTCTCAATTTTGTCGGCGACCGGGTCAACGTATTCCGCTTTCGGATCGCAAAAATACTTGTTTCCGATCTTCTTCGGTGCCGGCCGAATCTTGCCGTTGTGCACCCAGTTGCGCAGCGTGTTCGGATGCGGCTTCCAGTCGGGAAAGATCGTGGCCGCCCACGATGAAACAAGGATCAGTTGTGCTTGTGCCATGCCGGCAACTCCTAATAGGTTGCTGCGATGCGCAATAGCGCGTCTATGTGCTGCATCAAATCTTCACCTTCTTCATGAACAACTCGTGAGCCGCCTGATCGACCGATTGCCCAGCATCCAGTGCGTCCATGAGGCTGTCGTAATCGTCATCGACCCATTTGGCGGCCACTTCGGCTGATCGATTAAATTTCTTGACCAGGGCCGCCTCTACTTTCTCGCAATAGCGATCAGCGGCCGGTCGGATGTTGGATGGCTTTCGTTTCACGGCATGCTGCTCCTAATCGCCAAGACTGCTTGTACGTGCGTTACTTCGAAATCGTCGGTGTTCCGGCAACGACGATGCTGTCTTTCCTGCACGCTTGGCAGTAGGTCGCCACTTTCTTGCCGGACGTTTCGCCGCGGCGCATAACGACTCGACTTGCCTTGCACTTCGGACATTTGAATTTGTCTCGGAACATTTTCATCTCAATTCCTTCTCAGCTTGCGCCAGCGCGGCATTCAACCTCGCCATGACTTCGTGCGAGCCGCCTTTGTCTGGATGATTCACGCTCGCCGCAAGCCGGTAATGCCGACGCACGACATCCAGGTTAGATTCGCTGGCACTTACTGCAAGCACGTCACGCCATGTTGGGTGCGCGTTCGGCGCTGGCAACGCCGTGAATCCAGTGAACGCTGCCTTCATCATGTCGCCAGTGCCCCATCGCGCGATACCGCGCAACGCGTCGATGGTCTTCACGATCGCTTGCATGTTGTGCTCGACGCGGTCCCAACGATCGCAGGCGAAGCTCATGGGCTGTCCTTCATAGGTGAAGTAGACAGCAACGCCTTCATCCTCGATCTTGCGATAGCTGGCGTAGGGCAAGCCATCCTGACGAAGCGGAATGTTGGTTGAGATCACAAGGTTACGGCCACCGAGACGCCGCACTTCGGCTATCAGTTCATCGCGCGCCACGGCGAACGTGGACTCAAATCGCGCGCGTGAGCGGCGGTGGCTCTCTGTTCGCTTTCGACCCGTCGGCCATTGAAGCGGATATGCAGTTACGGTCATAAGTCTTCCTCTCCCCGCGTAGAGCGGGAGTTACTCAGCCAAAGCAAGGGTGCTTGCAGGTTGCCAGTTAATAAGCGGCGTGTCGTATGCGAGCATGAGCGGGTGCAATGGATCGCCTGACTTCGACAGCCCGAAACATTTCATCGGCTTTCCACTTGCCACGAGCATCGCTTCGACCTCGTCGTATCGGTAGCGCAAGCGCTTCGGAACCTTCGTTCGCGGTCCCCACCCAGGCACCAGCACGTCTGCATCGGCGATGATCTGAGCGAGATGCATATCGTTGTCAGGACCAACCGGATCGACTGCCGCCGCCAGCTCGCGCACGTCGGTCGCACAGAAGGCGAAGGGATTGCCGACGATCATCCGGCGACCCTTGTTGAGCAACATGAAGCCGCGCCATTTCGTGACTGTATGATCCGGCTTAACCGCGTTGGCCGTTGAACCGTTCACGCCGAAATAGGCAATGACGATTCCTGTTGGCAAGCCCTCGCGTTCGAGCCGGTAGCGGTATAACCCGCAGGCGCTGAAGATCGCGCTCATGGCTTCACCTCATCGCTTAATGGTTTCTGAGGCGCCGTAAGACCACGCCATTTGTCGCTTTCTTTTTGGCCGAACAAGCAGTACACCGATGCTTTGTGATAAAGCCATGTGTTGCCATTCCAATATCTTTCCTCTGGCGGCATGGTCCCCCAGTACGAGACCTCGTAATAACCGGCTCTTACCGGGTCGATCGATGCCGGATACCAAAGCGTTCTTTTCACGATGCATCCTCTGGTTTCTGGGGCGGTGCTGACTTCAGACCTCTGATGCGGTCAGCAACTCCCGGATATACCCGCTCAAACATTGCAGCAGCTTCATCTAGCGCCGCATCCCGCGCACGGTCGCCATAGCAGTTTTCTTCGTCACCTGCCGCCCACCCAAACAGCAGATACGCATCATTTGCCGCTCGCTCGCCATCTGGATTTGGTTGTCCAGCAATCGACGGCATCCAGTAAAACAGGGCCTTTTGCAGATCTGCGATGTGTTTTTTTGCTTCGGCGAGTTCCTCATCCCGCACGCTCTGCGCATCGGATTGCAGGGATTGGGGCGCGGTCGAGATTAATCGCCTCGCTTCAATGCTGTGCTCGGCTTCTAGAGGCCCTTCGGATTCGATGCCCTCCTTGATGTATTCAAGCGCGTCATGTAGCCACGCCACTGGCACGCTCTGCGCCTCAATATGGTCTGCATCCTTTTGCGGGGGTTGGGATGTGAGAATCCACCGAATTTCTTCGCGGATTTGCGAGAGCATTTCTTGTTCAGCCGCTTCAAGATCGGCGTTCGTTACACGATCAGACATTTCACCGTTATATGGCCTGCGAAATCGTTCTACGATGTTTCTGTAGATGTTGAATGCGTCTACGATACCCGCAAGGTTCCCGTATTTTTGCTCATGGGCTTCGCGCATTTTCTTTGCATACGGATGCTCGTCTTTGGGCGCCCTGCGCCATGCCGGGAGCGCCACCGGCTCTTGTTCCGCTGGCGTGGCGCGGGCGGATTGCAGGATGGCGAGTTCGTCGCACTTATCTCTATGGTCAAGGTAGTGCCGATACGCGCCTTCGATAAACCCCTGCTCGATCATCGCCGCGATTCGTTTGGCCCGGTCTGCCTCATCGGGCAACGCAGCGATCCCTGCTGAAATCTCGCTGAGACGAATCTCAGCCGCCCATATCGAGGACATTGCTTCGAGCGCGGAAAGCGCTTTGCCGCGCGCACGCCGTTGATTTGGGCTCATCTGTTCGAGTTCGTCGGTCATGATTGTCCTTATGCGGCCGCGTAAGCCAGTTCTTTCTCATGGGCGAAGTTGGCGACGATCAGTGCCTTAGCCATCGGCGGGCAGACCGAGTTACCACACATGCGCACCTGGGCGCTCTTCGTGAGTTGTAGGCCCTGTGCGGCGTCGTCTCCGATGATGTAGTGCTCAGGGAATCCTTGCGCCCGGAACAGTTCGCGCGGCATGAGCATGCGCAGACCGATGTCGACAATCTGATAGTCCTGCCCGTGGATCGTGACCAGCCCGAAGCGATCGCGGCTAGTGACGGTGGCAAGCGGCCCGTCGAGCTGCGGCGCTTGGTCCGTTCCGTAGTAGCTGAGCAAGAAGGCTCGTACTTCGGCGTGATGCTGGCCGCCGGCGCTTACCGTGGCAAGCGGTTCGTCGGTGGCGGCCGCTGTGCTCGTGCCGCGCAGTTTGATGAGATTGCTAGTGACAAGCGCCGTGTCGTACTTTGCCGTCACGGTCGCCGTTGGTTCTTCGATGCCGCGCGGCCGGCTCTGGCCGGCGCGCGCGCCGACGCCTACCAGGCACGCTGACACAAGGCTGTGATGATCGGTCGACGTCACGGTGCCGGTCGGTTCTTCGAGGTCTGACCCAACGACGCCCGTGTAATGCTTCGCCAGAAAGGCGCTGACCAACGCGTGCTTCGATGTACCGCTGACAACGGTGCCAAGCGGCTTCTCGATGTCCAGCGCGCGCGGCGCTTGCCCCTCGCGTTCGCCGTAGCCGGTTTGAACAAGCGTGGCCGCCATCAGCGCTTTCTCGCCGCGGTGCGCCCCGGTTATCGTGCGCATCGGCTCGTCGATCGCCTCGTTGCGATCTCCGCCTTGGTGCGTGACCGGAACGATGCTCGGTACGACGAGAGATCGATGATTCTCAGTCGTCAGCGTGCCGAAGGGCTGCGCTACCGTTACAGGCTTCCCGGCATAGATCGGACCACCTTGCCCAACTAAAAACGGCGATGGACTGTTGACCACGTACCGCATAATTCCTTTAGCGATCCGGCGCAACGTCGCTTCGGCCAGCGGCCGGTTGCGTTCGAAGATCGACGGGCAGGGCGCAGACCAGTCGATGCATTCAGCGGCGGTGCGCCATGGTTGCAGCTTTCCGGATTTGACACCGATCTTGTCCGGCGCACCGTGCGTCGGCGCCGGCCACACGATAGGAATGCCGTCGCGCCGCGCGACGAGGAAGAAGCGCTTGCGGATCGTCGGCGTACCGAAGTCGCTCGCACGCAGCTCGCGGTGCTCGACGTTATAGCCGTGCTCGCGCAATTGACGCACGAAGCTATCGAACGTTTTCCCTTTCTTTGCAGAGTCCGGTTTGGCGTTGCCGTCCGCATCGATGACGAGCGGCCCCCACGTCTTAAATTCTTCGACGTTCTCGAGCATGATCACGCGCGGTTTGCACTTTGCCGCCCAGCGCAACGTGACCCAGGCCAAGCCGCGAATCTTTTTCTCGACTGGTTTTCCACCTTTGGCCTTGCTGAAGTGCTTGCAATCTGGCGACAGCCAGACAAGGCCGACCGGCTGATTGTTGGTGACCTTGATCGGATCTACGTCCCACACGCTTTCGCACAGGTGCTTCGTGCGCGGATGGTTCGCAGCGTGCATCGCGAGCGCCTGAGGATCGTGGTTGATCGCAATATCGACCGGACGGCCGAACGCTTGTTCAAGTCCTTCGCTGGTGCCTCCGCCACCGGCAAAGTTGTCAATGATCAATTCGCTGCCCAAGTCCAGCGCGAGCGTCATCAAGTCACGTCTCATTTTCTAGTCCTTTGTATCCGGCCGCGTTTGGCTGGTCCTAAACTTGCTTCAATAGTGTTAAACGATTGCTGAATACGCCGCCTTCGTGCGGGTAGGCAGCGGTTTCCGATTCACGGAATAGCGAAAGAGGCAGATGGCGGAGCGGCGGTCTACAGCGCTCCTTCGTCACTCGGCGCTTTGCAAGCCAGCACTCTTTGGATGGAAATCATGAGCCTTCACCGTGATCACGAATTCCGTTTCACCTACCGAAGGAAAACCGGGAAAAAGCTGGCCTATAGCGTTGGTTTCAGCGTCAGCGACGCGAGATGGGATGGCAGTTTTTATTACGACTTCGATGTCGTGAGGGACGAAGCCATTTCGATACTGCATGCCGACGCTGCGCGGCTGGCAGGGCCGAGCTGTCGGATGGAAGTAAAAAAAATCGTGCATGCCCTGATACAGCAAGAGATCGAAGCTCTTTCGGACGATGCGGAGTAGCACCGGCTTAAGGGGTAGCGGTTGCACCCTATTGGACTGCCGATGCCAAGCCCATGCCGCCGAGGTTCGGTGTCAGGGCAAAGCTTGGCGAGAGAAGGTTGGCGGACAAGGCAGCCGGGTTGCGACCTCATGAGATCGAAGAGCTCCCGGTTCCTGGGCTACAGTTTTTGGATCAATCGCCGATAACAACGTAGTGGGTTGTACTAACGCTGATGCGACCGCACGGACGATACCGAGCGGCGAGATAAGACTCTGAGAGAAACAATGGACCAAGCAAAGGCGCAAAGAGCCGATGACGATGATCCGGCATTCCTAAAAGCGCGCGCGTTGGCGTTGGCGATGGTCGCCATACGACGTGCACAAGGGAAGCCGAATCCCAATGACTTCCCTATAGGAAGCGTTGAATGGACGCATGTCATTGCAGATTTTGCTGCGGATCTCATGCGCGTCCCTCCCGATATTTTGCAGAGCGTTATCCCTAAAACACGGAACGGCAGCGCGGAGTAGTTGTGCTGAATCCTTAAAAGGAGGATATATGCGCAAAATCAGTGAGACAAAAGCCTTTGATCTCAGCATCGCTGCGATACGAACGGCACAGGGAAAAGGAAACCCGGAAGATTTTGCAACGGGTACGCCAGAGTGGCAAAGCGCCCAGCTCGGCGTAATGCAAGACACGCTTCGAATTATCGATATGCTGCGAACCGAACGGAAGGCAGCATTGCGCCGCACCACAGATAAGCCCTACGTCGCTCGCAAAGAGCGAGCACGTAAATAATCGGCGCCAAGCTCGGTTCCGGATCTTATGACCGCTCCGCAATTCGTGTGAATGCCGGCGCATTGCCGACTTGCAACCGGATCTCGCATCGCTCCCGGTTTGCCACTAGAACCAGCAGGTCATGCGCAAGGCGTTGCGTGAGTTGCAATGTCGGATTCGTCGCAGAACAATAGTGGTCAAGCGAGTGGGCGTCGGCGCGGCCTAGTGGATCGGTGGTCACGCGTTCTCCAACATTAGGCCCGGCTGGCGAAGGCGATCGCGCTGCAGCGGTTCGTAAGCCGGATTCAGTTCACAACCGATCCACCGCCGGCCGAGACGCGACGCTACAGCCCCGGTCGTCCCGCTGCCGAAGAACGGATCAAAAACGATGTCGCCAGGCCGCGACCCAGCAAGAACGCACGGCTCGACTAACGCTTCTGGGAACGTGGCGAAATGCGCGCCTGGGTATGCTTCGGTCGCGATCGTCCAAACGCTCCGGCGGTTTGCAGTCGTCAGGTCGTATTCACTGTCGGCGCGGTCTGGGCGATGTGTACCCATGGTCTGGCCGGGATGCGCAACTGCGCGCTTCGAATCCTCGCGCTTGAAGTTGTCACGCGATGCACGTGTCTTTTCGGCAAAGGCCAACAAACCCGCTTTCGTGCGATGCCGCTCGTCGCCTTCGGCGTATGCGACCGCACCTTTCGGCGGATTAACATTGCCTGCGGTGCGCCCCTTTTCCCGACCTTGAGGGTGATATGAGCCATGCGCGCCCGGCGCCGTGTCCCATCCATCCGGCATCTTGTAATTTGCTATCGACGCAGACGGCGTGCGAATAGCCTCGTTGTCGTAGAAGTACTTTGATTTCTTCGACAAAAGAAAAAGATATTCGTGAGCCTTGGTGCAGCGGTCGCGTGTGGACTCTGGCATTGGATTCGGCTTGTGCCAGATGATGTCCTGACGCAAGTACCAGCCAGCGTCCTGCAGCGCGAAAGCAAGCCGCCACGGTTGGCCCATCAAATCCTTCGCCTTGATCCCATCATCGCGGATAGTGCCTGTTCCGCTTGCTTTGCGCTGGGAAGCGGCAACCTGCCGAGCGCTCAGCGATGCGACGCCAACGCCGCTGTAATCGCGCCCTTGGCTTCCCCATGATCCGGCGTAGCTGTCGCCCATGTTCACCCAAGCCGTTCCATCATCAGCAAGCAGCTCGCGGCACAGTTCGAACACGTCGGTGAGCGTCTCGATGAACTCGCGCAACGTCGGCTCATGACCGATCTGGCCATCGACGCCGTAGTCGCGCAGACCCCAATAGGGCGGCGACGTGACGATCGTCTGCACCTTCACGCCATCAGCGATCATTGCGCGCATCGTGTCGCGGCAGTCGCCAAAGTGGCAGGCGTTGGTCCAATCTTTCATGCTGTTTCCTTGACGATGTTGGACTCGACCCAAGCGCGCATCAGCTTCCAGCGCTTCGGCCCAATCATTTGTTCCGGGATCGCGACGCGCACTGAGCGGTTGTGTTGCTGCTGGAACCGCGTTTCCATCGGTCCGCAGATCTCTACGTCGACCCATTCGTAATCGCAGATCGTTTCGTCGTTCTCGTAGACAATCTCGCGCACCATGGCGGGCGCGAGATTGAAAACCCGCGCGACGGCGTCCCAGTCTTCTGGGTCAATCGGGTTCATGTCGATTCCGCGAACCTGCCCGAGGACACCGAGCGTGCAAAACTGACCATCTGCCGTCACAAGCGATTCGGCGGCGAGGACCTTATTCGGCATCGCATCCATCGCTGCCGCCAATTCCTTGAGTGCTGCCTGGCCGCGCTTGCCACGGATTGCGCGCTCTACGGCGCCGCGCCACAATCCACCAGCGCCGTCCTCGTCGTAGTCATCGCTGTATCCGCTTCTGCTCATGATTTCCTCGCTCAGTTGTATGCCGTCATGAACATGACCGGCATCGCGTAGCGTCCGCCATCGGTCCATGCATAGATGTCATGCAGCGATCCAGTCATGCGCTCAAGCGGCCGTTCGTTTTCGTCGCAATTGCGAATTGTCATGCGCTCACTGCCCGTGAACTCGCCCCATTCGACCGGCTCACCTTCGTAATTAACAGGGATGCCGTCGACGATCTTTTCGATACCTGTTCCGCAGCACGAGCTTTCCTCGATGAGCTGCTCGAAGGACTCGGCCACGAACATTTCGCTTTCTTCGCCGATCCAAAAGAAGCGCGGCTTCGGTGGAAATTTGACGGTCATCACATGCCTCAAAGATAGGGTGTGCCGCCAGTAGTGCGCGGCATGGGGTGGAGATCAGGACGCGCGATGTGCGGCGCGCGGGAATTCGTCATGAGTGCGTCCGTCGAGCATCCGGCCCGCGACCTTCTTGCCGCAGCGATAGACGACGGGCTCATCGTCGACATGCATCTCGGCCGCAGAGCCCGGTGTCATCGTGCTGAACTCCCATTCATCGTTCCACCAGTCGGCGACGCGCTCGCTACGCTTCATCGGGCCACCGCAGTTCTCGCCGGGTGCCCATTCGCCCCATTGCTTGAACAAGAAGGGGACGCCGGCGGCTTCACATTGGTCACGAATTCCCCGTGCCCATTCCGGATGTATGGGGCGAGCGTCTCTTCCGCTTTCGCCGCCAACAATTACCCAGTCGATACCGCTTTGAATCATCCATGGTTGGCAGATTCTTCCGCCGCCGCCTTGGTCAAGGTCAGGCCCCGGCATTGGACGCTCCAGATCGACGGGCCCGAGCAACGGTTCCATTGAAAGAAAATGCACCTTCGCCGGCACTTTCAACAACTTCGGAATGTCACGATCAGCTTCTTCCTGGTTGACGATCGTCGCGCCTATCCAGACGTTTTCAGGCATGCGCGGGTTTTGCAGGCATTCCAGGTCGAACTGGTACTGAGCCGTCTCGCTGACCATCGACATGACGTTGCCGATGCGTTTCGTCAGCAATAGCCAATCGAGGGCGGGCGTCTGAGCAATCAAGTCAAACAGATCGCGGCGCCACGTCGGATCGATAGCGTTATCAAATACGTCGGCGAGTGATGCGCAAAACACGCGCTGGCGCCGTCCGTGTGTAGCGAAGAACTCTGCGTGCGCAGCGTTCCATGCAACCGGCTTGCGCCAATTCGCGAGCGACGTGCGCCGTCGCGGGGCACCAGGTCCCCAGTTCACCGCCGTGCCGCCTGAGAAGCGAGCGTTGCGCGTTTCCGCATAGCAGTGATCGCATCCGGGGCCGACTTTCTGACAGCCTTCCCACGGATTGAACGTGTGATCTGTCCATTCGATCTTGCTGTTCTCGCTCATATCATCCTCAGTCGTTATGATTTAATCAGGCGCCGGTCGCTTTGGTGATTGCGGCCCGGGCTTTGGTGATGGCCTCGTTCTGAGAATTCTTCGCGCGATTCAGCAAGGCTTCGAACTTTTCACGGTCGCGGATGATTTCCGCCGTGCAGCCGGCCGGCTCGTCGAGATACCGGACAGTCAACATCAACGCTTCGAGCAAGTCAGGTGCGGCTTCAATCAAGCGAACATTAGCCCGCGTTTCTTCCTCTTCCCACTCGGGTGCGTCGTCATAGATCGGCTTCAAAACATTGGCAATCTTGAAGCGACTGCCCGCAACGCTCCCACGAATCCGGACGTACGGCTTATTGGCCTCATCTGGTAGCGTCATCCAGGGACCGAGGGTATGTTTTCTCGTCATATGGCCTCAGTCCGTTACTTGATGGAGATGTCGGGGATGATCATCGACGGCTTGAACACAACCTTGTAGTGGTAGACGCTCACGTCAGCCGCATCCATCTGCTCGACAAAGTACGTGACGTTGTCCGACAGACCGAGGAAGTGCTTTTTGTAGCTGCTCGGGCCGGTCTTGCACGTGATCGTGACTTCCTTTGGCTTGTCGGCGTTGCCCAGCGAACAGAGCCCTTCGATGGTCAGCATGTACTCGCCATTGATGCCGTTGTAGAACACGACACGGCGTTCAATCTGGAAGTTGTCAGCAGCTTTCGACAGATTGTTCGAGGCCACATCCGCGTCGCTGCAACCAGCCAGAGCAGCCAAGACGGCGCATGCGAGAATCAGTTTCTTCATATCGTCCTCAGCGGTTAGACCGCATCAGCGTTAGTCTGCTTTTGCGCATCGTGTTCGGCCTTTGCTACGTCGTAGTGAGCCTCCGAACAAAACCCTTTGCCCATCCACACGATGTTCGACGGCCGGCCGCACGCGCAAACAGGATTCGGGTTCGGCTGGTTCGCGTCGAACCATGCTTGTGGTTCTTTGCCGTATGGCGCGTCTTCGTCAGGAATCAGGCCGGGACCGGAAAGCGTGTTTTCGATCCACTGCATTGCCTCTTCAGCACCTTTTCCGTGACGCCATTCGATCCACGCCGCTTGCATTGCGACGAGAGTCATCTCCAGGGACTCCACGACCATCTTGTGCGCCTCTTTGTAGCGTTGTTCGTCCATCATTGCCTCAGTGGTTGGCACACGGTTGTCGGAACCGGATATAGCGCCGGTACGCTTTCCTCGGTGGTTGAACGAGGGTTATTCAGGCGAGCCGAGCAGGATCTTCGTGCCGGTCTGTTCTTCAATCTGTGCCCAGACAGCGCGGAACGCTGCTTCGAGAATTTTGTGCGGCCGCACGAGCTCGTACCAAATCTTCAGCACGCCGTTGTTCACCCGGTACTTGATCCGCGCGTCGATCTCGTACGCCTGCCCGTTCTCGAAAACCGGAATCGACAGAGTGATCTGCGAGGGCATGGCAATCTTGTTGCCGGTGGCGTTCACGTCTTCTTTCCATACGAAGGTCGTGCTGCCGTCTTGAAGGCGCGATGCAGAGACGAAGTTGCCTTCCTTGCTCGCCTCGAAGTTCAGCGCGACGCTCAACATCGTTGAGCCGTCCGGCGACTTGATGTCCGGCAGGTTGTCTTCGATCAGTTCCGCGAGTTCGAGCTGCGTAAGCGCTTGGCGATCCTTGCCGGTCCACGTCTTCCACTCGCGCGAGGCGGGCACCGGGAACTCCACCCGGTAGCTGCGCCAGTTCGACCCGTCGTGACCGACGGCAAAACCTTCCTCGTATGAGCGGTGATCGTCGATCACACCGAGAATCTTCGCTGGGTCGAGCGAGGCATAGATCAAACTTTCTGGGCGCTTTTGGCGATTAAAATACGCAACGAAGCTATTCGCGTCACGCAGCTTGATGACGCCTACGGCGCGCGCTGGGTTATCGAACACTTCCGTGATTTCACGAACCGCGTAGCCATCCGGCACGATCACGAAGGGCTTGCCATCGGCGAGCGGGCTCTTGCGGGTTTCCGCGAGCGCCGCGCCAGCTGCGAGAGTGGCCGCGGTATCGCGTTCGCCTGAAACAGAGTCGAGCTTGTTCATTGCAAATGTCCGTTAGTGGAAGGGGAAGGGTGCTTAGCCGTGCGCGGCAGAGCGGGTGTCGGCAAGCGAGATGCCGGGAAGTTCGGTCTGGCGCTCGCTGTGGCGCGACAGGTTGTTCTCGACGGTCGGGAAGAACACCTCAGCGGTTTCCTTCTCGCGCGGTAGAGTTGCCACGACCTTGCCGGTGACCTCGAGTGCGTCAGCAACTTTCGCGAACGGCTTCACTTCGAGCGTGATCGTGATCTTTCCTGCCTTGCCGGTATCACGGACCATCGCGACCAGGGTGTTCAGCTCGTTCGTCGCTTCTTCAACGACTGCGCCGCCGCGCAACTCCATGAGCGTCTGCGTAAATGCTTTCTTCATCGAAACCTCCACGTGTTACGGGTTGTGCTACGAAGTCTTGCGCGCGATACCGCCGCGGTGCGGGTTGTCAGTTGCCGGTTTGAGCGGTCGAATAGACCTGCTGGCCGGTGGGATTTGTAGTGGTCGCCGCGACCGTCGGAGCGCCTTCAATCAGGTGGCGCTTCACGAAGATCGCGCGAACTTTCGGATCGATCTCTGCCAGGATGTCGAGCGCGGCGTCCCGCTCCGAGTTTTCGGTTACCGACCTGATGCAATCCGGTCAGCCCAGGCATCGCGCTGTTCCGCTTCGCGCCGCGCTTTGTGGCCACCGTCATCTATCGCAGCGCCGTAGATGAACAGAATCACCGCAGTTTCTGCAAACGCCCAAAAAAGTAGTACTAAATGAATGATGTTCATGGTGGTGAGCTTTTTCGGGAGCAGCGGTTAGCGAGCGGCCCGAGCGTGCAACTCGGGGGAGTAATGACCGTCGTACTGCGGGTGACCCAGCCACTTCGTTCCGAGCGCAGCAAGCCACTTTTGACGCGTCGCGTCGTGTTCAGTGCCGGTTACGTGTCCGGCGACGCACTGGCGGGGGGCGCGCCCGTCTCATGGCCTATAGTGATCACCGCAGCTTGCCAAGCTCATGAATAAAGGCGCGGTAGCGAAGTCTTTATCACTCGTCGGCCAGCGAGTCGCACTCACCGATGGGGTTTGCTGCCCATCTACCCGGGTGCACTTTCGTTGCAGATTTCAGGCGTGCAGGCTGTGTTCATCTATCCCATGCACATAAGTAAGGGACCGCTGTGCGACGGCTCAACCCGCACACCTGAAAACTGGTAAATCCGCGCGCTTGGTCGACTACACCCGATTGAATCGGCTCCGACTCCAGCGCGCTCTTCTGTCGCATCCATTCGAATCCTGTTCAAATGGCTAAGGCAGGCGCGTTTGCTTACTACGCGAGCAAACTGCTTTGTTCCGCGTCCCGAAGGAAATGGTTGGCTCTCGCCTATCTCGTGTCGACCATGACGACAACGGCGCGGGGAATATCTCCGGTGTTCTGGCCTTACGGCCCGCGCTTGCTGAATTTTTAAAGAACTTCGCTATTCCGGCTCTGCCGGGGCGTGTACCGCGTTACTACTACTGACTAAGCCCCGTCGTGCGGGGCATTGGATTTCAGTGTTGCGCTGACAGCAGTCGGAAGACTTCGCGGTTATATGCGTCCTTCTTTTTGCCTTGCGAAATCAGGTAGCAGAAGCCCGCTGCAACCGGGATTGATCCGATCACCCAAGCAAGCAGTACTAACAATAAGATGTTCATGATCTGCGCTAAAGGTGAGCTTTTACAGGGAGCGCGCTGAGACAGCTGTGCGCATCGCGTCTTGATCAGCGTCGTATTGCATGAAAGCGAGGAGAGCAACCGTCGCCGCCAGAACCGCCGTCGACATCAGAACGAATTTAATGAACCCGATCACAGCGCACCCGCTGCGTAGGCCAGCACTGCATACAGCGAAGCGCCAAGCACAGCGCCGATCGCGCAAGCGCCGAAGAACTGCTGCATCTTCGTGTAAAGCTGATCGACTTGTTTAAGCCGGTCGATTTGCGCCAGGCTGGTTTGCGTTGCTATGCGTCCATCGTTCATCCTCTGTCCGTTTCGCCGGGGTTCGTCAGCGCTTGAGGTGAAGTATAGAAAATCTAGTCTCTTGAAGTCAAGAAAAACTATACATTGGACTTTATCTTTTTTCTCGTAATGTCCACGCACGTTGTGGGACAGCGACGGATAGTACCGATGGGCGAAAAAAAGCCCGCGCAGGGCGGGCATTCTTTAAAAGTCTGTTGTAAGGATGTTATTTCAAACCGTCTAGGCCTGCCTTGAAGTTAACAGCCATGCGTGCGGCTGCAGTATTTGTCCAGACGCCCACCATTGTGGCGTCGGGAGTGCGGCAGTCCGAGGCCGTATGAGCAATTACGTAAGGGTCGGTCGTAACGCCGTTGGCGTCCGTCACGATGCCGCGATCGACTGTGCCGACCGGGAACGCAAACGCTACCGCGACCGCGTTCGATATGGCTTGATTCAGCCCGTCAGCGGCTGTGTGTCCAGGCGGAAAGTCGCACGTCGGGATAGCGCTCAGGATGAACGTCTGCTTGGCCGCAAGATCCTGCTGGAAGATAAACGTCGTAAGGTCGGACTGAAACTGGTCGAGTGCAGCTACCTGCTTCGGATCGTCGCGACTCGTGACCATGTCGTCGAGCTGAAAATTCACCACAGCGTAGCCAGTGGGCTGAACAGTTAGCTGATCATTTGTCGGTCGGACGCCACCGTTCACGCTCATGACCAAGTCGTGCAGGGCGGTCGCTGACATCGTTATCGGTGTTACCGCGGCCGTGACGCCTTGAGCGGCGAGGGCCTGCGTCAGTGTGGCAATGGTTTCTGAAGCGCCGGCGTCGGATGCTGCGCCAGCTACGGCGGCTTTGGCCGTCACACCGCCGCTGGCTTGCGGCATGGGCGCGCCATAGTATTGGATCGACATTACGGGCGCCGCTTTCGCGGGGCCGTCTCCGCCACCACCGCACGCAGCCAATGACAATGCCGCGAAAAGCGGAAGAATTGTTCTTTTCATTCTGATGGTCCCCGGAAAGGTTTTGTAATTGAGCTTTCAAGTTAACATCAGAACATTCGATCCGCAACGTTCGAATGATGTCGAAACGTCACATCGGATCTGACTGCACGAACTAACTAGCGGCGGGCGTGATGGTTCTGTACTCCGTCGTCTCGGCCGTTTGCTCGGGCCGTGTCTCGTTGGCTGCCGGTGCGGCAGGGGAGCACGAGTTGAGCAGGGCGAGCGCCGCATCCGCCCGTCGAAACTGTGATCGAGATAAGTGGTTAGCGGCGATCAATGTGTACAGCTTCTCACGCCAGTAGGCAGGCGGGAGTATCGAGCTTGCTTCGATCTCAGACCGCCACCGCCGGACGATCGTCTCGATATGGGTGAGTTCCTCGTCGATCAAGTCGTACATGACGCGCCCCGGATCGTGTTTTTGTCTGTTAATTATGTTTAGTCAAGAACACGAAACAAAGTAGGGATTTACATCAGTAGCGCGGACCCCGTTTTTAAGACGTGAACCGGCCGTCAGTCTTAGGAGGAGCGCGCTTTCTGCCGTCGGCTTCCCACTCGCCGTACCGAATCGCAAATTGGCAGGCTTTCTGTTCGGTCTCGAAGTAGCCGAGGATGCCGGATGCCCACTGCGCACCGGACGGATTCGTCACGATAACCATTGCTGCATAGCTGCCGGGCGAACCGACTGCCAACGGTTTCAAGGTGTGATCCTTATAAAGGACTGGAACAGCGTGCATACGAACTCCTGCGCAACGGAATCAAAGATGATTGCGCAAAGCAACAACAAAAACTGTCAGAAATTGAAAAATTTGAAAGAAACGGGGATGACGCGCGTCCATTGGGACCGCAATTGCGTAAGCCCGTCGAACGACCATTCCGCGGACAAAAAAACGCCCGCGGATGGGCGGGCGCAAGAGACACTGCTGAGATCGCGCTGAGAACACGACACCCTCATGATACGCGCCAAACAAGCGGCCTCAGGCGTGAGATTCACGAACCTTGGCGCGCAGATCATCCAAAAGAGATCAGATAGCCGGCTGCAGGGTCCAGATGAGCGCAAACATAACCACGAGCGCCGCTGCGACCAATGCTGCGCCCGCAGCGATAACGAAATCGTGCCAGGTCGTTCGTTCTTCCCTCAATTTCATTTCATGGAGCAGTGGACTCAAAGACCGCTCCATCAACCGCACGCTGGTCGTGGACTCGTTCGCTAACCGCCTCGTGCTACGTCGAAAATACCGTGGTTTTGTAAATGTCTGACGCATTTCTATCCTCGGAATCGCCGGGCATGCGCCCAACGCTCTGAGGAATGCAATTTTCAGGCCGATGGTGCGATTTAGAATTGCACACACAGCAAAAACCCCCAGAACTGGGAGTCTGGTTGTGTCGTGTCGAAGCAAACTTCTTAGTTCGATTTTTTAATGCTGGATGGGTTGGCAGAGAAGTTCTCGATCGCGGTGATGAGAGACTTGTTTATTACATCGGCGCCCGTCAGAAGCTGCTTCTTTCCTTCGTCAGTGACCAGGTTTCCGAGAAGGCCGTGAAGAAATTGATACAACGCCAACGTGGGGATGGTTAGCGTGAGATTCGCTTGCCGTTGTTCCACATCACCGGGTTTTATCGCTGGAGACGTCACGGTGTGACATACCAATTTCGTGATCGGAATGCCTATATTCATCTGTGTGATGCCGTCGATGAAAACCTCGTTGACTTGGTCCGGAAGAGTTAAGTCGTACCTCATCTGGTCTTGGCGAACTTCAACAGTTTTCGGCATAGCGATCGTCGGTGGTGTATTGATTCGCGGAGGTGTCGCCAAGCTTCTCAAAATTGATTGATGGGATTGACCATTCAACAGTGGTTGCCGAGATGGCCGGGTAGTACGTTTGGCTCGAACTTAGATCGGTTAGAACCATCATTGCGGCGTTCTTAAATTCTATGTTCGCGGTGGCTGCTTGCACACGATCAAGTTCGCCGACCGCATCTTCATCTTCAAAAGATGGTGCGTACAAGGCTGTCGGACTTACGTCGTGTGTTTCAAAAATAAACTTTGAATAGCCAACAAATTTTGTCAGCAGCGCAACATCTAATACCTCTGCAATACGCAAAAGCGTCTGAAGTGACATCTTCCCGTAAGACGGATCTTCATAACGGGCAATTGCCGATTGGCCTCGCAGCCCCAGCTTTGCGGCCAGTTGGGACTGCGTTAGGCCGCGCGCCACGCGCAGCTCCTTGATCTGGAACGCCAACCCTTGCAACGTCTTATGTTTGGCATAGGCGGTCCGGTACGGCTTCTTACGAAGCTTTCTCAGCTTGTCCTTATCCATTTAATAACTCCTGTTCGCTGGACCATGGCACCGCAGTGGCGGAGCCTGCATGTAGACTCTCTCGCCGCGTGTCGCACTTTGAGTGCCACGCCTCGGGGTAAAGCTTGTCACCTTTCTCAACGGCCCACAGTAGGAATGTGAAATCGTTGTTCTCAGGCCCGAAGTATCCAATCGGTCTTTGTTGAGCGCGGTCCGCAAAGATCCTAACCTCGAAATAGTCGCGAAAACCTTTTTTTATCCTCAGCTTCGCTGCCTGTGGCCGGGACCATTCCTGTCGCGGTCTTGTACACAAAAACTCCATTTGGACATCAAACGCAGCTTGCAGGTCATCGGATCCTCGTTGATATGCTTCTTTTGTGTCGCACTTCCCCGCTTGATTTTGGAACGCTTTCAGGAGCCACATTTCGAAGGTTATCACTTTTTTGTGATTACGACCGTTTCTATTGACCCGCAACGATGGCAACCGAACAAATACAGAACCCACTGCTGGTCGGCAAACGAAGGGATCGGCGCGGTAAATCGCGATACTGAACGTTAGAGGGAAGCGATCTGCTGTGCCACGACAAGACTCATCCCCAAACAAAAATTCCCAGCACCGCAAGCACAGCCAACATCAGCACTGCAAACCCAAAGACGATCAGCGTGTCGCCGCGCCGGTAGGTCTTCCGTAGGATCTCAAGCCGCTTTTCCATGCCTTGATCCCAGATCCTCTCAAGCTTGTGCTTGACCGTCCGCGCGCGCTTCATGTTGGTCCGACTGCTGGCTAAAATGAAGCCGTTCGTCGGGCAATCCGTGGGCCCGGCTAATATTGCACGTCCGGCCGTCGACGTCCCGCAATCAAATCTGAGATCAGTGGGCGCGGCTCTCGTAATGGTTATTTGTGCGCAAATTCATGTAGTGCCCACCTTTATGCGACGAACCATGTCCGCCGGAATAGTGGCCGCCGCGAGCAAAGACGAGAGCAGGCGTTGCAACTGCGACTGCAAGAATTAGCGCGATGACGGTTTTCATTCGGTGGTCTCCTATGTTTTTGGAATTTAGCCTCGGAATACGATGGCTTCGGTCAAAGCGTTGATGATGCGCCGCACCTGCGCGTCGTCGTGCGAAGAGAACGCTTTGGCCTCGCCCGATGCAGACAGGAGCCGCACTTGCGATTGAGGTCGGCCGCGCCAAATTAGATAGACGCCAAGCACGGAAAACAAAACACCTAAAACTAATGGGCCAGTCGAGGTGCCGTCGCTGGCGAGCCCGACACCAGTAATCAGATTCGGAATTCCGATCAATAGCGACAGCGCGCCAAATAACCATTTCCTCGGCGTACGCCAATGCTTAACCGACGTAACGCCGCTCATTGCGAAAGTTTCCCCGGGTACGACAAATCGTGTGTTTGTAACCACTATTTCGCCGTCGCTCATGAAAATCCGCTCGGTCGGCAAATTTTCAGAAGTTACGCTTGATGGCTCAGCGCGCATTCCGATCCCCATTTTATTATTCTCAGTCTGGACGCCACATTGCACGCTTAGCAATACCCGCAACGAAGTGCATCTTTTCAATTTCTGCATCGGTGAAGGACACGGTTCCGTGTGCTTCATTGGTCGAGAGTAGGTGGTAACGGCCCGCTGCCTTGTATGCGAAGACCTTTACCATCACACGGCCGTCTTTGGACTTCACCAAAACTTCCTCGCCCGGTGTGACGGGGGTATTCGGCTCGACAATCACAAACTCACCAGGTTTGATCCTGGGAATCATCGAGTTGCCTGCGCACTCGAGCGCATACGCGTCCGGATCCGAAGTCGGCCAGTCGATGTATCCATTGCCGTGTCCGACCGCGTGTTCGATGTCGGCCCAGAATCCGTTGTCGCCTAACTGTGCCATTCCTACCACCGCAAGAGCCCTCCGCCTGCCGATCGCCTTCGGACGATACTCATCGTTGTAATGGAAAGCTGCCTTCTTGTCGCCTTTCCCAGAAAGCAACCATATGCTGCTGTAACCGAAAGCAGTTTGGATGGCTATGGCGTCGTCAATACTGATAGGGCCGCCCTCAGCCAGCCACAATTTGACGCTATCAACTGGGATCATCGCTCGCTCGGCGACCGCGGCGGCGTCCAGCCCAAGCTCCGCGAGCATCTCCTGCACGCGCGCCTGTCCATCTCTCCCGGTAGCGTTAAGCGGGCCGGTAGCGCCTGATTCGGCGTCCGGCATGGGCAAGCTCGCCATTGCGGAAATCTGCTGAAGCTGAGCATAGCTGGCGTGGTGGCGGCCGGTCTCCCAAGCAGACACGTTTCCCTTCGTCAGACCGAGCTTTTCGGCGAGCTGTTCTTGTGTTAGGCCGGCCTTCTTCCGCGCGGTGCGGATCCAGTTCTTGATTTCCATGCGCGGAGGGTATAGGAAATCTAAACTAATATGGTCTCGAAATTCTTTACTTGAATGTCTAGTTATTCTATACTTGGTCGAAACGTCATTCACAGGCAACTCCATGAAAGAGCATCCGGTTGAACGAGCAGCACGAATTGCAGGGGGCTACAAAGCCCTCGGCGATCTGCTGGGCGTAACAAAGGGCGCGGTCCACCAGTGGTTAGACGAGAAGCGGCATGTTCCCGCCGTCCATTGCCCAAAGATCGAAACCTTTACCGGGGTGTCACGAAAGGATCTACGTCCGGACGATTGGAATAAATATTGGCCTGAACTCGAAACACCCCGTATAGCAAAGGCTGCGTAATGCCAATCACGCAAGAGCAAATCGACAGCATCCGTCGCAAGCAGCGAGAGTACGTCGCGCAGCGCCTGCCGAAGAAGCTTCGCAAAGCCAGATCCAGAAGCCGCTTCGAGAAGACCGGGCTCGGCCGGTTGCGCAAGAAAAGCTCGAGCACTCGCCGCTGGGTAACGCAGAGTCTGTTTATGGACAGCATCACGGCGTGCTTCTACCCATGAAAGCACCTAACAGGAGCGCGCGTGCTTACTGCCGCTGAGTTGAAAGAGATACGCGCGGTGCTGTGCGAGATGGCTGCACGAGGGTGCATTGAGGTTCAGCTTGAGCGCGCGTGGAAGGATTTGGTTGCTCAGTATCAGGCGCTGAAAGCGGCGACAGCGAAGCCAGGAGCAGTAGCAAGGTAACTGACGACGATGGTCCTCCTGCCGGGTTCACCCGGTCTCGTTGAGGACTACTAAACCGCCGGTCTCTTTCACGCAGGTTTGTGATTTTCATTTTTGTTTTACCCGTCTTGTTTTTGTTGTTGACCGAAATATACCTACCGCACCGCAGCAAAAACACGTTTGTCTGGAGATTGAATTGAACATCCTCGATACAGCACACGCAGTTGCACATGACTACCCCGGCGGCTGCGAATCGCTTGCGCCTCGTATCGGGATGTCACCGGCAGTCCTTCGCAGCAAGGTCAACCCGAACACCGACACGCACAAGCTCACGCTTCAGGACGCGGTGCGCATTACCGACACTACGAACGACGAGCGAATCATCGAAGCGTGGGCGACTGCGCGCGATCTGGTGCTGGTCAAGCTGCCTGCCGCGAGCGACGAACCCGACAACGAAGAGATCCTGCAAAAGTTTCTGAACCTCACGATGCAGTACGGCGAGCTCGCCAAGCGTCACCAGGAAGCGACTGAAGACGGCGAGGTCGACGATCAGGAAATGGCCGACCTCGAGCGGATCGGCGCCGCGATCCATCGCTCGGTTGAAGAAATCAACGCGCTGACGAAGCGCATCTACAAGCGCGTGCCGGCAGCTCGGCCAGCGGTGAAGGCAGCCTGATCATGCCGAACGCAACTCCCGTCATCGACCGTGCTGCGCTAGACCTGCTGTGCACTGGACGCTTCTTTCTCGGCCCGTTGGCCCGCGAGGTGATCCGCGACATCGCGGCGGACGCGCTGAAGCGGCACCCGAACTATCCGCGGACCTGCCTTTCGTGCGGTGCCCGTGAATCTCTTGACGGCTCACTGCCGTGCGGTCACTAAGGTATTCCATGAACACACTAGTCATTTCGGACATCGCTATCCGCCGCGACGCTGACGGCCGATATTGCGTCAATGATCTCCACCGGGCGTCGGGAGGTGACGTGAACGGTCAGCCTGCTTTCTGGCTTCGCAACGCGCAGACCCAAGGCCTTATCGCCGCCATTGGAAACTCTGCAAATACGCAGAGTTCACCTGTGTCGTCTGTTGAAGGTCGGAACGGCGGCACATACGTCTGCAAAGAGTTGGTCTACGCGTATGCGATGTGGATTAGCCCCGACTTTCACTTGAAAGTCATTCGCGCCTACGACACGCAGATCTCGAATATGCAGGCATCCCTCGCGGTATCGGAGTTTTACGCAAAGGTTCCAAAGTCACTGCCAGAAGCGCTTCGTTTGGCAGCCGACGAATCGGAACGCGCGGACCGCGCAGAAGCTGAGTTGGCGATCGCCGAGCCAAAAGTTCACGCGCTTGAGCGTTTGACGCTAGCAGACGGCGCAATGTGCATCACTGACGCCGCGAAGAACCTCCAGACACAACCCAAAGTCGTTTTCGGTTGGATGCAAAACAACCAGTGGATCTATCGCCGCCCGGGCACGGCTACATGGACCGCCTATCAAGACAAGCTTCGGCGCGGCGTGCTCGAACAAAAGATCACCACCGTTCATCGTACCGATGGCTCTGAGAAGGTCACCACGCAAGTGCTGGTAACCGCCAAGGGCCTGACCGAGCTTGCGCAGAAACTGCGTGCCACCGGCTTGCACTGAGACGGTCATGGCACTTGCAGACGTCATCCACATGCCAGAACAGCCGCGCACCGTGCAGCTTGAGAACGGCTTCACGCGCGTGGCTCACGGCATCGTCGAAGCCCTTGCGCTGGCTGACCTGAGCAAGCGCCAGTACAAGGCCATGCTGGTCCTGATCCGCCTCACGTATGGATTCAACAAAAAATCCGACGAGATCAGCCTGTCGCAGCTTGAAGAGAAGACCGGGGTGTTTAAGGCGAACATGTCGCTGGCCATCGACGAACTGGTGTCGATGAACGTGATCATCCGTACGCCCGGCAAACATGCTGCCTGTCTGGCGATCAACAAGGCATTTCAGCAGTGGACCGGCAAGGCGAAGGTCGATCCTTCGAAGCTGTGGAGTTATCAAAACAATAACCCAAGGGTTATTGAAACGATGTCTGAGGGTTATCAAAACAATAACGATGGAGTTATCGAAACGATAACCACAAAAGACAACTCCAAAAGACATAACCAAAAGACAACTCCAAAACAAAACCTTTCGGTCTCGCTTCGCGAAACCTTTGAGATTTTTTGGGCGAAGTATCCGAAGAAAAAATCACGCGCAACAGCCGAGAAGGCGTTTGCAAAACTGAACCCGAACGAGCAACTCCTAAGCGACCTGATGATGGGACTGGAGCGGGCCGTGACTTCGGAGCAGTGGAGTAACCCCAAGTTCATCCCCCACGCAGCCTCCTGGCTTAACGCGGGCGGCTGGACGGACGAGATTCAAAGCCAATACACGGACGCCGAACGTGCCGTGATCCAGGCCTTCAACGAGGCGCTTGGGGAGCAGATCGGCGTCATCGATGCATCGGTTTTTGTCGAGTCCCGTGCTGGGGCGATCCGCGCTTTCCTCGGCGCGCGGCCTTCTGACCCGGACTTCTGGAAGCGGTATTTCCCGGCAGTCCGCGAGAAGGTCGACATGCCGCCGCACGCTGGCCTGGACTGGCTGATCAGCCCCAAGGGATTCAGCGACGTGCTCGGACGGATGGCGGTCAAGCGCAATCCAGACGGGACGAAGGCGGCTGGCGAGTGGCACACGACTGCCAGCGGCATCAAGGCGAAAGCCAAATCCATGGGCATTGCATTCCGCGACGACGAGCCGGTTCCGGCGATCGCGTTGCGCGTGCGCGCCGCAATCGAGAAATTGGAGCACCGGGAATGAAGTGGAACCACGATGAACTCGCCAATGACCTTGCGGCACACCTGCGAGGGCTTTCTGATCGTCGCGTGTGGGTTGACATGCAGTTGGGCGCGTCGGGGAGCACTCGCCCCGACGTGTACACAATGCCGTGCAGTTTTACCCGGTTCACGCCGCTTGCCTACGAATGCAAAGTGTCTGTTTCCGATTTTCGAGCAGACGTAACCAAAGGCAAATACACCGACTACCTCGGGTATTCGAGCGGCGTCATCTTCGCGTGCCCGGCTGGGTTGCTGAAAAAAGAGGATATCCCAAAGGGCGCGGGGCTGATGGTTCGGGGCGAAGAAGGTTGGAGAACGCTCAAAGCTCCAACACTCGCGAAATGTCCGGAGTTGCCTCGATCGTTCTGGTTGAAGTTGGTGATGGACGGTGAGCGGCGCGACCATGAGCGCCTCGCGCACATGGAGCGCGAGGCAAAACGCGATCTCAACGAATGGCGTGCCGCTGCAAAGGTTCGCGAGAAATTCGGCGAGGTGGTCGCGGCCGCCGTACAGGGCCACTTGGACCAAACGACGTACCGCCTTGAACGGCTCAAGCATGCCGTGGCAATGCAAATCGGGACGCTTGAGCAAGACCTGGTTCGCCTCAAAGAAAGACGCGATTCGGAAATCAAGAGCCAAGAACGGGATTGCTCGGAGATGCTTCGCGACCTAGCGAAGGTTGTTGGAATGGATCCCGACCCAGCGAATATCGTGAAGATGAGCGACAGACTGGACGCGATGATCGCGCTCGCGCAGCAGGACTCGACTGTCAAAGAGCTGCATGGGGTCGTCTCGCAAATGCGCTGGGGTATGGACCGGTTCCGAGAACTCGAAGCGGCACTCGCCCTGGTCGATCAACGGGTGGCCGCATGAACCTATGCAGATCCTGCAAACACATAACCACGACGCCCAGGAATACCGGCATGTACAGCCGCGGCTTTCGCAACTGCGCGCATCTGCCCGATTGGCAGTTCATCAGCGGGATCTCGGCATGCCGATTCAATCCGTCGAAATGGGAAAGGCAGCAATGAAGACGTTCACTGAAGTCGCATGGAAGAAACGGCTCAAGCCTTCGCCGAAACTATTGCTGCTCGTTCTTGCGCGCCGCTCCGAAACGACGAACGGAATTTGTTCAGTCTCGATCCCGGATCTTGCCGCCGAGCTCGGCACATCGCTCATGACGGTCTACGCAGCAATTAGGACGCTCGAAGAGCAGAACTTGGTGACGGTTCATCGCAGTGAGCACGCGGAGGCGAATTCTTATTGCTTGCGCTTGGAGACGTGGGCATGAGCAAACGCACGCCTTGGCCGATGGTGGTTCCGGTTGGAACTAAGAACGTCGGTACCGCGACCGTCCGCGACGACACGCAGCTTTCCATGTCGACCGCACAGCGCCTGCTTTATCAAAAAACCGGCGTGCCACCGCAGACATCAGCACTCGATGATCCGACCGATCCGTTTGACCCGTCATTGATTCGCCAGCATCCGGCCGCGGTGGCGGCAAAGCGTCCTGCGAAGTACCGCAACACGAAGTGCGAGCACGAAGGCATCAAGTTCGACAGCCAGAAGGAGAGGTCGCATTGGTTTCACCTGGTTCAGCAGCAGGCCGCCGGACTGATCAGCGACCTGAAGTTGCAAGTGCCATTCGTGTTGACCGCGCGTAAGCAGCGCGACGACGGCACATGGGAGCGTGCATCGAAGTACGTCGCCGACTTCACCTACATGCGCGATGGAAAGCTTGTCGTCGAGGACGTGAAGTCGGTTGCGACACGAAAGAACCGCACGTACATCCAAAAGCGTAAGCAAATGCTCGAAAAGCACGACATCACGGTAAAGGAAATCTGATGGCCGCTAATCGCAAACCGCGCAAAGCCTATATCCCGCGCTCGAAGCGCAAGGACGTCGCCTCGTTCCTTTTCGAGGGCAATTCGCCGCTCGACTCGAGCACGCGCACGGCCGTTTTGACTGCTGTTCATGCGGCCGCTCTGTCGATCGCGCGTGGCGAGAACAACCGCGACGCCTGGCACACCGTGGTCAACGCCTTGAACATCGCGCAGATCCTTTGCGAGGACGCAGGCAATCGCGAGATCGGGCTTGAAGTCATCTACGCCGCGCAGAACGCAATGATCGACGTCGCGGAGCGCTTTCATGCGGTCGGCCGCCTAGTGTTCGACGCGAGCGGATTGACGGCCATGAACAGCGGGATTGATCTGTTCGAGCAGTTGATCGAAACCGTATCGAAGTTGCAGTACACGCGCGCTGCGGGTGAATCGGTGCGGCGTGTTGAGTCAGGCGCCGTTGTGAGCATCAAGAAAAACGGAACAACGAAACGATTTCAGTTGGAGGCGGCGTGAAAGTTGAGCGTTATTCGGAAGAGGAAAAGCAAATCGTGCGCGACATCTGGGCGTCGACAAAGCTGCTCAAGCAGCAGATGCATTTGCTGCCCGGCCGCACCGCGTGGAGCATACAGCGGCAGGCGGGAATTCTTAAGCTGGGTCGGAAAACAAGAACTCCCTCGTTGCTATACGACCGGATCTGCATCTTGATGAAAGACAAAGAGGCGCGTACCGCAAAGGAAATCGCTGCGCTCATCTTCGCGAGCTATACGCAGACAAAACGCCTGCTGCGCGAGGCATGCGAGAGAGGTGAGTTTCATATCGCCAGCTATCGGCCACGGCCGATTAACGGAACGCCGACGGTCGTCTATCGAAAGGGCAAAGGCCGTAACGCTGCCATGGCGCCGAAGATGACGCTTGCCGAGCGCGCACGCAAGTTCCGTAGGGAAGCCGACCCCGTCGAGTATGCGTTTAAGCGCAAGCAATACACGCTAAACCAGAAGATAAACCAGGGCAAGGTCAAACCCGATGAACTGACCAATGCATTCTTTGGAAGGGCGCAATCATGACATTGAAAAAAGGCGATGTCATGCTTTGTTCTCTAACGGGATACGTATGCGAAACGGCGGAAGGGTGTAACGGCGCTGGCCGTTGCAAGCTTCATTCAGCGGGTGCGCCAATCGCACGGAGTGTGGACGAGCGTCCAGAGGCGGTGAATCACCCGAAGCATTACAACGAACACCCGAGCGGCGTCGAGTGCATCACCGTCGTCGAGCACATGGGATTCAACCTCGGCAACGCCGTGAAATACGTGTGGCGCGCCGACCTAAAGGCCGATGCGATCGAGGATCTGAAAAAGGCGCGCTGGTATATCGAGCGCGAGATCCAGAGGCGGGAGAAATCGGCATGACGCTTTCGATGTTTGTCCTCATTCTTTCGCTATGGGTGCTGGTTGCGTCCCTTCATCGATACGTCGCATACGCGGAGTTCGCAATAGGCGTCGTTCTCGCGGCGGCATTGGCGTGGGGTGGCAAATGACCTTGGCTCGAAAATCACCGATCAAGCCCGGCAAGGGCTTTCAACGCAAACCCGGCTCGCCTTTCAGCAGCTTCGCTAGCCCGAAGCAGCGCATTGCGCGCACGGCCATGAAAAAGCGCGCCGCGCGCAAGCCAACAGTCGCCGAAGGCTCGAAATATCTCGCGGCCTGCCGCGGCGAAGAGTGCTATCTCCGCGTGCCTGGAGTGTGTTGCAGCATTGGTTGGTCACATCCGTCCGTCGTGCCGTGTCATTCGAACCAGGCGCGGCACGGCAAATCCGCAGGTCGGAAAGCCGACAACGAGTTTAGCCTACCTGGGTGCACGCCGTGTCACCAGTGGCTTGATCAGAATCGAGTAGGCACGCCCAAGCAGGTCAAGTTCGATGTTTGGGACGCTGGCTTTGAACTGTGGCTGCCGGTGCGCGAACGAAAAATGGGATTGGCGGAGGTCGAATGCGTGATCTGAAATTCTGTAACAACTGCGCGCATGCCGATAAGAAGCGTGGGAAGTGCCTCGAAAAGGAGCGCCGCCAGCGTGAATCTGGACTGTTTGATCCGGTGACGGGAACACTCATTCGCGGCGCAGACGCTTGGCTTGAGACAAATCGTTCAGCCCCAATTTTGATTGCGATTGTCTTTGATTATTGCGGCTCGAAAGGGCGCTGGTACAAGGCGAAGGAGGTCGAATGCGTCTGACCGTGCGCTTGAAAAAACCATCGCACTTCACCCGCCGGAAGGGCTGGGTTCCTGGATGGGTCAACTTCGAGACAGTCGTACTCAAGCTGTACGGCCCGGTGCGTTCGGGGCTGGGATTCGGATCTTATATCCAGGCCGACATCAATTGCCCGCCGCAATACCTCGCCTTCGCTTGTCCTTCGTGCCGCAACCCGGACGGCACCTATCGAGTTGAGGTTGTCTTGAACCACAACGGGAAAACACTGGCGCCGTTCCTCGCGAGCGGATTGAAAGAGATGGATGTGACGGAGGTGGAATCGTGAACTGCAAACCGGGTGATCTCGCTTATCTGTCGTCTGATTGCGTGAATGAAGGAGTAATCGTCGAAGTCCTCAGCGCTGGACCGCTATTTGAGGGTGATCCTACATGGCACTGTAAATCGCGGACGCCGATTTTTTGTGAGATACGCAGTTCGGATGGGTGGGTTCTCAAAGGCACGAGGTATATGACTGAAATCTGTGTCGCCGACAAGCATTTGCGACCGATCAGCGGCGTTCCCGTCTTCGACGAAACGCCCATCGAAACCAATCTTCCCGAAGCTGTAAAGCTGGCTTGGGGCATCGAAGCGCCGGTGCTGCCATGAGCGAGCTAAAGATTCCAGTCCAGGCGTTCGAAATGGACTATTCGTGCGATGTGCCAGGCTGTGCCGGCTTCATGAGACCAACAGGCGCGATGCTGTTTTCTAATCCGCCGAAGTATCCGCATCGGTGCAATGTCTGTGATGTGCCCGGGACGTTTGATTTCACATATCCCACGTTCGGGTATCGACGCATTGTTGCCGAGGGCTGACGTGAGCGCGCACTGCTACATCCAACTGAGCGACGTTCCTCAACCGCTGATGGAGCACAGCCACCAGCATGTAGACGGAGCGACGAGCGACAAGCTGATCGCTTTCAATGATTGCCCACTGGTCGGGCGCATTGAGGAGAGCGACGGCGTCTATGAAATTGAGTACCCATTTCCGCGCTCGACGATCCGCGATGACTTCGTTTCGTGGTTGATGCGGTGGGGGATCAGCTTTCGGGTGGAGCAATGAGGCGCTTCGAATACATGGATCCGAGCATCGTGCTCGAGCGCAAACAGGAGGCGACGTGCCTTGGATGTGGCGACCTTATCCGATCGCGCTGGGGAGGAGTCACGAAATACCTTTGCAATAAAGCAATTCAAAAGGCGTCCACCGAGTGGATCGAGATGCGCCGCTGCAAGAAATATCACTTGGGAGCACCTATGACACGCGACGAGAGCGAGCAAATTGAAATCTTGCTGACCGACTGGTATCAGTGGCAAGCCGGCTACTTCCCGGCGCTGGGCGGCGGCCGCGTAGATCCGTCATGCCGCAACTTCGCCGAGAGCGATCGCCACTCCGACATCGAGGATCGCACGGACGCTGCGGAGCGGCGGTTAAAGAAGAAGCAGGCAGAGCAGGTCGACCTGTGTGTCGATGCGCTCATATGGCAGCAGCGCGCATCCATTCAGACGCACATGAAGAACAAACTGGCCGGCGTCGAAGTTTGGAGCAACCCGCGCATCACGTTCGAAGAGATGCACGAGTTGTATCAGGATGCCAAGCAGGCGTTGTTGCCCGCTCTACGTCGGCGCGGGATGATTAAGAGCGTCGTCGTCGGATGAACATGGGGGACGTTCGTCGATAAAACTGTCAACCTTGACCGGATTACTTGGCAGCGCCTACCAGGCTAAACGCGTCGAAGCTTGCATCAATCGGCGTATGACCAATATGGGTCAACGCTTCTTCAACGAGAGGCTCACAGGCTGCATAGTCAGAGTTCATGCTGTCAGTGTGCGCTTGGGGAAAATTCACAGACTGAACCTTCCCGCCCCAACGATCGACGGTTGCAGTCATGCTGCATTTGCCCGCACCGCCGATCTTCAAGTCCAAGAGGATCACATTCATTTCAAAAGCAGCGTCGGAATTGGAGAAGTTCCATTGCATCACCAAGCGGTCCGCTGGAGTATTCGTATCGACCAACTTCATTGTCTTGTCGGGGATTCCAACGGCAGCCACGAGGTCGAGGGCATTTGAACCTATCAGGGCGCCGGAGTCTTTCCGCGCCTCGTGGGTCCGGTAAGCCGCACATCCGCTGAGAGCCGTGACCACGGAGAGCAATAGAACAGTGAAAAGTCGCACAACGACTCCTTTCGAAAAGAGATGTGGAAGGCCTCAGGCGATCAAGTCCCATGCCCACGGCCGCGCGCGAAGCGTGGTCTTGATAGCAAGAATGCGACCCGATGGAAAGCTTACTTAAATGAAAGTGCGTGTTACCAATGCTTGCGAGCGGGGGAGTGACAAGTGTCCGGGCTCGTGTCGGCGGTGGCTAATGCTTGGGCGAGCGTGGCCGCGTGTCTTGATGCTTATGCCAACGCGCGGTGTTACGTGCGGCGGTCACCGAGGACCAGTAGATTCGCCAAAAAAAAGCGTTGTAAACCTTGAAGACTTTCGCTATATTGACGAGGTCGGGCGCGAAGTGCGCCTAACGAAAGCCCACACGGTTCGCCGCGTGGGCTTTTTGTTTTAGTTTTTGCTTGCGCGAATCATCGCATCGGCTTGCTCATATGCTGATTCGGCAACTGCATCTTGAATCGTTTTCCCTGGTTGAGGCCTTGTGCCAGCCGGCACGCGGGCGAGAATCGCGGGAAGCGCTGCTGCAGCGAAATAGTCTCGAAGCGTCATACCTGCCGCATCGGCCGATTTGACTTGACCTGTTGCGGTTGAAACTTCGGGAACAGGAAACGCTGGTCCGCCAGTTGTCATTTGATTCTCCTTTTTATGTGCCGGCCCGCCCGGCGCGAACGATTCTACAGCGGGTGTAAGCCACCGGAAGACAGCGAGTCTCATGCGCTCGAAGTAATTGGTTCGATTCCGATCCCCGCTAACAACCAAGCCGATACGCCATGAACCTGAAAACCATCATCGCGAAGGTTGTCTCGTGGTTCAAAGGCGAGGCATCTGCAGCAGAACAGCAGTTCGAGGCGCGCCTAAACGTGATCGACGGATTGATCCATTCGCACGTTGCCGCGCTGCTTAATTCCGACAATGCGTTGTCGGCGCGTATCGCCACCATCGAGGAAACCATGAGCACACCCGCTACCGCAGCAACCCCGGCCGCACAAGCCACGCCAGCGAACCAAGTCAACACTGCAGTGCAGATCGCGCTTGCGCTCAAGGCAATCGACGCATCGCTGTCTGTAGATGCAGTGCAGGGCGCCACGAACGCCGCGCTCGCTGCGCTGTACCCGGCTCCGTAAGAAAAGGACAGTTTCGTAATAGACTGGTCGATCCTTACAACAAAGGAAAGACCATGGGAAATGAGTATTACCGCTCTGGAGAGTACGCCCGGACCGCGCACATGATTGATGCCGTGATCAATGCGCTGTACGCGCATATTTCCGGTGCCGCAGGCGATCGAGCATTTGAGGAGCACGGGCTTACGCGCGTCGCCGCACCGCCTGAGATGGACCGCGAACTGTGCTTAGCCGCGCATCATCGGCGCCTTGTTACTCAGCGTGAGCATGTATGGCACGTTTTGGGAGATTCGAGCCGTGCTCTCTTTGGCCGCGTCAGGCTTCATCAATTGGACAGCGGCAACAAGTTGGGCGAGCCGGTTGTGTCGATAGTCGTGCGCTACGATGGTTTCGCGTCGTTTGACGGATCGATCGATGTTGACACGCCGATTACTCAGCACGGTTACGAGAACGTGATGCTTGACCGACTTGCCCGCGCAGCGATGATGGCTATTCATGCATCGCTCGCCCAAGTCAAATAAAAATGCCTAGTCGTCCGCTGCGCCCGTGCAAGCATCGAGGGTGCAGCGCTCTTGTGCCTGGTGGCAAGACGTACTGCCCGGCGCATGCGAGTGAAGAGATCAAGTGGAAGCCTGATGCTGTGCGCGGCAACCGTCACGAGCGTGGCTATGGCAACGCATGGACGAAGCGCCGCGATCGCATCTTGCGTCGTGACTGCGGCTTGTGTCAGGTCTGCAGGCGGGCAGGTCGCGTGACCATTGCGACCGAAGTGGATCATCGAGTGCCCAAGTCGCAAGGCGGCACAGATGACGATGCCAACCTGCAATCGATATGCGGTCCGTGCCACAAAACGAAGACGGGCAGCGAGCGAAAATCGTGAAACGTTGCGTGAAACCAACGAAATAGCGTTGGAATCGTGTGATTTTCACTGTTTTGGTGCGTTATGTTGCGATTTAGCAACGATAGTTGATGACTATGGGCTGGGTGGGTCGAAACTATGGCCGATTTGAGTTCAGGACCGACCGTTCCGTCAAATTTTCACGCCCGCGAAATTAAAAATTTAAAGGTCGACCGATGGGAGGGATCGCAAGGGTCGCCGGCCGCGGTCGAAAGCCGAAGTCGGTCGCTCAAAAGCAGGCTGCCGGGAACCGCGGCAAGCGGCAGTTGAACACGCAAGAGCCGGATTTCGGCCTGGTCACGAATATCGATCCACCGGAATGGCTGGATGCGGAGGCCGTTGATATGTGGACCCGCGTCGCGCCGCTTTTGTGCAAGCAAAAGATTTTGCAGTTCACCGATCTGCATAACCTTGAAGTTTTCTGTTCGGCGTACGGCAACTGGCGCCGCGCGCAGATGGATCTTGCGAAAAACGGGCCGGTCGTGCTCGGTGCGCAAGGCGGCCCGGTGAAAAATCCCGCTGCGACGGTCGTGAAGGAATCTTCCGGTTTGATGGCGACGTTCGGCGCGATGCTTGGGCTCGACCCGTCGAGTCGGCAGCGGCTTATCGGCCCGAAAAAGAAGGGTGAGGGCAATCCGTTCGCGGCTCTGCTCGGCTGATTTATGGCGCGCGAAGCTTATCCGCTGGTCGCGAAGGCGAACCAGTTTGCGCGCGATGTGTTGCGCGGAAAGATTCCTGCGTGTCGCTTCGTGCAACTGGCCTGTCAGCGGCAACTCGACGAACTGGCAGCGAGCAAAACGGCGGCGTTCAAGTACAAGTTCGACCCAGCGAAAGCCGAGAAAAAGCTTCGCCTGATCCAGCTTTTGCCGCACACCAAGGGCGAGTGGGCGTACAAGCGCCAGCTCGTGACACTTGAGCCGTGGCAAATGTTTGGGCTCGCGTGCACGTTCGGGTGGGTGAAGAAGAAAACAGGATTTCGGCGCTTCCGGGAGTCATATTGGGAGGTGCCGCGTAAGAACGGCAAGAGCGTGATTGCCGCTGGTGTCGGTATTGCGATGTTCACTGCTGACGACGAATACGGCGCCGAGGTGTACTGTGGGGCGACGACGGAGCGGCAGGCGTGGGAAGTTTTCCGGCCGGCGCGGTTGATGGTCAAGCGCTCGCCGATGTTGGTCGAGCACCTTGGTATTGAGGTGAACGCTCAGAATCTGAGTCGACCAGAAGACGGCAGTCGCTTCGAGCCGATTATCGGCAATCCAGGCGATGGCGCGTCGCCGTCGTGCGCGATCGAGGACGAGTACCACGAGCACGACACGAACGTGCAGTACGAAACGATGCTCACGGGCATGGGCGCTCGTCGCCAGCCGCTGATGTTCGTGATCACGACTGCCGGCGCGAATATCGAAGGACCCTGCTACGACAAGCGGCGGCAGGTTATCGAAATGCTTGAGGGCACTGTGCCCGACGACGAGCTTTTCGGCTGGATCTGGACCATCGACGAGGGCGACGACTGGACAGACCCCAAGACTCTCGCGAAAGCCAACCCGAACATCGGGATTTCGGTCTATCAGGAGTACCTGGAGAGCCAGCAACAGCGCGCTATCAAATCGGCGCGCTTCACAAACACGTTCAAGACGAAGCATCTGAACGTCTGGACGTCGGCGAAAGCGGGCTATTTCAACCTCGAAGACTGGCGGAATTGCGAGGATTCGACGCTTGCGCTAGAGCAATTCGAGGGGCAGGACGTCATTCTCTCTCTGGACTTGGCGCGAAAGCTCGATTTGAACAGCATGGCGCGGCTATTTTGGCGCGACATCGACGGCCGCCGGCACTATTTCAGCGTGGCGCCGCGATTCTGGGTGCCGGAAGACACGGTGAAGAACACCGAAAACCGCCGCATGGCCGAGCGTTACCAGAAGTGGGTCAACACCGGCCATCTGCTAGAGACGGCGGGCTCCGAAATCGACTATCGCGACATTCAGCACGAAGCGACCGAGGCGAATCGGATTTGCCCGGTGCAGTGCGTCCCGATGGACCCGCACGGCGCGACCAACTTGGCGCATCACTTGGAAGACGAGGGCTTGACGCCGGTCACGATCATCCAGAACTACACAAACATGTCCGACCCGATGAAAGAGCTGGAAGCAGCGATTACATCGGGGCGGATGCATCACGACGGTAACCCGATCATGACCTGGTGCGTAAGCAACGTCGTCGGCAAGCACTTGCCGGGCAATGACGACGTCGTGCGCCCGATCAAGCAGGGTAACGACAACAAAATTGACGGCGCGGTAGCGCTGATTATGGCAATTGGCCGGGCCATGCTCGAAGGGCAGACCGGATCTATTAACGATTTCTGGACAAGCCCCATCATCGTATGAGTGAGAGCAAGCAAAAGTCGCCAGGCCGCTTCAAGGCGAGCGTCCTGAAATGGCTTGGCGTGCCCATTTCACTCACGGACGGATCGTTTTGGCAGTCGTTTGCCGGTTCGGAATCGTCGAGCGGTGAATCGGTAAGCGTCGAGTCCGCGTTGCAGTTATCCGCGGCGTGGGCATGTGTGCGTTTGCTCGCTGAAACGATCGCCACGTTGCCGCTGAACCTGTACCAGATGGCCGCCGATGGCACGCGCACTGTCGCGAAGGATCATCCGCTGTACAGCGTGCTCCATACCCAGCCGAATGCTGAAAATACGGCCGTCGAGTTCTGGGAGGTGATGGTTGCGAGCATGCTGCTCCGTGGCAATGGCTACGCCCGCAAGTTGCGCACATCGACTGCGATTATTGGGCTTGAATTGCTGCTTCCACAGCGCATGCAGACACCAAAACGTCTGAAAAACGGGCAACTGCAGTACCAATACAACGAACTCGACGGGACCACCAGCACGCTTTCGGAAGACGACGTGCTGCACATCCGCGGCTTTAGCCTTGACGGCTTGATGGGGCTCACGCCAATCCGCTATGCGCGCGAGGTTATCGGCAACTCGACTGCTGCGAATAAGGCCAGCGCGAGCGTTTTCAAGAACGGTTTGCGGCCATCCGGAGCGCTTTCGACCGATCAGATTCTGCAAAAAGACAAGCGGAAGGAGATTCGCGAAGATCTCGCCGAACAATTTGGCGGCGCCATGCAGGCTGGCAAGACGATGGTGCTCGAAGCCGGCATGAAGTACCAGGCCATCACCATGAATCCCGAGGACGTGCAGCTACTGCAGACGCGTTCTTTCAACATCGAGGAAATCTGCCGCTGGTTTCGCGTGCCGCCGTTTATGGTCGGCCACAGCGAGAAATCGACGAGCTGGGGCACGGGTATTGAACAGCAGACTATCGGCTTTTTGACGTTCTCGCTTCGTCCATGGCTCACGCGTATCGAACAGGCCGTAAAGCGGTCCTGCCTTACGCCTGCAGAACGCTTGACCTACTACGCCGAGTTTTCCGTTGAGGGACTTTTGCGCGCAGACAGCGCCGGCCGCTCGGCCTTCTATTCGCAGATGACCCAGAACGGGCTGATGACGCGCGATGAGTGTCGCGTGAAGGAAAACCTGCCGCCCATGGGTGGCAATGCAGCGGTCCTGACCGTGCAGTCGGCCCTGCTGCCGATAGACAAACTCGGCGAACAAAGTGCCGCCAGCAATGCGCAGGACGCGCTTAAGGCTTGGCTTCAAACGGAGAACAAGGATGAATCGTAAAAGCGCCAGGGGCGGGGCATATAAGGTCCGCGCGTTCGACCTCGACGTGAAATCAGTCGACGAAGCCGGGACTTTTTCGGGCTACGGCTCGGTGTTTGGCGTCGTGGATAGCTATGGCGAGATCGTCGCGCCGGGCGCGTTCGCGAATAGTTTGACCGCGCTGAAGAAGAGCGGCCGCGCTCTGCCGGTTTTGTGGCAGCACGACACTGCTACGCCGATCGGATCGTGGTTGACGCTGGCCGAAGACGACAAAGGCTTGCTTGGAGATGGCGATCTGTGGCTCGACGACGCGCCAAACGCGAAGATCGCATACCGCGGCATGCAGGCCAAGGCAATTACCGGCCTTTCCATCGGCTATTACACGATCTCGTCCGATTACAACGAAAAGACGGCGATTCGCACGCTCAACGAGCTCGACCTCGTCGAAATCAGCATCGTCACCAACCCAGCCAACTCGGAAGCGCGCGTCGACGCAGTGAAGTCCGTGATTGCGCATGGTGGCGTGCCATCCCTTTCGGAATTCGAGCGGTTCCTGCGCGAGGCAGGCTTCTCGAAATCTCAAGCCGCGGTAATCGCGAGTCGCGGCTTGAAACACCTGCTCCAGAGTGAGTCTGGCAGCGACGCGAGCGATGCAAATCGGCTGCTGGACAGCCTCAAATCAATCACTTTTTAAGGAAACAAAAATGAAACGCAATTTGATGGGCGTCTTTGTATCGGTGATGGGCGCGATGTTCGCGCTCGCGTTCACCATCGATGCGCATGCCGCGTCGGTCGTCGCCTCGCACGTGCTGCAGCACGGCGACATTCTCGGCGCGCTCGGTGATCATGCATGGGCGATCGCAGGCGTGGGCTCGATTGCAGCCGCTCGTGAATTCGGCCGCAAGAACGACGGCGGCGGCAATCCTGAGCAGGTGATGGAGAAGGTCACCGCCGAATTGAAGCGCATTGGCGACGAAGTGAAGTCCGCCAGCGAGAAGGCATTGAAGGAAGCGAAGGACGCCTCGGGCGCACTGAGCGCAGAGACCAAGAAATCGGTCGATGAAATGCTGCTTAAGCAGGGCGAGTTGCAAGCTCGGCTGCAGGAAGCCGAGCAAAAGCTTGCGCGTCGCGGTGATCCGGAAGATCGCCAGGAACTGAAGAGCCTGGGTCAACTGGTCATTGAATCCGAAGAAATGAAGGAGATGGACAGCAGCGCTCGTAAGTCCGTGCGCGTCCGGATCGATCGCAAGAACATCATGAATGTGACCGCGACCGTGGGCGCTGGCGCCAGCACGACCAACTCGCTGACTGTGGCTGATCGTCAAGCGGGTATCGTCGCACCCGTGCAGCGCACGATGACCATTCGCGATCTTCTGATGCCGGGTCAAACCAGCGCAAATTCGATCGAATACACGGTCGAGACCGGTTTCACGAATGCTGCAGCGACGGTCGCTGAAGGCGCGCAGAAGCCGCAATCGGATCTCACGTTCAATCTGAAAAACCAGCCCGTTCGTACGATCGCCCACATCTTCAAGGCCTCGCGCCAGATTCTCGACGATGCGCCGATGCTCCAAAGCTACATCGACGGCCGCGCACGCTACGGCCTGATGTATGCCGAAGAAGCGCAGTTGCTCAACGGCGACGGTACGGGCTCGAACATCCTGGGCATCTTGCCGCAAGCCTCGGCTTTCGCTCCGGCACTGACCATCGCTGGCGCCACGCCGATCGATCGCATCCGCCTCGCGCTGCTTCAGGCGCTGCTCGCGGAATTTCCCTCGACCGGCATCGTGCTGAACCCGATCGACTGGGCAGCGATCGAGCTGACGAAGGACAGCCAAGGTCGCTACCTCATCGGCAACCCGGTCAACGGCACCACGCCGCGGCTGTGGAATCTGCCGGTTGTGGAAACGCAAGCCATGGCGGCGAACCATTTCCTGACGGGTGCGTTCGCGATGGCCGCGCAGATCTTCGACCGCATGGAAGTGGAAGTGCTGCTTTCGACGGAAAACCAGGACGACTTCATCAAGAACATGGTGACGCTGCGCGCTGAAGAGCGCCTGGCGCTGGCCGTGTATCGCCCTGAAGCGTTCGTGACCGGCGAAGTGACGCCGGACGCGGGTTAATCGAGCGGGCATCGCATAGAACGGGAGCCGCCTTCGGGCGGCTCTTTGTATTGAGGAGGCTTTATGACCAGCAACACCGATCCCAACAAGGTCTTGGTGCAGCCCGTATGCACGTATGCGGGTGAGGACGGATTCAAGCATCCGAACAGTGAACCATATGTGGTGTCTCGTGGTCGCGCCGCAGAATTGAAGGCAAATGGCCTCGTGCGGGACGCCGATGACGCGCTCGACACGAGCGGACAGAAACGCGCGCCAGACGCCGCAAACAAGAAGGCACCGGATCCGCAGAACAAGGTGCGCGCGAAGTAATGGCCGATCCGACTCCGATCATTTCGACCGCACAGGCACTGGCGCATCTGCGCGAGGACGCCGGCGTCGCCGACGATCTCATTGCCTTGTACGTCAACGCAGCGGTGCAATCGGCATCGGATTATCTCGACCGGAAAATTTATGCCAACGCCGACGATATGGCCGCAGCCGTGCTCACGGGCACTGCAGGCGATGATCCAATCGTGATCAATGACGCCGTTCGCGCCGCGATTCTGTTGATTCTCGGCAAGCTGTACGCATTCCGCGAGGACGTCGTTGTCGGCACTTCATCGAGCGTCATGGAGTTGCCGGCTGGGTCGAAGCAATTGCTCTTCCCATATAGAACCGGTTTGGGCGTGTGATGCGCGCGGGCGATCTGAACCGGCGCGTGCGCATCGAGCGCAATGGCGGCGGGTTCGATGATCTCGGGCAACCGATCGAAGGCTGGACCACGGTCGTAGAGACCTGGTGCAACGTCAAGATGCTCACGGGCAAGGAAACGCTTACGTCTGACGCCGATGTCGCAAATGCATCAGCAAGCATTCGCATCCGGTACCGCACGGACATCGATAACGGCATGCGCGCTGTGGTGCTCAAGTACGTCGACGGGCAACCGGTCGATGACGTCGTTTTCAACATTCTTGCGCCGCTTCCGAATGTCGCTTCGCGCGAATACACGGATCTGGCGTGTAGCACGGGCTCGAACCAGGGTTGATATGAAGCGAAAGACTTACAAACTGACGCACGCTCGGTTACTTGAACGATTGGAGTACGACTCTGCATTGGGTCGTCTCAGGTGGCGCAACAAGCGCAACACCATCGCCGGCACCAAACATGGAGACCACCGTCGAATTTACATTGACGGCGAGTTCATTTATGAACACCTCCTTATCTGGTTCTACGTTCACGGAAGCTGGCCAAAGAACATCGTCGATCATATCGATGTCGAGGGCTCAAATAACGAGGCCGGAAATCTTCGGGACATCACGGTTAGCGAAAATGCTCTGAATCGCGCCGGTGCAAATTCCAACAATCGTCTCGGCGTCAGAGGTGTACACGCGCATGGGCGAGGGTATAGGGCGCAGTTGATGGTCGGCGGTGTCAAGCTGTTCTCACATGTTCGCGACACCGTCGAAGATGCGCGGGCCGAATGGAAGTTGCTGGTCGAAAGGCATTGCCCGCGAGTGATAACTCATGTCGACCGCTGAATCGATCACCTACACCGCGCTAAAGACGCTCGCCGGTGGGCGCATCTATCCCGATGTCGCGCCAGCGTCGCCATTGAAGCCTTACGTCGTGTACCAGTCGGTCGGCGGGGTCGATGAAACGACGTTCGATGGTCCCGACACGCTCCAGAACAGCCGGATGCAAGTGTTCGTCTGGTCCATTTCTCGGAGCGAGGCAGCAACAATTATTCAACAGGTTCGCGGTGCGCTGACTGCCGCGCCTGTCAACGGCGTTCCGATTGGTGCGCCGGTGAGCATCTACGAAGACGTCACTAAGTTATACGGCAGTCAGCAAGACTTTTCCATTTGGTATCAGGAGTGAAACCATGACCAGCACCGCAATAGGCTCACAAGGTACGAAGCTCGCGAAAAACACGGGAACCACGGTGGCGCCTGTGTGGGCGGCGATCAAGAACCTTTCGAATTTTAACGGCTTTGCAGGTTCGGCGAGCGACATCGACGTCACGGACTTCGACAGCGAGGCAAAGGAATCGCGCCCTGGTCTGCAGGATTGGGACACGGTTTCCTTCGACATCAATCTCAACATGAAGGAAGCGAGCCACGCAGCGTTGCTCGCCGACAAGAAGACCGGCGTGGTCGCACCGTATCAGCTGACGCTGAGCGACGGAACGACGATCGTCTTCGATGCGTACGTTAAAAGCGTTCCCATCACGGCCGGCGTCGATAACGTGGTCAAGGGCACTGTCGTAATCAAGGTGACCGGCGACATCGAAGTTACGCCGGGCGTGGCCTAAAGGAAACAGAAAAGCATGCTGACCAAAGAAGAACTGCTGGCGGCTGCCGTGCCGGCCAGCGAGGTTGTCGCGGTTGATGGGGTGGGCGAGATCCGCGTGAAGGTGATGGATGGTTTCGCGCGAGATGATCTGCAAAAGACGCTCCAAGAGCAGGGCACGAGCGACAGCGTGTATTTTTCCGCGCTAATCGTTGCCACTGTCGTCGATGAGTCAGGCGCGCCGATGTTCACGCCCGCCGATCTCGACACGTTGCGTCGCGGGAGTGCTGAAGTCGTTCGCAAGATCGGTCTCGCATGCACCAAGGTAAATGCGCTTGGTGATTCGCAAACTAAGGAAGCGGAAAAAAACTCCGAAGCCATCCAGAGCGAATCTTCTGGCACCGTCTGACTTTAGGCCTTGGGCATAGGTCGGTCGCGCACGCGATGCGCGACATCAGCAGTGTCGAGTTCACCCACTGGATGGCGTACTACAACATCGAGCCGTTTGGCGAGCGGATAGCAGATGTTCGGATGGGCATGATTGCTTCTACGATGGCGAATATTCATCGTGACCCGAAGCAGCAGGCATTTGAACCGTCCGATTTCACGCCGTGGGCAGGTAAGAAGCGCGGTGCCGAGCCGATCGTATTTGAAGACCCGAAAGACCAGGCGCGATTCGTTGCCTTGGCCTTGTTCGGGATTGACTTAGCGAAGTCAAAAGGCAAGAAATTTACGGTGAAGCGGAGGGGCGGTGGCTAGTAAATTTTCGATTGAAAACCCGACCGCACTCACCGATTTCCTTGATCGCCTCGAAACCGTTGCGAGCGAGGAAGTATTGCGCCAAGCAGCTGTCGCCGGCGCGCGCGTCATCCACGATGAGGTGCGGCTCCGCGCGCCCGTGGGTTTGCCCTATGAGCGTAAGGGAACGCAGCACGTGCCGGGCACGCTGAAGCGCTCCATCTTGATCGCCTACGACAAGGAAGAGTCTGTTACCGGGAAGATTGCTGTCTACTTGGTGACATGGTCGAAAGAGGCGTTTTATGGGCGCTTCGTTGAATTCGGAACGTCGCACTCTGCCGCTAAACCATTCCTTCGCCCTTCGTTTGACGCTCGCAAGCGGCAAGCCATCGACGCAGTGATTGAAGTGATTGAAGAAAAGGCTGGGGAGGCCGCGCGTGGCAAATGAAACCGTCGTCAAGGTGGGCGCGGACGCCTCTGGCTATACCGCCGAACTCGACAAGGCTCGTAAATCAGCGAACGCGTTTATTTCGACGCAATCGGACCTGGCGAAGCGCACGGCGCTTGCCCAGGACGCTATCGCGGAAGCAACAGCCAACGGCTCGGACGCCAGCGCGCGCGCCGTCAAGGGCTTCACCGATGCGCTTTTGAAGAACGCTTCGACAGCCGGCAAGTCCCGTGCTGAGATTCTCGCGATGCGTGCGGCGAACCTCGGCCTGACTGACTCGGTGAAACCGTACATCGACCAGATCGCAAAGGCATCCGAACACACGCACGGCTTCAGTCTTGAGACATCCGCGGCGAAGCGCGAACTGCTGGTGCTTGGTCACGAGCTTTCGCAGGGCAATATCAAACAGTTCGGCGGGTCGCTGCTCGTGCTTGCGGAGCGCACGGGTGCGTTCACGACGCTTTTGCAACCGGCGGTTCTTGGGGTCGGTGCGTTCATTGGGGTTCTCGCGCTCGCCGCGCACGCCACGTTCAGTGCGCGCGAGGAACTCGCCACGTATGGCGAGACCGTCGAGAAAATCTCACGACAGACCGGATTGTCGACGGATGACGTACAAAAATTCGGCTTTGCAGCGAAAACAGTTGGCGTCGATACGAAAGATGCCGCGGATGCACTGTCTGAACTGGGCAAGGCGCAGAACGAAGCGCAACACGGAAACAAAGACGCCGCGGCGGCCTTTACTGCTGTTGGTATTTCCCTTAAGTCGTTGAAGAATGCGAGTCCCGATCAGCTACTCGGCGAGATTGCTGACGCTTTCGCAAAAACCAAGGATGGGGCGAGCAAAGCGGGTGTGGCCAACGAGTTGTTCGGCACATCAGGAAAAGAGCTCATCCCGCTCTTAGATCAGGGTTCCGCACGCTTAACAGATCTCGGCGTTACCGCGACTGCCGTCGGCGCCGTGCTTTCTGGCAACACCATCGCGCAGCTGTCGGCTTTGCAGCAGCAGCTTGAATTGTCGAACGCCAAGATGGACGCGCTGACGATGTCCGCGAAGCTTGCGCTGCTTCCGACCATTATCAACCTGACCAACGCGCTCGCCGACAATGTTGCGATTGGCCCGCTGCTGAAGGATTTTTACAGCGGCATCGCAATTATCATGAAAGCGGCGTCATCGGCCGTCGCGACGCTCGTCATTGGATTTGAGCAGACGTCAGAGGTCATCGCAACGCTCGCGACTGTGGTTGCCTACGGCTTGACCGGCCAGTTCAAGATGGCTTCAGCAGCAGCTCAGGTCGGCTATGACAACCTGAAGAAACAGGGTCAAGGATATTCGCAGTTTATGAGTCGGCTGTGGGGAGACACCACGCCTGGCTCAGCCCATACGTCGACGCCGACTGGAACCCTCAGCTTTTCAAAAGGAAGCAACGCTGAAAAGCCGTTTCAAGAGAGCCACGGCGATTCACTGATGGATCAGGCGAAGCAAGCGCAGGCTGTGCTCGAGCAGTCGCTTTCCGGTCAAGAAAAACTTACTGGCTGGGCAGCGAAGGAAGCCGAGCTGCGCGCAGAGATCGACGGTTACGCCGGAAAGACCTTGACCAAAGCGCAGCAAAGCGTTGTCGCGCATCAAACCGAGTTGCTCTCGCAGTACGCATTGAATGCGTCGCTGGAAAAACAACTCGACTTGCGCACGCGCCAGGACAAGCTGAATACCGACGCCTACGAGACGAACATCAAGATCGCCGATCAGAACGATGCGATCGCCGACCAGCACAAGATCGAACTCGCAACGCTTTCGCTCGGTACGCAGGAACGCCAGCGTCAAGTCGATTTGCTGAAGATCGAAACCGATCGGCAAAAGGAACTTGCCGAGTGGCAGAAGAAAGCGGTCTCGCTGAATTTGGACGGTACCGCTGCTGACACGGACGAGCGAGCGGCTATCAACAAACGATTTGACGCGCGAAAGAACGAGCAGTTGGCATTCACCGGCGCGCAGGACGCGGGAAAAAGCGACTGGATGTCTGGCGCCAAGGGCGGCATTCAGGACATCATCGACAAGACCAACGACCTCGCATCGGCTGCGAACAATACCGCCAAAAACGCGATCGAGAGTCTCGGCGATTCGATCGCGAATTTTGCGCTTACCGGGAAGCTGAACTTCGGCGATTTCACGAAGTCGCTGATCGGCAATTTCATCAAGCTTGAATCTGAAGCGCTTATTGCGAAAGCGGCGCTCAGCTTCATGGACTCAGGCTTTCTCGGCGCGCTCGGTTTTTCGAGCGGCGGCGCTGTTTCTTCAGTGCCCGGGCATGCGACCGGCGGCTTTATCTCTGGTCCGGGATCCGGCACGAGCGATAGCATCATGGCGCGCTTGAGTAATGGCGAGTTCGTCATGACGGCCGCCGCGGTGAAGCGCATCGGCGCGTCGAATCTGGATGCAATGAACAACGGCGCGAGCGTCCATAGTATGGCGCGGTTTGCAACCGGTGGAATGGTTGGCCGTAGCGTATCGCCGTCAGGCGCTGGTGGTATCACGGTGGCGCCGCAAATCACGGTCGAAGGCGGATCAAATGCGGCCGCGAACCAAAGCAACGGCGACGACCTGAATAAAAAGATCACAGCGGCCGTTCGCGCCGTGGTGGTGAATGAGCGGAAGCAGGGCGGTGCGCTCTGGAAGATGGCCCAGGGAATCAAATAATGGCCGACACATTCATCTGGGTTCCGACTGTCGCAGGGCTGTCGGGCGATGCGACGCTGCTAGTCCGGAAAGCGCAATTCGGAGATGGATACCGCCAGAGCGTGGCCGACGGCATCAACAATCGTTCGAGTTCGTACAACCTCACCTTCGTTCGCGACACGGCAACAATCGCGGCGATCATGGCGTTCCTCGATGCGCACGCCGGCGCAACTGCTTTTCTCTGGACGCCGCTGCTGCGCCCGCAAGCCTTATTCACCTGCGAGAAGTACTCCGAGCCCACGAAAGACGGCGCGGTCTACACCTTGTCAGCGACGTTTGATCAAACCTTCGCACCCTAAAAAATGACTGCACTTCAAAAGATCGTCCTCGGCACTCCACCTGCCGCGGTCGACGGCGATCCCGTGCGCACGGCCAGCACGAAGATGAATGCGAACGTCGATGTGCTGAACACGCAAGCGACGATTACCAGCTTCGCGACAACGCTGACTGTTGCCCAGGCGCTGACCGCCGCGAATCACCTCGGCAAGCGCGTGAACATCAATCTCGCGTCGGCCGGAACGATCAATTTGCCCGCGGCTTCGACGTGCGTCGCGGACGGCCAAATCCTGCTGCGTAATCTCGGCACGACAGTTGTTTCGCTCGCCGTGACGGCCGGATCGGGCGATGGGCTCAATGCCGTGGGTACGCTGTATCCAGGCGACACCATGCTGCTAGACACGGATGGTGTGCATACGTGGTACTCGACAATACGAGGCCGGTCGAGCACTGCGAAAGAAGTCGTACCCGGAGATATGCAAGTAGGCGGAACCTTTACGGTCGGGACGCTTGCAGTAACCAACCCAGCGTCGGCACGCGCCAACCTCGGAGTGGGAAAGACGCTGATTAGCACAACCGTAATCGCCGCTAACGCGGCATTTTGCGTTGTGGCTCTGCCGGGCGGGTACTACGACTACGAAATTGAATTCGACGGAATCAACGTAACGACCGATGCAGCCAATCTATGGCTGCGACTGGCGGCGGATACATCAAATTGGATCGTTGGCACGAACAACAGTTACATGTATCAATATCAAGCCATTGCAACAGCGACTGTTCTTAGCGCTGTGGGAACGAGTAATACGAGTCAAATACAACTGTTTTCAGGGTTGTCTAGTACGGCACCATATTCAACTCACGGCACGGTAAAGATTCGAAACGCGACCGATGGAACGCGCTTTAAGCATGTCCAGTGGTCCATGGTTAGCATGACGTCGAGCGGAACATATTATCGGGTCGATGGATCGGGCCTTGTCCTGTCCGGTGCTATTTTGGGTGGGGTGCTTCTCATTCCATCGACTGGTAACTTTGCATCGGGCACGGTTTCGCTTTTCGGGGTGAACCGGTGATCACCGCAGACATCCAGTCGCTCGAGCCGGGCGCGCTTATCGAGCTGTTCGAAGTGGATTGCACGGGTATCGGCGGCGACATGCTGCGCTTTCATGGACATCTGCAATCGACATCGATCTTCTGGCAGGGCAACGAATACAAGCCGTGGCCCATCCAGGCCGCCGGATTTGAGCACACGTCCGATGCGCAGCAGCCTGAGCCTACGCTGACCGTCGGAAACGTGAACGGCACGATCTCCGCGCTGTGCGTGTTCCTCGCCGATATGGTCGGCGCGCGCGTCACGCGACATCGCACGCTTTCGAAGTACCTGGATGCTGTCAACTTCCCTAACGGCAATCCGACAGCGGACCCGGGCGAAGAGATGGCGCCGGAACTCTGGTACATCGAGCAGAAGACCAGCGAGACGGATGTGCAGGTCGAATTCACGCTGTCGTCGGCGCTCGATTTCGGCGGCCAGCAGTTGCCGGCGCGGCAGATCGTGAACATGTGTCAGTTTGAATATCGGGGACCGTATTGCGGATACACCGGGTCGGCCTATTTCACGATCAAAGACATCTCGACCGACGACCCGGCGCAGGACCGCTGCAGCAAGAAAACCACTGGCTGCGAATGTCGGTTCGGTGTCAATGAGCCGTTGCCGTTCGGCGGCTTCCTGAGCGACACCCTCTCGTAGAACCCATGAAAGAAACGACGAAAAACGCGATCGCGGCACACGCGCTCGCGGGATACCCGCGTGAAATTTGTGGCTTGCTCGTGATTGAGGGTGGCGAAGAGATCTACGTGCCGTGCCGAAACACCGCAGCGACGCCGACCGAGCATTTCGTGATGGCGCCGCAGGATTATGCAGCGGCTGAGGATCGCGGACAGATCGTGGCCGTGGTGCATTCGCATCCTGGTGCGGCGGCGCGACCGAGCATGGCCGACAAGGCGATGTGCGAGACGAGCGGGATACCGATATGGATCATCGTTTCGCTCGGTATGCAGGCAGACCACACGATCGGGATTGACGACTGGTGCGAGTTCGGGCCGACCGGGTATATAGCGCCGCTGCTTGGTCGCGAGTTCTCGCATGGCGTGCTCGATTGCTATTCGCTGGTCCGAGACTGGTACCGCCTCGAGCGCGGCATCGTACTTCCTAATTTTGCGCGAGCGGACGCATGGTGGGAGGACGGCGAGTCAAATCTGTACGTCGACAACTACGAAGCTGCTGGTTTTACGAATCTCGGCCCGGATGTCGAGCCGGAACCCGGCGATGTCTTGCTGATGCAGATCCGCAGCAAAAACGGCGTCCCGAATCATGCCGGCGTCTATCTCGGCGATGGCATTTTCATCCACCACATGTATGGGCAATTGTCCGGCCGCACGGTCTGGGGCGGATTGTGGGCGCGCTGCCTTCGCGCGGTGCTTCGATATATAGGGGAAAAGGCGTGAGCAACAAGGTCCGGACGGTACGTCTTTACGGCGTGCTCGGCACTCGCTTTGGCCGGGTGCATCGGTTTGCCGTGGCATCTACAGCGGAAGCGACTCGCGCGCTGTGTTCGCAAATCAAGGGATTCGAAAAATTTCTGATGGGCGCAAAGGATCAGGGCTTGACGTTCGCCGTGTTCAACGGGCGGCGCAATCTTGGCGCCGACGATCTTCGTATCCCAGTGGGCGAAGATGAAATTCGCATTGCGCCGATTCTGATTGGCAGCAAGAGTGGCGGGTTGTTCACGACCCTGCTGGGGGTTGCCTTAGTAGCGACGTCGCTTGTCAATCCCGCCGGATTTCTTGGCGCTTCCGCAGCGTCCACACTGCTCGGCCTCGGCGCGTCCATGGCGCTTGGTGGCGTCGTTCAGATGCTTAGCCCTCAACAGAGCGGCCTTGCATCGAACAGCGGTCCGGAAAACGGTACGTCCTACTACTTCAACGGCGCGGTCAATAGCACCGCGGAGGGTGATCCCGTGCCGATCGTTTATGGCCGCATGCGCGTTGGTTCGAAGCGCGTCAGTTCCGCTATCTTTGCCGAGGATCAAAGCTGATGCGCAGCATTTCCGGGGCGAAGGGCGGCGGCTCAGCGAGCACGCCGACGGAATCGCCCGACAGCCTTCATTCCGTCGCGACGGCGCGCGTGCTCGACGTCATCTCGGAAGGCCCGATTGTAGGGTTGGTGAATGGGTTGCAGTCGGTTTTTCTTGACGATACGCCGATCCAGAATTCAGACGGCTCGACCAACTTCACGAATTACAGCCTCGACTACAGGCTTGGCACGCAGGATCAGACGTTTATGTCTGGATTCCCGGCGGTAGAGAACGAAGTAGCGGTCGGCACGCCGCTAACCTCGGACGCGCCTTGGGTGCACCAAGTCGAAAATACGCAGCTTACGGCGGTGCGCATTAGATTCGGATTGCCCGAATTCCAGCAGTCGAATTCGAGCACGGGTGACGTCACTGGCTACCACGTCGACTATGCGATCGACCTAGCGACCGATGGCGGATCGTATTCGCAGGTCTTGACCGGCGCATTCGACGGTAAAACGACGTCGCTTTATGAACGGTCGATCCGCATTGAATTGCCTGCCGCATCCACCGGATGGCTCGTTCGCGTGCGCCGACTTACGGCAAATGCGCACAGCGCGTTGATTGCCGACACGATCAATATTGAAGCGATCACAGAAATTATCGACCGCAAGCTGCGTTATCCGATGAGCGCACTCATCGGCTTGACGTTCGATGCTCAGTCGTTCAGCTCCGTGCCGACCTGCGCATATGACATCAAGGGGCGGATTGTTTCCGTCCCGTCGAACTACGATCCAAACACTCGAGCGTACTCGGGCACGTGGGATGGAACGTTCAAGCAGGCGTGGACGGATTGCCCGCCGTGGATCTTCTACGACATCGTCACGAATGACTTGTATGGCCTCGGCAAGCGCGTCGACGCGTCGATGATCGACAAGTGGGGACTGTACGACATCGGCCGCTACTGCGATGTCATGGTCGACGATGGCAAGGGCGGCCAAGAGCCGCGCTTTACCTGCAACGCATGCATTCAGTCTCAGGCGGATGCGTATAAGGTGCTGCAAGACCTTGCGACCGTGTTTCGCGGTATCGCTTACTGGGGTCCGGGCGCGGTTGTCGCGCGCGCCGACATGCCAGCCGATCCGGTCTACGTGTACACCGCTGCAAACGTGGTCGGCGGCGCATTCACGTATGTCGGTTCTGCGCTTAAGACGCGCTACACCACGGCGTTGATAAGCTGGAACGACCCCGCGAACGGTTATGCGCAGGCGGTCGAGTATGTGCCTGATGACGACGGGATCGCGCGCTACGGCGTCACGAAAGCGCAGATCACTGCGTTCGGCACGACATCGCAGGGTCAGGCGCATCGTCTTGGGTTATGGACGCTGCTCACAAGTCGGTATGAGACAAATACCGTTTCATTCTCGGTGGGCCTCGATGGGACGCTCTGTGCACCGGGGCAAATCATCGCGGTGGCTGATCCGGCGAAAGCGGGGCGGCGCACTGGCGGCCGAGTGAAGACGACCGCGGGCAACACTGTCACGCTCGACAAAGCACCGACGGCTGCAGCAGGCGATACGCTGACGGTGATCCTGCCGAGCGGCGTTGCGCAGGCGCGCACCGTGCAGTCCGTGAACGGTGACGTGGTTGCGGTAACCGCCGCGTTCGATACGGCACCCGTGCCAGGCGCAGTGTGGATGTTGGAAAGTGCTGACTTGGCATCTCAGCTATTCCGCGTGGTGAGCGTCCAGGAAAACTCGGACGACGGGCAAATCACCTATACGGTGAATGCTTCGCAGTATGAGCCGGGCAAGTACGCCGCGATCGACGATGGCGCGGCCATTCAAGTGCGCCCGGTGACCGTGATCCCGCCGTCCGTGCAGCCGCCGCCGACGAACGTGCGACTTTCGACATATTCGGCGATCGACCAAGGTATTTCGAAAACCACGATGGTCATTGCGTGGGATTCGGCAGACAAGGCTGTTTCGTATATCCCGGAGTGGCAGAAGGACAACGGCGAGTGGATCCCCATGAACGCCGTCGGTGGCCTACAGGCGGAGGTGCATGGCATCTATCAGGGTGGATACATCGCACGCGTGCGCGCCGTGAATGCGATGGGAGTTACGTCGATTCCGGCGTACAGCGTTCTCACGCAGTTGACTGGCAAGACTAGCCCGCCACCGTCGGTTGCGTCGCTGACGACGGTATCGCAGATTTTCGGGATCGATGTCATCTGGACTTATCCTGCGGATGGCTCGGCCGGAGACACGCAACGCACGGAGCTTTGGTATAGCCGCACGCCCGCGCGGGCCGACGCGGTGAAGCAGTCCGATTATGCATATCCACAGGCAAAAGCCAGTCTGATGGGGCTCGCCGCAGGGCAAGTCCTGTATTTCTGGGTTCGGCTTGTTGATACCTCCGGTAACGTCGGCCCGTGGTATCCGGCGGGCGATCCAGGCGTGGAGGGCGCATCCCTCACGAATGCGGATGGTGAATACAACGTGTACTTCGCGGGCGTAATCGAGAAGTCCGCACTTGGACAAGCTTTGCTGTCCGACATTGACCTGATCCCGGGTCTTGCAATTGATGTCTCGGCGAACCAACAGGCGATCACCGACGAGGCACAAGCACGAAACGATGGTGACTCAGCGCTGACGACGCGAATCGACGGTATCTCTGCGCAAATCACCATTCCGAACATGGCCGGGGCCACGGGCGACTATGCTGGCTCGACCACCGTGTACGCGGGTGTATGGTCGGAGAGTTCGGCGCGCGCAGAGGCAGACCTCGCTCTTGCCGTCAAAACCGACACGACGGCAGCCCTTTTTCAGTCGGCCACGAGTAACATAACGGCCGCAGTGCAAACGGAAACAACGGCGCGCGCTGCAGCGGACGCGGCTTTAGCATCGCAGGTGACGACAGTTCAGGCCAGTGTTGATGCGGCAAACGCTAACACGCTTGCGCTTGTGCAAGCAGAGCAAACGGCCCGAGCAACTGCCGACTCTGCGAATGCGACGGCTATCACGAACGTCCAGGCCAGCGTTTCGGACATCAATAACAACAAGCTGCCGCCAATCAGCGCCGCCGTTCAGACGAACGCAAACGCGTACGCCGACCTGAGTGGAAAGGTTAGTGCTTCGTACACGATCAAGACGGCGGTCACTTCCGGAGGCCGGACCTACATCGCCGGTATCGGTGTCGGTGTTGACAATTCCAGTGGCATCATCGAAAGCCAAGTGTTGGTCACGGCCCAGCGGTTTGCTGTTCTAAGCGACACATCGGGAGCCCTTGCTGCGCCGTTTGTGATTCAGGGTGGACAGGTCTTTATCAGCCAATCGCTGATTGGCACGGCTTGGATCGGAAATGCGAACATCGCGGACATCATTCAGGCGACCGCCGTCGGCGCGAATGGTCAGCCACGCTGGAAGCTGGACAAGAACGGCACACTGACGATGAACGGTGCCAATGCTGGATCCGGATATTTGACCATCAGCGACAGCACCGTGCAGGTCTACGACGGTGCGGGCACATTGCGCGTTCGCTTGGGGCTCTGGTAATGGCGGCCGGCATTCAATGTTGGGACGCATCCGGAAACCTCGTTATCGACATCACGGGGCGGTTGCAGCGGATCATCGGCTCCGCTTCTCTTGCCGGCGGAAACGGTAGCGTCACGGATGCGCGGCTTGCAGGCGGAACGATCTGGTTTGCTTTCCAGCCATCACAGATATGGGGATTCCAGAACATGGACGTCAGCCGGCCAATATTTTCGGTCGCTGGCACGACGATAAGCTGGACATACTCTGGCGGTGCCACAACTCAGAACATTCAGATTCAAGGCATCATGTTTTATGGGATTTATTGATGTCAGCCGGATTTCAATGCTTCGCGCAAGACGGCTCGAACGTCGCACAGATTGATAGCGAGGTCGGCTTAAGCAATATGCAGTTGCGTCAAAAAATCACGCAGACCATGAGTTTCGCGGGGTTCTTGGTTTATAAAATTTCGAACGGCAGTCGATACAGCTCGCAGGGTAACCAAACCACATTCACTTTCACCGCCACAAATCCAATGGTGGTGTTCGAATGCCCGGGTGGTTACTGTGTACCGATGTCGTGGACGCAATCGGGTAGCAATTGGTCCGTCTTGGTTGTAGGCAGCGCCTCAGTCCCGGTTACCTGTTATGTATTCGACGCGGCAAATGCGTTGCCTTTGTCTGGAAATTTCGGGCTTCAGGTTTTTAATGCTGCCGGAACGCTGGTCGCGGACATCGTCAAGCCGTTTGCTAGGGTCGTTGGTTCAAGTCAAGGAAACCCGAAATACGCATATGGCTCGACCGGCTACACGACGGACGGCGGCATCTGGCCTTCAGATCAGGGCTCAAAGGCTTACTCAGTCGCGCAGCGAGTTGGCGTCGCATGCGTGCAGCCTGCATTCGGTACCGGCGGTACGTCTGGCGGCGCGAGTAATGCGGGTGTGGTGATGTCGACCTTCAACACGTCCGGCGGCACCGTAAGCCAGCAAATGACGATGTTCGGCGATACCAGCAACTTCAACAATTACACCGGCTTCAAGGAAGCATTGAGCTGGTCTTATCTCGCAGTCGATATTTCATTCCTTTAGGAAGCACCATGCCCATTGCAGCCAACTACGAAACGCCTAGCACCGGCGCGTCGGCGACGTATCACATCGTGCAGCAAATCACGCTCGATTTCGTTTCGTCGATCACGAATTCGACCGTCGCGTCGTTCCTCTCGAAGAATGCCAAGGACGCGGGCAAGTTCCCGATGTACACGCAGCAGATCCCGGTTGATGGGTTGCCGGCCGCTGGTCAGGATCCGCTGACGTACGCCGAAGGCCGGATCGTCGAGCCGATGCCTGACGGCACAGTGGTTGCGCCGTATGCAAATCGCTATGCATTCGCCGGCGGCGAGATCGTCGAGTAACTGCAACACACGCAATGCAAGCCGGCCGACAGGCGGCTTTTTTATGCCTGCGCGCTGCGTCGGTCACAGCTGAGGAAGTAGAGGGCGGGTCGAAACGATCAAGAGATTCGGTGGGGCGGGACGGCGTCAATATTCATCAATAACTACACGTTTTAATTCCATGACAACCCGTTACGCGCAGTTCGATGACGCAGCCAAAACTGTAGTTCAGACGTGGCTTCGCTCTCTTCAGAACCCCGATAACTATTATTACGGCACAGCAAAAACCAGCGATGCCTTGTGGAAAGACTATTACAGTGGGCTGCTAGAAGCGGACCTTGATTACTTGCCTATGCCCGACTGAGGGTGTTCGACCGGTTCCGAATGGCGCGTCGAAGTGCAATGACGGGACGTTCGATGATAATGTACGAGATCGTTGAAAGACCAAGCGAACACGCGATAAGCGTTGGTGCATACCACGGCGCCATGCTGTCGACGCCGATAGCCTGGAGCATCCAGATCAGTAGGAAGTGGTTGAGAAAAACGCCGTAGCTTAGATCGCCAGCGAGCTCCTCGATCCATCCAAACTTGGCTTTTGACAATAGCCAAACTGCTGGAACACCAAACGAAAGGCCGGCAAGAACCTCTCTGTTATAGGGACGATTGATCGATGATATCAATAGCGTTCCGGCAAACAGAATCCAGACCAAGACGTATGCTGCGATCACAGCATGAGTGCTAGACCGACGATATAAGAAGCTTCCGAAAAGGAACATGAACAGCGTTCCCGGCAGCATGCGGTATCCCCAAAGATCGGGGTCAACGACCGCGAGATAAGGGAGCAAAAAGAAAAGCGCGGACGCAACGAAAGCCGCGGCGCGCACGCGTCCCACGACGATCAACGGGATCACGATATAGAACTGAGCTTCTAGACCGAGAGACCACGACTGCGGGATTACAAGAGCGCCGGGAAAATGATCGTAGAAGTTGAGCGGCAACATCACGGCGTTTAGCAATGCCTTACCAGCGGTTAGGTCCGACAGGAACGGCGACACCGGATGCGCTATGGCAACAAGCATCAGCGTCAGCACGATGTAGAACAGAAACTGAGGGAAAAGGCGCATCGCCCGATCGAGATAGAACGTTCCGACGCGTGAGACGCTCGAATAGTGCCGGTCGATCAATGCCGTCATGACATACCCGCTCAGCAAGAAGAACGAAATTACGGCGAACACCCCTATGTTGCCGCCGAGGACACGAACGTGCAGATGCGATAGTAGAACGGCTACTGCGAGCAGCAATCTATAGATGCCCATTTTTTGCCCGAAGATGGCATTGCTGAATGAAAAAAAGGCCCGGCAAATCGTGAGACTTACGGGGCCCGGCACCATGCGACGGAATGGACCCGCCGCATGGTGCCGGGCGCATTTTAGCAAAGAAAATTGCAACGCCGCCTCCGGGCGGCTTTTTTATGCCCGGATGATCGGCAAACGAGGGCCTGAGATGTCGGATTTTTGGAACGAGGGCGTGAAGTCGATCGTGACTGCTCTCGGAAGCGTCGGCACGTTCTGGGTCGGCGGCCGCATGTGGAGGCAGATCGATAGGAAGCGCCAAGCCGAAAGCGAAGGCGATGCGCAGATCACCAAGGCTGACTCCGCAGGGCAAGTTGAAGCGATCGCACGGTTTGAGCGCCTGGCGACTCTCGCTGAGGAGCGCGCCGGCCGCGCCGAGGCTCGTGAGCTTCTCGCAGTTCAGCGCGCAGACCGCGCTGAGGAATTGATGCGCGCTGCGGAGCTGCGATCAGACGAAGCAAACCGGCGTGCCCAGCGTGCAGAAGCCGAAGTCCTTGAACTGAAAACTCGAATTGATCGACTCGAAGCAACAGTCGGTAACCGGAGAGCAGCAGATGCAAAAGGCAACTGATTGGCGGTGGTGGGTGGTGGGTGTTTGCGTGGTCGGCGGTTTCGCCGGGGTTCTAGCCGCAGGATTTTTTCTTGGGCAATGGTCCGCACGCGACAGTGTCGCTCAAGCCAACGCTGAGAGGCAGGGGCTGACAGCCCGAATCCCAGTGATACGGAAAGAGGAATATGCCGCGGGCGTCGCTTCATCCAATGCAAAGATCGACAGCCTGCAAAAGCAATTGGACGCTGCCAATGCGCGTCTCGGCGATTTTGGAGATATCAAAAAGCTGGTTGAGGACTCGCACGACGTCAACACATATACCCTTCGCTTCCTCGGCGATCGCGCGAAGGTCGCCGATCGGAATGCGGCGGCACAGTTGAAAGAGACAAAGGTCGCCGCCGCGGCCGCTGTCGACGCGAAGCAAAGGACCGAACAGGTCGGTGCGAAAGTCGAGGTGGCGGTTGCGAAGGCTGACGAAGCCGCCAGCGCAGTAAAGCAGGTCGACAAGAAGCTCGAGACCGCAGTTCATCCCACGGCGGTGGTCCCACCAACACCCTGGATCGGCAACCGTCGATAAACACTCCACCCGCGATTCGGATGCGCATACACGTGCGCAGCGGATTTGTTTTGCCTATCGAAAGGGAATCATGACGCTCATTCCATTCACAAACGTGAAGCTGAAGCTGGCCGACGATTGGCGCCGCCTTCATACCCGCGGCACTGTCATCTGGTCGGCGACGCTCGGTGGCATCTCCGCCGTGGGGCCGATCCTGCGCGAGGCGTGGCACAGCATGCCGGATGATCTCAAGGCGGTCATACCTGCACACGCTCAGCAGGCGATTGCATACGCCATCCTGTTTGCAACGATCATCGGCGTTCGGTACACGTCGATCCAGCGCGTTGCGCCGCACGAGCCAGGAGCGCCGCAATGAACTGGCTCGATACGCTGCTTAGCCTCTTCACGCGCCCAGCACCCCGAGTGCCAGCCGCACCGCCGCAGACAATCCCACCAAGTAAGCCTGCAACCGCTGCAGCGCCGCCGATCGAGGAAACCGTTGCGACGCCTGCTGTCGCTTCGCCCGCATGGTATCCGCTGTGCGAAAAGCTGACGAAGGCTTCCGAGGATTGTGTTCTTGTCGCGTATCCGGACCCTGCAAGCGGCGGTGATCCGTGGACGATAGGCTGGGGCGCGACAGGCGAGGGCATTACGAAAGGCACGGTCTGGACGCAAGTACGTGCCGATGCTCGCCTTACCGCTGATCTGCTTCGCTTCGGCGCGGCCGTCGATAGCCTGGTCAAAGTGCCGCTTTCGCCGCAACAGAAAGCCGCGATCGTGGACTTCACCTTCAATCTCGGCTCCGGAAATCTCCAATCCTCGACACTGCTGCGCCTACTAAACGCAGGTGATTATGCCGGCGCGGCGGACGAGTTTGCGAAGTGGAATCTCGCGTCAGGCAAGGTCATGGCGGGCCTCGTCACGCGTCGCGCGCGGGAGCGCAATCTCTTCCTGACAGGAGCATGGAAATGATCACGATCATCTTTGGATTCATCATCGCTCACATCGGTGCGATCGGTGCTGCTTTGGTCGCCGCAGGCAGCGTTTTGTTTGCTTGGATCAAGACCAAGGGAGCGCAAACCACTATCGCGCAAACCAAAGAACAAGCGCAATCGAAGGTTGATGTGGCGAATGCAAATGCGCAGGTCGCGATCGATAACCTCAACGCTCGCAAGACGGCAGACGTACAGGCGGATGCCGATGCGGCAAAGACTGCGGCCACGGCCGCGCGGGAGAGAACTAATGTTGAAAACGATCAAGCTGCTCTCAGTGATGACGCTGCTCGCGAGCAGCTTATCGGGTTGCTTCACGGTCCCGCCGGCGACAACCCAGGTTCCGGTCAAGGAAGTGCCGGGACCGACCCGGGTCGTGGATAACTCGTGCATCTGGTTTAAGCCTGAAACGCCGACGGATAACGACGTCGCCGTCATGTCGCGCGGCTTGGTCGATCAGATCACGAGCAATTTGAAAATCGGGATTGAGCACTGCGGCTGGAAGATCGCAGCACCCTGGTAACGTCGCCGTCATTGATCTCTAATGACGGCGACCCCAATTCCTCGGACGCCGTTTTATCCAAATGCTATAGCGCTTAGAACGGGATGGTAATTGACCTGCAAAGACACCCTTGTCCGCCTGGGCCGCTATGGTCTTTATAGTCAGGGTGGTGAAGGCCGTTTTTCCAGTCCCAGATTGGAGTCGGGGCATAAATCACAAGATTGCCGTCGACTTGAAGGGCGAATATTGAGTTGGGATTGCCGTCCGTTTGCGTCGAATAGATCGGGGTCGTTCCGGCATATAATACGAAGTTGCCGTCACCCTGCATAGACGCATGCGTCACTCCGCGATTTTGCGTATATGTTGCCCAAATTACATTGCCGCCGTTCTTGTAAAGGACAAGATTGCCGTCCGACTGCAGAATGAGAAAATATTGCCCGGTCGACACGCTTTGACCGGCAGCGAAAGTCGAGCCCGGTAATAGTACGCGATTTGGCTCGCCCGGTTGAATGCTTGCTACATCCGCGGTATTGCTCGCCCAGATTGATCGTTGCCAATAGATACCGACGTCGCCATCGTCTTGCATGGCTAAAGTGGAGTTTGGGCGAAAAGTTTCGGTGTCCCATACCGCCTTATTAGCGGCGTTGTAAAGCACGAAATTTCCATCGGTTTGCATCACGGCGTAAGCTGCACCGCTTCCTCCTGTCTTGGTGGCCCACACCGCCCCGGATGGGCCATATACGACCAAATTCCCATCGGTTTGAAGAGTGAGAAAATATTGATTATTATCCGACCAAAGTTGCGCGCCTTGCGCAAGCGATTCACCGGGGTTGAGATTTCGTGCGGACGCGAACCCAGAAGTTAAAGCCCAAATACTTATAGCGATTAGCAACAGTTTTTTCATTTGATCCTCAGAGCTTATGAGTATCCCGTAAGTCAGTGCAGTCATCGATTACTAATCGGACGGCTCTCACGGGTCTTGAAAAGCGATTGGATCGTAACACGATTGTTACCGCGAATTTCAAAAAATTACATGCTGAATTCTTTGTGGTTTTAGACGCATCGGAATGCCTAACCTATCTTTGCCTTTCCGAAGGCATGCAGTTTGAAGTTTATCTGGGCGGTATATTATGTTTGCACAGTGGATTGGGATGCGGGTCGATAATCAAGGCGGCTGGTCGACAAAAACAAGCAACGAAAGATTCAGAAGAAAAATCGGGCATCGCGTCGAAGGACACCGTGCGCAGGCTCCCGGGCTCAATCACCGTGCTAGCTCCAGACAGCGTGAAGGCTTGCGCATGCGCGCTAATAGCGCATGCGAGCGATAGTGGGATGCCGCTGTTCTTAATTATGGCGTTCAATGGTGCCGACTTACATCGGGCGGCTGTTGGTGGGGCGCCGGCCTGAGCCGGCAAGCCTGTTTCGGGATGGCCGAATTAGGACATGCGAACCAAACACTGCATCGATAGTGAGCATTGTGCGACGGAGCTTTTTTCACCTCTGCAAGCGATGGTCTACGTCCCTAGCTTTTACTTGAGAGCTGGCGCAATGCGCGGCACGATTCAGTCAATGCGTTCAATAGGCAGTCGTCTATGTATGGCAGCCCATTTCAAATGGAGTCATGGAAGCCGTTTGCAATCGATTTCCGAAAACCGGTTGTTGCCGAACATTTTCCTCACGCGTCCGACTTGATCCACTTATTTAACTCTGATCGCATGGAAAAACGTGGTGCGGCAAACCAGTGACGAAGCTCTTCTTCCCACTTATCGACCAGATAATCGTTAAGCTCAAACTCGTCATCGGGCGCGCCGCTTCCATCTTCGTGCAGAAAAACATAGACGACACGCGTGCCGTCCCAGTATGCACCTAGGAAGTCGGCAAGCAATGCCATTGTGCCGGGAGGCTGGGCGCGCAGTAGCGAGGTAAGCGTTGCGTCAATTTCAACATGGTGCAGTTGCATGGCAGTCTCCTTGAGCGATATGGAGGGAGCAGGAACTGGGCCGCGGCTTGCGCGACCGCGCGCAATTGGCGTCTGGAGCCGTGCGATCTCTCGGTTCGGAAACTGTTCGGGCTGTCACGTGCGCAGCATGGGTCGCGTGCGCAAGCTACGGCTTTAGCGGCGACTGCGGTCTCGATGTAGCTAGCCGATCACCCGCAGAATTCGAGACGACGCACTCTTCTTTGAAAGCTGCCGTGAGGCTGTCTTCGCCGCTTTTGCCTTCACTCGTAAATCCACTTTTCCAGATCAGACCGTAATCCGTACCGCGGAGATTCCATCCAAGCTACTAGATCGGCGTGCAGGCGGTTGCACGTACGCTCGTCGAGGTCGAATTTCTCGTACCATTCGCCGCCGCCATCGTTTCGTAACTCGGCACCTTTTGCCCACTGACCATCCCAAAATACAATGGTGTGCTCATTAAGCTCTGCAGTCGTACAGCGCGGCATGCCTCGAAGCAGCGTTGCCAAATGAGCCTGAAACGCCACACATCCCATATCCATGGTCGAACTCCGGTGAATGTCGAAAGTTTCGGCACCAAAGCAAGCGGCGTGCCTTTAATCGTCGGTGGGATGGACCAAGATCGACCATGACACGGCCTCTCAGCTAAGATGGTGTGAGGAGGTGGCCATGTGCGCTAACTACGACCCGGCAGCCGAGATTGATTTTGAGGCGTTCAGCCAATTCCCAAAGCCGAATTTTGATTACCCGATCGAGACGTGGAAGGACTATCTCGCGCCGATTCTGCGTGCGAATACCGGCGAACGCCTGACGGATCCCGCGACCTTTGGCATGGTCCCGCGTGCGCACATCCCGGCAGGTGTCAAGTTGTTCGACACCATGAACGCCCGCGCAGAGTCGGTAGGAGAAAAGCGCAGTTTTAGTGGCGCATGGAAGAACCTGCAGCTCTGCCTAATTCCATGCCGCAGTTTTTACGAGCCGAGCTACGAAACTGGTTCTGCGGTGCGCTGGCGCATTGGTTTGGCATCGGGTGAGCCGCTCGCTATTGCTGGACTATGGCGAGAATGGGCTGAGCCGGAAGGCGTGGCGTTGTCGTTCACCATGTTGACCGTGAATTCCGACGACCACGCGTTAATGTGCCGATTCCATAAACCTGGCGCTGAAAAGCGGTCTGTGGTGATCCTTCGGCCCGAACAATACGACGATTGGCTATCGTGCCGGTCGACCGACGAGGCGCGCTCGTTCCTGAACCTGTACCCATCCCATGAGATGACATCGGCGCCGGCACCGATTCCGCCACGAAGGAAAAAGGTCGACTCTGGCGACACAGACACTCTGTTGTAGAGCAGCCAGTGCTTTGTTAGAGCAAAAAGCCCCGTCGTTTTACGGACGGGGAGCTCGGCAATCCCTGAGCGGACCATCGCCGAATAAGGACGGTAGAACGATAACGCGTTTGCCGAAATTTCGTGACAACGTCTTGCGCAACAGAATCTGCAAAACCTGAAACGCTCGTTGCCGAGTCACGGAAATCGCTTATTCGAGGCAGGCGGCGCAGGAGGTGGTTTTGCCCCCTGAAGTCCGGACCTTCCACGCGCCTCAGCCAACAGTAAGTGCAGTGAGTGCAGCCCTACCAGCTGACTGCCGGTTTCGTCTTTCCAAGCCCTGTTGATCACTTCCCGGTATCCCTCGGCTCGATCGATCACGCGCCTCAGATGCTCAATCTCAAGGATCAAGCGCCGCACCTGTTTATCAGGATACGCAGCCCACAACCGACGCAGCTCTGCATATGTGGGCGCTTCAAAGGGAGGAAGTGGCTTATAGGACATGGAACCCTGTCCCTCAAAAATACTGTATGGATATACAGTATAGCGCATCCGCAAACTGCGAAAAAATCGACGTATGTGAATCCAAAACGCCGCTGTAAATGCTTGTTTTTACGTGTTGCTCAGTGTGGTGGTTTCGTAGTGCTAAATAATGTGAAAAGAGGGCTTAAGTTGTTGAAGGTGAAGGCTTAAGAATGGTTATTCGGCATTTCCTTGAACAGGATGTTCACGCCGACGTAATCGATAGTGTCCACGTCGAGAAGAGACATGGTAGTTCCCCAGCGCCCGATGCCGGGCAAAGATTGCAGGCGCGTATTGTAATGGACTGCGTCATCCCAAATAAGTACGCGGGGCGTGATTGCAACAGTGTACGACGCTCGAATGTGATGCCGTTCATCGCGCTTTGAAATTGACTATTTTAAAGGAGTTAAAAAACGATGATCGTGAATAGGAGGATACCTAAAAATACCCCGAATCAATTGACAGCGCTCATCTCGAAAAACAAACTGGGATCACGTTATTGAACAGTTTGTGCGATTGAATACCGGACGGCGCACGAGCAAGCCATCATAGTCCGGCAGGAGCAGCAACATGAAATCGAAGTACAAAAAGTCCCTCAAGGCAACCATGATCGCGGCAGCGTCCCTAGTCCTGGCGACAAGCGCATTTGCGGCGTCCATCGACGGCACCGTAATGGTACGCGTCGGTGGCAAAGTGCAATCGGTGGACGCGAATATGCATCGTGTGACCGTCATCAACGCCCAGGGCGCCACGGAATCGTTCCAGGTAGGTGCAAGTGTCTCTGATCTTAACAAGCTTAGGACGGGCACCAATGTAGTGGGCACGACCGCTCGTCCCGTTCGGCTCACTGTGCTTGAATCGTCAAGGCTCGCCGCGGTGCCCTCGCAAAACGGCAATGAAACTATCGCCCAGGTGACGAGCGTGGACAGTCAGCGTGGTTCCTTGACGCTCAAGGACACGTTGGGAGCCGAATTGACGGTGCAAGCGAACTCGCCCGGATCGGTCGCCGCCGTTGCGCCTGGTACGCGCGTACTTGTCAATGCAGTCAATCCCGCTTCGCTGGCTAACGGCCAAGCCCTCCAGTAAGCAGTCGGATTCCTCCGATAGCAGGGCATGCAGTAAGGCTCCATGATGCAAGCTTCGTTGGTCATCCAGATCCCCGCTGGATGACCAACGGTGAATCGTCCGGTTCGCTTCCGGTCGATTCAGCTTCTTAGGAAGCGCGGCGGAGCAGCAGTCAAAGTACCTCTGCGACCAAGCGTCGTCGCAAAAAAATCCACCCGGTGCAAGCCGGGTGGATTTTTTTTACTCAAAAGTCCAAGCTCATATTTTGATAAGGATGACAAACCAAATAAACAAATCCTTTGCTTTAGCATTGATCGAATACTGGCTTGGCCTTGCAAAGAATTCCCGACGGTTTGCATGCTTGGTCGGAAGGTGATGTGCAGGATAAGCGCCGACTCATACGTTGCCAGGGGCATGCAAGCGCAAAGAGTTCGTTTGAAAAACGCGTGCTGATTTACATCTTACGTTTGTGCTACACGCTTTTTAAAAGAGTTGGTTAATATACGTTCGCGTATCTGTCGGCCCACGCATAAGGCTTACGAGCCTTACAATTCTCTCGCGGGGTCCGCTGACACGCAGCGAAGCATGCAGTTCCAGCAGGACAAAGGCGGTGGACGCCGTTGGCGTTGCCGCACCAAAAATAAACCGCTTTTCGTGGAGAATCTCGTTATGTACCAAATCCGCATGGCTGCATTGGCTCTCGTCGTATCAGTGGCAACTGCTGGACTGACTGCTCCGGTCGCAATGGCACAAACGGCCGACACCGCCGCTTCCACGCCGAAGCAGGTGCAAAAGGCGCAACGCAAGGCTGACCGCAAGGCGGCCCGCGCCAAGAAGAATGCGGAACTGAAGGACCTGGAAAAGAACGGTTATCAGCCGGGCGGCGACCAGACCAATTATCCGCAGAACATCCAGAACGCAGAAAAGAAGTCGGCTGAAGCGAAGGCCAAGGCTGCGTCGGCTCCTTAAGCGGCGTACGAAATCGGTTCAAATGGAATAACCCGCTCATGGCGGGTTATTTTTTGCGCGAATACACCATATGGCCGGAACTTGCCACGTGCCGGGCCTTGGTGCGTGCGTTGATGAAACCCTTGTGGTGTGCCGGATTCGAGCGGGCCGGTGCATCGGCAGGCTTTTTGGTGAACCGGTAGAATCGGATGCCATTTTGCGTAGGCTCATTTTGGGGTGGCGTGCTCGTTCAGGCATCTTCACGGCGGCTCCGCGTGGTTGTTGCGCGCCCTGCGCCGGCTTATGGCCGGCTTCACTTTCTACCAGGCGGTATATGCGACGTTCCGCATTTTTTATCCGCGTAATCGGCATCGGAATCCTGTTTCACGTGTATATCGGCATGCGCCTCATTCCCGTGGCGCCCGTGGGCCCTGCACTCAAGATATTGGCGGTGCTGGCGTTGGCGGCATCCATCGTGTTGATCCCGCTTGGCATGATGGCGCGCAACATCGAGCAGCAGCCGCTGTCCGACCGGCTTGCGTGGACCGGACTGCTGGTGATGGGATTTTTCTCGTCGTTGCTCGTGCTCACGTTTCTTCGCGACGTCGTGCTGCTGGTGCTGCATCTGGCGAGCAGCGGCGAAAATGTTGTCGATCCGTGGCCCGGCTTCAAGGCGTGGAGTGCGCTCGGCGTGCCATTGCTTGCCGTGCTGGTGACGCTGTTCGGCATTTACAGCGCGCGCCGCCGCGCGGCGGTCAAGAATGTGGATGTATCTATCGATAACCTGCCTGCCGCCTTGCATGGCTTCACCATCGTGCAAATCAGCGATATCCATGTTGGCCCGACAATCAAGCGTCACTATGTGGAAAAGATCGTGGCCGCGGTCAACGCATTGAAGCCCGATTTGATTGCCGTCACGGGCGATGTGGTCGACGGTTCTGTGCCGCAACTTGCCGCGCACACGCAGCCGCTATCCGACCTGAAGGCACGCCATGGGGCGTTCCTCGTGACCGGAAATCACGAGTACTACGCCGGTGCCGACCGGTGGATCGCGGAATTTCGCCGCCTTGGACTGACCGTTTTATTGAACGAGCACGTGGTGGTGGACCACGACGGCGAACGCGCCGTCGTGGCTGGCGTGACGGATTACGGCGCGGGCGGTTTCGATCCTGCGCATAAAAGCGATCCGGCCAAGGCGATGCTCGGCGCGCCAGCCGACATCATGTTCCGTCTGCTCCTCGCGCATCAGCCGCGCAGCGCGCCGGCGGCGTCGAAGGCAGGTTTTACGCTGCAATTGTCCGGCCACACACATGGCGGCCAGTTTCTGCCGTGGAATTTCTTCGTGCGGCTTCAGCAGCCATTCGTTGCCGGTCTTGAGAAACTCAATGATTTGTGGATCTACACGAGCCGCGGGACAGGTTACTGGGGCCCGCCGATCCGGATTGCCGCACCGTCCGAAATCACGCTCCTTCGCCTTCTGAGCAGCGCCCGTTCCGCCTGACGTATTTGGCGGCGCACAAACGACTTGCAAAGGAAAGGATTGATGACTTCGCGTCGATATCCTTTCCCATAATTCCCGATATCGGATTAAACCGGATTTTTTAATTAAAAAGTCGATCTCACGATAATCAGTAATTTTCTCCCTGTTTCATGGACAACGCTGTGTTGCGCACGGTATAAATATCGTCAGCGCATTAATGCGTTTGCGTGTCTGATTCAATTTACTGTATTGATTCAATACGTGATTTTAATTCCATTCGCCCGGAGAATTGCATGAACGCAAAATGGACTTTGGCAGTATTGCTGACGTGTTTGACCATGACGGCGCAAGCCAATGCACAAAACAGTGACCCGCTTTCCAGTGATGCAATTAAAACCGCACTGGCTTCCGAACCGCGTCATTTGCAGGCGCAAATCGTCGGTATCGACGCCAGCACGCGAACCTTGTCGCTCAAAGGCGCCAAAGGGCGTGTAATACCGGTGTCGATCGGCCAGCAGGTGACGAATTTCGATACGCTTAAAATAGGAGATCGTGTGGATGTGCTGATAAAAGAGGCGTTATTGCTGGATGCGGTAAAACCCCAAAATAAAGATGACGGATTAAGAAAACGCGTCGATACGACTGCTTTTGCGCCTGCTTCTGACGCATCGGGTTTCGGCGCGGCGAAGGAAGTCGATATTATCGCAACGGTACAGCGTATTGATCCTAAGAAGAAAACGATTACCCTGCGAGGTCCGTGGCGAACCGAGACCTTTGGTCTGACACCAGACCTAGCCGCCAAGAAATTCAAGGTCGGGGACAGCGTTCACGCGGTCTATATTTCGGCGACGGCGGTTCAGGTGACCCCAGTCGCCAAATAAATCAAATCCTGATCAGGACCGCGCCCGCTGTAACAAGCGCACACGCCGCAATCCGCCGCGCGGTCAGCTTTTCGCTCATGAATATCCATCCGATCAGCACTGCAAAGATAGAGCTGAGTTCGCGCAACGCCGAGACCATGGCAATGGGCAGGTAGCGAAACGCGATGACCACGATTCCGTACGCGACCATTGCAATCGCGCCACCCGCCATGCCTTGCAGCGAACGGCGTGCATCGCTTGAGAACAATCGGCGCGGGCCGCCGTATCGATACAGCGCGAACGCTGCAAACGGCACGTTGAATAGAAGATATACCCACGCAATGTAGGCGAAGCCGCTGCCGGCGACCCGCACGCCCATGCCATCCACGATTGTGTAAGCCGAGATGAACGCGCCTGTCACGAGCGCGGCGGGCACGCTTGCGGTGGCGAAGCGGCGCTTGCGGAACGCGAGTGAAACGATGCCTGCGGAAACCAGTGCCACGCCTGCCAGCGCCAGCGACCGGAGATGTTCGCCCGCGAAAATGAATGCGCCCGCGAAAACGAGCAGCGGCGAAAGACCACGCGCAATGGGATAGATCTGCCCGAAGTCGCCCGCTTTATAGGCTTTCGCGAGTGCCACGCAGTAGCCGAACTGCAATACCGCCGATGCCCCGATGTAGGGCCAGCTTCCGCGCGCCGGCGCCGGTACGAAGAGCAGCGCGATCGCCGAGCACACTATGTACGGAAACGACATCATGCCGAACTGCCAGACGCGGTCCTCGCTGGTATGGAGGAAGGCGTTCCACGTTGCATGCAATAACGCGGAAAACAGCACGAGCAAAACGATGAAAGGCTGCATCGGAAGAAAGGAGAGTTGGAAAACGCCACGCTGATTGTGTGGCAAGGAGTGGCGTTGAATGGCGAAAAGTGGCAATCGGAAAGCGGCTCATTATGTCAGAGAACACGGCACAGCGACACTCCGACAATGCGCTGGGAAACGCATGGCGTATGCGTCTCATGCGCCAAAACCCGCCCCGGGAAACTCCGCATATTGAATAAATCTTACATTTCCTACACTCAGAAAGCTTCTATTCAAAGCACAACCATAACGGAGACCGCCATGTTTGCCCGACTGACCTGCATTGCTCTTGCAACGTTCGCGTTTGCATCGACTTCGTATGGCGCCGATCCGATCAAGATCGGTGTCGACGGACCTTTCACAGGCGGTTCTTCGTCGATGGGCGTCAGCATGCGTGACGGCGTGCGCCTCGCCACCGCCGAGATCAACAAGTCGGGTGGCGTGCTGGGCCGCCCGCTAGTCCTCGTTGAACGCGACGACGAAGCGAAGAACGAGCGCGGCGTCCAGATCGCGCAGGAGTTGATCAACAAGGAAAAGGTCGTGGCGGTGGTGGGATACATCAACACGGGTGTTGCGCTCGCGTCGCAACGCTTCTTCCAGGAAAGCAAGATCCCGGTCTTCAATAACGTTGCAACGGGTTCTATCATCACCCGGCAGTTCGCGGATCAGCCCGAGAACTACGTCTTTCGAAACGCTGCCGCGGACAGGATCCAGGCGCCGATGATCGTGGAGGAAGCCATCACCAAGCGTGGCTTCAATAAGGTCGCGATTCTTGCTGATTCGACCAACTATGGCCAGCTCGGCCGCGAGGATCTGGAGAAGGCGCTTGCGGCGAAGGGCGTCAAGCCGGTCGCGACCGAGAAGTTCAACATCAAGGACGTAGACATGACGGCCCAGTTGCTGAAGGCGAAGGAAGCCGGCGCCGAGGCGGTGCTGACTTATGGCATTGGACCCGAGCTCGCGCAGATCGCCAACGGCATGGCCAAGCTCGGCTGGAAGGTGCCGCTGATTGGAAGCTGGACGCTTTCGATGGCCAATTACATCGACAATGCCGGGGCCAACGGCGAAGGCGCGCGCATGCCGCAGACCTTCATTCAGGAAGCGAACACGCCGAAGCGCAAGGCGTTTATCGATGCCTATCTGGCCGAGTTCAAGCCCAAGAACAACCGGATCGATTCGCCGGTTTCCGCAGCCCAGGGTTATGACTCCGTCTACCTGCTCGCCGCCGCGATCACGCAGGCCGGATCGACCGATGGCCCGAAAGTCAAGGCCGCGCTGGAAGGGCTGAACAAGAAGGTCGAGGGCGTTGTAATGGTCTACGACAAGCCTTTCACGAAGGACGATCACGAGGCGATCAGCGCCAACGTGCCTGTCGTGGGCGAAGTGAAGGGCGGACGCGTGGTGTTTGCCTACGACGCCGACAAGAAAGGCGGTGGCGAGCTGCGCACGAAGCAGACGACGACCGCCGCGAACTGAGTTTGCCATCGGAAATGCTCCCGCGCCCGCCTGACGGCGGGCGCGGCTTTGCTTGTGCGCAAAGCTCCGGACGCGTCCGGCCCTTGTCTGGCCTCCAGCCACCTTCGACATCAAGGCGCAACACATGGCCATCCTTCTTCAGCTTGTCTACAGCGGCGTCGCGCTCGGCATGATCTACGCCGTGATCGCGTTCGGTTACCAACTGACGTTCGCCACATCGGGCACGCTTAATTTCGGCCAGGGCGATGCGCTGATGCTCGGCGCGCTGGTCGGCCTGACGCTCGTTTCGGCCGGGGTGAACTACTGGCTGATGATTCCGATGGTCTGCGTTTTCGGCCTCGCGCAAGGTGCGCTGGTCGAGCGCATTGGCGTGCGGCCGGCGATCAGGATCAAGTCGGAGTTCGGCTGGATCATGTCGACCATCGCGCTTGGCATCATCTTCAAGAACGTCGCGGAGAATGTCTGGGGACGCGACGACCTGCGTTTTCCGTCGCCATTGCCGGAGGCGCCGATCAAGGTCCTCGGCGCGAACATCCTGCCGATGGAACTGCTGGTCGTAGGCGGCGCGCTGCTGATGATGCTCGCGGTCGAGTTCTTCAACCGCAAGACGATCTTCGGCAAGGCCGTGGTCGCCACTGCGAACGATCGCGACGCCGCCGCGCTGATGGGCATCAACACAGGGCTCGTGATCACGTTTTCGTACGCGCTGTCGTCGCTGACCGCTGCGTTCGCGGGCGTGCTGGTCGCGCCGCTCACGCTGACGGGCGCGACCATGGGCGCCGTGCTCGGATTGAAGGCGTTCGCGGTCGCGATCATCGGCGGATTGTCGAGCGGCATGGGGATCATCGTGGGCGGGATGATCCTCGGCATTGCCGAAACCACGACCGGTTTTTATCTTTCGACCGGCTATAAGGACGTGCCGGGCCTCGTGCTGCTGCTGATCGTGCTGGCGCTCAAGCCGGCCGGGCTGTTCGGCAAGACCGCGATCAAGAAGGTGTGAGGACCGTAATGAAATCCGTCAAGCCAGTCAAACTCGCGGCAGCCGTGCTCGGTCTTGCCGCGCTCGCGATCTTCCCCATAGCGTCAGGCAATCCTTACTATATTCACCTTGTCGAAACCATCATGATCTACGCGATCCTGTTGTTCGGGCTCGATATCGTAGTGGGTTACACGGGGCAGGTTTCCTTGGGTCACGCCGGGTTGTTCGGCGTGGGCGCATATACGGCGGGCGTGTTGTTCATCAAGCTCGGAATGCCGTTCTACGTGACCACGCCGCTCGCAATCCTGGTCACCGCCGGCTTCGGCGCGATCCTCGCACTGCCTGCCTTGCGCGTGTCCGGGCCATACCTTGCAATGGTCACGCTCGCGTTTGGCACGATCATCCAGATCCTGATCAACGAGATGGATTTCCTGACCAATGGTCCAATGGGACTCAAGATTCCCAAGCCTGTTTTCGCCGGCCAAAGCATGAGCGAGGACGGTTTCTACTGGCTTGTTGCCGTGCTGCTGGTCATATCGATGATCGTGGTGCATCGCATCCTGAAGTCGCATCTGGGCCGTGCGTTCGAGGCGCTGCGCGACTCGCCTATCGCGTCAGACTGCATGGGTGTGTCTGTGTACAGGTACAAGGTTTATGCGTTCGTGATAAGCGCCGGCTTCGCGGGACTTGCAGGTTGTCTTTATTCGTATTCCGAACAATATATCTCGCCCAACACGTATAACTTCGAGCTCACCATCCTGTTCCTGCTCGCCATCATCATGGGTGGCCGCAAGACGCGCACGGGTGCCATGCTCGGGTCCACGATCATTGTGTTGCTGCCCAAGCTGCTTGACGATATTGCCATGTTTCGCAGTGTCGCGACCGCGCTGGCCGTGGTCGTTGCCGTGGGCGCGGTGGTCGCATTGGCGCGCAAGGTCACCACGCTGCGGAAGGTGTTGATTCCCGTCGCGGGAACGGCCGGTCTCGCGATTTTTTCGTTCTGGATCGATGCGCTCACCGACTGGCGGCTGACGATCTTCGGGCTGATGATCTTGCTGGTGGTCTACTACCTGCAGGACGGCGTGGTGGGTTTCGTGCGCAAGATCGTGCTGCACGGCAGGCGTCGGCCAGTCGCGATCAAGGCAGATGAGCTTTCCGGCGAAGGCCATGACGCGGTGATCGCCGTTCGCGGCGAGGGCACGGGGAACATCATCGACCTGCGCGGCATCCTGATGCAGTTCAGCGGCCTGAAAGCGCTCAACAACGTGAACCTGAGCGTGCGTCGCGGTTCCATCCATGGCTTGATCGGCCCCAATGGTTCAGGCAAGAGCACGATGATGAACGTGCTCACGGGCATCTATGTGCCAACGGCGGGTTCCATTGAATACGACGGTGAATCGATTGCGGGAAGGACGTCGTCGAAGATCGCGTTATCGGGCATTGCGCGTACGTTCCAGAACGTGCAGTTGTTCGGCGAGATGACGGCGCTGGAAAACGTGCTGGTCGGATTGCACCACACGTTCAGGGCGAACCTCGCCGATGTCGGCCTGATGACGCCGCGTTATCGGCGCGAAGAACATGCGGCGCGCGAGCGCGCATTCAGCATGCTGCGTTTTGTCGGACTTGCGGCGGTGGCATCCGAGGAAGCGCGCAACCTGCCCTACGGCAAGCAGCGGCTGCTCGAGATTGCCCGCGCACTGGCGCTCGATCCGCAACTCCTGCTGCTCGACGAACCGGCCGCCGGCCTCACCGCACCCGACATCAAGGAACTCGTTGCGATCATCCGCAAGGTGCGCGCGCACGGCATTACGCTGATCCTGATCGAGCATCACATGGACGTGGTGATGAGCGTGTGCGACACGGTTTCGGTGCTGGATTTCGGGCAGAAGATCGCGGAGGGGCGACCGGCCGAAATCCAGGCCGATGAGCGCGTGATCGAAGCGTATCTCGGCGGCCAGGCCGCCACGCACGTATAAGGCAGACGCGATGTTATCGATAAGAAACCTGCATGCGGGCTACGGCAAGGTCAAGGTGCTGCATGGCATTTCCATGGATGTGCCGAAGGCGTCGGTCGTCACGCTGATTGGTTCGAACGGCGCCGGCAAGACAACGACCATGCGCGCGATCTCCGGCATGATCCGTCCCACGTCGGGCGAGATCACAATGGGCGAGGGCGCGCAGTCAAAGCGCATCGACGCAATGGATTCGCACCGGATCGCGCGCCTGGGCCTGGCGCACTCACCCGAAGGACGCCGGGTGTTCGCGACCATGTCGGTGACGGACAACCTGATCCTCGGTGCATTTCCACGGCTCACGTGGGCGCGCCCGCGTGGCGATGTCAGCGCGGACCTCGAGCGCGCCATCGAACTGTTTCCGCGCTTGAAAGAGCGGCGTCACCAGCTTGCCGGGACGCTGTCCGGCGGCGAGCAGCAAATGCTCGCCATGGCGCGCGCCGTCATGCTCAACCCGGATCTCGTGCTGCTCGATGAGCCGTCGATGGGTCTGGCGCCAATCCTTGTGGAAGAGGTGTTCCGGATCATCGCGAGACTCAAGGATGAAGGCGTGACCATGCTGCTTGTCGAGCAGTTTGCCGCCGCCGCGCTGAACGTGGCCGACTATGGGTATGTGCTTGAGAATGGGCGCGTCGCGGCGCACGGGCCCGCGGAACAACTGAAGAACGATCCCTCGGTCAGGGCTGCGTACCTGGGCGCGAGCTGAGACGAGCCGCGCCTTGTCATATGACAAGGCGTGTTTCAGGGCAGCGAACCCCAGCGCGTCGGCGTCCATTTATTCCCCCAATCAAACAATCCGCCGCAACCCTCTGCACGCGCATTCCACAAGTCTCCTCCCCGACGAATATTTCGTTGGAACTGAGCATCAGCCTTCAATAATCCTCGCTATCCTTTCTGAATCGACATTCTGGTTATACGTTAGTCGGGTGATTGGCAATAGTTTGTATGGTTAACCCCGATTTCAACGTAAACGAACAAAAAGGAACATGCGAGTTGTTGCTTTGGTTTCCTTTTTGAAAACCAGAAAGGCCCGGTCATCGGCGCTTCTGACCTGCATCCGACAAGAAAAAGCATTGACGAAGAGGAGAGCAACTTGGTTTTGGAACTGGAGCAGGTCACCGTGTTATCGGGTGGCCAGACACATCTGTACAACGTGGACCTGCGTCTCACGCCCGGCGCGATCAACGTGCTGCTGGGTCCCACGCAGGCGGGCAAGACTACGCTGATGCGCGTCATGGCCGGCCTGGATCGTCCGGCCGCAGGGCGAGTTCTGGTCGATGGCCGCGATGTGACGGGCGTCGGCGTGCGCGAGCGCAACCTCGCGATGGTCTACCAGCAGTTCATCAACTATCCCGCGATGAGCGTGCACGACAACATTGCGTCGCCGCTCAAGTTGCAGAAAATCGATGCCGCGCAGATCGAGCAGCGCGTGGGCGAGGTCGCAGCCAAGCTTCATATCGATCACTTGCTGCAGCGTCGGCCCGGCGAACTCTCGGGTGGCCAGCAGCAGCGTTGCGCACTGGCGCGTGCGCTCGTCAAGCGCTCATCGCTCGTATTGCTCGACGAACCGCTCGTGAACCTCGACTACAAGTTGCGCGAAGAGTTGCGTGCCGAACTCACCACGCTCTTCGCCGACGGCAAGACCACCGTGGTGTATGCGACCACCGATCCGCTGGAAGCGTTGCTGCTCGGCGGCTACACCACAGTGATCGACAAAGGCCGCGTGCTTCAGACGGGCCGCACGCTCGACGTGTACAACGCCCCCGCCACGGTCGACGTCGCCGCGGTCTTCAACGATCCGCCAATGAACATGCTCGCAAGCGACGTGAGCGCGGACGGCGTGGCGCATTTGCCGATGGGTATCGACGTAAGACTGCGACGCGCGGATAACCAGACGGGCCAGTGCCGCATCGGCATTCGTCCGGGGCACTTGCGGCTCGCGCCGCGCACGCCCGAATCCATCGCAGTGCCGTGCCGTCTCGAACTTGCCGAACTGAGCGGTTCTGAGACTTACCTGCATGTGCGCACGCAGCAAGGCGGGGTCGATCTCGTGGCGCAACTGCAGGGTGTGCATCAGATCGGGCTGGGTACGTCGCTGGATGTGTTTGTCGATCCGAACGAGTTGTTTGTATTTGGCGCGGACGCCAGACGCGTGTCCGGTCCGGAGGCGAGTCATGGCTCGTATTGAGTTCCAGGACCTCGCGCACGCGTATCGGCCGGATCCCGCGAGTCTGGATGACTATGCGCTGCAACCCATGTCGATGGTCTGGGAAGACGGCGGCGCGTACGCGTTGCTTGGACCTTCGGGATGCGGCAAGTCCACGCTCCTCAACATTGTCTCGGGCCTCGTGAATCCATCGGAGGGCCGGGTGTTGTTCGATGGCCGCGACGTCACCGCGCTCGGCGCACGCGAGCGCAATATCGCGCAGGTGTTCCAGTTCCCGGTGATCTACGACACCATGAGCGTCTTCGATAACCTCGCGTTCCCGCTGCGCAATCGTGGGATCGCGGCGCCGGAAGTGAAGGCGCGCGTGCATGAAGTCGCCGAGATTCTCGACATGACGCGCGAACTCGGGCGCAACGCGAGCAACCTGTCGGCGGACGCGAAACAGAAGATATCGCTGGGACGCGGTCTCGTGCGCAAGGACGTCGCGGCGATTCTCTTCGATGAACCGTTGACCGTCATCGACCCCCACATGAAATGGATGCTGAGGCGGCAACTCAAGAAGATCCATCAACAACTGAAGCTCACGCTGATCTACGTCACGCACGACCAGGTGGAAGCACTTACCTTCGCCGACGAAGTGGTCGTGATGACCAACGGCCGCGTGGTGCAGAAAGGCGGACCCGAAGCGCTTTTCCTGCATCCGGATCATGCGTTTGTTGGGTACTTCATCGGCAGTCCGGGGATGAATCTGTGCCCGGTCGCGCTCGATTCCGAAGGCGTGAAAATCGGCAAGCAGCATCTTCAGGTCGACCCGGAAACGCTCGCCACCTTGAAGGCAGCCAGCGGCACACTCACGCTCGGTCTCCGTCCGGAATTCGTGCGTCTTTCGGATCATCAGGAGTCCGGCGCGGTCAGGGCGCACCTGTTGCACGCGCAGAGTCTTGGCAATTATCAGCTTGTCACGGCGCAGTGCGAGGGCCAGGTCATCAAGGCGAAAGCCGACCCGCACACCATGCTCGCCGAAGGACCGGTCTGGCTGAAACTGGCGGCGCCGGAAACCGTGTTCTTCAGCAATGACGAGAGGATCGGACGATGAACAAACCCGTCAACCAGAAGGCCTGGCTGCTGGTCGTGCCCGTCTTCATCTGCGTTGCATTTTCCGCGATATTGCCGCTGATGACCGTGGTGAACTATTCGGTACAGGACATCATCAGCCCGACGCAGCATGTGTTCGTTGGAACAGAATGGTTCCGCAGCATCATGAACGACGAAGACCTGCGCGGCGCGCTTGGCCGTCAGATGATCTTTTCGCTTTGCGTGCTGCTGTTTGAAATTCCGCTGGGCGTGGGGCTTGCGCTTGCCATGCCTGCGTCAGGCTGGCGAGCGTCCGCGGCGCTTGTCGTGCTTGCCATGCCGCTGCTCATTCCATGGAACGTCGTAGGTACGATCTGGCAGATTTTCGCGCGGCCGGATATCGGCTTGCTCGGCTACTGGCTCAATGATTTCGGTATCGACTACAACTACACCGCAAGTCCGGCGGCGGCGTGGGTGACGGTGCTCGTCATGGACATCTGGCACTGGACGCCGCTTGTCGCGCTGCTTTGCTATGCGGGCTTGCGCGCGATTCCCGACGCGTTCTACCAAGCCGCTGAAATAGATGGCGCAAGCCGCTTTGCGGTGTTCCGGTACATCGAGCTACCGAAGATGCGCGGCGTGCTGATGATCGCGGTGCTGCTTCGTTTCATGGACAGCTTCATGATCTATACCGAACCGTTCGTCCTGACGGGCGGTGGTCCCGGAGACTCGACAACGTTCCTGAGCCAGTACCTGACGCAGAAGGCCGTGGGCCAGTTCGATCTTGGGCCCGCCGCGGCGTTTTCGCTGATCTACTTCCTGATCATCCTGCTGCTGTGTTTCATCCTCTACAACTGGATGGAGCGCGTGGGCAAGGGCGGCCCCGTCACAACCGGAGACGATCATGCGTCGTGACCGCCGCTGGATGCGCACCGTCACGCTTGTCATCTACATCATGTTCGCGCTGGTTCCACTCTACTGGATGCTGTCCATCTCGCTGCGCACGAACGAGGAAACGCTTGCGTCGTTCTCCACATTTCCGCAGCACCTGACGCTCGACAACTACAAGGTGATCTTCACGGATCCGTCCTGGTACTGGGGTTACATCAACTCGATCATCTACGTGCTGATGAACACGGTCATGTCCGTGCTCGTTGCGTTGCCGGCGGCCTACGCGTTCTCGCGATACCGCTTCCTCGGCGACAAGCACATGTTCTTCTGGTTGCTTACCAACCGTATGACGCCGCCCGCCGTGTTTCTGCTGCCGTTCTTCCAGCTTTACTCGAGCGTGGGATTGATGGACACGTACATTGCGGTGGCGCTCGCGCACATGCTCTTCAACGTGCCGCTTGCGGTATGGATCCTGGAAGGTTTCATGTCGGGGGTATCGCGTGAAATCGATGAAACCGCGTATATCGACGGCTATACGTTTCCTTCGTTCTTCGTGAAGATCTTCCTGCCGCTGATCAAGTCGGGCGTGGGCGTCACGGCATTTTTCTGCTTCATGTTCAGTTGGGTCGAGTTGCTGCTTGCACGCACGCTGACATCGGTCAACGCCAAGCCGATCGCCGCCGTGATGACGCGCACGGTGTCCGCCGCGGGCATGGATTGGGGCGTGCTCTCGGCGGCCGGCGTACTGACTATCGTGCCCGGCGCGCTCGTCATCTACTTCGTGCGCAACTACATCGCGAAGGGCTTTGCGATGGGGAGAGTCTGATGATCACGTGGATGTACTGGACGCCCGAAGTGGCGATCTTCTTTGGCTGCATCGTGCTCATGCTCGCCGGCATGACCGTGTGGGAAATCCGCGCGCCGACTTCGGAACACAAAGGTTTTCTCCCCATCGCGACCACGCGGGGCGACCGGCTGTTCATCGGCTTGCTGAGCGCCGCATATATCAATCTGGCGTGGATTGGCATCAGCGCGGAGAACGCGAATGCATGGCCGGGTTTTGCGGTATCCATGCTCGTGCTTGTTCTGATCATGTGGAAAGGATAAGGAATCCATAGCAAATACGGAAGCACCGGTTCAGCGGTTACCCCGAGCGAGGACCGGCAGATGATCCAGGGGCGGAGACGGAGGAGAACATCATGCAACATAGGAGAAGTATCGTTGCGCTCGCAGTTGGCGCACTCTTCGCTAGCCCGTTGGCGCTGGCTGGCGCGCCCGAAGCGCAGAAATGGATCGACAGCGAATTCCAGCCAAGCACGCTTTCGAAGCAGCAGCAGGCCGACGAGATGAAATGGTTCATCGACACAGCCGCCACGCTGAAGTCGCAAGGGGTAAAGGAAGTGCACGTTGTGTCGGAAACGCTCGACACGCACATGTATGAATCGAAGACGCTCGCAAAAGCCTTCACCGAGATCACGGGTATCTCGGTCAAGCACGACATCATTCAGGAAGGCGACGTTGTCGAGAAACTGCAGACGTCGATGCAATCCGGCCAGAGCATCTACGACGGCTGGATCTCGGACTCCGACCTGATCGGCACGCATTATCGCTATGGTGTGATCGTGCCGCTGTCGGACTACATGCAAGGCGAAGGCAAGGCATATACAAATCCGGGGCTCGACATCAAGGATTTCATAGGAACGAGTTTCACGACCGCGCCCGACAAAAAGCTGTATCAGTTGCCGGACCAGCAGTTCGCCAATCTTTACTGGTTCCGCGCGGACTGGTTTGCGCGCAAGGACTTGCAGGACAAGTTCAAGGCGAAGTATGGCTACGACCTGGGCGTGCCGGTGAACTGGACCGCCTATGAGGATATCGCCGAATTCTTTACCAACGACGTGAAGACTATCGATGGCGCGAAGGTGTACGGGCACATGGATTACGGCAAGAAGGACCCGTCGCTTGGCTGGCGATTCACCGACGCGTGGCTTTCCATGGCAGGCGAAGCGGACAAGGGCATTCCGAACGGCTTGCCCGTCGACGAGTGGGGTATTCGCGTGACGCCCGACGGTTGCCATGCGGTGGGCGCGTCTGTGTCGCGGGGCGGCGGCACGAACAGTCCGGCTGCCGTATATGCGACGACGAAGTACATTGAGTGGCTGAAGAAATATGCACCGCCGGAAGCGTCGGGCATGACGTTCAACGAGGCGGGACCGGTCCCGGCGCAAGGCAGGATCGCACAGCAGATCTTCTGGTACAGCGCATTCACGGCATCCATGCTCAAGCCCGGCAATGTGACGAACGCCGACGGCACGCCAAAGTGGCGCATGGCGCCGTCACCGCACGGCCCGTACTGGAAAGATGGCATGCAGAACGGCTATCAGGACGTGGGCTCGTGGACGTTCTTCAAGTCGACACCGCCCAGCCAGCGCGCGGCGGCATGGTTGTATGCGCAGTTCGTGACCTCGAAGACGGTGTCGCTCAAGAAGTCGATCACCGGACTTACGTTCATTCGCGACTCGGACATTCACAGCGACTACTTCACGAAGAACGCGGACAAGTATGGTGGTTTGATCGAGTTCTATCGCAGTCCGGCGCGGGTGGCGTGGACGCCGACCGGCAATAACGTGCCGGATTATCCGAAGATGGCGCAACTGTGGTGGAAGAACGTGGCGACGGCCGTGGCCGGAGAAAAGGCGCCGCAAGCCGCCATGGACAACCTCGCGAAAGAAATGGATCAGGTGCTCGGACGGTTGCAGCGTGCAGGGATGAAGGTATGCGCGCCGCAGTTGAATCCGGAAAGCGATCCCGCGAAGTGGCTGTCCGATCAGCACGCACCGTGGAAGAAGCTCGCGAATGAGCGTCCGAAGGGCGAGACGGTCAAGTACGACCAGCTGCTTTCGGCGTGGAAGGAGGGCAAGGTTCGCTAGGCTTCATTGCGTAGCTGTGGAAGAACGGGCGATACGTATCGCCCGTTTTGTTTTCCGGATCGCATTCAGGCAACGGCCCTGTTTTCAGGGGCCGCGCAGAGCCACGCCAGATCGACCCGCAGAAGCCTCGAAAGACGCCGGCATTGCCCACTGCCCGGCAGCGTGATTCCAGCCCGCCAGAAGTTGACTTTGTGCTCCTTCACGCCCACATACGACGCAACCAGCCGGGTCGTGATCCGTGCCCGCTTGATCGTCATGTCCAGTTTGGCTGAGAACAGTTTTCGGAAGCGGTCCGAATGCGTGTTCCGTTCAAGGTGAGTTTCCAGTTGGTTCGCACGCCTCATGCTGTTTGCCTCGCTCACAAGTTGGACTGGTTCCACGTGAACTACCGCGCCTCGACTTCCGCCACATCTGCATGGCTGTTCCCGCGAATATAGTGCTCCAGTTGATGAATCGTGAATTGCTGTTCGGCAATCAGGTTCTTGACCAAGTCGCCTATCGACACCATGCCGATCAGCAATCCACCGTCGATAACCGGAAGATGGCGTATGCGGTTGTCCGTCATCAGCGTCATGCAATGATCGGTCGTCTGGTTGAGGCGAACATATCGCACCGCTTTCGACATGACATCGCCGACCGGCGTGTCCCTCGACGAGCGATCGAGCAGCACGATCTTGCGCGCATAATCGCGCTCGGTGAAGATGCCGGTGATCCTGTCACCCGAGGTCACCACCAGCGCGCCGATCTGCTTGTGGGCCATCAGCTTGATGGCCTCGAAAACACTAGCCGTGGCTTCTATGGTGTGAAACGACTGGTTCGGTTTCGAACTGAGTAATTGTGCAACGGTTGTCATGCAGGACCTCGTTGAATAGTCGGGCGTTCAGCGAACGGCCGCGATTGATTGATCGATAAATCCGAAGCTTCAATACCTGGATGCCTAGCCGAAGTCGAACAACTCTCCAAGCATCGACTTCTTCTTTTTATACGGCTGACGACGGTCGTGGTAATCGCGCTCGCGCCTGTCGTCGTCCTCGAAGCGGCTGCGTTCGTCCCGCCTGCGTTCGAATCCCGCATTCGTCGATGCCGTAGCCGTTTGCAGCGCAGCGCCCTGCACGTTGTTATCTCCCGCGGCGCGCTCGATCAGCTTGTCGAGTTCGCCCCGATCCAGCCACACCCCGCGACACGTCGGGCAGTAGTCAATTTCAACGCCCTGACGGTCTGTCATCAACAGGTCGGGGCTCTTGCACGTGGGACATTTCATTCTCGTGGCTCCTTCGTCTGAGACGCTAACGAAGCCTCAATGTACTGCAAGTAAGGTTGTTGTAAAATTCGTATTTTCAACATCGATACTTCGAGAAAACCGATGTATCAGCCAATGCCGCCGAGGGCCAGATGAACTTCAAGCATTTATATTATTTTTGGGTGGCGGCTCACGCCGGCGGCATTGCACGTGCAGGCGCGCAGTTGCATATCACGCCGCAAACGCTCAGCGGTCAGATCAAGCTGCTTGAAGAAACGCTCGATAAAAAGCTCTTCAAGAAGAGCGGCCGCAACCTAGAACTGACTGACGCAGGCAAACTCGCTCTCGACTACGCCGACGAGATTTTTTCCCTTGGCGCGGAACTGGAAGGCGCGGTCAGGCAGGAAAGGGAAGCGGCGCGCACGCAGCTACGGGTGGGCGTGGCGGATTCGGTGCCGAAGACGGTTGCCTACAGGTTATTGGAACCCGCATTGAACCTGTCGGATTCGCTGAAGCTGATTTGCCACGAAGGCAAGCTGCACGGGCTTTTATCGCAACTCGCGGTCCACAAGTTGGACCTGATCATTGCCGACGCGCCGATTCCTTCCGATGTGAACGTGAAAGCGTTCAACCATTCGCTGGGCCGTTCCACGTTGAGCTGTTTTGCGCTCAAGGCGCTGGCGGCGCGCGGCGCCAGGTCGTACCCGGCCTCGCTTGGCGACATGCCAATGCTCCTGCCCGGAACTGACTCGGCCGTGCGAAGGAAACTCGATCATTGGTTGAAGTCTCACGCAATATCGCCGCGAATTGTCGGGGAATTCGATGACAGCGCACTTACGCTTGCATTTGGACGGGAAGGGCGCGGCGTCCTTTTCGCGCCCACGGTTCTGGCGGCGCAACTCAAACGCGAACACGGGCTGGTGGTGATGGGTCACATCGAGACTATTGTTGAGGAGTTCTTCGCGATCTCGATCGAGCGCCGCATCAGCCATCCAGCTATTTCCTCGATCATGAATGCGGCGCGAAGCACCCTGTTCAACGCTTGAATGCCGTTGTTGCACGCGTCATATTTTTTGCGCAGAATTTCTTTCAATTAAATAACAAAAATAACTTACATTACTTTTTGCTTTCGACTATAACGGTCTTACGTGTTGCGGACCGCCATGTCACGTACCACGTCTCAGCCCGTCAGGCTTGCCTGCGGGCTTTTTTTTGCCGATCGAAAAGAGCCGAGGATATGTGATCGGTTCTTTCATATTTCTTTCGGTAGTAACCCGATCTGGTGAAAACCCTGTTGTTTCTTTCACTTGACTTACTTGATATATCACATATTGTGTATCCCATTGTCACCTCGAAATTGAGACGGCAATGAGGCAGACGTCGTTCGGCGTCCCGAATACAAGGCAGCAAATGCCAAGGAGACAATGATGGAAACGAATCGCCCGGTAGGAGAGTCGCGCCTGGCATCGCCGTGGGTGCAACTCGTGTTCGGCGTGATCTGCATGGCCATGATCGCGAACATGCAGTACGGCTGGACGCTGTTTGTGAATCCGATCGATGAAAAGCACCACTGGGGCCGCGCGGCCATCCAGGTAGCGTTCACGATTTTCGTTGTGACTGAAACGTGGCTTGTTCCAATCGAAGGGTATCTGGTCGATAAATACGGTCCGCGTCCTGTCGTCGTGGTGGGCGGTTTGCTTTGCGCGGTTGCATGGGTGCTGAACTCGGTGGCGGGTTCCCTGCCGATGCTCTACTTCGCGGCTGCGGTTGGAGGCATTGGCGCCGGCGCCGTGTACGGCACGTGCGTGGGCAATGCGCTCAAATGGTTCCCGAACCGGCGGGGGCTGGCCGCCGGGATTACCGCGGCGGGTTTCGGCGCGGGTTCCGCTGCCACGGTCGTGCCGATCGCGCACATGATCAAGAGCAGCGGCTACGAAGCGACCTTCCTCTGGTTCGGCCTTGGACAGGGACTGATTGTCTTCTTCCTCGGAATGGCGCTGTTTGCGCCCCCGGCAAGCCTGCTGGCAACTGCCAAGAGCGCATTGAAGTCCGCGGTCTACAACGCCACGCCCAAGCAGGTGATGAGCTCGCCGATTTTCTGGGTCATGTATCTCATGTTCGTGATGATGGCAGCCGGTGGCTTGATGGCGACGGCGCAACTGGGCCCGATTGCGAAAGATTTTGGCCTGCATGATTCGCCGGTTTCGATCCTGGGGCTGACATTGCCAGCGCTTACGTTCGCGCTGACCATCGACCGGGTGCTCAATGGGTTGACGCGGCCTTTCTTCGGCTGGGTGTCGGACCGGATCGGGCGGGAGAACACCATGTTCATGGCGTTCGCAATCGAGGCGATCGGGATTCTGGCATTGTCAAAATACGGGCAAAGTCCGGTTGCGTTCGTGGTGCTGACCGGGATCGTGTTCTTTGCCTGGGGCGAAATCTACAGCCTCTTTCCGGCCACGTGCGGCGATACCTTCGGTCCGAAGTTCGCAGCAACCAACGCGGGCCTGCTCTACACCGCGAAGGGAACGGCGGCGTTGCTGGTGCCCTTCAGCAGCGTGATCACCGCGGCCACCGGAAGCTGGCATGCCGTGTTCCTGCTGGCGTCCGGCATGGCGGCCGCGTCCGCGCTGCTCGCGCTGTTTGTGTTGAAGCCAATGCGGCAGGCCCACAAGCAGAAGCATGCATCTGCTCCGGTGGATATGCCGTTCGCTTCGATCGCCAAGGATTGATGCGGGGATCGATGTAGCGCCGGGTGCAAGTCTCGCCATGTCCGATGGCCGGTAAACTCAGCCGGCCATCGGCCGTATTGAAGAGAGCTTATTTTCGCCCCACGAGATAACACACGCCTTCGGGCCCGTATCGTTCGCTATGGGCTTCGTTCGGCTTCAGGTGAAACACATCGCCGGCTTGATAGCGCGTTTCCTTACCCGCGACTTCAAGCGTCAGCTCGCCCTCCAGGATCAGCGCCTTCGCTTCGAACGGATGCACACGATCGTCCAGGGACGCACCGGCTTCGCGCTCGACCAGCACGGTGGTCTGGAAACCCTCGCGTGCGAGCATTTCGATGAAATCGTCGCGTTCCATGATTGTTCCCCTTGTTTGCGCACCTCGTTCAATCGCTAATATAGGTTGAAACCGTGCGTCCTGCGGCCAATTCCGAAAACGCGTAAAATGTGAGACTGTCCTCATGTTTTTACGCGTATTGTTTTGCGCACATTTCAAATGGAGCCGTCATGTCTAGTCTCGATCTGCATCCTGAACACACCGCGCTGGTGGCCATCGACTTGCAGCAGGGCATTCTCGCGAGGCAACTCGGACCCCATTCAGCCGCCGATGTCCTCGCAAACAGCGTGCGGCTTGCCAATACGGTGCGCGCAAAAGGCGGCCTGGTGGTTTGGGTTCGCGTCGACCTGGCCGGCATTCTGAGTCTTCCCGCCGATGCATCCACCGCGCCGCCGAAGGGTTCGCCGCCACCGCCGGCGAGCGCGTCGGAGTTGTCACCGGAGCTCGGCAGGCAGGGCGCGGACGTGGTCGTGACCAAGCGCCAGTGGGGCGCGTTTTATGGCACCGACCTGGAGCAGCATCTGCGCCGCAACGGCATCCGGAGCATCATCATGAGCGGCATCGCTACGAATTTCGGCGTGGAATCGACGGCGCGCGGCGCGTTTGATCGCGCCTACGAACTCGTGTTTGCGGAAGATGCAATGACGTCGCTGAGCGCTGAAGCGCACGCGTTCGTGATCGCAAATATTTTTCCGCGCATGGGCCGCGTGCGCTCGACGGCGGAAGTGGTGAAGGCGCTGCAAGAGGCATAAGGCGAGACTGGACTGGCCGATGCACGCGCTGCAAAGCGCGGCATCGGCTCGCACGATATTCAAGCCTCCGCGCGCGATCCCTTCGCCACCGCTTCCATCTCCTGCGTCGATCCCTTTGCCGGCCTGCCAGCCCAGTACCCGGCGAGCAGCGACCCCGACAAGTTGTGCCAAACCGAAAACAGTGCGCCCGGCAACGCTGCAATCGGGGTGAAATAAAGCTTGCCGAGCGTCGCGGCCAATCCCGAGTTCTGCATGCCGACTTCAATCGCCAGCGTCCGGCAAACCGCTTCATCGAAACCAAGCAGACGGCCGCCCCAATATCCGCCGAGCAGGCCAATGCCATTATGCAGCACCACGCCGAACATCACCAGCAAGCCCACCGATGCAATGCTCTTCTGCGTCCCCGCGACCACGGCCGAGATGATCAGCAGGATCGCGACCATCGAGATGATGGGCAACGCCGGTTCGACCGCGCGCACCAGCCTGTTGAAAAACTGGTTGATGAAGAGCCCGGCGACGATCGGCAGCGCCACGATCTGGACAATGCTCATCAACATGCCGTGGACGTCGACGGCAATCGAGGCGTCCACGTAAAGGCGCGTGAGGAGGGGCGTCGCGAACACGCCCACGAGCGTCGACAATGCGCTGATGGTGACGGACAACGCAACGTCGCCGCGGGCCAGGTAGATCATCACGTTGGACGCCGTGCCGCTCGCGACGCTGCCGACCAGCACCATGCCGGCGGTCAGGTCGGGCGGCATGCGCAGCAGTTTTGCGATCACCCAGGCGGCAAGCGGCATCACGAGATAATGCAGGCCGATCCCCGCGATCACGGGCGCCGGCCGCGTGAAGACGCGCCGGAAGTCAGCGAAGGAAAGCGTGACGCCCATCGCGAACATGATGATGGTGAGCAGCAGGGTGACATGCGGCGCAATGCCGGTGAACGAGGCGGGCGAGAAGTAGGCGGCGACCGAGATGAGGACGGCCCAAAAGGGGAACAAGCGGGTGACGCGCGAAAGCATGCTGTTTCGATCCTGGCTGATTTAGGGGCGGGGTGAAAGTGCCGAAGGGGCAACAAAAACGGAACTTGCTGACCGTGCCATCGATAAATGCGGCCAGGGGCGCGCCGCGCCGCCGATCCTTTTGAGATTCGCCGGCCGCTGAAGACGCCGGCGCGAATTGTATCGTTTTGCCGAGCGACCCTCGCCGAAGCCGCGTCGGACCGGCGTCGCCCTATTTCAATCGTGCGATGGTCGCCGCATCCGGTTCGCCACCGAAGTAGGTATTCAGCGCCAGTTCAAACGGTGTCTTGTCGCGTGCGGCGTGGGCAAAAAGGGTCATCGACGAATGGAATTTCAGGTCGTCCGGATAGCCGAAGATCTGCTCAACCGAGCGTCCCTCGAGCGCATTCACGATCTGCGTCAGCACTCGCAAGCGTTCGCCGAGCACGGCGTGATCAAGATAGGCACGGGCTTCATCGACCGATGAAATCGCGTAGCGGCGCGCGATTTCGCTATGCCCGAGCCCCTGAATCTGCGGAAATATGAACCACATCCAGTGCGTGCGTTTCTTGCCGCTTTCCAGTTCGGCGGTCACGGTTTCGAACAGCGGATTCTGGGCATCGACAAAACGTTGCAGATTGAATGTGTCGGACATGACCGCCTCCAGATCGTTGCTGTAAAAGTTGCAAGCGACGTTCCCGCCGCATCTGCCGGTTTGGCGCGGACCTGTAATCCCGCCCGCTTGCGAAGAATATGCCGCTTTCTGCTATCTTGGCGGCCATGCAAAACATCATCGAAATTTCGAACCTGTCGAAGAGCTACGCGTCCGGCTTCACGGCGCTGAAAAATGTCTCACTCGATATCCGCCGCGGCGAGATCTTCGCGCTCCTCGGGCCGAACGGCGCGGGCAAAACAACGCTGATCAGCATTGTGTGCGGGATCGTGAATCCCACGGAAGGCGCGGTGCGCGTGAACGGTCACGGCATTATCTCCGACTACCGCGCCGCCCGCGCCATGATCGGCCTGGTGCCGCAGGAACTGACGACCGACGCGTTCGAGTCCGTCTGGGCGACCGTCTCATTCAGCCGCGGCCTGTTTGGCAAGCCGCCCAATCCGGCGCACATAGAAAAGGTGTTGCGGTCATTGTCGCTCTGGGAAAAGAAGGACAACAAGCTTGTCACTCTCTCGGGCGGCATGAAACGCCGCGTGCTGATCGCTAAGGCGCTTTCGCACGAGCCGGAAATCCTGTTCCTCGACGAGCCGACCGCCGGCGTGGACGTGGAACTGCGCCGCGACATGTGGAATCTCGTGCGAGGCCTGAAAGCAAACGGCGTGACGATCATCCTGACGACGCATTACATCGATGAAGCCGAGGAAATGGCAGATCGAATCGGCGTGATCAATCGCGGCGAGATCATTCTTGTTGAAGAAAAATCCGAGCTGATGCGCAAGCTTGGTCAGAAAAAACTCGCGCTGCAACTGGAAGATGCGATCGCGCAGATTCCCGCGGGCTTGAGCGGATACCGGCTGAGCCTGTCGGCGGATGGCTGCGAGCTGACTTACACCTATGACGCGCAGGACGAACCTGGCCGCATCATCACGCTGCTGAAAGACCTCGCCGATAACGGCGTCCAGTTCAAAGACCTGCAAACGACGCAGAGCTCGCTGGAAGATATTTTCGTGAGCCTGGTCGGAGAGAAGAAATGAATATTCATGCAGTCCGGGCAATCTACAGATTCGAAATGGCGCGAACGTGGCGCACCATCATGGGCAGCATCATCTCGCCCGTGATTTCCACGTCGCTGTATTTCGTGGTGTTCGGCGCGGCTATCGGGTCGCGCATTCCCGAAGTGAACGGCGTGAGTTACGGCGCGTTCATTGTGCCGGGCCTCGTAATGCTGTCGCTGCTCACGCAAAGCGTGTCCAATGCGTCGTTCGGCATCTATTTTCCAAAGTTCACCGGGACAATCTACGAACTGCTCTCGGCGCCCGTTTCGTATCTCGAGATCGTGCTGAGTTATGTGGGGGCGGCAGCGACCAAGTCGATCATCCTCGGCCTGATCATTCTCGCGACCGCGCGCCTGTTCGTGCCGCTGCATGTGGATCATCCGTTCATGATGATCGTGTTCCTGCTGCTGACGGCCATCACGTTCAGCCTGCTAGGTTTTATCATCGGCATCTGGGCGGACGGGTTCGAGAAATTGCAGGTGATTCCGCTCCTGATCATCACGCCGCTGACGTTCCTTGGCGGAAGTTTTTATTCCATCGATATCCTGCCGCCGTTCTGGAAAGCCGTCGCGCTGTTCAATCCGGTGGTGTACCTGATCAGCGGCTTTCGCTGGAGCTTCTACGGTATCGCCGATGTCAGCGTCGAGATCAGCCTCATCATGACGCTGGTGTTCCTGGCGGTGTTTATCGGCGTGGTCGCGTGGATATTCAAGACCGGCTACAAGCTGAAATCATGAAAGGTGCGGACAAATGCGTGATATACCGCTTGAACTGATTGAACGCTTAGGGCTTCAGCCGCACCCTGAAGGCGGTTTTTTCCGCGAGACGTATCGGGGCGCGCAGCGTGTATTGAGGGAGGATCGGCCGGAAGAAAGCCGTTCCGCGTCGACTGCGATCTATTACTTGCTCTGCGACGGCGCGCATTCGGCGTGGCACCGGATTCGATCGGACGAGCTTTGGCACTTCCATGCAGGCGAGCCGATCGAGATCCACGTAATCGATGCAGACGGCCAGTTGCATACGCACCGGCTCGGCAACGCGCTGATACATGCCGACGCGGTATTCCAGGTGACGGTTCCGGCGGGGCTCTGGTTTGCGGCGCAGTTGTGTGATCCATCAACGTTCGCGCTTGCCGGCTGCACCGTGGCGCCGGGTTTTGAATTCAGCGAATTCGAACTCGCCGATAGCGCGGCATTGACGCAGGCGTATCCGCAGCACGCGGAAATAATCGGCCAGTTAGCCCCGCGATCAAAACCTTCATGAAAGCGGTGTGAGGGGTATGCACAGGCCAAAAAAAAACGGCGCTCTCGTGATCGAGGCGCCGCTATTTTTCTGGCTGTGATCTTACAGATTTGCTCGCACCGCATCGCGAACGGCATCCATCATGCCGCCGTGGTTGAGCGGGATATCGAGTGAATCGGCGAAGACCTCCTGATCCGTCTGTGCGCGCGCCTCTTTTGGTTCGCGGAGCACTTGCGACTCATACGCTGTATCCGCGGACCGGATGGTGTCACGAGCTACGGCGCGCTGCGCTTGAAAACTCTTCACGATGAACTCCTTGCAGTGATGGAGCGGCGGGAGACTGCAATCCTACGCAATTGCGATGACAAATTTACGACGCATGTCCTTGCCGGAGCGCGTTGCGCGTTCAGCAATCAAAGCGCGGGACTACAGTGTAATAGCTGTCACACAGCCGTAATCGTACTTTTGGCTTATGAAACGATGAAGGGAATATCAGCGGCGAGCGCGAAATTTGGCTTGAAAATTGCCGTTTAGAAAAAGGCGTTTTGCGCGCAGAGCGGACGGTCAAGAACGTTCGCGGAAAGCGCGTTCGCGAAGGCGCGCCGTGTGACCAGCCGGCGTCCATACGCGCACTTGTCGTACAGAGAGAAGTTAAAGCGGCGTCTCAAGTTCGGCGTACGTGGACGCCGATTTTCATATCACGGAAAGCGCGTCCGCATCGTGCAGGCAGCGCTTTCGTGTCATTTCCCGTGGTTAAACGGTTCGCTTATGCATGCTGATCCTGTAGCTCCGCATCGCAGTTCTCGTTCTCGGGCATGGCTGCGGCGAGGATCATCGCCGACGCGTTTTGCGGTTTCGGATCGCGTTGCGACGGCCGATACACCGCGTCGCCCCGGTGGATCAGTTCACCACTGAGGGCGCAGACGCCATCGGAAGCTGCGGTCGTGACGCGCCAACCCTGGTAACCGTAGTGGCATGTCCCGGCATCCGACCAGTAGACAATGGCGGTGGCGCTGCTCGGCCGTTCGATCACGCGCACAACAGCCTCGGGAAATGGGCGGCGCGATTCAGTTGCCGGCGCAGCAACGCGCGGATGATCGCGTTCCCACGCGCGGGTGAGCCGCTCTAAAAACGGGTGGACGGCCCTTTGCCGCGGAGCAGTTTCTGCCGCGCTTGCGTGGGTCGCTGTCAACGAGCGCACCGTCTGTTGCCACGGGTCCGCGCTTCTGGCTAACGCTGTCATGGTTCGTTCCTGGCATGGTTCACGCTCGAACTTACGCATTCAGCGCGCTCCGATAAATACCATTCAGGTGAATACACTGTCTTGTTAGCGCGAATAATCGCAACAGTGCGTTATGCAATAAGGCTTTCCCCGATGTTGCACTGCCGCGCGGCCGCCGTTTGAAGCCGATTGATACTTTTAATAATTCCGATAGGCGAGTATTCGCAAATCGGTCTCCTTTCAATCAAGTTAGGGTGCGGGCGATGTGTTTGGTTTTCGTAAGGTGTCAAACTTTGCGGGAAACCGTGGAATAGGTCTTGCGCAGCCCATACTGCTTGCCTTACTTAAAACACTGAACGAGGTATTCGTGAAGAGAAGTCATATCGCAGCAGCGGTTTTATTTTCAGGCCTGGGTTTGGCGTCGACGGCTTTTGCGCAGGGCGGTCCTGGCGGTCACGATGACCACGGCGGCCCCCAACAACATCCCGGCGGACAACAGATGCAAGGTCACGGCGGCTATCAGAATCAGAACCAGGCGCAGAATCGCGGTCCGCAAGGTATCCCCGGCGGCCAGCACCACGATAACGGCCGCCCGCCTCCACGCGCCGACAACGGCCCCGGACGCGGTGGCCCCGGAGGCATGCACGGCGACAGTCCCCGCGAATGGCATCGCGGAGATCGCTTGCCCAATGATTACCGGGATCGCCAGTATGTGGTCGACGATTACCGTGGATATGGACTGCGTCAGCCGCCGCGTGGCTACCATTGGGTCGGCGTAGGCGGCGACTACGTGCTCGCCGCGATCGCAACGGGCGTGATCGCTCAGATTGTGCTGAGCAGCGGGAACTAAAAAAGGCGGCTCTCGGGCCGCAATGCATTGAACATAGGCCGTTCCGGTGATGCCGAACGGCCTATGTTGTGTAACGACGGGAATGGCGCTTACATGCGGGCAGTGTCCGTGATCGCCTTCACCACGCGAGCCAGCGATTTGAGCGCTACCTCGGGCGAGTCCTCGAACTGGGCCCCGATAATCGCGCCGTCCACTGCCATTGCCAACGCGCGTGCATCCGCCTTGGCAGTCCTCGACCCTGCAGGCAACAGCGTCCTGATGACCGCGGACATATCCAGCTTGTGACGCCGCGAAATATCGACGGCTTCGGGCAACGTACCGCCGACTTCCACCACCGCGTTGATGAACGCGCATCCCCTATATGCGTCGCTCCCGAACCATTCCGCGAGCGCGGGCACGAGCGCATTGGCGTTACCGCCATGACGCTTGACGGCATCTTCGAACCACGCCATCCAGTTGCGATGCCGGTAGTCGAGGAACGCCACGATCAGGTCATTTTTCGCCGGATAGTATCGATAAAACGTCTTCTTCGCGACGCCCGATTCCGCGATCACGCGATCAATTCCCGTCGCGCGAATTCCGTCGCGGTAAAAGAGACCGTGCGCGGTTGCGAGGATTCGTTCGGCTGGCGAAGGATCCGGTGTGAATTCCACAGTGGAAGAAAGTAATGTCATGGTTCGATCATTGTAGACAGGTCTGTCTCCCTGCGCTAGAGTACGCGAGTAGACAGACCTGTCTACTTAACCGAAATCTACTCGATAACCTTCAAAGGTGCCGTCATGGAAAGCAAGCCGCCGTTCCCTCCGTTCGATATCGAAACCGCCCGGCAAAAGGTCCGCCTCGCTGAGGACGGCTGGAATTCCCGCGACCCGAAGCGGGTTGCGCTGGCGTACAGCGAGGACACCCGCTGGCGCAACCGCGCGGAGTTTGTTTCCGGACGCACCGAAGTGGAAGCGTTCCTTGCGCGCAAATGGGCGCGCGAACTCGACTATCGGCTGATCAAGGAATTGTGGGCCTTTACGGGTTCGCGGATTGCGGTGCGCTTTGCGTACGAATGGCACGATGATTCGAAGAACTGGTTCCGCAGCTTCGGCAACGAGAACTGGGAATTCAACGAGGCGGGGCTGATGACGCATCGGCACGCGAGCATCAACGACTTGCCGATCAAGGAATCGGAGCGCAAATACCACTGGCCGCTAGGCCGCCGGCCCGACGATCATCCGGGCCTGAGCGACCTGGGTTTTTAACCGCGCGGCTGTTCAAGCAGGTATTAGCTTGGCTGCTCGCTTGCCGCCAGCTTTTGCGCGCGTTCCAGCGCCGAGACGATCATATCGATGGCGCGATCGCGCGCAGCTTCATCTTGCTGGCGAAGCGCAAACGAAGGGTGATACGTCGTGACCAGCCATCCGCCGTTGAAGGCCAGCGTTTTATCCAGATGATTGCCGAGCGAGGCCTGCCGCCCCAGCAGGCTGTGCAGCGCCGTAGCGCCCAGTGCGACGATCACGCGCGGCTTGATTGCCGCGAGTTCCTGTTCGAGCCAGACAGAACACGCATCGACTTCCCGTTGTGCGGGCGTTTTATGCAACCGGCGCTTGCCTCGCGGCTCCCACTTGAAATGTTTGACCGCGTTGGTCATGTACACGCCAGCGCGATCCAGGCCTGCGCGTTGCATCGCCGAATCGAGCAGTGCTCCGGCGGGACCAACAAAAGGCCGGCCCTTCAAATCTTCCTGATCGCCCGGTTGCTCGCCGACCAGCATGATTGCCGCTTGAGCCGGCCCCTCGCCTTGTACAGCTTGCGTTGCCTGACGCCACAGTTCGCAGCGGCGGCAGGCATCGAGTGAGGTTGTTGCATTTCGCGCGGGCTGCGCCTTGTCTGCTTCCATGACAATGGCCTTGCCGCTTGTCAGGCTCATTGCGCCCACGGCGCTCGCCTGCGCCACTTTTCTTGCGCCGCTGCGGGCTTCACTGATCATGTGCGGTATCAGCGGTCCCTCCGGCAAGCCTTTCCAGAAGCGCACGGGCATGTGCTGTTGCAACGCGGTTTCGTTCAGGCGCGCCGGATTGAACGTGTTCTTGTAATACGTGAGCCAGAGATTCTCGGCGTCGTCTTCGTTTTCCGGAAGATGATCGGCGGCGAGCGCGGGACGCCGCTCCATGTGCAGCGCCGTTCCGTTCCACATGGCAGCGCCACGCGGTGTGGTGATCATCCACGATGAACGTCCCATCCGCGCTGCAAAGTGGTCGGCGCCCCACGCGAGAACATCGTGATCGGGTTCGTACCATGCCACGTATTCCGACGCGCCGAGAGCCGGATCGCGCTTGCGAAAGCGCACGTAGGCAATCATGTCGTGTTTCGCGCGCCGTACCGCCTTTGCCATCTTGTGCAGACGCACGCCGTCTTCGTCGGCGGCGGATTCCACGGCGCGATCGCCTTGCGCCCATCGCCAGATCAGTTTGTAGAGGAACCCCCAGCGGTCCGGGTCGCGAAACAAGGCCGCTTCTTTGAGCAGCGCTGCGAAAGTTTTCGAAATGGACAGCGCGGGCGCGTCTCCGCTCAGGTTTGCTGGTTGTTCCTCATCGAAAAGCGATGGATCTCTCGACGCGTTGTCATTGACTTCACGCCATTCGATGACATCCGGCGGCAGATTTTCCGTGAGCGCCGACAGTGCAGCCGTGCGCCACGTTGCGTATTCGCCGTCTATGACAATGCTCCGCATACGCATGGACGCACCGCTCACAAAAGCGAAAGCTGCACGGGTGCGGCGCTTAGCGCGCGGCGCAGATGGGCGGACGATACATCGCGAATCGGCGGCTTATAGTCTTCCGTCGTGACGAACGGCCGCACTTTGTCCATGCTGCATCTGAGGCGCACGAGGTCGTCATAGCGAACGCGGCGCGAGCGGCGCAGATCGACAATGCGCTTGGCGTTTCTCATGCCGATGCCCGGCACCCGCGCGATCATCCGCAGCGCCGCCCGGTTGAGGTCGACAGGAAACTGTTCGCGGTGCGCGAGCGCCCAGGCAAGTTTCGGGTCGATATCGAGCGAGAGATTGCCGGGGCCGTCGAGTAGTTCGGACGCGTTGAACCCATACCCGCGCATCAGGAAGTCGGCCTGATACAGCCGATGCTCGCGCAATAGCGGCGGTGCCTGCAACGGCACGGCGGACGGGCTGTCGGGAATCGGGCTGAAGGCCGAGTAGTAGACGCGCTTGAGCCTGTACGACCCGTACAGCGTTTCGGCGGTCGCGAGGATGGTCTGGTCGTCCGTGCTATCCGCACCCACGATCATCTGCGTGCTTTGTCCTGCCGGCGCGAATCGCGGCCCTTTAGGCTCCGCTTCCGATTCTTCCTGCGCCACGCGAATGGAACTCATCGCGATCTTGATGGTGCGTCCGCTCTTTTCGGGCGCGAGCTTTTGCAGACCACCATCGGTGGGCAATTCGATGTTGACGCTCAGCCGGTCCGCAAACAGCCCCGCTTGCGCGATCAGTTCGGGATCGGCGTCGGGAATGGTCTTCAGATGGATATAGCCACGAAACTGGTGGTCTTCCCGCAAGGACTGCGCAACGCGAACCAGTTGTTCCATGGTGTAGTTCGACGAGCGAATGATCCCGGAACTCAGAAACAATCCGTCGATGTAGTTTCGCCGGTAAAAGTCCACCGTCAGATCGACCACTTCCCGCGGCGTGAAGCGCGCACGCGGCACATTGCTCGAGCGCCGGTTCACACAGTATTGACAGTCGTACTGACAAAAGTTGGTCAGCAAAATCTTGAGCAGCGAGACGCAGCGCCCGTCGGGCGTGAAACTGTGGCAGATTCCCGCGCCCGTGCTGGCGCCGAGCCCTTCAAGGCCTCGCGATGTCCGCTTCGGTGCGCCGCTGCTTGCGCAGGACGCATCGTATTTCGCGGCATCGGCGAGGATTTCCAGCTTTTCGGACAACTCCATGCTGATCGCCAATACTGTATATGCGTACAGTATTGGCGATCAGCATGGAAAAACGCAAGTGCTTTCGCAGCGAAATCAGGTGACGGAACAGCGGGTTTCAGCGTCCACGCCGCCGATAAAACGTCCACCAGCCCGCAAGCACGGTAAAAGTCGCCACGATTGCGACCATCAGCCAGAAGCCGTGTTTGTTCTCGGCAAGAGGAATGCCGCCCACGTTCATGCCCATGATGCCGGCCACTATGTTGATGGGCAGCGCCAGCACCGTGACCAGCGTCAGCGTGAAAAGCGTCCGGTTGCTTTGTTCGTCCAGCCGCGCGGCGATTTCTTCCTGCAAGAGTTTGATGCGCTCGACCAGCCCGGCCAGATCGCCCAGGACGAGCGAAAATTCTTCTGTGGCGTCGCGCAGATCCTGCAAGTCGAGGGTTTGCAGCCAGCGCGGCGGCCGCGCGAGCAGCCGGAAAATCGAGCCCGGCTCGGGCGCAAGCAGACGCTGCAGGCGCACCAGCACCCGCCGCGACGCACCCAGTTCAGAGCGCGTGGCGGGCGTGCGCATCGAGAGAAAACGGTCCTCCACCTTATCGATTTCGATACTCGTGCGCCGTACGATCTGGACCAGCAGATCGGCCTGGTCGCGCAGCAGATGGATCAGCAGTTCGACTGTCGAGCGGAACGGCTCGCCGCTGCGCACGGCTTCGCGCAAGGTATCGATGGAGCGCAGTGGTTTCAGGCGCGCCGTGACCATCAGCTTTTCGCGCGTATAAACCCAGAGCGTGGCAATTTCAGAAGGCGTGACGTCGAAGTTGAACATCACGTCGTTGATGACGGCGAGCAGCGCGCCTTCCTGATGCTCGATGCGCGTGGAGTGCGAACCTTCGCGCAGTGTTTCGAAGAAGGCGTCGGGCAGTTCGAGCTGGGTGCGCATCCAGCGTTCGCTCGCGCCATTGGCGAGATCGAAATGCAGCCAGACGAAGTCGCCCGCGTCCTGGCCGGCGTTGCACTGCGCAAGCCAGTCGAGCGCGCCGGCTGAATCAATGGGGACGCCCGCTGTGTCCTCTGCAAAGCGAAAGCCGCACACGAGGCCGGAAAAATCGGAAGCGTAGGGCAAGGCGGTGGTCATCGGGAGCTGGAAGTAAAAAGCGGTTCAGCCACGCATTGTCCGTGTCAAACGCGGCATGGCGAGCATCGTTTGTAACGGATTTGCGTTACTGTTGGGAGAATGCCGCGTGACACGCAATGGACTTATGGCTGTCACGCCACATGGTTAGACTCGCGCGGTGCAAGAAGGCCGTCGCGCGCAGCCCGACCCTTCTCGTTTCATTGAGCTTCACGGGGAACACATATGGAAGATCGCGTCGAGCAGGACGAACCCACGCAGACCACGGCCGATGGACTGACGCGGCTGGCGGCAAGCATCGTCGAATTGCTGGGCGAGCAGGCAATCGATAGCCGTCTAGGCGCAAAACTGCTGAAGCGGCTCGAGAAAGAAGCGAAGCTGGTCGCGGAATATGGCCCGCAACCGCTTGGCAAGGCACAGAAGCGTACGTTACGCGAGGCGCTTGACAAGCTTGACGAGGCGCTGCGTCATTTCGATGCAAATTTGCTGGTTCTGGCAAATGCCAAGCTACGCTCAACGGACGAATCTTCTGGCAAAAAGGTAAAAGCGAAGTCCTGAATTTTAGGGTTCCGGTACGCCCGCGCTTTCGCTGCGGGCCGTGCACTCACAGGCCAACCGATCATCAACCAAGACGTTTCGGCGTTTCTTGTTTCACAACCGCATGAATCGCTCGTGACACTTATGCAAGTAGGCGCGGAAAATGCTGTATTTGCTGCACTTGCATAATTTAGAGCGGTCAATGCTTTCAGTTTCCTCCTCCCCAAACTGCGTGTTGTGGACCAACCGAAACGTCGACGCCGATCATGACCGATGGCGCATCCTCGTTGTCGACGACAACGCCGCGGCCGCCGAAGGCCTGGCTGCTGCGCTCAACGCTGACGGCTGCGACGCGCGCTATGCGCTCAGTGGCGTGGATGCACTCCAGGCCGTTGAGGACTGGATCCCGCATGTTGTGGTGCTCGATATCAGCATGCCCGAACACGACGGTTTCGCCACGGCGCGCGTCCTGCGCAGAATTTCACCTACTCGCAATGCCGGGATCATCGCTTTTACGGCTCATGGTGAAGACTACGTGCGCTCAAAGGGGATGCATGCGGGATTCGACGGTTATTGCCAGAAAGGCAATGCGCCTGGTGTCTTGGTCCAGTTGATCAGCAAAATGGTGCAGGTTCACTGATCCGCACCTGATTATTCATGCTCTTTTGTCCCCAAATAAAGCGATGCGCGAGCCTTGTACAGGCTCGCTTTTGCTATTTCCGGGCCGGGTTGGATGCGTGCGATTATGCTTCCATCCTGAATAGTGTATTGAAGTTTATGGGGATAAAAAACCGATAGTAGGGGTATACACTGCATTTCATCGACGAAGCAGCCGGCAACACATAGCGGGACAGCTGCAACGCCTTGTGAACCAGTTGTACGTCTACCCAATATCGGAGCTCATCATGAAAAAGAATCTTCTTGCATCGTTGCTTATCGCTGCAACCGCTTCTATCGCTGTGCCCGCGTTTGCGAGCGGCTATGGTCCGGCGCCGTCATATCGTCCGTCGGTTGGTGCTCCCGCTTCGCAGCAAGGCCAGAACACGCAAACGCTCGCTGCTGAAAGCCGTAACGCCGACGTAAATGGTTATGGCGGCGCGAAGTCGCTGACGCAATCGGGTTCGACGACCCGCGACAGCAGCGCCAAGTCGCAAGCAGTTTTCTTCGGTCAGTAATCCGCGGGCTTTTGTGGGCCGTTACGCGCACAACCGGCAACCTGTTGCCGTCCTGATTGCGTAAAGCCCTGATGACCGTGCAATGCGCAAACGCCCGCTGGACTTGGATCCAGCGGGCGTTTGCGTTTTCTGGCCGATCTTCCGGACGTTTCAGGTGCCGGTCTTCAGCGCGTTGCGCATCACGGTCGCAAGCTCGGCCGGCGCGAATTTAGATACATACGCGTTCGCACCCACTTTTCGAACGTGCTCTTCGTTTGCGGATCCGGACAGCGACGAATGAATCACCACCGGAATTGCCTGCATGCCGGCATTCGCCTTGATGCGGCGCGTGAGCGTGAAGCCGTCCATTTCCGGCATTTCCAGGTCCGTCAGCACCAGCGCGATTTCGTCCGACGCGAGACGGCCTTCCGACTGGGCCTTGCGCTGCATGTCCTCCAGTACATTCCACGCTTCCTGGCCACTCTTTGTCATGATGAACGACACGCCCATGGCGTTCAGGCTTTGCTCGATCAGGCTGCGTGCTACGCCGGAGTCATCGGCGGCGAGCACTTTGGTGCCGAGTTTCAAGACGAGACGGCCTGTGCTGGATTCGTTGATTTCGTCTTCCGTTGAAGGCAGCACGTCGCGCAAGATCTGCTCAACGTCGAGCACCTGCGCGAGCCGCGAGCCGTCCACGTTGCCGTCCAGCCGGGCGAAACTCGTGACGGTGCGCCCGCTCGAATGCGATTCCGCCGACAAAACCTGATTCCATTCCAGCCGGACAATATCGTCGACTTCCTCGACGGCGAAGCCTTGCGTGGTGCGGGCGAATTCCGTGACCAGCAGGATTTTCGGACCGTTCTTCGGACGGCAACCGGTAACTTGCGCCAGATCGATGACGGGAATGATCTGGCCGCGTATATCGGCGACACCGAGAATCTCGGGGTTTGCGCCGGCGACCACGGTGATTTCGGGCATCGCGAGAATCTCACGCACCTTGAACACATTGATGCCGTAGAGCTCGCGCTGCTCCGAACCGGGCGCTTCGCCCAGGCGGAACAGGAGCAGCTCGAACATGTTGTTGCCGGCGAGCCGAACGCGCTGTTCGATATCGTGTTGTGAACTGCTCAAGGTGTTCTCCTGATCGATTTATGCCGGGCTTTGTCCAGCCGGTTCTTGATTAGCGGCGCGCTGCAGGGAAACTGAAGCTCCTTTTCACGATTTATGACAGCGGCGTTTCAGCGTGTTGCACGTCCTATCGGGGTTGACCCTTGGACGGGGTAAAACCCAAGTTTCCAGGCGTCCGGGCGCCGGGCAGGTGGCCTATACTTTTTGAATGGGCTGGGTAATAGGCATGTAAGACAGACATGCGAGACACGACGCAGGCAAGCCCAGGCAAGATCCCCAGTGAAGCGCCCGCCAGCCGGCAGGCGCCGCGCGGTTCAACGGAGGCGTTCGATGGCAACAGTCGCACAAGTTCTCAATTCGAAACCCGATCACACCATCTTCACGATCGCTGACACGGCGTCGGTCTACGACGCTATCGTCCTGATGGCGGAAAAGCATATTGGCGCGCTGGTCGTGACGCACGGTGAAGCGATTGTCGGGATCATGACGGAGCGTGACTACGCGCGCAAAGTCGTGCTGATGGACCGGGTATCGCGGCAAACGCCGGTACATGAAATCATGACTTCGCAAGTGCGTTTCGTGCGCCCGGACCAGACCACGGACGACTGCATGGCGCTCATGACAGAAAAACGCATGCGGCATTTGCCGGTGATCGATGGCGAAAAGCTCGTGGGCATGATTTCCATCGGCGATCTGGTTAAAAACATCATTTCCGAGCAGCAACTCACCATTCACCAACTCGAAGGGTACATACGCGGCGAGCATATGTAGGCCCGTTTTTCTTGCTACGAAGCCGCGCTGCATCATGCAGCGCGGCTTCTTTTAGGTTAATAGACTGTAAGCTGATTGTTATAATCATCGGGCGCCGCGGTGCCTGATATTGCTTGATATTACCTGCAGGCGCGCCCGTTCAATCATCGAGCAATGCTCGATCCGACCCGACAGGAGCGCCATTCATGACGCCCGCCGATCTTTCCCCGTCTCCATCTGAAGCCCTTCGCCGGACGCGCGAGCCTCGGGAGATTGCCGCCGATGCGCCGTTTTTCATCGTGATGAACGCGGGCTCGGGGCGAAAGCAGAGCGACGAAACGCGCGCGGCGCTCAATCAGGTTCTGGGCGAGGCGGGGCGCACATTCGAACTCAGGATTGTCGACGACCCGTCAAGACTCGCCGATGCCGCAACCCAGGCGGTGCGCGACGCCACGGCGCAAAATGGCGTGGTGGTAGGCGCGGGCGGCGACGGCACGCTTTGCGCCGTGGCGAGCGCCGTGTTCGGCAGCGGCTGTCCGTTCGCCGTGTTGCCGCGTGGCACGTTCAACTACTTCAGCCGCGACCACGGCATTCCGTCCGACCCGGCCTTGTCCATCCCTTTGCTGCTGAGCGCGCGGGCGCATCCGGTGCAGGTTGGTTTCGTGAATGACCGCATGTTCCTGGTCAACGCGAGTCTCGGGCTTTATCCGAAATTGCTGGAGGATCGGGAGCTGTACAAGCAGCAATTCGGCCGCAGCCGCCTGATCGCGCTATGGTCGGCCGCCATTACGCTACTGCGGCGGCATCGGCATTTACGTTTGCATATAGAGCACGATGGCACAATGCAGGAGATTCGGACGTCCACGCTTTTTGTCGGCAACAATCGTTTGCAACTCGAGCAGATCGGCATGGAGGAAGCGCCGCTGCTGGAACGCGGGTTGCTCGCCGCCATTGCACCGCGCGCCATCGGGCGGATTGCGCAAATCGGCCTGACGCTGCGCGGCGCAACGGGCATGATGAGCGACGCCGATAACGTCATCAGCTTCGCTTTCAAGCAGATCACGGTGACGCATCCGTCGAAGCGCGATCGCGCCGTGAAAGTTGCAACCGATGGCGAAGTGACCTGGATCAACATGCCGCTCGAGTTCCGCGTCGCTTCGGAGCCGCTGTTTCTTCTCAAACCCGAGGCCGACGTGGCCAGCGCCAATCGCTCATGACCCTGCTGCTGCACATTTCCGACCCGCACTTCGGCACCGAACAACAGCCGGTGGTGGACGCCCTGTTGCAACTCGCCGGCACGCATCGTCCTGACCTCGTGGTCCTGTCCGGCGACATCACGCAGCGCGCCCGGCGTGCGCAATTCAGCGCGGCCCGTGCTTTCGTCGACCAGTTCGGCAAGACGCCGTTCCTGATCGTGCCCGGCAATCACGACATTCCGCTCTACGACGTTTTCGCCCGCGCAATGCATCCATACGCGAATCACCGGCGGGTGTTCGGAGATGATCTCGAACCTGTGTTCGAATCGGACGCGCTGCTCGTGATTGGCGTCAATACGACACGTCCGTATCGTCATAAGGATGGCGAAGTATCGCCGCAACAAGCCGAGCGTGTGGCACAGCGGCTTGAGCGCGCCACGCCGGGACAACTGCGCGTGGTTGTCACGCACCAGCCGGTTCTGGCCGCGCGCGCAAACGACGTGAAGAACCTGTTGCATGGCCGCGAACATGCGGTCCGGCGCTGGGCGCAGGCCGGCGCCGACCTGATCATGGGCGGTCATATCCATTTGCCTTACGTGCTGCCCCTGAAGGCGGCGTTCAGGGATCTGCCGCGGCGCATGTGGGCGGTGCAGGCGGGGACATCGTTGTCTTCACGCGTGCGCGGGGCGATTCCCAATTCGGTGAACCTGATCGAATATGCGGGTACGGTTACGGATCAACGGCGCGCCGTCATTGCTCGCTGGGACTTCAATCGTGAGCTTGCGGCATTTGAAGCGGTGACGCGGCACGAGCTCGAATTCGATACCGAAGCGCACGACGCGGCGCTTGCCGCGCTTTCATGAGTCAGCCAGATCTGAGGAACATCAGCCTGATTCACGCGGCACACGCTGCCGGAGAGCATGCGCTTCTGGTGTATGGCGCGACACTCTTGATCGCGGTCGTTACGGTGCTTGGCGCATGGCGGCTTGTGCAACGGTACGGATTGCCGCGCGAAGAGGGCGGAGTGTCGCCGCGTGTCTTGCTGATGATTCATCTCGCGGTGAGCTTTGCGATTATCGTAGGGGCGGCTGCGCTGTTCGCCGCCATCGCCGATGAAATTGGCGATGGCGAGACGCTGGGCCGTGCGGATCAGGCGTTCGCCGATGGCATAGCGCAGGGTGTTCCGATCGGCGTGATCCGTTGGTTCGCGCGGGTCACGCACCTGGGCGATCCGTGGTTGCTCGCGCTCTGGTGCGTGCTTGGCGCGGTGTTGCTGGTCCTTCGGGGCCAGCGTGCGATCGCGCTCGGCTTCGTGCTTGCAATTGCCGGCAATGGTGTCCTCAACACTACGCTCAAGCATATCTTCGAACGGGTACGGCCCCTGCATGATCGCAATATCGCAACGGCCGACGGCTGGAGTTTTCCGAGCGGCCATGCGTCGGGGTCTCTCGTGACCTACGGCATGATCGCGTATGCGCTTGTAAGCGTCATGCCTTCGCGCTGGCGTTTGCCGGTGACTCTCGCGGCGACTGTCATTGCCGTCACGATTGCAAGCAGCCGCGTGTTCCTGCGCGTGCATTTTGCTAGCGACGTGCTGGCGGGTTTCGCGTCGGGCACGGCGTGGCTTGCGGCATGCATTGTGAGCATTGAGTTGACTTGCCGTTGCTGGCGTGCGCGCTCAGGCTTGAGGGTGTATCGATAACTCTGGGAAGCCCGTGGCGGAATCGGGTTCGCGCGAAAAGCGGAAAGCGTCGAGATGCACAATCAGAATTTCCGCCGTGGTCCTCACAATGCATCCCGCCGATACGTGGCCGCCAAACACGTGGCCGCTGGAATCGGAGACGGTCATGTGAAGGTGCGCGCCGCCGGGACCAAGCGAACCGCCAAGCGTCAGGATTTCGAGGTCGCGGGTAAGCACGGTGGGTTCATCGATGCCGGCATAACGCAGGTGCGCCACGCTCAGGCTGCCGATACCCTGAATCACGAACGCCGCGCTCAGAGCGCGGTTTCGCGCCAGCGCCTCCAGCGTGTGGCGTACATCGTCTCCGGGAACCAGACGCACGGGAAGAGCTTGCATGAGTGAATGTCCGCGATCTTGTAACGCATCAATGATGGCATGATGATGCCGTTTTTGCCCGCACTTCAACCCAAACCCAACCATGACGACAGAACTTCATATCCTTGCATGGACGCTCGTCCTCGCGCTTGTCCAGGTGCTGCTGCCGTCGGTGTTGCGCAGCCGCGAGACCGGCATCGGATACAACGGCGGCCCGCGCGACACGCCGGCGGCGCCACCCGGCAAACTGACGGGCAGGCTCATGCGCGCGCAAGCCAACCTGTTCGAGACGTTGCCGGTCTTTGCCATCGCTATCCTGATTGCGCACCTGGCCGGCCGCGAAGGCACGCTGACATTGTGGGGCGCGTGGCTTTACGTTGTCGCGCGCGTGATTTACGTGCCCTTGTACGCGGCCGGCATTCCATTCTTGCGCTCGCTCGTGTGGCTCGTGTCGCTGTTCGGCATCATCCTTGTTCTCGTTCCCATCATTTGAAGCCATTAACGGAGTCCAGCCCATGACCGTCTTGTTGTCCACCATCGACGTGGAAACCGCGCCGAACCCCGAGTTTGCTGTGATCCTGATGCACGGCCTGGGCGCCGATGCCAACGACTTCATTCCGCTCGTGCCGGAATTGCGCCTGGGCGATCTGCCCGCCGTGCGTTTCGTGTTTCCCAACGCGAACGAAATGCCGGTGACAGGCAACAATGGGTACGTGATGCGCGCGTGGTACGACATTCTGTCGTTCGATGGCGTGAACCGGCGTGTCGATGAAGCCGGCCTGAAGGCCTCGTGCGATCACATCCGCAATTTGATTGCCCGCGAGAACGAGCGGGGTATTCCGACCTCCAAAATCTTCCTTGCCGGTTTCTCGCAAGGCGGCGCGATGACCTATACAGCGGGGCTTACTCATCCGGAGAAACTGGCCGGCTTGATCGTGTTGTCGGGCTACGTGCCGTCGCCCGGTTTGATCGATGCGGCGTTTAGCGAGGATAACCGCGACACGCCGATCTTCGCCGCGCACGGCACGCAGGACCCGGTGCTGCCGTTCGATCTTGCGGTGCAGGGACGCGACTTTGCGCTGGCGCACGGCTGCAAGATCGAGTGGCATGACTACCCGATGCAGCACTCGGTCTGCGCTGAGGAAGTCGAAGCGTTGCGCGCCTGGCTCGGCGCGCAATTGAGCCGCTAGGGTGCTTTAAAGAAGGTGTTTTTATACAATTCGAGCATGCCGGCCGCGTTCACGCCGATGCAGACCGATTGCGCCGGACGGTCGTCCCAGTCCGGCGCGGGCACCTTCATGGTCAATGGTTTTTGTATCGTCTGGCCTGTCGCTATGCCGCTCGTCACGACTCGAACAGGACCTCGGCGCACGGTGTAGAGATGTGGCGCAAGCACATAAGCCACCGCCGAGGAATCGTGGACATAGATGCCGTCGAGTCCCGCGCTATCTTTATGGAACGCCGCGTAATGACGTGACACGTCCCACACGAAACGGCCTGCATCGCCTCCCTGGTCACGAAAGCTCGCGAGCCATTCGTTCGGCATGATCGTCTCCTGCGTCACGTCGAGACCCACGAGCGTCACCGGCCACGCCGCGCCGAGCACGATGTCCGCTGCGTCGGGATCGCACAGGATATTCGCTTCAGCCGCCGGCGACACATTGCCGAGCACGCCCGCCGTTCCAAATGCGCCGCCCATGATGACGACCTGCTTCACGAGCGTGGCGATCTCCGGATCGGCTCCGAGCGCGAGCGCAAGGTTCGTCAGCGGGCCGACCGCGATCAGCGTCACTGCGTTGGGTTGGGCACGAACGGTATCGATAATGAATTCATGCGCCGAACGCGTGTCCAGCGTCGTATCGCCGGGCTCGCCCAGTTCTATATTGCCCAGCCCGTTGTCGCCATGAATCCAGCCGAGCGGCGCGGGCGGCGCGCGATGCAGCGGTGCGGCGGCACCGCGCGCGACCGGCACGCCGGGACAAAAACGCGAGCGCAGATATAAGGCGTTGGATGTGGTGGTGTCGATGGTCGCGTTGCCGTACACGCTTGTGATCCCGAGCCGTTCGATGTCGGGATGCAGCGCCTGGAAGACGAGCGCCATGGCGTCGTCGACACCCGGGTCCGTGTCGTAGATAACCTTGTGCCGTGTCATAGATAGAACGCGTCCGGAAGCTGTTCGCGTGCCGTTGTGTCACGCGTCGCGCCATGCAGGTTGCCAAGGCGGATAGACAAGCCGGGACCGCCTAGTTCGATGATTACCTGACGGCACGCGCCGCAGGGCGCGATGGGGCTGGTCGTGTCGCCAATCACGGCCAGCGCCGCGAATTCGTCGCGCTGGCAGCCCGCCGCAATGGCGCTGAAAAACGCCGTGCGTTCCGCGCAGTTGCACAATCCGTACGATGCGTTTTCCACGTTGCAGCCATCGAAAACGCGACCGTCTTTTGTCAGCAGCGCCGCGCCGACCTTGAACTTCGAATAAGGTGCATAGGCCCGTTCGCGCGCAACTTTCGCGCGTTCGAGCAACTGGTCCATCGTCATGATTTTTCCTTAGTTGAGCGTCAGGAACATGCCCGCGATTGTCGCGCTCATCAGGTTCGAGAGCGTGGCTGCAAGCACGACGCGCAGGCCGTAGCGCGCCACTTCCGCGCGCCGTTCCGGTGCTACCGCACTGAAGCCGCCGGTCAGCACGGCAATGGACGCAAAGTTCGCGAACCCGCACAGCGCGAACGACAAGATTGCTATGGTACGCGGATCGAGCACTTGCAGGCCAGCCGCCGCGACGCTTGCGGAGTCCTTCAAATACGGCGAAAGCGACGCATATGCCACGAATTCGTTCAGGATGATTTTTTGGCCAAGGAAGTTGCCGGCGAGCGCCGCCTGATCCCACGGCACGCCAATCAGATAGGCGAGTGGCGCGAAGATGGCGCCGAGCACGGATTGCATCGAAAGATGCGGCGCGCCGAACCATCCGCCAATGCCGCCCACGATGCCGTTCAGCAACGCGATCAGGCCGACGAACGCAATCAGCATGGCGCCGACCATCACGGCAATCCTGAGGCCGACGGTCGCGCCCGAACTGGCCGCTTCGATAACGTTGGCGGGGCGTTTTTCGTCGAAGCTGAGATGTTGCAGTGTGACGCGGCTCGCTTCCGTGGAAGGATGGATGATCTTCGCGAACAGCAATCCGCCTGGCACGGCCATGAAAGACGCGGCAAGCAGGTATTCGACTTTTACGCCGAGCCCCGCATATCCCGCGAGCACGGAGCCTGCCACCGCCGCCATTCCGCTCGACATCACCGCGAACAATTCGGCGCCCGTCATGTCGCGAACGAACGGTTTGACGACCGCGGGCATTTCGCTTTGGCCGAGGAAGATGGTGGTGACGGCCGAGAACGATTCGAGCTTCGATACTCCAAGCAGCTTCTGGAAAATCGTGCCGAGAATGATCACGATCCAGCGCATGATGCCGAGGTAATAGAGCACGGCGATCAGCGCGGTCACGAAGATGATGGCGGGCAGGACGCGCACCGCGAACACAAAACCGCCGTCACCGAAGACCTGGAACATCTTCGACTGCACGAGGCCGCCGAACAAAAATTCGATGCCCGCGTTGCCATAGCCGAGCACGTGGTTCACGCCCGCCGCGGCTGCTGCAAGAACACTCTTGCCTATGGGCACGAACAGGATGAACGCGCCAATGCCAATTTGCGCAAGCAGCGCGGGTATGACGGTACGCAAGCGGATGCCGCGGCGGTTGTTGGAAAAAATAAACGCGATGAACAGCAGTACGGCAATGCCGAGCAGGTTGCGGGCGATCAGGGCCATGTCTCTCTACGTCTGTTGTAAGAATGGCCGAGATGCTACGCCATATGGCGCATGAATAAAACCGCCGCCTAGCCGAACAGGTCGATGACCGGCCAGTTGCGCTCGAGCGCAATCATGCGAAGCCGAGGATCGGGATTGGTTGCGACGGGATGGGTGACGCGCTCCATGAGCGGGACGTCGTTGACGGAATCGCTGTAGAAGTAGCTTTCTTCGAAGTCGGTCAGCCTCAATCCCTGCGATGCAAGCCATTGTTCGGTCCGCACGATCTTGCCTTCACGAAACGTCACGACGCCTGTTGAACGGCCGGTATAGCGTCCAAGCGGATCACCGCCTTCGGTATCCAGGTCGATGGCGAGCAGATGCTCGACACCCAGCGCCTTAGCGATCGGCGCGGTGACGAAGGCGTTGGTGGCTGTCACGATACAGCACAGATCGCCTGCATCCAGGTGACGGCGCACCAGCGCGAGCGCTTCCGGGCGAATAGCCGGTTCAATGACCGTCCTCATGAACGAGGCATGCCACGCATCGAGATCCGCGCGCGAATGGCGGGCGAGCGGCGCGAGCGTCAGTTTCAGATACTCGTCCATGTCGAGCGTGCCTGCCCCGTACTGCTGATAGTACGCATCGATATCGCGGACGTGATCGGCGGTGCCCTCGAAGCCGAGCGTAGCGTAAAAGCGCGCCCACGACTGGTCGCTGTCCAGCGGCAGCAGCGTATGGTCCAGATCGAACAGCGCCAGAGTCCGGCTCATGCTTCGGCTCATGCGAACGGTCCTTCAGATTGCAGGTGAAAACGCGATAGAAAAGTAGCCCACGCGGGTCACCCGGGCCGGATCGATCGTATCGGTGAATACCCAAAAGTACAATAAAGCAAAATTGTACAACCCGTTCGCATGGCATCATGGCGCTGACGGCGTCAGCGCTGGAACGAAAAACGGAAGCGGCCCATGTTGACTCTTTTGAATATTCCGTCTGGCCTGGCGTTGCTGATGTGGGGCATGCATATTGTCCGCACCGGCATTCCGCGGGTACTCGGCGCGGCTGCGCCGCCGTGCGCTCGACGCAACGTATGGCAACGACAGCGTCTAGGCCAGGATTACCTGCGGCAACTTCTTGCGTAGCGAAAGCAGCGCCGGTCCCTCAGCGCCTTTCTTGTTGGTGATCAGGGTATCCACCCGGTTGATGGGACAGAACGCAATCCGGCTGCACTGCCCGATCTTGCTGTAATCGGCCAATATCACCACGCGATCGGCGTGCGCGACCATTGCGCGCGCAACTTCGGTTTCGGCGTGATCGAAGTTGGTCGCGCCATGCCGGTGATCAATGGCGACTGGAGAAAGCAGGGCGATATCTGCGCGGTATCGAAGGATCTCGGCAACCGTCGTGCCGCCCACGGTCGCGAATGCGCGGTCGCTGATCGAGCCGCCGAGCAGGATGATTTCATTGCTCGTATCGGTCTTTTCGCTGGTCGAACGCATCTTCTGCGCGACGTCAATGGAATTCGTGATGATCGTCAGATTGGCGAGTTTTGCAAGTTCTTCCGCGAGGATCGAGGTGGTCGTGCCGGCATCTATGAACAATGTCTGGCCGCTGCTGACCAGCGCTGTCGCTGCACGGGCAAGCGCATTCTTGGACTTCACGCGCGTGTGGCTGCGTTCGGCGATGGGCGCCTCGTCAACGGGACGCGTCACGCCGCCATGCACGCGCTTTAGCTCGCCGAGCGCCTCCAGATCCACCAGGTCTCGCCGGACCGTCTCACGCGACACGCCGACCTCGGCCATGATGCGCTCGGTCGATACGCGTTCGAGCGTCGCAAGCAGCGCCCGAATTCTCTGATGACGATCTTCCTGCCACATGCGGCGTTCCTTGAGCTTTGATGTCCAGCGGATTTTTCCAGGGTCCTGCCATGCGACAGCGCACTATGTGTCGTTCGTGTGTCGCCAATATTAATGGAGCAGTTCTTTGAAGCTTCACCGCTTTGCATCTGCGCTTCATGTCCTGTTTCACATCTGATTCACCCTGATCGCTGCAGCTCAAAGATTAACAAGAACCGGCACCCTTCAGGTTGCATTTTTTTGGATACTTGCGAATTTGGGTATTTGAACTTAGTCTCTCCGTCACACTCGCCAATCGCTCCATTCGATTGCCTGCGGTGCCTGAAATCAGTCCTGGATCGCTGTCTTTTTGGCCGTCGTCATAGTTCTTAAATATTTGGCCGCCAGAGTCGCGTGCGCGCCGGATATGTGCGCATTAAAACCAAGTTTCGGATCGGGCAGCATGCACGCTGCACGCAACATTCCAAAAACGTAAGCACGTCAGGCAGAGGATGGAAACACCATGATTCAACACGGGTTGCGAGTGACTTCGCCTTTACACCGGAACGCCGGCCGCGGCGCGGCCGCAAAGGTATCCATCACGGCGGCCATCGCCACGTTGAGCGCGCTCGCGGGCCAGGCAATAGCGGCACCGCCTGCGGCGCTCATCGAGGCGGCGAAGAAGGAAGGGCAGTTGACGACCATTGCATTGCCGCATGACTGGTGCGGTTATGGCGCGCTGATTGCGGGCTTCAAGGCGAAGTACGGCATCCAGGTCAACGAGCTGAATCCGGATGCCGGTTCAGGCGACGAAGTCGAGGCCATCAAGGCGAACAAGGGCAACACCGGACCGCAAGCGCCCGACGTGATCGACGTGGGTTTGTCGTTTGGACCGACTGCACAGTCCGCCGGCTTGCTGCAGCCTTACAAGGTGTCTACATGGGGCTCGATTCCTGATTCGGCGAAAGAGAAAGACGGCTATTGGTATGGCGACTATTACGGCGTGCTCTCGTTTGAAGTGAACACCGACATGATCGACAAGGTTCCCGCCGACTGGCCGGACCTGCTCAAGCCAGACTACAAGAATGCTGTTGCGCTCGCGGGCGATCCGCGATCGGCGAACCAGGCTATCCAGGCCGTCTATGCAGCCGGTCTGTCTCAAGCGAAGGGCGATGCATCGAAGGCGGGGCCCGCGGGTCTTAGCTACTTTGGCAGCATGAACAAGAATGGCAACTTCGTGCCGGTGATCGGCAAGGCGGCGTCGCTGGCGCAAGGCACCACGCCGGTTATCGTGCGCTGGGACTACAACGCGCTGGCGGATCGCGATACCTTGAAGGGCAATCCGAAGGTCGCCGTGGTCGTGCCGAAGACAGGCGTGGTCGCGGGCGTGTATGTGCAGGGCATCAGCGCCTACGCACCGCATCCGAACGCGGCGAAATTGTGGATGGAATACCTCTACTCCGACGAAGGCCAGCTTGGCTGGCTCGCGGGATATTGTCATCCGATCCGCTTCAAGGATCTGGAAGCGAACAAGAAGATCCCGGCTGCATTGCTTGCCAAGCTGCCGCCGCCCTCCGCATACAAGAACGTGGTATTCCCGACGCTCGACGAGCAGAATGCTTCGAAAGCGCTCATCACGAAGCAATGGGATCAGGTGGTCGGCGCCAACGTGAAGTAACGAGCGTCCTTTTGGCTCGCGCTGGTTGCATCGCCGGCGCGGCTTGTCAGTCCAGAGCGACATCATGAGCACTTCATCGAAGATCGCCGCCCCCCGGTCCGTGCATGAGGACCCGTCGCTGGGTCCTGGCATGAAGGCGGCGAGACGTGTGTCGCCCGCGTGGAATTACCTTGGCATCCTGCCGTTTTTTGCTTTCGCCATATTGTTTCTGCTGCTGCCCACCGCCTGGTTGATGGTCGGCGCGTTCCAGGACGCACAGGGCCATTTCACGCTCGCCAATTTTCGCGAACTGCTGCAACCGAGCGTACTCGATGCCTACTGGATCAGCTTCAAGGTCAGCGCGGCGTCGGCGTTGGGCGGCGGATTGCTCGGGCTCTTGCTTGCTTGGGCCGCCGTGCAGGGCAAGTTGCCGATCTGGATTCGTCCGACCTTGATGACGTTCTCGGGCGTGGCGTCGAACTTCGCGGGCGTGCCGCTCGCGTTCGCGTTCATCTGCACATTGGGGCGCGTCGGGCTGGTCACGGTGCTGCTCAAGAAGTACGTGGGCATCAACCTGTATTCCACGGGCTTCAGCATTCTTAGCTTTACGGGACTGACGCTGACCTACCTGTATTTCCAGATTCCCCTGATGGTTCTTATCATCACGCCCGCACTCGACGGATTGAAACGCGAATGGCGCGAAGCATGCGATTGCCTCGGTGGCAGTGCTTACCATTACTGGATGTATGTCGCGCTGCCGGTGCTTTGGCCAAGCGTGCTCGGGGCCACGCTGCTGTTGTTCGCCAATGCATTCGGCGCGGTTGCGACGGCTTATGCACTGACGGGGAGCTCGCTCAACATTGTGCCGATCGTGCTGTACGCGCAGATTCGTGGCGACGTTCTGCATAACGAGAACCTTGGCTACGCGTTGGCGCTCGGCATGGTGCTGGTCACGGGTCTGTCCAATGGCGGTTACATCTGGCTGCGTTCGCGCGCTGAAAGGGGACGTCGATGAGCGCCGCAGCCGCTATTGCACCTGAGAACAAGATACGCACGCAGACCCGCGCGGGCGCGTGGATCGCGATGCTGGTCGGCGCGGTTTATTTTCTGCTGCCGCTTCTTGCGACGATCGAGTTCAGCCTGAAGATGCGGCGCAGCGAATACAGCTTCGACGCGTATCGTGTCGTACTCGCCGATCCGCATTTCCAGGCGTCGTTTGGCTATTCCATCCTGATGGGCGTGTTCGCGATCGTGCTCGGCGTGCTGCTGGTGGTTCCTACTGCGTATTGGGTTCAGCTTCGCCTGCCGAAACTGCGCCCGCTGATCGAATTCATCACGCTATTGCCGCTGGTGATCCCAGCTATTGTGATCGTGTTCGGTTATCTGCATATCTATAACAGCAGTTCGTTTTTGCCGCTGACCGGCAACGAGCGCGCGACGGACTTCCTGCTGATTTGCGGCTACGTGACGCTGTGTTTGCCCTACATGTACCGGTCCGTCGATGCAGGCCTGCGCGCCGTCGACGTCCGCTCGCTGACGGAAGCTGCGGAATGCCTGGGCGCGACGTGGCCTACCATCCTCTTCAAGATCATCTTTCCGAATGTGCGTTCGGGCATCCTGTCGGGCGCGTTCCTGACGTTCGCGGTGGTGATTGGCGAGTTCACGCTCGCGAGCCTGCTCAACCGCCCGGCGTTCGGGCCTTATCTTCAGTTGATCGGCGCGAACCGGGCGTATGAACCGTCGGCGCTTGCGATCATTGCGTTTGCCATTACGTGGGCCTCGATGGGGCTCATTCAGGTCTTCGGCTCGGCGCGGTCCATCGCCGGACAAAAAACTTAAAAGGTTGGCTTGTCATGGCGCTTCTCGAGATCGAAAACCTCAGCAAGACGTTCGGCACCAACACGGTCCTGCATCAGTTCGACATGCAGATCGAACGCGGCGAGTTCATCACGTTTCTCGGCCCCTCGGGCTGCGGCAAGACAACCGTGCTGCGCATGATCGCCGGCTTCGAGACGCCCACGCGCGGCACGATCAAGCTCGGCGGCCGCGACGTGACTCATGTTCGTACGCGCCAGCGCAAGGTCGGCATGGTGTTCCAGTCGTACGCGCTGTTTCCGAACATGACGGTCGCGGACAACATCGGCTTTGGTCTGAAGGTGCTGCGCCGGCCGCAAGGCGAGATCAAGGCGCGTGTGGAGGAGATGCTTGCGCTCATCAAGCTTCCCAAGCTGGCGGACCGGTATCCGTGGCAGCTGTCGGGCGGCCAGCAGCAGCGCGTGGCGCTTGCGCGGGCGCTCGCGAGCAAGCCGCAAGTGCTGCTGCTCGATGAGCCGCTTTCCGCCCTCGACGCCAAGATTCGCGTCTCCTTGCGCGAAGACATCCGCAGCCTGCAGCGCGAACTCGGCATTACATCGATATTCGTCACGCACGATCAGGAAGAGGCGCTGTCGATATCCGACCGGATCGTCGTCATGAACGAAGGGCGCGTGGAGCAGATCGGAACGCCGTCGGAGATCTACAACTTTCCGCGCACGCGGTTCGTGGCGTCGTTTGTCGGCACGCTGAACCTGATGTCGGGACAGGTGGTGGATCCGGCGGGCGGCCGCATTGTGGTGGGCGGTCAGGAGCTACGGACTTCGCACGCATTGAATTCAAGCGATACCGGCAAGCAGCGCACGCTTGCCGTGCGTCCGGAGGCAATCGTGCTCGAAGCGCCGGCGAATGGGCGCAACACGCTTGCGGCAACCGTCGAAGAGGTCAATTTTCTCGGCGCGGTGGTGCGCATCCGGACGCGAGTGGACCAGTCGGTGATTTCGCTCGATGTCTTCAACGACCCGAATCGCCGGCTGCCCGAGCGAGGGCAACCGGTAGCGCTCGGCTTCTCGCATGAGAATCTGCTGGTTCTGGAAGAAGGGGCTTGACGGGCCAAAGCATCGTCCGGGTACCATCGTCTTACGTGAAGAAACCGTTCCGCAGATCGCGGGACGGTTTTTTTTTGCCATCGCGCGGCGCACGCAAGGCAACAACCTTGTCTTCTAGACTTATTGCATCTACAATAAATGAAACAGTACGTGATGTTCGATCTGGACAAAGACGCGTCGAACCGGCGCAAACATGGTGTATCGCTGGCCGACGCCGGACGGCTTGACTGGGATACGCTGCGAATCAAGGCGGATACTCGGCGGGATTATCGCGAGGAGCGGTTTTTGGGGTATGGCGCGCTCGAAAGCCGGCTGCACTGTGTGGTGTTTACACCCCGTGACGGAGCCATCCGCGTCATTAGTTTTCGCCGCGCGAACAACAGGGAGATCAACGAATATGAGCAAAGCTAAACTGATCAGAAATACGCCGGAAGAAGAAGCGGCGATCAACCGCGGCATTGCCGCAGACTCCGACTCGGCCGAACTGTCGCCGGAGGAATTCAAGGCGCTTCGCCCGTTTCCTGGGGTCATGGCTGAGCGTCGTATGGGACGGCCGCCGAAAGAGCATCCGAAGGAGCAGGTGAGCGTGCGCTACGACGCGGACGTGATTGCTGCGTTTCGCGCGACCGGCGACGGCTGGCAAACGCGGATGAACAACGCGCTGCGGGTTTATTTGAGCGAGCATCCGTTGAAGACGGCTTGATCCGAGCGCCGCTGCAGCAAGCGGGTCTAGCCATCAGGGCCGTTTCGGGTTACGTACCGGAGCGGCCTTGTCATTTTGCGCTGCCCGTCGCCGGAGCCCGATACTCCCGCGCGGCGAAATCCTGCACAATCTCCCCCGCTGTCTCAAAATGTTAAGGTAGGGTTCGGTTTATTTTGAGACGGACGGCAAAAGCGTGATTTTCGACACTCATTTCAAGTTTTCGGGTTTTCCGGCATCCCACGTCCGAGCCTCCGGCGCGATCCTCGCTGCATCGATACTCCTTTTAAGCGCCTGCGCTCCCGTCCCGCCCGCGGACAACGCGGCGGTCGCAGTCCCGAGCGCGGCTTCGGCGCCGGTCGTTACTTCCGTGCCCAAGCCGCAAGCGCGCAGCCGCTCCGCTGAAGCGATCGCGGCCGGCGTTTCCGGTCCGCCCGGCGTGCAGCGCATCGATATTGGTGGTCCGAGCGGTTATAGAACGGAGGTTTCGATCACGCCGCCCAAGCAGGTTTGCGACCTCGACGCGTTCGCCGATGGCGTCCAGTACGGCTACGCGTACACCTGGAACCGGCTGGTCATGGAGCAAATCCGCGACGCCGGCAAACCGTCCACGCCGCCCAAAGCCCAGTTCGATCCCGCCGGCATCCACCTGCAGGACGAGCAATACAAGATTGTCTGGAATGGCGAGCAGCGGGTGAACGCGTGCGCGTCCGATGGCTATCTGATCGGCCGGATTGTAGGCACGCACCAGGCTCTGGTCGACATGAAGGGCGGCGCGAGCTGAATACGCAGCGCCTTAGTCGCAAGTGTGCGCGTCTGCGACATACACCGCCGCGCTCACTATGTCCCCGTAAATGGTATATCCCGTGCCGTTTGCGGAGGGCTCCGCGTCGATCAGCAGCAGGGTTTCGCCTCTCGGGCCGTGCACGGTGATCACGTCGCCATCGGCGTTTGGCGAATATTCGCCGGTTTTCAGCGGCCGGGCCGCCCATTTCGCCTTCACGCAAGCGGTGAACGGCAACACGGTGAGATGCGACGTTCCCGAACCCACGGGCACGGTTTTCACGAGCGAATCATATTGCGTCACGCAGCCGCCCAAGGCGAGCGCCGTCACAGCGGCGGTGGCGATCAGGGCGAGGGCGGCAGCAAGGCGTGGCGTTTTCATTCGGTAGAACCTTTTTTATCGATGATAGATGCGTCGCCCGGGGCGTGCACTGGAGCCAAGATGCTAACCGCTTGGCCAATCCGGCGTAAAGAAAGCACGCGGAGACCGCCAGAAAAGTACGCCAAGGCGCGAGCAACCACGTAATAACCCGAACTCGCGCTCATAAAAAGCATAGAATCGCCGACTTTTCTTAAGTCCCGTCAACCGTCGCCGATATACAGGCGTTGCTAACCGTAACGTTCTATTCAGGTTTATGAAATCTGGGAACGCGGGGTACGAGCGACAACGGTCCGGCTCACAGCCGATCAGAACCAAGAACCAATAACAACGCCACTTGGCCGCAAGGCTGGAAAGCGTTGAAGCAAGTCCGGTAATTCGCATGTCTCGCAGAAATGTCGTTCGTTCAGTCTTCAAGCCGGAATCGCTTGGCCGAATGGCCCGGTCCTGGCGTTTGCAGCGTTTCACCGCACCTGTCCTTGCGTTGGTCGTGTGCGCATTGCTGCTCGTGGTTTTCCAGCATCTTTCGCACGCGGTCAACTACAAAACCGTCGTTCACGAGTTGCTCGCGCTTTCGTTCGAGGCGTGGGCGGGTGCGCTTCTCGCCACCGCGATGAGCTATGTGGCGCTGGTCGGCCGCGACGCTGTCGGCCTTCGATACCTCGACGCCAAGGTGCCGCATTCCGTGCTGTGGGTCGGTGCGACGGTCGCGTCCGCGCTTGGCAACGCGACAGGTTTCGGCGCGCTGACCGGCGGCGCCGTGCGTTGCCGCGTGTACGGTGCATCGGGCATTACCCCCGCGCAAGTCGGCCGCCTCACGGTGTTCACCAGCGTCACGCTGGCGCTCGCGCTCGCGTTGATGACGGCCGTCGGCATGGTGTGCGCCGCGAACACGCTTGCGGCCATGCTGCATGCATCGCCAGAAATGCTCCGGTTCGGCGGCGCCGCGATTCTCGCCGCGTTTGCATTGATGATCGGGCTGTGCGGCAAATCGTCCAGGACGCTGCAATCGCGCTGGAAGTGGCTTGCGCTCACCGTGCCGTCGCGCCGCGATCTGGTCGCGCAACTCGTCCTTGCCGCGCTCGATGTCTGCGCCGCCGCGCTCGCGCTCTGGGCCGTGCTGCCGCACGCGCAGGTCGGTTTCGGCGAATTCCTGACGGTGTTTTCGGCCGCGATGCTGCTTGGCATGATCGGCCACACGCCTGGCGGCGTGGGCGTGTTCGAGGCGGCGATGGTCTTCGCGCTCGGCGGCAGCGTCAATACACCGGCCATGCTGGCCGCGCTGCTTGCGTATCGGGCGATCTACTTTGGCTTGCCGCTGATTGTGGCGACGGCCGTGCTGGCCGGTTTCGAAGGCCGCGCGCTCAAGGGACGGTTCACGTTCCTGAATCCATCGAATGTGTCGCAGCTTGCGCCCTTGTTCCTGAGCGTGGTGACCTTCGTGGTCGGCGGCATGCTCGTAATTTCGGGCGCGACGCCCGCATTCGGCAAGCGCATCGCCGTCCTGCAGTCCGTATTGCCGCTGTGGGTGCTGGAAAGCTCGCAACTGCTCGGAAGCGTGCTGGGCGTGGTTTTGCTGTTCGTAGCACGAGGTTTGCTGCGCCGGCTCGACGCCGCATGGTGGCTCGCGGTCACGCTCGCGGTGGCCAACCTGGCGTTGTCTCTGGCGAAGGGCCTGGCGTTCGTGGAAGCTGGCGTGCTTGCATTGCTGATCGTGCTGCTGCTTGCAACGCGCGACCGCTTCAACCGGCGTTCGTCGCTTTTGGCCGAACGGTTCACGGCAAGCTGGCTGGTATCGGTGGGTATCGTGATCGGTCTGGCAGTCTGGATCATGTTGTTCGCCTTCCGCGATATTAACTACAGCCGCGATCTCTGGTGGCAGTTCGCCTTCGATGAACGCGCGCCCCGCGCGTTGCGCGCCACGCTGGCGGCGGGTCTTTTTGCAGCGCTATTCGCTGTATGGCAGTTGCTGCGTCCGGCGGCCGGCCGTTTTGAAAAGCCCGCGCCGCAGGACCTGCTCGATGCCGCCCGGATTTTCCGCGCTCAGGAGCGCAGCGACGCCGGCCTGGCCATGATGGGCGACAAGAGTTTCCTGTTTTCGACTTCGCGCGAAGCTTTCCTGATGTACGCCAAGCATGGCCGTACATGGGCGGCGCTTCATGACCCCGTCGGGCCGCGCCGCGAATGGGCGGAATTGATCCGCCGATTCGTGGAAATGGCGCACGCGCACGGCGGCCGCGCGGCGTTTTACCAGGTTCGCGCCGACGCCTTGCCGCTTTACCTCGACGCCGGCCTCACGCTGATGAAACTCGGCGAAGAAGCGCATGTCGTGCTGGAAGATTTCGACCTGAAGGGATCGCATCGCGCGCATTTGCGTTATGCGTTAAAGCGTGGCGAACGTGATGGTTTCGACGTGGAAGTCATCGATGCCGCGCAGGTTCCCTACGCCATGCCCATGCTGCGCGAAGTGTCCGATGCCTGGCTGAACGGCCGCGAGGCGCGCGAGAAAAGTTTCTCGGTGGCGGCGTTCAACGACGAATACCTTGCGGCGCAATCCGTTTTGCTGGTTCGCCAGCAAGGCAAGCCGGTGGCGTTTGTCACGTTCATGACCACGGACATGAACACGGAAGCCACGGTTGGCGTGATGCGCCACGTGCCCGACGCGTCGCCTTATGCAATGGAATATCTGTTCACCAAACTCGCGCTGCATCTGAAGCAGGCTGGCTACCAGACGTTGAGTCTCGGCATCGCGCCGCTTTCGGGCATGCAGCCAACGCCGCTTGCATCGCCGTGGCATCGGCTGGCGGGTCTGGTCTGGCGCTTCGGCGGCCGCTTCTACAATTTCCGGGGCTTGCGCGGTTTCAAGAGCAAGTTCCAGCCGCGCTGGGAACCGCGTTATCTCGCGGCATCCGGCTCGGTGGGCGTGTTTTTCACGCTCGCAGATCTCTCGTTGCTGGCGGGAGGCTGGCGTTCATGAATTTTCTCGGCAAGTTGGCGTTCGTTTCATTGTTTGCAGTGTCGGCGGTGCATGCCGCCACGATTTCCGGCGGCCGCTACGGCGAGGTCCAGTTCAGCAAACCGGCCGGTCCGATGCGCGGTTTCGTCGTGCTGTTCTCCGATAAAACCTGGTCCCCGGCGGACACCCAGGCCGCCGATGCACTCGCCAGGAACGGCGCGATGGTCGTAGGCGTAGACACGGCGCGCTACGCGGCGAAGCTGCCGCTGGAAAAGGAAACGTGTCACAACCTCGTTGGCGACGCCGAAGCGCTCAGTCATCAACTCGAACGCGAGGTGCAGTCGAACCGCTATTTCGCGCCGATCCTGATGGGCACGGGGCAGGGCGGCGTGCTCGCTACGAAGATCCTGTCGCAGGCGCCGGACAACACGGTCGCGGGCGCGCTGGCATTGAATCCGGACGCGCAACTGGACGCGCGTTTCAACCCGTGCCCGCCCGATCCGACCATCACGCACGCGAAAGGCTTGCCCGGTTTCTTCGATAAAACCACGCAGCCCGCCGCCGCGTCCAGGGCCGATGCGCTGCTCGCGCTCGCCGCGCCGCATCTGAAGGTCGAGCCGATGCGCGACGAGGATGTCTCCGATCTCCCTCTCGTCGAATTGCCCGCCGCGCATCCGACCAATCTGCTTGCTATCGTGATTTCCGGCGACGGCGGCTGGCGCGACCTCGATAAAACGGTCGCGGAATCGTTGCAGAAAGACGGGGTATCGGTGGTTGGCATCGACAGCTTGCGGTATTTCTGGAGCGCAAAAACACCCGAGCAGACCGCGCACGATCTGGCTCGTGTGATCCAGGCATACAGTGCGCGATGGCATGCCGGGCACGTTGCGCTGATCGGCTATTCGTTCGGCGCGGACGTGATGCCGTTCGCCTACAACCGTCTGCCCGACGCCGTGCGCACGAAGGTATCGATGGTGTCGCTGATGGGCTTCGCGCCCGACGCCGATTTCCAGATTCGCGTGACCGGATGGCTCGGCATGCCCGCGAGCAAGGACGCGTTCAAGGTGCGGCCCGAACTCGCAAAGCTGCCGCCCGCGATCGTGCAGTGCATCTACGGCGCGGCCGAGGAAGATACGCTGTGCCCGGCGCTCACGAACACGGGCATTGAAGTGATCAAGACGAGCGGCGATCACCATTTCGGTGGCGATTACGGCGTGCTCGCGCGACGCATCCTGAGCAGTTGGCAAAAGCAGATCGCCACGCGAAGCTGAAGCCGCTTCAGGCGGCGTTCAACGCTCCGAGATAATCGAGCTTTCCGACCTGCACGCCAAGATGCCGCAGGATGTCGTAGGCGGTAACAACGTGGAAATAGAAATTTGGCAGCGCGAACAAAAACAAATAATCGCTGCCATTGAATTTCAGTTCCCCGGCGCGCTGCTTCAGCGTTATCTCGCGCGCCTCGCTGCCTTCGAGCGTCGATTTATCGATGCTTTTCAGATACGACAACGTATTCGTCAATCGTTCCCGCAATTGCGCGAAGGTGGTTTCGGTATCGTCGAAACTGGGCGCCTCGACGCCCGAAAGGCGAACCGCCGAGAGCTTCGACGTGTCGCTGGCGCGCTGGATCTGACCCGTGAACGGCAGCATGTCGTCGATCAGCCGGGCGGCCGTGATGTCCGTGTCGGCGAGGCCTTTTTCTTGCGCGTGCGCCTCGGCTTTGTCGATCAGGGAAACGAGCACCTCGAGGCCGCGAATGAAAACCGGAATGCTCGCGCGATACATTGAAACCGACATGGGGAAGTTCCTTTTCTAAGTCCTGACTGGACGGATCGTCAGCATACCGGGACGCGCGAAATGACGCTTTTTTCGCTGCCCGGACTCGATGTTTTACTGGAAGCGGTCCCACCCGGAATTCAAGGTGGCGAAATGCCGCGCACGTTGTCAGTCAAGCCTGACAACAGTCGATCCCTTTTCCTACGCAGGGAGAACTCCGCGCCCGAAGCACCGCCAATCCCGGCTATCATTGACTTTTAAACGGCTGGGACGCCCGTCATGATTTCAGACGACCTTACTCAAGAAGCACAGCGCATTGATCGTGACGCGTTGCGTGAATTTATCGACCGGAAGTGGGATGACGAGATCCTCCCCGCGCTCACCGATTACATCGCGGTGCCTGCAAAGAGCCCGATGTTCGATCTCGACTGGGTGAAGAACGGTTTTATCGAGCGCGTCATTACGGATGCGGCGCAATGGGCCGAGCGGCAGCCGGTGCGTGGCCTGAAGGTCGAGATCATCCGGCTGGCAGGACGCACGCCCGTGATCTTCTTCGAAGCGCCCGCCACGCGTTCCAACAGCCGCGACACCATCGTGCTCTACGGGCACCTCGACAAACAACCCGAGTTCGACGGCTGGCGTCGCGATCTGGGTCCGTGGTCGCCGAAGTTCGAAGACGGCAAGCTGTATGGCCGTGGCGGCGCGGACGATGGCTATGCCACGTATTCTTCCATCAGCGCCATCGCCGCGCTCGACGCGCAGGGCATCGAGCGGCCGCGTTGCGTTGGCATTATCGAAACGTGTGAGGAATCGGGCAGCTACGATCTGCTGCCTTATGTGGATGCGCTGCGGGACCGCCTGGGCGAAGTCAGCCTCGTGATCTGCCTTGATTCAGGCGCGGGCAATTACGATCAGCTCTGGCTTACCACGTCGTTGCGCGGTCTCGTTGCGGGCGATCTGGAAGTGCAAGTGCTGGACGAAGGCATTCACTCCGGCACGAACGGCGGCATTGCGCCATCGACTTTCCGGATCATGCGCCGCCTGCTGGAACGGCTCGAGGATTCGAGCACGGGCAATCTGCTGCCGAAGGGTTTTCATTGCGATATTCCCGCGCGGCGTCTGAGCGAAGCGGAAGCAACGGCGCGCATTCTTGGCGAGGATGTCTGGAAAAAGCTGCCCTGGACGTGCGGCCAGAATGGCGGCACGGTGTTGCCCGTCACGACCGATCCGCGCCAGGCGCTGATCGATTCCACGTGGCGGCCGTCGCTTGCCGTGACCGGCGCATCCGGCTTGCCCTCGTTGATCGATGCCGGCAATGTGCTGCGCCCGCGTACCGCGTTCAAGCTCTCGCTGCGCTTGCCGCCGCTGGTCGAAGCGACCACGGCGCTCGCCGAACTCAAGTCGCTGCTCGAAGCCGATCCGCCTTACAACGCGAAGGTCACGTTCAAGCCCGAGCGCGGCGAGGCGACAGGCTGGAGCGCGCCGGAACTGGCGCCCTGGCTCGACGAAGCGTTGAACGACGCGTCGCGCCGGCATTTTGGCGCGGACGTCGCGTTCCTCGGACAAGGCGGTACCATTCCATTGATGAGCACCTTGCAGGAAGGCTTTCCGCGCTCGCAGTTCATGGTGTGCGGCGTGCTGGGGCCGCGGTCGAATGCGCATGGGCCGAATGAATTCCTGCACGTGCCGTTCGCGAAGAAACTGACGGCAACGGTCGCCGAGGTGATTGCCGCAACGCCTTGAAGTCCTGTCATCGATAATGAAAAGGCGCGCCGCTTCCAGCGCGCCTTTTCATTTGGTACGGCGATCCATGCCACAAGCATTTGCAGTGCCGCACTTCAACATCAGGAGACGCAGTCGCATGAACACTGAGAACATGTCCGAAGCCCGCATTCCCCGCCATACATTGCACGCCTATGTCAGCGCGATCTGGACGCATGCCGGCAGCACGCCGCGCGAGGCGCAACTGGTTGCCGACCATCTGGTGATGGCGAATATGTCCGGCCACGATTCGCATGGCGTTGGCATGATTCCGCGCTATATGGCCTCTCTTGGCGACGGCGAACTGAAGCTCAACACGCATGCCGGCATTGTCCGCGACGCCGGCGCGGTGCTGACTATCGATGGAAAGAAGGGGTTCGGCCAGGTCGTGGCCTATGAAGCGATGGAGCGCGGTATCGAGCGCGCCAAAAAGCTCGGCGTGTGCGCTGTCGGCTTGCGCAATGCGCATCATATCGGGCGGATCGGGCATTGGGCCGAGCAGTGCGCGGCCGCGGGCCTTGTGTCGTTCCACTTCGTCAACGTGGCGGGCGATCCGCTGGTTGCGCCGTTTGGCGGGATCGATCGCCGCTTCGGCACGAATCCGTTTTGCGCCGCGTTTCCGCGCGAAGGGCGCGAGCCTCTCGTGCTGGATTTCGCGACCTCCGGCATTGCCTACGGCAAGACGCGCGTGGCGTATAACAAGGGCGTGAAGGTCGAACCTGGATACCTGATCGATCACGCGGGCGTGCCGACTGTCGAGCCCAAGGTCATGCACGAAGCGCCGTTTGGTTCGTTGACGGCAATGGGCGCGCATAAAGGCTACGGCCTTGCCGCGATGTGCGAGATTTTCGGCGGTGCGCTGTCGGGCGGCTACACAACGCACGAAAGCACGCTCGACACCACGAACGCGATCATCAATTGCATGACCTCGGTGATCGTCGATCCGAAAGCGTTCGATGCACCCGACGCCGAAGCCGAAGCGGACGCGTTCGTGGAATGGGTCAAGGCCTCGCCGCTTGCCGCGAACACGGACCGAATCATGGTGCCGGGCGAGCCGGAACGTGTGCGTCGCGCGGAACTGGAAGTGAAGGGCGTTCCCATTGATCCGACTACCTGGCAGCAGATTCACGACGCCGCCGTGACGGCGGGCATGCCCGCTGCGGAAATCGATGGATATATGAAAGCGCTGCGATAAACGCTTCAGACGTAAAAGCGCGGCGGGTTTTTCAACCGGCCGCGCTTGTCGCTTGTCTTGGGCAATAAACGTTTATTTGATCATCTCGTCGCGAATCCAGTCGGTCACCGACGTGCGCTTCGGCGTCCATCCGAGCAATTCACGCGCGTGCTTGCCGCGAACCCGGCTATTCGATCCGAGTCCGTACGAAGCCATCTCGTAGCCCCATTCCTTCTTGGCCTCTTCAAGCGGCCAGTCCTGCGGTTCGCCGAGGCCCAGTGCCTTGGCTATCGCCGCCGTCATGTCGCGGAACGCCGCTTCACCGCTTTCGACAAAATAGAACGTGCCGGCCGGGCTTTTTTCGAGCGCGCGCGCGTAAAGGTCGGCGACATCGTCTATATGCACATTCGACCAGATGTTGCGTCCAGGTCCAACATGGCGAACAACGCCGCTTTTCTGCGCCTGCGAGAGTAACCGCGGCAACTGCACGCTTTTCGCTGTCTTCATTGCGCCATGGCCGTAGATCAGCGTGTTGCACAACACCGAGGCGCGTACGCCGCGCGTGGCCGCGTCGAGCACGAGATTGTCGATGGCGACGCGCGCGGCTTTATCGGCGGTCGGTTCGGGCAACTTGTCTTCGTAATAGATCGCGTCCGTTCCTTCTCCGCCCGACGCATCGCCGACTATGCTCGATCCGCTCGTATGCAACAGCGGCTTGTCCGATCCCGCCAGCCCGTCGATCAACGCTTCCACCGCGCCGCGATGGTCGCTGTTCGCGGCGTTGATCACGCCATCGGCGGCTTTTGCTTCGGCGATCAGCAGGTCGCGGTCGTCCAGGATCCCGATCACGGGTTCCACGCCCAGTTGCCTCAGTTCGGCGGCCTGATCGGCGCGTCGGATCAGTCCACGCACCTGGTGGCCGTTGCGCGCGAGGTGCGCCGCAATCGAACCGCCGATAAACCCGCTTGCACCCGTCACAAATATCTTCATGTCCGCTCTCCGTTGATTGGTGATGAGTCGATGCACGCAGTATCGCCCGGTTCTACTTTCGCAAAAATGGTGTTAGTCTCAAATCAATCTTGACTTTGAATCAATAATCTTTGAGATGAAAACCACCACGGAGGAACTCCTCGCGTTCGTGAGCGTGATCGACAGCGGTTCGATTACCGCCGCCGCCGAGGCTTTACAACAAACCGTTTCCGGCGTCAGCCGCGCGTTGACGCGGCTCGAAACCAAGCTCGATTCCACGCTGATTCGCCGCACCACGCGCCGGCTGCAACTGACCGACGAAGGCGAACTGTTTCTCGTGCGCGCCCGCGCCATCCTCGCCGCCATGGAAGATGCGGAAGAGTCCATCGCGCGGCAACGGGCGCGGCCGGCGGGAAGGTTGCGGGTGGACGCGGCGTCGCCGTTCATGCTTCATTGCATCGTTCCGCATGTGCAGGCGTTCGCGGCGGCGTATCCGGAAATCGTGCTGGAGTTGAGCAGCAACGAGCGCTTTGTCGACTTGATGGAGCAGCGCGTGGATATTGCCATCCGGATCGGCGCGTTGCAGGATTCCACGCTCCACGCCCGCTCGCTGGGCAGCAGCCGGCTGCGGATTCTGGCCAGTCCTGGCTATCTGGCCGAGCATGGCGAGCCGCGAACGGTTGCCGAATTACGGGCACATCGGCTGATTGGATTTACCGCGCCCGAAAGCCTGAACGACTGGCCTTTGTCCGACGACCAGAGCGATCAGGCCAACGCGCGCTTCAAGATTGTCCCGGACATTGCGGCGTCGAGCGGAGAAACCATGCGTCAGCTTGCGCTCGCCGATGGCGGCATTGTGTGCCTCGCGGCCTACATGACGCATGCGGACGTGGCGAGCGGCCGTCTTCGAACTGTCATGGACAGCGCGTGGCTCGACGTCAGGCAACCAATCAGCGCGGTGTTCTACCAAAGCGCATCGATGGCCGGACGCGCCAAAGCTTTTCTCGATTTTCTCGCCGGAAGGTTGGTGCTTTGAGCGCGCGGACGTATCCTGCCGGCTGACCTTTTTGATAGTTGAGTCTTCCCATGCCTATTGAACGAATCAATGCCCCCGGCCTTCCGGTCCCCGCCGGTCATTACAGTCATGCCACACGCGCTGGCAATCTCATCTGTGTTTCGGGTCAATTGCCAATGCGCCCCGATGGCACGCCCACCGGCGACCTGCCATTCGAGGAACAGGCCCGGCAGACGCTCGAGAACGTCAGCGCGGTGCTGGCCGCGGTCGGGGCGGGCTTGCAGGATGTGATCGAAGTGACCGTCTACCTGGTCGGCGTGGATCACTGGAAGGCGTTCAACGAAATCTACGCGCGCCACTTCGGCGAATGGAAACCGGCGCGGGCGGTGGTGCCGGTCGGCGCGCTGCATTATGGCTATCTGATCGAGATCGCGGCGCGGGCCTGGGTTGAAAAGTAGGCGCTCAGTGAGGTCCCAGAGTTGGCGTAGGGCAGCAGCGCTTTTATCATGGCGGCATCGTTTCCATCACAGGTGAGCTCATGATTCAACTTGTGCTGCTACTGCTGGGTGTGGACTACTTGCGCCGCCGATGGATCACGCTGGCAGTCGCCGGCAGTATCTGGCTCGTGATCGGGGTGCTCGTTTTTATCGATGCCCTCGATGGCGTTCTCTACTTTCCCATACGCTTTTTTGCGTGGCTGCTTCTGCTCGAAGGCCTCGCGACACTTGCCGCGGCAGGCACGGGCGTGGGTGGCCAGCGCACGCTGCGGTACGTGAAGGGCGCAGCTTTCGCGCTGGCGGCGCTGCTGATCATGGCGGGTCACCATCATGGCAACTTCGTGTTGTCCATGATCTTCGGCACGCTTTTTCTCGCCGATGGCCTGCTGCAACTCCTGTCGGCTGTCGTGGTCCGTTACAGCCGGTGGCGGGTGGTCGCGACGCTGGCCGTGATCGAGATACTGCTCGCGATCTTCTTTTTCCAGCCTTATCCGACGCATTACGTCGGCACGGCGCCGTACGCAATCGGGCTGGGACTGGCCTTCGGTGGCTGGAACATGCTGCTGATCGCGTTTCGCGTGCGCCGCATGCAGAACCTGCCGCCCGAAAGCAAACGGACGCTGGCGCTTTCGGATGACGTCATCACCGATCCCGCCATTGCCGAGAAAACCGCAACTGCGAAGGCCGCGGCGCGCGCCAGCGCGACGCAAGCCGATGCGCCGTTCGAGTGGGACGGCCCACCGGCCGCCGATGAAAAAGCGCTCACCGTGCACGTTTGGACGCCGGTTGGTTCGGCGCGAACGCAGGCGAACCGGCGGTTGATCGTGGACCGCTATATTGCGGCTGTCGACGCCAATGGCGTCATCTCGACAGGCCACGCCGCGCTGGAATCTCCCGAAGGCATCTACATCAGCCTGTATCCGGGCGTGGAAATCGACCGGTCGCCCGACGAGTTCGGCCGCATCCTGCGCGCCACGCGCGAGAACAACGTGCCGGGGCTGTTCCAGCCGGACTACCCGACCGAATCAAAGGCATGGTGCGAATCCACGACGCGCGTGCGTATCCGGAACTATCGCCCGGAGAAGCTCGATGCGTTTTGGGCGAAGTACCGGCAGGACTCGACCTATAACCTCACTTACCGCAATTGTTCCAGTACGGTCTCCAATGCGCTCGAAGCCGCGCTCGAAGGCACCGTTGGAACGTTCCATGGGCGCGATACCGGCTGGCGCGCGTTCCTGCGCTTGCTCGTGACGCCCGAACTCTGGGTCGCGGCGCAGGTCCGCAAACGCGCCGCGACAATGGCATGGACGCCGGGTCTCACGCTCGATTACGCACGTGCGCTGAGCATGCTCGCCGATCCCCGCCCGTTCAGCTATCTCAAGATGACGCGCCTCGCGGTGCGCAAGATGCTGCGTTCGCGGCGCGAATGGAGACAGGAAGCGTCCGATGCCGCCGACGCCCGGGCGGGACGTATGGATGGCCCTCGCACTTCCTAGAAACACATGGTTCGCCACGGCTTCGTGGCGCACGCGGCGGGCATCCAACGCTGTTCAAAGCGGATGGTTCAGCGGGACCCGGGCGTTGCCGCGAAATCGGACAATGGCCCTTGCTGTTCTCCGAATCGTGCACGTTTCGACCGGTTTCCGAAAGCTGACCGAATGGCCCATTACGTGAAACGGAATCAGGGTCCCGATAATGGCGGCGTTCACACGTCATAGGCCATTCGGTCGACTGGAAAGCGTCACGTCTGGCGACTACTATCGATCGAATTGTCCGGTGATCAACTGAACACGAGCTTTGATCCGACCAGCACGAGCGTGGCGGCCAAGACGTTGCGCAGCAGGACTTCAGGCGCTTTCGCGGACAACAGGCTGCCCAGCACGATGCCCGGGAGCGACCCGGCCAGCAGCGACAGCAGGAGGGACCAGTCGACTGAACCCAGCAGCCAGTGACCCGTCCCGGCAATCAATGTGAGCGGCACGGCGTGTGCAATGTCCGAGCCGACGATGCGCGCCGTTGCGAGCCTCGGATACAGCAGCAGAAGCACCGTCACGCCGATCGCGCCCGCGCCCACTGAGGTGATGGATACCAGCACGCCAAGGATGGCGCCGGTCAGGACCGTCCAGGCCACCGTACGGGTTTCGCGGCTTGCCGCTTCCGCGTCGCCACGTGCCTCGCGGGCCATGCCGGCCTTGTAGGCGAACCTTGCAAGCTGGGGCCGGAATACGAGCGACAAAGCGGTCACGAGCAGCGCCGAGCCCAGCACGAGCTGGATCGCGCGAGCGGCCGCAGGCGTGTTGAGGCCATATCGGTGCAGCAGGAACAGGGTGAGCGCGGCGGCGGGAATGCTTCCTGCCGCAAGACGTCCTGTGATGCGCCAGTCCACGGAACCTTTCAGTCCGTGGACAAGCGTGCCCGCCGCCTTGGTTGCCGCCGCGTAGAGCAGGTCGGTGCCGACCGCGGTGGCCGGGTGGATGCCGAACAGCAGCACGAGCAATGGAGTCATCAGTGAGCCGCCGCCCACGCCGGTAAGTCCGACCAGAAAGCCGACGGCCAGGCCCGAGGCCGAATAAAGTGGATCGATATGTGGGAAAGGCATGCAGCTTGGAGAACCGGTTAGGTGAGCGTCGGTCGAAAAACGGTCGATGATAGCGGGTCCACGGTGCGCTTGCCTCCAGATCCGGCAAATTGATTCGCGGGCTCCGGCCGTACAATCCGCCAACGGTGGCGATTTGGCCGACGGCCCGAGTATCCAGGCAACTCTTTTTCAGGAAGGTGTAATGGAAACGAAGGAACAACAGCAGGCCAATCAGGCGCTCGAGGATCGAAAGGACATGGAGGCCGCGAGCGATGCCGCCCGCAGCCCCGCGCATGACGATCTTCCCGACCCGGTGCGCAGCACGGTCGGCGTGCGCGAAGTGGCGCCCGCCACGCCCGTCGCAGTGACTGACGGCGCGTTTATTGCAACCGAACACACGAATTATGCGAACGAGCGTCAGTTCGTACTCAAGGCAGGCAACACATTCGTTGTCAACGATGCAAACGGCGATATCCGCGGCAACGACGACGGCCTTTTCGTCAATGACACGCGCGTGCTGTCGCAACTTCGCCTGACGTTCGGCGGCCGCGCGCCGTCGCTGCTGTCAGGCAGCGTTTCCAGCGACAACGCCGTTTTTACCGCGCATATGACCAACCGGCCGCTGCCGCCCATCGGCGGCGCGACGACGCCCGAAGGCGTGCTTCACGTCGAGCGCCGGCGCGTGTTGTCGCGGCATGTGCTCCATGAAGCCATCGTGCTGACCAATTACGGTACCGAGCCGGCCACGGTGCCGCTGTCCATCGACTTCGCAGCCGACTTCCACGACATGTTCGAGGTCCGCGGTTCCACGCGATCGAAACGCGGGGCGATGCGCGAACCGTGTATCGAAAACGGGGAGGTTGTGCTGCGCTATACGGGCCTCGATGAAGTCGAGCGGACCGCGCGCATTCAGTTTTCGCCCGCGCCGCATTCGCTTTCGGTCAGCCGTGCCGACTATGCGTTGCGGATCCAGCCGGAAACCGCGATGTCGATATATTTGTCGGTCACGGCGCTCACGCACGCTCTCAGCGACGCCAGCGCGGAGAGCAAGAAGATCGCGGAGGAAGGTGCGGAATGCGCGCCGGAATCGGGCCGCCCGGCGATTCGCGAGGCGTTGGTGGACGCGCATCGGCGCATGCGCGACAGGCGGCGCTCGGTCGCGCGGGTGCGTTCCAGCAATCCGCTTTTCAGCGAATGGATCGACCGTTCGCTGGCCGACCTGGGTTTGCTCACCACCGACCTTGAAACGGGACCTTATCCCTACGCCGGAATCCCGTGGTTTTCCACGGCGTTTGGCCGCGATGCAATCATTACTTCGTTGCAAATGTTGTGGCTCGATCCATCGCTTGCGCGTGGCGTGCTGCGTTTTCTCGCGGCGAACCAGGCGCGCGAGGATTCGGCATTTCGCGATGCGGAAGTCGGCAAGATCATGCACGAGACCCGCAACAGCGAAATGGCCGCGACCGGCGAAGTGCCGTTCGCGATGTACTACGGCGGCGTGGACAGCACGCCGCTGTTTGTGGCGCTTGCCGGCGCCTACGCCGAGCGCACGGGCGATACCGCGCTCATCGACGAATTGTGGCCGTCGCTGCAGTTGGCGGCGAAGTGGATCGCGGGTCATTGCGACAAGAACGAATATGGCTTGCTGAGCTATCAGCGCGCGACCGAGCATGGGCTCGCGAACCAAGGGTGGAAAGATAGCCACGACTCGGTTTTTCACGCAGACGGCAGCTTCCCCATCGGGCCAATATCGCTGATAGAAGTGCAGGGCTATGCATCCACGGCGTTCGCGACCATGGCGCGTTTCGCGCGGCAACGCGGCATGAAGGACGATGCAGCGTCGTTCGAGAAACGCGCGCAGCACATCCGCGAGCGCGTGGAGACCATGTTCTGGATGCCCGAGTCGGAGTTCTACGGGATCGCGCTGGATGGCAAGGGCGAGCTGTGCAAGGTGTTGTCGTCGAACGCGGGGCATCTGCTCGCTTTCGATCTTGTTGAACGCAGCCGCGGCGAGGCCGTAGCGCGTCAGCTCGAGTCCACCTTGTTTCACACGGGCTGGGGCGTGCGGACATTGGCGGCGGGCCAGCCGCGCTTCAATCCCATGTCGTATCACAACGGTTCTGTCTGGCCGCACGACACCGCCATGTGCGCGCGTGGCCTCGCGCGGTACGGCGATCGTGGCGGCGCGGTTCGCCTGCTGCAGGCGTTGTTCGAGTCCGCTGTCACCTTCGATATGCGTCTGCCCGAGTTGTTCTGCGGCTTCACCCGGCAGCGCGGAGAGCGTCCTATCGGCTATCCGGTCGCGTGCCTGCCGCAGGCATGGGCGGCCGGGTCGCCATTCATGATCCTGGAGGCGTGCCTGGGAATTGCGATCGATGCGGAGCGCGAGGAAGTGCGCATCGACCGGCCGCAACTGCCGGAGGGCATCGACTGGCTTGAGATCGGCGAATTGCGGGTAGGCGAGAAGACGGTCTCGATCACGTTCCGGCGCGTGGGCGGGCAGATCGTGCCGTCGGTGGAAGGCGAAATACGCGTGGTGGCGATACTTTAGCTTCCGCTGCTGGCGGTTGCAGGCGGTGCTTTAACGGTGGGACCGGTGCTTGCTGAGGTTGAGTTTCCATCAACCTCAGCAGGGAGCCGTGCACATGGCCCAGATTTCTTATCCGAAACCTCCGTTTCCCGAGCAGCCGCAAAATCAGCAGCCGGGCCACACCCGTCCGATGGACCCGCAGCCCGATCACGGCGAAAAAAGCTACAAGGGCGCGGGCAAACTGACAGGCAAGATCGCGTTGATCACCGGCGCGGACAGCGGCATTGGCCGGGCAGTCGCGATTGCCTACGCACGCGAAGGCGCGGACGTCGCGATTGCTTATCTGAACGAGGACGAAGACGCGAAAGAGACCGCGCAATGGGTTGAGCAGGCAGGGCGCAAGTCGCTTTTGCTGCCCGGCGATATAACCGATCCGGCGCATTGCCGCGCGCTCGTTGCAAAAACCGTCGAAACATTCGGACGCATCGATGTGCTGGTGAACAACGCCGCGTACCAGATGACCTACGACAGTCTGGAAGACATCAGCGACGAAGAGTGGGACAAGACGTTTTCGACGAACATCGGCGCGATGTTCCGTATCACCAAGGCTGCCGTGCCGCACATGCAGCCGGGCAGCGCGATAGTCAACACCACATCGGTGAATGCGGACAGTCCGAATCCCGGCCTGATTGCGTACGCCACGACCAAGGGCGCAATCCAGAACTTCACCGGCGGTCTTGCGCAATTGCTTGCGGAAAAAGGCATTCGTGCGAATGGCGTTGCGCCGGGGCCGATCTGGACGCCGCTGATTCCATCGACAATGGATCCGGAGAGCGTCAAGAATTTCGGTTCGCAAGTGCCCATGAAACGGCCCGGTCAACCGGTCGAGCTAGCGGCGGCGTATGTGATGCTGGCATCGGATGAAGCGAGTTATATCTCCGGCGCGACAATCGCCGTGACTGGCGGCAAACCGATTATCTGAAGTGCGTGCCTGAAGCGCTTGCCTGAGGCTTGAGACGAGCGCGGCGTGCATGCGACACTGTGCGTTTGAACCGTCATTGAGTCGAACGCGCCATGTCATTCACGATCCGTCGTCTCACTCCCGCCGATGCGTCCGCGTATCGCGACTTGAGACTGGAAGGCCTTCAGCAGCATCCCGCCGGTTTCGGTTCGGCGTACGAAGACGAAGCGGATAAACCGGTCGCGTGGTTCGAGCAACGGCTCTCGGGCGCAGCGGTTTTCGGCGGCTTTCTGTTCAGGACGGAAGCGAACGCGGAAAGCCTCGACGGCACCGCGGGCCTTGTCGTGCCGCTGGGCGCGAAGGTCAGGCACAAGGGCGCGCTGTTTGGCATGTATGTCCGCCCTGTGGCGCGCGGCACGGGCCTCGCCGCAGCGGTCGTGCAGGCCGTGCTGGATCATGCGCGCGGCGTGGTGGACGAGATTCAGTTGACGGTCGCGCCCGATAATGAAGCGGCGCTGCGGCTTTATCGGAAAGCGGGATTTGCGGAATACGCGCGCGAACCGCGGGCATTGAAGGTCGACGGCAAGTATCACGATTCAATCCTCATGACCTTGCCGTTCGACCTCGATCACACGCTTTAACCGTTCGATTCCTTCAACTGGTTTAACCTGTATTCGCCCGTGCGCGCCAGCATCCAGCCCGGATATTCGCTTGCGAGCTGGCTCACTTCGTCGAGCGCGGCGAGTTCGTCGTCGTTCAGCTTGACTTGCGTGGCGGCGATGTTGTCATCGAGTTGCTCGATTCGCTTCGCGCCCACAATCACCGTTGTCACCACTTTCTGGTGCAAGAGCCACGCGAGCGCGATCTGCGCGATTGTCACGCCCTTGGTTTCGGCCATCTTCGCCATGGCGTCGATACAGTCGTGCGCGCGGTCCATGTTCACGGGCGGGAACTGGAAATTCGTGCGCCGCCCCTGCTCGGTGGAACTGCCATCGCGTTTATATTTGCCGCTCAGCAGGCCGCCTGCAAGCGGGCTCCAGACCATCAGGCCCACGTTTTCGCTCTTCAGCATGGGCACGATTTCGCGCTCGAGGTCGCGTCCGGCAATGGTGTAATAAGCCTGCAGCGACTCAAAACGCGCGAGGCCAAGGCGCTCCGAAATGCCCAGCGCCTTGGCGATCTGCCAGGCAGCCCAGTTCGAGACGCCGATGTAGCGCACATGACCGTGCTGAACGAGCGTGTCGAGCGCGCGCAGTGCTTCTTCAATAGGTGTGGCGGGGTCGAATCCATGCAACTGGTACAGGTCGATGTGATCCAGTTGCAGGCGCTTCAGGCTCGCCTTCACCCCATCGATAATATGAAAGCGCGATGCGCCGCGCGAATTGATGCCTTTCGTACCCGTCTCGCCATGAATCTTGGTCGCGACCACGACGTTCTCGCGCGGTACTTTCAGGTTTTTCAGCGCCTGGCCGGTCATGATTTCGGAGGTGCCGTCGGCGTAGACATCGGCGGTATCGAGGAAGTTGATGCCTGCATCGAGCGCCCGGCCAATGAGCTTGTCTGCGTCCGCCTGCTGAAGGCCGCCAATGTTGGTCCAGATGCCGCCTTCGCCGAAAGTCATCGTGCCCAGGCAGAGTTCGGAGACGAACAAGCCGGTATTACCGAATTTTCTGTTGCGCATGCTGGGTTCCTTAGAATTCGTCCTTGGATCGGGCGGCCGGCGCGCACCGTCGTGAATCTCGCGAGTGTCACGGCGTTCACGTGTGCGGCGCGGTCCGGTTCGCGGCGACGGCACCGAACGTCCGTCCGGCGCGGTTGCAATTGGCCGCGACCATTCAGTATCTGCCCGGCGAGCAATCAAAGGCTAGCCTGATCCTGTCGGATCATTGCCCGATTCTGCAAACGCTGCACGCGGCGCTGGGCGAAAATGCCCGCGCGCGAGTAAGCTAAGTGCAATTCGCCGTCTGCATTTCCGACGTCTCACATACTGGCAAAGAGGCGTGGCTGATACATCATTGAAGTTCGGCCGACGGTTATCCTTCCTCATCCCCTGCGCGTTTTTTGCCCGTTTTTCCGGTGCGCGCCAACTCACTGAATGCGAATCATGGCCCTGAATGAGACGGCGGATTCCGCCATCGATCCAACCCATCATGCCGACCATCTGAGTCCGGCTGCGCTGCTCGAACCGGTCAACGGTCACGATACCGCGCCCCTCGATCCCGGTCTCGACCACGCACGCCTTGATCTGGTCGCCTTGCTCGAGCGGCTCACCTCAGACCACGAAGGCACTCACGAGACCGCTGTCAAAGGTTTGTACGTGCATCGGATCGTGCAATGCGGCGGTCCGAGCCATGGCATCCAGACGCCGGCGCTCGGCCTGATTGCGCAAGGATCCAAGCGCATCATGGTCGGTGACGAACTGTACGTTTATGACCCCATGCATTACCTGGTTACATCGGTGGATTTGCCGGTGATGGGGCAGGTGACGGGCGCGACCGAGGACAAGCCCTATCTCGGACTGCGGCTCGACATGGACGTGGAAGAAATCAGCGCGCTGATCCGCGATGAAAACCTGCCGCCGCCCACGCACACGGACGCATCGCGTGGCCTCTATGTGAACCGGCTCGCCACGCCCATGCTCGACGCTGTCTTGCGGCTGCTGCGCCTGATGGACACGCCCGAGGACATTCCCATTCTCGCGCCAATGATCAAGCGAGAAATCCTGTACCGGCTGCTGATGAACGGTTCGGGCGCGCGCTTGCGCCAGATCGCGCTGCAGGACAGCCAGACGCAGCGTATTGCGAAGGCGATCATGATGCTGCGCCAGAACTTCGACCAGCCGCTGCGCGTGGAATCGATCGCGCGCGACGTGCATATGAGCGTGTCGTCGCTGCATCATCATTTCAAGGCGGTGACGGCCATGAGTCCGTTGCAGTACCAGAAGCAGTTGCGGCTTCAGGAAGCGCGTCGTCTGATGCTGATCGACATGACCGACGCGGCGACGGCGGCGCATCGCGTGGGCTATGAAAGTGCATCGCAATTCAGCCGCGAGTACAGCCGGCTGTTCGGGGCACCGCCTTTACGCGATACCCGCAGATGGCGCGATTCGGCGGGCGCCTGAACGCAGGACGCAAGACGCAAAAAAGCCAGGGACATCCTTGGCTTTTTTGCTTGCTGCAACGCTACTTGCTCAATCAGTAGTACCGATGCGGCGGCGCGTAGTGATGCGGTGCATGATGGCGTTCCCACTCACGGCGTTCCCAATACCTGTGGCCGTCGTAGTAGCGGTCGCCGTGCCAGCCGCGGGTGTCGACATGGACGTAGCCGGGACGGAAATGTTCGTCGGCGGATGCCACGTTTGTCACGCCAAGCGTCGTCGCGGCAGCGGCCGCAAGCGATGCAAGCAACAGAGCTTTCTTGAGTTTCAGCATGATGGTTTCCTCTGCGGTTTTGTTGGTTGTCAAACGCCGTTCGTGCAGTGAATATTGGCTCTAATAGCGGCCGTAGTAGTCGTGATGGTGATAACCGCCACCATCCGGCACCACGATGCAGCCGCCCAGGGAACTGCCGATAAGGACTGCAAGTGCGGTAATAAGCGCTAATCGTTTCATCGGTTTCTCCAAGTGAATCCCGTGAAATCAATTTAGCAATTAGATAAATGACAAGCCGTGTGCCTTTGTAAGGAAACGTATGAGCGGAAATATTCAGGAAAGCGTGTGAAAGGGCGCGCGCGGACGCGCTGTTACCGAACGATCTGCGGCTTTACATTTGGCGTCAGCGATACACCCACTACACGGCCGTCCTTCACACCGCACCGGCTGTCCAGGCGGGTCCATTGCGAATGGCCGCGGGTTTTCGCGAAGGCCCGCATGACGATTACTTCATCTACCGGGACCGGATTGCCCGCGCTGAAGATGGTGGTGTCGTCGTCGATCTTCGCGCCCAGCACACGCCTGTCCGGAACAATGAAAGTGTCGTATTTCGGCGTGAGCGCAACCCATTTGTCGAAGGCGGCGACGCAGCGAATCACCGGTTCCGGAACGTGCATGCGCGTGAGATAGGCGTAGTTTTCCGTCGATGGATCCGGCGTTTCCTGCGCGTGCGCCAGCGGGAACAGGGCGACGCTGACAAACAGTGCGATGGCAGCGGCGGGAGGCGAATGGAGCTTTCTCATGCTGGCGATTCTCAGTACCTTTTATACGCGCGTTCATGATGAACGCGGCAGTGTTGATCCGATCCACGCGCTCGTGGAGAGCGCGAAGGGCCAATAAAAGTCGGTGCCAAAGTATACCGCTCGGCTCGGGCACGCTACAGACGCCGAGCTTATGCGTTCGCAGGTGAAACCGCTGGCTGCATGATGTAATCGTCCGGTCTGAATACGCTCGAGGCCTGACGGAAACGCCAACTGAAGCCCGGCCACAATGCGGTATTCCTGCCCGAAGCGGTATCGATATACCAGCTTTTGCAGCCGCCCTGCGCCCAGATCGCACGGCTCAGCCGCAGCTGGATACGGACGTTGTAGGTGGCTTCCACATCGCGTTTCACGTCGATGGCCGCTACGTCATGATCGCGCATGTAGGTCAGCGCTTTAATGACATAGGCAACTTGCGATTCGATCATGTAGACCATCGAGTTATGCGCGAGCCCGGAGTTTGGACCGGCCAGCATGAAAAAGTTCGGATAACCCGGCAGCGTCGTGCCGAGATAGGCGTGCGCGCCGTCGCGCCAGGTGTCGGTGATCCGCACGCCGCCGCGTCCGATCACCACGCCGCGCGTGTATGGCCTGGCGACCTCGAAGCCCGTGCCGAAGATGATGCAGTCGGCCGGGTGGCGGACGTTGTCCGCGGTGATGACGGCGTCGGCTTCCACGCGCACGATGGGCCGCGTCACCACCGACACATTGCTGCGCGATACAGCCGGGTAATAGTCGTTCGATATCAGAATGCGCTTGCACCCAATGGTGTAATCCGGCGTGAGCGCGAGTCTGAGTTCGGGATCGGCGACCTGCACATGCAGATGCCTGAGCGCCAGTTTCTGAATGACTTTCATGAGCGGCGGATGAACGACAAACGCGAATACCCGTGCCTCGAGCATGCAGTAAAGCGCCGCCCGCATGAGCCGTTGCGCGAGCGGGACGTGCCGGAGCAGCCACCGTTCGAGCCTGCCTGACGCGCGGTCGCTCTTCGGCATGATCCACGGCGGCGTGCGCTGAAACACATCGAGATGCGCCACGCGTCCCGCGATTTCAGGTACGAACTGGATGGCGCTCGCGCCCGTGCCTATTACCGCGACACGCTTGCCATCGAGCGCAAACGCGTGATCCCATTGCTGCGAATGAAAACACGCGCCCTTGAATGTATCGATACCGGGAAGCGCCGGAACCGATGCCCGCGACAAGCCGCCCATTCCCGCAATCAACACGCGCGCCGAGACTTTCCTGCCCGTTGAAAAACGCAGCAGCCAGCGTTGCGTGGGTTCATCGAAGGTCGCGCGTTGCAGCGTTTCGTTGAAGCGCAAATGCGCGCGGAGGCCGAATTGCGTGGCGCAGTCTTCAAGGTACGCGCGGATTTCGGCTTGCGGTGCGTAAAGCCGCGTCCAGTCCGGGTGAGGCGCGAACGAAAACGAATAGACGTGGGCCTGCACGTCGCAGGCGCAGCCGGGGTAATCGTTGTCGCGCCATGTGCCGCCGAGCGACGCCGCCTGCTCGGCCACGAAAAAATCGTTCATGCCCGACTGTTTCAGCTGTATCGCCATGCAGATGCCGGCAAAGCCCGAGCCGATGACCGCTATATCGATACGTTCGGGTTCGCTCGCGGAGGTCGGGGGGACGGTTTCTGATGGGTCTTGTGGCACGGTTTCGGCGGAAGGTCGACGGGTCTCGCCGGCGCGTATTTGCACGCCGGCGGCAAGTTATTTCAAATTCTGGCACGAAAGGCTCACGACGCCAAAGTGCCGATTCTTGTCAAAATCTGCAACAAACAGGCGCATTGACCGTAAAATGCGCGCCGGCGCTAGAACGAAGCGGCCACGCCCAGGACGAAGCGGCCACGCCCAGGAGACATGAATCGATGACCACTCGCCACGAACAGGAACGCGCCGGGACCTCAGCCACGGCCACGGTGACCGCCACGATCGCAGCCGAAAACGGCGCGTTATCGGCGGGGACGATTTCCGCGCGGCTCGATCGCTTGCCTGCCACACGGTCCATGTGGACGCTCGTCGTGCTGTTGAGCCTCGGCTTCTTCTTCGAACTCTACGACCTGCTGTATTCGGGCTACGTCGCGCCGGGGCTGGTGAAAAGCGGCATCCTGACATCGACGACCGTGGGGCTGTTCGGCTTCACGGGCGTGGCGAGTTTTATCGCATCGCTGTTTCTTGGACTCTTCATTGGCACGATTGCATGCGGCTTTCTCGCCGATCGCTTCGGGCGGCGCGCGATCTTCACCTATTCGCTGCTGTGGTACACGGCCGCGAACGTGATCATGGCGTTCCAGGATACCGCGGGCGGTCTCAACTTCTGGCGCTTCATGGCGGGGCTCGGGATTGGTGTCGAACTGGTGACGATCGGCACGTACATCTCGGAACTCGTGCCCAAGCACATTCGCGGACGCGCTTTCGCCTGCGAGCAGGCAATCGGTTTCATGGCGGTGCCCGTGGCCGCGTTCCTTTCCTACGCGCTGGTTCCGAACAAACCGCTGGGCTTCGATGGCTGGCGCTGGGTGGTGCTGATAGGCGCGCATGGCGCATTGTTCGTGTGGTTTATCCGGCGCGCATTGCCCGAAAGCCCGCGCTGGCTGGCGCAAAAAGGCCGGCTGGCGGAAGCCGACGCCATCATGACCGCGCTCGAAGCCAAAGTCGAACGGGAACATGGCGGCCCGCTGCCGGCGCCCGCCGCGCCCGAACCCGTCAGCACGCGCGGCGCGTTCAGCGATATGTGGGTGGCGCCCTACGGCAAGCGCGCGGCCATGATGATCATCTTCAACGTGTTCCAGACCGTGGGATTCTACGGTTTCGCCAACTGGGTGCCCACGCTTCTGATCCGTCAGGGCATCACCATCACGACCAGCCTCATGTATTCGACGATCATCGCGATCGCCGCACCGGTCGGGCCGATCATCGGCTTGTTTATCGCCGATAAATTCGAGCGCAAGAGCGTGATCGTGGCGATGGCCGGCATGATCGTGGTCTGCGGGCTGGTGTTCAGCCAGGTCTCGGGCGCAGCGCTTCTTGTCAGCATGGGCGTGGGTCTCACGCTTGCCAGCAACATCATGTCCTATAGTTTTCACGCTTATCAAAGCGAGCTTTTTCCGACCAGCATCCGGGTGCGCGCGGTCGGCTTCGTCTACTCATGGAGCCGCTTTTCGGCGATCTTCACGTCGTTTTTCATCGCGGGCGTGCTGAAGGCTTTCGGGACAACGGGCGTGTTCGTGTTTATCGCCGGGGCTATGGTCGTGGTCATGCTGGCTATCGGATTGATGGGCCCGAAGACGCGCGATCTCGCGCTGGAACAGATCTCTCGATAGCTGTCGCTATGGGGCGGTATATGGTTGGCATGCGGGTTGGCATGCGAAGGACATCGGCGGCCTCGTGTGACGGCAAGATGACGCGCGTTATGCCAAAATCCGCATAACGCGATTAATTCTCCGTTATTCCATGTCCGACACGCTCACGCCTGCCGAAGCCGACCATGCAATGCGCCATTGGTCGTATGGGTCCACCGGCAAGATTCAGATTGGTTCTTTACAGCACAAGCGCATGTTCTGCGAAATGCTGCTCACGACTCACAATCCCTATAAGCCGGCGGTCATCGACTGGCCGGCGCTCGCGCCCGCAGCGCTCAGGCGCATCACGTCCCTGCCGATCTGGGACATCGCGGTCCAGACAGAAGGCCGCGCTTCGATTCGAGTATCGACCTATGCAGCGAGCGTCCACGACCCGTTGCTGCGCGAAGCCATCACCATGAACGGTGCAGAGGAAGCGCGCCACAAGATTGTGTTGTCGAAGCTCGTGCAGGCCTACGGCATCGAACTCGCGCCCGAGCCGCCTTATCCCGCGCCCGACGACGCGTTGCGCGCCTGGATGCTCACGGGCTACAGCGAATGTATCGACAGTTTCTTCGCCTTCGGCCTGTTCGAAGCTGCGAAACAAACCGGCTATTTCCCCGGGGAACTGGTCGAAACATTCGAGCCGGTGATTCAGGAAGAAGCCCGCCATATCCTGTTCTTCGCGAACTGGGTCGCGTGGTACAGGCGGAGTTTGCCGTGGTACAAGCGGCCCTGGTTTTTCATGAAGACCGCGAGCGTGTGGTTTTCGTTGATACGCGACCGGATATCGCTTGCACGAGGGTTCGATACCAGCGGCGCAGCCCAGGACATGAATTTTCCGGCCAACGTAGGGGATTCGGTGGGCGGCGGGATATCGGCGAAGGCGTTGATCGAGCTATGCCTGACGGAAAACGAACGGCGGATGGGCGGCTATGATGCGCGTCTTCTCAGGCCAACGACCGTGCCGTGGCTTGCCGGAATCGCCCGGCGGTTCATCAAATAAAAACTCAGATTAGCAACTAACGGTCTGCCGCTTTCGCGTCCGCCAATTCGGCGTGGCGCCTCTTACTTTTCCACCCGCGCCGCCTCGAAACGCCGCGTGGCTTCCTCCACGTCCTGTTTGAACTGCGCAAGCGCAGTCAGGCTTGCAGCGGGAGGCTGCAGCGCGGTCCAGAGTACATCGATGAGTTCGTCCGCCGTCGTGTCGATCTGAGCCTGACTCAGGTGCCGCTTTGCAAGCGTTGCGTCCCATAGCACGTGCTCCATCGGCCCGAAAACCAGCGACCGCATCAATCGCAGCGGCAGGTCCGCGCGTACCTGGCCGACGCTCTGCCCATACGCCAGCACGTTCATTAGCGGCGCGGTGTACCGGCGTTGCAGGTCGGTGAGCGTGTCGCTCAGGTCATGATGCTTCGTGCGTCCTTCCGATAAGACCAGCGCGCACAATCCCGTTCCGTTCACCAGCATCAGCCGCAAATGCGTCCTCACGATAAACGCAAACTGCTGCCGCACGCTGCCGTCCCGGGGAAGGCCGGATTCGAACGCGTCGATGATCTCGTCATACCAATCCGCAATCACGCGCGCGCACAACTCCCGCTTGCCGCTGAAATAACTGAAGACCGTGGCTTCCGAAATCCCCGCGCGCTGGGCGATCTCGGCGCTGGTGGTGGCGTCGTAGCCTTTTTCCGCGAAGACATCCCGCCCGGCCTGGAGAATGTCCTTCACGCGCTGCTGCGACTTGACGCCTGCAGGAGTGCGGCGGTTTCCGGTTATGGGCGCTGAGGACATGTCGGTGAGATCGGGTTCATTGAATGTGAGCTTAGCTCAAATCCCTATTGACTGAAAGCGGAATCAAGCGTGAAACTGCGGCTTATATTGGAAATCGGCGCGTGTGAGTTCGACTCATAAATCAGGTCACTGACCCACGCCGGCACGCCCCAAGCCAATACACTCCGAAGGAGGAGACCCGCATGAACGACGTACCCGGTCTGAATTTCGCCCTGGGCGAAGACATCGATATGTTGCGCGACTCGCTCGCCAATTTTGCTGCAAAAGAGATCGCGCCGCGCGCTGCTGAAATCGATAAAACCGATCAGTTCCCCATGGACCTGTGGAAGAAATTCGGCGATCTGGGCGTGCTTGGCATGACGGTATCTGAGGAGTACGGCGGCGCGAACATGGGCTATACCGCGCATATGGTCGCCATGGAAGAAATTTCACGGGCGTCGGCATCGGTCGGTTTGTCGTATGGCGCGCATTCCAATTTGTGCGTGAACCAGATCCATCGCAATGGCACGGAAGCGCAGAAGCGCAGGTATTTGCCGGGGCTGATATCGGGCGAACATATCGGCGCGTTGGCAATGAGCGAGCCGAACGCCGGTTCTGACGTGGTCAGCATGAAGCTTCGCGCCGACGAAAAAGGCGATCACTTCGTGCTCAACGGCACGAAGATGTGGATCACCAACGGTCCCGATTGCGACACGCTCGTGGTGTATGCCAAGACAGATATTGAGGCGGGCGCGAAGGGAATTACAGCGTTTATCGTCGAGAAGGGCATGAAAGGGTTTTCAGTCGCGCAGAAACTCGACAAGTTGGGAATGCGCGGCTCGCATACCGGCGAACTGGTGTTCGAGAACGTCGAAGTGCCGAAGGAAAACGTGCTCGGGCAACTGAACGGCGGCGTGAAGGTGCTGATGAGCGGTCTCGACTACGAGCGCGCGGTGCTGGCGGGTGGTCCTACCGGCATCATGGTCGCGTGCATGGACGCGGTCGTGCCGTACATTCACGACCGCAAGCAGTTTGGCCAGGCGATTGGCGAATTCCAGTTGATTCAGGGCAAGGTCGCGGACCTCTATACAACGCTTCAGGCGTGCCGCGCGTATCTCTACGCAGTGGGCCGCCAACTCGATACACTCGGCGCAGGCCATGGCCGTCAAGTGCGCAAGGATTGCGCGGGCGTGATTCTCTATACCGCCGAAAAAGCCACGTGGATGGCCGGCGAAGCAATCCAGATTCTCGGCGGCAATGGTTATATCAACGAGTATCCGGTGGGCCGTCTATGGCGCGACGCCAAGCTCTATGAAATCGGCGCGGGGACAAGCGAAATCCGCCGCATGCTGATCGGGCGCGAACTGTTCGCCGAAACCGCCTGAGATAGCACGGACACTTATGCCGATTATCGAATCGAAACTGAATCCGCGCAGCGACGAGTTTCGCGCGAACGCGGCAGCGCTCGAAGTGCTGGTGGCCGACTTGAAAGAGAAGGTCGCGAAGATAGCGTTGGGCGGAGGGCAGGCCGCGCGCGATAAACATCTGTCACGCGGCAAGCTTCTGCCACGCGACCGGATTGCGCAATTGCTCGATCCGGGCACGCCGTTTCTCGAGCTTTCGCAACTCGCCGCATATGGCATGTATAACGACGACGCACCCGGCGCGGGCGTGATTACGGGCATTGGCAGGATTGCGGGGCAGGAGTGCGTGATCGTCTGCAACGACGCCACCGTGAAGGGCGGCACGTACTATCCGGTGACGGTGAAGAAGCATCTCCGTGCGCAGGAGATCGCCGAAGAGAACCATTTGCCGTGCGTCTATCTTGTCGATTCGGGCGGCGCGAACCTGCCGAATCAGGACGATGTTTTCCCTGACCGCGATCACTTCGGCCGCATCTTCTACAACCAGGCGAACATGTCGGCTAAAGGCATTGCGCAGATCGCCGTGGTGATGGGTTCGTGCACGGCAGGCGGTGCGTATGTTCCGGCAATGAGCGATGAATCGATTATCGTGAAAAATCAGGGCACGATTTTTCTGGGCGGTCCGCCGCTCGTGAAGGCCGCAACCGGCGAGGAAGTCAGCGCCGAAGATCTCGGCGGCGGTGACGTGCATACGCGGCTCTCGGGCGTGGTCGATCATCTTGCTCAAAACGATGCGCATGCGTTGGGAATCGCGCGAAGCATCGTGGGCAATCTGAATCGCGTCAAGCCCGCTTCTTTGGCGATGAAAGAACCATTGCCGCCGCGTCATGATCCGCACAGCATCTATGGCGTGATTCCGGCGGACACGCGCAAGCCGTTCGATATCCGCGAAGTGATCGCGCGCATTGTCGACGACTCCGCCTTCGATGAATTCAAGGCGCGCTATGGTACGACGCTCGTATGCGGATTCGCGCATGTTTGGGGTCACCCGGTTGGAATCATCGCGAACAACGGCATCCTGTTTTCGGAGTCGGCGGTCAAGGGCACGCATTTCATAGAGCTGTGCTGCCAGCGCAAGATTCCGTTAGTGTTCCTTCAGAACATCACGGGCTTCATGGTCGGGCGCAAGTATGAAAACGAAGGCATCGCGCGCAATGGTGCGAAGATGGTGACGGCGGTCGCGACGGCCAAGGTGCCGAAATTCACGGTGATCATAGGCGGGTCGTTTGGCGCGGGTAATTACGGCATGTGCGGCCGCGCGTACTCGCCGCGTTTTCTCTGGATGTGGCCGAACGCGCGTATCTCCGTGATGGGCGGCGAGCAAGCCGCCTCGGTGCTTGCCACGGTGCGCCGCGATGGAATAGAGGGTAAGGGCGGATCGTGGTCGAAGGAGGAAGAAGAGGCGTTCAAGTCGCCTATCCGCGAGCAGTACGAGGTACAGGGCCATCCGTATTACGCCAGCGCGCGCCTGTGGGACGACGGTGTGATCGATCCCGCGCAGACCCGCGATGTGCTCGGGCTTGGGCTGGCGGCGTCGACTAATGCGCCTGTCGAAGAAACGCGTTTCGGCGTGTTCCGGATGTGATCGCGGGACTTGGCGCCTCAGTGCCGGGACCTTTGCAAAGCTGACTTCTTCCTTCCAGGCTTCGTCATGTTCAACAAAATATTGATTGCGAATCGCGGCGAGATTGCATGCCGCGTGGCCGCGACCTGCAAACGCCTGGGCATAGGCAGCGTGGCCGTGTATTCGGATGCCGATGCACACGCCAAGCACGTCGCAGTCTGCGACGAAGCCGTGCATGTGGGTGGCGCGGCGGCGGCCGAGAGCTATTTGCGCATAGACAGGATCATCGATGCCGCGCTGAAAACCGGTGCGGAAGCGGTGCATCCGGGCTACGGATTTCTATCGGAGAACGAAGAGTTTGCAAAGGCGTGTGAGAAGGCCGGCCTCGTGTTTATCGGGCCGCCGGTCGAAGCTATCTCCGCGATGGGATCGAAGGCCGCGGCCAAGGCGTTGATGCAGTCCGCGGCCGTGCCACTCGTGCCCGGTTATCACGGCGACAACCAGGACGCCGCGCTGCTGCAAAAGGAAGCCGATGGAATTGGTTATCCGGTGTTGCTCAAAGCAAGCGCGGGCGGCGGCGGCAAGGGCATGCGCGTGGTCGCGAAAAGCGCGGATTTTGCTTCGGCGCTTTTGTCGTGCAAGCGAGAAGCGTCGAGCAGTTTCGGCAACGATCGCGTGTTGATCGAAAAGTATCTGCAACGCCCGCGCCATGTGGAAGTCCAGGTCTTCGCGGATCAGCACGGCAATGCGGTATATCTCTTCGATCGCGACTGCTCCGTGCAGCGCCGTCATCAAAAGGTGCTGGAAGAAGCGCCTGCTCCGGGCCTTTCAACCGAAGTGCGCAAAGCGATGGGCGAAGCCGCTGTCGCGGCGGCGCGCGCGGTGAATTATGTCGGCGCGGGCACGGTCGAGTTCATCATGACCGGGGACGGCCAGTTCTACTTCATGGAAATGAACACGCGGCTTCAGGTCGAACATCCGGTGACCGAAATGGTGACGGGTCTTGATCTTGTCGAATGGCAATTGCGCGTGGCGAGCGGTGAAACGCTGCCGCTGATGCAGGATCAATCGAAGGTGAACGGGCACGCGATCGAAGCGCGCATCTATGCCGAGAATCCGTCGCGGGGTTTCTTGCCATCGACCGGAACATTGAAGCATTTGCGGCTGCCCGAAGCTGTGGAATTCCAGTTGAACGGCACCGTGCGTATCGATAGCGGCGTGCGCGAAGGCGACACCATCACCCCGTTTTATGACCCGATGATCGCCAAGCTGATCGTGCACGGCCACGATCGCGACGAAGCATTGCTGCGCATGGCGCTCGCGTTGAAACAATGCGAGGTCGTCGGGCCGTCGACGAATATAGCGTTCCTGCATCGGATCGTGGTCAGCGAGCCGTTTGCTTCCGGCGACCTGGACACGGGGCTGATAGAACGTCATCACGACACCTTGTTCGCACCATCGGCGGTGTCGAACGCGCACGTACTTGCGCTCGCTTGCGCCGCGTTGCTCACGCGTGAAGGCGGGGACGCACATGGCACGTCGCCGTGGGATGCGCTCGCCCACTGGCGCATGAGCGGAGGGTATACGCAGGCGCTGAACTGGCGTCTCGCAGATTCCGACCACGAAATCGTCGCCGTCTTCACGCGCGATTCCACATCGGGCCGGGCAGACAACAAGCAACTCGAACTATGCGGCGAGACGCTTGCGTTCGACTGGTCGCACGGCGATGAGCCGAATTCGTTCGTGGTGCTGATCGGCAATACGCGCATCAAGGGACGCGTATTCGTGGACGGCGACACGTTTCATGTGTTCTACGCGGGAGTATCGCTGGCATTCGAATGGCGGAATCTGCTTGCCCATGCCGCCGATGCCGAGCATGGCGAAGGCCGCCTGACCGCGCCCATGCCGGGCAAGGTGATTGCCGTGCTGGTGGAAGCGGGCGCCATGGTCGAAAAAGGCGCGCCGTTGCTGGTGATGGAAGCCATGAAGATGGAGCACACGATTGTCGCGCCCGCAAGCGGTACGGTCGGCGAAATCCTGTTCGCCGTGGGCGATCAGGTTACCGACGGTGCGCAGCTTCTGATGATGGAAGTGCAAGCCGCGAAATAACGCTCTGCGTCATTTCTTCTTGACGCGTCCCAGCAGCGTTTCTTCTGTCTCCGTCTTCACCAGAATCTCAACGCGCCGGTTCAACGCACGCCCTTCGGGCGTGGCGTTGGACGCAATCGGCTCGGAAAATGCAATGCCGCGGGTCTTGATGCGCGCAGCGGGAACGCCGCGTGCGACCAGTGCGTCGGCCACGGCGTTTGCACGTGCCGTCGACAACGTCCGGTTGTAATCGAGCGTCCCGACATTATCCGTATGCCCTTCGACCATGATTGGCCGTGTGCTGCGCTTGAGCAGCACGGCCGCGCGGTCGAGCACGACGATGCTTTCGGGGCGCATGGTCGCTTCGTCGAAGTCGAAGAGCGCCGATTCCTGAAGGCGCAACTCTACGCCCTCGTGGGCGGAGTGGACGACAATGCCGACCTTTTCGTTGATTGCTTGTTCCTTCGACCGGTTCAGGCCCGATGCGCAGCCGGCGAGCAGTGCCGTGGTTGCGCATGCGTTGACAATGGTTCGAATAGCTTTCACTGCAAGTCTCTTGAACAGATGCCGGGGAAGGAAACCGATTATAGGGAAATGGAAATTTGGGAGTGTGAAATTAGAACAAAAGATCTGATGGCCTTCGGAGGGCGCGGTCTCTCGCAAAGGCTCTTGATTCTGGACGCATCCCGCTCGATTTACAATGCGTGAGTACCATGCTGCTTCAACGCAGATTACAAGCAGGTCTGCGCAGCAATTTCTGTGCTTTCACCCAGAGAGCAATTACAAGGACGTTTCATGATTTCACGCGATCAGACCTCTGCCGACGACAAGGATCGCACCCGGCGGCTGCAACGCAGCGCCGCAGGATTGCTATATGCGGTACTGGTGGCCGTCGCCATCTGGATGATCCGCGACTTTATTCCGGCCGTGGTATGGGCGGCGGTTATTGCCATTGCGTTGTGGCCCTTGCTGACGTGGCTTGAAGAGCGGCCACTGTTCAAGCACCGAAGCACGTGGCTGGCCCTGGGCATGACCGTGGTGATTGCATTGGTGTTCGTCCTGCCGTTCATCCTCGTCGCGGCGCAGGCGGGCAGGGAAGCCAGCGACCTTTTCCGGTGGTTCCAGGAATCGCTGCGAAGCGGCATTGCCATGCCTGATCTCGTCAATCATCTGCCGATGGGATCGAAGCAGGTCGCCACGTGGTGGCAGGAAAATCTCGCGACACCGCTGGGGTCATCGCCAGCGGTCAAGCACTTTCATAGCGCCACTGTTGTCGCGATGACGCGCCATTTCGGCGGCCGTGTCGCGCATGGCCTGATCGTGTTCGGCTTCATGCTGGTGACGCTGTTCTTCGTCTTCAAGGCAGGGTCGCGATTGGGCGAGCAATTGCTGGAGGCATCAAGGCGCGCGTTTGGTTCGGAGGGCGCATCATTGGCACGGCGCATGGCGGATTCCGTTCGCAGCACGGTGACGGGGCTGGTGGTCGTGGGGCTTGGCGAAGGGGCGTTGCTGGGCGTGGCGTATGCCGTGACCGGTGTGCCGCATGCGACGCTGCTGGGCATGCTGACCGCTGTTGCGGCCATGCTGCCGTTCTGCGCGCCAATCGTGTTCCTGGGCGCGGCATTGTGGCTGCTGACGCAGGGTGCGACGGTCGCGGCGATCTGCGTTGCGGTGTTCGGATTCGTGGTCGTGTTCGTGGCCGAACATGCAATACGGCCGGTGCTGATCGGCGGCGCCGCGCGACTGCCGTTCTTGCTGGTGTTATTCGGAATCCTTGGCGGCGCCGAAACGTTTGGTCTGGTGGGATTGTTTATCGGTCCGTCGTTGATGACGATTCTGGTCGTGCTCTGGAATGACTGGGTGCATTGAAGCAATTCATTGCAGAAGCAAAACAGCCGTTCTGCCTAACGGCGAGAACGGCTGTTTCCGTTAATGCCACGCAAGAATCAGATCACGTACAAATCAACATATTCATTGACCGGCATTGCTTCGAGCGTTGCCTGATCCAGCGATGCCGCAATGATCGCCTCTTGCTGTTTCGCCGGGAAACGCCGCGCGAGGTTGGTCCGGAACTTTTCGACCAGCAGCGGGATGCCGTCTTCGCGGCGGCGCTTGTGCCCGATCGGGTATTCGACGACCAGCTCGTCGAACGTGCTGCCATCGTTGAATTCGACCGTCAGCGCATTGGCGATCGAACGCTTCTCGGGATCGAAATAATCGCGCGTGAATTGCGGGTCTTCCACGCATTCGATCCTGGCGCGCAAGGTATCGATACGCGGATCTTTCGCCACCGCGTCTTCATAATCCGATGCCGTCAGTCGGCCATAAATCAGCGGCACGGCCACCATGTACTGGATGCAGTGATCGCGGTCGGCGGGGTTATCGAGCGGACCTTTTTTATCGATGATGCGAATCGCCGCCTCATGCGTGCGGATCGTGATCTTCCTGATGTCTTCGATCTTCTTGCCGGTTTCGGCAAGTTTCGCATGCAGCGTCATCGCCGCTTCCACCGCCGTTTGCGAGTGGAATTCAGCCGGGAACGAGATCTTGAAGAGCACGTTCTCCATCACGTACGAGCCGTATGGACGCTGGAACTTGAACTCGTTGCCTTTGAAGAGGACATCGTAAAAGCCCCACGTTTTAGCGCTCAGAACCGACGGATACCCCATCTCGCCGGTCTTCGCGATCAACGCAAGACGCACGGCGCGCGAGGTCGCATCGCCCGCGGCCCACGATTTGCGCGAGCCCGTATTCGGCGCATGACGATAGGTGCGCAGCGAGTGACCATCGACAAAAGCCAGCGACACCGCGTTAATGAGTTCGTCGCGCGTGAGGCCGAGCATGTGCCCGACCACCGCCGTCGATGCGAGCTTGACCAGCAGGACGTGATCGAGCCCGACCTTGTTGAACGAGTTTTCCAGCGCGATACAGCCCTGAATTTCGTGCGCCTTGACCATCGCGATCAGGACGTCTTTCATTGTCAGCGGCGTTTTGCCGGTGGCGACGGCGTTGCGCGACAACCAGTCGGCGGTCGCCAGAATGCCGCCGAGATTATCCGACGGATGGCCCCATTCGGCGGCAAGCCAGGTGTCGTTGAAGTCGAGCCAGCGGATCATTGCGCCGATGTTGAAGGCGGCCTGAACCGGGTCGAGCTGAAATGAGGTGCCCGGCACCTTGGCGCCGTTGGGGACAATCGTGCCGGGCACGATGGGTCCCATCAGCTTGGTGCAGGCGGGGTAGGTAAGGGCTTCGAGTCCGCAACCGAGCGTATCGATCAGGCAGTTGCGCGCGGTATCGAGCGCAAGCGTGCTGTCGATCGGATAGTTGAGAACGTAGTCGACTATGTCGACCAGTACGCGATCCGGCTCGGGCCGGACGTTTGAAATGTGGCTCATAGACTTCAGTGTCTCCGTGATTATTTGCGCTTGCTCAGCGGCTCGAACTTCAGATTTTCGGGCCCGGTGTAATTTGCGCTGGGGCGAATGATCTTGTTGTCGATCCGTTGTTCGATGATGTGCGCGCTCCAGCCCGAGGTCCGCGAGATCACGAAGAGCGGCGTGAACATGGCCGTGGGCACGCCCATCGCGTGATACGAAACCGCGCTGAACCAGTCCAGGTTCGGGAACATCTTCTTCGCGTCCCACATGGTTGTTTCGAGACGCTCGGCCACGTCGTACATTTTCGTGTCGCCTGCTTCCTTCGAGAGCTTCTTCGCGATGTCCTTGATTACCTTGTTGCGCGGATCGGAGATCGTGTACACCGGATGGCCGAAGCCGATCACGACTTCCTTCGCGTCCACGCGGCGGCGGATATCGGCTTCCGCTTCGTCGGGCGTTTGATAGCGGGACTGGATATCGAACGCGACTTCGTTCGCGCCGCCATGCTTCGGGCCGCGCAACGCGCCGATACCGCCGGTGATCGCCGAATACATGTCCGATCCCGTGCCGGCAATGACACGGCAAGTGAACGTGGATGCGTTGAATTCGTGCTCGGCGTAAAGGATCAGCGATGCATGCATGGCGTCGACCCATGACTTCGAAGGCGGCGCGCCATGCAGCAAATGCAGGAAATGCCCGCCGATGGAATCGTCGTCCGTTTCGGTTTCGATGCGCCGGCCGTTATGCGAATAGTGATACCAGTAGAGCAGGATCGATCCCAGCGACGCCATCAGCCGGTCCGCGATATCCTTCGCGCCCGCGACGTTGTGATCCTCTTTTTCGGGCAGCACGGTGCCGAGTACGGAGACGCCGGTGCGCATGACGTCCATGGGGTGAGCGGACGCCGGAATCCATTCGAGCGCTGCTTTCAGGTTCGCGGGCAGGCCGCGCAAAGCCTTGAGCTTGGTCTTGTACGACTTGAGTTCGGCGGCGTTGGGCAACTTGCCATGCACGAGCAGATAGGCGATCTCCTCGAACTCGGACGTGCCGGCGATATCGAGAATGTCATAGCCACGATAATGCAGGTCATTGCCCGTCTTGCCGACAGTGCACAGCGCGGTGTTACCCGCAGTCACGCCTGAAAGCGCGACGGATTTTTTCGGTTTGAAGCCGCCGGCAGCGGGTGCTTCTTTTGTCAGGGTATCGCTCATTTGTTTCAGTCTCCTGAATGAACACCGTTACTTTGCCTGATTGAACAGCGCGTCGAGCTTCTGCTCGAAGTCGTGATAGCCAATGCTCTTGTACAGTTCCTCGCGCGTTTGCATGGCGTCGAGCACATTCGCTTGCGTGCCATCGGTGCGAATTGCGCGATACACGTTTTCCGCGGCCTTGTTCATTGCGCGGAAAGCGGAGAGCGGATACAGCACGATGGAAACATCCACGCTGCGCAATTCCTCGACAGTGAAAAGCGGCGTCGATCCGAACTCTGTGATGTTTGCAAGCACCGGGACCTTCACGGCATCGACGAATTGTTTGTACATCTTGAGATCGGTCATCGCTTCCGGGAAGATCATGTCCGCGCCGGCCTCTACGCAGGCGCGCGCGCGATCGATTGCCGCGTCCAGGCCTTCCACCGCGAGGGCGTCGGTACGCGCCATGACGACGAAGTTCGCGTCGGTGCGGGCGTCGACAGCGGCCCTCACGCGATCCGCCATTTCCTGCTGCGAGACGATCGCCTTGCCCGGCCGATGACCGCAGCGTTTCGCGCCCACCTGGTCTTCAATATGCATCGCGCCGGCGCCTGCCTTGATCAGCGACTTGACCGTGCGCGCAATGTTGAAGGCGCTCGGGCCGAAGCCGGTATCGACGTCGACCATCAGCGGCAGGTCGCATACGTCGGTGATGCGGCGCACGTCGGTGAGGACGTCGTCGAGCGTGGAAATGCCGAGGTCGGGCAGCCCCAGCGATCCGGCCGATACGCCGCCGCCCGACAGGTAAATTGCCTTGAAGCCGGCATGCTGGGCGAGCAGCGCGTGATTCGCATTGATAGCGCCGACGAGTTGCAGGGGCTTCTCGGCCGCGACCGCCGCGCGAAACTTCGCGCCGGCGCTTAGTGTTGCAGCTGTACTCATATCAGGTCTCCGTTGATTCACGCCTCATAGCGCAAGTTGTCTGCCAGTACGTCAAGTCATTGATTGAGAACAGATTAGCCTTTTTTGTCGGCGGCTGAAAATTTCATAAATGCAATGAGGTATTGCAAAATTGAATTAAACTCTGTCATCTTCAATCGAGTTCTGTCATGAATCCTCCTCCACGCATCTGGGCCGTCGGTATCAGCAAATTGCGCGATCTGTATCGCGACATGGCGGCCGAATATGACGGCATTGCCGATCTGAGGATCGTGCCGCTCGGGTACGAGGACGCCGTGCATGAGATCGAAAACGCCGGCGATGCGCGCCCGGACGTGGTGGTGGCTGCCGGATCGAACGGGGCTTATCTCAAGGTGCGGATTGGCGTGCCGGTCGTGCTGGTGAACCCGACCGGATTCGACGTCATGCACGCACTGGCGCGCGCGCGGCGCGAGGGTGATCCAGTCGGTCTCGTGATGCATGGCGAGACGCCCGCCGAAGTGGCGCGCTTTTTCCGGGCGTTCGGCGCGGCGATCGAATGTGCGTCGTATGTGTCTGCGGAGGATGCGGAATCGTGCGTGCTGGACTTGCGCGATCGCGGGGTGCAGACGGTCGTCGGGCCGGGACTTGTCACGGAACTCGCTGAAAAGGCCGGCATGAAGTCGGTGTTCCTGTACTCGCGCGCCTCGGTTCAGGGCGCGTTCGAAACCGCGCTCGAAGTGGCCCGTGCAACGCTTGGCGAGACGCAGCGCCGCCGCAGGCTGGATCAGGTCCTGCAACATCTGCGCGATGGCGTGATTGCGCTTGCCGCCGATGGCCGTATAGAAGCGCTGAGCGGCAAGATGGCCGAGATGCTACAGCTTGCGCCGTCGCAAGTGGTCGGCAAGCGCTTGCGTGACCTGGCGCCCGAGGTGGCGAGCGCGGTGCCGAGCGAGCCCGGCGAGTCGCTGGAAACGGTACGCGGGACGAATTATGTGGTGCATCGAAGCGCCTGGGGGGATGCATCGGCGGCATCGGGTTCCATCGTCACGTTTCAGGAGTCGATGGCGTTGCAGCGCATGGACCGGTCGGTGCGCACGCGGCAACGCGCACCGGCCCTCACGACGCGATACAAAATCGGCGACCTGAACGGCGGCAGCCACGCAATCGAGCAGATTCGACAGCGCGCGCGCCGTTATGCCCGCTCGGACGCCACCGTGCTGATTCGCGGTGAAAGCGGCACAGGAAAAGAACTCGTCGCGCAGGGTATTCACAGCGAAAGCGCGCGGCGTGACTTCGCTTTTGTCGCGTTCAATTGCGGCGCGTTTCCGGAGACGCTTCTGGAAAGCGAATTGTTTGGTTACGAAGAGGGCGCATTTACTGGCGCGCGGCGTGGCGGCAAGGCGGGGCTGATTGAATCGGCGCATCGCGGCACGCTTTTCCTCGATGAAATCGGCGAAATGCCGTTACCGCTGCAAAGCCGTTTGCTGCGCGTGCTGCAAGAGCGCGAGGTTGTACGGCTGGGTTCCACGGAGCCGCTACAGGTCGATGTGCGGATCGTCGCGGCAACGCACCGCGCGTTGAGCGAGCGCGTTAAGACGGGCGAGTTTCGCGCGGACCTTTACTATCGGCTGAATATCTTGAATCTGACGCTGCCGCCGTTGCGCGAGCGGTCGGCTGACATACCGGCGCTGGCTGCGCAGTTGTTGTGGCGCACCGGGCGGCTTGCTTCGCCGGATGCCGCGCTCAAGACGCTCGAACCGGTAATGCCAATGCTCGTGGCTTATGCATGGCCCGGAAACGTGCGCGAGTTGCAGAACGTGATTGAACGGATTTCGGTCGAACTGGAAGACACGGCTGCGAAGCCGTTGAAGTTGACACCCAGGCTAATGAGATCGATTGCGCCGGAACTCGAGGAAACAACGTCGAATTCAAACGTGGAATCGCTCAAGGCGCGCAGCCGAAAGGTGGAGGCGGACGAAATACGCTCGATGCTGGATTCGTTCGGCGGCGACCGTGATAGAACGGCGAAGGCGCTGGGTATCAGCAAGACCACGCTCTGGCGCAAACTGACGCCGCGTCAGGCGTAAGAGATCAGCCGCGTTCCTGCACGCAAACCCACGGCGACACCACCACGGCCCACAATTCCGGGTTGCGTTCAGCAAGGTCGGCGGCGGTCTCGGCGGTCGTGCGTTCCAGCAACCCTGAGGAGAGCCACTCGGTCACTTGCCGGGTATCGTCACTTGCAACGGCTTCGGCCACGCTGACCAGATCAATGTCGCGCGCCACTTTCAGCAGCACGCCGCGCGCAAAAAAACGCTGCAGTTCGGACCATTCTATCTGGGCGGTTTCCGAGAAGAGCTTGAGGTAAAGCGGGCTGGGAGATTGATCGTCTTTCATGGCGCAATGCAGGCGGGTTCGAGCGTTCGACATCATAAACCATCAATACCGTACGCCCGGTCTTGCCCCATGGCGGTAGTTTCTCGAAGGTCGAGGAACATCGTTTCCTTCGGGTCTTGCAGATGGGTATGAAAGAGCGGAAACAAGAAAGCAGGGCATTCGCCTCCACATTTTGATCGAGACTTTATCTAAGCGATGAAGTTATGGAAAATGTCGTTTCGTGCATTCAGACATAACCTATCGTCATGGATAACGAATCCTCGTTTAGCGCTGCGTCCGCCTCCCCGCTCGGCAGTCTGATCAGCGGGCGGATCAAGTTCCGGCATCTGCAATGTTTCCTGGCTGTGATGCAGTTCGGCAGCGTGCAGCGTGCCGCGGATAGTCTTTCGATCACGCAGCCGGCGGTATCGAAGACGATTGCGGAACTCGAATCCATCCTGAGCGTGCGTTTGTTCGAACGCGGCCGGCGCGGCGCCGAGCCCACGCGCGAAGGACGTCTGTTTGCGCCGCATGCCGCCGCGTGCGTGGGCGCGTTGCGCGAAGGCGTGGACGAATTGTCCCGGCATGGGATCGAGCATCCCGGCACGGTTTCGCTCGGCGTTCTGCCCACGGTCGGGTCTGTCTTGCTGCCGCCAGCGCTTGCAGCGTTTCGAGCGCGGTGGCCGGGGGTGTCGGTGAAAGTATGGACGGGGTCGAACTCGCAGTTGCTCGAACGCCTCAAATCCGCCGATGCCGATCTGGTCATCGGCCGGCTGTCCGAACCCGAAGGCATGCTCGGGATGACCTTCGAGCAGTTGTATCGCGAACCGCTGACGGTCGTGGTTCGTCACGATCATCCGCTCGTACACGAAAACAGTGTCACGGCTGCGTTGCTTGCGCGATTTCCAGTAGTGGTGCCGCCATTCGGGACGTTGATCCGCCAGTCGGCCGAGAGCGTACTGACGGCGTTTGGGGCGCAGGCCTTGAGTTCGCTGATCGAGACATTGTCGGTGTCGCTCGGGCGCGCTCTTGCATTGCACAACGACGCGGTGTGGTTCGTGCCGTGGAGCGTGGTCGAACATGACATCGCGTTGAAACTCTTGGCGCGCTTGCCCATGCCTTTCGCCAGCGCAGATGAATCCATCGGTCTGATCCTCCGTCATGATCGCGCGAGGCGGGCGGTACTTGAGGATCTTATTGATGCAATCCGCGACGCAGGACGCGAGCGCGAAACGGTGCGCATCGGTATGAAATAGCTGGCCTTAAGTCTTGCTGCAGGCACTTGTTACCGCGCGAGCGGCATCGGCAAAACCCCATTAGCATACGTGCGATAAAAGCTATATAAGTGGCTCGAAGCAAGTGCTCCAAAAACAAGCGGCGCGTATTGCGTGAAGCAGCGATGTATTTCGCCTACAGGCAAAACGTACTGTAAGCATGGGCAAGATATCTGCGTGCAACCAATTCCCGCTTTGTGATGTCTCACTGCCCAGACCTCATTGACCAAGACGCCATCAAAGCCGCCCGCAAGATGAAAACCGTATTGCTCGTCGACGACGATCCCGAGACTATCGAAGCGTGGACCCTGTGCATGCAGTCACAGGAATGCAGGGTGTTGTCCGCGTTCGACGGCAACGGCGCGCTCGCGTTACTGGGCGAAAACAGCGTGGACATTGTGGTGTCCGACTGGAAGATGCCGGGGCTTGGCGGCGCGTTGCTTTGCCAGACCATGAAGACCAATTCGGCGATGGCGCACATTCCCTTCCTGATGATTTCGGGGCATCCGCATCCACCGGCTTTCGTTCATTACGATGGTTATCTGCAAAAGCCCGTCGAGGTGGAAGCGTTGTTGTCAGCGGTGGACAGGCTGTGCGCCGCCAAGCGCCGCCGGCCTTTTTGAGCCGGCGCGCGGGCGCGGTTGCTCATGCAAGCCGCGCCATCTCCTTCTCCATGCGTTCCTGAGCGAGCCGGTTCAACTCCTGAGGCACCACACAATCAGCGGGCAACGGCGGCAACACGATCACGCGAATATGGCCGGGCTGATCCGGCCAGCCTTTGGCCGGCCAGTACTTCCCCGCGTTGTGCACGACCGGCACGGCGGGCACCTGCGTGGAACACGCGAGGCGCACTCCGCCCGACGCCAGCTTCAACGGCGCGTCATGCGCCACCCGCGTGCCTTCGGGAAAGATCACCACGACGTCGCCCAGCGCAAGCTTCCCTGCACATTCGCGCGTGACGGCCTGATGCGCCTGACGCGGCGAACCGCGATCCAGGCTCACCATGTCGAGGCCTTTCAGCACCCAGCCGAAGAACGGGATACGCTTGAGATCGCTTTTGAATACAAAACTGATCCGGCGTGGAAACAGCGCCATGAAGGCAAGCGTTTCCCACGTCGATTCGTGCCGGCACAGCATGATGAACGGCTCGTCCGGCAGGTTTTCGAGTCCTTCCACCGAACACGACACGCCGGTAATCACGCGCATCATCTTGACCATTGCGCGGCACCATTGCTTCGCGAGCCAGTAGCGGCCGCTGCGGCCGACAAATGGAAACAAAGGCAGAATCAGGATGGACCACACTGTGCCGCTGCCAAGCAGGTAGGTCGCGAATAGCCACTTGACGAAGGTTCGATGCATTAAGTATCAGGCGATGGTAAAAACTTGGCTGAAGCGCCGCGAAAGGCGGGAGGACACAGGCCGCCATCGGGTCCGGCGGCCTGAGTTCGGCAAACGTGAGCAACCACGGCGCGCGAAACCCGAAGGATAGCGTGTGCGGCGATCCGTGTCCTGATTCCAAAATCCGGCAGGGCGGCGCGGTCACTCGTGCAGACACACAGTCAGATACAGGGAGGCGCTTGATCTCTCTTCAACGGAGTTCCAATGACGGACGATGCAGGCAACGAAGTAAAGACCCCGGTTCCGGAAGATTTATCGGCTGCACAGACGCCGGCTTTCGACGAAGGCATGCTCGATGTGGGCGATGGACATTCGATCTATTGGCGCGCGCAAGGCCCGAAGGACGCGCCCGTGATGCTGATCGTGCATGGCGGCCCGGGTGGCGCCATGAACCTGAAGTGGGGAGACGTGCTGGATGCATCGAAGTGGCGGATGGTCTTCTTCGACCAGCGCGGTTGCGGAAAGTCCACACCCTTTGGCAAGCTGGAACATAACGGCACGAAGGAACTCGTCAGCGACATGGAAAAGCTGCGGGTGTTGCTCGGCATCGAAAAGTGGGCATTGTTCGGCGGCTCGTGGGGCACGACGCTCGCGCTGAGCTACGGCGTGACGCATCCGGAGCGCTGCCGGGCCTTCTTGCTGCGCGGGATTTTCCTCGCTCGCCGGCAGGATATCGACTGGTTCCTGTGGGACGTGCAGCGTGTGTTTCCCGACGCACATCGCAAGTTTCTCGATGCAATCGAAGCCGCGAGCGGCGAGTACCCGCTCAACGCGGCTGAAATCCTGTCGCTGACCGGCGCGCCGCTCGCCCGTTTCGACGAAGCCGGCATCAAGCTCGCACGAGCATGGTCCGGATATGAAGCCACGCTGTCGGTGGTGAACAAGCCTGTGGCGACCAAAGCCGGCGAAGCGAAAGCCGACGCTGCCGAAGCCGCCGGCACTGAGCCGGCCCGGCCCCAGGCATCGCCCGAGGAGACGCGCGAATCCAACGCTGCTGCCATCTCCATGTCGCTGCTCGAACATCACTACATGGCGCATGAGCTGCCGCCCGAGCCGTTGTTGCCTCGCATCGGCAGGATCGCGCATCTGCCGTGCGTGCTCGTGCATGGCCGCTTCGACATGGTGTGTCCCGCGGATCAGGCGCTCGCGCTCGCCGACGCTTGGCCTCGCGCCCAGCTTTCAATAGTCGATGCAGCCGGCCACTGGACCTTTGAACCCGGCAATGTGACCGCCCTCAAGGCAGGCGGCGAATTTCTTGCGCGCGCACTGGCCGCAGGTTGATGGACAAGAGTTTGCGGCGCTTCGACAAGTCCCGCACGAGGGGCGCCAAGCGGTAAATTTGGGACGGCAATGGTACGATCCGGCCTTGCAACTCTCGGCGGGCCGTACCCGTCGAACGGTAATCAAGTTACGGAGGCAACCCGATGGCCCAACAGAAAACCAACCCGAAACTGGAGCAGGCGCTGACTCGCGGCGACCTTGCCATCCGTCAGGCCAACTCTGGCCGCGCGACCGCTGTGCTGCGCGCGCTTGGCAAGATGATTGTGGAGGCATCGGCAACGATTGGCGTGGAAGCGTTTGTGGTGATCCACGACGGCGACAAGATCTACGACCCGGTCGATGGCATGTGGCCGCAACAGCTCCTGGTGTCGCTGGACGGTCCAGTGGAAGACGCGGACCCTGACGAGTTGCGCACGGTCACGCTGATGGCCGACACGCCAGCAACCGTCCTGCGCTGCGAATGGCAGCGGGCGGACGGCAAGATCGGCCGTCAGGAAGGACGTCCGCTCGCAATGGTCGCATTCATCACCGACGTGGACATTCCCTGGCTGGACGACGAAGACTGAAGCGCACCCGGAATTTCGCCAGCGGATGTCAGGACATCCGCTGGACGTGACCACAATGCCCAATGGCGCCCGCGCTTTATTCAAGAGTTGGAAACGATTTCCAATATGCCTCTAACCTGCAATAACACGCCGTAGCGAAATAGACTGGAATAAAATACTGTCGCCGCCGATTTCAGTCATTTTTTCCTGTTTTCATTTGCCCGCTGCAAAACTCGAATATGCTTTTTCTGAACACAAAGCACAGCTGCTTTATATAAACACGCACGTTGCGGGTGCATGTCCCGGCCAAGAACACTTAACCCGAATTCCCAATAATCCCTGAATTCCGCCGTATCTCCGAATAGATTTTCATAATACGAAATTAATCGAGTTAAAACTACGGATAAAACCTGAAAAGCATTAGGAATGTCGTTTTTTTAGATTTCTTCAAAGTTTTAACAACCATCCCGTACCCCGTCAATTGCCTTTAGGCGAGACTTAAATCGTCGTGCATGTGGCTTGCATAAAGTCAAGCGCATCGCGGCATCCTCCTTCTCGCCACAAATTGGGGTAACAAAAATGGAAAAGCTCGATCATGCGGACCAAAGCAGCATTTTATGCGGTCGCCTTATGGACCAACGCGCCGGGTTAGAAACGCTGGAGTGTGCGGTAGAAACGCTCAGAAAGCGCGAATCCATGCCATTTACTATTCGGATAGTTCGAGAAAGCGCCGATCTCGAGAAAGTCGTCGATATCCGGCGCCTTGCCTATGCGCGGCATTTGCCGTCCTTCGCCGCCAAGCTTGGCATTGAAGAGTGCGATCGCGATGCAGGCGTGGCAGTGCTTCTCGCGGAGTCGAAACTCGATGGCGCGCCGGTTGGCACAATGCGTATTCAAACGAATGAATATACGCCCCTGGCTGTGGAACAATCCGTGCGTCTGCCTGAATGGCTGGCTGCCAGCCGGCTCGCCGAAGCGACACGGCTGGGTGTGGCGGGCGGTGGTATTGGGCGGGTCGTTAAAGTAATGCTCTGCAAGGCACTGTGGCTTTATTGCGAGCAGCAGCTTGTCGATTATATGGTTATCACGGCGCGTGCGCCGCTCGACCGTGAATATGAAGCGATGCTGTTTGAGGACGTATTCGGTGAAAGGGAATTCCTGCCAATGGCGCATGTTGGCGGATTACCGCACCGGGTGCTTGCCAAGGACGTCATGGCGGCGCGCCGCCGTTGGCAGGAAGCGAAACATCCGTTATTCAGGTTCATGGTTCACACCGATCATCCGGATCTCAATCTGGAGATGCCGGATTTATCTTTCCGTCCGGAACCGGTACGATGCCCGGAAGCATCGCAACTTAGCTTTGGCAGGTAATAAAAGATAGCTTGTCGGCCTGACTGCCGAGGTCACAGGAGAAGGTGGTGGCGATTCAACCGGGTAGTTAATAACGTTGTTTCGCCACTACTTTCGCGGCTTGCGTCATGCACGTCATGCATTACGGGGGAAATCCAGGTATGGCGTTGGGTGCCTTATTTTCGCGGGCCAAGTCCGGATTTACCGGGTCGAATATCGATCGGTTCCTGTACGCGTTCGCCGTTTATATTGTTCCCACTCTTATCGCTCTCGGCACCGTCGCAACCCTGATCTGGGGCACGCAGCAATTCGATTCGAAGGGCGGGCTCACGTTGCCCCTGCACGTGGTGAAGGATCCGGGCGGCACGCTCGATCCGGCTTCGGCGTTGCAGCGTATGCCTGGCGCCGTGACCACTAATCGCTTCAATACCCGACTGTCGGAAGAACCCTTCTGGTTTGAATTCACCGTTCCCAGCATGAGTTCGGAACAGTCCACTTATGCGGAACTTCCTTCCCGGCACGCGCAAACGCTGTCGTGCTGGGTGGCGTCGAGCCTGCAATCGCTGGGGACCGCCAACCGGCTGAGCACGACCAATGAGCTCGCGCCGGTCAAGGCCGGATTCTCATTGCATCTCGGCCACCTGGTTCAATCCGTGAGCGTGCTGTGCCGTGGCACGTTCTCCGGCCCGGCGCAGATCACGGCGCTCGCCTGGAACGGTCCGGCGTTGCGCAATGCGGCGCTCGACTTCGAGGAAAGCTCGGGGTTGATTGCGGGCGGCTTGCTGACGCTAGCCGTGTTTGTTTTCGTCACGGCGATGATCAACCGCGAATGGACCTACGTGATCTTCGCTGTCTGGCTGGTCGGTAATTTGCGGCTTTGCGCCAACGCAATGGGATGGGACATGCAATGGCTCGGGCGCGTCATTCCGCCCGAGTACATGCAAAGCCTGCGGCAACTGACATTCGCCGCGTATTACCTGCTGACAGCCGCGTTGTTCGCCTCGCTGTTTCGCCGCGAACTGAAGGCGATCGGCTATAGATGGCTGCTGAGGATCATCCAGTACGTCGGACTTGTGCTGTTAGGCGCGGCCATCGCGCTTCCTTATTCGCGATTTATTCCAACGCTTTGGGTAATCACGGGCTTTGGCGTATTCGTATTGATTTTCCTGCTTGCGCGGCTGGTGTGGATTACGCGTTCGCGCACTGTGTTGTGGTATGTCGGGTCGCTTGCGATCGTGCTGTTCGCCACATTCTCCGAAGTAATGGGCGCGGCGTTCGGCATCAAGCTGCTGGTCGGAGGCGTGAATACCGTGATGGCGGCGTTGTCGTCGAGCATGATGGCGGCGTTCGCCATCGCCGAACAAATGCGGGCGGAGCGCTAGCGTCGCCGGCAAGCGCAGACGGAATTGCGCAACACGTACGACGTGACGCCCATCGGCTTGTTTACCCTCGATACCGCCGGTCACTTCGTGCGCGCCAACCCCGCGCTGCGTTCCATGCTCGCGTTGCAGAAATCCGAGTACAAGGTGCGGCACTGGAACGATTACTTCGAATCGGGCGCGTGGGGGGCGCTGCAGGCGCTGGCGTCGAAGGGCAGCGAGGGCGAACTTGAAATGGGCGGTGCGCACTCGCGCGGCAACGGCGAACGGCGCTTCCTGTTGAAGGCCACGCGCTCGAACGGCTGGATCGAGGGCTCGCTGCAGGACGTGACGGAGCGCTCGAAGGCTATCGAGCGCTTGCGCTTTCTGGTTGCGCACGATCCGCTCACGGGCTCGCTCAACCGGCGTGGTGTGGAGAAGGCGATTGCAGCGCAAAGCGAAGAGGCGTCGTCGTGGGCGCTTGCTTATGTGGATCTCGATCGTTTCAAGCTCGTGAACGATCTCTTCGGGCATCGCGCCGGCGACGAAGTCCTCAAGCAGGTCGCGGCGCGTACCCGTGCGCTGTTTGGAACGGCTTTTCCGTTCGGACGCATCGGCGGCGACGAATTCGTATGCGTGATGAGCGGCATGTCGATAGACGAAGCCGTCGACTGTTGCCAGCAATTGATGAGCGCGTTGAGCGACACGCCGTATCAGGTTGGCAATCGCGCGTTCCAGGTCAAGGCGTCCGTTGGACTGGTCGAATGCTCGACGGGCGTGCGCGTGCAGGATGCGCTTTCGCACGCGGATCGTGCCTGCCGCGAGGCCAAGAAAAGCTCCAACGTAAGAATGGTGACGTATCGCAAAGGTGCGGCGGCGTTCGAGGAACGCGCAGAGGAACTGAAGCTTGTGGAAACGCTGGGACGCAATCGACTGCCGCCCGGATTATTCCTCGTGATGCAGCCGATCATGTCGCTTACCGCGCCGACCGAGTCGCTGAATTTCGAAGTGCTGTTGCGCATGCGCGCGCCCGACGGCGCGACGCTGCCCGCGGGTAAGGTGATCGTGGCGGCCGAAGAGTCGGGGAATATTGCAGCCATCGACAAATGGGTGATCACCACGCTGCTCGAATGGATCGAGAAGCATCAGGCTTCGCTTCGGAATACGCGGTTTATCTGCGTGAATCTGAGTGGCGGGTCGCTGAACGACGAGCAGTTCATGGACGATGCCTTCGCGCTGTTCGCACGTTACCGGCATGTGGTGCCTTACCTGTGTCTTGAGATTACCGAGAGTGTCGCGTTGCACGATCTTGGCAATACGCAGCGGTTTATCGCGCGGGTGCATGATCTGGGTGGCAAGATCGCGCTCGACGACTTCGGGGCGGGATACACGTCGTTCAAGTATCTCAAGGATCTTTCCGCCGATGCCCTCAAGATAGACGGCGAGTTTATCCGCACGATGTGCGCGCATCCGGCCGATATCGCCATTGTCGAGGCGATTGTTGCGCTGGCCCGCAATCTTGGGATGCGCAGCGTGGCGGAATGGGTCGAGGATATCGATACGCTGCGCGCGCTAAAGGACATCGGCGTTGATTATGTGCAGGGTTTCCTGATCGCCAAACCGCAGGAAAGCGGCGCAATTCTTGGCGCGGTTTCCGCCGCCAGTTTCGTGAAAGACCCGGACGTGATCGAGTTTATCGACCGGATTGCCGGCGACAAGGCGCTGGCGTTTTCGTTTGATCTTGTCGACAAGGCCGGGCTGCACTAAGGCGTACTTTGCTTAGTCCGTCTTCATCTCTTTCAATATCTTCGTCGCCGCAATCGGGATACGCGTGTCATCCCACTGCGCGAGCCATTGCACTTCCTTCGTCGTGAAAAAGCCCGGCTTGTTGCGCAAGGCAAATTGCAACGCGTCGACAACGTGGTCGCGAATGATCTGCGGCGAATCTTCGCTCGTAACAACGGCGTGAAGGGCTTCAAGTGCGCTCATGATGCGTGACACCCATATGGTTGATAAAAATGCTGGTAAACCATAACCGGAGAAAATTCCGGAAAACAATTCAATTTGCCATGTTTCCTGTTTCTTCCTCCTGCTTGGTGTTTATCCGTAGACGCGCCGCAACAATCGGCCTTTACAACGCGCGTGCGAATACCTGGATTTATTTTCCGTGGTTCATGTTGCGGCGCACTTCAGTCATCAAGCGGCTTTTCTTGACTTGTCCATCCACCGCTGCTGTACTAAATAAAGTCAATTGATTTAGTCGACAAACGGACCTCAAGCGCTTCTCTCCCGGAAAGCGCCGGTCCATAAAAACAGTGGAGCGAGACATGAAAAATCTTCGGCGTGCCGCCGTCCGTGCGTCTTTCCTTGGCTTGGCCGTTGCATCGATTCTCGGTTCAGGCGTCGCTTTGGCCGCGGACCAGATCGCCATCGGGCTGATTACCAAGACCGAAACGAATCCGTTCTTCGTCAAGATGAAGCAGGGCGCCGAAGAGGCCGCCACCAAAGGCGGCGTGAAACTGATCACCGCCAGCGGCAAGTTCGACGGCGACAATGCCAGCCAGGTCACCGCTGTGGAAAACATGATCACGGCCGGCGTCAAGGCCATCCTGATTACGCCAAGCGACACCAAGGCCATTGTCCCGACGCTCAAGAAAGCGCGGACGGCAGGCATTCTCGTGATTGCCCTCGACACCCCGACCGAACCGCAGGACGCCACCGACGCGCTTTTCGCCACCGATAACTTCAAGGCGGGCGTGCTGATTGGCGAGTATGCAAAGGCGTCGCTCGGCGGCAAGCCCGCGAAGATCGCGACGCTCGATCTGGCTCCGGGCGTGTCGGTCGGCGTGCTGCGTCATAACGGCTTCCTGCAGGGCTTCGGCGTAAAGGAAGGCGATCCGTCGATTGTCTGCAGTCAGGACACGCGTGGCGATCAATCGAAGGGCCAGACGGCGATGGAAAACTGCCTGCAGAAAGTGCCGGATATCAACCTCGTCTATACGATCAACGAGCCGGCTGCGGCAGGTGCTTATCGCGCGCTCAAGGCAGCGGGCAAGGACAAGGGCGTGATGATCGTGTCTATCGACGGCGGCTGCGAGGGCGTGCGCAATGTGAAGTCGGGCAACTTCGCCGCGACCTCGCAGCAATATCCGCTCGTGATGGCGGCGCAAGGTGTGCAGGCGGGTATCGACTACGCGAAGACAGGCAAGAAGGCGACCGGCTATCACGACACGGGCGTGACGCTCATCACCGATAAACCCGCCAACGGCGTCACGGCCAAGGACACGAAGTTCGGCCTGGATAACTGCTGGGGCAACAAGTAAGCTGCCACGCCGCATGCCGTGCTGAGTGCCTGAACGCCTGAGCGCAGCATGCGGCGCCTTTTGTTTGTCGCTGTCGAGGTCCCGAATCATGACGCAATCCACCTCTCCCACGGCCAGCCGCACAGCGTTCGCCGACCGCTTGCCGTCACTCACGGACATTGGCCCGCTCGCCGCGCTCGTGATCGCCTGCGCGTTTTTCATCTGGCAAAGCAACCGCTTCCTGTCGATCCAGAACCTCTCGCTGATCCTTCAGCAAACCATGGTCGTGGCCGTGATCGCCATTGGCCAGACGCTGATCGTGCTGACTGGCGGTATTGACCTGTCGTGCGGCATGGTGATGGCGTTCGGCTCCATCATCATGACCAAGTTCGCCGTGACGCTCGGCATACCGCCCGTGCTTGCAATCCTGTGCGGCGTCGGTGCAAGCGCATTATTTGGATTACTGAACGGTTCCTTGATCACGAAGATCAAGTTGCCGGCGTTTATCGTGACGCTTGGCACGCTCAACATTGCGTTCGCATTGACGCAGGTCTATTCGAATGCCGAGAGCGTCACGAACCTGCCCGACGCCATGATGTTCTTCGGCACCGCGTTTCATCTCGGCGGCGCGGAAGTCACGTATGGCACGGTGCTGACCCTGCTGATGTATCTGGTCGTGTGGTTCGTACTGCGCGATACCGTGCCTGGGCGCCATCTCTACGCGCTTGGAAACAACGCCGAAGCAGCGCGGCTGATGGGGCTTTCGTCGCAGAAGATCCTGATCACCGTGTACACGCTCGCGGGATTTTTCTACGGCATTGCGGCGTTGCTGTCCGTGGCGCGAACGGGCGTGGGCGATCCGCAAGCCGGGCAGACGGAGAACCTCGATTCCATCACGGCGGTCGTGCTCGGCGGCACGAGCCTCTTCGGCGGGCGCGGCACGATTGTCGGCACGTTGCTGGGTGCGCTGATTGTCGGCGTGTTTCGCAACGGCCTGACGCTCATCGGCGTGTCGTCGGTTTATCAAATCCTGATCACCGGCATTCTGGTGATTCTCGCGGTTGCCGCGGACAAGCTCGCGCGGCCTCGCGCTTAAAGGAGTCACGGCCATGAACGACACACGCAAGCTTGTCCTGGAAGCGCGCGGCGTCATCAAGCGCTACGGCTCCGTCACCGCGCTCGACGGCGTCGATTTCGAACTGCTGCCCGGCGAGATCATGGCGGTCATCGGCGATAACGGCGCGGGAAAATCGTCGCTGATCAAGGCACTTTCGGGCGCACTCGTGCCGGACGAAGGTGAGATCCTGCTCGATGGCAAGCCCGTCCATTTCCGCAGTCCGCTCGATGCCCGCGCGCAAGGCATAGAAACCGTGTACCAGGATCTCGCGGTCGCGCCGGCCATGAGCATCGCGGAAAACCTGTTTCTCGGGCGCGAGCTCAAGCGTCCGGGCGTGCTCGGCTCGGTATTCAAGATGATCGACAAGCGACGCATGCTGCAGGAAGCCATCGCCCATATGGAAGGCTTGCAGATCGGCATCCGCTCCATGAAACAGGCGGTCGAAACGCTTTCCGGCGGTCAGCGCCAGGGCGTTGCGGTGGCGCGCAGCGCGGCGTTCGCACGGCATGTCGTTATCCTCGACGAACCCACGGCCGCGCTCGGCGTGAAGGAATCCAACATGGTGCTGGAGTTGATCCGGCGCGTGCGCGATCGCGGCTTGCCGGTGATCCTGATCAGCCACAACATGCCGCATGTGTTCGAGATCGCTGACCGCATCCATATCCAGCGCCTTGGGCGGCGCGCGGCGCTTGTCAATACGCGCGACATCCATATGTCCGAGGCGGTGGCGATCATGACCGGCGCCAAGCAGGCCGACGTCCAGGCGATTGCCTGAGCGCAATGAGCCCGCCCTCGGCCACGTCCGGCGCGACGTCCACCACAGCGTCCAGCGCGACCTCCAGACCGGCCGGCATGCGGCAAATGAACGAGCGCATCGTGCTGCAGGCGGTGCGCGTACATGGGCCGCTGCCCAAATCGGATATCGCGAGGCTGACGCGCCTGAGTTCGCAGACTGCGTCGCTGATCGTGGATCGTCTGATCGATGACGGCCTGCTCGCGCGCGAACCAAGAACGCGCGTACAGGGGCGCATGGGACAGCCGTCCGTGCCGATCTCGCTGCGCGCGGACGGCGCGTTTTCCATCGGCGTGAAAGTGGGGCGGCGCAGTCTTGATGTGCTGACCATGGATTTCGCGGGTCAGGTGCATGCGCGCGAGACGACTGGTTATGCATATCCCGATCCGCGCACGGTGTTCAAGCTGCTTGCCGGCAAACTCGATCAGATGATAAACGCGCTCGCCGATAACGCCGGCAAGGTGGTCGGTATCGGCGTGGCGGCGCCCTTGTGGCTGGGCGGATGGCGCACCTTCTTCGACACCCCGCCCGAGGTCTTCGCCGCGTGGAATGAGATCGATATTCGCGCACGCGTCCAGGCGCTCACGGCGTTGCCCGTGGAGTTCGCGAAGGACACGACCGCTGCATGCGCCGCCGAACTGTTAATGGGACAAGGACGCGGATTGCGCGATTTCCTGTATGTGTTTATTGGTACCTTTATTGGCGGTGGTCTCGTGATCGATGGCCGCCTGCATGCCGGGCCAAAGGGCAATGCGGGTGCGGTCGGATCGTTTCCGCTCAGGTCCGAAGGCGCGCCGCAGTTGCTGAACGTCGCGTCTGTCTACGTGCTCGAGAAGCGCTTCACGGAAGCCGGATTTCCCGCTGCGGCCGCGCATGATCAGCGCGCGCTCTCGGCGCAATTGTGGCCGCTGTGCGATGCGTGGCTTCGGGATGCGTGTCCCGCGCTGGCATCGGCGATTGCTTCGGCGGCGGCGCTGGTCGACCTTGACGCCATCGTGATCGACGGCGAGCTTGATCGGGCATTGTTGCGCGAGGTGTTGAGCCGTACGAACGCCGCGCTCGATGCGTTCGACTGGCAAGGCATGCTGCGTCCGCGTTTGGTGGAAGGCGAGATTGGCGCCGATGCGCGGGCCATGGGCGGCGCGATTTTGCCGCTCTACGCGCACTTCGCACCGCGCCATGTGCTGTTCCTGAAGTCGGGACTGAGTGTCTAATGCTTTTGTTACTGATTTTGCGCATAAAAAAGGCTGTTCCAGCTTTCGCCGGAACAGCCTTTTCAGCCGAGTGCATCAGGCGAGGTTCCGCCGCATGCGAGTGCGTATAAATGTCAGTCAGGCCCGGCGTTTCGTCACCAATCCCCAAATCACCAGCAGAATGATTGCGCCGATCACCGACGCGATCCAGCCAGCCGGTTGTCCTTCCTGGTACCAGCCCATCGCGCGGCCTGCATAGCCCGCTATCAGCGAGCCGGCAATGCCGAGCACGATCGTCATGATCCAGCCCATGCTGTCGTCGCCGGGTTTGATCGCACGGGCGATCAAACCAATGATGCCCCCGACGATAATGGTGCCGATTAGTGAAAGCATAGAGATTCCTCCGAAGTGTTGGCGAGTGTCCCGGGTTGTCCGGGCGCTGGGCACGTGATGCCGTTGCGTAGACCGATCGGCCAGCGTCCAGGCATTTTCGACGATGCCGCCGCTTCTTGCAGTTAAAATTCGTCAATTCGACACTGCGCGGCGACGCCTTGCGTTCTTGTTTCTCCTCGCACCGTCTTAATGCCATTAAACCGGCCACTCAAATAGAACACTGCTCCATGACTGTTTCCGATTCAGATCACGACCTCCACGCCGAAGAAGACAATACGATTCACGAGGCGCGTCTATGGCGCGACGACGGCTGGACGGCCCGCGTGATCAAGAACGAGGACGACGACGGCTGGGCCGTCGAGATGATCAAGGATGGCGAAGCTGAACCTGCGCTCACAGGTCCGTGGACCATGGGCCGCGACAAGAAGAACCCCAAGCCGCTTGACCCGAACGCATTTCGCACGCTGATCAAGACTGCGTCCGAAGTATTGCGCCGCCACGAGCAGCAGCGCCACGCGATGCTTCATAAGGATGTGACGGTTCGCGCGAACGGAGAAGACGTTACCGTGACGCTGGATATCGTCCCTGACGAGGACGATCCCTACGCGGATCTGAAGGCGCTCGACATGTTCGGCACGATGCTGGCGCACGTGCGCGTCCCGGCAGGATTCAAGTTCAGCAAGACGAGCGCTCAGGCGTGGGTGGACAACGATTTCCGAAAGCCGGAATAAGCGCCCGTGATAAGCGGCAAGACGTACGGGTCGCTCAGTACACAGCCGGCGCGCCCTCGGGCCGATGCTTGAATCGCCGATGCACCCAGTAGTACTGTTCCGGAAAACGCTCTACTTGTGATTCAAGGAACTCGTTCATGCGGCGTGCGTCGATTTCATCGCTATCTGACGGATAGTCGGCGAGCGGCTCGAAGATCGTCATCTTGTAGCCTTTGTAGCCGGGCAGCACTTCCGTGACGAACGGCACCACGCGCGCGCGGCCAAGCCGTGCAAGCCTCGACACCGACGTGAGCGTGCACGCCGGCACGCCGAAAAACGGCACGAACACCGAGTTTTCGATGCCGTGGTCCATGTCCGCTGCCAGCATGACCGATCCGCCGCCGCGCAGCAGCTTGAGAATGCGTCGCGCGCTGTCGGCACGCATCACCATGTCGGCGCCGAAGCGGCCGCGCTGTTCGATTGCGAGCGTGTTCAGCTTCTTGCTGGACATGGGCGTATAGAGCGCGGTGATGGGCAGTTTCATGGAATACAGCATGCAGCCCACTTCAATGGCGACGAAATGAAAACCCATGAAAATGGTGGGCGGGGCGTTTTCGTCGTCCAGATCGATGTGGCTTTCGAGTTTGACCAGCTTTTCGATGGCATTGGCCGTTCCGAACCATTGCACGCCGCGCTCTACATAACTGCGCACAACGTGACGAAAATGTGAACGCCCAAGGAGTTTGTATTCGGCTGCGGTCTTGCCTGGAAAACACAATTGCAGATTGACTTGCACAATATGTTTTCGACGGCTAGGAATGTAATAAAGCAGCGCTCCGAGTACGCTGCCCACGCGCGCGACCAAGCCATAAGGTAGCCGCGCGAGTGCGCGCAGCAGCGCTACGACGAGCGCAAAACCGAGATTGTTCAAGTTGGCCCTTTGAGACGGGCGGCAAACCAATGTGATGAGCGCCGGGTGAGGTTGAACTCCGGCGATCGGCCTGTAGCCGGATGCCGAAGAGGAGTTATGGCAAAAGCAGGCGCGGCGAGGGTCCGCGAGGAAAATGGAAAGAACGCTTAAAACGCGCAAGCAGGGGCAACTGGATCATCCGCTCGTGGCATGGCGAGCCCGTGCGCCGCAGCTTGATGTGCACGAGCGTGCGGACATGACGCGTCTGAAACGTCGCCATGATCGCACACCCGGCGTGGCGGACGCAGTTTCTTCATTTTCCAAAGTTGCTTCGGGAAGATCCCGTTGCGAGTTTCAACGGCCCACAGGCTGCCCACAGACAGCCCACAGTCGGCCTCTAAACGGAGACAAGCGTATGCATCTGCTTTTGATTTATGAATTGAGCGATGACTATATGGCGCGGCGGGCGGCGTTCCGCGAGCGTCATCTGACGTATGCCTGGGCGGCGGTCGGGCGTGGGGAATTGCTGCTGGGTGGCGCGCTGGAGGCGCCCGTGGATCGCGCGATGCTGCTCTTCGATGCGGATTCGGCCGCCGTGCCTGAAGCATTCGCACGGGCCGATCCGTATGTGACCGAGGGATTGGTCACGCGCTGGGAAGTGCGCAAGTGGAACACGGTGGTGGGCGAGCAGGCGGCTCAGCCGATACGGCCAGCATGAGCGCCTGCACGTGCCGTCAAGATTCGCTGGCCGTTTCCTCGTCCTCGTGCGTGTCTTCGTCGCGGGTATCGTGGGCATCGCGGGTATCGAGTGAGTCGGTCGTCGCGCGCACCGGCTGAACCTGCCTGGGCGACGTCGCCACCGGACGCCGCGCCGTGCGAAACAGCCGCGTGAGCGTATCGTCCATTTCCTGCGTGCGCTCGAACAGTTCCGCGAGCCAGTCCACGAACGCGCTCACCCGCGGCGCCGCTTGCCGGGTCTTGACGAACGCCACCGATACATTCATGGGCATCGACTTCCACTGCGGCAGCACTTCGCGCAATTCGCCCGAACGCAGGTACGGCAGCGCGGCAATGCGCGGCGGCTGGATCAGCCCGAGTCCTTGCAGGCCGCACGCGAGATACGCGTGCTCGTCGGTGACTTGCACGAACCCGGCCATTTTCACGGCCACAGCTTCGCCGTCGACTTCAAAGTCGAAATCGCACGGGCGTCCTGTACGCACCGAGACGCAGTTCACCGCCACATGATGCGCGAGGTCATCGAGTGTCTTCGGCGTACCATGCGCTTCCAGGTAAGCGGGCGTTGCGCACGTCACGTGCTCGAAGCTGCCGAGCCGCCGCGCGATCAGCCCGGAGTCCGGCAGTTCGCCAAGCTGAATGCTGCAATCGACACCTTCACCGACCAGATCGACGGCGCGGTTGCTCACGCCAATCGATAGCTCTATATGCGGGTAGCGCGCATGAAAATCCGGCAGCGCGGGCACGACCAGCGAGGTCGCGACGGTATCGGGCATCTCGATGCGCAAGCGGCCGCGCAAGCGCTCCTCGCGGCCATGAAAGCCCGATTCCAGGTCATCGATATCCGCCACGATGCGCACGCAGCGCTCATAGCACGCGGCGCCTTCGGCCGTGAGATTGAGGCGCCGAGTCGTGCGTGCGAGCAATTGCACGCCGAGCAGCGCCTCGAGTTGTTGAATGGTCGTGGAAACAGTTGCGCGCGGCATGCCGAGGGACTCGGCGGCGCGGGAGAAACTGTTGGTATCTACGACGCGTATGAAAACACGCATGGCATGAACGCGATCGGTCACGGGAGTTTTCCTGTAGAAGCGATGAATGCGTTGACCGTCGTGATCCCTTCGATACTTCGAACATCAAAAAGGAATACCGGCAAGGTTCACACTTTAAGGATCAGGACGGTTCGCGTGAATACATAAAAATCGCGGATTCTTGCCTGCTTCTCCAGCCGTCTTTTCATTTACACCGTGGGCAATTCACCGCGCAGACGCCCGTTGTCCGCATTGCCCATCAAGCTTTGAGTGGAAGCCGAATTGCTCGTTTGCACGCCGATGCGCGCGCCCACCAGCCCGCTCATGTCCGCGCCCGAAGGTGCCTGATACAGGCGCAAGCCCATTTCCGGAAGGATGGCCAGCAGGTGATCGAACACGTCGCCCTGGATGCGCTCGTACTGTGTCCATGCGGTGACCGCCGTAAAACAATACACCTCGATGGGAATGCCCTCCGACTGAGGCTCCATCATGCGAACCATCATCGACATGTCCTGCCGGATCTCCGGATGCCGCTGCAGATACGCAAGCCCATACGCGCGAAACGTGCCGATATTCGTCAGCCGCCGCCGGTTGGCCGGTTCGCTCGCGAGTTCGCCCAGGTTCTTGTTGGCCTGGTCGACCTCGAGCTGCTTTTCTTCCAGATAATCGTGCAGCAGGCGAAATTGCTTGAGATGCGCGGTCTCGGTATCGGTGAGAAAACGCACGCACGTGGCGTCGATGCGCAGCGTCCGCTTGATGCGCCGTCCGCCCGATTCGAACATTTGCCGATAGTTGCGGTAGCTCTCCGAAAAGAGCTTGTACGTAGGCACGGTCGTCACCGTGTTGTCCCAGTTCTGCACCTTCACGGTATGCAGCGCGATGTCCTTCACGAAGCCATCGGCGTTGGATTGCGGCATCTCGATCCAGTCGCCAATGCGCAGCATGTCATTCGATGTGAGCTGCGTGCTCGCTACCAGCGACAACAACGTGTCCTTGAAGACGAGCAGCAGGACAGCGGAAAGCGCGCCGAGGCCGGAGAGCATCCACAAGGGCGACCGGTCGATCACGATCGAGAGCACCAGCACGCCGCAGATCAGCGCGAGCGCGAGCTTGCCGATCTGTATATAGCCCTTGATGGAACGCGTCTGCGCCTGCGTGCTCGCCGCATACACGTCCTGCCAGGCGCTCAGGGCGCCGCCCATGGCGAAGAACACGCAGATCCACGCGCCCGCGTGCGCGAGCCGCTCGATCAGGTCGGCAACGTGGCCTATGAAAGGCACCTCGCCAATGCCGATCGCGACCACGGCGAATGGCACCGCGTACCAAAGCTGGTGATAGGCGCGATGCCGGGCGAGCGCTTTGTCCCATGCGTCGTGCTCGGTCAGCACCAGCAGCCGATGCGCGAAGTACAGGACGATCCGCGCGACCACCCACTGCGCAAACAGCGCAGCCAGCACGAGCAACAGCATGCCGAGCGCGAATTGCGCCCAGTGATGCGTAGGATAGTGCTGTTGCAATGTGTCGAGGATGGTGTCGAGAGTCATGCGCAAACAAGGAAGCGAAAGGATGGAACGGACACGGGCCGTGGGGGCGGCGACCTCGTATTGTGCATGAAAGGCGGCGCGGCGCTTGCACGAAACGGTTAAAGCACGCGTCATCAACGGCTTCATCTATTATTACTGCCTTGTGCCACCTCACGCGCGCCAGCTCATGCGAACCGTCAAGCTAGAACACAACGACGACACCGTCCTCGATCCCGCGGATTCCCAACTGGTCGCGCGTGGCTCGCTGCTGCTCGACGGCCACGAATGCGGCACCTGGGAGCAACGCCGCGACGGCATGTGGAGCGCGCGGTTATCGGCATCGGGTGAGACCATCGTGGAAGCGGGCCGTAAGCAGTTGATCGAGCGGCTGGCGCTCATTCCTCTTTAAACCGGTTCCTTCATGTATCTGTCGATTCTGGCTGTAGGCATTGGCGGCGCGCTCGGTTCCCTGTTTCGATGGTTCCTTGGCCTGCGTCTGAACGCCGTCTATCCCAATCTCCCGCTCGGCACGTTCGCGGCGAATGTCATAGCCGGATATGTGATTGGCGTTGCGGTGGCGTGGTTCGCGCGTTTCCCCGACATATCGCTGGAATGGCGGCTTTTCATCATCACCGGTTTGATGGGCGGCCTTTCCACTTTCTCCACGTTCTCGGCGGAAGTCGTCGCGCATTTGCAGCAAGGGCGCTACGGCTGGGCCGCGGGAGAGATCGCGATACACGTGACGGCGTCGGTCGTGATGACCATTTTGGGCATCGCCACGGTGTCTCTCGCGCGCTGAAGTTCACCATGGGCATTGCCATCCGCCGCTACGAAGCCTCTGACCTCGACGCGGTGATCGACGTGTTTCTGCGTGCGATCCGCGAGATTGCGTCGCGCGATTACGATGCGGCCCAGGTCGATGCGTGGGCGCAGGCCGACCGTACTGTGTGGTCCCGGCGGCGTCTGGATCGGCCGACATGGGTTGCGGTCGTCAACGGCCGGATTGCGGGATTCAGCGATCTTGAAGGCAGCGGGCATTTAGACATGCTGTTCGTCCATCCGGACTGTCAGCGGACCGGCGTGGCGAGCGCGCTGCTCGATCAGGTCGAGCGTGAAGCGCGGGCGGGTCATCTCGCCTTCGTCACTACCGACGCCAGCACTACAGCGCGCCCGTTCTTCGAAGCGAATGGTTTTGAAGTCGTCAGGACGCAGGTCGTGGAAGTACGGGGCGCGCGCTTCACCAATTTCCGGATGCAAAAGCGTCTGAATCCGGTATAGACAAGTGCCGTAAAGAATAAGCGGATTTAAAGATTAAGGTGATTCCCGCCTTGTTGCAGTGCCTTTGTTTGTTTAGACTTAGTTGAAACTTGTATAGACAGGATCGCTTAAATGGACGCTGCAACTACAGCATGAGTACGCCCGCGTATCAGGAAATCAAGGATCACATTCTTACGCGCATTCATGCGGGCGAATGGAAGGAGGGCGATCAGGTGCCGTCCGAAAACGAACTCGCACGCGAATTCAAAGTGGCGCGGATGACGGTCAATCGGGCATTGCGCGAACTGACCGCCGAGCAGATCCTCACGCGCGTGCAGGGCGCGGGTACGTTTGTCGCGCAACCTAAATACGCATCCACGCTTGTCGAAATCCGCAGCATTTCCGACGAAATCATCGGGCGCGGCCATGCGCACCGGGCGGAAGTCATGCATCTCGGCGCATCAATACTCGACGAGCGCCTGGCGCTGGAGATGCATCTCACCGAAGGCAGTCCGGTATTTCATTCGCGCGTGCTGCATTTCGAAAACGATCTGCCCATTCAGCTGGAAGAGCGCTGGGTCAATCCTGCGCTTGCGCCGGAATATGCGCGCCAGGATTTCACGCTGATTACCCCGAACCAGTATCTGATGGTCGCCGCGCCATTGCAGCGCGTCGAATACCGGATTGAAGCGGCGCTGCCGGACGAGGCGACGGGTATGGTGTTATCGATGAAAATCGGCGCGCCGTGCCTGATGTTGCATCGTCGGACGTGGTCGCGGGATGCGGTGGCGTCGGTGGCGAATCTCTGGCATCCGGGCGACCGTTATCAGTTCACCGGGCATTTCTGATTTTTGGCGAGGTTTGCCCAAGAAGGGCGGGGATTCTTGTTGAATATGACATTACTGCCATATTCAGATGCTCACGCATGTGAGCCTCAACGAAAAATCGGTTATTTTCGGCAATAATTACTCGAATTAAAGTGATCTTCCTGATTTCATTCGAAACTTCTTCATCATTATTGCGAAACGAACAATGATGTTTCGCGTAAATAAGGGTTTTCCCTCTAGTGCAGGAAGCATAGACTTCATACATCCGAAACGAATTCAGAAATTGCTGATTGAGTTCTGAAACCGTTCCGAGACGACAAACAAAATACTGGAGGTTTCACCATGTTCAAGTCACTTATTCCCGCAGTTGTTATCGTGTCGGCACTCGCCGCACCGACGTTCGCATTCGCTCAAACCAGCGATAACAACGGCTCGGTCACGCGCGCTGAAGTGAAGGCGCAACTGGTTCAACTGGAAAAGGCCGGCTATAACCCGGCGGGCGACCAGATCAACTATCCGGCCAACATCCAGGCTGCTCAGGCGCGTGTGGACGCACAAAACCAGGCAGCAACGTCGTATGGTCCGTCGACGAGCGGCACATCGGCAGCCGGCGTTCGCGGTTCTGCTCCGGTGCAAAACGCTCCCGGCTCGGTTTTCTTCGGTCACTAAGCCGATTGGATCGAACAGCGGTAATTTAGTAAGGCGGCGCGAGGCCCATTCACCGGCTTGACGCACCACATAAAAAAACTCGCCCTCCGCACGAACGCGGCCGGCGAGTTTTTTTTGTTTCTTTTTACTATTCCGGCGACTTCGCGCCGCACGCGCGGATCACGAGCTTGACGACTTCTTCGGTGGCGGTATCGAAGGCTTTCTGCGATAACGCCCGCTTGCCCTTCAGCGCGCGAATCTGCGCATCGAAATCCGCGTAATGCTGGGTGGTCGCCCAGATCATGAACAGCAGGGTTTGCGCGTCCGTTGGCGCGAGCAGTCCGCGCGCGACCCAGCGATCTATCACGACCACGCGTGTGTCGAGCCATGGCTTAACGCGTTCGGTCAGGATGTCCTGCATATGCACTGCGCCGTGAATGATCTCGCTCGCCCATACTTTCGAGCCGAGCGGCCGGCGGCGCGATAACTCCATTTTCGTGCGGACATAACCGCTGATGGCTTCGACCGGGTCATCGCTGGTTTCGAAGGTATCGGCTGCCCGATGCCAGTCATCGAACAAATCTTCCAGCACCCGCCGATACAGCGCAAGCTTGGTCGGAAAGTAGTAATGCAGGTTGGCTTTCGGCAAGCCGGCGCGCTCCGCGATCATCGCCGTACTCGCACCTTCGAGTCCGCGTTCGGCGAATACCGCCTCCGCGCACGCCAGAAGATGCGCTTCATTGGTCTCGCGAATGTGCGCCTTGCGCCGCCGCAATGGAGCGGGCGCCACGTCGTCTTTGGGTGCCCCGGCTGTCGCTTCGTCGTCTCTCATCGTTATCCTCGGATGGCGCTGCGCGCCTCATTCTATTCGGTTTGCCGCCCACGCTGCACAGCGTATTCGCGAGTACGAGCGCGCTCTGCTGCGTCGCAATGGCACGCTTCTCGCTCTGGCTTTCGAACTATCGGAAACCCCGAAAGACATTGATTTGCAAATATTAATCGGCTACAACCTGTCCAGTTGGACAGGATTTGCAAAGCGATCACAACCGGATATTGGACGCTGCTTAAAGACGCGCGCAAGCTGCACAGCAGACGTGCGCAAGCGCCCCAAAAGCCGACGCGCATGCACCAATACGTACCCACATTCGAGCACTACGCCAAGGAGAACGCGACATGAACGCGGTGACTGATTCAGCGCTGGATACATCGATCCGGGTCAACGGCAAGCGCCTGTGGGACAGCCTCATGACGATGGCGAAGATCGGCGCGACGCCCAAGGGCGGCGTGTGCCGCCTCGCCCTCACCGATCTCGACAAGGAAGGCCGCGACCTGATCGTAAGCTGGGCGAAGGAAGCCGGCTGCACGGTGACGGTCGACCAGATGGGCAACGTCTTCATGCGTCGGGCGGGACGTAATCTGGAAGCCGCGCCGGTCGTCACGGGCTCGCATGCGGACTCGCAGCCAACGGGCGGCCGCTTCGATGGCATCTACGGCATTCTTGGCGGTATAGAAGTCATCAGGACACTGAACGATCGCGGCATCGAGACCGAGCATCCGGTGGAAGTCGTGATCTGGACCAACGAGGAAGGCTCGCGCTTCGCGCCCGCCATGGTGGCCTCGGGCGTGTTCGCGGGCGAATTCACGCTGGACTACGGCTTGTCGCGCAAGGACGTGGATGGCAAGACGATTGGCGAGGAGCTGGAGCGCATTGGTTATGCCGGCAGCGAACCTTGCGGCGGCCGTAAGCTTCACGCGGCGTTCGAGTTGCACATTGAACAGGGGCCAATTCTCGAAGCGGAAAACATGACGATTGGCGTAGTCACCGACGCGCAAGGCCAGCGCTGGTACGAGATCACGCTGACGGGACAGGAGGCGCATGCGGGTCCCACGCCCATGCCGCGCCGCCGCGACGCGTTGCTGGGCGCGTCGCGGGTGGTCGAACTTGTGAACCGCATTGGACTGGATCACGCGCCGCTTGCGTGCGCGACAGTCGGCATGATGCAGGTCCATCCGAACTCGCGCAACGTGATCCCCGGGCGGGTGTTTTTCACCGTCGATTTCCGTCATCCGGACGACGCCGTGCTGGCGAAGATGGACGCCGCGTTGCGCGAGGGCGTGGAGAAGATCGCAAGCGGCATCGGGCTGGAAACCGGGCTCGAGCAGATTTTCTACTACGCGCCCATCGCGTTCGATACCGCCTGCGTGGCGTCCGTGCGCGCTGCCGCCGAGCGGTTTGGTTACGCGCATCGCAACATGGTGTCGGGGGCGGGACACGATGCATGTTATTTGTCGAAGGTCGCGCCCACGTCCATGGTCTTCGTGCCGTGTGTCGATGGCATCAGTCACAACGAGATCGAGGATGCGTCGGAGGAATGGATCGAGGCGGGCGCCAACGTGCTGCTTCACGCCATGCTGGGACGCGCCGGTCAATAAGAACCGCGCTCATAAATATCCCCACGTTCAGGAAGGACGCGTATGACCATGAAGCCCTCCGGCGAGCCATTCGGCGAGCCCTTCGGCGACATAGCCTCGAACAGGCTGTCGCAAGAACAACTGGCGTGTGAGTTCTCAGACGTTGCGCCATTGCTGGATGCCACCGCGGCCGCGGCTGCGTCCAGCCGTTGCCACTATTGCTACGACGCGCCTTGCATCAATGCGTGTCCTACGAAGATCGATATTCCCAGCTTTATCCGCAAGATCGGCAACGGCAACCTGAAGGGCGCGGCGCGTGACATTCTGTCGGCCAATCCGCTCGGTGGCATGTGCGCCCGGGTTTGTCCCACGGAAATCCTCTGCGAAGGTGCGTGCGTCCGCAATCATCAGGGTGACAAACCAGTTGCGATCGGCGCGTTGCAACGGCACGCAACCGATTGGGCGATGAGCCGCGGCGAACCGCTCTTCAAACGCGCCGCCGAGACAGGACGTCACGTGGCTGTCGTGGGCGCGGGGCCGGCCGGCCTTGCATGTGCGCACACGCTCGCGCTTGGCGGGCATCGTGTCACCATTTTCGATGCATTGCCCAAGCCTGGCGGCTTGAACGAGTATGGAATCGCCGCATACAAGGTCGTGGAGGACTTCGCGCAGCGTGAAGTCGAATGGCTGTATTCGGTTGGCGGCATTGAAGTGAAAAACGGCGTGATGCTTGGCCGCGACGTCACGCTGGATACGCTTCGCAAGCAGCATGACGCGGTATTCCTCGCCATTGGCCTGGCCGGCGTGCGTGCGCTCGAAGTGGAAGGCGAAATGCTGCATGGGGTGTACAACGCGGTTGATTTCATCGAACAGGTGCGTCAGGCCGATGACCTCGCGAGCGTGCCGGTTGGACGTCGCGTGGTGGTGATCGGCGGCGGCAATACGGCTATTGACGCCGCTGTGCAAAGCCGCAAGCTTGGCGCGCAAACCGTGACCATGGGCTACCGGCGCGGCGTGGAAACAATGGGCGCAACCTGGGCCGAGCGCGAGTTCGCACAGCATAACGGCGTGTCGATCATCACGCACGCGAAGCCCGTGCGTTTATTGAACGCGGGCGATCAGGTGACGGGCGTCGAATTCGAAAACCCGCACGGCGACCGGTTCGTGATCGAGGCCGACATGGTGCTCAAGGCGATCGGGCAAACCCTCGTCTCCGATGCCATGGAAAGCGCCATGCTCACACTCGACGGCAGCCGCATTGCAGTGGACGCCAGCGGCCGCACAACGCTTCCGGACGTCTGGGCAGGAGGCGATTGCGCGGCGCATGACGGTATGGATCTGACGGTGCAGGCCGTGCAGGACGGCAAGCTCGCGGCGCAAGCCATCCATGCGTCCTTTGCAGCGACGGCCATCAAGGCTGCCTAAAAATATCCCACGATAACGGAGCCAGCCCATGGCCGATCTTCGCAGCACGTTTGTTGGCATCACATCGCCGAATCCTTTCTGGCTCGCATCCGCACCGCCCACCGACAAAGCCTACAACGTCAACCGCGCGTTCGAGGCGGGCTGGGGCGGCGTGGTCTGGAAAACGCTGGGCCTCGATCCGCACGTGGTGAACGTGAGTTCGCGTTATGGCGCGGTCCAGTGGAACGGCCAGCGCATCGCGGGGTTGAACAACATCGAGTTGATCACGGACCGTCCGCTCGATATCAACCTGAAAGAAATCAGGGAGGTCAAACGCGACTGGCCGGATCGCGCGCTGATCGTCTCCCTGATGGTGCCGTGCAACGAGCGCGACTGGAAATGGATCCTGCCGCTCGTGGAAGACACGGGCGCCGATGGCGTGGAACTGAATTTCGGCTGTCCACACGGCATGAGCGAGCGCGGCATGGGCGCGGCGGTCGGCCAGGTGCCCGAATACGTGGAAATGGTCACGCGCTGGGTCAAGGAAGGCACGCGGTTGCCATGCATTGTGAAGCTGACGCCGAATATCAGCGATATCCGCACGAGCGCGCGGGCCGCGTACAAGGGCGGGGCGGACGCCGTGTCGCTCATCAATACCATCAATTCGATCGTCGCCGTCGATCTCGACGTCATGGCGCCCATGCCGACAGTCGACGGCAAGGGCACACATGGTGGATACTGCGGCCCGGCTGTAAAACCGATTGCCTTGAACATGGTCGCTGAAATTGCGCGTGATCCTGAAACGCCGGATTTGCCCATCTCGGGAATCGGCGGTATTTCGACGTGGCGCGACGCCGCCGAATTCATGGTGCTGGGCGCGGGCAACGTGCAGGTCTGCACGGCCGCGATGCACTACGGGTTCCGGATCGTCGCCGATCTCGCCGATGGCCTGTCCAACTGGATGGATGAAAAAGGCTACGCCACGCTCGACGATATTCGTGGACGTGCGGTGCAGAATGTCACCGACTGGAAATACCTGAACCTGAAGTACGACATCAAGGCGCGCATCGACCAGGACAAGTGCATTCAATGCGGTCTTTGTCACATCGCTTGCGAAGACACCGCGCATCAGGCGATCATGCGCGAGAAAGACGGCAAGCGCCATTTCGAGGTGATGGATTCCGAATGCGTCGGGTGCAATTTATGCATGCATGTGTGTCCGGTCGAGCAATGCATCACCATGGAACGCGTGGACGCGGGCGGCTATGCGAACTGGACTACACACCCGAACAATCCGGCGCGCGTGGCCGCCGACGTTGAAGAAAGCGTCAAGGCCGCCTAGCGTTCAGAAGTTTTCGATAAACAGCGCTTGTCACCAAACGTCCCCAGACGGCCGACGCCCGAAATGAGTTACAAACCGATCCGGGCGCGGACCGCAACGATCTTGAGGAGATCAACCCGATGAAGCAGACAGCGCATTACGTCGACCCGCAGTTCGCGGCCGGCGCCAGCAGCAGTTTATATAACGACGACCTGGCGCCGACCAGCGCCGCGCAGCGCACCTGGAAGTGGTATCACTTCGCGGCGCTCTGGGTTGGCATGGTGATGAACATTGCGTCGTACATGCTCGCCGCCGGCCTGACCGAAGAGGGCATGTCGCCGTGGCAGGCGGTGATAACCGTGTTGCTCGGCAACATGATCGTGCTCGTTCCCATGCTGCTCGTGGGCCACGCGGGCGCCAAGCACGGCATTCCGTACGCCGTGCTGGTGCGCTCGTCCTTCGGGACGAAGGGCGCGCGACTTCCTGCCTTGCTGCGGGCAATCGTTGCGTGCGGCTGGTACGGCATTCAGACGTGGCTGGGCGGCAGCGCCATCTATACCCTGCTCAATATCCTGGCCGGTAACACGACGCACGGCGCGCCATTGCCCTTTCTCGACATCTCGCTCGGGCAACTCGCGTGTTTCCTGTTCTTCTGGCTGATCCAGCTTTACTTTATCTTGCGTGGTACGGACTCCATCCGCTTCCTTGAAAGCTGGTCCGCGCCGATCAAGATAGTCATGTGCCTCGCGCTCGTATGGTGGGCGACATCGAAGGCGGGCGGTGTGGGCGCCATGCTCGCGCAGCCTTCGCAGTTCGTGGCCGGCGGCAAGAAGGAAGGTTTGTTCTGGGCCACATTCTGGCCGGGACTCACCGCCATGGTCGGTTTCTGGGCCACGCTTGCGCTGAACATTCCCGACTTCACGCGATTCGCGCGCTCGCAAAAAGACCAGATCATCGGGCAATCGATCGGCTTGCCAGCGCCCATGGCGCTGCTGTCCGTGATCTCGGTCGTGGTGACGTCGGCGACGGTGGTGATCTATGGCAAGGCGATCTGGGACCCGATAGATCTCACGAGCCGCATGACGGGCATAGGCGTGGGCGTGGCGCTGATCATCCTGACGCTCGACACCATGAGCTGCAACCTCGCCGCGAATCTCGTGGGCCCCGCGTATGACTTTTCGAGCCTGTGGCCCAGGCGCATTTCGTATCGCGTGGGCGGGATGATCACGGCGTTGATCGCGATTGTGATGATGCCGTGGAAGATTCTCGCGACCACGCAGGGCTATATTTTTACGTGGCTCGTGGGGTATTCCGCGTTGCTCGGACCGGTTGCCGGCATTCTGATGGTCGACTACTTCCTGATCCGCGGAACGCGGCTTGACACGCGCGAACTCTTCGATGAAAACGGCGAGTACAGCTACACCGGAGGATGGAACATGGCGGCCGTGGTCGCGCTGATCGTGGGCGTCCTGCCGAACCTGCCGGGCTTCCTGCATACGGCATTTCCCGCATCGTTTCCCAACGTGCCAGCGTTTTTCAACACGCTCTATACCTACGCGTGGTTCGTGGGACTGGCGCTTGCGTCGATTGTGTATGGCGCATGGATGAAGATGGGCAAGAGCCCGACGGCGCGAGTGGTTCGCGCCTGAGATTTAACGGGATTCAAAACAGGACTTCACAGGAGACAGGCAGATGACGATCCTGATTCGTGGCGGCACGATCATAGACGCCGAGCGCACGTATCGTGCAGACGTGCTGTGCGCAGACTCCAGGGAGGGAGGCACGATCCTGCAGATCGGGCTCGACCTGGATGCGCCGGCGGGCACCGAAACCATCGATGCATCCGGGCAATATGTCATGCCCGGCGGGATCGATCCGCATACCCACATGGAGCTGCCGTTCATGGGAACGACGGCCAGCGACGACTTTTATACCGGCACGGCGGCGGGTCTGTCGGGTGGCACCACGAGCATTATCGACTTCGTGATTCCAAGTCCGAAGCAGCCGCTCATGGAAGCGTTCAGCGAATGGCGCGGCTGGGCGGAAAAGGCATCGGCGGATTATGGCTTTCATGTGGCCGTGACGTGGTGGGACGAGTCGGTGCATCGGGACATGGGCACGCTCGTGCATGAGCATGGCGTGTCCAGCTTCAAGCATTTCATGGCCTACAAGAATGCAATCATGGCCGACGACGAAGTGCTCGTGAACAGCTTCGCCCGCTCGCTGGAACTGGGCGCATTGCCGACCGTGCACGCCGAGAACGGCGAACTGGTCTTTCAGCTTCAGAAGCAGCTGCTTGCGAAAGGCTTCACGGGACCGGAAGCGCATCCGTTGTCGCGGCCGCCCGAAGTCGAGGGCGAGGCGGCCAATCGCGCGATACGGATTGCCCAGGTGCTGGGCGTGCCCATCTACATCGTGCATGTATCGTCGAAAGATGCTGTCGATGTCATCACGCGTGCGCGCAGCGAAGGACAGCGCGTGTTCGCGGAAGTGCTGCCGGGGCATCTGGTCATCGACGAATCCGTGTATAGCGATCCCGACTGGACCCGTGCGGCCGCGCACGTGATGAGTCCGCCGTTTCGGACGAGCGAGCATCGCGAGGCATTGTGGCGCGGCCTGCAGTCCGGGCAACTGCATACCACGGCGACCGATCACTGCGTGTTTTGCGCCTCGCAGAAAGCGATGGGGCGTGAGGATTTCACACGCATTCCTAACGGTTGCGGCGGCGTGGAAGACCGCATGGCGATTCTCTGGCATTACGGTGTGAATCAGGGACGTCTTACGCCAAACGAGTTTGTGCGCGTGACGTCAACCAATGCCGCGCAGATCTTCAATCTGTTCCCGCGCAAGGGCGCGGTGCAAGTGGGCGCCGATGCCGATCTGGTTGTCTGGGACCCGGCCGCGAGCAAGACGATCTCGGTAAAGACGCATCATCAGAAGGTGGACTTCAACGTGTTCGAAGGCTTGACCGTGCTGGGTCTCGCGACGCATACGCTCACGCGTGGCGCGCATGCGTGGGCCGATGGCGACCTGCGTGCCGTCAAGGGCGCGGGGCAATACCTGAAGCGTCCGCCAAACGGCGCTTACTTCGATGCAACGCGGATCGCCAATCACTTGAAGGAGCCGCATCCGATTCATCGCGAAGGGGATAAGGTCGTGAAGGCGGCTTGAGATTCACGAGGGATTCCGGGAGCCGGCGCCTCTGTGCGCCGGCTTTTTCACGCCGTGATTTCATCGTGCGCCGTGACCTTCCGATACGCAGCAACCTTGTTCACGACATACTCGGCGTCGCGCGCCACGCCCGAAAAACGTCCCGAACCCCATGTGTGCAACCACGGCAAGCCAACGAAATAGATGCCGTCGACCGGTGTCACGCCGCGCGTGTGGGCGGGGTAACCACGGCCATTGAAGATGGGCGCGTCGAGCCAACTGAAGTCCGGCGTAAAGCCGATACACCAGACGACTGAACCAATACCGCTCGCCTGAAGGTCCAGCGTGGTGCGTTCTTCAGCAGGCGACCATATGGGTTCGTAGCGCCACCCCGGCGGCGCGTCGATACCGTTCTTTTCGATAAACGAGTCGATTCCCGCGTTGATGCCATTGAATGTCTTGTCGGCGCTGTCGAGATTCTCGGTAAGGTTCGGCGCGAAGTGCAGCACGCCGTCCCGCAAATCCTGCAACCGGCCATACAGTTCCATGCCTTCGGCGGCGAACTTGCGCAGGTCGATATCGCGTCCGCCATCACGGCCGGTCACGTAGTGATTGGTGTTGTCGCGCACGCCTTCGCGCAACGGATGCTGCTCCACGGGCATGTCGTAGTACTTCATGTCTGCAAGCCAGTCGACCACGTCACGGCCCCTGTAGAAGCGTGCGCATCGCGGCGCTTCGCCTACGGCGAGGATCACCTTTCTTCCCGCGAGATGCAGGTCCTCGGCAATTTGCGCGCCCGACTGGCCCGAGCCGACAACAAGCACGGCGCCGCCAGGCAGTGACTGCGGATTTCGATATTCCGACGACTGCACCTGCATGATCGAACGCGGCAGCCGCTCGGCCATGCGCGGCACGATCGGCGTGTGATATCCGCCCGATGCAATCACGATCTGGTCCGCTGTGAACTGCCCCTGACTGGTCGACACGCTGAAGCCGCCTTCGTCATTCCTCACGACCCGCTGAACTTCCGTATGCTCCATCACGGGCGCATCGACGGCCTTGATGAAGCCGTCGAGGTACGCAACGATCTCGTCCTTTTTCATGAAACCATGAGGGTCGTCGCCAGCGTACGGATAACCAGGCAATGCGCATTGCCAGTTCGGCGTGACAAGGCAGAACGCATCCCAGCGTTGCGAGCGCCACGTGTGCGTGATGGTATTTTTTTCCAGCACGAGATGATCGATACCCGCCTGCTTGAGATAGTAGCTCGCGGACAGACCTGCTTGTCCGCCGCCCACTACTATCACGCTGTAGTGCGTCGTGTTCGCTGATAGGTGCGACATGATGCGTCCTCGATAAAAAATGGCGGCGCTCAGACGAGCGCGATGACCTTGACCCGGGCGTCGGGTTCGTCCATGAAACGTTCTGCGTCGACCTCGATTTTCGCGAGCTGGTCCATGGCTGCCGAGCACGCGAAGCCGTACTTCTCACGCACGCGTTCGGACGCGATGTTCAATGCTTCGCGCGCACGCAAGAGGAAGTCATCGACGGGATAATCCTGGCCCGGCGTGAAGAAATCGCTGACGACCTGGGAAGGCGAATAGCAGTTCTCTTCGCTGTTATCGGGCCACTGGATTCGAAAGTGCATGACCGGCATGGCGGGTTCCTGAAGTGTGTTGAGAGTGCGGCTTGCGAGCAAGCTGCCATAGATGTCGAGATGCTTTCGCGCCGACGCTTGCCAGCTCATGCGCGCAAGCAGCGCGGGCACGGCGTGCGTGAAATCGGTCTGATGACGGCCACGGATAACGCGCTCAAGGGCGTCTGCAATCGATGCAGCATCGGTGGGCGTTGCCCAGCAACAGGTTGTGTCGTCGAGATATTCGGTGAACGGCGCAATGCTGGACGCCACCACCGGCGTGCCGCTAGCAAGGGCTTCGAGCACGACGAGGCCGAAGCCTTCGCGTAGCGAAACCATCGCGAGGACATCGGCCCGGCGGAACAGCGCTGGCATGTGCGCGTCGTCAAGTGGTCCTGTTACTGTCACCGCATGGTCGAGGCCAAGCGCTGCTACGCGTTGCATGAAGGCGAGCGCGTAGGCGTTGTGGTCAAGCAGACTTGCACCGCCCGCGATTACAAGTCGGGCTTGCGGGAAGCGTTGGATGAGTTCCGCGAATGCGTCGAGCAGCGTGGCTGTATTCTTGCGGGCTTCAATGCCGCCAACGGCGAGGACAACCGGCGATCCGTGGATATCCAAAGCCGCGTCCTGATGTGTGCGCTGGGCGGAGTAACGTGACAGGTCGACACCATTCGATATCGTGACGGCATCGATTTCGTACGTGTCTCGCATGACGCGTGTCCACATCTCGCTTACGCACAGCACGCGATCCGCGTCTCTCCATGCGCGTGTTTGCCACGTGGCGAGGCGCGGGTTGTCGAAGTGGTCCAGATGGTGAACCGTGCGGATAAAACCCGCTATTGCTCCTTCTTCCCTGAGTTCGGCGAGCGCGTTCCCGCTGATGCTGTCTTGTGCGTGCAACACGTCGAAGCTGCCAGGATCGCAAGCTTTCAAGCTGGCCTTCAAGGCGCGCAGCCGCGCATCCACCATGGCCACCGTGTTCTGCTGCGAGCCTTCGATGGTGGCGAGAATCACCCTGCATGGCGGCTCGCGAAAGAGCGATTCTCCCGGCGCTGCAGGCGCGAAGATCGTGACGTCGTGGCCTGCTTCCACAAGCGCGCTGGCAAGTTCGAGCGCGTGCACCACGCCGCCGCGCGGATTGACCGAATGCGTGGTGAGAGCGACGCGCATTACGTCGTTCCCCCTGACGTTATGAACGCTTCATCCTCGAAGTTCCATAACTGCGCTGTGTCGTCACCATCATGAAGCGAGACCTTGCGCGACGCGTCCACGGTGCCGATTACCGCGCAGGCCAGTTCGCGTTCCTTGAACATCTGTTCGACGCGCGTAACGTTTTCTTCACGCACGGACATCACAAAGCCGAAGCTGGGAAACGCGGTCAGCCATCGCAAGCGCTCGACCCCAGCGGGCGCAGGCAAGCGTGATAGATCAATGCTTGCGCCAACCCGCGAGCATTCCAGCAGCATCAACGCCGTGCCCAAGGCTCCGGCCATGCTGATGTCCTTGGCGGCATCGCAGAGACCGCTTTCTGCAAGTGTGGAAAGGATTTCGAGGTCCGCACGCAAGCGTTCTGCAGGCGCACCCACCGACGCGTTCCAGAATGGATAGGGATCTTCGAAGCGCCCACGCAGATCGATCGCCATCATCAGACGATCGCCGGGCCTCGCGTTGAAACTGGACAGCAATTTCCTGGCGCGTCCAATAATCGATACCGCCAGTTGCACCTGGTCGCCGCGCGTATTGCTATGTCCGCCCACAATGGGCACGCCATATGCCAGCGATGCCGCCGCCATGCCGGCAAGCACATCTTCGGCACGCTGCAAGCCGTCACTCCAGAGCGCATCGACTACGGCAACGGGGTGGCCGCCCATCGCGTAGATGTCGCTGACGTTGACCATCACGCTGCTGTAGCCCGCGAACCACGGCATGTCGCGCACGAAGTCGCTGACCATGCCTTCGATGGCGAACAGCAGGTAGCCGTCGCCGTCGGGAATAGCTGCGCAGTCGTCGCCATTGGCAATGGCCGATGGCAAACCTGAACCGTGCCGCGCGAGCGAGGACATCACGCCGGCTATGTCCGTCTTGTGGCGAAAGCCGCGCGTCTCCCTCAGCGCCGCGACGAGGTCGGCCACGTTCATGCGGCGCTCCGCGAGGACGAATAGTGTGTCACGAAACCGCTCTGGGGCGTGATGCACGGCGGGTAAAAATCGAGGTCTGCGCGCATGAGATGATGCGGCCGTCCGTGCATGAGTTCCTCAGACAACGTGGTCCAGTGCAGCGAATGAAACAAGGGCGCGTTCTGGCTCTGCACGTGCGCGAGGAAGGTCCTGCATCCCAGCGCATGCGCGCTGCTGACTGCAAGCCTGATCAATGTCGCGCCGATCTTCCCGTGGCGCCGGAACGCCGCGTGCACCGCGAGCCGCGAACCGGTCCAGACGTACGGTTCGTCCTCGTGGATCCGCACTGTGCCGACCACCTGTTCCGGCATTCCGCCCACGCAGCTCACAGCCACGAGTAGTTGTGCGCGATCATCTATTTCGTCGCGGTCATCGCCTGGAAAAATCCCTTGCTCGACGCAGAACACCGCGCGGCGCAGCTTGTACGCCTCACGCGCCTCCCACGGCAGCGTGATCCACTTGATCGTGTAGCTGGCGGGCATGTAGAGCCGGGCGAGGTCTTCGGTATCGGCGAGCATGGTTCAGACCTCATAGGACGACAGCGACGAACACGCGCCGCATTTGCCGCAACCCGCCTTGATATCGCCCGAACGCATGCCGCCTGCGGACACCATTGCGCCGAGCGGCTGCAGCACGGACTTCATGAATTCGGGCGAGGGCGCGGGATGATCTTCGAGCGGCGTGCCGCTGATCGGCACGAACGGCACCACGAACGGGTACACGCCAATATCAACGAGTTCACGCGATATCGACAGAATGGCTTCAGCGGTGTCTCCCAGCCCCGCAAGGATGTACGTGCTCACCTGGCCGCGACCGAACACGGCGACAGCCGCCCTGAACGATTCCATGTAGCGCGAGATCGGCACGCTCGCCTTGCCCGGCATGATCTGTTCGCGCAGCGCGGGCGTAACCACTTCGAGGTGCATGCCGAGCGTATCGATACCGCTTGCACGCATGCGCTCGAACCACTTGTCGTCGTCGGGCGGTTCGCATTGCGCCTGGATTGGCAAGTCGACCGCCGCCTTGATTGCAAACGCGCTCTCGCACAGGATCTGTGCGCCGCGATCCTTCGTGGATGGCGTGCCGGTGGTGAGGACCATATGCTTGACGCCGTCGAGCAGGACTGCGGCACGCGCGACTTCCGCCAGTTGCTCCGGCGTCTTGCGCGCGATCGTGCGGCCCGCCGCCAGCGACTGGCCGATCGCGCAGAACTTGCAGGTCTTCTTTCGGCTCTCGTAACGGATGCAGGTCTGCAGGACCGTTGTCGCGAGCACGTCGGACCCGTGCAAGGTCGCGATGTGCGAGTAGGGCACGCCGTCGAAGGTTTGCATTGCGTAGAAACGTGGCGCCTTCGGGAAGCTGATATTCGCGATAGGAATGGCGCCACGCAGCAACGCGCTGCTGCCGCTTGCATCCGGCGCGGACGCGACGAACGGCGAACGCCATGCCGTGCTGGTATGCACCGGCACCATGATCGTCACCCCGTCGATGGTCACCGCCTTGTGGTCCGACGGCCCCGCGCCGCCGCGCCGGCTCGCCACGCTGACGCCCGCGCCAGGATCGGCAAGACGCAAGCCTGCCGATTGCAGTTCAGTCATCAATTGCCGGCTCGTGGCCGACAGTGTCTCGCTCGCGTTCGCGTTCAAGATGCAATCCCCCGGTTGAAGGTGAGAAGCTGTTCATGGGAGCCGACGTAACGGCGGGCCGGTCGTTGATCGCAAGGCTCAGTAATTCAGGCCGGGCGTAGTGGCCGACCGAATCCATCATGCGTTTGCGTTTGGTGATGAGGGACATGTCCAGGTCGGCGATCACCAGACCTTCGCCTTCGCGCAACGGCGGCGCGAGGTGCTGGCCTTCCGGCGAGATGATGGCGGTGTTGCAGCCGCCGCGAAGGGCTTTCTGCAAACCAGGCTCGCTCGTGATGAACTCGATCTGCGATTCGGTTAGCCATCCTGTTGAATTGATCACGAAGCAGCCGGATTCTAGCGCGTGGTGCCGGATGGTCACCTCGATCTGTTCACCGAAGATGGGACCGACGAGCGAGCCGGGAAACTGGCTGCAATGAATCTCTTCGTGCTGCGTCATCAGCGCGTAGCGCGCGAGCGGGTTGTAGTGCTCCCAGCACGCGAGCGCGCCCACTCTCCCGATACTCGTTTGCGCCACCTTCAGGCCCGCCGCGTCGCCCATGCCCCAGATCATTCGCTCGTGAAACGTGGGCGTGATCTTGCGGCGCTTGAGAAGCAGCTCGCCGGTTGTGTCGAAGATGAGTTGCGCGTTGTAGAGGCTCCCATGATCGCGCTCGTTCACACCGAGCACGACGACCATGCCGTGCCGGCGGGCCCGGTCGGACACCGCGTGCGTAACCGGGCCCGGCACCGTGACGGCTTCGTCGTAGAGCCGCATATGCTCGGCTCCCGACGCAACCGGCGTCCGCACGAATGAGAAGTACGGGTAGTAGGGCAAGAAGGTCTCGGGGAAGACAATCAACTGCACGCCCTGGCGCGCGGCGTCGTCCAGTGTTGCGAGGACTTTCTCGAGCGTGCCGCCGGGCCGCTCCAGATCCGGTGCGATCTGGACCGCAGCGGCACGGACGATTCTCTTGTCGGGCATGGTCATTCCGTGGTCGTGAGTTGCAAACGATGTCAGACGGTCCACGTATTGATGATCAACGCGCCGTCTTTTCTATGCAGCAACTGGATGTCGAGCACGTCGAGCGGGCTGATGGGCTTGATGCCTTCGATCAGCGACGCCTCGCCCTGGCCATAAAGCGCCTGCAACGCGAAGCGGCATGCGTAGACCTTGCCGCCTTCTTCCATGAACTTCTGGATCTGCTTGTTGAAGTTCAGATGGCCGGGGAATGCTTCGTCGCCGAGCGTGGGAAAGCCGCGTTGCAGCCCGAGCGTCACGCCGGGACCGTAGAGCAGCACCGATGTCTCGAAGCCCTTGCGCAAGAGTCGGGTGGCCTGCAGCAGATTCACAAAGCCGATGGAACCTTCGAAAGCGACGGTATGAAACGTCACCAGCGCCTTTTCGCCTGGAGCGGCCTTTACGTCTTCAAATACCTTCTCTTCATAGTCGACAAGATAATCGCCTTTCTTGTGCATCGGGATATTGACGGCAGGCATTCTAATCTCCATTAAATAGACGATTTAATACATCGATAATCATGGGTATCCGGTTTTTTAATCGATACCCGACAGACGGCTTGCAAGGAAGCTAAATGCAACGGGCATGCCATTGAGTCGCTGTGTTAATGCGATCAATACACGATCATTCAGACAATCAGGACTCGGCCGGGGTGCAAATTTTTTCGGAGCGCGCGCTGGAACCCTTGCAGGGCATGGATCGAGCGCCGGAGGCGCGTTCCAGGCGCACCAATACGGGCTGAATTTCATGGTGCAGCCGCTCCCTGTTGGTGCAATAAACGCTCAATCCGTGCATTGATGGGTCTTCCAACGATTCGCCATACGATCATTCAATGCAATCAATTTATTTTTTCCTATGCGCCTCGTGCTATCGTTTTTCAACCGCGTTAAATCAGGGATCGTTTAATGACCAGTCTTACTCATCACTGGATCAGAAAATTAACAGAAAGCCGCAAGCCGGCTTATTTGCTGATTCCGGAATTAATCGAAGAAGATCTGGCCAGCGGGCGCTTGCGTCCACGCGACCGGCTGCCTGGTTTGCGCGATCTCGCCGACGAACTGCAACTCAACTACACGACGGTCGCACGGGCCTACGCCGAAGCGCGCAAGCGTGGTCTGCTCGATTCCCGTGCGGGAAGCGGAACCTTCGTTCGCGGCAGGACGGCGACGCTGCCGTTGTCGGGCGGAAGCAGTGTCGAGATGACCATGAACATGCCGCCCGAACCCGCCGAGCTTGCCGCCCGATTGCGCGAGTCGGCGGCGCGTCTTTTTGCGGCGACCGATCCTTATCGTCTGCTGCGGTATCAGGATTTCGGCGGGACTCCTGACGATCGCGCAGCCGCAACGCAATGGCTTAAGCGGCGTTTCGACGACTGCGATGAAGACAAGGTGCTCGTTTGCCCCGGCATTCACAGCGCGCTCGTGGCGCTTGTCTCGCAGCTTGCGCGGCCGGGCGGCACGATCTGTCTGGATACGCTGGCGTACCCCGGCATCAAGGCAATCGCCGCGCAACTCGGCGTGCGTTTGCAGGCGCTCGCGCGCGACGACGACGGTCCGCTCGCTCGCGCATTCGAAGCGCTGTGCAGAAGCGACAAACCAAACGCGTTCTATTGCAATCCGACCATCCAGAACCCGAGCACGGTCACGCTTTCATCGAAACGACGCGAGGCGCTGGCCGACGTTGCGCTGAGATACAGCGTGCCGATCATCGAGGACGATGCATATGGCATGCTGCCCGTGAACGCACCTGACGCAATGGTCTCGTTCGCACCGGATCTGACGTATTACGTGACGGGTTTCTCGAAGAGCTTTGGCGCGGGGCTTCGGGTCGCCTATATCCGCGCGCCATCGTCGCGGCGCGCGCAGCATCTTGCCGGCGCATTGCGCGCAACCACGGTCATGGCGAGTCCGTTCACCATGCTGCTTGCCACGCAATGGGTGAGGGACGGCACCGCCGACCTCATGCTCGACGCCATTCGGGCCGAATCCGCCGCGCGACAGGAAATCGCATCGCGCGTGTTGTCGAAATGGAAGTTCGACGCTGATCCCGCCGGCTTTCATTTCTGGATGCCGATTGATTCCGCGTGCGGATGGCAAGCGTCGGAGCTTGCCCTGCAGTTGCGTTCGCAAGGGATTGGAGCGGTGTCCGCCACGGCGTTTGCAACCGACGGCAATCCGCCCGAAGCTATTCGCGTATGTCTTGGCGGACCGAAGAACCTGGATGAATGCGAAGACGCGCTAAGGCTGATAGCGGACACGGTCGAGCATCCGCATCATCTGCACCTGCCCGTCATGTGACGCCGGAAGTCGTGTCAAGCAGACGTAATGCGCTCTTGCTACGATGCGGCCTGTCCTTTTCAATCGCTCGCCCCAATGCGGAACTTCCGGCTTCTTTGTTTTTTCGCGAGCGCGCTCGCGGCTGCGCTTCTTGCTACGGCGTGTGCCGGCAATCCCAATGCGCTATGGCAGATCGTTCACAACTCATGTGAACCGGCCGCGCGTGGGGCGGACGTGCCGCAGAAGTGTGTCGATGTCGATGCGGCTCAAGGCTACGCGGTGCTCAAAGACATCAACGGTATTGCGCAGTATTTGCTGATTCCGACAAAGCGCATTGGCGGCATCGAAAGTCCTGAATTGTTGAGCGCGGACTCGCCGAATTACTGGCGCGCCGCATGGGAATCGCGACGCTTCGTTACAGCGAAACTCGGCGAGCAATTGCCTCGGGACGAACTCTCGCTCGCGATCAATTCCACCAGCGGGCGTTCGCAGAATCAGTTGCATATCCACATAGATTGCCTGGCGCCCGATGTCGTCGATGCGTTGCGCGAACAGGGCCCGAAGATCGGTACGCAATGGTCTGTGTTCCCCACGCCGTTGCGCGGCCATGCATACAGGATCAGGCGCATTGATGACGCCACGCTCGATTCCGTCGATCCGTTCAAGTTGCTCGCGGCCGATGTTGCGAGGGAGGGCGGCAAGATGGCGGACCAGACGTTGTTGCTGACCGGCACGACCACGCCCGACGGCAAGCCTGCATTTTTCCTGCTCAACGATCACGTGCGCCGGGCGGAGGGCGACTTCGCATCGTCGGAGGAGTTGCAGGATCACAGTTGTGCGATTGCGCGCAAACACTAGGTTAAACGTGGCCGTCGATTGCCTCGAAATTTTTGCTCTGGCGGCCCGCCGCACTTGACTGCACTATGTCGTTTCTATTAATCAGAAAGACGGGACGGCGGCATGACTACGATGCGAACCATAGGCATGATCGGCGGGATGAGTTGGGAATCGACCGCTGAATATTATCGGCTGATCAACCAGGATGTCCGCGCGCGGCTTGGCGGACTGAACTCGGCGCAAGTGCTGTTGCATAGCGTGAATTTCGCGCCCATCGAACGGCTGCAACGCGACGGACAATGGAACGTTGCAGGTATCCGGCTGAGCGAGGCTGCGCGTCATCTCGAGGCGGGCGGTGCGCATTGCATCGTGCTCTGCACGAACACCATGCATCTGGTCGCGCCTCAAGTCGCCGCCGCGGTGTCCGTGCCGTTCCTGCATATCGTGGATCCGACTGGCATCGAAGCTCAAAGACGCGGCGTGCGCCGAGTCGGCTTTATTGGCACCGCGTTCTCCATGCGCGAAAGTTTCTTCCGCGACCGGCTTCTGGAGCGGCATGGAATCGCCACGGTGGTCCCCGAGGCTGCGGAGCAGGCGGTCGTTCACGACATCATCTATCGCGAGTTGTGTCTTGGGATCGTGGCAGAGGAATCGCGCAAGCTGTATCGCGATGTCATTCATGCGTTGGCGGCGCGCGGTGCCGAAGCTATCGTGCTGGGATGCACGGAAATCATGCTGCTGGTGAAGGCGGAGGACAGCCCCGTACCCCTGCTCGATACCACCGCGCTCCACGCCCGCGCCGCAGTCGATTTCTCGCTGGCGCAAGCCTGATCGGTTGAAGCGCCGTAGGTCAGTGCTCGCGCCTGTGGGTGAACACGCGCGGACGCACGGCCTCGATAACAGCCTCCGGCAGCACCTGATGCAAGGTGCGAACGGTGAAGTCGAGATCTTCCATTGCAACGTCGAATACAAGCCTCAGATCGTCGTGATCGCGCGACGCCTGGCTCACATATACGCCGAGCGGTGAATGAAAGAGGCGGCGAAGGCGCTCCCTCGCGGCTTCGTCCTGGGCGCTGCGAAGCACGGCAGAAAGATGAACCCGCGACGCGCACGGCGTTGCCGCGGTTTCCCGCTCCGCAGATTTACCGTTGGTTGCCGAGCCGATGATTCTTTCGAGTACAAGGTTCATGACGTTGCAAGCTCCTGTGTTCGGGATGACTTGCAGCGTATCTTTTCGCGCGTAAACGTCGCGTTAAATTTTCCAGCGCCGCCGTATAAACGGACTTAGTCGATGCCGTGAAAAACCGCGTCATCCGGGCCGATGTAAGCCGGCGCCTTCCAGGCGGCATCGCGCATGGAATGCTGGACCTGTTTTTCCACGCCCAGCAAGACCGCGAAAATGGCCATGCGCACCGGAATGCCGTTATCGGTTTGCCGAAAGATGGCAAGCCTTGGATCATGGTTGAGATCGGTGCTCAGGTCGTTGGCGCCGGGACGGCCATCGCGTGGCAGCGGATGCATGATCAGCGTGTCGGGCCCGCATACGCTTTCAACCAGTGCCTGATTGATTTGAAAGTCAGGCGTATAGCCTTCGATGGATTCATCGGCGAAACGCTCTTTCTGAATGCGCGTGGCATACACCACATCGGCGCCTTTCAGACCGGCGTGCAAGTCGCTTGTCTGCTCGACCACATGGTCGCCGCGCGTGATCTGATCGAGAATGGACGCGGGCATTTCAAGCGACGCCGGCGAGATCAACGTGAACTTCATCCCGCGGTACAACGCCAGCAGCTTAGCAAGCGAGTGGACCGTGCGCCCGTATTTGAGGTCGCCCACCATTGCGATGTGCGAGCCGTCGACGATCTTGCCCACACGTGAAAATTCCCGCTGGATGGTGTAGAGATCGAGCAACGCCTGGCTCGGGTGTTCGCCGGGGCCGTCACCGGCGTTGATCACCGGCACATTGGTCGCGCGTACGAACTCAGCGACCGATCCTTTCTCGGGATGGCGCACCACGAGTGCGTCTGCGTAACCGCTGATCACGCGGCTGGTATCGTAAATGGACTCGCCTTTCGCCATCGATGAAAACGTGAAGCCCGTCGTGTCGCATACCGAGCCGCCGAGCCGGCAGAAGGCAGCGCCGAAGCTCACGCGCGTGCGGGTGCTTGCCTCGAAGAAAAGATTGGCGAGCACCGCGCCTTCCAGCACACGGGTAATTTTTTGCCGCCGCGCGATAGGTTGCATGGTGTCCGCGACCCGGAACAAGGCTTCAACAGAATCGCGCGAGAACTGATCGACTGAAAGCAGGTGCGGGCGGCCTTCGTACAGAATGGAAGGAGATTGTACGCGTTGCGTATATTCGTCGCCGGCGGGTGTCCTCTCCAATATCTCCATGACGTAGCGGCTTGCAATCTCGGGCATTGCGCGCGATTCGGCTGACTCATCCGGAAGCAACCAGGTATCGAGCGCTCGTCGCGCCACGCCGATCCGGTTTGCAAATGCATCGCGCGTCATGTTCAGGCGGCGCATGGCGTCGCGAAGCAGAGTTTGTTGTTGAAGAGACATGTCGGACGCTCCGGGAGATAATGTACGCGCTGCGTATATTAAATTACTCGCCGAAAAGGTGCAATACGACATCGCGTGTGTGCGAAACGCGGCGATGTTCAAACACGTAGATACCTTGCCAGGTGCCGAGAACCATGCGGCCGTTGCTGACTGGAATGGATAGCTGGACTTGTGTCAGCGCAGTGCGCAAATGCGCGGGCATGTCGTCGGGGCCTTCGGCGTCGTGAACGTAGCGGCCCGGCGCTTCCGGGGCGATCGTCTCGAAGTATTGTTCGAGGTCGGTGCGTACGTCGGGATCGGCATTTTCCTGGATCAGCAGCGAAGCCGATGTATGCCGGAGGAATACGGTAAGCAGTCCGGTTTCGATACCTTGCTCGCCGACCCAATTACGGGTCTCGCGGGTGATTTCGTGCAGACCGCGCGTGCGCGTGGTCACGCTCAGGTGATGGAGCGCCTGTTTCATACGGATGTCTCCAGAGGAAGGTGCGTTCGCCTCTGGAGTTTACCGGTTCATGCGAAGTGACACAGGCGAGGCCGCTCATTCAGTGACCGAAGTAGACCGGTTTCGCCGCGTCACGTGCAACGTCAGCCCGTGCGCCCGACGCCGATGTGCTGCCTGTAGACGATCCATACGAACGCGTCGCAATGCCTTGTTGTTCCCAGACTTTCTGCTCGGCGGCCTGAATGTCCTGCGGATAGTTCACGTCTTCGCCGCCCGGGCTATAGCCGGCCTTTTCGAGTTGAGCGAGTTCGGCCTTGACCTGCGCGCGCGTCACGGGGCCGTTGCTCTGGGCGAACGTGAAAGCCGGTGCTGCCAACGCCGACGAGAGAACCAGTGCGGAGATAAGGAATTTTTTCATGATGACCTCAATAAAGTTAGTGATCCGATGTATTTAGCTAACTGCTAAACATGTTTTTCGATGCCTGGGCTCAAGGGCTCAATATGGGCGCGCGAGCGTTAGTTGGTTTCGCTGGCGCTTGCCGGCGTTGTGTTTGCCACTGCGTTGTTTGCCCGCTCTTGAGCAAGGCGCGTTTGCTGTTGCTCGAGTTGATGCGCGAAGATTGGATTGACGTCGGGGTAAGAGGTGTCCGTCACAAAATCGCGGCCGTCTTTCTGTGCCTGAATCAATTCCTGATAGACCTGCGCGCGGGTCTTGGTCTGTGCGAATGCGCTAGCTGAAGCAATTGTTCCAAGGGCTACGAGAGCGATGGCGAGGACTTTCATGTTCTTCTCCAAAGAGATTAAAAGGGTTAAGTGTTTTTGCGCTGTGTGCATTGGAGAGAACCCGGCAAAAGCCCGCGATATTCCCGACAAAGCCGATTATTTTCATGAACGAAAAAATTTGAATTTGACGGGAATAAGCCGTGATGGATTGTGTTTACGCGCTCAGGGACGCTTTTCTTTTCCGCTGGCGGGTGTTCTGGCGCGTAGCCTGAGGCCATGCGCAAACGGAATAAATCGCTTCATACTGTGTTCGCCTTATACCGACAGCAATTTTCCAATCGATCATGTCCGTAGCAAAACCACCTTCGGAATCCAGGCTCTCCGAGTCCGATGTCCAGGCTTACGCCGACGGCATGCTCGATCCGAAACGCGCGTCCAGCGTCCAGCGCTACTTGCAAAAGCGGCCTGACGAGGCGCATCGTGTAGCGTTCTATGGACGGCTCAACCAGCAAATGCAGAATGCCTTTCACGAACCTGCCGACGAATCGCCCCCGCGCAAATCTGCTCCTCCGGCGCCAAGAAGAGCGATCAGCATTGCGCTGATCGCCGCCGCAGCCGCGCTGGCGCTCGTCGCAAGCGGACTGTTCGCCTTCGACATCTCGGATTCCGCGCTCGACAATGCGTCGATCATGGCGCTTGAGCAGGCGGTCGCGTCGCAGGACATGGCGACCGGCGCGAGCGGTTATGCAAGCTCGGCGAAGGCGCTGGCGGACGCGCCTAACTTATATGTCGTAGGATTTCATCCGGCTGCGCGCCGCGACATGTCCCTGGGGCCGTTTGCCTCGGCGTCAGAGTATGTGTACCGGAATGCGGCGGGCGACGCAGCGGTCCTGCTGGTTGCGCCCGGGATCATGGCAAAACCGCAGCCGCAGTGGCGGGCGCATCGCGTAGGTGAAACGCGCCTGCTCGAGTGGACTGCGGGCGGAAAACGCTACGTGCTGGCCGGGCGCGCGAACACGCGCGGTCTGATGCGCGCTGCGGACTTGATGACGGGCAACTAAAAAAGACGCGAGGAAAGGGAATAACCCGCAAAACGCGGTGTTAGCCCGATCATTCACAGCGGCGTTTTTTGCTCAGCGCCGGCGCAAGCTTACAAAATGAAGGAAGGCCAATGGGCGTCCGTGACGAGTTAATGGAACATGTACCGCGATTACGCCGCTACGCGCGAGCGTTGATCAATAATCGCGACCTTGCCGACGACCTGGTTCAGGACACGCTCGAACGCGCGCTCCGGCATACCGAGAAATTCCAGACCGGCACCGACATGCGCGCGTGGCTTTTTACCATCATGCATAACGTATTCGCGAATCAGGCGCGCCGCGCGGGCGTGAAGGCGGTGCATGTTTCCGTCGATGACGAGAATATTTCCGAGCGCGAGTTCGCCGTGGCCGGCACGCAAACGCAGTCGCTTGAAATGCGCGATCTCGATTTCGCGCTGCAGCGGCTGCCGCTCGATCAACGCCAGGTCGTGCTGCTGGTAGGCCTGGAAGAAATGAGTTATTCCGATGTCGCGCAGGCGCTGGAAATTCCCATAGGGACCGTCATGTCGCGGCTTTCGCGCGGACGTGAGAGACTGCGCGCGCTGATGGCGGGCGCGCAACCCGGCGCTAAATTACAGGTGGTGCGATGAGCGAACAACAAACACCGATTACCGAAGACGAAATCCACGCCTACGTGGACGGATCGCTGGCCGAACATCGCCGCGATGAGATCGATCGGCTGCTGGAACACGACGAAGGACTCGCCACCAAGATCAGCGACTATTTTTCGTTGAACAGCATGTTCCACGACCGCTACGATCGCGTGCTGAGCGAACCCGTGCCGCAACGGCTGTTGCCGCCCGAGCGCCGCCGCTGGCGCGACGCTGCAAACTGGCCACAGTTCGCCGGAATGGCGGCGGCGCTCGTAATAGGCGTGGGCATTGGCGTGGGCGGCATGATGAGCAACGTGGGCGGTCGTGCGTTGATGCCGGGCAGCGGTGGCAGCGGGCATGTGGAACGCGCGAGCTTCACGCCCGGCGAATCGTTCGCGCGCCAGTCTGCCGTTGCGCACGTGATGTATGCGCCCGAAGTGATGCGGCCCGTCGAAGTTGGCGCCGATCGCGAGCAGGAACTGGTGACGTGGGTCTCCAAGAGGCTTGGCACCGACGTCCGGCCGCCTGTGCTCACGCGTGTCGGTTTCGAACTGATGGGCGGGCGCCTGTTGCCCGGCGACGATGGTCCGGTCGCGCAGTTCATGTATCACGACGCGAAGGGCGAACGCATTACGCTATGCATTTCGCATAGAAAGATCAGCTCGGACACGACCGCGTTCAAGCTGTATCAGGATGGCTCGGTGAATGTGTTCTATTGGATCGATGGCGACTTCGGCTATGCGGTTTCGGGCGCGATCGACCGCAAGGTATTGCTCGAGCTTTCGCATGACGTCTATTCGCAGTTGACACAGATGGGCGACGTCAAGCCGCAGACGTCCACTCAGTAAAACTTCTGGCTGACTCCGGCGTGATGCGCCGGAGTCAGCCGTCGACATCAAAGTGAAATCCTGGTCCATCAGGATATCGAATCAAAAAATCAGCCATGAACAAACATCCTCCCCCTTCGGACCGGCATCGCTCACGGCAATCCATTCCGCTATTCCGGCTGGCGGTCATAGGCGCGGTTGTGGCTGCAATGGGCGGCGCTTTTGTGTATGCATCGGGCTTCGCCGCGCCCGAGCGCCTGACGCCGCAACGTATTGTCAATACGTTTGAAGCGAATGCGGGCGTTCATCCGGGATTTCGCCGCAATCACGCTAAAGGCGTTTGCGTGGAGGGGTATTTCGAAGGGAACGGGCAAGCGTCGGATATATCGAGTGCAAGCGTGTTCACGGCAATGCGTACTCCGGTTGTAGGCCGTTTTGCGATTCCCGGAAGCAATCCCTCCGCTCCGGATGCCAGCGTCCCGGTGCGCAGTCTTGCGCTTGATTTCAAGCTGCCCGACGGCCAGCAATGGCGCACCGGCATGAATAATACGCCGGTGTTTATTGTCAATACGCCGCAGGCTTTCTTTGCTCAACTGGTCGCATCGCAACCGGATCCCGCGACCGGCAAACCCGATCCCGCCAAGCTCAAGACGTTTTTTGCCGCGCATCCGGAGACCCAACCGTTTCAGGCATGGGTGAAAAACCATCCGCCGTCATCGAGTTTTGGAAACGCCGCGTACTACGGCATCAATGCGTTTCGCGCTATCGATGCAAGCGGCAAGACGCATTTCATCCGCTGGTTCATGGTGCCCGAGGCGCAGTATTCGCCGGTCACTGCCGACCAGAAGGGCGAGCACGATTTCCTCGATGCCGAATTGCGCGGCCGCCTGGCAAATGGCCCGTTGCGCTGGCATCTCGTGCTGACTGTTGCCCAACCCGGCGACGTGACCAACGACGCAACCCAGGCGTGGCCCGAAGACCGGCCGCACATTGACGCGGGTACGCTTGTGATCGAACGCGAAACGCCGCAAGCCGATGGCGATTGCCGCGATATCAACTACGATCCGACCATTCTTCCCACCGGCCTGAAATCGTCCGACGATCCGCTACTGGCGGCACGCTCGTCGGCCTACGCGGTCTCTTATAATCGCCGCACGCATGAGGAAGCGCGTGCTCAGGTATCCGCTCAGGCGTCCTCTCAAGCATCGACACGGAATCCCCAATGAGCGCCGAACATCGACATTTCAGTCCCGCCGCGCGGTTTTTCCACTGGCTGATGGCGCCGCTTGTCATAGCCATGTTGTTCATTGGAGTGGGAATGGTGGCCACGTTGTCTTCGTGGCATCAGACGCTGATTGCAATCCACAAGCCGCTCGGCATTGCGATCCTCGTGCTGGTGAGCATGCGGTTCATCGTTCGATTGACGCACCGCACGCCGCCTTTGCCCGATGACATGCCGCGTTGGCAGCAGCACATCGCCCATCTTTCGCACTGGGTCTTTTATGCGCTGTTGTTCGCCATGCCGCTCGTCGGCTGGTCGATGCTGTCGGCGGGCGGCTTTCCAGTCCATCTGTTCGGATCGGTCTACTTGCCGCCCATCGCGCCACAAGACGTGCGGCTCTACGCGTTCTTGCGCTCGGCGCATACGACCCTTGGGTTATTGCTGTTCGCGACCTTCCTCGCGCATTTGGGCGCGGCCATGTTCCACGGCCTGATCAAACGCGATGGCGTGTTTTCGAGCATGGCGCGAGGCCGCGCGCGAGGTCACGAGTAAGCGGGCGGCTTCATGACAAAGGGTCATGCAGCCTGCTCGACAGGCGTGACCTCCAGCTCGAGTTTTTGCGCGCCGCGCAGCACGGTGACGTTCACGACGCGGTCAATACGCGTTACATCCAGGCTCCGCTGCAAGCTGTCGACGCTGTCCACGGGCAACGCGTCGATAGCGACAATGCGGTCGCCCGTGCGCAATCCGCCGGTTGCTGCGGGACTTGCTTTCACCACTTCCATCACATGCACGCCGCTGGCCGAAGGCAAGCCGAAGTAGCGCTGCACGCGTCGCGAGATGGGCGACGTTGTCCCCGCTACGCCTATGTACGCGCGCCGCACGCGTCCGTGAGCGAAGAGCTGCATGATGACCCACTTGGCGGTATCGATGGCGGTCGCGAACGAAATGGCCTGCGCGCCCGCGATGATCGCCGTGTTCACGCCAATGACCTGTCCCGCCGAGTTGATCAGCGGACCGCCCGAATTGCCCGGGTTCAGCGCCGCGTCGGTCTGGATCACGTCGTAGATCATGCGTCCGGAATTGGATCGCAAGGAGCGGCCGAGCGCCGAGACAACGCCGGTCGTAACGGTCTGGGCGAGGCCAAGCGGATTCCCCACGGCAATCGCGATCTGTCCAACGCGAAGCTTGCCGGATTCACCGAGTTCGACATGCGGCAATACTTCGGCTGAGCCGATGCGCAGCACCGCGAGGTCGCTGTCGGGGTCGTCGCCGACCAGATCGGCGTCGAACGTACCCCCGTCGGCGAGCGTGACGCGAATATGCGTCGCGCCGTGCACGACGTGGCTATTGGTCAGGAGATAGCCGTCGGGTGTGAAAATGAAACCCGATCCGGTTCCACCTTGCGTACCGCGTGGATTGCGGCCATTGGCTCCGCTAGCCACGTGCCGTTCGACTGAGATGAACGCAACTGCTTGCTGCACGCGTTCAAGCGCGCCGATGACCGTGCGCGAGTATGCGTCGAGGAGCGCTTCGTCGCCGAGGGGAGTCGAAAGGGCGGCCTCGGCGGCGCCGCGCGACATGTCATCGATAAATTGGGGACGGCTTCCCATGGTCGTGCTCCGGATAAATGGAACTTGAGATGCGGGATCAGGCCGCCGATTTCAAGCGGTGACCAGACAGCTTCCGTTTGGAAAGCCACCGTCAGCATTTTCGATGCGATCGATATCAGGAATGATCGTTTAGTCGCGCCTGCGTGCATTGCTAACATCATCGGCTGGCTTCCTTTCCTGCTCGTCTCCATGAAAATCCTTAACCGCCTTGCCGCCTGCGTTGCAATGGCGTTATTGGCTTCCTTTGCCATTAACGCGGTTGCGCAAACGCCATCGGGCGACCCCGTCAAGCTACGCATCGGCTTTCAGAAATCGTCCACGCTGATTGCAATCCTCAAGGCGCGCGGCACGCTGGAAAAGGCGGTCGCGCCGCTGAACGTGCGAATAGAGTGGAGCGAGTTTGCAAGTGGATTACCGCTTACGGAGGCGCTGAATGCCGACGCCGTGGACGTTAGCGCCGACGTGGCCGACACGGTTCCGGTCTTCGCGCAGGCAGCGACCGCCAATTTTGTTTATGTCGCGCAGGAAACGCCGTCGCCTTCGGCGCAGGCCGTAATTGTTCATCGCGATGCACCCATTCATTCGCTCGCCGACCTCAAGGGCAAGCGTATTGCCGTGACCAAGGCGGCTGGCGTCCACTATCTGTTGCTGTCCGCGCTTGCCCGCGCGAAGTTGACGCCCGCCGATGTCAAGATCAGCTATCTCGCACCCGCCGACGCGCGAGCGGCGTTCGAGCGCAATGACGTGGACGCGTGGTTCGCATGGGACCCGTACGTGGCCTCGGTGGAACTGGATCCGGGCGCACGCATTCTGATCCGTGGCGATGGGCTCGCGTCCTATCAGCGCTATTACCTCGCATCGACTCCGTTCGCGCAAAAGTACCCGCAGATCGTCGATATCGTCTTCAAGCAACTGGTCGCGGCCGGTGTCTGGACCAAGGCGCACCCGCAAGATGCGGCCAGGATTCTAGCGCCGGTGTGGGGACTCGATCAGGCGACGGTGGAGCGCGCCAATTCACGCCGCACGTATGCAGTGCGCGCGGTCGTGGCGAAGAATTTCGGCGAGCAACAGGCCATAGCCGACAGTTTCTACCAGGCGAAGCTCTTGCCAAAGCCCGTCGATACCGCGAGCGCACTCGTCTGGGACTTTGCATCGCGCAAGGCGGTTGCGGCGAATACGGCAACCAGCGCCAACGTCGCCGCGGAAGGTGTTGTCAAACAACCTTAGCGAATGACCAATCGACAAAGCCGTGTTCCCAAAACCGCCCGCGCTTGCAGGCGGTTTTGCTTCAAGTGAACCGGGCTTTCCGACCACACCGGCCTGAGCATTCATTCATCCAGGGAGGCATTCCCATGCCCGATAAAAAATCACTTGCCATTGCATCGCGTCGTAAAGCATTGCTCAAACTCGCGGCGCTTGGTGCAGGCGCAACCAGCGCGTTGACCGGAACCGCGGCGCTCCTGACCAGCCAGAACGCGGTTGCCGACGGTTCGGAAAAGGTGTTTCGTATTGGCTATCAGAAGTATGGCAACTTCGTGGTTCTGAAAGCCCGCGGCACGCTCGACAAGCGGCTTGCCGCGCAAGGGATCACGGTGCAATGGCTTGAATTCCCGGCGGGTCCACAACTGCTCGAAGGACTCAATGCAGGCGCGGTCGATGCAGGCACGGTCGGAGAAACGCCGCCTATTTTCGCGCAGGCAGCGGGCGTGGATTTTGTCTATGTGGGCAACGAACCGCCCGCGCCGCAGGGCGAGGCAATCGTCGTGCAACAAGGGTCGCCGATCCGCTCCGTAGGGGATCTGCGCGGCAAGAAAGTGGCTTTGAACAAGGGTTCGAACGTCCATTACCTTCTTGTTGAAGCATTGAAGAATGCCAAGCTTTCCTACACCGATATCCAGCCGGTCTACCTGGCTCCTGCCGACGCACGCGCTGCATTCGTGCAAGGCAGCGTGGACGCATGGGTGATCTGGGATCCGTATCTCGCCGCCGTGGAACGGCAGGCAAACGCGCGGGTGATCGCGGATGGCACGAATCTCGTGCGCAACACGCAGTATTACCTCGCGACGCGCAAGTTCGCGACGGCCCAGCCGCTTCTCGTGCGCGCGCTACTGGAAGAACTGGATCACGTCGATCAATGGGGCCGGGACAATATCCCCGATGTCGCCAAACTTTTATCGCCGCTGGTCGGGCTAGACACACCCACGCTCGAACGCGCGCTGAAACGTACGGCCTATGGCGTGCAGCCGATCACGCCGGAGACGATTGCCTATCAACAGCAGATCGCCGACGTATTTACGGGCCTCAAGCTGATTCCGAAAAAGCTGGCCGTCGCCGATGCACGCTGGAACGTCGGCTAATGCGTTCACGGAACCATCGCTAAGGCGTCACTTGAGACGCGTAAGCAGAATTGGCGAGAACCTTAGCTCAAATAAATCGTTCATGGGAAAAGTGCGCGTCGCTAAGATGATTCATCGGAACGGGCGCGGGTCCGGCGTATGCACTCGCATTTACGGCTACTCATTTCCGCTTGGCGGATAGACCGCACGGCACGCGCTGAACCTCGATTCAATAAGCAAGGCAGGAGCACGACAATGAATGTTTTCTGGTTCATTCCGACGCACGGCGACAGCCGTTATCTCGGCACGACCCAAGGCGCGCGCGCCGCGGACTATGACTACTTCCGCCAGATCGCGGTAGCTGCCGACACGCTCGGTTATGAAGGCGTCCTGCTGCCCACGGGCCGTTCGTGCGAAGACGCGTGGGTCGTGGCGTCGAGCCTGATTCCGGCAACGAAGCGCCTCAAGTTCCTGGTGGCGATCCGTCCGGGACTGAGTTCGCCGGGGTTGTCGGCGCGCATGGCGTCCACGTTCGACCGCTTGTCCCATGGGCGTTTGCTGATCAATGTGGTGACGGGCGGCGATCCGGTCGAACTGGCGGGCGACGGCGTGTTCAATGATCACGATACGCGCTATGAAGTCACGGACGAATTCCTGAGCATCTGGCGTGGCTTGCTGGAGTCGTCGCACGAAGGCGGTTCGATCGATTACGAAGGCAAGCATCTGACGTCGAAGGGCGGCAAGGTGCTTTATCCGCCCGTGCAGAAAGCGCATCCGCCGCTGTGGTTTGGCGGTTCCTCGCCGGCGGCTCACGAGATCGCGGCCGATCATATCGACACGTATCTGACCTGGGGCGAGCCGCCCGCGGAAGTCGAAAAGAAGATCAGCGACATTCGCCGCCGCGCCGCAGAAAAAGGCCGCACGATCAAGTTCGGCATCCGCCTGCATGTGATCGTGCGCGAGACGGAAGAAGAGGCATGGGCGGACGCGGACAAGCTCATCAGCAAGCTCGACGACGAAACCATCCAGCGCGCTCAGGCGTCGTTCGCCAAGATGGATTCGGAGGGCCAGCGACGCATGGCGGCGTTGCATGGCGGCCAGCGCGACAAGCTCGAAGTCTACCCGCACCTGTGGGCCGGCGTCGGTCTCGTGCGCGGTGGCGCGGGCACGGCGCTTGTCGGCAATCCGGAACAGGTCGCGGGCCTGATGAAGGAGTACGCGGCGCTTGGTATCGATACGTTCATCCTGTCCGGCTATCCGCATCTTGAAGAGTCGTACCGGTTCGCCGAACTCGTGTTCCCGCTGCTGCCGCGCGAGCAGAAAGAGCGCGCGGCGGGTCCGTTGTCGGGACCGTTCGGCGAGATCGTGGGCACGTCGTATCTGCCGCGTGCATCGCAGAGCTGAAACAGGGAAGCACAATGAACGGACTTCCATTTCTTCGTCGTGCCGGCGTGCAGGCAGCGCCATGGCTCGTGCCCATCCTGATCCTCGTTGCATGGGAACTGGCGGCGCGAACAGGCGGCCTGTCGTCGCGTGTCCTGCCTGAACCGCTCGCGGTCGTCAAGGCCGCCTGGGAACTGATCCAGTCCGGCGATATGTGGGCGAACGTGAAGGTGAGCGCGTGGCGCGCGTTGACGGGTTTTGCGATCGGCGGCGGCATTGGTTTTGTGCTCGGACTGGGTACGGGTCTCTTCAAACCGGCCGAAGTCGCGCTCGACTCGACCGTGCAGATGATCCGCAACATCCCCGCGCTCGCCATGATTCCGCTGGTGATCCTGTGGTTCGGGATTGGCGAGGAAGCGAAGCTGTTCCTCGTTGCTCTTGGCGTGTTCTTTCCGGTTTACACCAATACATATCACGGCATTCGTTCTGTCGACGCAGACCTGATCGAAATGGCGCGCAGCTATGGACTCTCGGGTTTCGCGTTGTATCGCGACGTCATACTTCCGGGGGCGTTGCCGTCCATTCTCGTGGGCGTGCGTTTCGCGTTCGGCCTCATGTGGGTGATGCTGATCGTGGCGGAAACCATCTCGGCGCAATCGGGGATTGGATACATGACCATGAACGCGCGTGAGTTCCTGCAGACCGACGTAGTGGTGGTCGGCATCTTGCTGTATGCGTTGCTCGGCAAGCTCGCCGACATGCTCGCAAAATCCATCGAGCGCGCGACGCTGCGCTGGCATCCTGCCTATCAGAAGGGAGCAAAATCGTGACATCGATTCTTTCATCGGGCAACGTCGCGTTCGCCAATGACCAACCGCGGGTCGTTGCACGCGAGCGCACGCCGGCGTCTCCTTCGCCGCGTTCGAATCCCGCGGACATGGCCGTCGCGCTCCAGGGCGTCGATAAACATTTCGGCAGCCGAAAGGTGCTCTCCAATTTCGATTTCGCCATTGAGCGCGGCAGTTTCGTGTCCATAGTCGGACGCAGCGGTTGCGGCAAGTCCACGCTGCTGCGCCTGATTGCCGGGCTTGAGAAAGCCACGGGCGGTGTCGTGCGTCGCAACGCGGCTGAAGGTTCGAGCGAATTGCAGACGCGCATCATGTTTCAGGACGCACGGCTGTTGCCATGGAAAAGCGTGCTGCAAAACGTGATGCTGGGCTTGCCGAAATCGTCGCGTGAGGACGCGCGGGCTACGCTTGCGGAAGTTGGCTTGAGCGCGCGCGAGGACGACTGGCCGGCGCAATTGTCAGGCGGCCAGCGTCAACGCGTGGCGCTTGCTCGCGCGCTTGTGCATCGGCCGGATTTGCTGTTGCTGGATGAGCCGCTTGGCGCGCTCGATGCGTTGACGCGCATCGAAATGCACGCGTTGATCGAGCGGCTATGGCGCGAGCATGGTTTTACGGCGCTTCTGGTCACACACGACGTTCAGGAAGCCGTGGCGCTGGGCGAGCGCATCGTGCTGATCGAAGAAGGCAGGATTTCCTTCGACGCCGCCATCACGCTCGCACGTCCGCGCACGCGCACGGCGGAAGGTTTTGCAGAGCTGGAAGAACAGGTTCTGTCTCGTGTGCTCAAGCATGGCGTGCAGGTTGCCTAGGTCATGGTCAATTAAGCCATGGCAACACTTTGCCGATGTCGACCGGCCCCGGCATGACTCGTTAAAAAAGGGAGCATCACATGGGCATCACAGCAATCAACGTACGCAACCAGTTCAAAGGCCACATCAAGGAAATCATTCGCGGCTCGGTGGTATCCGAGGTCGATGTGGAGACGCCGCACGGCATTGTGACGTCGGTGATCACCACGCGCTCGGTCGACGAACTCGAGCTCAAGGTGGGCAGCGAAGTCATCGCGTTCGTGAAGTCGACAGAAGTCTCGATTGCACGGCTCTAATGCAAACGGGGCGAACCTTGGTTCGCCCCGTTTTACTTGACCCCCGTTCAGATCAGAAGGCCGGAATGATGGAGCCTTTGAACTGCGTATCGATGTAGTTCTTCACATCGGGCGACTCATAGGCCGATACCAGTTTCTTGACCCAGGGTGCATTGCGATCCTTCTCGCGAACGGCGATCAGGTTGGCGTACGGGCCCTTCAGGTCTTCAATGGCGATAGCGTCTTTGGTTGGCTGCAAGCCGGCCTTCACTGCGTAGTCCGTGTTGATCGACGCAGCGGTGAGGTCGTCCAGCGAACGCGGCAACTGAGCCGAATCGAGTTCAACCAGCTTGATACCCTTCGGATTTTCAACCACGTCGAGCGGCGTTGCATTCACGCCGTCCTTGCCCACGCCCGCCTTCAATTTGATCACGCCGTTCTTTTGCAGCAGCAATAGCGCGCGATTGCCGTTCGACGGATCGTTCTGGATACCGACCTTGGCGCCTTGGGGCAGGTCCTTCAGCGACTTGATCTTCTTTGAGTAGAAGCCCATGGGCGCGACATAGGTCAGGCCCACGTTGACGATCTTGTAGCCGCGCTGCTTGATCTGGCTATCGAGGAACGGCTGGTGCTGGAAGCCGTTGGCGTCCAGGTCGCCCGCGTCGAGCGCCGCGTTGGGCTGGATGTAATCGTTGAATTCGATCACCTTGATCTTGAGGCCTTCACGGGCCGCGACCTTCGACACCTCGGTCCAGATCTGCGCGTCCGGGCCGCTCATGGTGCCGACGCGCAGGGGCGCGTCTTCCGCATGGGCCGTGCCGAATACTGCGCCAAGCGCGGCGAACGCGACGCTTGCAATGATAGTTCTGCGATGCATGTGGAAACTCTTTCTGGTTAGCAGGGCCGCATCGTCTCACGACTTTCGCGGTGTTGGAACGAATCTGTTTTCATGTCGTTATGCAAATTTGAAAGGATGCATGGAAGCTCGCATCACGCACGCGACAAGCGCCGGTTATCGATCCACATGCGCGCCCAGCGCGCCGCGTAGGCCACGGCGAGGTCGGATTCGAAGAAGTAGTCGAGCGCGTCGAAAACATAAGCGCGTTTTTGCAGCGACGCTTCGTCCTGAATGACCAGGTTGGCGGCGAACAGACCGCTCGGCAGCGGTTGTGCAGCGGGAGCGACTTCATAGCCCTTGTAGTGCATGCTTGTTTGACCTCCGGTATTCGATGCAGTGAATTGCACGCACCCAGATTAGCCAGCGCCGCTTGACAAGGGAAACAAGCAATTGGCAGAAGCAAAGCCGCTCGAAGAGGGGATTGGAAAGAAGCAAATGTGGTGAAGGCGATGCGCAGGACGCAAGCGTTCAATCCGGACGCCACTGCTTTGGATAACGAACGTAGGCCACGGTATCCCGGCCTTAGCTACAGAATGATCGGCAGATATGCAAATGAATAAAAGATGGTATCCGCACGATTAACTTTCGCCTACCTTATAAGTGCGGTGGCCGGAGCGCGCCGCGCCGGTCAGGCGTTCAAGGAGAACAGCGATGTCCGAACAGAAAGCCATCTTCAGGAGCTGGGGCAGTGAGGTGCTGCGTCAGTGGCGTGCACGGCGCGCCGCGGCCGCCAGTCTTGCGCGAGAAACAGCGCGCGAGCCATATCATCTTGAACGCATCGCCACATGCGCGTGCAGCGGGTATTTCCATATGGGATATGTGGTCGACTCCTTTGTATTTACTCCGGAATTGCCGTTCAAGGACTAGCGCCACCGGCGCGCATCCCTGAACAATGATCAGACTTTTAGGTCCCGAGACTCAATTTGACCGATGTATGAAAAAACGCTGTGACCTGGATTGCCCGCTGTCTTTCGTTCCGACTCGCGGGAACGCCTTCCAATGAAGCTGGATGATATCGAGGCATTTGTCGCGGTTGTACGTTGCCAGTCGCTCACGCTTGCGTCCGAGTGGCTTGAAACAACGCAGCCCGCCGTCACACGGCGCATCCAGAGCCTGGAAGAAGCGCTCGGCGTTGAACTGCTCGACCGCAGGACCAAGCCTCTGAAACCGACATCGGCGGGGCGCGCGCTCTACGAGCAGTGCCGGGTGATCGTTCGCGAATCTGGCGTGTTGCGCGGATTGGTCGCGAGCAACGCGCCGCTTGCCGGCCCCTTGCGTATCGGCGTGGTGCAAACGGTCGCGGAACTCGCATTGGTCGATGCCCTGCGTGAACTCAAGCGCGTACATCCCGATCTGAAAGCCCGCGTCTCCACCGGTTGGGGCGGTCAGTTGCTTCAGCAAGCGGAAGACGGCGCATTCGATGCGGCTGTCATGCTGCTGCCTTCCAATCAGCATTTCGCAGCGCCGCTCGCGGCACGGTCGCTAGGCCGTATCGAGGTGGTGATCGTCGCTCAGAAAGGTGCGTTGAAACCGCGCGTGCATCGCCTGAAGGATCTGCATCAGCATGGCTGGGTGCTCAATCCGGACGGTTGCGGTTTTCGTGCCGGACTGCAAAGGACGCTTGCCGCGCAGGGTCTGCCGCTCAAGATCAACCTGGAAACGCTCGGGTCCGAGTTGCAGCTCGGACTTGTTGCCGACGGCGTAGGCCTGGGTCTCGTACCCTTGCCGTTGCTCGAAACAAGTGAACACGCCGGGCGCCTAGAAGTTGTGAAGGCGGCGGATTTCGACCCGGCCGTCGACATCTGGCTGGTCCAGCCGTATGAACCGGGGAAGCTCCAGGCTGCCGTCGACGTATTGGCGTCAAGTATTCAACGCAGCTTCGACGCCGCCCGGATCACGCGAATGAGTCTGCCGGAAACCCGCTCGGTCGCTTGAGAATTGCGACGCCAAAAGCAAAAAGGCAAAAAGCAAAACGCCTGGCGCGGTGAACGGGCCAGGCGTTTTGCTTTCGTCGCGCTGCAAACTCAACGCGCCGTATCGAGTTCGGCGATTGCCTCGCGGGCATTGAACGCCAGCGCGAATTGCGCAGCTTGCCGGCCTACGGTTGCGAGTTGCTCGGCGACCTTCGGATCGGAGCAGGTATCGATGGTCTCAAAGCGTGTTTCCAGCGAGTTCACGGCCGCGCCATAGGGCGTCGGCCAGCCGCGCAGCGCATGGACAATGGAACGCAGGGAGGTCAGCACGGCACCGCCGCCTTGCCATCCATACGCCGTCACCACGCAACCAACGGCCCGGCCGTCGAGATAGGGGCGCCGGTCGTTGCTAAGCTCTTCCAGCGTGTCCAGCGCGTTCTTGACGAGCCCCGAGACCCCGCCGTGATATCCCGGAGTGCCGATGATCACCGCGTCCGCTTCACGAACGGCTTCGATCAGTTCGACCTGGGCCGTGCTGCGTTCCTTGTGCTCGGGTGCGTAGTGCGGCAGGCTGTGCAGGAAGGTGCCGCCGAACAGGCGCGTGCGCGCGCCCTCGGCTTCAGCGCCGAGCAATGCAAGACGGAGTGCGCGTTCGGTCGATGAAGCCGCGCGGGTCGTGCCGCCAATGCCAACCACGAGCGGGCGGCGAAATTCGAAGCTCTTCAACGAAATACTCCCAGGAGTGCGGTGGGGCTGCGGCCGGCCGAAACAAAGCGAGCCAAAGAAACGCAGCGGATCATTTCTTCATCTTAGCGACCGATTTTCTCCGATGGAACCGAGCTTTGCTTGAATCGATATGCGTTTTGCGTATTTCAACGCACATTTCTCCCCTGCCAAGCCTCGCCGCAGGGCGCTCATACGCTTAAGTAATTAGCGCTTCGCAATTGATTATTAAGGCGATCGCACCGGTTACGTTAAACTTTCGCCTCTCTAGAACCAGGGATGAACGGCGGCCGGCTTGCCCGAGCGATGTTGCTCAATGGGGAGTTCGTCGCTTTTTTTCGTTTACATGATCGAAATACGCAATCTGTCGCAACGTTTCGCAGGCCCACGAGGCTGGATCGAAGCATTGCATAACGTCAACTTGACGATACCGCCGGGCGAAGTGTTCGGCATCATCGGGCGCAGCGGCGCCGGGAAAAGCACGCTGGTGCGCACCATCAACCTGCTGACGCGGCCGAGCGAAGGCAGTGTGATCGTGGACGGCCACGACCTCACCACGCTCTCGGCCGCGCAGTTGCGCACGGCGCGCCGCGATATCGGCATGATCTTCCAGCATTTCAATTTGCTGTCGTCGCGCACCGTCTTCGACAACGTCGCGCTGCCGCTCGAACTGGCCGGCATGAAGCGCGGCGAGATTGAAGCGACCGTGCTGCCGCTGCTGGATCTCGTTGGCCTGACGACACAAAAGGACCGTTTTCCGGCGCAGATCAGCGGCGGCCAGAAGCAGCGCGTGGGCATTGCCCGGGCGCTCGCCAGCAAGCCGAAGGTGCTGCTCTCGGACGAAGCCACCTCCGCACTCGACCCCGAGACCACGCGTTCGATTCTCGATCTGCTGCGCAAGATCAACAAGGAACTCGGCCTCACCATCGTCCTGATCACGCACCAGATGGACGTGATCAAGCAGGTCTGCGACCGCGTCGCCGTGCTCGACGCAGGCCGCGTGGTGGAGGAAGGCAACGTGGTCGATGTCTTCATGCAGCCGCATCATGAAGTCACGCGCGCGCTGATTGGCGATGTCATTGCGCACGAGTTGCCGCCCGCGTTGAAAGCACGCGTGGCCGAGCGCCTGAAGACCGGCGGCCATTTGTTGCGGCTCGCGTTCACCGGGTCGGGCGTGGACCAGCCGATTCTCTCCGAGACCATCCGCCGCTTCGAACTCGATTTCAATATCCTGCACGGGCAGATCGACGAGATCCAGGGCCAGGCGTTCGGCTCGCTTGCCGTGCTCGCGGGCGGCCAGCCGGCGAACGTGGCCGAAGCGATTGCGTACTTGCGTGAACAAGGTGTAGTGGTGGAGGAGATGTCCCATGTTGAGTGAAATGTTCGATATGTTCGTCCAGTCGTTCTGGGAAACGCTCGTGATGGTGGGCATTTCCGGACTCGTCGGCGCGGCGCTGGGCGTGCCGCTCGGCATACTGCTTTATCTCACCGACCGCGACGGCGTGTTGCGCAATCTCGGCGTGAACCGTGTCATGGGCGGCATTGTGAATGCCGTGCGCTCGACACCGTTTATCATCCTGCTGGTCGCGGTGATTCCGTTCACGCGGCTGGTGGTCGGTTCGTCCATTGGCACCATGGCGGCCGTCGTTCCGCTGACCATCGCGGCCGCGCCGTTTGTTGCGCGGCTCGTTGAAACGGCGCTGCGCGAAGTCGATCGAGGCTTGATCGAAGCAGCGCAAGCCATGGGCGCCACGACAAGCCAGATCGTGTTCAAGGTGCTGCTGCCGGAGTCGTTGCCGGGCGTGGTCGCGGGATTGACGATTACGTTCGTGTCGCTGGTCGGTTATTCGGCGATGGCGGGCGCAATTGGCGGCGGTGGTCTCGGCGACCTGGGGATTCGTTACGGTTACCAGCGTTTCCTTCCAGAAGTGATGCTGACGGTGGTCGTAATCCTGATTGTGTTCGTGCAACTGGTGCAGTCATTTGGCGACTGGCTCGTGCGTCGTCTTAGTCATAAATAAGTTTTCATATAAAGCTCAGGGGTTGGTAATGCAACGTCGATTCATCTTCAAGCTGGCCGCCGTGATTGGCGCAGCAGCGCTTTTCGCCAACGTCGCTCAAGCCGACGAAACCATCAAGGTCGGCGTGACCGGCGGTCCGCATGCGCAGGTCATGGAAGTAGTCAGGCAAGTGGCCGCGAAGAATGGCCTGAACATCAAGATCGTGGAATTCGCGGACTACGTGCAGCCGAACGCGGCGCTGGCATCGGGCGATCTCGACGCCAACAGTTATCAGCACGCGCCATATCTGGACGCGCAAGTGAAGGACCGCGGCTACAAGATCATCAAGATCGCGGATACCGTCACGTTCCCCATGGGCATCTATTCGAAGAAGTTCAAGTCGCTCTCAGCGTTGCCCGCGGGCGCGCGCATCGCGGTGCCGAACGATCCGACCAACGGCGGCCGCGCTTTGTTGCTGCTGCAGAAGAACGGCTTGCTGAAATTGCGCGCGGACGCCGGCTTGAAAGCGACACCGCTCGATATTGTCGAGAATCCGAGGAAGCTGAAGATCGTTGAACTCGATGCCGCGCAAATCCCGCGTTCGCTCGCCGACGTCGACGCAGCCGCGATCAATACGAACTTTGCGATGGAAGCGGGGTTGAAGCCCAAGCAGGACGCAATCGCCATTGAAGATCCGAACGGCCCGTATTCGAACATCATCGCCATTCGCGCCGCCGATAAAGACAAGCCGTGGGTAGCAAAGCTCGTCGCGGCTTATCACTCGGCGGAGGTCAAGCAGTTCATCGAAGGGAAGTACGCGGGGGCGGTGATCGCTGCCTGGTAATCAACGTATCGACGTATGAAAAAAACGCGCGGCCATGACGGCCGCGCGTTTTGTTTCAACTGAAAGCGGGTCTTGCGCCTCAGCTCTCTTCGGCCCACGCCATGTTTTCCCGCGCCATCAAGGCCGACGACGCCGCCGGTCCAAACGTGCCCGCCGTATACGTGCGCGGACGATCGTTCAGTTCTTTCCAGCCGTCGAGAATCGGTTCGACCCACGCCCACGCCGCTTCCAGTTCATCGCGACGCATGAAGTGCGTCAGCCGGCCGCGCATCACGTCGATCAGCAGACGCTCGTACGCTTCCGCGCGACGTTCGGTGAACGCCTGCTGCAAGTCGAGATTCAGGTTCACGGGCAGCATATGCATGCCGCTGCCGGGCTCCTTGGCGAGCATCTGCAACTGGATCGATTCTTCCGGCTGCAACTGGATAATCAGGCGGTTGCCGTAGTTACGCGGACCGCTTGGGATAATCGAAAACGGCAGGTCGGCGAATTCGATCACGATCTCCGATTGCTTCTTCTGCAGCCGCTTGCCCGTGCGCAGGAAAAAGGGCACGTTCGCCCAGCGCCAGTTGTTGATATGCGCGCGAATGGCTACGAAGGTTTCCGCACGGCTCTCCGTTGGCACGTTGTCTTCTTCCAGATAACCCTTGACCGGCTCGCCGCCAATCGCGCCCGGGCTGTATTGACCGCGTACGGTATCGCGGGCGATATCGGCAACGGTCATCTTGCGCAGCGAGCGCAGCACCTTGAGTTTTTCGTCGCGCACCGCGTCGGGATCGAGCGACACTGGCGGTTCCATGGCCACGATGCACAACAGTTGCAGCAGGTGGTTCTGCACCATGTCGCGCAATGCGCCGGTCTGGTCATAGAAGCCCGCACGGCTGCCCACGCCCACTGTTTCCGCTACCGTGATCTGCACGCTCTTGATGTACGGCGCTTGCCACAATGGCCCGAAGATCGCGTTGCCAAAGCGCAGCACCATCAGGTTCTGCACCGTTTCCTTGCCCAGATAATGATCGATGCGATAAATCTGCGCTTCGTTGAAATGACGTCCCACCGACGCGTTGATAGCCTGCGCCGAAGCAAGGTCGTGACCCAGCGGTTTTTCCAGCACGACGCGCGAATTCGCATCGACAAGGCCGGACGCCGCAAGGTTGTCGCAGATGGTCGTGAAGAGTTCCGGCGACGTCGCGAGATAAAACACGCGGCAGACATCCTTGCGCGCGGCTTCGGCGAGGTTCAGGTAATCGCCCGGCTGGTCGATGTTGATGCGCACGTATTCGAACAGGCCGAGAAACGTGTCCCACGCCTGCGGTTCGAGCGCCTTTGCATCGACGAAAGGTTTGGACTGTTCCTGGACGAACTGCACGTACTGTTCGCGCGACCAGTCGCGGCGGCCAATGGCGATAATGCGCGTCTGCGCTGGCAGGTTATCGTGCAGATGCGCCATATACAGCGCGGGCAGAAGCTTGCGTGCGGACAGATCGCCGGCGCCGCCGAAAATGATCATGTCGACAGGGAGGTCGGGCGCAGCGGAAGGAGTCTGAGTGGTCATGGTGCGTAGGGAATCGCGGTTGATGCAGCCAAGTTTGCGCTCCGTGGGAGCGGCCTTTTACGACGCTAAGTATGTCGTTATACCAGTTACGCTCCAATCGGGCTTGCCCGGCTTGCGGCCAGGGAACCCGATATCTTTCGCACCTGGCCCGATTTTCCGGCGTGCCTGCTTCGAAAGCGGCTAACGGACAAACTATTTCCCGAATGTTCATCGAAATACCGGAAACACTTCAGCCGTATTGTGCAATAAAGCCATGTCTTTTTAATTTCCTGTTCTCATGATCAAACTTGAAGACCTGCTTATCTTCGTGACAGCGGCAGATAGCAGCAGCTTGTCGGCGGCCGCGCGGCAACTGAACTTGACGCCGTCCGTAGCGAGTGCCGGGCTCAAGCGGCTGGAAAACGAGCTAGGCGTCCGGTTGCTGGCGCGCTCGACGCGCAGCTTGCGGCTCACGCCGGATGGCGAGCGATATCTTCAGTACGCGCGCAATGTCATTGGGGAAGTCGAAGCCGGGCGGCACGCTGTGGCGCGGGGTCGCCAGGCTATAGGCGGGACAGTGTCGCTCTCTATTCCATCGGATCTTGGACGGCACGTGCTCGCGCCCTGGCTCGATGAATTCCAGACCAAATATCCGGACGTCACGCTGCAGGTTCGTATTGGCGACCGCGTGACCAACATGTTCAGCAACGCGGTCGACCTCGCGGTCCGCTATGGAACGCCCGAGGATTCGACCCTGATTGCATTGCCATTGGCCCCGGAAAACCGGCGGGTGTTGTGTGCGTCGCCGACTTATTTATCCCAGCACGATTACCCGCTTGTCCCGGAAGATTTGCTCAAGCACAACTGCCTGCGCTTTTCGCTAAGCGATACGGTGCATGACCACTGGACGTTTTATTCCGGCGGCGAACCGGCTTCGGTCAATGTGCGTGGCAATCGCAGCAGTGACGACGGCGAACTGGTCCGTCGATGGGCAATCGCGGGGCATGGTCTCGCATATAAATCGAGAATCGATGTGCTTGGCGACCTGCGCAGCGGCGCGCTTCAGGCGTTGTTGACAGAGCTGGAAGGCGAGCGCGCGCCGTTGAGTCTGGTTTGCGCGCACAGGCTGATGCTTTCTCCCACGATCAATGCGTTGCGCGATTTCCTGCAGCAGCGGATCACGGGCTATCTGGCGGGACCCGCTTGAAAATATAAACAGATGCCCGGAACACTCTGGGCATCTTCATCGGACATGCAGTCAGATGACAGCCGCAAGACCCAGCGTAAATGCCAATGCTGTCACGGAGATAATCGTTTCACAGACAGTCCATGTCTTGAAGGTCTGGGTGACGGTCATGCCGAAATATTCCTTGACCAGCCAGAAACCGCCGTCGTTCACATGCGACAGGATCAGCGAACCCGCGCCCGTGGCAAGCACGAGCAATTCGGGACGCACGCCGGTCGCCGTCGATGCCGCCGCTGCCGCTATGGGCGCAATGATGCCCGCTGCGGTCGCCATGGCGACGGTGGCGGAGCCGGTCGCAACGCGAATCAGCGCAGCCACGAGCCATGCAAGAATCAAGAGGGGCACATGCGCGCCGGTCGCGACATCCACGATAGCCTTGGACGCGCCGCTGTCGATCAGGATACGGCCGAATCCCGCGCCCGCTCCCACCACGAGCGTGATACTTGCCGTGGGCGCGAGACACTCGTTGGTGAACTTGAGAATAGACTCCCGATTGAAGCCGCGCGCGGAACCGAATGTATAAAAGCTGAGCAGCACCGCGAGCAGCAACGCCATGTCGGGATGGCCGATCAAACGCAAGACGTTGTTCACCGTGGACTGCGGCGGCGCGATCAGATCCGCCCAACTGCCGACCAGCATCAGCAGTACCGGCAACAGCACGGTCAGCAGCGTGATGCCGAAGCCCGGCAGTTTTTGTGTGGCGCGTGCCGCGTCCTGTTCGATGAACTGCTTCGCCATCGGATTCACGCCTTCCAGCACCACGAACTTCGCAATCAGCCTGGAAAACAAGGGTCCGGCGATGATGGCCGTGGGAATGCCGACTATCAGCGCATAGAAAATCGTATGCCCGATATCTGCGTTGTACGCGGTCACCGCCAGCAACGCGGCCGGATGTGGCGGAATCAGGCCATGCACGACCGAAAGACCCGCGACCATTGGAATGCCGACGCGGATCATCGACGTGCCGGTGCGCTGCGCGACGTTGAACGCAATTGGAATCAGCAACACGAAACCGACTTCAAAGAACACTGGCAAGCCGACAAGAAACGCGATACACATCATGGCCCAATGCACGTTCTTCGGGCCGAACAAATCGATAAGCGTGCGCGCAATGCGTTCGGCGCCGCCGGACTCGGCCATCATCTTGCCGAGCATGGTGCCCAGTCCCACGACGATCGCAATGTGTCCGAGCGTGCCGCCCACGCCCGTCTCGAATGATTTGAGAATGGACGTCATCGGCATGCCGACGGCGAGCGCGAGCGCGACCGACACCACCATCAGCGTAATAAACGGATTGAGCTTGAAACGCGCGATCAGCACGACGAGCGCAATGATCGCGACCAGCGCGTAGACAAGTAACAGACTTCCCTGGACAGTCGCCATGGAGGCTCCAAGATATCGATCGGAGAGAAACCGGACCGTGCAAAGCGCACGGTCCGGCATACGGGATTAGAACTTGTGACGAATGCCCGCAACGGCCACGATCTGGCCGTTGTTGCTCGAAGGATTCGTGACGCCTTCAACCCATGCCTTGGCGCCCGACGACCGCTGGTAGATGCCGTTCAAATAAAGATCGGTGGTCTTCGACAGGAAATATTCGCCGCCCAGTGCAAGCTGGTTGTAGTGGGCGTTTGCTGCCGTGGCAGAGCTGCTGTTCTGGCTCGTGTAGATATAGCCGAGCGACAGCAGCGTGGCCGGCGTGAACTGATAACGCACGCTCGCTTCGTAGTTGGCGAAGCGCAAGCTGCCGCCGGTCAGCAGGTCGAAGTGTGAATTCGTATAAAGCAGTGCGACGGTCGCGGGGCCGAACGCATACGCGCCGCCCGCACCCCACACCTGATTGCGCGCCACGTTGCTGATAATGGACGAACTGGTGCTGTAGTAGTTGTCCGAAGGCGCCGCACCCGCCGTGTTCGACGCGGGGCGATTGACGAGCGAGTAAGCAGCGTCGAGACGCACCGGCCCGGCGGCATAATCGGCGCCTACGCTCCACGCCCGGTTGTTCGCAAAGTCGCCCGCAGTGTTCGAAAACGCGTACATGGCGTTGGCGGTCAGACCGGCGAACGTCGGCGTGGTGTACTTGACCGCATTGCTCGTGCGGTACGTGTTGTTCAGGTCGTCGTTGTCATAGATGGCGTTGCCGTACTGGCTGAGCGCGCCAACGCCGTTGATCTGCAGGTTCGACAAATAATCCTGCACGCTGTTGTATTGGCGTCCGAGCGTAATCGTACCCGCCTTGTCATTGCTCAACGCGACCCATGCACTGCGGCCGAAGATGCGTCCGCCCTGGCCCGACGCGCCCGATTCCAGGCTGAAACCATTCTCGAGCCTGAACGACGCCTTGTTGCCGCCGCCCAGGTCTTCAGTGCCGAGCAAGCCCCAGCGGGATCCTTGCACGTTGCCTTGCGTCGCCTGGTAGGCGCTGCTGCCTTTTTGGTTGTTGGTATAGGTAAAGCCTGCATCCACGATACCGTAGAGCGTCACGCCGCTTTGCGCAAAAGCGGTATGCGCGAAGCTTCCGGTCACGGCGACGGCAATCGCCGTGCGAAGAATCTGCTTGTGCATCTGGGTTTCCTCTGGTCGAAAGAAGGGCGTCCGTCGACGAATTTTTATTGTCTTCAACGGGCATAAGGATTACTAAACATGCAGGGCGAAGCAACGCCGGAAATTACTCCGGCGAAGCGGTCATACAAGAAAAGTCGTGCAGGAAAAGCTCAGTCAGGCCAGTTGCGGCGGCCCGAAAGACGTCGCGCATCGCGCTGATAAAACGGCGTAATCAACGGTTCCGGCGCGCGTTGCGCGCGCTCGAGTTCCGCGAGCAGGCGTTCAAGAACAACATGTTCCTGACCGGGATGCAAATTGCACGGATCGATGAAAAAGAAATTCAGTTCGGCTTCGTGGTCACGAACGATCACGGGCATGCTGCCCGCCGGCGGATGCGAGAGCGCGTCGGCGAGATCCCACGCGCTGATACGCGCATTGCGTGGATCGATGGAAAGCTTCAGGCGATCGAGCGGATTGCCGGTCGGATCGGCATCGATTTCCGCGCGTATGCCCGGACGGCCGCTCAGTCCGGCAATCCACAGGTCCAGATAGCCGCGCTCGCGTGCGCGTGCCGCCGCATGGTCGCGATGCTGCCATTGTTCGAGCGCGGCGATCGCTCCCGCGATGCCTTCCTTGCCGACTTTCATGCCGCGCCCAATGCCGCCATTCTGGAAATACGCGGCACGCACGAGTGTTTTCCGGCCCGCCACGATCCCGGCCGTCAAGCCGCCAAGAAACTTGTGCGCCGAATACAGCACGAGATCGGCGCCGGCTGCAATAAAGCGCGTGAGGTCGTATTCGGAGGCTGCATCGACAATGACCGGCACGCCCCTGGCATGCGCTTCGGCAATGAATTCCTCGACCTGGATCAGCCCGAACTGCACCGTGTGATGCGAGACCACGTACAGCGCCGCGGTCGTGCGTTCGGTGATGGCGGACGCCAGTTGATAACCGTGCGCTTCGGTCGCGGCGCCCACCGGCACAACGCGCGCGCCGGCGAGGCGGATCGCCTGGTCGATGGGTGCGCCATAATTGACGAGATGACCCGTCTGGATGACAACTTCGTTACGCATGCCGCTGGTATCCGGCAGGCGTTCGATCAGGCCGGCGTCGTCGCCCGTCATGGTCGCGGCGATGCTTAGGGTGATCGCTGCCGAACACGACGCCGTGACGTAGCCGCCTTCGCTGCCGCAAGCTCGAGCGATTGCGGCCGACGCCTTGCGCTGCAAGTCGTCGATCTCGACGAACTGCGGCAGGATCGAAGCCACGGCTTCAATCACCGGCGGCGCCACGATGGACGCGCCAAGACTCGTCATCGTGCCGTTCACATTGATGACGGGGCGCAGGCCCAGGCGAGAATAAAAATCCATCGTGCGGCTCCTGATGTTCCTTTATTATGGAACATATGTTGTAATTGTGTATTAGATTAGCATACGATTTCCCTGCGTCAACTAGACAAAAACAATCAGCCCTGAGGAGTGCAATGACTCGCAAGCCCCGTGATCCCGTGCAGGAACCTGACGCGAACGTGGCGCGAACCAGTCAGGATGTCGCCGCGCCGCGTACTCGCACCAGTGCGATCGACCGTGCGGTGCAGATCCTCGATGCCTTGCAGGAAGCCGGCCGGCCGACCACTGCGTATGAAATCGCGCGCAGTGTCGGCGCACCGCTTTCCACTGTGTATTCCATCATCAATGACCTGGTCGAGAAGAACCTGCTTGCACGTACGCCCGATGGCGCCATCTGGCTGGGCTCGCGCTTGTATGGTTATGGTTTGACGTACGCCAGTTCGCTCGATTACCTCGCGGTCGCGCACGAAGAAATGAACCGCCTTTCGGCGCAGGTTGGTGAAACCGTGCAGGTCTGCGGGCTCGAAGAGGGAATGATGGTCGTGCTGCAAATGGCGGAAGGACCGGGACATTTTCGCGTGACGTCGCGTGTGGGAAGCCGCGTGCCGCTCAATTGGACAGCATCCGGGCGATTGCTCGTGGGGCATTTGCCCGATGCCGAACGTGTTGCGTATTTCGCGCGGCATGCGAAATCGTCGCCTACCGCGCGCGCCGAAACGAGGCCCGATGTACTCGCACGCATGGCCCGTGAAGCGCTGGACGCGCGCTTGTCCATCCAGATCGGTGAATCAGATGCATCGGTTGCGTGCCTCGCCGCGCCCGTGCTCGATCAGGCGGGCGACTGCGTTTTCACCATTTCGATTGTGATGCCCGAAGCCAAAGCGCTTCAGAGTACTGAACAATTCGGCGATGAACTGAAGGTCGTCGCCGCACGCATAGAAACGCGCCTCGGCTGGCATCGCCGTGCATCGGAATCCGTGGCTTGAACGCCGGCCGTCCGGCTTTTCCCCTTGTCTTCAACACTGAAAGAGAACTGACGCAACATGGTAATTTCGACTGAGATGAACTGCTACGACCGACTGCGGGCTCGCGGATTGAAACTTCAGGACGTGCCCGCGCCGATAGGCAACTTCACTCATTGCACACGCGAAGGCAACCTGCTGTTCTTGTCCGGGCAAGGACCGCTCGACGACTCCGGCCGGTTGATGAAAGGCAAGGTCGGCAATGACGTCTCCACCGACGAAGCGTACAACCACGCGCAGCTTGTTGGCCTCAATCTGCTGTCCGTGCTGCATGCGGAACTGGGCGATCTCGGCCGCGTGACGCGCATCGTCAAGCTGCTCGGCATGGTCAACGCAACGCCGGATTTCGCCGACCATCCGCGCGTGATCAATGGCTGCTCGGATCTTTTCATCGACGTATTCGGCGAAGCCGGGCGGCATTCGCGTTCAGCTGTCGGCGTTGGATCCTTGCCGGGAAATATCACGGTGGAGATTGAAGCCATTGTCGCGGTTCGCGATTAGGCCGACGCCTCCCGAAAGCACTGTATGGGTGTACAGTATCGACTTCATCCGCGGTTATCTCACCCTTGCATGCCTTGTCATGGCGGCTGTCAAGCGAGCCGGATTGTTGAAGGGCGCACGGGTGGACGATCTAACTCATTGAACCGGTTAGGAAAAATTGGCATCCAACAACGCAATCCGCATTCGCGGCGCTCGCCAGCATAATCTCAAGAACATCGACCTGGACCTGTACACGGGCCAGATGACCGTGGTGACCGGTCCTTCGGGCTCCGGTAAATCGAGCCTCGTTTTCGATACCCTCTACGCCGAAGGCCAGCGCCGCTACGTCGAGACTTTCAGCGCGTATGCGCGGCAATTCCTGGACCGGATGGATCGTCCGCAGGTCGACCGCGTGGATGGCGTGCCGCCGGCCATTGCCATCGACCAGACGAATCCGGTGCGCAGTTCGCGCTCGACGGTCGGCACAATGACCGAGTTGAACGATCACCTCAAGCTGTTCTACGCACGCGCCGCCGAACTCTTCGATAAAAAGACCTCGCATCAGGTCCGGCATGACACGCCCGAAACCATCTACGTGGAATTGCTGGAGCGCACGAAGGCGAACGACCCGCGTATTGCGATTACCTTCCCCGTTGAGCTGCCGGAATCCGCGAGCGACGAAGAAGTCGCGCAGTGGCTTTCCGCAAGCGGCTATACGCGCGTGCAGGCGAAACGGCATCAGGACGGACGGCAGATGCTCGACGTCGTCGCCGACCGGTTCCGTTTGCAGAACACGGAACGCTCGCGAGCGCTCGAGGCCATCGAAGGTGCGTTGCTGCGCGGCACGGGGCGCGTGAACGTTTACGTGCTGCCGGAATCGGGCGAAGAAGCGCCTGAAAAAGCGGACGTTCCGACGTGGCGTTTTTCAACGGGCCTGCACAGCCCGGAGAGCGATATTCGCTACGCCGATCCACAACCCGCATTGTTCTCATTCAACTCGGCGTACGGCGCGTGCGAAACGTGCCGTGGTTTTGGCCGCGTGATCGGCGTGGATCTCGGCCTTGTGATTCCCGACGAGCGCAAGACCCTGCGCGGTGGCGCGATCAAGACGTTGCAGACACCCGCATGGCAGGAAAACCAGGACGACTTGTTGCGCTATGGCGCGAAGGCGGGTATTCGCCTTGGGGTGCCATGGAGCGAACTGACGCAGAAGGAGCGCGACTGGGTCATCAACGGCTCGCCGGACTGGACGGGCAAGTGGCAGAACCAGTGGTACGGCGTGCAGCGTTTCTTCGATTATCTTGAGTCGAAGGCTTACAAGATGCACATTCGCGTATTGCTGTCGAAATATCGCAGCTATACCAAGTGTCCGGTGTGCGAAGGCGCGCGGCTGAAAACCGAAGCGCTGCTATGGCGTCTCGGCACGAAGGAGCAGGCTGACGCCGTGCTGAATCCGGCTGACCGTTTCCTTCCGGCCGGTGTCGAGTGGACGCGTCCGCAACTGGAAGCACTGCCCGGCCTGACGCTGCATGACCTGATGTTGATGCCTATCGACCGGATTCGACGGTTCTTCGATTCGCTCACATTGCCGAGCACCTTGCTCGACGACGCGCTCAAGCTGCTGCACAACGAAGTTCGCACGCGCCTGAAATATCTCTGCGATGTCGGCCTGGGTTATCTCACGCTGGATCGTCAGAGCCGAACGCTTTCGGGCGGCGAAGTGCAGCGGATCAACCTGACCACCGCACTCGGCACGTCGCTCGTGAACACGCTGTTCGTGCTCGATGAACCGAGCATCGGCCTGCATCCGCGCGATCTGAACCGCATTGTGGAGGCCATGCACCGGTTGCGCGACGCGGGCAATACGCTCGTGGTCGTGGAGCACGATCCGTCGGTGATGCTCGCGGCGGATCGTCTTATCGACATGGGTCCGGGACCGGGCGAACGCGGCGGCTCGATTGTCTATGACGGTTCGCCGAACGACATCGAGCACAGCGAAACACTCACGGGCGCGTATCTCGGCGGCCGCAAGCACGTGGCGCACGCGTCGAACTGGCAGCGCCGCGCGGTCGATGCAAAGACGCCGCGGCTCGTGCTCGAAGGTGCGACGGAGCACAACTTGCGCGACGTCACGGTCGAGATTCCGTTGCAGCGTCTGGTATGCGTGACGGGCGTATCGGGCTCGGGTAAATCGACGCTGATTCAGGACGTGCTCGCACCGGCCTTGCTGCGCCATTTCGGCAAGGCGACGGAAACGCCGGGTGCGTTCCGCGCGTTGCAAGGCGCCGATGCGCTGAGCGAAGTCATCTTCGTGGATCAATCGCCTATTGGACGCACGGCGCGCTCGAATCCGGCAAGCTACGTTGGCGCGTTCGATGAAATCCGCAAGCTGTTCGCGAAGGCCCCGCTTGCGGCGCAACGCGGCTACAGCGCAGGCATGTTCAGTTTCAACTCTGGCGACGGACGCTGTCCGACTTGCGGCGGGTCGGGCTTCGAGCACGTCGAGATGCAGTTCCTGAGCGACGTCTACTTGCGTTGCCCGGATTGCGATGGCCGGCGGTATCGGGCGGAAATCCTGGATGTGCAGATCGAGCGCGATGGACGCTCGCTGAGCGTGGCCGACGTGCTTGACCTGACCGTGAGCGAAGCCGTTGCGTGCTTTGCTCAGGACAAGGAAGTGCTGCGCGTGTTGCAACCCATTGTGGACGTTGGACTCGAATACGTGAAGCTTGGGCAACCCGTCCCCACGCTCTCCGGCGGTGAAGCGCAACGCCTTAAATTAGCGGGTTTCCTCGCGGAAACGGCGCAGGCGAGCGGCAACAAGCCGGGGCGCCTGTTCATGTTCGACGAACCGACGACCGGTCTGCATTTCGACGATATCGCCAAGCTGATGCAGGCGTTGAGACGTCTGCTCGAGCGTGGCCATTCGCTGATCGTGATCGAGCACAATCTCGATGTGATCCGCGCCGCCGACTGGATCATCGACCTGGGTCCCGAAGGCGGCGACGCCGGCGGCCTGGTTGTTTGCGTCGGCACGCCGGACGATGTTTCGGCATGCGAACAATCGCATACCGGCAAGGCTCTGCTCGATTATGAAGAAGCAATGGCGCCAGGCGCCGCGCAAAAGCGCGCTTCTGGCGTACCGTTACAACTCGCGGCCGAAGTTGCTGCCGCGCGGCGCGCGTTGCAGGGCGAGGACGTGGTGCGTATTGTCAATGCACGTGAACACAATCTGAAGTCGCTCGATGTGGATATCCCGCACGGCAAGTTCAACGTGATTACGGGCGTATCGGGTTCGGGCAAGTCCACGCTCGCCTTCGATATCCTCTTCCACGAAGGGCAGCGCCGTTATCTGGAATCGCTCAACGCGTATGCGCGTTCCATCGTGCAGCCGGCGGGACGGCCCGAAGTCGATGCCGTCTACGGCATTCCGCCGACCGTTGCCATCGAGCAGCGTTTATCGCGTGGCGGGCGCAAGAGCACGGTCGCCACCACGTCGGAAGTCTGGCATTTCCTGCGGCTTCTGTATGTGAAGCTCGGCATTCAGCATTGCATTCACGACGGCGCGCCGGTCACGGCGCAAAGCGCTGAATCAATCGTCGCGCAGATCCTGCGTGACTTCAAGGGCCAGCATATCGGCTTGCTTGCGCCGCTTGTCGTGAACCGCAAGGGAATCTATACAGACCTCGCAAAATGGGCAAAAACCCGCGGCCACACGCACTTGCGCGTGGATGGCGAGTTCCTGCCGGTCGACCCGTGGCCGAAGATCGACCGGTTCAGGGAGCACACCATCGAGTTGCCGGTTGGCGACCTGATTGTCAGCGTGAACGACGAAGCATCGCTCAGGAAGATGCTCGAGGACACGCTCGAACTCGGCAAGGGCGTGATGCATCTGCTCGCGCCGCTCGACGACCTGCATGGCGCGCTCAATGGCGGCAAGAAGGGCACGAAGCACGTCGGTGAAATCCGCGTGTTCTCGACCAAGCGCGCATGCCCGGTGTGCGGCACGAGCTACCCGGAACTCGATCCGCGCATGTTCTCGTACAACAGCAAGCATGGCTGGTGCCATACATGCGTGGGAACTGGCGTCAAGCTCACGCGCGAGCAGCGCGAGGCGTATGACGACACCTTGCTGTCCGAAGACGTTCGCGGCCGGGAACAGACGATTCCATCGGCGCAACAGGAGCCCGATGACGTCGGCGACCAGCCGTGCCCGGATTGCGAAGGCACGCGCCTGAACGAAGTCGCGCGCGCGGTGACGTTCGGCAATCAGCCGATCACGGAAGTCGGCCGATGGACGGTCAGCGCCACGCGCGGCTGGGTCAACAAACTGAAGCTCAAGGGGCGCGATGCGGATATTGCGCGCGACGTTGTCAGCGAAATCGAAGGACGCCTGCAATTCCTCGAAGAAGTTGGCCTCGGTTATTTGAGCCTCGACCGCGCGGCGCCCACGCTGTCCGGCGGCGAAGCGCAGCGCATCCGTCTCGCGGCGCAGCTCGGGAGCAACCTGCAGGGCGTGTGCTACGTGCTCGATGAACCGACGATCGGACTGCATCCGCGCGACAACAAGATTCTGCTTGACGCGCTCAAGAAGCTCGGCGACAAGGGCAATACGCTGGTTGTCGTGGAGCATGACGAGGACACCATTCGCCGCGCGGATCACATCATCGACATTGGTCCGGGTGCGGGCAAGCGCGGCGGCACGGTCGTGGCGCAAGGCGTGGTCGCCGACCTGTCGGCGCAGCCTGATTCGCTCACGGGCCAATATCTGGCGAACCCGATCCAGCATCCGCTGCAGCCGCGTCGCGACGTAAAGACGGCAACGGCAAAACGCGCCGCCACGCCGGAAAACTGGCTCACGGTGCATGGCGCGACGTTGCACAACTTGCGCAACGTAACCGCGAGCATGCCGCTCGGACGCCTGATCGCCATCACCGGCGTAAGCGGTTCCGGCAAGTCGACGCTTGCTCGCGACGTGCTGATGACCAATCTGCTCGATGCCGTCGGGCGCTCGGTGTTGTCGTCGCCGGCTACCCGCCGCGCCCGCAAGACCGCGCAGGCCGACATGCCGGCGCGCAACCGTTCGAGCGTGTTGTCGCGTGAAGCGCCGCGTCCGAAATTCGATGTCACGCATCGTTGGCAAGGTTGCACGGAAGTGACCGGCTTCGAGACCATCGACCGGGTGCTCGAAGTCGACCAGACGCCGATCGGCAAGACGCCGCGTTCGTGCCCGGCTACTTACATCGGCATGTGGGACACCATCCGCAAGCTGTTCGCCGACACGCTCGAATCGCGCGCGCGCGGCTATACGCCGTCGCGTTTCTCGTTCAACACCGGCGAAGGACGCTGCCCGGCCTGCGAGGGCCAGGGCGTGCGCACCATCGCGATGAGTTTCCTGCCGGACGTGAAAGTGCCGTGCGACGTCTGCCACGGCCAGCGCTTCAATCCCGAGACGCTGGCGGTGACGTGGCGCGGGAAGAACATCGGCGAAGTCCTGACCATGGAGATAGACGAAGCCGTCGAGTTCTTCTCGGCAATGCAGAGCATCGCGCATCCGCTGCAACTGATGAAGGATGTCGGGCTGGGCTATCTGACGCTTGGCCAGCCGTCGCCTACGTTGTCGGGCGGCGAGGCGCAGCGGATCAAGCTGGTGACGGAATTGTCGAAGGTGCGGGACGACATCGGCCGGCGCGGGCAGAAAGCGCCGCACACGCTGTACGTGCTCGATGAGCCCACCGTCGGGCTGCACATGGCCGACGTTGCAAAGCTGATTCGCGTGCTTCACAGGCTGGTGGACGGCGGCCATTCGGTGGTTGTGATCGAGCACGACCTGGATGTGATCGCCGAGGCCGACTGGGTTATCGACCTGGGGCCGGAAGGCGGCACAGAAGGTGGATCGATCGTGGCATCGACCGATCCCGGGACGCTGTCCAGGAATCCGCGCAGCCACACCGGCGCGGCGCTGCGGCCGGTTCTGGAGCGTGGCACGGCAGTTCCGGCCGAGGAAGTTCAGTAACTTTTGTAGGGCAGGAACTTGCCCGATAAAACCACGTTGACCCGGTCCCCCTTGGGATCGGGTTCGCGCTGGATGTCCATCGAGAAGTCGATGGCGCTCATGATTCCATCGCCGAATTCCTCGTGGATCAGTTCCTTGATCGTCGTCCCGTAGACGTTCACGATCTCGTACCATCGGTAGATCAGCGGGTCGGTCGGAACGGCGGTTGGCAGCGAGCCTTTATAGGGCACAATCTGCAACCAGGCGACGGCTTCGTCGGAGAGATCGAAGCATGCGCCGACGACTTCGGCCTGCGCCTTGGAAAAGGTCATCTGCCCCAGGCAGCCGGCCGTCACCCATTCCTTGCTCAAGCCGACTTTCTCCGCCACGTCGGCCCATTTCAGCCCTTTGCTCACCTTGGCGGCGAGAATCATGCGAGTCACTTCGCTGCGATCGGAAATCATGTCTGTCACTCCTCGAGGGTTGCCTGAAGCGAGTGTATCGATCAAACGCGCGGCCGGCTGGCGGACAAAAATACTGCGGGAGGTTTATGTCATGTCGAAGCCGGTCAGCGATCTCAACACATTGCTTGCATCGATGTCGCCGGAATTGCAGCCAGGCGTCTATGTGTATGCGAGCGTGCCGTTCGACACCGATTTATCCGGCCTGACGCCAGTCGCGACCTTTCGCGAGCGCGAAGGCCTGACGGTCATCGTGGAGGAAGCCGAGGCGTTGAAGTCGGGGTTCGAACCGCTGTTCCGCGCGGCCTGGATCACGTTGACCGTGCACTCGGATCTCCAGGCGGTCGGGCTGACGGCGGCATTCGCGACCGCGCTCGGAAAGGCGAATGTCAGTTGCAACGTGGTCGCGGCGGCGTATCACGATCACCTGTTCGTGCCTGTCGAGTCGGCCAATGCCGCGATGGCCGCGTTGCGGCAACTTCAACTCGACGGGCTGTGAGATATCGCCTTTGCGCTGGTATGCTGGCGCCCTTATTCCACTGAACATCACCATCGAACCGCAATGGCAACGCAGGACAAAGCAGTCGCACTGAAGAAAATGAAATGGTTCGCCACCGGCCTGTTGCTGGCGGCCGCCGCGCTGTTCGTGCTCGCGAGAAGCCAGCACGAGGCGGGCGCCTGGGCATGGGTCGCGGCTTTTGCTGAAGCGGCCATGGTCGGCGCGCTGGCCGACTGGTTCGCGGTCGTTGCGCTGTTTCGTCATCCGCTCGGTTTGCCGATCCCGCACACGGCCATTCTTCCGGCGAACAAGGCGCGCGTCGCAGACAACCTCGCGGAATTCGTCCGGGATAAATTCCTCGGCACCGACGCGCTGGTCGCCCGCGTGAACACCTTCGATCCCGCGGGCCGTCTCGCCGTATGGCTCGCCGAACCGGCAAACGCGGCGCTGCTGGGCAAGAAGGCGGTCGCGGCGGCAAGCCAGATGCTTGAGTTCATCGACGACGAACGCGTCAAGTCGATGCTCCACGAAGCGCTGCGCCGTCGCGCCGGACAGTTCGATCTGGCGGGCGCGGTCGGCGCTTTGCTGTCGACCATGACGGCGGATCGCCGCCATCAGATGCTGCTCGACGAAGGCCTGCGCGAACTCGCGCAATGGCTCGACCGCGAAGAAGTGCAGGGCATTCTCGCCGGGAAGATCATTGAAGTGGCCGGTGAGGAATATCCGAAGCTGATCGGCATGCTGGGCTTTGTTGGCCTGAGCGCCGAAGACCTCGGCAACAAGTTTGCCGGCGGCCTGGTGCGTGGCGCGAACAAATGGCTGCATGACATCAGCGACGACCCGGAACACGAGCGGCGCAAGGCGTTTGACCGCTCGGTGGAAGGCTTTATAGAACGGCTGAAATCGGACCCGGCGTTTCGCGAACGTATTGACCAGCACAAGCGCGAATGGCTCGAACGTCCGGAATTGCGCACCTACGTAAATAGCCTGTGGGACGAATTCAAGGACTGGCTGCGCCGCGATCTTTCCCAACCTGATTCCACTCTGAACAGGAAGGTGACGGGCGCGGCTTCGTCGTTTGCGTCAGCGTTGAGCGACGATCCCGCGCTGCGCGAATCGATCAACGAGCATATGCGCGACGCGCTTCGTTCGCTCGCGCCGGAACTGCGCGAGGGTATTGCCAGGCATATTGCCGCGACCGTACGCAACTGGGATGACGCCACGCTCGTGCGCGACGTGGAACTGAGCGTGGGCCGCGACCTGCAGTTCATCCGCGTGAACGGCACGCTGGTCGGCGGCCTGGTTGGCCTGATCATCCACGCCGTGTCCATGTTGATGGTTTAAGCTTTCGACCAGCAGTGCTCTGATTCTCCTTGACGAGACCGAACATGACGGACCCGAACGCCGCCTTGATCCAGCGTTTCTATGAAGCCTTCCAGCGTTGCGACGCTGAAGCGATGGCCGCTTGCTACGCGCCCGACATCGAATTCAGCGATCCCGTGTTCGGCATGCTGCGCGGCCGAGAAGCCTCCGACATGTGGCGCATGCTGCTCGCGCGGGCGGCGGAGTTTTCGCTGACCTTCGGCGACATCAAAACCATCGGGCAGACGGCGACGGCGAACTGGGTCGCGACCTATCGCTTTTCTCAGACCGGCCGCATGGTCGTGAACCGCATCAACGCGCGCTTCGTGATTCGCGACGGCCTGATTGTCGAACATCACGACAGCTTCGATCTCTGGGCCTGGAGCCGTCAGGCGCTGGGATTGAAGGGTTTGCTGCTTGGGTGGACGTCGCTCGTGCAAAACAGGATCCGGGCGCAGGCGGCGAAGGGTCTCAGAACATACAGGCAGCAACCGAAGACATGACGTGCATCGATTCTCCCGCTCGCGAAGGACGTCTCAACGACGAATGGCTCGAAGCCGACGGATTCGGCGGCTTCGCTTCCGGGACGGCGGGCACCGAGCGCACCCGCCGATACCACGCGTTATTGCTAAGCGCCACGCAACCGCCCACGGGACGCATGGTGCTCGTGAACGGCGTGGAAGCGTGGCTGGAAGATGCATCGGGAAACACCCGCATTCCGCTTACCATGCAGCGCTATGGCGAAGGATCGGTGTGGCCGGATATATCGGCGAGCCTGCTTTCATTCGACACCGAACCGTGGCCCACATGGCGCTTCAAGATCGGCGACACTCAGATACTCACGGCCGAGGTTCTTGTCGGGAAAGCGAGCGCGCGCACGGTGCTTCGCTGGCGGCTCGATAACGGCGCGCTGACGTTGAAAGTGCGGCCCTTGATGTCGGGCCGCGACTATCACGCGCTGCATCACGAGAATGCGGCGTTCAATTTCGACTACGTTCAAAGTGGCGATCAGATCCGCTGGCAAGCCTATGGCGATGTGCCCGCCGTGGTCGCGGCATCGAATGGATCGTATGTCCACGCGCCCGACTGGTATCGCAACTTTTGCTACACGGTCGAGCGCGAACGCGGCATGGATTTCAATGAAGACCTCGCGACACCCGGCGTTTTTTCCTTCGATTTATCGCGTGGGGAAGCGGTACTCGTGTTGAGTGCGAATGAGGGCGCGACGACAAGCGCCGAAGCGACCGCCACGCAAATTGCCGAGACCGAGCGAGCGCGCCGCGCGGCTTTTTCCTCCATGCTTGAACGTTCCGCCGACAGCTACATCGTGGCGCGAAACGAAGGCACCACCATCCTCGCGGGATTCCCATGGTTCACCGACTGGGGCCGCGACACGTTCATCGCAATGCGCGGCTTGTTGATTGCGTCGGGCCGTCTCGGCGACGCCGAATCGATCCTGCTCGAATGGTCCGGCACGATCTCGGAAGGCATGCTGCCCAACCGGTTTCCCGACAGCGGCGGCGCGCCGGAATACAACTCGGTCGATGCCTCGTTGTGGTTCGTGATCGCGGTTCACGACTATCTGGCAACGGGACACGCCGGCGAAAAAACAGTTGAGCGCTTGCGGCAGGCCGTGGATGCAATCCTCGACGGCTACACCAGCGGCACTCGTTATCAGATCGCCGCCGATCCCAAAGATGGCCTGCTGCGCGCCGGCGTTCCCGGCGTCCAACTGACGTGGATGGATGCAAAAGTGGGCGACTGGGTGGTGACGCCGCGCATCGGCAAGCCGGTTGAAGTGCAGGCGTTGTGGATCAATGCATTGCGCGTTGCCGCTGCGTGGAATCCGCGCAGAATCGAAGCGGCCACGCGCGCGGCGCACGCGTTTCAACAACGTTTCACCGACCCCGCCAGCGGCGCGCTTTACGATGTCGTGGACGTCGACCACGAATCCGGTGAAATCGATCATTCCATTCGGCCGAACCAGCTTTTTGCGGTGGGCGGCTTGCCGTTTTCGTTGATCGACAACCCGGACAGCGCGCGTGCCATCGTCGACCAATGCGAGCAGCTTTTGCTTACGCCAATGGGCATGCGCACGTTGTCGCCACAAGATCCTGCTTACAAGGGCCGATACACCGGCACGCCGCTCGAACGCGATGGCGCCTATCATCAGGGCACTGTATGGCCGTGGCTGCTTGGGGCCTTCGTGGAGGCATGGCTGCGAGTGCATGGCAATGACGCAGCGTGCAAGGCGCAGGCCCGCGAGCGTTTCCTGAAACCGCTGCACGATCATTTGCACCGGGCGGGGCTCGATCATGTCTCGGAAGTCGCGGACGGCGATGCGCCGCATACGCCCGGGGGCACGCCGTTCCAGGCGTGGTCGCTCGGCGAACTGATGCGCATTGAACGCCTGCTTGTTACCGATACCTGACGATTAATGCCGATGTCGCGCAAAAGCGCTAGATTATCGGTCTTACTGTCACGCAAAACCAAAGGACGCACCATGCCGCCACTGCGCGCCACCAAGTCGCTCGATACCATCGAAGGATCGCGTCTTCATTCCACCGACTGTTCGCGCTGGCAACGCTGGGGCCCGTATCTCAGCGAGCGTCAATGGGGCACGGTGCGCGAGGATTACAGCGAGAACGGCACGGCCTGGGACTATTTTCCGCACGATCATGCGCGCAGCCGGGCGTACAGATGGGGCGAGGACGGCATTGCGGGATTCAGCGACGACAAGCTCAACTGGTGCGTGTCGCTCGCCATGTGGAACGGTCGCGACGCCATCCTGAAAGAGCGTTTATTCGGTCTGACGAACGCGCAGGGCAATCATGGCGAGGACGTGAAGGAGCTTTATTTCTACGTCGACGGCACGCCCACGCATTCCTATATGCGCATGCTGTACAAGTATCCGCAGGCGGCTTTTCCCTATGACGATCTCGTTGCGGAAAACGGCCGGCGCGGCGCGGACATGCCCGAGTATGAAGTGCTCGATACAGGAGTCTTCGAGGACAACAAGTACTTCGATGTCCACATCGAATATGCAAAGCATACGCCCGAGGACATCGTGATGCGGGTGACGGTCGAGAATCGTGCGGATCATCCGGCGATCATCGACCTGTTGCCGCAGATCTGGGCGCGCAACACATGGTCGTGGAAAAATGCGGAGAAGCCATCGCTGAAGTTGCAGTCCGATGCGAAAGGCACACGCGTGATCGCGCATTGCAACGGCCACGCGCCCATGGTCGTGACGGCGCAAGCACGCAACGGCGCGACGGTCGACTGGGTGTTCTGCGAGAACGAGACCAACGTCAGGCGTCTTTTCAACTCAGAAGGCGCGGGACCGTTCAAGGACGGCTTCAACGATTACATCGTTCATGGCGAGGAAAACGCCATTCGCCGCGATGCCGGCACGCGCGCCGCTGCGCACGCGCATATCGAAGTGCCCGCGTATGGCCGCTCGATTATCACCCTGCGCTGGCGTCCCGAAGCCGATGCCGATACGGACCGCCAGCCGCTTGATATCGATGCACTGTTCGCCCGCCGCATTGCGGAAGCGGATGCGTTCTACGCTGGCCTGCAGCACGAAATGGACGACGCCGACCAGCGCCTCGTGCAGCGTCAGGCGCTTGCGGGCATGTTGTGGTCCAAGCAGTTTTATATGTTCGATATCACGCGCTGGATGGACGGCGACCCGTTGCAGCCTACGCCACCCGCTGGCCGCAAGCGTGGCCGCGACGCCGACTGGCGGCATTTGTGCAACGCGGACATTGTTTCCATGCCCGACAAATGGGAATACCCGTGGTATGCATCGTGGGATCTGGCCTTTCATGCAGCAGCGTTCGCACTGATCGATCCTGCGTTTGCAAAGCGCCAGTTGCTGCTGCTGGTCAAGGATCGCTACCAGCATCCGAACGGGCAATTGCCTGCTTACGAATGGGCTTTCGGCGACGCCAATCCGCCGGTCCACGCATGGGCCACATGGCGTGTCTACGAAATCGATCGCGCCATTACGGGCAAGACGGATCGCGACTTTCTCGAACTTGTTTTCCACAAGCTGCTGCTGAACTTCTCGTGGTGGGTGAACCGCAAGGACACCGATGGCCGCAACATTTTCCAGGGCGGTTTTCTCGGGCTGGATAACATTGGCATCTTCGACCGGTCGGCGCCGCTGCCAACGGGCGGCCGTATCGATCAATCGGATGGCACCGCGTGGATGGCCGCTTACGCGCTCGACCTGATGCGCATCGCGCTCGAACTTGCGGTTGCGAATCACGTTTTTGTCGATATCGGCGTGAAGTTCTTCGAGCATTTTCTGTACATAGCCGAAGCCGTCAGTTGCAGCGATACCTGCGAAACCGGTCTCTGGGACGAACGCGACGAGTTCTTCTACGACGTGCTGCAACTTCCCGACGGCACCAGCGTGCCGATGCGCATTCGCTCTATCGTGGGCCTGATTCCGTTGTTCGCAGTGCATGTGCTCGAAGAACATCTGCACGGTCACTTGCCTGGATTGCGCGATCGCCTCACATGGTTCCTCGAGCATCGTCCGGATCTGGCGAAGCTCGTGTCGCGATGGGACGAACCGGGCAAGGGCAATAGCCTGCTGCTTTCGGTATTGCGCGGGCATCGCATGAAAGCGTTGCTTAAGCGCATGCTCGATGAAACCGAATTCCTCTCCGACTATGGCGTGCGCGCTTTGTCACGGGTGCATCAGGACGAGCCGTTCGTGCTGCAGCATAACGGCGACCGTTTTTGCGTGAAGTACCTGCCGGCGGAATCGGATTCGCGTGTGTTCGGCGGCAACTCGAACTGGCGCGGACCGGTCTGGATGCCGGTCAACTACCTGCTGATCGAATCGCTTTACGAGTTTCATCGATATTACGGCGATGATTTCCGCGTGGAATATCCTACGGGATCGGGCGAAAAGCTTTCGCTGAGCGCAATCGCCGATGAACTCGCAAAGCGCCTGACGCGCCTGTTCCTCAAGGACAAGAACGGCCGGCGTCCGGTGATGGCGGCATACCCGCAATTGCAGGCCGATCCGCGTTCGGATGATCTCGTGCTGTTTCACGAGTATTTTCACGGCGACACGGGGCGCGGCGTGGGCGCGTCGCACCAGACCGGATGGAGCGGGCTGGTTGCATTGCTCCTGCAGCCGCGCGTGACCGACGTAGCGGGCAGCATGCCCGTTGGCGGCGCGGCTGTTCCTCAGGAAGCCGAGCTCGTGACGAAGTAGTTACTCGTTGCAGAGCATCAGCACTTTTTCGGCATCGGTGCAGGCGCGCCTGGGTGCGCGCTGTGTCACCGGCGGGGTGCTGGCCGATGCGGTCTTCTTGATGCACGCGCGCAAATGCTTTTCTATCGGCGGGTAGTATTTCCATCCCCGGCTCAAGGGCGGCAGTTCCAGCTTCACTTGCTTCCATTTCGGATGACCGTTGGCTTGCAGTTCATCGAAGTGAGTACAGAGCGAATCCGCGAACTGCGTCATTGCTCCAACCGTACCGCGCAGGTTGTAGTCGTAGGTCACGAGGAACGCCTTCACCGTCAGTGTCGGCGAGTCTTCCTTGATCCAGTTCGGATAGCTCGTCGTGCGGATCGTCGCCGGAAAATAGGTCTGCTCGGCGCGCGCCGTCTCGGGTACTGACGGATCGAGTTTGAGCAGCTTGATCTGGCTCAGCAACTCCGGATTCAGATCCTGAAAAAGCTTCGCCGGCTGACCCGCGACGATGATCGCCACGTCGAGCTTGCGCACGATCAGCTTGGCGAGCGCGTCCTCATTGCTGTAGTGCTGCGCCTGCGCTTCCGGAATAGGCTGGTTGAACATCAGCTTGTAGAGCGTGGTTGCCGATTGCGCGGTGCCGCTTCCGATCAGTCCCACGCTGATGTTCTTGTCCTTGATCTCGTGGATGTAGTTGATCGGCGAATCGGAACGGACCACGAAGTAGATCTCTTCGTTATAGAGCGGCATGATGAGACGCAGCGGCTCAATGATCTTGCCCGCTTCGGCGTTGCCGGCTTTCGCCATATCCAGATAGGCCTGGTACACGTCCGATTGCACGAGCGCGAATTTCACGCCCGGCTCGTAACGCATGCGTTGCACGTTCTCGGCGGAGCCCTTCGACGCCAGCACGTCCAGGCTCATGTTGATGGGATCCGCGACCCATTTCGCCAGGTCCTGGCCGATCTGGATATAGGTGCCGCGTTCAGGTCCGGTGACGATCTTGTAATCGGCTTGCGCGTGGGCGCTGCCCACGAAGCCCGAGAGCCCGAGCAGGGCGACGAGCATGAGTACGGTCTTGCGCATGATGTCGTGTGAGTCTTTTTAATGTGTTTGGCTACGTTTATTGCACGCATTGATCAGTGTGGCTCGCGTCTCCTGGCACGGCCGTTTTGTCTCCTCCAGGTCTCCTTGTTTGATCGTGTACTTCTCGTATGCCGTGCGTCTCAGGTCTATTGTGATTGAGAAGGTGGCTTCTGCGATTGCCCTTTGGTCCAGCCGGATTCGAGGATCGCGCGCTCTTCGGCGTCGGGATCCGTGGTGTTGCGGACGGGCGCGGCCGAGGTGGACGGTATCGACGGCTGGACCACTGCCGCACGCACGGGAGTCGACTCGGTGACGGGCGCGGGCTGATTCGCGGTGCGAGACGTTGCGGTGTCCACCGACGGTGTACGGACGGCCGCCGGTGCGGCAGGTGACACAGCGCGTACGGTCGCCGCTTCCGGGCCATCGGGCATCGGAATGAATGTCGATGTTGAAGGCAAGGACGCTGGTTGAGACGCCGGCACATATCTGGATGAAGCCAGCGGCGCATGCGATCCCGTGCTCACACGCGTCGAGTCCGAGGCGACGGGCGCCGGTTGTGTAGTGGCTGTCACCGTGGCGGGCATGACGGGGATGGGACGCGATTGCACGGCAGGCTGCGGCACAACTTTTCGCGCAGGCGCGGGTATTGATGCCGTCGCGGCGCCGGGGTGTTGTCCCGCGACAAACGCGGGTGAAGTCGCCGTTGCCAGCGGCGTAGTTCCACCTGATTTCGGCGCAGCATGCGCCGTCGCGGGCGGCGTCTTGTTCAGCCAGCCCGAACGCGTGATCGCGTGCTCGACAAGCGTTTGTGCTTCGACATTGCTCGCATCGATTGCCAGCACGTCACGCGCATTCTGGCGCACGCATATCCACGAGCCCGTTGCCTCGCAACCGCGCGCTGTTTGCAGAAGGCTGTCGCGGGTGTGCTCCAGGCTCGCAAGCTCGGACTGGGTGCGCTGGATGTTGCCCGCGCCCAGTTGCGCCGCCGGAATCCTGGAGAAACGGCGGCGGGCGGTGCTCAGGTCGCCGCGTTCCATGGCGTCGCGCGTGGCCTGCAGATTGTCTATGGTCGCCGCCGGTATTGTCGCGACCGTGGGCGCCGCGGCGGCCGGCGTCTGCGTCTGTGTCTGCGCTGCCGGTTTTGCCGGCGGTGCGGCCGCGAAACGGTTTACAGCCGCCGATTCCGGCGCGGACGCGCCTTGCGCTGCTTTCATATCGATGGCGCCATAGGCACTGTGACCGGTTGGCGTCGGCGTGCTTGTGCCTTCACGCTCGCCAGTTTGCGAATAAATCACGCCACCGGCGATCAATGCCAACATGACAGCGGCAAGCGTGATGCTCTTCGAGTTGTCCCAGCGATGCTCGCCGGTCCCGGCGAGTTCGGCTTCTTCAGGCAGACTGGGATAGGGCGAGGGCGCCGCCAGCGATCCCCGGCGCGCCACGAGCGGCAGGCGCAGTCCGTTTGAGAACGTTGCGGTCTTCCCGGCCACGATGGAGCCGCCGCCGTGATCGGCGCCGCAATGCGGGCATGTCTCGGCGTCGTCTGGCATGGAATTGCCGCAACGCATGCACGTCGCGGATTTGAGAGAAGAGGGAAAGAAAAGACGGGCCATGCGAAAAACCTCCCGGGACACAAGGGTTGTCCATACCGCTTGCGCGTCCGGTTAATTCAGACGAATCGGCGCTCGTATGATGATATTGCTTCGGACTCCCTAGGCTGGACATGCGCCAAGCGAGCCGGAACCAATATGTGACATCTCCGCGATGCCGTCAACACATCGTCCATGACGTCGTCCATGCGCGGCTGGCGCGCGAACAAGGCCGGTAAATGCCCGTGCTGGCTTTGTCGCTCAAGGCGCGCATCGACATGTAAAAGCGACCTGCGGATTCGTCGTCAGCGAGCTAGGTTCTGTCCGATTACGCCGGCTCGGAGCAACGCCATGCGTTGCGCAGCACGCAAATGTGCGCGGTCAAAACTGGATTTTTTTCAGGGGTATGCGCTGGAGGGGAAGGTGTAGACGTGCGCTCGTGGAGATTCCGCACACGAATGGATCGGCGTTCGGGGCAGCAGTCGACCGCCGCCCCGAAGACTGGAACAACTCTATTTGCCCAACTGCAGCTTGCCGTCGATACGACGATTCAGGCCAAGCGGGTTTTCCGTCTTGAGCGCATCGGGTAACAATGCATCGGGCATGTCCTGATAGCTCACTGGGCGCAGGAAACGATCGATGGCGAGGCTGCCGACCGACGTGGAACGTCCATCGGCGGTGGATGGAAACGGACCGCCATGGACCATTGCGTGGCCCACTTCCACACCTGTGCCGAACCCGTTCACGAGAATCCGCCCCGTACGGCGTTCGAGTGCGGGCAGGATCTTGGCGGCATCGGCGTAGTCGGCTTGATCGATGTGCAGTGCTGCCGTCAACTGACCTTCCAGTTCTTCGATCAGATCGAACAGGGTGGCAAGGTCAGGGCAACGCACGATCAGCGAAGCCGCGCCGAAGATCTCTTCCTGCAACTCCGCGTTGGCGCGAAATGCTGCGGCGGTCGTCGAGAACAGCGCCGCTTGCCCCTGCGTTGCGCCCTTGGCTTCGCCGCCGCGCGCGAGCGTCTTGACATCGCTGTGTTCGGCCGTCTTGCCGAGCGCCGATACATACGCGCGATGAATGCCCGGCGTCAGCATGGTCGCTGCGGGAATATCGGCGAGCGCGGCCGAGGTTGCTTGAATGAAAGCGTCGAGATCGGGTCCATCGACCGCGAGGACCAGTCCCGGGTTCGTGCAGAACTGACCGGCGCCCAGGGCGAGCGAGCTTGCGAACGCCTTGCCGATTGCCGCACCGCGATTCTTCAGCGCGTTCGGAAAAAGCAGGACAGGGTTGATGCTGCTCATTTCCGCGTAGACGGGTATGGGTTCGCGACGCGCGGCCGCGAGCTTCATCAGCGCCGTGCCGCCTCCACGCGAGCCGGTGAAACCGACTGCCTTGATGCGCCGGTCCGACACCAGACCCTGGCCAATATCCCGGCCGCTATCGAAGAGAAGGGAGAACGTGCCTTCAGGCAAGCCGCAATCCGCGACCGCTTTTTGCACGGCCGCGCCGACCAGCGCCGACGTACCCGGATGCGCCGAGTGCGCCTTCGCGATCACGGGGCAACCTGCGGCGAATGCGGAAGCGGTGTCGCCGCCAGCCACCGAGAACGCCAGCGGAAAATTGCTCGCGCCGAATACGGCGACCGGGCCGAGCGGCACGTAACGCAGGCGCAGGTCCACGCGCGGCAGCGGCTGACGCTGCGGCTGCGCCGGATCGATACGCACGCCAAGGAAATCGCCTTCACGCACGACTGCCGCGAACATGCGCAACTGGCCGACAGTCCGGCCGCGCTCGCCTTCAATGCGCCCACGCGGCAAGCCGCTTTCCGCGACACACCGCTCGATCAGCACATCGCCGATATCAAGGATGTTCTGCGCGATCGTTTCGAGGAATCTGGCGCGTGTCTCGAGCGGCAATTCGCGATACACATCCGACGCTGCCCAGGCAAGCGCGCATGCGTCTTCAAGCTGCGCCAGCGTCGCGCCACCAAAGGCCGGGGCGAGTGGTTCACCGGTGGCCGCATCGACGCCCTTGATCGCGCCGTTCGTGCCGTGAACACGCTGTTTGCCGATCAACAGATCGCTGGAAATTTCCATGATGATTCGAATCCTTGGATAGTGTCAGTGTGTAAAGAGGCGTGGATGTATGCGTCATTTGCCCCAGCTCAGGACGAGCGGGTCAAGCCGGCGTGCGACTTTAAGAAGGCCGGCGCGCGTGGCGGGGTGCATCGGCGCGAAAGGGTGGCGCGTTGCGTCCGAACGGATCACGCTGCCTTCCATCATCAGCGTCTTGCAGGCTGCAAGGCCGCACTGGCGGTTTTCGTAATTGATCAGTGGTAGCCACTGCTCGTAAAGGTCGGCGGCGCGTTCCGTGTCGCCGGCCGTGTACGCATCGACGATCTTGCGGATACCGTCCGGATAGCCGCCGCCGGTCATTGCGCCGGTTGCGCCTGCATCGAAATCCGGAATCAGCGTGATCGCTTCCTCGCCATCCCACGGGCCCACGACCGCGTCGCCGCCGACTTCGATCAGTTCACGCAGCTTGGATGCCGCCTGCGCCGTCTCGATCTTGAAGTACGAGACGTTCTGCACTTCCTTCGCGAGCTTGGCAAGGAAGGGCGCGGAGAGCGGCGTACCGGCGACGGGCGCGTCCTGGATCATGATCGGGATATCGATTGCGTCTGAAACCCGGTCGAAGAATTCGTAGATACCGCGCTCGCCCACGCGGATGGTCGCGCCGTGATATGGCGGCATGACCATGACCATCGCTGCGCCCGCGTCCTGCGCCGCGCGGCTGCGCGCCGCGCAGACGTCGCTGCTGAAATGGGTGGTCGTCACGATCACCGGCACGCGGCCAGCCACGTGTTCGAGCACCGTTTTCTGCACGGCGGCGCGTTCGTCGTCGGTGAGGGCGAACTGCTCGGAGAAATTGGCGAGGATGCACAGGCCGTGCGATCCGGCGTCGATCATGAAGTCGATCGCGCGGCGCTGGCCGTTCAAATCAAGCCGTCCGGCGGAATCGAAGACGGTGGGCGCGACCGGGAACACGCCGCGATAGATCGGTTGGGTCATGAAAGTCTCCAATTCTGATTTGGGGCCACTATAGGGCGAGCGTGCTGGCGTTGTATAGTGAAACCTTTCCATCTCGTGATCGCTTTCGCGACTCACCCAAAACCTTCCGTTTATCGCCATGAAATCGACGCTGGACGTATTGATGAGCCGCCTGCGCATGAAGCAGCTTCAACTGCTCATTGCGCTTGACGATCACAAGTCGCTGCACAAGGCATCGAGCGCGATGTCGATGACGCAATCCGCCGCGAGCAAGGCGCTGGCCGAACTCGAATCCATGCTCGAAGGGCCGCTGTTCGAGCGCGCGAAGAAGGGGCTCGTGCCGAACCAGTTCGGGCATTGCGTGATCCGCTACGCGCGGTTGCTCGCGGCCGACCTGACCGCGTTGTGCCAGGAAGTCGCGGATATTCGCTCCGGCACGGGCGGGCGGCTGGCGGTAGGCGCCATCATGGGATCGGTGCCGGATCTGGTCGTGCCGGTCCTGAACAGTTTGCAGGAGAGCAACCCGGGGTTATCGATAGAAATCGTCGAGGACACGAGCGCGCGCATGCTGTCGCTGCTCGATGAAGGACGCCTGGACCTCGTGGTCGGCCGCTCGATCGTGAGCGACGAGCCGTCGAAGTATCACTATCAGCCGCTTGGGGACGAGCCGTTGTCGGTGGTGGTGGGTTACGACCACCCGCCGTTTCCTTCCGGTGACCTGAGCTTTGCGGACCTCGCCGGGCACAGGTGGGTGACATACCCGAGCGCAATGCCCATGCAGGCGATGCTCGCGCGCGAGATGGACCTGGCCGGCGCGCAAGTGCCGATGAGCGCGATTTCCACGGCGTCGACCTTTGTCACAGTGACTTTGCTTCGATGCAGCGCCGACCTGGTTTCGGTGTTGCCTGCGGGCGTGGCCCGGGTTTTTTGCGAGCATGGGATGCTGCGTATCGTGCCGATCGGGTTCAAGTCGAAGTCGCAGACCTTTGGCATCGTTACGCGCCGTGTGGGCGTATTGTCGCCAATGGGCAGGCAGTTCGTTCAGATGGCGCTGGCGCACGGGCGGGCGGCGGAGGGTTGAAGTCTTAGCGCGGCACGCGTTCTAAGCATAGAAGTTTTATGTGGTTCCAGTATTTTTCCTTTTGTTTAACATCGTGTGGCTAGTAGCTTGTTGCTGCTGGACTATGGACAAAAGGAGTCTTCCACCCATGGCAGAAGTATTCGCCCGCGGGTCATCCGTTCTCCATGCCGCCGATGATCGCGATGCCGATGTGCTGCCGCCGATCGCCCGCAAAGCCAACCATGCCGCCGCGCTAGCGCCGTGGCTGCGCTATGTGTCCTGGGGCATGCCCGTCTTGTTGCTGATCGTATGGGAACTGTTCGCACGTCTCGGCGCGTTGTCGCCGAACGTGTTGCCGGCGCCATCGAAGGTCGCGCTCACGGCATTCCAGCTTGTCAAGGAAGGGCGTCTTCTCGGCGATATGGCGGTCAGCCTGCTGCGCGCCGCAACAGGATTCGTGATCGGCGGGTCGATTGGTTTTGCGCTCGGTACAGCTGTCGGCTTTTCAAAAGTCGCAGAGGCTTTTCTAGACCGCAACGTGCAGATGCTGCGCGCCATTCCGTTTCTCGCCGTGTTGCCGCTGGTGATCGTATGGTTCGGCGTGGGCGAGGCGGGCAAGATCTTTCTCGTCTCGCTGGGCGTGATGTTTCCCATCTATATCAATACGGTGCTGGGCATTCGACAGGTCGATCCCAAGCTGATCGAACTTGGCCGCGTGCTCGGGCTGTCGAACCGTACGCTGATCCGCCGCATCGTATTGCCGGGCGCGTTGCCTTCGGTGCTGGCCGGCGTTCGTTATGCGCTCGCCACCGCATGGCTCGCGCTGGTCGTGGCCGAGACGATTGCGACCAGCACGGGTATCGGTTTTCTCGCCATGGACGCACGCGAATTCCTGCGTACCGATGTGATCGTGATGACCATTGTGATCTATGCCGTGATCGGCGTGCTGGCCGATGCATTCGCGCGCTTCCTCGAACGCCGCTTGCTGTCGTGGCACGTGAACTTTGCAAAGGCTCCGCGCTCATGAATGCACCGTCGAAACCATCAGGCGCGGCCGTCGTCGTTCGTCACCTGCAACGCTTGTATGGCAAGCGTGTTGTGATCGATAGCCTGAATCTGCGGATCGAACGCGGCGAATTCGTCGCGCTGCTCGGCGAAAGCGGCTGTGGCAAAACCACGTTGCTGCGGGCGCTGTCAGGACTCGATCCCGTTGATGGCGGTTCTATCGACGGGCCGCGCCTGCCTGCCATCGTGTTTCAGGAACCGCGCCTGCTGCCATGGGAAACGCTTGAGCAAAACGTCGCGCTTGGTCTCGCGCCTGGTCCGCAAAGCCGTGCCGCCGCACAAGCCGCGCTCGCGGAAGTGGGCCTTGGCGAACGCCTTGAAGACTGGCCTCGCAACTTGTCTGGTGGTCAGGCGCAACGCGTTGCGCTTGCGCGTGCGCTTGTGCAGGAGCCCCAGTTGCTGCTGCTCGACGAACCTTTTGCCGCGCTCGACGCGCTCACGCGAATCAGGATGCAGCGGCTGGTGAAGCATCTGATAGAACGCCATCAGCCCGGTGTGTTGCTCGTCACGCATGACGTCGATGAAGCCATCGCGCTCGCCGATCGCGCGTTGATCATGCGTGACGGTGCGATTGCCGCCGAGTATCGGGTGACGGAACAGACCAGGGCGGCCTTGCGCGACACGCTGCTCGCGCAACTCGGTGTTGACGCCGATACTGCCGCTCATTAGCCCATTCAACTTGTTTCACTGTCGCCTCTCGCCCGCCTGAACGTCGGGCACGATCCCGTTCACCCGTTCCAGATCAAACCGCCATGTCAATCGCAAGCAAGTCTCCGTGGTCCCGCCGCCGTTTTCTTCAAAGCACCGTCGCTGCATCGGTGTTGGCAACCGGACTCGCTGCGTGCGGCAGCCGCAAGACCGATACCGTGCGCCTTGGATGGGGACTCGGCGGCTTGCCGATGCTCGCGAAGGTCCGCGGCGAATTCGAAAAGACGCTGGCCAGGGACAACATCAAGGTGCAATGGATCGGACCGTTTCCGAATCACGCGCCGTCGCTCGCCGCTGTGACCGGCGGCAGCGCGGACTTCAGTTTCGGCGGCAGCACGACGCCCGCGCTCGCGGCCATGATCGCAGGTTCGCCACTTGTGTTCACGCAGTTTTGCGTGGTCGATCCGCGTAGCACGGCGATCATTGCGAAGGATGGGTCGGGTATCGACAAGGTCGAGGATCTCGTCGGCAAGACCGTTGCGGTGAATCGCTCGGGACTTGGAGAATTTCTGCTGGTGGCCGCGCTCGAAAAGCACAAGGTGCCGCGCGATGCCGTGAAGATGGTGTACCTCAATCCGCCCGATGCAGCGCCGGCGTTCTCGCAAGGCAAGATCGATGCATGGTCCATGTGGAGTCCCGGCGTCGATATTGCGCGTGCGAACTACAAAGGCCATAACATCTTCCTGGAAGGGCGCGACCTGGATTTCCAGATCGATTTCAACTCGTACGTGACCACGCGCAAGTTTTCGGAAGACAACGCCGATATCGTGAAGGCGGTGAACGCGGCTTATCAGCAGGAGGCGAAATGGGCGTCGGACAATTCGCAGGAAGCCGAGACCATTGCGCAGCAGCAAGGTCATTACAGCGACGAGGTCCGCAATACGCTTGCGGGCATGAAGCGCAAGTTCAATATGCATGGCGTCGCCGATAAGGCCTTTGTTCAGGACCTGCAGAAAGCGGCGGACTGGCTCGCGGCACGCAGCGTCTTGCCGCAGAAGATCAACGTATCGGACTATCTCGCGAAGGTGTGATGATCCGGGCAAGCATCCTTGCCCGGATCACCGGTTTCACAGTGCCTGAATTCAGGCGTGGACCGTCTCCCGTTCCTCCACGGCGCCCGCGCTTTCTTCTTTTGCCACGGCGGCACGCACGAGCGGCAAAAGATCGCGTCCATAAGCAAGCGCGTCTTCAAGCGGATCGAAACCGCGAATGAGGAATGTCGAGATCCCAAGACGGTAGTACTCGATCAACGCTTCGGTCACTTGCGCGGGTGTACCCACCAGCGACGTGGAATTGCCCGCCGCTTTTGTCAGTGCGGCGATCCCTGTCCACAACCGTTTATCGACTACCGTGCCTTTCGCCGCTTCGGCGAGCAGACGCTGAGAGCCGATGTTTTTCGGCTCGCTCGGGCGGCGCGTGAAGTTAGGATTGCTCGTTACCACTTGTTTCGCCCGTTCCAGGATGGATTCGGCGCGCGCCCACGCAGCATCCTCCGTGGCGGCAATGATCGGCCGCAGCGAGAGACTGAAGCGGATTGCATGCTCGCGTCCATGCACACGGGCCGCGGCACGCACGCGTTCGATGGTCTCGGCGACTTGCGCAAGCGACTCGCCCCAGAGCGCCAACACGTCTGCATGTTTGCCTGCAACCTGTATGGCGGCTTCCGACGATCCGCCGAAATACACCGGCAGGTGGGGCTTTTGCACAGGGCGGATCAACGAGCGATGGCCACGTACCTTATAAAACTCGCCATCGTGATCGAATGGTTTTTCGCTTGTCCACGATTGCTTGACGACGTCGAGATATTCGTCGGTGCGCTTGTATCGGTCGTCGTGTTCGAGGAAATCGCCGTCGCGTTGCTGTTCCGTATTGTCGCCGCCGGAAATGATGTGGACCGCCGTGCGTCCCGCGCTGAAATGATCCAGCGTCGCGAGCTGGCGTGCGGCGAGTGTCGGCGCAACAAAGCCCGGCCGATGCGCAAGCAGGATACCCAGCCGTTTCGTCTGCTGCGCCACGAACGATGCGATCTGAAAGCCGTCCGGCGACGCACTCGAATGCGCAATCAGCACGCGGTCGAAGCCGCCATATTCATGCGCCTGGGCAACTGCCGCGATGTACGGCGGATTGACTGCGGGTCCTTGCGGCAAGTGGATTTCGCTCGATTCCTGATGACTGACATAGCCGATGAATTCAACGCTCATGATGACGTTTCCTCAAAAATAGTATTGAAGCGTGGCGAATGCGGTACGGCGAATGCTTTTCGGCAAGTGCGCGCCGGGTTGTTGTGCAAGCGTGAACAGAGGGTCATGAGAGGACCCGTCAGTGCGCGGTGAATTGGGTATCGAAGCTTGGCGTGACATCGAGCGTGGTCTTGATCACGCCCGCGCGAACGTACAGGTCGGCGGTGCGTTGCTGTTCGGCGATCACGGCTTTGTCGATCACGATTGGCTTCAACTGCGCGCGCTGATAAACGACCTTGAGCACATCGACCGGCAAGTGCGTCACGCGCGACTGGATTGCCGCGACTTCATCCGGATGCGTCAACGCCCAGCGCTGGCCTTCCGCCACGCGATGCACGAAGTCATCGATTTGCGCGCGCTTGGTTGCAAGCGATGCATCGGTTGCGGCCTGAAAGCTCAGACCCGACGAGAGGCCCACGCCGTTCGCCACGCTGCGGTTCTTGTCGCGCAACTCGCCGAGCGCAACGTAAGGATCCCACGTGGACCATGCGTCCACGTTGCCTGATTCGAGTGCCGACTTGGCGTCGGCAGGCTGCATGTATTGGAACGTGACGTCGGAGAGCTTGATGCCCGCGCGTTCCAGCGTGGCGACGGCAAGGAAATGGCCGATCGACCCGCGCGTGGTTGCAATGCGTTTGCCCTTCAGGTCGGCCGCGCTTTTGATCGGCGAGCCTTCCGGCACGAGGATCGCAAGGTCGACAGGTTGAGAGCGCGTGGCGGCCACGGCGCGAACGCGTGCGCCTGCCGCGTAAGCGAAGATCAATGGCGCGTCGCCCAAACCGCCGACATCGATTGCGCCTGCATTCAATGCTTCACCTAGCGGCTGTGCTGCGGGAAAGTTGAACCACTCAATGGTGTACGGGACGTCTTTCAACTGTCCCGATGCCTCAAGAATGCCGCGCGTCTGCAACTGCTGGTCGCCGACTTTCAAAACGGTTTCGGCGTTCGAGACAAGCGGCGTGAGCGCCGTGAAAGCAGTCAGGGCGGCGCTAAGCAGAAGACTGCGCAGAAGACTGCGTCGTTTCATGAATCATCCATGCAAGAGAAAAGATTCACAATACGGATCGCCGGGACATTAGACAAACGCATAGTTCTGCTTTGCTAATCGTCGCTCTTGGAATGACGCGCGTCACGCCCGCGCGCGTCATTCCTTTTACTTCAGATCACGAAAAAGCCGTGCGTGCCGTCGCGTTCCAACTGCGCGACGAGGCCGTATTCCCATTCGAGATACGCGTTCATTGCTTCGTGGGGCCCGTCGGTGCCTTCATACGGCCGCCTGTATCGATCGATGCGCGGCGAAGCCAGACGTGTCTCGCCTTTTTCGAGCGGCAGGCCGGCCGCAATCCATGACGCCGTGCCGCCCTCAAGCAGCAAGACAGGCTTGCCGGTCAGCGCCGCAACCTCGGGGCCGGCGTAGGCTGCCAGCGCGCTTGATGCGCAGGTGACGACGTATTGCTTCGCGTCCGGCAATGCGGGCAAGTCTTCGGGCAGGCGCGAGCGCACGGCCCACCATGCGCCCGGAATGTGTCCCTTCACATGATTCGCGCTTGCGGTGAAGTCGAGCACGATCGTCTGGCTCGATGGATCGTCCAGCAGCCTGGCGAGATCTTTCGCGGTGATCCCCGGGAGGGCGGAGGGCTGCGGTTTTGCGCCGCGCCACGGACCGTGTTCGGTGAGCGGGGCGCTGCTTGCGTCATCGATCACATAAACGTCGTTGTTCATCTGCGCGAGCCACGACGCCGTCATGTTGGCGCGCACGCCGTCGTCGTCGAAGAGCACGATGCGCGCGCCGCGAACGGGCGCGAACATCTCCGTTTCCTGCACGAGCTGGCCGCCCGGCGCGCCTTGATAACCGGGTGCGTGCGCGTGTTCGTATTCGCCCGGCGTGCGTACATCGAAGCGATAGGTCGTGCGGTTCGTGTCTTGCGCCCAGCGTTGCGCGTCGGCGTAGGTCGTGCGCTTGACACCGGCGCGATCCGCCACCGAACGCGCCGATTCCCGCGACGCTTCATGCAGTGCTTCGTCCGCGCGGCCGTCGGTGGCGGCGAACTGCGTGGCGCTGCCATGCGCGAGCGTCTGGCCTGCAAGCAGCCAGCCGATCGTGCCGTTACGCAATGCCGATACAGGATTGGGAAGCCCCGCATTCACGAGCGACTGCGTACCGATAATGCTGCGCGTGCGCCCCGCGCAATTCACGATCACGCGCGTCTTCGGATCAGGCGCGAGCGCGCGTGCGCGCAATACGAGTTCAGCGCCCGGCACGCTGATGCTGCCGGGAATGTTCATCGTCTGATATTCGTCGTAGCGGCGGGCGTCCAGCACGACGACATCCTCGCCGCTTTTCAGCAGGGCATTGACGGCTTCGGCCGATAACGCCGGCGTGTGCCGCTTCGCTTCCACCAACTCGCCGAACGCCTTGCTCGGGACGTTGACGTCGCGAAAGACTTCGCCGCCAGCACGTTCCCAGCCTTTCAGCCCGCCATCGAAAACTGACACATCGGTATAACCGAGCGCTTCGAAACGGCGCGCCGCGCGTGGTGCGAGACCTTCGCCGTCATCCAGAAGCACGATCGGTACGCTCTTGCGCGGCAGCTTGGTGAGGGCATCCAGCTCGATCTTCGAAAGCGGCAAATTCGCGGCAAACAGCGGATGGCGCTGCGCGTGCGAATCTTCTTCGCGTACATCGAGGAACGCGATTTCGCGCTTTGAAAGAAGGGCTTCGCGCACGTCGTTGAAACTGCGCAGAGGGATGGCGCTCATGAGTGAAGTCGTTCCTTCGAGAGGTTCCAGAGATTGGGAAGCGTGTCGTTGGTGTAGCCGGAGACGAACGGTTTCGGCGGACCATCGGCGGGATAGACATGCCGCGAGATGCCGCCGATATTCGCACCGTACACGTGGATGCTGATCGATACGCGGTCATCGAACGCATTGCTCACGCGATGAATATCGCCAATGTGCGGAGACACCGCTGCGACCGCGCCGCGTTCGAGCAGCGCGTCCTCGCCTTTCGTGATCAGCGCGCCATGGTCATCGCGAACGTAGGAACGCGCGAGCTCGGCGCCGCGCAATACGCCCACGAGTCCCCAGACCGTGTGATCGTGAACCGGGGTTTGCTGCCCCGGTCCCCAGACGAAGCTGACGACCGAAAAGCGCTGGCGCGCATCGGCGTAGAGCAGAAATTGTTGATACCGGTCAGGCGACGGTTGCGCGTAGGCATCGGGCAGCCAGTCATCTTCAGCGATCAATGCGCCAAGCAATGCCGCGCCGCGTTCGAGCAATTGCGCTTCGGGCAAACGGTCATCGACAAGCTGCGCAATCTCGCCGATAAACCCCCGCAACTTTTCAAGCGGCATGTGCAACCCGCGATGTCAGCTCGCGGGTGAGCGGGATCAGTTCGCGGCCATAGTCGAGCGCGTCTTCGAGCGGATCGAAGCCGCGAATCAGGAATGTGGTGACGCCCAGCGCGTGATACTCAGCCAGCGTTTCTGCAACTTGTGAAGGCGTGCCTACGAGCGCTGTTGAATTCGAACGTCCGCCAATTTCTTTTGCGACACCGGTCCAGAGGCGGTCATCGGCGCGCACGCCGTCTCCCGCCGCCGCGAGCAGGCGACGTGCGCCTTCGCTTTGCTGAGGCGTCGCTTCGCCCAGACCTTGTTGCGCGCGCAGCCGCCGTGTTTCTGCGAGGATATGGTCGGCGCGTTCCCATGCGGCCTTTTCGGTGGCCGCGAGAATCGGCCGGAACGATACCGAGAAGCGCACGTCACGCCCGTGTTTGGCCGCTTCGGCTCGAACGCGTGTCACCTGCTCGTGAACCTGATCCTTCGACTCGCCCCAGAGCGCGTACACGTCCGCATGCTTGCCAGCCACTTCAAGGGCCGGCGTCGATGCTCCGCCAAAGTAGATCGGCACGTATGGCGCTTGCTTCGGTTTTACTTCGGAGAACGCTTGTTCAAAGCGGTAATAGCGGCCTTCGTGATCGAAGGGTTTTGATTCGGTCCAAACGCGGCGCAGCACATGCAGATATTCGTCGGTGCGGGCGTAGCGTTCGTCGTGCGAAAGAAAGTCGCCGTCGCGGCGTTGCTCAACATCGCTGCCGCCCGAGATGAAGTGCACCGCAAGGCGGCCGCCGCTCAACTGGTCGAGCGTCGCGATCTGGCGTGCGGCAAGTGTGGGCGCGACAAATCCCGGACGATGCGCAAGCATGAAATGAATGCGCTCCGTGACGCCGGCCGCGTAGGCGACCGTCAGCATGGCGTCGGGGCTGGTCGACTGATAGGGCACGAGAATGCGGTCGAAGCCGGCTTTCTCGTGGGCCTGCGCGAAGTCGCGGGTGTAGCCAATATCGACAGCCGGGCCGCGCGCTAGATGGGTTTCCGAGACCTTGTGCTGCTGGATCATGCCGATGAATTCGACGCTCACGAATGACGCTCCTCGCTAAATGACACTGACAGGCAGTGCGCGAAGAAATGCTTCATGACGCCTGCCGATTGCCTTGAAGGCTAACATCGGCATATGCGAATCTTAAATATCGATCCGAGCTAAACATATCGGAAAGGTGGGGTTGGCAGAACGCGCACCCTCGATGATTAATGTCCCTTCACGCGCCTTTCCTTGGACTCGATTTTGCGCTGGCCGGCGAGCGGGCTTTCCAGCGCAGGGTGGTCTCGCTGCCCACGACTTCATCCATCGCCGATGCAATCAATTCGACCCGTTCCTCGCGCGTGAAGCTGGAATACGCCACGCCGTCCACCACGCCATGTTTCTTGAGCAAATGGATGGCGGCCGAGCGGTTCGCTTTCTCCAGTTCCAGATCTTCCTGCGACTGCATCAACGCAGCGGTAAGGCTGGCAACCGCGGCTTTCTCCTGGGTGACATCGAACTGCATGAGATCCATCTTGACCTGCAGTTCCGGCGCACTTGCCGCTACCCGTGTTTTCAATTGCGCCAGTTCACGCCGTAACGCGCTTTCACGCTCCAGCGTCCGCTCAAGCCGTTGGCTTACAGCAGGATTTGCACGCGCGTCGCCGCGAAAGAAAGTAAAAAGGGTGTTGTCCAGGATTCCCATGACCGCTCACCTCGAAGGCTGATGTTTCAAGCTTCTACGGCATGGCAAAAGAAAACTTTAGATTTCCTCAGAGGATTGGTGAGGAAAAACTGAGAAAAAACGCGGGAAAAGCAAAACGCCCGATAATCAATCGCATCGCGATGATCGGGCGTTCCGGTAAAGCCAGAATACCTAGCGGATTAATATCCAGCCGGCAATAAAATTAAAATCACGCGACCGCTTCTTCAGCACCTGCTTCGACTTCATCCGGCACTGAATTGCGGATCAGATAATCGAACGCGCTAAGCGATGCTTTCGCGCCTTCGCCCACTGCAATCACAATTTGCTTGTACGGCACCGTCGTGACGTCGCCAGCGGCGAATACGCCTGGAACCGACGTTGCGCCCTTGGCGTCGACCACGATTTCGCCGTGGCGCGACAATTCCACCGTGCCCTTGAGCCATTCGGTATTCGGCACGAGGCCGATCTGCACGAACACGCCTTCCAGTTCGATGTGCTTCGCTTCACCCGAGCGGAGATCCTTATAGGAAAGCCCGTTGACCTTCTTGCCGTCGCCGGTGACTTCCGTGGTCTGCGCTTGCGTCACGATTGTCACGTTCTTCAGGCTGCGCAGCTTGCGCTGCAAAACGGCATCGGCACGCAACTCGGCGCCGAATTCGATCAGCGTCACCGCGCTCACGATACCGGCCAGATCGATCGCCGCCTCAACGCCGGAATTGCCGCCGCCGATCACGGCCACGCGCTTGCCCTTGAAGAGCGGACCGTCGCAATGCGGGCAATACGCCACGCCATGATTGCGATATTCTTTCTCGCCCGGCACGTTGATTTCGCGCCACCGCGCGCCGGTCGCCAGCACGATCGTCTTTGCCTTCAGCACTGCGCCGTTGGCCAGGCGCACTTCATGAATCTTGCCTGGCACGAGTGCTTCGGCGCGCTGCACGTCCATGATGTCGACGTCGTAGCTCTTGACGTGCTGTTCCAGCGCCGTCGCGAACTGGGGTCCTTCGGTCTCTTTCACCGAGACGAAGTTTTCGATAGCGAGCGTATCCAGCACCTGGCCGCCGAAGCGTTCCGCCGCCACGCCCGTCGAGATGCCCTTGCGCGCCGAATAGATGGCCGCAGCCGCGCCAGCCGGGCCGCCGCCGACGATCAGCACGTCGAACGTGCCCTTGCCTTCGAGTTCCTTCGCGGCCCGCGCGCCAGCGTTGCTGTCGAGCTTGGCCAAAATTTCCTTCACGCCGGTACGGCCCTGGCCGAACACTTCGCCGTTCATGTAGACGGTCGGCACGGCCATGATCTGGCGTTGTTCGACTTCGTCCTGGAACAGCGCGCCGTCGATGGTGACCTGGCGGATGCGCGGATTGATGAGCGCCATCACGTTCAGCGCCTGCACGACTTCCGGGCAGTTCTGGCATGACAGCGAGATATACGTTTCAAACTGATAGTCGCCGTCGAGCGCGCGGATCTGTTCGATCACGGCGTCGTCGAGCTTGACCGGGTGGCCGCCGGTTTGCAGCAGCGCCAGCACGAGCGATGTGAATTCATGGCCCATCGGAATGCCCGCGAAGCGGATGCCCGTGGGCTTGCCCGGTTCGCCGATGGAAAACGACGGCTTGCGCTCCGAATCGTCGCGCTTTTCGATCACCGCGATGCGGTCCGACAGCGCGGCGATTTCACTGAGCAGATCTTTCAACTCGGCCGATTTCGGCGAGCTGTCAAGGGAAGCGACGATCTCGATCGGCCGGCTGACCTTTTCCAGATACGCTTTCAACTGAGTCTTGAGGTTGGCTTCCAGCATGGCGGTTTCGAGTCCGTTTAAAGATGATTTTGTTCTGGAGGCGTGCTGACAGACATCCGGGCCGCGAACGGCCCGGACAGTACAGCGCTTTACAGCAGTTTTTCAGACGTAATGCGTCGTTGAAAAAGCTTAGATCTTGCCGATCAGGTCGAGCGACGGGGTCAGCGTTTCAGCGCCCGGCGTCCACTTGGCGGGGCAAACTTCGCCCGGGTGTGCCGCAATGTACTGCGCTGCCTGAACCTTGCGCAGCAATTCGCCCGCGTCACGGCCAATGCCGTTGTCGTGGATTTCGCACAGCTTGATCTCGCCTTCCGGGTTGACCACGAACGTGCCGCGCAGGGCCAGGCCTTCTTCCTCGATCAGCACGTCGAAGTTGCGCGAGATTGCCAGCGTCGGGTCGGCGATCATCGGATACTGGATCTTGCCAATCGTGTCCGACGTGTCGTGCCATGCCTTGTGCGTGAAGTGGGTGTCGGTCGACACGCCGTAGATTTCCACGCCGAGCTTCTTGAATTCTGCGTAACGGTCGGCCAGATCGCCGAGTTCCGTCGGGCAGACGAACGTGAAGTCAGCCGGGTAGAACACCAGCACGGACCACTTGCCCTTCAGGCTTTCGTCGGTGACGGTTACGAAATCGCCATTGTGATAAGCGGTTGCCTTGAACGGTTTGACCTGGCTGTTGATGATCGGCATTGCGTATGTCCTTGTGTTGAAGTGGTTGAAGTAGTTAAGGAATGAGACGAAGTATGCGGGTTTGCCCTTAATTAGGAAAATCGAATGATTCAATGACGCCGATGTGAATTGCCTATGACGCACGCCGCGGCGGCATTCTAGCGCGTCGGGCACAATCGGGCATAGGCGTTGCGCGCCTTGCACGGCGTGCTTTTTCAACGAACGGAGGCGATATGAAAATCGGAATTATTGGTGCGGGAAATATCGGGCAAGTATTGGCACTGCGCTGGACCGAGCGCGGTCACGACGTGCTGATCGGCAATTCGCGGGGGCCGGATACATTGGCTGACGTCGCGGCGGAAACCGGCGCGAAACCTGCCGAACTCGCCGATGTCGTGCGCGACGCGGACGTGATCGTGGTGACGATTCCGGAAAAGAAGGTGCTGAATCTGCCTGCCGGTCTGTTTGCGGACGTGCCGGATACCACCGTGATTATCGATACCGGCAATTATTATCCGCGAGAGCGCGATGGCAGGATCGACGGGATCGAGTCCGGAATGCTGGAAAGCGAGTGGGTTGCGAAGCAGATCGGGCGTCCGGTCATCAAGGCGTTCAACAACATCTATGCGGCGCATTTGCGCAATAACGGCAAGCCGGAAGGCACGCAGGGACGCATTGCGCTGCCGGTTTCGGGCGACAACGCCGACGCCAAGGCGGTCGTAATGCAACTGGTGAATGAAATGGGCTTCGATGCTTTCGACAACGGCGGTATCGACAATTCATGGCGGCATCAGCCCGGAACGCCGGTCTACACGAAGGATTTCGATCTGGAAGGGCTGAAGGCCGGTTTGCAGAAAGCCGACAAGACCCGCACGCCGAAATGGAGCGCGACGGACAAGAGTCCCGGGAGTTTCGAGCAGCCGGCGTAAGGCGGCATAAAATCCAGACGGCGGCTGTTTCTGGCCGCCGCCGTGCCCTACCGCGCCTGAAAATCAGTCCAGCGATACCCCGTCGAACCGGTGTCCGCCCAACGGGCTCAGCTCGTAGCCTTTTACGTTCTTTGTCATCAACTGGAACGCATTGGCGTGGGCAAGCGGCGTGTAAGGCACCTGGTCCTTGAACACGACTTGCGCCTGTTCATAAAGCTTCGTGCGGGCGTTCTGGTCGGTGATCAGGCGCGCTTTGCCAAGCAGATCGTCGAATTGCCTGTTGCACCACTTCGCCATGTTGCTGCCGTGAACGGCATCGCAGCCCAGCGTGGTGCCAAGCCAGTTATCCGGATCGCCGTTGTCGCCCATCCAGCCGTAGAGGATGGCGTCGTGTTCCCCGGCCTGCTTCGCGCGCTTGTTGTATTCGGCCCATTCGTACGAGACTATGTTCGCCTTCACGCCAATTTTCGCCCAGTCCGACTGGATCAGTTGCGCCATGAGACGCGCGTTCGGGTTATAGCCGCGCTGCACGGGCATGGCCCAGAGCGAAATGGCGAAACCGTTCGGAAAACCCGCTTCCTTGAGCAGGTTGCGTGCCTTTGCCGGATCGTATGGCGCGTCTTTCAGCGCCGTGTTGTAGGACCATTGCGAAGGTGGCATGGGGTTCGACGCAACGGTCGCCGCACCTTCATAGACGCTCTTCAGGATCGCCTGTTTGTCGATGGACATATCCAGTGCACGCCTGACGAGCACGTTATCCAGCGGCTTGTGCGTGGTGTTGTAACCTACATAAGCCACGTTGAACCCGACACTTGACAACACCGTCAGCTTGGGATTGTTGCGCGCGCTCTGGATGTCCGCGGGACGGGCGTACGAAGTCATCTGGCATTCGCCGCTCGTCAGTTTCTGCATGCGCACGGCGGCGTCGGGCGTGATGGAGAACACCAGCTTCGCTATATGCACGTCCTTCTTGTTCCAGAAGTCCGGATGCGCGTCATAGCGAATGGTTGCGTCTTTCTGATAGTCGCGAAACACGAACGGGCCGGTGCCCACGGGCTTCTGGTTCAGGTCTTCGGTCTTGCCCGCCTTGAGCAACTGGTCGGCGTATTGCGCCGAGAGAATCGATGCGAACTCCATCGCAATGTTTCGCACAAAAACCACGTCGGACGTGTGCAGCGTGAAGCGCACGGTGTAGTCATCGAGTTTTTCCACCGATGCAATGTTCTTGTCGTATCCGAGGTCGCTCAAATACGGGAAGCTGACCGGGTGCGCTTTCTGAAAGGCGTTTTCCGGGTCGATCATGCGTTTGAACGTGAAGACGACGTCATCTGCATTGAAGTCGCGCGTCGGCTTGAACCAGTCGGTTGTCTGGAACTTGACGCCGTGTCGCAGGTGGAACGTGAAGGTCTTCGCGTCGGCGGACTCGTCCCATCTTTCTGCAAGGCCTGGAACGAGGTCCAGTGAACCGCGCTTGAATTCGACCAGTGTGTCGTAGACCGCGTGCGCGCCGGCGTCGAAGTCGGTGCTGGTGGTGTATTGCGCGGAATCGAAGCCGGCCGGGCTGCCCTCCGAGCAGAACACGAACGTGCCGCCCGCCGCGTGCGCCGCGCCCGATATGGCGCCTGATGCGCCCAGAGCAATCAGCACGGACGCCGCGGCGCGGGCCATTTGGGCGGGAATGAAAGACAAACGGGGCAGGCGGCTTGGATTGGGCATGGACGATGACTGGAGTAGTTGGCTAGGTAGTCATGTACTTTACCAACCGGGGAATTTTTATCGAAGCGAGACGTTCTTCTTTCCATATGCCGGATTCGAGTCGAACTCGTGCGCTTTCATGCGCAAAGCGAAGGTTGCGGGTTGCGCCGGCTGCAAATATTTCCCCGGCGTTTTAACATGTCGGACCGGGCGACACCGCATATTGATAAAGTTACCGGTTCAGCCGGCGGCCCAAAAACATCCCGGCATGCGGTTCACGCCTTTCAATGCTGTACAAGAGAACATGAAAAACGTTTCCGATTCAACGGCATCCACTGCCGAAGCTGTCGCAGCGGTTGCTGCCAACGACGAATGCGTCGAACTCGTGGCGAAGGCCACGATTCCCACGCGTTACGGCGTGTTCGAATCGCATGTGTATCGCGTGAAAAGCACGGGTGCGGAGCATTTGACGCTCGTGATGGGCGATGTCAGCAATGGCGAATCCGTGCTGTGCCGCCTGCATTCGGAATGCGTCACCGGCGATGTGTTCGGCTCGTACCGGTGCGACTGCGGCGAGCAGCTTGACCTGGCGATGCGGTATATCGCGGCGGAAAACCGTGGGATCCTGCTTTATTTGCGCGGTCACGAAGGGCGTGGCATTGGTCTCGCAAACAAGATCCGTGCATATGCGTTGCAGGAGCAGGGCTACGACACCGTCGACGCCAACCTGCACCTCGGTCTTCCGGACGACGCCCGGGAATACGACTCCGCCGCCGCGATCTTGCGGGCGCTGGATGTACGTTCAGTGCGCCTGATGAGCAATAACCCTTCGAAGTTCGATACTCTTTTGAAGCACGACATTCCGGTATGCGAGCGCGTGGCGCTGGCCATTCCAATGCGCGAGGAAAACGAACGCTATATCAAGACGAAGCAGGTTCGTTTTGGGCATTACTTCGACGAGAATGAGTGAGTTGGTGACCTGACCTGCAATGGGTTGGTTCACGTCAAGTCACGTCGCGTCATGGAAAATCACGCCCGCCGTATGCCGGTGCCCGAAACGCAACCGGCTTACGCCATGCCGCAGATTGACCCGATACACCCCGCGCGTGCCATTCACCGGGCGGTGATGCACGGCGAAGATCACGGCATCGCCCTGTGCCAGGGGCACAACTTCGGCCCGCGACTGCATGCGCGGCCGCTGCTCGGTCATGACAAATTCGCCGCCCGTGAAATCCCGTCCCGGAACGGACAACAGGATCGCCAACTGTATTGGAAACACGTGCTCGCCGTATAGATCCTGATGCAGGCAGTTGTAGTCGCCTTCGGCATATTGAAGGATCAAAGGCGTGGGGCGGGTTTGCCCCGCGGCGTGGCATCGATTTATAAAATCCGCGTGATCGGCCGGATAACGCGCGTCGATACCCATAAGCGCATTCCATCTATTCGCGACTGGCGCAAGATGCGGATAAACCGTTTCCCGCAAAGTGCCAATAATCTCGGGAAGCGGATAGCGATAATACTTGTACTCACCGCGCCCGAATCCGTGACGCGCCATGACCACGCGGCTTCTATACAACGCGTCCTGCGCATAAAGCGCTGAGAGCGTGTCGCATTCCCCGGCGGTGAGGAGTTGATCGACGGTCGCGCATCCGAATTGATTCAGATCATCTTCTAATCGGCGCCAGTCGATTGTGTCGACGCGTGTTGCGAGATCGGTATTCAGAAGGTCCATCGGCGGTTTTTCCTGGCGAATTCAATGCGCCGAGTTTGCGCGACTTGCCGTTCCTGTGCACGCCGGATGTTGCTCTCTAATTCTCGAACCGCGCGCTGAAGCGATGTGGTGTTGGAGAGCGGTACATCTATACGCACGTCAAGCCAAACCGCTTGTCACACGACGCTATCCCGCGTTGTCATCGGTCTGGGACTCGCGTCGCGTAACCGGATAATCGTCTGGCGCGACGTACTGAACACTCGCGCAACGGCCGTCACGGTGCTGCCCGCAGCGAGCGCGCTCAGCGCCTGCTGCCGTTGCAAAGCAGACAACGACGCCGGCCGTCCCTGCGGAGCACCGATTTGCTTCGCAATGGCGGCGGCGTCGAGCGCGCGGGCGCGTTTTGCATCGCGTTCGAGTTCTGCGGCGAGCTGCAGCATGCGAATTGGCGAGTCGTCGCCGTTGATGCATAAGTCGTTCTTGCCCGAGTCGAGGCAGATGGCGTGCGCGCGCTTGGCCGCGAGCCTGCTGAGTGTGGATACCACATCGCCCACGCCATTTCCGAGGTAGCCCAGGCGGGCCACCACCAGCGTATCGCCCGGCTTGATGCGGCGAATGACCTGCTGCAACGCCGGACGGGCAGTCGATACCAATGCGTTGCTGCATTGATCGACCAGCACGGAACCCATGTCGACAAGAAAACCTGCTGCGTCGATTTCAATCAGGTCGCTTTCGCGAGCCTGATGATGGCCAGCGGTGTTTATATAGACGAATAGGGTCACAAGTTGCCCTCCAGGGAAAGCCGTGCCCGCGATGCGGGACGTGTTGATCTGATCGGCAGTTGTTTTGCATGTTAGCAAAGCTGCAGACCGTTCAATACGTCTGCCGGGTTCAATGCCCCGCGCGCCGTCAGTGTGAAGTGGCAACCTCGGTAATTTTATTTTGCAGCGCCGCGCGGCGTTTTGCAATGCGTTCGCCCATTGCCACGAGATCAAGCCTGGTTTTACGCAGTTCCGGGAACAGTTCCGACTCTTCTTCTTCCACATGGTGCTTCACGTTTTCGGTCAGCACCTTGAAGGTGGCGTCGAAACCTTCGTCGCCAGCCTGCATGGTCGTGAACTTCTCGATCAGCGTCTTGACGAGAAAGTGTTCCACGTACGCTTCGTTGACATCGTCCTTGTCGTCCTTGTCCAGCGCATCCTTCGCGGCGGGATAGAGAATCTCTTCCTCCACGATCGCATGCATGGTCAGCAGTTCGCAGGCACGCTGCACGAGAGTCGCCTTGCGTTCCAGATCGTCTTCCTCGGCGCGCTCGAAGGCATCGAATAGCTTTTCTACCGCGCGATGCTCTTCTTCGAGCATTGTCAGCGCATCCTGCTTTTTTGTGTCGGCCATGATGGCTCCGTGTGTGGGGGGTCACGTACTCAGAGCAATACCGGTGCCCGAGGCATGCTCACGTGACGCACGATTTGCACTTCCCACCATGCAGGGAACAGCCGGCGCACTTCGGCGTGCGCAAAGCGGTCGTCGATGAGATAAAGAACGCCACGGTCATGTTGTCCCCGGATCACACGGCCAGCCGCCTGCACCACCTTCTGCAGGCCCGGAAACAGATAGGTATAGTCGTATCCCGCGCTAAATTGCTGCTCCATGTGCGCTTTCATCTGCTGGTTGACCGGGTTGATCTGCGGCAATCCAAGCGTGGCGATAAACGCGCCAATCAAGCGTTTCCCCGCGAGATCGATACCTTCTCCAAACGATCCGCCGAGCACCGCAAAACCAACGCCGCTGCTGGTCTCGGTGAAACGCGCGAGAAATCCCTGCTGATCTGCTTCGCTCATCGCGCGCGTTTGTTGCCAGACTTCGATGTCCGGATATTCGCGGCGCAACGCGCTTGCGACCTGTTCGAGATATTCAAAGCTGCTGAAAAAGCTGAGATAGTTGCCTGGCGCCCGACGATACTGTGCGGCAATGAGTTCGACGAGTTGCGGCACGGACCGCTCGCGATCACGATAACGCGTGGAGACGTTCGCCACCACGCGAACCTGCAACTGATCCGCATGAAACGGCGAGGCGACGTCCACGTTCATGCAGGTTTCGGGCAGGCCAAGCATGTCACGATAAAAATGCGTGGGTGCGAGCGTGGCCGAGAATAACGCCACCGAGTGCGCCCGTGCAAAGCGCGCTTTGAGATGGGGCGCTGGCACGCGGTTACGCAGGCAAAGCACGCTCTGTTGGCGCGCGCCGGCGAGGGTGATATCGAAGAGGGAATGCGTGTCGAAACGCTCCGCAATGCGCACGAAATGCATGGCGTCGAAGTAAAAACGCAACGTGTCGCGATCGAGCGCGGCAGGCTGCTCGCCGACGAATTCCGTGATGACTGCCACCATGTTTTCCAGCGTCGCAAGCAACTGCGCCGGCAGCGTTTCATGCACTGCATATTCAATGGTCTGGGCGCCCGAGAGCGTTTTCCATGCACGCCCCACCTGATCGAACGCGCGCTTGAGCGGCGCAGGCGCACCGCCGCGAACGCTGCGAAAACGCGCTTCGTCAAGCGTTGCCGAGTACATTGCGCGCGCCCGTTCGACCAAATTGTGCGCTTCGTCGACCAAAACGCTTACACGCCATTCCTTCGATTCGGCAAGCGCGAAGAGCATTGCGCTGGTATCGAAGTAATAGTTGTAGTCGCCGACCATCACGTCGCTCCAGCGCGCCAGTTCCTGGCTCAGGTAATACGGACATACCGAATGTTCGAGGGCGACCTCGCGTAGCTTCTCGCGATCGAGTTGCGTCACTTTCAACGCCGCCGTGCGAGCGGCGGGAAGACGATCGTAGAAACCGCGCGCAAGGGGACAGGACTCGCCGTGACAGGCCTGGTTGGGATGCTCGCAGGCCTTGTCGCGCGCAACCAGTTCAAGGACGCGCAGTGGTGTTGTACGGCCAAGCGTGGTCAGGGCGTCAAGTGCGAGCTGGCGGCCCGAACTCTTGGCCGTAAGAAAGAAGATCTTGTCGAGTTGTTGCGCGGGCCACGCTTTGAGAAGCGGAAACAGGCTGCCGAGCGTCTTGCCAATACCTGTTGGCGCTTGCGCCATCACGCAGCGTTCATGCATGGCGGCGCGATAGATCGACGTTGCCAGTTCGCGCTGGCCGGTGCGAAACGACGCATGCGGGAAAACCATTGCATCGAGCGAGGCGTTGCGTTGTGAAGCGTGCGCCATCTCCTGTTGCGCCCAAGAAAGAAACCGGGCGCACTGCAGTTCGAAATGCTCACGCAGCGCATCAGCGGATTGTGTTTCCGCAAATACGGTCTCTTTCTCGCTGGCGATATCGAAATAAACCAGTGCGATGTTGATTTCGGAGAGCGCCATTTTCCTGCAGCACAGCCACCCGTAGATTCGCGCTTGCGCCCAATGCAAATGCCGATGGTTTTCGGGGATCGCATCCAGTTTCCCGCGATACGTCTTGATCTCTTCGAGCTGGTTCAGGCCGGGGTCGTATCCATCGGCGCGACCGCGCACATGCAGCGCGCCGAAGGTGTCGGACAGTGTGATTTCCGTCTGGTAGCGGTCGTTGCGACGCCCGGCGACAACCTTGTGCCCGGCCATGCCCTGTTGTGCGGTAGGCGATGGCGTGAAGCGCAAGTCGAGGTCGCCCTGCTTCGCGGTGAATTCGCAAAGCGCGCGGACCGCGACGACATAGCAGGATTGCTCGGGCATGATTACTGTATGGATGTACAGTAAAATACTAACATGCCCGCTTGGTATGAGGGTTGCTGTGTCTCCGATACGACTTTCAATTTCGATCTACGGAGAACCGAATGAAGACCACGACTCTTTCCGCATTGCTCGCAGCTTGCCTGATAACAAGCGCGCCGCTGGTTCATGCGCAGACGCAAGCTGCTTCCACCACAATGGCAAATCCGCTTCCGGATCAGGACAAGGCATTTGTGCAGGCGGCCTCGATGTCATCGTCCACGGAAATAGATGCAGCCAAGATCGCCATGACCAATTCCAGCGACAAGGACGTGAAGTCGTTCGCGCGGCACATGATGATGGATCACACCAAACTGACTGTGCAGTTGAAGATGGCCGCACCGAAGGGCGTCACCGTACCCAAGGACAACTCGGACACGTCGATCCTTGATTCGTTGAAGCCGCTGAAGGGCAAGGAATTCGACACGGCCTATATCAGCAAGGTAGGCGTTGAAGGCCACAAGGAGGCTGTCGACGCATTCCAGAAGGAAATCTCGGACGGACAAAACGCGGACTTGAAGAAGGCTGCGACCAAGGCGCTGCCCACGATCGAGGATCACTACAAGATGGCGCAGGCGCTTGCGGCGAAGAAGGGTGTCACGGCGCAGTAAGCAGCCAGCGCGAAATCCATTCGATACAACATTGGAGTGATTCCATGAAAGATGGAAAACGAATCTTGATGGCAGGTTTGTTCGCAGCTTTATCCACTGCCGCGCTTGCGCAAAGCGGTGGCGGTGCAGGCGGAGGCAATGGCAACGGTGGGTCGGGCGGCGGCAACGCGCATAGCGCTGCGACCGCGGGCGTGACAAGCGGCGGCGATCCGGCTTCCGGAACCATGGCAAAAAGCGGCAAGACTCACAAGAAGATGGCGCGTAAATCCGCAACCGACACAACCAACATGCCCGGAGCAAACGCAAGCAGCGACACGAAGGGACAGTGACACCTTCAGGCGTGGCTGTATGAAGAAAGCGCGGCTCTTCGAGTCGCGCTTTTTCATGTGCGTCGCGACTGAGGCCGGGCGCGGGCCTTGCGTCGAGTGAACGCACGCAAACGTACAGGAGGCTGCAGTGACGCAGACAGTAGGCGACTTTATCGTAGCGAGGCTCCACGCGTGGGGCGTTCGCAGGATGTTCGGTTATCCCGGTGACGGCATCAACGGCGTATTCGGCGCAATGGGCCGCGCGCCCGACAAGATCGAATTCATCCAGGCACGGCACGAGGAAATGGCCGCGTTCATGGCATGCGCGCACGCAAAATTCACTGGCGAGTTGGGCGTATGCATTGCGACTTCGGGGCCTGGGGCATCGCACCTGATTACGGGACTCTACGACGCACGCATGGACCACATGCCGGTACTTGCTATCGTCGGGCAGCAGGCGCGGTCCGCGCTTGGCGGCCACTACCAGCAGGAACTGGATTTGGCCTCGATGTTCAAGGACGTGGCTGGTTCGTTCGTGCAGCAGGCGAGCGTGCCTTCGCAAGTGCGCCATCTCGTTGACCGGGCAGTCAGGATTGCGCTATCCGAACGCCGCGTGACAGCGATCATTTTACCGAACGATTTGCAGGAGACGCCGTATGAAGAGCCCGGCCGTGCACACGGAACGTTGCACTCGGGCGTGGGATGGACCGCGCCGAAAATAGTGCCATACGCCGCCGATCTGGAACGCGCGGCCGCGGTGCTCAACGAAGGAAGGCGCGTCGCCATACTCGCGGGCGCGGGTGCGCTCGAAGCAGGAGACGAACTGATCGCGGTCGCCGACAGGCTCGGCGCGGGTGTCGCCAAGGCGCTGCTCGGCAAGGCCGTGCTACCCGACGATCTCCCCTGGGTTACGGGTTCGATCGGTCTGCTCGGCACCGAGCCGAGCTATAAGCTGATGACCGAATGCGATACCTTGCTGATGATCGGTTCGGGTTTTCCGTACGCGGAATTCTTGCCGAAGGAGGGGCAGGCGCGGGGTGTCCAGATCGACGTGAAAGGCGACATGCTGAGCCTGCGTTATCCAATGGATGTCAACCTGCAGGGCGACGCAGCCGAGACCTTGCGGGCGCTGTTGCCGCTCCTCGAGCAAAAGACGGCAAATAGCTGGCGTGACCGGATTTCCCGGTGGAACCGGAACTGGCACGAGACCCTTCACGACCGAGCAATGCAAAGCGCCACGCCGGTCAATCCGCAACGCGTGGCGGTCGAGCTTTCATCGCGGCTGCCGGAAAATGCCATCGTGACAAGCGATTCCGGATCGTGCGCAAACTGGTATGCCCGCGATATTCAGGTCAGGAGCGGCATGATGTGCTCGCTTTCGGGCGGACTCGCGTCAATGGGCGCTGCGGTTCCGTACGCGATTGCTGCGCGTTTTGCGTATCGTGACCGGCCTGTGATCGCAATGGTCGGCGACGGCGCCATGCAGATGAATAACATGGCCGAGTTGATCACATTGATGAAATATCGGCAGCCAGCTGACGCCGCATGGGTCTGTGTCGTTTTCAATAATCAGGATCTGAATCAGGTGACGTGGGAGCAGCGCGTGATGGAAGGCGACCCGAAGTTCGAGGCGTCGCAACAGATTCCCGACGTGCCCTATCACAAGTTCGCGGAACTGATCGGCATGAAAGGAATCTTCGTGGACGATCCCGAGCGGCTCGGCGCTGTGTTCGATGAAGCGCTTGCTTCAGACCGGCCGGTTCTTGTCGAGGTGAAAACGGACCCGAACGTGCCGCCGCTGCCGCCGCATATCACCGTGAAGCAGGCGAAGGCTTTTGCTTCCACGTTGTTGCAAGGCGATCCGGATCAAGGCAGCGTGATACTCGATACGGCTAAACAGGTGTTGTCGAGCGTGCTTCCTTCGAAGAGCTAGTCGGCACGCGTGGCGTCCAATCACACGGGCGTCGCGCGCTGCAAGTCACGCCATGGACGGCAGCTTCGCCCGGGCCGCAGCCGCCTGGGTCAACCGGCGAAAATAGTCTCCGGTACGTTTTAATCCATCGTCGAGTCCGGTGGCGGGTTGCCAGCCGAGCGTGTTCTGGGCAAACGTTATGTCCGGTTGCCGATGACATGGATCGTCCATCGGCAGCGGCTCGAACATGACTTCGGAAGACGACCCTGTCGACTCGATTATTTTTCGCGCAATCGCCAGCATGGACAACTCGTGCGGATTGCCGAGATTCATCGGCCCTGTGACTTCTTCCGGGCTGTTCATGAGGCGAATGAATGCGTCGATCATGTCATCCACATAACAGAATGAACGCGTCTGCGAGCCGTCGCCGTAGATGGTGACCGGTTTGCCGGCAAGCGCCTGCATCATGAAGTTGGAGATGACCCGGCCATCCGAGGGATGCATGCGGGGACCGTATGTATTGAAGATTCGTGCAATTTTGATCGACAGGCCGTGTTGCCGCCGGTAATCCATGAAGAGTGTTTCGGCGCAGCGCTTGCCTTCGTCGTAACAGGCGCGTGGACCAAGCGGGTTCACGTGACCCCAATAATCTTCCTTTTGCGGATGAATGCGCGCGTCGCCATAGACTTCGCTCGTGGAAGCCTGGAAGATGCGCGCCTTCACCCGCTTGGCGAGACCGAGCATGTTGATCGCGCCATGGACGCTCGTCTTCGTGGTCTGCACGGGGTCGTGCTGGTAGTGGATGGGTGAGGCAGGGCATGCAAGGTTGTAGATCTCGTCCACTTCCACATAGAGCGGAAACGTCACGTCGTGACGCATCAGTTCGAAGTTCGCGCAATCCAGCAAGTGCGCAATGTTGTCTTTGGTGCCGGTATAGAAGTTATCCACGCAGAGGACATCATGTCCCTGCGCCACGAGCCGCTCGCACAGATGCGAGCCCAGGAACCCGGCGCCGCCCGTCACCAGAATGCGCTTGCGATGATGTTCTTTCATGATGCCCCCAAGTGCTCAAGGTTAAGTCGCGACATACCGCAGCGTCTCGTCCCAGTCCTTGACGAACCGGTCTATGTGAAAGCGTTCCATTGCGACTTTTCGCGCGCCGTCGCCTAGCCGTCGCGCTTCGGACGGATCGCGAATCAGGCGTTGCATCACGTCGATCAACGCGGGCACGTTCGTATCGATGTAACCGCTTTCTCCGTTGCGTATGACCGTCGCGAGTTCGGTTGTCGCCAGTCCGATAATCGGCATGCCGATGGTCATGGCCTCGACTATCGCGAGACCGAGGCTGGTCCAGCGGATTGGATTGAAAAAGAAGCGGTATTGCGCGGTAAATGCCGCCAGGTCCAGATTGCCGATCTCGCCCAGGCCGCCCGCGGACTGTGCGTCCATGCCGACCAGATCCAGCGGTACGTGGTTTTTTACATCGGCGTAGATGTCGCTGCCGAGACGCCGGCCGCGTTGCCGCAGATGATTGATGACCACCACGCCACGTTCTTTCTCCCCGGTATGACGCACGCCCTCGGGCACGACTACGCCATGCTCGATCACACGCGTCGGCGTTTCGCCGGAATCCCACATGAGCTGGTTGAAATGCGTCACGTGGACCAGCAGCGTGTTGGGATCATTCACCCAGTGCTGCTGCGCGAACGGGTTTTCCTGCGGCGGATCATGTTCTATATAAACTCGCGGCAGATGGCGTTGTTCGTCGTTCAGGACGTTAATGCGGTCGTCGTCCCATTGGGTTTTATGCTGAAACAGGATCACATCGAATTCCTGCGATGCCACTTGATCCGCAGGCACCTCATGCACGTTGGCGCCCCATGGCAAGACGCCGCCAGCGCCGGCGTAACCGGGTGGACTGCCGGGCTTGGTCACAAGGTAAAAGTCGTGATTCGCCTGAGTCAGGTAGTAAAGATAGTTGCCATGCACATGCCATGTAAGAACGCGCAGGCGCCGGGGAGCGTTATTCGGCATGAGCGGTCGAGAACTGAAAGAGTTGATGAAGGGCGGCCTCGACCACATGCTCAACACGCACGTTGCGCGCACACGGATGCCCGTAGGGACACTCGCGAAACGCACACGGGCGGCATGATGGATAGTCCGCAAGAACGTGATGCCGGTCTCGGTCGAGTGGCGCCCATCTGCGCGTGTCGCTGCCCGATGCGATTACCACGCTGCATGTCCTCATCGCGGCGGCGACGTGCGACAAACCGGTGTCGTTGCAGACCACCAGCCGGGCATTGGATACGAGCGCGGCAAGACCTCCAAGCGACGTTTTTCCTGCAAGATTGATCGGGCGGCATGTGGTTGCGGCAGCGACGACCGAAGCAAGCGGGTGTTCGCTGGCGGCGCCCGTGATCGCGATCTGCCAGCCTTCGCCGGCAAGCGCTGAGGCTACCTGAGCGAAGCGCTCCGCAGGCCATCGGCGCGATGGCAGTTGAGCGCCCGGATGGATCAGTACAAGGCGGTCCGGTCTCAAGTCGAAACGGCGAACAAGCTCGTGGTATTCGGCCAGATCTTCGACCTTCAAGGGAATCTGGAGGCTCGTGTCGTGAGAGCCGATGCCCAAGGCGCTCATCAAGGCGGTATAGCGCAGGATTTCGTTGAGCGTATCCGGCCATTCGATGAACATGCCATCACGCTTCACTTCGCCAGGCTGAACGAAACCCGCGTTGGCGCGTGCACCCATTCGCCCGGCAATGTCGTTTGCAACGCCGCCGCTTCCATGCATCTGAATGGCGAGGTCCAGACGCCGCGCGCGCATCTCGTCCAAAAAGCGTTCGAGATACTCATCCGTCTCGGCTTGCTCGGGAAAGCCGACAGCGCCGGGGAACACGATCAATTCATTGACGAGATGCGCATAGCGCATGACGAAGCTCTGCGCCCAAGGCAAGCCGATCAATGCAATATGCGCGTCGGGTTTCGCCCGGCGCAATGCGCGCAGTGCGGGAACGGAGCATAGCATGTCGCCCAACTGCAATGCGCGGAAGATCGCGATGCGTTCGGTCATAAGAAAAGCACCCTGAATTTCAGCGCGCCGTAGAGCCGCCAATAGATCGAAAGGAAAGGAATGACAATTGACGTGCATGCCATTTCCATCACGTGAAAAGGCGCGCGCGACGTATGCCGCAGACGCTGGGTGCAAAACCATGCTGTCATAGCGATCCATGCAACAGCTGCAAATCCCGCAAGCCGATGATGACCGTAAGCACTGCCGGCGAGGGTGACGATAGCGGCCACGATGATTGCGTAATACAGCAATGGCGGCGCGCTGCGGATGCGGGCCTTAAAAAGTGCAGGATACTTTTTATAAAGCAACGCGTCGAATTGGCTCTTCCTTTGCTGCGAGATGCTCACGCCCCAGCGTGCCGGGCGAACGGGATGCAGCACGATTGCGTCTTCGGCGCGGGCAATCGGGACGCCTGCTTCCATGAATGCGAACTGCAAGTCGGAGTCTTCACGCCAGGCCGACGTATACCTTGCATCGAACCCTCCGATACGTTCCAGCGCGGACCGCCGCGCAAACGTGTTGGCTGTTGCGAACTCGGCATTGGCGAGACCGGCGGCGTCGTTCTCGTAGTCTGTCGGGCGAGCACCCAATGGCACGATGATGCGCCCCGATACCGCGTCGGCCCCCGCCGCAAGCGCCTTCACCCCCGACGATAACCAGCGTGCATCGGGCTGTGTATCGTCGTCGGTGAACGCTATGTTGTTCGCTCGCGAAAGACGCCATCCCGCGTTGCGTGCGCCGGCAGGCCCCTGGGTCGCGGTGACGGCCACGTATCGCACATGAGGTCCGGTGTTCGCATGCCCGAGCGCGATACGTTCAACGCTCGCGCGAGTGGCTTCGTCCGGACCGTCATCGCACACGATGATTTCGAAGCGCGCTGGATCGAAGTCTTGCGTCAGGATGGACGCAAGACAACGCTCGAGCATTGCCGGGCGCCTGTAGGTTGGAACGACCACGGAGATGTCCGGCGTTGCGGAAAATGTGGAATCGGCTGCCAGCGCGTTTGCGCCGGACTCTGCGTTCTCGAAGGTATCGAGCGAATCCGCCGTGAACGTGCTCATGCGCGAACTCCGTTTTTTTCGATCAGGAACGAGCCGATCACGAGTGCATCCAGCGGCGAAGTCCAGAAAGATTCCAGTGCATCGCGTGGGGAATTCACCATCGGCTCACCGCGCGTGTTGAACGACGTGTTGACAAGCACCGGCACGCCGGTTCGTTTGCGGAAGGCGTCGATCAGGTCATAGTAAAGCGCATGTTGTTGGCGGTTCACCGTCTGCACGCGCGCGGTTCCATCGACGTGACGCACGGCGGGAATTTGCGTTTCCTTCGCGGGACGCACGTCGAAAACGAACAACATGAATGGCGCCACGCCACCGTCCACGAACCATTCGTTTGCGTATTCCTCCATGACAACGGGCGCGACCGGCCGGAAGTCTTCGCGATCCTTGATTTCGTTGAGCTTCGCCTGCATGGACGGATCCACGGGCGACGCAAGAATGGAGCGTGCACCAAGCGCTCGCGGGCCGAACTCCGTGCGGCCCTGATACCAGCCGATGACCTTGTTTTGCGCGAGGATGTCTGCAGTCTCCGCCGCCACGTCGCGCATCCGCCGATACGGCGCTTTCGTCCACTTGAGCAGTCGTTCGATCTCTTCGTCGGCAAACGCGGGTCCAAGGTAGGCGTTATCCATTTGCCACTTGCGCGAACGGTCGCCGGCCTCTGCACGCTTGCGATAGTCGGTCCAGAGCGCCGCGCCCAGCGCGGTTCCGGCATCGCCCGATGCGGGTTGCACCCAGACGTCGCTGAACGGGCCGCGATCACGGACGCGTGAGTTCATCACGCAGTTCAGCGCCACGCCTCCGGCCATCGAGAGATTGCCGAGACCGGTTTGTTCGTGCAGCCATCCGGCCAGTTTCAGCACGGTTTCCTCTAGCACGACTTGCAGGGAATGGGCGATGTCGAAGTGCCGCTGCGCAAGCGGCCCACCACGTTCACGCGGTGGGCCAAAGCGGTCAACAAGGCGAGGCGCATCGACCGTATAGGTTCCGTCCTGCCGGTACTTCACGATCTGCCGGAATACATCGACGTACTCAGGCCTGCCGTATGAGGCGAGCGCCATGACCTTATATTCGTCGGAAGAGTGCAGGAAACCCAGATAGCTCGTTACCGTTTCATAAAGAAGGCCTAGCGAATGCGGCAGCTCGACCTGCCTGAGCCGCGTGTATTCTCCATTGACGAATTTCCCGAGGCTGGTCGTCACTCCTTCACCGCGTCCGTCCATGGTAAGCACTGCGGTATTGGAGAAAGGCGCGGCCAGAAACGCGCTCGCTTCATGGGAAAGATGATGGTCGACGTAATGCCATTCGAAGCGCGGTTTGCGGCCGCCGCTCCGAAAGCGTTTCATCAGATGATGCGGTGCGCCGTCCACCAATTGCGCGCGCGCGTTCACTATGTAGCTTAAGAACAAGGGATCCCACGGCGATTCCGAGGGATTGGTCAGCGGCTTCACGCCAGGTTCGAGCGGCAGTTCGATGGTCGCACCTACGTGCGAGGGCATCGACGAAAGCAGTTTCGGGTCGTATGAATAGGCGACGTGATCGACATCGGCAAGTTCGATCCCCGCTTCCTTCAGACAATAGTCGATGGCGTCGAACGGCAATTGCCACGTCGAAAACGGCACCGGCCGCTTTGCATGCTTGATATGCGTGAAGCGCTCGTCCTCAGCGGCCGCAACGACCGTACCGTCCTTGATCAGCGCAGCGGCGCTATCGTGATACACCGCGTTGATTCCCAATGTGTACATGTCCTGTCGCCTTGATTGAGAAAAGGGTTCATGAGGTTGCAAGTAAGGCCTGTGCTGCTGCCGGCGATTCCGCGTCGCGCAGAAGCCGCATGGCTGCATTGACGACTTCCTCCACCGGTACGCCAGTGAGGCACGCATGATGTCCTTCGGGACATACGCTGCGGTAACACCACCGGCATGGCACATCGTGATTGAGTACGACGTGCGGTGTTTTCCAAGGCGTGTGCTGAGGATTCGTGAGCGCATACAGGTCAACGACTGGCGTTCCAAGTGCGGACGCAATATGCACGGGACCGCTGTTATTCGATATCAGTACCTTCGTGCGCGCAATCAGCGCGGCGAGCTCTCCGAGTTCAAGCGTGGCCGCCAGATTGACGGTCTTTTCGTGCGATCCGCCAACCTGAGCGCAGAGCTCGGCTTCACCTGGACCGCCGGTAATCAACACGGGCCAGCCAGTCGACTCTGCGAGCTTTGCGGCCGCCTGCGCAAACCGCTCCGCCGGATAACGCCGGGAAGCTGCCGTCGCGCCGGGATGCATCGTGAGGAAGGGTGTGTCGAGCGAAACTCCGCGCTCGGCGAGTTTGGTCGTGAGCGACGCCGTATCGTGCGCACGCACGTTGAAGTGCATGCGCTGGTCGGCCGAATGCGCGCCAATGTGCTGCACGAGGCTCAGTTGCCGTTCGACTTCGTGACGTATTCCCGTCTGCGGCTCTGGTTCGGCGACCCAGTCCGTCAGCAGGGCATAGGGGTTTTCACGGCAATGCGCAAGCCGTCTCGGAATGCCCGCCAGATGGCACAGCATCGCGGCCGGCATCGGATTCTGGCTATAGACCGTGAAGATCACGGCCGCATCGAAGCGCGCGTTGCGCAAACATGTACACATGTCGAGATCGACGGCCGCATCGGCTGCGCGATCGTTCTTGATCCAGGGTGCGTCGTAGTCGATCACATTGTCGATGTCGTCGACGTAACCGGCTGCCTGTGCGCCCGAACGCGATGCGAGCAGTGTGATGTGGCGACCCGGCGCCGATATACGCAACGCATGCAAGGCGGGTGTGGTCATGAGCACGTCGCCCAGGTTGTCGAGCCGGACGCAGAGAATGCGCCTGACTTCCTCGCCCCAAGGACGTGCCGGCTGCGCCGCGGGTGCGCGCGCATGGGAATCCATGACGATGTTGACCACGGGCGCTTCTTTCATTGCACAAGCTCCGTCGCCTGCAGGGCGCTTTGAACCTTGAGCGCCGCCTGCTGAAGATCGCCCGCGACACAAAACGGTTCGCGATACGGCCCGCGACGCCAGACGGTTTCATTGCCGTTGTCCAGCAAGATGGTGCGGCACCCCGCGCGATTGCCTGCTTCGACGTCGTCCAGAATGTCGCCGATGAACCAGCTCGAATCCAGTGCGATGTGATGATCGTCTGCCGCCGCCAGCAACATGCCGGGTGAGGGCTTCCGGCAACTGCACGAGCGCTTGTAGGGCGCGATACTGCCTTGTGGGTGATGCGGGCACCAGTAGATGCCGGACAGGCTCGCGCCGCATCTCTTCACAAGTTCGTGCAGCCGCATTTCGACGACATTCAAGGCTTCGACAGGAAACCTGCCGAGCGCCACGCCGCTCTGGTTGCTGATCACATAAACCGGAACCCCGATGCGCGCGAAAATCTGCAGTGCCTCGAACGCACCGGGCGCGAGTTGCATCAGTTCCGGTTCTACGTTGTACGGAACATCGACGAGCAAGGTGCCATCCTTGTCGAGGAACACAGCCGCTCGACGCTTCCGCGGTTCATGCATTACGCGCCGGGACGTCATGCCGATGCGCCTCCGGCCGCGCGTTGTCTTGTCACATCCGCTTCGCTCGCAGCAATGCCCGAGACGCGCGCATAGACGCTTGCCAAGGTGTCCGTAACACCGTCCCATGTGAACATCTCGCGGGCACGTACAAGGCCTGCTTCCCCCATCGAGCGTGCGCGCTGAGGGTCGGTCTTCAACGTGACGAGTGCATGCGCCAACGCCAATGGATCTTTCGGCGCAACGAGCAATCCGGTTTCGCCATGCGCGACCGAGTAGCGAATGCCGCCCACGTCCGCGCCTATCACCGGCGTGCTGCATGCCATTGCCTCAAGCGGAGTGATGCCAAACGGTTCGTACCATGGCGTTGTGACAAATACATCCGCCGCGTTGTAATAAAGACGCAGACGAGCGCGCGAGCGACGGCCGAGAAAGTGAACGTTCTCCGGCACGCCACACTCGTGTGCAACGCCTCTTAAGCGGCCGATCTCGGGCGTTGCGATTTCGTTCGCTTCATCCGAGTTACCGCCGACCACATAGAGATGTGCGTCTTCATCCAGTTTCCTGTTGCACAGGCCAATGGCCCGCACCACGTTGTCAATGCCCTTGCGCGGCACCATGCGTCCAAGCTGCAGCACGATAAAGCGGTCGTGCGGCCAGCCCAGTTCGAGGCGTGCCGCGTGTTTGTCAGCAGGATGAAATTCGTCGCTGTCAAAGCCGCACGGCACGAGATCGATCCGCGCCGGGTCCGCTTCATAAAGCGACACCAGGTCGGACGTATCCTGTGGACACTCGGCGATTATCGAATCCGAACCCCGAACGAGCGCGTCTTCTATGGCGAAGCGGTCGTCCGGGAAGCCGTCGTCTGCTCCCTGATGCAGGCGTCTCACGCGACCCAGCGCATGGAAGGTCGTCACCAGAGGTATGCCCAGGGCTTGCTTCACGCGCAATCCCACGAGGCCCGACATGAAAAAGTTCGCATGGACTACGTCATATTGCGTGCGTTCATTGCGAAAAAACTGGATCACGAAACGGGCGAATTCGTCCATATACGGCAGTAAATTCTCTTTTGCCAATTGCTTCGCGGGACCGGCCGGTACATTGATGACACGTGTCCCATCGAAGCGGGATACAAGCGGCAACAACGACCTGTCACAGCGCGTAAAGACATCGACCTGATGTCCCTTGCGGGCAAGTTGACGCGCTACATTTGCGACGTAGATATTTTGACCGCCGCTATCGACGCCGCCGGCAACGGCGAGCGGCGACGCATGTTCGCTGACGAGTGCGATCTTCACGATGGCGTCCCTGGAGAAGGTCTTTTACTGGAGAATGACGGCCGCTGGCGAATTGCGGACTGCACCAGACACAGCATTCGTTGTGCCACTCGCCGAGTGAACGATAGAAGCGTTGGTTCGTTGCGATACCCACGCATTTATTTTGCGTGCGTATCCTTGTTTATTTAGTTAGTGATGCAATGCGTATCCGGGTTATCTCTCGGCTGCGATGTCACGCTCGGCACGCCACACCTCTTCGCGCATGCGCGAAACGTCAGCAGAAATCCTGCGGCGCCGGGACAGCGCCCACGGCAATGCTGCAACCAGCGTGACGGCGTCGCGAGGAAAAGCACCTTCACGGCGAATGACATTGAAAGCGAACCGCGTGGCGGTCCACGCCTCACGCCACCACAGGCGCATCCATGCGACCCACGCGGCATTGCGGGCGAGCATGCGCCTGCGCAAGCCGCTGTCCCGCAGCGGCGAGGGATGATGGTAAAGAATGAGTTCTTCGGCATACACGATGGCGAAGCCGCTTGCCAGAACGTCGAGGGACACGAGTTCTTCTTCGCCGCCAATGAACAAGCGCGGCTCATAGCCCCCTATCTGCCGATAGAGCGACGTGCGAAACACACATGCACCCGCCATGTAACCAATCAGGGAAGGCCCCGGAAGACCGGTGGAATCAAGCGGGCTGCGCGCCATCAGCTTACACGTGTCATCGGTTTCACCGGCTTCGTCAACGAGAACCCGCGCATTGAGCACGCCCGCGCGCGGTGTTCGATCCAATAGCTCCACAGCCCGCGGCAGCGACCCTGCATGCCACCACGTGTCGTCGTCGCAAAACGCCACGTATTCGGTAATGACGCTCGCTACGCCTAGATTGCGACCGGCCGCGCCAAGATTTTTCTGCGCAATCACGAGCGTGACATGGGGAAAGCGTTCGGCGATCCGTTGTGCCGTGCCATCGGACGAGCCATTGTCGACGACCACCACGGGCGGTCGTTCCGGTAACGCGCACAGCCGGCCGAGCGTTTCGAGTACTTGCGCACAGCGGTTATAAGTGAGCACAACGACCGATATACGCGGACCCGGGGCCGTTTGCGGAGCAGCGTCTGGGTCAATGCGCAGTGCATCGTTTTTCATTTGGCTTGCTCGAGCTTCCAGAAGCGTTCGGTGCAAAAGACGTCGTCGTACCCCTCCGGTCCGAAAGCCTTGAGCTGACTCGCGTATGCTCTGACGGCATCTTGCTTGAGCGCTTGTTCGCGTTGATTCGCATGCCGATGCAAAGGCTCCGGCGTTGCGACGATACCGCGCGTGGCGAGTTCCGCGAGGCGCGCTTGCAAGCGTCCGGACATGCGCCGGTAGAGCGCATCTTCGTAAGCGACGCATTCGAGCGAGGGGTTTGCCCGCCAGACGTCGATGCAAGCCCGATGCGCGAGTTCATGATCCGAGTGGAAGAGCCCGAACGGAATGAGGAGTGTGTGCGTGCTGCACCTGTGAACTGCTTCGTCGAGTGTCCGCGCGATTGCCTCAGTGGTTGGATGTGCGCCGTAAGGCACGTATTGCGCGTCGAGAAATCCGCCCCGCTCAGGCGTTGCGCCGAGAGTATGCAGTGCCCGGTCGTCCTCGCGGGCACGCTCTTGCATCGCTTGCGCCGCATTGTCAAAGCCGCACTGCCGGTCCCAATCCGTTGTTACTTGGTCAGCCGGGCAGCCGGAGAAAACGGTATGAACGACCGCGCCGGCGTGCGCGGCGAGCAGGGCGCCACAACTGAAGACGGCGTCGTCGAAATGCGGGGACACGACCAGCGGCCGCGAAAAAGTTTCGGACATGGCGTTTTCGGGCAGGACACGATGCGCCTGAAAACGCAAAACGCGGACCTGATACCGGGGACGCTGTCCCACGGGCTCACGTCCGCGTAGAAATCACTGTTTTGAGTGCCGAAGACGTCTTGCCTTACTCAGCCGGGAAGAAAGCTCTCACGCGCGTACGAATTTCGTCCAGTTCGCCTGTCGTGTATGGGCGCTGTTCGGCATCGATGGCGCGCTGATACGCTGCTCCGTCCGGCAGGCGATTGAGCAGTGCGCGTATTTCGCCCGTCATGGTGTGGTCTGCGGGTTCGAATGAATACAGCTGCAGTTTTTTCTCGCCGCGTTCATACATGAGCCATGTGCACGTAGCGAATACGACAACGCCGACGATCTCCTGGAGGCCGAGGACCAGCGTATCCGGAAGATCCCACGCCTCAAGCAATAAAATTGCGAGCACTCCGGTGACTGCGAGCGTGACCGTTGCGGTGAGGCTATCGCGCATATCGGCGATCAGTCGCTGTGCCCGGTACGTCAGTTCACGGCTGCTGGGCGCCACGAGGGTAGTTTGCAGGGTCGGATCGAAGAGGGGAAGTGATGCCACGGCGCGGTTTCCATCGAATGAATCGGTTTTCCATACTGCTCCAAACACTTTAACGGGCCGTCAACGGAAAAGTTGACGGCTAAACATAGGGATTTGCTTTACTAAAAGTGGGGACACGCAGGAATTTCCGAGTGCTGTGAAAACACCGTCGCATTCCCCTGAAGACTGAAAGTTCTTCAGGTACGTTGCAGCGCGTTTGCACGCCGCGAACCTCGGGCAAACGATGATTACCAACGGCATGTGCATTGCGCACCATTTTGGATGCATGCCTCGGCCAGCCTCGTATCGGAGTTAAGCCTCGGCCAGCCTCGTATCGGAGTTAAAATTGCCAATCGGTCCGCGCGCGGAATTGCCGGATGGGGCAGTCGATACAGTGTCACCTGGTGGTGATGCTTTCGTGTGTATGAGTCAGCGTGAAACCGAAAACGGGTTGAACACGCATCGGCCCTTGCCGGCTCTGATTAGCGGACTGGAACGCTTTCTTCCAGGTTTGACGGGCGCATGGCTATTAAGCACTTCTGTTGAGAAAGCAAGTCTGTCGAGAATCGTCCTTCTGTCCCTATTGAACGCGGCTTGAATATAATGGCGTCCGCCCAAGCGAGACACAAGCAAGCGAGCGAGCATGGATGGCGTTTTTAGCCGGTCGGATCCGTTTGGATGCGCCCGCGAGGATCATCGTTGCCCCGCTGTGAGTCAGGCGAAGCGGCATCTATCGACCATTGAAGCGTCACGAGCGAGGCCCTGGAGTGAGTGAGATATCAACATCGACGGTCCCGCCGAAGAGCAATGGCGCCGGTCATGAGAACGCGGCCGATGACGGCCCCGGCTCCGCGCACCGTTCGAGTTCGCTGAGTTTTCCCGTCGTTGGCATAGGCGCCTCCGCGGGTGGCGTCCAGGCATTGCTGCGTTTTTTCGAAAATGCCCCGGCGGATATGGGCATGGCGTTCGTTGTCGTCCTGCATATGTCGGCGAAGCACGTCAGCAGCGCTGACAAGGTCCTGCAGAACGTGACCCGCATGCGTGTGCTGCAGGTCAGCGGGCCGATTCCAATTGAACCGAATCACGTGTATGTCATCGCGCCGGGCAAGAACCTGACCATGTCGGACGGTTATCTGAATGCACGCGATGTCGAACCCAACACCGGCCGCCCGGTCAGCATAGACCGGATGTTTCGCAGTCTCGCCGAGGCGCATGGCCAGCATGTCATGTGCATCGTCATGTCGGGAACCGGCAGTGATGGCGCGGTAGGCATCGCGACCGTGAAGGAGCGCGGCGGCGTGACGCTCGCGCAGGAACCGAACGACGCCGAATACGCCGAGATGCCACAGAACGCCATCCAGACAGACCAGGTCGATCTGGTGATGCCTGTCGTGGAAATGCCGCAGCGGTTGCTGGATATATGGAACAACGCGAAGCGTATTGCGCTGCCCGAGGCAGATCCACCCTCGTTGAGCCCGAATGAGCGAGCCGACCGCCGGGGTGAAGCAGAGGTAGCGCTGCAAGACATCCTTTCCACTTTGCGATCGCGCACGGGCCACGATTTTCGTTTTTATAAGCGCGCCACCATGTTGCGCCGCATCGAGCGGCGTCTGCAAGTGAACGGCGTACCGGACCTGATTGCGTACCGTGACCTGTTGAGGGAAAACGGCCGCGAAACGGGCGCGTTGCTCAAGGACATGCTGATTGGCGTGACGAGCTTTTTCCGCGATCGGGAAGCTTTCGAATCTATCGGGCGCGACGTCTTGCCCGCGCTGTTCCAGGGCAAGAACGAGGGCGATCAGGTCAGGGCGTGGGTGGCGGGATGTTCGTCGGGCGAAGAAGCGTATTCGCTTGCCATCCTGCTTTCAGAGCAGCGTGAGTTGCTTCGCTCGACGGCCAATATCCAGGTGTTCGCCACCGATATCGACGAAAGCGCGGTCTCCCGCGCGCGGGCCGGCGTGTACCCGGAGTCGATCATGACGGATGTGCCGCCGTCTTCGTTGCGGCAATTCTTTGTCAAGACGGGCGCGCACTACGAGGTCGTGAAGAGCATCCGCGAGAAGATCCTGTTCGCCATGCACAACGTGCTGCGCGATCCGCCGTTCTCGCGCCTCGACATGGTCTCCTGCCGCAATCTGCTGATCTATCTGGACCGGAGCGTGCAGCATCAGGTGCTCGAAATGTTCCATTACGCGCTCTATCCCAACGGATATCTGTTTCTTGGCAGTTCCGAATCGGCCGACTCGGTGGAAGACCTGTTCACGATCGTGGACAAGAAGAACCGGGTGTATCGCGCGAAGGCGGCCAAGTTGCCGCACCGTCCTGCGCTGGCTTCGCCGACCATAAACGCGGGACGGGCTCCGAGCAATGAGGAGCGGGCGTACGCGATGGTTCCGGGACGCCGCAACTTCTCGTTCAACGCGTTGCACCAGCGCGTGCTGGAACAATATGCGCCGCCAAGCGTGATCGTGAACCGGGATTCGAAGATCGTTCACATGTCCGACAACGCCGGCCGTTTCCTGCGTTATGTCGGCGGCGAGCCATCGAGCAACCTGATTGCAGTCGTGTTGCCCGAACTGCGGCTCGACCTGCGCACGGCGCTGTTTCAGGCTGTGCAGACAGGCAACAGCGTGGAAGCGCGCCGCGTGAAGCTGCAGCGTGACGGGCATCCGTCCTTCGTGAACATGACGGTGCGCCCGTTTCACGACGCCGCCGCCGATGGGGACTTCGTCCTCGTCCTGTTCGATGAAGTACAGGAGGCGATGACGGAAAACGTGGTGGCGGCGCAATACGATGCCGGCCACGAGACCGTGATGCAGCAGCTCGAACAGGAATTGCACCTGAGCAAGGAGCAGTTGCAGACGACTATCGAGCAGTATGAAACGTCGACCGAGGAACTGAAAGCGTCGAACGAGGAATTGCAGGCCATCAACGAGGAACTGAGGTCGGCAACGGAAGAACTCGAAACCAGCAAGGAAGAGCTGCAGTCGGTCAACGAGGAACTCATCACGGTCAACGCGGAACTGCAGACGAGAATCGAGGAAACCGGCAAGGCCAACGACGACCTGCAGAACCTGATCACGTCCACGGACATTGCGACGATCTTTGTCGACCGCGGGATGTTCATCAAGCGCTACACGCCCAGCGCCGCCACGGTGTTCAACCTGATCGGCGCGGACGTGGGGCGCTCGCTCTTTGACATCACGCACAAGCTGAACTACCCCGAACTCGCCGATGACGTCAGCGCGACATTCCAGTCGTTGAGGCTGATCGAGCGGGAAGTGGCGTCCAGCGACGGCCGGTGGTTCCTCGCACGTTTGCTGCCATACCGGACGGCAGACGATCGGATCGACGGCGCGCTGCTGAGTCTCATCGAAACGACCGCGCGCCGCAGCGCCGAGGCAAACGTGCGGGCCGGCGAAGAGCGCCTGCGGCTCGCAGCCCAGACGACCAACGACTTCGCGATCATCGTGCAGGACCCGGATGGCCGTATCGTGAGCTGGAATGCTGGCGCCGAGCGTGTGTTCGGTTATTCGGAGCACGAAGCAGTCGGGCTGAATATAGAAGTGATCTACACCTCGAAGGATCGCGAGATAGGCGCCCCTGGGCGCGAGCGTGAAATCGCCCAGCACGACGGGCGCGCCGACGACGAACGCTGGCACGTCGCGAAGGGCGGCCGCCGCGTGTATTGCAGCGGCGTGGTGACGCCGCTCAACGATCCAAAATTCACCGGATACGCAAAGATCCTGCGTGACCTGACCGATCGCAAGACCCAGGACGATGCACGCCAGACCCAGCTTGCACAAGAGCGTGCCGTGCGCGCGCAAGCCGAAGCCGCGAACCGGTTGAAAGACGATTTCCTGGCCGTGCTGTCGCACGAATTGAAACATCCGCTCAACCTGATCCATGTGAAGGCGGAGATGTTGTCGCGCATTCCGGAAGCGCGCGGCGTGCAGGTCATCCAGCTTGCAGCGCAGGCTATCCAGCGGGCCGTAGTGGGACAGGCCAAGATCATCGACGACTTGCTGGATCTGTCGCGTGTACGCACGGGCAAGCTCGCGCTCAATCTTGCGGCGGGCGACGTCGCACAGATGCTTGCAACCATTGCAGCCGCCGCCGAGGCCGAAGCCGCGTCGCGCGGTATTGCGCTGTCGTTCGTCGGGCTGGACGAGCCGCTTTGGACCAAGGTGGATTTGGTACGCTTCGACCAGATCGTGTGGAACCTGCTGAGCAACGCACTGAAGTTCACGCCGCGCGGCGGGTCGGTTTCCGTGCGCTTAAGCCGGGAAGGCGACGAACTGCGTATCGACGTGACCGATACCGGCATTGGCATCGAAGCGTCGTTGTTGCCGCACATCTTCGAGATGTTCTCTCAGGGGATTGAAGCACGCCGCAGGACAGGCGGTGGCATGGGAATTGGACTCGCGCTGGTCAAGCAACTCGTGGAAATGCACGCGGGCCGCGTGCTCGCGCAGTCGGATGGCGCGGGGCGCGGGACCTCCGTGAGCGTCTGGCTCCCGCTCGTGGAAGGCCGGCCTGCCCGGACCACCACGGAAGAACAGGAGCGCAACGGTTTGCTGGCGGGCGTGCGCACGCTCGTGGTCGACGACGACGCGGAAACCGCGATTGCGTTCGCCGCATTGCTGCAACTCGAAGGCGCCGTGGTCATGACTGCGCACAGCGGCAGCGAAGCGCTTGCGTACCTCGATCATGAACCTGTCGACCTTCTGCTTTGCGACATCGGCATGCCTGGAATCAGTGGTCATGAACTCATCGACCAGGTGCGCTCAAACCCTCAGTTCGCGAACTTGCCCGCAATTGCATTGACGGGTTACCTGGCAAGCGTGGATGAGGCCGGGTCAAGGGCAAACGGATTCGACCTTTCGCTGACAAAGCCTGTTTCGCTCGATGCGCTGATTGCCGCCGTCGAGCAGGTGTTTTTCTGGCGCGGCGCGCATGGCGGGGAGACGCACGACGGTGACACGGGTGGTGAGCGCGGCGGTGATACAGATAAACAGGCTTGAGCGCGCGACTATTTGTGAATCTCCTCGCGTAGCCGGATCACATCGCGCGTGGTGACGGGGGACGCATTGTTACCCCAGGTCGTCCTGATGAACGTCAGCACCTGTGCGATCTCGGTGTTGGTCAACGTGCCCGCGTAGGCGGGCATGTTCTTGCGCGGCGGCCCTTGTCTTGTGTCGGGCGAATTGCCGCCCTCGATCATGAGGCGAATCAGCGACGTGGTGTCGGCGCTCAACACGGACGGGTTGCCCGCGAGTTTTGGATACTCTTGTGGCGTGCCTTGTGCTTGATCACCGTGGCACTTGGCGCAGTACGAAAGGTAGACTCCCGCGCCGGGCCGTTCGATATTACCCGTGCGCGCCGCCGCAGTTGTCTGCCTTGCCGCAAGCGATCGAGGTTCGTACGTCCCCGAGGGTTTCTCCGGCGGCAGGCTCTTCAGATAATGCGCGATGGCGTCCAGGTCATCGTCGTTCATGTATTGCGTGCTGTCTTCCACGACCTGCACCATGCTGCCAAAGCTGACCAGGCCGCCGCCATGTCCTGATTTCAGGAACGCCGCGATCTCATCCTCATGCATGCGGCCGAGGCCAGCGCCCGTGTCGCCGGTGAGATTGGGGGCGAACCAGTGATCGTTGGTCCCGCCCGTGAGGTATTGCCGGGACGACTCGGTGTAGCCGCGTTCCTCGTACGCCGGACCGCGTGGCGTGTGACACGCGCCGCAATGCCCCAGGGATTGCACGAGATACGCGCCACGGTTCCATTGCACATCGCGATCCGCGCGGACCACATACAGCCCATTTGGCGCGAATGCGAAATTCCAGAAGGCGAGCGCCCAGCGCTGATTGAACGGGAAGGGCAGCTTTGTCGGCGGTGCAGCGCGGGCGACGGGCTCAACGCCGTGCATGAAATACGCGTAGAGGGCGTGCATGTCGTCGTCGTTGATCTTCGAGAACGACGGGTAGGGCATCGCCGGATAAAGATGCTTGCCGCCGCGCGCCACGCCCTCGCGCAAGGTTCGCGCAAAGTCGTCATAGCTGTAGTCGCCAATGCCGTATTGTTTGTCGGGCGTGATGTTGCTGCTGACGATCGTGCCGAAGGGCGAGGCCATGCCGAGGCCGCCCGCGAAGGGCGCGCCGCCCTGGGGCGCGGTATGGCAACCGGCGCAGTCCGCAGCCTTCGCCAGATAGCCGCCGCGTGCGATCAGCGCCTGACCGGCATCCTGGGCGTAAGTTTGCCTTACAAGCGCAAACAGACACAGGAGGGCGAAGATGGCGGATCGCATCGGGCTCACCAGGGTTTGCACGGCGAAACAATAAGCGCGGCGAGCGCCGTCGCAATCAGGCCGAGCACGAACATGGGGCTCGCGAGGATTGCAACGCGATACACGAAGCGTGCGGCCCTGCGGTCGGGATCGGGTTCCTTACCCGCGCCGGTCGAGCGCCAGCCGCGCCAGGCGGCGGCAAGGCCACCCAAGGCGACGGCAAGCGCCACCAGACTCACCGCGCCAATGTAGGCATGCAAGGCCGGCAGCCTGGGATGCGCCAATGGATCCTGCGCCGGATAACACGCCTGCGCCGCGAGCGCTTCGCACACGCAGATTTGCACGATCCACGCGAGCGGCGCGCCGAGTAGCGCGTATATCTGCTGCATGACCTGAAGCGTGGTGGGTCGGCGTGCCGGCACGGCGTATCTCCTAGAGCACGTAAGGGCTGATATAAAGCGTGGTGAAGATGAAGAGCCAGACGATATCGACGAAATGCCAGTACATCCCGCCTATAGTCAGCACCGTATGGCGCCGGTCATCGAAGTAACCTAGCGCGGTCCACGCCAGCAGCAAGCCGAGCACGATAAGCCCAGCCACCACGTGCAACATGTGAAAGCCCGTAATGGTGAAGTAGAGCGAGCCGTACAGATGAGACGCGGGACCGTACGGATGGTCGTGCCACTCCTTCAATTGCACGCCTGTGAACAGCATGCCCAGCACGATTGCAATGCCCATCCAGATCACTGCAAGGCGTCGCCTTCCGCGTTTCACCGCGTGCTCACATAGCACCACGAAGACGCTACTGGTCAGCAGCACGGCGGTATTGAAGAGCGCCGGCCCCATTTTCGGCATGCCGTCGGGCGGCCATTTGCCGCCGCCCTGCGAGAAGAGATACAGGTAGCTGAAGATCAGATAAGCGAATAGCGCCGCCTCGGTTGCGATCAGCATCCACATGCCCCACCAGCCGGCGGAGTGCCGTCCTGCCGTGCCCACGGGCAGCGGCCGCGCCGCGTCCAACGCATCGTTCGTCAGATCAGCCAAGCGCGTCTCCCTGAGGTTCGCGTTGAACGAGCGCACGCTCGGGCCACAGCCATGCCACGAGCGAAGCGGCGAATCCCAACAGCGTGGCGAACGCGAGCCACCAGATGTGCAACAGCATGGCGGCGAACAGCAGCATGGCGAACAGGCCAAGGAAGAACGGCGCGTAAGAGTCGCCGGGCATCTTCAGGATGGCGTCGGGACGTCCGTCGAGCGCGCGCGTGGCGAGCGCTTCGCGGCCGTGATCGAGGATCATGCCTTCGTCGAGCACGCTCCGGCGCGCACGCGGATTCCCTGCTTCGATGCGTTCTTCCCACAGCGGATGACCGCTTTCCACAACCGGTATGGTCGCGAAGTTATAGGGCGGAGGGGGCGACGAAACCGACCATTCGAGCGTGGGCGCATCCCACGGATTCTTGCCGGCGGCAGGCCCGCGTTTATAGCTCCACACAAGGTCGCCGATAAACATCAGCACCCCCGCCGCAAATACGAACGAGCCGATGGACGTCACCATGTTCACCGTGTTCCAGCCCATGTCGCCGGAGTACGTATAGATGCGTCGCGGCATGCCGAGCAGTCCCGCTATGTGCATCGGAAAAAAGCCGAGATTGAAACCAATGAACATCACCCAGAAGGTGAGCTTGCCGAATCGTTCCGTCATCATGCGTCCGGTGAACTTCGGAAACCAGAACACCACGCCACCAATCACGGGAAACACGTTGATGCCGAGCAGTACGTAATGCAGATGCGCGACGACGAAGTAGGTATCGTTGAGTTGCCAGTCGAGCGGAACTGCGGCCGTCATCACGCCAGAGACGCCGCCGATCACGAAGAGCAGCACGAAACCCGCGAAGTAAAGGAACGGAACCCTGAATACGGGGCGTCCCGTCCAGATGGTCGCAATCCACGCGAAGGTCGCCACCGCGCTGGGAATCGCGATGACCATGCTCGCCGAGCCGAAGAACGCGAGCGCCAGCGCCGGAATGCCAGTGGCGAACATATGATGGATCCACACGATAAAACCAATCACCATGGTCGCGACCGTCGACAACGCCACGGGCGTATAACCGACCAGCCGGCGGCGGCAGAAAACCGGCAGCGCGTCGGACACAATGCCCATTGCTGGCAGCACGACGGCGTAGACCCACGGATGGGCGAACATCCAGAAGAGATGCTGCCAGAGCAAGGGACGGCCGCCGTTGAGGACATCGAAGAAATGCGTGCCGAACTGGCGGTCGAGCCAGAGCAGGAAGAACGCGAGGCTAACCGCGGGCACTGCCAGCAGGTTGCCGCCCGATGCCGTAAGCGTGCCCCACACGAGCACTGGCACGCGGTCGATCGACATGCCCGGCGCGCGCATGCGGATCAGCGTGACCACGAAATTGGCGGAGCCCACCGTGGTCGAGGCACCGAGCAGCACCATGCCGAGCGCATAGATATCGATGTTCGGACCCGTGTTGTATTCGAGGCCGGACAGCGGCACATAGTTGAACCATCCCGCGTTGGGCGCTTGTCCGAATGGAAAGCTCGAATAAAGGAAGATGCCCGCGAAGAGGAACAGCCAGTACGAAAGCGCGTTCAGGCGCGGGAACGCCATGTCGCGCGCGCCGAGGATCAGCGGCCACAGGTAGTTGGAAAACCCTGAAAGTACAGGCAGGGCATAGAGGAAAATCATCGTTACGCCGTGCATGGTGAAGAGCTGGCTGTATTGCTCCGGGGTGAGTACGGTGGCGTCAGGGCGTGCAAGCTGCACGCGCATGATCAGCGCTTCCACGCCGCCCATCAGCAGGAACACGAACGCCGTCACGAGATAACGCAAGCCAATGCTTTTGTGATCGACCGTCGATAACCAGCCGCGCCAGCCGGGCGCCGTTTCCCATATTTCGGCAAGACGCTTTTCACGCGCGCTTCCCTCGGGCACGCGGCCGGTTTCAGGAACACGCGAATCCACCGATGACAGGTCGCTCATGAACCGTCGCTCCTCGTTGGTCTATTTGAGTGTGGCGAGATACGCGGACAAGTTCGCCGCTTCTTCGCGTTTCAACGCAATGCCCGGCATCAGCGAGTCAGGCTTGATGCGTTGCGCACCCGTGATCCATGCAAGCTGGTTTTCCGCCGTGTTCGTAAGCGTGCCCGCCGCGATCAGCCGGCGCGAGTCCAGATGCGTGAGGTCGGGCGCCTGAGTGCCTTGCGCGTCCGAGCCGCGCACAGCATGACAGCCGGCGCATTTATCGAGGAAGAGGGTTTTGCCGGCGCTGACATTCGCATTGTTCGATGACGCGGGCACGCGCGCTTGCGCCGCGCTCCATGCGGCGAACTCCGCACGGTTTTCGGCGACTACCTCGAACGCCATATGCGCATGCTGTGCGCCGCAAAACTGCGAACATTGCCCGCGATAGACCCCAGGCACATCGGCCTGAAGCCATTGCTCATTGGTCTGGCCGGGGATCGCCTGCGTCTTGCCAGCAAGTCTCGGCACCCAGAACGTATGAATCACGTCCGCGCTTTTCAGCTTGATGCGTACGGGTTCGCCAGCGGGAATATGAATTTCGTTCGCGGTGACGAAACGCAGGGAAGCGTCGGCGGCATCGTCGTAGGCGACCTTCCACCACCAGTCGTACGCCGTCACTGTAATCGTCAATGCGGGCGTTTCAGCGGGCGTCGCGACACGGTTGAGCGTGACGAGCGCATAGACCAGCATGGCGACAAGCACGGGCACTGACAGACCCACGCCGATCACGATCCATCGCATGCCATCGTTGCCCGGAACCAGTTGATCGAGCGGCCCGTTTGCCCGCCGACGCAGGATTGCGACGATCAGCAAGACGCCGACGATCACGCATACCAGAACGCAGATAGCCGTAAAAATCCAGTCCAGCGTAAGCGTAGGAGCAGCCGCGGGACCTGCCGCGTGAAGGAAATAGTTCAGCGGTGCGCTGTCGCTGCCGTGAATGTGCTGTACGGGCGCGGTCAGCGGCATGTCGAACTGCGACGGCTGCGGTCTGGCATTGAATGCTCCGGCGTCCTTGAACTCACATGGACCAAGCCTTCAGCAATTCACATTCCCTACTAAATACTTTCGGTCAGCAGCGTGCGGCAGTGACGCGCAATCTGCTTTTCCTCTTGCGTCTCGATCACGTCGAACCGGACGTGGAGGAATTCGAGGCCTTGGCAGATGCGTTCGCGCACCGAACTGGCATGTTCGCCAATTCCGCCCGTGAACACCACACGGTCTAGTCCGCCCATCAACGCCGCATAAGCGCCAATGGTCTTGCGCACGGCGGTGCAAAAAATATCGATGGCAAGTTCAGCGTCCGCGTCACTGCGTTGCAGCAGGGCCTGCATGTCGTCGTTCGAATCGGAGAGACCTTTCAGGCCGCTCTCCTTGTTGATCAGATGCTCGAGCGTGTCGGCGTCCAGTCCGCCTGTTCGCATCAGATACACGAACACGCCGGGGTCGAGTTCGCCGGTGCGCGTCGCCATGGGGATGCCGCCGGTTGGCGTCAGGCCCATGGTGGTATCGATTGACCGGCCATTGTGGATGGCGCACAGGCTCGCGCCGCTTCCCAGATGCGCGACCACGAGCCGCTCAGGCAGATCATGGCCGAGACTCGACACAATCGACTCATACGAGAGGCCGTGAAAGCCGTAGCGCACTACGCCTTCGGCGGCGTAGTGCCTGGGAAGCGCCAGGTGCGTGGCGCGCGCGGGCATGGTCTGGTGGAACGCGGTATCGAGGCAGGCGTAATGCGGCACATCGTTGAAAATCTCCTGCGCCTGTTCGAGCAGCGCGAGCGATTGCGGCAGATGCAGCGGCGCGAATTGCACGGCGTCGCGAAGCGTTTGCGTGACCTTGTCCGTGATCAGCGCGTGCGCTCGCAGGTGCGGACCGCCATGCACAATGCGATGCCCAACTCCGGCAAGCGGTTGACCGAGATGCTCATGCAAGGCGTCGGCCACGTGCTGCAGCGCGTCGTGCTGCGACTCCATTACATGGCTCTGCTGAACATCTATGGATCCGTCCGAGGAACGCATGGTCAACGACCCATCCTCGCGCCCGATCCCTTTCGCGCTGCCCGTCAACCATGCTTTCTCGTCGCCGCTGTCCGGCGCATACACGCCAAACTTCAGCGACGACGATCCGCTGTTCAACACCAGGATGTCCTGTGCCATGGCGTCAGCCCTTCCACGCCCAGTTGCGGATTTCATCGCGATCGATGCCTTCCGCGTGCGCGTAGCCAATGCTCTCGTTGATCTGATCCTTGAGCCAGTTCTTCGTATGCGCGCCCGTATCGCGCAAGCGCGGCACACGATCGATCACATCGACACACAATGAAAAGCGGTCCACCTGATTGATGACCGCAAGTTCGAACGGCGTGTTGATGTTGCCGCGCTCACGGTATCCATGCACGTGCATGTTCTCGTGATTCGTGCGGTTGTACGTGAGCTTGTGAACCAGCGACGGATACGAATGGAAGTTGAAGATGACCGGTTTTTCGCGCGAGAAAATGGAATCGAAATCGCGATCCGACAAACCGTGCGGATGATCGGTGTCGGGCATCAGGCGGAACAGGTCGACCACATTGACAAAACGGATCTTGAGGTCCGGGAAGCGCTCCTTGAGGATTTCCACGGCGGCCAGCGACTCCATGGTTGCAATATCGCCGGCGCACGCCATGACCACGTCGGGCTCGCTGTTCTGGTCTGTCGACGCCCAGTCCCAGATGCCAATGCCCTTGGCGCAATGCGCGAGCGCCGCCTCCATGTCGAGATACTGCAGGTGCGGCTGCTTGTCCGCGACGATCACGTTCACGTAGTCGCGGGAACGCAGGCAATGGTCCATCACGCTCAGGAGGCAGTTCGCATCGGGCGGCAAATAGATGCGCACCACTTCGGGACTCTTGTTCGTGACGACATCGAGGAAACCCGGGTCCTGATGCGTAAAACCATTGTGATCCTGACGCCATACCAGCGACGTGATCAGCAGGTTCACCGAAGGCACGGGCGCGCGCCAGTCGAGTTCGTTCTTCGCTTTTTCCAGCCATTTCGCGTGCTGGTTGAACATGGAATCGATCACATGCACGAACGCTTCGTAGGTTGCAAAGAGACCGTGCCGGCCGGTGAGCACGTAGCCTTCGAACCAGCCTTCGAGCGTGTGTTCGCTCAGCATTTCCATCACGCGGCCATCGGTCGACAAAGCGCCGCCGTCGCTGTCCTCCGGCTTGAACTCCGCAATCCAGCGCTTGCCCGATGCCTCATACACGCCGTCGAGCTTATTGCTTGCGGTTTCATCGGGGCCGAACAGCTTGAACGTGTGCATGTTGCGCTTGATGACGTCGCGCAGCCACGTGGCGAGCACGGCCGTTGTCGACTGATACGTGTCGCCGGGGTCCTTGACCTTGTAGGCGTAGTCGCGGATATCCGGCAGGTCCAGCGAACGGCGCAGCCTGCCGCCATTGGCATGCGGATTCGCGCTGATGCGGCGATCGCCCTTCGGCGCCATCTCGCGCAACTCTTCAATGAGCGTGCCGTTTTCATCGAACAGTTCTTCCGGCTTGTAGCTGCGCATCCACGCTTCCACCACCTTCAGGCTTTTCGCGCTGGTCGCGGGATCGAGCACGGGCACCTGATGCGCGCGCCAGAAATCCTCGACCTTGTGACCGTCCACTTCCTTCGGACCGGTCCAGCCCTTCGGCGAGCGCAGCACGATCATGGGCCAGCGCGGACGCGTGGTGTCGCCGGTGGAACGCGCATGCGCCTGAATGGCGCGGATCTCGCCGATGCAGGTTTCCAGCGTCTTCGCCATGAGTTCATGCATGGTCGCCGGGTCCGAGCCCGATACGAAGTGGGGTTTGTAACCGTAACCCGTCATCAGCGCTTCGAGCTCCTCCTGCGGAATGCGCGCGAGGATGGTCGGGTTCGCGATCTTGTAGCCGTTCAAGTGCAGGATGGGAAGAACCGCGCCGTCTTCTATGGGATTGAGGAATTTATTCGAATGCCAAGACGTTGCAAGCGGTCCCGTTTCCGCTTCGCCGTCGCCGACCATCACGGCCACGATCAGGTCGGGGTTATCGAAAGCCGCGCCAAAGCCATGCGAAAGGCTGTAGCCCAGTTCGCCGCCTTCGTGAATCGATCCTGGGGTTTCGGGCGTGCAATGCGACCCGATTCCTCCCGGCGACGAAAACAGCCTGAACAGGCGCAGCATGCCGGTTTCGTCCGCGCTGCGATCCGGATAAACCTCGGAGTAGTAGCCTTCGAGATACGAGTTCGACAATGTCGCAGGCGCGCCATGACCCGGGCCCGAAACGAACATTACATTCAGGTCTTCCTTGATGATCAGCCGGTTGAGATGGACCCAGGTAAAGGACTGGCCCGGATCCGAACCCCAGTGTCCGAGAAGACGCCGCTTGATGTGCTCGGTTTTCAGCGGTTCGCGCAAAAGCGGATTGGCGCGCAAATAAATCATGCCCACCGATAAATAATTGCAGGCGCGCCAATATGCATCGATCTTGCGTAATTCGTCGGGGGAAAGGCGCGGGGTACTGGAGGTTGCCTGTGTGTCCATGTCGTGTCCGTTGATATCCGTTGAAAGATGGTGCGGTGTCACTCTGGCTCGGCCGGTGATGCGTGCCGGTTCGCACATGCGGGTCGCCGGTCAGGTCTTGCATATTGTGCCGTGTGTAGCGGGATTGCGTTGTCATTGCACCATGACATGGGTCAAAGACAATGCTATGACTTGCGGGAGCGGCCCGGCGGCGCGGCGTGGAAAAGGGGATTGAAACCGGGGGACGGCGCTGACTTGCGGGTGGTTTTCGCGGCTCTCTTGCGCCCGGCGCCGCTCTTGCTGCTCATTCCGGCAAGCTGGTTCATGAGGTCATCGTCAGGTTCGTCGTCGGCGGATTCTTCCGGTTTTTCCTGCTCGTCCGGAGCCGTTACGCTACTGCTTCCAACGTGCCCGATGACCGCAAAGAACTCCTTCAATGGATTGCGGATGGCGCGCCCTGGCATCATCGTAATGGCGACGACTTCATGCAGCGACTTGCCATCCACGCTATTGCGCGTGGGCCTTGAATGCCAGTCGATCGAGCTGTCCGCAAAGCCCGCGATCACGCGCTCCAGGACGGCGGGAGAGAGTACGCCTGCGTTGTAAAGACCGATCAAGGTGGCTTCGGCCACGGCAAACAGTTCATCCGTCGATGCAGCGCGCCGGGCCATCAGATTTTCACCGCGCTTGGCGCCGCCGCGTCGCGCGTGTTTTGCGGGTCACGCACCGCCGATTCCTTCCACGACCTTACCCGTGCCCGCGCACGTTTCGCACTTTCCGCCGTCCTTCTTGCCGGAACCGTTGCAAGCCGGGCAGATGTTCTCGCCAGTGCCCGGCGTGCCGGGAGCAGCTTCATCGCCGGGGTTGAGTTCGGTGTTTTCAGGCATGACATCTCCTTGAATGACTCATACATCGGTGGCCATCGGCTCGTGAAAGCAGCCAAGCCATTTAGCAACTTACGTTCCGTCAAGCCGCGAAGCCTCACGGTTTTCGCCCGAACGCTTCGCGCAGGCGTTTTTTTGCGTTATCGAGTACGGTGCGTCGTGATTTCGGCAAGTTGCGCCCCGCGCGATTGATATAGAAATTCAGCATCGACATGGCCGACTGGAACGGCGTGCCCTTGCGCCGGTTGCTGCGCGTGGACGACTTCTTCAGCGAGTCGGCTATTTCCTGCGCGTTGCCTTCCTTGAAGATGTCCTTCTTGATGTCCATTGCGTCGCTTGTTTCCATCACATGATGCGACCAGCGTTTCGAACCCGTTGCCGCCGGTTTGGCGCGGGCATGTTTTTGCCGGGACGTGTTGCGTTTGCCGCTGGTTTTCGCTGCTGCTGCCATGGTGTTTCCTCCACTATTTGCTGTGCTTGTCGATCAGACGATGAGCCTGTCTCAACGCCTCCACGATCGCGCGAAATGCGCTGTCGCGTGTCTCGGCATCCGGTGCACGAAGTGCATACGACGGATGAAACGTCGCGATGACCAGACGTCCGTCATACTCTATCGCCTCGCCCATCGACGCCTGGAGTTTCACGGTCGACTTCTGCAGCACGGACTTCAAGGCGGTCGCGCCCAGCGCCACGATGACCCTGGGATCATGTTCCGCAAGCTCGCGTTCAATCCAGTAATGACATGCATCCACCTCGCGTTGCGCCGGGGTCTTATGCATCCGGCGCTTGCCTCGCGGCTCCCATTTGAAATGTTTCACCGCGTTGGTCACATAGACCTGCGAGCGCTTTACGCCGGCTTCCCGAAGCGCGTTGTCGAGAAGCGCGCCGGCCGGTCCTACAAACGGCTTGCCTTGCAGATCCTCCTGATCGCCGGGTTGCTCGCCGACCATCATCAGGGGTGCGCGATGCGGGCCTATTCCCGGCACTCCCTGGGTCGCGGCTTCCCAGAGCATGCATCGGCGGCATTGGTCGAGTTGCTCGGGCTGCTGATCCGGGAACATGCCGATGGGCTTGGTCGTCATGGTGCTGTCAGCCTTCGCCAGCGGCGCGGCGCGCTTCTTCGAGCGTCAGCGTGGAACGCATGGCTTCGGCGAGCCTCGCGGTAGATGCTTCGCGCTCGCACGCGACAACCGCAGCCAGGTTGCCATCCTTCATCATATAAGCGATGAAAACCTGTGATCCAAGGTCGCCGTCGATCACGACATCGTCGTGCTCGCTTGCGTGGCCGAGGTATTCGAAGCGCTTGCCGAAGTGATAGGTCCAGAAGTACGGCACGCCGGTGTAGTGCTCGTCGCCGCCCGCCATGTTCAGCGCGGCCACGCGTGCGTGTTGCTGGGCGACGCGCCAGTGTTCGATACGCAGGTGCTGGTCCGCGCGTGGCAAAGGGAATTGCGCGACGTCTCCGGCGGCGTAAAGTCCGTGCGCGGCGCGCATGGCGGTATCGACGGGAATGCCGCCGTCATCCGCCAGCGTGACGCCTTGCAGGAAGTCCGTCGCCGGCTTTATGCCGGTTCCAACGATTACAACATCCGCCGCAATCTTTTCTCCGCTGTCGAGTTCGACCTCGTTGACAGTATCGTCGCCGATAAATGCTTTGACCTTCGATTCCATGCGGAACACAACGCCATTTTTTTCATGGAGCGTCTGGAACATCCGGCCGAGTTCGTCGCCGAATTGCGAAGCGAGCGCAATCTTTCCCGGCGCAATTACAGTCACGCTCAGGCCTCGTTTCCTGAGCGAAGACGCCACCTCCAGTCCGATAAAACTCGCACCGGCAATGACCGCGTTTTTCGCGCCATCGAAAGAGGCGACGAGCATTGCGGCGTCGTCGCGCGAGCGCAGCAGATGCACGCGGCGCAAGTTCGCGCCGGGCACGTCCATGGGCTTGGGAATGCCGCCCGTGCAGATCAGCGCGGCGTCATAGTGCAGCGAGAGTTCGCTGGGCAGGTCGATGCGTTTATCGGCTGCATCGAGTTTGACCGCCTGGGCTTCGACGCGCTCTATGCGTTGCTTCGTGGCGAAACCTTCCGGGAGCAGCGGCGGCACTTCGTTGGGCGGCATGTCGCCTGCAGTCACGAATTTGCTCAGCGCGGTTCGATCGTAGGGTTCGCCGTGCTCGGGTCCAATCAGCACAATGCGGCCATCGAAGCCCGACTCCCGCAGTGCGGTACAGGCCGCAGCGCCGGCCGCGCCTGCGCCGATGATCGCCATCGTGCGCGTATCGGCGGCTGAGACGCGCGTGGGCGGTTCCTCTGCTTCCGGCGAGACGAGCACGTCGCCGTTTTCAATCGCGACCGGATATCGTTTCAAGCCGATCAGCGCCGGTGGTTCGATCAACCCGCCATCCGCGACGGCAAAAGTGCCCTTGTGCCACGGGCACACAATGCGGCCATTGCACACGGCGCCTTTTTCGAGCGGCGCGCCCGCATGCGGACAATCCGCGGAAAAAGCATGGACGTCGCCGCCTTGCCTGACCAGGAGGATTGGGGTTTCGGACAGCGTGACTCTTATGCCGCGGTCCTCGGGAATATCGTCCAGCTTCGCTGCATGCTGCATGGAACCGGCCATATTGCACTCCCGTCTGTGGTTCACGACGGATTCAGCAAAAAGCGGGCCGTCGAAAACGAGCGCGCCAGGCAGGCGCTCAGGCGGCCATGCGTTCGAACGAGGCCGACCCGCCACGCACGGATTCGAGAATGATCGATGCAAGGCGCTCCACGGGCGGCGTGCAACTCGCCGATGCCCGCATCAGCGAAAGCGGCAACGACGGCAGTTCCGGCAGCCCGGCAGCGTGTGCGTCGAGCGCGCACACCGCTCGCGGCAGGCCATATTGCGTGCGCACGGTCAGCCCGAGACCCGCCGCTGCGGCGGCCCATAAACCGGACAGGCTCGGGCTTGTGAACGCGACGCGCCAGCGTATGTTCGCGCGATCGAGTTCGGCGGTGGCCGCGCTGAAAAAGAGGCACGCGCGATCGAACGCGACCAGCGGCAGCGGCTCGCCGGCCTCCGGATTCCAGGGCAGGGTGGACGAACCGATCCAGCACATCCGGGGCTCGGCGATCAGTTCGTGCTGCACGCCCACGCGAATTTCGCGCGCCGCCAATGCCGCGTCGCCCCAGATCAGCGCGAGGTCGAGTTCGTTCGAATCGATGCGTTCCAGCAGTTCCGTATTGCGCGCCACGCGCGCCTCGATGCGCACTTTCGGGTGTGCGCGCGAAAACCGGCCGAGCACGTCCGGGAGCATGACCTCGCCGAAATCCTCCTGCAGGCCGAGCCTGATCCAGCCCTCCAGATCCGGGCCGCGCACGGCGACGGCGGCTTCGTCGTTGAGATCGAGCAGACGGCGCGCGAAGCGCAGCATGGTTTCGCCGGCATCGGTCAGCGCGAGGTTGCGGCCCGCCTTCTTGAACAACGGCGCGCCCGCCTGTTCTTCGAGCTTCTTGATCTGCGCGCTGACCGCCGAAGTCGAGCGTCCGACCCGGTCCGCCGCCTTCGCAAAACTTCCGAGTTCCATGCCGACAACAAACGTACGCAGCGACGCGATATCGAAATTGGTCTGTGACATGGCGGATCGTCCTGTTTTATGGAAGTATCGATGCGATATTACTTGATATTCAGGATCATCGCGGTGCGGCACACTGAGTCCATCAATCGCAAAAACGGAAGCTCGACCCATGGAAACCCGATGTGCAGTTCCCCTGACCGCTGGGACTCGGCGCGGCCTGAACGCGTCGCACAGGTGGAAAGTGCTCGGCGTCGGCGTGGCGGCGAACGTCAGTTTTTCGGCGGCGATCGCGGGCATTCCGACCACGGCCGTGTGGCTGCGGGCTGACTATCACCTGGGCAATGCGGCGCTCGGGCTGGCACTTGGCGCAATGGGACTCGGCGTGGCGTTATCGGAATTGCCGTGGGGCGTCGCGACCGACCGCTGGGGCGACCGGCCGATCCTGCTGAGCGGACTGGCCACGACGGCCGCCGCACTGTTCGCCATGATGCTGTTCGTGGCGCCATCGGCGGCGTCGGTGCCTGCATTGTCGTGGCTGGTTTTATCGATGTGCGGCGTCGGGCTGCTCGGCGGAAGCGTCAACGGATCGAGCGGACGCGCGATCATGCGCTGGTTCCAGGAAGGCGAGCGCGGCCTCGCGATGAGCATCCGCCAGACCGCCGTCCCGCTGGGCGGTGGAATTGGCGCGCTGATCCTGCCGTGGCTCGCTTCCACTGGCGGTTTCAGGCTCGTGTATGGCGCGCTGGCAGTCATGTGCTCGGCGTCGGGGTGGCTCGCGTGGCGCTGGCTTCACGAGCCGCCCGAAACCACCGACACGGCCGACACGCCCGCGAACCTCGTTCCCGGCGTGCGCGTGCCGGTTGCCGCCGGCGTCAGTCCGCTGCGCGACGCGATGATCTGGCGCATGGTGCTTGGCATCGGTATCCTGTGCATTCCGCAGTTTTCCGTGCTGACCTTCGCCACGGTTTTCCTGCACGATTTCGCACACGCCGGCCTGCGCGGCATTACCGCCACGATGGTCGCCCTCCAGCTCGGCGCCATGATCATGCGTGTCTGGAGCGGCCGTTTCACGGACAAACACGGCAACCGGCGCGCCTATACGAAGGTGTCGACACTAATCGCGGTGGCGTCGTTCGTGGTGCTGGCGGCGGGGACTCAATATGGACTGCCGGCCGCGTGGCTGATCGGGTTGATCGTGTTCGCCGGTATTTGCGTGTCGGCCTGGCACGGCGTGGCCTATACCGAACTCGCCACACTGAGCGGCAAGGAGCGCGCGGGAACCGCGCTCGGCATGACGAACACGGCTGTGTACGTTGGATTGTTCGTCACGCCTTTGTCGATTCCGCATGTGCTTTCGGCGGGATCGTGGGGATTGGTCTGGCTGGTCGCGGCCGCGTGCGCACTGGTCGCGTATCCGTTGTTCCCGAAACCGGCCAGGGCATGAGCGCTAAAACCGCCAGCCCACGCCCGCTTCGATCAGGTCGGTGTCCCGGTCATAACGCGTGACGACCCGATTCCAGGTGAGCCGGGTCAGCCAGTTTTTCCCGAACCGGTAACTCGCCGACATCGATACCAGCCCGGAAACCCGCCCGTCGCCGGTACGGTTATCGGGCAGATCGTCGTTCTGCGTGATCGCGATATACGGACCCGCTCCCACGCCGAGCGTGAACCGGTCGTTGAAAAACGCGCGGGTAGCCCACAGTTGCAGCGCAATGCCGTCGCGCCGGGACTGAATGTGGCCGCCTTCATGAATGTACGACGCGCTCATGTCGATGTAACGTGTCAGGCCGCGCCGATACTCCACGCTTTCCGCCACGGACGACTCCGAGTCATAGCTGTTCAGGATCGTCTTGCCGAGCATGACCGTCAGTTCGTTGCCGGTAACGTCCGACGTTCGCGGCGTTGGCCTTTGACGCGGGCCGGGTTCGCCGTTTGCATCGAGTTGATAACCCACGCCGAACAGAAGCGCGGTCGTGTCCGGACCGCCGAACGCCTGCACGTGATTCACCTGCATTTGCGCGATCCAGCGGCGGTCGAAGTAATACGCCGCGCGCGCGCTCCACACCGCGCCCCAGCCATGCGTATTCGAATAGGTGTTACCGGCGCGCGCGGCGGTGGTGTCGAAGTATCGATACGGTCCCGCTCCCGCCGATAGCTCGAACCGGTCGCGCCAGAGTGGCAGGCGGGCCCAGAGTTGCACCGTTTGCCCATCGCGATGATGGTCGGGAATGTGTCCCTCGTTGATCCACGAGAAACTCCATGCCGCATAGCGCCCGAGGCCTTCGCGATAGCTCCCTTCCCACGAATAGGAGTTCTCGCCCCGGCTGATCAGTGGTCCGGCCAGAACGTTCAGTTCCTGGGCGGAAGCGGAAGTCGGGAACGTCAGCGCCGCACATAAAGCGCCGGTGAATAACGTGGTGCAAAACGCGGCACCTGGTTTGTTTCGATTAGCGGGCCTGGATAGGGACACTGTTTCAGTTTTTTGAGTTGTATTTCACGAGGAAATATTTTGCCATCGGACAAAAAAGCGCTTGGGGAAACACGGCAAACCTCGCGTGTTCGCCGCAGTTAACGCAAGGCTAACGCAAAGAGGGCTGCGTGTGTCGATCGGTCTCGCCTCGGGAACTCGGCTTTCCAGGCAGGCGGAATAGAAAACACCGTTGTTCGCCGCGAGCAGACAAAACGTAAAGCCATTACCATTTCAGCAATGAACCCTGCCCAGACCAGCGCGCTTGTCGCGCTCCCAGATCCGCTTCATGAATTCATCGAACGATATCCGCGGCTGTTCGTATTGTCCGGTGCGGGAATTAGTACGGAATCCGGAATACCTTGTTATCGCGACGAAGAAGGGCAGCGCACCGGGCGCGCGCCGATCTTGCTGAAGGATTTTATCGGCTCCGAATTTTCGCGCAAACGCTATTGGGCACGCAGCATGATCGGCTGGCCCATGGTCGCAGGCGCTGCGCCAAATGCGGCGCATCTGGCGGTGGCGCGGCTGGAGCGCCTTGGCGTCTTTCAGCGGCTCGTTACGCAAAACGTCGACGGACTGCATACGAGCGCGGGCAATACGGATGTGATCGAACTGCACGGCAACATCGGCCGCGTTCGCTGCATGGAGTGCGGCGATGAAACCCCGCGCGCCGCGCTCCAGCAGCGGCTCATTGCCGATAATCCGGGCTTTGTTGGACTGGCTGCGTTGCCTGTGGCGGACGGCGATGCGCAACTCGAAGGCTACGATTTCAACGCATTCCATGCGCCACCCTGCCTGCGCTGTGGCGGAATGCTGAAACCGGACGTGGTGTTTTTTGGCGAGGGCGTGCCACGTACGCGCGTGGATGCGGCCGCGGCTGCGCTCGACCAGGCCGATGCAATGCTTGTGATCGGCTCGTCGCTGATGGTGTATTCGGGCTTCCGGTTTTGCGAGTGGGCGGTGCGTGCCGGCAAGCCGATCGCGGCGGTCAATCTGGGGCGCACCCGGGCGGATGCGCTTCTGCAATTCAAGGTCGAAGCGCAATGCGGGCCGGTATTGTCCGGCCTGGCGGATGCGCTCGAACGCAGCCGCTAGCGGGATCTAGCTGCCGAGTTCCTGCTCGCGGCGAATGCGTGCTTCTTCTTCCAGCCGGATGTCCTCGATTTCCTGCATCACGGCTTCGAGATCGACCGGGGTGGTATCGGCTTCGACGTGGCCTGTGAGCTTTGTATCCACGCTCAGCAATCCCGCTTCGTATAGCGCCCACATTTCCTTGCCGTAGCTTGTTTTCAGCAACTCCGGCGCGAACTGGCCGAAGTAAGTCGCGAGGTTATCGACGTCGCGTTGCAGCATGGCGGCCGCTTTGTTGTTGCCGGCGGCGTCCACGGCCTGCGGCAGGTCGATGATCACCGGGCCATCGGATGCAAGCAGGATGTTGTATTCCGACAGGTCGCCGTGGATCATGCCCGCGCACAGCATGCGCACGACTTCACGCAGCAGCGCGTCGTGCAATTCGAGCGCGCGGTCGTGGCTCATATCGACGTCGTTCAGACGCGGCGCAACGTCACCCTGGGCGTCCACCACGAGTTCCATCAACAGCACGCCGTCAGTGCAGATGTACGGCTGCGGCACGCGAACGCCCGCATTGGCGAGCCTGAATAACGCATCGACCTCCGCGTTCTGCCACGCTTCCTCCTGCATCTGGCGGCCGTAGCGCGTGCCTTTTTCCATTGCGCGTGCTTGCCGGCTGTTCTTCACCGAGCGTCCTTCGCGATACGACGCCGCCTGGCGGAAGCTACGCTGCTTCGCGTCCTTGTAGACCTTCGCGCAGCGCGTGGAGTCGCCGCTTCGCACTACGTACACGGTCGCTTCCTTGCCGCTCATCAACTGGCCGATGACTTCGTCAATCAGTCCTTCTTCCAGTAGTGGCAACAGTCTTTTTGGCGTTTTCATGAGACCGCCGCATAGAAAAGGACTTCGCGGGAATCGCGAAGACGGCGGCGGGCGGAGAGGCAGGAAATTGGAATCATGGCGGATTATAAAGGCAACGCGGATAAGCACGGTCAGAACGGACGGCGTCGCGGCCCGCCGGGATTTTCCGCGTTCGTGCTTGGCCCTCGCAACAGCATGGCCGTTTCGACGCCGGTCGGGGCATGGGCAGCGCTGCGTATTAAAAAGGCTCCTTTCAGGATTAATAAGCCGGCATGCCTGGTGGGCTGAAGTTGGAAGCATTGCATGAAAGGAAAAGCTCAAGTTTCAAGAAATCGCTCCGTTAATTCGGGCGAACACTACGCAGGAATTGGCGATGGCCTTTTTCACGCGGAACTTGATCGCCGATTTATATGCGGATCGCGAATTTCTGAAAATAAACAATGGACTCGAGCCGCGGAAACATGGGTGCGGACGCAAGTCACGGTCACGGCGCTCCCAGCTCGGTTTGACCGCTAAAAAATGGTTCAATTTTGACACGCTGAAAATCCTGTTTTGTCTGATTAATTAATGAGCTGGAAACATCGCCATATCGCAATCCCTGTCCACCCACTCAAAGTCGATAAAACATTATTCTGATGATTTAATTTTTACCGATTATTAGTCAGACGTTACAACATGTTACGTCTTTTTTGCTGGTTCAAAACGTTTCGTCTATGTAACATCCATTCGGATCGCATAAGTGTGGTGTGGGTCATTTATCGTGTAAGTGTATTAATCGCGATACCCATTTCTGCCGGTCTATTTCTCCTGATGCAAATTCTTCGCCGAGTTCCTCCAGGGTACTTGGCAGCACTGCTGCGCCCGATGCTGTTTCATCGCTACGACCAGGCGATCATTCAAATGAAAAAAACCGCATTATTCAGCTCTTCAATTTGTTTAGTTTTGCTGACCTTGGCGGCGTGTGGCGGAGGCGGTTCCGGCGACGCCGCCAATGGCAGCGCGGCCACTGCCGCAAGTGGCAACCCCTCGCCGACTGCTTCCGGCACCTCCGCGACAGCCTCGGGTGGTACATCAGGTGGGACCTCAGACAGCGCGTCGGGAACGGCGGGTACTGCGGGCGCAACGGCTGGCTCAACGACGGGTGCAACGACGGGTGCAACGCCGGCAGCGGCTTCTTCGTCCACCGTGACGAATGCGCCGTTGCGCATGACGTGTGCGTCGCCGGTCACAAGCGCGTCATCGTCGGTTGGTGGATTGATTTCGGCCGACACATCCAGCGCCGACGGAACACGTATGTTCGCGTCGGGTTCGACCTTCCAGCTTGCGATCTCCACGAATCCGCCGGCTGCCGATACGCTTGCCTGGAACGTGAGCGACGCACTGGGCAAGACGGTGGCGAGCGGCGGTTTTGCGGCGCCATCGGGTGGCAGTACGACGGTGCTCAGTTGCACGTCGACCGTGGCGGGGTATTTCGCTGTGTCGGCGACATTGGCGAAGGCGGGTGGAAGTGTTCAGGCATCGGGAACGCGCCCGACGGGTTTCGCGACCTTTGGCGTATTGCCTGACGTGACGTCGAGCCTGCCCGCGCCCACCTATGCTCATCAGGAGCAGCACCGGTTCGGCATGCAGGGTTTCAACGGCTGGACGGCGATGCTTCGCGCGCTGGGGATAAGTTCCACGATCGACGACCGGCAGTTGTCCAGCACCGAGCCGAACGGCCCCAACAGTTTTGCCGCCACGGCCACGACCACCGATACCGGTTATGCCGCGGGCGAGATCATGCGGCTGGTGCGTCTGGACGGCATTCCGGGATGGGACAGTCCGACTGCAGCATTCAATGACAGTTCGTATTTGCCGACCGATCAGGCGGGTTACCAGGCATACATGAGTCAGGTTGGTTCGGAAACCGAATCAATGCGCGAGAAGTATTTTCCGGCGATGACCGGCAACTACTATCAGGTCACGTGGGAGCCGGACCAGACGTGGTTGGGATCGAATGCGGATTTCGTGGCGCTGTACAGGCTCGCTTACACGGGACTTCACGCGACGGATCCCAATGCTGTTGTGATGGGGCCGACGGGGGCTTTTCCGTCGCTGACCACGCAGCGTCTGAAGACCATGGCGCCGCTTGGTCTTGCGCGGTATCTGGATGGCATAGCCACGCATGGATACTACGACGCGGGCACATCGCCGTCGCATCCGCCGGAGCGTTTTGCGACCGACCCTGATCCGGCCAACGCTGCGAATGCGCTCATGAACGAGATGCGCAATTTGCGGCAGGAAATGCAGGCGGATTACCGTCCGGGCATGAAGTTGTATGTCACTGAAACCGGCATCAGCTACGACCTTGGAACGTCGTACGGCACTGACTATCCAAGCGCGAATGTATTGTTTGCGCAGGGTGCAATCGTGGCGCGGACTCATATTATTTTGCTGGGTGAGGGTGCGGACCAGACCTACGTGTTTTACGGCGCGGATTATCCGGGCGAGACGGGATATGGCACGTTCTTCGATTTGTCCAATGCGCAGGGCTCATTTGGTGCGAGCAACGTGAGCCCGAAGCCAGCGGCGCTGGCGGTCGCGGCGATGACGCGTGTGTTTGACGGCACCACTACGCTTGGACCCGTAACGGGCACGCCGCCGGGCGTCTACGCGTACGCGTTCCAACAGCGGGGGACGGGCGATGTGGTGACGGCGTTATGGACGCACAACAATGCGGTATGGAGCGCAAGTGCGGGTTTCAGCCAGACCTATAGTGTGGGCTACGTGCTCACGGTAGATGCGCCGGGAACGAGCGGCACGGTACAGGCACTTGACTGGATGGGCAATGCATCCAGTGTTGCTTACAGCAACGGAGTGGTGTCGCTGAATTTGACGGAAGCGCCGTTATACGTGGTGTCAAAAAACGCGGCCGTGGCGCAATCAAACTCGGCTCGACCGGCAGGCTACACCGGAACGTGAGGGGAAAAAACGATAGAGCGCGAGAGCTTGCCCGAGAACGCTGGTGGCGAAGCGTGTGGATGTAGGAATACGGAGGGGAAGGGTTTCAGGTGTTGGTGGTTATGGCGGCAACGGTTCTTTTGAAGTCCCAAGCAGATGTAATTGCACGCTTGGTCTCCTTAAGAATTGGCGGTTGGAAGGCGTTTTCTTTGCTTCGTTTCTTTTTCGCCGTTGGAAAAAGAAATGAAGTCCCGCCACGGACAGTGGCTAACAGTGCTCAATAAAACAATAAGCAAGAAATGCGCGAAAACCAAAAAAGCAGCAACCCGGCATAAACGCAGAGCTGCTGCCCAAAAAAACATCGGGCGACGCCACAACCTCTTGGCAACGTCCCCGAAAAAAGGCCCTAGCTGCCCAGCGCAGGATCGGTCATGCTGCTCTTCCCGGTCTCCACATGCCCGGCAAAACGCCGATGAAACGAGCTATCGGTATCGATGGTAATAGCGACGTCATACCATCCAAACGATTCACGCAAGTCGAGATACACCGTCTCGGTCCCACCACCGCGAATGGGCTGCTTGATGGTCGCTCCGGTCTCGTAAGCGCTTTTGATGATGAAATTACACCGCCCGGTTCCAAGATTCTTCAACCGCAACTGAAGATTGCCATTAGCAACATCGTAACCTTCCACGACTTCGGCGATTGCCTGATTGTCGCTCCACCAATGCTGCTCGACGGCCTTCCCGGCAAAACGCCGCAGAAAACCATTAGGCCCGTGAATCACATAATCGTAGGCATTTGAAAGTCCCAACGGCAAATCGTCGCGCAGTCGCTTTCCGGCTTCGACCGTATAGCAACTTGGAGCGACCGCGCTGTTGGCGGTAAAGACCAGAAACGTCGCACCAACGCTACCGGTATTGATGAAATCGAAGGTGACGCCATTCGTGGTGCCTGCGTGCGCATGAACGAACAGCTCATAAGGCAGCGCACGTGCTTGCCGCACGCCGGGTTCCTGTTTCGGCACGGCCTGAACGGCGGGCGGAACCGGAACATAGTCGGGATGACGAACCTTCTGAACAGGAGCGTAAGAACTGGTATCAGGGAGCGACGGAACGGCTGCGTTCGGGTTCTTGAAATTGAACGCCGATGTCAGGTCGCCGCAGATTGCCCGGCGCCACGGCGTGATATTCGATTCGAGTACGTTCGGGCGCGAGCCAAAACGCTTTTCGATGAACTGAATCACCGAGGTGTGATCGAAAACTTCCGAACACACGAAACCGCCTTTCGACCAGGGCGAGACCACGAGCATCGGCACCCGGGTTCCGAGCCCATACGCGCCGCTCTGATATGTCGAACTACCCGGGAAGATTTCGTTGACGATACTGACCGTGGACTTGCCATTAGTGGCAGATGTTGGCGGGGAACGGCGGCACGACGTGATCGAAGAAGCCATCGTTCTCGTCATAGTTGATGAGCAACACCGTCTTGCTCCAAACCTCCGGATTCGACGTAAGGATCTGCAGTACCTGATCGACATACCACGCGCCGTAGTTTGCCGGCCAGTTCGGATGTTCCGAAAACGCTTCAGGCGCCACGATCCACGAGACTTGCGGCAACGCGTTGTTCTGCACGTCGCGCTTGAGGATGTCGAAATAACCGTCGCCCCCTTGCGCGTTCGTGCCGGTGCGTGCCTTCTGATACAGGGCGCTGCCGGGCTGCGCGTTGCGATACTGGTTCAGGTAAAGCAGCGCGTTGTCGCCATAGTTGCCAATGTACGGATCGTTGGTCCAGCCCCACGAGCCATTTGCATCGAGTCCCGTGCCTGCATCCTGATAGATCTTCCAGGAGATGTTCGCTTTCTCCAGCACTTCCGGATAGGAAGACCAGCCGTAGCCAAGCTCTGCGTTGTCGACCACGGGTCCGCCGCCGTTGCCGTCGTTGCCAATCCAGCCGGTCCACATGTAATACCGGTTCGGGTCTGTCGATGAGTTGATCGAGCAATGGTACGCGTCGCAGATCGTGAAAGCATCGGCTAGCTGATAGTGAAACGGAATGTCTTCACGCGTCAGATACGCCATGGTGGTCGTGCCTTTGTACGGCACCCACTGGTCGTAGCGGCCATCGTGATAAGCGCCTTTGCCTGAGGTCCAGTCATGGGGCAAGTCCTGGATGAACTGGTTGCCGAGATCCGGCGCGCTGGGACGGAACGGCAGCACTTCGCCAAGACCCGTGGCCAGTGGTTGATTGAAGACAGGCTTGCCATTGGGCAGCTTGACGGCACGCGTATCGCCGAAACCGCGCACGCCTTGCAGCGTGCCGAAGTAATGATCGAACGAGCGATTTTCCTGCATCAGCACGACAATGTGCTCGACGTCCTGGATGCTGCCGTGGACATTGTTTGCGGGAATGGCGAGTGCGTTGCGTATGCCTGCGGGCACGACGCCCATTGCTGTGGCGGAACCGGCTGCCTGTACGGCAGCCCTGAGGAAGTCACGTCGGCTTTTTAAGGTCATGGTCTTGATCAGTCGTGGAGAGGAGAGTGTTGTGAGCGAGGTTGCGGGTCGTACTTCGATATCACTCCGCCTCGTGAATCACGGGAGGCAGCAGGGGGTCGGACGCAGGCGAAGCGGGTGATTCTTTGGGCGGGGCAATGCTCGAGACAGCCGCGGATGGCTGTGTCTGCTGCAATGCCCAGTTCTGGATATCCGACGAACCCGCTGAAGCGGGCGCGGGTGTCTCGGTTTGCTGTGAAGGAGATACGGCAGCGGCGGACTGCGCAGATGAAGACGGCGAATCGTGATCGCCGCAGGCGGCAAGCATCGTGCAAACAAACAGCGCGCCAAGCATCCGGCCGGTGGTAACGGGTCTGTTAAACACGAGCGTCCTCTGGACCATAGGCAAACGTTGTCATGCGCTGGCGCATGACACGAAATGAACTGGAAGAGAGGATAGAAATTACACGTGTAGGAATTATTAAATAAAGGAAATAACTTCCCCGACGTAATAATTCAGTAATAAATGTGTTGGACAAAAGATGGGTGTTCGGATGCGCCGGTCCAAGCGAAATTCGGGAACAGTGATTGCGTTGATTGGCCGGTGCACATCCTATAAATTCATCGGAGCCCCACCATGTCGACGCCCCTCGCTGTCCGTCCTCTCCTGTTCGATTCCACTTTCGAGCAGATCCCCGCTGATGAAGGCGAGACAACCGAAGAGTTGGTCAAGACATTGCGCGGCATCATCGAAACCACATCTGCCGATTATGGTCATGCAGTGCGCAGCGTTCATGCGAAGAGTCATGGCTTGTTGCAAGGCGAACTGACGGTGCCGGAAGGGCTGCCACCTGAACTCGCACAAGGCGCGTTCGCCAAGGCGGGCACCTTTCCTGTAGTGATGCGCTTCTCGACCAACCCCGGCGATATCCTCGATGACAAAGTCTCGACACCGCGCGGCCTCGCAATAAAAATCATCGGCGTGGAAGGAGAGCGGTTGCCTGGCGCAGAAGGCCAGTCGACTCAGGACTTCGTCATGCAAAACGCGCTCGCTTTCACGGCAGCAACGCCAAAGGCCTTTCTCACCACGCTCAAGGCGCTGGCGAAGACAACCGACAAAGCGCCCGGCGTGAAGCAGGCGTTATCGGCGGTGTTGCGCGGAACAGAAGCTGCAGTCGAAGCTTTGGGTGGTGAGAGCGGCACCTTGAAGAGCCTGGGCGGCCATCCGAAAACGAACCTGCTCGGCGAAACTTACACGACCGTGGTGCCGCTTCTGTACGGCTCTTACTATGGAAAGATCGCGGTTGTTCCGGTATCGCCGGAACTCGTGGCGCTGAAAGATGCACCCGTCGATCTCGACGACAAACCCAATGGCTTGCGTGAAGCGGTCAACACATTCTTTGCCACGACAGGCGGCGAGTGGGAGGTGCGTGTGCAACTTGCAACCGACATCGGGAAGATGCCGGTCGAGGATGCATCGAAGCAATGGTCAGAAGAAGAGAGCCCCTTCGTGCCAGTAGCACGCATTCGCGTGGCGCCGCAACCCGCGTGGACCGACGCCCGGTCCGCCGCAGTCGACGACGGTCTCGCCTTCAGCCCATGGCATGGCCTGAGCGCGCATCGGCCAATAGGCGGCGTGCAGCGCTCGCGCAAGCCCGCTTATGAAATGTCGTCGGATTTTCGCGGTAAATTCAATGGCTGTCCAATGCATGAGCCAAGCTCGCTCGACCGCTTGCCGGAATAATCGATAAGGAAAGACTGCCCGGACGGCGCGTTGGCAGAAACTGTTCCAGTTGCCAAAGAAATCAGTTACGGCAAGCACGCGTCGAATCCGGAAAACGCAATCGCAGGCGATAGTTTCACGGCGTTCTCGGCGTGTCGGGAATGGCAAATCATGATGCATGCCGAATGCCTTGAACGACCGCGACCAAGCATCAAACGTTTGCGCCCGGGCTGCGTTTGTTTGCGCACGAATATATGAAGAATTCGTTAAAGCTTATCCCTTACATGCCGTAAAGGCGTTGTTGGTGGAGCGTTCAGGCGCCACTTACCATAAAACAATGCAATGGCTCGGCCGCACAGGCACGTGTCTGGCACGGCGCGCCTGCCGGGCGAGCAGAGAGGGCATGAGAAGATGATGGCAACGAATATGGCGCAGCAGGTCTCGCTGCTTGCCGACTACGCGCAACGCCTTGGCGCGGCGCGCGACCGGAGTTATGCGCTTGCACGAGAAGTGGAGAGGTCGCGGGGCGTGCTTGACGCCATGGCGGACGATCCCGCAGGTGACGCCGCTTTGCATGCATGCGCGACGCAAGCGCTCGAGCTGTTATGCGAGAACCTCGTGCGTTTGTGCGCGCTGACTGACGAAGCGTCGGCGAACGCCGAAGCCCTGGCGAGCTTGCCTTTGACTTATTTTTCAAACGAGGCTGGCACCGCCGCGGAACTCGACGCTGCAGTCGTATCGCTTGCCGACGCTACATCGACGGCTGAAACCGAACTCGTGGAACTCGCTCAAGTGGTATTGGATGCGTGCGAAGCCGTCGACGAAATGTGCCGTCCGGCGCAAATGGGGTAACTCCGAGGCTGGAACGTTGCCGGCGTGCTGCACATCAGGCTACGCTTTCTACAATGAGCTTCCTCGTGGATTCATCGGGATACCTACCGAATCCGGCGCGCACGTTATCGCGCATATAGTCGGGCCGCCCGGTTCCGGGAATAACGCATGTCACCGCCGGATGCGCGAGCACGTACTTGAGCAGAAGTTGCGCCCATGTCGCACAGCCGATTTCCCGGCTCCAATCGGGCAAGGGTTTTCCCTTCAGCCGCCCAAGCAGGCCGCCGCCGCCAAACGGCTGGTTCACGATCACAGCAATGCCCCGTTCTTTAGCCAGAGGCAGCAAGGTGTCTTCGGCTGCACGGTCATCGGCGGCGTAGTTGATCTGCACGAAATCGATTTTCTCGGAGCGCATGACCGCTTCCACTTCGCTGAATGCGCTCGACTTATAGTGCGTCACGCCGATATAACGGATCAGTCCGCGCGCTTTCCAGTCGCGCAGGGTGGAGAGTTGCGTGCGCCAGTCGAGCAGGTTGTGGATCTGCATCAGGTCGATGCGCGGCTGCTGCCAAAGACGCAGCGACGTCTCCATTTGCGCAATGCCGGCATCGCGCCCTTCGGTCCAGACCTTGGTTGCCACGAACGCGCGCTTGTGTCCGCCGATGCGCGTCAACACCGACCCCGCGACGGCTTCTGAAGATCCATACATGGGCGACGAATCGATGACCGAGCCGCCATTGTCGAAGAGTATTTGCAGCACTTCGGCGAGCCGCGCCTGTGCGGCGGGATCGCTGCCTACGTCGAAGGTGCGCCAGGTGCCGCAGCCGACCACGGGCAGCATTTCTCCGGTCGATGGAATCGCGCGCTTGTTCATGGCAGTTGCCTGTGCGAAGGCAGGCGGAAGAGCGAAGGGAAGCAACGTGCCGCTCGCGGCGAACAGCAGCAGCCGTCGACGCCGCGCGTCGGCGAAAGGGGGGCGCATGAGAGATACCTCGCGTCTTGCCGGTTCAGTTCACAGCATAGGCGAACTGGCGCAAGCCGGCAGCGTTGGCTCAGGGATCTTGCGCCAGCATCTGCAGGCGGGGCGCGAGCTTGCTGAGAAGGAGCGCTTCGAGCGGGATGGGCGGCGAGAAGTAATAACCCTGCGCCTGCGCCGCACCCATTTCGCGCAGCACGGCGAGCGTCGCGGCGTCTTCCACGCCTTCGGCCACCACGGTGAGGTCCAGCGACTCCGCCATCCTCACGATGGCCCGGACGATCGCGCGGCTGCGTGGACTCGTGGTCAGCTCGAAGATAAACGAGCGGTCTATCTTCAGGCCGCTGAAGCGATATTGATGCACGTAACTCAGCGACGAAAATCCCGCGCCGAAGTCATCGAGCACGACCGACATGCCGTGATCGGCGAGACGCTGCATTGATCGTCTCGCGAGATCGGGCTCGGCGACGAGCGCGCCTTCCGTGAGTTCCAGGCAGATGCGCGAGGGCGCCACGCCATGGCGCGCAAGCAGCGCGAGGACGTCGTCGGCGAATTCCGCGCGGGTCATGCTGTAGCTCGAGCAGTTCACATGGACCGGCGGCCAGTCCGCGTGCCCGGGCTGCGCGAGGATGATCGCGACCCGTGTCAGCATGTACAGATCGAGCCGCCCGATCAGGCGCAAGCCTTCCACGGCCGGCAGGAATTCACCCGGCGCAATCACGCTGCCATCGGGCTGACGCCATCGGATCAATGCTTCGAGCGCAACGAGCTGACCCGACCTCGCGCTGACAATAGGCTGGAAATACGGCACGAGTTCGTCGTCGCGCTTGAGCGCATTGCGCAGCGCCCCTTCGCGCTCGACCTGATCCGATACCTCGCGCCGAAGCTCATGGTTGAAGACCACGAAGCTGTCACGTCCGCCATTTTTCACGCGATACATCGCGGTATCGGCGTCGCGCAGAAGATCGGCCGGCTCTTTATGAAACTGCTCGTCCGGACTCACGATGCCAATGCTGCACGAAGAAAACACCACGTGGTCGTCAATATGAAACGGCAGGTCGAACGCGGCGAGAATGCTCTCGGCAATATCGACCGCGGTGTCGAGCGACGCCCCCGGAGAGAGCACGGCGAACTCGTCGCCGCCCAGGCGCGCGAGCAGGTCGGTGTCGCGCAGGCAGTTTCTCAGCCGGCTCGCGGCCTGCACCAGCAGCATGTCGCCGAAATGATGGCCAAGGCTGTCGTTCACAACCTTGAAACGGTCCAGGTCAATAAACATCACCGCCAGTTGTTCCCCGTCGGCATGATGATCGCGCCACGCTTCCTGCAGCCGCTGCAGCATGTGGCTGCGGTTAGGCAGGCCCGTCAGCGCGTCGTGCGAGTTCTCGTGCTGCAGGCGCGCGTTGGCTTCGTCGAGTTCGCGCGTGCGGTTCTGCACGCGCTGTTCGAGTTCCAGATTGGCCACGTGCAGCGCTTCGGCGGCGCTGCGGCGTGACAGCGCGGTATCGATATGGCGCGATACGAAAGTCAGCAGTTCCTGATCGCGCTGCGAATATCGCACTTGCGACGAATAGCTTTGCACCGCGAGCACGCCGCGTACTTCGTCTCCGTCGAAAAGCGGAATGCCGAGCCACGAGCGCAGCTTGATGCTCTCGCCCGAGCTTTCCATCTCGCCCGTTTCCACCAGCCGCGTTGCCTCGGCGAGATCGATCAGGCAGGGCCGGCGCTTGCGGATCACGTACTCGGTGAGGCCGCGCCGGCCACGCCGCGGAGCCGGATAATCGTTCAGCAGTTCGTCGACGTAATAGGGGAACGACACGCTCTGCGTCGCGTTGTCCACAAGCGCGACAAAGAAATTCCGCGCATACAGCAACTCGCCGACAATGCCGTGAAGGCTGCGGAAAAATTCCAGCATGTCGCCATGCCGGCTCGACAGTTCGGCGATCTGGAACAGCGCGCCTTGCAAGTGCTCAGCGCGCTTTCGTTCCGCTATTTCAAGGCGCAGCGCGCGATTCACCTCGGACAGCTCAGCGGTCCGGCGCGACACGGTTTCTTCAAGATCCGCCCGATGCAGGATGCGGTCGAGCGCCATTGCCACATGACGCGCGACCACCAGGAAGAGCGCGCGGTCTTCCACGCTAAAGATGCGCGCCACGTCGTAGACCTGCATCGCGATCATGCCGAACACTTCGTCGGATGCGTTCTTGAGCGGCGCGCCCATCCAGAATTCGGGCCGGTCGCCCACGCAATAGAAGCGGCCTTCGTGCTCGGCCGCGGCAATGCCCGCCGCGTCGATCAGCAGCGGCTGGCCCGTGGTCAGGACCTGGCCGGTGAGCGACAGGCACGACGAATCGAGCGTGTCATAGGCGGCGGGGTCGAGCGCGCAAGTGTCGATGACATCGACGTAATACGGATACGTAATCTCGTTGTTCGACGGGTTGTAGAGCGCGAGATAGAAATTCTCGGCATCGATCAGCGTGGCAAGCTGCCGATGCACGCCGAGCAGGAATTCTGAGCGGTCGCGAACCGAACTCGCGAGATAAGCGATCTCGTAGAGCACGCGCTGCGTGTTCTGCGCGCGCGCCAGTGCGTCTGTCTGGAGCGCTTCGCCAAGACTGCGCGCAAAGTCGGCGAGCGTGCGGTTCGCGGCATGCGCCGCCGGCGCGAGCAGCCAGCCGAGGATGTTTTCGCCGCTCCCGGTTGGCCACAGGCACAGACGGTGTGTCGTGCAAAAGGCGTGAAAGTCGTCAGCGGGAAGGATGGCCGGCCAGCCATCGTCAAGAGAACCCTGGGCCGCGAGATGCATGCCGGTGCCGGGCTGATACCACGCCCAACAGGTTGTGTCGATGAGCGTGGCGGCATTGCGCAATAACGAATCGATGCACGTATCCGTATTCACGCGCCTCGGCGCATTGGCGGCGGGGCGCGCAAAACCCGCGGCGGTGTCGTCGCGGCTTGCATCCGCCACAGGCGTGGCCGGCTTCACGGTATAGACGTTCATCAGCGCTCCGAGCCGACGGCGTTGCGGCTCCTCACTCACTTTTTGTTCGACGTCGGCGTATACAAATCGGCGTGGCGGGCGCGGCGGGTGCTTTGGCAGCAACCTCGAATAGTGCCAGGCCTGATTGTAATAACGGCAATGCGGCTTCCGGCTTTAGGAGCGCCGTAGGGCATCATAGCGGGCCGATTGTCCGGCCAGCAAAAAACACCGCATTATGCGACGTGCGAAAGGAGTTGAATACCGCCCTGATTTATTCGGCGCTTATTTCGGCTTACGCGCTTGCCGTGCGCGGACGCGGCGCCATAGCGCGCCGTTCGACCCCAACCGAAACCCCCAGCAACACGATTCCGCCGCACGCGAGAAGCGCGCCCGTCCAGCCAGTTGCCTCAAGGCCGAAACCGAGCGCCACGACCACGCCGCCAGCCCATGCGCCCAGCGCGTTCGCAATGTTGAAGGCTGAGTGATTGAGCGCGGCCGCTACGGTTTGCGCATCGCCGGCCACGTCCATCAGGCGTGTTTGCACGGCCGGGACCACGGCAATGCCGAGCCCCATTGCGAAGAGATTGAGCGTGGCGGTCCATTCGTTTGCCGATGAATACGCGAATGCCGCCAGCGCCGCCGCGTTCCAGATCAGCATGCCGAAAATGGTCCACAGCCGGGATTTGTCGGCGAGTACGCCGCCTATCAGGCTGCCCGCCGTCATGCCGACCCCAAGCGCGCCGAGCAGCAGCGGCACGCGCCACGGCGCGACGTGGGTCACGTTCAAGAGCGTTGGCGTGATGTACGTATAGACCGCGAACAAGCCGCCGAAACCGACCGCGATGACCGAAAGCGTCAACCAGACCTGCGCGCGGCGGAACACGCCGAGTTCGCGCCGGGGCGTTGCGCCCCCGGCGTGGATGGGTGGAAGAAAGACGCGCACGCCGATCATCGTAAGGATACCGAGCGTGCCGACCAGCAGGAAATCCGCGCGCCAGCCGAGCCATTGACCAAGCCAGGTTGCAAGCGGCACGCCGAAAATATTCGCGATGGTCAGTCCCAGCATCACGCGCCCGACCGCCCGCGCGCGCCGGTCGGGCGGCACCAGCGACGCCGCTGTCAGCGCGGCCACGCCGAAATACGCGCCGTGCGGCACGCCTGAAATAAAACGCGCGATCAGCAGCAGCGTGTAATTGGGCGCAAGCGCGCTCAGCAAGTTGCCGAATGCGAACATCAGCATCAGGCCGATCAGCATCGCGCGGCGCGGAATCTTGGCGAAGAAAATGGTGATGAGCGGCGCGCCGATCACGACACCGAGCGCATAGGCGCTGATGATGTGGCCCATGGTGGGCAGCGACGTATCGAGTCCATGCGCGATGATCGGCAGGATGGTCATGGAAGCGAATTCGCCCGTGCCGATCGCCAGTCCGCCGACCGCCAGCGCGACCTCCGCCGGACCGGCTCCAAAAGGCGCGATGACACGGTCGAGCGGGCTTCCTGCGGAATTGTCGGGGATATCGATAATGGACATTGAGCGGAGAATGTGGGTTCGAGACGATGCAATGCAGCATTATCTCGAAATATCAAATCCTTCGCATGGCGCAACAACTCGAAATTCGGGGCAAATTTGCATTGCTGCACTGCCACTATTTATGGCTGCACGTCCGGCTCGCCTCCGTTGGCGGAAAATCGTTCACGATATGCTTGCGGCGTGACGCCGGTCGAGCGCAAAAAACCGCGTCGCATGGTTTCCTCCGATCCAAATCCACAGCGCGCCGCCACACGTTTGATCGGAAATGCGGTATCGCCGAGAAGACGCCGCGCCGCTTCGAGCCGCAGTTGTTCGATAGCGCGCGCGGGCGTGACGCCGGTTTGCGCCCGATAGTGCCGCACGAAACTGCGCTCGCTCATGCCGGCGCGCTCGGCGAGCGTCGCGACGGACAGGTCCGACGCCATGTTTTCCGCGATCCACGCGTGCAGTTCGCCAAAACGGTCTCCCGCTTTTTGCAGCGATAACGTCGCGCTGAACTGTGCCTGGCCGCCTGGGCGCTTGAGAAAAACCACGAGTTCGCGGGCGACTTCCAGCGCGAGCGCGCGGCCGAGATCGTCCTCGACCAGCGCGAGCGCGAGGTCGATACCTGCCGTCACCCCCGCCGACGTCCATACCGTGCCGTCGCGAATGAAGATGGGGGCAGGGTCCACATTGACAGCCGGATAGCGCTCGCCGAGCTGCTCGCAGTGCGCCCAGTGTGTGACGGCGCGGCGTTTATCGAGCAGACCGGCCGCAGCGAGCAGGAACGCGCCCGTGCATACCGACGCCACCCTGCGGCAGCGCTGGGCCCGCTCCCTGATCCACGCCACCTGCGCGGTTTCCCTCGACGCTGCATGGACACCGCGGCCGCCCGCGATGATCAACGTATCGGCTGTCTCACTCGCCAGCGGCAATGGATGCGCAACGAGGCCGAGTCCCGCCGTGCTCCGGATCTCGCCGGAAACGGCTGCAATGACGCGCGGCACGTATGGCGCGCGGCTTCCCGCAGCGAGCGAGAGTTCATTGGCCGACGCAAAGACCTGCAAGGGACCGGCAACATCAAGAAGCTGGACGTCGGGAAACGCGTAAATATCGATACCGCGTGGCGTCTTTTTCATGTTGGCGGCCTGGAAAGTGGCGTAAAACGAGGGTTAATTGGTAATCACGCCAAAGGGTAGCGGGGTATCGTCAGTGCGTCCAGTTCGCGCGTTCACTCTTCACGAGGTTTATCCCATGGCATTGCATATCGGCTTTCTTGTTTTCCCCAACGTGCAGCAACTCGATCTGACCGGTCCTCACGATGTCTTCGCGTCCGTTCCAGGCGCAACGGTCCACCTGATTGCCGGGACGCTCGATCCCGTGAAGTCGAGCAGCGGCCTGTTGTTGACGCCGACGATTATTTACAGCGATTGCCCGCAGCTCGACGTGTTGTGCGTGCCGGGCGGCTTGGGCGTCAATGAATTGATGGAAGACGCTGCCGCACTCGATTTCATCAAGCAGCAAGCGGCTGGCGTGCGCTTCATGACGTCCGTCTGCACGGGCGCGCTTGTCCTTGGCGCGGCCGGTTTGCTGCACGGACGCCGCGCAACCACGCATTGGGCGTTTCATCACTTGCTGGAGCAGTTCGGGGCAATTCCGGTCAAAGAGCGTGTCGTTCAGGACGGTAACTTGATGACCGGAGGCGGCGTGACGGCGGGCATCGATTTTGCGCTGACGCTATTGACCGGCTTGATTGGCGAGACGGAAGCCCAGGCCATCCAGCTTCAACTGGAATATGTGCCCGCGCCGCCCTTCAATTCAGGCACGCCCGATACAGCGCCTAAGGCTGTTGTGGACCTGGTGTGGAAACGCGGCGAGAAAGGCCGCGCAATTCGCACCGAGCTTGTCAGGCGTGCGGCCGCACGACTGGATTCCTAGCGTGTGCCCAGCCAGCACACGAAAAAGATCCGGCGCGGCGGCGGGTTTCCTAAAGAGGAGTGTGTCATGTCACGAGCCCGGATTGCATCGATCACCTTGCTGGCGTCGCTTGGAATAATCGTGGGCGCAACGCCTGATTCCTTCGCTCAAAGTGCGGACGCGGCATCGGCTGCGCAACCGATGTCAAAGCAAGCGCAGAAAGCCCAGCGTAAGGCCGACAGAAAAGCCGCACGCGCGAAGAATTCGGCGGAGCTGGGCGAACTGGAGAAGAACGGCTACAACCCAAGTGCGGATCGCAACGATTATCCGCAGGACATTCAGAAAGCTCAGAGCAAGGTGAATGCGGAGCATGGTCAATCGGGGCAATAGCACGCACAAGCGTAGTGCGCTGTCGTGTTCAAAGTCGAGAGGCCGCCATGTCGAAATTTCATTCTGCACGTACCGGTTTTGTAGTCGTGACGATGACAATTGCATTTGCGTCATCCGCGCAGGCGCAAACCGCGCAGCCGAATAACTCGCCGCCGACGCGTGCCTCGGAGAAAGCGGACCTGAAGAATCTCGAAGCGCACGGCTACAAGCCGGCGGCCAATGAATCGGATTATCCGAACGATATCCAGCGTGCAGAGAAGGCTACGTACGGCTCCGGGGCGACAGGTTCGGCCAGCCCGAACAACGCGACGACGCCATCGACGCCACAATAGCAGGGTGAATTCATCCGGATTGTGCAGAGGAAACCGGCGTCGGGGAACAGAATTTGCGGCCGCCCACCGGTTCGCCGGGCGGCGCGGTGCTGCCCGCATTGACCAGGGCCCCAAGCTGAATGAGACGAAAAGCGCTCCTTTCCGCCATGTTGTGTGTCTGCATTACTGCCGGTGGTTGTTCCGCCATCGGTCCCAAACGGCTCAAGGCCGATCAGGTCGATTACGCAAGAGCGTTGGGCGAAGCGAAAAAGCGCGAGATACTCGCGGCGCTCGTAGGCATCCGCTTCGCCGATTCGCCGGCGTTCCTGAGCGTCAGCCAGATCATCGCCGCCTACACGTTCGATGCCACCGCAGGTTCCACGTTCAGCGCTGGCGACACCACGCAGAACTTCGCCGCTGCAACGGGCAGCGTTTCCTACTCGAACCATCCGACCTTCACCTTCACGCCGACAACCGGACAAGCCTTTGCAACGGCTTATATCCGTCCGCTTGCGCCGGCGCTCGTGCTGCCGCTGGCCGAAAGCGCGATTCCCATCGACTTGCTGTTGCGGATCACCGCGCAATCCATGGGCGGCTTACAGAACGCGAACGCGATGGGCGGTCCTAACGCGAACGGCAGCGTGGGTTTCTTCGAACTGATCCAGGCGTTCCGGCGGCTTCAGCTTGCGGGTCAGCTTAACGTCGAGACGCGCGACGAGGACCATGTGAGCCGCGTGTACATCACGCTGGGCGCGACTACGAGCGGTGAGAACGCCGAGACGTCGAAGGACCTGATGCTGGTGCGCAACCTGTTGAAGTTGTCACCGAAGACGAAGACGTATGAGGTCGTCTATGGGCAATCGGCCCAGCGCGGCGAACGCATTCCAATGGTCACACGTTCCGTGCTCGGCATTCTCACGGACCTCGGAGCGCAGGTCGACGTGCCGGAAGAACTGGTGGCGCATGGGTCGACGAAGCCGACCATTGGCTTGATCGGGGTGGAGACGCGTCCCACGATCATTGTCCATGTCGGGCAGAAGCCGCCCGAGGATGCGTACATCGATATCCAGTACGGACCTTCGCAATACTGGATCGACCGGAGGGATTTCGATTCGAAGTACGCGTTCACCGTGGTGCAGATGCTGATGGCGCTGGCCGAATCCAATCAGGACGCCAAGACGCCGATCGTCACGATACCGGCGAGCTAGCGTACGTCGCGTACGTCCGGATCGATGCTCAGTGCGCTTCTCCCCGGCCCGGTGGGCGGATCGGCACGCCGCCGCCAAACACGCGTGACTCGGACGTATCCGGCTCCGGTGTCTTCGCAGGCGGCGGCACGATAACCGGCTCGCGTGTCTCGACAACAGGCCGCGTTTCACGCGCGTCATGGATGACATGCGCTTCGTGCGGAGCGCGCACGGCGGGCGCGGCGAACAGATGCGGTGCGTTGTTGCCGGCCGATGACGACGAAGCCGATGGCGCTGCCGCTGCCGTGTATGTGCTCTGCAGGTTTGCACTCGGTATTGTCGCGCGCGGGACAGCCGGCATGGCGACCGCCTCGCGGATCGGCGCGGTATGCACGAGCGGATGCGCGGCATTGTTCGCCGCCAGCAGCGCGGCTGCGTCGGCGGCTTTCTTCGCTTGCGCCGCCTTGAAATTCACTCGCTTGAGCAGGACGCGCGAATCCGGATAGCTTGTATCGATTGCAATTGCTTCCTTCGCATAACGGCGCGCGCAGCGCCAGGAAGACGCGGCGTCGCAGGCCCGGGCACGCTGCATGGCTGCGTCGCGCGCGCTTTCTCGCTGGGCCAGCTCGTCACGAATGCGTTTCGCTTCAACGTCGTCCGAAAGTGTCGATGGAACCTCCGCGAGGTTCTTGCGCGCGGCGCTCAGGTCGTTCGTGAGCAGCGCCAGCCGCGCAATGTAGAGCGTCTCGCCGGGGCTGCCCGCTGGCGGCCGCTCGGCGGTCATTGCCGGTGAGATGGGGGTCATCGACATGCGCGGCAAACCGTTTTCAGTCAGCGCGGAGGGCTGCGGCGCGTGGCTCGCAATGGGAACGTCCGCGGTAGCGGTCGGGCTCGGGGCGAGCACGGCCGCGATCGTGGCGGCGGCCTTGGGTGAGGGGATGTCCGGCACGTTGACAACGGGCGCCGCCACGGTTTTCGTCGATGCGATTTGCGGCGCGGGAGCAGCAGCTATTGCAACGTCAGCCGGTTTGCCTGGCGGACGTGTAGTGTCTGGCGGTGTCGCGATATCTGGCTTGCTTGCGAGCGTGGTATCGGAAGCCGGATCCGGATGGATCGTCGATGCAACCAACGCCAGCAACGTGTTGTAGTTGTCCGCGACCGTGTCGTTGAACGCACGCGCATGCGCTTCCACTGTTGCGAGCGTAGCCAGTGAATACCTGGCGGCTGTTTCGTATATGGGCGGACTTGCGTCTGTGGTCTTGGCTGTTGTTGTGTCCGCAACCGCCGACGGTGCAATGGATTTTGCTGCTGTCGCGATGGGCGGCGTTGTGGCCACAGGTTTCTCAGGAACCGCCTGCTTCGCGATAACCGGCGCAACAGGCTGGCTTGACTGATTCGGCGTTGTCTTCACTGCATGCGTCGTGGCCTCGGTCGAAACCGTAGTAGTGGGGATGGCAGGCTTGACCGGCGCCGGCTTCTCAGCGGCAATCGCTTGCGGCGCAGGCGCGGGCAATGGCTGCTGCGTGCCCGTCGAACTCGCGGCGGCGAACACCGTTGCGCTGGCTGGCACGCCAACGTCCGCGTGACTCTCAGGAGCAACAGGAACAATCACAGCCTTGCGTGCCGCGGGCTCCGGCAGCGCGGCCAGCCGCTGCACGGCAGGCGACCTCAGCGCCGGTGCATGAGCCAGCCCTAGCGCGAGCGCAAGCATTCCGCCGCTTGCCAGATAGAACGCCACGCGCTTCAACACGCGCTTTCTTTCACGCGCGATGTTCATCTTGGTATCGAGCTCGTCGGGCACGCTCGGATAGGGTACAAGCATGCGGCCGGGCATCAGCACCACGTTTGCCCCATAGTCGACCGAGCTGGGCGTACCCAGCGTGCGCAGGGCACGCGACTGGTTCGTGCCGCAATGCGGGCATTCATCTTCGCCGTGAGTCAGCGCATTGCCGCAGCGATGACACGTCGCATACAGGACGGGCGCGCGAAAAGATAACAGGCTCATGCCGAAGCCCTCTGGGCAGATGTTTGTGCCGGCCCACGTCACGATCAGGCGAGCCGGATTGTTCATATAAGAATAGTGCAATTAGTTCAGAAGTTAGTACCCCGGTATGTTTTGTAGGCCGCATTGACGCGCATCGGCGACACTTTCTTCTCGCTGCATCGTGGTCTATGTGGGCTTGCGCACATTTCGTGGCGGATAGTGACATTGATCTGGCCGATAACAGCGGCTCGTTCGCAATCTGGTTCGGTATCCGAATGTTTGGCTTTGAGGAACTCGAAGAAAATCCGTCTGTAAAGCAGCCCTGTAAACGCACTGTCCGGGACACGAAAGCGTTCCGTGCCCCGGACAGATCCGGCCATGTTGCTTGAAGAGGCTTACTTGAACCGGTACGTCGCGCCGACCTGGAAGAAGCGTCCCACGTTCGTGTAGAGCGACTGGTCGTAGCCCGTCAGGTCCGCGCCCGAGGTCCATTCGGTGTCGAACGGAGGCTTTTTATCGAACAGGTTGTTGATGCCTGCGTAGATGGTCCAGTTCTTGAAGCCGTGATAGCTCGTGAACAGGTTGAACTGGCTATATGAAGCCACCGACAGGGGCGTGTCCCCGTTGATATCCGCAATCGCGTTCGTGTACGGACCGGTGTATTGCCATGTCAGCGTGGTCGTGAACTTGCGATAGTCCCAGGTCAGGTCCGTGTTGCCCTTCCAGCGCGGATTCGACGCACCGAACGGCTGGTTCAGCGCCAGATTGTTGCCGGCGAAATCCGCCGTCGCCGCGCCCGGGCTGTGAAGCTTGAAATGCCACACATAGGCCCAGTCACCGGACAGCGTGAACGAACCCACCGGCGTGCCGACCGTCTTGCGCCAGTTGAAGTCGAAGCCGTCTGTATCGAGCGAGCCCAGGTTGATGAACTGCGAGTTGATATAGCGCAGCGTGCCGTCCGGGTTGCGGATCACCTGGGTCGGATCGTTCGCGGCGAGTACCGCCACCGGATCCGGCGTGCCGATTACACCGTCAATGCGCACCTTGTAGAAGCCCGCGCCAATGTCGGTTGTTGCATCCGGCGACAACTGGAAGCCGATGTTGTAGTTCTTCGTGTGCTCAGGCTGAAGGTTCGGATTGCCGTTCGTGAACTCGGTCGTGAACGCCTTGGTCGGGCCGCGCGGATCAAACGGGTCGGTCAGGTTCTGGTGTCCCGTGTACGACGCCTGTGCGTTTTCGACCAGTGTCGGCGCACGGAAACCACGGCTGAACGACGCATAGGTCGTGAATGCCTGCACCGGCTGATAACGCAATGCGAAGCTCGGCGAGAACGCGCCGCCAAAGTCGCTGTAGTGGTCATAGCGGCCCGATTGGGTGAACGTCAGCGCGCGGATGATCGGAATCTCGACCTGGTAGAACACGGCCGCCACGTTGCGCGAGCCGTCCACCGTCTGGATCTGCGCCGGCGACACGATACCCAGCGACGAATAGGTGCGCGGGTTGATGATCGAGCTCTCATGCCGGAACTCGGTGCCAAGACCCAGGCCCACGTTGCCCGTGGGCAGCGTGAAGAGGTTCGACGTCGACGTTTTCGCGCTGACCGTATCGAGCTTCGTGATGGCTTGCTGGAAGTCGTCCCTGAATACGCCGTCCAGGCCGTTGGGCGTCGAGCCCGGGTTCAGGAAGTTGTACGTGCCGTTTTGCAGCACGTTCTGCCAGCCCGCCACATCCAGCGAGTTGTAGAAGTGGCTGTCCACCGTGCTTTGCGAATGGCCCGCGTCTACCGACCAGTCCCAGTCGCCAAGCTTCGGTGTGGTGAACGATCCCTTGATCCCCGTCGATGCCTTCCAGAAGGTCGAGACCGTATCCACGCCAACGCCGGCGGTCGGGAAGGTGTAGTTGATCGGGGTATCGACGCCGAACGGGTTGAACGGATTGCCACCCGGCACAGTGCGGTTGAGCGGCGAGATGCTGTTGGTCGCCGGGTTGTACACGTTCGACAAGCTGCTCGCCGACTGCAGGCCGCCGTACTGCACGGTCTCGTCGCGGCTGCCCCAGAACTCGGCATACGCCTGCATGTCGTCGTTGATCTTGAACGTGCCGCGCACCTTGGCGTTCAGCCGCGTGGTCGAAGGAACCAGCGAGTAGTCGTGGGCCGTGTTGTAGGTACACGTGGTGCCGCCCGTGCGGCCCGTCGTGGTGTTCGGCGGGCACGGATTGAGCGGGACGTTGGTGCCGTCCGGCGCGGTCCAGAAGCTTTGCTGGTTGTTGCCTGCTGGCGCGTTGGTGCCGCCGAAGCGCGTGAAGTCCTGGCTGCTCGTCATATCGCGGTCGGCGAGTGTCGAGCCCGAATCGCGATACCAGCTTGCCGAACCCGTGACGTTGAAACGGTCCGTGTTGAGATTGCCGAAGCCGCCGAGCACGCTGAAGCTGCCTTGCGCGTCGCCGGGGTGCTGGGCCTTGCCGAGCTGGCTGTCGATCTGGAAACCCTGGAAGTTTTTCTTCGTGATGATGTTGACCACGCCCGCAATGGCGTCGGAGCCGTATTGCGATACCGCGCCGGTCTTCACGATCTCGATCCGGTCGATGGTGTTCAGCGGGATCGTGTTGATGTCGAAGAAGGTGTCGGTGAAGTTGACCGCTTGCGCGTAGTTCGCGACGCGCTGGCCGTCGACCAGAACCAGCGTGTACTTCTCCGAGAGACCGCGCAGTGCAATGCCCGCGCCGCCCGGAGCCGTGCTGTTCATGGTCGATTGCGACCAGCTGCTCGCCGAGTTCGCCGACACGCCGCGCAGGAAATCGGCCACGGTGGTGTATCCGCTTTGTTCGATCTCCTTGGCTGTCACAGTCTGGACTTCTGTGTTGCCTACCTTGTCCGATGTGCGGATCAGCGACCCCGTGACTTCCACTTTTTCAAGTTTGGTCGGAGCCGTTGCCGGCGTGGATGCAGCAGGCGCGGCCGTGGTCGCGGAAGTCGTACCCGAAGCGCCACCGGTGCCGCTTGGGTCTGCGGTCTGTGCGTGCGCCATCGGAATGAATGCGGCGCTCAGCACGAGTTCGGCGCCAATGATGCCCTTGATCGCCGTTACCAATCTCTTCTGTTTCACGTGCTCTCCCTCTTGTCAGTGAGCATATTTGATCGAACCAACCCGGCCGGGACGTGTGTGTTGCACGAACCGGTCACGCGATGCTTTTCAACGCTTTTTATTGCGGGGCGCGTTTAAAACGCTGAATGCGTTGTTTGAGCATCGTCAGTCAAGGCGCAATCTCAATCGTGTTGAAAGGCGCCGTTGATAAGCGGCAGCACCAAGAGCACGAGTTATGCCAATTTGGGAAAAGGGATAAGCGGAAAAGCTGGATACAGCTATTTATTTATGCAGTAAGGATTTGAAATAAATGCGTTTTATTTTTATTGAGAATTGTTGTTTAGTGGATAACGAGAAACGATCGATTTAACGCTCATTACCATTTATTATTTTGGAATAATGTTGTAAATAGCGTGATTTAGAGTGATTCGTCTAAATATAGTGGTGCAAAACTTGCACCTTGAAAGGGAGCTAATGCATCGCGTTGTGCATTACGCTTTGAAAGCCGATTTTGGGGTTATCACGGCGGGTGTGCACAGTATAAACATAATCAATGCGCTTTTGTAATACCCTCGATGAAACTCTTTGCCATGGAGGGATTGCGTCTATCCAGAAGTCCTAGGGTTTAGGAGCATATGAAGCGGACGATAATCAAAAAGATACCTTCCGCATATTCATTACGAAATTCTTTCATAAGCACCAGAGTAATCATTTGGTGCACAAAGGATGGGTTTTCTTATTTCACTGGTCGGCTTTGACGGGATTATCAGGCCTCCATCTATGCGATATTGGCAGTACGGCAACGACTGCAAAAAAAGTTCGCGAAAACAGGATCGGTCAACAAACTAAAATTCGCCGTAAGATCAACGCGTAATAGGCATTTGGCCCATCGCCGGTAAAAGGCTGGCGTATCTCCTGGCATAGCCGTTGCTTAGAAGGTCGCGCTTTTACGAGCGGCGTCGAAACGAAGCTGCCCGCTCAAAGAACTACCGTCATCTAAAAAATGATTAGCGTCGTTTGTCCTAACCGGAGTCCGCAGTGCTGAATACCCTCATTAATTATTCGGTCCAGTCGATGGGCCTCATTCCCCTCCTTGGCGTCATTTTCCTGCTGGGCATGGCCGTCATCATCGAGCGCATGGTGTTCTTCGCCAGAGCGGTGCGCGCAGGCAAGACCATCGAGCATGATCTGAAGCTGCTGAAGGCCAATCATCCGGAAGATGCCGCGAAGCTCGTCAAGCACTACGACTCGACCGTGCAGGCCGAACTCGTGAAGACCGCAATGAAGGTCAATGGGCGCGACGAAGCGGTGGTGGAGCGCGAAGTGGAAGAGGCGATCATGTTCCAGATGCCGCGCCTCGACCGTAACCTCTGGGTGCTCGATACCGCCGTCACGCTCGGGCCGCTGCTCGGACTGCTTGGCACGATCATCGGCATGGTGGAATCGTTCAACGTGTTGGGCGCGAGCGGCACGGCAAACCCCAACGGCGTGACGGGCGGTATTGGACATGCGCTTACCGCTACGGCATGCGGTCTTGTCATTGCCATCATCTGCGTGATCTTTCTCAACTACTTCAACAAACGTATCCGCATGACGGTCAATCAGTTCGACCTGATCAAGTCGTTGCTGGTCTCGCGCTTCTCTGCGCCGGTTCGCCGCAACGCGGATGTGCGCCCCGAGATCGCAGCATGAGATTGCGGCAAGCGTGTGCCGCATGAGAGTGCTTCACTGGCCGTATGAAGGGCATGCATTGACCGGGTGCCGTTTGGAAACAGAAGAGGTTTGAGATGAGTAGAAATCACCGCAGTCACTATCTGGGCGCGGAAGAGAAGGCACGCATCGAGATCATCCCGATGATCGACATCATGATGTTCCTGCTGGTCTTCTTCATGCTCGCCACGCTCAAGATGATCCAGGGCGCGGGCATCAAGCTGGACCTGCCGCAATCCAGCACCGCTGAAGCGTTGCAGCAGACCATCAAGGTATCGATCGGCGTGACGAAGACCGACGAGCTTTATCTCGACGCGAAGCCCATCACGCCCGACGAACTCACCGCGCATTTGAAGGGCCTCGTGGGTGATTCGAAGAAGGTCGATGTCGCCATCTCCGGCGACGAAGGCACGAGCTACAAGAACATCATTCACGTCATGGACCTGGTGCGCGCCGCCGGCATCAGTTCCGTGGCACTGGCGACGAATCCTTCGACATGAACGTTCCCGTACATCTGGTCAGCACGCCTCGCGTGCCTCTGGACGGGGCGCTGTGGGCGTCCAGGGGTGCGGCGAAAGACGGCAAGGTATCGATGAAAGTCGCGGTCGGCGCCGCGCTGCTGGTCGAGCTGTTGCTGATTGCCGGTCTTTCGCATGTGAACTTCACGCCCGATGCACCGCCGCCGCCCAAGGAGCTGCGGGTTCGCATGGCGCCTCCGCCGCCTCCGCCACCGCCGCCGCCCGAGGTGAAGAAGCTCGAGCCTCCACCGGCTCCCACGCCGCAAAAGCCGCTGCCGAAGAAGGTCGAGCCGAAGCCGTTACCCACGCCCAGGCCGCCGCCGGCGAAGCCGTCGGCGGCGCCTAAGGAAGCGCAGATTCCGGCTGCCGCGAACCCGTCCGCCAATGCGCCCGCCGTGGCGACTACGCCGTCCAGTTCGCCGCCCAGTCCGCCTGTGGCGGCAACGGGCGCCGCGCCCGTTGCACCGCCTGCATTGCACGGCGTGGTCGATGGCCGAGGGCATTGCCAGTCAGTGCAGCCGCAGATTCCGCGCAAGGCGCTCCAGGACGGCATCTCGGCGGACGTGGTCGCACATCTCACGATCAATCCGGATGGCAGCGTGGGCGCCGTGAAGATCGTCAGGACCACGCCGCCGACTTCGGTGTTCAATGACGCCGTCACGACCGCCGCCAAGGCGTACAAGTGCGAGAAGAATGCCGAGGCCTATGTGGGCGAGGTGACGTTCTCGTTCAAGACCGCGCCAGGCAGCGACGACGAATAACGGTCTGTACACAACCCTGAACTTCGACATGTCTTGTGATCGTGCAAGGCATGTCGAGGGCCGCTGTAACCGCCGATGGCTGTTGGCGGAAAGTCATGTATTCCGGGAGTTTCCTGATGTTTTTCGTTTCATCGAATCGTTCTTTGCGCGGCTTGCCTGTTTTGCTCGTAACCTGTCTGTTCAGCGCCGCGAGCGCTCCCAGCCTTTCAAACGCGGCCGTCATCCCACCCGGCACGCAACTCGCCGCGAAGCAGGAACTGGTGCGCAACAACGGTAGCGAAGTCGAGACGCTCGATCCTAACGTAGCCGAATCCGTGCCGGCCAATACCGTCACGCGTGATCTCTTCGAAGGCCTGACCGCCGTTCGCTCCGATGGCGAAACGGTGCCCGGCGTCGCCGAGACGTGGGAGATGAAAGACCCGACCACATGGATCTTTCATCTGCGAAAGAACGCCCGGTGGTCCAACGGCGAACCGGTCACAGCCGCGGATTTTGTCTTCGGCTGCCAGCGGCTCGTCGATCCGAAAACAGCCTCGCCCTATGCGAACACCTACGGCATGTTCCTGCTGAACGGAACAGAGATTGTCGCGGGCAAGAAGCCGGTTGCGTCGCTGGGCGTGACGGCTATCGACGCGAATACGTTGCAGATAAAGACGCCGTATCCCGTGCCCTTCCTGCCCGACCTGATGACGAACACGAACTTCGGGCCCATCAACAAGGCGGCGATGGAGAAAAACGGCAAGGACTGGACCAAGCCCGGCAAGCTTGTTAGCAACGGCGCGTTCATGCTGAAGGATTGGCAAGTCAACAACCGGCTCGTGCTCGCGAAAAACCCGAATTACTGGAACGCGGGCTACGTGCAATTGAATCAGGTCACGTACCTGCCTATAGAAGATGAAAACACCGACGTAAAGCAATACGAGTCCGGTGGCGACGACTGGGTTTATCAATTGCCATCGGGAACGTTCGCGCGCTACAAGCAGGCGTATCCGAACGAGATGCGCGCGGCGCCCATGCTCGGCTTGCGCTATTACTCGTTCAACAACAAAGATCCGTTGCTGAAGGACGTACGCGTTCGCAAGGCCTTGTCCATGGTGATCGATCGCGACATCCTCGCGCAGCGCGTCACGGCCGACGGGCAGATCCCGGCGTATGGCGTGATTGTGAAAGGCGTTAAGGGCGCGGATGTCAGCGCCTACGACTGGGCTTCCTGGCCCATGGCGAAGCGTGTGGAGGAAGCTAAAAAACTGCTGGCCGAAGCGGGCGTGAAGCCGGGCACCAAGCTGCAGTTCGCGATGAACACCAGCGAATATCACAAGAAAATGGCTATCTTCGCGGCATCGGAATGGAAGAGCAAGCTCGGACTCGACACCGATATCCAGGCCATGGAATTCAAGGTGTTGCTGAAAAAGCGCCATGACGGCGACTATCAGATCGCGCGCAACGGCTGGGTGGCCGATTACAACGACGCAAGCACGTTCCTCACGCTGGTTCAATGCGGCTCGGAACAAAACGACAACCAGGCGTGCAACCCGAAAGCCGACGCCCTGATGCGCGACGCGTCGAACTCCACCGATCCCGCCACGCGGCAGAAACTGCAAACAGAAGCCGGCAAGCTTGCAATGGAAGACTATCCAATGTTGCCGCTGCTGCAATACACGCTGGTGCGCCTCGTGAAAAGCTACGTGGGTGGTTATTCCACGAAGAATCCGATGGACCACTACCGCAGCGAAGACCTGTACATCATCAAGCACTGAGTCCAGACCCGTCATGAACGATTCGCATGAACCCTTGAAGGGCGCGCTGTGGGCGTCCGCTCACGCACAGCATCGACATCAGCCGATGGGCATGTTCGTCGCGGCGGCGATCGTCGTGACAGGGCTGATGATCTACGGCCTCACACATGTAAGCTTCGCGCCGTTGCAAACGCCGCCCAAGGAGATGCGCGTGACCATGGCGCCGCCTCCACCGCCGCCGCCTCCACCGCCGGAGGTGCAAAAGATCGAGCCGCCGCCCGCGCCCACGCCCGTGGAGAAACCCAGGCCGACGCCAGTGAAACCCAAGCCGCTGCCCACGCCCAAGCCGCCGCCTGCAAAGCCCGCGCCAGCGCCCAGGGAAGCCAATATTCCGGCTGCGGCCACTCCCGCGCCGAACGCGCCGGCACTTGCAACAGCGCCTGCCAATACAACGCCGGCTGCGCCCGTTGCAGCGGCGGCCGCGCCGGCACCCGCACCTGCGCCCGGATTGCATGGCGTGGTGGACGGCCGCGGCCATTGCCAGTCCGTGCAACCGCAGATTCCCCGCAAAGCGCTGCAGGACGGAATCTCGGCGACGGTAACGGCGCGTTTGTCGATTGGCACTGACGGCCAGGTAAGCGAGGTGAAGATCATGCGCGTCTCGCCACCAACATCCGTCTTCAACGAAGCCGTGATCGCGGCAGGCAAGGGCTATAAATGCGAGAAGAATCCCGAGCCTTACGTGGGCGAGGTGCAGTTCTCGTTCAAGACAACCGCGAGCGACGATGAGTAATGAGGTAAGAGCGGAGGTAAGAGCGGAGGTAAGAGCGGAGGTAAGAGCGGTCCGGCGCAGGACGTTCACGACGCTCGCGCTTGGCATGGTGTTGGTGGTCCACGGTGCTTTTGCGAGTCCATCGATTGCGCAATACGACGAGCCGAAATATCCGGCTGGCTTCACGCATTTCGACTACGCGGACCCCGACGCGCCAAATGACGGCGACATGAATTTCCAGAATTACGACGAACTGCAAAGCTACGATTCCATGAATCCGTTCTTGGTTCGCGGCGCACCCGCGCCCGACCTGAAGAACCTCATGTTCGACACGCTGATGCAGCGAAGCTGGGATGAACTGGCATCGGAATATCCGTTGATAGCGGACGATGTCAATGTCGCACCGGACGGCAAGTCGGCGACCTTCCATATCAACCCAAAGGCGCGCTTTTCCAACGGCGATGCGATTACCGCCGCCGACGTGAAGTATTCCTTCGATACCCTCGCGAGCAACCAGGTTTCGCCCATCTACAATTCGCAGTTCGCCAACATCGCGAAGGCGACGGTGCTTGACCGCCTGACGGTGCGTTTCGATTTCAGGGAAGCACGCCGCGATGCACCGCTGATTGCCGGCGACCTCTGGGTGTTCTCGCCGAAATGGGGCATGAAGCCGGACGGCACGCGGCCTTCGTTCGACAAGATCGCCAATGTCCCGCCGCTTGGAAGCGGTGCGTACCTGATCGAGCAACGCAAGAACGACAAGCAGATTACCTACGCACGCAACCCGGATTACTGGGCCGCGGACCTGCCGTCGCGACGCGGCATGTACCGCTTCAAACGCATTACATTCCGCCTCTTTACCGACCACTACACGTCGCTCGAAGACTTCAAGGCCGGGCACACGGATATGCGCGTGGAGTATTCGTCGGGTACCTGGGCGCGTAAGTACGTCGGCAAGAACATCGCAAACGGATCGCTTAGAAGAGGCCTGTTTCCCGATGGCCCCGCGCAGATGCAGGGCATTTTCATCAACACGCGCAAACCCCAGTTCGCCGATCCTCGCGTGAGGCGTGCGCTTACGCTCGCGTTCGACTACGAATGGCTCAACCGGCTGACGTTCTACGGGCAATACCGGCGCACCGGCAGTTACTTCCAGGACAGTCCGTTCGGCGCTACGGGCGTGCCCGATGCGAAGGAACTGGCGTTGCTTGAGCCGTATCGTCCGGAGGTTCCCGCCGCCGTGTTCGGCCCGATGCTCAGGCAGCCCGACACCACGCCGCCGCACTCCCTGCGCGCGAACTTGCGCGAAGCTCAGGCGCTGCTCAACGAGGCGGGATGGAACTATCGCGATGGTGCGTTGCGCGACGCGAACGGCACGGCCATGTCCATTGAAATCATGGACGACCAGCCCGGCATGGACGGCGTCATCATGCCTTACGTGCAGCAGTTGCAAACGCTTGGCATTCAGGCGCAGATGCGCGAACTCGACAGTGCGCTCTATGGCAAGCGCATGGACGCGTTCGACTTCGACATGACCACGTACGTCTATTCGCCGGTGACCATCCCGGGCGGGGAACTCACGCGGCGCTTCGGCAGCGCTGCGGCATCTCAACCGGGCTCGGAGAATTTTCCAGGCGTCAGATCGAAAGCCGCCGATGCAATGATCGACGCCGCGCTCACGGCCAACACGCTCGCTGATTTGCAGACCGCCACGCACGCGCTCGACCGCGTCCTGATCAACGGCTATTACATCGTGCCGGAATACTACGCACCCAATGTGCGCGTGGGCTACAAGGCGCGCATGGGTTATCCGAAGGTTCTGCCGAACTCGTACTACGCCGAAGACTGGCTGATCGATTACTGGTTCGTTAAACCGGTGGCTACAGCCAGCACTGCGCCAACCCATTGAGTCCCTATGGCCGCTTATATCCTGAGACGCCTGTTGCTGATGATCCCCACATTGATTGGCGTGGTCACGCTCACCTTCGTGGTCACGCAGTTCGTGCCGGGCGGTCCCGTTGAACAGATCATGAGTCAGCTACGCCACGGCGTGAACCATGGCGGCGAAGCGGGCGGAGGCGGTGGTTATCACGGTGGGCAGGGCGTGGACCCGCAGCAGGTCGAGCAGTTGAAAAAGCAGTTCGGCTTCGATAAACCGCCGCTCGTTCGCTACTTCAGCATGTTGAAGAATTACGCAAGCTTCGACCTGGGGCAATCGTATTATCAGCACCAGAGCGTATGGGCCGTGATCCGTTCCAAGCTGCCTGTTTCCGTGACGCTTGGACTATGGACAGTCTTGCTGACCTATCTGATCGCGGTGCCGCTGGGTATTTCGAAGGCCATACGCAACGGTTCCCGCTTCGACACCGCGACCAGCATCCTGGTCCTTGCCGGGTACGCGATCCCCGGATTCGTGCTCGGCGTGCTGCTGCTGATGCTTTTTGGCGGCGGCTCCATGTGGCAAGTCTTCCCCATGCGCGGGTTGACCTCCGATGATTTCGACCAGCTCAGCATGGCGGGCAAGGTGCTCGACTACCTGTGGCATATCGCGTTGCCGGTTACCGCGTCGGTCGTCGGCAACTTCGCGATCGTCACCATCCTGACCAAGAACACCTTCCTGGAGGAGATCGGGCGGCAATACGTTTTGACCGCGCGAGCGAAGGGCGCGCCGCAGCGCGACGTGCTGTGGAAACACGTGCTGCGCAACGCGATGATTCCACTTCTGACCGGACTGCCCGCCGCGTTCGTGGGCGCGTTCCTCAACGGCAACCTGCTGATCGAGACGCTGTTTTCCCTCGACGGTATGGGCCAGCTTTCCTACGACTCGGTGATCCGCCGCGACTATCCTGTCGTGCTTGGATCACTGTTCCTCTTCACCCTGATTGGTCTTGTGACCAAGCTCATTGCAGATGTCTGTTATGTCCTCGTCGACCCCCGCATCCAGTTCGACCGGCTGGACCGGTGAGCGCGTGAGCCCGCCGCCGAACCTGCCCGAGCCCACGCCTTCTCTGTCGCCCGGGCGGCGGGTATGGCTGCGTTTCAAGACCCAGCGGCTCGGCTACTGGAGCAGCATCGTGTTCGCGGTGCTGTTTGCGATCAGCCTGCTCGGCGAAGTGCTTGCGAACGACCGACCGCTGATCGTGTGCTATGAAGGGCACTACTATTTCCCGGTGGTGAAGGACTATTCGGAAAAGATCTTCGGCGGCGACTTTCCGGCGCGTACGAATTATCTGGATCCGTATATCCGGGACCGGCTGGAATCGAAAGGCAATTTCGCGATTTATCCGCCAATCCATTTTCACTACGACACAGTCGATTACTTCGCGACGCGGCCCAACCCAGCGCCGCCGTCCGCCGCGAACTGGATCGGCACGGACCAGTTCGGCCGCGACGTGTTTTCTCGCCTGCTTTACGGCTTCCGGCTGTCCGTGCTCATGGCAATGGCGCTGACGGTTTCCGGCGTCGTGCTGGGCGTTCTGGCGGGCGCCGTGCAGGGATTCTACGGCGGGCGCACCGACCTGATCGGGCAGCGCCTGATCGAGATATGGAGTTCCATGCCGGACCTGTACCTGCTCATCATCTTTGCGTCGATATTCGAGCCCACCCTGTGGCTGCTTTTCATCCTGTTGTCGGCGTTCGGGTGGCTTGCGCTCTCGGACTATGTACGCGCCGAGTTCCTGCGCAACCGCTCGCTCGACTACGTGCGCGCCGCACGCACCATGGGTCTTTCCAACTGGCAGATCATGTGGCGGCATGTATTGCCCAACAGCCTTACGCCCGTGATCACCTTCCTGCCGTTTCGCATGAGCGCGGCCATTCTCGCGTTGACTAGCCTGGATTTTCTGGGCCTTGGCGTGCCCGCGCCCACTCCCAGCCTTGGCGAACTGCTTGCCGAAGGCAAGAACAATCTCGATGCGTGGTGGATATCGGGCGCCGCATTCGGCGCGCTGGTGGTGACGTTGCTGCTGCTGACCTTCATGGGCGACGCGTTGCGCACTGCCCTCGATACGCGCACGCGCGGCTCCGCCTTTGGAGGCGTCCGGAAATGACCACGCCCTTGTTGCAACTCGATCACCTCTCCATCCATTTCGGCGATAAAACCGTCGTGCAGGATCTGAACCTTTCGATTGCACGGGGCGAACGGGTCGCGCTCGTCGGCGAGTCGGGATCGGGAAAAAGCGTCACGGCGCTGTCGATACTCGGGCTCGTTGAGAACGCGCGCCAGGCCGGACGCATCCTGCTGGACGGCGATGACCTCCTGCAAAAGACCGAGCAGCAGATGCGCGGCATTCGCGGCCGCGACGTTGCAATGGTCTTCCAGGAACCAATGACCGCGCTCAATCCGTTGTTCACCATCGGCAAGCAGATTGCGGAGAGCTTGCGTCTGCACGAAGGCATGCGGCCCAATGCGGCGCGCGAACGCGGTATTGAACTGTTGCGGCGCACGGGGATTCCGGAGCCGGAGCGCCGTATAGATAGTTATCCACATCAATTATCCGGTGGCCAGCGGCAACGCGCGATGATCGCAATGGCGCTTGCATGCCGCCCGCGGCTCCTGCTCGCGGACGAACCCACCACCGCGCTCGATGTGACCGTGCGCCAGCAGATCGTCGACTTGCTCATTGGCTTGCAGGAACAGGAAGCGGCCGAGCGCGGCATGGCGGTGCTGCTCATCACGCATGACCTGAATCTGGTAAAGCGTTTCGCGCAACGTGTCGCGGTCATGGAAAAAGGCGTACTGGTCGAAACCAACACAACGGCCGCATTGTTTGCGAATCCGCAGCATCCCTATACGCGCCGCCTGCTCGACAGCGAGCCGAGGCGCGCTATCGAGCCCATTGCGCCGAACGCGCGCCGCTTGCTGGAAGTGCAGGACCTGGCCGTCGATTACAGGGCTCCCGCGAAGGGCTGGCGCTCCGCTTTCACGCAGTCGTCGTTCAGGGCGTTGCAGGATATCGACATCACGTTGCGCCGGGGTGAAACGCTCGGCGTGGTAGGCGAATCCGGTTCGGGAAAGTCCACGCTGGCTGCAACGATCCTCGGCTTGCAGCGGCCGGCGCAAGGTGGAATTCATATCGACGGACAGCCTGTCTTCACGCTCAGGAGGGCAAACTCGCGGCGGATGATTTCGTCGCGGCTGCAGGTCGTGTTCCAGGACCCGTACGGATCGCTTTCTCCACGGATGACCATCGAGCAGATCGTGGGCGAAGGGATCGCGTTGCATCGGCCAGAGGTGGATGCAACCGCACGGCGCCGGCGCGTCGCGGAACTACTTGACGAAGTAGGCTTGCCGACCGATGTCCTGCCGCGTTATCCGCAGGAATTTTCGGGTGGCCAGCGGCAGCGTATTGCCATAGCGAGGGCGCTTGCGGTCGAACCTGAACTGCTCGTGCTCGATGAACCGACGAGCGCGCTGGATGTATCGATACAGCAGCAGGTGCTCAACCTGCTCACGCGCCTGCAGAAAAAATACACGCTCAGTTACCTGTTCATCACGCATGACCTTGCCGTGATGCGCGCAATGGCGCACAGGGTCGTGGTGATGAAGGCGGGAAGGATCGTGGAGATAGGGGAGACCATGCAGGTGCTCCAAGCACCCGCGCATCCCTACACACAAGCGTTGCTTGCAGCTTCGCTGGTTGCGAGCGCAGCGGCTTGAGCCGGGCCGCGCCCGCTGATTCAGGACGTCAAGCCTGCCGGCCGCTTTCGAACGTATCCACCCATCCGCGATAGCGCCGGCCAATCTCCTTGGCTGCGTCCTCGCGGCTGATCTTTTTCGCTTCGAAATCGGCCACGGGTTCGAAGAAACTCGTGCGTCCAACCGCGAAGCCAATAAACCCCGGAACGCTGGCCGCCGTCTTGAGCCACGCCTTGACCTTCTCGTCGCTCGCGCCGCGCCCGAGGATGATGCAGCCCACGTCCGTGCGGCCGCCGCGTTGAGCAGTTTCCACGAGCTTCACCGCGTCATCGCGCTGGTCCAGTCCTTCGATCTTCCACACCGCCGGCTCGACGCCCGCATCCTGCAGCGCTTCAATGGCATTGCGCATCAGCGTTGGCCGGAGCTTGAGGTCGTATGCGTCCTTGTCTTTGCCAACCTTTTCGAGTTGCGCATCCGTGGCGGGAACCAGCAGTTCGAACATGAAAGGCACTTGTTTCTTCGTGCAGTAGTCGGAAAGCTGCTTGAGGCGCGCGGTCTGGCGCTTGTTCAATTCGGCATCGCCTTCCGGGTTATAGCGAACCAGCGCTTTCGCGAAGGTCGGCTTGACCGAATCGAGATGCTTCTCAAAGTCGTCACCGTATTCGAACAGGAATTCGTCCGAGCCGCTTTGTTCCGTCGATACCGCCGTGATGATGTGGTTCTTGGTTGCGTCGGCGAGGATGCTGGCGCCGAATTCCTCATCGACCAGAATGCCCGCCGCATCCGCCGATACCCCTTGCGACAATGCGTTCTTGAAACCTTCATAAATCAGTTGCTTGCTGTCCGATACCTTCGCATGCTGCTCGTCCGTCAGCGGCGCTTTCAGGTTGAACATGCCTTTGATGTAGGACGCGCGGTGATCGAACGGAAGGATGTAGAGCGGTTTGGTATAGCCAAGGGTCATGTCGACACTCCTGTAGGTCTGCGATTACGCTGCAAACGGGGTAGAACCGGGCGCTACCTTGCAACAGCGCCAGCGGGCGCCGGCAGCGGCTGAACAGCCATTATGATCTTGCCGCAAGGCAAATGCAGAAACGCGTATGCAAGCGCGATGCCTGTTACGCGTTCGAAACTACCTGAAGCTGCTTGAAGATGTCCACGCCGGCAAGCAGAGGATCAGCTTTTCACCTTGTGCAGCGCGCCGCCCTTGTGTACCGCGCGCTTGCCGCTCTTTTCGCTTTCGACCTCGTAACTCGGATCATCGGCTGTAGCGCTGACGGCATGCCCATCCAGTTTCGTATGTTCCTTGATCACACGCGTGACATGTCCGCTGGTTTCGCCTTGCGGGGTGTTCCAGCTCACGTGATCCTTCACCTTGAATGTCTGGCTCATTTGCGCCTCCTGGCAATGGTTGTTGCATTGCCTGCGCAACCCGCGTGCCGTGGCCGACGATTTATTCGGGAATCGGTATGAAGGTTGCCACCGCCGCCGGATTCAGGAGACCGGCTCCTTGCTGCTTTCTTCGACGCGATGCGAACTGGCTTGGGCCGCAAAAGTATCCACGGATGAAGGCTTTGTGACGGTGCTTACACTCGGCGCGTGTTTGCCGGGTGTAAGCATTTTGCGCAGCCTTGGCGCGACCGACGTTGCCTCGAAGCAGAGCTTGATGCCAAAGCGTGCGCGATTCAACCAGTGCGCCTTCGACACAGCACGCCAGAAGCGTTTGGGGACGAACTCCGCATGACGCGACTCGCGTTCGATCAGCGCCTTGCCGTCCGGCAGATGCACGAACGAGCAATGCTGGAACCATCGCAGATCACGATGCGTATTGCCCGTCCAGTGCCGGCCTATAGCCTGATACGCGCCGAGTTCCACGATCTGCTGGCCTTCGTCGGCGAGGGTGTTGAGCGCTGCTGACACGAACGATTCGTCGCCGTGATGTTGAAGGCGCGCGATCTGGTCCAGATATCGTTCGCAATGGGCACGTGCGCGCGGCACCAGCGTCCTGAGGAACGCCGGCGTGCTCAACAGGAATTCACCGCCGAACCAGCGTGGGTTGAGCAGATGCGTGCCTGCAACGATTTCCAGATCCTGTATCACGCAGTCGCTTCCATACGCCGGGAATACCTGATCGGAAATATCGAACGCGCCTACGCCCACGTCCGCGCAACGCTTGAGCAACGCTTGATCGAGCGGCCGCATTGCAACGATATCCGAATCCAGCAGCATGAGCAGCGTATCCGGCCGGAGCATGTCCGTTACTTGCTCAAGCAGGTCGAGCTTGAAATGCGCGCCGTAAAATTCCGTGTTCCGTGGCACGTCGATGCTTGTGATCAACTCGACCACATACGGGCGCTGCGCGGCAGGCTCGGCGGCGCAAAGCGACTCAACACGATCGCGGGCATTCGTGAAAATGGTAAGGCGAGGCATGCCGGCACGCAGCAGGCTTTTGTTCAGGCACAGCGCCTGACGCGCGTAAGAGAGCGGATCTTTACTTGTGCTGTTGGGACTGGTAGCCGCCTGCATATCGACAAATACCAGCGTACAAGGAAAAATTTCCATTGGTTTGTCGTCCAAATCGTGATCCGGGAATTTGTTGCTGATTTGAATCGCGCCGTATTAAGTGGCACGCTTTATAAGCATCGTGGAAGATACGAATATCTTGTATCCGCCAAAATGCCCGACAGGTGAGCCATATACCGAGAAATTTGCATGGTTTGTTAAGGCCGCCCAATGAGTGGGCATAATCGGCCAGCATCCATCCGCAATGGGGGAATAATGCGGCAGGAGCGAGTGATAGACCGGAGTCCGTAGTAAAGGTGACTGAATTAATGCGGCGCAGTTGTCCCTCGGATAATCTTGTTGGGGCTTGAACTGATTACGTTTGTTCCCCGATTCGATGTTTTTGAAAACTGGAACCTCGCACCTGAATGCAACGTAACGCCGGATTTGAATGCTCGAATAACAACGAGCGTGTCCCACGCAAAAACCTGTAAATGCATTGTTGGGCGGCTTTAATATTTCTGTATTTGCTGCCCACCGTTTGACTCAATGCTCGAATAATGGCCAGGCCGCTTCGCGGCCACTTGTGCTGCAAACGCGCATCGCGAGTAAGCTTTAGCCGGGCGCCTTCGCATGGGCACGGTTCTGGCGGCACATCCGGCGCATCATCCGGACACCATTCGCTGCTTAGCACGCTCGGCGATCCCCAACGAAATTCCCCGCATTGATTCAATCCACTTTCCTCAACATGAACAGGAGCTTTCCATGATGAATCGCGACAACCCCGTATGGCTGATCACCGGCTGCTCCACAGGTTTTGGCCATGAACTCGCGAAACTCGTGCTCGAGCGCGGCTGGCGGGCCGTAGTCACCGCGCGTGATCCATCGACGCTCAAGGACCTGACCGAAGGCTATCCGCAGACTTCGCTCGCATTGCAACTCGACGTCACCGACCGCAAGCAGATCGCGGATGTCGTTGCTCAATCGACGAAAAAATTCGGACGCGTCGACGCGCTCGTGAACAACGCCGGTTATGGTTATCTGGCGGCGATCGAAGAAGGCGAGGACGACGCCGTGCGCGCGATGTTCGACACCAATGTATTTGGTCTTGTCGATATGACCAAAGCCGTGCTGCCCCTCATGCGCGAACAGAAGAGCGGACTGGTCGTGAACATTTCATCGATTGGCGGCATCACCAGCTTCGCGGCCACTGGCTATTACCACGGCACCAAGTACGCGGTGGAAGGCATCTCCGAGTCGCTCGCCATTGAAGTCAAGCCGCTGGGTATCGACGTGCTGATCGTTGAACCGGGACCGTTCCGCACGAACTGGGCGGGTCCGTCGATCAAGCAATCGGCAACGCGCATCGACGCCTACGCGGCCACCGCCGGCGAGCGCCGCAAGCAGACCGAAGCGCGCAGCGGCAATCAGGCGGGCGACCCGGTTCGCGCGGCGCAGGCGATCATTGACGCGGCGTTGTCGGACACGCCGCCGTTGCGCTTGCTGCTCGGCAAGGCTGCGCTGGAACTCGCGCGCAAGAAGGTTGATTTGCTCAAGCATGACTTCGATACATGGGAGAAGACGACCGTTGGCGCGGATTTCCCGGAAGGATCGAAGTAAGCCGAGGCATGGCAGATCATCCCGCCACGGTCTTATCGAACCGGGCGGATTCATTCCCCTTCAACTGGAAAGGAAGCGACTGAAATGGAATATCGCTTGTTAGGCGAATCAGGATTCAAAGTTCCGGTGCTAAGCCTCGGCACCGGCACGTTCGGCGGTGGCAACGATTTTTTCAAGGCGTGGGGCAGCACCGACGCCGACGGCGCGCGGCGGCTGGTCGATATCGCGCTTGACGCGGGCGTTTCAATGTTCGACAGCGCCGACATCTATTCGGACGGCATGGCCGAGGAAATCCTTGGCAAGGCGATTGCCGGACGGCGTTCGCAGGTGATCGTATCGACCAAGGGCACGTTCCGTTTCGGCGAAGGCTTGAACGATGTCGGCTCGACCCGGCATCATCTGACCGAGTCCATCAACGGCAGTCTGAAGCGCCTGAACACCGACTACATCGACATCTACCAGCTTCATGGTTTCGACGCGATGACGCGCGTGGAAGAAACGCTCCGCACGCTCGATGACTTCGTGCGCGCGGGCAAGATCCGCGTGATCGGCTGTTCGAATTTTTCCGGCTGGCACCTGATGAAGTCGCTGTCGGCATCGGATCGCGAAGGACTCGCGCGGCATTCGGCGCATCAGGCGTATTACTCGCTGATTGGCCGCGATTTCGAGCATGAACTGATGCCGCTTGGACTCGATCAGAAGGTTTCCACGATTGTATGGAGTCCGTTGGGATGGGGACGCCTAACCGGCAAGATCCGCCGCGGCACGCCGCTGCCGGCGAACAGCCGCTTGCACGTGACGGCGGACAAAGGGCCGCCTGTTGCCGACGAATACCTCTACGGGGTAGTCGATGCGCTCGACGCCGTTGCGAAGGAAACGGGCAAGAGCGTGCCGCAGATTGCGCTGAACTGGCTGCTGCAGCGTCCTACCGTGGCGAATGTGATCGTGGGCGCGCGCGATGAAGTGCAGTTCCGCGAGAACCTGGGCAGCATTGGCTGGTCGTTGAGCGCCGAGCAGATCGCGATTCTGGACAAGGCCAGCGCAACTACGCTGCCGTACCCGTATTGGCATCAGAGCGGGTTCGCCGAGCGCAATCCGGCGCCGGTTTAAAGAGCCGGGGGGCGCTGCGGCCGTCCTGGTCATATCACCGGTCTTCGACCACATCGCCACGCCCTGCAATCAGCCGTCCGAGTTCCCGCGTCGACAGCACCCGTCGACGCGGGTTCGTTGAGCCGAGTTCGTCCTCGGCGAGGTTTTCGATCACGGCAAGCAATACTTTGCGCGCCGTCTTGACATCGCGTTCGCTCATGCCCGTCACGCTGATCTCGTTCACTTCTTCCGCGAGCGGCACGAGTTTTTCTTTTAGTGCGCGCCCCTGTTCGGTCAGGAAAACGTGGATGTTCTTTTTGTTCTCCGGCATTTGCTGACGTTCCACAAAGCCCATGGCTTCCATTGCCCTCACGGCGGCGAACGTGGTCGGTTCCATTACGCCAGCCTGCGCGCTCAGTTCGCGTTGCGTGAGGCCATCGGTTTCCCACAGTATCCGCAAGAAGGTCCAGTGTCCGTATGACACGGCGTGCTCGGCCAGACGCAACTGCATGGCCCGCACCATCGCGCGCGTTGCGTCCTTCATCAAATGGGCAAGACGGTCGTTCGGCGCGGTGTCGTGCCAATGGCGCAGCATGGCCGTGGTCTCGCGTGGCGCGGCGTCTGATGATTTCTTGTCTGTCATGAAAGTGTCCCAAAGCCGGAGGTGTCGTCCGGATCGACATGATAGCCGGTAAAACGCGCGATATTTCGCGCGAGGGTTCCGCGCACAAGCGCGTGCGTTTCATCATGCATTCTTGTGCGGTCCCGGCACCATTCGCGCAAACGATACCGCCATGGAGGCGAGTTCCTGAGCAACCGGTGTCAATGGAACGCCGGCTCGCCTGAGCAGGCAGACGCGTGTGCTCGGCACGCGCTCCTTGATCGGCACCACCGATACATGCTCGCGGAAGAACGGATGTTCGGCGAGGCGCACGGGTTCGAGCGATAAATAATCGCTGTTTGCCACGCAGTGCAGGGTATCGAATACGGCTTCTGTAGTTGCTGCAATGTTCGGCGGTTCGAACCCCGCATCGTCGAACAGGACGGACAAGCGATTGGCGACGTCGCCCGGATGACGTGGCCGCGTGCTGACCCAGTTGCAGTGCCGCAAGGCTCGCAGGGACCTGGCCTTTGCCAGGGGATGATCACGCCGCGCAATCACCGCGACCGGCGACTCGAACAACGTGGTGGCGTCGAGATCGTGAATATCGGCCTCCTGCGCCACCAGCGCCAGCGCGAAATCCAGACTTCCGTCCCGCACCCACGCAGTCAATACGCGTGACGTTGCGCTCGTCAGATGCACGTCGATACGCGGACACCGCTCGCGGAAACTCGCGAGCAGCGCGGGAAACAGGCGCATCATGGCCTCGGCCGCGACGCCAAGCGAGACCTGTCCCGTCAGTTCGCCGCGCAACTGACGCATTTCTTCCTCGGTCCTCGCGCATTCGCCGAGAATGACATCGGCGCGAATTCTCAGCCGCTCGCCAATGGAGGTCAGCCGCGCCCCGCGATGCCCGCGCTCGAACAGCGGGCCGCCAGCGGTGATCTCGAGCTTTCTCAATTGCTGCGTCACGCCGCTTTGCGCAATGCCAAGGCGGCGTGCCGCTGCGCGCAGGCTGCCGGCTTGCGCGACCGCGACAAACACGCGAAGTTGGGTCAAGGTCAGTTCCACATGCACCGCCCGGTTAAGTGATATGAATCGAGTGATATGTAAAAGTGATCATGATAAGTAAATCGGCCCTGTTTGAGGGCATTTTGCACTCTTACTATTCGGACAGCTTCCCGACAACCCGTTGCAATCACCTACGAAGTGAGCGCCGATGAAAACTTTCTTCCCCAAGCGCGCCGCCGCCGCGATCGCCATGGCGGCGGCAATGGCCTTCGCCATGCCAGCCTCTGCCAAGGACGCCAACGTATTGCGGCTTGGCATCGATCCGACGTATCCGCCCATGGACGTAAAGACGCCTGATGGTCACGTGGCCGGTTTCGACGTCGATCTCGCCGATGAAATCTGCCGCCGCATTGCGATGCATTGCGAATGGGTCGAAATGGAATTCTCCGGCATGATCCCGGCGCTTCAGGCGCGCAAGATCGACGCAATCATTTCGTCGATGGCGATTACCGAAAAGCGCATGCAGCAGATCGCGTTTTCGACCAAGCTGTTCCAGTTCAAGTCGCGGCTGATCGCTAAAGCCGGCGCACCCATGACAGTGAGCGCGGACGGTTTGCGCGGCAAGCGCATTGGCGTGCAGAGCGGCACGCAGTTCGAGACGTATGCGCAGAAGAACTGGCAGCCGGCCGGCGCGGAGGTCGTGGCGTACCAGAGTCAGGAAGGCGTCTTCAACGACCTGACATCGGGCCGTCTCGACGCGGCGCTGCTCGGGTCGGTTGAAGCGGAGCACGGCTTCCTGAAGACGTCCAGAGGCCAGGGCTTCGGGTTTGTCGGCGGCCCGCTGGAAATGGGCGATCACGGTACGGGCATAGGCATGCGCAAGGACGACACGGCGCTCAAGGCGAAGATCGACCAGGCCATAACGAGCATGCGCGCGGACGGCACTTATCAGAAGATTTCGCGCAAGTATTTCGACTTCGACGTGTACGGGAACTAAGCGGCAGCTAAGCTGCCGACCGCGCCGTCTTTCATGGTTTTTGCAGGAGCATCAAATGCATATTCAACGCACGCCGCTGGTGTCCACTTCCATAGGCACTCATCGCGAGCTTGTCAGCTTTCACTTCGGCACGCCGGGTGCGGGGCAGAAGGTCTACATGCAGGCGTCGCTGCATGCCGACGAAACGCCCGCCATGCTCACCGCGTGGCGGCTCAAGCATCGCCTGATCGAACTGGAAAACGCGGGGCGCATTCAAGGCGAGGTCATCCTGGTGCCGGTTGCAAATCCGATCGGGCTTTCGCAGCATGTGCTCGGACAGTTCCTCGGACGTTTCGAACTGAACAGCGGCCACAACTTCAACCGGAGTTTTCCGCTGCCGCAAGCGGGCGCGTTGATGGAGCGCATCGGCACGCAATGGACTCAGGATGCCGACACCAATACCCGTTTGCTGCGCCGCGCGGTGTGCGAGATGCTCGCCGAAGTGAAGCCGAAAAACGAGTTCGAGTCGCTGCGCCGCGAGATGATGGTGATGGCCGCTGACGCCGATCTGATCATCGACCTGCATTGCTCGCTCGAAGCGACCATGCATCTGTACACGAGTCCGGCGAGCTGGCCGGCCGTCGAGCCGCTCGCGCGTTATTTGGGTGCAAGCGGCGTGCTGCTCGCAGCCGACTCGGGCGGCCAGTCATTCGATGAAGTCCACACGCAGTTGTGGAACGAAGTGCGCGCGCTTCTTGGCGATACCGCGCCGCTCGCCGCGCCCAATGTTGCATTGACGGTCGAGCATCGCGGACAGCGCGACGTGACGTACGAGTTCGCCGAGCAGGACGCGGAAGGGATCCTCGATTACCTGACGCATCGGGGTGTGATTGCAGGCAAAGCGCGCGCGTTGCCGCCGCTCAATCATCCCGCTACGCCGCTTGCCGGCAGCGAGCAGTTCATTGCGCCTGTCAGCGGTGTGCTGGTGCACCGCGCGGCGGTTGGCGCGCATCTGAAGGCGGGCGATCCGGTCTTCGATATCGTCGATCCAATCACGGACGAAGTCACTACGCTGACCACGAAGAACGATGGCATTTTCTACATGCGTCGCGCGATTCGCTTCGTGATAGCGGGCGCGCCGCTTGGCCGCGTCACCGGCGCAATTCCGTTCAGGACGGGCGTGCTGATCGGCGCGTGATTGATTACTTCAACTCTGCCGCGGCGCCGCGTCCGCGCCCGCGAGCCGCAGAGATGCCTTCGCCGGCTTCCGGCGGCATGCGGGCGAACATCGGATAGGAAGCCAGGACAACCAGTGCCGTGACAATGAACGCCGCAGCCAGTTGCCAGCGCTCGGCATGCGTCCCCGGCGACAGGATCATGGTCACCTGGATCGTGCCCGCGGCCACGGTTACGCCCACGGCTTTCATCAACTGCTGCGCGGTCCCTTGAAACGACGTGGCCGATGCAAGCTGGTCCTTGGGGACATCGGCGAAGGCCAGCGCGCCCATGGTGGCGAAACCAAGCGAGCGTGACAATCCGCCGAACAGCAGCAACAGGAAGATGGCGATCGCCGGCCAGCTTTGCGACATGAAGGAGCACGCGACCAGCATGGCGGCAAACGAAACGCTGCCCGCGCACAGGACCGTGCGCACGGAAAAATGCCGCAGGGCGGTCGACGTCATCGGCCGCATGCAGAACGATCCCAATGCGCTCGCGAAGGTTACGAGTCCGCTGGCGGACGCGCTATAACCGAACCCGGCTTGCAGTGTCAGCGGCACCAGAAACGGCAATGCGCCCGCGCCTGCGCGAAAGAGGCTTCCTGCAACGGTCGCGGCATGGAAGGTCGGAATGGCGAGCAGCGAAAAGTCCACGGCCGGGTCCGGCACTCGCCGGCAATGCCTGAGCGCCAGCCAGAAAACCAGCACGCCCGCCGCAATGCAAGCCGGCGCCGCGAACGGCGGAAGCACGCCGCGCCCGGCGCATTCAATGCCGATCATGAAAAGCGTCAGCGATCCGCCAATCAACATCATGCCGCGCAGGTCGGGCGGCACCGGACGCTCGGCGGGCGAGGCGGGCAACAGACGCCACGCCAGAAGAATCCCCACGATACCCACCGGCACGTTGACCCAGAAGATACTGCGCCACGACAGCGCATCGGTCAGAAACCCGCCTAGCGGAGGTCCCATCAACGGGCCGATGAGCGCAGGCATTGTCAGCCATGTGGTCGCTTGCAGCAGTTCTTCGCGCTTGACGCCGCGAAACAGGATCAGGCGGCCGACGGGGACCATCATTGCGCCACCGAGTCCTTGCACGATACGCGCGCCGATCAGTTGAGGCAGGTTTGCCGCGGCTGCGCATGCGACGGAAGACACCGTGAACAAGGCAATTGCCCACATGAAGACGCGTTTCGCGCCAAAGCGGTCGGCGACCCAGCCGCTCGCGGGAATGAAGACGGTCAACGCAACCAGATAGGCCGTGATCGCGCTGCTCAAGTGGACCGGATCGACACCAAGATCGCGCGCCATGGACGGCAACGCGGTTGCAACAATGGTGCCGTCCATGTTCTGCATAAAGAGGGCGCTCGCGACAATGGCGGCAGTCAGGCGGAAGTTGACAGGTTTCACAAGGGCTGGCGTGGTGGTGTCAATCGAATGCGTGGGATGAAAGTCTACTTGAAGCGCGGACGTGTCTGCTCATTACAAAATCCGTACGGCTAACACGATCATCGATGTGCTCAAGTCAGAAAACAATGCGCGGCTAGGGTAATCACTATGAAAAAGGGCGTCGCGCCGTTTGCGTGAAAGAGACTACGATGGCGTATGAAACTCAATTTCCCCAACCCAAGCCGTTCGTACGATACGTCGCGTCATTGCGTGTGCTTTTGGGGATATGACGGTTCGCGGGAAATCGCGTTCCAGATCGACAACGCCGCACTGTCCATCTTCAATCCACAGATGGGTTCGGGCGAATCCGCCGTGCTCGCGGCCTTCGACCTTAATCGCGAGCGCATACTTCTGAAGGCCGAAAGCCTTTACGTACGGGGCTCGCAGAACCTCTTCAAGATATCCTGAGCCGGGCTGTCGAAGCCTGAGTATTCCCGCGCCAGCAGTGTATTTTCGCCACGTATAAAATCGTGGCATGTCGAAGCTCACTTCCTCGCACTCATCCTCGCCGCCTGATCTGCCACATCAGCAGCCAGCGGAGCACGAGTTGCCATTGCATACGCCGAGTACGGCGTCCTTGCTTCTGGCGGCCTGCATAGCGACCATCGCGTGGCTGGCGCTGGCCGCGCAAACCGACATCACCGTCCACCGCATGCTTGCACGCGGCCTGAGCGTATTCGATGGCATCGAACGCTTGAGCAGCTATCTGACCAACCTCACGATCTTCGCGGTTGCCCTCTGCTTTTCCTGCGTGGCGGCGAGAGCGGGTTCGCCCATCGGACGTTTTTTCCGCAAGCCTCCGGTCGTCACGGCGGTCGTGGTTTATATCGTGTTCGTGGGGCTCGCGTACAACCTCCTGCTTCGATACCTATGGACACCTTCGGGTTATCGGGCTGTGTTGAACGAGTGCCTGCATACCGTGGTGCCGGTTTTATCCGCATTGTACTGGGTGCTATTCGTGCCGCGCTTTCACCTGACCTTGCACAAGACGCTGCTCTGGCTGATCTATCCGCTCGGTTATCTTTGCGTCACGTTGTGGCGCGGCAGCACGTCGGATTTTTATCCTTATCCGTTTATCGATGTAGGCGAGCTTGGCTATCCGCATGTGTTGCTCAATGCGACCTTGCTGGTGCTCGCATTCCTGATCCTGATGGCCGTGTTCATTGCGCTCAATCACAGGCGAGCGCATTAGACATCGGGTGAAGCTTATCTGGCCGATGTTTTTCCGGTATTTGCGTCATCGCCAAGATTGATCATCTGTCCATGATGCAAGACTACAAACGCATCCTCCGGCAAGCCTGCTTCCGTGACCGCCTGCTTCAACAGCCGCGGCGCTTCGTCGAGCGGATCATCGGCTAGCTCGAAGGTGCCCCAGTGAATGCCTATCGATTTCTTCGAATGTACGTCCCGATGGATCTGCACGGCTTCAAAAGGATTGACGTGCTGCGGGCGCATGAACCACTCGGGCGCGTACGCGCCAATCGGAATCAGCGATAGATCAAAACCGCCGAAGCGATTGCCGATGTCCTTGAAGTCCGGGGAATAGCCGGTGTCGCCTGCAAAATAGAAAGAGAACGGATGTGCGTTGCCCGCCGGCGTCTTGACGACCCAGCCGCCCCAAAGCGTCTTCGCCCGGTCCCCGAGACCGCGCGCTGACCAGTGGCGGCTGGGAACGAAAAACACATCTAGGCCACTTGCGTGCGTCTCGTTCCACCAGTCGAGTTCCTGCACGTTGTCGACGCCCTTGTCGTGCATCCATGACTTGATGCCCATCGGCACGAGAAAGAGCGGCGGACCGCCCGCCTGCTTGTTCAACTGCTCTACGCTCGCGGTGTCCAGGTGATCGTAATGATTATGCGAGATCAGGACGATATCGACATGCGGCAGGTCGGCAAGCGCAATTCCGGGCGGAACCTTGCGTTCGGGCCCGATGAACTGGAACGGCGAGGCACGCTTTGAGAACATTGGGTCGGTGACGATGTTCACACCATTCATTTGCAACAACGCGGTTGCGTGACCGATCCACGTCAGCGTGGTCTCCGTGCGGTTCGCCTTGATCCATGCAATATCCGGATGATCCACCGGGAAGTGATAGCCATTGGCCGGCGGCTTCGGCAAGCCATTGATCAAGCGCTCCCATTGCCATTTTAAAAGCGACGCACGCGGCAGCGGCGAATAATTGTTCTGATAACCGTCAGCCGTGTGATGGGCCATGCCTGCACCTTGAGGTTCAGCGGACTGGGTCTTGGTTGTACAGGCCGCAATGAGAACGATCGTGGCGAGCGTCAGCAACGCCTGCCGCAAGCGGGCAGGCGTCAGTCTTGTGACGGCATCGGGCTTTTGCATGGGCCTTCCGGTCCGGCGTGACATTGGCAGCTTCAAGGCTTGACGAAGCGCAGGGTCATGCGATCCGATTCGCCAATAGCCGCAAAGCGCGCGCGATCCACGTCGCCGCCGCGATACGTCGGCGGCAATGACCAGACACCGTTGGGATAATCCTTTGTATCGCGCGGATTGTCGTTGATCGCGCTGCTCGCCGCGAGCCTGAAACCGGCGGCTTGCGCGTGCTGGATCACATAGGCTTCGGTGAGGTAGCCTGTATCGATCATCTGTTGCAACGGCGTTCCCGGCTTCGCTCGATGTTCTTCCACGCCAAGCACGCCGCCGGGTTTGAGCACCGAATAAAACGCCCGCAGGTTGGCGTCGATCTGACCGTCTTCTATCCAGTTATGGATATTGCGGAAGGTCAGCACGCGATCCACTTGCAGCCCCGCAGGCAAGCCGGTGAACTGCCCGGACTGCAACGTGCCGAAAGGGACGTGGCCGTAGATCGCCGGGTTCGCTGCGAGCTTCTGCTCGAATGCAGCGTTGCTGCGGGCCTCGGCTTCCGGCAGCGAGCCGGGCACGCCAACGTATTCAGCCTCGTACAAGGTCCCGTGGTCCTTTAAATAGGGGCCCAGGATGTCCGTGTACCAGCCGCCGCCCGGAGCGATCTCCAGCACGCTTTGCGTTGGCGCGACGCCGAAGAATTCCAGCGTTTGCTTTGGATGCCGGTAGACATCGCGAGCCTGTGCTTTCTGGCCTCGATAGGGCGCGGCGATGGCGGTATCGAGGGAAGCCGATGCGGGCGCGTCAGGCGTCGCGCAGGACGCCAGCAGCAGTGCCGCGGGCAGCGCGAGCAGCAGGCGCCGCGCGTGAAAGGTCGGGAGGAGTGTTTTCATGCGGGTCATTATCGGGGAAAGTCGCGCAACGCGCTGCGCGCTGGCGAACCGGCGCGCGCCGCCCCCCCGAATATCCCAAACCCGCAACCCGCACGCCGGCTGACGCTAGAGCACCGTCCTGACATGCCAAAGCTCAGGAAACAGCACCACGTCAAGCATCTTGCGCAAATAAGGCGCGCCGTTCGTACCACCGGTGCCTTGCTTGAAACCTATGATGCGTTCCACCGTGGTCACGTGGCGAAAGCGCCATTGCCGAAATGAATCTTCGAGATCAACCAGTTCTTCCGCCATCTCGTACAGATCCCAGTGCTCGCCCGGATTTCGATAAATGTCGAGCCATGCGGCTTCCACGCTCGCGTCGGGTTGAGTGGGCTGCGTCCAGTCGCGTTCAAGCCTTTCCCGCGCAATCGGAAAACCGCGGCGCGCGAGCAGGCGGATGACTTCATCGTAGAAAGAGGGCGCTTCCAGCGTCGCCTTTACTTCGGCGAACACATCCGGCCGATGCGCATGGGCCTTGAGCATCTGCGCATTCTTGTTGCCCAGCAGGAACTCGATCTGTCGGTACTGGTGCGACTGGAACCCGGACGATGCCCCAAGATACGGCCGCATGGCGGTATATTCGGAAGGCGTCATGGTCGCGAGCACGCTCCACGCCTGCACAAGCTGATCGAGTATTCGCGATACGCGCGCGAGCATCTTGAAGGCGGGCGGCAGTTCGTCGCGATGCACCGCGGCAAGCGCCGCGTTCAATTCGTAAAGCGCGAGCTTCATCCACAGTTCGCTTGTCTGATGCTGCACGATGAACAACATCTCGTTGTGATCCGGCGACAACGGATGTTGCGCCGAGAGCAGCGTTCCGAGCGACAGGTAGTCGCCGTAACTCATGGAATGCGCGAAGTCGAGTTGGGCGTCGTGCCAGCCTTGCGGGTTTGCGTTTGCGTCGGCGGATGCGCCCTGGCTCATCGGGCACGTACCGGATTGCTTGTCGTCTGATCGAGTCATCGCGCGTGCTCCCGGGCTCAGGTTACCGCGCCGCGTTCGGCGTATTCGGGTGCCCGCCATGCTTCGGTTGCGAGCACGTCGCGAAGGATTTCCACCGCGTCCCAGACGTCTACGTAGCGTGTATAGAGCGGCGTGAAGCCGAAACGCAGGATGCGCGGCTCGCGATAGTCGCCAATCACGTTTCGCGCAATCAGCGCCTGCATGACTTCATAACCGCGCGGATGCTCGAAGCTCGCCTGCGATCCGCGTTCGGCATGCGCTCGCGGCGTGACGAGTTGCAAGGGGAATTCGCGGCATCGCGTCTCGACAAGATCGATAAAAAGATCGCTCAGCGCAAGCGACTTGCGGCGCAGCGCCGCCATGCTGGTCTGCCCGAAAACGTCGAGGCCGCATTCGATCAATCCCATGGAAATGATGGGCTGGGTGCCGCATAGAAAGCGGCCGACGCCGTCGTCCGGGCGATATTCGGGAACCATGTCGAACGGTTTCTTGTGGCCCCACCAGCCGGAAAGCGGTTGCGAGAACGCCTCTTGAAGGTGCTTTGGCACCCAGATAAAAGCGGGCGACCCCGGTCCGCCATTCAGGTATTTATACGTACACCCAACGGCATAATCCGCGTTCGCGCCGTTGAGGTCGACCGGAACAGCGCCTGCCGAATGCGCGAGATCCCAGACGGCAAGCGCGCTTTTCTCGTGAATGACGCGCGTGAGCGCCGCCATGTCGTGCATTGCGCCAGTGCGATAGTTCACATGCGTGATCATGGCGAGCGCGGTGTTTTCATCGATAGCGCCCGCGAGTTCCGACGCGTGATCGACCAGGCGCAGTTCATAACCGCGATCCAGTTGTTCGATCAAACCCTGTGCAATGTAGAGGTCCGTGGGAAAATTCGAGCGTTCCGAAACAATCACGCGACGCTTGGGATCGCGCTCGTTCGCCACTCGCAACGCGGCGGACAACACCTTGAAAAGGTTGATCGAAATGGTGTCGGTGACGACCACTTCGTCTTCCGCCGCGCCAATCAACGGGGCGAGCTTATTGCCGAGACGCTTGGGCCAGGCGAACCAACCTGCCGTATTCCACGAGCGGATCAGCCCGTCGCCCCATTCGCCCGCAATGATTGCTGCCGCGCGCGATGCCGCCGCTTTCGGCGGCACGCCAAGCGAATTACCGTCCAGATAGATGACGCCGTCGTTCAGCGCAAACTGTTCGCGCAAAGGGCCTAGCGGGTCGTCGCGGTCGAGCGCCGCGGCATTGTCTCGGTGGTTCATTGAAGTGCTCATTGACGCTATTGATGAAGGTAAAAGCTTAGCCCAGAATGGCCGTTAATTGATTGCAAAAGAAACGCGATTGCTGCCGGGCTTTGCAATAATGTGCGATCAAAGCGGCATTGATCAAAGAGAAGTTTGAAGCGTTCCGTTATGCGAGGAATTCGGCCTGGCTTAGCTGGCCGCGCTTCGAGTCCGCTAAGCTTACGGCTCGATTGGCCATCGGATCTGCTCAAACGAACGAGCCTCGACGACACATGCCGCAAGCCTCCACACCCACGCCAGATTCAAGCACATGACACAAGACACCCTAGCTGCAACCTTGTTCGCCCACGTCGACAGCCAGTTCGACCAGGAGATCGCGTTCCTTCGCGCGCTTGTGCAAAAGCCTTCGGACAATCCACCCGGCGACTGCGCGGAGCACGCCGAAATGGCTGCAAAATGGCTTGAACAAATGGGCTTTGATGTCGAGCGGCACGCGGTTCCCACTGAAGACGTTCACCGCGCCGGCATGATCAGTGCAACGAACCTGGTGATTCGTCATCGCTTTGGCGCTGGGCCGGTCATTGCGCTGAATGCGCATGGCGATGTGGTCCCGCCCGGCGATGGCTGGAGCGCGGAGCCCTACGGCGCGGAAATCCGCGATGGCTTCATGTATGGCCGGGGCGCGGCGGTATCGAAGTCGGACTTCGCCACTTATGCGTTTGCGCTGAAAGCCTTGATCGATAGCGGCGCGATGCTCGCGGGTACGGTCGAACTGCATTTCACGTACGACGAGGAAACCGGTGGTCTGATAGGACCCGGCTGGCTGCTGAGGGAAGGTATCGTCAAGCCGGACTACGCAATATGCGCCGGTTTTTCATACGCGATCACGACCGCGCACAACGGCGCAATCCACCTCGAAGTCACCGTGCGCGGCAAGTCGGCTCACGCGGCGCGGCCCGACACCGGCCATGATGCGCTGGAAGCCGCAACCGCGGTGCTCAATGCGCTGTATGCACATCGCGCTGCGTTGCGTGATATTCATTCGAATACGCCGGGCATCGATCATCCCACGCTGGTTGTCGGCCTGATCAAGGGCGGCATCAATACCAATGTGGTGCCCGACAAGGTCGCGTTGCGGCTCGATCGCCGGGTGGTGCCCGAGGAAAATCCTCAGCATGTATTAAATCAGCTTAAGGCGTTGATCGTGGCTGCGGTCGAGGGTTTGCCGGGAATCAGCGTGGATATCGAGGAAGTGCTTGTCACTTCTCCGCTGCGTTCGCTCGATGGAGCCGACCGCCTGTCGCAAGCGTTGCAGCGCGCAGCGAGGGTTACGCTGCAGCGCGACATTCCGACCGAAGGCGTGCCGCTCTATACCGACGCCCGCCTGTACTGCGAAGCGGGCGTCCCGACCGTCATTTATGGCGCGGGGCCGCGCACGCTGCTCGAGGCGAACGGACATCGGGCGGACGAACGGGTGGCGCTCGAAGACCTGAAGGTGGCGACCCAAACCATCGCAATAGCGCTTGCCGATCTGTTGAGTCCAGCCTGACTGGCGCCGGGATTTACGGACCTTTCTCTGACCACTCGATGACATCTTTGTCATCAATCGTCCAAGCCTCGCCGGGCGCGCTAACATAAGCCGAAAGGAGCCTTGCGCGCGGCTTGCGCCGCACGCAAGGCGTTCCGAAACCCGGAGGCTCATCATGCATGTCCCTAAGCAAAAAACCCTGGGCGTTGTCCGCTCGCGCGGCGTCGGCCTGCTAAGTGCAATCAGTCTGGGCGCGACCGTCCTGTTCTTGTCGATGCACGTCGCGCATTCTTCCGAAGCCGCGGTCATGCTGGCGCCGCCCGTGGTCGATGAACCCGTCGGCGCCACGCATCAGGAAACTGCCGTGCTGGCAGGCGGCTGTTTCTGGGGCGTGCAGGGCGTGTTCCAGCACGTCAATGGTGTGACGAAAGTCGTCTCGGGGTATGCGGGCGGCCAGGCCAATACCGCGCAATACGACACCGTGAGCGGCGGGCAGACCGGTCACGCCGAGTCGGTGCAGATCACCTACGATCCAACCAAGGTGACTTACGGGCAATTGCTGCGGATCTATTTTTCGGTCGCGCACGATCCGACCCAGTTGAACCGGCAAGGTCCGGATAGCGGCACGCAATACCGGTCGGCAATCTTTCCGGCCAACGACATGCAAAAGCGCGTGGCGCAAAGCTATATCGCGCAACTGGATAAAGCGCATGTGTTTCCAGCGCCTATTGTCACCAGGACGGACGCGCTCAAGGGCTTTTATCCGGCGGAGTCGTATCACCAGAATTACCTGACGCTGCATCCGGATGCGCCTTATATTGCGATCAACGACCTGCCCAAGGTCGAAAACCTCAAGCGTCTGTACCCGGCGTTTTACAGGGATCAGCCGGTGTTGTTGAAAGTGGCATCGGAGTAATTAAAAAAATAAAAAGCGGCGGCGGATCTGAAAGTGCGCCGCCGTTTTTTTATCGGCTACTGCGCGGCTTGCGTCGACTTTCGCAGCTTCGCAACATCGCTTGGCGCAACCGCCGGCGCGCCATTGTTCCAGCCGGCGCGAATGAACGTCAGGACATCGGCGATTTGCTGATCGCTTAGCACCGGCGCGTATTTCGGCATCGGGTAAGCTGCCGGAATGCCCTGGATCACGAGATCCTGCGTGCCGTTCAACGTGACGTTGATCAACGACGAAGCATCTTTCTCGAGCAGGTTCGGATTGCCCGCAAGCGGCGCGAGCAGCGGGGCGAACGCCTTGCCATCCACGCCGTGGCAATGCATGCAATACGCGGTGTAGACTTTCGCGCCGGCGTCGTTGGCGGGATGGGCGAGCAATGCCGTGGTTGCTTTCGGATCGTACGCATAAGCCGGCGCGCGCGTGCCGCCCGCTGGCGGCAACGACTTGAGATACGCCGACATGGCCGCAATATCCTGATCGTTCATGCCTTGCGTGCTGTGGTTGATCACGTCGGTCATGGACCCGAACGCCGTTGCGTGCGCGTTCGCTCCGGTCTTCAGGAACTGGGTAAGATCGGCGTCGGACCAGCGTCCCAGTCCGACGTTTTGCTCGCCAGTCAGGTTCGACGCAAACCAGCCGTCGAGCACGCCGCCCGTAAGCCATGCACTGCCGCTTTCATCGAGCGCCTTCTCCTGGAATGCAATGCCGCGAGGCGTATGGCACGAACTGCAATGGCCGAGTCCCTGAATCAGGTACGCGCCACGATTCCACGCCACGTCATGGCCGTCCTTGTCGTGGTAGACGCCTTTATCGAGGAACACCATGTTCCAGAATTTGAGCGGCCAGCGCATGTTCAGCGGAAACGGAATATCCGATGGACGATTTGCCTGGTTCACCGGCGCCACGCCCTTCATGAAGTACGCGTACAACGCCTTCACGTCGTCGTCGCGGACCTTGGCGTAGGACGGGTAGGGCATGGCCGGATACAGGTTGTGTCCGTCCTTCGACACCCCCTGGCGCACCGCCTTTTCAAAATCCTCCTCGGTCCATTTGCCGATTCCCGTCTCCGGGTCCGGCGTGATGTTGGTGGTGTAGATCCTGCCCATGGGCGTGTTCATGGGCAGGCCGCCCGCGAACGGCTTGCCCTTGGGCGCGGAATGACACGCCACGCAATCGCCGGCTTTCGCGAGATATGCGCCACGGGCTACAAGTGCATCGTCGGCGGGCGCGGCGGCCAGTGAAAGCAGCGGGACGCCAAGCGTGAGAGCGATCGCGGAAACAAGTTGTTTGATCATTATGGGTTTCCTCACGCGCTCAGCAGTTGACGGCCCACGGGCAATTGCCGCAGACGTTTGCCGGTAGCGGCGTAGATCGCGTTGGTCAGCGCGGGCGCGAGCGCTGCCGTGCCCGGTTCGCCGATCCCGCCGGGCGCCTCGCTGCTCTTGACTATATGCACCTCGATTGGCGGTGTCTGGTCGATGCGCAGCATGCGGTAGTCAGTGAAATTGGCTTGCTCGACGCGACCGTCCTTGATTGTGATCTCGCTATAGAGCGCCGCCGTGATGCCGAAAATAATGCCGCCCTGAATCTGTGCTTCAACGGTATTCGGATTCACAACCATGCCGCAATCGACTGCGCACACCACGCGGTTGACGGCGACCTCGCCGTCGCCGTTCACGGTGACGTCCACCACCATGCCGAAGAAGCTTCCAAACGCGTGCATGACCGATACACCTCGTCCCTGGCCCTTCTGCGGCGTGTTGCCCCAGCCGGCTTTCTGGGCAGCAACGTCGAGCACGTTCTGCGCACGCGGCGTCTTGCCGAGCAGGTCATGGCGATACTTAACCGGATCGATCTTGGCCTGGGCCGCAAGTTCGTCGATGAAGCTTTCCACCACGAAGGTGCCGCGCGTTGGACCCACGCCGCGCCAGAACGCGGTGGGAATGTCCATTGGCTCCTGGCGAACGTAGTCGATGAACTGGTTCGGCAAATCGTAGGGCAGTTGCGCCGAGACTTCGACCGCGTCCGGATCGAGCCCGTTCTTGAAAGCGGGCGGCGCAAAGCGCGCCATGACCGATGACCCGACAATCCGGTGCTGCCACGCGACCGGTTTTCCATTGGCGTCGAGTCCGGCGGAAATGACGTCGTAGTAATACGGGCGATACATGTCGTGCTGCACGTCCTCTTCGCGCGTGTACGTGACCTTCACGGGCGTGCCGACTTGCTTGCCGATCTTCAGGGCCTGCGCGATGAAGTCAGTCTCCAGACGCCGGCCAAAACCGCCGCCGAGCAAATGGTTGTGCACCGTGATCTTGTCGGCGGGAAGGCCGGTGATCTTCATGGCTGTATCGACGGCGCGCGTGGGCACTTGCGTACCGACCCAGATGTCGCAACCGTCGGCGCGCACCGAGACCGTGCAGTTCACCGGCTCCATGGTGGCGTGTGCAAGAAAGGGCTGCTGATATATGGCGTCGACGCGCGTCTTGGCGTCGTTGAAGCCTTTCTTCGTATCGCCGTCCTTGCGGGCGACCGCGCCATCGCGCTTCGATGCCTCTGCGAGTTGCTGAACGACCTTCGCCGTCGAAAAGCCGGCGCTGCGGCCTTCGTTCCACTTCAGATCGAGCGCCGCCGCGCCGCGTTTGGCGGCCCACGTGTGATCGCCGACCACGGCCACGCCGTTGTCGAAACGAATCACCTGACGCACGCCCGGAATCTTCTTTGCACTTGTGTCGTCGACCGAAACCAGCGTGCCGCCGAACACCGGGCTGTTCACGATCGCGGCATACACCATGCCGGGCAGCCGGACATCGAGGCCGAATACCGCCGTGCCATCGACTTTTTCCGGCGAATCGAGGCGCTTGTACGCCGTGCCGATCAGCTTGAAATCCTTAGGATCCTTGAGCGTTATTTTTTCCGGCGCGGGAAGCTTCGAAGCGGCGTCGGTCAGTTGTCCGTAGCCGATTCGCCGGCTGGTCGCGGCGTGCACCACTTCGCCGCGTTCGGCGTGACACGTCGCCGGATCGACCTGCCATTGTTGTGCTGCAGCGGAGATCAGCAGCACGCGCGCCGTTGCACCGGCGCGGCGCATGGGTTCCCATGCGTAGCGAATGGACGTCGAGCCGCCGGTTAGCTGGCCACCGAGCAACGGGTCCGTGAAGAGTTTTTCGTCAGGCGGCGCGTGATCGATCACGACGCTGTCCAGCGGCACCTCGAGTTCTTCCGCGATCAGCATGGGGATGGATGTGTAGATGCCCTGGCCCATTTCCACCTTGGGAATCACCAGGGTCACCTTGCCGCTGGCATCGATCTGGATGAACGCGTTGGGTTGGAACACGCCGCTTTGCGGCGTCTCGCTGGCGTCGCCGCCAATCACGGATTTGCCCTTGGGCGCTTCGCCCTGGCTCGCAGCGGGCACGCTGAAGCCGAGCATCAGGCCGCCGCCTATTGCAGCGCCTACCGACACACCTAGCTTCAGGAATGTACGCCGGCTCACGCCATCGGGCGCGCGGCGATTTTGTGCTTCGAGCAGTCCTCGCGACATGTCACGCCCCCTTGGCGGCGTGCTTGACCGCGGCGCGAATGCGGTTGTAGGTGCCGCAGCGGCAGATGTTGCCGGCCATGGCGGCGTCGATATCCGCGTCGGAGGGATTGGGGTTCGAGGCAATGAGCGAAGCCGCCGACATCACCTGACCCGACTGACAGTAACCGCACTGCACGACATCCAGCGCGACCCAGGCGTCCTGCACTTTCTTGCCGGCGGGCGTGGCGCTGACCGCTTCTATGGTCGTCACCTTGCGGGCCCCGACGGCTGCGACCGGCAGCACGCAGGATCGTACGGCGACGCCGTCGAGGTGGACGGTGCACGCGCCGCACTGCGCTATGCCGCAGCCGAATTTGGTGCCTGTGAGGCCCACCAGATCGCGGAGCACCCAAAGCAAGGGCATGTCGGGCGGGGCGTCGACCGTGTGCGATTCGCCGTTTATGGAAAGGGTCGTCATCTGCAACTCCAGTTGTCGTGGGGATATTTTTGGTTTGCCTCAACCGCAGATTCTTATACAAGATTCCGGCGAATTCCGCTGAATTCATCGCCAGGCGTTCCGCGCCGATCGTTTAAAGAAAATATTCTGGAATAAAGCATGGGGCGGAGTGGTTAGCGCTGGCATTGCCGTCCTTTCAAGTCCTTCACGAGGTGCATGCCATGCCTTCCATTTCCCTTACTGCCTTGCGTGCCCGCTTTGTTACTGCCGCGGTCTTTCCTGTTGCGATGTCGCTAGGCATGGGTGTCTCGCTCGCGCATGCGGCCGGCCCTTCGAATGCAGGCCCTGAAGCTCCGTTCCTTGCGGAGAACGACGAAGCCATGACGCGCATGATGGACGCCATGTCGATCAAGCCGAGCGGCGATGTCGACCATGACTTCGTGGGCATGATGCTTCCGCATCATCAGGGCGCCATCGACATGGCCCAGGCCGAATTGCGCTATGGACACAACGAGCAGTTAAGACGCATCGCGCAGGAAATCGTCGTTGAACAACAGCAGGAAATCATCGCGATGCGGCTCGCGCTCGGTCAGCCGTTGCCGCCTTCGGCGCCGGCCCCGGATCAGGCGCAACCACCGTCTTCACCCGCGTCACCCCACGCAGTTCCTCCCGCAGCATCTTCAAGCACAACAATGACCATGCCCATGTCGTCCATGCGCATGAAACAGGAGTCGAAATGAAACGAGCTTATTTATTTTCCGCAGTGCTGTCCGCGGTTTCATCGCTTGCGTTTGCAGGTCAGGCGCCCGGTCTTGCATCGGTGCCTGACGTGGCGATCAGTCATCACGACCGCGTCTACGCCGCCGAGCAGTTTTCCAACACGGTTTCGGTAACGGACCCGGCCGATAACAAACTCGTTGGCGTGATTCGTCTCGGTGATCCGTCACCGGGCAATTTCAGCCCTTTATACAAGGGCCAGGTGCTGGTGCACGGCATGGGTTTCTCACCCGATCACAAGACGATTGCGGTGGTCTCGATCGGTTCGAACTCGGTTTCTTTCATCGATACCCAGACCAACGCGGTCAAGCATGTGACCTACGTCGGGCGCGCGCCGCACGAAGCGTTCTTCACGCCGGATGGCAATGAAGTCTGGGTCACCGTGCGCGGTGAAAACTATGTGTCTGTGCTAGACGGACACACCTACGAGGAAAAGACCCGCATTGTGACGCCCGCGGGCCCGGGCATGCAGATTTTCTCGCCCGATGGCAAGTACGGCTACGTGTGTTCATCGTTCAATCCGGAGGTCGACGTAGTGTCGGTTGCGGATCACACGATTGTCGGGAAGGTCACGCAGACGAGCCCGTTCTGTCCGAACATCGCGGCCACGCCCGATGGCAAGCAGGTGTGGTTCACGCTCAAGGACACCGGCAAGACGCAGGTCTTCGATGCGCGCCCGCCGTTCGCTACGCTCAAGGTGATCGACACGGGTCCCATCACCAATCACGTGAACATCGTGCATAACGCTCACGGCACGTTTGCATATGTCACTGTCGGCGGATTGAATCAGGTGAAGGTGTTCCGCACCGATGACTTCTCGCAGGTCGCCACCATCGAGGTTGGCAACTTGCCGCATGGCATCTGGCCATCGGGCGACGGCACGCGTGTGTATGTAGGTCTGGAAAACGCCGACGCGATCACGGCAATCGACACGCTGACCAACAAGGTCATTGCAACGGTTCCGATCGGGCAGGCGCCGCAAGCGGTCACCTATGTGCCGAATGCAGTGCCTGAAGGCGATGGCACGCAGAACACGCAGCCGCTTGGGCTTGCGGGCGAGACGGCACACCTGAGCATGGTCGCAGTGGGCGGCAGCAATACGAATGGCAGCGCGCCTACCAGCGTCGCGCTGTTTGACCAGGGATTGCTGCAGGTGCTGCAGGCGTCCGCAACCGGTCTCACGCCGAAGTCCCCCTACGTACTCGGACTCTCCGACAACCCCGACGGCAGCGGCAAGATCGAGTCGCTGGCCAGATTCATGACCAATCCTGCGGGGTCCGCTATCGTCAACGCGATTGGCCAGATCAGGCAGGTGGTCGCGCCTGGCGCCAATACATCCGTGGATAAACGGCGCTACCTGGTGATCGCTCCGCAAGTGTCGGGCATGCCGGGAGCGCCGGTGCAAGTGCAGGCGCTATAACAACTTCTGCCAGGTCACGCGTGTCCTAAGCCGCTGGAGGATAAGCCCTCCAGCGGCTTTTTTGCGAGTCCTTATATATTTCCGATGCTTGCAATTCCGCGCGAAATTCAAGCGGCTCGTCAGCACGACGAAAGCGCGTGACGTGCATAAGACAAACTCATGATATTTTCGAAAATTCCAGGAATAAAAACAGTGAGAGAGGGGTTAGCCCTTGTACCAACCGCATGAATTCACGTTGGCCTCTTTCAATCAACTGGAGTCGAAAAATGAAGAAGCTTGCCCTGTTTGCCTTGTCCGCTGCTGTCCTCGTCTCATCGAGTGCATTCGCACAAGGCCTCACCCGCGCCGAAGTGCGTCAGCAACTCGTGGAAGCGCAGCAAAATGGTTCGGAGTACGTCACTGATTCATCGTATCCGGATATCAGCCCCGCATTTCAAAACCAGTTCGCCAAGCGCCAGCAAAATTCCGCTGCGTATGGCGGCGTGGCTTCGGGCTCGAGCGTGAGCGCACCGCGTATGCCAATGGGTGGAACGCAAGGTCATGATACGTGTGTCGGCCCCGTTAGTTTCTGCAATATCTATGCAGGTTCGTAAGTGGCAACGTGTTCAGGAACGACGAAAGGGCGCTCGCTTGAGCGGATGCGGATAGGCTGGAGCGCCGATCACATCCCCTCAAGCGAGAGCCGAGCGAGCATCAAGCGGCTAGCGAGCACAAGACCCGGTACGACATGCAGGCACGCTCATTCGAGCGCCGCCGCCGGACCAAAAAATTCATGACGAGTCTGCGCTTCGGGCACACCGAGCGCCCTCAAGGTCCGCTTCATCGTTTTCATGAATGGCAGCGGACCTAGAAAATAAGCGTCGACATCGCGCGTTTGCGGCAACCATTTCGCGAGGCGCGCTTCATCCAGATAACCCGTGCCATGTGCTGGCGCATCGCCTGCACGTGACTCGGAATAACAATAGAAGCGCTTTAATTGCGGATGTTTTTCCGCCTGTGCATCGACAAAATCGCGAAATGCGTGGACACCGCCATGGCGCGCCGCATGTATGAAATACACGTGCCGTTCTGTGCTTAGTGCTGCTTCGAGCATGGCAAGCGCAGGCGTGATGCCAACGCCGCCCGTGATCAGCACGAGCGGTTTGTCGCCGGGTTCGAGTTTGAAGTCACCCGCTGGCGCCAGCAGTTCAATGCTGTCGTTCTCCTTGAGATTGGCATGCAGATGATTCGACACTCGTCCGTTGGCCTCGCGCTTTACGCTGATGCGGTATTCACGTCCGTTTGCCGCCGCCGATAGCGAATAATTACGGCGGAGTTCTTCGCCGTCGAGCACTAGCCGAACGCCAATATATTGCCCCGGGTGGAAGGCGAGCAATTCCCCGCCGTCATCCGGGCGCAAATAGAACGACGTGATCTCGTCGCTCTCCACGACCTTGCGCGCGACCCGGAATAACCGCGTTCCGCGCCAGCCGCCCGGTGCGTTTTCGCGTTCGGCGTACATCGATTCCTCGAGGCCGATCAGCAGGTCGGCAAGTTGCCCGTAAGCGGCGGCCCATGCTTCGATCACGGCGTCCGTGGCGACCTCTGCGCCGAGCACTTCACGAATGGACCGGAGCAGGCATGCGCCAACGAGCGGATAGTGTTCCGGCAGGATATTGAGCGCGACGTGCTTGTTCACGATCTGCGAAACCAGACCGCCCAATTGATCGAGCCGATCGATGTGCTTTGCGTACATGAGCACGCCGTTGGCGAGCGCACGCGGTTGAGCGCCGCTCGCCTGATGGGCCTGGTTGAAATAGGGGCGCACCTCGGGGTGCTCAGTCATCAATAGCTCATAGAAATGCGTGGTCAGCGCCTCGCCGCCGCTTTCGAGAAGAGGAACGGTTGCCTTGACGATGGCACGGTGTTCTGCGGAAAGCATGTTGGAATTCCTTGTCGTGGGTTGAGTTGCGCGGAGTTAAGCGATTGCTGTACCTTTTTATCCACGATTCGTGCCACACTTTCATCCTATTTGAATCAATGGGTTATGAATTTGAATGGTTAAATCGACTCTGGTCAAAAAGACTCGTACCGAAGTCAAATTGACTCCAAGCCTTTTGCTTGATGCCTTAGTGCCGCTCATGCAGGATTTGTCGCGCGATCTCGCCGACGCGCAGCGTTACCGGCGCCTGCTGCACACCATGCGTACGGTATTCCCCGCCGACGCTGCCGCGTTGCTGCGGTTGGAAGGCGATACGCTGGTGCCGCTGGCTATTGAAGGGTTGAGCGTGGATACGCTCGGGCGGCGCTTTCGTGTAGCGGATCACCCGCGTTTCGTGCAACTGCTTGCCAATCCCGAGCCGACGCGCTTTGCTGCGGACTCCGATCTTCCTGATCCCTACGACGGCCTCGTCCAGGCGGTATCGGGCCATCTCGAAGTGCACGATTGCCTTGGATGTCCGCTCGTCATCAACGGACGGCCGTGGGGATTGCTCACGCTCGACGCACTCGATCCGGCGCGTTTCGACGGCATCGACATGGCGTCGCTCAGTGCGTTCCTGAGCCTCGCCGCGGCCACTGTCAGCGTGGTGGAACGCATTGATACGCTGGCTCGCACCGGTGAGGAGGAAAGCCGGCGCGCTGAAGCGTACAGGCAAGCTCACGGACAAAACCGCCGCACGATGATTGGCAACAGCAAGGCGCATAAGCGCATGATGCAGGAGATCGGAATTGTTGCTGGGAGCGACCTGACCGTGTTGATCACCGGGGAGACGGGCGTTGGCAAGGAGCTTGTTGCCAACGCGATTCACGCGGCGTCGCCGCGCGCGAACAAACCCCTGATCAGCCTGAATTGCGCGGCTTTGCCCGACACGCTGGTAGAAAGCGAATTGTTTGGTCATGTACGGGGTGCATTTTCGGGTGCGTTGGCGGATCGGCGCGGCAAGTTCGAGCTTGCTCATGGCGGGACGCTCTTCCTCGATGAAGTCGGCGAACTTTCGCTTGGCGTGCAGGCAAAGCTATTGCGCGTCCTGCAGAATGGCCAGCTTCAGCGCATAGGTTCCGATCGCGATCATTCCGTCGATGTCCGCGTGATCGCGGCAACCAACCGCGATCTCGTGGAAGAAGTAAAGGCAGGGCGGCTTAGAGCGGATTTTTATCATCGGCTTAGCGTGTATCCGCTGCGGGTGCCGCCATTGCGCGAGCGGGGACGCGACGTATTGATGCTCGCCGGGAGCTTCCTTGAAGAAAACCGCTCGCGGCTGGGGTTGTCGAGTCTGCGTCTTGCAAGCGACGCCCAAGCTGCATTGCTCGGCTATGCATGGCCCGGCAATGTGCGTGAGCTTGAACATCTGATTGGCCGCAGTGCGTTGAAAGCGCTCGCGGCGCAAGCCGAGCATCCCCGTATTCTTACACTGACCGCCGCCCATCTTGGACTGGACGATGCCCGGAACGAAAGTGCTACTGCCGGTGCCACCAGGCCAGAAGCCGCCGCAGCCGATTTCCGCAGCGCTGTCATATCGTTTGAACGTGCCGTGCTGCAGGATGCGCTTGTGCGCAACAACCAGAACTGGGCGTCGACTGCGCGCGAACTGCAACTGGATCGGGCCAACCTTAACCGGCTCGCCAGGCGCTTAGGGTTGAAATAAAGATTTTGCTCATACCTATATCGCTTAAGCCACGGGTGCCTAGCGGTTCCCCGCGCTTGCCCCATTGGGTTTTCGCTAAAGAATTAATTTAAGGAACTGCGTACGTGAAATGAAATTTCCGTTATTTATTGATCTCGATCATTGAACGTCAAAGCTCCTCGTTTCGAGCTTTTGAATCATTACTCAATTGATTAATAATTCGCCAGGTCATGTGGATGTTGGCGCTCGGCAAAATGGCTTAAGTGCTTTAAGCTTCGATCAAGCCGCACGCCGCGGCTGGCAAAATCAAGTCCAACTGCCAGCACAGTACGTCGTATAAGAATTCGCTGTAGCACATGACTACAGATACAAAAACCCGATAGAGGACACAACGGTGGGCATTCGCAGCGTCGTCATCACACTAGTGCTGCTCGCAGTTTCAAGCGTCGGTGCATTCGCCGCCGGCGAGCCGCCCGCTGAAAAGGCGCCAGACACCATGCAGGCACGTGTCCTGGCGTGCGCCGCGTGTCACGGCGCACAAGGTGAAGGCACCAGCAACGATTATTATCCGCGGCTCTCGGGCAAACCCGCAGGTTATCTCTACAACCAGTTGCTCGCCTTTAGAGACGGCCGCCGGCAATACCCGCCAATGAATTATTTATTGGCTTATCTGCCCGACGCCTATCTACGTCAGATCGCTGAACATTTTGCCGGCGAGCGGCCGCCATTTCCTGTGCTTGCGCCCGTCACCGCCGACCCGGCGACGCTGGCGCTTGGCAAGTCGCTCGTGAATAACGGTGCCCCGTCGCGCAAGATTCCCGCATGTGCCGCTTGCCACGGTGCGGCGCTTACCGGCATGGAGCCCGCTATTCCCGGCCTGCTCGGTTTGCATGCCGACTACATCAGCGCGCAGTTGGGCGCGTGGCGCTACGGTACCCGTAAAACGCTTGCGCCCGATTGCATGCATGACATAACCACCAGACTGGCCGAGCGCGACATCACGGCCATAGCAGCCTATCTGGCGTCGTTGCCGGCGCCCGCTAACCCTGTGCCGGTTGCAGCCGGTTCGCTCAAGATGCCGCTTGCTTGCGGCACCGTCCCCAACCCATAAGGCGAGGAAATCGACGTGTTCAGTTTCCGGGCCCTGATGCTTCTTTGCATGTTCGTTGTCGTGTCGGCTGCGCAAGCCGCAGACCCGTCAGTCGTCGCACGCGGCGAATATCTTGCGCGCGCGGGCGACTGCGTTGCGTGCCATACCGTACCCGCCGGCAAACTCTTTGGCGGCGGCCGGCCGATGGAAACACCATTCGGCACGCTCTATACGCCAAACATTTCGTCGGATAAGGAAAGCGGTATCGGCAAGTGGACCTCGGACGAGTTCTACACCATGATGCACACCGGCAAGTCGCGCAACGGCGAGCTGCTTTATCCCGCCATGCCGTTCGCGTCATATACCAAGGTCACGCGCGCCGATTCCGATGCGATCTTTGCGTATCTCCAGTCCACGCCGCCCATCCAGCAGGCCAACCGCGCGCATGAGTTGCGGTTTCCGTTCAACCAGCGCTCCCTGCTGTACGGCTGGCGCACCCTGTATTTCCGTGCAGGGGAATACCAGCCTGATTCCACGCAGTCCGTTGAATGGAACCGTGGCGCGTATCTGGTCGAAGGTCTTGGTCATTGCACGATGTGCCATACCGCGATCAATGCATTGGGTGGCAACTCGGCCTCGAGGCGATTCGAAGGCGGCCTGATCCCGATCCAGAACTGGTATGCCCCGTCCCTGACATCGAATAAGGAAGCAGGGCTTGGCGACTGGAGTATCGAAGATATTGCCGATTTGCTGCAGGCGGGTGTGTCGAACCGGGGCGCCGTGTACGGTCCCATGGCGGAAGTCGTGTACGACAGTTTCCAGTATCTGACCGACGAAGACATTCGTTCGGTTGCGGTGTACCTGAAGACGCTGCCATCACGCGCCGGTGAAAAGATCACGCCGCCTACGCCGGCCCTCGCTGAAGAAAAGAACACCATGTCGCCGCTCGGCAAGAAGATCTACGACGCGCAATGCGCCGTCTGTCACGCGGCGCAAGGGCAGGGCAAGCTGCCGCATTTCCCGCCGCTTGCCGCGAACCAGTCCATCCAGATGACGTCGTCGGTGAATCCGATCCGCATGGTGCTCAATGGTGGTTATGCGCCCGGCACGAAGAAAAACCCCATGCCTTACGGTATGCCGCCTTTCGCGCAATCGCTCTCGGATGTGGAAGTTGCAGCCGTGGTTACTTATATACGCACAGCCTGGGGAAATCACGGCACGCCGGTGAGTGCGAAAGAAGTCAACGTGTTGCGCTCAGCGCCACTTTATTGAGGACGTCATGACTGATTCAGAAAACGAAGATGCCGCCGTCGATGAAATCGTGCGTGACGGCCCGCACGGCGCCATTGCGCTTGCCGGCATTGCAACGGCCATTGTGATCGGCTTGTGGTTCGCGTTTTATTTCCTGGTCTTCCTGCCGCGTGGCGTTATCCAATGAGCAATGAACACCAGCCGCATGCATCGGCGGACATCGCCGCGCGTATCGAGCGCAAGTGGGCGCTGCTCGTGGCAATCATCCTGTGCGTGCTTGTCGCCATGACGGTTTTCACGGGACTGCATTGGGCAATGATGCCGCCTTCGCGCGTTGAAACCGTGCAGCCCGATACGCTCAATGTAAGCGGCGAATTTATCGAGAGCAATCTGGGCAGCGCGGTCGAAGCCGATGGCTCGGTGACGGTGCGGGTCGTCGCGCAACAGTACTCGTTCACGCCGCAATGCCTGCTGATTCCAGCCGATACCCCCATCACGTTTCGCGCCACGAGCGCGGATGTCGTGCATGGTTTCCTGATCACTAATACCAATATTAATTCAATGCTCGAGCCTGGTTATATCTCGACCTTCAAGACCACGTTCACGCAACCCGCCGAACATCTGATGCCGTGCCACGAATTCTGCGGCACCGGGCATCAGGGCATGTGGGCGCATGTAAAGGTCATCGATAAAACGGCTTTCCTCAAGATGGCAAACGCTAACGGTTCGCGGAGACTTAGCTGTGTTAAATAGCAAGCGACTCGTTCTCGCGCATTTCTGGCTCGGCTTCATCAGCTTCGGCGGCGCGTTGCTGCTCGGCGCATGGCAGATGTGGGTGCGCAGTCCGCTGCATCCCTGGCTGCACAATCCTGAGCTTTATTACCGCTCCGTGACGGCGCACGGTTCGGCGATGGGCTATGTGTTTCCCACGCTGATCGCAATGGGTTTCGGCTACGCGGTGACCGAACTCTCGCTGAAAAAAACGTTGATCGGCGTGCGCTGGGCATGGGCCGGTTTCATTCTCGTTGCAGTTGGCACTGTCACCGCGATGGTCCCGGTCGCCATGGGACTGGCGTCCGTGCTCTATACGTTCTATCCGCCGATGATCGCCAACGCGTTCTTTTATATCGGCATTGTGCTGGTGGTCGTGGGCTCGTGGATCTGGGTCGCGCTGATGTCGGTCAACCTGATCGCGTGGAAGCGTGAAAATCGTGGCGTGCCTGTGCCACTCGCCATGTTCGCGAGCGTTGCGGGCGCTTATTTGTGGGGATGGACCGCCGTGGGCGCGGCCATCGAGATCCTGTTCCAGATCCTGCCCGTGGCATTGGGCTTCAAGACGACCATCGACGCCGGGCTTGCCCGTGTGTTCTTCTCATGGACGCTGCACGCCATCGTCTACTTCTGGCTGATGCCGGCCTACATTGCGTATTACACGATCATGCCGCGTGCAATCGGCGGCCGCCTTTACAGCGATTCAATGGCGCGCATCTCGTTCATCCTGTTCCTCGTGGTTTCCATGCCAATCGGCATTCACCATCTTTTTGCCGATCCGCAAGTGGGCTCCGGCTTCAAGTTCATGCATTCGGTGTTCACAGCGCTTGTTGCAGTGCCGACCTTGTTGACGGTGTTCACCATCTGCGCGTCGGTGGAGATTGCGGCGCGCTTGCGCGGTGGGCGCGGCACTTTTGGCTGGCTCAAGGCGCTGCCCTGGGAAAATCCGATGATGCTTGCGCTCGCGTTTTCGTTCGTGATGCTGGGTTTTGGCGGCGCGGGCGGCATCATCAACATGAGCTACCAGCTTGATTCGACCGTTCACAACACACAATGGGTCACGGGCCATTTTCATCTGATCTTCGCAGGCGCGATCGTCATCATGTATTTTGCGATTGCTTATGATCTCTGGCCGCATCTGACCGGGCGTGCAATGACTCAACTCAAGCTGATGCGCTGGCAGTTGTGGCTGTGGTTCGTCGGCATGATCGTGCTGACTTTTCCCTGGCATTTCACCGGTATTCTCGGCATGCCGCGGCGCATGGCCTTCTTCGATTACACCGATCCGGAGCTTGCCGCGCAGGCCATGTCGGTGATCATATCGACTATCGGCGGGCTGATCCTGGTGGTGTCGGCGGTGATGTTTTTCGTCGTGCTGATTCGTGCGCATCGCGGGCCGCGTGTGGTGGTGGAAGAGTTTCGCTTTAGCGCGGCGGTGCATGAATCGAAGACCATTCCAGTCGCATTGAACAGCTTCGGCTTGTGGCTCGCGTTGATGATCGGCTTGACGCTTTTCAACTACGGCTATCCGGTAGCATCGCTCGTGTCGCGCTCGGACACGTCCGTGCCCGCAATTCGGATTGGAGGGCCGCAGCGATGAACGAAGAACGCCTCTTCTCGTTACGCAATCGCTGGTTCACCGTCACCGTAGGCGGCATGCTGGCGCTTGTCTTGCTGTCTGCCGGCATCGGGTTTATCTGGTTGCCGTCGGCGCAAAAGGATCAGCCGTTCCAGGGCGTCTGGAATGCGATCTGCAGCGCGGCAGGCGTGCCGCAACAATGGCTGCGCATCTCGGCGGCGACTCCCGTGCCTTTGACGCAGACAAGTCTTGTTGCCATGACGCCGCAATTGCTTGGCGCACCGAGCAGCGCTTCCATTGGACGTGGCGCGACGCTGGCCCTGCGATGCACGATGTGTCATGGTGCAGTGGGCGTGAGCGACGCCAATACGCCGAATCTCGCTGGTCAGTTTTCTTCGGTGATCTATAAGCAGTTGCTTGACTTTCAGTCCGGGGCGCGACGCAATGCGGTCATGTCGCCAATGGTCGCCAATCTTAGCGATCAGGAAATGCGCGATCTAAGCGCCTATTATGCTTATTTGCCTAAGCCAGTTGCTTCGCGATCGAATGCGCAGACGCCTGTTTCCATGCCGGATATTGTGGCGCATGGCGCGCCCATGCGTAATATCGCCTCTTGCGCTTCATGTCATGGCGGGATCGATCATAAAGCCGGAACGCCCTGGCTCGAAGGGATGCCTTATGCCTACACGAAAGGGCAATTGCAGGCTTTTGCCGATGGCACCCGGCATAACGATATCAGCGAGCAGATGCGGAATGTCGCGAGGAATATGACCGCCGAGGAGATCGATGCCGCAGCGCGGTTTTATGCGGGGGTTCAGCCGTAGGGAGAGTTGGGTTTCGGTTGCCTGCTTTTTGAGCCTTCTCGCAGTTTGTTTTTAATGATTTTTTAGCACTGTTAGCCACTGTCCGTGGCGGGACTTCATTTCTTTTTCCAACGGCGAAATAGAAACAGAAGCAAAGAAAACGCCTTTCAACCGCTAATTCTTAAGTGTCCCAAGCGCGCAGTTTCATCTGCTTGGGACTTCAAAAGAACCGTTGCCGCCATAACCACCGTCAGCTGAAACCCTTCCCCTCCGTATCCCTACATCCACACGCTTCGCCACCAGCGCTCTCGGGCAAGTTCACGCTTGCGCTGGTTCGCACGCGATTAGTTTCACCGGCAGGACAATGTGTTGTCTTGGCGCGGCTATGTGTCGCGCACAAGCTCACCTACCATGCCGTATCGAAACGATATCTTCATCTTCACTCGCTATGCATACTTCCCGTTTCCAATGGCTGCTCGCAGGCGCCGCCGTCACGCTTTTCGTGACCGTCGCCCAAGCCCAGGTCGATACAACCAAAAGCACCGTCACCGCAACGTCCAAACAAATGAACGTGCCCGTCGATGGCAAGTTCAAGAAGTTCACCGCCACGCTCGACTTCGATCCCGCCAAGCCCACTGCCGGCAACGCCAGCATCACCATCGATACCGCAAGCTACGATCTCGGCGACGACAGCTACAACAAGCAGGCACAAGACAAGGACTGGTTCGATGTCGCGCATTTCCCAAGCGCATCGTTTGCCTCGACCTCCATCGCGCCGGCCGGCGGCAACAAGTACAACGTCGCCGGCAAACTCACCATCAAGGGCAAGTCGCAGAACGTGACCGTGCCGGTCACCGTCACGCAGCAAGGCGCAACGCAAACCTTCGATGGCGCATTGCCCATCAAACGCACGCAGTTCGACGTGGGCTCGGGCGAGTGGAAAGACACATCGGTTGTCGCCGATGAAGTCGTGATCAAGTTCCATCTCGTCGCGCTCAAGAAATAAACGGTCTTCAACACTCGTCATTCATCCAGGAAAACACATGAAAAAGAACCTTTTGATCGCGGCAGCAGGCGCGTTGTTCGTGGCGGCATCGGCTAACGCAATGGCAGCGGAAGTCACGTATCAACTCGATCCGAGCCATACGTACCCGAGCTTCGAGACCGATCACTTCGGCGGCATCTCGGTGTGGCGCGGCAAGTTCAACAAAAGCAGCGGCACGGTGACGATCGACCGGGAAGCGAAGAAGGGCACGCTTGAGGCGACCATCGACATGACCTCGGTGAACATTGGCAACGAGAAGCTCGACGGCGAACTGAAGAGCGCGCAATTCTTCGATACCGAGAAATTCCCGACGGCAACGTACAAAGGCACGTCGATGAAGTTCAAGGGCGACGTGCCGGTGGAAGTGATCGGCGAACTGACGCTGCACGGCGTGACGAAGCCGGTGAACCTGAAGATCGAGTCGTTCAAGTGCTTCACCAACCCGATGCTGAAGAAGGAAGTGTGCGGTACGGAGTCGACGGCGACGTTCGATCGTGGCGATTTCGGCGTGGATTATGGCAAGACCTACGGCTTCAAGATGAAGACGACACTGCATATTCAAGCTGAAGGCGTGCGCCAGTAAGCGTTGTTCTTGCACCCTTAAAAACCGTTCCGGCGCGCGCTGGAACGGTTTTTTCGTCTGCTTTAAAAGCATCCGGATGCAGCGCATTCATGCCGTGGTGTCATTAATTAAATGACCGCCAGGTCATCGCCAGATACATGGCGAGATCCCACACTTCTTCTCAACGCAGCACCTGCTGCGGAACTCTTGAGGAGAACACCATGTTTGCCATCACCGGAATTACAGGCCAGGTCGGCGGGGTCGTCGCGCGCTTGCTGCTTGCATCGGGTCACAATGTCCGCGCCGTCGTGCGCGATGCAGCCAAAGGGGAGGCGTGGGCGAAGGAGGGCTGCGAAGTCGCGCTCGCCGACATGAACGATGAACACGCGCTGCAACGCGCATTCGAAGGCACGGAAGGCGTATTCGTCCTGTTGCCGCCGACCTTCGATCCGGCACCGGGCTTCCCCGAAGCCCGCAAGACAATCGCTTCGTTGCGCGCCGCACTCGCTGCAGCCGCGCCGGAAAAGATCGTGGTGCTTTCGACCATCGGTGCACAGGCCACGCAGCCGAACCTGCTCAATCAGCTACAGATCATGGAGCAGGAACTCGGCACGTTGCCCATGCCGGTCGCGTTCCTGCGCGCTGCATGGTTCATCGAAAACGCCGCCTGGGACGTGGTGCCCGCTCGAGAAACCGGCAGGGTGCCAAGCTTCCTCCAGCCGCCCGACAAACTCGTGCCCATGGTCGCCACCGCCGATATCGGCCGGGTCGCGGCCGACCTCTTACGCGAGACATGGACGGGTCGCCGGATCATCGAACTGGAGGGACCGCAACGCGTATCCCCTGACATGATCGCGGCGAGCTTTTCGCGTTTGCTTGGACGCGATGTGCGCATGAATGGCGTTCCGCGTGATACGTGGGAAGACGTGTTCCGCTCACAGGGCATGAAGAATCCGCTGCCGCGCATGCAGATGCTCGATGGTTTCAACGAAGAATGGATCCGCTTCGAAGGCGGTACGAACGAAGTGCGCCGTGGCCGCGTTCCGCTCGATACCGTGCTGCAATCGTTGATCGAAAAAGCCTCTTGAAAACTGCCCGTGCACTCAATTGAAGGAGCCAAAACCATGCGTCATGGTGAAACGAATACCGCAGGCATCCGGCTAAAAGGCAAGAAGGTCGTCGTGCTCGGCGGTTCATCGGGTATTGGTCATGCCGTCGCGGAGTACGCGGTGCAGGAAGGCGCGCACGTCGTGATTGCATCGAGTAACGCGCAACGGGTGGAGGCCGCGGCAGCTTCGCTCGGAACAAAAGCCGAAGGCCGTGCACTGGATCTCACCGACGAACACGCGGTCCAGGCGTTCTTCGACTCAACCGGCAGCTTCGATCATCTGGTGTTCACTGCCGGCGATTCGTTGCGTCTTGGCGAGGTTGCAAAGACGGACTTGACCGAGGCGCGGCGCGCGTTCGATATCCGCTATTGGGGCGCGCTCGCCGCTGTCAAACATGGCGCGCCGCATATCGCGAAGGGCGGCTCGATCGTGCTGACGACCGGCATTGCAGCACTGCGTCCGCGTAGCGGCTGGGCCTTTGGGGCAAGCGTATGCGGCGCGGTGGAAGCGCTGGCGCGTGCCCTTGCCGTCGAACTTGCGCCGGTGCGCGTGAACGCGGTATCGCCGGGATTGATTGCAACGAACCTGTGGCAGAACATGTCCGAAGCAGATCGCTCGGACATGTACGCGCAAACCGGCAAGCATCTGCCGGCAGGCCGCGTGGGCGAAGCACGCGATGTCGCCGCGGCGTACCTGTTCCTGATGGAAAGCGGTTTCGCGACAGGCCAGACTTATGTGGTGGATGGCGGAGACGTGCTGGTATAAAACATGAAGCCCCGGACTCACAACGCTCCGGGGGCTTCATGATCCCTGCTAGTTCGACATCGATACGTAAGGCGAACTGAGTGGCGAAGGCGGGAACGGCTGCACGGAATTCTGCTTAGTGAAGCTATAGCGGATATAAACAGCCGCCAGATATTCCCGATACTGATATGCGTTGCCAAGCGACGCCGTAGCGCCCACCGTCAACTGCGGCGCGAGCTGATACTCGCCCGTGGCGCTGAATGAATACGAAACGCCGGTCTTCGTCTGGCCGCCGTAGGTTCCGCCCTGCGCGGCTATGAGTCCGCTGCTGCCAACCGGTTGAACGTTGCCATTGGTCGGAAAATAGTCCGACGCATCCTGCCGATAATGCTGCACGCCAATCGACCCCTTCACGTCATAGGTGAACGCGCCGCTGCGCCCCATGTACTCGACCGGCAAGTTCAGGATCACGTACTGTTGCGGGCTGAAATAACCGCCCTGGCCGTATGTGAAGAACGAAAGGTTCTTGTCGTAGTGCATGAGCGTGGTGTTCACGCCTGCGGTCAATGTCTGGTTGGCGTCTGAATAAAGGCGCGTATAGAAACCGCCGCCGCCTTTCTCCGCCGTGTTGCTTGCAACGTTATGGCCGTCGTAGTACTGGAACGAGGCGTTCAGGTATACGCCATTCGTACCGTCATCCCAACCCAGGTCGAAGCGTCCGCCGTTCGACGTCACGCCGCCCCACGTGATGCCCGCTTGCGCGTCGCGCGCGCCCGCGTACGACAGCAAGCTGTCCGTGACCGCGCGGCGGGCGACGGCGACAGAGTACGAGACCTTGTCGGTGACGGCGCCCTTGTATTGCGCGCCGCCCACGATGTTTTCCTCGCGAAAGCCCAACGGCGTGGTGCCAACATCGAGTTTCACGCTGTTCGTTTCATATCCCACCGACAAACCCACGCCGCTCGCCGTCTGGTTGCCATACTGGTTCGAGACGTTGCGCGCACCGAGTCCCGAGCCGAAGCGCTTGAGCGTATCGGCGGTTTCCTGCGCGGTGCCGGCATCGAGCGTAACAGGCGTCGCCGTGACCACGACGTGACCATTGCCCGCACGAATCCGCCCTTCGACAGGCGCCTCGATATCGGTCAGGTTCGACAGTCCGTCCTCGCCCGTGCGGCTGCGAAACACCACGCCGCCTGTCACCGTGCTCGACTGCGCTCGGTTGATCTGCGCGAGTTCATCGGCGACACCGAGCGTCTGGGCGTTCGCGATATTGCCCTGATAGGACTGTTGCGCCGGCTGAGTGACCTGCGCCGTTGGCGAGGGGACATACGCCTGCGCGTAGCCCGCCGGCGGCTGAGGAATATAGGGCTGGTTCGAGTAGTACGGCTGAGGCTGTTGCTGCTGCGGATATGCGTAAGGCTGCTGTTGCGTGTAGTCGGTTTCGTCGGCGGGACGCGCGTAGCGCTGGGTCGCCTGACGCGAAGCAGCTTGCGTCGACTTGGCTGTACGCTTCGGCCTCGCGGTCGATGTGCTCGAATACACGCGCTGCTGTGACTGCGCGTTGGTCTGCGCCTCGCGCGCGGCGGGCGACATGGGCCACGGGGCGCTCATTGCCGGGTCCTGCTGCTGATATGGCTGCTGATACGGTTGCTGGTAAGGCTGCTGCGCCGGATAAGCCTGCTGCGCATAAGGCTGTTGATAAGGCTGCTGATATTGCGCTTGATATTGCCCGGCGTCCTGAGCGGGTCCTTGTCCCGGATACGGCTGCAGCGGCGCGGCGGCAGGCGCGCCGGACTGGCTTGAACCGTAGGTATCGGGACCATATCCGCCGCCCGTTGCCGGACGCGCGCCGTTAGCCGGTACGCGATAAGGCGCCGGGTACGGAGCTGCGTTGGGTGCTACAGACGGCGCCAAATAAGGTGTCGAATACGACGCGGGCTGCGGAGGAGGCAAGTAGTTCGGCACGTTTTGCGTCGGTGAATAGGGCTGGGAGTATTGCTGCGTGCGAGGTTGAGCATAGGGCTGCTGCTGCGAATACCCAGGCAATCCCGGCGCTGGATCCGACGAACGTGAAAACAGCCCTGCAAGTGGACCTGTAGGCGTACCGGCGGGGTTGGCGCCGGTATCGACGGCGGTCTTGCCTTCAAATGGATTCGTGCCCGGCAACGGTGCCGAGCCAATGCGCTGCATCGCCGATTCCCACCCGCGCGGCACCGCCGGCTGACCGTCTTGACGCACGTTCGGCGTCCGGCTGACAGGCGTGTTCGCCGCGATCAACGCCTGCTGCAGATATCGCGACGCCAGCGACAACTTGCCTTCAGCGTGATACATGCGTCCTGCGGCGGCGAGCACGCGCGGGTCGTCAGGCGAGGCGAGCAACGCCTGGTTCGCGGTCGCTTCGGCAAACGAAAAATCCTTCGCGCCCGACGCGGCGCCGATCGTGGCGACCTGCAGGTTGATATCGTCGGGACGGCGCGCCAGTGCCGCGCGATAACTCGCGAGCGCGCTTTTGTCGTCTCCGGCCGAGGTGTAGAGACGCGCCAGTGCGGCTTGCAGGTCGGCGTTATCGGGCGTCGCGGCGAGCCACGGCGCGATTACGTCATAAGCGCCCGCGAGATCGCCGCGTTGCCGCACGGTATCGGCCTGTTTCACCACGATACCGACATTCAGGTTGTTGAAATCGATACGCTGCTGCGGCGTAAGCGCAGACGCCGCGAGCCTGCGCATCACGGCGCTCAACTCGGCGTCCTGCTGCGGACTGGTTTGTCCTTGCGGCACGGGAATCGCGGTCAGGATGCCGGCATACTGTAGCAGCAGGCCGGTATCGGTGGGCGCGCTTGCCATCGCGCCGCGAACGAGCGACATGGCGCGGCCCGTATCGCCTGCCTGAAGGTAAGCCGTCGCGAGCACGCCGATCAGTTCCGGACTGTTCTGTGCAACCGGCGTGGCGGCCTGCAGGATCGAGATGGCCTGCTGCGTCTGGCCGGCGCGCGCCATGCGACTTGCGGTATCGGCTTGAACGTGCACCCACAGGCGATGCTGCAACGTGGTCATCGCCGGCGTGCGCTGCGAGACGGGAATGCGCTCGAGCTGCGATAAACCCGTCGCCCAGTCCTGCGTCTCGGCGGACAACAAGGCGCTTGCGTACAGCGCGTCGGTCATGTCGGGGTGCGCCGCGAGCAAGCCGTCCATCATGCTGCGCGCGTTTCCGACCGCGCCCTGGCGTACATAAATGCGCGCGAGGTCGAGGCGCATCCAGACATCGTCGGGATTGTTCAGGAGCGCGTCTTCGAACAGGCTGCGGGCCGCGCCCAAATCGCCGCGGGCTTCCGCCGCGCGGGCCTGCGCCGCTTGCGCCTCGCCGCGCAGCTTGTTGATGCCGCCGGCCTTCGCCTGCTGCTCCGCGTTCAACTGGTTCGCGAACACCAGCGCTTCTTCGCCACGGCCTTGCGCGGCGAGGGCGCCAACAAGGCCGCGAATGGCATCGGGGTTGTCGGCCTGACGGCGCAGCGCCATCCGGTAAGCCTCTTCCGCGCCGCGCGGGTCGCCGCTGCCAAGCAAGGTTTCGCCGAGCAAGGTCTGCGCGGTCGTGTCCGACGGATTCAATGCAATCGCGCGCTCGAACATCGACTTCGCTTTCGCCGTTTCCCCGTTGCTGCGTGCGCCGATACCCGCGCTCGTATAGCTCCAGTACGTTGCGCTGTTCAGCGCCTCTTTCCAGCGCGCGGGGTTTCCTGCGCGCGATGCACGTTCGAGATAGGTGCGCGCTTCATCGAATTTTTCCTGCTTCAACGCAGCGACGCCCATGCCGCCGAGCGCATCGGCGTCGTTCGGGCTTTGCGCCAGCACCGCCGAAAAGCGCGCGCGGCCGGTGACGATATCGCCGCGATCGAGCGCCGCGAAACCCTCGGCGACCGCGCGCCCGCGTGCGTCCGTTGCCGCACTCGCCTGCGAGCGTTCCTGCGCCTGCTTGTCCTGCTGGACCATCGAGTCGTAGCGCGCCTTGACGGCGGGATCGTCCGGCGAGGCCTGCAAATACGCCTGATACAACGGCGCATCCGATGCACGCGCGCCCAGCCACAGCAACGCCTGACGCCAGCTTTTCTTCGCCTGGTCGCCCACCGTGCTGTCGCCGCTCAACTGCGCGAGCCGTGCAATGCCGTCGCGCCGCGTGGTGTCGCGATAAGTCAAATGCTGGGCCAGCGCGAGCGCGTAACGCGGATCGTTGGGATTGTCTTTCGCGAGTTGCGCGAGGCCCTGGCGCGCCTGATCCCAGCCTTGCGGCGTGGCGGCGAGCGCCTGGTAATACTCGAGCGTGAGTTCAGGCGTGGCGGGCTTGCCGCTCAACGCGCGCTGATATTCCTGCACCGCCGAGGCGCTCTGGCCGCTTTGCGCGAGACGCCGCGCGTCTTTTACGGTCTGGTCGCGCGGACTGGTTTCGCCAAGCCGCCGGCCGAGTTCATCGATATTCGGATACTGCGGCGCCACCTGCCGCAAGCGCGAAAGATATTGCTGCGCGCCGCTGCCGTCCTTGCGATCCGCGAGGATGATGCCCATGCCGTAGAGCGCATCGGGCTGCTTCGGATCGATACGCAACACCTTCTGCCACGCCTGCTCGGCGAGGTCGCCGCGCCGGTGTGATTGCCAGTAACGGCCCTGATCGATCAACACGGTCAGCGGCGCATTGGCGCTCACACCGGCATTCGCACCGGCAGCGCTGCTCGCGGCTTGAGCGAAGGCGGTCAACGGCACGGTCGCGGCGCATCCCGCCGCCACGCTCAGCGCAATCGCGCGCGCTCCGGCGTTCGTAGTCAGTGGCAACAAGGACCGTTTCAACATCCGCTTCTCCAACTCGGAACGAGTCGGCCGGCTTCGTCGAAGCGGTATCGGCCTTCTATGAATCCAGCGCCGAACAGGCCCAGCACCCGGTCGTAATAAACCGGCTCGCGGCTTGCGGCGGCTGGCGATCCGATTGGCGCGTCGAGCACGGCCAGATGCGTGCGCGCAAGTCCCAGGCCGCGTTCGTCGCCGAGCGCCTTGAAGTAGGGCGCAAGCGACGCCCAGTAACTCAGCGGTCCTTCACCGCTGCCAACACCTGTCGATACCGCCACGCGCTCCGGCGGAATCCCCGTCTGCGCGACCGCCTGGCGCATGCCGCCGAGGGCCGCGAGCCACGGCTTGCTGAGCGGATCGGCGCTGGATGCCATGCCCGCCCACAAATACACGCGGATTGCGTCGTAGCTGCCGGTATCGCCGTTTTGCGGATCGACTACGAACTGGCCGCCTTTGTACGCGGCCCAGTCAGGCGCGAAGCCGCGCGGCGACGTTACCGAAACCAGCTTGTAGCCGTTCTCCGCAAGCTTGTTCCAGGGGCCATCGGGCATGGCGTGAGCCAGGGCGCGCAGCACCGGCAGCGGCGAATAACTCGGATTCAGGCGTGTCACATCGCCATTCTGGAAACCTTGCGGACCCGGTAGCAACATTGGCCCAATGCCGCCAAGGCTCCTCACTTCATGCCTGACGATCTGTTCGGCGAGCGCCTGGCCCATACGCGTATAACGCGGCTCGTTCCAGAGACGCCCGGCCTGCAGCAGGTCATAGGCGATCCATACGTCGGAGTCGGCTGCGGAATTCGGATCGAGCACGCCGAACGATCCATCCGGTCCACGGCCCCATTGCCACGACGGCAGGCGCATGTTGCCCGCATCGAACTGGTTCCCCGCGAGGTTCGCGCGGGTCCAGTTCAGGAGGCGGTCGAACATCGCGCGATCGCCGGCGACCAGCGCAAAGAACATGGCATACGACTGGCCTTCCGACGTGGTCTGCTGCACCTGCGTGGAATAGTCGACCACGTGGCCATCGGGTTGAATGAAGCGTGAAGCGAACGTCCTGTACGCGCTCCAGTCCGTGCATTCCCTTGCAGCGGTCCCGGACGCCTGAGCGTTAAAAGTAAGTCCCAGGCCGGTCAGCGCCAGCCCCACGATTGCAGTCTTCGATCCACGCCTGAAACCAGCCTGCATATCAATCCCTCAAACGGCGCGCGGCGATCGCGCGCAGTGCACGGTAGAACAGTGCCGCGATGATAATGGCAGCGAGCAGGCCGCTCAAGACAAGCAGGAGCGGATGTGACGACAACGCCCATCGCATGTATTCGAATGGCGACAGACGGCCGACGTAATACGCCTGTCCATTCGATGTCACCGTCACATCGCGTCCGTGGATCACGGCCATGGCGCCCTGGATTTCCGGGAGGATGTCGTTGTCGAGCAAGGCCGCGGACAAGTCCGCATCCGACTGTCCCGCCGCGCTGATCAATGCAACCGCGCTGCGGTCGCTCTTCAACGGCGACTTGAAACCGGTGATGAGCGCATCGCCGTTCGAACTCACGAGCGTGAGGTCGGCGCGCGCCGGCAAGCGCTCCACTCCGTGCTCGCCGTGCCACCAGTCGACGACCTTGAAAGCGACGTCGGTGATTTCGAAATTGCGCGAATCGGCGTCGCCCGAGAAGGGCATGTTTTTCGACCAGCGCTGCAACAGCGGCTGACGGCCGGGCGAACCGAGGATCAGCAGGTCCTTGTCGGCGAGGTTGTCGACCTGGTCGGCCTGCGCGACGGTCACGCCGCTCGTGGGATATCCCGTCGATGCACCCATGCGTCCCATTTCCAGCAGATACAGGCTGTAGTCGGCGGAGCTGGGATCGTCGGGCATGATGACCGCCGTTTGCGACAGGTCCGCCATCCGCGTGAACGGGAAACCGCCGTTGGCGAACGCGGCGAGGTCGGGCAGCGCCATGTAGTGCGGAAAGCCCGACAGGTCGATGGTCGAGTTCGGATCGATGGCGCCAATCACGTTGTCGAGGACGCGGCCCTGGCATTCGCCGGTTTTCGGGTAGTCGTAGAAGAAGTGCAGGCGCAATTGCGAGCGCGGTGTGAGCAGCAGCGGCGGCACGTAGATCTGATGGCGCGCGGCAGCGGTTTTATCGGGCAGCACGCGGTTGAAATAGCGGCCGAGATCGAAGGTCGACGTAGCCACGGCCGGAATGCGCAGCGACTGCACGAAGCCGTCGTTCACGTTGATGTTCAGCGTGGAACGGTCGAGCGCGGGACGCACGGTGTATCGATAACCCAGGTCGATCGGCACGCCTTTCGTTTGCCACATGAACAAGTCGGGCGGCACGCGCAGGTTCACGCGCACGGCGTCGGCGTTGTAACCGCTCACGGTCAGGTCGCGTGCTTCGGCCAGCTCGCCGAAGCGCACGGGGCGATCGGTCGGCAGCCAGTTGGGTGCGTCGTAGGGCTTGCGCGGCGCGAAATCGTTCAGTTGCGTGATCGTCACGCTCGGTCCCGAAAACGAATTTTGGCCAATGCCCAGCGCCTTCGCGGCAGTTTTCAGCTCGGCGTCGTTGCGGCCCATCACGAGCAGGAGACGTCCGCGTGCGCCGCCTTCGCGATCGCGCACGGCAATGGTCGGGCCGGAAATATCCGGCATCTGCACGCCGGCCGGATGCTGGTCGGGCGTGGCGAATATCACGGCATTACCCGAAAGCGGCACGTTGTCGATCTGCGCCGGAAACACCGCGCCGCGATAACCCGCCAGCGAACCGAGCCACGACGCGACGGTGCCCGCAGCTTCGAGCGTTGCGGGCGTGGGCTTCTGCGCGAACACGAACGGCAATTCGAGACGGCGGACATCGCGGCGATCGAAAAAGGGCGCAGGAAGTGCGGCGAGATCGGGCTTGCTTTCAAGCGACGCATACGTCAGGTCGAGCGAACTCGCATTGCTGACGGTGGCCCACAGCGTGGAGTTCGACGGGTCCTCACACTGCTGCGTGTAATGGCCGATCAGCTCCACGTTCAGGTGGTTGAATTCGGTGATGAACCGCGGGTCGATGGACACATCGCGCGCAACCAGGATACCGGCCTGATCGCGCGGCACGGGCAAGGTCGCGGCGACTTCGCCATTGACCAGCACCTTGAGTTGCGATATCGACGGTAGCAGCGAAGGCGAATAACTATAGATCAGATGCAGCACCGCGCCGGTCACGACTTCGTCGCCGCGCACGGAAAACGGCACGCCGTTCTGGCCGTCCGTGCCGCGCAATTGCAGCGGATCGAGCGCGCCGAGATCGGCAAAGGTCAGCGTCTGGCGGCGTCCGCCTGGAACCAGCGTGCCGGGCTCGGCGGTCGTCGGCGTCTTCGATGCAAGCGAGCGGACTGCGGGCACCGCCGACGCACCCACCGCACCCGACGCCGCTTGCCCGAATGCAGGCACGGCCACGGCGAACGGCGGCTGGTCGATCGTTGCCTTGTTGTACGGTGCGGCAGGACCGGGAAGCGGCACGCCATTGGAGGCGGTTGGCGCGGGCGCGGCAAGCGTCCCTGCAGCGGAGGCTTCTCTCGCACTGGAGGCCGCCGCAGCATTGGCAAGCGAAGCCAGCGGCACCGCGAGCGCGGTTTGCAACGCCATCCAGCAAGCAAGCGCGCGCATCAGCGCACGAGGAATAGGGCGGGAGCGCAAGGGCGCGGGCACAGCCCGATCTTGTTCGCCTCGTCCGTTATCAAGGCGCGGCATCGTGATTCCCTTACCCATGTCAGTCTTTAGTCTTCAATTTTTTGGCGCCCGGGGCGCGCGTGACCACCCACGTCCGCGCGTCGATGAAAAGATGTTCGAACAACGCGCCGATACCGCCCACGCCCACCGTCAGCACATGCCGCAAGCCCCGCAGCGGCGCGTCCGGCGTGCGGCCTTCGGACCAGTGGGTCCAGGCATCGGCGCGGGCGAACGTGGTCTTCACGAACTCGAATTCCTGCTCCCGGGTCAGCGCCGAGAACCGCAGTCCAACGCGGCCGACAGCACTGAAACCGACCGTGGCGGGGAACGCGTATTCTTCATCGCCACGAAAGAGGGAGACGGTGACTTTCTCGTGCAGCGGCACCTGCAGGTCGCCGGGCAGCTTCACGCCCACGCCGCCTTCCGAGTAGTCCATGGTTTCGCAGGCGAGCGTGCGGCCCGTCGAAAACTTGAGCATCACGGGCATCTTCATTTCAACGCGATGGGTCGAGCGCACTTGCTTGCGTTCGCTCGCCGCCGCCACGCTCGCGCCGAGGATCAGCATGTTGTACGTGGTCCACGCGAGATTGAGCAGCACCGTGTTTACCTCGCTCGTCACGTCCCAGTGAATGTAGATGTTCACGAGTCCCGCTATGAACCCGAGCAGGTTCAGCACCAGCAGGATCAGGTACGGCCGCGAGATGCTGTAGTCGAAATAATCCTTCGCGATCTGGCCGCCCTTGGCCGTCACGTTGAACTTGCCGAGTTTCGGGTTGATCAGCGCGAGCAAGGTCGGCGCGGTAATGTACGAAGCCAGCACGGACTCGTACACTTCCGCCCAGAACGAATGGCGGAACTGGCGCTGCATGCGCGAGTTCGTGATGCTCGCGTGCATCATGTGCGGCAGCGCGTAGATGGCGATAGTGCCCGCCGCCGCCTGGATCACGTGCGCGCCGAAGAACAGATACGACAGCGGCGCGGTCAGGAACACGAGGCGCGGAATGCCATAGAAGAAGTGCATCATGCCGTTCAGATAACAGAGCCGCTGGCCGAGCTTGAGCCCCTTGCCCGTCAGCGGGTTATCGATACGGAAAATCTGCGTCATGCCACGCGCCCAGCGAATCCGCTGGCCGATATGCCCCGACAAACTTTCCGTGGCAAGCCCCGCCGCCTGCGGAATCGCGAGATACGCGGTCGTATATCCCAGCCGATGCAGCTTCAAGGCCGTGTGCGCATCTTCCGTCACCGTTTCCACCGCAATGCCGCCAATCTCCTCGACCATCGACCGGCGTAGCAGCGCGCACGAACCGCAGAAGAACGTTGCATTCCAGAGGTCGTTGCCGTCCTGCACGAGGCCGTAGAACAGTTCGCCTTCGTTGGGCACCTTGCGGAATGTGCCGAGATTGCGCTCGAACGGATCGGGCGAGAAGAAATGGTGCGGGGTTTGCAGCAACGACAACAGCTTGTCCTTCAGGAACCAGCCAAGGCCGATCTGCAAAAACGAGCGCGTGGGAATGTGATCGCAATCGAAGATCGCGAGATATTCGCCGCTCGTGATCTTCAGCGCTTCATTGATGTTGCCGGCCTTCGCGTGCCGGTTGTGCGTGCGGATGGTCCACGTCACGCCGACTTCCTCGCAGAACGCCTTGAAGTCCGGACGGCGGCCGTCATCGAGGACATGGATCGAGATCTTGTCCTTCGGGTAATCCATCGCGAGCGCCGCGTAGATGGTCGGCTTCACCACGCCGAGCGGCTCGTTATAGGTCGGAATGAAGACATCGACGGTCGGCCACTCGTCGCGGTTTTGCGGCAGCGGCATGGGCCGTCTTTGCAGCGGCCACGCGGTCTGGAAGTAGCCGAGCATCAGCACGATCGCCGAATACACTTCGGCTGCGACCAGCAGCAGGCCCCAGGCGGCATCGAGCGGACGTTCCCAGTAGGTCGTCTCCGTCAGACGCCAGAACATATAGCGTCCGGTCACCGTCACCGACAGCATGATCATCACGAGCGTGGCGTATTGTCCGCGCAGACGCCTGAACGCCATCGCAAAGCCGAAGCAGCAGCACGCGAAAATCAGCTGCTGGGTTGCGACCAGCGGCACGGTCCAGACGAAATACATCGTCGCGATGGCGAATACTGTCAGGAGGCCCGTGAAGATCCGGCTGCTCCAGATGCCGGAATCGACCAGGCGTTCGAGCCGCGAGGGAATTTCGTCGGCTTCCGACAGGCGTCGTGCGCGGGGCTTGTTCATGCGACGTTCCTCGACGTGACGGGCATGGCGTCGACTGAATTGAGGAGCCATTCGCCGCATGCGCGAAGATCCGCCGTGGCCTGGCTCAGCGGATCGTAATGGATCAGGGTGGTGTCGCAAGCGAGCGATTCGCTCACGCCTTCGTCAAGATGAATGACGCCCGGGAACATCTTGCCGCCGAGCATGTTGCGCAAGACCTTGAGCACGTCCTTGGTCAACTGGCGCGTCTGGTCGACCTGGTTCACCACGTATCCCGTGCCCGCGAAGTTCGCGCGCGGCGTGGCGTACGCCTCGATCATGCGTTCCATCTGCGGGATGGCCGCGTAAGACGCGGCGTCGGCCAGCACCACGTTCAGCGCGAAATTCGCGGCGGTCAGCGCCGTGCGCGTGTAGACCGAGGAACCCGGCGGGGTATCGACGATCACGATATCGTTGGTGTCGAGCTTGAGCGTGTCGAGCGACTGCGCGAGCCATTGCGGCTCACGGTCCACATACGCCTCGAAGCGCCGGCGGTCGTCTTCCAGCACCGCGCCGTAGGGCAGCACGGTGACGCCGTCCACGCCGTCGAACATCACGGTTTGCCATGCGTCGGCGGCAAGCGTGGCGCGCGAGATTCCGTCGATACTGTCAAGCGGAATGCCGAAGTGCAGGCGCAGTGCGTTCTGCGGATCGAGGTCGAGCGCAATCACGCGACGCCCGCGCGCGGCGAGCACCGAGGCCAGGTTCGCGGCGAGCGTGGTTTTACCCACGCCGCCCTTGGCGGACACCACGGTGACGACTTTCATGATCTTGACGTGCGTTTCGCGAGCCACGAGTGTGCGGCAGGCGCTTCATGCGTCGATACCGCGGCCGGTCCGCGCAGACGCTCGAACATGGATTGCAGCGAGTCGGGATGGGGCGCGCCGGTCTGCTGTGCGCCTCCTGCCTGGCTCGGGCCTTGTGGACGGAACAGCTTGCCGAGGATCGACTGGGTCTTGGACTCGGGAACAGGTTGCGCGGGTTGAGCGCGGGGCAGGGAAGGCTTCGCCGCGGGTTGCGGCCGTTGCGACTGGAACACGCTTGCAAAACCGGGCAGCTTTTCCGGCGTGGAGAGCGGCTGGGAGCGTGGCAGCGACGGCCGATGTTGCGGCTGTTGCTGCTGCTGAGCCTGAGAAGGCTGCGGTTGAAGCCGCGCGATGAGATCGGGTGCAGCGGGTGTTGCGGTTGCCGCCGCTGCTTGCGTGGGCGCCGCTGGCGTTTCATCGACGTTCGAAACACCTTCGACCGCGTCGATGAGCGCCGAGAAGCGTGCAGCGCCGACAGGCGAGCCCGGCAACGCCACGTTCTCGACCGGGGGAATGGTCTTGCGGTTCGGGCGCGAGAAGAGGCGCGGACGTGTTTCGCGGGTGAAGGGCGTGGCGACGGGCGGTTTCCCCGAAGCGTTTGCCAGCGTGCCTGACGCCGATACTTCATCGGACGTCGCGCTATCGGCGGGCGCGCCCCAAGGCTTCCTGCGCGGTTCCTCGGAGCGGTCCTGCGCCGCAGCAAGCAGCGACTCACGATTCGGCGCGATGTTGGGGATCGACGGCTGCGACAGGTCGAGCGTCGCGAGCAGCGGCCACCGGGTACGCGCGTGGCTCGCCTCGTTCTCCCGGCCGATCTCCTGATAGTTGCCGGCGTCGCCGCCAAACTGGTCGAACAGCTTTTCAATATCGCGCGAAGGGTTCATGTGCTGCATCCTCGTACTGGTTTTACCTTGGGCTTTACCCTCGCGGCCGCTGGCCGGCGACCGTCGCGCTTTTGGCGCCTATATAGGTAATGCTTGATCTACCGCTTAAGTCTTGATGCCGATTTCGCTTCCTAGCTTGTATAACGGCCGAGCCTGAACTCGACTGCAGCGGTTTCGTCGAATTCTCCTGCCTGCACCACGGCGAGCCCGTCAGCGCCAAGCGCGCTTAGCCATTCCTGATACGCGCCTTCCAGAAACGCCGGCGTCCACGGCAGCGCATTCGCGCCAAAGGCGAGCAATGGCGGGCAGCAATGGACAATGCGCAGATACTCCGGCTCGTCGGCCACTTCCACGAATCCCCAATCGACGTCGTTCCAGACCGCGTTCAATGCAGCGCCCAGTTCAGGCGTGTTGCTGCATGCGGGCAGCGGATGGGCGGCCGCGAAGCGGCGGCCAACGCGCTGCATCAACTGGCGCAGTTCGTCCCGGCCGATCTGCGTGTCGAACTCTTCTGCCAGCGCGACGAGAACCCCACGCCATTGCGAAGAAATTTGCCGGTCCAGCAGATAGTCCAGAGTCATAGCCATGATGTTGGGAGAATGCGGCGTAGTGGTCACTAGGAAGTTAATGTTCTTGGCAGCCGTTGAAACCAGTATTTATTACTTGTAGTTGCTTATAGGCAAGCAATGGTTTCAGTACGGCTTACCCAGTAAGCCGGGAGTCTACTTCAAGCCGATTTGTTTTTGCCACTTAACGCACCTTAGCAAAAAGTTTTGTGGTTTAAGCCGCAAATAGAAGGGGAAAAGACCGTTTTGTTTAGGGTATGTAGAAGGGCTTGAGGCGCGCAAACGTTAAAGCATCGATTTCTTTCGTCAGTTTAATCAAGCTTGAATGGATGGTGTGAGGTACTACGTTTGAGCGAGTGATTTGGATGTCAGCGTTAACCAGAGCAGCAATGTTTTGACAGTTGATTAGCAGCCTTAAATACGGTCTGCCCCGTGGTTTTCTCGCGATGGTTCGGCTCGCTGTGGTGCGTACCGCGTTACAGGGCGATCAGCGCGGCGATCACCGCATAGCGTGCCGTCTTGGCAATGGCGACAATCAGCAGGAACGACCACAACGGCTCGCGCAGCACGCCGGCGATCATTGTCAGCGGGTCGCCCACGACGGGTGTCCAACTGAGCAGCAGCGTCCATCGGCCGAAGCGCTTGTACCAGTTCTCCGCGCGGTCGAGCGCGCGCTGCTTGATCGGGAACCAGCGTTTGTCGCGCAGCTTTTCGATAGAACGTCCGAGCGCCCAGTTGATCGTCGATCCCGCCACGTTCCCGACGCTTGCAACCGCCACGAGTATCCACACAGGTTGCTTGTGGGCAATCAGCAGCCCGGCGAGCAAGGCTTCGGACTGGAGGGGAAAAAGCGTCGCCGCGACGAGCGCGACGGCAAAGAGCCCGCCATAGACAGATAGATCAGCCATGAATAAATAAATGCGCAGCGCGGCGTGCGGCGGTTGAAAGGCCGACAGCTTAACGGGTTGCCCACGAAGCGGGCGATTCCCCGCCGGTAAATCGATGGATTGAACGGATTGAACGCCCGTCGCAGACTTGTTACCTTGAACCCGCGGCGCAAACCTTCATCGCAACACTTAGTCAGGAGACGTCATGCCTTATATGCTGCTCATCGCCGAGCCGGTTGGTCAGCGTGCCGAACGCACGGAGTCCGAAGGCCGGTTTCTCTACGATCGCATGGTCGAGTTTGGCGCCGGGCTGAAGGAGCGCGGACTGCTGGTCGCAAGCGAATCGCTGGCATCGGACGGCGTGCGGGTCAAGAAGCGCAACGGCAAGGCGAGCCTGATCGATGGGCCTTTCGCCGAAGCCAAGGAAATGATCGGCGGCTTCTACATGCTCACTTGCGAGACGCAGGAAGAAGCCATCGAGATTGCGTCCGCGTGCCCGGCAGCGGAGTGGTGCGAGGTCGAGGTCAGAAAGATCGCGCCGTGCTGGGTGTGACCGGCGCTTGGCTCTGGGTCGGGTGTTTACCCGTAGTCATCGAGGCAATGTCGATTCGGTGAATCGTGAATCGTCGTGGGGATGAGGGCGCGCAATCGCGTTCTCGCGTTCTTTGAACCACGAGGACAGCGGCGATGCGATTCATCATCATGGTCAAGTCGACCGAAAAGACAGAAGCCGGCGCACCGCCCGGGCACGCGCTGATCAAGGCGATGGCCGCGTATCACGAAGATCTGGCCAAAGCCGGCGTGCTGCTCGATGCAAGCGGTTTTCAGCCCAGCGCCAAAGGCTGGCGCGTGTATTACGACAAAGGCTGTCGCACGGTGATGGACGGGCCTTTCGCCGAGACAAAGGAACTGATCGCTGGATACACGCTGATCCAGGTTCGTTCGCGCGAAGAAGCCATGGAATGGGTGCGCCGCTTTCCCGCGCCGATGGGCGAGCGCGAGTTCGGCGAAATAGAAGTGCGGCAGTTGTATGAACTCGACGAACCGGGTTCGGGAGACGCGACGGAGCGCTTCCGTGAACCTGGGCCGGCCCGGCGTTGAAACGCCCATCCCTATTGCGAGAACAAGCAAGGACCTGAAATGCACAAGCAAATCTACGTGAACCTGCCGGTGACCGATTTAAAGAAGTCGCAGGCTTTTTTCAGCGAACTGGGTTTCACCTTCGAGCCGCGCTTCACCAACGACCAGGCCGCAGCCATGATCGTTGGCGAGAACATTTTTGTCATGCTGCTCACGCGGCCGTTCTTTCAGGGGTTCACGGCGAAAATGATCATCGATGCCAGTACGCATGTGGAAGCGCTCACATGCCTGTCGTGCGAAAGCCGCGCCGAAGTCGATGAGATCGTCGCCCAGGCCGTGCGTGCCGGTGGAAGCACGCCACGTCCCGTGCAGGATTACGGCTTCATGTACAGCCATGGTTTCGATGATATCGACGGCCATACGTGGGAGTTCGTGCATATGGACCCGAACGCCGCGGGCGCTCCGTGAGCGAGACGCCGGGCGCGCGGCAGGAGGGGGCGCAGCACGCGACCCATCGCGCGATAGAAGCCGTCTGGCGGATGGAGGCGGCGAAGGTTATCGCGGTGGTCACGCGAATGGTGCGTGACGTAGCGCTTGCCGAGGAATTCGCGCAGGACGCGCTGATTGCCGCGCTCGAGCATTGGCCGGTTGATGGCGTGCCGGACAATCCGGGCGCGTGGCTCATGACCACGGCGAAGCATCGTGCGCTCGACCGGTTGCGCCAGGATGCGTTGCACGAGCGCAAACATAAGGAACTGGGGCTCGACATGGATGCGCGCGAGGAGCATGTCACGCCGGATTTCGTCGATGCGCTCGATGCCGCGCGTGAAGACGACATAGGCGACGACCTGTTGCGGCTCGTGTTCACCGCATGCCACCCCGTGTTGTCGCTCGATGCCCGCGTGGCGTTGACCTTGCGCCTTCTGGGCGGCCTCACCACCGATGAAATCGCGCGTGCGTTCCTGCAGCCCGAGCCGACCATTGCGCAGCGCATCGTGCGCGCGAAGCGGACGTTATCGGCGGCGCGCGTGCCGTTCGAAGTGCCTAATGCCGAGGCACGCGCGGCGCGCCTCGCGTCCGTGCTCGAAGTGATTTACCTGATCTTCAACGAAGGCTATTCGGCCACGGCCGGCGACGACTGGATGCGGCCATCGTTATGCGATGACGCGTTGCGCCTGGGGCGGATACTGGCCGGTCTCGCGCCTGGCGAAAGCGAGGTGCACGGGCTGGTCGCGCTGATGGAGATCCAGGCATCGCGGATTCATGCTCGCACTGACGCCAGCGGCCGGGCGATCCTGCTGATGGACCAGGATCGGAGCCGATGGGACCCGTTGTTGATCCGGCGCGGGCTGGCGGCGCTGGAACGTTCCGAGGCGTTGGATGGAATGCGCGGGCCGTATGCGTTGCAGGGCGCGTTGGCGGCGTGCCATGCGCGCGCGCCGCGGGCGGAGGATACGGACTGGGCGCAGATCGTGGCTTTGTACGATGCACTTTCGGTGGTGGCGCCTTCGCCTGTGGTGGAGTTGAACCGCGCGGTGGCGGTCGGGATGGCGTTCGGCGCGGCGGCGGGGCTGGAAATTGTCGAGCGGCTGGAGCGCGATGCAGCGCTGGCGAATTACCACTGGTTGCCGAGCGTGAAAGGGGATTTGCTTGCCAGGCTCGGGCGGTTCGAGGAAGCGCGCACGGAGTTCGAGCGGGCCGCGGCGATGACCAGGAATGCGAGGGAGCGGGAGTTGTTGCTGGAGCGGGCCAAGCGTTGAGGCCCCTTTCGGATTATCGGTTAGTGAGCCTGTCTGACCGACCACGATCGGCGCACGTCAGTTATCAAAACAAGCATCCATTTCGCCCGGCACGTAAAACGCGTGCCATGAGCTTGTCTATCGCCTTCCCGATGCAGACTTCACCGTCTGCCGAAACACTTCTCAGATAAATCTGAATTCCTCGCGGTTCTCCAGTCGCCACTTGCCCTTTTGCGCAACGTTGGCCGATGATTCACGACCACGTCTTATCTTGCAACGATGAGGCAGATTGTTCCAATAAAAGAATCTCCAACACACGTTGTGTGGACGGTTCGCCTGAGAGTTCAAGGCCACAAAAAATGCGAGAGAGACCTCAACATGACGAATTCCACAGATCGGGCAAGAAACACGTAACTGGCCGTCAGGCATACCACCTTGATGTGCCGAGCGCGGCGAACGCCAAGGATATTTCGGTCGTCTCGTATTCCGCGCGTGAGGGCATGGCCTCGCCCTATGAGATCACGATCGAGTGCACGCATCCTGATTCGCTCTCGCGCGCCGACTACCTCGGGCGTGACGGGCACTTCACAATCACCGCCGAGGACAGCGCAGAGCCGCGTGTGTATTGCGGCATTGTCACGCAGTTCAAACGGCTCAGGAAGACCAAGGATTTCTTCCTCTACACCATTGTTGTTGCGTCGCAGATGAAGCGTCTGGGCCTTTTACACAGGTCCCGTGTGTATCAGCATCGGAGCGGGCCGCAGATCATTGAATCGATTCTGCTGAGCGACAGGTTCATGGACCATCAGTTTGTGTTCCGGCTGAGACGTAAATATCCGGTCCACCTGTTTCGCTTGCAATATCAGATTTCCGATCTCGACTACATCCGGCTTATCTGTGAGCAGGAAGGAATGTATTTTTACACCGAGCAAGGCAAGCACGGTGACGTGATTGTGTTCGGTGACGATATCGATCACTACGTTTATACGCCCGAACTGAAGGTGCCGTATCGTGAGAATGCGGGTCTTGAAGCGGGCATTGAAGCTGTGTTCGCGCTTGAAACGCACGCTGACGTGGTGCCGCAGTCGGTGCGCGTCGCGGACTATAACCCGCTCGTTGCATGGGAACGCTTCAGGGACGACGCGAACGTCGCAATCGATGACGAGACGACTTATGGTCAGCCGTACGTGTACGGCACCCATCACCTCAGTCAGGACGGCGCGCGGTGGGAAGCACAGTTGCGGCATGAAGCGGCGATTGCGTGGCAGGTCGTGTATCACGGGCAAAGCAATGTGCTGGAACTGCGACCGGGTCGCATTTTACGCATTGACGAGCCCTTGCCCGATGCACCCAGCGGACAGGTGATCATTGAAGTCACGCACTCGGGCGGGCGAGGCGTGGCGTATAGCAATTCGTACACGGCAATTCCATCGGATCGCCGGTTCCGGTTGAAGATAGACGAGAGCAAGTGGCCGAAGATTCACGGCGCGCTCAGTGCGCGTGTGACATCGCCGAATAAATATCCTTACGCGTATCTCACGAAGGCGGGGCACTACCCCGTGCGGCTCGACCTCGATTTCGATGAGTGGAATCCCGGCGGCGAAAGCGTGCCGTTACGCATGGCAAAACCGTTCGCTGGCGGGCTGCGAACGGGCTTCCATTTTCCGGTGCTCGATGGCACGGAAGCGGTCATCATGGCCCGCGATGGCGACCCGAACAAGCTCTTCATTTCGCAGTTCCATCACAACAGCATTCAGTCGGACCTGATCCACAATCAGGACCGGTGGATGTCGCGCAATGTTATTCAAACGCAGAGCAACAACAAGATACGGATGGAGGATTGGGACGGGCAGCAGCACGTCAAGATTGCGACCGAGTATGGCAAATCGCAATTGACGCTGGGCCACATGGTCAACGCCACGCGCGAAGAGCGCGGGGGCGGCTTCGAGCTCAGGACGGACGACCACGGCAGCGTGCGCGCGGGCAAGGGGCTGCTGCTTTCCGCCGACGCGCAGATAAAGGCTCGGGGCAAGCAACTCGACATGACGCCGGCCATGGGGCAGTTGCAGGTATCCAATGCTCAGGCGCAAGGGTTGGCCGACGCCGCAGTGGTTGCGAAAGCGGAGATCGCCGCGTTGAAGGCCGAAAGCCAGTGGTTAAAAGAAAGCGTCGCGGAATTAAAGCAGGCGGTCATGGTGCTGTCCGCTCCCGCGGGCATTGCCATCACGACGCCTGATCGGGTGTCGGTTGCTGCCGGTAAAGATGTGAACGTGACGTCGAGCGTGGGCGTTGGCATAAGCGCGCTTCGCAATGTGGCGATTGCAGCGGGAGATGTGCTGTCCTTGTTTGCGTACAAGCTCGGCATAAAACTGTTCGCGGCGCGCGGGAAGGTGCTGATTCAGGCGCAGTCAGACGCCATTGAAATGGTGGCTGCGAAGGACATGCACCTCACGAGCGCCGAAGGCACGCTCACCGCGAACGCGGCCAATGGCGTGGTTCTGGGCGGGGGCGGCACGGCATACGTGAAGGTTAGCGGCGACGACGTTCATATGGGCGGCGCGGGCAAGCTGTATCTGCATTTTAGCGAGGTGACGCTGGTGGGTCCGGGCGGGTTGTCGCTGCCGTTGCCGAAGTTTGAGCAAGTGGATGTTCGCCATGACGAGATGTTCACCCTCACTGACACAGTGACCGGGCGTCCACTCGTTAAGCGCCCCTACAAGATACAGCTTGCAGACGGAAAGATCGTTGACGGTGTTACCAGCGACGAGGGCAAAACGTCGCTTTCCAAGGCCGATATTGCGCAAGGCATGAAGCTGTTCACCCAATTCAAGAAAAATTGATATGAACGACGATTCAAAGCAGTCTCCCACGCCGCCAGACACAAACGCGGATGCGAACACGGCCAAAGCAGATACCTCAAGCGGGCGCTATCAGCATAAACACGCGACGCGAGTGGTGCCCATGAAGATTGATGCGTTCGGAAGAATGTATTGGGAATCCTTTCATACGCCCGCGAGTTTCGAAGTGCGCGCTGAGGCACTTATTCCACCTCATCTGCCGGGGATTGTTATCTTTGTGCACGGGGTGAATTCGCAGGGCGAATGGTATGACGACGCAGAGGCGGCGTTATGTGATGGGTTGAACAAGCGGTTGAATCGTGGAGATCTGAAGGCCAACGAGTACAAGACGACTGACGCTGAAGGCAAAACTGCAAAAAGACGTTTAGATAAGGCGAATTGTTCCCCCGTAATCCGCTTCTATTGGGGTTACCGCGCGAAAGCTGGTGAAGAAGAACAATGGCGCATCCCCATGCGCAATGTTCGCGGTGCTGACTTCTGGAAGCAAAAAGAGGGTGACCGCGGACCATGGTGCTGGGGAGGCGGTCCTTTTCAAAACGGCACGAACAACTTGCAGCAGATGTGGAGCAAGACGGGGTTTCGCAAGCATGTCGCGGGTATCAACCTGCAGGCGTTCAACACGGAATGGGATCGTGAAGTCCACGATGCGCCGCCACGCACCTACGGTGCTCACGCTGCGCAGCGCCTTGCCGACATGATCGACAAGATCCGCGAAAACTCTCCACGCGACACCATCACAATCATGTCTCACAGCCAGGGGACGATGGTTGCAATGGCCGCGACGCTACTGTGCAAGACCCGAGCGCCCGATGCGTTGATTGTGATGAATTCGCCTTTTGCACTTAAGGACAAGTTCACCGATTCGCTCACATGCGGCAACGAACGGCCCACTACGGGCGCGCGCGTACGCACCTTCAAGGCTATCGCGCAGCGGATCAAATCGGACAAGCAGGTTTATACAGAAGAACTCATGCGGCAATTGCAGGTTGGGGCGAGCGAGGACATGAACTTTTGGCGCCCGGATTTAAAGCTGCATTACGGGTTGCCTGAGCGGGATAACCACGGGCGGTTGTATGTCTACTTCAACCCGCACGACCGGGTGATGGGTTCCGCGCCACTTCAAAGCATCGGTTGGCAGGGCGTAGACGATCACTTACTTGCCGAACTGGGTGACACCGTCAAACAGCGCATGCTCGCACGCGGCATGGCATGCGGCGACGATCCCGGTGTACGGAGTTTCGGATCGCTGCCGCCTATTTCCGATCCCGAGGCGGGCGTAAATCCAGATGATTTTTGGAACGGCAATCGTCGCGTGCTCGGGACGCTGTTGTGGACGGTGCCGAACCGAAATCAAAAGGTGACGATTAACGCCGAGAAGGTGCCCGAACCGATCACGGCGGAAGAGATGTCGAAACCATATCAGAAAGATATTGTGACCAAGAAAGGCGAGGACGTGCGCCAAGTTTATTTCGACGAATCTCGCCGCGATCAGGATATGTTGGCGGCGCAAGATTTAACGGGCCAATACAAAGACGACGGCTATCTCTATCTGGACTCGATCTACGACCGCCAGCTTTGGATGGAACGAGAAGACATGTATTCGAACACTGGCAAGCGCCGTGAGCTTGAGACTGAGCAAGAACGTCACAAGCGCATCGCTGAATACCAGCCCATGCCAACGAATCACAGCACGTTGCCGAAGCACCATGCGTTTATGAGCCGTGTTGTTGCGTACGATTTGCCGATCGGGTTTTGTGATGCTTACGAGATATCAAAAGAGTTTTGGTATGGCTTGATGCAAGACGCCGACTGGACGCAGATGGCTGATCCGTACTACGCCGACGGCTTGCTGTCGGTTCCGGCGATGCCATCCACAATCGACGCCGAGACGATCGCGGAAGTCGTAACGAAAGCCGATCAGGAACAACAAACATGGAGAGGGGCATGAAGCGTATTACTGCTATGAGTCTATTAGTCGCGCTCTTAACGCTGGCTGGATGTCGGACTGACTACGAAGATATGACAACGGTCCAACGCGATGAATATAACCGCCAGACACGTAGCCTCTACTCGTATAAACCGGACCCTAGCGCGCCAGTCCAGGTGACTTATCGGATCGATGAGAATCGGTTCATGACGCTGGAGAACTACGACCGGTGCAATGGCGACAACTACTACAACGACACCCGGCTTGGCATTCATCAGAAGGTCTGGACAGGAGTTCCAACCGGGTATCGAGGACGCTTGGTGATCGACGACCCATCAGGCGTGAACGTGGTCGTTCCCACAGCGAAGAACTCTTCATGCGGCGACCGAGGTTGCACCAGCTATTTTGCATACTCGACTGACAGCGGCCGCACGTTTAAGTGGCTCGACTATAAGCAATATAGCTCTCACCCATCCGAAGATTCCGAAAAGTACAAGATCGCAGTGACAGCAAACGCCTTATATATTGTCAAAGCGGACGCTGTCAATTTAGAGCATAGCAAAGGTGCATATGTTCGAAAGGGACCGCTGTACCCGATGGTAGACCTCACTAACTTGGATGAACGGAAAGGACGGTGGGAAACGGGTGACGAAGCGCCTCCATTTCCTGTTGGTCTTCGCACGCCATCGGGTCAAGATCACTTCACCTGCGATGCCTCTATCCGCTCGGCTGGACAGCCGAAGACGCCGTAAGAAATGGAGAAAGGCATGAAGCGCATTACTTTTATGAGTCTACTAATCGCAGTCTTAACGCTGGCTGGATGCCAGACGGACTACGAGGATATGACCGCCGCTCAACGCTCTGCATACACCAGAACGCGCATGTCCTATATCTTCAAACCAGATCCGAACGCAGCAATTCAAGTGACTTACCGAATTGATGATTCCAGGTTCTTCACGCTTGAAAATTATGATCGCTGCTATGGTGACAACTACTTCAACAACACCACGCTGGGGATTCATCAAAAGGTCTGGACAGGAGACCCGAGAGGCTATCGAGGACGCGTAGTAGTTGATGATCGCTCCGGTATGAATGTTGTGCTTCCGACTGCCGAAAATAGGTCTTGCGGTGACCGAGGTTGCACCAGCTATTTTGCGTACTCGACTGACAGTGGTCGTACGTTTAAGTGGCTTGACTATCTGAAATACACGAGTCTGCCGTCTGAGGCTTCGAAGAAATACACGATCGCTGTGACGAAGGACGCAATTTATATTGCTGATAAATCACAATATGACACGCACGTAACGAAGCTGCCTCTTACTTCTCAGATCGAGTTGGACAAGCCTTACCCGTCTGGGTTGCGCTCAGATAGCGCATGGGAAGCGAACAAGAAAATACTTCCTGCCGGTCTTCGCACTCCGTCCGGTCAAGATCACTTTACCTGCGATGGCTCTATCCGCTCGGCCGGACAGCCGAAGACGCCGTAAGAAATGGAGAAAGGCATGACGCGTATCACTGTTATGAGCGTGCTAATCGCAGCAATCCCGCTTGCGGGATGCCGGACTGACTACGAAGATATGACCCCGGCTCAGCGAGTCGCGTACAGCCACGTCGGGAGCACATACTCGTATAAACCAGATCCGGATGCACCTGTACAGGTGACGTATCGCATTGATGACCACAGGTTCGTTTCGTTGGAAAATTACGATAAATGCTATGGCGACAATTACTACAACGACACCCGGTTAGGCATTCACCAAAAAGTTTGGACAGGTTCTCCGACCGATTATCGCGGGCGTGTAGTGGTTGATGACCCATCAGGGTTGAATATCGTCCTGCCAACGGCTGAAAATACTACATGTGGTGATCGAGGTTGTACTAACTCACTTGCATACTCGACTGACAGCGGTCGCACGTTTAAGTGGCTTGACTATAAGCAATATAGCTCTCACCCATCCGAAGATTCCGAAAAGTACAAGATCGCAGTGACAGCAAACGCCTTATATATTGTCAAAGCGGACGCTGTCAATTTAGAGCATAGCAAAGGTGCATATGTTCGAAAGGGACCGCTGTACCCGATGGTAGACCTCACTAACTTGGATGAACGGAAAGGACGGTGGGAAACGGGTGACGAAGCGCCTCCATTTCCTGTTGGTCTTCGCACGCCATCGGGTCAAGATCACTTCACCTGCGATGCCTCTATCCGCTCGGCCGGACAGCCGAAGACGCCGTAACTAGCAACTACCCATAACAAATTCACCGAGAGAGAACCCATGAAAAAACCAGTCTGTGAAGGCGACCCTACAAGCCACGGCGGCCAGGTAAAAACCGCCTCTTCCGCGTTTAATCTGAATGGACGTAAAGCCGCCATCAAGGGCGATATCGTCTCGTGCCCGGAGCACGGTGACAATCCGATTATTGAAGATGGCCCGGGCTTCAGCTTCCACGGTCAAAACCTCGTGCTTGATCACTGCCGCACACAGTGTGGAAGCTTTGTTATTGCGGGTAACCCGGGCATGTCGATCGAATGAACCGGCAATGGTCGTTATCCAGCGTTCCGCGTCAAGCTCATGCGCTCGCGCCGCCGGTGTGGTTACTCGCGGTGCTTTTCATTGTTATTCAATCTATCGGAGCCGCGCTGCGCGTCTACACCTGGCCCAAAAGCCAACCCGTCATGGTGCCGGAATTCCTCATTGGTCTTATTGTGATTCCATGGCTTTTTTGGCTGGGCGTGTGCGGTGCATTGTTCTTTGCATACATTCAGGATCAGAACCGCGTCCTCTGGTGGAACTACCTCGCCGACGAACACTTCACAGGCTGGCGCAAGTGGGCACAAACACGAATTATGGTTGTTGATAGCGTTGTACTGTCACCAGAACCCGATCTCGCCGAGCGCATGCTGAAGCTTGAGGGAAAACTCCCCGACAATCCGGATAAAACGATGATCCTGGCAGTGCCGCAAACGCATCAAGCCGGATCGCGCGTTCAGGCAGTATTCGATCAACTGCTGACGCCATTTCTCCCAACGCTCACCCGCATGAGACGCGCGGACAAAGTGGAAATTGTCTATCAAACCGAACGTGAAATCGACGTGGTCCATTTGCGCGCTGCGTGGGACCGTTTTGAGTTACCACTCACCCCCACGTTCCACTGGCTTGCCCCTGACACGGATTCTCCGCTAACCGGTCCGTGGTTCGCCATACGGCCGCCCGAGTGCCGGATTGTCCTCGCGTGCCAGTTGCATACACCCGACGTCGCTCCCAAATTTTCCGAAGTAGCCGTCGCTTTGCTTTTGACCACGGCAAAATTCGCCGCGCGCACGAAGATCAGACCGCAAGCATCCTTGTTCAGGCCGATCACCGCCGATTTCAGCACCGCGGAGCACGCATTAAAAACGCTCTTGAGCGCCGAACAAACTCCGGTCGAGAAACTGCGCCATTTCTGGACGAGTCACCTCAACAAAATCACCAGCCACGCAGTAGACGCCGCCGTAAAAAACTCCGGAATAGACCTTGAGCATCACAAAATCGATGCTGCAATTGGCAAGGCAGGCCCGGCGAACCGCTGGCTCGCGCAGGCGCTTGCGGCTGAAATGGTTCAGCACGGGCAGGGCGCGCAACTCATCGCGGTTCCCCACGCGAGCGGCGTTGCGTGGAATCTGGTGGCGTCGAATCCCGCTCCGGTGCCAAGGCCCGCGCATCCGGCAATCAATTATTTCTCGTGGCCGTTTCTGGCAATGATCATCGCCTTCGCCGCTTGCCTCTTCTGCATATTGCTCCCCGATGGCTTGAGCGATCCGTTAAAGATTGCATTGATCGCCGCCATTCCCGTGCTTGTCGTGGTTCAGGTCTGCGCGGAAATATGGACGCTCAAGCAAACCTCACGTGCTTTCGCCTACGAAGCGCGCTGACGTGCTCGGGGTATTGCCTCATGGCACCGTGACGGGCCTAAAAAAAATCCAGGTGAATCATTAAATGACTATCCGTTTCAGTGTGAAATATGCCGTCTTAGTTGTGATGGCCGGCGTGGCTGCGGCATCGGCGGTGTATTTCAGCGGCACGCCGTCGCTGTCGCTGGTATCGGAGCGGGTTGCATGGATCGCGCTGATTAGTGTTGTCTGCGCGCTGCTTATTAGCTTTCACGGTCCCATTGCAGACGCTTGGGAGGAACTGACGCACATCGCCGGACCTCATGACGCAGGGACACGGGAGCCTGAGAACATTGACGCCGCACCCGATCAATTCGACCAGGACGACTCGGATTCAAATGCGAAGCAAAAGGCGTCCCAACTCGATAGCCTCAAGTTTGCATTGCGCGATCGCGCGCTGCGCCGTCAACCCAGACTGCTTGTCACCGGCGACCCTTCCGTTGTCCACCGGTTCCTGCCGGAACTGACCCTGCATGGATGGTTAGGCACCGGCGACGCATTGTTGCTCTTGAACACGTCCGATTCAGACGGCCGTCCCGACGACGCATGGCTCAGGCAGATCTATATGCTGCGCCGTCGCCGCCCGGTCGATGCCGTGATCCTGACGCTCGACGGCAACGCCAGCACGACTTTGCCGCGTCGGGGCACGCACGCGAACAGCGTGACGCTCACGCGTGTTGCCGAAGTCCTGCATTGGTCCGCACCGGTCTATCTGCTCGACGTGGCGCAAACCGACACATTCAACGACGGCAGAACTGCGCTGATTGGCTGTGAGTTTCGGGCCGATGCCAATGAGCGTTCAATTGAATCGACGCTGCTCGCGTTGTGCAGCCGCGCGGGTAACGAAAGCGTTGGGCAACTGATTCGAAACCGCAAGGACAAATATGGGGCGAAACTGTCCCAACGGCTCGATCAACGCAGCGCGCCGCTGGCTGCATTGATCGCGTCATTGGCAAATCGCGGCGCCCGGCATCAACCGGTAAGTGGCGCATATTTCGCCCCTTATCCTCTAACCACTGACCCGGTTGAAGAGCGCAATCCCGAAGTACTCACCGCCGCCGATCTTCCGCTTTGGAAACATATTGCCGCGACCGCGCGCAAGCAGCGGGGCAAGCGCATGGGCGCCCATCCGGTTACCGTGTTTTCAACGATCTCGCTCAGTGTGATTGGCATAGGGACGGCAGGCATGCTGTTATCGGGTATGACCAACGGCCGGGACGTAGCACAAGCGCGAGCGGCCATCAAAACGTTGCAGGCGGCACCCGATGCCGCGGCGCGTCTGCAAGCCTTGCTCGCGTTGCAGCAAAGGATTGGCAAATACGAAGAACGCATCGCTCATCAGCCGCCGTTATGGTCGCGCTTCGGTTTGAATCAGGACGCGCCAATTCTCGCCGCGCTTTGGCCGGCGTATGCGGATGCGAGTAAGTCGCTGCTCGTGACACCGATTCAGCAAAACCTGGAAGCTACGCTGGTGGACTTGAGCCAGATGCCAACCGATACGCTTGATGACACCGGGAACGCAGCCGCAGCCAATGGCCACAAAGCCCTGAAAGCCTATTTGATGCTTGCCGAACCCGGCCGCGTCGATGCGGGATTCATCACGCCGCAACTCATGCATTACTGGTCCACGAACGCGAACGTTTCCATTGGTGCGAAGCTGGATATGTCGGAACGTTTGCTTGGCTTTTACGCGCAGCATCTGAAAACGCACGATGCGTGGCGCATCCAGCCTCGCGCGGAACTTGTGAACGCGTCGCGTCAGACACTGCTTTCGGTCATTGGCGTGCGCAATTCGGAAGACACGGTCTACCAAAGCGTGCTGGCCGGTGCCGGCAGCAAATACCCTGATCAGACACTGGCATCGCTCACCGCGGGCACCGACACACGCGGATTGATCCGCACCAACGCGACAGTGCCGGGCATCTACACCCGCCAGGCTTATGAAGGTTATGTCGCAGCGGCAATTACCGAAGCGACGAAGAACCGTGACGTGAGACGTGACTGGGTCTTAGCCAACACAACCGATCATGCGCTGCCCGCGACTTCAGCCAGCACGCTTGAGCAGACCCTCACCGCGCAATATTTCAACGACTATGCCGAGCACTGGCAGAGCTTTATGAACGCGTTGCAATGGCAGCCGGCGCCGAACATTCCGGCCGCCATCGAGCAGATGAAACTACTTGCCGACGCGCGTCAGTCGCCGGTCATCGCCTTGATGAAGTCGATCGATTATCAAGCTAACGCGGGCATGCATCAGGCATCGCTATCGGATACGCTGGTCGCCAGGGCGCAAAACCTGTTTGGAAAAAAGGACGGCGCCGAAACGGCTGCGGTCGCGAACAGTTCCGGGCCGTTGTCGACAGCTTTCGGCCCGGTGCTCAGGCTTACCGGGCAGCTGAGCGACACGGCCGGCAAGGGCAATGCATCCACCGGCGATGTCAGTCTGCAACGCTACCTTGATCGCATCATCGCGCTGCGTCTAAAGCTCCAGCAAATCACCAACGGCGGCGATGCCGACCTTCAGGCGCGCCAACTTGCGCAGGCGTTGTTCCAGGGCAAAGCGTCGGAACTCGCCGATACTCAGGCCTACGCGCAACTCGTTTCTGCGAGTCTCGGCGCACAATGGTCCGGCATGGGCGAAGCATTGTTCGTGCGTCCCGTGGCCCAGGCCACGCAAATCGTCCTGCAACCCGCGCAAGCCAGTTTGAACGATACGTGGCATCAGTCCATCGCTGCCCACTGGAACAAGTCGTTCGCAGGCCGCTATCCGTTCGACAACACCGACAACGACGCGTCCATCCCCGAACTCGCGCGGTTCATCAGACCGCAAGGCGGATTGATTGCTTCGTTTCTCGGTTCGCAACTTGCAGGGGTGCTGGAATTACAAGGCGATCAATGGGTTGAAGTCAGTTCGCGCGGCGGCACACTGCAGTTCGATCCGGCATTTCTGAGAGCAGTGAATATATTGCAGCGAGTCGCGGGGCATTTGATGCCGCAGGGCGAGCCGCAGTATCGGTTCGATTTCAAGCCGATTCCGACTCCGGGCATTACGGACACGGTATTGACGCTGGACGCGCAAAAACTGCATTACTACAACCAGCGCGAACGCTGGCAGGGTTTGCAATGGCCTTCGAATGATCCGCAGGTTGCCGGCACGCGTTTGCAATGGCAAACCGAAACGGCGGGCATGAGCAAGAATTTTGAGTTTGGTGGACGCTGGGCGTTTGTTCGAATGCTGGAGCGCGCCAAGGTCGAGCCCATTGATGGCGCAACGTTTCAACTGACGTGGCAGGCCGAGCCGGATACGCGACCGGTGCAAGTCGTCGCCAGGGCTGCCGCCGCGAGTCCGCATAACGCGTCGCCGCCGACGTCTCGCAGCGCCGACGACTGGAGCGGTTTTGTGGACGATGAATCGCCCGGCCATGCGTCGCTGGATCGCCTTGTCACCCAGCCGCCGCTTACCGCCGCGCCCGCGAATCTGATTTATCCACTCAGTTATTTCATGCGCACTGACGTGGGAAAAGGGCCGCTCGAACTGCTCGCGCTGAAAGGCTTCAGGTTGCCAAGCCAAATGTTCATCGATAAACCGCTTGCGACGTTGCAGGGCAGTGGCGCGAATCCGCCGCCGTTGCCAAAGGCCGCGCGTGAGGCCGCAAAACACGCTGCCATGCCGCTACCTGATGGCGATGCGGGAAATCCGCTATGAAATCGCGCTCGTTGTCATTGGGCGCGATTACCGCGGAAAAGCGTTGGAAGAGAATTCATGAGCCAAAAAGTTGCAGCGGGGAAGAGTTACACCACCCCCGCCACTTCCACGACAACCCCCTTCAACGCCTTGAACGGCGCCAACTGCTCCGCCCTTGCCAACCCGGTCGTAATCAACGTCCAGTCCCGCTCAAGCGGTGTCCAATGCTGTTGCCTCGCGCGCCCGAGTTTGTCGGCATCGGCGAGAACGATCAGCTTTGCCGCGCGCCGGATGATGCAATCCTTCAGGTAAGCCTGCTCGGCCGTCGCCTCGCACAAGCCAAAATCCGCTGCAACGCCGTCCGCGCCGAGAAACGCCACATCCACGCTCAAGCGGCTCAGCACCAGTTCCGCGAGCGGCCCGAGCGTACTCATGCTCGATGCCCGCAAATCCCCGCCGATCAGCGTGATCCTCACGCCCGGCGCATTCGCCAGCGTCATCACGGCAAGCAGGTTGTTCGTCACCACATGCAAATCACGATGCGCGCTCAACTGCCGCGCAAGCGCCGCGCACGTCGTGCCGCCATCGAGCAACACGGTGTCACCGTCGTGAACATGCACCGCCGCCGCCTGCGCAATCGCTTCCTTCTGCTCGCGCTGCGCCGACTTGCGCTCTTCCAGCGACGCCTCCGGCTCGTGCGCGCCGACCAGCGCCGTCGCGCCGCCGTAGGTGCGCACCAGCCGCCGCTCCTTCGCGAGCATGGTGAGATCGCGCCGCACCGTTGCCTCCGATACCCCCAGCGCCTCGCTCAACTGCTCGACATTGGCGTCGCGAGTGAGGACGAGATCGAGGATGGCGCGGTGACGGTCGGCGGCTTTCATCGTGATGGGCTCATGCGAAGAACAAGGCCGCCGATGTTACACGACTGAAACCCATCAGCCGCGCCGGGTCGCGAGTTCCGCGCCCTGGCGCAAGGCTTCGAGCAGGCTGCGTTCATCGGCAATGCCCTTGCCCGCGATATCGAACGCCGTGCCGTGATCCACCGAGGTCCGGATCACTTCCAGCCCAACCGTCACGTTCACGCCGGCTTCGAGTCCCAGCACCTTCACGGGGCCGTGTCCCTGATCGTGGTACATCGCGACCACGAGATCGAAGTCGCCACGGCCGGCGCGGAAAAAAAGTGTATCGGCAGGAAGCGGACCGGTGACGTCGAGGCCTTGTTCCTGCAGCACTTTCACAGCGGGAATGATCTTTTCCTCTTCCTCGCCATAGCCGAACAAACCATTCTCGCCGGCATGCGGATTGATGCCGCACACGCCAATACGCGGCTTCGCAATACCCGCCTTGATGAGCGTCGCGTTGCCGCGTTCAATCGTGCGCTGCACGAGGCCCGGCTCGATCTTCTTGATCGCATCGATAATGCCAATATGCGTGGTCACGTGAATCACGCGCAACTGCGGCGCGACGAGCATCATCGATACTTCTTTCACGCCCGTCAGGTACGCGAGCATTTCAGTGTGGCCCGGATACTTGTGGCCGCCTGCGTGGAGCGCTTCCTTGTTGAGCGGCGCCGTGCAGATGGCGTCGATCTGCTTCGATTCAGCCAGTTGTACCGCACGCGCGATGTACTGATACGCGGCGTCGCCCGCGATCGGCGACAACTGGCCGAAGGGCAAGTCGTCGGGAATCAGGTTCAGGTCGATACAGTCGATGGTGCCCGGTTCGTACTTCGCTTCGGTCGCGTCCTTGATGCGGCGGATTTTCGCGCTGCCATGAACGATTTCATTGGCTTGCTCAAGACGGCGCGCGTCGCCGATCACGAGCGGACGGCATTGCTCGTAGACCACTTTATGCGTCAGGCTCTTGACGATGATCTCGGGACCGACGCCGGTTGCATCGCCCATGGTGATGCCGATTACGGGAAGATAGTTGCTCATGATCTAAGGTATTGCTCCGTGTATGTGGGGCGCTTTCAGATTCGCGCTCGCTTGAATCAGTGTGTGTTCGTGGCTGGGATCGTAGCTGTAGCTGTAGCCGTTTTCGTAGCGGACGAGGGCAACCGCCGCAAGTGTTCCCATGCGCCGAACAGCGCGTGCTCGCTGCCGAATGCGCCAGCCTTGGTGACAATGGCGGGGCGCGAAGGCAGCGGCGCTGAAGGACGCGCGACCGCAACGCCCGCTTCGACTTCCGCCAGAAGATCGAGACTGCCGATGCCCGTGGCGCTCAGCATCGCGCGGGCGGTTTCGCCGCCGGTCGCAATCAGGCCGCCGACGTGCTGGAAATGCGGCGCGACCAGCGCGGCCAACGCGTTGGACAGATGCGCGCCCTCGGCCGGATCGAAGGCATCGTCGCGACCGATACGAACCAGCAGATCGATTCGCTTCACGAGAAAATCGCCGATCTTCCCTTGCCATTCGCGCCAGTCGTGGTGAGCATCGCCCGCGCGCAATATGGCGGGCGGCACGATCAGCTCGGCGACGCCCGCGCGTTCGCGCAGCATCGCACACTGGCGCTCGGACACGGACGACAGACTGCCCACCAGCACCAGGATCGCCCCATCCTGTTTCTCATGGACGAGCGGCCGGTTCGGCGGGTTGCTGAAGAGCGCGGGAAGCGCCGCCAGTTCACGCGCCAAGCCGCCCGATCCGACCCAGAAAAGCTCATGGTCAAGCTGCGAGGTGATCTCGGCGAGCCGCTTGAGATCGTCGCTAGTGTGGGCATCGACGATCAGCGCCTCGACGCGTTCCTTCGTCGTTGCACGAATGCGGTTGCGCAGCACATCGGCGTCTCCACGCAGCGTGTCCACATTGATCGAATCGCAGCGCAAACCCGCGTCTTCCAGCATGGTCTGCACGTTCGCGGGCCGGTCGGCGTTCTCCAGCTTCCAGGTATCGGTGCTTTCAAGCGGCTCGCCATGCACCAGCACGCGCGCGCGATTCGTGGTGCGGCCAGTCGCGGGAAACGCGGGCGCGACAATCGCGAGACCGGCGCGCGGTTGCAGCGCCGCGACCTCGGCAGCCCAGTTGCCGCGCAAGGTCGAATCGATCTTCTTGTAGAGCCGACGTCCGGGCGCGTTCAGCGTGCTGAATGCATCGGCGGTGCGGCGCGCGGCCACCTTGGGCGCGAGGCGGCGGGTGTCGGTATCGGCGGCAATCACGTCGATGGGGTTTGCGTCGGCGCCGGCTTTCAACGCGCTCGATGCGTCCAGCGTCACGATCGTGCGCCGTCCCGCGCCGGCGAACGCAATGGCGCAATCGGCGGCGCCGGAAAGGTCGTCGGCGATGATCAGCAGGCTGCGGGGGTTCAGTGCGCTCATCGCGTGGCCTCTTTGGCGAGGACGCGGCGCTCCTCGGCACGGGCGCTGGCGCGTTTGGCGACCGCGGCGGTCAGAATGGGCGACACGATTGCCGTCACCACCACGCAGGCCGCGACCAGCAGCGTGGCGCTTTTTGCGGCCTCGGAATAGACCGGATTCGCCGCCGCGATCAACGCCGGAACGGCCGCCGCGTTGCCCGCGGTATTCGCCGCCGCGACGCCTGCCACGCCGGTGCCGCCCGTCATGCGATCGGTGAAATAGAGCGGAATACCGGTGACAACTACAACCGCCAGGCCAAGGCCGATGCCGAGCAATCCGGCTTGCCAGACCTTATGCAGATCGAGACTTGCACCGAGCGCCAGCGCGAAGAACGGAATCATGACGGGCACGGCGCGCGAAAGAAAGTCGCGCATTTCACGGTCCAGGTTACCAAGCAGCATGCCGACCGCGAGCGGCAGGATACTGCCCACGAGCGTGGGCCACGGAAATGCCGACAAACCCGCTACGCCAAGCGTGACCATCGTCAGGAACGGGCCGGATTCGAGCGACATGATCGTGTACGCGCCCACGTCCTCCGACCGGCCATATTGGCCCATCAGCGCCATATACAGGCCGCCATTGGTGTCGTTCATCGCGGCCACGACTGCAAGGGTCGAAATGCCAGCGAAGATACCCGACGACACCGGCTGTTCGCCCAGGAAATGCCCGAGCACGATCCCGACCACGATCGCCGAGCCAATCTTCGCCGCGAACAGCGCGCCGCCTTTCTTGATGAGATACGGCGTTGCCTTGACGTCGATGCTCGCGCCCATGCACACATAGAACACCGCGAGAATGGGCAATGCGCCGGTGAAGAGCGCGTTGGTAAAGGAGCCGAAGAACTTCGGCATGCCGGGCAGGAAAGTCGCGATCAGCGATCCGATCAGCAGGGGCACGATCATCATGCCGCCGGGAACGCGCTCGATAGAACGCTTGATAGGTAACTGGGCCATGCGGGTCTCCGTTTTGATCCTGTGTGAGGGCGATCTCGAGTCGAATGCTCGAATCGATCATATGTTTGATTGAAATGATCAAAATGAAGTGTAGTCCGTATCTCGATAATGCGCAAATCGATCGTTCGGATGATTGGTTCGATCATTTTGACGTTGACGGCGTACAGCCCAACCGGACGCATTTTTCCTGCCACGCATAAACTAGTGGAATGACCGCAGCCAACACGTTGTCTTCCGGACCGCTCGAAGGCTTTCACCCCGCCGTCGCGAACTGGTTCAACCGGCATTTCGCCGCACCCACCGAGGCGCAGGCACGCGCGTGGCCGCTGCTCAAGGCCGGCCGCTCGACACTGGTTGCAGCGCCTACGGGTTCCGGCAAGACGCTCACAGCGTTTCTCGCGGCCATCGATCAACTTGTGCATGAGAGCGTCGAGCGCGCTCGGCCGTTGCCCGATGAGACCGCCGTGGTCTACGTCTCGCCGCTGAAGGCGCTCTCCAACGATATCCGCGTGAACCTGCAGGAACCGCTCGCCGGGATTTCGGCGGAACTGGAGCGGCTCGGTTTGCCGCCCGTTGAAATCCGCGCCGCCGTGCGCACGGGCGATACCACGCCGAAGGAGCGCAACGCGGTCAAAAAGCGGCCGCCGCATATTCTGGTGACGACGCCGGAATCGCTTTACGTGCTGCTGAGTTCGGACTCCGGCCGATCGATGCTGTCCACCGTGCGCACGGTGATCGTCGATGAAATCCATGCGGTCGCCGGGAACAAACGCGGCGCGCATCTTTCGCTCAGCCTCGAACGGCTGGACGCGTTGTGCATGGAAAGCCGGCAAGCGACGCCGGTGCGCGTCGGGTTATCGGCGACACAAAAGCCGATAGAACTCGTCGCACAATTCCTGACGGGGAACCGGCCATGTGCCATCGTCGATGTGGGTCATGTCCGCCACCGCGATCTCGCGCTTGAACTTCCGCCCGTGCCGCTCGAAGCCATCATGTCGAACGATGTGCGCGAGCGGGTCTACGACCGGCTCGCGGAACTCGTCGCCATGCATAACACCACGCTCGTGTTCGTGAATACCCGCCGCATGGCCGAGCGCGTCGCGCGCCATCTCACGGAACGGCTTGGCCGTGATGCGGTCGCCGCGCATCACGGCAGTCTTGCGAAGGAGCAGCGGCTTGACGCCGAACAGCGGCTCAAGCGCGGCGAGTTGCAAGTGCTGATTGCGACGGCGTCGCTGGAACTGGGTATCGATATTGGCGACGTGGAGCTTGTCTGCCAACTCGGCTCGCCGGGATCGATTGGCGGATTTCTGCAGCGCGTGGGGCGTTCGGGCCATCAGGTCGGCGGCACGCCAAAAGGGCGGCTGTTTCCCGAGTCGCGCGACGATCTGATCGAATGCGCGGCGCTGCTCGATTGCGTCGCGCGCGGCGAACTGGATGCGCTGCACGTTCCGAATGCGCCACTCGATGTCCTTGCGCAGCAGATCGCCGCCGAAGTGGCGAGCCGCGAATGGCACGAAGACGCGCTGTTCGCGCTTGTGCGCCGCGCAATGCCATACGCCGCGCTCGAACGCGCGCAATACGACGCAGTGTTGCGGATGCTGGCTGAAGGCTACACAGGCCGGACCGGCGTGCGCGGCGCGTATGTGCATAGGGACGCGGTGGCGCGCACCTTGCGCGGCCGGCGCGGCGGCAGGCTGACCGCGGTGACCTCCGGCGGCGCGATTCCCGACAACGCCGATTTCGCCGTCCTGCTTGAACCACAAGGCCTGCAGATTGGAACGGTCAACGAAGATTTTGCGGTCGAGAGTCTTGCCGGCGACGTGTTCCAGCTCGGCAACGCGTCGTACAAGATCCTGCGCGTGGAGGGCGGCCGTGTCCGGGTCGAGGACGCGCACGGCCAGCCCCCGAACATTCCGTTCTGGCTCGGCGAAGCGCCGGGACGCAGCAACGAACTATCGGCTGCCATTGCGCGCTTGCATCAGCAGGTGGACGCGTGGCTTGCCGCATTCACGGTTGAAGAAACGATCGCGAAGCTCCATGAAAACACGGGTATGGGAGATCCGGCGGCGCGGCAGATAGTCGAATACCTCGCGCGCGCACGTTCGGCGCTTTCGGTCTTGCCGACACAGGACACGCTCGTGATGGAGCGTTTCTTCGATGCCTCCGGTGGAACGCAGCTTGTCATCCACACGCCGTTTGGCAGCCGCGTCAACCGTGCCTGGGGCCTTGCGCTGAGGAAGCGCTTTTGCCGCACTTTCAACTTCGAATTGCAGGCGGCGGCGACCGAAGACGCCATCGTTTTATCGCTGACGGGAAGCCACAGTTTTCCGCTCGATGAAGTCTGGCGTTATCTGCGCTCGGCCACGGCGGAACACGTGCTGATCCAGGCGCTGCTCGACGCGCCGCTTTTTGGCGTGCGCTGGCGCTGGAATGCGACCAACGCGCTTGCATTGCCTCGATACGCGGGAGGCAAGCGCGTCGCGCCGCAATTGCAGCGCATGAAAAGCGACGATCTGCTCGCGGCCGTGTTTCCGGATCAGGTGGCGTGTATTGAAAACGTGGTGGGCGAGCGCGAGGTGCCGCATCACCCGCTGGTGGACCAGACCATTGACGACTGCCTGCACGAAGCCATGGATTGCGACGCGTGGCTTGCGTTGCTGCGCCGTATCGAAAGTGGTGATATCAAGCTCGTGACGCGCGACCTGCCCGCGCCGTCGCCGCTGGCGGCGGAGGTTTTATCGGCGCGTCCGTATGCGTTTCTCGACAATGCTCCAATCGAGGAGCGCCGCACGCAAGCCGTGCTGGCGCGCCGCTGGTCCGATCCCGAATCGGCCGACGACCTGGGCGCGCTCGATGCCGACGCCATAGCCGGCGTGCGTGAAGAGGCGTGGCCGTCCGCGCGTAACGCCGACGAAATGCATGAGGCGTTGTCCGCGCTTGCGTGCGTCACGGACGCCGAGGCGCAAACCAACGAAGGCTGGCTGACATGGCTCGGCGCGCTGGCGGAGTCGGGCCGTGCGACGCGTATGCAGGTGACGCCGGAGGAGGGGTTGTGGGTGCCGGTCGAGCGCCTCACGTGCGTGCGCGCGATTCATCCGGTCGCGCACATGCAGCCGCACTTGAAGCCGCTTCCCGGTTTCGATGAAACCTGGACCGAAGACGACGCGCTCGTTGAAATCGTGCGGGCGCGGTTGAGCGGTTTCGGGCCACTGCCCATGCCGGCGATCGCACGCGCTCTCGTGGTTCCGGCCTCGCCGGTGGCATTGGCGCTCACGCGGCTCGAAGCCGAAGGCTACGTCATGCGTGGGCGCTTCACGCCGGGCGCGGCCGAGGAAGAATGGTGCGAGCGGCATTTGCTGGCGCGTATTCATCGATACACCGTGCGCCGTCTGCGTCGCGAGATCGAGCCGGTCGCGCTGCAGGATTTTATGCGCTTCCAGTTCGACTGGCAGCACCTGAGCGCGGATTCCAAAGCCGATCCGCACGCCGACGGCCACGACGCGCTGATGTCGGTCATCGAGCAACTTGAAGGTTATGAAGCGCCCGCCGTCGCGTGGGAAGACGAAATCCTGCCCGCCCGCCTGGGCGAATATTCGATGTCCTGGCTCGACGACCTGAGCCGCGCCGGCAAGGTCGTCTGGAGCCGGCCCGGCGTGCGCTCACGAAGTTCGGGCGGCCCGGTGCGCACCACGCCGATTGTCCTGCTGCCGCGCCGCAACCTGCCCGCGTGGAACGCGCTGATGCAGCCGGTGCAGACGGCCGAGCCTTCATCGCGGGCGCAACTGGTGTTCGACGCGCTGACCAGACACGGCGCAATGTTCTTCGATGAACTGCGCACCGACGTGCGCCTGCTCGACACGGAACTCGAGACCGCGCTGGGCGAACTGGTATCGATGGGACTGGTGAACGCCGATAGTTTCGCCGGCCTGCGCGCCTTGATCGCGCCGGCTTCGCGGCGTAATGCGTTCGGTAGCCGCAGGCCGCGGCGAGGCGGGCGGTTCATCGGCGGAATGGACGATGCAGGGCGCTGGGTGCTGCTGCGCCGCTCGGAAACAGCCGCGAGCGATGCGCTGGAACACGTCGCCACCACCTTGCTGCGCCGATACGGCGTGGTTTTCTGGCGTCTGCTCGAACGCGAAGCAGACTGGCTGCCGCCGTGGCGCGACCTGCTGCGCGTATATCACCGGCTCGAAGCGCGCGGCGAGATTCGCGGCGGGCGCTTTGTCGCCGGTTTGCCGGGCGAACAGTTTGCGTTGCCCGAAGCCGTGCCGCTCTTGCGCACCATGCGCAACCGTCCCGCCGATGGCAGCATGATCGCGATCAGCGCCGTCGACCCGCTGAATGTGGCGGGCACGTTATTGCCGGGAGAAAAGGTGCCCGCCATGCCGGGTAATCGCGTGCTTTTCCGCGATGGTGTTCCAGTCGGCGCGGTAATAGCGGGGAAAACACGCTTTCTCACCGAACTCGATCACGAATCGCAAGAACGCGTGCGCTGGCATCTGGTGCGGCGCAGTTTCGACCGCATGCCGGCGTCGCCGGTTTTATCGGGGCGTTGACTGGATTGCATTCCGGCGCCATTAACGGTTCGTTCCGCGATTTAAACGCGTGCTAAAGTTTTATCGATGAAAGCCGTTAATCCCTATATGCATGGTTGCGTAACGATAATGAATAAACGGGAAGATCCGGTAATCGGTTAAATCAGCGCGGTTTATCGCAGTTTATAAAAGGCAAAGTAAAGCGATGCCACTGGTCCTGAAATTCGACAGCGCCGAGTTCGCGGAAAAGGACGCCGAGGAAATCTGGCGCGAAGGGCTCGACGCAATGTTCGAGATCCAGCGCCCGACCAATCCTCCCGCGCCGTTCCGGGCGAGCCAGGAAAGCTGGGCGCTCGGCGGCATGCTGCTCACTTCGCACATTACCCACGGCGAAGCCGTGTATCAGCGCACGAAGCGCAAGATCGCGACTTCCGGCGTGGACCATTACCTCGTGCATTGCCTGCTCGACGGAAGAATGGTGTCCACATTCGGACGCGACACGCACGAGGTTTCGCTCGGCTCCGTGGTCGTGCGCGATCTGGCGGTCGAAAATATCGGCGTGACGCGCGACGCGCCCATGCTGACCCTCATGATTCCGCGTCAGGCGATCGACCGGCGCACGGGCGGACTGCTGCAAATGCACGGTTTGTCCTGGGAAGCGACGGACCCGATCGGACGGCTGGTCGCCTCGCACATGCGCAGTCTCGCGAATGTTGCGACGTCCATGGACGACGAGGAATCGAGCGTGGCCGGCGAAGCCACGCTCGACTTCCTGGCTGCGTGCGTGCTGCGCCGCGCCGAGCGCCGTGAAGAATCTGGCGATCCGCGCCTTACGCCCGTGATCCGGGCGCAGGCGCGCAGCTATATAGAAGGCAATCTCGCCGATCCCGGTTTGGGTCCGGCGCGATTGCGCGAAGCACTGAAGGTCTCGCGCACGGCGTTGTACGCGCTGTTCGAGCCGATGGGAGGCGTAGCGGAATACATCCGCGCGCGCCGCCTGGACGAAGCCATGCGCCGGCTCGAATCTCCAGCGCACAGCCGCGATTTGATTGGCGCAATTGCATGCGCGGTCGGCTTCATGAGCGAATCGACGTTCAATCGCGCATTCAAGGAGCGCTTCGGGTGCACGCCGACGGACGCCCGCGCGCGGCGTGTTGCCAACAGCGTGACCAGCTTGCGCACAGCGGCGAACGCGGGATCGATGCGCAATGCGCGCAGCATCGGTGCGGAAACCGCGGCGCGCGTGCGCGCGCTGCACGCCTGACAGGCCTTGAGCGCTCGAGCGGGGATTGGAAAACGCCGGAAGAACGCGAACGAAATGGGTGGAAAAAGCGGACGCAATGGGTGTGCGGTGCCACGCACTGCGCGCATCATTGCCGAAACTGGCGGGGCCGTGTGTGAGAGAGAGGGGCGCTGCGGTAACGGGGGTTTCCGCAGCGTTTTCCTGACGGTTTATGAGTACATGCAAGCGTATGCAGATGTACGCCAAGCGAAGCATCGCGCCTTCCGCAGTCCGGGCAAAACCATTATTCGCGCCCGCCGGCCGTGGAAGTGAAGTCAAAACAAAGAGAAGAAGACTCCGGGGAAATTCATGTGGTTGTTTGCCTTTTTCCAGGCTGACACCGTCTTTGGACGGTTCATCAAGATCAGCACATTCGCCGTGGCCCTTGCCATGCTTTTTGTCGGGCTCGTTCTTGCGCCGCAGACCGATGTTGCAGTCGCGGTATCGTTGCTCGTGCTCGCGGCGCTGTGGGTGCATGGCTACATGGACGACCGGCGCGAGTCGCAGGTTTCGTCGCCATGCGTGGCTGAAATCCGCGACGACGAGCGCCGTATCCGCGTGCTTGGCGGCGGTATCGACCTGAATTTGCGGCTGTCGTCGCGCACGCTGAATGTGAGCCGGGTATCGAAGGAATTCATTTCCAGCGATGCCCCCGGCGAGTTTCAGCGCTTGCGCTCCGGCAGCTTCGACTGGCCGGTCCGAGTCGTCGCGAGAGAAAAAGCCGCGCCAAAGCGGATCGCGTCCGGCGCGGCGCAGTTCAAGGCAACCACTGACGAAATGATGCGCTGGAGCGATTTCGCACCGGCATTGCCGGTTGCATCCACGGCAAGCGGACACGTCGCTGCCGGGCACGAGATCGCGGTCTACTGGACCCATCCCGGCCACGGCGAGCGGTTGCTGTTCACGGTGTCCGGTGCGGCAGCCCAATATGAAGCCATAGAACGTGCGTTTGTCACGTTCTCCGCGTGGATCGACGAGGAAGAGGAGGCGCGGCTCGCTATCGAACGGCGCCAGGAAGTCGAGCAATGGCAGCGCGAATGGGAAGCAAGCCGGCTGGCCGACGAGGCGGAGCAAGGGCGGCGCCGTGCCGGAGCCGGCCTGGATGAAACGCCCGTGTCCATACTTGCACAAGCGGCGCAACCGCTGGCGTCGCGCCGCTGGTAGAGGCTCACGTCGGGTCGCGAAACACGGTATAGGGCGGAAGTTACCGGACGCGTCTTGCACGTCGAGAGCGGTTGCTTTTTCGTGGCCATCGCGCTTCAACAACTTCATCTGTTCCTGCATCCATACAAACCCGGATTGTCCCTGTTTAATCGGCGCTGCTATCGTTCGCAAGCGCTTGTGGAAGCGCTTCCACTCCACCGATCTACAGGAGTTTCCGTGGCACTCGACGCAGCCGTTGTTTCCAGCGATCCGTTTTCCCCGCCCGCCGATTCCACCCTTTGGCGACGAGATTTCCTCCTGGGCGCCGCAACCGCTTCGTATCAGATCGAAGGGGCCGTGAATGAAGACGGCCGCCTCCCGTCGATCTGGGACACGTTTTCAGCCACGCCCGGCAAAGTGCTCGCGGGCGATACCGGCGCACTCGCCTGCGATCACTATCATCGCTGGGAGTCGGACCTTGATCTGCTATCGGCGCTGAACGTGGACGGTTATCGTCTTTCGATTGCATGGCCGCGCGTGATGGATGAAGCGGGCCGGCCGAACCGCAAGGGCATCGACTTTTACAAGCGGCTGGTCGCGCGACTGAGGGAGAAGGGCCTCAAGGTCTTTGTCACGCTGTATCACTGGGACCTGCCGCAGTATCTGGAAGACCGTGGCGGCTGGTTGAATCGCGATATTGTTTATCGCTTCGCGCAATACGCTGACTTGATGAGCCGCGAATTCGAAGGCCAGGTCGACGCGTGGGCCACGCTCAACGAACCATGGTGCTCGGCGTTCCTTGGCTATGGCAACGGCCATCACGCGCCGGGACTCGCGAACGGCCGGTATGCCACGCAAGCAATGCATCATCTGCTGCTTGCGCATGGCCGTGCGGTCGAGGTGTTGCGCGCGAATGATCCCGGGTCGCTGAAGGGCATTGTCGCGAACGTGGGGAAAGGTTCGGCCGACACCGGCAGCGCCGCCGATGCCCACGCCGCGCATCTGTTCGAGGTCCAGCACAACGCATGGGTGCTCGATCCGCTGCTGAAAAAATCGTATCCGCAGGATCTCTTCGAATTGTGGCCGGGTACGGAACCGCTGGTGCTAGAAGGCGACATGGACACCATCGGCACGCCGCTGGATTTTCTCGGCATCAACTACTACTTTCGCACTAACGTCAAAAGCGATGGTGCGCATGGTTTCACCGAAGTGCCGCTGCAAGGCGTCGAGCGCACGCAAATGGGCTGGGAGGTGTATCCCGACGGACTGCGCGACCTGCTGACCGGATTCAACAAGACCTATCCATCACTGCCGCCAATCTACATCACGGAGAACGGCATGGCGTCGGACGACAAGGTGATCGATGGCCGTGTCGAGGACGAACAGCGCATCTCGTTTCTCAAGCGCCATCTTGCCGCCGTCGACAGCGCGATCAAGGCGGGCGTGGACGTACGCGGCTATTTCATCTGGTCGCTGATGGACAACTTCGAATGGGCCTACGGATACGAGCGCCGTTTCGGCGTGATTCATGTGAACTACGAAACGCAGGAACGCACGTTCAAGCGCAGCGCCGAACTGATCGCGAAGTTCCTGGAGGAGCGCAACGCACGCGCGTAACGACCTAACCGAAGCATCAATGCCGATTCCGTTGGACCACATGGGCGAGACAGCCTGGAGGAGACTCAATGAACCGCATGAAGAAACTGGTTGTCAGCGTCATTGCCGCCGTCGCGGCCAGCAGCGCGGCGCACGCCGATCCGCTGAAAGCCACCGTGATCCACTGGTGGACCTCGGGCGGTGAGTCCGCCGCCATCAAGCAGTTCGCCGACGCCTACAACAAGGCCGGCGGCCTGTGGGTCGACAACGCCGTCGCCGGCGCGGACCAGGCGCGTTCGACAGCGCTCAACCGCATCATGGGCGGCGATCCGCCGACCGCCGCGCAGTTCAATACGTCCAAGCAGTTCCACGACATCATCGACCAGGGGCTGCTCAACAACGTCGACGATGTCGCCGCCAAGGAGAACTGGGACAAGACCTTCCCGCCATCGATCATCGAGAGCATCAAGTCCAACGGCCATTTCTATGCCGCGCCCGTCGATATCCACATGCCGGCGTGGTACTTCTATTCGAAGCCGGCGTTCCAGAAAGCCGGCATCGCGAAAGAGCCCGCCACGTACGATGAATTCATCGCGGATCTCGACAAGCTGAAAGCGGCTGGCGTGATTCCGCTCGCGCTCGGCGGTCAGGCATGGCAGGAGAAGATCACGTTCGATGCGGTTTTCGCCAATGTCGGCGGCCCGGACCTGTATTTGAAGGTGTATCGCGATCGCGATGTGAACGCGGTCAAGTCCGACGCCTTCAAGAAAGTGCTGACGCAGTTCAAGCGTCTGCATAACTATGTTGATCCGGGTTCGCCGGGACGCAACTGGAACGACGCAACGGCGCTCGTGATCTCCGGCAAGGCCGGCGTGCAGATCATGGGCGACTGGGCGAAGGGCGAGTTCGTCGCGGCGAAGCAATCGGCGGGCAAGGACTTCGGCTGCTTCCCGGGCTTTGGTCCGCATTCGCCCTATCTGGTTGCAGGCGATGCATTCGTGTTCCCCAAGACCGACGACGCCAATGCAATCAAGGCGCAGAAACTGCTGGCGACCGTGATGACTTCGCCGGCCGCGCAGGTTGCGTTCAGCGCGAAGAAGGGCTCCATTCCGATTCGTTCGGACATCGACGATTCGAGTCTCGACATGTGCGCGAAGATGGGCATTGCGATCATGAAGGACAAGTCGCGGCAATTGCCGAATCCGGAAATGCTGACGCCGCCGGATATCAACGGCGCGTTGCAGGATGTCATCACCAACTTCTGGAACAAGAACCAGTCGGTCGAGGATGCACAAAAGGCCTTCGCCAGCGGACTGAAAAGCTGATGGCCGTGACGCCTGGCGACCAAGCGCTGCGCCCGGCCGGGAGGCGCGCTACAAGGAAACCGCTCAGGAAGCGGTTTCCCTTGGCCGCGTACGTTGCGCTCGTGCCGCTTGCGTTGACTGTCGTGTTCGCATATCTGGGCACCATGTTGTGGAGCTTGCGCACGTCGTTCACCAACTCGCGCACGTTCGCATCGACAAGCTTCGCGGGTGTCTCGCAGTACCTGCGGCTCTTCAATAACGACCGGTGGATGCTCTCGCTGCAGAACATCGTGATCTATGGCGTGTTGTTTATCGTCGTGTGCCTAGCGATTGGATTGCTGCTGGCGGTGTTCATTGATCAGAAGGTGGTGGGCGAGGGCGCGTTGCGCACGGTGTTTTTATATCCGTATGCCATGTCGTTCGTGGCAACCGGTCTTGTCTGGCAGTGGATCCTGAATCCGCAACTCGGGATTCAGGAAGTGCTGCACCGGATCGGTTTTACGCATGCGCGCTTCGACTGGATTGTCGATCAGGACAAGGTGGTCTATACGCTCGTGATCGCAACCGTCTGGCAAGCCTCGGGGCTCGTGATGGCGTTGCTGCTCGCGGGCTTGCGCGGCATTGACGAAGAGATCTGGAAGGCGGCGCGCATCGACGGCATTCCGCGTTGGCGCGTTTATGTGAGCATTGTCATTCCCATGCTGGGTGCATCGATTTCGACCGCGTTCATCCTGCTCTTCGTAATGGTCATCAAGCTCTATGACGCGGTCGTCGCAATGACGCAGGGCGGGCCCGGCACCGCGAGCGAAGTGCCTGCGAAATTCATCATGGACTATCTGTTCGGACGCGCGAATCTCGGACTGGCGTCGGCCGCGTCGATCATCTTGCTCGTCACCGTGCTCGCGATCCTTGCGCCCGTGTTCTATGTCCGCAGCCGCGCGTTGCGCTTGAGGGATGCACGATGAATACGCTACGCCAGCCGTTGCGGCGCAAGCCGCGCTTTACGCCGGCGCGCCTCGGCGTGTATGCGTTCCTGCTGACGTCGGCACTGTTTTTCCTGTTGCCGCTGTATGTGATGCTCGTGACGTCGGTCAAGCCGATGACCGAGATCCGGCTCGGCAACATTCTCGCGTTCCCCGTGCATTTCACGCTCGATGCATGGCGCGAAGCATGGCAGTCCGCGTGTACAGGACTCGATTGCAAGGGCATCCAGGTCGGATTCTGGAACTCGGTACGCATCGTGGTGCCGAGCACGATCCTGTCCATTCTCGTGGGCGCGGTGAATGGTTACGCGCTTTCGTTCTGGAAACCGCGTGGCGCGGGCACCCTCTTCGCGATCCTCTTGATGGGCGCGTTCGTTCCAGTGCAGGTCATGGTGTATCCGCTGGTCCGCGTGCTGGCGACGGTGCATCTGTTCAGCTCGTTGCCCGGTATCGTGCTGATCCACACGATCTTCGGCATGCCCGTCATGACGCTCCTGTTTCGCAATTACTATGCAGCGCTGCCTCACGAACTGTTCCAGGCGGCGCGCGTGGACGGCGGTGGCTTCTGGCGCATCTTCCTGCAACTGATGGTGCCTATGTCCACGCCGATCATCGTGGTCGCCGTCATCATGCAGGTCACGGGCATCTGGAACGACTTCATCCTGGGCCTGGTCTTCGCGGGTACGAAGAACCTGCCCATGACCGTGCAGCTCAACAACATCATCAATACGACAACGGGCGAGCGTCTCTACAACGTCAATATGGCAGCGACCATTCTCACCTCCATGGTGCCGCTCGCCATCTACTTCGTGTCGGGGCGCTGGTTCGTGCGCGGCATTGCTTCCGGCGCGGTCAAAGGTTAGTCCAAGGCGGCTCATGTCTACACACGTGTCTAACGCATCCAACGCCATGGCGAATGTTTCCATCCGCGATCTGGAGATCCGGCTCGGGACCAACACAATCATCGAATCACTGGATCTGGAGGTTGAACCCGGAGAGTTCCTGGTGCTGCTTGGACCGTCCGGTTGCGGCAAGTCGACCTTGCTACACAGCATTGCGGGGTTGATCGACGTGAGCGGCGGCAGCATAGAAATCGGCGGCCAGGATATGACCTGGGCCGACCCGAAGGATCGCCGCATCGCCCTGGTTTTCCAGTCGTATGCGCTGTATCCGACAATGAACGTGGAGCGCAACCTGTCGTTTGGCTTGCGGATAGCGGGCACGCCCAAGGCCGAAATCGAACGGCGCGTGACGCGCGCGTCCGAGATGCTGCAACTCGGTCCGTTGCTCAAGCGCCGGCCTGCGCAGCTATCCGGCGGCCAGCGTCAGCGTGTGGCGATCGGCCGCGCGATCGTGCGTGAAGCGGATGTGTTCCTCTTCGACGAACCGCTTTCCAATCTCGATGCCAAGCTTCGCACCGAACTCAGACGCGAGCTCAAGCAACTGCACAAGCGCCTCGGCGCCACCATGATCTACGTCACGCACGATCAGGTGGAAGCCATGACGCTCGCAAGCCGCATGGCCGTGATGCGCGGCGGTGTGATCCAGCAGATCGGCACGCCGGCGGAAGTCTATGCGCGCCCGAACAACCTGTTTGTTGCGACCTTCCTCGGCTCGCCGGGAATGAACTTGCTCAAGGGCACGCTTCACGATGATGCACGCGGCATCCGGTTCCGCAACGAGCATATGGATATCGACGTTTCGTCGTATGTGTTCGCCGCGACCCCGCGCGAAAACCAGCCATGTGTGCTCGGCGTGCGTCCCGAAGATGTCCTGATCGATACCGCGTTCGAACATAAAGGAACGGTGTCGCTGGTCGAACCCATGGGCAACCACCGGGTAATCTGGCTCGATTATCATGGCGTCCAGATCGCTTCCATTGCGCAGGAATCCGCGACGGCGGCGGTCGACGACATCACCGGTTTTTCGATCCAGAAAGAGCGCATTTCGCTTTTCGATGAAACCGGCGGCGACCGGTTATAGCCTTATTTCACGGAGTCAAAGTGGCAACCCTGAAGGACGTCGCCGTTCTCGCCGGCGTAGGCATGTCAACGGCATCGCGCGCCATTTCAGGGCGCGGACCCGTCTCGGCCGCCGCCCTCGCGCGCGTGCAGGCGGCGATTGCGGAACTCAATTTCCGGCCGTCATCCATAGGCCGGGCGTTGTCCACGCAATCGCTCGGCATGATCGGCATTTTCGTGCCGTCGTTCCACGGTCCGTACTACGGCACGATCCTCAAGCAAACGGATACCGAACTGCGCAAGGTGCATCGGCATGTGGTGGTGGCAACGGGCTGCGGCGACGATTCCCCGCGCGATCAGGCAGTGGATGCCGTGCAGTTCCTGATCGGCCGCGATTGCGACGGGGTTGTGGTCACGAGCCATGACCTGCATGACGACGACCTCATCATGCTGCATCGCATGCATCCGAAAATGGTATTCCTCAACCGCGATTTCGCGCAGATGCCGGAGGCATCGTTTTGTCCCGATCATCATCGCGGCGGGACGCTGGCGGCGCAGGCGCTCGTTGAACACAAGCACAAGAAGATCGCCGTGATTTCGGGGCCTTTCATGGCCTTCGACAACCAGGCCCGGCTTGCCGGATTCTTCGAGGAACTGGTGCGCCATGGGATTGGCCGGGACGACGTGCAGATGATCGAATCCGATTTTTCGCCAGAGGGCGGATATGAATCGGCGCGGCAACTGCTGGCTTCGAAAAGGCGCTTCACGGGTTTGTTCTGCGCCAACGACACAATGGCAATAGGCGCGTTGTCATGCCTGCAGCAAGCGGGGATTTCGGTGCCGCATGACGTCTCGGTGGTGGGTTACGACGACGACTACTCGGCCGCGTTTTCCGCGCCGGGTCTGACATCGGTTCATATTCCAACGGCCGACCTCACGCAGAACGCCGTCCGCTGGCTGCTGAACACATGCTATGGGACGTCTTATCCTATCTATCGCGAGTTTCCCGTGACGCTCACTCAACGTGCGTCGATGGCCGCGCCGCCCAAGCGTTGAGCGCCCTCAGCTATTTTCCTGCGCACGGCGCAAGCGCTCGCGGCTGTTGATCAGATGCAGGCGCATGGCGGTACGCGCCGAGTCGGCGTCGCCACGTTCTATGGCGTCGCAAATCTGCTCGTGTTCGCGGTTCACGCGCGTCAGGTATTCGGCGTATTGCGCTGGCGGAATCTGCGTTCGTGTGATCCGCGTGCGCGGAATCATGTGCATGCCGAGGTGCGTCAGGATCTCCACGAAATAACGGTTGCCCGTCGCGTTTGCGACCGCAAGGTGAAAGCGGATATCGGGCGAAATGGTCTCGGTTGCCTGGCCCACGTTGTGCTCAAATTCAACCAACGCCTGCCGCATCTCGGCAATCTGCGTTTTATCGCATCGGGCCGCCGCCAGTCCCGCGCTCTCGGTTTCCAGGCTGATCCGAAGTTCCAGGACGGCCAGGGCGTCGATGGAACCCGCCACATCCTCGGGATCGAGCCGGAAGAGGGATCGCGGCTGAGTTTCGGCGACAAACGTGCCAATCCCATGCCGGGTTTCCACGAGTCCTGCCGCCTGCAGTTTCGACAGCGCCTCGCGCACGACCGTTCGGCTCACGTTGAAGAGCTGGACCATCTCCGCCTCGGTCGCGAGGCGGTCACCCACCCGCAGTTCCGCGGATTCGATCTGAAGGCGTATCGCATCGACGAGTTCTGTTGTCAGACTTCGCCTCGCAGCAGGCTGTCCCGACGGTTCGAAAAGCGCATTGGACGATCTGAGCACGGCGACCTCGATTGGGATAATGTTCGCGAATCGTTGACAAACGCATGTGCGGATGATTATATGCACGCTATAGTCATATGACAACGTACAATGAGATACGATTTAGGCGGCTGATGCGATTGCAACGGAGTTCTTCACGTTCCAATCAGCCGCGCTTAACGGAGACAGGCTCACATGGCCGACCAAGACAACATTCGCCCCTTTCGTCCTTTCCACCGCTTGCTGCTGACCGGCGCCGCCGGCGGCGTTGGCAAAGTTATCCGCCCGCGCTTGGCGTCTTTCGCGCAAACCATCCGGGTCTCCGATCTTGCCGCGGCGCTGCCGCCCGAAGCCGCTTCCAACGAAGAAGTCATCGCTTGCGATCTGTCGGACAAGCAGGCTGTCGATGCACTGGTCCAGGGCTGCGACGCGGTGATCCATCTGGGCGGGGTATCGGTGGAAAGACCCTTCGAGGAAGTGCTGGAAGCCAATATCAAGGGCGTCTACAACCTTTACGAAGCGGCTCGCAAGCACGGCGTGAAGCGGATTATTTTTGCCAGTTCGAATCACGTCACGGGGTTCTACCGACAGGACGAGAAGATCGATGCACGCGCGCTGCGGCGTCCCGATGGCTATTACGGCTTGTCGAAATCGTTCGGCGAAGACGTGGCGCAGTTCCACTTCGACCGCTATGGCATAGAGACGGTCAGCATTCGCATTGGCTCGGCTTTTCCGGAGCCGAAAGACCGCCGCATGATGGCAAGCTGGCTGAGCTATGACGATTTGCTCGACCTGCTACAACGCAGTCTTTTTACGCCGGACGTCGGTCATACTGTCGTATATGGGATGTCCGACAACTTGGTCACATGGTGGGATAACAGATACGCGGGAAAGCTGGGATTTGCCCCGCGGGATTCGTCGGAACCGTTCCGCGAGAAGGTCGAAGCGCAGCCGGCGCCCGCGCCCGGGAGCGCCGTGGCCATATTGCAGGGCGGGGCGTTCACCACGACCGGGCCCTTTGAATAAACCGCCATGCCCGGGTGTTGTTGCCGTATGAAGACCTAAAACAAGCCCGGCGCAATAACGCGTGAGCCGGGCGCGAGCGGCGTGCCACAACCCGCGTTCGTCACAACCAAAGACATTGCTGCGATGAATTTCCATCTCGATTTCAGTCCGTTGCTTCCGTACTGGCCGGTGTTCCTCAAAGGCGCGTGGCTCACGCTGAAGATGACAACGGTAGCGGTTTTCTTCGGCGTAATTGCCGGCACGCTGGTCGCGTTCGCCAAGCGCGGAAAGAACCCGTTTCTGTCGCGTGTGTGCTCGATCTATATCGAGGCCGTGCGCAACACGCCTTTTCTCGTGCAGATTTTCCTGCTGTATTTCGGGCTCGCCAGTTTCGGCGTGCGCATGCCGACCTTCACTGCGGCGGCGCTCGCCATGATCATCAACATAGCCGCTTATGCGGCCGAGATCATTCGCGCGGGGCTTGAATCCGTGCCGCGCGGCCAGATCGAGGCGGCGGAATGTCTTGGGTTGTCGCGCTGGAGGATCGGGTGGCATGTGATGCTGCAGCCGTCCATCGAAAAGGTTTATCCGGCGCTTACCAGCCAGTTCCTGCTGATGATGCAGGCGTCCGCTATCGCTTCGCAGATTTCGGCTGAAGAACTGACCGCGACCGCGAATACCGTGCAGTCCGATACCTTCCGCTCGCTCGAGACGTATATCGTGGTGGCGCTGCTGTATCTGGCGCTGTCGCTCCTGATCAAGCTCGCGGCGTGGGCGGTTGGCGAAGTGGCGTTCAAGCGCAAGCGGGTCATGCGCAAGGCCGCCGAACGGGCGGGCAAACCCGTGCCCGATCAAGGCCGGATCGATACCGTGATTCCCGGAGGTGCGGCATGAACAGCGGCTTCACCACGGCACATTTGTTCTATCTCGTACATTCCATCTGGTGGACCCTCGTGTTGTCCGCGCTTGCTTTCGTGCTGGGCAGTATCGGCGGTTTCGGGGTGATGCTCGCGCGCATTTCGAAACGCCGCTGGCTGAGCCGTCCGGCGATGGTCTATATCGAGGCGATTCAGGGCATTCCGCTGCTGATCCTGCTGTTCATCGTCTACTTCGGGTTGTCGGTGTATGGCTTCGAAGTGCCGGCGCTGGTGGCGGCGGGTCTCGCGTTGATGGTCTACACGAGCGCGTATCTGGGCGACATCTGGCGCGGGTGTATAGACGCCATGCCAAAACCGCAATGGGAAGCCGCCGAGTGCCTGTCGCTCACGCGCTGGCAGACCTTACGCCTCGTGATCATTCCGCAAGCGCTGCGGCTTGCGTTGCCGCCCACAGTCGGTTTTCTGGTGCAGGTCATCAAGATGACATCGCTTGCATCCGTCATCGGTTTTGTCGAATTGACGCGCGCCGGCCAGATCATCAACAACTCGATTTTTCAGCCGTTCCTGGTGTTCGGGCTGGTCGGGGTCTTCTATTTCGCGCTGTGTTATCCGCTCTCGCGCTGGAGTCAATCGATGGAGAAAAAGCTCAATGTCGGCAATCGTTAAGCTCGGAGAGGTCTACAAGAGCTTCGGCTCGAACCAGGTGCTCAAGGGCGTTTCAATGGAAGTGGAAAAGGGCGAGATGATCGCCGTGATCGGCGCGAGCGGCTCGGGAAAAAGTACGGCGCTCAGGTGTATCGACAGGCTCGAAACGATCGATCGCGGCACCATTGAAGTGTGCGGCATTCGTGTGGATGATCCCAAGGTCGATCTGCATCAACTGCGCCGCGAAGTGGGCATCGTGTTCCAGAGCTACAACCTGTTCGCACATCTGACCGTTGAAGAAAACATCATGCTGGCGCTGCGCCACGTGAAGAAGATGAGCCGCGACGAAGCCCGCCGCGTTGCAATGGGCGTGCTCGAACAAGTGGGCCTGGGCCAGAAGGCCGGCGCCTATCCGGAGCAGCTTTCTGGCGGCCAGCAGCAGCGGGTTGCGATTGCGCGCTCGCTTGCCATGTCGCCGAAGGTCATGCTGTTCGATGAAGTGACTTCCGCGCTCGATCCGCAACTGACCGGCGAAGTGCTGCGCGTGATGGAAGATCTTGCAAAGGGCGGCATGACCATGCTGCTCGTCACCCACGAGATGGCGTTCGCCAAGCGCGTGGCGGACCGCATCATTTATATGCATCAGGGGAAGGTATGGGAAGTCGGCAGCGGCGAGATGCTCGACGCGCCGAAGACACCTGAATTGCGCACGTTCCTGAACAACGGCCTGTAGTTTTAGCGTCAGCCTCACACAAACCTTTTGACCGACCATAAGAATGGAGACTGCTTTGAAAACCAACCGATTCCTCATGCGCGGCTGCGTGGCTGCCTTGTTGCTCGCAGGCGTGGCGCACAGCGCCATGGCGGACCAGCTTGACGACATCAAGAAGGCGGGCAAGATCCGCGTAGCCATTGCAATGGGCACGCCGCTCTTCAGTTTCGCCGATGCCAACCTGCAACCCGCGGGCTCGGATGTGGATACCGCTGTAGCGCTTGCAAAAGACCTGGGCGTGAAACTAGAACTCGTGCAGATCACGAACGCCGCACGCGTGCCGACCTTGCAGGCGAAGCGCGCCGACCTCGTGATCGCCGATCTCTCGATCACGCCGGAACGCGCGAAGGTCGTGGATTTCTCGATTCCCTATGCGGTCATCACCATCATCGTGGGCGGTACGAAAAGCGAGAACGTCAAGAACTACGCTGATCTCGATGGCAAGACCATTGGCCTGACGCGCGCCACCGTCAACGACACGCTCACGACTCAACAGGCGAAGGGCGCGCAGATCCAGCGTTATGAAGACGACGCCACGCTGATTACCTCGGTGGTGACGGGGCAGGTGAACCTGTTCTCCAGCACGCCGTCGAACTTGAGCGAGATGGTCAAGCGCGCCCCGAACCGCAACCTCGAACTGAAATTCGCGCAGAAGGATTTCGACCTTGGCATTGCAATGAACAAGGACGAGCCGAAACTGAAAGAATGGGTCAACAACTGGGTCAGCACAAACCAGAAAAACGGCAACCTCAACACGATCTACAAGAAGTACCACGGCCGCGATTTGCCGGCGAGCGTGACGAAGGGCTGAGCGGGAATGACGTAGAAAAGGGCGCCGCGAAACACCACGCGATGCCCTTTTTTATGCGCCGGAAAATCAGCCGGCGGCGTCCTGGCCGATTTCGTGATCGGCGAGATACTCGAGCGCGCGCACCATGCCCGAGTGATCCCATGCCTTGCCGCCATGCGCCGCGCACGCGTTGAACAAGGCCTGACAGGTCGCGGTATTCGGCAGCGACACGCCCAGCGATTGCGCGGTCGACAACGCCAGGTTCAAATCCTTCTGATGCAATTCGATGCGAAAGCCCGGGTTGAACGTGCGCTTGGTCATGCGCTCGCCGTGCACTTCCAGAATGCGCGACGACGCAAATCCGCCCATGAGCGCACGGCGGACTTTCTCGGCATCCACGCCCGCCTTCGATGCCAGCAGCAGCGCCTCGCCCACTGCTTCAATGGTCGCCGCCACGATCACCTGGTTCGCCAGCTTGCAGACCTGTCCCGCGCCCACTTCGCCAATCAGCGAGACGTTCTTGCCCATCATGTCGAAGAGCGGCTTGACGGTATCGAACGTGGCTTGCGATCCGCCCACCATGATGGTCAGCGACGCCGCCTTCGCGCCCACTTCGCCGCCCGATACCGGCGCGTCCAGATACTCCGCGCCGCGCTCGCGGACCTTGGCCGCGAACTCGCGTGTCGCAATGGGCGAGATCGAGCTCATGTCGACCACGATCTGGCCTTGGCGCAATGCTGCTACCACGCCGTTCTCGCCGAACAGGACGCGCTCCACGTCGGGCGTATCGGGCACCATGATGAACAGCACGTCGGCTTGCGCGGCGACCGCGGCGGGGTTGTCGCAAGCAATCGCGCCGGCCTGAGTCAGTTCGGCCGGCACGCCGCTGCGCGTGAACGCCGCGAGCGCGACGCCGTTCTTGACGAGGTTCTCGGCCATGGGTTTTCCCATGATGCCAAGTCCGATAAAGCCTGCTTTTTGCATGTCATCCTCCAGGAAAATGCGGGTGTGCGGTCATGCTACTTCTGCATGAAATGTTTTTGCACGGCTTGTGCCGCGTTGCGCAGCAGCCCCATGTCCGCGCATACGGCGATCACCTGACAACCCATCGCGAGGTAGCGTTCGGCTTCCGCCTGCACGGGCGCAAGCGTGCCGCTTGCCTTGCCGGCGGCACGGGCGCGCTCGAACACGTGCGCGATAGCTTGCTGCACGTCTGGGTGATTCGCGTGGCCGAGATGTCCATATGACGCCGCCAGATCCGATGGTCCGAGAAACACGGCGTCGACGCCATCGACCGCCAGGATTTCATCGATTGATTCGACTGCCTTGCGGCTTTCGATCTGCACGATGACGCAAATATTGTCGTTCGCCGTGGTGAGGTAGTCGGGCACGGTGCCGTAGCGATTTCCCCGATGACCCACCGAGACCCCGCGAATGCCTTGCGGCGGATAGCGGGTGGCCGCAACCGCGCGGGCGGCGTCGGCGGCGCTGTCCACGAAGGGGATCAGGAAGTTGAAGAAACCGCTGTCGAGCAGCCGCTTGATGATCACGCTCTCATTGGCTGGCGGGCGCACCACGGGCGCGCTGCGGCTGTCTTTCAGCGCCATCAGTTGTGGAATCAGCGTGAGGACGTCATTGGGCGCGTGCTCGGCGTCGAGCAGGATCCAGTCGAAGCCCAGCATGCCAAGCAGCTCGGTCGTGATCGGGCTGCCGAGCGACGCCCAGCAGCCGATCTGCGTCTCCTGTTTCAGGACCGACTGACGAAACGTGTTGGGCAGCGACTGATAGGACGACGACAAGGACGAGCGGGGCGGTTGCGGCGGTTGCGACAGGTTGGGCGTAGGCGCTGTCATGAGGGCTTCCTCTTGCGTAATCGCTTGAATGCGGTTTGAGTTGGAAAACCTGAGTATGCGGCAAGCTCATACGTTATCAGACGTCATATTACATCGCACGATTGATCGGGAGCAAGAAGATGCATTGAGCGGGCTGGACTATTCCCGATCCGCCGCGCTAGGCCAACGGTTTTCCTCGATACACCGCGCCGTGGGCATGCGTTTCGCCCAGCCCTCGGCCTGAAGCATGGGTTCGTCGTAGAAATGCTGCACATGGCCAATGCAGAGGATCGCGACCGGCCTGGCATCCGCCGGCATATGCAGCAAGCGTTGAAGCGCCGCTACATCGAACAGGGATACCCAGCCCAGCCCAAGTCCCTCCGCGCGAGCCGCGAGCCACATGTTCTGGATCGCGCACGCCACCGACGCAAGGTCCATTTCCGGCAGGGTGCGGCGGCCGAAGATATGCCGCTCCCGGTTTTCCATCAAGCCCGCTACCAGCACTTCGCCGCAGTCCAGGATGCCCTGGACCTTGAGCCGCATGAATTCATCGCTGCGTTCCTCGAGCGCCGCGGCCGTTGCCCGGCGCTCCGTTTCCACGATGTCGTGCAACGCGAGACGCATGCTGCGATCGGTCACGCGCACGAAGCGCCAGGGCTGCATGAAACCGACGCTCGGCGCGTGATGTGCGGCGTCGATCAAGCGCGCCATGAGTTCGGGCGCGACGGGGGTATCGATGAAATGCCGCATGTCGCGGCGCTCGTGGATCGCGCGATACACCCCTGCAGTCTCAGGGTCGGAAAAGCGCTTGAGGGTCGAGTCAGTCATTGCTTTAATACGTTCCAGGATCGGCTGTATCTGCCGGATTCGGGTGAACGGGACCGTGTCGTTATTCACCCTGTCAATGCCTAATGAAGGACGCTGGCGTTATGGATTCATTCCAGCCGTTCCCTTCACGATATCCGGAGGATACAGACCTGCGGCCCGGGGCACCATCGCCAGGCGGCGGGTGTTAGCCCTGATGCGCCAGGCACATGAGCCTTCGCGGCGGTCTTCTTCCCGACGCCCTTCACTCAACCGCCGGCCATGCAAGGTGCGGCGAGGTCCAGTCGAGTTCGCTGCCAACGACCATCACCTTGCCGTCGCGCAGCAAGGCCATTGTCACGCCCACCGAAGCGCGGCCGCTCGTAAGCGACAGGTACGGCTGGCAAAACACCGCCGTCCCCATGTTCGCCACCGCTTTCCAGTAGTAAGGCCGGTGATCCCAGCGCGCCGATTGCGTGGCGAGCAACGGGCCGAGCCTGAAATCGCCATTCGGCGCTGCATGCCCCACAAACTCCTGGCCCACGATACGGCCCGTATGATCGAGCACGAAACAGCGTTTGCAGAGCGCGAGCGCGGTCATGGGTGCAATGGCGTCGCCAATCGCGGCGCCATTCGATAACGCCGCCGCCGCTGCCTTCACCATCGCAAGGTACGGGGACAATTGCGCGTCGAACCGGCTTGCGCGGGCGCTGCGGCCTTCGGCGATCACATCGAATGCGTGGTCGATGCGCCGCATCACCGCGTCCGGGACCGGTATGCTCGCGCTGGGTCTGCCGAGCAGGAACCCTTGAGCGAAGTCGACGTTGGATTCGACCGCGAGCACGAGTTCCTCGGTCGTCTCGATTCCTTCCACGACCACGAGCATGTCCGCGCGATGCAGCAGCGCGACAATGGTCGAGAGCAACGGCTGATCGGACGCACGGCTTTTCGCGCGGATCAATTCGCCGTCGAGCTTCACGAAATCCGGCTGGATTCGCAGCAGGCGGTCGAGGTTCGAATGGCCCGCGCCGAAGTCGTCGACAGCGATCAGAAATCCGCATCCCCTATATCGCCACGCGGCCAGCGCCAGTTCTTCCACGCTCACGCCATCTGATTCCAGTATCTCGAGCACGATACTGCCGGGATTGAGTCCCGCTGCGACCGCCATGTTCGAAAGCGTCTGCTCGTAGCCGGCCTGGATGAAGGTAGAGGGCGCGACGTTCACGAACAGCCACGCGTCGCGCGGCAGGTGCTTGCGTGCATTGTCGAAGTGCAGGTGATGTGTAAGCGAATCAAGTTCGGTCACATCGGGGTTCGACTGTGGAGCGAACAGCACGCCAGGCTCGACGGGCTTGCCTTCATGATCGTGGCCACGCAAGAGCACTTCGAAGCCCACCTGCTTCTGATGCGACAAGCTGTAGAGCGGCTGGAAATGCGTGGAAAGTTCAAACGCGCCCCACTGCCTGACGGTGTTTCCCCCGGCTTCGAGATCGTTCGCCCCATGCGGGTTCGTATCGATGTCTTCGTCAATAGCGGTTGCCCGCACGCGCGCGACGCTGCACGCGCGCTCCACGAACACACGATTGCGTCCGGCATGTTTTGCCCGCAACAGCGCTTCGTCCGCGCGGTCCAGAAGCGAAATGGCGCTCTCGTGATCACGTCGATGCGCTACGCCGAAGCTTGCGGTCAGGAAGCCGTCCGGTCGCAGAATGCCTGCGATGCGAATTCGCAAGGAGTCTGCAAGCTCCGTTACGTAGTGAGGTCCGGCAGCAGGAACAAGCACGGCGAATTCCTCGCCGCCAAGCCGGCCGGCAATCGCTTCCGGCGGGATTGCGTCCTTGATTACCTGCGTGACCTGCATCAGCGCGTCGTCGCCTCGCGCGTGGCCGTATTGATCGTTGAGCGACTTGAACCGGTCGACGTCGAGAAAAATGGCGCTGACGATCTCGCCGCCGGTACGTGGCCTGGCAAGCATCTGCTCGGCTTGCTCCAGAAACGCGCGGCGGTTGAGCAACTGGGTCAATGGATCGGTTGCCGCCTGCGCCGTGAGCTTTTCTTCCAGCAGAAAGTGATTGAGCCGGAACCAGTAGAAGCCGAAATGAAATGTCGTCGCGGTCGGAATGCCAATGGCGACCCACATCGCGCACAACACCCAGTCGTCGTGCGTAAACGGCACCGCGAACACAAACGGGATGCCGGCCAGATAAAACGCGATCGTGCCGAGCACGAAATGCCGTGGCGTCAGCCACAGCGGTGCCGCGCAGATGGGCACGACCATGCCGGCAGGCAGCATCCAGTAGAGCGGCTGTTCGACTCCGGTCACGTTGATCATCACGCCAATCTGCAGCACGACCACGTAGGCCGCGCCGATCAGGCCGAACACGAACGTGGAGGGCGCTCTGGGAATGGCGGCCACGAGCAGCGACAACGCGAGCGCGCACATCAGGCGTGGCCAGAGCGGCAGCTCGATGCCCGTCACATGAGCGCGTGCGACCACGAAAATCAGGAAAGCGACGACGGTAAAAGCCATGGTGACCGTGGAGAGCGGCTTTTGCTGTTCCATGGAACGGCGGTGAAAACGCTGGCGAAGCGGGGATGTAACGGGCGGCGGAAGCAGGGATGTAAGCATGTCGGCGGTCGGTTTTAGCAGTCTCATTCGTGCGAGTGAAGGCTGTCGGCTGTGGTTGCAGTGTCCGGGGCCGATTTATTTGTTTGAACTTCCGAAGCTGAAAATCACATGTCCATAATTTCATCAGACGAAATGGATTGTCTTACGCCGCGCCAGCACGCTCAAGACAAATGTTGAACTAGCGCAGCGTTGTCAGGGCTTCAGGAGCACGCCGCGCTCCCGCAAGATGAAATGCAAGGGACGAGCCATTCTAGATTTTTAAATGGATATTGAAAAGCTGACGTGTCCTGGACGGTCTCCATGCGGTGTTTCAGCGCCTGAACTTGTGTATTCATCTAGACGACTTGCTAGCGTCACCGCGTCGTCATGTTGCATTCCTAGAATCCGTACGACGCTGCAAATCTCAGGCGTCATAGTGAGGACATCATGGATGCAATTCGCATCGAACGCCTGTGCAAGACGTTCAACAACGGCCGCAAGGCGCTCGACTCCATCGACCTGCGAGTCGCTGAAGGTGAAATGGTCGCGCTGATCGGTGCGTCCGGTTCGGGCAAGTCAACACTGCTGCGGCACATTGCGGGATTTACCGCGTCCGACCCGGCGCCTTCGCATGTGACGCTGCTTGGACGGCCTATTCAAGAGAACGGCAAGGTGGCGCGTGAAGTCCGCAGGATTCGCCGCGATGTCGCCTTCGTGTTCCAGCAATTCAATCTCGTTGGGCGTCTCACGGTCCGTACGAATGTGCTGCTCGGCGCGCTGTCACGCGTGCCGCTGTGGCGGCGGTTGGTCGGCCGGTTTCCCCGCGCCGAGCAGGAACTGGCGATGGCTTCGCTCTCCGCCATGGGCATTGGCGACCATGTCAATGAACGCGCCAGCACCTTGTCAGGCGGGCAGCAACAGCGCGCGGCACTGGCGCGTGCGCTGGTTCAGCGAGCGCGTATTGTCCTCGCTGATGAACCCATCGCGTCGCTCGATCCCGAGTCTTCGCGCCGCGTGATGGAGTTGCTGCAGTCGCTGAACGAAGACCATGGACTGACGGTCGTGGTGTCGCTCCATCAGATCGATATCGCGATGAAGTATTGCGCAAGGACGGTCGCGCTGCGCAATGGCTGCGTGGTGTATGACGGCCCTTCCGCGCATCTCACGCCGGCGCTGCTGCGCGATCTGTATGGTGCGGCGGCCGAAGAACTGCTGAACGATACCAACACCGCTACCGATGCATCGCGTCATATGGAACGCGCCATGGAGCGCGCTGCAGCGCGGCCCGAAGGCGCGTCGGCTCGCTCTGCGGCATTTGCGTCGGCGGCAAGTTCCTGATTGCACGACTTCCTGCTTCTTTCCAAACCTGGATCCATTCAATGAAATCAACCCGTCTTATCTTGGCCGGCGCGATATGCGCCGCCTCGCTTGCCGCATGTTTCGCCTCGCAATCAGCGCTTGCCGAAACCATCAACTTCGGGATTATCTCGACCGACAATTCCGCAGCGCTCAAGCAGCGCTGGCAGCCGCTGATAGACGACCTCAACAAGCAGACCGGCCTGGAAGTCAAACCGTTCTTCGCCACCGACTATGCCGGGATTATCGAAGGCATGCGTTTTAATAAGGTGCAGATTGGCTACTTCGGCAATGCGTCGGCCATTGAAGCGGTGGATCGCGGCAACGGCGAAGTGTTCGCGAAGGTGAAGTACAAAAGCGGGGAAGCCGGGTACTACTCGCTGCTGATCACGAACGTGAACAGCAAGTGGAAGACCGTCGACCAGGTGCTCAAGAACCCGCACGACATCAATCTTGGTTTCGGCGATCCGAACTCCACGTCGGGCACGCTCGTGCCCTCGTATTACCTGTTCGCGAAGAACGGCATCTCGGTGCGCAGCGACTTCAAGAGCGTATTGCCATCGAGCCATGAAGCGAACATGCTGGCCGTGGTGAACAACCGCGTGGACATCGCGACCAACAACACCGACATGGTGGAGACCTTGAGGCAACAGCATCCCGAACTGCTGCAGCGCGTGCGCATATTGTGGAAGTCGCCGCTGATTCCTTCGGACCCGCTCGTTTGGCGCCGTGACCTGCCGCAAGCGACGAAGGACAAGCTGCGTAACTTCTTCGATCACTACGCCCAGACCGATCCGCACGAGAAGGCGATCATGGAAGCCATCACGGGCTTGTCGGGCTTTGCGGATTCTACCGACGCGCAACTGATTCCCATCCGTCAGATGGCCTTGTTCCAGAAGAAAGAGCAAATCCGGAACGACGCGCATATGTCCGATGAAGACAAGAAAGCGCAGATCGCCGCACTCGACCAGAAATTGGCGCAACTGGACACGGTGGCGGCGAAGTGAAGCATCCTGTCGACGCTTATTCCTTCGACGGCGCCGAGGCCCGCCCACGAATCATCAAGCCCGAACTGCATGTACCCAAGCGCAGTTGGCTCTCGATGTTCGGCTGGGTCGCGTTCATAGCCGTTCTCGGGCTGTCGTGGCATAGCGCCGACATGCGTCCGCTCGATCTCTTCGCCGATCCGGGCAACATGGTGCAGTTTGGCCGGGATTTTTTCCCGCCGGACTTTCACGACTGGCGCACGTATGTTCACGAGATGATCGTGACGCTTGCCGTGGCGGTGTGGGGCACGGCGCTCTCGCTGGTTTTCGCGGTGCCTTGCGGGCTGCTTTCGGCCTACAACATTGCGCCGATGTGGATTGCCCAGCCCGTGCGGCGCGTGATGGACGCCTGTCGCGCAATCAACGAGATGGTCTTTGCGATGCTGTTCATCGTGGCGGTCGGGCTTGGGCCGTTCGCCGGCGTGCTCGCGCTTTGGGTGCATACCACCGGCGTGCTCGCCAAGCTGTTCGCGGAAGCGGTCGAGGCTATCGACGCACGTCCTGCCGAAGGCGTGCGCGCCACCGGCGCAAGCAGTCTCGATGAAGTGCTTTACGGCGTGTTGCCGCAGGTCATGCCGCTATGGATATCGTTCGCGTTGTACCGGTTCGAATCGAATGTGCGCTCGGCCATGGTGGTCGGCATGGTGGGCGCGGGAGGCATTGGTGTGGTGCTGTACGAGGCGATTCGCTCGTTCAATTATGCGCAGACCGCAGCGGTGTTGCTGATGGTGATCGTGATCGTGAGCCTGATCGACCTGGGCTCGGCGTGGCTTCGTGAGCGCGTGATCTGACGGTCAAAGACGTTTTAAAAACCCGGCCGGTACGCAGCGTGTACCGGCCGGTTTTGTTTCACGCGGGTATCAAGCGAATATCAAGCCGGCTTGAGCGATTGATCGATCGCGGCCAGCAGTTGTTGTCCGGCATCGGCCAGCAAGCCCGAATTGTCGATGGTCGTCACCCGCGCCGCTTCCGGCAATGCAAGCGCCGGACGGCGCGCGAGACGCGCTTCCATTTGCCTGGAGTCCTCGCGGCCGCGACGCTCGAGACGCGCGGCAAGCACAGCCGGGCTCGCATGGATATGGACGAACTGCGTGTGCGGGTACCGTTCGAGCGCGGCAGGCGCGTGCTGACGCGAACCGTTCACGACGACCCGTTGGCCGCGCGCGAGCCACGCATCGATCTCCACGCCAATGCCATAGTGAAGCCCGAGGCTTTCCCAGTGCATCGAGAACACGCCGCTTGCCAGACGGGCGGCGAATTCATCGTGCGTCAGCGCGACATGGTTTTCGCCTTCCGAAACAGGCCGCGTGATGTAGCGATGCGCGAACATCACCTGTGAACCAATGCGTTCCCGCACGAAGCCGAGCAGCGAGTCCTTGCCTGCGCCCGACGGTCCCATCACGTAGATCAATCTGCCTTGAGCGGCGCTCATGCGAGGACTCCCGCATGAGCGAACGGCAGGCGCTTCCAGAGAGAGAAGGGCGCTTTCCGATGTGCCTGGACGAACAGAGCCGCGCCATCAAAAGGCAGCGGCCCGAGCGTTTCGCCGCGTGCTTGCCAAAACGACCTGATCTTGGCGCGCAGCGGTGCGGAATCGATGGAGTTGGACAATGTCATGTGGAAACGGAATTCATCGAGCACGTAGGGGTAACTCCATTCGTGCAACAGCGCGCGTTGCCTTGGAGTGAGACCGGATGCGAGCCGCCGCTCGATATCCTCGGCCGGCGGACGCGCACGCAGCGAAGCGAGGGCGTGCAGGGCGCTTGCCGCGATGTCGCGGATAGCTTCATCGTGCGCGGGTTGCTCCGCGCGAAGCGCAACGAAGCGTCCCATTTCGACGGCTTGAAGCGGGACACTGAAGGGGGAAACCCGCTTCGCCCATTCCAGTGCAGTCGAAAGCACATCCTCGGCCTCATGACCCTCGGCGATATGAAACGGCGGCACGAGCGTGCCATGCCATCCATATTGGCTGGGCGCAGCCGTCAGCGACGCAACCGGCTGCGCCAGCGTGGGAACAACCGGCGGTTCCATGACCTCGCCCGTTTCAGCGTCGCGGCCAAGCCATTCACAACCCGCATGCCACCAAGGGGACGTGGACGGCGGTGCGTAGTAGAGCGCAATACGTGCATCGGGCGTCCACGCGCTCATACGCCGTCCTCGACCAGCAATTGCACACGGTCCGCGGCAAAGTGCGTGATGCCATATTTGATGGGAACGCCGGCTTCATCCACGTCGACGCTTTCGACCCACATGACCGGTTGTTGCCGATTGATCTGCAAGCGGCGCGCGACCTCGGAACTCGGCAAGACGCAGCCGATACGGCTCCATTTGCGCGTGTAATCGGTCACGCCATATTCGGCGAGCGCCGCGCTCACGCCTTGCTTGCCCGCCAGCACCGCCGGAAGATCGGCGAACCGCATGGCCGGATACCAGCTTCGTGCATAGGTCAGCGGTACGTCCTCGGAGTCGTGACGCGTCTCGATTTCGTACACGAGCGTGCCGGCGCGAATGCCGAGCGCCTTCGCCGCGACCGGATCAGCCTTGACCTTGTCGCTCGACAACACCACACCCGCCGACGACTGGTTATTGCGGCGCAGATTTTCGGTGAAACGCGTGCGCCGTCCAATCTGATAGTCGATTGCGCCGGGCTGCACGAACGTCCCGCGTCCCTGCTCGACGCTCACGAGACCCGTTGCCGCCAGACGCAGCATGGCGCGGCGCACGGTGTGGCGGTTGACGTCGAAACGTCGCGCGAGTTCCGCCTCGCTCGGAAGGCGCCCCTCTTCGCCGAAGCTCTTCGCCGTAATCTCCGCCGAAAGGATCTGTTCGATCTGGCGCCACACGGCAACGCCCGCGCCGCGCTCGACCGCAAGCCCCGGTGTCCCCGTTTCGTTCGATGTCATGGTGGTGTCATTCCTGTCGGTTTGAATATCGTCATTGGCATTGTAGTGCGCCGCCGATGATGGAAATGTGAAAGCGCGGCAAACGGCATCAATTTGTGTCTGTACCTGTAAACGTCTAGACGACCAGATGACTATTCTAGTAGGGTATGGGTTTTACGGCAGCATTCAAATCACGAGGTTGACGATGAACATATATGCGCGGCCGTCCGACCTGGCGCAACCGGCCACCCGGCGCGAATGGCTGGCGGTCCTGGCGCGCTCGCCGCACGCCAGCATGAAGCAAGCAATGGACGCCGCGCTCGGGGCGGACAGCGCGCCCGAATTCGACTGGCTGCGCGCGCCGGATATCGGCCTTGCGATGGTGCGCGGGCGCGTCGGCGGTACGGGCGACGCGTTCAATCTCGGCGAGGTGACCGTGACGCGTGCAACGCTGCGGATTCGCTCGGGCGTTGGACGCGCGGTTGTCGGCATGGCGGTTCACATGGGACGCGACAAGGAGCGCGCCACACTGGCCGCGCTTGCGGACGCGCTGCTGCAAATTCCGGCGTTCGAAGCGCGCATGCAGCAACAAGTGATCGCGCCGCTGGCGGCGCGCATCGACGAAAACCGCCTGCACAATCGGGCGCGTGCAGCGGCCACGAAAGTTGAATTCTTCACGATGGTGAGAGGTGACTGATGCAACGCAATAACTCATTGGCGGGCGCGCGGGACACGAGTGCGGGCGGCATCGACCTGTCCACGCTTACCCCCGGTTTCACCGATACCATCCATGACTCCCAGGGCGTATTTCGCTCGCTGCTGGATGCATTGTCCCGCCCAGGCAAGATCGTATCGATGGACGCCGTGGTGCCGGATCTGGCGAACAGGCAGGAGGCGCACGTACCGCTCGCCGCCTACGCGGCATTGCTTGCGCTCGCCGATTACTCCACGCCCGTGCTGCTGCAGCACGAACATCGCTCATTGAGCGACGCGCTGCGCTTTCATACCGGCGCGCCCGTGACGAGCGATTGTTCCGAAGCCGTGTTCGCTTATCTCGACAACGCGCATTCAATGCCCTCGCTCGCCGCATTTTCGCTGGGTGAGCCCGAGACGCCGGAGACCGCCGCCATGTTGTTCATCTGCGTGGACTCGCTGACGAGCGGTGCGCCCACGACCTGGAGCGGTCCCGGCATTCGCGAGTCGGAAAGAGTCTGCGTGGCCGGCGTGCCGGCTTCGTTCTGGCACGAGCGCGCGGAGCTTGCGGGCGACTTCCCGTGTGGCGTCGATTGTTACTTCGTGCACGGTGGTTCGGTAATCGGCTTGCCCCGGACAACGCGCGTGGAGGTGGCCTGATGTACGTCGCAGTGAAAGGTGGCGAACGCGCGATCGAGCGTTCCTGGGACCTGCTTGCAGAGAAGCGCCGCGGCGATGAAACCCTCGCCGAACTCAGCGTCAGCCAGATTCGCGAGCAGCTCAGGCTTGCCGTTGCGCGCGTGATGACGGAAGGCTCGGTCTACGACGAAGAACTCGCCGCGCTCGCGATCAAGCAGGCGGCGGGCGATCTGGTCGAAGCGATTTTCCTGCTGCGGGCCTACCGGACCACGTTGCCGCGATTCGGCTACACGCTTCCCATCGATACGGAAGAGATGTGCGTCGAGCGGCGGATCTCGGCGGCATTCAAGGACATTCCGGGTGGCCAGATGCTCGGCGGCACCTACGACTACACGCAGCGCCTGCTTGACTTCAAGCTGCTGGCGGAAGGCGCCGCATCGGGTTCCAGCAAGAAAATTGCCGCAGCCGCGCCCGTGCAGGACGCCATGCCGCGCGTGCTCGCCATGCTCGACAAGGAAGGTCTGATCGAGCAGGAGAGGGCGCACGCGGACGCTTCCGAACCCGGCGATATCACGCGCGAACCGCTGGCGTTTCCCGTCGATCGTCCGGTTCGCCTGCAGAATCTTGCGCGCGCCGACGAAGGTTTCCTGCTTGCAATGGGCTACGCGACACAGCGCGGTTATGCGCACACGCATCCATTCGCGGGCGAGATCCGCAACGGCACGGTCGCCGTGGAAATGGATATCGAGGAACTGGGATTTTCGATCGAGATTGGCGACATGGAAGTCACCGAGTGCCAGATGATCAACCAGTTCGCCGGCAGCGGCGACGTGCCGCCGACGTTTACGCAAGGTTATGGGCTCGCGTTCGGACACTCCGAGCGCAAGGCGATGGCAATGGCGCTGGTCGACCGTTCACTGCGCGCGCCCGAGTTAGGCGAGACGGTTGCTTCGCCGACGCAGGATGCCGAGTTCGTGCTGTATCACAGCGACAACGTGGAAGCATCGGGCTTCGTGCAACACCTGAAATTGCCTCACTACGTAGACTTCCAGTCGGAGCTCGAGTTGCTGCGCCGGCTGCGCGCGGGCCTTGAAAAAGAACAGCAGCAGGAGAACGCAGCATGAACGCGCGTATGCAGGAAAGTGCCATTGCGGAAGGCTACAACTTCGCTTACCTGGACGAACAGACCAAGCGCATGATCCGTCGTGCATTGCTCAAGGCCGTCGCCATCCCGGGGCATCAGGTTCCGTTCGCGTCGCGCGAAATGCCCTTGCCCTACGGTTGGGGAACAGGCGGATTGCAGGTGACCTCTGCGATCATCGGGCGTAGCGACACGCTGAAGGTGATCGACCAGGGTTCCGACGAAACGACCAACGCGGTCAACATCCGGCGTTTTTTCGCGCGCACGGCGGGTATTGCAACGACCACGCGGACGGTGGACGCATCGATCATCCAGACGCGTCACCGCATTCCCGAAACGCCGCTGACGGACCAGCAGATCATCGTGTATCAGGTGCCCATGCCCGAGCCGCTCTACAGGCTCGAACCGCGCGTGACCGAGTGCCGCAAGCTTCACGCGCTGGCCGATTATGGCCTGATCAACGTGAAGTACTACGAGGATATCGTGCAGCACGGCAGCATTGCGACAACCTACGATTACCCGGTGCTGGTGAACGACCGCTATCTGACGTCGCCTTCGCCGATTCCGAAATTCGACAACCCGAAGATGCACATGAACCCCGCGCTGCAGCTTTTCGGTGCGGGCCGCGAACGGCGCATCTACGCCATTCCGCCCTATACGAAGGTCAAGAGCCTTGATTTCGAGGATCATCCGTTCAGCATCCAGCACTGGGAACACGCGTGCGCGCTGTGTGGATCGCGCGAAAGTTTCCTGGACGAAATGATCGTCGACGACGAAGGCCGCCGCATGTTCGTCTGCTCGGACAGCGACTATTGTCAGGAACGCCGCGCTGAAAACGAACAGGAGGATGCGTGAGTATTTCGATTCCTGCAGTGCCTTTGCTCAGCGCGCGCGGACTCACCAAGCGATACAACGGGCGCGGCGGCTGCGCCGGCGTGGACATCGATATCTATCCGGGCGAAGTGTTATGCATCGTCGGTGAATCGGGTTCGGGAAAATCGACCTTGCTGAACGCGCTTGCGTTGCGCACGCCCGCGAACGAAGGCACGTTGACGTATCGCACGGCGGAGCACGAGCTTCTGGACCTGTTCACGCTGCCCATGCCCCGTCGCCGCAAGCTCGCTCGTACCGACTGGGGTTTTGTGCATCAGAATGCGCGCGATGGCTTGCGTCATGGTGTCTCGGCGGGAGCGAACATAGGCGAGCCATTGATGGCGAATGGCGCGCGTCATTACGGCAAGCTTCGCGAAACGGCTTCGGACTGGATGAGCCAGGTTGAACTGGATGCCGCGCGTATCGATGAACTGCCTGCCGCATTTTCAGGCGGCATGCAGCAGCGGCTGCAAATCGCGCGCAATTTGGTCACCAGACCGCGCCTCGTTTTCATGGATGAACCGACCGCCGGGCTGGATGTATCGGTGCAGGCGCGCCTGCTTGACCTGCTTCGAACGCTGACAGGCAAGCTTCATCTTGCCGCGCTGATCGTAACGCACGATATTGGCGTGGCGCGCCTGCTCGCGCACCGCCTGATGGTGATGAAGGACGGGCGCGTGGTGGAAAGCGGGCTGACCGATCAGGTGCTCGACGACCCTCAACATCCTTATACGCAGACGCTGGTTGCGTCCGTGCTGCCAGCCTGAGAGCCTAGAATGAACGCCAATAGCTTCAAGGAACTTGCCGACGACGTCGCCTTCGCCGAACGCCGCGCGCTGATGCTGCGTGCGCGCGGCGTCGAAAAAACGTTCACGCTGCATCAGCAGGGCGGCGTGAGCATTGCAGCGCTGGGCGGCGTGTCGCTCGATGTGGAACGCGGCGAATGCGTGGTGTTGTCGGGACCTTCGGGTGTCGGCAAGAGCACCTTGCTGCGCTGCATGTACGGCAACTATCTGCTGACGCGCGGCACGGTCGCCATTCGCGACGACAGCCGCGCCGCCGGCTATCTGTCGCTCACCGGCGCCGAGCCGCACGACGTGATCCGCCTGCGCCGCACGACCATGGGCTACGTCAGCCAGTTCCTGCGCGCGATCCCGCGGGTGTCATCGATAGATCTCGTCAGCGAGCCGCTCGTATCTCGCGGCATGGATGAAGACGAAGCGCGCGAGCGGGCCGGCGTCCTGCTCGAACGCCTGAACGTGGCACGCCGTTTATGGACGCTCGCGCCGGCCACGTTCTCGGGCGGCGAACAGCAACGCATCAACATTGCTCGTGGCCTGATTGCGGAGCAGCCGCTTTTGCTGCTCGACGAACCCACCGCATCGCTCGACGCCGAGAACCGGCAAGTGGTCGCCGATCTCATCGTTCAAGCGCGCGAGCGCGGCGCGGCGATCGTAGGCATTTTCCACGACGAGGACACGCGTGAACGCGTCGCGACTCGTCTGATCCAACTCAACGCGCCCGCCGCACAGGCGGCAACGACTACGGAAACCTTGCAGACATGCTGATCAAGAACGCGCGAATCGTCACTCGCGACGAAGAGTTCACAGGCGTCGTGCGCATTGCCGATGGACGCATTGCCGAAGTCGCGCCGGGTACGACTTCGGCCAGCGGCGCGCAAGACTGGGAAGGCGACTATCTCTTGCCGGGGCTGGTTGAACTGCATACGGACAACATCGAAAAACATATCGCGCCGCGTCCCGGCGTGCTGTGGAATTCCGACGCCGCCATTGTCGTGCACGACGCACAGGTGGCGAGCGCAGGCATCACGACCGTCTTCGATGCGCTCGGCATTGGCTCGCGAGGCGGCGTGGGCGTGCGCGGCAAGGAGCTGCAGACCAACAACGCGCGCTCTATTGAACGGCTGGCGGCGCAGGGCCTGTTGCGCGTCGATCACTTCCTGCATCTGCGCTGCGAAATCGCGGCCGCCGATGTGCTCGAAGTGTTCGACAACCTCGTTTCGCATCCTCTGCTGCGGCTCGTTTCGGTGATGGACCATACGCCGGGACAGCGCCAGTGGCATGACCCCGTGCAATGGCGCAAGTATCAGGAGCGCCACGGCAAGTGGACCGACGAGCACGCGAGCACCATGCTCGCCGAACTCACGAGCGACCAGCAGCGTTATTCGCGGCTGCATCGGACGGAAATTGTTGCGCGCTGCAAGTCGCGTGGCCTGCCGCTCGCGAGCCACGACGACACGTCGATAGAACACGTACTCGAAGCGGCGGAAGACGGCATCGTGCTCGCTGAATTCCCGACTACGCTCGTGGCCGCGCAAGCAGCGCGCGAGCGCGGAATTTCCACCATCATGGGCGCGCCGAACATCGTGCGCGGCGGATCGCACTCGGGCAATGTCTCCGCGCTGGACATGGCGAAGGCGGGCTTGCTCGACATCCTGTCGTCGGACTACGTGCCGTCGAGCTTGCTCACCGCGGTCTTCGATCTCGTCGACAAAGCCGGCTGGACCCTCCCGCAAGCCATGCGCACGGTGTCGTCGGCGCCGGCCAACGCGGCGGGCCTGACGGATCGCGGCGCCATAGCGGTTGGCCTCAGGGCCGACTTCGTACGGGTGGCGATGGCCGATCGTTTGCCGATACCGCGCGCGACCTTCCTGGCTGGAAATCGCGTCGCATAGTCAGCAGGACGAATCCGCGAACCATCCGCGCAAGGCAATTCTTGACTCATGCTCAAGAGTCTTCTGCCGTTCGCGGGGTTTTTGAAAGAGAGCGGAGCGGGGAAACTGGCGACCTTCGAACCGATGCATCCATGCATCGACTACAAGGAGCCGCATCATGCGCATCACCATTCCAAACCGTATTGGCTTTGGCACAGCGCCGCTTGGCAACATGTTCCGCGAGATTCCAGAGCAGGAAGCGCTGGATACGGTCGAGGCTGCATGGCAGTCGGGCATTCGCTACTTCGACGGCGCGCCGCTCTACGGCGCAGGTCTCGCCGAGATTCGCCTGGGCGAGGCGCTGAAGGCTCATCCGCGCGACGAATATGTGCTTGGAACCAAGGTCGGCCGCCTGATCCTCGATGAAATCGAGGCGCCCAACGCGCGCGATCTCGGCGAGAAGGGCGGTTTGTTCGAGCATGGGCTGCCGAACAAGATCGTCTATGACTACAGCGAGGACGGCACGCTGCGTTCCATCGACGACAGCTTGCGGCGTCTCAAGACCGATTGCCTTGACTATGTGTGGATTCACGATCCCGCGCAGGACTTTCACGGCGAGCAATGGCTATCTGTCTTCAATACCGCCATGAAAGGCGCGGCCAGGGCGCTCACACGCCTGCGCGAGGAGGGCGTCATCAAGGCCTGGGGCCTGGGCGTGAATCGTGTGGAACCCTGCGAACTCGCGATGGAACAGGCCGACCCCGACGGTTTCCTGATCGCTGGCCGTTACACCCTGCTGGACCATGAAGCGGCGTTGTCGAAGCTGATGCCGGCATGCGAGGCGCGCGGTTTGGGTATTGTGGTTGGCGGTCCGTATAACTCAGGCTTGCTTGCGGGCGGCGATCACTTCGAATATCAAAAGGCGCCGGCCGCGATGATTGAACGCGTGCAGCATATCAAGCGGATTTGCGAGCGCTTCAATGTCGATATCAAGGCGGTGGCGCTGCAATTTTCGCTCGCGCATCCGGCGGTTGCGGGAATCATTCCGGGCGCGAGCCGTCCCGGGCGCATCAGCGAAAACATTGCGCTGGCCGCAGCGCCCGTTCCAGCCGATCTGTGGGCATTGCTCAAACAGGACGGATTAATCGCGGCAAATGCGCCAGTGCCTGTGGCGCGGTAAGTGTCACGCATTACGCTCAATGGCTTCGGAAAAGCTTGCGTCTGCTGCTTTTCCGGGGCCAAATCGTGCTCTGGTTTACGCACTTTTTTCCTCTTCTTCCGTGCAATGCCGACAACAGCGGCAATACGTGCGGCAACTTCCTTTATCAGCTTCCATAAATTGATCTAAAGAATCAAAACCGGTTTAACGTTTGCCACGGATGTTCGGACCGTCTCTCGAAGTGCATACTGCTTCATACAAATAAAGCAATGAGAGAAAACCATGCACGGGGAAAAACGAGCACTTTATTACGTCGGCCGAACGCTGAGTGCGCCTTTGCAGGCGCGTCTGCAGGAGCGTTCGTGGAAAGTCGCGGTGCTTGAACCCGGCACCGTGCCGAAAGTCGCGCCCAGGCAGCCATCGGCTGGCATTCTGGACTTTTCCTCGCTCGAGTTTCCTGCCGACCTTCGATATCTACATGAGGTGCTGGCGAATGCGCTGACGGGCTGGGTGGCTGTGGGCCATCGCGAAAACCTGGAAGATGCAACCGTGCGCGGCCTGATTCGCGACTATTGCTTCGACTACATCACGCTGCCGGCGTCGGACGAGCGCGTGGTCGACGCGGTCGGACACGCATACGGCATGGCCGCGTTGCAAGTGAGCGTATCAAACGATGCCCGCAAGGACGCGCGCGACGGGCATCCGGAAGGCGAGATGGTCGGCTCCTGCGACGCCATGCTCAGCCTGTTCCGCGCTATCCGCAAGGTCGCCATGACCGACGCTCCGGTCTTCATCTCGGGCGAGTCCGGAACGGGCAAGGAACTGACTGCGCTCGCCATTCACGAGCGTTCTGTACGGCGCGACCAGCCGTTTGTAGCGATCAATTGCGGCGCGATTCCCGCGCATCTCCTGCAATCGGAACTGTTCGGTTACGAGCGCGGTGCCTTTACCGGTGCGAACCAGCGCAAGATCGGCCGCGTGGAAGCGGCCAATGGCGGCACGCTGTTCCTCGATGAAATCGGCGACTTGCCGCTCGAAAGCCAGGCGAGCCTGCTGCGTTTCCTGCAGGAGCGCAAGGTCGAGCGGCTGGGCGGACACGGCTCCACGCCTGTGGATGTACGCATTATCTCGGCCACGCACGTGGACATGCAGACGGCCATGATGGAAGGGCGGTTTCGTGCCGACCTGTATCACCGTTTGTGCGTGCTGCAACTCGATGAACCGCCGCTGCGGGCGCGGGGCAAGGACATCGAATTGCTGGCGAAACACATGCTGGATCGTTTCAGGAAGGAAGCGGGCAGAAGGCTGCGTGGTTTTGCGCCCGATGCTATCGCTGCTATTCACAACTATGGCTGGCCGGGCAACGTGCGCGAGCTGATCAACCGCATCCGTCGCGCCATTGTGATGTCGGAAGGGCAGCAGATCAGCGCAGGCGATCTGGAACTCGCCGAATATGTGGAAGTCGCGCCGGTGTCGCTTGCACAAGCGCGTGAGTCTGCGGAGCGCCAGGCGATTGAACTTGCATTGCTGCGCCATCGGGGCCGTCTTGGCGACGCCGCGCAGGAACTGGGCATTTCGCGCGTCACGCTGTATCGCCTGCTCACGGCGCACGGATTGCGCGCGGATGTCAGCGCGATGCCGAGTTCGGACTCGCGGCCCGCTGCGTGAGGTACCGTTCCAGACGCGCAGGCGGGGCCAGACCCGAACCAGAACGCGTTTCGCCACATGGATGAACCGTATATATTCGTGACTGGCTTGCAATCGGTCATGTCTCAACTCGTCCGGATACGGGCTGATCTCGTCAAAGGCTCGGGCCGCGTTGTCGACGTCTCCACGGAGGGTTACCGTTGTGACTCCGTGGAAGGAATGGACCGGCTGTTGAGCGATGTCCGTGCAAGACGTATCGATGAAATCAGGGTTTCGGAGCCGCAGTGGGGCGCCCGGCGGCTCGTGATCAACTATTTCGGCGAATAGGCCCGGCCGCTTTTGCGGAGAAATCGATGAGACGAAAATCCGGCGGTGTGGTGATCGTGCCCATACTGATTGGCCTGACGGTCGCCGCGCTCGTCTGGGTCGCCAGTTACCGGGGCGGTGGGCCAAAACTGGCCGATACCGCCGGGGCGTCAAGCGCCGTTGCGTCGACTCCGCTTGCTGCAAGCGCTTTAAGCGACACATCGGTGCCCGGAATAAAACCCGCGGAAACGATGCAGGCCAACGCGAAGGAATGACGCGCGGGCGCATGCATAAGCCATGACCTATGATCCTCTAAACAATCTCTGATTATCGTGACGGCCGGCGTGGCCTTAAGCTTGCCTGTTTAATTGCAGCGATCCGTGAGGCGTACGACTTGCAATGAACAACACGATCATCATTTCCCATCCCGCCTGTCTTGAACATCGTCCCGGCCCGCATCATCCGGAGTCTCCGGAACGATTGAAAACCGTATTGCATGCACTGCGCTCGCCCGAGTTTGCAGCGCTTGAGTGGCTTGATGCGCCACTCGGCACGGTGGAACACGTGCAACTGATCCACGATCCGGCATTTGTCGATGAAATCGCGGAGATGGCGCCGAGCCACGGCTACGTACCGCTGGATGGCGGCGACACAATCATGTCGCCGGGATCATGGGAAGCCGTCATGCGCTGCGTCGGCGCGGCGTGCGCCGGTGTCGATGCCGTGATGAACGGGCATGCCCGCAATGCGTTCTGCGCGACACGTCCGTGCGGCCACCACGCCGAACCATCGAGGGCGATGGGCTTCTGCATTTTCAACCAGGCCGCCATCGCCGCAGCGTACGCGCTGGACACGTATCAACTCCAACGCGTTGCGGTCGTCGATTTCGACGTTCATCATGGCAACGGCACACAGGCCGCATTTTTCAACCGCCCCGAACTGTTCTATGCGTCGAGCCACCAGTCGCCCTTGTACCCCGGTACGGGCGCGGCGTCGGAAACAGGCGTGGATCACAACATTGTCAATGTCCCGCTGCCGCGCGGCTGCGATTCCGGGCTTTTCCGGGCGCGCATCGAATCCGGGATGCTGCCCGCAATAAGCGATTTCGATCCTCAGCTCATCATTATTTCGGCGGGCTTCGACGCGCATCGGCTTGATCCGCTTGCGGGCCTGAATCTCGAGGACAGCGATTTTCAGTGGATCACCACTGAACTCGTGCGCATTGCCGATACCGCGTGCGAAGGCCGCATCGTCTCGATCCTGGAAGGCGGTTATAGCCTCGAAGCGCTGGCCGCGGGCACGACCGTGCACGTGCGCGCGCTGATGAACAGTGCGGCCGGCTGACCGTTCACCTCGAGCTTCCGCGATCGTCTTCCGACAAGTCACGCTGGGTCTTCATGAACACGGCCGTGGGTACGTTCGGGACCTCTTGCGCCAAGCGGTCGAGCTCTTCCCTGATCTCGATGAAGTCGTGAGCCGCACGTGTGTCCGGTGCTCGCGCGTAGATTGCCTCCAGCCTTCGCCTGATGGCGCCATAACGCGCGCCTGCCGCACGATGCTGCTCGGCCCGTTCCGCATAACGCAGGAAGGTCTGGAGCGACGCCATTACCGACGCAAGCACGCTGACCAGTCCGATCACGATTCTTACCCAGGGCGAGACGCCCGTGGCGATCATCGAGAGGAAGGCGGTAGTTCCGATCAGCGACGTGATCGCGATGACCGACACACCGAGCCCGCGGCTGCGTTTTCCCAAAAGGTTGGCCATGTCGTAGTGGCTCATCTGCGACTCGCGGGCGCGCCTGATCCACTTCAACAAGAGAGAGTCGGTGTCGATGGCCGGTTCGTAATCGCCCAGTGTTGTCATGGTGTTCGGCTTCCTTGGTGGTTTGCGAGCAGGACACGGCATTATCCGCGATGACGTCAGACGGTCGCGAAACACACGTTCTCTTCAATGAGACTTCCTGCTCATTCGCCACTCCCAAGGACTCTCGAAACGGCTGCTCACCGTGCATGACGTGTCTCATCCGTCGACGTGGGAAACCACCAGGATTTGACGGCTGCAAGATTGGCGGGCAGCCTTCGTTCAGCGTTACTGGGATGCGCCAGTTGCGAGTTCGAATATATGGCGCTGCACCACGCTCCGCACGTCGTCAGTAAGCGCTCCGAACTCTGCGCCGACCTTCATGCCACCCTTCAGCGGCGCAACGTTGCGCGCAATGCAGTTCAGCATGAGTGCATGATTGCGCCGATCCACCTTCAGGCGTAGCGCGAGCTTGAAATGCTCGCCGCGTTCAAGCGTGGTATCGGGAAGAAAGAAGCCGATGCCATTTGCACCGATGTTCAGGACTTCGGCATCGAATCCAGTCGCGACAACGTCGTTCCGGATCAGGCGCGCCGACATGTGCGTCTGTAGCCGCAGGTGTTGCCGGATCGTGCGCTTCCTGACCTCGGCCGGATAATCGAGGCTGATTACGCCGGGAAACAATGCGTCGCGTCCGGCCACCCGGGTGTGGAAGGAATAAACCTCTCGCCCGCAAATGACTTTTGCTTCCAGTTCCGCTCCCGGTTGCAGCATTGCGGCGGAATCCGGGGCGATTACAAGAAGAGCGCGGTCCTTTACTGCACCAACATAGTCCGCGCGAAACGACACGTCCGCGTTGCCAGAGGGACTGAGATGGAACACTTCCACGCTGGTGGGCATGACCGGGAAGCAGGTCACGACTGCGGACGCAGGATTCGCCCGGGGTGTGGTATGGCTTGCTGTCGACAGCAATGCCGCATGGCCGGTGCATGACTTGTCCGGATTTGCCCCTCGGGGGTTGTCTTCGCGAAAGGCTCCATTCGTGAGAAGCCGCTCGAGTTGCGTCTCCGAGCGCAGAAGATGACCTTCGCTGAGTAACAGCTTGCCGGCCGCCGAATAGACTCGAAAGCCCGTGGGTTTGTCGAGAGCAAGCTCATGCGCCGCAATTTTTACAAGTGCCATATCGCCTCAAGATCATGCCTCAAGATCGCCTCCGCCCGACTAAACAATCTGCCGTCGGGAGGCGCGGACCCGGTGTAGCGACAATTTAAGCGGCGCCCGTGAGTCGTTCGGTGCGGCAACACTCATTTGTCAGATCAAAGCGCGGATAGCGAATGTAAGCACGCCGACGGTCGCGCCCGTCATTCGGATAACAAGGCACACCAAACAAGCACGCCCGACAAGCTCACGTTGCGCCTGAAGCTGCGGCCTGTCGTTTTATGCAGTAGCGTCTGTACAGGATGGTCCAGGCGGATAAGCCGGTGTATGCGGCAACGCCGATCCAGGAGGAAAGGAACTTGGGATCGTCGATAGCAAGTCGATAGATCACCCAGAGCCGGGCGGCGTTCTCCGTTACAAGCCCTGCGCCCCACACGGCGGTCATGAGACGTATCGAACGTACGAGCGCTGGGCGCGTGCGCCACATTTGCTCAAATTCGACTTCCCGGCCTTGCCGTTCTCTCGCGAGAGTCGAACGCGCAAGATAAAAGACCAGCGGCCGGCGCAACGCAAGCGAGCCAAGAAACAGCATGCCTATCGCGCCGCTGACCACGGGCGCACGGGCGACACGAAGCCACTGCGTGGGATCGAAGATCACAGCGAGCACGGACAGTGCAAGCCCTGCAAGCGCGAGTGCGCTGAGTGCATCGAAGTGCCGGAGATATGCGAAGTCGGCGCACATCCAAGCGAGCAGCGGCAGCATCGAAATCAACAGGGCCTCGCTGAGACCTGTGTAGTGGAGCGCGACCCTGTATGCCGCAGCGGGCAGGGCCACGTTCACGACGAACGCAAGCAGGTAGCGACAAGAGGGGATCATAGGGCGGTTCCAGTGCGGATTCAGGAAGCCGATTCCAGGCTTGACCATACGTTCGTATGGTTTCCTCATCAAAAAGCCACCAGGCAACAGACAGTTCGATTCAAGGCGGATCGACGCGCGGCAAGCCGCCAGCGATGGGATTTTGCATCGGAAACATGTGCCGCGCTATTGTGAACTGCGAGTGTCATGATTACGGCCCGCGCGTGCGCATGCAGGATCGGCCTGGGGTCGATCAGCTTTGCAGAAGTCGCTTCGGCGTGTTCGATTGCGTCAGTTGCTCGACCATCATGCGGGCAGGCGCGGGCATGTTTTCAAGTTCGCGGCACACTATATTCAAGTGCCGGTCGGACCACGGTTCAGCCAGGGGAACGCTCACAAGGCGTGACCTTTCGTGTGCCGGTATGCCCACTTCCGGCAAGATGCCGATTCCCAGGCCGGCGGCGACCATGTTGCGCACCGCCTCGAAATTCGTCACCTGGATACGCAGCTTAAGCCGCCTGTTGGCTGCTTCGGCCGCGCGGGTGCAAAGCGTATGGATCGACGCGCCTTCTTGCATCCCCACGTAGTCGTGATCGAGCGTTTCCTCGAAACCAATCGATTCGCGCGATGCGTAAGGATGACCAACCGGCACCACAAGGAACAGCCGATCCACCCTGTATGGCAAACAGGTGAGCCTCAGCGAAGGGTCCGGCATAGCGCATATACCGAAATCGACTACTCCGTTTTCGACCATTCGCACCACGACGTCGCTGGGCTTTTCGACCAGCTCGATCTTGAGCTCCGGATGTTCGCTCGTGAAGCGGCGCAAGTCGTCTGGCAGGTAATGCACCATGGCCGTGTACGTGACCGACAGCCGTACGTGCCCGCGAATACCGCCGGAATATTCGCTCAACAGCGTATCGATTTGCCTGAATTGCTCAAAAATCTGCCTGGCGTGACCGTAAAGCGCATCGCCTGCGGGCGTGGGCAGCACACCCCGGCTATGGCGGTAGAAAAGCGCCGAACCGGCATCTTTTTCGAGGTCCGAGATCCGTTTGCTCGCGGCGGAGGCGACCAGATGGAGCGCCCGCGAGGCCGTGGCAATGCTTCCTTCTTCCACGACAGCCATAAAAACCCGAAGGGACTCTATATCGATGCGCATGAGGGGCTTGAAGATGGAGTGGCGCCACCCATCGCCAATGACGATGGCTAGTTTCGCGAGAAAACAATGGTTGACGCGAGCTCTCAATACTATGATCTAGCCTCGCCAAAACACCTTGTACTCCGCCGACGTCCCACGTGGCGTGAGGCGCGCAGCCTTCGGAACGGCGAACGAACGCCTGGGCGGAGCTCCAGATAATAATATCGAGATAGCGTCATGAACGACATAGTAAACGAATCCCATTCTCCGTCCGTGCCGTCATACAAGTGGTACGCGCGCTTGACCAAAAAACACTGGCTTACGCTAAATGGCGCATTTCTTGGGTGGATCTTCGACGGATATGAAGCGCTTGCGCTGATCATGGTTTTACCGGCGTTGATGCATTCGGTGCTGACGGCCGGGCAGATGACTTCATTGCCGCTATACGCCGGACTGGTGATCGGCATCACGCTGCTCGGATGGGGAATCGGCGGTCTGATCGGCGGGGTACTTGCCGACTATGTCGGGCGCAAACCGATGATGATGTGGTCCGTCTTGTTGTACGCGCTGTTGACAGGGTGCACGGCGTTCTCGGGCAACCTGATTTACCTGTGCGTCTTGCGCTTCCTGACCGGCCTGGCAATGGGCAGCGAATGGAGCACGGGTATTGCGCTCATTGCAGAGACGTGGCCCCGCGAAGCGAGAGCCAAGGGTGCTGGATTTCTTCAATCGGGATTTGGCTGGGGAACGCTCATTGCCGCCGTGATCTGGTATGCCTTGTCGAGCTTCGATCCATTTGGCGCGGATAACTGGCGCGTGATGTTTGTCGTCGGCGCGCTGCCCGCGTTCTTCGTGCTGTATATCCGGCGCGGCGTCGATGAATCGGAGCAATGGCAGCAGGCGGTGCGCAACAAGCAGTGGAGCGCGACCGGCTCCAGCGACGAGAGCAACCTCTCGGCCAAGCGTCCCTTTACGCTGAAACAGGTTTTCAGCGAGCGCGAGTCCGTTCGCCGCATTGTGCTTACGACCATACTCTCGATCGTCACAATCGTGGGCTGGTGGGCTGTTTCAAGCTGGCTGCCTGCCCGCACAGCGGAATTGGCGGCACAGGAACATGTCGTCAATGCAGCTCACTGGATCTCGTCGGTATCGATTGTCTATACGGTGGGCGCCATTCTCGCCTATATGCTTTCCGGCTTCATTATCGATGGCGTGGGCCGTCGCTGGTTTCTCTTTCTGGCCTTCGCGGGTTCGCTGGCGACCACCATTCTGGCCTATGGCTGGATCAGTACCGTGGAAGGCATGTTGGCCGTCGCGGCAATCAACGGGTTCTTTACGCTCGGTTGTACGTTCGCGTGGCTTGCCATTTACCCGGCAGAATTATTCAATGCGTCCGTGCGGTCGACCGCGACCAGCTTTGTCTTCAACTCCGCCCGCCTGATTGCCTGGATTTTCCCGATTCTTTCCGGCTCGATGATCAAATCCTTTGGCGGTGTCTCGCACGCTGCACTGGTGTTCGGTTCCGTGTACGTCATCGGCATGATCCTTCCCTGGTTTCTTCCGGAAACAAGGGACATTGGCTTGCCTGAAGACCTCGATTCCCATGGCGCGCACGCCGCGCGCAATTAGGAGCCTCGAATGGGCAGTACGCTCTACGACAAGATATTCGACGCGCATGTTGTCCGAAGCCTGCCAGATGGCACCGTCTTGCTCTATGTCGATCGCCATCTCGTGAACGAGGTCACAAGTCCGCAAGCGTTCGAGTCGATGCGCATGGAAGGCCGGGCGATCTGGCGTCCGCTTGCGAACCTCGCTGTCGCCGACCACAACGTGCCCACGACGGACCGCACGAGGGGCATCGAAGATTCAACTTCCCGCACGCAGGTCATCGCGCTGGAAGACAACGCCGCGGCGAACGGTATTCGACACTTCGGCATGAACCATCCGCGACAAGGCATTCTTCACGTGGTTGCGCCGGAGATTGGAAGCACCCTGCCAGGCATGACGATTGTCTGCGGCGACTCTCATACCAGCACGCACGGTGCATTCGGCACCTTGGCATTTGGCGTTGGAACGTCCGAGATCGAGCATGTCCTCATTACGCAGACGCTTGTGACGAGGCGCAGCAAACGCATGCGTATCACGGTCGATGGCGTGTTGCCCGTTGGCTGCACTGCAAAAGACGTTGCGCTCGCCATCATCGGCCGCATTGGCACGGACGGCGCGACGGGTCATGCAATCGAGTTCGCGGGTCCCGTGGTTCGCGGCTTGTCCATGGAGGGGCGAATGACCCTGTGCAACATGTCGATCGAGGCCGGCGCGAGAGCGGGCCTCATAGCGGTGGATGCAACCACGCTGGCTTATTGCGCAACGCGCGTCCAGGCACCGAAGGGTGAGGACTGGGAGCGTGCAAAGAGCGAATGGGCGCATCTATATTCGGATCACGACGCCGTATTCGACTCGGAAGTCCATATCGACGTAACAGCGCTCTCGCCCCAGGTAACTTGGGGAACCTCTCCCGAGATGGTCACCGATGTGACGGGCTGTATCCCGGATCCCGCATCGACCGGAGATCACCCAAAACGCGCGTCCTATGCCAACGCGCTTCGCTACATGGGACTGGAAGCAGGAACGCCGATGACTTCAATCGAACTGGACAAGATATTCATCGGTTCGTGCACCAATGGACGCATTGAAGACTTGCGTGCCGCGGCAGAGGTGCTGGCTAGCGTCGGCGGGCGGATTGCCCCCAATATCAGGCTTGCGCTTGCGGTGCCGGGATCGACATCGGTTAAACGTCAGGCTGAGGCCGAAGGGCTACACGAGATTTTTCTGGCTGCCGGATTCGAGTGGCGCGAAGCCGGCTGTTCAATGTGCCTGGCGATGAATGCAGATCGCCTTGGCCGAGGCGAGCGTGTTGCATCCACGTCGAACCGCAATTTCGAGGGCAGGCAGGGCGCTGGCGGCCGGTCACATCTCGTGAGTCCGCCTATGGCGGCCGCAGCTGCACTGAAAGGGCGCTTCGCCGATGTCCGTGCATTATTGCAAGAACGCAGATCGCATAAATGACGCCCTTTACCAAACATACCGGCGTGGTGGTCCCGCTGGACCGGGATAACATCGACACCGACGCGATCATTCCAAAGCAGTACATGAAGTCGATTGCCCGAACCGGTTTTGGGCCCTATGTATTTGACGAGTGGCGTTTCCTGGACGAAGGGTATTACGGAAAACCCTTGTCCGGGCGCACGCCGAATCCGGATTGTCCAATCAATTTTCCGCGCTTCGCCAATGCGTCGATCCTGCTGACGGGGAAGAACTTTGGATGCGGCAGTTCCCGTGAGCACGCGCCTTGGGCGCTGTATCAATTCGGGATTCGCGTAGTGATAGCGGCAAGTTTCGCCGATATCTTCTTCAACAACTGCTGCAGGAACGGCATCTTGCCAGTCGTCCTGGAAGAGGCGCAAATCAGGACGCTGCGGCAAGCGGTGGAAGACATAGTGGGCTTTCGTTTGGGCGTCGACTTGACCAGGTGCGAAGTGAACGCGCCGAACGGCGAGCGCTTTCAATTCAACGTGCCCGAAGTGCTGCGCACGAATCTTCTTCAGGGCGTTGATGAAGTCGGCGCGACGTTATCGTTCGTGGATGAAATCAGGGCATTCGAACAGGCTAGGCTGGCTGATCGTCCGTGGTTGTGATGCAACTCAGGCGCAGTTCGGCCCGGTTCAGGCGTCTGGATGAGCGGGATAGCCTACGGTTTGCGCAAGCACAGGCAGACGCTCGCGCGACAGGCGCATATGCTCGGCGAGAACGCTCCGGTTGAACCAGCCACGCGCGGCCACCGAAAGTCCGGCCGACGCGCAGAAGAGGTACACGTTTTGCACGATCGCGCCGGCGCACGCCGCTGCAAAGATGTCCCGTTGAGACGCTGGAATTTCGCGCATGCGTGAGACATCGGCAACGTACACGAGATCAAGCGGTGCCTCGCCTGCAAAGTCTTGATAGCCCGTGAGTCCGCGCAGGTCCTGCGCCGCGACCAGCTCAAGCGCGTGCGCCCTGGGCTCATACCGGTAGAGGCCGCGCGCTAGAACAGCATAGATATCGATTTCGTGCACGCCCAGAGCCGACGGCGCCGTGCGGCCGCCCTCGTCCGGGCGATTGATGCCATTGGCCGCCCAAAGCAGATCGCCAAGCAACACATCGGGCAATTCCGCCGATGCAAACTCGCGCCTTGTGCGGCGCAACGCGAAAGCTTCCATGAGCGGCCGGCCACCGCTTCGGCCCGGCGCGGGCAACGCGATCCTGGGCAACGCATCGCCACTCACGGGTCGGGGCCTGACGCCCTTGAGCAGCGTGTTGCCGAGCGTGAATAGGGGTTTCATCGACGTCTCGTTGAATGCAGCGCCTTCGCGCCGATACACCATGCTGCGCTTTCGGATTGCAGCACCGTTGACTTGCATCAAACGCGGCGCGCACCGCGAAGATCAGGAGACCACATCGGAGAGCGCACGGCGCGGCGAGTGCCCGGCACGTGGCCCGCGGCCCATGCGCAAGAGCAGTTGCGGATAGGCGCTCATGCCCGTGACCTGGGCCAGCGCGTTACGCAGCGATTCCACCTCGATGGGCTGATTCAGATAAGAGGCTGTCAGCCCGAGTTGCACGCCCGTCAGCAACACCCGCTCAAGCGCCTGTCCGGCGACGAGCCACGCTTCGCGGTCATCCGTCGCGGTGCCGATGCATAAGAGGACCGGTGACCCGTACGCCAGCGATTTGTGCGCGGCGGCAAGCCCTTCGCCAAGATCGAAGGTGCGAATAATCGATGCTGTCAGCGGGACGGCGAAATCGAGCAGTTTGTTCACGTCGGGAGCGTAGGCTGGCATGCCGTCCGCCGCGCGGCGCGAATGAATCCAGCTGGCCAGTTCGCGCCGGAAACGCGGATCGCGAAACTGGATGCCATCTGCTTCAGCGACAAGGTTTCCGATCTGTTCACGGCGGTGCAGTTCGTCCATGCAGACTGCTTCCGCGCCTTCCGCGTCGGCCGCCAGTAGCAGGCGCTCCTGATCCTCCGGTGCGATGGCCTCGGCGCGGAACGCCTCGCGTGTGGTTACGCGCTTCCGGATGGCGTCAAAAAGCGATGCCGCGTGGGTATCGCGGGCGCCGTCAGGCAGCACACGCACGATTGCCAGCACGTCAGGGTCGGCGACGGCAGGAAAAAGCGTGATCGCGTAACCGAGCGCGAAATGGCTGAGCGCCACGCGCAGGTTGAAAAGCGCTGCGCCGCAACTGATGACGAGTTCGCGGTCGAATGGGTCGACCACCGGGAGCGCCCGGGTACGATCGGCGCACAGGATGATCGTCTTGCCATCGGCGATAAAACGCCACGGTTGCGCGTTGTGGCTGGAAGGCGCCAGAACCGCATAGTTCAGGGCAAAGCGCGCCCGGGCCTCCGCGGGAGCGTCTGGCGCCAGGCGGTTTTCGTCGATGTCCCAAACTGAAGGCGTCGGCATTTTGTATCACCATAGTCGGATGGAGCGTGCTTTGATCGTGTCAGTCTTGAGCGGAAAAGCATTGACGCAAATCAACCGCGAGCGGGCTTCATCGTGTCCAATGAATGTGGAAACCGACGTGAGGAGGCGACATGCGCGCGATGGTATTTGACGGAAACTCTCCGACGCTGCAAGCGCAGGATGTGCCCGATCCGGAGCCGGGACCGGGGCAACTGCTTATCGATGTCCATGTGTGCGGCGTATGCCGAACCGACCTTCATCTGGTCGACAGCGAGTTGCCGGAGCCGAAACGGCCGGTGATTCCGGGCCATGAGATTGTGGGCAGAGTGTCGGCGCTCGGTGCGGGCGTGTTCGGTTTCGCGCTCGGTGATCGGGTAGGCGTGCCGTGGCTCGGCCGGACCTGCGGAGCGTGTCCGTTTTGCCGTTCGGGGCGCGAGAATCTTTGCGATCAGCCCGGTTTTACCGGTTACACGCTCGATGGCGGATACGCCGAGCGCGTGGTGGCCGACAGCCGGTATTGCCTGCATGTGCCCGAGTGCTACACGGATGCCGAAGCGGCGCCGCTCATGTGCGCCGGGTTGATCGGTTATCGCACGTTGGCAATGGCGGCCGATGCAAGGCGTATCGGCATTTATGGATTTGGCGCGGCGGCGCATCTGGTGACGCAGGTCGCACGGCATCAAGCGCGCGAGGTGTACGCATTTACCCGTGAAGGCGACACCGAGGCCCAGGCGCTCGCGTTGCGCGTGGGGGCGTGCTGGGCTGGCAGCAGTGCGGACCTGCCGCCGGAACCGCTGGACGCGGCGCTGTTGTTCGCGCCGGTCGGCGCGCTGGTTCCGCAGGCGTTGCAGGCGGTGACGAAAGGCGGCACGGTGGTGTGCGGCGGCATTCATATGAGCGATATTCCATCGTTTCCCTATGCGCTTCTTTGGGGCGAGCGACGGGTGGTATCGGTGGCGAATCTGACACGCAAGGACGGCCGTGATTTCATGCGCATTGCAGGGGAATCGAAGCTTGACGTGGCGACGACACCCTACGAGCTTGCCGATGCGAATCGTGCACTCGGCGATCTGCGCGATGCAAGGGTGCACGGAGCCGCGGTGCTGCGGGTGCGGGGTTGATGGGGTGGGCGCTTGCTTACTGGCGGCGATGGGAAGTGCGTTGACGGTTTCCGGTGACTCGATGAGACCAGTCCACGCGGACGAATCTTTCAGCGTCCAAAATGAGTCGGCATTATTTGACCGTAGTTGATCCAACTGGTCACCTGGTCCAGCGCGACCTCAATGGCCGCTTTCGACCCTGAGCGGACTTTTACTGTTCGTATAGCGCGACGGCAGTTACTAACACTGAAACGGCCATTCGGCAACAGGGTTTAACTGCGGCAATCATGTAAGCGTATTTTCCAGATGTGTGGGAAGCCAGCCGACGACGCACATGCCTGAAGTATCGTCCCAAGTGAAATAAATTCGGGCGTTAAATCTGGGATCTCTGCCGCCGCCTTTGGTTAGGTGCAGCTCGGTTGTCAACCAACGGCCATTAAAGAGAACTCGATACTGATCTTTCGTCAGCGTTGTTTCCCCGCCGGCTCCTTCGCACTGCCATCCGATCTCTTGCAGCTTGGCGATCGCAGTATCCCTTGATTCAGCCGTGCCGTGGAGATGCATATCACGGTGCTCATCAGCCAGATATAGCAAAGCTTTATATATTGCGCTTGGATCATGATAAAGGCTTTGCTGGGCTTCTCGAAGAGCGCGGGTTGCGATAAAGAGACGTTGATTAATCGCCGAGTCCTCGTACCAGTCACGCACCCCTTCCAGATCCGTGGGAACGACGGATGTCTCTTTTTCAACCTTTTTTTCGGAGAATTGCCGACCTGAGACATTCAATTTATACAAGAGGCGACGCTTGTCATCGGTTAATTCATCTAGTTGCTCCTCTAATTTCTCAATTTCTGCAACCCAGTTTCGATTTTCTGCTCTTTCTGTATCCAGCTGTATTTTCAGCGTGTCGAGCTCCTTCTCGTAATATGCAACCATGGCTACTGATTGCTCGGCTGCCGACGCGCTCTCCAGATGCGCTTTAAGGTCTTGACGCATCAATATCTGCCGTGCCGTTTGATAAAACGCATGGCGATCCACCTACGCTCGCGAATTTACCGAAGACCGAAAAACCCACCGAGCTACCCAGTCCTCAGGCGAAAGGGTTTGGCCATCAATGCTGCGACCGTGCAGAAGCAAGGGGGCGAATGTCTCAGAACCTGTGTTTGGCAAGTAGACTCGGACGGCACCTTGAAAGACATGCAGTTGTGGTCCTAACAATCTAGCCCACTCGAATGTCGCAGAATTATCCAAACCGACTATGATCGCTACGCCTCCAAGCCTCTTTGAGAGGCGGTTCAATAACTGCTGCCATACGCCGTCATCATCTAACCTTTCCGATACAACCACCAGAGGGAGTACACGGTCCTTGGTCGACACAAAATCTGCAAGCAAACGAACATCTGACTCGTTAGCGGCAACCTTTCCGTTCCAATTGCACAGGAGACCCCCTTGCGAAGCACCTCGTTCAGCAAGTTGCCTCAACAGCTTCGGGACAGCAGGAATAATCGAATCCACATCGCGACCAAAGGCGGCTAATCGCAATCCGAAGATAGTCTTAGAGTTCGTCTCTGCAATCTCGAATTCCGTCACCCAAAATCTTGAAGGCTCGCGTTGATCTGGGTGTTGTATCTTCGCCGAAAATAATTTTTTTATTTCTGATGCAGGATTGTCGATGGTCACCCAAGAAAAGGTATGACCGGGTGGCTCGTATTCATTTCTTGAGGAAGTTGCAAAGCGTCCGGGGATAGTGATGCCAAACGATCTACGATAGACATGACCTATCCATCGATAAGCGATGTCGAGCACACTTTGAAAGTCTTCTCTGGGAAAGTCGACGCTTGATCGCAGAAGTGCGCGCCATTCCTGTTGGTTAACGCTAACCAAGCTATATGCTTGTTGCATATTCCGCCCCCGGGGTCTGACATGTTTCAGATCTGGTGGGCTATATCGTAAATGAATGCGTCGCCTTCCGAAAGAACGGATTGGTTCTGCCGCACTACATCCTTCTGTGCAGTGGCATTGTGTGCTTAGGCAAGCGGACGTTCGAAGGCTCGGCTAACGGCGTTCGCTAGAGTCCGCAAGTGGCCGGGTGCTGTTGGATGCAATCGCATATTCGCGCTTTGCTCATCGACGGTGGTGGTCGGCAGCACGCGGCACGTCACTGACGCTTGAGCCGTGGCTATTCCAAGGACGGGTATCAAAGCTGAACGGTCATTCTGGGCCGTCACTCGAGGACAAGGCATCGGCCAAAGCGGCATTTACCTTACGCGGCTCTTTTCTCTACGTCGATTTCGCATCTTTAATCAATTGCGGGATAACCAGTTCTTTAACAACCTTTGCAACGTCATTAAATAGCGAAGAACATGTCATGGCAAAAACAATGGTATTCGCTTGAATCCCCGCATCTACTTCATTTTGTCTCATCTCGCTAGGGGAATCTATACTACAAACGCCAGCAGCTGCAAGCTCACCCACTCCCTTTCTTTCCTCGATAGTTGGAGCCGCCGTTTTAGGCCAACTCGTCGACGCGGTGTTGGAAAGCAAAACCGCTAGGCCGTTGGATGAAAAGGATGACAAAGCAGCCTTGATCTGTATTGGCTTATCAGCGCCCGCCTCCTCTGACGTGCCAACACCTGGTGCAAGACGGCTAAGATATTCCGGCACGATGGCGGTAAGAAGGTATCTACGGATCTCAGTGTAGTCGTCGTTACAAGAAACTTCACTCAGCCATGATCCGGGAGGGTCGTTGTGAGCTTTCTCATGTGCCCGTACATCAAGATCGGGGGCTTCATCACAGAGGTGCGCGGCAACAAGTTCTTTCGCGACTATCAGTTCTTCCTTACCGTCGTCTCCAGTTATTCCATGATACCGACCTGGGGAAAGGTCATTTTTCGCAACGAAAATTAGGTCATCCGGCGACAAATTAGACAAAATAGGCTTCAGCCGCGAATCAAGTTGGGGACCAAATCGAAGCAATTTATCGGGACAGTCGACTCGCGCAGTGCCACAAAGCGCCCTCACCTTGTTCTTATATGCCGCTTCAATCGGAGGCTGTTGAAAATATGATCTACTTCCGTCGGCATACGGAAAGTAATTTTTAAGTAAGTAAAAGAGCAGCGGCCCATTTATCCTCTTGGCGTCCCACCAATTGCTTCCCTCCCAAGCAGATTGCTCAAATGCGCGAACATTAGATAAATCCGCACCACGAAAATCAACTCTCTCGAAGTGACTTTTTTTAATTATCGCGCCTCTCAGATTCACGTTGGCGAAACTACAATCGAGAAAATGGATTCCATCGACATGGTCAGGGAAATTTATTCTAGGGACCGGTTGGAGGGATTCACTTATCTTTCCACATATGAGCCTTAAGTTATACGAAAGAGCCTCGCGAAATTTGTCGGCGTTCCGGGCAATTTCAACAGGTAGAGTCTGAAGCTGGCTCTCGTCGTCAAGCGCGGCAAGTTGGGACTCCAAGTCACGTGCGCGGAACAGGAAAACATTGACATTCGAGTCTGTAACCTTAATATCGGGGAATGCATAAAAGTTCTCGATCGCGTTTCGGTCGCCGGTTCGCGTAACTACAAGCATCCCAATGTCCATTGCCTCCGTCCCGTGGCGCGGATCTGAAAAATACGGGCGGAGTAGCTGAATGGTCAATTGGCCGTCGACCATCCCGGCGGTCCTGCCGGTCGTCCCGGAAGGTCGTAGCTGAGACAATACTTTCTGAGCTGTATCTCGCCATCCAGCATCTGCATTTGCAATATTGGTCTCGTTCAACTGCTTGATTTGAATCCAGACTGTAAAACCGAGCGTCAGAAGCGTGAGGAGCGGGACAATGGCAGACGCAAATGTCTTGTACCATTCAAACCGGAGGACGACGCGCTGATTCCGGTAATCACGAGCCGTCTTATTCCGATCAGTTATCGTTTTTGAGATCGACACAGACTTTTCAATATCGCCGATCTCTTTCGTTTCCAACGCTTTGTCGATCGCTATTTTTTCAAGCTTTCGAAGATTTTCATGGTCCACCTCGTCCGGATCGTTTGCCATATTATCCTCGTCTTCGGTCAGGGACGGCGGCGGCTCACCGACTCCTGTACTGAGCATAGTCAATTACAATCGAAATGATGGAGACACTTTGGATCGCAAGCATCTGGACATCTGAACGCGACGAATTACGACAACCGTGTTTGGTGGCGGTGTTGCTAGTGACATCAACGACGAGCGAGTACCTTTCATTCTTGCGATGCGCATTCGCGAGTCGTCGGTCTCAAACGTTCGGGGCGTTCTCGAAACTCGGCGGCTGAGTCTTTCGTTTATCCGCCAATTCTTCGTGCGCTGCAGCCGAAGTGGCGATCGGCTGCTCCGGCCAACCGGCGAAATATCGGCATGGCGAATTGAATGGCCGGTTCCTGAGTCGAACCGACATTTGGACGTCCCAGCAGCGGTGTGAGCGAACGACGGTTCATGGCCGCCAACTGACATCACCCCGACGCCTTACTGCTCGTCATCGCGTGACCATCCCTCCATTCTCATGCGCTCACGAACCATGTCCGCGTTCCAGTTCGTCAAGACATCACGAGCAGTTTCGTAGGCGCTGTCCGAGAGCCGAGTTTTGACTGACTCGAACCGAGCTAACCAGAATTGCCCCGCAGTAGGTGGAGCGTCCGGTTGATGCAACGCGCTGTCAACGATGTTCGCCGCTTCCAGTTCGAGAAGTGCAGCAAATGTCGCCTCATCAAGATTCGCGCGCGTCGCAACGGATGGAAGAGGAACAGAGTAGGGTGCGGCCGTCTGCCCTGAGAAGAGGGCACCGCGATCAGCCGTGCAGAAAAGATAGACGAGTGCCTCAGCCTCTTTGCCGATAATCTGCCGCACCTCGGGGCGCCTTTCTAACGAGACGGCACTTACTCGAAACTCTTCCGTTCCGTAGATGCTGTGAAAGGCGCCGGCTGCGACGAGGGCCGGCGAACTGCCCCGCTTCTCGAGCCATCGGCCGGTCTCGATAAGGTGGACTGTCAGTGGTCTTCCAAAATGCATGATTGCATCGGTCCCGAACTTGCGGACGTTGCGTTGCAGATGTTCGAGCATGAACTTACCTTGCGGTTGCTGGTATTCGTTGGAAAAAGGATTCCTTCGCAAGTCGCCTTCATCTTCAATTGCAATTTTGTGAGCGACATATTACCTCCAGCGCGCTTATTCCCTAGGCCGATATAGCGCAATGTCGGTGACCATACGTGCGTACCAAATAGCCGAGCTGAGCCGAACCACGCCGGATGACGTCACCCACGTCGCAGCCGCTACAATCCGGCACATATCCAGCCGATGCATAGACCGATGATCGACCTCAATCGATTTCTCGCAGAAACGACTGCCAGCGGCAAGATTCCTGGCGTTTCGCTTGCCACTCTTCGCGCGGGGATGCGCAGTACCGAATGTTACTTCGGCGTTCGCGGTGCACACGATCTCGCCGGTGTCGATGCGGCGACCGTCTTTGAGGCTGCGTCTCTCACCAAACCGCTCGTCGCGTACATCGCGCTCCAGCTTTCCGAAGAGGGGCTGCTAGACCTGCAAAGACCCCTGTACGACATATGCGGAGAGTACGTACCCGGCGACCCAACTGCTCGGCGGATAACCGCCGTTCATGTGCTGACACACACGAGCGGCCTTCCAAATATTGTCCGCGAAACAGCTCCGCTGCGCACGTATTTCAACCCCGGCGAGCGATTCAGCTACGGCAGCAGCGCATTTGCGTGGCTTCAGCGCGCGATGGAGGCCGTAAGCGCACGCCCGCTGGAAACGTTGGCACGAGAGCGCATATTCGAGCCGTTGGGCATGCATCATTCGAGCCTGGAATGGCAGGAGCGCTTCGCGGTCAACCACGCGCAGGGCCACGAGTGGGAAGGCCAGCCGGTACCCAAGCGTCGCGTGCAAACGGCGCAGGCATCATGGTCGCTCCTCACGACGGCATCCGACTACATCAGCTTTATTCAGCATGTACTGGCTCGCCGGGGCTTGGCATCCGCAACTCATGATCAATGGTTTTTGCCACGCATCAATACGCGACAAGGCGACGATGCCGAAGACCTTATCGGTCACAACCCGCCTGATCTGAACATAGCGTGGGGGTTGGGCTGGGGCCTGGAGCCCTTCCAGGGTTGCTTCTTTTCACTGGGGAAACAGCCCGGGTTTCCGGGCGTTCGTTCTCGCCAACCGTGCAACGCAGGATGCGGTCGTCTGGTTCGCTAATTCCGCCCAAGGCTTGAGACTGGTCCATGCGGTCGTACCGCAAACCGTTCCCGGCGAGCATCCTGCCATTGAATGGCTTCGGATCGGTAACTTCTGATGCATCGTCAACGGTTGAACTGCTGAATTCACCAGCGCGGACAGTAGCCAAGCCGTGGCTTGTATTACCAGCACCGCTAATGCCAGCAGCGTGAACATCCCTGTCAGCCGCGGCGTGGTCGGTGATTTTATTTCGACTCGGCCTCCGCGGCCGTTGATCAAGCCCCGTGTCCCGGCAATTCGCATGGCAGCAAAATCGCCCGGACATTGTCGAGCCCCTTGCCATGGGTGCGCCAGAAATCACGCACTTTGGCATCCAGGTCAATGAGTTCTATGCAATGCGGGAAACGGTGATGCGCAATCTCGATGTGTTCGTGATGCAGGCGGTCTCCTTTCAAATATCCCGCATGGACGCGATGCAGGAGTGCCTGCTCGATCCCAGCTTCCTTCGCATGGCGAAGTAATTGCGAGGCAAGGCTCGGTCGCGATACGCGATGCCAGAGGCGTGTCGGACGAGCCCTTTCGGAATGGTGAAAATAAAGGCGAAGCGAAATCAGTTGAGTCATGACGTTGAGCAGTAAGGTCTTCGAAGCGTTCAGGGTTGTGCGGCGACAGTCGCGGCCTTGCGGCGTGCGCGGCGCCAGGCCGGGATGTCTGCCAGTCGCATGCCGGCTGGAATGAGCGGATGTTTTGCGTGGCCGACCCGTTGCGCGCGGTAGATTCCCGTGTGACCAGAGAAGAGGTAGCTGACCACGCACGCGAGAGCCGCATACACGCCAATCTGAGGGCCAAAGAGTTCGATTGCCATTACCGTCGACGCGATCGGGGTGTTCGCCGCGCCAGCGAACACGGCGACAAAGCCAAGCCCCGCAAGCACAGGTATGGGCAACGCGAGGATGTGACCCAGCGCGTTGCCAAGTGTTGCGCCGATATAGAAAAGCGGAGTCACCTCGCCACCCTTGAAACCTGACGCAAGCGTGACCACGGTGAAACCGAATTTGCCGGCAAAGTCATAGACCGGCAACGGACCGTTGAAGGCCTGCACGATGGTCGGTATCCCGAGACCCAGGTACTGCGGAACGTTCAGAACGGTAGCGAGGATCGCGACCACCGCGCCGCCAAGGACAGGCCGGAAGGGCGCATAGGATATCTTGCGTTTGATTAGGGCGGACAACGCATGCGTCGAGTCGGCAAAGAGCATCCCCACAACACCGAATGCAATACCGGCGATGGTCGCCGATCCAAACCCGAGAACCGTGACAGGCGGCACGAAAGGGATCGCATACATCGTGTGGTGAATACCCCAGAGACGGCATACGGCGTCTGCCACGACTGAAGCCGCGAGACACGCGAGCAACGCGTCATAGCGCAGGCGGCCGATCGCAAGCACCTCGAGGCCGAAGATCGCGCCCGCGAGAGGCGTGCCGAACACCGACGAAAAGCCCGCCGCGATGCCGGCCATCAGCAAAATCCGGCGGTCCTCGCGACCCAGATCGAAGAGATGCGTGACCCGGTCGGCCAGCGCACCGCCCATCTGGACCGCAGTGCCCTCGCGGCCCGCGGAGCCGCCGAACAAGTGCGTGACCACAGTGGCCACCAGCACGAGCGGCGCCATGCGCTTTGGCACGATCTTCTGCGGATCGTGAATCTCGTCGATCAGCAGGTTGTTGCCACCTTCGACGCTCTTGCCAATGCGGTGATAGATCCAGCCGGTAAGGAACCCCGCAACCGGCAGTAACCAAATGAGCCATGGATGATCCAGCCGCGTATTAGTGGTACGGTCCAGTGCAAAGAGAAAAAGCGCGGACGCAGACCCGGCGAGGGCGCCCAGCACGGAGGAAAGCAGCAGCCAGCGCGCGAGATACGGCATCATGGCTATCTGTTCGACAGACTTGAGACGTTTCATGATTTTCAGGTTCGAAAGAACATCAAACCTGGGCGACAGGGCGTCGCACGGACGGCCTACGACCTCCTGCACCCAGGAACTCGTAGGCATCATCAGCCGAAGGATCGGCGGTTGTTTGGAGGAATGCCATCTCCAGAACCGCGGATTTTACGGATAAAATTTGCGCAACGCAACACCGATGTACGCAGTTCTTTGTGCTCGCGTCCTGTCCGCCAAGTTCCTCAATTGAAGACCCGAGAGTCGGAAAACTTACCCGCAGCTACGCACGGAATCCATGAATTTCCGATCCGGGAACAACCCGGCATGGCGGCAAATCCTTGACACCCGATGCGCCAAAGTCCAGCAAGCTCCTGTGTCCCTGCGCCGATCGCACCGCTTGATATGAGTCAAATGATGTCCGGCCCTATGCGCAGACACTAAAGCGCATGACATCGGGGGATCTTGCCGTGTACAAACGAATTCTCGCGGCCCTAGACGGCAGCCGCAGCGCACATCGGGCGCTGGAAGAAGCGCTTAGGCTCGCGCGGGCCAGCGAAGCGACGTTGATGGTGGCGACCGTTCCCATCATCGATTCGTCCCGGGGAATCACCGAAACGAACGCCATCGATGAAGCCGCGCAAAAAGCCGCGTGGCAACGTCTCGATCACGCGCGCCAGTTGTGCAAGCTCCACAAGGTCCCTGCGCGCATCTGGGTCATCGACGCCCACGGCGCGAGCGTGCCGGCCGCAATCATGCAGGCGGCGCTGACGGCCGGAGCGGACCTGATTGCCATGGGCACGCACGGGCACAGGATCGCGCGCCAGCATCTGCTTGGCAGTGTCGCGGAAACGATCCTGCGTTCGAGTCACGTTCCGGTGCTCATGGTTCGCGACAATTCTTCCGGTGACGCGTGCGAGCACTAGCCGCGCGAACGCATAAAAAGCGCCCGGCTTGCGGGCGCTTCGGAGCGTGCCTGTCGGACGGGATAATCGAACGATCGCATAAGCCCTTTGGCAATCAATGCGACATGAACACCGGCGTGGTCATGCTTTCCAGCATCGTCCGGGTGACGCCGCCAAGCACGATTTCCCGGACCCTCGCGTGACCATAAGCTCCGAGCACCAGCAGGTCCGAGTGAGTATCGGTCAACGCGTTGAGAAGCGTCGCGCCCGTGCTGACGCCCGACACGCGGGGCAAGGTCAGGACACCTGCGCGAACCCGATGTCTTTCGAGGTACGCGGCGAGCTCCATGCCCGTCGCGACGGTCTCATGGTTGTGCTGCTCGACAACCGCAATTTCCACGAAATTCGCAAGCCGGAGGAAGGGAAGGGCGTCGGCTACCGCGCGCGCGGCGGCCGGGCCGCCATCCCACGCAATCAGCACCGTTCCGGCGAAGCGCTCCGTATTTCCAGCGTACGGCAGCAGGATCATTGGCCGGCCGCTTTCCAGTAGCACATCGTCCGGAAAATTCCTCGCGATATAAGCGGCCGGATCGGCCGGATCCCGCTGCCCGTAAATCAGGAGGTCGGCATGCCGTGCGTGCAGGATCGCGGTCTCCACAGCAGGCCCGGGCGGCGCGCGCCATTCCGAGGCGATTCCCGCGCGGCGCGCCGCCTCCGTGAAGTAATCGCGTGCGCGGGCCAGCCGTTGCGCAGCCTGCTTCTCATTGGTCGCGAGGTCCAGGCTTTCGTCCGGCCTGAACATCGGACGCAGGAGGTCCTGGCATACGATATAAAGCCCGATCAGGTGCGCATTGTGTTTGCGGGCAAGTTCGACGGCGAAGTCAACTCGCGCGTCGCTGCAAAGGCTGTCGTCGATATGAACGAGCATGGTTGCGTAGTTCATAGCCATGCTCCGGCAATGTCTGGCGCGCTCAGGATGTGCGGCGCCTTTTGCTCGCCGGCGTGCGAGGGGACGAGCAGCACGGGGCAACTGGACATGCGCAGGAACCGTTCGGCGACGCTGCCAAGCACGAGCCGCCGCCAGCCGCGGCGTCCATGCGTGCCCATTACCACGAGGTCGGCGTTGAACGCCTTGGCCGCACGGCTTATTTGCTGTGTGATGTCGTCGCCGACAGGATCGACTTCCAGCACTTGAGGCGAGCCCTGCACGCTCTCGCCTTGCATCCTGGCAACGGCCTCTGCAATCACGCGAGCACCTTCTCTCACGAAAACATCGCGCGCGTGCGACGGATCGGAAGCGGGGTCGGCGTACAGGGTCGGTGGCACGTCGATCACATAGACAGGCTTCAGCTCGGCGTGGTTTTCGCGCGCCAGCAACAGCGCGGCGTCCAATGCGCGAGCCGATGTCTCGCTGCCGTCGATTGGCACAAGGATGTGTTTGTACATGAGTGGTCTCCTCGAATTCAGTGCGACATCAGGACCGGTACCGTCATGGAAGCCAGCATGGTGCGCGTTGCACCGCCCATCACCAGTTCTCTCCACCGGGCGTGGCCGTAGGCGCCCATCACCAAGAGATCCGCACCAAGGTCGGTCGAGCGCGAGAGCAGGACGTCGCCGGCCGGCACGTCGTCGATGCCATCCAGATCCAGGACATCGGCTTGCACGCCGTGCCGCGCCAGCACCAGCGCAATATCGGCGCCGGGAAGCCGCTCGCCGGGGAGTTCATCCTTCAGTCCATTGAGCGTCACGATGGTGGTCTTTTTTGCGCGCTTGAGCAGCGGCAGGGCGTCATGAACCGCGCGGGTCGCTTCGCGGCTGCCGTTCCAGGCAACCATTACGTTCGTGCCGAACGTCGTGAACACGCCCGTGTACGGAATGAGTATCACCGGCCGGCCAGCAGACATCACAAGCGTTTCAGGAAAATGATCCGAGATGAACGACTCGGGATCGTTCGGATCATCCTGGCCCGCGATCACGAGGTCGGCACAGCGGGCAACGCGCGGGACGAAGTCGTTCGCGTATTCGTGCGAGTCGATCCATTGACCGGACAAGTTGGCCCGTACCAGTTCTGCGTGAAACAAGCGCTCGAGCGCGCCATGCCGTTCGTCACGCAGCTTGCGGTGCGCTTCGTAGTAGTAGGCCGAGCCTTCCATCACGCGGAACGACTTTGGATCGGGCGTGAAGATGGCGAACACGCCGGTGACGTGCGCATCGAACTGTCTGGCGAGCCGCAACGCATATTCGAGGCGCGAATGGGCACGCCCGCTTGTATCGAGTTGGACAACGATACTTTTATAGCTCATGGCAAGGGCTCCGTTGATGGATCGCTCGGAAGACGGGCACTGGAATCGATCCGCCCGCGAGGTCATGAGACCCAGTCTATGGGGCGACGCTTTCCGTGGATTGACGTAGATCAAACGTGCGAGACGGCGTTCGAGCCGCTACTTGAGTTGACCCAGGTCAAGGATCGGCCGGCTGTCGCGCATACATTTAAGCCGACAGCCGGCGCGCGAGCGCGCCCTACACATGCAGGAGGAATTGGCCATGTCCGCGCCTTTAATCGATCCGTTTGATCTTGGCAGGAACAACCTTCGTTTCGCATTGCACTTGCTGACAGTGGCCGGGGAATACCGGCAGCAGATGTGCGGACTGGAGGAAAAGCGCATCGAACGCGATCTGGACGCCATACACCGGGAACGGGACGCGCTTGCCAATGCAAAAGATATCAGCGAGCTGGCTTCGGCTTCACAGGATGCCTTGCGGAACTATCTTCAGAAAACGGCGAACCTTTGGCAGGAAGCGGCGGGCGTCACCATGCGTAATCAGGGCGCGTGGGGCGAAGCCGTTTCCGATGCAATCAGAAACTGGCAATCGATGTGGACCGCCGGCTTTCAGCGGCCATCCTCCGGTTTAACCACGGCGCCGGTCTGGCTGGGCGGTTTCGGCGCGGCGTTTCCTAATGTGCGAACCAGTCCACCGGGCGCTCAGCCGGCTGCCGCCGCGCCGGTATCGGATCGTCATGCGGCTTGAGCGCGTTGCAGCCATGACCCGCGCGGCCGGATGCCGGGCTTCCCGCACCAGTGATCCGCTTGTCCTCCGGCAAGACGCCTGCGACCGATGCGGATGCACGCGCGGCAGCCCCGAGTGGCATGTACATACCGTGAGCCGATGAAACGCGATCCCATTACGACGACGTACGACAAACCGCCAGCATTCGTGGCCGATTGTTCCCGAGCGCCGGACAGCCGCGAGTCTCTCGACCGTGCGGCCCATGCCGCGCTCGCGCGGCTGAGTGGCGGCTTGTCGCCCGCTGCCTTGTGCCTGGCCGTGTTCGACTGGGCGCAGCACTTTGCGCTGGCCCCGGGCAAATGGATCGAGCTCACGGCGCAGCTTGCGCAGGACAACACGACCGCGCCGCTTCCGGTTTCCGGCGATCCGCGCTTTGCTGCCGCTTCGTGGAATGGCTGGCCCTATTGCGTCTGGCGCGACGGTTTTCTCCGCTTGCAGCAATGGTGTGAAAGCGCAACGACTGGCGTGAGAGGCGTCGAGCGCCATCACGAAGACGTCGTGCGCTTCGGGCTCAGGCAGATGCTGGACGCGCTCTCGCCAAGCAATTTCGTGTTGACCAATCCGGCGGTGATCGAGGAAACCCTTCGAACCGGCGGAGCCAATTTCGTGGCGGGCAGTCAACACTGGATCGAGGACCTGACCGCGATGCTGGCCCGCGCGCCGGGCAAGCGCCAGCCCGGCGCGCAGGCCTTCATGCCTGGGCGCGACGTCGCCATCACGCCGGGCAAGGTGGTGTATCGAAACGATCTGTGCGAGTTGATCCAGTACTCGCCGTCCACTGACACGGTTGCCCGCGAGCCTGTCTTCATCGTGCCTTCGTGGATCATGAAGTACTACATTCTCGACCTGAGCCCGCACGATTCACTGGTTCGTTATCTGGTCTCGGAAGGATTTACGGTGTTCATGATTTCGTGGAGAAATCCGGGCCCGGAAGATCGCGATCTCGCGCTGAACGACTATTTATCGCGCGGCGTGCTCGACGCCTTGGCCGAAGTCCGAAAGCGCTGCGACGCCACGCCGGTGCATGCGGTCGGCTATTGCCTGGGTGGCACGCTGCTTTCGATCGCCGCGGCAATGCTTGCGCGTGACGCGCGCGCCGATGAGTTGCGCAGCGTGACGCTGCTTGCCGCTCAAACCGATTTCACCGAACCTGGAGAACTCGGGCTTTTTATCGACGCAAGCGAACTCGCCACGCTCGATGCACTCATGTGGGAACAGGGCTTTCTGGATGGTTCCCAAATGGCGGCGGCATTCCAGTTGCTCAATGCGCGGGATTTGATCTGGTCGCGGCTCATGAGCGAGTACCTGCTCGGACGCCGTTCGAAACCGAACGACCTGATGGCGTGGAACGCCGACACCACGCGCATGCCTTACCGCATGCACAGCGAGTATCTGACTCAGCTTTTCCTGCGCAACGATCTGGCGGAGGGCCGGTATTGCGTCGATGGACGTCCGGTCGCCCTGTCAGACATCGAGCAGCCGATGTTCGTGGTCGGAACCGAGCAGGACCACGTTTCTCCGTGGCGCTCCGTCTACAAGCTGCACTTGCTTACACACAATCCGCTGACCTTCCTGCTGACGGCCGGCGGCCATAACGCGGGGATCGTCTCCGAGCCGGGTCACGCGGGACGGCATTATCGATGCGGCACGCGTTCGGCTGGCGCTTCGTATCGCAGCCGGCATGCCTTTTTCAACGAAACCGAGCCCACCGAGGGATCCTGGTGGCCGCGCTGGTCGCAATGGCTGCACGAGCAGTCGGACGTCCCGGTGCCCCGGCGCCTGCTGGATGACGCGCTGCCGGATGCGCCCGGCACGTACGTGCGTCAATCATGAACGATCACATCGGCGCCGTGCCGCAACCGGGCGTTCGTTTGCCGGGCATCTTGCCGGGCGCAACAGCCGGCCGTCCCGGGTTGCTGGAACTTGCTCGCGCTCACGCCGCGCTGCGAATCGCCATTGTTCATCCGTGCGACCAGACCAGTCTCGTGGCAATGCGCGACGCGCAACTGGCGGGTTTGATCGAACCGTTGATCGTCGCGCCGCGCGCTCGGGTCGAGGCCGTCGCGGCAGCCAGTGCAATCGCGCTCGACGGCATCCGGATCGAACATGTGGAGCACAGTCACGCGGCAGCGGCGCGTGCCGCGGAACTCGCGGCGAATGGAACAGTGAGCGCGCTGATGAAGGGCAGCCTGCATACCGACGAACTGATGAGCGCGGTCATGGCGCCAGGCTCCGGCCTGCGCACGGACAAGCGTATTTCACATTGCTTCCTGATGCACACGCCCGCATACGAACGGGCTTTCATCATCACCGATGCCGCGATCAATATCGCGCCCGATCTCGATGAGAAGGCGGCGATCGCGCAAAACGCCATTGACCTGGCGCACGTGCTTGGCGTCGCCCGGCCGCGCGTTGCAATACTCTGCGCGGTAGAGACGGTGAATGCGCGGATGCGCGCGACCGTCGACGCCGCCGCATTGTCGAAGATGGCGGAGCGAGGGCAATTGACCGGCGCGGCCGTCGATGGGCCGCTCGCTTTCGACAACGCCATTTCCGAAAGCGCCGCGCTGATGAAAGGCATTGTTTCGCCCGTGGCCGGACACGCGGACATTCTCCTTGTGCCCGATATTGAAGCGGGAAACATGCTTGCGAAGCAACTGGAGTTTTTGGGCGGCGCAGCGAGTGCTGGAATCGTGCTCGGCGCTCGCGTGCCTGTTGTGCTGACGAGCCGTGCGGACTCGGTCGCCTCGCGCCTTGCGTCATGTGCGCTGGCCGTATTGCTCGCGGCGCACGCCAGCCCGCGCAGTATTTCATTGCTTGATTCAGGTCAAGCGAGCGTCGTCTCACGCGCCTAAAGTTTTGATAGGGACGCGTCGGTTCATCGGTTCCGGCGCACGAGATGTGGCGGACTTGTGTAGTAGTACTTTCATCGAGGAGCAGGAAAATGAGCAACCTTTCCCGTTATGACCCGTTTTCGATCGAGCCGGTCTCGGACATGTTCCATGGCTTGTTCCGGCCACTGCGCAGCATGATCAGCACGGACGACGCGCCGCTTGCCGACATGAAGATCGACGTCTCCGAGACTGACCAGGCGTATCAGGTGAAGGCGGAACTTCCTGGCGTCGACAAGAAGGATATCAGCGTGAAGATCGACGGCAACGTCGTGTCGATCAGCGCCAAGGTAGAGCGTGACAAGGAGTCCAGGGACGGCGAGCGCATCATTCGCCGGGAGCGCTATTCGGGGGCGATCAGCCGTTCGTTTTCGCTTGCAAGCGATATAGATGAAACTGCGTCCACGGCGCAGTATCAGGACGGCGTCCTCTCGCTGACGTTGTCGAAGAAGGCGCACTCCGAGCAAAAGCATCTGCAGATCAGTTGAGTTGCGGGCACGCGAGCCGCGCGCCTGGCGCTGCGGGTCCGGTTATGTCGATTGGCGCTTTAGCCGGAGCTGCAGGAGAACTGAAACGGGAGTGCGGATTGGAGGTTCACGATGTCGAATGCAAAAATCCTGGTGGTCTACTATTCCCGCACGGGCGTGACCGCGCAGATGGCAACCCGGCTTGCTGGCCGACTGGGCGCCGACATTGAGGAGATCGTTGATCGTACCGACCGTTCGGGCCCATCCGGATTTGTCCGGTCGATGATCGACGCGCTTGCGGAACGATCCATCCCGATCGGCGCGGCCGCGCACGACCCCGCATCCTATTCGATCGTGGTGATCGCCACGCCGGTCTGGGCACATCATGTGGCGGCACCTGTACGCACGTGGCTTGGCGCGTATCGGAATCGCCTGCACCGGGTCGCGTTTCTGTGCACGCTTGGAGGCAGCGGCGCCAATGCCGTATTCGAACAGATGGTTCGGCTGAGCGGCAAGTCGCCCGTCGCCCGTCGCCCGTTGCAAGATAGATGCTCATGACCTGAGGGATCATGCAAGTGTGCGCCTGCTCGATGTTTTCTGTGACCGGCTTAGCCGCAAGCTGGAGCACGTCAAGGAAATCGAATGGGCGTGTTGAAGGCCAGGATACGCCGCCGCGAAGCGGGCGATGCTGACACACGGCGCGCACCGTCCAGATCGGATTTCATTGCATTGCCCCCGGTCTGCCTCGATCGGTTCATCGCGGTTTGTTCGCGGCGCTCGATCCGAGTGGACCTTCACAGTCCTCGGTGAGTTCAACATGCCAATGGCCCGCGACTGGCTGGATACCAAGATCCGCGTACCACATCGCCGCACCGGTCTCGCCTTCGAACGGGCCGTGGGCGGAAGCTGTATCAAGGCCCTCGAGCACGCATAGATGCTGTGCGCCTGAAGGACCGCAAACCACGGTGCCATTCGGTCCCGCAATCAGAGAACCTTCGTGAGGAAGCGTCACGCCGCACTGGGACAACAAGACCCAGCGCCGGGTGTCCTTGTCGATCTCGAGGATGGCATAGCCGCAAGGAGAGACGCGGTCAAAGGTATCGATATGCATGGTGATACGCATGCTGACTCCCATCTGGGTTGATGCTTCGCCGATACGATTCTGAACTCAAGGTTCACAGCGGCAGCCGTCTTGCATCGATGCACGTCCAAGTCTTAACCAGCATCGTCCGCGAAATTGCTGTGTTCGGCCGTCGTCGTTTCTCGGTCGATAAAAAGAATCCTCCATTTGCCCACGGACGTTTTCGTTTCGTTGCATCCATGCAGCAATGCACGGCCTCTCGACCGGTCATGAGGTCCAGGCGGCTCGTTACAGTCGTGCGTGTGCGGCGACTTCGCAAGTTCGTCCAGGTCGAGCTGCTCCAGGGAGGCAATCAGATGCGGGGCAGTTTCCGATTGGTCGCACAACCTCGTTTCACCAGTGGCCGGTACCACGATTCCCCATTTCGGAAGGTCGAGCAGTTCATGGCTTTCACGCGACCAGCGCAGCATCGCCGTGTCGAGCCAAACGGAGGCGAACGCAGCCTCGCCGACGTCTTTGAACGAATTCAGTTCGATGGTCAAGCGCATGGAACCTCCTCTAAAGCTTTGCCGATGGAGCATTCACCGCCACGCAGCGCGCAGCGTGTTTTTATGCTGCGCCAGCGGCGCGGCCCCCAGTTGATCTGCATCAAGCGTTGTCAATCGCGCGGCCGCGCTCGCCACGATCCTCATGACGAAATAGCGAAAATCCTGCGCCGCGCACCCGCGGGTTTCGCCCACATCCTCGGAACGCAACTCAAGCCCTATCTCAGGCCATATATTTTCCGCCGTTGATGGAAAGCGTGGCCCCGTTGATAAACGAAGAATCGTCGGCCACAAGGAAGAGCACGCCTCGGGCGATCTCTTCCGGGCTGGCGAGCCTCTTCGCAGGAACATTTTCGACAATACTCCGCAGCGTCTCGTCGGGCAGACGGTTCACCATTCCCGTGTCGGTGTACCCCGGCGCTATCACGTTGGCGGTGATGCCGCGCGAGGCGCCTTCTAGTGCAAGCGCCTTCGTGAATCCGATAATTCCCGCCTTTGCCGCTGCATAGTTGGTCTGCCCGAACTGTCCGGAAAGGGCGTTGACGGAACTGATGTTCACGATCCGGCCAAAGCGTCGTTCGCGCATGCTCGATATGACGGCGCGGCACGCGTTAAAGCAGCCGCCAAGGTCTACGTCGATAACACTTCTCCATTGATCGAGCGTCATCTTGTGCAGCATGCTGTCCCGGGTGATGCCGGCGTTGTTGACCAGTATCTCGATTGGACCCGATGTCGCGACGATCCCGCCTATGGCGGCCTGCGTGGCCTCGAAGTCGGCCACGTTCCAGTTGAATACGGGGATTGCCGTCTTCGCATGAAACTCCTCTGCTTCGGCGTCGTTGCCAAAGTAGCTGACGATCACGGCATAACCCGCGTCTTTTAACGATACGGCGGTGGCCGATCCGATTCCACTGACTCCGCCGGTCACAAGTGCTGTTCTGGGCATGGCGTTCTCCGTTGAGGAAAAACAATCAGGAATGTTAAATGTGCCGGGTACGACAATCGGCACCCTTGATCCATATCATTCGCCGCGCATTGTTTTCTTTCCGCGGCCGGGCGAAGGCGTGCCCACCGCAAGACTTCCCGCCGACAGTTCGACGATTTCCGAGGTGATTTCGTCCTGCCGCAGACGGCGGAAATCGCCCGTCAACGTGGTGAGCGTGTCATGGACGTTTTCACTCGCGGCAGCCATCGCGCGCATGCGTGCTTCGTTTTCAGCGGCGAACGAAAGCATGATTGCTTCGCAAAGCTGTGCGAAGACGTACTCTTCCGCAAGCTGCGCCAGGAGCCGCTGGGGCGTCACGGCAAGGAGCGGGGACTCATCCGCGGATGCCTTCGAGAAAGCGCTGTAATCGAACGGCAGCAGCATGCGCTCGGCAATCCCGGAAGCCGGGTTTGGCATCGCGTGAATCAACACCACGCTGGCGATGTTCCCGTCATGCAGACGTTCGTACAACGCGTCGCTTACGCGATCCGCGAGTAGCGGAACTTCGCCCGCGTGCGTGACCATGGAAGCAGACCAGCCGACTGACAATCCGCGTTCAGCCGCGATCACCGCGCCTCGATCTCCAACCACAAAATACTCTGCCCGCGTAGCCGGAAGCGCGGCCGTTTCCGGCTTGGCCGCCGTGTCGATCAGCCGCTCGTTGAAGGTTCCGACAAACCCCTGTTCCGCGCACAGCACAATTAAAAGAGCCACATCCCCGCGCGTCCCGCCGGGTTCGGCATAGGTATGATTTTCAGTGAGGCGCCGCGCCGCGCCAATCGCCGCACCGACCATTTGCGCACATGCCCGGATCCCGGCCAGATGATCGCGGGCTTCGCGAGAACGCGCCGCCGCAATGCCGCGCATGGCGCCGACCACCGACTCCAGACTCTGGACGCTCGCGATTCGCGCCTGGACCTGACTGAGTTTGTCGGTCATGTCGAGGCAGCTTGCGGGGCAAATTCCGACGCAACCCGCGTCGCAAGACTGCGCACGGCATCGACAAGCGCCACGAGCACACCCGCTTCGAGCTTGCCGTTCGCGGCCAGTTGCGCGATTGCGGGCGCCGCGCCGTTGCCATCGAGATGCGCGGCGAGAGACGCCCGAACAGCCGTTACGGTGGATGCGGGCAATGCGTCGAATACGCCGTCGGCGAGGGCGGCCAGAAGCGCGATTTCATCGATGGGACGCAAGGGCGTGACGCGCGGTTGCGTAATCAGCGCGCGGATGCGTTCGCCGCGCACGAGTTGCGCTTTCACGCGCGGCTCCATCACGCCGCCGAAGCGGGTGAACATCTCCAGTTCCAGGAACTGCGAGTAATCGAGCCGCAACCGGCCGGAGACGTCGCGTAATGCCGGCAACTGCGCCTTGCCGCCCACCCGGCTGACGCTCATTCCAACATCGACGGCCGGCCGCTGGTTGGCTGCAAACAGCGCCGAGTCGAGCACGATCTGGCCGTCGGTGATCGAGATCAGGTTGGTCGGGATATACGCCGAGAGATTGCCCGCATCGGTTTCCGCAATCGGCAGTGCCGTGAGCGAGCCGCCGCCTGCTGGAGCGGACAGCTTTGCCGCCCGCTCCAGCAGGCGCGCGTGCAAATAGAAGATGTCGCCGGGATAAGCCTCGCGGCCCGGCGGCTCGCGCGTCAGCAGCGCAAGTTCGCGATGCGTCGTCGCGTGCTTGCTCAGGTCGTCGATCACAATGAGCGCGTGCTCGCCACGGTCGCGGAAATACTCGGCAATGGAGAAACCGGCGAATGGAGCGGCCCATTGCAGGCCTGGAGGCGTCGCGGCGGGAGCAACCACGAACACGCAGCGCTCGGGCGCGCCGTGGCGGCGCACGGTATCGATTACGCGCTGTATGGCCGTTGCCCGCTGACCGATCGCCACGTACACGCAGATCATGTCGGAGTGCTTCTGGTTGACGATCGCGTCGACCGCCACGGAGGTCTTGCCGGTAGCCCGGTCGCCAATGATCAGCTCGCGCTGGCCCCGGCCAACTGCGAACAGCGCATCGATCAGCAGAATGCCCGTGGCGACCGGTTGCGTCACAAGATCCCGGTCGATGATCGCCGGCGCGGGCCGCTCGATAGGCAGGTGCGTGGCCGCTTGCACCGGCTCGCCGCGGTCAAGCGGCCTGCCGAGCGGATCGACCACGCGGCCGAGCAGGCCGGGACCGACCGGCACTTCCAGGACCTGTCCTGTTCCTGCGACGCGCGAGCCCGCTGAAATGGCGTCGCCTTCGTCAAGCAGCACCGCGCCGATGGCGTCGGCGTCGAGCGTGAGCGCGAAGCCCAGACGGCCGCCCTCGAAGCGCAGCAGTTCGTTAAGGCGGACGTCGGGCAGACCGGAGACCGAAGCAATGCCATCGGACACGCGCTCTACGCGCCCAAGCGACTCGGTCTGCGCGGCGAACCGCGTGCGCGAAACAATGGCGCGGCGTTCGGCGAGCCAGCCGGGGGCCGATGTGTCGGGGTCAGGTCGCGTGGGCGTCATGAGCCATGAATTCCAGTTTGAGACGGGCGAGGTCGTGCCTGAAGCTGTTTCGCACTGTGGTGTGCGCGGCGTCCAGTTCGAGTCCGGCGATCACGCCGGGCTCGACCGTCACAAGCACATTCAGGTCGCGGCCAAGCGCGCGGGAAAACGCCCGATGGCAGGCCGAGAGTTCCTCCTCGGTCAGCGGGCGCGGCGCGAGCAGGCGGGGCGGCGAGTCATTGGCGGTCAATTCGCTGCGCGCCGATTCCGGCAGTTTTTCCAGTTCGGCCGCCAGTCCATCGATAAAACCCGTGATCCGCGCTTCAGCAGGCAGGCGGTCCAGCAAACGCGAAGTGATATCCAGCGCGAGTTGCGTCGCCCTGTCCGAGTTGGCGGCGGCGGCCTGGGCGCGGCCGGCTTCGAGCGCGGCGGTTCCGGACTCGCGTATCTGCTCGGCTTCGGCGCGTGCGGCGCCTTCCAGCGTGGCCTTGACTTGGGCGGCTTCGGCCGCCGCCGCTTCCATCAGGCGGCCGCGCTCGGTGGCGAACTGGGCGTTTTTCTCCACCAGCTTCTTTTGTTCGTCGAGCGCGGCGGTCTTGGCGGCGCTTGCATCGTCCAGCAGGGCGGCAGCCACGCGCTGGCGCTCGGCCACGATTTTCGACACCGGACGAAACAGAAAGTGCGCAAGCAGCCAGACGAGCACCAGCACGTTGATGGTCTGAAAACCAAGCGTCCACCAGTCGATATGCATGATGGTTTCTGCTTCACTTCACAAACGGATTGGCGAACAGCAGCAGCAGCGCGATGACGAGGCAGTAGATCGCCATTGTCTCGATCATCGCGAGGCCTACAAAAAGCGTCCGCGATATCGTGCCCGCCGATTCCGGCTGGCGCGCGAGCGCGTCCATGGCGGCGGCAACCGCGCGGCCTTCGGCAAGCGCGGGTCCTATTGCGCCGAAAGACACGGCCAGCGCGGCTGCCAGAATACTCACGATCTGAATCAGGTTGTTCATGGTGTTTATTGCGGGCCGGTTTGCGTGGTTGAAGGAGTGGGAGCGTTTTCAAGCACCGCCGCGCCGATGAACACCATCGCGAGCACGGTGAAGATGTAGGCCTGTACCGCGCCCGTAAGCAGATCGAGCGCCATAAGCGGGATAGGCACCAGCAATCCCGCGAGGGACAGCACGATGCCGACCACGAATACGCCGCTCATTACGTTGCCGAACAGACGCACCAGCAGCGAGAAAGTCCGCGTGATCTGCTCGACGAGATTCAGCGGAATCATGATCCAGGTAGGCTCGGCAAACGTTGCGAGATAACGGCCCAGACCGCGGGTGCGAATGCCGTGGAAGATCGTCGCGCAAAAGACGATCAAGGCCAGCGCGGCGTCGGTTTCAATGTGCGCGGTCGGCGGCTCGACGCCGGGAACGAGCGACGACGCATTGCTCACGAGAATGAATAGGAACAGCGTACCAACCAGCGCGCGATACCGCTGCGGATCGGCTTGCATCGTGTCGCGGATTTGCTGGTCGATCGTGCCTACGATCAATTCGAGTACGGTCTGCACCTTCGACGGCACGAGCGTCAGGCGGCGTGTGAAACAGGCAGCACCCGCCCACAGCAGCGCCATGATGATCCACGTCGTCACGACCGGCTGCGAGACCGCCACGGGTCCAATATGAAACAGCGCGAGGGTTTCAAGCGGCGAGCTGGTCACGGCGACACTCCCGATGTGCGCTTCACTTGCCGGAGCACGGCAAGGCGGGCAGGCAGCAGCGCGAGCGCACCCGACAGCAACGCCCACGGCCCGAGCCTCGTCAGAAGGAAAAACACGCCTGCAACGCATGCAAGGCGCACGAGCTGCACCATGAACGCTTTAACCGGCGCGCCGCCTGTCATCAGGCGCACGTTGCCGCGCAAGCTCCAGAAATGAACCCATCCATACACGAGACCGATACCCAGGCCCGCCGGGATTTGCATGCTCAGTGTTGAATACGGCGTCATGATCCGTCGTCCTTGAGTGTCTGCCGATGCATCCATCTCCATGCGCACCACAATCCAATGCCCGCGCCCACCATCAGTAGCGGTGCCGCGAAGAACACGCCGGTATGAAAGCGCCGGTCGAGCCAGTGGCCAAGCGTGAGCCCAAGCAGCGTCGGCACGACGATCAACCAGCCGAGCACTCCTATCTGCCCGAGCCGGCTTCCAAGCGATGGTTCCGGCGTTTCTCGCGCGCGCCGCTCCGATTCCATGGCTTCGCGGACCGCGCTGGTGATGCCGTCTGGGTCGCTGCCGTGATCCTGGCGCAAGCGCTCCGTCATGACGTGTTCCCTCCATGACGGGCAGGCTCAGTGGAAGGGCGCAGATAATGCAGCAACTGGCGCACGGCTTGGGCGTGCAGCCGGGTTTCATCGACACGGGCTCGCCGCACGGCATCGAGCTGCTCTGCGCGCGTTGTTCGAACCTGCGCCTCCAGCAGTTCGAGCGAGTCTCCGAGCACGCCTTCGCGGCACGCGATCGTCACGTCGTGCCCGGCGGATACGCGCAGCACGCCCTTCTTGATCGCACAAAAATGTGAAACGCCGTCCGCGGCATGCCAGCGCAGCACGCAGGGAATAAGCACCGTCAGGAACGCCGCGTGACCCGGAAGGATGCCGAAACTGCCGGTTTCGTCCTCGGCGCGTAGCGCGACGACCTGCGTGCTGTCGAACAGCACGCTCGCGGGCGTGGCAATGCTCAGGTGCAGGGTCGCGCTCATGACTTGCCCGCAGCGGATGCGGCTTGTCCCTTCGCGGCTGCGGCTTCATGCGCGCGTGCCTCGTCGAGCGAACCGATCATGTAGAGCGCGCTTTCCGGCCAGTCGTCGCACTCGCCGGCAAGGATCGCGCGGCAACCGGCAATGGTGTCGGCAATGGGCACCGAGCGCCCCGGCACGCCAGTGAACGCCTCCGTCACGGCGAACGGCTGGGTGAGGAACCGCTGCAGCCGCCGCGCGCGCCCGACAATGCGGCGGTCATCGACACCGAGTTCCTCCACGCCCAGGAGCGAGATGACATCCTGCAATTCGCGATAATGCTCGATCGCCTTGCGCACTTCGATAGCGACCGCGGCATGTTCCTCGCCCACAAAATCGGGATCGAGCAGGATCGAGGCCGATGCGATCGGATCGATGGCCGGGTACATGCCTTCGGCCGCCATCGATCGCGACAGGACCACCATGCTGTCCACATGCGCCGCGATCGTCGTCACGGCGGGATCGGTGAAATCGTCCGCCGGCACGTAGACCGCTTCGATTGCCGTGACCGACACACCTTCAACCGACACAATGCGCTCCTGCAGCGCGGCGACCTCGGACGCAAGCGTGGGCTGATAACCGACCCGCGAGGGCAGGCGTCCGAGCAGGCCCGACACTTCGGCGCCCGCCTGGACGAACCGGAACACGTTGTCCATCAGGAGCAGGACGTTCTGGCGGCGTTCGTCGCGAAAATATTCCGCGATGGTGAGCGCGGTCAGCGGCACGCGCCAGCGCGCGCCGGGCGGCTCGTTCATCTGCCCATACACCAGCACGGTACGCGGCAAGACTCCTGAACCGCGCATGTCGAGCAGCGTCTCGTGGCCTTCGCGCGAACGCTCGCCCACGCCCGCGAAAACCGAGATGCCTTCGTAGCGCGTGACCATCGCGTGAATCAACTCCATCACGAGCACGGTCTTGCCGACGCCTGCGCCACCGAACGTTGCCGCCTTGCCGCCTTGTGCAAGCGGCGTCAGCAGGTCGATGACCTTGATGCCCGTCCAGAATATTTCCGTCGATGCGCTTTGCGACGCGAACGACGGCGGCAGGCGATGAATCGGACGCCGGGGCACGTCGCTCGCGAAAGGTGCTCCGCCATCGCCCGGCGTGCCGGTGACATCGACGAGACGACCGAGCAGCGCTTCTCCAACCGGGACCTGTATCGGACCGCCCGATGCGAGGACCGGCGTGCCGCGCCGCAGCCCGTTCGTGGCTTGCAGCGCGAGCGCGCGCACCGTGTATTCGTCCAGATGCGCCTGGACCTCGGCTGTGACCGGTGGCCCCTGGTCCGCGAGAATCGTCAGGGATTCGTCGATAAGCGGCAGGTCGCCATGCTCGAACACGACGTCCACGATCGCGCCTCTCACCGCGATTACACGCGCGCTGGATTCCGGGCCGCGCGTGTCTGGCGCAGCCTCGGGCGACGTTTCGATTCGAGTGCCTTCGCGGCGAATATCCAAGTTCGCTCCTTTCATTCGTCATGCAAGCAGCCACGCTTCCCCGCGAAATACTGAGTGTGCTGCTTGAACGACTATGAAGCGTCCGGCGAATGAAACGTTGATGCAAGTCAATTGGAGCGGCCCAACGCATGCAGGGCTACGCCGTATCGATTACTTGATTCAGGTCAACCGGAAGACCGCTTGCGCGCATAGAGTTTGGCTTGGACGCACCGTTCACTCACCCTCAGGAGCCTGACGATGAAAGCACTCGTGTACCACGGAGCCGGCAAGAAATCGCTGGACGAGCGGCCTGTGCCGAAACTCGTTTCAGCAACCGACGCCATTGTCAAAGTCACTCATACGACGATTTGCGGCACCGACCTTCATATCCTCAAGGGCGATGTTCCGACCTGCGAACCCGGCCGGATTCTCGGGCACGAGGGCGTGGGCGTGATCGAGGAAGTCGGCGCCGCGGTATCGACGTTCAAACCGGGCGATCACGTGCTCATTTCATGCATTACGTCGTGTGGCAAATGCGAATATTGCCGCCGCGGCATGTATTCGCATTGCACGACCGGTGGCTGGATACTCGGGAACCGGATCGACGGCACACAGGCCGAATATGTGCGGATACCGCACGCCGAGACGAGCCTGTACCCCATTCCCGCCGACGCCGATGAAGAAGCCCTCGTCATGCTCTCCGACATTCTTCCTACCGGCTTCGAGTGCGGCGTGCTCAACGGGCGGGTGCAGCCGGGCAGCACGGTGGCTATCGTGGGGTCGGGTCCTATCGGGCTCGCCGCATTGCTGACCGCGCAGTTCTACACGCCCGCGCAGATCATCATGATCGATCGCGATGCGAACCGGCTTGAGATTGCGCGGACCTTCGGCGCGACTGCGTGCGTGGATATCAGCCAGGAAGACGCGGTAGAGCAGATCATGAAGTTGACCGAAGGCGTGGGCGTGGACTGCGCAATCGAAGCGGTCGGCGTGCCCGCCAGCTTCGAAATGTGCGAAGCGATCATCGCGCCCGGCGGCACGATCGCCAACGTGGGCGTGCATGGCGTAAAAGCCGACCTGCATCTGGAGCGCCTGTGGGATCGCAACATATCGATCACGACGCGGCTGGTGGACACCGTCAGCACGCCGATGCTGCTCAAGACCGTGCGTGCCGGCAAGCTGGAAGCCAACAAGCTGATCACGCACCGTTTCAGTCTCAACGACATGCTGAAGGCCTACGAAACGTTCGGTCAAGCCGCCGATACCCATGCGTTGAAGGTCGTCATCAACGCGGTATGAGGCGAGCGGCAACATGACACTCAAAGGTCAGGTCAGCGGAGAGGGCTGGAGCGTCTCGGTGGATACGGTCACCATCGCGGATGGTTTTTCGTGCGACGTCCAGGTTGAGCATGGCGGCGCGAGCGGCGAGTTCAAGCATCGGTTTCGCCATTGGCAAACCTTCAAGAGCGAACGCGAGGCGGTGCTCGACGGCCTGCGCGAAGGCATGGTATGGCTCGCCCTGAAGCAGGCTCAAACCATTCATTTGTGATCGATTCGTGGGCGAGGGCCGCCGCCATGTTCAAGGCGAACAAGGGCGTCGCCGATGACCCGCCGCACAGGATCACCGACGCGAGATCTGGCTCACCCCATGAGCCGCGTCCACGCCATCGCCATCCCGCCAGCCTCCGCCAAGCGTCCGATACAGCGACACAGCCGCTTGCAGTTGCCCGAGCCGGACCTGTACCGCGTCATCCTCGGCGGCATAGATGGTTTGCTGTGCATTGAGCACGACCAGCAGCGTCTCCGAGCCCGCGCGATAGCGGCTTTGCGCGAGCGCGAACGCACGCCGTGCTTCTGCGAGCGCTTCGTCCTGCGCGGCCCGCTGCGCGTTCGCGCCGGCCACTGCGTTGAGCGCACGCTCGACATCGGCGAATGATGCAACGATCGCCTGGCGGTATCGCGCCAGCAATTCTTCCTTTTGCCCGATAGCCAGATCGCGACCCGCCGCAAGAGAACCCGCGTTGAAGACCGGCGCGGCGAGCCCTGCTGCAATGCCGTACAACGAATGATCGAAAAGTCCGCTGAGCCGGTCGCTGCCCGAGCCGATGGAACCGGTCAGCGTGACGCTTGGCAGCATTGCGGCGCGGGCAGCTGCGACATTGGCGTTCGCGGCTTCGAGCTGCGCCTCAGCCGAAGCGATATCGGGGCGCCGGGTCAACAACGCCGACGGAACGCCTGCATCGATACGCGGTATCTGCAAATTGTCGAGCGATGTAGTCGCGAGTTCAAAACCCGACGGCGGCACGCCTAGCAACACGGCAAGCGTCGCCTCGCTGTCGTTGGCCGCCTGACGCAGCAACGCAACGTTACGGCGCTGAGTTGCAACCAGACCGCGCTGCTGCGCCAGATCGAGCGGGGTTGCGGCACCCGCGCGGAACTGCGACTCTATGGTGGCCAGCACCCGCTGCGCTGCCGCCAGATTCTGCTGCGCGATCGTGCTGCGTTCGCGCAGCGCCACGGTTTGCAACCACGTGTTCGCGACATCCGACGTGACGCTCAAGACGACCGTATCGCGATCGAAAACCGAAGCACGCAGATTCGCCGATGCAGCGTCGCGAAGGGCGTGGTTGCGTCCCCAGAAGTCGAGTTCGAAACTCGCGGCGAGACCAAGGTCGAAGCCTGTACCTTGCTGCCCCGTATTGTTGACGAGCAATCCGCCTTGACGGCTGGCATCGGCGAAACCGGTGACGGTCGGCAGCAGCGCCGCACCTGCAATCCGCGCCGACGCCCGGGCTTGCTCGACCCGCGCGATCGCGGCCGCGACGTCGAAACTGCCGGCTGCCGCGCGTGTGACGAGCGTATCGAGTTCCGGATTGCCGAAGCTGCGCCACCAGTCGGCCTTGACCTCATCGCGATGGACAGGCCCCGATGCATAGCGCCATGCGTCAGGAGGAACCACGCTTGACGTCTGCCGGGGCGGTGTTGAACCGCAACCCGACAACACCAGCAACGCGCCGAGGATAGCCCAGTTTTTCATGACGTCATTCGCTCGCCAGCGCGACGACCGGATCAAGCCGCGCCGCCTTGCGCGCCGGCATGAAGCCGAACACGAGGCCGGTCAGCAACGCGCAGGCGAAAGCGCCAGCAATGGCCCGAACCGAGAAGATGGCGGCCACGTCCGCTGCAATCAGCGCGGCGCCGATCAGCAAGCCGGCGGCCACGCCCAGCACGCCGCCAATTCCGGACACGAGCGTTGCTTCGGTCAGGAACTGCCGCAAGATATCGCGTTGCCGCGCGCCTGTCGCCATGCGGATACCAATCTCGCGCGTGCGTTCCCTGACCGTCATGAGCATGATGTTCATGACGCCGATACCGCCCACGAGCAGCGATATGGCGGCGATGAGCCCAAGCATGACCGTGAGCGTATTCTGCGTTTCCGTCTGCGCCTTGACCGAAGCCGCCCGGTTGTAGACCTGGAAGTCGCGGATATGGTGGCTAGCCGCGAGGACATCGCCAATCTGCTTTGCGGTTTCATCGGCGAGATCGAGCCGGTCTATGAGCACGGATATCCACGACAGATTGGTCGTGCCCACCACGCGCCGGCTGCCCGTGGAGAAAGGCGTGAGCACGACGTTGTCGTCGTCCGCGTCTCCGGATGTCGCCCCTTTTTCCTCCAGTTCGCCAATGACTTCGAAAGGCACGTTGTTCACGAGCACATAGTGGCCAACGGGGTCCGCATCGCCAAACAGCTTTTCGCTGACGCGCTTGCCAAGCAGCACAACGGCAGCGAGATCGCGTTCATCGTCGGCGCTGAAGAACGTTCCGCGGCTCGGCTTCCAGTTCAGTACGCGCGATGCCTCGTCGGTGACGGACCACAGCGTGGTCTGAACATCGACATTGCTGTACCGGAGCGTCACATGTCCTTGCAGAAAGGGCATCGCGGCCGTGACGTTGGGCACTTCGCGCACTTGCTGCGCGTCCGCCGTAGACAGCGTGCCGCCCGGTCCCCGCGTGTTGTCGCCGCCCGGCGTCACATACAGGCGGTTGGTGCCGAAGCTCGCCATCTTTGCAATGACTTCGCGCTCCGTGCCCGCTCCAATGGCGAGCATGACGATCACCGACGCCACGCCGATAATGATTCCAAGCAGCGTCAGCAGGGTACGAAAACGGTTGATCCACAGCACGCGCCACGCGGCGCGCAATGCCTCGCGCGAGTCGGTGAAGAGCGACGCCGTGTGCGCGACGCCTTCAGCCATGGATGCAATGAACGCGGCTGCATCCAGCGACGCGGGCGCTGTGGTGCGTGAGCCAGCGCCCAAGCCTGCAGCTACGCCCGAGTCACTGACAATTTCACCGTCGCGGATTTCGATCACACGATGCGCGCATGCGGCGACCTCGCGATCATGCGTGATGAGGATGACCGTATGCCCGGCCGCGGCCAGTTCCTGCAGCAGCGCCATGACTTCCGCGCCACTGCGGGAATCGAGTGCGCCCGTGGGTTCATCGGCGAGCAGGATGTGGCCGCCGTTCATCAACGCACGGCCTATCGATACCCGTTGCTGCTGTCCGCCGGACAATTGCCCGGGCCGATGATCGAGCCGTCCTGCAAGCCCGAGCCGGCTCAGCAATGCGACGGAGCGTTCGGCGCGTTCCTGCGTTGGGACACCTGAATAGATGGCAGGAATCTCGACGTTTTCACGCGCCGTTTCTGTCGCGATCAGGTGATATCCCTGGAACACGAAGCCAAACGCTTCGCGCCGCAACCACGCGAGTTCGTCGGCGTTGAAGTTCGCGATGTCCTTGCCGGCGAAGCGGTATTCGCCTGCGCTTGGTCTGTCGAGGCAGCCGAGAATATGCATCAGCGTCGACTTTCCGGAACCCGATGCGCCGACAATCGCAACGAATTCTCCGGCCGCGATCTGCAGGCTTACGCCGCGCAGCACATCAACCGAAGGCGCTGCCGTGCCGCCATCGACAGCCGCGCGGCCGCCATACGACTTCCAGATGGCGCGCAACTCGATCAGCGGCGCGGCTACCACTGGAATCTCCCGTCGGCGGCGTGAACGCGGCTGATGCTCGTGACGAGGCGCTCGCCAGCGCTCAGTCCCGACAGCACCTCGGCGCTCAGGCGATCGCGTACGCCCGTGTGGACCGTGCGCGAAACGATCTTTCCATCGACCAGGACCTGGGCTTTGAAAAGGTCAGGATGACTATCGACTGGCGTCATGGCAGGCAGCGGCGCGACCAGCACGTCCTTCGCATTCGCGACCACGAAGAACACCTGCGCGCTCATTTGCGGCAAGAGTTGCGCATTGTCGTTCTTTACATCGAACAACACGGTGTACAGCACGACCTTGCCCGCGCTCGATGCGTTGGCCGAGGGGCTTTGCTGGCCGTCCGCAGGCACGGCGGGATTGGGCGGGGCGGGAAGGATCTGCCGGACCGTGGCGTTCCAATGGCGTTCGCTTGCGCCCAGCGTCGTGAAATAAACCGGCATGCCGGCCTTCACGCGCGGCACGTCGGCTTCGGACACCTGGGTCCACACCGTCATGGTCGAGAGATCGGCAATCCGCATGATGGTCGGCGTCTGGTACGTCGCGTTGAGCGTCTGTCCCTCGCGGGCGTCGAGCGTGACGACCGTGCCGGACATCGGTGCATAAATGCGTGTGTAGCCCAGTTGCGCTTCGTCGCCCTTGAGCGTGGATTGGGCGCCGTCAATTTGCGCCCGCAGGTTTTCAATCGACGCACGCGCCGAAAGAAGCGCGGCGTAGGCGCTCTGCAGGTCTTCGTCGCGCGTCGATCCTTCCAGCGACATGCGCCGCTGCCGGTCGTATTGCTGCTGAGCAAGCGCATATTGCGCCTGCTGCCCGGTCAATTGGGCGCGCAGGCTCAGCAGCGAGGAGCGGTCCACGTCGACCTTGGCTTGCTGCACGCTCGGATCGATCTCGACCAGCAACTGGCCCCTGGTCACTATATCGCCGGGACGCACATGAATGCGCCGGATTTCTCCCGACGCCTGCGCGCCGACGTCCACATAGCTGTGCGGTTGCAGCGTGCCGAGTGCGGCAACGCTGGCCTCAATGTCGGCCCGGTGGATCGTGACCGTATCGACACGCTCGATCGTGCGGAAAAACGCCGCCCACACGATCAAGGCGAACAGTAGAAGCAAAGTAACGACTACAGCAGAGCGGCGGTGTCTTCCGAAAATTCTTGTCATCGCAACGTTTGAGGTGAGCTACGAGCGGCGGCAAAAACAGCGCGGCGCAGTGGCACGGTGCTTCAGTGCGGACGGTGGACAGGGCTTGCGCTGCAACGCGGGCATGACAGCGGTCCACTCATTGAATCAGGTAAAGAGCGGATTCCGCCAAGCGCTCTGAACGAATCATCAAATCGCGCGCTAGCCGGTTTGTCGGTTATCACGCGATGGTTTATCAGCCAACCTATTCAATCTCCATCGCTACGCGTCGGTAACGCGCTCGTCATGTTCGTTTTCTACTATCGGTCAACACAACACGGCTTTTCGTCACCCGCGTAGAAGTATAAACGATTCTCATTTACGCGATAGCTCGATTCGTCGCATCAATGACGCGGGAGTCCGGTGGAAAGCCTTTGTGGGCTTGCTTGTGAGACGTCTTTCAACGATGCCAATACCCGCGGAAGGGTTATGTGACGGGCATCTGACGGATTGGCAATCAGGTGGCGCTGTTCCGTAAAAACCTTGACAAGTTGAATCGCAACGCCTAACTTCCTGCCCCAGATAGTAATAATTCTCATTCATCAAAAATGAATGACCTTATTCGCTGCTGTGATATTGGGCGAATCAAGCCGCATCACTCTGGCGCATTGCGCGCCCGATTTTCATCCGGTTTTCTTGGGAGAGGTGAACGATGAGCTGGGACGACGACAACGCCGAGTTTGAAGTAGTACTAAATCATGAAGAGCAGTATTCGATCTGGCCAAGCTACAAGGCGATTCCCGGTGGCTGGCGTGCGGCCGGCAAGAAGGGGAACAAGGCGGAGTGCCTTGCCTACATCGAAGAGCATTGGACCGACATGCGGCCGCTGAGCCTTCGCCAGGCAATGGACGCTGACAACGCGGCATCGCCGCGGCTGCATTGAAATGAACCGGCATCGCGCATCCGGCGCGGATCAGGGCAGGGATCCGCGCGCGCAGCTAAACCTCGTTTGCCTGCCGTATGCGGGCGGCAGCGCGGCGGTTTATCGCGAGTGGACGGCGCGCCTGCCGGACTGGATCAATCTGGTCACCCCGCATTTGCCGGGGCGCGGCATCAGGAATCAGGCGGCGCCGGTGCATCGCTGGGATGCCTTACTCGATCTGCTTGTAGACGATATGCAACCGCTGCTCGAGCAACCGTTTGCGATCTTCGGTCATAGCATGGGTGCGCTCATTGGCATTGAACTCGCGCACGCGCTGCGAACGCGACATGGCGTGGAGCCGGTCTGGTTCGGCGCGTCGGCATGCACCGCGCCTTCGCAGCGCGTGCGGGAATTGCATTGGCTTAGCTGTCCTGAAGACACGTTCCTGGCCGAGGTTCGTGCGCTCAACGGCATGCCCGAGGAGTTGCTCGCGAATCGCGATTTCATGGAGCTAGTGCTGCCGGTGCTGCGCGCGGATTTTCACTTGTGCGGTTCGTACGAATACCCGGCGCGCGTGCCGTTGCGTTGTCCGCTGCTCGCGATCCAGGGCACGACGGACAAGATCAGCCAGAAGCCATTGAACGTTTCCGCGTGGTCGCGGGAAACCACCGGGCCGTTTCTCTTGCGATCGATCGAGGCGGGGCATTTTTTCATCAACACGCAACGTGAAGCGGTGATCGATCTGGTCATCGGCAGCCTTTATGACGTGGTGAGTTCGAAGCGCATGCCAGCTCCCGCGAAACAGCAACTCGCCGTGTAATCCGGCACCGGTTTAAAGGAGGTTTATCTCGTGGACAAGTCGCCCTTGCTATTCGATTTCTCGCCTTATCTCGAGCAGAGGGAAGAGGTGCTTCCCCTGATCCGGCAATTCGCCGCGCACGATGGTTTTCGCAGCGCCGTGGTCGAGGAACTCGAACTCGATGAAGATTTTTACCGCCGTCCGCTGCGGCCCGAAGACCTCGAATTCCTGCAGTTCAAGAAACCGGTGCGCGCGGAAACAGTGAGCCGTTTGCCGGCGCTTGCGTCGCAGCGCATGCTGCTGAGCCTGAACGAGGCCGGCGTGGCGCGTATGCCGCGCGCGGCGACCGCCGAGGAATTCGCGCGTTTCGATGCGTTCTATGGCGAACGCAATCAGGTGCTGGGCGCACGCATCCGGAATTACCTCGAACACTATGCGTTCGCGTTCCTTGGCAACGAGGCGTCTGGGCGTGACGACATTGCTGCTTACGTCGCCAGCCTCGCCACGTTGATCGCCGACGAAAAAGCATTCTGGAACGAGATGTTCGCGCTGCTGGTGCGCAACGACTATCTGGTGGAAGGATTGCGCTTCATCATGATCCAGCGATGGAGCCTCGCGCCTTCGCGCAGGATGGCTGTGTCGCGTGCGGCAGCGTCGGGTTACTTCGACGCTGTCGAGCAAGCAGACGAGCCGGCGCTCTCGCATCCATCCGACGACGCATTGCTCGCGCGAGTCGCGCAATTCGTCGGGCTGACGCGGCGCGAACATTCCTACTGGCAGTTCTATCTGCCGACCAGTCTGGCGAAATGCAACCTGCTGTATGCGCTTGCCGCGCGTCCGGATCGCGCGTTTGCGCTGCTCGGCGCAGCATACGCGACCGAGGCGGAATCGATCGCCTTTGCCGAAGCGCTGGCCGAAGCCTGTCCGCATCTGGTCGCAAAGGGCGAGAGCGTCACAAGCGGACAAGAGCGTGCGTGTCAACTCAGCGCGCGTTTCGAACGCGCGCTCGGGCAGGTTCAGGATCAATACGGATCGCACGGGCTGTATCGCGTCGGTCAGGGCTGGGGCGCCGGCGTCAAGCTTGCCGCACGCGCACGCTGGGATCTCGGGGAGCAACTGAGCTGGCTCTCCGCTATCGATAGCTACGTCGCGCATGCGAAGCACGTCGAAGGGCGCATCGAGGCGGAATGCCCGGGGATCGACCGCGAGACTTTTGTGGAGCCGCGCGAGATGTGTTCGACAACGCATGTACACAACGATCACCGGCTGGTCGTGATCGAGTCGGGCGACATGATCTTCTGGGGCAACCTCGGCATGCAGCACAAGATGAAGCAGGGCGACAGCGTGCTGATTCCCGATGGCCGGCTGCACGGCTCCACGGTTGTATCGGAGGAATGCACTTATCACCAGCCGATCATTCCCAACGAATGGATCGAGGCCCTGCAGGCATCATCCACCGATTCCCGAACGTCCGCCACAGTGGTTGCGTCTTGATCTGGACACTCGCGCGGGGGGCGTGGCCGCCCGCAACCCGCCTGCGCTAACGGCCATCATACCTTGCATGCAATCGAAATTCCCTGCTTGATTAGCATGCCGAATTTATCCATGTGCGTCAGTTCCGGGGCCTGCGCGCCTGCGGTGCGACGCCTCGACCCCGGCCGGCCTTGCCCGGCACACGCAGTCCGATGGAGAAGTCCATGCAGCCCGATCTCCCCGATGCCCAGGCCGCACCGAGTACCTGGCAATCCCGCGTCATCCTTGGCGACCAGGTTGGCGGTGTCGACCTGCCTGCCTGGCTGCCGGCGCGCTACGAGACCTTGCGCAGCCACGTGATGCATCCAGACTATCCGTGCTTCTTCGGCACTATTGCCGAACGGCGTGGCGAGATGTTCTATAGCTTCGTCAACGGCCGCGACGAGCGCCAGCTTGCGGCCACCATGACGACGTTTTCGCGGCTGGCGTCACGGCCCGAGTTCCGCCGCAACAACATTGCGATCTTCTACGAGTCCGACGCCGAGCCGCTCACGCACGACGCTTATCACGACCGCTTCTGGGCGACGCTGCAACATCTGCACGACGTCGATCCGGACCCCGCCGCCGACGATCAGCCGCCGCCGTCCGACGAAACCTGGGAGTTTTCGTTCGGCGGCATTCAGATGTTCGTGGTCTGCGCATGCCCGTCTTTTGCGCGGCGCCACAGCCGCAATCTCGGGCCCGGCATGGTGCTGCTGTTCCAGCCGCGCGCGGTGTTTGTCGACACCATCACCAACAAGGTGATCGGACGGCAGGCGCGCAATCAGGTCCGCGAGCGGCTGCGCAAGTGGGACGACGTGCCGCCGCATCCGGACCTCGGGTTCTATGGCGACGCGGGCAATCTCGAATGGAAGCAGTACTTTCTCGCCGACGCCAGCCAGCCCGCCGCCGATCAATGCCCGTTCCTGAAACGCCAGCGCCGCGAGCCCGCGCGCGCGCAGACGGGCGGGGAAGCGGTTACGGCATCCGTCGCGCACGGTGCGCCGCAGGGGCCGCGAGCCGGCGAGCGCGGCCACAAACCGGCGCATTCCGCCGTGCTTGTCGTGCGCGACTATTCCGATCGCGGACGCGATTGATTTTGCCGATGCCTCAAGGCATGGCGCCAAAGTACTGATCGATAGGCATACCGATGTTCCAAACTCCGAATCACATGGCCGAGCGCCTGCAGGTACTCGCGCATTCACGTCCTGACGATGTCGCGCTGATCTGCGTCGACGAAAACGGCGACACGCCGTATTGCTACCGCGAACTCGACCGGCGCGCTCACGCGATCGCCGCGCGGCTAGGCGCAGGCGTTCACAAGGGCGCGCGCGCGTTGCTGCTGATGGACAGCGGAGTTGACTACTTCACCGCGTTTTTCGGTTGCCTTTATGCCGGCGTGCTGGCCGTGCCCGCGTTTCCGCCAGATCGCGCACGCGAACACTATGCATCGCGGCTGCGCCTCATCCTGGAAGATGCCGAAGCCGATTTCGTGCTCGTGACCGCCGCCTTCGAGGACAAGGTGCGCGTGCTGCTCGAGGGCATGCCTTCGCGACCGCAGATCGTCGTGGTCGACTCTGGCCTGCGCTACGAGGGCGACGTCGTGATCGCACTAGACGATGACGACATTGCCTTCCTGCAATACACATCGGGGTCGACCTCGAACCCGAAAGGCGTGATGGTCACGCACGGCAACCTCATCGCCAACGAAATCGCGATTCGCGAGCTGCTGGGCGTGGGCGCGGACGACGTGTTCGTGAGCTGGCTGCCGCTGCCGCATGACATGGGCATGATCGGCACGCTGCTGCAACCGGTCTTCAGCGGCATTCCGCTCGTGCTGATGTCGCCCAATCATTTTCTTGAGCAACCCGCGCGATGGCTCGCCGCGATCAGCCGTCATCGCGGCACGATTTCCGGCGGTCCCGACTTCTCGTTCCGGCTGTGCAGCGAGCGTATCCGCGACGCGCAACTGCGCGACATCGATCTGTCGAGCTGGCGCGTGGCGTTCTCCGGTTCCGAACCGGTGCGCTTCGACACACTGTCGGGTTTCGTCGAGCGCTTTGCACCCTATGGTTTCGATGCGGGCGCGGTCTACCCGTGCTACGGCCTAGCCGAAGCAACGCTGATGGTGAGCGGCGGCGACCGTGGGCGCGGTCTGGTGTCTACGGCGGACACCGATGCTGCCGACAGCGGCAAGCGGCTGGTCGGGTGCGGTCACGCGCCTTCATCGCACGAACTTCGCATCGTTGCGCCAGCAGACGGCACGCTGGTTGTCGGAGGGGGGACCGGCGAGATATGGGTGAGCGGCCCGAGCATTGCGAGCGGTTACTGGCGCAATCCGGCAGCAACCGATGCCGCGTTTGTCGAGCGTTTTGGGCGGCGCTGGCTGCGCACCGGCGACCTTGGCTTGATCATCGACGGCGAGTTGTATGTCACGGGACGCGTGAAGGACATGATCATCGTGCGCGGCCTGAATGTTTATCCGCAGGATATCGAGCAGCGCGTGGAGGCCGAACTCGATCTCGTGCGAAAGGGCCGCGTGGCGGCGTTCTCAGTTGAGATCGACGGCCGCGAGGGAATTGGCATCGCGGCTGAAATTGCTATCCGCACCCAAGCGCTCGTGCCGCCGCAGGCAATCATCGATGAACTCGATTCGCTGGTGTCGCCCATGTACGGCGAGGCGCTGGCGGTCGTCGTCCTGCTCAATCCGGGCGCGCTGCCCAAGACGTCGAGCGGCAAGCTGCAACGCGCGGCTGTGCGGCGCGGCTGGCAGGAGGGAATGCTGGACGCCTGGGCGACCTGGTCGCAAGGCATACTAACTAAAACAGGGAAGACGTTGCGGTCCGATGCCGTGGAACCGGTGAAATCATCGGCTCTCGCGACCGACACCGAGCGCGCCCTCGCAGCGATATGGACAGACGTTCTCGGCTGCACCGTGACCACGCGCGACGCGCAATTCTTCCGGCTCGGCGGCAATTCGATCCAGGCCGTGCGCGCGGTGGCGTGCATCGGCGAAACGCTGGCGCCCGCTTATGGCGTGGGCGATCTGTTCGAAGCGCCGCGTCTTGCAGAGGCGGCCGCGCGCATCGACGGGATGCGCGGCGACAATCGTCCGAACGCCGTGGAGCCGCTCGCCGTCCAACGGCAACCCGCCTTCGATACCACCTCGCCGCTGACCCATGCGCAAAGGCGGCTTTGGACACTGTGGCGTCTCGATCCGAAAGACACCGCCTATCACGTGGCTGGCACGCTCACGCTCGACGGCGCGCTCGATTCCGCCGCGCTTGCGCATGGCCTTGCTGCGCTCGTCGCACGCCATCCGGCGCTGCGCACGCGGTTCGCGGAAGACGCCAACGGAGAGCCTGTCCAGATTATCGATGCGGATGTTTCCATCGAAATGGTGCGGCGCGATCTGCGCGACGCCGCTGACATAGAGGCCGCAGCGAATGACGAAGCGCGCCGTTTCGCCGGCACGCTGTTCGACCTTCAGCGCGGCCCGCTGCTGCGCGCGGCGCTTCTCACACTCGGCGATACGCGCTATCAACTCGTGCTGGCGCTGCATCACATTGTCTGCGACGCATGGTCGATGCAGCGGTTAGTCGATGAACTCGGCGAGTTGTATCGGGCGTGGCTTGCGCAGCGTGCACCCGCGTTACCCGAAATAACGCTGCGCCACACCGATTACGCGGCCTGGCAGCGCGCATGGTTGCAAACCGCGGAACACGCCGCGCAACTCGACTATTGGCGCGCCGCGCTCGGCACCGAACCAGCGCCCGCATTGACGACTGATCGTCCGCGCCGCGTGCATGGCGCGCGCACGGCGGCGCATCATCGCATCGACTTGCCGTCCGGCCTCGACGCTGCTATCCGCAACGCGGCCTCCGCGCATGGCGTCACGCCTTCCATGTTGCTGCTCACCGCACTCGGTTTGCTGCTGCGTGCCCATACTGGCGGCGACGACGTGCGCGTCGGCATTCCGGTGGCGAACCGTCATCATCGTGGCACCGGCGATATCTTCGGCTTCTTTGTCAACACGCTCGTGATGCGTATGACGTTCGACGACGCCGCGCCGCTCGCCGATGCGCTGCGCCGCGTTCGCAGCACGGCGACCGAGGCTCAGGCACGCCAGGACCTGCCGTTCGACGTGCTGCTCGACGCCTTGCGGCCAAGCCGTTCACTCGATGAAACACCGCTGTTTCAGGTGATGTTCAATCACGTGCATGGCGACGCCGCCTCGCTCAACGACTGGCCCGGTCTGAGCGCGCGCGCCGATATGCTGCCATCCGCCACGGCGCAATTCGATCTCACGCTTGACGTGCAGGAATCGCGATTGCGCGGTTTCGACGTGCGCTTCATCTACGCCGATGCATTGTTCGACGCCGCGACGGTCGCACGTTTCGGCATGCATCTGGTCGCATGGCTGACAGCGCTTTCGGGCGATGCAGGGCGTGCCCCTCGCGATGTCGCAATGCTCGCGCAAGCGGAGCGCGCCACGCTGCTCGGATGGAGCGCGCAGCAAGCGCACTTCGATGGCGGCCTGCCGCTGCATCGCCGATTCGAAGCACACGCGGCTCGCGATCCGGAAGCCGTTGCGCTCGTGCATGAAGGTACGCAAATCAGCTACGGCGAACTCAACGCACGCGCCAACCAGCTTGCGAGCACGTTGATTGCACGCGGCGTAACCGCCGAAACGCGCGTTGGCCTCGCGGTCGAGCGCTCGCCCGAACTGGTGATTGGCGCGCTCGCAATCCTCAAGGCCGGCGGTGCGTACGTACCGCTCGACCCGCGTTATCCCGCCGAGCGCCTCGCGTTTCTGATGGCCGACAGCGGCATGACGCTGCTGCTTACGCAATCCGGCTTGCGCGATACATTGCCGGTGCCGGCCGCCGTTGCAGTGCTCGATATCGATGCGCCACTCCATGCGGACTCAAGCAGCGCCAATCCCGATGTCACGGTGAAGGCCGCCAATCTCGCCTACGTGATCTACACGTCGGGATCGACCGGTCAGCCCAAGGGCGCATTGATCACGCACGCCAACGTCGGCCGCCTGCTCGATGCAACCGCGTCCGATTTCAAGTTCGGCGCCCACGACACCTGGACGCTGTTCCACTCGTACGCGTTCGATTTCTCGGTCTGGGAGATGTTCGGCGCGCTGTGCTCCGGCGGCCGGCTGGTCGTCGTGCCGTATCTCGTGAGCCGCGCGCCCGCCGAGTTCCTGGCGTTGCTGCGCCGCGAGCGAGTGAGCGTGCTCAATCAGACGCCATCGGCGTTCCGGCAGCTATCGCAGGAACCCGCATTGTTCAGCGCCGATGACCTCGCGCTGCGCGTGGTCGTATTCGGCGGCGAAGCGCTGGAGCCGGCGACACTGCGGCCGTGGTTCTCGCACTTCGGCGACGAGACACCGCGCATGGTCAACATGTACGGCATCACTGAAACCACCGTGCATGTGACGTATCGACGGATCACGCACGCTGACATGGATAACGATCGCAGCCCGGTAGGGCGGCAGATCGCCGACCTCGGCCTGTATGTGCTCGATGCGCATGGCGAACTCGCGCCCATCGGCGTGACCGGCGAACTGCACGTGGCAGGCGCGGGCCTCGCACGCGGTTATCTCGGCCGCGCGGCGCTCACGGCCAGCCGCTTCGTGCCCAATCCTTTCGCTCATGACGGCAGCCGTTTGTACCGCACGGGCGACCTGGCGCGCTGGCGAGCCGATGGTGAACTCGATTACTTCGGGCGCATCGATCATCAGGTGAAGATTCGCGGGCATCGTATCGAGCTTGGCGAGATCGAAGCGCAATTGCTCGCGCAGCCTGGCGTGCGCGAGGCCGTGGCGACGGTTCACGAAAGTGACGCGGGCTCGCGCCTGGTCGCGCATGTCAGCGGTGACGCGCAGCCATCGGCATTGCGCGCGGCCTTGTTGCGTTCCATGCCCGACTACATGGTGCCGGGCGCTATCGTGCGTATGGTCGCGTTGCCGCTCACCGCTCACGGGAAGATCGACAAGCGCGCGCTGCCCGCGCCGGTATTCGAAGCCGAGACCTACGAAGCGCCGCTCGACGGCATGGAGGCCCATCTCGCGACGATCTGGCGCGATGCGCTTTCAGCAACGCGCGTGGGCCGTCACGATAATTTCTTCTCGCTTGGCGGCGATTCGATTCTCACTCTCAAGGTAGCCGCGCGCGCCTCGCGCGAAGGACTCGCGCTCGCGCCGCGGCAGTTGTTCGAGCATCAGACGATTGCCTCGCTTGCAGAGGCGCTTGCGGACGGCGATGCAGTGAATTCGCCAGCGCTTATTGCACTTCCAGCTCGCGATCATTTGCCGCTCTCGCATGCGCAGCAGCGGCTGTGGTTCCTGTGGAACCTGCAGCCCGAGAGCACCGCGTATCACATTGCCGGTGGATTGCGGCTCAAGGGTTCACTCGATATTGCCGCGCTGCGCGCCGCGTTCGACGCCATCGTTGCGCGCCATGAGGCGCTGCGCACCACGTTCCGCAGAACGGAAGACGGCACGGCCGAGCAGGTCATCCACGCTCGGCTGGCTTATGGTTTTCGCGAATTCGAAGCGGCGTCCATTGAAGAAGCACACACCTTCGCAGACGCATTTGCGCGCGACACCTTCGACCTCGTCGCAGGTCCGTTGCTGCGCATCGCGGTCGTGAAACTCGCCAGCGGTGAACACTGGCTGCTGATGTCGATGCATCATATTGTGTCCGACGGCTGGTCTATCGATATCGTGCTCGACGAATGTGTCGCTGGCTATCGTGCGGCGCTTGCAAATCAAGAAGCGGCATTGCCCGCGCTTGCGGTGCAGTACGCCGATTACGCCGTATGGCAGCGCGAGTGGCTCGCCGCAGGCGAGCGCGAGCGTCAACTCGCTTACTGGCGCGAAGCGTTGCGGGACGAAGTCGATGTGCTGACGCTGCCCGCGGATCATCCGCGCCGCGCGGTGGCTGACTACCGCTCATCGCACCACGATATCCACATGCCTGCTGCGCTTGCCGAGCGCGTGCGCAGTTACGCGCAGACGCACGGCACCACGCCGTTCGTGGTGCTGCTTGCCGCGTTCCAGGCGCTGCTGCACAGGCATACCGGCCAGCGCGCGATTCGCGTCGGCGTGCCCGTCAGTAACCGCGAACGCGCCGAGGTGGTGGGTTTGATCGGCTTCTTCGTGAACACGCAGGTCCTGCACGCGGACGTCAGGCCGGAAACGAAACTGTCCACGCTGATCGACGCCACGCGCGAGCGGGCGCTTGCCGCGCAGCAGTATCAGGAATTGCCGTTCGATGTCCTGGTCGAAGCGCTGCAACCCGAACGCAGCCTGAGCCATACGCCGCTGTTTCAGGTCATGTTCAATCATCACAAGGCCGACGACCGCGTGCTCGCGCAACTGCCGGGCTTGGCCGTCCAGCGCCTGGACAATGGCGCGCGCAGCGCACAGTTCGAACTGTCGCTCGACACAACTGAAACACATGATGGCGCGTTGTCTGCGTCGCTGACATTCGCGACCGAGCTGTTCGATGCCAGCACCATCGCGCGCTTTGGCCGCCACTATGTAGCGATGATTGATGGCCTCGTCGCAAACGATCAGCTTGCGGTCCGCGACGTTGCGCTTTTCGACACGGCGGAGCGCGATGCATTGCTCGCGCTCGGCCGTCCCGCGAACGCGAACGATCGTGTTGAGTTCGCCGCGCATTTCGTGCATGACGCGATAGGCATGCAGGCCGCCGCTACGCCGTCGAAGGTAGCCGTCCGATGTGATACGAGGTCGCTGACCTACGCCGAACTCGACGCCACAGCGAATCGCCTCGCGCACCGCTTGCGCGCGCTTGGTGCGGGTCCCGGCGCATACGTCGGCGTGGCGGCGGAGCGCTCGATCGAAATGATTGTCGCGCTGCTTGCGGTGCTTCGTAGCGGCGCTGCGTATGTGCCGCTCGATCCGGAATATCCCGCCGATCGTCTCGCGTTCATGATGGCCGACAGCGGCATCGCGCTGCTGCTCACGAAAGGAGCAACGGCTCAAACGTTGCAAGCCCCCGAAGGCACGGAAATCATCGATCTCGATTCGATCGATCTCGCGACCGAACCACTGAGCGCGCCTGCCGTGACCCTGCATGCCGATGATCTTGCATACGTCATCTATACATCGGGTTCGACCGGCAAGCCCAAGGGCGTGATGGTTCGCCACGGCGGCCTGTCGAACTTCCTGGCAAGCATGAAAGACCAGCCGGGTCTTGAAGCAAGCGATCGCTGGATCGCCGTGACGTCGCTTTCCTTCGATATCGCCGCGCTCGAAATCTATCTCCCACTGATGGCGGGTGCCGAACTGATCGTCGCCGGCAAGGACACGGCAGGCGACGGCAACGCGCTCGCGCGGCTGCTCGATCGATCACGCGCGACTGTCTTGCAGGCAACGCCATCGACATGGCGCATGCTTGTTGAAAGCGACGCTTCATGGCCCGCGCTCAAGGGACTGTGCGGCGGCGAAGCCTTGCCGCATGATCTCGCTCATGCGCTGCTCGCGCGCGGCGTGACGCTGTGGAACATGTACGGTCCGACAGAAACGACCATCTGGTCGATGCTCGGACGCGTCAGCGCCGACGCGTTGTCGCTGGGTCGCGTGATCGCGCGCACCGACGCCTATGTGTTCGACGACGCTTGCAATCTCACGCCGCAAGGCGTCGCGGGCGAGTTGCATCTGGGCGGCGAAGGGCTCGCGCGCGGCTATCTCGGCCGTGCGGCGCTGAGCGCCGAGCGCTTCGTACCGAACCCGTTCGCCGCCGATGGCGCGCGGTTGTACAGGACCGGCGATCTGGTGCGCTGGCGTAACGATGGCACCCTTGAATATCTTGGCCGTATCGACCATCAGGTGAAGATTCGGGGTCATCGTATCGAATTGGGGGAAGTGGAAACCGCGCTTGCGGCGCAAACAGGCGTGGCGCAGGCGGTCGTCGCAGCGCAGGACGGTCCTTCGGGGAAAAGGCTCGTTGCGTATGTGGTCGGCGAAGGTGAAATCGTGCCCAATGCACAAGCGCTGCGTGCAGCGCTTGCCACGCGGTTGCCCGACTACATGGTGCCCGGCGCGATCATTGCGCTCGATGGCTTCCCGCTCACGCCCAACGGCAAGATCGACCGCAAGGCGCTGCCCGCGCCGTCCGTTGATGCACTCGAATACGAAGCGCCGCAAGGCGAAGTCGAAACAACGCTGGCCGATATCTGGTGCGCGCTGCTCAAAGCACCGCGCGTTGGCCGGCATGACAACTTTTTCGCGCTGGGCGGCGACTCTATCGTGAGCCTGCAGGTCGTGGCGCGACTGCGCCGTGCCGGCTGGAAGATTACCGCGCGGCAGTTGTTCGAAGCGCAGACGGTGGCCTCCCTTGCTGCCGTTGCCGAGCCCGCGCTCGAAGAAACGTCCACGCGAAATGCTTTCGATATCGCCGCGTTGCGTCGCGATGGCGTGGATCTGCTGTGGGCGGATATCGAGGATATCTATCCGGCAACGCCCCTGCAGGGCGGCATGCTGTTCCATAGTCTGCTGCAGACCGGACGCGGTGTGTACGTCAACCAGAAACGGCTGACGTTGCGCGGCGTGCTCGATCACGCGGCCATGCGCGCTGCGTGGGCAGCGGCCATCGCGCGTCACGCGATATTGCGCACGCATTTCACCTGGGCACATGGTGGCGACGCGTTGCAAGTGGTGCGCCGTGTGATCGATACACCGTACACCGCGCACGACTGGTCGGCGGGACCACAGGCCACATTCGACGCGCGGCTGCACGCGTGGCTCAGTGAAGACCTCGCGCGCGGCTTCGATCTCGATCATGCGCCGCTTCTGCGCATCAATGTGTTTGCACGGCCCGACGGCGACCACGACCTGATCTGGACAGACCACCACGTGCTGCTCGATGGATGGAGCGCGACCCAGCTCTTTGGCGAGGTGCTGGAGACGTATCGCGCGAGCGTCGAGGGACGCGTGCTGGAACGGCCGGCTGCGACGCCTTATCGCGAGTATGTTGACTGGCTCGCCGCGCGGCCCGACTCGCAGCCGTGGTGGCGCGAGAAACTGCGCACGCTCGACGACCCCGCCACGTTGACCGCGAGCTTGCCCTTGCCCAACATGGCGGCCGCGACGCAAGGCCCGGCCGTGAGCCAGTATGACGACGTGCTCGACTCCACGCTCGCGCAGCACTTGCGCCACGCGGCGCAGCGTTATCGCGTGACGTTCGGCACCGTGTTGCAGGGCGCGTGGGCGCTGTTGTTGTCGCGCTATGGCAACCGCCAGCAGGTATCGTTCGGCGTCACGCTCTCGGGCCGGGAAAACGATCTGGCGAACATCGACGGCATGCTCGGGTTGTTCATCAACAGCCTGCCGCTATGGGTCGATGTACCTGCCGGAATGCCCGTTGGCGAGTGGTTGCGCGCCTTGCAGAACGACGCCAGCGCGTTGCGCGAGCACGAGGCAACGCCGCTGCATCATCTCCAGCAATGGTCTGGGCGCAGCGGCGACGCGCTTTTCGACAGCCTGTTCGCGCTGGAGAATTTCCCTATCGACGAAGCGATCCGCCGCGACGACGCAACGCTTTCACTGGTCGGTTTCTCCACGATAGAACAAACGCATTACCCGTTGGTGCTCGCCGTGCTTCCCGGCGACACGCCGACGTTGCGATGGAAATACCAGCGTTCGCGGCTCGACGCCGAGACTGTCGCGCAGCTTCGCGACGCTTATTGCGCGATACTCGGGCAACTTGCTGCCGCGGCTGAACGCGATACCCTGCATGTTGGCGAGATCAGGTTGCCTGTCGCAGAAACCACGACCGGCATCGTGCAACATGATTTTCGTCCGGTGATGGAGCGCATCGCCGAGCAGGCCGCCTTGCATGCTCTGCGCGAAGCACTGCACTGCGAAGGCGAGCGGCTAACATACGGCGCGCTCGATGCAGCCGCCAACCACATCGCGCATCGGCTGATCGCGGCCGGCGTGCGGGCGGACGAACGCGTGGGCTTGTGCATCGAACGTTCTGGCGCGCTGGTTGCGGGCTTGCTCGGCACGTTGAAGGCGGGCGCCGCGTTCGTGCCGCTCGATCCCGCGTATCCCGCCGACCGTCTGGCATACATGATGGAAGACGCGGGCGTGCGCCGCGTGCTCGCCGATACGGCGACGGCACATGCGCTCGCGGACGTGCTCGAAGGCCTCGATGTCATCGAAGTCGGCATCGCGAATGATCTCGCGATGGCGTCCCACGGTTTGACCGCGCCGGTGTGCGCAACAGTCCATCCGCAGCAACTCGCGTATGTGATCTACACGTCGGGTTCGACCGGCCGTCCGAAGGGCGTGGCGATCAGTCACCACAGCCTGAGCCTGCACCTCGATGATTTCATCGATACATATGGAATCACTTCAGCCGACAAGCAACTGCAGTCGTCGACCATCAATTTCGATGTGGCGCTGCACGAGATGCTTCCCGCGCTGTGCCGTGGCGGTCAAGTGGAAATGCGCGGCGCGCAGCAGTGGGACCTTGCAACCACCAGCCGCCATCTCGCCGATGAACACGTGACCTTCTCGCGCATTCCCACGGCGTACTGGCAGCAATGGCTGCGCAATCCGCCGCCGGCGGAAGAGCTGGCGGCGCTGCGCCAGATCACGGTCGGCGGCGAAGGCCTGCCCGGCGACGCATTGCGCCAGTGGCGCGATGGACCGCTCGCACACATTCGCCTCGATAACCTCTATGGTCCAACCGAAACCACCGTTGCCTGCATGTATCGCGAGACGCGTGCGTCGGACGTGGAGTGCGCGGTGGTATCGATTGGCGTGCCTTATGCGTCGCGCCAAGTTCATGTGATCGATGCATACGGCCAGATCGCGCCGGTCGATGCGCTCGGCGAACTCGTGATCGGCGGCGAGACGCTTGCGCGTGGCTATCTCGCGCGGCCCGGACTCACGGCGGAAAAATTCATTCCCGATCCGTTCTCGAACAACGGCGCGCGCCTTTATCGCACGGGCGATCTGTGCCGGCGGCGCGCGGACGGACGCATCGATTTCCTTGGGCGGCTCGACCAGCAGGTCAAGCTGCGCGGCTTGCGCATCGAACTCGGAGAAATAGAAGCCGTGCTGCGTCAGGTCACGGGCGTGCGCGAAGCCGTGGTCGCGCTGTGCGGCGCGGGCGAGGGCAGCCGCCTGGTTGGTTATATCGTCGCGGATAATGCAAGGGGCGTGGCCGACGTTGCGCTGCGCCGTGAACTCGAAGGCAAGTTGCCCTTGCATATGGTGCCTTCGGTATTCGTGCATCTGGACGCCATGCCGGTGATGCCGAACGGCAAGACCGACCGCAACGCGTTGCCCGAACCGCAGGACGCGCAGACCCGCGAACTCGTGGCGCCGCGTACCGCCAACGAAGCGGCGCTGCTCGCAGTATGGCGGCAAGTGCTGGGCCGCGAAACAATCGGCGTCACCGATAATTTCTTCGAGATCGGCGGCGATTCCATTCTGAGCCTGCGCATCATCGCGCACGCGGCGCAAGCCGGACTCAAGCTCACGCCAAGACAGATTTTCGATGCGCCGGATATCGAGCGCCTTGCTGCACTGGCTGTGCCGGTGCGCGCGGCATCGATTGAGGAACGTCACGATCCGCTGCCGCTTACGCCCATACAGGCTACGTTTTTTGCGCGGCATCCAGAGGGCGAGGCACACTGGAATCAGGCGGTGCTGTTGCGCGCGGCGTCGCTCGACGTGCCTGCGCTTCGCCGTGCAATCGATACGCTGGTGAGACGTCACGACGCGTTGCGTCTGCGCTTCGAGCGCACTGCTACAGGATGGCAGCAACGTGTGATCGCGCATGAACCGCATGCGTTGCTCGACACGTTCGAGCTTCGCGGCGATCCGGATTGGCGTGCAACGCTCGCGCGTGAGGCGACGCGCCTGCATCGCAGCTTGCATCTGGGTGATGGACCGCTAATGCGTGTCGCCTGTTTCCAGGTGCCCGATGGCGTACGGCTGTTGCTGACGATCCATCATCTCGCAGTCGATGGCGTGTCGTGGCGCATCTTGCTCGATGAACTTCAGCATGTCTATGGCGGTACATTGCGCGGTGACGCGGCGACATTGCCTGCAAGCACGCCGTGGAGCGTGTGGGTCGAGGCGCTTGATGAATATGCTGCGTCGGACACGGTGACGGGGACGCTCGATGCATGGCGCGACGCCATTGGACATCCGGTATCGCCTTTCCGCGGCGTTTCGCGTGGCGCGCCGCGCCGTTCGCTGACGAGCACGCTTGGCGCGCAAGCCACCCAGCAACTCGCCGACGAAGCGCGGCGTGCTTGCCGCATGTCGCTCGACGAAGTGCTGCTTGCCGCGTTGACCTATGCGGTGGGTGAACCGGACGCTGAGTTGCTCATCGCTCTGGAAAGCCACGGCCGCGAGTCGCTGCCCGTTGAACTCGATACGAGCGGCACAGTGGGTTGGTTCACGACGCGTCATCCGGTGCGCCTTGCAGCGCATCGCGACATCGCGCGGAATCTGCTCGATACGAAAGACCGCGTGCGGGCCGTTCCTCGCAAGGGCTTCGAATGGGGCCTGCTTGCGCATTCGCGCGACCCCGCCGTGCGCGCGGCGGCAGCCGCGCTGCCGGCCCCATGTATCGGCTTCAACTATTTCGGCAATCTTGACCAGACGCTGCCGTCACACAGCGGGTTCACGTTGGCGAGCGAGGATTGCGGCGAGATGTCGGCGGCCGCGCCTGCGCCGTTCGCGCTCGATCTGAACGCGCGGGTGCAGGACGGCGCGCTGTCGATTTCGTGGGACTACGATCCCGACGTGATCGACGACACGCTCGCGCATGAGATCGTCACGCGTTTCGATGCACGGTTGCGCGCATCGCTCGATTACTTGATCACGGCAGCGCGTGTAATGAGTGTGTCGGACTTTCCGCTCGCGCGCCTGACACCGGATCAATGGGCACGGCTTGATATCGCGAGCGAAGCGGTCGAGGACATCTATCCGGCTACGCCCGTGCAGCAGGGGCTGATCTTCCACGGCCTGTCCGAACCCGATGTCGGCATGTACGTGACGCAGAAGCGCATCACGCTCGCGGGTCCGCTGGACGCAGTTGCAATGCAGGGCGCGTGGCAATCGGCCGTGGCGCGGCATCAGGTCTTGCGCACGCGCTTTGAATGGCGTCACGGTGGCCCTGCATTGCAGATCGTCCTGGCTGAAGCTCGTTTGCCGTTTTTCACGCATGAGGATTTTCCACATGACGAAGCGGCGTACGAGGCCGCGCTCTCCGAGTGGCTGCGCGATGACCTTCGAGCCGGCTTCGACATCGAAGGTGCACCGCTCTTGCGCGTGAACCTGTTCGCACGTCCCGATGGGGCACACGATCTGGTCTGGACCGGACATCACGCACTCACAGATGGGTGGAGCAGTGCATTGCTGATGAGCGAGGTGATGGAGGGGTATCGCGCGACATTGATCGGCGAAGCGTGCGATCTACCGCCGCCGGTGCAGTACGCGCGCTATGTAGCGTGGCTCGATGCACAGCCGTCATCGCGCGAATGGTGGGTCAAGCAGGGTGGCGATATCGATGCGTGCGGCATGCTCACGGAAGGGCCTGCTGCACGGTCGGGCGCCGAGGGGACGTTTGTCTTCGAACACACGCTCGATACAGCGTTCACGGCACGGCTGGAAACCGCTGCACGACGTCATCAAGTGACGCTCAACACCTTGGCGCAAGGTGCGTGGGCGTTGTTGCTGGCGCAATCGACAGGGCGCGAACGCGTGGTGTTCGGCGTCACGGTGTCCGGACGCCCGGCCACTCTGGCGGGCGCGCAACGCATGCTTGGCCTGTGCATCAATAGCCTGCCGCTTTACGCCACTGTCCCGCGGCACATGGAGACGGGCGAGTGGCTGCGCGCGCTGCAGGCTGAAAACGTGGCGTTGCGCGAGCACGAACATGCGCCTTTATCCTCGGTGCAGCAGTGGCTCGGGCGCACGGGCGGCGAGTTGTTCGATTCACTGCTCGTGTTCGAAAATTATCCCGTCGATGCAAACCTGCGCGGCAACGAAAACGGCTTGCATGTGGTGTCGGCACAGGCATTCGAGCGCACGCATTATCCGTTGACACTCACCATGTCGACGCAGCCTGCGTTGACATTGGAGTGGAGCGTGGATGCCGCGCGTGTAGGGCACGATCAGGCGCAAGCCATTGCTTCGCGATTCGTTCGCCTGTTGACGGAATTGGCCGGGGACGTTGCACGACTGGTTGATATCGCTGCGCTCGATGCCGAAGAAGCGTCAGCGCTATTAGTACAAGGCCGTGCATACGATGTCGAGCATCGTGCTCCGGTTCACGAGTGGATTGCTGAACAGGCCGCGCGTACGCCAAATGCGCCAGCGGTCATCCTGGACGATGCAGTTCTCGACTACGCAACACTCGATGCGCGTGCAAACCGTCTCGCGCATCGTTTGATCGCGTTGGGCGTGGTGAACGAAACGCGCGTCGGTATTGCAGTCGAGCGTTCCATCGACATGGTCGTGGGCCTGCTCGCCATCCTGAAAGCGGGCGGTGCATACGTGCCGCTCGATCCGGAATATCCCGCCGAACGCCTCACCTACATGATCGAGGACAGCGATATTGCGTTGCTGCTCACGCAATCGCATGTGTTTCCGAAGCTGCCTGTTACGCAGGTGAAGACGCTGCTGATTGAAGCTGCTGATGGCCCATCTCACGCACCGCACATCCGTGTGCACGATGAACAACTCGCCTACGTGATCTACACATCGGGCTCCACAGGCAAACCCAAAGGCGTCGCAATCTCGCACGATGCGCTCGCGCGGCATGCCCAGGTCTCCATCGATTTCGCCAGACTGACGAGCGCCGATCGCGTACTGCAGTTTTCCACCATCAACTTCGACGGGTTCATCGAACAGCTCTTTCCAACGCTGTGCGTGGGCGCGGCCGTGGTGCTGCGAGGCCCCGATCTGTGGAGCAGCGAGGCGTTCGTCGCGCGCGTGAACCGGCATGGTATTACGGTAGCGGATCTGCCCACGGCGTACTGGCATCTGCTCGTGCAGACGCTTGCCAACAGCGATCAACCGATGCACACCTTGCGCGAAGTCCATGCAACGGGCGAAGCGATGTCGCTCGAAGGCTTGCGCCGCTGGCGCGAGAGCGCGGCTTTGTCGCCGGTGCGTTTGCTCAATACGTATGGCCCAACCGAGGCCGCGATCACCGCGACCGCGTTCGAGGGCTCAAGCGCGGCGCTCGAAGGCTTGCCGGGGCTCGTGCCAATCGGCACTGCGTTAGGCGGCCGATCGTTGTACGTTATTTCTCCCGACATGGCGCTGATGCCTGCTGGCGCAATCGGCGAACTGGCGATTGGCGGTGACCTGCTGGCGCGCGGTTATCTGAATCGCGCGTCGTTGACAGCGGAGCGCTTCGTGCCCGATCCGTTCGCGACGAACGGCGGGCGCATGTATCGCACGGGTGATCTCGTACGGTGGCGTGAAGATGGGCAACTTGAGTATACGGGGCGGATCGATCATCAGGTGAAGCTGCGCGGCTTCCGGGTGGAACTGGGCGAGATCGAAGCGCAGTTGCTCGCGCAGGAAGGCGTTCGCGAAGCGGTGGTATCGACGCAGGGAAGCGGCGGTGGTCAGCGGTTGATCGGCTACGTGACAGCAGACACAGCAGTAACCGGCGAACAGTTGCGCGACGTGCTCGCCCAAGCGTTGCCGGACTACATGGTGCCGAGCGTCGTGATGATGCTCGACGCATTGCCGATGACGCCCAACGGCAAGATCGACCGCAAGGCGTTGCCGCAACCCGAGTATGCGCAGGCATCGTATGAAGCGCCGCAGGGCGACGTCGAAGAGAAGCTGGCGGCAGTATGGCGCGACGTGCTCGGTGTGGAGCAAATCGGCCGCAATGATAACTTCTTCGCCCTCGGCGGCGATTCCATCCTGAGTCTGCAAATCGTGGCGCGTCTACGTCAGGCTGGTTTATCGATCACGCCGCGGCAATTGTTCGAAGCGCAGACAGTGGCGCTGCTTGCCGAAGTCGCAACGAAAGCCACCACACATTCGATAGCCGACGATGCGCCAGCCGGCGAAATACCGTTGCTGCCTATCCAGCGCGAGTTCCTCGAAATGGACGTGCCTGATCGCCACTACTGGAATCAGGCGATCTTGCTGCGCACGCCGCCCGTTATCGATATAACCCGCTTACGCTCGGCGGTCGATGCCGTCATCGCGCATCACCCCGCGTTTCGTTTGCGTTTCACCGAACGCGATGGCATCTGGACGCAAAGTCATGGGTCACACGCCGATGCTACAGACACGCTGTGGGAACGCGAAATTACCGATCCGGAATTACTCGCGGCACTCTGCGAGACGGCGCACGCGAGCCTTTGTATCGCCAATGGTCCTTTGCTGCGCGCGATGCTTGTTCACTTGCCGGACGGCAGTCATCGACTGCTGCTCACCGCGCACCATCTCGTGGTCGACGGCGTGTCGTGGCGCGTGATAGTCGATGACTTGCGGCGCGCCTATTCGGGTCGGCCGCTCGCGCCGCGCGGTTCGTCGTTCGGCACCTGGGCACGACGCCTGAAAGACCACGCGCAATCCAGCGAGACTCGCGCAGAACTCGCATACTGGCTCAAGGTCGATGCGCCCGCAGACCCTCCCGTCGATGCACCCAACGGTTCCTGCACAGCGGGAGATGGCGCGCGCATCGAACGCTCACTCGACGCCGACTCGACCCGCCAACTGTTGCAGGATGCCCCCGCCGCATTCCGCACACAAGTCAACGACCTGCTGCTGACGGCGCTCGGCCGCGCACTGTGCAACTGGACGGGCAAGGATGCGGTGCTTGTCGATATCGAGGGACACGGCCGCGAGCCGTTATTCGACGACGTTGACCTGAGCCGCACGGTAGGCTGGCACACCAGCATCTTCCCGGTCGCAATCAACGCGGAAGGCAACCACGCATCGGCAATCAAGCGCGTCAAGGAAACACTGCGCGCCGTACCACGCCGGGGAATCGGCGCGGGACTGCTGCGTCATCTCGGTTGCGACGAAGACCGCGCCGCGTTGGCCAACGCACCACGTGCGCAAGTCGTATTCAACTATCTCGGGCAGTTCGACGGCGCATTCGATACGGCCGGCGACGGCTGGGCATTGGCCGATGAATCCGTTGGTGCGACGCAGGCCGCCGGTGCACCGATGACGCACGCGCTTTCCGTCGACTGCAAGGTGACGAACGGGCGGCTGTCTGTAGCCTTCAGCTACAGCGCGGCGCTTCATCACGTGGCGACCATGCAGGCGCTCGCCGAGCGCTTCGAGACGGAACTGCGCGCGGTTATCGCCACATGTCTGAGTTCCACAGGCGGCGCAACGCCATCCGATTTCCCGCTTGCCCGACTCGATGCCACGCAACTCGAAGCGCTTGCGCTGCCGTGGCGTGAAGTTGAAGATGTCTATCCATTGTCGCCAATGCAGGCGGGCATGGTGTTCCATACCATGCTCGACGCACAGGCCGCGGTCTATATGAATCAGGCGCGCGTCGACATAGACGGGCTTGATCCCGCGCGTTTCGAAGACGCTTGGCACGTGGTCGCCGCTCGCCACGACATTTTGCGCACCGGTTTCCTGCAACGCAGTGGTGGCTTGCTGCAATGGGTATCGCGACGTGCCGCAGTGCCGTTCGAGCATATCGACTCGCTCGAATGCGCAGATGCGCATGCCCGGCTGGACGCCATCGCAAATCGTGAGCTAAAAGCCGGTTTTGATTTGACGCGTCCCCCGCTGCAACGATTCGTGCTTGCGCGAACCGGCATGAACCGTCATCACCTGATCTGGACCAGCCATCACTTGCTGCTCGACGGATGGAGCGCGGCGCAACTGATGAGCGAAGTGCTGCGCCTTTACGCGGGCGAAACCTTGCCCGCGTCGCGGGGGCGTTTTCGCGACTACATCGCGTGGCTCGACGCACAAGACGCGCGGCGCAGCGAATCGTTCTGGCGCGACGCGCTCGCCGCAGTCGATGAACCAACGCGGCTTGCACGCGCCGAAATCGCGCCCACATCGGCCACGTCCGTGTTCGGCAAGCGCGTTGAAACGCTCGATACCGATTTCGTCGCGAAGCTGACCGCGTTCGCCACGCGTGAACGGATCACCGTCAACACGCTGGTGCAAGGCGCATGGGCACAGTTGCTGCATCAGCAAACTGGCCAGCACACCGTCACATTCGGCGCGACCGTCGCCGGCCGTCCGGGCGAACTGGCGCACGCCGAAACAATGATCGGTCTCTTCATCAATACGCTGCCCGTGGTCAGCACGCGTGCGTCGGCCATGCCGGTGGCCGAGTGGTTGCGCGCCATGCAACAGCGCGCGCTCGCAGCCCGTGAATTCGATCACACACCGCTCGCCGAAATCCAGCGCTGGACGCCGGGCGGACATGCGCGCCTGTTCGACAACATCGTGGTGTTCGAAAACTTCCCGGTCGACGCCGTGCTGAAATCGTCCGCGCCCGGCGGCCTCGCATTCGCGAACTACGTCAACGAGGAGGAAACGCATTATCCGTTGACGCTGACCGTATTGCACGGCGATACCTTGCGGCTGCGCCTGAGCTATCTGACCGATGCATTCGGCGAAGACGAGGCGGCTGGACTGCTGACGCGTTTTGGCGAAATCCTGCGCGGTCTCATTACCGATGCATCGCGTCCGGTTGTAACGGCAAGCGCGTTGCCGGCGCGCGAACGAACCGCACTCCTGACAATGGGACGGGGAGAACCCAAAGGCGACAAGACAACCCCGGTGCACGAACGCATTTCGGCGCAAGCGCGTCTTACTCCCGATGCCATCGCGCTCAGGTTCGGCGTCGATTCGCTGAGCTATGCCGAACTTGAAGCGCGCGCCAATCGTCTTGCACATCACCTGATGGCGCAGGGCGTGAGACCGGAGACGCGTGTCGGCATCGCGCTCACGCGTTCGATGGACATGGTCGTGGCCTTGCTCGCCGTTCTCCGAACAGGCGCGGCCTATGTACCGCTCGATCCCGATTATCCGGCTGAGCGGCTTGCGTACATGATCAGCGACAGCGAACTCGGTTGGGTGCTCACAACCTGCGCAGTCGATCTGCCCGTCCCGCCACATGTGGCGAGCATCGATCTGGATGCGCTCGACCTGTCCGCGCTGCCCGCCCATGCGCCCAAGCTTACTGTTGACAGCGAGCACCTTGCTTACGTGATCTACACCTCGGGTTCGACCGGAAGACCAAAAGGCGTGATGGTGCGCCACGGCGGGCTCGCAAACTTTCTGTCGAGCACGGCGGAACAACCGGGGCTTTCATCGAGCGATCGATGGGTGGCTGTGACATCGCTTTCATTCGATATTGCGGCGCTCGAGATTTATCTGCCGCTGACGGTGGGCGCGACCTTGATCGTCGCGCCGCGCGAGACCACGCGCGATGGCGTTGCGCTGGCGGCGCTGCTGGGCAGTTCGCAAGCGACCGTCCTGCAATCGACGCCCGCAACCTGGCGCATGCTGCTTGCGAGCGGCGCGTCGTGGCCTGCGCTCAAGGGCCTGTGCGGAGGCGAAGCATTGCCGCCCGATCTGGCTCAGGCGCTGCTCGCGCGCGGCGTTACGTTGTGGAACATGTACGGACCGACAGAAACGACTATCTGGTCGATGCTCGGCCCCGTGATCGATGCAGCGTCGCCCACGCTCGGCCGCGCGATGGCCCGCACGCAAGCCTATGTGCTTGATGCCGATTGCGAACCGGTGCCGGCCGGTGTCGCGGGGGAACTGTATCTGGGTGGCGAAGGACTTGCGCGCGGTTATTGGCGCCGCGCCGCGCTCAGCGCCGAACGTTTCGTGCCAGACCCGTTTGCGGGCGATGGTACGCGGATGTATCGCACAGGTGACCTCGTGCGCTGGCGTGCCGATGGCTCGCTTGAATACCTGGGCCGCATCGACCAGCAGGTCAAGATTCGCGGCTTCCGTATCGAGCTTGGCGAGATCGAGGCCACGCTGCTTGCGTGCGAAGGCGTGGCGTCCGCGGTCGTAGTGGCGCGTGAAGGCCCGGGCGGCATGCGCCTGGTTGGTTTCGTGACGGGACAGGGCGAGGGCGTGCCTGACGTCGCGCGCTTACGCGGCGCGTTGGCGAAAGTCCTGCCCGACTACATGGTCCCGGGCGCGATCGTCGTGCTCGACGCATTGCCGCTCACGCCGAACGGCAAGGTCGATCGCAAGGCGTTGCCTGCGTCCGGCGAAGCGAGCACGGCTTTCGAGCCGCCGCGTGGCGAAGTCGAAACAGCGTTTGCTGCCATCTGGCATGAGGTATTGGGCGCACAACGCATCGGTCGCCACGATCATTTCTTCGCGCTCGGCGGCGATTCGATCCTGAGCCTGCAGGTCGTGGCGAAAGCGGCGGCCGCGGGTCTGCCGGTGACAGCGCGCATGGTGTTCGCGCATCCGAGCGTTGCCGCGTTGGCGCGCGCATGCATCGAAGCGCCGGACGTGCCGCCTATCACGCGGCTTTCCGACACCACCGGCGCGCGCGTGCTGCCCATGTCTCACGCGCAGCAACGCTTGTGGTTCCTGTGGAATTTGCAGCGCGACAGCCGTGCTTATCATATTGCCGGTGCGTTGCGTTTGCGTGGCGAACTCGACACCGATGCGCTGGCCCAGGCGTTCGCACAAGTCGTGGCGCGTCACGAGGCGCTGCGCACCACGCTGCGAGAGATCGACGGCGAAGGTCCACGGCAGATCGTGCACACGGCGCTTGCGCCGGAGTTCCGGTTTATCGAAGCGGGAGAGACACAACGCGCGGTCGATGACTTCGCATCCAATCCGTTCGACCTCGAACGCGGCCCGCTGCTGCGCGTGGGTCTGGTCCATGAAGCTGCGCAATGCCATGTGCTGGTTGTATCGATGCATCACGTTGTGTCCGACGGATGGTCGGTGCAACTGCTGCTCGATGAAGTGGTCGAGCTGTATCGGGCGCAAATTACGCGCACGTTGCCACACGTGGCCGCGCTGCCCGTACAGTACGGCGACTATGCGGTGTGGCAGCGCCGCTGGCTCGAGGACGGCGAACGCGAGCGTCAACTGAATTACTGGCGCGAGACGCTCGGCGACGAACATCCGGTCATGACCTTGCCGACCGACTCAGTGCGCCAGACACTGGCCGATTCACGTGCCGCGCGCGTGCGCAAGGTGCTGCCGGCGCCGCTGCTCGACAAGGTTCGCACGCTCGCCACCGCACGCGGCACGACACCGTTCGTGGTGCTGCTCGCGTCGTTCCAGGCGCTGCTTTACCGGCATACAGGCGAGCGCGATATTCGCGTTGGCGTGCCGGTTGCGAATCGCGAACGGCCCGAGGTTGCGCCGTTGATCGGCTTCTTCGTCAACACGCAGGTATTGCGCGCGACGCTCGATGAACGCACGCCGCTCGATGCATTGATCGCGCAGACGCGGCAACGCGCCCTCGGTGCGCAGGCGCATCAGGACCTGCCGTTCGAAGCGCTGGTCGAAGCATTGCGTCCCGAGCGCAACCTCGCGAGCACGCCGCTGTTCCAGGTGATGTTCAATCATCAGAAGACCGACTACCGCGCGTTATCGAAATGGCCGGGGCTGGAAGTGGAAGCGTTGTCAGTCGATGACGGCGACGCGCAGTTCGAACTGACGCTCAACATCACCGAGTCGGAAACGGACGGGCTCGTAGCCGAGATGAGCTACGCGCGTTCGCTGTTCAAGGCGGAGTCCGTCGAACGCTGGATGCAGCATTACGTCGCGCTGCTTGAGGCGATGACCGGAGATACGTCGATAGCGGTTGGTGCCGTGCCGTTGCTCGATTCGCGGGATGTGTTGGCGCTGTTAGTACAAGGCCGTGCATACGATGTTGAGCGTCATGCTGCGGTTCACGAGTGGATTGCTGAACAGGCCGCGCGTACGCCAAATGCGCCAGCGGTCATCCTGGACGATGCAGTACTCGACTACGCAACACTCGATGCGCGTGCAAACCGTCTCGCGCATCGTTTGATCGCGTTGGGCGTGGTGAACGAAACGCGCGTCGGTATTGCAGTCGAGCGTTCCATCGACATGGTCGTGGGCCTGCTCGCCATCCTGAAAGCGGGCGGTGCATACGTGCCGCTCGATCCGGAATATCCCGCCGAACGCCTCACCTACATGATCGAGGACAGCGATATTGCGTTGCTGCTCACGCAATCGCATGTGTTTCCGAAGCTGCCTGTTACGCAGGTGAAGACGCTGCTGATTGAAGCTGCTGATGGCCCATCTCACGCACCGCACATCCGTGTGCACGATGAACAACTCGCCTACGTGATCTACACATCGGGCTCCACAGGCAAACCCAAAGGCGTCGCAATCTCGCACGATGCGCTCGCGCGGCATGCCCAGGTCTCCATCGATTTCGCCAGACTGACGAGCGCCGATCGCGTACTGCAGTTTTCCACCATCAACTTCGACGGGTTCATCGAACAGCTCTTTCCAACGCTGTGCGTGGGCGCGGCCGTGGTGCTGCGAGGCCCCGATCTGTGGAGCAGCGAGGCGTTCGTCGCGCGCGTGAACCGGCATGGTATTACGGTAGCGGATCTGCCCACGGCGTACTGGCATCTGCTCGTGCAGACGCTTGCCAACAGCGATCAACCGATGCACACCTTGCGCGAAGTCCATGCAACGGGCGAAGCGATGTCGCTCGAAGGCTTGCGCCGCTGGCGCGAGAGCGCGGCTTTGTCGCCGGTGCGTTTGCTCAATACGTATGGCCCAACCGAGGCCGCGATCACCGCGACCGCGTTCGAGGGCTCAAGCGCGGCGCTCGAAGGCTTGCCGGGGCTCGTGCCAATCGGCACTGCGTTAGGCGGCCGATCGTTGTACGTTATTTCTCCCGACATGGCGCTGATGCCTGCTGGCGCAATCGGCGAACTGGCGATTGGCGGTGACCTGCTGGCGCGCGGTTATCTGAATCGCGCGTCGTTGACAGCGGAGCGCTTCGTGCCCGATCCGTTCGCGACGAACGGCGGGCGCATGTATCGCACGGGTGATCTCGTACGGTGGCGTGAAGATGGGCAACTTGAGTATACGGGGCGGATCGATCATCAGGTGAAGCTGCGCGGCTTCCGGGTGGAACTGGGCGAGATCGAAGCGCAGTTGCTCGCGCAGGAAGGCGTTCGCGAAGCGGTGGTATCGACGCAGGGAAGCGGCGGTGGTCAGCGGTTGATCGGCTACGTGACAGCAGACACAGCAGTAACCGGCGAACAGTTGCGCGACGTGCTCGCCCAAGCGTTGCCGGACTACATGGTGCCGAGCGTCGTGATGATGCTCGACGCATTGCCGATGACGCCCAACGGCAAGATCGACCGCAAGGCGTTGCCGCAACCCGAGTATGCGCAGGCATCGTATGAAGCGCCGCAGGGCGACGTCGAAGAGAAGCTGGCGGCAGTATGGCGCGACGTGCTCGGTGTGGAGCAAATCGGCCGCAATGATAACTTCTTCGCCCTCGGCGGAGACTCGTTGCGTGCGATGCAGGTCGTGTCGCGACTGCGAGCCGTATTCGGCGATGCGCCGCCGCTGCGTACGATTTTCACCGCACCAACGGTCGCCTTAATAGCGCCGCACATTGCGAACACCGTTACGCATGCCGCGCCCGCATTGCAAGCGGTCGGACGCCAGCCGCGCATGCCGCTGTCTCCCGCGCAGTATCGCCTGTGGCTGACCGAGCGGCTTGCCGCGCCCGGATCGGCGTCGTACACCATTGCAGCAGCGGTGGAAGTCGCGGGCCCGCTGTCGATCGAGCGCGTACGTCGCGCGGTCAACGAACTGGTTGCCACGCACGAAATCCTGCGAACGACCTATCTCGACGATGACGGCGTGCCCTATGCACGCATCGCACCGGCAGACGCCGCACGCGTCGATGTCTCGTTCGTAAGCCTTGCCAGGCTGACGGTCGCGCAAGCCGATGTCCGCGTGACCGAAGCCATCGCGCAAAGCCAGAACACGCGTTTCTCGCTTGCCGAAGGTCCGCTGTTCGCGGTCTCTGTCTTACAGCGCGAGGAAGAACGGCATGTGATCACGTTCGCCACGCATCACATCATCTCGGATGGCTGGTCCATGAGCGTGCTCGTCAACGCGTTCGCCGAACGCTATCGCGCGGTATCTCCCGTTGCTGCACCGGCGCTGCAATATGCCGACTACGCCGCATGGCAGGACGCAACACTGCGTGGCCCTTCAGGTGAAAAACAGCGAACCTTCTGGCGCGATTACCTGAACGGAGCGCCGCGCGCGCTGCAATGGACCGACGCGCTGCCGCGGCTCGCGGTGGCATCGCAGGAAGGCGACGCGCTTGCGTTCGCGTTACCCGAACTGCTCTCGCAGCGCATCGACGCGTTCGCCGCGCGCCACGGCGTGACCGCCTACACCACGCTTCTGTCGAGTTTCGAGTTGTATCTGCATCGCGCAACCGGCATGCACGATCTATTGCTCGGCACGGACGTTGCGGGCCGCGACCGCATCGAATTCGAGTCGATGCTCGGGTTCTTCGTCAACGTGCTGCCGCTGCGCTCGCGCTCGCCCGCAAGCAGCGACACGATCGGCTTCGGCGAATATGCGCATCGGCGTCAACGCGATGTGCTGGATGTATTCGCGCATCAGGCGCTGCCGTTCGACCGCATTGTCGAAGCAGCGGGCGTGCGGCGCGATCCGTCGCGCAACGCGCTGGTGCAGGCTTTGTTCGTGTTGCAGAACACACCATCCGACACACTCGCGCTAGATGGCCTCAACGTGCGCACGCTCGACGTGCCAACGCACCATTCCAAGTTCGACATGGCGTTGTTCATCCATCGCGGCGCGCACATCTGGCGTGGCGAATGGGTGTTCGCGACATCGCTGTTCGACCGCGTGGTCATCGCCCGTCATCTGGCTGCGTGGACCCAACTTCTGGAGAATCTCGTGAACGATCCGGACAAGGCGCTCGGCACCGTGATGGCCCCGGTCATACAAGCTGGCGAGAGCGGCACGGCCCCGGTCCGCACTGGCGCAAGCAAGCTCGACAAACTCAAGGCGCTCAGCGCGCGCCGTTCGCCAGAAGCCGCATCCAACGGAAAGCCGGCCGGCGCTCGCGCGCAAGTCCGCATCGGCGAATTGAAACCCGGGAACCGCTTGCCCGCACTGGTCGAACCCTTGAGCCGCGATCTTGATCCGGCGGCTTGGGCCGGGGCACATCGCGCGCGGATCGATACGCTGCTCGGCAAGCACGGCGCAATCCTGTTCCGTGGATTTGCGCTCGACGATCCGCAGCAGTTCGAAGCATTTGTCGAAGCCATGTCGCCGAGGCTCTATGGCGCGTATGGCGACCTGCCGAAGAAGGAGGGCGGCCGCAATACGTATCGATCCACGCCGTATCCCGAACGCGAAATGATCCTGTACCACAACGAAAGCTCGCACACGGGACGCTGGCCGTACAAGCAATGGTTCTACTGCGAACTGCCGTCGAAGTCGGGCGGCGCGACGCCGGTCGCCGACGGGCGCGACATGCTGCGCGAATTACCCGCGCCGCTCGCCGAGAAGCTCGCGGCAAAGGGCCTGCTTTATATCCGGACGTTTACGCCCGACCTGGATGTGTCGTGGCAGGACTTCTTCAAGACCCGCGACGCGGCCGAGGTCGAAGCGCGCTGCCGCGCTTCGGGCGTGGCCTTCGAATGGTTCGGCGACGTGCTGCAGACGCGCACCCGGGCGCCCGCGATCATCACGCATCCGTTCACCGGCGAGCGCGTGCTGTTCAACCAGATCCAGTTGCATCACCCGCACTTCCTCGACCCGGCCGTGCGCCGCGACCTGCTCAATCTCGTTGGCGTCTCGCGCATGCCGCGCAATGTCTGCTACGGCGACGGCACGCCCATTGACGAAGCCAGCGTCAAGCTGCTCGGCGAGACCTACGAGCGCTGTGCGATCCGCTTTGACTGGCAGCGCCGCGACGTGCTGATGGTCGACAACATGCTCGCGGCTCATGCGCGCGATCCGTACGAAGAGCCGCGCCGGATCGTCGTGGCGATGGCCGAGATGTATCAGCTCGACAGCGCGGGTCGCGTGGTCGAAATCAATGTGGAAAAGGCAAGGGCGAATGCACTGGCCTCTGCGGGAGAAGCGTCCGATGTCTGATGCAAGCAATGCATGGATGGATGGCGACAGCCGTCCGCTATCCGCCGAACAACGTTTGCAATTCGACGGTGTCACGGAGCGCGCGCCGTTGTCGCTTGCGATAGTGATACCCGCGTCCATTGCGCTGGACGTATTGCGTCAGGCGTTCGATGAAACCTGCCACGGTCACGATATCTTCACGGCGCGCATCGCAAGCGCCGCGGGTTTTCGCGGCTTGCGATGGCTCCAGGACGGTGACGCCGGAGCGCAAGCCATCGAGTGGCGCATGAGCGACGACGACGCACCGCTCAATGTCCCATTGCAGGTGCATTGGCACGCTGTGGATGACATTCACGCCAGACTCACCGTCAAGGCATCGCCGTTGCGGCTCGACGCTGCCAGCCTGGCTGCAATCGTTGCCGAGGCGCTGACACGCGCGACAGGTAATGCTATCGCCCGTGATGATGAACCGTTCCAATACGGACAACTGCTCGAATGGCGAGAGTCGCTGGAAGACGACGAGGACAGGCCTCGTGGCATCGCATATTGGCGCGACTACGTGGAGTCTGCAGACCCGGACGACGCAGTGGCGTTGCCCTATCGGCGTTCGATCGTCTCGGAGCCTGCCAGCAATTCCATGAAGGTCCGCACATCACTCACCGGCGCAGACGCCTCGCGCTGGTTCGATTTCTGCCGCGCGAAAGGCAACCATGCCGGCGACGCGCTGCAATGCGCGTGGTGGATGTTGCTCGCCCGCATCAGCGGCCAGAGCCGCCAGCTTGTGGGCGCGGTCCACGATTGCCGCGACGACTACGAGCCGCTCGCGGGTGCGCTCGGTGCGTATCGTCGCGTGCTGCCTGTGTCGCTTGAACTTCAACGCGATGCAACGCTCGAATCGGTGCTGACGCAATGGTCCGGCGTGTTCGATGCTCATCGCCAGTGGCAGGAATGTTGCCCTGCGGACGCCGGTTCATTCAAGCCATTTCTTCGCGCGAGCTTTGAAAGCGTCGACGCGCCAGCGTGGCCGGTGGGCGAGATCGCGAGCTTCGACACCGCGGGCAGCCCGTGCGAACTTGCGATGTTCGTATGCACCGATACGACCCGGGATCGCATCGATTTTTCGCTGGCGTATGACGTATCGCGCTACGACGAAGCATCCGTGCGCGTGCTGCTCGATCAATACATAACCTTGCTCACGCGGTTGCCATCGCACGGGAACGCGAGCATCGCGCGCTTGCCGCTGGAAAACGATACATCACGCGAGCGATCAATCGCCTGGCGAGGTCCCGACCGCGACTTCAACGACACAACCGTGCTCGCCGCGCTCGAACGTCACGCGAGCGAGACGCCGGAAGCGCCAGCCATTGCCGCCGATGACCTGATGCTGGATTACGCCGGCTTGTGGGCCGCTATCGAAACAGGGGCGCGAAATCTGGCCGCACGAGGCGTTTGCGCGGGCGATATTGTAGGCATTGCCATGCCGCGCTCGGGCCGTCAGGTGCTCGCGTTGTTATCGGCAATGCGCGCTGGCGCCGCATATCTGCCGATCGATCCCGGATGGCCCAACGCCCGGCGGGAAGCGATCATCGCGAGCGCGAAACCGCGCCTCGTGATCGATGCCCTGGATCACGGCGCGAATCATATAAGCGATAAACCGTTGCCGCCGATATCGGCGGACGACCGCGCGTATGCGATCTTTACATCGGGCTCCACGGGCGCGCCCAAAGGCGTACCCATCACGCACGGCGCGCTGCTCAACTACGCGGCGTCGGTAAGCGAGGCGGCGGCGCTGGACCGCTGCCGCGTCTTCGCGCTGACCTCGACGGTCGCCGCCGATCTCGGCAACACCGCGCTTTATGGCGCTATTTATACGGGCGGATGTCTCGCGGTTGCATCGCGAACGGATACCGCCGATGCCGCTGCGTTCGCGCGATTCCTGTCGGCGCGGCGAGTCGATTGCGTGAAGTTCGTGCCATCGCATCTGGATGCATTGCTCGGCGATACACCCATGGCCGTGCCCGCGACCGTCATCCTCGGCGGCGAGGCAGCGCGGCCCGCGCTGCTCCGGAAGCTTCGGGCGGCTGCGCCCGAGGTCCGCATCTTCAACCACTATGGACCGACAGAAACGACCATCGGCGTGTTGATCCATGAAGTGCCCGCGCACGCTTCGTCCGACGCAGATGCCACGCACGGCCTGCCGCTGACGCGCGTGCTCGCCAACTGCGTGGTACGCCTCCTTCACGCCGATGGCGAACCCACGCCGGTCGGCGCGGCGGGCGAACTGTGCATCGGCGGCAGGCAGTTGAGCGCGGGCTATCTGGACCATCGCGCCACGACTGCATTCGTCGCGGACGCGGCATCCGGCGAGCGCTTCTACTGTACCGGCGATCTTGCGCGAAGGCTGCCCGATGGCGGTCTGCTATGGCTCGGACGTGCCGACGATCAAGTGAAGATTCGCGGCTATCGAATAGAACCCGGCGAGATAGAGGCCGCGTGTCTCAACGTACCGGGCGTGGCGCAAGCGGTCGTGATCGCGGTCGGAGACGCGGAGACGCGGCGGCTTGCTGCCTATATCGTCGCCATTGCCGGCGCGAAACTGGACGCAGCAACGTTGCGACGCGCCCTCGAGCAGACGTTGCCGGAGCCGATGGTGCCATCGCACGTAATGGTCATCGACACAATGCCGCGCCTGGCCAACGGCAAGATCGACAGGCCCGCGCTGCCGCCGCCCGGCAATGACGCAACCGGCGGCGAAGAAATCGCGCCGGAGACGGGCGTCGAGACCGTGCTTGCGCAAGTCGCCGCCGATTTGCTCGGGCGCGAGCGAGTCGGCGTCACAGACGATTTCTTCGCGCTCGGCGGCGATTCGCTGCTGGTCATCCGGTTCGTCTCGCGCATCACCGAGCGTTTGCGCGTTGAAGTGCTGCCCGGAATGGTCTTCGCCAATCCGAACGTGCGCGCGCTGGCAGAGGCGTTGCGCTGCGCTGAAGCGGCTCCCGGCGCGCTCGAGCGCATGGCGCAAGCACGCATGAAACTCGACGCGATGTCGCCCGAAGCCCGCGCCGCACTGCTCGCGAAAGCACGCAGCCAGGCGGCCGGCGCCGATGTCCCTGCATCGTCGTGACCTTATGGCAGCGGTATCGATGCTTCAACAATTGTTAAAAAAACAGCGAATTGTGAATGAGAATGATCCGCATTTACTGTATTATTTGCGAGTTTCGCGGTACTCGCGTCAAGACGGGTTTGTGTGCAGTCACCGGGCAGGGCGCCTCCGCCAAGAAACACACCGACAAATCAAAGGGGAGTGGTGAACAATGAAGGCGAAGCATCGGAGAGTGCCGGGGATAGTCAAATTTTCGTTGAGGCCGCGTCGCCTGACCGTGGCGATTGCCGGCATCGTGTTGTCGGAGATGGCGGGGCACGCATACGCGCAAACGCCGGCCACGCCAGTGGACACGACGCAGCAATCGCCGCAGCCGGCGGCGCAGGACACCAGCGGCGATGGTGCAACGCTGCCGAAAGTCACGGTGACGGCGCAGCGCGATCCGGTCGCGGAAGCGCTCAATCCGAAGACGACAGTCGGCTCGAAAATTCCGGTGACAGCGCGCGAGGTGCCGCAGTCGGTCAGCGTGATTCCGCAGGAACGTATTCAGGAACAACACTTCGACTCGCTCAAGGAGGCCATGAACTATGCTCCGGGCGTGACGGTGTTCCAGAGCGATTCCAGCCGCACGCAATACTATGCGCGCGGCTTCCCCGTTGGTTCGTTTCTGATCGATGGTACGCCCACGATCTTCAACAACAGCATGTCTTCGTCGGCGACCACGTTCTCGCCGGACCTCGCGCTTTATGAAAACGTCGAATTGCTGACCGGTCCTTCGGGCCTGTTCAACGGCTTTGGTTCGCCGGGCGGCGCGATCAACCTGGTGCGCAAGCACGCGCAGAAAGAGTTCACGGCCACGGCCGAACTGACGGGCGGCACGCGCGGCAACAACGGCGCAACCATCGACGTGGGTGGCCCGCTCAACGCGGCAGGCACGCTGCGCGGCCGGGTGGTGGGGTCGTACACTGGCGCCGACGGCGTTCAGGACAGCACGCATTCGCGCAGCAAAGTGCTGTACGGCACGATTGAAGCGGATGTCACCGACACCACGCTCGTGCGCGCGGGCATCAGCTATCAGGATCGCACGACAAGCGACCCATGGCTGTGGCCGGTCTATACGAACGGCACGCACGGCGACCTGCCTGTCGACCATTATTACGGCGCCGGCTGGAACAAGGATCGCTATTCGAGCACCGACGTGTTCGCCGAAGTCCACCAGAAACTCGCTGGCGGCTGGAGCGCCAAGGCCGTCTTCGACTATCAGTACGACCGCTCATCGATCCTCCAGTCCAACATTGTGGGCGGCATCGATCCGACGACGTTCATTGGCAACATGGCCGCGACCAACAACCATGCAGCCGAGAGCAAGTACAACTTCGATCTTTCCGCGGCGGGCCCGTACCAGTTGTTCGGCCGCACGCATCAGGCGGTGATCGGGCTGAATTACGCGAAGATGAACGACATGAACAAGCAGAACTTCGGCCCGGATGGCGACGACTTCTTCATCCAGCCCGTCGATGTCCGCAACATCAATTATCCGCTGCCGAACTGGCTCAACCTGCCCACCGACACGGACGTGCTGCACACCTACACACGCCAGTTCGGCTTCTATGGCCAGACCAAGATCTCGATTACCGATCCGTTGTCGCTGATCGTGGGCGGGCGCGTGTCCTGGTATCAGTCGAAGCTCTCGCCCGACTCGGTCTTCAACTATGACGGCTATACGCCGTATTCACTCAACAACAGCGGCAAGTTCACCGGCTACGCGGGCCTGGTGTACGACCTGAATTCGCAGTATTCGGTCTATGCGAGTTACACCAGCATCTTCCAGCCGCAGGACGATACGCTGACCGCGGACGGCAAGATGATCAAGCCGATCACCGGCAGCCAATATGAAGCCGGTATCAAGGGCGAGTTCGGCGGCGGGCGGCTGGATGCATCGCTGGCGGTGTTCCAGATCGACCAGAAAAACCGCGCGGCGACCGATCCGAACAATCCCGATTTTTCGATCGCACTGGGCAAGGCTCGGAGCCGCGGCGTGGAACTGACGACCAACGGCGAAGTGCTGCCAGGATGGCGCATGTTCGCGAGCTATACGTACACCGACGCGCAGCTTCTGGACCAGGACAGCTTCGACTCGATCTCGTCGCCATTCGGTTCGATCGCGCCAAAGCATACGGTCAAGCTGTGGACGAGCTACCAGTTCCCGAGCGTGCTGCACGGCCTGACGATAGGCGGCGGCCTGACGGCCTATAGCCCGACCACGGCAGTGCGCTATGGCATCACGGTCAATCAGGGCACGTATGCGGTCGCCGATGCATCGCTGAGCTACGCCTTCACCAAGAAGACGTCGCTCTCACTGAACGCCAACAATCTGTTCAACCGCGATTATTTCGCGGGGGCGTACTCGCGCGGATTCCAGCGCACCGTGCTGCTGACCCTGCGCACCGGTTTCTGAGCGCCCGCGCCGCGCATGCCTTCCGGTGTGCCGGCGCCTTGCCTGAACTGACGCCGCCTCGCGCGGCTCCATCAACTGGAGCGGACCACCGGAACGGCCATGGAAGATCTCGATCGCGAACTGCTGGACCTGCTGATGCTCGACGCCGACGTGCCCGATGTTTCCGGGGCACGGCCGGCTCCGGCCCCGGTGGCCGCGCAGGCGCACGAGGTGCCCGTGTCGTTTGCACAGCGCCGGCTCTGGTTCCTGCATCGCTACTCGCCCGGTGACGACGCTTACCATATCGCGCGTGCGTTCAGGTTGCGGGGCGTGGTCGATCCCGATCGTATCGAGGCGGTGGCGCGCGCCTTGACCGCGCGTCATGCCGTCCTGCGCACGCGCTTCACCGAGCGCGATGGCGAGCCGCGTCAGATCGTGCTGCCGGATGCGCCGTTGCGGATGACGCGCGAGGACTGGGGTGACCGGAACGCGCAAGATCTGTCCGGTCGCCTCGCGCTCGAAGCGCGCCGTCCGTTCGATCTGCACGCGGCGCCGCTCATGCGCCTGCTCTGGATCCAGTTGCGCGACGACGAAAGCGTGCTTGCCGTCACGCTGCACCACCTGATTTCAGATGGCGCGTCCAACGATATCTGGGCGCGCGATTTTGCGGCGATCTACGAGGCGCTGTCCATGGGCGATGCCCGGCTCGCGGCGCTGCCGCCGCTGTCGTTCCAGTACGCGGACCTCGCGCAGCGCGAGCACGAAGCCAGTATTGCCGGGCGCTGGGACGCGGGCCTTGCTTACTGGCGCGACTATCTCGCCGATGAATTCGTGCCGCTGCAACTGTCGCCGGCCACGCCTCGGGGCGACGCTCCCCGCCTTGGCGTGCACGATCTGCCGCTCGATTCCGCGCTCGCCGCGCGTCTGGGCAACTACTGCCGCACTGCCGGTTGCACGCCGTTTGTTGCGTTGCTCGCGGCGTGGCAGCATGTGCTAACCCGTCGTCATCGCGATGGCGATTTCCTGATTGGCGTTCCCGTCGATGGACGCCGTCACGCGAACGCCGCCAACCTGATCGGCTTCTTCGTCAACACCCAGCTTTTTCGGGTGCGGACGGCGTCGCATGAAAGTTTCGACGAACGCGTGCGTGCGGTTCGTGCGCAGGCCATCGCCGCGCTCGATCACGGCAACGTGCCGTATGAAATGGCGCTCAGTGCATCGCAACGGAGCGGCGTGCATGTCGCACCGTTCCAGACCCTTTTCAACGTCGCCGATGTCACACGAGCGAGAGCGCTGAGCATGGGCGATGTCCAGGTTGAACTCATTACGCTCGACAACGCCACGCCGCAGTGCGACCTGTTGTTCAATGCGCAGCTCGACGATGGCGCGGTCACGATATCGCTTGAATTCGATCGCGATCGTATCGACGATGCGCTCGCCGCACGGCTCGCAAGTCATTTCGCGGCGTGGCTTGCGGCCATGCTCGAATCGCCGTCCGTGCCGCTGGCTGCGCTCGACGTGCCGTCGCCGCGCGACGCCGCCGCGCTGAACGCGTGGCAAAGCCCGCGCGTTACCACTGCACATGAAACCGTGCCGCTGCACGTCGCCATGTCGGCCTGGGCAGCGCGCACACCGCACGCTCCGGCGCTCACGCTCGATGGCGAAACGCTCGACTACGCAACGCTCGACGCGCGCGCGAACCGGCTTGCGCATCGGCTGATCGCGGAGGGCGTAAGCGCGGAGGTCAAGGTCGGAATCGCGCTCGACCGTTCGTTCGAGATGGTCGTTGCGATCTTCGCGATCCTCAAGGCGGGCGGCGCGTACGTGCCCATCGACCCAGCCTATCCCGCCGAGCGGCAGCGCCATATCATGTCCGACAGCGGCATTGCCTTGCTGCTCACGCGCCGCGCGCTGGTTCATACAATGCCGGAAGTGGCGGGCGTCAGGACGCATCTGCTCGATGAAATCGATCTGGCCAGCGAGCCGGAGCACGCACCGGCCGTTCACGTACACGGCGACCAGCTTGCTTATGTGATCTACACCTCGGGCTCCACGGGTTTGCCCAAGGGCGCGCAGCTCACGCACCGCAACGTCGCGCGTCTGTTCGCACGCACCGATGCGTGGTTCAGTTTCCGTCCCGACGATGTCTGGACGCTGTTCCATTCCTACGCATTCGATTTCTCCGTCTGGGAAATCTTCGGCGCGCTATGTCATGGCGGCCGTCTCGTGATCGTCCCGTTCGATATCAGCCGTACCCCTCGCGCGTTCCTCGACGTGCTGCGCCGCGAGCGCGTGACGGTGCTCAACCAGACACCCTCGGCGTTTCGCCAGTTGATGTCGGCTGAAGGCGTGTACGAAAATCCTCTTGCGTTGCGCATCGTGATTTTTGGCGGCGAGGCGCTCGAGCCGCGAACGCTCGCGCCGTGGTTCGCCGGCATGGGCGAGCGCGGACCGGTGCTCGTGAACATGTACGGCATCACCGAGACGACCGTTCACGTGACGTATCGCGTGATTACCTCGGCCGATATCGATACCGAACACAGTCCGCTTGGACGCTCCATCGACGATCTCGGGCTGTATGTACTCGATGAAACCGGCGCGCGCTCGCCAATCGGTGCGACCGGAGAATTGCACGTCTCGGGCGCGGGGCTTGCGCGCGGTTATCTCGATCGCGCGAGCCTGACGGCGCAGCGTTTCATTCCCGATCCGTTCGCGGCGCACGGCGGACGGCTTTATAGAACGGGCGATCTTGCGCGATGGCGCGATAACGGCGAACTCGAATATCTCGGGCGCATCGATCATCAGGTCAAGGTTCGCGGCTTTCGTATCGAACTTGGCGAGATCGAGTCGGCGTTGCTGGCTTGCGATGGGGTGCGTGAGTCGCTCGTGATCGCGCGCGACGGCGGACAAGGCGCGCGCCTCATGGCCTATGTGACCGCGCATGCCGGCATGACGCTCGCAGCCGATACGTTGCGCAAGTCGCTCACGGCGCGGCTGCCCGATTACATGGTGCCGGCGGCAATCGTCGTGCTCGACGCTTTCGCGCTTACGGTCAATGGCAAGATCGACCGGCGCGCATTGCCCGATGCCGAACAGGTTGCAAGCATTTTCGAAGCGCCTACGGATGGCATGGAGACCACGCTGGCCGATGTATGGCGCGAGGTGCTCGGCGTCGAACGTATTAGCCGCCACGATGATTTCTTCGCGCTCGGCGGCGATTCGATTCTTACGCTGAAGCTCGTGGCCCGTGCGGCGCGAGCGGGCATTACGCTTACGCCACGCCAGATATTCGAGGCACCTGTACTCGCCGCGCAGGCAGCCGCAGGCCACGAAAGTATCGAAGGCGAATCCGGCCATGAGATTGCACCGCTTGCCGACCGCGGCACGATGCCGGCATCGCATGCGCAACAGCGCTTGTGGTTCCTCTGGAATCTCGCACCGCGCAGCGATGCGTATCACGTGGCGGGAAGCATGCATCTGCGCGGCGTGCTCGACGTCGCTGCGTTGCGTCTTGCGTTCGATGGCATCGTCAAGCGGCATGAGATCTTGCGCACGACCTTTCGCGCCGGCGATGACGGCACGCTGTGGCAAGCCGTGCACGCAACACCCGATTATGACTTTCGCGAGCAGTCGCTAACCGCTGCGCAAGGGCCTGCGTGGGCGCAGGAATTCGCGGCGGAGCCGTTCGATCTCATGCGCGGGCCATTGCTTCGCGTGGGCGTGCTGCATCTGGAGGACGGCAGCGGAACGTCGAACGCGCTGCTTGTCGCAATGCATCACATTGTGGCCGATGGTTGGTCCGTCGGCGTAATGCTGGACGAACTGGTTGCCGGATACCGCGCGGCGTTGGCCGACGACACACCCGCGATCGAGGCGCCCGCAATCCAGTACGGCGATTACGCGGCATGGCAGCGCCGGCAACTGGACGATGGCGAACGCGAACGGCAATTGGCATGGTGGCGCGCGGAACTGGACAACGACGCGCCGACGCTGGCATTGCCCGTCGATCGTCCGCGCCGCGCGCTCGGCGAGTATCGGGCGGCGACGCAATCGTTTTCGCTCGATACCGCGCTCTCCGCACGGCTTCGGGGCATCGCGCAATCGCACGGCGCTACGCCGTTCGTGGTGTTGCTCGCCGCGTTCCAGGCATTGCTGCACCGGCATACAGGACAGGCCGATATCCGCGTGGGCGTGCCCGTCGCGAATCGCGACCGGGCGGAAACGTCGAGGCTGATCGGTTTGTTCGTCAACATGCAGGTGATGCGTGCTCAGGTTGGCGCGCGTACGACGGTGGGCGAACTTGTCGGGCAGGTGAAGGACAGGGCGGCCGGCGCGCGCGCGCATCGCGACTTGCCGTTCGACGTGCTCGTCGATGCGCTTCAGCCCGAACGCAGCCTGAGCCACACGCCGTTGTTCCAGGTGATGTTCAATCATCAACGCGAGGACTTCAGGGTGCTGGAGGGGTTGCCTGGTATCGAGGCAACGGACTATGAAGCGCGAGAACGCGCGGCGCAGTTCGAACTGACGCTGAACGTCAGTGAATCGCCGGACGGCTTGATTTCAGGCAGCTTTGACTATGCCCGCGATCTGTTCGATGAAGCCACGATCGGGCGGTTATCGAAGCAATATGTGGCGGTACTCGAAGCGTTTGCCGCGTCCGATACACAGGCGATTGGCGATATCGATCTGCTCGATGCTCAAGCGCGCAACGCGTTGCTGGCGGCAGGACGCAACGGCACGAGCTTCCATCACACTCAGCCTGTGCATCGGATGATCGAAGCGCAAGCAGCGCGCACGCCTCATGCGCAAGCGCTGCGATTCGATGGCGAATCGATGACGTATGCCGAGTTGAACACGCGAGCAAATCAACTGGCGCACAGTCTGATCGCGATGGGCGTGTGCCCGGACATGCCGGTTGCCATCGCGCTCGAACGTTCGGCACATATGGTCGTCGGCTTATTGGCAATTCTCAAAGCGGGCGGGGCATACGTGCCCATCGATCCTGGTTATCCGGCTGAGCGCGTGCACTACATGCTCGCGCACAGCGGCGCGACGTGGGTGATCACGCACTCATCGCTTGCCGGCACATTGCCGATTTCCAAGAGCGTAAGCGTCATCGAAATCGATACCATCGATGTTGCAATCGAAGCGGCCACCGATCCGGCGAACATCGACGTTGCAGGCGAGAACCTCGCCTATGTGATCTACACCTCGGGTTCGACGGGCAAGCCCAAAGGCGTGATGGTGCGCCACGCCGCGCTATCAAACTTCCTCTTGAGCCTGAAAGACAAACCGGGCCTGACAGAAAACGACCGCTGGGTGGCGGTGACATCGCTGTCGTTCGACATTGCAGCGCTGGAAATTTATCTGCCGTTGATTACCGGCGCCACGCTCATCATCGCGTCACGCGCGACCGCACGCGATGGCGTGGCGCTGGCCGATCTCCTGACGCAAGAACGCGCGACGGTGCTGCAATCAACGCCTGCGACATGGCGCATGCTGATTGCAAGCGAACGTCCGTGGCCGGTTCTCAAGGCGCTATGCGGCGGCGAAGCGTTGCCGCATGATCTCGCGGACGCATTGCGCGCACGCGGACTCGAATTATGGAATCTGTACGGCCCGACGGAAACCACGATCTGGTCGTTACTCGGCCGGGTCCAAGGCAAACCAACACTCGGCAAATCAATCGCATCAACCCAGGCGCTGCTACTCGACAACAACTTGTCACTCGTGCCGCAAGGCGTCGCGGGCGAGTTGTACCTTGCAGGCGAAGGGCTTGCGCGAGGGTATCTGCATCGGGCGGATCTGAGCGCGGAGCGGTTCGTGCCCAATCCGTACGGCGAGCCGGGTTCACGGATGTATCGCACAGGCGATATCGCGCGGTTAGACAACGCAGGCGAGTTGCACTATCTGGGCCGTGCCGATCATCAGGTGAAGATTCGCGGCTTTCGTATCGAGTTGGGCGAGATCGAAACGCAACTGCTTGCACAAGATGGCGTTCACGAAGCGGTTGTCATCGCGCACGAAGGCACGAGATTGATCGGCTATTACACGGGTGATGCATCCAGTGAAACGCTGCGCGTCGCGCTGACGAAAACGCTGCCCGACTACATGGTGCCGGGTCTGCTCGTTCGTCTGGACGTCATGCCGCTCACGCCGAATGGCAAGATCGATCGCAAGGCGTTGCCCACGGTAGACGCCATCACACGGGAATATGAAGCGCCACAAGAAGGTGGGGAAACCCTTCTCGCTGATATCTGGAAAGAAGTGCTGGGCGTTGAACGCGTCAGCCGTCACGACAACTTCTTCGAACTCGGCGGTGATTCAATCCTCGTCTTGAAGCTGGTGGCGAATGCCGCCCGTCGCGATATGCGCGTGCAGCCACGACAGGTTTTCGAGCATCAAACGCTCGCATTGTTGACCACCGCGATAGCGCATGAAAACGCAACCGAAGATAGGATTCAGCGCATCGAGAACCGCGATGCATTGCCTTTGTCGCCGGCGCAACAGCGGCTGTGGTTCCTCTGGAATCTTCAACCGGCGAGCGCCGCGTACCACGTAACCGGCGCATTGCGGCTCGACGGCGCGCTCGCGCGCGCCGCGTTGCGTGCTTCATTCGATGCGATCGTCGAGCGTCACGAGACGCTGCGCACCACATTCGATACGGACAGTGAAGGCGTCGCTCATCAACGTATTCATTCCAGCTTGCCGTATGAATACCGCGAGACATTCGCGGCTGCGGAGCAGGCTCATGTCTGGGCGCAGGCGTTCGTCGCCGCGCCGTTCGAACTGACCCGCGGGCCGCTGCTGCGTGTCGGTCTGATCGCGCTCGATGACACCGCGCACTCGCACGCGCTGGTCGTGGTGTTGCATCACATCGTTGCCGATGGCTGGTCCATTGATGTACTGCTCGATGAATTCGTCGCTGGATATCGCGCGGCGCTTGCGGGCGAAAGTGCGGCATTGCCGCCGCTTCCAGTGCAATACGCGGATTACGCCGTCTGGCAGCGGCAGCGTTTAGAGAGCGGCGAGCACGCTCGGCAGCTTGAATATTGGCGAACCGCGCTCGGCCCCGACACGCCGGTGCTGGCGTTGCCTGTGGATCGGCCGCGCCGCGCGCTCGGCGAATATCGCGCGGCGCGTCATCGTTTTGTTTTGCCTGCATCCGCGATGCCGGCGCTTCGCATGCTCGCACGGCGTCACGATGCAACGCCATTCGTTGTGTTTCTCGCTGCGTTCCAGGCGTTGCTTTACCGGCATACAGGGCAGCCCGGAATTCGCGTGGGCGTGCCCGTGGCGAATCGCGACCGGGCGGAAACGTCCGGGTTGATCGGCATGTTCGTCAACACACAGGTGATGCACGCGCACGTGGCTCATGACACGGCGGTTGAGGCTCTGATCGCACAAGTGCGCGGGCATGTCGCGCTCGCTCGACAGCATCAGGACGTGCCGTTCGATGTGCTCGTCGATGCGCTTCAGCCCGAACGCAGCCTGAGCCACACGCCGTTGTTCCAGGTGATGTTCAATTATCAGCGCGAGGATTATCGCGTGCTTGAGGGTTTGCCAGGTCTTGATGTGTCGGGTTTCGCGACGGGCCAGCAGAGTGCGCAGTTCGAACTGACGCTCAATATCAACGAAGCGGAAAATGGCGCCGTCGATGCAAGTTTCGGCTACGCGAGCGATCTGTTCGATGAAGCCACGATCGGGCGGTTATCGAAGCATTATGAAGCGATACTCGAAGCCTTCGCCGCGTCCGATGCACAGGTGATCGGCGATATCGATCTGCTCGATGCTCAAGCACGCAACGCGTTGCTGGCGGCAGGACGCAACGGCACGAACTTCGATCACGCTCCGCCTGTGCATCGGATGATCGAAGCGCAAGCCGCGCGCACGCCTCATACGCAAGCGCTGCGATTCAACGGCGAATCGATGACGTATGCCGAGTTGAACACGCGAGCAAATCAACTGGCGCACCGTCTGATCGCGATGGGCGTTTGCCCGGACATGCCGGTTGCCATCGCACTCGAACGTTCGACGCATATGGTCGTCGGCTTATTGGCAATTCTGAAAGCGGGCGGGGCATACGTGCCCATCGATCCCGACTATCCGGCTGAGCGCGTGCACTACATGCTCGCGCACAGCGGCGCGACGCGGGTAATCACGCACTCGTCACTTGCCAGCACATTGCCAATTTCCGATAGCGTGAGCGTCATCGACATCGATACCATCGATGTTGCGAATGAAGCCACCACCAATCCGGCGAACATCGACGTTGCAGGCGAAAACCTCGCCTATGTGATCTACACCTCGGGTTCAACGGGCAAGCCCAAGGGCGTGATGGTGCGCCACGCCGCGCTGTCAAACTTCCTCTTGAGCCTGAAAGACAAACCGGGCCTGACAGAAAACGACCGCTGGGTGGCGGTGACATCGCTGTCGTTCGACATTGCAGCACTGGAAATTTATCTGCCGTTGATTACCGGCGCCACGCTCATCATCGCGTCACGCGCGACCGCACGCGATGGCGTGGCGCTGGCCGATCTCCTGACGCAAGAACGCGCGACGGTGCTGCAATCAACGCCTGCGACATGGCGCATGCTGATTGCAAGCGAACGTCCGTGGCCGGTTCTCAAGGCGCTATGCGGCGGCGAAGCGTTGCCGCATGATCTCGCGGACGCATTGCGCGCACGCGGACTCGAATTATGGAATCTGTACGGCCCGACGGAAACCACGATCTGGTCGTTACTCGGCCGGGTCCAAGGCAAACCAACACTCGGCAAATCAATCGCATCAACCCAGGCGCTGCTACTCGACAACAACTTGTCACTCGTGCCGCAAGGCGTCGCGGGCGAGTTGTACCTTGCAGGCGAAGGGCTTGCGCGAGGGTATCTGCATCGGGCGGATCTGAGCGCGGAGCGGTTCGTGCCCAATCCGTACGGCGAGCCGGGTTCACGGATGTATCGCACAGGCGATATCGCGCGGTTAGACAACGCAGGCGAGTTGCACTATCTGGGCCGTGCCGATCATCAGGTGAAGATTCGCGGCTTTCGTATCGAGTTGGGCGAGATCGAAACGCAACTGCTTGCACAAGATGGCGTTCACGAAGCGGTTGTCATCGCGCACGAAGGCACGAGATTGATCGGCTATTACACGGGCACCGCATCCGATGAAACGCTGCGCGTCGCGCTGACGAAAACGCTGCCGGACTACATGGTGCCGGGCATGCTCGTTCGTTTGGACACGATGCCGCTCACGCCGAATGGCAAGATTGATCGCAAGGCGTTGCCCACGGTGGACGCCATCGCACGTGAATATGAAGCGCCGCAAGAAGGTGCGGAAACCCTTCTCGCCGATGTCTGGAAGGAAGTGCTTGGCGTTGAACGCGTCAGCCGTCACGACAACTTCTTCGAACTCGGCGGTCACTCGCTGCTGGTGATGCAGGTTGTATCGCGGTTATCGCAGCGTCATGGCGTAAGCGTGCCCTTGCAAGACTTCTTCGCTGCGCCCACGCTCGACGCCATGGCGGCTTCATTTCCCGCATGCATCGGCGTTGACGCTCCAATCCCGCGCCGCCACGACACGTCCCGAGCGCCGCTGACGCTCGCTCAAGAACGCCTCTGGTTCCTGTGGAAGCTCGATCCGGCCAGCGCCGCGTACAACATGATCGGCGCCTTCAAACTGGACGGCGAACTGAATGTCGCGGCGCTTCGAACCGCGCTCGACCATCTCGTCGCGCGGCAGGAGGCGCTGCGCGCTCGCTTCATCGAAATCGATGGCGCACCGTGGCAGGTAACGGGGGATAACAGCTACGGCTGGCAGTCGCGCGATCTTCGCGCAGCGCCGGATAGCCTCGCGCAGCGCTTGCGCGAATCTTCGCGTAAGCCATTCGATCTCGCCGAAGGACCGCTCTTGCGGGTCACGCTGCTACGCACAGGCGAGCGCGAGCATGTGCTGCACTTCGCGACTCACCACATCGTGGCCGACGAGTGGTCGATCGGCGTGATCGCCGATACCGTGACGCGCGCCTATGGCGCGGCGCTCGCGAACGTGCCGCTCGACGACACGCCGCTCGCGATCACTTATGGTGACTTCGCCACATGGCAGCGTGACAGTTTCGATACAGCGCGTGAGGCTTGCGAGATCGATTACTGGCGCTCGCGTCTTGGCAATGACCATCCCACGCTTGAGCTTCCCGCCTCGCGCAAACGCGCGGGGCTGCGCGGCGACAAGGGCGCTCGCGTCACACGTGCGTTGCCTGCGCCGCTCGCCGATGCACTGCGCCGCGTTTCGCAGACACATGGCGCAACGCCGTTCATGACGCTGTTCGCTGCATTCAATCTGCTGCTGTCGCGCTACAGCGGCCAGAAGGACTTGCGCGTAGGCGTTCCAACCGCTGGCCGCACGCGCGTGGAAACGGAGGCGCTCGTCGGCTTCTTCGTGAACACCTTGGTCATCCGCACGGAACTTGTTGGCGTGACGCGTTTCAGCGACCTGGTCACGCAAGTGCGCGAGCGCCTGATCGAGGCACAGTCGCATCAGGAACTGCCGTTCGCGCGTCTTGTCGACGCGTTGCAGCCCGCGCGCAGCCTCGGACAAACGCCGCTCTTCCAGGTGATGTTCAACTACACGTCGGCCCCGGCGGACACCGCCCCGATGCCCGGCCTGCAAGTGTCGCCATTGCTCGCCGAGGGCGATACGGCGCGCTTCGATCTCGTCCTGAACGTAGTCGATGGCCCCACGCCCGACCTCGTGATGACCTACGCATGCGACATCTTCGACGAAGCCGTCGTCGCGCGCATGCTCGATCACTATGTCGCGATGCTTTACGTAATTGCCGACCCAGCCAACTCCTCCGATACCGCGCTACGCAATATCGCACCGGAAGGCTGCAACCCGGAGCCGCAGCGCGCGACATATCGCTTCGAGCCAGTCGCACGGCGCATTTCCGCACGCGCCGCCGCCCAGCCCGCAGCGCCAGCGCTGCATTGCGAAGGTGAGCGCATCGACTACGGCACGCTCGACGCGTGGGCCAACCGCATCGCGCTCGCGTTGACGGCCGATGGCGTGAAGCCGGACGAGCGCGTCGGCATCTGCCTGCGCCGTTCGGTGGCCATCGTGCCCGCGCTGCTGGGCACGCTCAAGGCGGGCGCAGCCTTCGTGCCGCTCGACCCCGAATATCCGGCGGATCGTCTGGCCTACATGATCGACGACGCCAGCGTCACGCGCGTGCTGACCGACGCGCACACCCTGTGCGAACTGGCCGACCTCTTCGCGGAATGCCGCACGTTCGACGTGGCGGCGCTCGACCATCTTCCCGCCAGGCCAGTCGATGCCGCTGTCCACCCCGATCAGCTTGCCTACGTGATCTACACATCGGGCTCGACCGGCCGTCCCAAGGGCGTGGCGATCAGCCATGGCGCACTGAGCCTTCATCTCAATGACTTCATTGGCACATACGGGATTTCCGCCGATGATCGACAACTGCAGTCGTCGACGATCAATTTCGACGTCGCGCTGCACGAGATGCTGCCCGCGTTGATCCAGGGCGGAAGCGTCGAGATGCGCGGACCGCGGCCGTGGGATCTCGCCACCACCAGCCGTCAACTGGCCGAGGAACGCGTGACGTTCTCGCGCATTCCGACCGCCTATTGGCAACAATGGCTGCGTGAGCCGCCACCGCCGGCATCACTCGCCGCGTTGCGCCAGATCACGGTCGGCGGCGAAGGTTTGCCCGGCGACGCGCTGCGGCAATGGCGAGCGGGGCCGCTCGCGCACATCCGCCTCGACAATCTTTATGGTCCGACCGAGACGACCGTGGCCTGCATGGCGCAAAAGACTCGCGCCGGGGACACGGAGCAGGCCATCGTTTCAATCGGGCGGCCGTATCCGTCGCGCACGGCGTATGTGTGCGACGACGAAGGCAACGAATTGCCGGCCGGCGCGCTGGGCGAACTATGCATCGGCGGCGACACGCTTGCGCGCGGCTATCTCGACCGGCCCGCGCTGAGCGCCGAAAAGTTCATTCCGGATCCGCATCGAAGTGACGGCGCGCGGCTTTATCGAACGGGCGATTTGTGCCGGCGGCGCGCGGATGGTGCGATCGACTTTCTCGGGCGCATGGACCAACAGGTCAAGCTGCGCGGATTGCGCATCGAACTCGGTGAAATCGAGGCGGCGCTGCGGCAAGTGCAGGGCGTGCGCGAGGCCGTGGTCGAAGTGCGCGGCGAGGGTGAAGAGCGTCATCTGGTCGGCTACACGGTCGGGGAAGCGAGCGTCCAGGCCCTGCGCGAAGGCCTCACCGGACGACTGCCCGCATTCATGGTGCCATCGGCGTTCGTCGCGCTCGACGTCATGCCGCTGATGCCCAACGGCAAGCTCAACCGCGCCGCGCTGCCCGCGCCGGCTTTCGCAACCCGCGCTGCCGAAGCGTCGGAACCGGCCGATGCAACCCAGGCGCACCTGCTCGCGATCTGGCGCGAAGTGCTCGGCCGCGACGATGTCGGTGTCGCCGATAACTTCTTCGAACTCGGCGGCGATTCGCTCGACGCGCTCAAGGTCGCAGCGCGGATCACGCGTCACGGCCTGAGCGGCTTTTCGATAGAAAGCCTGTTCGCTTACCCCACGGTCGCGGCGCTCGCCGAACGCCTCGCACTCGGATCGGACATGCCATCGAACATTCTGCCGCTGGGGGCGCTCGATGCGCCGCGCCGACTGTTCGCCATCCATCCCGGCTACGGACTGGTGGGCGAATACCGGCCGCTCGCGCGCGCGCTGGAAGGCGTGGCTTTGGTGTACGGCGTGCAATCGCCGCGTCATGGCGACGACGCCTGGCAACCCGCGACCATGGGCGATTTCGCGCGCGATTACGCCGCGCGGATTCGCCTGGTGCAGGCGCACGGGCCGTATCGTCTCGTCGGCTGGTCGAGTGGCGGCTGGATCGCGCGCGAGGTCGCGGCGGCGCTTGAAGCGCAGGGCGAGACCGTCGATTTTCTGGGTCTGGTCGACAGCGCCGCGCCCGATTCGCCCTCGGACGAAACCGGCGCGTTGCCCGACATCGCTGCCACCGATGCGGAAATCGAAGCGCTGCTCGCCGAGATGGCCGCCGACGAAACCCGCTGGCGCGCCGTGGTGCCGCAGGGCGAAGCCGGGCGGCGGCTGGTCGCGGCGGCGGTGTCGCTCGGCAAGCATTTCGATGCCATCAAGTCGCGCGCCCCGGCCAGCACAGCGGGCAGGACGCGCGCCCACATGCATCTCTGGCTCGCCACCGCCAACCCGTCGCCGGAACAAACGGCCGCCAGCTGGCGCCTTCATGCGGATGAACTCAGCGTCAGCGCAATCGACGCCGATCATATCGCGATCGTTCGCCACCCAGTGTTCCTCGACAGCATCCGCGAACAGATCGCGATGCTGTCCCACGTAGCGTAGACCTTGCCTCCGGCAACCCTCGTCAACCAGGAAACAATCATGGATATCGACATTTTCAACCGGCTCGAATCACAAGTGCGCAGCTACGTTCGCGACTTCCCTGTGGTGTTCGCGCGAGCGCAGGGTTCCCACATGGTCGACGAGAACGGCAAGCGCTACCTGGACTTTTTCAGCGGCGCGGGCACGCTCAACTACGGCCACAACAATCCGGTCTTCAAGAAGCCTTTGCTTGCCTATCTGGAATCGGACGGCATTGCCCACGCGCTCGATCTCGCCACCAGCGCGAAAAAACGCTTTCTGGAAGTGTTCGAGCAAGTGGTGCTGGCGCCGCGCGGCTTGCGCTACACGCTGCAGTTCACCGGACCCACGGGCACCAATGCGATCGAGGCGGCGTTCAAGATCGCGCGTCAGGTCAAGCGCAGGCCCAACATCGTCGCCTTCACGCATAGCTTTCACGGCGTGTCGGCCGGGGCGCTCGCCGCGACCGCGAACCAGAAATTCCGCAGCGCCGCCGGCACGCCGCTCGCCCATGTCACGTTCATGCCTTATGACGGATACCTCGGGGCGGGCATCGATACGCTCGACTATCTGGAAACCTGCCTGAACGATCCGAGCAGCGGTTTAGACCGTCCAGCCGCCGTGGTGGTGGAAACGGTGCAGGGCGAGGGCGGTGTCAACGAGGCGAGCGCGCACTGGCTGCGCCGGCTCGAAGCGCTTTGCCGCGCCCAGGACATGCTGCTGATCGTCGACGACATCCAGACGGGCTGCGGGCGCACGAGCGAGTTTTTCAGCTTCGAGGCGAGCGGTATCCGGCCGGACATCGTGACCTTGTCGAAGTCGCTGTCGGGCTTCGGTCTGCCCATGTCGCTGGTCCTGATGCGTCCCGATGCCGACATCTGGCAACCCGGCGCGCACAGCGGCACGTTCCGTGGCAACAACCTCGCGTTCGTGACGGCCGCGGCCGCCGCCGAACATTACTGGCAGGACGACCGCTTCTCGCGCGAGATCGCGGCGCGCTCGGCGACGCTGCGCCAGACGCTCACGCGCATCGCGGCCGCTTATCCCGACGCGGGCTTGAGCGTGCGGGGACGCGGCATGATCGTCGGGCTCGCCGCGCGCGACACGTCGCTTGCCGCGCGGGTTTCGCAGTGCGCGTTCACTGAAGGCGTGATCATCGAGACGTCGGGTGCGCGGGGCGAGGTGCTCAAATTCCTGCCTGCGCTGACCATCGACGCCGAAGCGCTCGAACAGGGTCTGGCGGTGATCGAACGAAGTCTTGCGAAGGTGCTCGACGCCGGGCGGCGCGAACCGGCGGCATCCAGCGCAGTTGCACATTTCGCCCACTAGATGAAGGAAACGAGTTTGGACATCCGCAAAGCCGTGCAAGCTGTAACGAAACGATGGATGGTGCTGGCGGGCGCGGCGGCGCTCGCGGGGTGCGCCACACATGCCGATAACGCCGCGCGTGCCCAAGTGCCGACCGCGCCGCATTATCACGCCGAGATGCGCCGCGCGCCTGACGGCGTGCCGCAGGTGATTGCGAACGACTGGGGCAGTCTCGGCTGGGGTACGGCCTACGCGCAGGCCGGCGACAATCTCTGCACGCTGGCCGCAGCGTTCGTGACTTATCGCGGCGAGCGCTCGCGCTGGTTCGGCCCGGAAGGCACACAACCGACGGCATCGACGCTTGGGTCCTTGAATAACCTCGACTCCGATTTCTTCTTCAAACTGGCCGATGACGCCGCGCGCGTGAAGGCATACCGCGACGCGCAGCCGCCCGAAATCCGCGCGCTGGTGGACGGCTTCGCGGCCGGATACAACCGCTATGTGCATGACTGGCGCACGGGCGCGGCGCCGCACAGCAACCAGGCGTGCCGCGATGCGGGCTGGGTCGGCGAGATCACCGCCGACGACGTCTACAAACGCTTGTTCGCAGCCAATCTCGCGGGAGGCGACGCGCGCTTCGCGGGGCGTATCGCGAATGCGCGGCCGCCTGCGCTGGGCACGGCATCGCAGACGCATTCGGGCACGGGTTCGACTGACACGCTGGCCGAGTTCACCCGCGCCGTCGCCGATACGCCGCTCACCGTGGGCGGCGGCCACGGCATAGGCAGCAATGCACTCGCGTTCGGCGCCGATGGCAGCAGCGACGGCCACGCAACATTACTTGGCAATCCGCACTGGTTTCTCGAAGGACCGGACAAGTTCTACCAAATGCGTTTATCGATACCGGGCAAGCTCGACGTGAGCGGCGTCGCCATGCTTGGCGTACCGGTCGTGATGATCGGTTTCAATCGCGATGTCGCGTGGACGCACACGGTGTCCGCCGCGCGCCGGTTCGGCATCTTCCAGCTACAACTGGCGCAGGATTCGCCTACGACCTATCTGCGCGACGGCCGCCGCGTGCCTATGACGCCCGTGCCGCTGACCGTGCAGGCGCGGCAGCCCGACGGCACGCTGCGCGAGATGAACCGCACGCTGTACAGAACGGAGCTGGGTCCCGTAGTCAATCTTTCGGGCTATTCGCCGGCCATGCGCTGGCAGGGCACACAGGCGTTCGCAATCCGCGATATCAACACGGAGAACTATCGCGTGTTCGCGAATTTCCTGGACTGGGGCCGCGCGCGTTCGCTCGATGAATTCCGTGCGATCCAGACACGCGAAGCAGCCGTGCCGTGGGTCAATACCATTGCGATTGGCCGCGACGATCCGCGTGTCTGGTACGCGGATATTGGCGCGGTGCCCAACGTGCCGGATGCGCTCGCCGCAGCCTGCGCGACGCCTCTCGGCCGAGCGTTCGCGGCCGGCGCACCCGGCGTGCCGTTCCTCGATGGCTCGCGCGCCGCCTGCGACTGGCGCACCGACGCCGATTCCGTCCAGCCCGGCGCGATGCCCGCCGCGAAGCTGCCGCAACTGCTGCGCCGCGACTTCGTGGCGAACATGAACAACACGCACTGGCTGGCGAATCCGGCGCAGCCGCTTACCGGCTACGCGGCGGTGACGGGTATCGAACGCAGCGCGCCGGGTTTGCGCGCGCGGCTCGGCTTGCGCATGGCGCAACAGCGCATGGCCGGCACGGACGGTTATCCGGGACGCGGCGCCACGCCCGCGACACTTCGCTCGATGGCGCTCGACAGCCGGTCCATGGCGGCGACGCTCTACAAACGCGACGCGCTCGACGCAGCCTGCAACGCGGTCGCGGCCGACTCGGCGGGCAAGCGCGAGATCGGCATCGACCGCGATCCGGCGGGAGGCGAGCCATTCGCGGCGCGCAGTATCGACATTGCGCCGGCCTGCCGCGTGCTGCGCGACTGGAACGATACAGCGCAGCCCGACGCACGCGGAGCAACGCTCTGGGACGCGTGGTGGACGCGCATCGACACCTTACCCGACGACTCGCGCAATCGCGTGCCGTTCGACGCCCAGCGTCCGCTCGATACCCCTTCCGGCCTCAAGGCCGACGGCCAGACGCTCGCGAAGATGCTTGCCGTGGCGGTCCTGCGCGTCGAGCAAGGCGGTTTTGCCATCGATGCCGAACGTTCCGACACGCTGTTCGCGGTGCGCAATGGCGTGCGTATCGGCCTGTTTGGCGGCTGCGACTCGGACGGATATTTCACGTCGGCGTGTTCGGAGCAGCGCATCGAGCAGGGCGGCAAGCTGATCGACGCCCACGCGAACGCGAATACGTATCTGCAGGTCGTGTCCTTCGGCGGGACTGACGGCGTGGACGCCAGCACGCTGATGGCGGGCGCGCAATCGGACGATCCGGCATCGCCGTATTTCGCCGATGGCACGCTGCGCTACGCCGATCAGCAATGGAGCACGCAGTCGCTCGGCGAGCCGGTCAAGGCCGCGCCGATGGTGCTCGATTCGCAATCGGCGACGGCCGTTGCTGCCAACGACCCCACCGCACGAGAGACCGACTTGGCCGCGCGCTGGACCGCGCTGCGCGGCCGCTTGCCATCGCGCGACGCGGCGCAGTGGCTGCAGGCGCCCGAAGCGGCGCTGGTTGCAACGGAGACCGGAACGGACGTGGTGCGGCTGCGCTCCACGCCGTCCGACATTGACGCACTGCTTGCCGACATACAAAAGCTCGGGAAGATCGAGGTGATGGTGCGCACGGAGAGCGGCATCAGCGAACGCACCGTCAGCGCCACCACGCCATACTTCGACAAAACGGGCCAGCCGCGCCACATGTCGGCGAACGATCCCCAGCGGCTCGGCCTGCAACCCGATGTCGCCAACTGGCGCGAGGCCTTCGCGGTGACGCGCTACTATGGCAAGGCGCACGAGGCGTATCGGCAATTGCAGTTCTATGATGGCGCGGGCGGCAATGTGGCGAAGATTCATCTCGTCGATAACGCCCGCGCCAGAGCCTACGATGCGCTGGTCGCGAAGTATCGTTCGGCTGATCAGTCGCATCGTTTCGTTGCTGAAACCACGCAGGTGCGCGCGCAGCCGCCGGTCCCGGCAAGCGCCGCCTGCGATGTTCGCGGTACCGCCGCGCGGCTTGCGCCGCTGACGCTGCTGAACCAGGCGCTCGCCGATGGCATGCCGCTCGCGAGCCGCGTCGCCAATGACGGCGCGTCGCAGACGCATGCGGCGCGGCTCACGCGGGTGCACGACATCGGCGACGGCTGGCTTAGCGTGCAAGCGCGTGATTTCGCGCTGCATCTGCGGGTCTCGGACATTGTCTCGGCGCGGGCGGGCGAGGGCGATACCGTAACCTTTAGAGACACCACCGGCGCGGCGCTCGCGCAGTTCGGACCCGCACCGTCCGCGACCGCCCGTCAACGCGAGGCGTGGCGCGGCCACGTTGTCTCGGCGCTTCAGGACACCACGAGAACCACTGCGTCATGCCGTATCGAATGATTCCTCATCGACCGAAACGCCGTGCGCTTTGCGCGGCAGTACTGGCTGCGGCGTTGCCGCTGCCCGCCGCCGCGCGCCTTCTTACGGGCACCGGCGCAGGCGCAACGGCGGCTGCGCCATTGCGCATTCTTTCGCCCGATCGCGCGGCGACTTCAACGCTGCTTGCCATGGGCATGCGGCCCGTTGCCGGCGTCGACAAGGCGTTCTACGCCGCCATGGGCGCAAAACCGCCGATGCCGCCCGGCATTGCCGACTGTGGCGACCCGAACGAGCCGAATCTGGAATTGATGATCGCGCTCGGCGTGAACCAGTGCGTGACCGTGACCACCGTGCCTGCCGCCCGCGAGCGCATTGCGACCATTGCGCCCGTGCTGCATCTCGACATCTACAGCGGCTCGACAGGCGCGCTTTCGCGTGCGGCCGATGGCTTTCGCCGCGTGGCGCAACTCACCGGCCACGAGGCGCAGGCGAATGAATACATGGCTCGCACCGAAACACTGCTGGCGCAAACCGGCGACGCGCTGCGCCAAAGCGGCGCGGCGCGATCGCGGCCCTCGTATCTGGTGACGCTCAACGGCGGCGGCCGCTCGATGGTCGTGTACGGGCGCAACAGCATCATGTACGACGTGATGAGCGAACTCGGCCTGCCCAACGCATGGACGCGCGCGACCAATGCCTATGGCTTCGCGGTCACGGGCGTGGAGGCGCTCGCCGAGGTGCCCGATGCGGACGTGATCGTGGTCGACTTCGGCGCGGGCACCACGGCGGCTCTCGCGGAATTATCGGCGAGCCCGTTCTGGAACCGCCTGCCGATGGTCCGAAAAGGACGCGTGTTCCGCATTCCGCTGGTCGATCTCTATAGCTCGTATCCGGCGGCAAATACCTTTCTGCAAGGGCTGCACGCGCTCGCGCTGCGGCCGGAATACCGGCATGTCTAGCGCGGTCGCCTCCATGCTGCCCGGCCGGCGCGCGCGTTCCCCGTGGCCGCTCGCGGTGACGCTCGTGATCGTGGCGCTGCTGCTGAGCTTCGCCAACCTCCATGGCGCAATGCCCGCCGCGGGGTGGAGCGGGTTGCTGCCCTCAGCCGATGCCAACGACATGCATCGCGTGGTCATTCTCTATTCGTTCCTGCCGCGGCTGGCGGTGTCGCTGCTGGCTGGCGGCGCGCTCGCGCTGGCGGGCGCATTGTTCCAGCACGTGCTGCGCAATCCTCTCGCCGAACCGACCACGCTCGGCGTCGCTGCGGGCGCGAGCGTCGCGGTGACGGTCGCCACAATCTGGTTCCCGTCGATGCTGCTGGGCGGCCGCGACGCGGTAGCCATGGGCGGCGCGGCGGCAGCGTTCGCCGTGGTGTTCGCGATCGCCTGGGCGCACACGCTGTCGCCGCTCGTGCTGATCCTGGCCGGACTGGTCGTGACGCTGTGCGCGGGCGCGGTCGGCTCGGTCATGTCGCTGGTGTTTTCGGACGGGTTGATCGGCGTGTTCGTGTGGCAGTCGGGCGCGCTCAACCAGAATAGCTGGTCAGTCGTGCTGCATCTGCTGCCAAGGCTTGCTGTCGCCGCTGCGGCCGCCGCACTGCTGGTGCGGCCGCTTTCCGTGCTGGCGGTAGGCGATTCGGCCGCGCGCGGGCTGGGGATATCGTTACGATGGCTGCGGCTCGCCGCGCTGATGATCGGCACGGCGCTGTCGGCGTGGGTGGTGAGCGCGCTTGGCGTGATCGGCTTCATTGGTCTCGCCGGACCGGCGCTCGCGCGGCTTGCCGGCGCGCGCACGCTTGGCGCCCGCCTGAGCTGGGGCACGATAGTCGGCGCGTTGCTGCTCTGGGTCGCGGATCAGGCCGTTCAGGTTCTCGGTCACTGGTTTCCCGAAGTCCCGACCGGCGTCGCAACGGCGCTGCTCGGCGCGCCGCTGTTGCTCTCGCTGCTGCCGCAACTGCACGACAGCCCGCACAGTGCGCGCAGCGAAGTACCGGTGCCGGCGCATCGCACGCAACGGGCAGGGCGGCGCGTCGCCGTCATGGCAACCGGCCTCATCGCGATGCTCTTTTGCGCAATGCTGCTCTCGCGCGGGCTTGGCGGCTGGCACGCCGATACCCTCGATACGTTCAATACACTCGGCCGCCTCGCCGCCCTCCGTGCGCCGCGCGTGATCGGCGCGCTGGCCGCGGGGGCAATGCTCGCCGTGGCGGGCATCGTGATTCAACGGCTGACCGCCAATCCGATGGCAAGTCCCGAGATCCTCGGTATCTCGTCGGGCGCATCGCTGGGTCTGATCGTGCTGCTGTTCGCGGTCAGGTCGCCCACGCCCACAATGCAGTTCGTCGCCGCGTCGCTCGGCGCGCTGCTGGCGCTCGGTGCGCTATTCATGCAGGCGCGGCGCAGCGGTTTTTCGCCCGAGCGGCTGGTGCTGACCGGTATCGCCATTGGCACGGTTTTCAGCGGGTTGACGTCGCTCCTGATGGCGAGCGGCGATCCGCGCATGACGATCCTGATGGCGTGGATGGCCGGCTCGACGTATCGCGTGGTCATGCCCGATGCGCTGGCTGCGCTGGCCGCCTGCGTGCTGCTCGTGCCCGCAGTGCTGCTCGGAACGCGGGCGCTCGACATCCTGCCGCTTGGCGAGCCGCTGTCGCGCAGCCTGGGCATCAACGTGGGGCGCGCGCGTTTTGCGCTGCTGCTGCTCGCCGCCATGCTGACCGCTGCGGCCACGCTGATCATCGGGCCGATATCGTTTGTTGGCCTGATGGCGCCGCATATTGCGCGGCTGCTTGGCTTGCGCCGGCCCGTGATGCAGGTGAGCGGCGCCGCGTTGCTGGGCGCCGCCATGCTGATCGCCGCCGACTGGCTCGGCCGCAATTTGCTGTTTCCGTACCAGATGCCCGCCGGGCTGCTCGCCACCTTCGTGGGCGGCCCGTATTTCCTGTTCCTGCTTTGGCGCGAGCGCGAGTGACGCGCCCCGCGAATGTTCCATGGAAACGTTCATGACTTCATCCACCGTCCTCGCCGCGCCTCTGCATGCCGCGGGACCGCTGTCCGCGCACCCGCCGGTGCCGTCTCCGATGTTCGAGCTTTCCGGCGTCAGTTTCGCCGTGCCCGGGCGAACGCTGCTGCATCCGCTTTCGCTCACGCTGGAGCCGCATCGCGTGATTGGCCTGATTGGTCACAACGGCTCGGGCAAATCGACGCTGATCAAGCTGCTCGCGCGCCAGCAGTTGCCCACCCACGGCGATATCCGTTTCGAACGCGAATCGCTCGATGCGTGGCCGGGCCGCGCGCTCGCGCGCAAGCTTGCGTATCTGCCGCAGCACACGCCGTCGGCGGCGGGCGTGCTGGTGCGCGAACTGGTGCGTTTCGGCCGTCATCCGTGGCATGGCGCGCTCGGCCGCTTCCGTCCGGAAGACCACGCGAAGGTGGAGGAGGCCATGGCGCTGACCGACGTCGAGCGCTTCGCCGACCGTCTTGTCGACACACTCTCCGGCGGCGAACGGCAACGCGTCTGGCTCGCGATGCTGGTCGCGCAGGACGCCGACTGCCTGCTGCTCGATGAACCCATTTCGGCGCTCGACGTGGCGCATCAGGTCGAGGTGCTGTCGCTGGTACAGGAGTTGTCGCGCGCGCGTGGGCTTGGCGTGGTGGTCGTGCTGCACGACGTCAACATGGCGGTACGTTTCTGCGACGAGATCATTGCGCTGCGAGGCGGCAAACTATGCGCGCGCGGCACGCCCGCCGAGATCATGACGTCGGCGCGGCTGGAGGAAATCTACGGCATCCCGATGGTCGTGATGCCGCATCCGCATACGGGCGAACCGGTATGCGTGGTCCGATGAAGTCCGCGTCCGCGCGGCCGGTGCAACAACGAGATGCCGCGCTGCTGCGCGGCGTGGCAACGCGCGGCATGGCCGCGTCGTGGGAGAGCATAGGATGACTGATCAATCGAAGGATGACGCCACGCCAGACGTCCATATTGGCCGCGAGCTTCTCCGGCTGTTCCGGCCGTTCTGGCATCTGTGCCTGTTTGTCACCGCGATGGGCGCGCTCGCGGGCCTGAGCACCGCGTGGCTTCTGGCGACCATCAACGACGGATTGCACGCGCCCGGCGGAATTTCCGTCGCCACGGTGTGGACGTTTATCGGGCTGGTCGTGCTGACGCTGGCGGGCAACGCAATCTCGGGCGTGGGCAACAGCATGATTGGCCAGAAGATCGTGGCGTCGCTGCGCAAGGACATTTCCGCGCGGATCGTCTGCGCGCCGATCGCGGCGGTGGAGCGTTATCGCGTGCACCGTTTGCTCGCCACGCTCAACAGCGACGTCGACACCGTCAGCGCCTTCACGTTCAACTTCCCGAGCTTCGCGGTGGCGCTGACGGTCGCGCTCGGCTGCGTGGTCTATATGCTCGTGCTTTCGCCGCCGCTGTTCCTGCTCGCGCTGGCCGCCATCCTGATCGGACTGTGGATCAACCACTACGCGTCCATGCGCTGGGATCATCACTATCAGGGCGTGCGCGGCGCGCAGGACGACCTGCAAAAGCAATATCGCGCGATCACCGAAGGCGCGAAGGAACTGCGCCTGAACCGCGAGCGGCGCAACCGCGTGCACGCCGAACAGCTTTCGGGCGCGGCTGATCTGATTAGCGAACTGAAGATTCGCGCGATGCGGCTTTTCTACGCCACGGGCGCAATCGGCACGACGCTGTTTTTCGTGGTGATCGGCGTGATTCTTGTGATGCAGAACCGGCTTGGCATCGACTCGCGCGTGGTCAGCGGGTTCGTGATCGTGCTGCTTTATATTCGCGGACCGATAGAACAGGTTGCGGGCGGCGTGCTGGCGCTGATCCAGGCGCGGGTGTCGTTCCGGCGCATTGCCGAACTCTCGAGTCAGTTCGAGAATCGCGAAGCGCGGCTTCTCGATGCACGTCCGGCCGCGCCCGCTGCAGCGCCGATGCAAAGCATCGCGTTGCGCCGCGCGGTGTTTGCGTTTCCCCAAGTGGGCACTGCCGCCGGGTTTCAGCTTGGACCCATCGACCTTGAAATCAGGCGGGGCGAGACGCTCTTCATTGTTGGAGAGAATGGATGCGGCAAGACGACGTTGCTCAAGCTGCTGCTGTCGCTATATTCGCCGGTGCAGGGTGAATTGCTGGTCGACGGACAGCCGGTGCCCGATGACAAGCTCGACGATTATCGCCAGCAATTTTCAGCGGTGTTTTCCGACTATCACCTGTTCGATGACCTGGTGGTCAATGACACAGCGACCATCGAACGCGCGCGCGGTTATCTGGATCATCTCGAACTCGGCCAGAAAGTGCGGATCGAAAATGGCGCGTTTTCGACCATCGACCTGTCGGCGGGACAGCGCAAGCGGCTGGCGCTGGTTCACGCATATCTGGAAAACCGTCCATGGATGGTGCTCGACGAATGGGCCGCCGACCAGGATCCGACGTTCCGCCGCTTCTTTTACACGGAGATGCTTCCCGACCTGAAGCGGCAGGGCAAGACGCTGATCGTGATCTCGCACGATGACCGCTATTTCGGCCTGGCCGATCGTGTCATCCGGCTGCATCAGGGGCGTATTGCGCAAGTGGCGGACGGCAGCGCATTTGCGTATTCGGCCTCGATAGACGATGCATCGTTCGAAACGGCGGGAGGCGCGGCGCAGCACGATGATGATGTTCGACCGTGAGGTGCGGTCGCCGGGCGGATCAAAGCGAAGGCCTTAACGCCCTCGCTTTTTTTCACGCATTCGCACAGGAAGCCGGCGATTCAACCCGCGCTCGCGTAGCGGCTCTTCGGCCGGTCGAGGCCGAGGTTCTCGCGCAGCGTGCCGCCTTCGTATTCGGTGCGAAAGAGACCGCGATCCTGCAGCACCGGAATCACATCGGCCACGAATTCGTCGAGTCCGCCCGGCAAATACGGCGGCTGGATCAGGTAGCCGTCTACGCCATATGCCTCGAACCATTCCTGCATCTGGTCCGCGATCTCCTCGCCCGTACCAATCACGGTCCGTTGGCCGCGCGCACCCGCAAAGCGCTCGTAAAGCTGGCGGATCGTCAGCTTCTCGTTGCGCGCCCAGTTGAGCACATTGCGGAACTGGGTCTGTCCGCCCTCGGTGTGCATTGCGTCGAGTTCGTCCGGCAGCGGGCCGTCCGGATCGCAGCGCGACAGGTCATAGCCGCCGAGCGCGTTCGACAGCAGTTCGAGTCCGACATCCGGATGAATCAGCGATTGCAGGTACTGGTGCTTGTCCAGCGCCTCCTGACGCGTGCGGCCGACAACCGGGTTCAGCCCCGGCATGATCTTCAACTGGTCCGCGCGGCGTCCGTAGCGTTCCATGCGCGCCTTCACGTCCTGATAGAACGACTGCGCGGCATCGAGCGTATGCAGCGGCGTGAACACCGCCTCGCACAGCCGCGCGGCCAGCTCGCGGCCCGGCGGCGAGCCGCCTGCCTGGAACAGCACCGGATGCCCTTGCGGCGGCCGCGCAGCGTTCAGCGGACCCTTCACCGAAAAATGCGCGCCCACGTGGTCGAGCGTATGGACCTTGGCCGGATCGAAGTATCGGCCGCTCGCACGGTCACGCACGAACGCGTCGTCGTCCCAACTGTCCCATAGGCCGCGCACCACTTCCGCGAATTCGACCGCGCGCTCATAGCGTTCGTCGTGCGGGTAGGACAGGTTGTCGAAGTTCGCGGCGACCGACGCACCCGCCGACGTCACCACGTTCCAGCCCGCACGGCCGCCGCTGATGTGATCGAGCGACGCATACGCGCGCGCGACATTGTACGGCGCGCTATAGCTTGTTGAAGCAGTCGCGACGAGCCCGAGATGCCTGGTGCACGCGGCAATTGCCGACAGCAGCGTGATCGGTTCGAAGTACACGGTGTACTGGGGCCATCGGCTGAGCGCCTCGGCTGGCGCGTCGCGCACCGAGAGACTGTCCGCGAGGAACATCAGGTCGAACTTGCCCCGCTCGGCCGCCTGCGCGAGGCTCAGGTAGTGCTGGAAGTTCGTACCCGCATCGATCTGCGAATCCGGATGCATCCATGCCGCGACGTGGTGCCCGGTCGGATGGAAGAAAGCGCCCAGCTTCATCTTGTCGGGGCGTTTATTGGCGTGCATGAAAAACTCCTTGATTTACGAGGCGGCAGCGAACTTGTGAAGCCGCGAAGCCGGAAACGGATAGGGCGCGCGTTCAGTGGCGCACTGCGTCGGGGGGAATCGGCCACGTGCTCGCGCTCGTCCACCACAGCGGGATCGTCGCGCCTTCGCCTGCGCCCGCGAGAGCCGTGGCCGACGTCTGCACCCGAAGCTCGCGCGCGTCGTAACCGTGTTGCCGCGCGATCACGAGCACGCTCGATCCCATGTTCAGCACGCTGCTGATCTGCGCGGACGCGGTATTCGCGACAATGCCCGCGGGCAGCTCGCCAATCCGCATGTCCTCCGGGCGCACCAGCACGCATCCCGCATCGGCTGGCAGTGGGCACGCCGCACGCAGCGTGAGGCCGCCGTCCGCGACCAGCTCGTCGGCGTGCGCACCGCGCCGGCCATCGAAGATATTGCTGTCGCCTATGAAGGTCGCCGCGAACCGGCTGACCGGCCGCGCATAGACGTCGAGCGGCGTGCCGACCTGCTCGATACGGCCGTGGTTGAACACCACAATGCGGTCCGACAGCGTCATGGCTTCGCTCTGGTCGTGCGTCACATACAGCGTCGTGATGCCGATCTGCCGGTGGATGCGGCGCAATTCGATCTGCATCTGCTCGCGCATGTTCTTGTCGAGCGCGCTCAGCGGCTCGTCGAGCAGCAGCAGCTTCGGCTCGTAGACCAGCGCACGAGCAAGCGCGACACGCTGCTGCTGCCCGCCGGAGAGCTGCTTCGGCAGGCGCGCGGCTTTGTCGGCGAGGCCGACCAGCGCCAGCACGCGCTTGACCGAAGCGTCGATATCCGCGCGCTTCCACTTGCGCACCTTCAGCGGAAACGCGACGTTCTCCGCAATCGACAGGTGCGGAAACAGCGCATAGCTCTGAAACACCATGCCGATGTCGCGCTGGTTCGCCGGCACGTTTTCGACGCGCCGTCCGCCGAGCAGAATGCTGCCGGCGCTCGGCTCCTCGAAGCCGGCGATCATCATCAGCGTGGACGTCTTGCCCGATCCGCTCGGCCCGAGCAGGCTGACAAATTCGCCATCCTGAACGTCGAGCACCGCGTCGACCACGGCCTGCACCGCGCCATAGTCCTTCGATACGCCTACAAGCTGTAAATGTGACATCGGTTCAATTCCCCAGCAGTGAGTCGCGATGATGGATGTACGCCTTGAATCCAAGCCGCTCGACTTCGGCGCGGGCCGCGAGTTTCGACGGCGCATCCGGTTCGTAAAGCGGCGCGATCGTATCGACGCCCGCACGCAGCGCATCGACAAAACCGGCGACGTCGAAGCCGCCATTGATCGAGCGCTTCAGCGCCGCGACGCCGTCCGGATGCAGATGCACGAGCGGGCGCACGGCGTCGAGCACCGCGTCGAAGAAGTTCGCCTCCGGCAGCACCTCGTTGACGAGGCCCCAGTCGAGCGCGGTGCGCGCATCGAGCGAGCGGCCGAAAAACAGCAGTTGCTTCGCGCGGCGCACGCCGACAATCCACGGCAGGATCGTGATCGACGCCGGATTCCAGTAGCGGATCTCCGGCTCGCCGAATGTCGCGCGCTCGGACGCGTACACGAAGTCGCACAGGTTCGCGAGGATGAAGCCAGCGCCGAGCGCGTAACCGTCGACTGCCGCCACGACCGGCTTGCGCGCGCGCCAGATCGCGAGAAAGCGTTCGAGATTGGCGCGCAGGCGCGGACCGGCCGCTTCGGACGAACCGCCCGCGCTCATGTCGAAACCCGTCGAGAACGCACGGCCGGCGCCACGGATCACCGTGAGAGCGATCGTTTTGTCCGCGTCCGCCGCTTCGATCTGCGCGGCCAGTTCTATAAGCATGTCCGCATCGATTGCGTTCAGCTTGTGCGGCTTGTTCAGGGTCAGCACGCGGATCGGCCCGTGCTGTTCGGCGAGCAGCGTATCGATCATGCGGTGTGTTCCTCGGCGGTGGCGATCAGCGCATCGAGCACGACGGGCACCGCCGCGCGGTCGGTGAGGCGGACCGGGTTCAGTTCGATCAGCGAGAGCCGGCCGTTCGCCGCGACATAAAGGTCGCCGATGGTTTCCGCGAACCGCACGATCGGTTCGATGCCGCCGAACAGCGCGCCGGAACGGCTCGCGAGAAAACGGCCAAGCCCGCTTTGCGCGAGCCGGGCGGCCACTTCGCCCTCGCGCGGCGGCAACGGAATCGCGACCACGTCGCGCACCGTTTCGAGAAGGAAGCCGCCGAAGCCGAGCATCAGCATCGGCCCGCATTCAGGGTCGGTGCTCGCGGCGACAAACAAATCGAGGCCGGGGCCGGTCATCCGTTCCACGAGGAGCGGCACGTCGCGGCATGCGGGGAAGTGCTCGGCAAGACGCGCACGGATCGTGGCGGCCGCGTGCGTGACCGCGTTGACGCTGTCGAGCTCGAGTTGCACGAGGCCGTAGGGCGTGCGATGCGCAATCCGTTCGTCGATGACCTTCAGCGCAACCGGAAAACCAAGGCAGGCTGCAAGTGTCGCCGGGTCATCCGTCGCTCGGGCGAGCAAGCCGCGCGGCGTTTCGAGCCCGAGGTCGCGCAGCCATGCTTTCGCCTTCGCTTCATCGAGCCAGTGCTTCCCGGCCGGCAGCTTATTGGCGAGCGCGCCAGGCAACGCGGCGGCGGACTGGCGCACGCGCAGCGCCAACGGCGTGGCCGCTCGCCAGGCGGCGGCATTCGCGATCGCGCGCAACGCAGGCTCGACGCCGGCCAGCTGGCTCGCACCATGCGCGGCCAGGCGGTCCGCGTATTCACGGCGGAACAGCCCCGCGCGCGAGCTGAGCAGATAGAACGGCTTGTCCGACGTGGCCGCCACGTCGAGCAATGCATCCACATAGCGGGTTGGCCGGGTCGGCTGGCCGTCCATCGTGTCGGTCACGAGCACGACTGCCGCATGCGCGGGAGATGCGGCGAAGGCAGCGAGGCCCGCGCGCAGATTTGTTTCGTAGTCCCCATTGCCCCATGCATCGACCGGATTGCCGTGCGCGGATACCGTTCCGATCGTCGCCGCCAGCAACGCGCGCTGCTGTTCTGGCAACGCGGGCAAGTCGATGCCCGCGCGCGCGGCAATATCGAGTGCGTATTCAACATGCCCGCCAGACGGACTCACGATGCCGATGCCGCCGCCAGCGGGCCGCCGCGCAGCGCGCAGGCAGACCACGGTTTCGGTCAGTTCCTCAAGCGTCGAAACCTCGATGCAGCCGTGCCGCGCGAGCAGTGCTGAAAACACCCGCGCGTCGCCAGCAATGCCGCCTGTGTGACCGAGCGCGGCCTCCCGGCTGAGCGTGGTCTTGCCGACCTTCAGCACGACAACGGGCTTGCCGCGCTCACGCGCGCGTTCTGCGGCGGCCACGAAGCGGTGGATATCGCGAACCGCCTCGAGGAACAGTGCGATCACGCGCGTCGCCGGATCGTCGGCCAGCGCAGCCAGATAGTCGGCGGCGCTCAGCACCGCCTCGGCACCAGTTGAGATGACGTGGCTATAGCCGAAGCGGCGCACGTCGGTCACGAGTCCGATCGCCATCGAACCGCTCTGCGTGATCAACGCGACGTCGCCGCCAATAGACGACGCATCCAGCACTTCGCCCATGTAGAGCGTCGAGCGGGTCGCAGGATTGAGGATGCCCATGCAGTCGGGGCCGCAGAACGCGATGCCGGCGTCCATGCACGCGGCCCGGATCACGTCGAGCGACGCAAGTCCCTCATGACGTGTCGCACCGACACCGCTCGCATACGACACGACGCCTTTCACGCCGGCTTGCGCGGCGTCGAGCACCGCAGACGCAACGCGCTCTGGGCCAACGCACAGCAGCGCGACGTCCGGCGTGCGGTCAAGCGCGGCGAGCGACGGAGCGCATGGACGGCCGAGCGCCTCGGCGCGTGCGGGATTGACGGCATGCAGTTCGCCGCCGAAGCCGAGCGCATCGAGCGACGCGCGAATGCGCGTGGCCGGCCCCGGCCGGTCGGTCGCGCCGACGATCGCGATGCTGCGCGGCGCAAACAGTGCACTCAGATCGGGGAATACAACGGATAACGAAGGGTTTGCGTTCATTCTGCGATCCGTTGCAAGCCGAGCAGCCGGTCGTACACGAACAGCATGGCCATGATCGCGGCAAGCAGCACCATCGACAGCGCGGAGGCAGTGCCGAAGTCGAGCAGCGATTCGATCTCGTCGGCAATCAGGCTCGAAATCATCATGTCGCGCGGAGACCCGAGCAGCGTCGGCGTGACATAAAAGCCGATGCAGAAGATGAACACGAGCAGCGAGCCGCTGACGACGCCCGGCAGCGAGAGCGGAGCGATCACACGCCAGAACGTCTGATGGCGGCTCGCGCCGAGGCTGTGCGCGGCGCGGATCAGGCTCGTGTCGATCTTCGCGAGCACGACGTACAGCGTAAGCACCATGTACGGCAGCAGGATGTGCGTGAGCGCGATCAACGACGCGGCGGTCGTGAACAGCAGCACCGGCGGCGGATTGATGCCGAACGCGCGCGCGATCTCGCTGTACGGCCCGTGGTTGCCGAGGATGACGGTCCACGCATAGGTCCGCACCAGAAAGCTGATCCAGAAGCACAGGCCGGTGATCGCAAGCATCACCGTGGCCGCGACGCCGCCCTTGCGCGCCATGTAGTAGGCGAGCGGATAGCCGAGCAGCAGGCACAGTGCGGTAACAGACAGCGCGACCGCCGCGGTGCGCAGGTAGACCGTCAGATAGATCGGATCGGTGAACACGTGCCGGTAGTTGTCGAGACCGAGCGTCGGGTCTGAAATGCTGGACCAGAACGTGTTCGCGAGCGGAACGCCGAACGTTGCGAGCAGATAGACGAGCGCCGGCGCCAGCAGCAGCCAGGTTGGAACAGAGCGCATCGCACGTGCGCGGCGCGCGCCGTTGCTGCGCGCCGAAGTGACGGCGGGCGGTGCGGTTGCCGCCGCCTGTGCGTTATGGCTATTCATCGATGATCCTTCGAGGCCTCGCGGCGTCGCGAGAATGCGGCCATCGCGACCATCACGGTCAGCGCGGCGGCGATCAGGAATGTGGAAGCGACGGCGATCACCGGATCGGCGTCGAGATTGATGCTGGAGAACATGCGCTTGGGCAGCGTGGCCACCTCACGGCTCGAAATGAACAGCGAGATCGTCGCTTCATCAAAAGAATGAATGAACGCGAAGAACGCGGCGATCACGAACGCCGGACGCAGCAGCGGCAGGGTGACGTAGCGGAACATCTGCACTTGCGTCGCGCCGCAGATCAGCGCGGCGCGCTCCAGATTGCGGTCGAGATTGCGCAGCGGCGCCGCCATCGCGATAAGCACGACCGGGATCGAAATGCAGGTGTGCGCAAGCACGACGCCAAGGTACGTCTGGTTCAGCCCAATGCGGCCGAACACCGTGTAGTAGCTGATCGCCATGATGATGCTCGGCACGAGCATTGGCAGCAGCAGCATGATCTGGAGCGTGCGGCGCGCCGCAAACTCGCGGCGGTTCACCGCGAAAGCGGCCGGTGTCGCGACAAGCAGCGTGACAATGCTCGACACGATTGCGATCAGCACGCTGTTCAGCGTCGGCTTCAGCCAGTCAGCCGTGAAGTACGCGCGATAGTGGCCGAGCCAGTAACCGGGCGGCGGGAACTCGAACGAGCGCGCGGTGCTGAACGACATTGGCACGACGATCAGCATGGGCGCCAGAATGAACGCGGCCACGCAAACCGCAATGACCGCATTCAGCGCGGTGGGGCGCTCAAGGGCGTTTGCGCGCATGGTCATTGCTGAAGCCAGCGCTGGAAACGCCGCTCCGCCTGGTTCATCACGTCGCCCATCTGGCGGCCGTCGAATTCGATTGCACCGCTCGCGTACTTCGGGTTCGTCGGCATGTTTTTCGTCTGCTCCGGGCTAAGGTACGCGAACGCGGCTGGATTGACCGGCCCGTATGCGCCGTCGACGCAAAAGCCCGCGTTGTTCTTCGGCTGCAATGCGAATTTGATGAATTCCCATGCATAGTCCGCGCGCGGCGTGCCCTTCGACACAATCCAGTACGTGCGGTCCATCGTGAACTCGTTCCAGACGATCTCGACGGGCGCGCCGCTGTCGCGCAGCGCGACGCCGTGCGCGTGCCATACCGACGCCATGTCCACCTCGCCGCCGCCGAGCAGTTGGCGAATCTGCGGGCCCGTGGTCCACCACACACGCACGCTGTTTTTGATCTTGTCGAGGCTGCGGAACGCCCGGTCGAGGTCGATCGGATACAGCTTGTCACGCGGCACGCCGTCAGCGAGCAGCGCGAACACGATGGTCTGCGACAGCGTGCGGCCAAGCGAGCGCGGGCCGGGGAAGCGCTGCTGGTCCCAGAAGTCCTTCCATGTCTTGATTGAACCCGGCGCGAACTTCTTCGTGTTGAAGCAGATGTTCGTCGAGTACGCGTGATTGCACACGCCGCTCTCGAGAATCAGGTTCGAGGGCACCGTGTCGCGCCCGAATACCGAGTAGTTGACCGGTTCGAGCAGGTTGGCGTTCATTGCCTGAATCACGCTCGGCGCGCCGACGGTCTGGATATCGAACTCGTACACGCCGTTGCGCGCCTGAAGCGCGAGCTTTGCGAACGACGCGCCGGTTGCGGTCTTGATCGCAATGCCCGTCGCTTTCGTGAAGGGATCGAACAGGTTCTTGCGCGCGGCGGCTTCCCACGTGCCGCCCTGCGAATTCACGTACAGCACCTTGGGATCCGCCCGCACGATTGCCGGCATTGCGAGCGCGACCGCGGCAGCGCTAGCACGCAGGACCGTCCGGCGTCGAGCATCGAATGCGGCAGCGGGTTTCTCGTTGTTCGTGATGGAGTTCGACATCCGATTTCCGGTAGAAGTAGAAGACGGCAGGCAGGCTGTGTCCATTAAAAGCAAGGGGTATGCCATACAGATGCCGCAGCGTGGCTATTCGTGGCCAGTTCCGCGCATCGTCCATTTATGTGGTGTACCACGAAATTGGATGATACGCGGACCGGCGCGGATGCTCATGATGTCTGGAATGCTGCTTCGCGGCGGTGCAAGGTTGCACTCCAATCAGGCATCGCGCCGGGCCATGGGTCAGAACTTGTGGCGAATGCCGACGAGTCCGACGATCTGATGGTTCGAGCTCGACGCGGTCGCGCCCGTGATCGCCGCAACGGCTGGGCCGCCGGTCGAATCGGTACCCGCTGCGCGCTGATAGAACGCATCGACAAACAGATCGGTGCGCTTGGACAGGAAGTAGTCCGCGCCCACGTTCACCTGGTGGTAGATCGCCGGCCCTACGCCATTCGCATTGCCGTTGTGCGTGTACGTGTAGGCGAGCGCGAGTTGCAGCGCGGGCATCAACTGGTACATCAGGTTGCCTTCCACGATATTGAACACGGCATTGCCACGGAACGCTGCGGGCTTGCCGCCGAGGCCCGTGACGCTGACGTTGCCGAGGTCGTCGAAGCGCGTGTTCGTGTATGTGAGCGCGAACGTTGCCTTACCGAACGCATACTGTCCAGCCGCGGCGAAGATCTGCTGCGTTCTAGCCGTTGCATAGCCGCTTACTGCCGGGTTCGTGATGTTGTTGCCGGTCGTGCTGTCGTTCGCCTTGCTGCCGAAGAACGAGTAGTTCGGCTGATACGACTCGTTGAACGCGAGCGCAAGTGCAAGCGGACCATTCAAGTATTGCGCGCCGACGCCCCAGGTCTGCTTCTGCGACATCTGGCCGGGAACGCCGCCGAAGCTGTAATCGGCGCCGAACTGCAAGCCGCGAAACGATGGGCTCAGGTACTTGACCGCGTTGTTGATCCGGTTGAAGTTGTCGAGCCCGTCGAGATCGCCGAGGTGGGTGCCGTAGCCAATGCCGGATGCAGCCCAGGTGCCGCCGGACGGGTAGGGACTGATGAAGTCGTACTGGATCGTCGCCTGGCGTCCAGCCGACACCGAGCCGTACGACTTGCTGGCGAGGCCCACGTAGGCGCCACGCCCGAACAGCGTGCCGCCCTGGCCGATTGTGCCGTTCGTACTGCTGAATCCGCCTTCCAGCCTGAAGAACGTGCTCAGGCCGCCGCCCAGATCCTCGTTGCCACGGAAGCCCCAGCGTGAACCCGACGCATTGCCGCTCGTCATCGCGTATTGCTTTTCGCCCTTCGCATTGCTGTTGAACGTCAGCCCCGCATCCACAACGCCATACAGCGTGACCGAACTTTGCGCGTGTGCGCTCGACAAGCAGCCTAACGAGGTCGTCGTCGCGGCGATCATCATCATTTTTTTCATCGTGGATTCCCCAAGTAATAAGCGTCCAAAAGGACGGCTGGATTTTCGGCGCGGCTGCGCAGTAAAACTTCAAACAGGTGCTGACGACCGTCCGTGAACGCACTGCGCGATTCGCCGGGCGGACTTCATTCCATTCGTGCATCAATAAAATTCGGATGACTTATTATTTTGAAAATTCTTCGGCATGGAATCGATCGAGCTTTGCCATCGTGTTTGCAGGGTTGGCGCGGCAGAAAACCGGGCCGCCGCGCCCGTCGTGCTCAGGTTTCGGTCGACACGACCGTGCGGCCGTGCAGCACGTAGTTGCCGTCATCGCCGAACAGTGGGGAAATCGGCCACGGCTCGTTGAAGCGCAACCACAGGCGCAGCATGTGCCGCTGCTGGTGATGCTCCGCGCCATTCACGAAACTCGTGCGCGAATGCAGCGTCGTCAGGTTGTTGCAGAACGCGATTTCGCCCGGCGCCATGGTGAAGTCGAGCCGCAGGTCGGGGCGCTGCGTGAGCGAATCGAAGAAATCGAGGGCTTCGCGCTCCATCGGCGTCAGCGCAATGCCGCGCTTTTCCGCGCCCGCATTGATCTGGTTGCGGATGTAGCGGCAGCGGATCACGCCGTCGCGATGGCCGAACACCGGCAGCGGCAGCGCGGATACGCCGTTGCCGGTCAGCGCCTCCTCGCGGCGAATGTAGTAGAAGCCGTTGTACAGCAGACCGAAGTATTCGGGATGCTCTGCCAGAATGATGTTGTAGATCTCCGCTGCACTCACGTAGCTGCTGAGGCCGCCTGCAAGTCCCTGGCGCAGGCACATCAGGCCGAGCAGTTCCGCGCGGTCGGTGTGGTACGGCAGATACGCGCTCGTCTCGTAGCCGCGCACATCGATTTTTCCGTATTCGCGGCCCTGGTCGAACACGTGGCCGAGCAGATCGCCTTTCGGGTTCTGGCCGAGCGGCTCGCCAAGATAAAGCCCGAGTCCCCAGTAGATCATGCAGACCTCTTCGTCGGTGAGGCCGGCAATGTCGAGGCCCTGGAGCAACACGAGGCCCGCGCCGTCGCGCACTTCGGCCGCGATCTCGTCGAGACTCGCACGCAGTGTATCGAGCGGAAAGTCGCCGGTCTGCCATTGCAGCATTGGCACCTTCGCGGCCTGCGCGTGCCGTAGCGCGGCGATAACCTCGCGCTGTTCGGCAGCCGTGATGCGGCGCTGCCAGCGATCGTTGTCGAGCATGTCGGCGCGGCGCCATGCATGCGGCGTGGCGATTGGCTGCCGCCAGACGGTGTCTTGCATGATCGGTTCTCCGTTGTTCATGATGTATCGATACTGGAAAAAGGCGGCGTGCTCAGCGGCGCCTGGTGTCGAGCGCATCGCGCACGCAGTCGCCGAACACGTTCAATGAAATGACGAGCACAAAGATCATTGCGCCGGGCGCGATCGCCATCCACGGGGCGTCGACCATGTATTGCTGCGCGGCGTTCAGCATGCTGCCCCACGAGGGCGCGGGCGGCTGCTGCCCAAGTCCAAGGAACGACAGCGACGCTTCCGCGATCACCGCCGCAGCCGCCGTGATGCTCGCCTGCAACAGCAGCGGCGGCAGCATGTTCGGCAACACATGGCGGAACACGATCCGCAGCGGCGTTGCGCCGACCACGCGCGCTGCATCGACATAGTCCTCGGTGCGGATCGTCATGGCGGCTGCACGCGCGAGCCGCAGGAACGCCGGCAGCGCGGCGACGCCGATCGCGAGAATGGAATTGCGCAGGTCGGGGCCGAGAAACGCGGCCATCGCGATCGCGACGATCAGGAACGGCACCGCGAGCATTGCGTCGGTGACGCGCATCACCAGCGCGTCGATCCAGCCGCCCGCGTAGCCGCTGATCACGCCAAGCGGCACGCTGATTCCGCACGCAACGAGCACCGGCACGATCCCCGCGAGCAGCGACGCGCGCGTGCCCCAGATCAGCCGGGACAACACATCACGGCCGACTTCGTCGGTGCCGACCCAGTGCAGCGCGGACGGTGCCTGGCGCACCATCAGGAAGTCCGAATGCAGCGGATCGAGCGGCGCGAACCACGGCGCGAAGATCGCGGTCGCAACGAACAGCACGATCACGACGCCAGCCGCGACGCTCGCGGGCCGGCGCAGCAGCCGTCGGACGGCTGTATGCAGGCGGCTCGACGCACGCGGCGGGGCGGCGGAGGGCAATGGAACGATGACAGCCATCGTCAACTCCTCAAACGCGGGTTGATCACGAAATACAGCATGTCGGCGGCGAGGCTCACGAGCAGGAACATCACCGACGACACGAGCACGAGCCCCTGCACGACCTGATAGTCGCGATTCAGCACGCTGTCGACCATCAGCTTGCCGAAGCCGGGTATCGAGAACACCTGCTCGGTGAGCACCGCGCCCGCGAGCAACTGGCCGAACTCGATTGCGCCGAGCGTGACGATCGGCATCAGCGCATTGCGCAGCGCGTGGCGCAGCACGACGCGCGTCTCGGTCAGTCCTTTCGCGCGGGCCGTGCGCACGTAGTCGGCGCTCAACGCGTCGAGCATTGCGCTGCGCATGTGCCGCATCAGCACGCCGGCAATGCCGGTGCCGAGCACGATGGACGGCAGCACGAAGCCCATCGCGCAGCGCAGCGGATCCTCGGAAAACGGCACGTAGCCGGACGCCGGAAACCAGTTCAGATGCACGCAGAACGCGAGCACGAGCAGGATGCCGAGCCAGAAGTGCGGGACCGAGATGCCGCACAGCGCGAAGGCGGTCGCGAGCACGTCCGCGATACGCCCGCGCCAGGTCGCCGCAACAATGCCAAGCGGAATCCCGACTGCAAGCGCGAGCATCATCGACGCGAACGCCAGTTGCAGCGTGATGCCGAGTTTGCCCACGAGCAGTTGCGTGACGCCGATGTCGTTGCGCATCGACACCCCGAGATAGCCGTGCAGCGCGCCGCCGATCCAGTGCAGGTACTGCACGTAGACCGGCAGGTCGAGGCCGTACTTGTGGCGCAGTTCGCCGAGCGTCTGTGCATCGACGTTCTCTCCGCCCGCGAGCGCGAGCGCGGGATCGCCGGGCAGCATCCGCTGCAGCAGGAAGATCAGCACGGACAGGATCAGCACGGCCGGCAGCGCAAGCGCGAGACGGCGGCAGACGTAGGCAGCAAAGCGGATCACGGGCGGCTCCTCATCACGGCTGCAGATGCAGCCCCTTTACGCGGATCGTGCTGTCCGGATGCGGCATGAAGCCGCTCAGCTTCGCGCTCACGCCGGTGAAGGTGCGCCGGTGCCACAGCACGGACGACGGATAGTCCTGCACGAGCATTGCATTGACCTCGCGATACAGGCGCTGACGCTCTTTATCGGTCGTGGCCTCGCGCGCGGCGACCATCACCTGGTCGACGGCTGGATCGCAGAACTTCGAATCGTTCGTCGGGCCGTTGCACGAGTACTGCGCGTACAGGTTGCCGTCCGGATGCGGACGGCCGCTCCAGAAGTTGAAGATCGCGTCGAAGTCGCCGCGCCGCGCGCGTTGCAGCATGACCGCGTCTTCCTGCGTCTCGATCTTCATCGTGATGTCCGCTTCGGCGAGCATGGCCTGGATCATCTGCGCGGCTTCCTGGCGCTCGCGCTCGGGCGGCACGAGCAGCGTGAACGTCAGATGCGCGACGCCGGCCTGCTGCAGCAGGCGGCGCGACGCGGCGACGTCGCGCGCCGGCACCGGATGCGCGGGATCGTAGTACGGACTCGAAGGACCGACGAACTGGTTGCCCGGCTGATACTGGTCGTTGAACAGCGCCTTCACGAGCACGCGCCGGTCTATCGCGAGATCGACCGCGTGCCGCACGCGCACGTCGCGGAAAATCGCGGCGCGCGGACCATTGCCGCTGTTGTAGCGGATGTAGTGATAGCCGAGGTCCGGTGCGGACACGACCTTCACGCGCGGATCGTGCGCGAGTTGCGGCAGGTCCGTTGGCGTCAGGCGTTCGGCGATCTGGATCTGGCCGGAGCGCAGCGAAGAGAGGCGCACTGTCGAATCGCCAATTGGCAGGTACTCGATCCGGTCAGGGTCGCCGGCTGTGTGCGCGGCGTCCCAGTAGCCCGCGAACTTCTCGACGACGATGCGTCCCTGCGGCACGCGCTCCACGAACCGGTATCCGCCCGCGCAGACCGGCTGCGAGCCGAAGCGGTCACCGAGTTGTTGCGCGGCTTGCGGCGCGACCATCATCCCCGCTCGTTCCGCGAGGCTGTAAAGCAGCAGGTTCGCTTGCGGCGCGTTCAGCACGAAGCGCACGTCCGACGGGTCGACGACATCGACGTGATCGACCATGCTCAGTTCCGTGCGCCGCAGCGAGCCTGGCAATGTCATATGCCGCTTGATGTTGAACGCGAGCGCGGCGGCGTCGAACGTTTCGCCGTCATGGAACTTCACGCCTGTGCGCAGCTTCACCGTGACCGACCTGCCGTCCTTCGCGACCTCGTAGCCCGTTGCAAGCTGCGGCGTGAGCGCAAGATCGCCGGGCTTGACGTCGAACAGCTTGTCGCAGAGCGCGGTCAGCGGCTGGCGGCCAGTCGCGAGACGGTTCAGCGTCGGATCGAGCGTATCCGGATCCTCGACAAGACCGATCCGCAGCACGCCTTGCGCAGCCGCCTGGGCGGCAGTGAAGGCGAGCAGCACGGCGAAAAGCAGCAGATGAAGCTTGCGCATGGGGTTTTCGTTTCCTGATATTGAGTGAGAGTGCGAAGCCGGGCAGCGGTGCATCTAGGTGGATCGGGCGCGCGGTGCGGGCAGCGGCAACGGCGCGGGCGTCTGCCGGAACCGCTCGATCAGCCGCGCGGTCCGCGGCGGCGGCGGTTCGGTCAGTGACGGACTCAGGCCTTCCCAGTGCGGCAGATCGCGCCAGTGATGGCACGCGCACGCGTGCCCGGTTTCGTCCGCGACGAGTTCGGGCGCTTCGCGGCGGCAGCGTTCGGCCGCGAACACGCAGCGCGGATGAAAGTGGCAGCCAGACGGCGGATCGAGTGGACTTGGCAGATCGGCTCCGAGCACCACGCGCGCGCGCTGTCCCGCTTCGAGCGCCGGCACCGCGCCGAGCAGCGCCCGGGTGTACGGATGGCACGGCGCGGAGAAGATCGTGCGCGTGGGCGCGGTTTCGACGAGCCGGCCGAGATACATCACCGCAATGCGATGCGCGATGTAGCGCACCGCCATCAGGTCATGCGAAATGAACAGCATGCCCACGCCGGTCTGCCGCTGGAGCGCGAGCAGCAGGTTGAGCACCTGCGCCTGCACCGACACATCGAGCGCGGACACAGGCTCGTCGCAGACGATCAGTTTCGGCTCCAGCGCCAGCGCGCGCGCAATGCCGATCCGCTGCCGCTGGCCGCCGGAAAATTCGTGAGGATAGCGATGCATGTGCGCGGCATGGAGCCCGACCATTTCCAGCAGCTCGGCGACACGCCTATCGATGCCCGTGCGCAGATCCGCGTGGTGAACGACCAGCGGCTCCGCGACCAGCTCGCGCACGGTCATCACCGGGTTCAGCGAACTGAACGGGTCCTGGAACACCATCTGCAGGTCGCTGCGGAAATCGAGCAGCGCATTGCGTTTCAGGCGCGCCAGGTCGGCGCCGCGAAACTCGATGCGGCCTTCGTCCGGATCGAGCAGGCGCAGCAATAGCCGGCTGACGGTCGATTTCCCGCAGCCGCTCTCGCCGACGAGTCCAAGCGTTTCGCCCGCGGCGATATCGAACGACACACCGTCCACCGCCGACACGCGCACACGCCGGCCAAACATGCCGCCGGCCGCGTAGTGCTTTTTCAGGTTGCGCACGCGCAGCAGCGGGGCGTCATCGTGCGCGGCCGGGCGCGTAGCGGCCGAGGCTGAGGCTGAGCTCAAGGTTGAAATCCCGTTCATGCGTTCGGCTCCAGCGGGGCGGCGTGGCATGCGCCGGAGTGAGCGGACCCAAGCGAGCGCAGCGCGGGCTCGAGCGTCTGGCACGCGTCGATGCGAAACGGGCAGCGGGGCGCGAACGCGCAGCCGGGCGGCAGCGCGCGCAGGTCCGGCACGCTGCCCGCAATCGCAACAAGCGGCGCATTGCCGGGTTCGGCACGCGGCACCGCGCCGAGCAGGCCGACCGTGTACGGATGCTCGGGATGCGAGATCACGCGCGCGGCTGGCCCGTGCTCGACAATGCGGCCCGCGTACATCACCGCGATTTCGCCGGCGAGTCCGGCCACGAGGCCGAGATTGTGCGAGATCAGCACGATCGCGGTACCGCGCTCGCGGCGAATTTCATCGAGCAGTTCGACTATTTGCGCCTGCACGGTCACGTCGAGCGCGGTCGTCGGCTCGTCGGCAATCAGAAGGCGCGGGCTGCACGCAAGCGCCATCGCGATCATCACGCGCTGGCGCATGCCGCCGGACAGGCGGTGCGGATAATCGTCGACGCGCCGTTCAGCCGACGCAATGTGCACCTGGCGCAGCAGCTCGATTGCGCGTCGCCGTGCTTCGCGGCGCTCGACGGCTTCATGCGCGACGATCGCCTCGGCGATCTGGTCGCCGATCGTGAACGCGGGATTGAGCGACGACAGCGGATCCTGGAAGATCATCGCCGTCGCACGGCCGCGTTGCGCGCGGCGCAGCGCGGCGGGCATTGCGAGCAGATCGCGTCCTTCGAATTCGATGCTGCCGCCCGTAATCCGCGCGCCGGGTTGCGGCAGCAGGCCCATCACCGCGAGCGACGTCACGCTCTTGCCGCTGCCCGACTCGCCGACGATACCCACGCAGCGGCCCGCCGCGACGTCCAGATCGACGCCGCGCAGCGCGGGCACCGGGCCGTGCTCGCTGGCAAACGAGACGGACAGGCCGCGGATTCGCAGGATCGGCGCGGGCGCTGCCGCCGCCTGCGGCGACGCGACATGCTCCATGCAAGGCGACGCGGCCTCCGCGCGGGGATACGCGCCGCTCATGAGCGCGCCCGGGCGGCGGCGTACGGCTGGTCTTGGGTCATACCGGCGTCTCCACTGCAAGAAAAACACGGTTGGTGTTGAGGGACGACCCCGAAAAGCGCGAGCGATGCGGCGCGGTTCGCTCCGGACCGGAGCACACGCGGAACGCCGCTTCCCGCTGTGTCGGGTTCCGTTCCTGGCGGCAGTGTTTCAGGCTGGTACGTGCGCGAGCATCCGCTGGAAGCGTCCCGGTTCTGGGCGCGCGAGCCCGAGGTGCTCGCGCAGCGTCGTGCCCGTGTACTCCTCGCGAAACAGGCCGCGACGCTGAAGTTCGGGCACCACGTGTTCGACGAACACGCCGAGCTGCTCCGGGAAATACGGCGGCATCACGTTGAAACCGTCGCATGCGCCGCCGAGCAGCCATCGCTCCATCAGGTCCACGAGCTGATCCGGTGTGCCAACGAAACTGTGATGCGCACGCGATCGCGCGATCAGCCGCGCGCTGCCGGCAATCGTGAGCTTCTCGCGCGCGGCGTTCGTCAGCAGCATGTCCGCATTCGCGGTCGGCTTCTTCGCGGCGCGGATCGCGTCAACCGGCAGCAGGTCGTCCGGATCGCGGTCGTAGAGCGAAAAGCCAAGGTTCTCGCTGAGCATCCAGATACCGACTTCCGGATGCACGAGGTCGCCGAGTTCCTGTTCGAGACGCCGCGCCTCCGCTTCGGTCGAACCCAGCAGCGGCGACAATCCCGGCATGATGACGACTTCGTCAGGCCGGCGGCCATAGCGCGCCATGCGCTCGTGTGTCGACGTGCGAAACGCACGCGCGAGGTCGAAGTCGGTCTGCGCGGTGAACACCGCCTCGGCCACAAGCGCCGCGAATTCGAGCCCCGGCGGCGAGCCGCCGGCCTGCACGAGCACCGGCCAGCCCTGCACCGGACGCGGTACCGGCAGCACGCCGGACACCGCGAAGCTCTCGCCGCGATGCGCGACCGGCCGCGCGCGCAACGGATCGCGCCGGATGCCGGACGCCGCATCGGCAATCGCCGCGCCGTCGTCCTGGCTGTCCCAAAGCGACGTGCATACATCGATGAATTCGCGGCCGCGCACGTAGCGGTCGGCCTTGGCCATCGCCTGGTCGCGGCTGAAGTTGAGCGACGCCTTGTCCTCCCACGTCGTCACGACGTTCCAGCCCGCGCGGCCGCCGCTCAGGTGATCGAGCGTCGCGTATTTCGTGGCGATCTCGTACGGCTCGTGATAGGTCGTCGAGAGCGTGCCGACGAGCCCAAGCTTCTGTGTCACCGACGACAGCGCGGAAAGCAGCGAAACCGGATCGAGGTTCGACACGCTTTGCCGGCCGAAGAAACGGCCGTCCTTCTCGCGCGTGAACAGCGTGTCGCCAACGAAGAACAGGTCGAACTTGCCGCGCTCGGCGAGCTGCGCGACGTTGCGGTAGAAGTCGAGCCCGGTCACGGACGCGGCCGGTGTGGACGGATGGCGCCAGCCGGCAATGTGGTGCGCGCCGGGATAGATGAAGAGGCCCAGATGGAGCTGCCGGTTCATGAACGGATCTCCGAAAAGCAATTCGACGGGCGGGCAAGCGCGAGGCGTTCGCGCAGCGTGGCGGCGACGGCAGGCGTGCGGCGGCGCAGTTTCGGCACGACGTCGTTCACGAACCGCTCGACGTCGTCCGGTAGCACGGCCGGCGCGAGATCGAAACCGTCGCAGACGCCGTGCGCGTGCCATGCGTCGAGCGTGGCGGCGAGACCTTCGGCAGTGCCGACGAATCGATAGCCCGGCAGCGCCGCGCCGGCCGGCGCGAGTTCGTCCAGATGCCGCGCGCGCGCGGCGGCCGCGCCGTCAGAATCGGCGAGCACGAAGGAAACGGTCGCGAGCACTCTGACCGAATCAGCCGCGCGCCCCGCGCGTTGCGCGAGCATGCTCAGTTCGGCGCGAAGTTGCTGGACGGCCTGCGGCGAGTCCTCGGCGGCAATGAACAGGTCCGCGAAACGCGCGGCCAGTTGCAGCCCGGCTGGCGACGCGTCGTCGAAAACGAGGACCGGATGGCCCTGGACCGGGCGCACCGCCGTCAGTGGCCCGCGAACGCTGAACCAGGCTCCCTGGTGGTGGATGGGATGGATGCGGGCCGAGTCGGCGAAGATGCCGCTCGCCTTATCCGCGATGATCACGTCGTCCTCCCAGCTATCCCACAGCTTCGTCAGGATTTCCACGTATTCGGCCGCGCGCGCATAGTGCTCGTCGGCCGAAAGCGGGCGGGCATGCGCGAACGCCGGATCGCCGCCCGCGCTGTGCCCCAGGTCGAACCTCAGCGCGGTCCGGCCGGCGGACAGGCCGTCGAGCACCGCAAGTGCGCGTGCCGTGTGAAACGGCTCGGTATAAGCGACGCGAACCGTCGTGCCGAGACCGATCCCGGACGTTCCAGGGATGAGCGAGCCGATTAGCGGCGTGGTGTCCGGCGCGAGATCGTTGCGCGCGCCGTTCGCGCCAGCGCCAGCCGGGCGGGCGAAGAGCACGCAGTCGAGCGCGCCGGCCTGCGCGCACGCGACGACTTCCGCGTATTGCGCCATGCCCTGCGGCGACGTGGCAAGGCCGGACACACGCCAGGCGGCCGGGTGATGGCCGTAGTCGGCTATCGACAAGGTGATATGCATGGGGTCCAGATAGAGTCGGGTTTGACATCTGCGGGCGGTCAGATCCGCCTGCATGGATACGCAAGAGCCATGCCAATAAGTGGTATGCCACGCATATAAATAGGAAAGTCCTGTCGCAGCGCATGTTTGCGGCGATGGCGACCCCGCGCGGCGGCTCCCCGCGTTATGCTTGCGCATAAATGGGGTGCACCACATTTATGCGAAAATGGCGCCTGTTCCGTTCCATCGCCGTGCGGCCGCACGTCTCAAGTGCAGCGGCCGCGCACGCGCAACGGGCGCCGCCCGCGCCGGAAGACGTTCTGGCTGCTGACCGAAAAAAGGGGTATGCCACGGACAACCAGGCAAAAAAGTGCGGGTAGTCCAATTGGCGTATCGGCGCCCGTCTATATAATCGGCTCGGACACGCACTAGCCGTGGACTGGCAGGATCTCGTTGCGCATACACAATCAAACCGGTGACCCATGTTAGATAACGAATCTTCTGCGACGGTCCAGGCGTCGCTGCAACAATACTACGAGCGCTCGCTGCTCTTTTCGCGGCCAGGGTTCCTGATCCGGCGTCTGCACCAGATTCACGGCTGGCTCTTCCTGCAGGAAACCAGCGAATTCGACATCACGCCGGTTCAGTACAGCCTGCTGACCACGCTCGCCGAACATGGGGAAACCGATCAGAACACGCTCGCGTGGGATATCGGACTGGAGCGCAGCAGCGTGGCCGAGGTGCTGCCGCGTCTCGAACTGCGCGGTCTGCTGAGTCGCCGTCAGTCCGAGCAGGATCGCCGGATGAAGCTCGTGAAGCTCACGCGCAAGGGCAGTGCGCTTGTGAAGAAGATGCGGCCCGCCGTGCAGCGCGCGCACGATCGCACGCTGGAGCATCTGCCGCCAGCCGAGCGCGAACTGTTCATGCTGCAACTGATTCGCCTCGTCGAGGCGAACAACGAAACGAGCGTGGTGCCGCTGAGGATTCGCTGAGACGTTGGGTTGGGTTTTCTTGCCGGTCGATGCGAAGCGGGCGTGGCCGATGCCACGCCCGCCTGCTTATGGCGCCGCCACGTCGAGTCAGTCCGCGAGCGCGGCGTGCAGCGCACGGGCGACCGCGAGCACCGCTTCGTCGTCGCCGCGCGCGCCGATCACGGACAGGCCGAGCGGTGCGCCATCGAATGCGGTCCATGGGAACGTGACCTGCGGCAGTCCCGCCAATCCGGCAATGCACAGCATCTGCTGGGAGCGGCGGCGGATGCCGTCGATCTCGGCGCCGGACGCGTCGACGCACGGCGCGATCCACGGCAGCGTAGGCATCACAACGAAGGTGCCCGCGCCGCCGAACAGACGCGCGACGCGGCGCAGCGCATCGACGCGAATCCGCTGGGCGTCCGCGACCTGTTCGCGCGAAATCGTGAGTGCGGTCGCGAAACGCGCACGCACGTCCGCGCCGAACGTATCGAGATGCGCGGCCGCCCACGGTCCGTGCTGCACCGCCACCTCCGCACCCTGCAAGACGCGAAATGCGTCGGCCCAACTATCCGGCGCAAGGCCGCCGTCGATCATCTCGATTCGCCATGCGGGCCGCAGACGCGCGCACATCGATTCGAATGCGGCGCGCGCCGGCGGATGCAGCAGCGGCAGTATTTCGTTCGGCACGACGAGGCGCACCTGCTGCGCGTCGTCCAATGGCATGGCCGTTGTGCCATGCGAGAGCACGCCAAGCACGTCAGCGAGCAGCGCGCCGTCGCGCGCGAACCAGCCGACCGTGTCGAAGCTGTGCGCGAGCGTCACGCAGCCGTTGCCTGGAATGCGGCCGTGCGTGGGACGGATTCCCCAGATGCCGCAGTAGCTGGCCGGCAGACGGATCGAGCCGCCGCAGTCAGTGCCGAGGCCGATGTCCGCGTAGCCGGCCGCAACCGCGACCGCGGAACCCGACGACGAGCCGCCCGGCGTCCTCGTCGGTGCGGCGGGATTTTCGGGCGTGCCGTAGTGCGCGTTCATCCCGGCGAGGCTGTACGTCAGCTCGTCGGTGACGGTCTTGCCGATCCATTGCGCGCCGTGGTCGAGCAGCAGTCTCACGGCCGGCGCGTTCGACGCGGCGAGCGGTTGCGCATCGCGCCACACGGGGTTGCCGCCGCCAGTGCGCAAGCCCGCAATATCGAAGACGTCTTTTACCGCGAGGCGCGCGGATGCGAGGACGGGAAGTCGTGCATCATCGATGGCTGGCGCGGCGGCGGACGGCAAGCTTCCGAAGCCATCGCGCACGAACGCGCCATGCAGGCCGGGCTGAAGCAGATCGGCTTTTGTCATTGCGGCGCCTTCGGTTCGTCCATCCAGCTCACGTGCGCGGCGACGACTTTCCAGTTGCCGTCGACCTTCACCCACGTCTGCGACTGGCGGCCGATTCGCGCTTCACCGTCGCGCACGAACGTGATGTTCGCCACGGCGAAGCGGTCGCCGAATGTCGTGATCCAGCGCTGGGTCACGGTTCGCATCAACGCCTTCGACGGACGCTGCGCGCGGAACGCGCGGATCTCGTCGTAGCCAGCAAGGTTTTCGGTCGTGCCGAAGCGCAGTGTATGCGGGCTGTCCCAAAAGAGTGCATCGAGCAGCGCGACGTCGTTCGTCGTCAGCGCGACCTCGTAAGCGGACGACGCGCGCTCGACTTCGGCGTAGGTATTGGATTCGTTGATATGCATGGAAGGACAATTCGTGAGCGCGCGCGTACCGGCGTTTTCTCCGGCGCGCTCGCAATAAACGAGACGTCAAGCAGAGCACCCGGATTCAGCGTCGATTCAGCGCCGCGAGAAAAAGCGCGAGCGGTGCCGCGTAGACCCCGCGTCCGAGCAGTCCCGCGCGGCCAGCCGAGTCTATCATCGCGATCGCGGCAAGCGGGTCGGTGCCGCGCTCGGCGACGGCGGCCGCGTCCAGCGCGCAGCGCAACCCGCCAAACTCCGGCCAGTCGCCGGCGAACAACGGCGGCTGCGCGGTCTGCCAGTCGCCGGGCAGCCATGACGCGAATGCCTCTGCGGGCTCCGGCGCGAGGCGCAGCGCCTGCGCGCCGAAGCCGGCCGCGTCGATCACGCCGCTGTCACCCACGAGCGGCGACGCGATCTCGCGCGACCCCGGCCTGATCCTCGGCCCGCGCGGCGCAGCGGCCGGTTGCGTGACCCAGCGCGACGGATCGCCGGCGAGCCGCACGCCAACTTCGCGTCCATTGCCGGCCAGCGCGACGACGAGCGTCGCGTCCGGGTCCGAGCCGCCGTTCGCGGCGGCGTCCATCATCAGATGGCACGCGGCCATCCATAGCGTCAGGAAAAACAGCGGCGACTGGTCCAGGATGCCGCGCGCGGCCGGCAGTGCGAGACGGTCGGCAAGCGCGGCCGTTGCCGCCGTGGTGCGCGCATGCAGATCGTCGTCGCCCACGAGGCCGGCCGCCGCGAGCGGCAACAGATCGACCGGGTTGCCGGCGAGCGCGTGGGCGAGCAGCGGCACGAACACGGTGTCGCGCCAGCGCAGCCGTTCCAGCACGGCCGGATCGCGCGTGCCGAAGCGGATCTGCGCGCCCGCGCCGCTGCCGAACATCGACCATGCGCGGCGTCGCGGATCGTCCGGCGCGGCGGCGTCGATCACTTCGACAAGCGGCGTATTCGGCGACACGATCGCCGCGAGCGGCACGACGACCCGATACGACTGCGCATCGGCGAGCCGCACCTTGCCGCTTGCGATAAGCCGCTGCGCGTCGGTTTCGGTCGATGCCCAGCCTTCGTGCAGGCATGCGAGCACTGCCGAAGACAGCACGGGCGGCGGCGGCCCGACCGGGTCCGCGAACGGCGGCCCGGCGTGCAGCAACGTGAAGTCGGGCAGGGCGATCGCATCGCGCGCGGACACGACCGCGCGCCATTGCGGGCGGACCGCATGCAACCGCGCCAGCGCGGCGCGGTTCGCGGCGGCACGGGCGGCTCCGGTTCCGGTAACGGGTTCGATACTCACTGCGGACCTCGCGCAATACCGGACCCGCCGAGTACGCGAGCCCACTGGGGCGGATGTTTCATCATCGATTCATCGAAGCGGCGGTTCATGCTGCAATTGGCAACGGCAGGCTGGGCGCATCCGCTTCGTATCGCACGCCGTCGCGCACGCAGAAGGCCGGCGTCAGCATGCGCTCGGTCACGATCTGCGTGCCTTCGTTGTCCTCCAGCGTCCAGCGGCCGCGCTGGTCGTCGAGCACAGAGATGTCCGCGACGCCGCCTACCTTCAGCGTGCCGAGCGTGCCTTCCATGCCGATCATCCGCGCGGCGTTCACGGAGACCATCTTCACAACGTGATCCAGTGGCAGGCCGAGCGCGAGCATGCTCGTCATCGCGCTCACCAGGCTGAACTGCGTCTTGCCAAGAAACGAATGCTCCTCGTCCGGATGCGAGTCCGGCGTGCCGGGCGGAGCGGGAACCACCGTGTTGTAGCCGTGCATGTCGGCGCCGAGCGTGTCGGGCACAACGCCCTGTTCGAGCACGAGCTGCGCCGTGCGGAAACTGAAATGCGAGCCATGCCCCACGTCCACGCGCAGTCCGCGCTGGATCGCCTCCGTCACGAGCGGATGGAGCTTGCCGCTTTGCTCGACAAAGCCGCCCGGATGGCGGCTGAACGGATGCGCGAGGATATCGCCCGGTTTCAGCATTTCGACGACCCGGTTGAAGATCGAATCGGGATCGACTTCGCGGCCGCCCGATTCGGGCTTCGGCCACAACTGGCCGAAATGAATGTAGACCGGCAGCTTGGCGTCGCGGCCAATCTTCGAGGCGATTTTCATCACGTCGACACCCCAGCGCGCGAAGCCGCCAATTTCCGCATGCGCCTTGATGCCTTTCACGAGATCCGGATTCGCCAGCGCGGATTTCACCGAAGCTTCCGCGTCAAGGCATTCGGGACTGTACAGATCGGGATAGTAGTGGCCTTCGAGCCCGCCGACGAGATACGCGGACAGATACGACAGCACGCGCGTCGCCGACGGTTGGGCCACGTAGTGCCGAAAGCCCGGCACGGTGATGCAACTCGCACCGCCCTGGTCGACCAGCGTCGTCACGCCAGAGCGCACGCCGCAGAGGTCGGCGTTCAGGCCGAAACGGCCCGTCACGTATTGATACACGTGTGCGTGCGTATCGATCAACCCGGGCAGCACCAGGCGTCCGCGGCAATCGACCGTTTCTGCGCCGACTGCCTGCGGCGACAGGTCCGCGCCGATGGCCGCAATCGTGGTGCCGTCGACGAGAATATCCAGCGTGGCGTCAATACCGGCGGCGGGGTCGATCACACGACCTTGTTTGAGAAGAAGTTTGGGCATGAATGGTCCGGTTCCCTGTTGCAATGCGTGGTGTACCGCAAGTAGTGTGCCGGGGAATTTTAGCCATCCGCAGGCTGCACTGATCGATACCACTTTACATGGTATGCCACATATATGTAAGGGCCGGTTTTACCGTCGGGCGGCTGTGCCCGGCGGCGGTGCGCACGGCTTGCGCAGCGGACCCGTAGATCTTTGCACGAGCGAGGATGCGATTCTCACCAGCCAGCCTGGATAACCGTTTCCATTCATCTAAATGGTATGCCACGCATTTCACCAAAACGACGCGAACCGCACATGCGCTGTGCACGATCCGGGTTCGCTAACCCAGCTTGGTGCCCACCGGGTGTGGCCGGCTCGCCGGTCTTCAAAGCGAAACAGCCCCTGAGAGGACGCCGCACAAGGCGGTTCGAACGGCACGCTGCGCACACCCGAAGTGGGACATTACTGGCATAGACTTTGCGGTACACCACACATTTACGCCACGGCTCGCATCCTCCGCCGTCCTCCTCCATCGCAGCAGGGCTCATCATCATGGACAAAAAAAGCAGTAAAGGCCGGCAGTGGCTCGCCGCCATGCTTTGCGCCGCCGGATTCGCGGCGGCCAGCGTGCATGCCGAGACGGCGCCGACGCTCACGCCCGGCACGCTGAAGGTCGGCATGCAGGCGACCTATCCGCCGTTCGAGTACTACGACGGCGACAAGATCGAAGGCGCGGATCCCGAACTTGCGAGAGCGATTGCGAAGCAGCTTGGCAGCAGCACGGCATTTATCGATACGCCGCTGCCGCAACTGATCCTCGGACTGAACGCTAGCCGCTTCGACATCATCATGTCCGCAATGTACGTGACACCGGAGCGCGCGGCGCAGGCCACGCCGATTCCGTATGCGCAGACCGGCTCCGCGATCATGGTCGCCGCGTCGACCGGCATGAAGCCGCGCACGATGCAGGATCTGTGCGGGATGCACCTCGGCATCGTGCAGGGCACGGCATGGGTCGGCCAACTGCACGACGTGTCGGACCATTACTGCCAGCCTAACGGCAAGCCGCCGATCGTCGTCAGCGAATTTGGTTCGACTTCCTACGTGCTTCAGGCCATGCTCTCGAACAACGTGCAGGCCGGCATGCAGGTCGCTGCGACCGCAAAGGCGCTCGCGGACAAATCGGGCGGCCGCGTGATCGTCACATCGACAGACCTGATCAATCCGCAGACTATCGGCATCTTCGTGCGCAAGGACAACAAGCCGCTGCACGACGCGCTCATCAAGGCGCTCGACGGTTTGAAGAAGTCCGGCGAGTACGACAGCCTGCTGCAACGCTATGGGCTCAAGCCGCCGCCCGCGGCGACTGCGTTGTAACGCGCGCCCGGTCCGGTGGCGTCGCGCTGGGCCATCCGCTCTCGCCGCCGCGTAGCCGTGGCATTCCCGGTGTCCGATTCAACGAGACCTCCATGCACTTCGATTTTCGCTACATGCTGTCGCTGTTCGCGATACCGGCGTTCTGGCGGGCAAGCGTCACAGTCGTCGAATTGAGTGCGCTCGCGTGGCTGATCGCCGCCGCCGCGGGCTTTCTGCTCGCGACCGCGCGGATGTCCGGCTGGCGCTCGATGTCCGTCTTCGCATCGATCTACATCTGGCTGTTCCGCAGCCTGCCGCTGATGGTGCTGATCGTGTTCGTGTACAACCTGCCGCAACTGCTGCCGCAGACGGGCGGTGTCCTCTCGAACCCGTTCAACGCGGCGCTGATCGCGCTGGTGCTGACGGAAACCGCGTACATGGCCGAGATCCATCGCGGCGCGCTGATGTCGGTCGCAAAAGGGCAGTACGAGGCGGCGGCCGCGCTCGGCATTCGCTGGACCGGCGCGCAGCGGCTCGTGATCATCCCGCAGGCAATGCGCATCGCGCTGCCAACGCTCGGCAACCAGTTCATCTCGTGCGTGAAGCTGACGTCGCTCGCATCCGCGATCTCGCTGAGCGAACTGCTGCTCGTTGGCGAGCGCCTGTATGCGCAAAACTTTCTCGTCATGGAAACGCTGCTTGCGTGCGCGATCTACTACGTGCTGATCGTGTCGATGTTCACGTGGCTGATGCAGCTTGGCGAGCGGCACATGAATCTCGCCGCGCGCATACCCCGCACGCTGTCCGATGAAGAGGCGGCCGCACTGCGTGGCGGGTTGGTCGTGCGAGGCTCGACGCCGCAGCCCGGCCGCGGCGCGGCGCCCGCATTGCTGCTGAAGGGCGTTCAGAAACGCTATGGCGAACAGCACGTGCTGAAGGGCATCGATCTCGACGTGAAGGCGGGCGAAGTGATGTCGATCATCGGGCCGTCGGGGTCCGGCAAGACCTCGCTGATCCGCACGATCAACGCACTCGAATGGCCGGACGCCGGCGAGATCATCCTGTTCGGCCGCGGTTATCTGTCGTCGCGCGACCGCCCTGGCAACGCGAGCGTGCGCCAGGGCGTGAAGCACATCGGCATGGTGTTCCAGAGTTTCAATTTATTCCCGCACCGGACGATCCTCGAAAACGTCACGCTCGCGCCGCGCTATCAGGGGCATGCGAGCCGCGCGGAAATCGACACCCGCGCGCTGGCGCTGCTCGACAAGGTCGGTCTGCTCGCCCACGCGTACAAGTATCCGCATCAACTGTCGGGCGGCCAGCAGCAGCGCGTTGCGATTGCGCGCGCACTCGCGATGGAACCCGACGTGATGCTGTTCGATGAGCCGACGTCGGCGCTCGACCCCGAACTGGTCGACGACGTGCTGAATGTGATCCGTGACCTCGCGAACGAAGGCATGACGATGGTGATCGTCACGCACGAGATGGACTTCGCCATGTCGGTGTCGAACCGCGTCGCGTTCATGGAAGGCGGTGTCGTGCAACTGCTCGCGTCGCCCGACGAGATTCGATGGTCGCCGGACGCGGTGCGCGTGCGGCGCTTCATCGGCATTGACGAGACGCCGGTACGCGCGGTTGCAACCGCATGAGCGCCACCCGCTTATCCCTCCCGGCGCGTTGCGCCGGACCCTGTCCACAGACCAATGACCAAGGATTCGCAAGGCCATGACCAACACGGGTAATCGCAACATGGTGCTCGGCATGCTGGCGTACGCGACAGGCCAGCATGTCGCGTCGTGGCTCCAGTCGACCGCGCCCGCCGACGCCACGACCAACATCGACTATTGGCGCCGTCTTGCCAGCCTCGCCGAGGAAGGCCGCTTCGACCTGTTCTTTCTCGCCGACAGCCCCGGCGCGCGCACCGAGAAGCTGAACGACTTCTCGCGCTTTCCGTACATGATGAACATGTTCGAGCCAATCACACTGCTGTCCGCGCTCGCCGGTACGACGAAGCACATCGGCCTCGGCGCGACCGGCTCGACGAGCTTCTACGAGCCGTACAACCTCGCGCGCCTGTTCGCTTCGCTCGATCATCTGTCTCATGGCCGCGCGGGCTGGAACGTCGTGACGACCGCGAGCGACTACGCGGCGCGCAACTTCGGGCTCGACCGGTTACCGCCGCACGGGCAGCGCTATGCACGCGCGCGCGAATTCTTCGACGTCGTGATGCGCCTGTGGGACACCTGGGACGACGACGCGTTTCTTGCGGACAAGGCCGCGTGCCGGATGTTCGATCCGGAGAAATTTCATGTCACCGACTTCCAGGGCGAGCATTTCCGCGTGCAGGGCGCGCTGAACATCCGGCGCACGCCACAGGGGCGGCCGGTCATCATCCAGGCGGGTTCGTCGGAGGAGGGCAAGTCGTTCGCGGCGGAGGCGGCCGAGGTCGTGTTCGCGTCCGATCCCACCTTCGATGAGGCAAAGCGTTTCTACGCGGACGTGAAGAGCCGGATGTCCGGTTTCAATCGCGACATGAGCCAGTTGAAGATCCTGCCGGGATTGTCGGTAATGGTCGGCGGCAGCAAAGCCGAAGCCGAGGACAAATACCGGGAGTTGCAGAACCTGATTCATCCGGACGTCGGCCGCATGCGTCTCGGGATGGACCTCGAAGCGGACCTGACCGGCCTGCCGGTCGACGAGCCGATTCCCGAACATCTGATTCCGAAGAAGGCGAATCTGCACCAGGCGTACTTCCGCCAGATCACGACGCTGATCCGCGAACAGAACCTGACACTGCGCCAGTTGTATTCGAGCTACGACCGGGGCAAGGTCACGGTTTGCGGCACGCCGGCACAGATTGTCGACTACATGGAAGAGTGGGTGGATGGCGGCGCGGCCGACGGTTTCATGCTCGCGTTCCACGTGGTGCCAAACGATATGGAGGATTTCGTGCGCCACGTCGTGCCCGAACTGCAACGGCGCGGCCGGCTGCGCAAGCACTACACCGGCACGACACTGCGTGACAACCTGGGGCTGGAACGGCCCGCGAGCCGATATGCGCGCTGACGCACCGGCCTATTCTGGACAAGGAGATTTCCTGATGTCGATAGACATGGCATTAGCCGCGGCCCGCAAGGCCACATGTTCTCAGCAGAGTACGCTCTGTGTAACGGACTTCCGCAACGCGATGGCCAACCTCGGCGCCGCGGTCCACATCATCACCACCGACGGCGCGACGGGCCGCGCGGGCTTCACTGCGTCAGCGGTATGCAGCGTGACCGATTCGCCGCCGAGCGTGCTCGTCTGCATCAATCGCAACTCGTCCGCCTACGCGGCGACGCTCAGCAACCGCGTTGTCTGCATCAATACGTTGAGCGCAAGCCAACAGCCGATGTCGGCCGCGTTCTCCGCGAAGGCGCCGATGGACGAGCGGTTCGCATCCGGCGAATGGGTCGAGGAGGCCGGGCGCGCGCCCGCGCTGCGCGGCGCGATCATGTCGCTGCACTGCCGGATATCGAACACGGTATCGGTCGGTACGCACGACATCCTGCTGTGCGAAGTCGACCGGATCGACGCGAATCCGCACGGGGGCATTTTGATCTACTACAACCGCAAGTATCACGACATTGCATGCGAATAAGGTGCCGTGGCGTTTCATTTTGCACGCCAGGACGGTAATATTTTTTGTGTAATGCGTGGTACACCACAAAAATGCTTCATCGTCGTGCGCTGCTCACACATATTGTGCTTGCTGACTCAATACAGTGCGCGTGCCTGGGAAGCCCACCAAGACATGATTGTCGACATATACGTGGTGTGCCACACAGTTAGCATCCAGCGATCCGCACGGCGCAATGTTCGAGACGCCACCCGGGCGCGCCCTGCGGACTCACTTCTACTACATTGGCATGGTTAATGCCTTAAGCCACAACGACAGAAATCACCGCAACATTCGGCGGCCCTGGTTCGCAAGAAAATCGGATCACTTCACACGAGAGCAACGAAATGGGAAAGCGACTGACATCCGAACAGATCCTTAAATTCAAGGAAGACGGCTATATCGCGCCGTGCCGCGCTGTTTCCGATCGCGAGGCCGGCGAATATTTTCGTCGCATCGAGGCGTTCGAAGAACGAACCGGATTACCCGCCGAAGGATCGCTGAAGATCAAGGCGCATCTTTCCTCGCCCTGGATGGTCGATCTCGCTTGCAACCCCGGCATACTCGATGTTGTGGAAGACCTGATTGGACCGAATATCCTGCTGTTCCGATCTTCCTTGTTCGCCAAGAACGCGCACGATCCCGGCTTCGTTTCATGGCACCAGGATTCGCTTTACTACGGACAGGTGCCCAGTGCATGCGTCACCGCATGGGTCGCATTCACCGACAGCCATCCGGGCAATGGATGCCTGCGCGTGATTCGTGGCTCCCATCTCGATGGCAATCGCGAGCATGAGGAACGCAAGGTTCCGAACAATCTGCTCGCGCGGGGCCATACCGTAATCGATGTCAACGAAGACGACGCGGTTGACCTGACGCTTCGACCCGGCGAATTCTCGGTTCACCATGAACGCACGGTGCACGGCTCGATGCCCAACACATCGGATGGCCGGCGCATTGGTCTGGCGTTTTTCTATGGCCCGACTCATGTCAGTTCGGTGCGCGGCAGGCGCAATGCGGTGTTGGTGCGCGGGGTTGACGAATATAACCACTGGGACAAGGAGCCACTGCCTCGCTACGACCTCGATCCCGTGACAATGGCGGATCTTGGCCACGTTTTCAAACGCTATGAAGCCGGTGAATTCAAGCTGTGATTTGCTGGTCTTCGTAGCTGTTGTCAACCGTGACGCTACTGGCGTCCACGCTCTTTACTTTGATCGGTGCTGAAACTCATAAATGAAAAAGCATGCTAACGGACGGGGTCCGAAGTGTCTCACGCTCCTTGCAATATCACTTGCGCTAGTATCGGCGACACCGGTCGCGCACGCTGCGGATCAGGTCAAGTTCGCGTTGAACTGGCTTATCAGCGGGCGCGATGCGGGCTATTTCGTGGCGTTGGACAAGGGCTTTTACCGCGACGCGGGACTTGACGTGGACATATCAAGGGGACGCGGATCCGGCGATACGTTGAAACGCATATCCATTGGAGAGTCGATGTTCGGCCTGGTGGATACGGCCACTGTAATCGCCGGCGTCGCCAACGACAACGCACCGGTCAAGATGGTCGCGATGACTTACGGGAAAGCTGCAACGGCAATCCTTTATGCGGCGGAGTCGGGCATCAAGAGTCCGAAAGACCTGGAGGGACGAACGGTGGCACGCTCCGCCGCCGGATCGACAATCAACATGTGGCCCGCATTCCTGAAGGTCAATCATATAGACCGCAGCAAAATCAAGGAGATCACGGTCACGGCAAGCTCCTACGCGCCCATGCTGATGGCCCGGCAGGTCGACGCGGTGCTCGATCAAAGTTCGTATCTCGGCCGCTATCAGAAGGTCGCTGATTCGCAGAAGCTGACGATCAAGGTGTTCAGGTTCTCGGATTACGGATATGACCTGTATGGAGACGCGCTTGTTGCCACCGACTCGACCATTCACGACAAGCCGGATGTGGTGAAGCGCTTTGTTGCAGCATCCTTGCGTGGGAATCTGTACGCGTTCGATCATCCGGACGAGGCCGTGGCGATTCTTGCCAGACACGCGGCTGAAGCCGAGCCCGCTATTGCAAAAGCCGAACTGCTCGACACCAGACAGCTTGCCCTGACCGACGAAGTCAAGAAGCACGGCTATGGTTTTATCGATCCCGCGAAGCTTGCCAACAACGTCAATCTGATCCGGGAGCCGCTTGGCCTCAAGCGTTCGGTGACCGTGGAGCAGTTGTACACACCGGCATTCTTCAAATAGGGCTATGCGCGATGAACGAAATCCTTAAACTCGCGCAGATAGGCATGACCTACGTTGGCCGCTCCGGCAAGCGTGTCAATGCGCTCAACGACGTCTCGCTTGCCGTGCGCGAGGACGAGTTCCTGACAATCATCGGGCCCAGCGGCTGCGGCAAAAGCACGTTATTAAAAATCTTCGGCAAGATAGTGCCCGCCACCACCGGCAACATCCAGTTTCGCGGCAAGACATTGACGGCGCCCACCTCTGATATTGGCATCTGCTTTCAGCAGCCGCTGCTTTTTCCATGGCATACCGTCGAGCGCAACGTGCTGATGCCAATGGAAATGCTTGGCCGCTCGATCGACAAGCATCGTGGGGAAGCAAGGGACCTGATCGAACTTGTGGGGCTCAAGGGATTCGAGCAGTCGTATCCGCGAGAACTATCCGGGGGAATGCAGCAGCGGGTGGCCATCGCGCGCGCGCTCATCACCGACCCGCCGCTGTTGCTCATGGACGAGCCGTTTTCGGCGCTCGACGCCATGACGCGTGAGGAGTTGTCTCTTGAAATCCTGCGCATCTGGCAGGAGCGCAAGAAGACAATCATTTTCGTGACGCACTCTATTCCAGAAGGCGTACTGCTCTCGGATCGTCTGGTCATCATGGCGACCCGGCCTGGACGCATCGATCAAATCGTGGATATCGATTTACCGAGGCCTCGTACTATTTCGATGACTTCCACACCGCGTTTCGGACACTTTTCCAATCTGGTTCGTGACCGTGTTCAGACATTGCAGCGGGAGAGCAAGTAATGTTCGGAAAAAAAGTGCTCGGCGACGGATCGACCATGATGTCGGTGATGGCGATCATCGGACTGCTGGTTGTTTGGGAGGCAATATGCCGGTTCGCCAAGGTGCCGGACTGGCTGCTTCCCGCGCCCACGGTAATCGGCAAGGCGATCTGGCTCAACCGCGCCTCATTGCCCGGCCATTTCGCAACGACGCTCTTTGCCTCGTTGAGTGGCTTCGCACTCGCGGTCGCAGTCGGCGTTCCTCTTGCCGTCATCATCACGTCGTCGAAGGTCGCACGGAACATCTTGTATCCGCTATTTCTTATCTTTGAGTCGGTTCCCAAAGTGGCGTTGGCCCCGCTCATTCTGTTGTGGGTTGGCTATGGAATGCCGTCCAAAGTTCTCGTCGCAGCGGTGACGGCGTTTTTCCCGATCGTGATCAACACAAGCGCGGGACTTGCTTCGGTATCCGAAGAGATGTTGCAGTTGAGCCGCTCTTACGGCGCGCCCATGCTTCGAACATTCATCAAGATCAGACTTCCGTTTGCGATGCCGTATCTCTTTGGCGGCATGAAAGTCGCCATGACGCTTGCTGTGATTGGCGCGGTTGTCGGCGAGTTCGTGGGCTCCGACACAGGGCTTGGCTTCGTGATCCTGACTGCTTCGAGCACGATGAACACGGACCTTGTGTTCAGCGCCATGACTCTTCTGTCGATCATGGGCGTCGCGCTTTTCTACGCTATCGCCTTGCTGGAACGTGGCATTTGCCCATGGTATCAGCCAGTTGACCAGCACGAAGCATAGGCCAGCGGCCAGCGCAGCGGTTCAGGTCGCGGCGCCTTCGGGCCGGGTTGCGTTGCGGCCCGCAGGCGCGCCGTAAAACCGGCTGTATTCCCGGCACCTTGCGAAGGGCTGTTGCACCCGGCCTGTACGCCAAGCGGATCACACCTTCACATGCGTGCCGGCGCCCTCACAGCGGCGGTTTCCGTCCGGGCCGGCCGGATGGCAAGAATGACCAGGCCGCCGACCACACCCAACACACCCAGCAACGCAAACGCGAGCGAGAAATTTCCGGTCATTTCTTTCAGCCGGCCGACCAGGATCGGCCCGACGAAACCGCCCAGGAGATTACCAAGACCGCCCGTGAACGCGATCGATGGAATCGCCCATTGGCGCGGCAGGAAATCGGTCGACAGCGCCGAGATCAGCGGCAGGGTCATGAACATGAAGAAGCCGATGAGCGTGAACGCAGCCATCTGCACGAGCACCGAATGAACCCCTGCCTGCGAGCCGAGAAACAGCAGCAGACCGACCATCAGCAGTGGCATGCCCGCATGCATGCGCCGCTCTTGAAAACGGTCCGAACTATACGCCGCCACGATCACGCCAAGTATGCTGGCGAAATAGGGCAGTGCGCTCAACAATCCCACGTTGCCGATGTTGGCGGAACTCGCAGCCTTCAAGACCGTGGGCAACCATAGCGTGAAGCCATAATTGACCATGTTGTTGAGCGAGAACGCGCAAAGCAGCAACCAGACCGCGGGCTGGCGGAACATGCCTCTCCAGTCGGCGGAAGCGCGTGCTGCCGCGAATTCCGCTTGTTCGGCAGAGAGCCGGGCGGACAGCCTTTGTCGCTCTGCCGCGGGCAACCACACGGCAGCTTCCACGCTGTCAGGAATCGCGCGCCACCAGACCACCGCCCAGATCCATGCAGGTATGCCTTCGAGGACCAGCATGACGTGCCAGTCGGTATAGGTCAGCACAAATCCCGAGATAGGGCCTGAAAGCAGCGCGCCGAACGGAATGCTCAGGTTCCACAAACCGAACGCGCGGCCTCGCTCCGACTTCAGGAACCATTGCGACAGCAACAGCGCGAGCGAAGTCCACACCGGGCCTTCGCACAGGCCGAGCATGAAGCGCATCACAGCCAGTTCGACAAAATTGGTGGCGAAGCCGGTGAGCATTGCGAACGTTCCCCAGGCGATCAGCGCCCCGAGTACGGTGCGCCGCGCGCCAAAGCGCGGGGCGAGCCAACCTGCGGCGAGAAAGCTGAGCAGATAGCCCCAGAAGAACACCCCCGCGACAAACCCTCCTTGCGAGGGCGACAGCCCCAGGTCCTTCGACATGCTGGGAAGCGCCATGCCTATGTTGACGCGGTCGAAATAGGCGATCGTGTAGAGCAGGAACACGACCGGCATGATCCTCAGCCAGCGAGTGCGTGAGCCTTCTTGAGCGGAGTCGCGTTTCATTGCATGCGCCCCCGGTCTGTCGATTTCTCCATGGCGGGCGTAACCAGAACAAGCATCGCATTCCAGCCTTTCGGCCCGGGCAGGGCTGCGATCATGTGTGATCGAGTGCAGAAATAAGCCAGCATGGCGGCCGTCTCCTTGTCGTTCGGATAGTCATTGACACTACCTCTCGGGTAAAGACAGAATATCATGACTACGTAGTCACAAATAGATGTTTAATCCTTTAAGGGTAAGTCTCTATAAAAGACTACGTATTCTGTCGCTTGTCAAAAGCGTCATCTGATCATGCATCGACGCCAGGCGTTCCGCGCGCTGGCCATAGGGGAAAAGTCATGAGAATCACGTCTGGGCAAGCCAATCCGCGCTTTGTCGCTGAAGTGTCGGGAATCGATCTTCGTGAAACGCAGGACCGTGAATTACTGGGAAGCTTGCGCGCGGCAATGGATGAATATGCGGTCCTGGTCTTTCGCAACCAGCCTTTCACCAATGACGAGCAACTCGCGTTTGCGCAGCGTTTCGACGGTGTGCTCCATACCAAGACTTCCGTCGCGGTGCTTGGAAAAAACCGGTTCGGCAACGAGGCCCTGACGGACGTATCGAACGTGGGGGCGGGCGGAGATATCCTCGCCGCCGACGACCGCCGCCGCATGAGCACCGTGAGCAACCGTCTCTGGCATACCGATGCATCGTTCGAGGAACCCGCCGGCCGGTATTCCATGCTGTCCGCCCGCGTGGTTCCGCCGGTTCGCGCCGACACCGAATTCGCCGACATGCGGGCGGCCTACGACGCGCTGGACGACGCCATGAAGGCGACCATCGACGGTTTGCAGGTACACCATTCGATCGCGTATTCGCGACATGTGATGGGCTTCGATTTTTCGCCCGAAGAGCGCGAAAAGCTCAAGGGCGCGGACCATCCGCTCGTGCTCGCCAATGTCCGTACGGGCCGGCGTTCGCTCTACCTCGCCTCGCATGCTGAAAGCGTGCTCGACATGCCGGTGCCCGAGGGGCGGCTGCTGCTGCGCGATCTGATCGAGCACGCGACCCAGCCTCGCTTTGTTCACGCCCACGTCTGGCAACCGGATGACTTTGTGATTTGGGACAACCTTGCGACCATGCACCGGGCGCGTCCCTTCGATGACCGGAAATATCGGCGCGAAATGTGCAGGACGACCACGCTCGACCTGCCTTTCGCTGTCTGACCGGAGTGCGGGCATACGGGCACGCGGGCGCACGATAGAATGCGCCAGGAACAAATGTCCGGAGTATGTCGCGTGAATACAGCATCGCAGTTGACTGACGCAATGACGGCCAGCCCGGCGCGTGCGCCGTGGTGAAGCCTGAAGGCAAGGGCGTCGCCGGCCGCGCCAGGCGGCTGGCAAGCGTGACGAGCCACGATGTTGCACGCGCCGCGGGAGTCTCGCAGGCGACCGTTTCACGCGTGCTGCGAAACGACGCGAGCGTGAGTCAGGCCATGCGCGACCGGGTCATGCGCGCACTCGCTGAAACGGGTTACGAACTGAACGCATCGGCTCGCGCATTTCGCACCAGCCACACGGGTTCGATCGGTGTCGTGGTGGCCCGGTTGTCCAACCAGATCTACCCGGCCATGCTCGAATCCCTGGGCGCCCGGCTTGCGAGCCTCGGGCAGCGCATGATCGTCTGGGACGCCGAATATGGCGGTGACGTACAGGCGAGCCAGGCGTTGAGGCAAGGTATTGTGGATGGCGTGATTCTGGCCGCGAGCACGAACGAGTCGGAGTTCATCAAGGAGATTCGCTCCCCGCAGGCGCCGGTCGTCTTGATCAACCGCACCGTCGATGGCTATCCGGGCGACCAGGTCTCCAGCGATAACGTCGGGGGTGGCCGGAGGGTCGCCGACTACCTGGTCAGAAGCGGACGCAAGCGGATTGCGTTGATCGGGGGACCGCAGCAGGCAAGCACGATCCGGGATCGGGAGCGGGGTTTTCGGGAAGCGCTCGAAGCGGCGGGAGTCGAATTGCTGGCGCATCACTATCAGCGCTCGCCCGAGTTTTCGCACGGAAGCGGCAAGGCCATGGCGCTTCGGTTGCTGGAACTTGCCACGCCGCCAGACGCCATATTTTGCGTGAACGACGTGCTGGCGCTCGGCGCTCTCGATGGCGCAAGGGTGGCGCGGGCGCGGGTGCCGGACGACCTGTGGATCGTCGGCTACGACGATGTCGAACTGGCTTCGTGGGATGCGTATGAGTTGACGACCGTGCGCCAGCCAATGGCCGAGATGGTGAGTTATTCGATCGATCTGCTGCTTGCAAAAATTCTCGATTCCGGCAAAGCCGTCGAATTGAAGTGTTTTGCCAACGAGCTGGTTATCCGTCAGTCAACCGGCAAACATCCGTTTCCGCAGTAGTGGTGAGCCTGCGCTGCTTCTTCGTGCCAGGAAATCGTTCCTTGTTGCGGCGTGCGCATGCGCCGCGGTTCTTGCGCGATCGCAGATCCCACGTGTTCTTAATATTACATAATATAAACACTTGCACTCTCATCAGAGACTGATGCCGCTTGAGCCGGGGTAGGGGCCACCGACAAGCCAACCACGCACGCTGTCAAAGTCACCGCTGCAGTAGCCCCTACCGCTTTTCCCCATGCGTGCTCCCAAAGTGAGCGCGTTTCGTCGTCCCGAGCACGCTCGACATTTGCGGCCGCAATCACCTCAAACGGTTGTACATCAAGGATTTCAGCGACACGCAGCGCTGTCAGATTGTCGAACGAAGTGCGACCGACTCGGTAGCTACTGACCGCTGCACGAGTGACATGCAAAGCCTTCGCAATAGCGTAATCGGAAGGCAGATTCAGCCGCTTTTTCACTGCGTCCAAATAGTCAACGGTAGTTTTCATTCCACGCCCCCTAGCGCATCGGTTGGTGCAACACCCATAATTTATTGCAAGCGTCAACAAACGACAACGTATGTGACTGTTGACATGTATGCAAATGTTGACGTAATTTCCGCTGGTCGGATCGCGGAAGCAACGGCATGACCCCGCTGTTTTAAGGTTGATCCCCTTTAGAGCGGTCCGACACCACTAAAACACTGGGATCGGAGGGGGCTGTTTATGGATCGCATTTCGTTACAAATTCGTCGTTCGCCGCTGGGTGGTTTTTCAGGAATCAGCCGGTACGAGCGCCAGATGCTAGGCGGCGTCTCCCGCATCACCTTGGAGAACGCCACGCTGGAAGTAGAGCGAGTCAATAACGCCATCGATGATCGTCTGCGCAAACGCGGCGTCAGCGTCGCCAAATTCCGTCAGAAGTTTTTCGAGTTCGGCCACAAGTGCATCGAGGTTCTCAATGCTCACGAGCGGAAATTTGACGAAAAGCGGGATCACGCGGCCCATGACGCTACCGGTCGTCGTGAGGATGGCGCGGCTGTATTGCAGAACATCTTGGATAGACGCGGGCGTTTGCTTTGCCTTATTCGTGGGCATAGAACAGTCTCGAAAGGTAGGGAGAGCGACGGTGATTCTAGCGCGGCCGATCCCGACGCATTCGACGACGCTCCATTTAGACCGTGCCATCGTGACATCACCATCAAAGACGTCCAAGCACGCCGCGTCGCAAATGTCGAAAGCGCCCGCCGCTTTGAAGCTGAGTATGTTGCGCTGAATCGCGCTTCTGCTAACACCGCCCCTGTTACTCCAACAAAACTGATCGGCCTTAGCGCGCAATGCGCTGAAGAGGGCACCAGTGCGCCTATCTTCATTGCGATCGACTTCGCAGGGGCCGAGGCCGATATGTCGGTCCACTTCTCCTATCGCGATGGAAAGACGGTGCTGTTGGAACGCACCGCAACGCGGCACTCACCGCATAGGGGAGCGTGATGACGTCCGTGCTCTGCATTGTCTTCCTGTCCGGTCTCGCTGGTGGCGTACTTTTGATGGACGTCATTCACCAGCTTAGTGCGCGTCGTGGCAAATGACTCGCGCCTATCTCGCTCTGGCATGCGTGATAACTGGCTTGCTTACGGCCGCTACGCAAGTCACGAGCGATCTACTCGCATTGGCGCTGCTCTTGACGGCTGCCTTGCTTCTTATCGTGGCCGCGTTCGCGGTTCTGTACAAACTTTCAAAAGAGTGGTGCGTCGATGAATCCTGATGTGTGGGTTCCGTTCGCTGCGGGCGCTGTGGCCGGTTGGGCGATTGCGTGCGTGATGGTTGTCATTGTGATTCAGACGGTACGAATCAATCACGACGGTGAGGTGACGCGATGATTCCAGAGAACGTCGAAGACGTTTCGTTTGGCTATGTGCCGGGTTCGGTGGGTTCGGCCGGTGATCTGGTCGTGCCATGGGCACCCCGGCGCACGCCCGCCAGCGATCGTGCGCGCGCGCTTCAGATCGAGGCGATCAGGCGGATTCTCCCGAAGATCGCGCAACATCGGGAGCAGAGCAAGCCAATCGACAGCGAGGCTTATCACGATGCCGTCGCACCGTTTAAGCGGCGCCCCGCATGCGGGGGCGCGGATGAAGCGCGCGCGATCATTCAAGCCCGGTCAGGACGTGATGGTGAACTCCAGGCGGCCTGAGACAGAACATGCAGACGGCATGCGCGGCAAGGTCACGGGCGTGGAGCACGGCCACGTGTGTATCGAGTGCCGTCTTGTCGGCGAAAGCCACACGATGCGCATTGCGCCCGATGAACTCGTTTATTGCAGGGTAGGCACGTGAGGTTTCAAGACAGCGATCAAGCGTGGGCCGAACGGCTCGTCGCAGACCTGCCGCGTCGCTGGCGCAGCCGGTTGTTAAAGCGCTGGCAACGCGTGCATTCGTCGTTTGATCCGCTTTCCCTGCACGGTGAAGGAATTGCCCGCGAGCGTGCCAATGCGGGTCTTCTGGAAGCAGTCACAAAGCTTGAACACGCGCCGTTGGCGCTCGATGCGGGCGACATGGAGGTGTGCAACGCAGCCGAGAAGCATGCAGAGCACTGCCGCCGTGAACGCGAAGCCACGCAGCACCTGTCCGTCCAAGCGCAGCGCGAGGAACTTGCCCGTATTTGCGAGGTAATCGGTGTCTCCGCGCCGGACCTGAAGAAGTACGAGGACAACCCCGCGATGCTGCGAATGATCTGCCCGCAATGGTGGCGTCGCCAACTGCGCAAAGCGCAGGCGTGGGGCGTTGAAGGCTCGGCGATCTCGCTTGGCTACGTGAACAAAACGGGCGATTGCTACGTGTCCGATGAATCCGTGCAAGGTCGCTTGCAGCAGAACGCGCGCAACACGGCGATGCTTGAGGCGACAATCGCACGTAACGAGCTAGGGCAGGAGTTTACGCTTGCCGAACTGTCGGCGAAAGGGCCAGCGAACAAATCAATTCGGCGTGCCGAGTTAATGACGCGAATCAACGGTTTCGAGCGCGTCGCCATCGCGGCAGACCATGCGGGTCTTTTCTTCACGATCACGTGCCCGAGCCGCATGCATGCATACCGGACTGTCGCAGGTCGGCGCGTCGTTCGCAATAAGAAATACGATGGCACCAAGCCGAACGAAGCGCAAGCATATCTGTCCTCGACATGGGCGCGCATCCGCGCGTCGCTCGCGCGGCAAAGCGTCCGCATTTACGGCTTTCGGATCGCGGAGCCGAACCACGACGGCACGCCGCATTGGCATTGCCTCGTGTTCCATAAGAAGGGCGAAGCGGCAATGTTGCGCTCGACTATCTCTAAATACGCGCTTGCAGTCGACGGCGACGAACCGGGCGCGCATAAGCACCGCGTTGACTACAAGCCGATGGATGCGAGCAAGGGCACGGCGGCCGGTTACATCGCGAAATACGTGGCTAAAAACATCGACGGCTATCGGCTGGAAAAAGACCTGTTAGGCAATGAGGCGATCGAGGCAAGCGTGCGGGTTGAGGCATGGGCCACGCGTTGGCGTATTCGCCAGTTTCAGCAGATCGGAGGCCCCCCGGTGACCGTGTGGCGCGAGCTTCGCCGGGTCGCCGAAGTTCCCTCTGATGCACCGGCCTTTCTTCAGAAGGCTCACAACGCGGTGAACAAAGTCGCCATCTTCGAAGGGCGCGATAACGCGTCCGTCGCTTGGAACTACTACTGCGAGGCGCAGGGTGGGGTATTTGCTGGCCGCGACTACCGCATTCGGTTGTCGAAGGTGTCGAGCGAAGAGACCGGGCGCTATGGCGAAGAAGTCGCACCTCGCGTGATCGGTATCGAGTATCGCGAGCAATACAAGGTGCGCGACGCGGTCGGCAATTGGACTGACGTGCGCGACATGACAACGATTATCGAATCGAAGAGGTTCACATGGGAAATCCTGCGTCCTGCGTCAAGTGCCATCTCAGGATCGTCAGTAATTGGGCGACCGGTCTACGAGCGTACGAGTGCCGCCGATGCGGTGCTTGGTGGATATGCGCCGGTCGGGCTTGATGGTTTGAATTTTGGTTTTGAGGCCGGTGAAATCGGCCCTTGGACTCGTGTGAATAACTGTACGCGGGTATGGGAAGGCGACGACAGAGCGCGAGAAAACGATCCGCGAGCGGCTGGTGCGCCGTTCGCCGTGTCGCAGGAAACAGCCGGAGGCGGCTCCCTTGACCATGATTGGAGGCCGGAATGCTAGGAATGAAGATCGATTGTCCGTCCTGCGGTGGCGAGATTGACGCCCGCCACACTGAAGGTTTGTCAACGACGCTTCGGCGTATGTATTTCGTCTGCGAGGACTGCGGTTATCGCACGCCAGCGGGCTTCGAAATCCTACACTCACTGTCGGCGTCGTCACGGCCTCGCGAGGGCGTCTCGCTCGAAGTGAAGCCGTCGCCGATGCTGCGCGGCCCGGTCAACGCCCGCACGACGCTTGCACGGGAGAACCGGCCGTGAGGTTCACGATTGCGTGCCCGCATTGCAGCGCTCGCGGTATCGCTCGGGCGATGGAAAAGAAGTCAGAGACGGAATGGGAAATCGACTTCCAGTGCGACGACGTGACCTGTGGCCACACATACCGTACCAAGCTTGAAATGTACCCGCCAGAGGTTCCGATACCAAAGCGGGAACGTCGCTTAACGCAGGCATTTGAGTTTGACCTTTAGCCGCTATCGAATCGCCATCGATCCAATAGCGAAACACCATCGAAACAGTATCAAAACGATATTGAATCGATATCGAATCAAGCAGGTTTAACGCTCGGGGGAGCACATGATTGTCACGGTCGGAAACTCAAAGGGTGGCGTCGGCAAATCGACTACTGCGTTGCAACTCGCGTTGGGCCTGTCGCTCGACGGCGCGCGCGTCTGGTTAGTCGATGGTGACCGCCAGGAAACGAGCGTGACGGCAATCACGATTCGTACCGACAGCGGCCGAGCGCCGATCGCAGCATCGGCGTACGCGAACGGGGCGACGCTGCGCACTCAGGTGCAGGCACAGCGCCATGCCTACGATCACATCATCATCGATGCAGGCGGGCGCGATTCGAGCGCGCTGCGCGCTGCTCTGACCGTCTCGGACGCGGTCCTCATCCCGTTCCTTCCACGCTCGTTCGACGTGTGGGCGCTGCACGATATCGCCGAGTTGGTGGCAGAGGCGCGCGCCGTTCACGATCTGAAGCCGCTTGCGTTCATGAATGCGGCCGATCCGCAAGGCGCGGACAACCGCGATGCAGCGGCCGCCATCCGCGATTTTTCATCGATCGAACTATTGCCGTGCCGGCTGAACCGACGTAAGGCGTTCTCGAATGCCGGCGGGGCAGGGCTGCACGTCGAAGAGATGACGCGCCGGGACCCCGCCGCGTGCGCTGAAATCGAACGGTTGAAAGACGCGGTGTTTGCTGGCTAACAATCGAATTGATATCGACGTGATATCGATTCAATATCGAATGAATGAGAATCCGATATGACAATCACAAAACGGCCATTAGTGGCCAGCGCTGCCGCAATCGACGAATTTATTGGCCGCGCGCCAGATGCTGGGAAGGGAGAAGCAGCGGAACCAGTCAAGCGTCGCAAGGAAACGATCAGTCTTGGCATCGATCCGTTGCTTCTGGCGCGAGTTGACGCGTTCGCTGCTCGCCTCGGAATCAGCAGGGCTGCTGCGATCGCTATTGCGATAGCAAAGTTTACTGCGGCGGAAAGTTGACTCTGCAAAGCATCGCGTTATTGCCATCAGCCTAGGAAGAGACGTGGCTGACCGTAAACAATGCGACCGAACTTCGCACAATTAAGTCTATGCCATCGTTTGTGGACCGTTAGATATTTTATCTAACGGTCCACAAACAGATGTTCCAACGATCGCCTGTGATTAAAATTGACCTATATCGTCAAGTACTCTTCTACGCAACATATGTTCACGTCATAGTCCTTTCTCATAGTCTTTTTTATTGGGGCATTTGCATTCTTAAGTACCGCGATGCGGGCAGCACCATTTGCTGCCTTCTGCTTTGGATTGTAAAAATCGATGTCCTCGGTCACTACGTTGCTGGATTTCTTAAACTTCGAGACACAAGCCATCGCTGTCCGCAGATACCAAATATCGCGTGAACCTTTTGGAAATCCGAGACCATAAACGTGGTTGCATAGGTCTGGACAATTGCTTACATCTATATAGTTTATTTCAGAAAATTCTAACTTATGAGCGAGCCAAACACTAAACCAGTACGGGTCAACAAGATTTCCCCATTCATGTTCGATTTGCCCCCCATCGTCTAAGAAAATTGCTCGGGCCTGATCAAAAATAAGAAGCGTTGAATGAGTGAGTTCACTTTTTATGTTCAATACGTGCTCGCGATAATACTCACGTAGGACATTTGCGTCGACAATTGTTGGCATTTTGTCACTCCTCCTTGACGCTCGCGCGGAGCTGAGCTAATTTTTTAGCTTCTTCTAAACGCTGGGGGAAAAAACCTTGTGGCCACGGCTGCTCGAAAACGCCTTTTCGATCAAGGGTAAGCCGAGTGACTCGTTTACCGCCTTGCCCGGCATGGACGTAGTAGAAAGCGACATCGTTTTTGCTGATCAATCCGGCAGCGACATGTTGTTGCAATCGCACAACCAGATATTCGCTGTGACTCTCAACGATTGACTTCACACCGTCGTTATATAGGTCTAAGAAGAAGTCACCGAGTTCTGCTTGAGCGCTCGGATGTAGGTGTATCTCAGGCTCTTCAACCATGAGAGTCTGACCACGTGTAAGGTTATATCCGGCGACGAGAACGGGAATGACCTGACTGATCCCATATCCCACATCCGCGAAGTTTTGAAACTCTTTTGAATGATTGTTCTGAATATGAAGCTCGTAATGTCTATCGGATAAATTTTCCAGTTTTATGTCGGATGCCATTCCAGATTTTTTTAACCAATCGACGATCTTGCTCTTTATATTTTTCCCTTTCTTGCCTTTTCGCAGTGAATCCATGGCAATGATACTCGCCGCGTGCTGTCCGGATGCACCAACCTTAATGTTTCGTTCACCCGAAAAAAGATATGTCCGGGACGGTGGTTGCCGCATAGCTCCAATGTATTCTAGGGAATTGAAAAATCTGAAAGCGGGGTCACAAAGCCTCCCTACTGAACGCAGGATTTCCGTGTGGTCCTCAGTTAGAAAATTAGCTAGCGCAGATTCCGGATCGATCCGATGTTTGGGTAGATAGACACTTCTAGGTAAAAAATGGAAGAGGCGCAGGTCTGCAGATAAATCAGATTTTATCGAGGGAGGAACATTGATTCCACCAATTTTCTCAACGAGATATCGTTCGCTGACGCTTTGGTATTTACAACTTAGGGCATGATGGGGACCCTTATAAACCTCGAATTCGTTAATAATTATTTCGCGTATTGTTGGCCGGAATTTGTATTTAAGTTTGATATGAAGTAGATCATCGACAACCCATTGCTTCGGAGCACGGGCGAAGAATTCGTCTTTAGGCCGAATCGTGAAAGAAATTTCAATGTGACGCGTTCTGTTATTAGTAAAAACCACATCTTTATAGGTGCCAAAATCACCTAATGCACCATTCAATAATAGCGGAACATTGACATCATAACTCGTTACCGTTTGAGAAAGTATTTTTGCTGCAGATAATACGGATGATTTTCCAGAGTTATTCGGCCCTAAAAATATCGTTATAGGTCGAATATCCAAACTTTCATTCTCGAACGCTTTAAAATTCTTTAGGCCTAATTTTTCGAGCATTATATATTGCCGTCAATGTTGTATGGTCTGTGCACGAGATGGGCGCTGTGGTCACCTTCTGCGCAGCGCTATCACCCCATCCTTAGTTATCGGATTCGTGAGAGGATACTTGATACTTAAGGTGTCTATAGTCAACTTCGCAGTTGGATGACTAACTTCCCTCAAAGCCGCCACTAATCGCGAGAGGTTGCCGTCTCTCGGAACTGTGGCCGGTTGATAGGCCCTCAGAAATCGCACTAGGCAATCGGGACACGCTGAGGCTGCTGCCGGCGAGTCGGAATGGACGGGCTGGGCGGTCAGTCGTTCAAAACCCCTTCGCCCTGGATGTCTTTGTACTTGTCGTTCCAAAGCGTCCAGCGGCGGTCCCCCCTCCCCGCCTGCCTGCTCCTTGTCTCCCTATTTTTGACGCACCGGTGCGAGCGTTAGGGACCGCACCATGTAAGGCGCTCCGGCCGATAAATACAAATAGAAAATGATGCAAATTGACGCGCCATGGAGGGCTATGTGATGCAATCTGCGCCCATAACTCCTCGGCACGCCTCACGCGCTAGTTGTGGCCCAAATGTCCGACAAAAGTATGAAAGAATGCGGGCGTGCCAGCTCGGCACGCTCTGCGCCCGGGTGATCACCGTGGCGCGAAAGCCAACATGAGGGGTCATATATGGCGTTCGAGATCAGCAAGTCCGACAAAGGCGCTTGGATTGTTCATCATTCGCGAAAAATATCGAGGGATACTGCTGCCCCTGCGGAATACTCGGCGCTCGACGAGGCAGGGAAAGCCACAGAGCTGCTAATGCGCCTCGGAGAGACGAAGGAAGCAAACTTGAAGAACGAGGAGGTTACCGCCATCGCTAAGGCGGCCAACCTCAATCCAAGAACCGAACTTCCGCACTTTTTGGATCTTCTTGAGAGGAGGCGCCTGATCGACAGAGCAAAAGGCGAAGTCCAAGTACTCGGCGTGAATACTCGTAACGTACTCGGGCACGCTTCTGACATCTTCGATGACGCAGAGCCGGCAAGTCACGAAATTGCCTCCATCGCGCTCGGGGAGCTCGCGTCAGTTGCGCCGATTGCACTCTCTGATGCAAAAGAATACATCGGCGACGCTTTTAAGATGGCGAGGTCTGATGTCGGTGAGTTCCTTCGTCGTTCTTCGGAGATCGGCTTTGTCGATCAAGAAGGCGACGATCCATCGAACATTCTCCTGTTCAACGGAAATCTATTTAAGCGCGACTCGGTTGAAAAAGCCGCCAAGGTCCTGTCGTCTCTCTCGTCGGCGGAGCAGCAACGTCTAGCGGAAGTCACTTCGCAACTAAACGCCGTCGGATGCCTGTACGCTGAAAAATGCGAGCATAAGCTGGGAGCAGTTTTATTTGACAAACTGAAAGCCGCTGGCGTTCTCGAAGTCAATACCGTTTCGAACGAGAAGGGTGACCATGCGTTTGTCACAATGCCTGGCGCATTTCACAAGTTCGTGAATCCGATGGTCGACGACACATTTGATATGGCAAAAGCACTAGTGTCGGCGTTGTCCTATGGGCTGCAACTTCGACCAACAACGCAGGGACGCATCCTCAGTGTAGATTGGATCCTGAACGCACTTATCAGCGGGCGAACCATCGGGCCGGCGACGGCCATAGGCGCTGACTATCGCGTACTGGAACAGAGTCGTGTCGTGAAATTGATCCCGGCAAACAATGGGATGTTCAGCATGCGGCTTCTAAAGCAAGAGGTCGGGCAACTTGCGCTGCAGGTCTTAAAGCGAGGTGACGCCAACGCGGAGTCCATAAATGTTCCGCCTTCGGCTCCGATGACAGGTTACCTCGGTCCAGAGTTCGCTCGCGAGCAAACGCGCAAAAAGCAATCGGCACCGAGCAAGAAGCACACGCACGACATCCTTAGCGCGCTGCGCGGCAAGAGAGGCATCTGACAATGGCGAAAACCGGCGATAAAGGATTCCAATTGGAAGAACTTCTCCGAGCGTATTTTCTACGAGCAGGCATGTACGCCGTGCGCGGCGTCCCCCTGCAACTCGAAGGCGATGACCTTACAGATGTGGATATATGGTTGTACGAGCGCCCCACTGGATCATCGCGTAGGCGGCAGATTGTAGACGCAAAGTCAAAGTTAAAGCCTAAGGCTATAGAGCGAATGCTATGGACCAAGGGTCTATCAGAGCTACTCGCTGTTGACGGCGCATACGTTGCTACGACTGATAACCGCCCCATGTTGAAGGAGATTTCAAAGCGGCTCGGCGTATCGGTCCTAGACGGTGCAGATTTGCGCCGAATGGCCGAAAGCGAGAAGGTGCTCTTCGCGGACCGGCTAAGTGAGGAAGAGCTCGATAAGTCGATCAAGGCAATTGATAAAAGTCGGCGGAACAAGGAACTTCAGCTCGCTTACCACGACTTGAAGGCTGCGCTGCTGGATGATTTCGGCGCGGGAACTGTCAACCGAGCGCTTGAGCACTTCGCGGTATTTTCTCGCTACCTCATTGCATGCCATCCTAACAGCCCTGCTGCGGACATCAGTCTTCGCCTTGCCTATATCTCAGCTTCAGTGGCTGCAATTGCTATCGATGCCTCGTTGGCTAAAGTCTCGCTCAAGTCCGCGGAGGAGCGGCACCACGCGATTCTCAACGTCATTCGGTATGGCCACGATGACGAAACGCAGGGCTTCGAGACGGTGCGTGTTGCGGCTGCGCTTGTGGAACAATACGTACCTAACGGACGCGCGGTGTCTCAAGCGATGATAAATGCCGTACGAGATGGCTTCGATAAGATTCCTGCGGAGATCATTGCTGACTATGTCTTAACGCATATGAAGAACGACGGCCTTTTTAAAGTAGCTCGTTCGCTCGAATCGGAGGGCTTCCGAGTAACCCCATTGTCCTTTGACGAACTTTCTTTGGAGGAGAAGTCCTTCCTTGGAGTGCTGATGGATTTCTCTGGCGTTGATCGGCAGTCGTTCGCTTCTGCGTGGCATAAGGCGATTCAGTCGAATATTGTCGTGAACGCGGAAGGCTTGGAGGGGTCGCGGACCCTTTTCTGAGGTACACCACGACGTAGGTGTAACCGAGCGGTGTGCGACGAGCGGAGGCTCTCTGAGCTTCCGCGCCTGTTCTCTGTCTGGCCACCTTCAGGCCGTGGGCTGTAAAGCTTCCACCGCAGGAATCACGTACGGATCAAAGCGAATGATCTCTTCGCCGGCCCAATCGTTGAAAGCGAGGAATTGCGTCTGCAGCGGTTCGATCTCGTTGCGTGCGAAGACCCGAGCGGCGGTGTCGGCCGCGCCGAATCCACCCGTGTTGCTGGGCACGATGCCGAGCAGTTGCGGCGGCACACGGTGCGCGGCGAGCAAATCGTCGCGCGTGACGTTCTTGATGTTAAAAAATTCGTCCTTCGCGGCGACTTCCGACACAGGAATGAGCTGGATGCCGTCTTTTTTGCCTTGCGGCGAATAGACGAAGAGGTTACGGAAATTTCCCGGTCCCTTTGAGTTCTTGAGTGCGTCGCGAATCGAGTCTACGTCTTGCTGTTGTTGCGCCGGATCTGTCATGTACAGGATAAAACCCGCGTGACTGCCATTCTCATAGTAACGGCGGCGAAAGAGCGTCGAAGACTCATTGAGCCATGCTGCATGAAGTGCCCCCAAGTATTCAGGCAGGCCGTACACTTCCTGATTAATATCCGGCTCGATCAGATGGAAGACCGACCCGGCTTCGAATTCGTGCTTTAAACGAAGGCCGTCCGTCATCACGTACGAAACCATGTCGGGCTTGCGGCGCAGATACTTCGCCGGGGCGGACTCGTATTTCATGACTTGCCCGAGTCGATTTTCCTGGCGCTCCACATAGCCGTTACCGAACGTCAGAAAATCCAATGCCATTCGCCTAAATGACTCGCGCGAGAACTTCGGGTGCGGAATGAACGTGGAGGCGAGTACGTTGCGTTTGAAGAAGAGGGCGGACGCGTGGTGCGTACCGGCGCGCAGTGACTTGGCTAAGCCCGTGAAGCTCACTGGCGGTTCGTAATACTGGCCGTTCGACCACAACTCGACGTATTCGAGAATGTCGGCACGCGATAGCACCGGCGACGGATCGCCGAAGGTGAACGCCTCGGTGTGCTGTGGCGCCAGAGTGGCCGACGCGGATGGATGAACGGCGGCCATGCTCTTACCGCGATGTTTTCTCATTAGATAATCTCCATAAAACTGGTGTTGTTCATGGTCGCGCCTTCGAGCGGTTCATTGCCGAGCGCGTGCAGACAGGCCCATGCAAGGTCTGCATGCCCCGTTTCCTCGCTGCGGCTCGCTTGGTAGGTGACCTGTCGGCCGCTCGCGGTCAGGGTCTTGCGAATCGCCATGAATGACTGAGCGAAATCGGTCCAACCGGCATCGAACTCGAGCCGCGCCTTGCCGATGACCGACAAGCCCTTGAGCACCAAGCGACCTTTGACCTCGGGCGAGTAATTCAGCGCCACGGCGGCCGGATAAAACTGGCGCACAAGCTGATAGACACCCTGACCGATGCCGGTTGTGTCGACAGCCATGTACGTGACGTTAAAGCGCTGCGTGATTTTCCTGATGCTCTCGGCTTGTCCCTCGAAATCCATGCCGCGCCACTGGTGTTTTTCGAGCACGCGGAACTTGCCACCGGGCACGGCGGGCGGAGCGATCACGACACAGCCCGCCGAATCACCCGTGTGTGCCGGGTCATACCCGACCCAAACCGGGCGGTAACCGAGCGGGCGCATGCCAAGGTGATCGACGTCCGTCCACTCTTCCCACGAGTCGACCATGCAGCGTTGCAGGTCCGCGAGCGGGAAAATCGACGCGCTGTCGTCGATGAACTGACACATCAAGAGGTTGGCGTATTCGTCGGCGCTGTATTCAAGGCGCAACTCGTTCATATCGAACAGATTGCAGCCACCGGATACAGCATCCTCGACGGTCACAATCTGCCGCCATTGCCGGTCCTCGCAAACACGGCCATTGGCGAGCGCGCCGTGCGTCACGTCCAGGTGAATGTGATCGGCCTTCGCGCGGCCACGGTTGAAGTGGTCGCCCGTCCAGAACGTATAAGCCTCGTGGGTGATGCTCGAAGGCGTAGAAAAATACGTCTTACGCCAATGCTTATGCATCGCCATGCCGGAGGCGACTTTATTCAACGTCTTGAAGCCGTGAACCCAAAAATACTCGTCGAAATAGAAGTTGCCGTGATAGCTCTGCGCGGTCTTCGCGTTGGTGCTCAGAAAAATCAGTTCGGCACCATTGGGCAAGAGAATGGTGTCGCCGGTTAACTCCACTTGGGCGACTTCACGCGCGAACGCGCAGATGTACTGCCGGAACACGTGCACCTGCGCCTTGCTTGCAGACAAGAAAATCTGATTGCGGCCGGTTTCGAGCGCGTCGTCGAGCGCTTCATGCGAAAAATAGTAGGTCGCGCCGATCTGCCGCGACTTGAGCAAGTTGCGCGTGCGATTGTGGCCGTTTTGATACCAGACCTTTTGATAGTCGAACTGTGATTCGAGAAACGCGTTGTGTAGCTTTGCTTGCTGCTCCTCGGTGATCTGGTTGCGCACCGCTTTTTTCTTCGGCCCTTCATTTCGCGCCTTGATTGCCGGATTTAGGTCCGACTCTTTGCCGGTGTCGCTGTATTTGCGCACACGCGCCATGCGCTCAAGCTCGCGGCCAAGTAGGTCAATCTCTTTGAAGTCAACCGGGTCTTTGACTTCCTTGGCGATCAGCACGATCAGGCGCGTTTCGAGCGATGCCTCGACTTTCTCGGCAATCGTCGCTTTGTCCCACCCGTCGCGCTGCTTCCACGATTCGATGGTCGAGCGCGGCTCGCTGATATGGCGAGCGATCGACGACACGCGCCAACCCTTCCAATAGAGGTCGCGGGCCGCGCGTCGCGGCTCGATGTCGGGGGAAAGGGATTCGGCATTTTCTAGCATGCCGAAAGCGTAACGGTCACACGCGCGCGCGCGCAGTGAATTGATTTGTACTCCGACGAATAACTATGACGGCCGATTGTCGATGACGCGTCGCGAGCGCAACATTCACTTACACAATCTCACATGCAGTAACCAGCGAGAGGAATCGATGAAGCGAAATTTTTGGGTGGCAATATCAATCATAAGCGCCGTGGCAGCCGCCTTCGCGGTTCCCGTCCAAGCCCATGCAGCGGGCATTGTCGTCAGTTCAATTTTGAATCACAGTGACGTGCTTGCCACCCTCAGCGCGCACGCCATGTCCGCGTTCGGCATCGGATCGGTAGCTCTGGCCACTGCGGCTTCCGGTACGCCCAGCACGCAAGACCTTGCAACGCAAAGCAAGTTTTTTCGCGTAGCGGTCGAGGGCGCGACCACGGACGGCCGCACGATCCTGCGCGAATGGATTCAGCAAATGGCCGCGAGCTACAACACCACGACGTACGGTGCACGCGTGAACATGGAACACATTCGCGGCTATGCACCGGCACCGGCAAGCCCGTTCGGCGCGTACGGTGACGTGCTGGCGCTGCAAGCGAAGGAAATCGAGGACGGCCCGCTTAAAGGCAAGCTCGCACTCTATGCGCAGATCAGCCCGACCAATGATTTGGTGAATCTCACCAAGGCGCGTCAGAAAATCTATTCGTCGATCGAGATTGATCCGTCATTCGCGGACACCAAGGAAGCCTATTTGGTCGGTCTCGCCGTCACCGATAGCCCCGCGAGCCTCGGCACCGAAATGCTCACCTTCGCTTCGCAGAACCCGGCCGTGTTCGCAGGTCGCAAGCTTTCGCCGTCGTGCCTCTTTTCTGTCGCGGAGGAAACCGAGATCGAGTTCGAGGACGTGCAACCAAAACCGGGCGTATCGGTATTCACGAAGGTGAAAGAACTGCTGGGCTTCGTCAAAACTAAGGGCGCAGCCGACGATTCGCGCTTCGCTGACGTGACGCAAGCCGTTGAAGCGCTCGCAACGCACGGCGCGACTGTGAACGCACAGCTTGAGGCGTACGCGCAGCAGGTCGCGGCGAACGATGTTGTTGTCACCGAGTTGACCAAGCGGCTAAACGCGTCCGATCAGGCATTCAAGACGCTTCACGAGCAGCTATCGACCACGAGCGCATGGAACCAGCGCCCCCCGGCGACCGGCACGAGAGCCGAGACCAAGACTGACTGCTAACCGCTGCGTACGACCACGCCAGCAGCACATTTTTAACGTCATTGGAGACGCAATCCCATGCGTAACACCACACGCGAGAAGTTCAACGGTTTCATGAGCGCGATTGCGGAATTGAACGGCGTGCCGAGCGCGGCCGTGAAATTCGCGGTTGACCCGTCCGTGCAACAAACGCTTGAGTCCCGGATCACCGAATCGAGCGAGTTCCTGAAGAGCATCAACGTCATCGGCGTGACCGAACAGACAGGCCAGAAGTTAGGGCTTGGCGTGGGCGCACCGATCGCGAGCACGACCGACACGAGCAAGAACGATCGCATCACCAAGGACCCGAGCGACCTGGACCCGAACGGGTATTTGTGCACGCAGACCAATTTCGATACGCACCTCACCTATGCACGTCTGGATGCATGGGCGAAGTTCGACGACTTTCAGACCCGTGTGCGTGACGGCATCGTGCAACGGCAAGCGCTTGACCGTATTTGCATCGGCTTTAACGGCGTTGAACGTGCGGCGGACTCTGACCGCACCAAAAATCCACTGTTGCAAGACGTCAATAAGGGTTGGTTGCAGAAGTATCGCGAGCAAGCGGCGGCCCGTGTGCTGCACGAGGGAGAGAAGACGGCCGGAAAGGTGACGGTGGGCAAGGGCGGTGATTACGAGAATATCGACGCGCTCGTGTACGACGCGATCAGCAACATGATTGACCCGTGGTATCGCGAAGACCCGGCCATTGTCGTGATGTTGGGTCGCGGCCTGCTGCATGACAAGTATTTCCCGATCATCAATGGGTCGGACACGGCCACGCAAAAGCTTGCGGCCGATGTGCTCGTAAGTCAGAAGCGTGTCGGTGGCCTGAAGGCCGTGAGCGTGCCGTATTTCCCGGCAAACGCGCTCATGATTCAGCGACTGGATCACTTGTCGGTCTATTGGCAAGAGGGCGGCCGCCGTCGTACGGTAATCGACAACGCCAAGCGCGACCGTATCGAAAACTTCGAATCGAGCAACGATGCATATGTGGTCGAGGACTTCGGTTCGGGCTGCATGGTGGAAAACATCGCGTCGGTTCCGGCGTAACGAGCGGTCACAGTAATCATGCGAAGCCTCGCCCAAAGACATTTCGAACGCGTGAGCGCGGCCAAGGAGGCGGCCTCGGTCGCACCGGGCCGGTCCCTCGCTGGTGCGAACCGTTACGAGTTGATGCTTGCCAAGCTCGCCACGGATCGACGCCGGTTGAAGGCGATTCAGTCCGTTGCCCGGAAAATCGACGTGAAGCGAGAAGTGCTGCCCGAGTATGCCGACTATGTGGCGGGCGCACTGGACGGCGGGCGAGGCGCGCAGGACGACGTGTTGACCACGCTCATGATTTGGCGCATCGACACGGGCGACTATGCCGGGGCACTGGACATTGCACGCTATGCGCTGTCGCACCAAATGACGCTGCCGGAACAATACGAGCGCTCGTTACCGGCCGCAGTGGCGGAAGAATTCGCGGAGGCCGCTTTGCGTGCCTTCGGAGCGGGTGAGGTATTCCCGCTCGCTTATTTGCAGGAAGTGGTGACGCTGACGGGAACGTATGACATGCACGATCAGGTCAACGCGAAATTGCACAAGGCGCTTGGTTACGCATTGGAAAAATCGGACCCGAGCGCCGCGCTGGAAATGTTGCGCCGAGCGGTCGATCTGCACGATCGCGTCGGCGTCAAAAAGGATATCACTCGACTCGAAGCCGAGTTGAGGAGTGCGGCCGGCTCCGATGCCGGTCGCACGTAACGCGCCCCCCCTGGCCTTGGCGGCACCGGCTGATGATTCGCAACTCCTGACGGCTACGCGAATCCGACGCCGGTCCACCGCCATCTATTTCGAGTCACGATCCATGGGCAGTTTTATTGCGACGGCCACGCCAACGACGCCGACCCCGGATGCGGCCATCATCGTCAATGACGGCTGGTTTCCCGACATCGATCTTGGTGTGCTGCGCGAATCGACCCGGCTTGATGGCACCGTGACTCATGCGCGTTTGCGCGAAGCCGCGATTGACGCGATCGTAAGCGTCAATGCGGAGTTGTTTAGCTGGCGTGCGGCGCATGTCGCGAGCGGCATTGCGAAGCTTCAGGACGTACCCGCCCCGACCATTGGCGGGGAAAGCGTGCAGGTTGCGCGCTACCGGCGCGCCGTCTTCAATCTGACCCATGCGGACCTGAGCGAACGGTATCGCGATTGGGATACGACAAAAACGGGTGGCGAGAAGGCCGAAGACCTCGAAATGACGATCTGTGAAGCCCGTCGCAATGTGCGGTGGGCGCTCAATGATTTGCGCGGTATCCCGCGATCGACGGTTGAGTTGATCTGATGATAGTGATCGCGCAACAGGGCGATACCGTCGATTTGCTGTGCTGGCGTCATTACGGGCGCACCAATGGCACGGTCGAGGCGGTGCTTGAGGCCAATGGTGGGCTTGCCGATTACGGCGTGGTGCTACCCCATGGCTTGAGCGTGTATCTGCCCGATCTGGCGGAGGTGGATACCACTGCGCCGATGCTGCAATTGTTTGATTGACGTGATTGACTGAACCCGGAGCAACCATGGCAGAGCCGAGCACCACCACTCTCGCACTATCGGCCGCGATCGGCCTTGCGAGCCTTGCGCCGGGTATCGACGGCAACGCGCTCATGGGCGCATTTACCGGCGCGGCGCTGGTTGTCGTCACATCCAAAGATGTGACCGCGCTCAAGCGGATCGCCTACTTGCTCATTTCACTGGTTATGGGCTATCTGGCCGCGCCCGAAATCGTCAACGCCACGCCGATCAGATCGACGGGCGTAGCGGGATTCTTCGCGGCCGCGCTCGTGATTGCCGTGACGTTGCAACTCATTGAGCGTGTCAAAACCGTTGACCTCTTCGCGATCTTCAGGAAAGGAGGCTGACGTGCTGACGCCTTTCGTGCATCTTGTACCTGTCTCGCCGTTTCCACTGATCGCGCTGATCGCGTACATCGCGACCATCCTGCGCGTGCTGACCTATCGCAAGCTCGGCGCGCGGCACCGTCACCATGTCTCGTGGATCGCGTGGGCATTGCTCGCCGTGATCGGTGGTTCGTCGATCGAATTGATCCTGCACGCGAATTCGACCGGATTGTTTGAAGCGGGTAAGGCGGTATTGATTGCCATATTTGTGTTCGGCGCGCGGGGCAATATCGCGCGCCTGTTACGGAGTGACGAATGAAAACGCATCGCTTGGGTGACTACGGCGACGATATCGGCCTGTTGCAGCGGCGCTTGTCGAGCGCAGGCTATGGTGTCCCGATCACGCATCTGTATGACGATGCGACAGCCGCGGTCGTCGGACGGTTTCAGCGCACCATGGGTCTTGTTGACGATGGCGTTGCAGGACCGAAAACGCTGGGTGCGCTTGCCACCGGCCGCAAAGCACCGAAACACCTGAGCGGTGCGGATCTGATTGCGGCGGCGCAAACCTTGGGCGTGCCGGTCGCGGCCGTGCGTGCGGTGAACGAGGTTGAATCTCGTGGCAATGGCTATCTGCCCGATGGGCGGCCGGTGATCCTGTTTGAACGGCATGTTTTCTGGACGCAACTCGGCATGCACGGCGTCAACCCGGCACCACTTGCCCCGCGCTATCCCAATGTGCTGTCCGAGACCCGTGGCGGGTATTCGGGCGGGGCGGGCGAATATACGCGGCTCGCGTCAGCCGAACTCATTGATGGGGCCGCAGCACGCGAATCCGCGAGTTGGGGTCTATTCCAGATCATGGGCTATCACTGGAAGAATCTCGGCTACAGCGGTATCGACGAATTCGTGTCTCGCATGGAAACGAGCGAGACGGACCAGCTCGACGCGTTCGTGCGGTTTGTGTCTGCGGACTCGAATCTGCTGTCGGCGCTCAAAGGGCGCAAGTGGGCACAGTTCGCCAAGGGCTACAACGGCAAGAATTACGCAGTCAACCTGTACGACGTGAAGCTCGCGCAGGCGTACACCAAGTACGCGGCACTGCTCAAGGAGGCCGCTTGAGGGCGATCGTAAGCAAGGTCATTGCGGCGGTCGTCGTGTTCGGGTTTGCTGTCGTACTCGTGTTCTACATACGCACGATGCGCGCCGAGCGCACCACCGCGCAGCAGGAAGCAAGCGATGCCAAGCAAGGCGTGATCGATCGTGACGCCGTGATTGCACGGCTCAGACAGGATGCGAAAGACAAGGCGCGTCAACAGCAAAAGCTGGATCAGGACCGATCCGGCATTGCCACGCGCTTGGCTGACATTCAAAGCGAGAACAGGAAGCTGCACGATGAAAACGAAGCCTATCGCGCGTGGGCCGATGCTCCTTTGCCTGACGATGTTGTGCGCATGCAGTCAAGCCCCGCTCTCACCGGCACCAGCGATTACCTTGCAGGAATGCCAACGGGTGACACCGTGCACGATGCCAGCGGTGTCACTGCGCACTAATGGCGATCTGCGCGATGCGCTCGATGTGGCGCGCGCTGCGTGGGCCGTGTGCGCCGCGCAGGTAGACATGATTGTCGACTGCCAGGCTAAGACCTCAGATGAATAAGCCCGACAGCGTGCGCGTGGCGATCGTCGCCGCCTATCCGGCGCTTGCGAGCGAACCGGAAAAACTCACAGTCTTTATTGACAACGGATCGATTGCGGCCACCGGCACGGTGTCGGCATCATTCGAATATCGATATCAATTGCATATCCTCGTGCTCGATTTCGCGGGTGATGCGGATGTGGTCATGATTGCGTTGATCGAATGGGCACGAACGAATCAGCCGGACCTCGTGACGAACGCGGATCAACGGGCAAGCGGCATCACGTTTGAAGCCGATATCCTGAACAACGCGACTTGCGATCTTTCCATCAAAATGCAATTGACTGAAAGCGTTGTCGTTAAAACGAATGCGGCCGGTGAGCGCACGATCAAGCACATTGACGACTCGCTTGAAATCGATTGGACCGCTCGCCCATGGCCGAACTCGACGCGCTAGAGAAGTGGGCTGGTGGGCTTCTGATGAAGCTTGCCGCGCCCGCGCGCCGTAAGGCGATGTTGGATGTTGCGCGGGAATTGCGGCGCAGCCAGCGCACCCGCATTGCCGCTCAGAAGAACCCGGATAACTCGGCCTATGAGGCGCGCAAGGCGCGCCCGGTGAGTGCTTCCCCGCTGCGCGACAAGAAGGGGCGTATCAAGCGCACAGCCATGTTCATGAAGCTGCGCACGGCACGCTATATCCTGACTGAAGCGACCCCGCAGGGCGTGGTCATCGGTTTCGTGGGGCGCGTCGCGCGCGTGGCACGAGTGCACCAGTTTGGCGAGACCGATCGGGTAGCACCGCGCGGCGCGACCTACAAATATCCGGCGCGCGTCCTGCTAGGGTTCACTAATGCCGATCGCGAGATGATCCGCGACATTCTTTTGAAGCACATCACACAGTAAACCATAGCGTTTTTGTACCGGGACGCACGCACGGTGCGTTCAGGTGACTCGCCCGCGCGCGATCGGCAACATGCCGATATGGACGCTAACGAAATTCAACGCCAATCACGCAACGCCGTTCGCAAAGGTTCAATCCTCGCGGTTGACCATGCGAACGCGCTGTGTCGTGTGTCGGTCGGTGACACCGACAGCGGCGAGGACACGCTCGAAACCAACTGGATTCCATGGTTCAACCTCATGGCCGGGGCAACGCGTTCATGGGAGCCTCCGACCGATGGCGAGCAAGTGATGCTCTTGTGTCCAATGGGCGACCCGGCGCAGGGCGTCGCGCTGCGTGGCATCTATTCGGATGCGGCTCCCGCGCCGAGCGCCAGTGCGAGCGCGCACGTGCGCGTCTATCCCGATGGCGCAGTGGTGGCGTATGACCATGACTCGCACGCATTGGCCGTCACATTGCCGGACGGCGCGACAGTCTTAGTCGTCGCACCGGGCAGCGTCACGGTGAAGACGAAAGAGGCCGTTGTGCAGGCTGAAAACGTCTTGCTTGATGCTGATCAGACCACGTGCACGGGCGGTTTGCTCGTGAAAGGCCCGTTCGTTTTCGAATCGGGTATGAGCGGCAAGAGCGGTTCGAAGGCCGGTCCGGCCGCCGTCATTGCGGGCACCGTCGCGGTGAGCGAAGACGTGATCGCCGGAGGCAAGAGCGCTGTGGGCCACCAGCATCGAGAGCAGGGTGATGGTCAACTCGTGAGTCCACCGGTATGAAAGGAATGAACGCCAGAACCGGCCGCGCCACAACCGGTATCGACCACCTCTATCAGTCGGTTGAAAAAATCCTGACGACACCGATTGATTCGCGCATTGCACGTCGCACCTTCGGTTCTGATCTGCCCGATCTGGTGGACGCACCGAATAACGGAGAGACGCGCGTGCGTCTTTATGCTGCTGCGGCTACCGCGTTGATGCGGTGGGAACCACGTTTGACGCTCTCGCGCGTTCAGCTATCAACGGACGTCGACGAAGCGGGCGAGGGCGTGCAGGTGCTTGACATTGAAGGCACGACCACCGAATCGGGCGAGCTAGTTGCCACGCGAGTCCAATTGACGAACGGCGGTGTGGCATGAGCGCGACCCCGATTGATCTTTCCCTGCTGCCCTCGCCCGATGTGGTCGAAACGATCGAATACGAGACTTTGCTTGTCGAGCGTAAAGCCCGTCTTGTGTCGCTGTATCCGGCTGATCAGCAAAGCGATGTTGCCGCCGCGCTCGAACTCGAATCCGAGCCGATGAACATCAGCTTGCAGGAAAACGCCTATCGTGAAATTGTCCTGCGCCAACGCGTGAACGATGCTGCGCGCGCGGTGATGCTGGCTTATGCGACCGGTAAGACCCTTGAACATTTGGCGGCCTATTTCGATATCGAACGCTTGACGATCGTCGAACCTGATCCGGCGAACAACATCGAGGGCGTATATGAACTCGATACGGATTTGCGCAAGCGCGTGCAACTCGCCCCACAAAGCTATTCGGTGGCCGGTCCAGAAGGCGCGTATCGCTCACATGCGCTCAATGCTGACGGGCGTGTGCTGGACGCATCGGCCACTAGCCCCGCGCCGTGTGAAGTCGTGGTCACGATCCTGTCACGCGAGGGTGATGGCACCGCATCGCAAGAATTGCTCGACAAAGTAACGGCCGCGCTCCAGGCCGATGACGTGCGCCCGTTGACGGACAAAGTAACGGTGCGCGGCGCTGAAGTGTTGCGTTACGCCACGCGCGCCACATTGATCTTCTTTGCCGGTCCCGACCGTTCGCTTGTGCTCAAGGAATCATTGAAGCGCACGACTCAATATGTCGCGGACATGCATCGTATGGGCATGGAAGTCACTCAAGACGGTTTGTTTGCGGCCATGCGTGCGCCCGGTGTGCAAAAAGTCTTGCTCGCTTCGCCCGTGGGTGGCGTGGCTGTCACCAAACTGCAAGCGGCGTTCTGCACGTCGATTGAATTGATTGACGGCGGTGTCTATAACGGGAGTGGAGCGTGAGTAACTTGTTGCCGCCGAACTCCACCGCCACCGAACGCAAGCTTGCGGCCGTCAACGCACGCATTTCCGATATCGCTACGCCGATCGCGGAAATCATGGATGCAGACGCGATTCCGCTTGCGCAATTGCCGTGGCTCGCGTGGCACATGGGTGTCGACGCGTGGAAAGACTATTGGCCCGAGCGGACCAAGCGCGCTCGTGTGAAATCCTCGATTTCGATTGCGCGCAAGAACGGCACCGCTGCGGCCGTGCGCGCGGTAGTCGCCACGTTCGGCGGAAACATTGCGCTGCGCGAATGGTTTCAGATGGACCCGCCCGGTGTGCCCGGCACCTTTGACGTGGTGCTGACCGTGAGCGCCCGTGAGGGTCAAGCGCCAAGTGCCGCATTGATTGCCGACATCATCGCAGAAATCGATCGCACCAAGCCCGTGCGGGCGCATTACACCTTTACGCAAGGGTTCGGCGTGCAGAGCACGCAGGGTGTGGCCGTCGCGGTGCGCCCGGCGCTCTTTCGTCGCCTTTCATTCTCGGATATCTAGTTATGGCCGGAAGACTCATTTACGTCACGAAAGCAGGTAAGGCCGCACTGGTTGGTTCGGGAAACACGGGCACGGCCGCCCGCAAAATCGTCACGATCGGCGTATCCACTGCGCCGTTCAATGCGGCTGATGATTCGTTGATCGTGCTACCCAATGAACGCAAGCGTATCTCGACCATCGCGGGCGAGAACGTCGCATCGGACACGATTCACGTCACCCTCAAGGATGATTCGAACGATCAATATTCACTGTATGGGTTTGGGCTGTACTTTGATAACGGTGTGCTCTTTGCCGTGTACAGCCAGGATGCACCAATCATGGAGAAGTCACCTGAAGCGCTGTTATTGCTCGCGGGCGACATGCAGTTTGCGAGCATCAATGCGGCCGCGCTCTCCTTTGGTGACGCGACGTTCTCCAATCCGCCCGCGACAACCGAACGGCAGGGTGTTGTAGAACTTGCCACCGCTGCCGAAACGGTCACTGGAACCGACACGCAGCGCGCCGTTACCCCGGCAGGTCTGCTGTCGACCATCACGCCCGCGCTCGCGACGAAATCGAACGTTGGCCACCATCATGCAATCGTTGATATCGACGGGTTGCAATCCACGCTCGACACCAAGTTCAACCGAGCAGGCGGCGATATCGCGGGTCAGGTGAACGTGCTGAACAGCGCGGCCGTCCGGTTGACCGCAACGAACGGTTATGCCCAATCTCTGCGTGCTGATCCCACGGGCATTGTCGGCTTCATCAATCAGGGATTGACCGCGTGGAATCTGCAACTGAGCGAGGCGGGTGTGCTGTCGCTGCCGCGCGCGCGACCGAATTGGGCCGGTGGCTTGATCCCGTGGGACAACGGCAATTTCGACCCTGCTACGCGCGTCGTGAGGACCGGCGACCACATGAGTGGGGATCTTTGGATAGATAGCGGCGGGCTGCACCTCAGCGGATGGCGGGGCGATCCGAATCAAGGCGTGGCGTTTCTCAACGCTATCGGCAATAAGTACGTTTATTTCGACGGGGCGAACTACTCGATGCCTGGGGCCGAGCTGTACACCGGCCCTAACAGTAGTCGCGTTTGGCATACGGGCAATTTCAATCCGGCCGCCTATCAGCCGGCCGGCAACTATCAACCAGCGGGCAGCTACCAAGCCGCTGGCGACTACCTGCGCAATCACGCCAACCAGTCGACAGCGGCACTGTATTTAAATTCGGCTGCACCCCCGTCTATCGCGTCGATCACGCCATCTGGAAATAACGACAACGTTGCGTTGACGATTGGCACGGACGGTAATCTGTCCGCATCGGCCGTGATGCAGTTTCATCGACAGGGATCGTTTGCTGCCTATTTCGGGCTGGATACGGACAACCAGTTTGCGGTCGGTGGGCGCTCGATGGGTAACGTTCGGTATCGCCTCTTTCATGAAGGCAATTTCGATCCCAACAATGCCGTCAACCTCGCGAACAACGCCAATAACAACGCCAACGGTCGCGCCCCGATCCGCAACGGCAATAGCGCCGGATACGGCTACGTCTGTAGCGATAGCAACGTCAAGGTGACGATCAGTTGGGACGGCGCGAATCACCAGATCTATGCGGATAACAGCTACATGGGTGCGCTGCTCACCACCAGCAATTTCAACAACTGGGCCGCCTCGAAGAGCGCGCAAGTGCAGTGGGGTAGCGGTATCTCTGAACTTGGCGGGGTTGTGACCGGGGCAGACGTCACCGTGGATGCGGGTGGCCCGTGGGTGTTGCAGGGCTTGCGCACGGTCGGCGGGAATAACCGGATTTATATGCGCATCGTTTGGCTAAGGAACCAGTAACCATGATTTGTCACGACCAACTCATTCACGCTATCGAGCAGGAATTGGGGTTGACCCACGGCATAGATTTTTTGGTGGCTCACCCGCTGGATAAGAACGGAGTTCAGTGCGGTGAAGCCTATCTATTTCGCTGGATGAACAAGGACATCACGGCACCGGATATCGAGCACATGAAGGCGCGATATCACGAATGCCATTGCGAGACCTACGAGGCCAATGCAGCGCGCGAACGCCGCGACGCGTTGCTCGCCCAAACCGACTGGACGCAAGCTCAGGACGTTCCCGTGACGGTGAAGGCGAAATACGCAGACTACCGTCAAGCGCTGCGCGATATCACGACTCAGGCGGGCTTCCCGACCTCCATCGATTGGCCCCTTTTACCGTAGTAATTCGAGACACTATCAGGAGCGCAAAACATGCCTTTGAAGAAAACCATTCGTATCGCCGCGATCGGAGTACCGGCCGAGTTCCACATCGTGCGCCGCTATGCGGTCGACAGGCTAGCCGAGACAACTTTTGTCGATATCGCCAGTTTCTATGACGAACAGGCGGTGCGGGACAACCTGCAATCGATCGCGATGGCAAACGTCATGATCGAAGGAATTCCCGAGGTCGGAGCCGATGCGGTCGCCTTCTGCGAGATGCGCCTCGCTGCGCCTGCACCCAAAGCCCCTGTTGATGGCTCTGATCCGACCATCAGCAACCCGAACCGCTACTTGTTCGGCGACGCCGAAATCGTCGCCGAGCCGGTCCCCTGACGCTCGCCATCGGTCAACCAAAGCCGCCTTAGATCGTCTCCCGTTTTCTCTCACCATACCGGATTAGGAAAAACACATGGCTCAGGATTATCACCACGGCGTCAGGGTCCTCGAAATCAACGAGGGATCGCGCCCGATTCGTACCATCTCGACGGCGGTTATCGGCGTCATCTGCACGGGCGAAGATGCCGATGCAACAACCTTCCCACTCGACACGCCCGTACTGATTACCAATGTGGTTTCCGCATTGGGCAAGGCAGGCACGCGTGGCACCCTTTACAAAACGCTCGATGCGATTGGCAAGCAAACGAAACCCTTTACGGTTGTCGTGCGCGTCGCCGAAGGTGCGACCGATGCCGAAACGACCACGAACGTGATTGGCACGGTGACGCCAACCGGTAAGTACACCGGCATGAAAGCCTTGCTCACCGCGCAAATGAAGCTTGGCGTGAAACCGCGTATTCTCGGCGCACCCGGCCTCGACACGCAGGCGGTGGCCACGGCGCTCGGCAGCCTCGCGCAGTCGCTGCGCGGGTTCACGTACGTAGCCGCCTATGGCGCAAAAACGAAGGAAGAAGCCGGGGTCTATCGCAAGCAATTCAGCCAGCGCGAAGTCATGGTGATCTGGCCGAATTTCCTCGCGTGGGATTCGGTATTGAATAGCGCGATCGAGGTCCCGGCCGTCGCCTACGCGCTCGGCTTGCGCGCGAAAATCGATGAAGTGACTGGCTGGCATAAGACGATTTCGAACGTCGGCGTCAATGGCGTAACGGGCATCAGCCAAGACGTATTCTGGGATTTGCAGGACCCGGCCACTGATGCAGGCTACTTAAACGAGATGGGCGTAACGACACTGGTTAATCGCGACGGCTATCGGTTTTGGGGTTCGCGCACGTGCGCCGACGACAACATATTCTTTTTCGAGAACTACACGCGCACGGCGCAGGTGTTGGCGGACACAATCGCAGAATCGCAAATGCCCCAGGTCGATGGACCGCTCAATCCATCGCTGCCGCGCGACGTGATTGAGAGCATCAACGGCAAGTTTCGCGAGATGAAAGCGAATGGCTATCTGATCGATGGCTCGTCGTGGTACGACCCGGAGCCGAATACAACCGACGTATTGAAGTCCGGCAAAGATTACATCGACTACGACTACACGCCGGTGCCACCGCTTGAAAACCTCGTGCTGCGCCAGCGCATCACCGATCGTTATCTCGCCGATTTCGCCGCGCGCGTCACGGCTTAAACCGTGTACGTGCAATCGTGTGACCATTCGCGCGAGCGCGTCACGAACGCCCACATCAGGAGTTAAGACACCATGGGTATGCCAAGCAAACTGAAGGGGTTCAACCTGTTCCATAACGGGACGAACTTCACGGGCAAGGTCGCGGAATTAACCTTGCCCAAACTCACCCGCAAGATGGAGGATTATCAGGGCGGCGGTATGAGCGGTCCAATCAAGATCGATTTCGGGCAGGAGGGCATTCAGCTTGAATGGACCTGCGGCGGCTTCATGAAAGAAGTGCTCGCGCAGTACGGCATCACGAAGCACGACGGTGTGCTGCTGCGTTTCGCGGGCGGCTATCAGGCTGAAGACTCTGAGGATTACGACTCGGTGGAAATCGTCGTTAAAGGTCGGCACATGGAAATCGACCCCGGCACGGCGAAGGCTAAGGAAGACACCGCGTTCAAGGTCACCACCGTTGCCAGCTATTACAAGTTGTCGGTGAACGGTGAAGACCTGATTGAAATCGACTTCATCAACATGATCGAGAAAATCAACGGGAAAGACCTGCTCTCGGCGCTGCGTACTGCAATCGGTCTGTAGTCGAGCGGCTTGAACACCATTAGACGCTGTATTCGAACTCGCCCGCCTTGTGCGGGTTTTCTTCCGACCCGACCTATAACACCATGAAAACTGCCAACCAAAAACCCGATGTGACCGATATCACCGACGTATCTGACGCGTCCGATCTGAAAATGGAAAAAGACCCGAACACGCACGAACTCGACACCCCGCTTGTGCGAGGCAAGCAGTCCATCACCCACGTGACCTTGCGTAAACCAAGTTCGGGCGAACTGCGTGGCACGTCGCTGTCTGACCTCGTGAATCTCGATGTGGCCGCGCTGCAAAAGGTGCTGCCGCGCATCAGTTCGCCCACGCTCACCGACGCCGATGTGGCGCGCATGGATCCGGCTGACCTCGTGCAGTTGGGAGGTATCTTTTCCGGTTTTTTGATGCCGACAGCCGTGAAATTGAAACTGGAATCCCTGATCGTGTAGAAGACCCCATGGCCGATATCGCGACGGTGTTTGGTTGGACACCGGCCACGATGGACGCTTTCAGCCTTGTGGAATTGATGGAATGGCGCGAGCGAGCGCGGCAACGTAGCGGAAGCGAATAGCAATGGATAACGCACTAAAACTGCGGGTCATGTTCGACATGATCGACAACATGACCAAGCCGCTTAAAAACATGCTCGCTGGCAATAAAGGGCTGGCAACTTCGCTCAAGGAAACCCGGCGCGAACTGGCGGACATGGGCAAGACGCAGAAGACCGTCGCCTCGTTTCGCGAGATGCGTACCGGGCTTGATGCGACTGGCACGCAGCTTGCCGCCGCACGTGGTCGGGTGAAACAGCTTGCCGGATCGCTGCACACGCTCGGGCCGCCCACGCAGCAGATGGTCAGGGATTTCCTGAAGGCGAAGCAGGAAGCGGCCGCGCTCACCGGTCAGCATAAAAAGCAAACCAACGGCTTGCGCGAACTGCGCGAGCAGCTTGCGACGGCCGGAATCAACACGCAAAACCTTTCGCAGCACGAGCGCGACTTGCGCTCGAACATCGCCGCGACCACAGTCAGGATGACAGAGCAGACCAGCAAGCTCGAAGCATTGAGCGAGCGCGAGAAAAAGGTCGCGGCCGCTCGCACTAAAATGCAGGCCATGCAGGGCGTGGCCGCCAACATGGCAATCGGCGGCTATGCGGCCAGAAGTACCGGCATGCACGTGCTCGGCGATCTGCGCGAAACCCTCGACCAATCAAAGAGTGCCGAAGCCGAGATGATGCGTATCAAGGCGCTTGGGCTTGGCGATCACGCGTCGGCCGATGCAGTGAAATACGCACGCGCGATGAAGCAATACGGCACCAGCACCACCGATAACCTTACGATGATGCGTGACTCGCTGACCATTTTCGCGGACGAACATCATGCGCAAATGGTCATGCCCACGCTTGCCAAGATGAAGTTTGCGAACGAATCAATGTTCGGTGCGGAAGACGCGCACGCGAACGAAGAAAAGTTCATGAACATGCTCAAGGTGATCGAGCTACGCGGCGGCACCAAGGACGAAGCGACGTTCAAGGACGAAGCAAACATGGTGCAAAAGGTGCTGACCGCGACGGGCGGCCGCGTCGGTGGCGACGAATGGCGCAACTTCATTCAGACCGGTGGCGTCGCTGCCAAGCAGATGCGTAAGGACGCGTTTTACTACCAGATGGAACCGCTCATTCAGGAAATGGGCGGTCACGCCGTGGGCACGGGCTTAATGTCCGCATACAGCAACGTCTATCAGGGTAAAACGACCGTCAAGGCGGCCAAGCAAATGATGGCCCTTGACTTGCTGGATAAGAAAAAGGTGGAGTACAACAAGATCGGCATGATTAAGCAGATTCGCCCCGGCGCGCTTGCCGGGGGCGACATGCTCAAGGCGTCGCCGCTTGAATGGCTGGAAAAAGTCTTGCTGCCCAAGTTGGCGGCCAAGGGCATCACCGACCCGGACAAAGTGAAAGACATGATCGCCACGATTTTCACGAATCGTACGGCGGCCAATCTGTTCACGACCATGTACATGCAGAAAGATCAGATCCACAAAAACGAGCGCTTGAACACGGGCGCTAATGGCATCGATCAGTTGAACGCGAAGGGCCAGCAGATGACGCAGGGCCGCGAACTCGCGGCGCTCGCGAAAATCCGCGACTTGAAGCTGGAAATTGGTGAGAAGGTATCACCGATCTATAACAGCGCGCTTGAGGTGACGGCCAAGGCCACCGACAAGGTGATCGGCTTTATGCAAGAGCACTCGACAGCGGCCAAGGTGATCATCACGACCCTTGCCGTGCTCGCGGGGGTGCTGGTGGTTGCCGGGACGCTCACGGTCGCTCTGGCGGGCGTTCTCGGGCCGCTGGCGATTCTTAAATTCAGCATGACCACCCTCGGCATGCAGGGCGGCATTCTCGCGCGCGTGATCGGCGGCTTGGGTGGTGTGTTGCGCGGTGGCTTTGTCGGTAGCCTGAAAATGGTCGGGCAGGCGTTCGCGATGCTCGGGCGCTTGGTGATGGCAAACCCCTTGCTCGCGGTGATCGGGCTAATCGCGATGGCGGCCGTCTACATTTTGGCGAATTGGGACACGCTCGGGCCGAAATTCGCGGCCATGTGGGCCGGAATCAAGGCCGGTGCGGGTGCGGCATGGGATTGGATCGGCGACAAGGTGTCGGCGGCATGGGAGGCCGCGAAGGGCGCAACCGGCGCGGCATGGGGCTGGCTTGGCGGCAAGCTGTCAGGCATGTGGGAATCGGTCAAGGGAGCGTTCAGCGGCGGGATCGCGGGCATCGCGGCGTTGATCGTCAATTGGTCCCCGCTTGGCCTCTTCTATCAGGCGTTCGCGAGTGTCATGTCGTGGTTCGGCATCGACATGCCCGCGAAATTTACCGAGTTCGGTGCGAACATCCTGTCGGGCCTCGTAAACGGCATTACGAACGGTCTCGGCGCGGTGAAAGACGCCATCACGAATGTGGCCGATTCGACGGTCGGATGGTTCAAGGAAAAACTCGGCATCCATAGCCCGTCGCGCGTGTTCGGGGAGTTGGGCGGTTTCATCGGCCAGGGCGCAGCACTCGGTATGGATGGCGAACAGGGGCGCGTCGCTAAGGCCGCGATCGGCCTTGCCGCCGTCGCGGCCACATCATTCGGTGCACCCGGTGTCGCGAACGGTGCGGCAATGGCCCGTGACGCCGTGCCGCTCGTGCGTAGCACTGTCGCCATCGACACCCGGCCGCCACTGAGTACGACGCCGGCCGCAAGCGCAGCGCAGGCCGTTTCCGCCCCGGCGCAGTACATCTTTCAGATCAGCGGCAGCGACCCGAAGGAAATCGCGGCGCAGGTGCGTAGTGTGATCGAACAGATCGAGCGTCAGAAGCAATCGCGCATCGGCTCACGGTTGTCGGATTCCGCGAGCTAATCGGTGGAGGGAAGGGACCATGATGTTTTCGCTAGACCAGTTCGTTTTCAGCCTCAAGACCGCGCCGTTTAAGGAATTGCAGCGGCAGCGCAATTGGAAGCACCGCACCTCCTCGCGAGTCAATGCGCGCGACGCGTCGCAGTTTACGGGTCAAGGCGACGACACGATTACGGTCAACGGCATGGTTGCGCCCGAGTCGATCGGCTCGATTGCATCGCTCGATGAACTCGCCACCATGGCCGATATCGGCGCGGCCTACGTGCTGGTCGATGGTATCGGCACGGTCTATGGTGCGTTCATTATCGAGAGCCTTAACGAGACGCAGACGTATCACACGGCCGAAGGCGTACCGCGAAAAATTGAGTTCAATCTGAGCCTCAAGCGCGTTGACGATGCTCTGGTCGAGAGCGCCAAAAGCAAACAGAAGGCCGAACAATGAGCGACAGCCAGGTCGACAAAAAGCGCGCTGTTCAGGCTGACTATCGGGTGTCGCTCAATGGAAAAGACCTGTCTAGCATCATTGCACCGCGGCTGATCAGTTTGACACTTCGCGAGTGCAGGGGAGGAAATTCCGATACGCTCGACATCGTGCTCGATGATTCGAAGAATGACCTAGCCATTCCGAAGCGTGGCGCTGACATCAAGCTATCGATAGGATGGGCAGGTGAATCGCTGGTGGACAAGGGCACATTCAAGGTCGATGAAGCGGAAGCGAGCGGTGCACCCGATATCATCACGATCCGCGCGAAATCGGCGTCAATGACGAACGAGATGCATGTGCGCCGGGAAAAAAGCTGGCACGGGCAGACACTTGGCGCGATCGTGGGCGCGATAGCCGGTCGGCATTCGCTTAAAGCTGCTGTTGCTGCGACGCTCGCCAAGGTGGCGATCGATCACATCGATCAGACCCATGAAAGCGACATGTCGTTTCTCACACGCCTTGCCAAGCGCTACGACGCGGTAATGAACGTGAAGGATATGCGGCTGCTGTTCATGCCGATTGGAACCGGCAAGACGGTAAGCGGACAGGCGCTTACCGTGCTCAACCTCACGCGCTCAAGCGGTGACGGCCATCGATACCACGTCGCGCAGCGCGAGAGCTATACAGCCGTGCGCGCGCATTGGCACTCGAACGCGAAGGGCAAGCGAAAATCGGTGATTGTGGGCGGCGAAAACAATAAGAATGTGAAGGTGCTGCCGGAAGACTATGCGAGCGAAGCAGAGGCGAGAGCGGCGGCCGAAGCTGAGTTTGCACGTACTCAACGTAGTCAGGCCACGATGAGCTACAAACTGGCTTGCGGCCGTGCTGAGTTGTTTCCCGAAATGCCGGTGACGGTCACCGGATTTAAACCCGAAATTGATGCGACACCATGGCTGGTTAAAGAGGCCACGCATACCATTGCTGACGGCGGGTTTGAGACGAGCCTTGAGTTAGAAGTGCGCGACGATCCGACGACGGAGCGGCATCGATCGCATTTCAGGAAGGGCGGGAGGTAGAAGCAGGCAGTCCTGCGAAATGCTGTGTTTCGATGCTAGCGCTATGCCGTGACCTCAGGGGCCGATACTATTCGTTGTCCTTTGCAGCGGCTCGCACTTGGCTTTGCAAGGGCGCGAATGCAACTGGCTGCGACAGTCGGCGGCCAGTTTCCGACATCCGAGCATCAATGGCGCGTAATTGGCCGAAGCGGCCACACAAGACCAGAGCGCCGAACGACTGTTTCGACGTCAGGGCCGGATGCTCAAACCCTGCGCATTATCATTTGCTGCGAATGGCCGCAGTTATCGCGAAAGACTTCTATATGCAGTGGCGAAGTAAAAGACAGTGCTGGAAATCTAAACGCACATGCCTTTTGACAGATCTATAGCAAAAACCCCAGTTCAAAGACTTTAGGCCTTAGCTTTAAGGTCAGAGTTTCGTATGCGTCCTCAAACGGTGAGAAGTCTACTTCCTCGTTCTCGCTGTTTGCTTTCAAGGCACGCCTGACCTGATACCAGCCAGCATCTGAGCGGTTCAGCATGAACTCGTCGCGGATTCGCTTTTCCAAGCGCGTCGCGTGAAATGTCTTCCAGATTTTCTTGGCCTCACCCAACAGGGCTTTGGCATCACCGGACAGCTTGAGCTTTGCAAGGTAATCACTCATGAAGCTGGACTCCAAGCGTTTGGTAGCGCCCATCTCAATTTCCGTGAACGGAACAAAATGGTTCACAAGAGTCCATTTCTTATCGTTCCATTCAAGACCGTCGCACCCTGCGGTAAGGTTGCTGCCATTAAACAACATCCAAACCAAACAATCTGACTTGAACTCGTCAGGAAGCGCCTTGGTAGGCTGCAAGAATTGGTCTCTATCATTGAGCCACGTGGGCTTGACCAAGCGACGAACCGAGAAAACTATCGCGCACTGCAGAAGGTTGTCTTTGGTGATATACAATCCGCCGCCATTGCCTCCTGTGTAGATAGAAGAAGTGATCAACGTTTCTTGACCAGCATGCTGCAAATCGTTGTTGCTAGCGTATAGGTAGCCGATCATGCTGTCGCACGACTTCTTTAGCCGTGGATTAGTCGAAATCGTGAATGCATTTGAAAGTGGCAGTGCCAAGTCGTCATTGGTTCCTGGAGGCGTGATCCATTTATTCAGGTATGTCGAAGCCGAACCATTAGTGAAATCTTTGACGCCGACGAACTCGCCGGTTTTCGTTAGTGCTTGAGTAGTGATGGTTGTGATGGGTTTTTTCTTGGACGTGTCCCAGATCAAAAACCCGATAGGGAAGTCCCCTTTGATACCGTCGAAAGCTTTACTATGAACCGCAAAGCCACCAAGATATTCGGCTTGCCAGTTTGCTCTGAACGTCTCGAAATTTGGTGCCACTACATACTTGAGTTTGCTGAACATGGCGAGGGTCGCGTTAGGCAACTCCTTCTGAATTCGTGCTAGAAACTGAACAAATAGTTCCTTGCTTGCATAGCCAAATTTCATCTGGGCATTGATTTTCGATTTTTCTATGCCTTTTTTGTTCGTGTCCCCTTTGCCGATGCCAGAGCCGGTTTCGCCATATGGGGGATTGATGAGCACAAGAATCTTCTTTGCACCTTTCCTTTTCTCCTTCGCGGCAGCAATAGCTTCCTGTAGCGCGGCAGGCAGTTTCTTGCTCAAGGAATAATCTATTTCGCCTGCATCCGTGATGTCATCGTTGAGGTAATCGTATTGAAATTTTGTCGCGGCAACACAGGTTAGGCTCGCAGTCATGACTTCGATATCGGCCGTGTCTAACGTGCTCATGAAGATGTTTCGGTGGTTGGAATGTTTAACTTCCAAATTGCCCACACCGCAACACATGTCCCACACTACATAGTTCTTCTGCCAGTTTTGGCCCAAAGATTCGGCAAGAAGGTTATAGGCTTTATCAACGATGACTAGCGGGGTATAGAAAGCCCCTTTGAAGCTCCGTTCATCGAGAGGAAGCAAACTGTCTCGGCGCTCAAGCAGATAGCCACGGTATTCCTCTTCTGGGGGACGGTGGTACATTGTCCAGAACTTTCGATATCCCCGGTCACTAGACAGCTCGTAAGTTTTGCCGTTGAGCAAAAAGACTGGGCGGTCATCTTCATGCAGAAGGCGGGCTGGCAGATTTGCCATCGCGGCCTTGATGCCGTCATGCATGATGTCAGCAAAGAATAAAAGAGCGTGCTCCGATTTGCTAACGCCCTCGATCTCCTTTCCAATCATTTCTACCCACGTGTCAAAGACCTGGCGCAAGTTGGCTGGAGTGATCGGCGTACGGACCAGCTTCCCATCTTTGATTGCCTTCTTGACGGTGGCAATAAATTCTTTCTCGTGACTATCGAGCTTGAAAACAACAAAGTGGGTTTCAATATACGGAGCCGCCTGCGCAGCAACTTTCTTGTCTACCGCAGAAGCTGATTTAGGCCACGTGATTGTTTTATCGGTCATGATCGGCAACGCCTTGGCCGTTTCCATGATGGCCGCTTTTTCACGATCAATGACTGCTAGAAAAGGTGGAATGCGTTCACCTTTCTTTCGCGCATCTCTCACGTAAAAGAGTAGTTGTGCAAACATAAGGACTGGTGGAGCGTGAGCCGCTTTTGCTTCAAACCAAATTTCATCAGTCCGTATGTCAATGAGCCCTTTGGTGGTGCTCTTTAGACCCAAAGCCTTGATGTATGCATCCTTGACGTCTTCCTCACTTTTTGCTTTTGCAAGTTCTGTGACCAAACTCATTGGGGACCTATTTTTCTAAGAATGATGGACGAAAAGATGACTTAAATTTGCTGGAGCGGCTAACAGACATATTACCGCGTTGCTTCAACACACTGCTATAAATGCGCTTTGCAAGCGCCGTGAACATCGCTATACTACCGAGCTTCCAAGCGCTGCTTCGCTCCTTTGGCACTCCATGACCGAGCCGCAGTAGAGTTGCTGATCCTGTCGGAAACAGGTACCGACGTTTTGCAACTTGATAAGGCAGTGTAATGCAAGAACTTGGGTGGTTAGCTCAGTGGTAGAGCACTGCCTTCACACGGCAGGGGTCACAGGTTCGAACCCTGTACTACCCACCAGATCCGCGGGAAACCTCACATAGCCCCGCAGCACAAGGCCCTCAGGCGTTACAGCCAAGGGCCTTGTGCTTTTTGTACTTCGAAGGATGCGCTCACCCATCTGCAAGCCGTTAGACGCGATACAACGTAAGCGCGCGGTCCCGATCAGTATTGACGGCAGGTTATATCTGAGCCTTCAGGTCGAATTCGCAATGTCGCGTAGAGCAGGGCGGAAAACTACGCAGCTACCTGATATTCGTAGTAAGGCTGAGACGGATCATCGAGGATCGCGTACTGAGCCGCGAGATTCGCTGGATCAGGATTGAGCCAAGCGTCAACGTGCTCGGGCTTGATCGGAACGATGCAGCGATCATGTCCAGCGATCGCAATTTCGGCTGGCGGGTCGGTCGTAACGATCGCGAAAGAAAGCAAATCGGATTCTCCCTTGCCGCTCCAGCGTGACCACAGGCACGCGACAAGCAGGTCCTGACTCAATTTTGGCTTGAAATGAAGGATGACATTTTCATCTTTCTCACCCTCTGCAAGCTCTCGTTGCTCCAACTTGTGTCGGCTGACATTCTCGTAGAACGAGTTGACGATCATCAGGCCGTGCGAATGGCCGAACAGGTCTTTCCAAAAACCCTCCAGGTTGTCACGGCGAGCGTTATAAGTGCCGGGATATTTCGCGTCGTAAAACGCCGGTTTTCCTGCCGGTCGACATTGGTAACGCATCGGTTTGACGATTCGCCGGCCGTTTTCAACGACCATGACAGGGGCGTATTGGCCGGGAAAGATACGCGAATCACCCTGCGTCAAATTCGTGCGCCGAACGTCCGCAAGCTTGCTTATCGTCCACGCGATTTTGTCAGTGGCAATGCGCTTGCTCTCGCCCGCCGCTTTGGTGGGCTTTGTCTGAAGTGTGCGTTCGGCATCGGTCAAGCGCGCCTGCTGCTTGGCTAGGTCTTGCTGCAACTTCGCGATCTGGTCCGCGTCGAATGCGTCGATTGACGTCTTGATCCGGCGTTCGTCGTCCGTGGTCGGGTCGGAGAAGGGCATCCCCATTGCCTTCGGAATTTTGATCTTGCTGCCGCTCTGGCGATCCCAGTACAGCCGGACGTATTCATGGATGTCGATGTCCGCGCCGAACATCCTTGTATATTTGCGGTAATCCGCCACGATCTGAGCCGAATAGCACATGTCGCGAATCTCCCTAGCTAAAGGCCACGCAGTGGCATGAATATCAGCGTAGAGCCGATTTGTGATTGTGTGGCGCGATTCCTTGTTATCGGCCCGTCAAATTGAAAAAGCCCGCAAGGTGCGGGCTTCGGTTTAAAGCATGTGGTGCGATGTGGCGTACTCGCGTAGCGCTTCGTTTATTCGGGTTTGCCAGCCGTCACCGGTTGAGCGGAATGCCTCAACCAAGTCACGGTCGCAGCGTAAGCTGATCGCTTCCTTAGTGACTTCTGCGGGCGGTCGACCACGTCGTTTAAGCAGTGTGTCAGCGGCCGTCGTTCCAACGCGCTCGGCGAGCGTTTCCCGAACTGGCCGCATCCGGCGCATTTCATCGGCACTCAGTTCGCGCGCGTCAGGATCGGCCGCGATGCCGCGATTGATTTCAGCGTCTTCCGCATCAGTGGGCATCACGATCTTGCGTTTGCTTGACATAGTTATTTACCTCGCGTTTGTTGGCTTTGCGTAGACTAATCACGCGCAGAGCTGATCTTCGTATCGTGTAGACCACGCAGAAAAGGCGCTCGCCGATAAAGCCATGTGCAACCCAACGTTCTTCGTTGTAGTCGTGGCGCTCGTCGAGCACATCGATTGCGCTGTCCCACTCGAATTCCTCGACGAGGGCCAGGGAAACACCGTGCGTCTCACGGTTGATCTGGTCTTTAGCCGGGTCAAATTCGATCTGCATGATTTATTGTATATACATTAATTTGAATTTTCAAGAACGTGCCCGGCTGGTTGTGAAAGCCTGCATGCCGAGTCGCCGGACAAGGTTAGCGCGGGACTCGTGCGCTTTCTCGATGGTGGTTTCGTAAGTCCCGTCCAGCTTTGCACGCCGTACTTTTTCGACCACCGACCACCCGCGCACGTAGTGCTCAAAGCTCCGTGTGCTGGACGTGTAGGCCGGTGCGACGGCTTCGACCCATGCGTGAAGGTCGTCGTGGGTCACGACAACCTCGCCGAACAAATCAAACATCTGACGAAATCTCCAATTTATTACGGATGCGAAAGGTAACGTAATACGGCCGTACGCTGGGAACAGAGAGAGAAGCGCGCCCGATCAGGCGGCTAGAAGGAGGGAGTGCGTTGTGTTTTGGAGACGTTTCTTACGACGCTTAAAATTTGACATAATATAAATTATCTACTTCAGTGGTATCTAAAGAAGTGTTGCGGATTTCGCCTCGCTGTCATGGATTCGACGCAACAGCTTCATATCATTTGGCACCTTTTTACCGTTGCGTCGATCGATGACTTTCCTCCAGTTATCGGATTCGCTGGTTCCGGGCCAACTGAGAAGCGTCACCCTGGTCGGTGAGTCTGCAATTCCACGATATTGGGCCAACGTCTGGCTGATCATGTCGATGGGCCATCTGGCCGAATCGACCCAAACTGGCAAGCTTCGGTACATCGAGGACCTTTACCAGCACGCGGACCGGATTCTGGGACCAAACGGTCTCGACGATGCGCTTGCTGGCGTCGATGATGGCGCGCTGGCCGACGTTCTTGAGTCGTGGTTTGTCTCGATCCGGAATCGGCCGCGAGCCACCCGAGCCGACGAGCTGCGCTGGCATGCCGGCCTCGGGTTTGTGACGGACGTGGTGACATGGCGTTCCAAGAGCCGAATTCCGGATGATCGCCTGCGAGCCATCGAGGCGCGCTTGCACAGGCTTTCGACCTTATACAGCCAATTGCATGTGCGGAAAACCAGTCAGGTTGAAACCGTCCGCTCATTGCCAGCATCCGTCGTGGAGGCGCTTTACGATCTGCTGGACCCGGAGTCGAGTGGGAATCCGTTCACGCGTGCGAAGACCCGCTGGCGCATTTACATCGCCTTCGTGCTGATGTTGCATCAAGGACTGCGGCGTGGCGAGTTGCTGCTGCTTACAGCCGACTGTGTAAAGTCCGGCTTTGACAAGAAAAGGCAAACACCGCGTTATTGGCTCAATGTGCAGGAGAACGAATATGAGGACGGCGAAGCCGATGAGACGATCGACTCGCGGTACTCGAAGCCAAGCATCAAAACAGTCCATTCTGTCCGACAGATTCCTGTCAGTGGGCTAACGGCTCAGCTGGTCCAGACCTACGTTGAAAACTATCGCGGCCGCCCGAGCCACCCCTTCCTGCTTAATTCATATCTTGGCAACCCGCTCGCGACTGAATCGCTGACAAAAGCGTTTCGCGAAGTCTCGAATGTGTTGCCGGAGCCGGTACGTCGTGAATTGAGCGATCGCTGTGGCAAGGATTCCGTTATGCCGCATGACCTGCGTCACACAAGCGCTGTCGTGCGCTTACATCAACTGCTGGATAGCGGTGACGCGATGGATGAGGCACTGCAGAAGATGCGAGCGTTCTTCGGATGGTCAAAGAAATCGTTGATGCCCTCACGCTACGCGCGGGCTGTGTTCGAGGACCGGCTAGCGGACGTGTGGAATGACAGTTTCGATGACCAGGTAGCGTTGCTACGCGCCATCCCGAAAGGGCTCTGACCATGCAAGTGCCCCGCAGCATCGGCGTTGCGGATGTCGCTCGCAAGGCCGGAGATCTGATCGCCGACGTGGTCTCGCGACTTCCAGCGCTTCCTCCCATCATCCGCTACTACGACGAATTTGATGACGCTACCCGCTCGATCACTTCGCCCGCGGACACTGTGGTATTCGAACTGTTGATATATGGGCGGCTGCACAGGCTGGACTTCGATCGTTGTCCAGGCGCATATGGCATGCTGGTGAAGCAGCTCTTCTTGTTTCTGCTAGGCAAAGGACTTCATGTCGTTTCCGCCTTCAAGGCAGCCAGTGGAGCGATGCACTTCTCGGTTCCCGAAGTCGAAAGGCTGGTCGACGCCGGCCCGCACAAAATCGGTCGTGAATGGGCCGTCATGCGCGCTCGCGACTTGCCTCAGGATGCGTACCGCTTCGGCAAAACACTGCTGCGGCTGCTGTGTGCCCACCGACTTTGCGGCTGGTCTCCGACGTATGAAGAATTTATACGCTCTTCCCTGCCTGGTCCTGCAACAGATTCGCACGCTGGAGTGCATTCTGGAGATGTCTTTCTATCGGTCGACGAAGAAGCAGCGATCGTGAGGCATCTGGACGAAACGGTTTCAGCTCTCACGTCGTCCGTGAGCGCACCTCCAGCACACGAGGACCTCTGCGACGCCGGCATGTTGCTGTGTGCCTATCAGTTTGCCATGCGTCCGATCCAGATCGCGATGCTGAGCATGAGAAATGTGCGTATCTGGCAGGATGCGCCGGATGGTCCGCCGACGGTGCATTTGACCTTCCATATGGCCAAGCAGAAAAGTACCTCAAAAAGAAAGCCACTCACGCGCCGGGTCAAGCGAGAATGGGCTCCGATCATCGTTGCGTTTAATGGTCACCGGCAAGCTGAAGGAGCTGCTGGTGCCGCTCGTTTCTTTGCTGTTCAATCGAACTACGAAGCGGGAGCGCGCATTGCCACGCTGGTGAGGAAACTGATCGGTTCTGATGATCTCGGTACGGCCATGGACCTGCGACATACAGCGGCCCAACGACTCGTTGACGCCGGTGCCAGTCACGAGGAGCTCGCCGAATTCATGGGCCATTCCAATGTGCGGACCGGGCTCGTTTACTACGAAACATCTGCCACTCACGCGGAGCGCGTCAACCGTGCACTCGGCGCATCGGACATATACCGACGCGTGGCGAAAATTGCACACGACCGGTTCATCTCCCCGGAAGAGCTCACCCTTCTTAAAGGTGAGCAACAGATCGCTGGTGTGCCTCACGGCATTCCGATTGCAGGTATCGGCGGATGTTCTTCGGGGCAACCTGCCTGCCCTTACAACCCGGTCACGTCGTGCTATGGATGCAGGAAGTTCATGCCCTTGCACGATAAGGCGATGCATGAGCACGTGCTAGCCGCCATGCGTGAAGTAGTGGTGTTCTTCGATCAGAGTTCTCGCGGCGACACCAGCTCGCCAGCCTACCTGCAACTGCAGCGCACGATCGCTGAAATACAGTCGGTCATCGAGGAACTGGAAGGCGAGAATCGATGAATCCACACTACTCCGCGTTCATCGATCTGGGCAAAGCGCTGGCCCATGAGAAAGGCCTGTCATGGGACATGCCTCTCGACGAAACAGGCGCCGCATGCGACGGCGTCGGCTGGAATCTTACTGTCATTGCCGGCGACGTACCGCCACCGACCCATTACCTGCGAGATCTCGGACCTGATGCGAAGGCGCTCGCGATCATCAATGCGGAGCGCGCTGAGCAGGGCCTGGCGCCACTGCCCCGGCGCCCTCTCTCGCCGGCCTGGCAGGACCTGATCAAGGCATCCGTTACCGAACAGTTACTGTTCAAACGGAACACCACCGGACATGTCATGCAACACATCGCGCGCCCGCTCCGGGTGGTTGCAACATGCGTGGAAAAGGATCCTTGGCAGCTAACCGTTGATGATCTCCGTATCGCGATCCGCATTGGAGCAGCGATACAGGCCAGCGGCAAGCTTGGCGATCTGGTCGCCGGTATCGTCAAGGTGATTCTTGATGCCCAGCACCTCTGCGATGTGGGGCAGTTGTATCCGTCGCTAGACAGTGCGCGCATGCGTACGAAAAGCGTGATCAAGGCGAAACATACCTGGTCGCAGGACGAGTTGCGCGCCGACCTGGAGGCACGCAAGCGCAAGGAGCGGCTACCCGAACGCCGGGCGTTCTGGGAACTGACCCGGATCGTGATGACCGAGAGCCCGCGGACGTTCATGGACGATCTGCGGTTCGCCGCCGTGCGGACAATGATCGTGACTGGCATGCGTGCGGGCGAAGCTGCCCTGTTGCCGGTCGACTGGAAGCGCGAGCGGACGTATCTGGACTCAAAGGGGCGGCCTGCCGGCGAAGCCGGTGGAATCTCAACGTCGCTGATGGCCCGGCACTTCGCGGAAAAGCAGCAGGACGACGAGTCGGACAGCCGCTTCCTGCGTGAAAACACCCAGCCTGTTCCCGACATGTTCCGGGCTCTGCTGACTGAGACGCTTGACCACATCGCGAAGCTCACAGATCCGCTACGCGCGACGCTGAAGCTGCAATGCGAGACAGGGCGTCTGCTTCCGTGGTACCCGAGCGACGGCCTCGTGCCCATCATCGAAATCTATACGCGGTTGATGGGTAACCCGTTCTGGCTGGACATCAAACGGGAACCGTTCATTGAGCGCTACCGGCAGGAATTCGATCCGGAGGTGCTGATTGAGTTGTATCGTCACCAGACGGAACGGTATCTGCACGGTCCGGTCGGACTTGATATGGCGGTCTACAAGTTCGGAAGCAGACTACTAAAGAAAATGCGGGACGGACACACTACCCTTCGCGTCCGCCGTGCTGACGGTAGGGCCATCGGGGACCGACAGCGTGCGGGATGGCATGACAGCTATCTGAACATCGGCGAGCTTGAGGAGCATATCCGTTCGGCGACCCCGACGAAGGTCTCTGATATAACACCGCTGCCGCTTGCGGTCGGCGTGGTGCAACCGTGGGAGTTTCTGTTCGTTCAGCCCAAGCGCTCGCTCGCCGAGGAGCGCAACGACGGCGTTTGCGACGTGACCCGCTACATGGCGGTCAACCGGCCTGATCCTACGTTCATCGGACAGGCGCTCGGCGACTCGAAGGACCTGCCGTCGCTGTTCGAAAAATACGGACAGACCGACGAAGACCGTGCCTTGAAGATCGAGTCGCACATGCTGCGTCATCTGCAAAACACCGAGCTGTTCCGGCTGGGCGTCGCCGACACCATCATCTCGAAGCGCTTCAACCGGCGCAGCGTCGCACAGAGTTACGAGTACGACCATCGCAGCCTCGCAGAAGATTTGGACCAGATCGAGATCCCCCAGGACATCGAGATCATGCTCGGTGAAAAAGCCAGCACGGTTGCCAGGCTCATCAAGGGCGGCAAGGCCAATGGCCCGATCGTGGACGCGTTCCGGCGCATCCAGGCAACAGAGGGCGACACTGCCGCGTACGAGTACCTGCGCGCCGAAGCGGACGGTTTCCATGTCACACCGTATGGGCATTGCCTGAATTCATTTACGGTCGATCCCTGCCCCAAACATCTCGAGTGCTTCGCGGACTGCCGCCATCTGTCGGCCACCGACCTGCCGGAGAACCGGCAGAACCTGATCCGGCTCGAGGGCAAGTTCAAGCTTGCCCTTGAGTCGATCAAGGCTAGACCATCAACCAGCATCGGCTGGCAAAACCAGCTTGACCACGCAGAAAAGCGCTTGGCCGGCGTACAGAAGCTCCTCACGACGCCACCAGGAGAACGTCCCTTCCCTGATGGCCCGGACCTGTCACAGCCCCGGGAACGTGGAGTACTTGATGACTAAACCGAACGAGATTGCACCGTCCAACGACAACGAAATGCGCGAGATCCTCGAAACGTTGCTGGCCGATGACGCAGACATTACGGCACGCGCCGTCGCCCGACTGCACCCGTCCATCAATGCCGCATCATCTATCACGCGCAGTGAGCCACGAAGCAAGTTGCTCGCTGAATATCAGCAGCGTCAGGCGGAGTATCGGCGCTGGCGCGCTCGCGTTGCGAAACGGTCCGGCGCAGACACGGCAACATCACTAGCCGACAAGAATATCCGGATCGCAGAGCTCGAGTCGACCGTTGAGTTGCTGACGGCATCGCACCTCGCCATGCTACGCGCCGTTGGTGAACTGGGTGGCTTCAGCACGTGGGCGAAGTTCTACGAGCCGTATCGGGAAGCACGAGACAAACTCGCCGAGCTTGGTGCGCTGCCGGAGGCGGCAGTGTCTGCGATGTCCCCGGACTCTCGCGTCGAGCCGGCCCGTGGCCCGGCGAAGAAGCGACGCTGAGTTCTTGGTCTAGCGCTATAGCGGTATGCTAACGGTTGTCGAACGCTTTGCCACGAAATGGCTGAGCCTCGCGGCTGGCGCCGCCCTCTCCCGAAAGGAGTGTCACATGTCCTACTGCCCGTTCTTCCAGACGCTGCATGATGAAACTCGTCCCGTGGGCCATCTCGGCCGGGGAAGTCACTACTCCGTTCTGCGAGTACCGACGTGGCACGATGAGCTGTTGAATCCGCTCCAGAGCGCCACGTTTCTTGACTTCGCTATTGTCTGGGATGAGGACCACGACGAGCGGATCATCGATGCGATTCTGATCCTTTACCTTGGTGGCCTGCTGGCTCCGGTTCGATTCATCGGGGAACGAAAAGGTGTGCTCTCGATACTCCTGGCGCCGGCCGTCATAGACGCGTGGGATGAGCCGACTTTGCAGCGTTATCGTGACGATGTTGAGAGCGTTTGCACGAGCCTTGAGGATCCGTGGACGGCGGAAGTGAACAGCATTGATAGCTCGCTACATTCAATCATCCACGCGGCACCCGAGGACGTCGCCACATATCTGAAAAACATCGACATGCTGTGGCGACTCGGGACCAGAGCAGCCGGGGATCAATATGCGTGAACGCAACAACCACCAAGCATGTCGTGTCGGCGATGAGCCACGGGTGTTGCGTCACTACGCGCTTGGGCGCGCAACGCTGGGGTGCTCTTCGTTAGCGCAACAGCACTTCGACAAATACTCTGCGCCTGTGGATAACTTCGACCTTATAAATAAAGGAAGAGTCGAAGAACAGACCTTCGCAACACCACGCCCTAGGTGCCAAGAATCACTTTTTTAAGTAGCAGCTAAATAATAATGTCCATTTGCAGCCAGATTCAAAGGTCCGCTTTCGGGCGGCTTAAGCTTGCCCGGCGTCGATTCCCGCGGCGTGTGTCAAAGTAGTCTCCGTCGGCACATCGAGAACTGCATGTAACATCCATGCTTCCAACTGCGCGAAAAAGATGAACGTCAAGGCCATTCTACGGATAGCAGTTTTGACTATCGCCGCCGCATCGGGCGCGGCGCTGCCAGGGGTATCGCCGGCGGCCGACCCTGATCTTGTGCAGCGAGGCGCCCAGCTTGCAGCGGTAGGCGACTGCATCGTGTGTCATACGGCCTCGGGCGGCGCGCCATTCGCGGGCGGCTTGCCAATTCACACGCCGTTCGGAACGCTCTATTCCACCAACATTACGCCGGACACAAAAACGGGCATAGGCGCCTGGACGCTCGATGCGTTCGTGCAAGCCATGCGGCGTGGCAAATCGAGCGACGGCCATCTGCTTTATCCCGCCTTTCCTTACGTTCACTTCACCCACATGACGGACGCGGACATTGCCTCGGTCTATGCGTTCATGATGTCGCGCACGCCAGTGCAGGCAACTGCGCCCGCGAACAAGCTAATCTTCCCGCTGAATTTCCGGCCGCTGCTCGCAGTGTGGAACCTGTTGTACCTGCACGCCGATACCCCCGAACCGATGTCCCGCACACAGGATCCCCAACTGGATCGCGGCCGTTATCTGGTCGATGGCCTCGGCCACTGCGCCGCGTGCCATACGCCTCTGAACGTGTTCGGCGCAGAAAAGAAAGACCGTACATTCGATGGCGCCGTGATCGACGGCTGGGATGCGCCATCGCTCAAGACGCTGTTGGGTGCGTCTACGCCATGGACGCGCGAGCAGTTGAGCACTTATCTACGCACGGGCGTGGCGAGCGAACACGGCGCGGCTGCCGGACCCATGCTGCCGGTGACGCGCTCGCTCGCGAACGCATCGCAAGCGGATGTGGAAGCAATGGCCGCCTACATCATGTCGATACAAACGCCGCCCCCTGCCGCTCCCGCCGCGCGGGTCGCGTCCGGCGCAAGCTTGCAGCAGGCAGGCGCAACCCTGTTCGAAGCTTCGTGTGCGGCCTGCCACGCCGCGCACGCGCCGATGAACGTGGTCGGCGGCAGGCCGTTGCTGTCGCTAAGTACATCGGTGAATAGCGATAGCCCGCGCAATCTCGTGCGCGTGATGCTCGACGGACTGCCCGCGCAAGGCAGCAAGGCCAGCGTCAGCATGCCGCCGTTCGCCGGCATGCTGACCGACGCCCAGATCGCCGATCTCGCAAACTATCTTCGCGCACAATACAGCAACCGGACGCCGTGGCAGCTTCAGGCCGATGACGTCGCGAAGTACCGCAAGGAAACGCCCACACCATGATCGCGCTGACTGTGAACGGCGAGCGTCATACGCTCGACATCGATCCATCCACGCCTCTGCTCTACGCGCTGCGCAACCAGTTGCAACTGCACGGCGCCAAGTACGGTTGCGGCCTCGGGCAATGCGGCGCGTGCACGGTGATAGTCGAAGGCGAGCCGGTATTCTCGTGCCTGATGCCGGTTGCGGCCATCGGCGAGCGCCGGGTCATCACCATCGAAGGACTCGGCACAGCCGACAAACCCGGCCCGCTGCAACGCGCGTTCATCGATAAACAGGCGGCGCAGTGCGGCTACTGCATCGCGGGGATGGTGATGCGCGCGCAGGCGCTGCTCGATCGCACGCCTTCGCCCACGGAAGATGAAATCCGCGCGCACATGGAGCCGAACCTGTGCCGCTGCGGCACGCACATGCGCATCATCGCGGCAATCGTTTCGGCGGCCTCCTCCTCTACTCAAGCGGCGGGACGCGCATGATGCCCGAACACAGCGCCGCGCGACGGCGCTTCCTTACTGCAGGCAGCGTGATGGTCGGCTTCTCGCTCTTGCCGGGAGCGGCCGCCCGGGTCATGGCGCAAAGCTCGACCACCGAAGCGGGCACGTTTACCGCCGCCGCGCCGGATCTGCCCGGCAGCCTCAAGACTTCGCCGATGCTTGACGCCTGGATCCGTATCGACGAGAAGGGACACGTCACGGCGTTCACCGGAAAAGCCGAGCTTGGCACCGGCATCCGCACCGCGTTCATGCAGATCGCGGCGGAAGAACTCGGCATTGCGCCATCGGCCCTTACGCTGCTCACCGCCGATACCGCCACCACGCCGAACGAAGGCTACACGGCCGGCAGCCACTCGGTCGCCGACAGTGGCACCGCGATCGCGAACGCTGCGGCGCAAGTGCGCGGCCTGCTGCTGCAATCGGCGGCGGCCAAGCTCGGCGTGGACGCGGCAACGCTGACAGTCAAGGACGGCGAGGTGGTGGCCGCCGATGGCCGCCGCCTCGGATTCGGCGAGGCCGTCAGCGGCGTAAATCTGCATCAGCAGGCGCAGCCGGGACTGCCGCGCCGGGATCCGCGTAGCTACGAGACCATTGGCCGGCCGGTACAGCGCGTCGATATTCCGGGCAAGGTCACCGGCCGCGCGAGCTACGTGCAGGACCTGCGTTTGCCAGGCATGGTTCACGCGCGCGCCGTGCGCCCACCCGCATATGGCGCAACGCTCGCTTCGGTCGATATCGCGTCCGTGCAGGCCATGCCCGGCGTCATCAAGGTCGTGCGCGACGGCAGCTATCTGGCCGTTGTCGCCGACGACGAATGGCGCGCGATCCTCGCCATGCGCGCGTTATCGGCGGCGGCCCGCTGGAATGCCGGTCCGCCCCTCCCCACGCAGGCGACCATCCACGCGACCTTGCGCGCCCTGCCCGCTCAGGACATCGCCGTCGCCGATCGCTCCAGCCCCGCCGCACCTGCCGCGCAGACCTTGCACCGGCGCTTCACGAAACCGTTCCTCACGCACGGTTCGATCGGGCCATCGTGCGCGGTGGCGCTGATGGACGGCGATCACCTGACGGTCTGGACTCACACTCAGGGCGTGTTTCCGCTGCGCAACGGATTGGCCGAGATGCTGTCGATGCCACCGGACAACGTCCGTTGCGTGCACATGGAAGGCTCGGGATGCTACGGCCACAATGGCGCGGACGATGCCGCCGCCGACGCCGCGCTGATCGCCCGCGCGGTGCCTGGCCGGCCCGTCCGGGTCCAATGGATGCGAGAACAGGAACACATGTGGGAACCCTTCGGCCCGGCAATGACTACCGACCTGAGCGCATCGCTCGATGCAGGCGGTCAGATCGTCGACTGGACTTGCGAGATCTGGAGCAACTCGCATAACCAGCGCATTGAGAATGCCGGCCGCCTGATGCCTGCGTGGTCGCTCGCCACGCCGATGACACCCGCGCCGCCCAAGGAAATTCCAATGCCCGAAGGTGGCGGCGACCGGAACAGCGTGCCGATTTATCGCGTGCCGAACCTGCATGTGCACGAGCATTTCCTGCTCGACATGCCAATCCGCGGCTCCGCCATGCGCTCGCTCGGCGCATACATGAATGTGTTTGCAATAGAAAGTTTTATCGATGAACTGGCGGCCAATGCAGGGCTCGATCCAGTCGAATTCCGCCTGCGCCATCTGGACGATCCCCGTGCGCGCGATGTCATTCAGAAAGCCTGCACCCGTTTCGGCTGGGCAGCAGCGCGGTCTGTTGCGCGTAAGCCGGATCACGGCGTGGGCTTCGCTTTTGCAAAGTACAAGAATTTGATGGCGTACTGCGCCATTGCCATGGAAGTCACCGTGGAGCGCAACTCCGGCGGCGTAAAGGTCGAACGCGTCGCGTGCGCGGTGGATTGCGGGCAGATCGTGAATCCCGACGGCGCACGCAATCAGGTCGAGGGGGGAGTTATCCAGTCACTGAGCTGGACACTCTTCGAGCAGACCACCTTTGAGGCGCATGGCATCACGAGCTTCGACTGGAGCACTTACCCGATCCTGCGGTTTTCGTCGGTGCCGGGACGCATTGATGTCGACCTGATCGACCGTCCTGGCACACCGTTCCTCGGGGTGGGAGAAGCTTCACAAGGGCCAGCCGCTGCGGCGCTGGCCAATGCTGTCGCCGATGCCACCGGCAAGCGGGTGAGCAACCTGCCGCTCGCGGGCGACCCTTTGAAGGCGTGAATGGGCAACCGCTTTTTGACAGGCAAACGCGTATTTACAAAGATACCTCTAAAGTAGCAAAGTCATATGCCCGATAAGATAGAAGGCGGAACTGCAATAATGCGCCAGCGGCATGCCAACCCATTTTTCCTGACGGCGTTCGAACATGATCGAAATCCATGACCCGGAACAGCCGGCCGGACAGCCCGGCCGTTGCGGCGGCTGCAACGCTGGCGAGACTGCACCCATTGAAATGGCTTTCGCGTTTCAGCCCATTGTCGATGTGAAATCGGGCAGCGCCTATGCACACGAAGCCCTCGTGCGCGGTCCGAATGGCGAGTCGGCGGCGTCGGTGCTGGCGCAGGTGGACGACGCGAACCGTTATTACTTTGATCAGCGGTGCCGCACCACTGCGATCGCGCAAGCTACAGAAATGCGAATGCAGACGTTCCTGTCGATCAACTTCATGCCGAACGCGGTCTATCAGCCTGCCGCATGCATCCGCAGTACGCTCGAAGCGGCTGAAAAGCACGGGTTTCCGGTCGAGCGGATCATCTTCGAGACAATCGAGGGCGAAAACATCATTAGCCGTCCGCATCTCGTGCAGATTTTCCGCGCATACAAGTCGTTCGGCTTTCAGACGGCAATCGACGATTTCGGCGCGGGCTACTCCGGCCTCACGCTGCTCGCTGACTTCCAGCCGGACCTGATCAAGCTCGATATGGCGCTGGTGCGTGGCATCGATACCGATTCCGTGCGTCAGCGGATTACCTGCGGCGTGCTCACGATCTGCCGGGATCTGGGGATTCGTGTGATTGCCGAGGGTATTGAAACACCCGGCGAGCGCGACTTCCTTGTGGCGAACGGCGTTACGCTGATGCAGGGCTACCTGTTCGCGAAGCCCGCCTTCAAGGCAATGCCAACGATAGCAAGCGCAGGCTGATACCGGGTTCTACGCAAGCTGGAAACTGGCGAGACAAGCTGCCGCTCAAGTTTTCCAGTTCGAGGCCGTTATACGGTACATGCGACAAGGCGCTATTCACGGCCGGCGATATCACTTCTACCGACGAAGCAAGCAACTTCCGACCGCGGATGCACGGCGCGATCATAAGCCGCATTGCCTGAAAAGTAGTCTGCTCAATCAGCAGGTTTCACAGCACGGCGATGCGAACCAGCTTGCATGCGCGTCTATGCCGAGGCCGACTATCGCCCTGGCTTAACTATCATCACGCTGCCAGATTTCCGGCATAAAATGCGACTCCCGCCGCGATATAACGGCGTGCGCTACTACATCACCAATGCATGTCGATCTTCTTACCCTTTATCTGCTTGCAATTGGAACGCTTTTCGCCAGTTCTGCGCTGACGCTTTGGGAACGCCGAATAAATCCAAGGCGCAACAAGGAGTTGAAGATACTGGCAGCGGGATATGCGACGCTTGCAGTTGGCTGCGCGGTGGCGACGTGGCGCCGCGACCTTCCCGGCGCGACAGGCTCGGCCTTCAGCAACCTCGTCATTCTTTCCGGCTACCTGTTGATTCTGCACGGCGTCGCGTCGCTGAACGCACGGCAATACCGCGCAAGTTCGATCGGCCTGCTCGCCGTAATGGCGCTGACGTGGGCCGCTGGAGGCGCGCAGTGGCAGGATGCCATCTGGAACTACGCAAGCGCGATTCCAATTGCGTTGGCTTGCGGCATGACATCGCGCGAACTGCTGCGAAGCGACGGGATGAAAGGGTTGCAATCGCGCAGCATCGCCATGCTGGTGTCGGGCGGACATGCGCTGTTCTACGCCGCCCGGGCACTCGTTTTGCCTTGGCTGGCGACACTGTACGGACATGATTTCCTATTGCTGCTCAGCAAGATCACAATGTATGAGGGCGTGCTGTATTCGGTTATCTTGCCGATGACCCTGCTCACGCTCATCCGCGAGGAAGCGCATGGCCAGCTTGTGCAGGAATCGCAAACGGATTATTTAACGGGCCTCGGCAATCGCAGATGGTTCTTCGAAGAGAGCGCGCGTGCCATTCGCGACGGCCAATCATCCCGGCCCATTTCACTTCTTGCCTTCGACCTCGACCGCTTCAAGGCGATCAATGATCGATACGGTCACGGGACGGGAGACCAGATCCTGAAGTCATTTAGCGACGTTGCCCGGAGCGTGATCGGTTCCAAGGCAATTCTTGCGCGCCTGGGTGGAGAAGAATTTGCTGCGCTGCTGCCTGGACACGACAGCGTCCGCGCCAAGGAAATGGGCGAGGCCATTGTTAGGCGTTTCGCCGAGACGATCTCTCACCACGTCAACGGAACCGGGATACAGGCCACGGTCAGCATTGGTCTGGCACAGTTTGGAAGCGAAGCGTCCACCCTTGCCGACTTGTTGGCCGAGGCCGACCAGGCGTTATACAGTGCGAAATCGCTGGGCGGTAACCGGCTCGAGTTGGCACAGTCCAGTGCAAGCAGCTCGGCTGCCTGAAATCAACGGCTGGAGAAGGACGTCTGGATTGTTCTGAACAAGACAGGCCAAACCGGGGAATCAATCGATACCTCATCGTAATGGCTGGCGTTGGGGACTTCGATGTAACGAATGCTGTCGCCTGCGCGCCGCGCATCGTTTGCGAAATGTTTTGCGATTGCCGGCGGCGCTACGCTGTCGAGCTCGCCGTTGATCAAGATCATTTCCGAACCTATGGGCAACATGCTTTGCGGCGAGGTGTCGGCAAATACTTCCTCGCGGCCAGGTTGCGGCTTACCCGTCAACGCGACGGCGTTCACGCCACATGCCCGCCTGATGTCTCCGGCATCTTTCAAGTCAGGCAGCGCGCCAAGTCCGATCACAGTTGGCAAACGCATCGGAGTGGCCGAATAAAGCGCACTGCCCGTCGCAATCCGGTGTCGCGCAGCAGCCCATAGCGCGAGCTGTGCGCCCGCCGAATGCCCAACCACGACTATTCGGGAAAGATCGATATTCAAGCGTGACGCTTCGCCCGAGAGTCTTTGCAGCGCTTGCGCGACATCGAGATACGTTCCGGGAAACCCGCCACCCTCTTCGTCAATACCTCGATATTCAATACTCCATACCATCCAGCCCTTATCGGCAAGTGCGCTGGCGAGGGGAGCGATCTGCCGCAAGCCGCCGTATTGACGCGCCCAGCAGCCGCCGTGTACCAGCACGACCACCGGAAATGGACCGCTGCCGCGCGCGCGAAACAGTTCGACGAATTGCGACGAAGCAGGACCGTACGCAACATGCTCGTCGGCGGAGCGCCCGTGCATTGCGAGATAGTCCTGTAGATGCAGCGGCTCTGCGCAAAGGGGTCCGACGCACAAGGCGGCGGCGATCACGAACAACAAGCGGACGAAGCGTCGATAGGGCATTGATTCGAGCGCTAACCCATCACCTTGTCCAACGTGATGGGAAGATCGCGAACGCGCCTGCCCGTAGCGTTGAATACGGCATTGGCAACCGCCGCGCCCACGCCGGTGATTCCAATCTCACCCACGCCGCGCGCGCCCATCGGCGTGTGAGGATCTGCTTCCTCGCCCCATATGATGTCGATCTTCGGCACGTCAAGGTGAACAGGCACGTGATAGTCCGCAAGCGATGGATTCATTACACGCCCGGTCCTCTCGTCGAACTCGCTTTCTTCCATCAATGCAAGGCCCAGCCCCATGATGATGCCGCCGCGAAACTGGCTCGCAGCCATCTTCGCATTGATGATCCGGCCGCAGTCGAACGAACCAAGGAAGCGCGACACGCGAACCTCGCCGGTGACGGCGTTGACCCGCACCTCGCAGAAGAGCGCGCTGTGGCTGTGCATGGACCAGTGTTGCAATTCGAACGGCATCGGCGCTTCTGCCTCAACAGTGACCTCCTTTTGCCTGGCGCGAGCCAGTATGGCGCTGTAGGTTTCGAACCGGCTCTCATCGTCCAGCGCGCACAAACCGCCGTCCCTGCCGCCAACGTCATCGGGCAAAAGCCCGGAAAGCGGCGAACTGTTGCCGGCGAACCGGAGCAGTTCCCTCACAAGCTTGTGATGGGCGGCAATGACGGCAGCGCCGATGGCCGCCGTCTGTTGCGAGCCGCCCGCGAGCACCACGCCCGGCAATCTGGAGTCGGCGTATCCGAAGTCGATGTCGTCCATGGTGAGCCCGAGCCGCTCGGCGGCAATCTGGCTATGAGCGGTCGCTGTACCCATGCCCATTTCGTGCGCGGCGATGCTGACAGTGGCCCGCCCTTTGTCGGTCAGCGTAATCCGTGCCGCGCCACCCGGCATCCGATAATACGGATAAGTCCCCGTGGCACAGCCCAGACCGACCAGCCAGTCGCCATCGCGCCGGGTTCCCGGCTCGCCGCGCGCTTCCCAGCCGAAGCGTTCGCGGCCGGATTTCCACGCATCGACAATACCGCGCTGCGAGAACGGCAACCCCGTCGTCGGATCTTTCTCCGGTTCATTCCTGAGACGCAATTCGATGGGATCCATCTTCATGGCGTGAGCGAGTTCGTCGATACCCGATTCCAGCCCAAAGGTGCCGACCGCTTCCCCCGGCGCCCGCATGAAGGTGTTGGCCGTCATGTTCATCCTGACGGTCTCCACGTCGAGCAGAAAGCTTCGCGAAGCGTAGGCGCTCTTGGCCGGCAGGATGAAAGGCTCAGGCATGTTGTTGTGCGGCGTCATCGCAACCGTGCCGGTGTGGATCAGTGCGTCCAGCGTGCCATCGGCCTGGGCGCCGAGCGCCACGCGTTGTTCCGTGAGCGTACGGCCGCCTACAATGCGGAACACGCCTTCCCGGGACAACATGATCCGCACGGGTCGCTGCGCGAGCCTTGCGGCGGCGGCAGCCAACACCTGATGCTGCCACACGGTCTTCGACCCAAAGCCGCCGCCAACGTAGGGCGAAGTGACATGCACGTTCTTCTCGTCGATACCGAATACCTCCGCCATGGTCCACGCTTCGTGAGCGACCGCCTGCACGGTATCGTGGATGCGCAGTTCGTCCCCCTGCCATGCGAGCGTTGCCGCATGCAGTTCGATGGGATTGTGGTTGTGACGCGGGGTCGTATAGCGCACGTCGATCTTGTAGGGCGCCGCAGCCAGCATAGCCTCGGCATCCTTGATTTCAAGCTTCAGCGGTTCGCCCTGGAATACTCCGGGCTCCGAACCATTTGCCTTCGCCGCGTCCAGCGAGGTCACGCCGTCGCTTCCCGTCTCGTAGGTCACGCGGATCAGGGACTGCGCGTGGTCGGCCTGCTCCTGCGTCCCGGCCAGCACCAGCGCGACCGGCTGGCCGTTCCAGTGAATCTGGTCGTCCTGCATGATCGGCAGGTTGTCGCCGCCCGCCGCCTTGGGCTTGGTCATGAACGCGGGCATGGGCTTGAGGCGGGGCGCGTTCCGGTAGGTCATCACCAGTGCGACGCCTGGCGCAGCTTCGGCGGCGGCGGTATCGATATCCGCAATCCGCCCGCACGCAATCGACGAATACTTCAATGCTGCGTAAGTCATGCCCTCCAGCGGAAACTCGGCGGCGAAGGTCGCACGGCCGGAGACCTTCAACGGCCCGTCGATACGGCTTACCGATGCACCGATCAGCCCATGCTTATGCAGAATCAGCGGGTCTGGCTTGCCGCCGGGAATAAAGCTGTCAGGGGCAAGCGCAATGGCCTTTTTCATTACCGCTTGCACGGCTTCTTTGAAGATAGGCATTAGCGGTTCTCCTTGAGGGCCGACAGTTTGACCAGCGTGTCGGTGATCACGCGCCGGGCGAGTTCGATCTTGAAGGCGTTGTCGCGAAGGCCTCGTGCGGGAGCGAGCTCCGCCTGCGCCGCCACGCGGAACGCCTCCTCAGTCGCCGGAGCGCCTTTGAGCGCCGCCTCAGCCGCATTCGCGCGCCACGGTTTGTGGGCGACACCGCCCAGCGCGATACGCACGTTCGCCACGACGCCGTCCTGCACTTCGAGAATCGCCGCCACCGAAATCAAGGCAAATGCATAAGAAGCGCGGTCACGCACCTTGCGATAACTTGAACGGCCTCGCACGCCGGGCGGCAACGTCACGGCGGTGATCAACTCGCCTTGTTCCAGCACCGTTTCGATCTGCGGCGTCTGGCCCGGCAGCACGTGGAAATCGACCAGCGGAACATTGCGTGCGCCGTTGCGTCCCGTCAGCGTCACGACTGCATCGAGGGCAGCCAGCGCGACGGCCATATCGGAGGGATACGTGGCGACGCAGGCGTCAGACGCGCCGAGAATGGCGTGCATCCTGTTGAAGCCTTCCAGGGCATCGCAGCCCGTTCCCGGCGAGCGTTTATTGCAGTGGGCGGCATCGTCATAGAAATAACCGCAGCGAGTGCGCTGCATCAGGTTGCCGCCCATCGTCGCCATGTTGCGGATCTGGGCCGAGGCACCCGCCAGAATAGCCTCCGACAATACCGGGTAGCGCTCGCGTACCCGCCGGTCGGCCGCTGCCGCGGTGTTCCTGACGCCGGCGCCGATACGCAGGCCGCCATCGTCCGAATCTTCGATTGCACACGATAGACCTGTTACGTCGACCAATACCGACGGATGCTCGATAGTCTCGCGCATCAGGTCAACAAGGTTGGTGCCGCCACCCAGATATTTGGCATTGGCTTGAGCGCCAAGCATCAGCGCTGCTTGCGGGTCCGATGCCCGTTCATATGTAAAGGGGTTCATCAGGCGGCCTCGCGCGTGCTGGGCTCGGTTTGTTCCTCGCCGAACGTATCCTGGATCGCGTCGACAATGCCGTTATAAGCGCCACAGCGGCACAGGTTGCCGCTCATTCGTTCGCGCAGTTCGGTATCGGTCAGCTCGAACGCTTCCGCGGCCACGTCCTCGCTGACATGGCTGGGCACGCCGCACTTCAATTCGTGAATCATGCCGACAGCCGAGCAAATCTGCCCCGGGGTACAGTAGCCACATTGAAAACCGTCATGTTCCACGAAGGCTGCCTGCAGGGGATGAAGCTCGCCCGGTGCGCCCAGTCCTTCGATTGTGGTGATCTCGCAGTCCGAATACTGCATAGCCAGGGCAAGGCAACTGTTGATACGCGTTCCATTGACAAGCACCGTGCATGCGCCGCAGGCGCCTTGATTGCATCCCTTTTTGGCGCCGAAGAGGTGACGCTGTTCGCGGAGCAAATCGAGAAGCGATGTCCTAGGATCGAATTCCAGTTCTAGCGGGTTGCCATTAATGACGAAATGCATTGCTCGCTCCCTTCAGAGTAGGTTGGCGCTGCGGTTGATGCGTTCGAGCGGTTGCCCAAACAATCGCTCATACGCGTTGGCGTGATCGCCGTGCTGGTGTGCACCTCGGCGCGGGCGCCAAACGAACCTGTGATTTCGCCCGGAACCAGACGGGGTCGGCAAGTAACCCGTTTTGCATGTTTAAGCGTGCTAAACCCAGCTTTGGGACTCAGCAATTCCCGGACCGTCCAGCCGATGCTGCAAGCTTTTTTGCGGAGACCGGCCGCTGCGGGCGACCCTGCATGGATTCGTGGATTCGCTTGGTTCGCTACGCCAGAATCTTGCTGTGCTATCTCGTCTGACTAATTGTAAGAAATATCTTTTTGCAAAACCCGTACGCGCGTGGCTAAACCGCAAGGTGTCATGGCCGCTTTTCGGCATCCTGGATAGTAAATAGAACGGGCGGCGATTCACTTGATGATCCCTTTAGAACCTGCTGCGTTTGCCGTTATCACGCTTGTCACGCCGTGACCATCAGCATGCCCTGCTTCATATGTTCTTCGACCTCTTACCGGTGTTATATGAAAACCCTGATACTCGCGCTTGCCACCGCAGCAGTAACCATGGCCACCATCGTGCCGGCGTCCGCCGCGCCATACCATCATCATCGCGATTGCCATAAAGTCCGCGTTCATCATCATTGGGAGCACCGTTGCCGTTAAGCGAGTGCGGTCCGTTATCGGAGAAGATTTTCCGGTAACGGATTGCGTTACCCGCTGCTTTTGCTTCAGATCCGGTTTTTCCTCGACACCCTGGTTTATCAGTCGGTGTTTGATCATTAAACAGCGAACCTCGTATAACGCCGATTCCGCCTTTCTCGCGATGATTGTGTAGGCCTGCGCCTGCAACTGCTTTAGCTTTTCTTGAATGATTTGGAGTGTGAGCACAGCGGCTTCCATAAAATAAATCCCTGTGCTTTGCAATGGCAACCGATTTCGGCAACTCCCATTAGTTCTCCGCATTACAACGCGTACACGACCATGCTCGCATGGCAGCTCTTGCAACACGATAGTCCTGGCCGCATAGAGAAAAAACCGGCAACACGGAATGCCAGCCTGCCTGGACATTTAAATTAGCCGACCGATGTCTTACGCAATAAATCGAAGCTCGCTCTTCAACATTTCTGTCGCTTCCCGTTCGATCACGATCCTGTTACCGACTCGTTCTTAGCTTACCGTGACAATGTAACGAAATTAAAATTCGGATCGAGTTTGAAACATCGTTTGTTAGACTCCGGTTTTGCGCCGCACCAATGCTAATCACGGTAGGGAACAATCGATGAACACCGAGCAATTATTCGATGCAACAGCGCCAAACAAAAACGTTAGTGTCATGCCGGGAACGCGTGTAGCCCTCTCCCTCGCGATCGCCGCAATGCTGTCCGCATGCGCGCTGGCTCCAGGCCAGCACATGATCGAACCGGCTGCGCTGCCTGTCACGAGCGCCGACAACGGTGACGCAACGAGCGACATCCAGATCCCGATCAAGCAGATCGATTTGACGCTGATCCGCCAGATTCGCGCCGAACAGAAAAACATGGACAAGGCGAGCCAGCTCGGTTTGTTCGCAAAACCGACTGGCTACAAGCTGGGACCGGGCGACGTGCTGCAGATCACGGTGTGGGACCACCCCGAACTCGCGGCTGCAGTCGGCCAGCCGGCGCAGAACACCAAGCCGTCGGATGCCGCGCCCGGCTTCGTCGTCGATAGCGACGGGAACATCCAGTTTCCATACGTGGACCGTTCAATCCATGCATCGGGCAAGACTGCCCAGCAAATCCAGCGCGAAATAAACAGCGAGCTGAGCAAGGTGTTCGTGAAGCCGCAGGTCACGGTTCGCGTGGCGTCTTTCCGGTCGTCGCAGGTCTATGTTGATGGCGACGTGCGCGCACCCGGCGCGCAGACCGTCAACGACATTCCGATGACGCTCACCGAAGCAGTGAACCGCGCCGGTGGCTTTGCACCGACCGCCGACCAAAGCCGCGTGACGATCACGCGCAATGGCACGGCCTATCCGGTCAACGTCGCACAGATGATGAAGAACGGCAAAAACCCCGCCGACATCATGCTGCAGCCGGGCGACATGCTGCATGTGGATGCGCGTGAAGACAACACCGTCTACGTGATGGGTGAAGTCAACAAGCCGTCCCCGGTTCCGCCGCTGCGCGACGGCACGCTTACGCTTGCCGAGGCGCTCGCGCAGGCGGGCCAGCTCAACCAGGAAACGTCGAATCCAAAGCAACTGTTCGTGCTGCGCTCGAACGCGGGCGACACGCCGGTGATTTATCGGCTTGATGCGCGTTCGCCGGTTTCCATGCTGCTCGCCAATCAGTTCCCGCTGGAATCGAAGGACGTTGTCTACGTCGACAACAGCGGCCTTGTCCGTGCGAACCGCGTGTTGAACCTGTTCCTGCCAGCCATCAACGCGGGCCTGACTGGCGCGATCGTTACCAAATAATCTTGGCCGCGCGCTCCGGCCCAATCGAGTTTGATTCGGACACCTTGCTGCCAAGCGGAGCCGGCAGCGCATTGGTGACTTGAACCACGAGCACTGCCAAGGGGTCCCGCATTGCGCCGGGACGCGCTGCGCGGTCGCACGCGCGCTTGACCAGCTTATTCCGAAATACGTTTGAAACTGGCGTAGTAGTCTTCAGTGTAGTAGCAGTCACTGGTCTGCTTGCGTGGTCCGCCGCATACGATGCGGCGCTGCCCGCGATCCGCGAGGCCGGGCGTACGAACGGTGTACGCGTGGTAATATCCGCGCGGATGCTGCGCCAGCAATGACGCGCTGTTGCGAAACAGGACACCGTCTTCGCCGAAAGGGAACGGGCCTCCCGCTTTGATCAGACGCAATGTCTCGGCTGCTTCGCCGGGAAGCTGCGCCTTGCCGATAACGGCCAGCGCGCCCTGCGCTTGCACGCCCGATGCTGCGGGTACGGCACTAACAGGCTGCGCCGGCGCCTGACTCGCGGACGCATCTGAAGCCTGAGTCGTAGCGTTTCGCGATCCGTCCTTGCCGCATCCGCCGAGGATCGCGCTCAAGGTGAGGATGCAGGAGAAAGCCCATGCGCGTTTCACAAACGTCATCTCCAGGTTGACCCGCACTCGACGACCACGAACGATCCAAGAGTATCGCTAATGGCTGGGCGAATCAACGTTCGGCCGGCCTGGACGGCTCCGGGAAAACGCGGCTGCAGGCTGTGCGCGATTGAAACCGGTCGAATTCACTCCCGCCCGGCCAGTTCCGGCGCCGCGCGGCTTGCATACCCGGCGCGCTCCACGTCCCATCCGCCGCCCAGCGCCTTGTACAACGAGACAAGATTCGTCGATACCGTCGCCGTGCTGTCGACCCATTGCTGCTCGTTCGTCAGTAATGTTTTTTGCGCTGTCAGCACATCGAGATAATTCGACAGCCCGCGAACATAGCGCTTGTTTGCGATATCCAGCGCGCGCCTGGACGCCTGCACGCTCGCGTCCAGCCTGTCCCGCCGGCGTTGTTCGGACGCGAAGCCGGTGAGCGCGTCATCGACTTCCTGAAACGCCGATAACACCGTCTTGCGATACGTGATCGCCGCTTCCTGCTGCTGCGCTTCACGCAGCGCGAGCGTCGCCCGCAGGCGGCCGCCCTCGAAAATGGGAATCGAAAGACTCGGCCCCGCGCTGTAACTGCGCGCGCCCCAGCTACCCAGATTCGTAAATTGCGTAGCCTGAATCGCGACACTGCCCGACAACGTGATCTTTGGGAAGAAATCCGCCTTCGCCGCACCAATACTTGCCGTCGCCGCGTGAAGCTGTGCTTCGGCCTCGCGGATGTCCGGCCTGCGCCGCGCCAGTTCGGATGAAAGCCCGATCGGCACGCGCGGCGGCGTCATGGGCACACTCAACGCCGGTTTCAACTGCGCCGCGAGCGCTTGCGGATACTCGCCGAGCAATACGCCAATGGCGTTGATCAGCCTGGCTTCCTGCTGCTCTTCCTGCGGAATATCGGCGGCATTCGACTCGGCCTGGCTCTGCGCATTGGCAACATCCAGATCCGTGGCGAGCCCGTGTTTCGCGCGCTCGTTAGTGAGTTGCACGGTGCGCTGCGCGAACTCCAGATTCTCCCGCGTAATGCGCAGCTTCTCCTGCGTGCCGCGCAGGTTCAGGTAATCGCGAGCGACTTCTGCTGCCGTCGACACGATCGCATCGTGCCGCGCTTCATTCTGAGCATCGACGGTCGCGCTCGCGTTTTCCGCCGTGCGCCTTACGCGGCCCCAGAGATCGAGTTCCCACGATGCATCGAAACCATACTGGAACAGGTTGAATGGCGGCAGCGCGCTTCCTGTGGATTGCGTCGGCACGCCGCCTTGCCGTCCGCCCAGACCGTTTGTATCGGTGGCCGAAGGCGATCCGCTGCCGCCGAGCAGACCGATAACGCCATCGGCGCTCTGAAGCTCGCGCGTGTAAGACGCGTTGCCGTTCAGCGTTGGGAACGCGTCCGCCTTCGCTTGCCCAAGTTGCGCGCGCGACTCGGCAACCCGCGCCGCCGCGACCTTGATGTCCAGGTTGCTTTCAATCGCGCGCGTGACCAGCCCAGTCAAGACAGGATCGCCGAAACTGTTCCACCACAGCGGATCGATGGGTTCGGGCACCGCGACCGAACGGACGGCATCGGTCGAGGCCGGCGTGTCCGACCATTGCGCTGGCGTTTGCAAAGCGGGACGCTGGAACTCGGGGCCCATCGTGCAGGCAGAAAGGAAAGCGATAAACGGAATCCATCGATAATCAATGCGCATTGACCTGTGCCCCCTTCGGCAGCTTCGGCAACAACAAACAAATGGGACATAGCACGAGCGAGATCACGCCCAGCATGATGAACACGTCGAGATAACTCATGACAGACGCCTGCTGCTCCAGCCTTCCGGCAATCGATCCGAGCGAATTGACAAAGCCGTTATACGGCGTGACGTGCTCGGCAAGCCTTGCATGATGAAACTGATCCCGCCACGCAAGCTGCGTGGTCACGAGCGACACGCCGAAACTGCCGCCCAGATTGCGCATCATGTTGATCAGCGCCGACGCGTTATTGTTTTCTTCGGGTGGAATGCCGATGAACTGCACGGTCGAAAGCGGGATGAAGAGAAACGGCAGCCAGATGACCTGATAAAGCCGCGACAGCGATACATCCCAGAACCCGATGTTCAGATCGAGTCCGGAGGTATGAAGCAGTGCAACCCCGGTTCCCGCGAGCGACATCATGACAAGCCATTTCGGCTGGAACACGCGGCCGGTCACCACGCCGGCTATCGGCATGAAAAACAGCGTGACGAGACCGCCAAGGCCAAGCGTCAGGCCCGCATTGGTTGCGTCGTAGCCCAGCAATTCCTGCGTGAATTGCGGCAGGATCTGCGTGGTGCTGTTGATGATGAAACCGAACGCGAACATCACGCTGCAACTGATCGCGAACGCGCGCGACTTGAACAGCCGCAGATTCACAATCGGCTGCGCGACCGTTAATTCGCGGATGACGAGCGCAACAAGCGCGGCCGCGGAGACCGCCGCGAACGAACAAATGAAGTTCGATGAAAACCCGTCCTCACGCTCGAACTTGTCGAGCACGATCTGCAGGCAGCCGAAACCTGCAGCCACTAAAAAGAAGCCGAGATAGTCGATCCGCAATCCCTTGTCGAGCAACGCGCGCCGTTCCTGCTGCACGAGCTTGCTGTCACTTACGAACATCCACGTCAGTACCAGCGACACAAGGCCCACGGGCAAATTGATCAGGAACACCCAGTGCCACGAATAGTTCTCCGTGATCCAGCCGCCGAGCATAGGTCCGATGGCGGGCGCGGTGACAACGGTAAAGCCGTACAGCGCGAACGCCATCGCACGTTTTTCCGGCGTGAAGGTGTCGGCAAAGATGCTTTGTTCGACAGGCGCCAGGCCACCGCCGCCGAGACCTTGCAGGACACGGAACACGATCATCATCGGCAATGACGTGGCGAACCCGCACGCCACCGAACTGAGCGTGAACAGCAGCACGCAGATCATGTAAAAGCGCTTGCGGCCGATCACGTTCGCAAGCCATCCGCTGATGGGCAGGACAATCGCGTTGCTCACCAGATAACTGGTCGTGATGTACGTGCTCTGGTCGAGACTCGCGCCCAAGCCACCAGCAATATGCCGAAGCGCCACGTTCGCGATGGTCGTGTCGAGCACTTCCATGAAGGTCGCGATCGACACGATGACCGCGATCAGCCAAGGGTTGAACGGCCCCGCTGCCGACCTTGGCAACGCTGCGTGAGTGGTTGCCATGCTTATCTCACCGTCACGCGCGGGCTGACCGACAGGCCGGGCGCAAGCGGCAAGTGGCGCCAGGCGTCGCCATCGAAGACGATCTTCACGGGCAGGCGCTGCACGACCTTCACATAGTTGCCCGTCGCGTTTTCCGCGGGCAGGCTGCTGAAGACGGAGCCGGTCCCGCGTTGCAAACTCTCCACGTGCGCGTGAAGGACGTTGTCCGGATACGCATCGACGGTGACATCGACCGCTTGTCCCACGTTCATGTGCACGAGCTGCGTTTCCTTGAAGTTGGCGGTGACCCACATCTCGTCGGGCACGACCGCGACCAGCGCCTGACCCGGCGTGACGTAGTTGCCAAGATTCACCGTGCGGCGCGTGATCTTCCCGGCTTGCGGGGCGAGCACTTCCGTGTAGCTCAGTTGCAGCTTCGCGTTGTCGACGTCGGCATGGGTCTGGCGCACGGAAGCCAGTGCGGCGTCGATCTTGGTTTTCTGCGATGCAACCTGCGCCTCGCCCGCCTGAACCGCCTGCTTCGCGCTGTCGAGCCGGGCGAGCGCGCTCTTGGTCGTTGCCTGGCTTTGTTCCAGTTGCTGGCGCGTGATGGCAGCCGGGTCTGTTCCGGTGTATCGCGCCAGATCCTGCTGCGCCTGCGTCAGGTCGGCTTGCACCACGCGCACTTGCGATGTCTGCTGTGCGAGGCTCGCCGTCTGGTAAAGCAGGTCGGCGCGCGCCTGCGCGACTTGCGCAATGGCGTTCGCTTCTTGCGCCTCGGCCTGTTCGAGCTTCACTTCATAGTCGCGCCGGTCGATACGCAAAAGCGGCTGGTTCTTTTCGACATGCTGATTATCCGCAACAAGCAGTTCGATGACCCGTCCGCTCACCTGCGACGCGATCTGACTTTGATTACTGTCGATAAACGCGTCGTCCGTGCTTTCGTAATGCCGGCTATGCAGCCAGTAAGCCACGCCCGCGGCCACGCAAACCAGCAACACCACCCCGCCGATAACCGCATTCATGCGCTTGCGCCGGGGACTCATGGGCTTGCTGTTTTCCTGTTCCTGCCCCTTTGCTTGCGGCCTCGACTGCGCCTCGTCGCCGTCCGCCTTCTGATCGCCGGAGGGCGTGCTGTTTTCGCTTTCACTTCCGGCCATTGCATTCTCCAAAACAATATTGAGATGCATTCTACAATAGAACGGAACGGTATCGTTTCATTAAAAAAGCCTGCGATAATCCTGGCTGAAAACATGACATGCACCGAGGAACCGTTGTGAGCCGCATTCCGAAAAATGCCGATGCCGATGCCGATCCCTGCCCGATCAGGTCGATCTTCTCCCGCAAGAAAGGCCGGCCGTCGAATGCCATGGCGGGCGATGTGGAAGAGCGCATTCTCGATGCCGCCACTGCCATGTTCTTGCAGCACGGTTTTGGCGGAGCGTCCCTTGAACGTATTGCCGAAGCGGCGGGCGCGGGCAAGGCAACGCTCTACAGCCGTTACAGCGGCAAGGAGGCGCTCTTTTCCGAAGTCGTCAAGCGAAACTGCGAACGCAGCCTGCGGCTCGTGTATGAAGCGCCGCAATCGGCGGAACTCTCGCAGCGGCTGGTTTCCGTGACGCAAACGCTCGTCACGCGATTGTTGAGCGACGAGGTAATCGGGCTGATCAGAATGGTGGTCGCGGACGCGCCGCGGTTTCCATCGCTGGCAAAATTAACGAGCGACGCCGGCCGCTCGCGCGCAATCGAAGCGGTGGCGAGCATGATCGCCCGGCATTCCGGGCGCGTGCACGATACCCGCGCACAAGCCGCGAGCACGCGGCAGGCGCACGTTCTTGCAACCCAGCTTCTCGATGCGATCGTCTCGCCCATGCTCATGCGCGGCCTGATGGGAGAAGATCTTGACGTGGTCCGCGGCGACATCCGTTTGCACGTGAAACAAACGGTCGCCCTGTTCACCGCCGCCGGCGCGCTAAACGCTTTTCTGTAAGCGTTCGACGCTTTCGCCGCATGCTTGTATATTTGTGGGACGGCTTGCCGCCAGGCCGCAGGTCACCTTGTCAGCATGGGTCTAATGGATAGACGAACGAATGGACGAAACGGGCTAAACCATGAAATACAAGGATTATTACGCGGTCATGGGTGTGCCGCGAACGGCGACCGAGGCGGAAATCAAGACTGCGCATCGCAAGCTCGCGCGCAAATACCACCCTGATCTGAACAAGGACGCGAACGCGGAGTCGCGCTTCAAGGAAGTGGGCGAGGCGTATCAGGTGCTACGCGATCCGGAAAAGCGCGCCGCCTTCGACGCCCTCGGCACGGGCTTGAAAGACGGCGACGAGATTCGTCCGCGCCCGGATGTCAGCGACGGATTCGAATACCACGGCGCTGGCGGCCCGCAGGACACCGACGATTTATTCGGCGATCTATTCGGCGCGCGCCACCGCCATGCGCCGCGTTCCCAGTCATACGACTGGCGTGGCGAGGACCATCAGGCGCGGGTATCGGTCAGTCTGGAGGACACCTACAACGGCGCACAGCGGACTTTCACGCTGCAAATGCCCGAAATCGACGAGCACGGCCGCGTCACCTATCAAACGCGCACACTCGACGTGTCGATACCGAAAGGCATTCTCGACGGCCAGCGCCTGCGGCTTGCAGGCCAGGGTGGCGCTGGTAGCGGAAATGCGCCCGCGGGCGACCTGTACCTGGAAGTGACGCTTGAGGAAGACAAGCGGTATCGCGTCGATGGCCGCGACGTGACGCTGGATCTTCCTGTGGCGCCATGGGAAGCCGCGCTCGGCGCCGATGTCGTCGTGCCGACGCCCTCCGGCCAGGTGACCATGACCGTCCCGGCCGGGTCCGGCGCCGGCCGGCGCCTGAGACTCAAGGGACGGGGCATTCCCGGAAACCCGCCTGGCGATCTTTATGTCGTGCTCGAAATTGTTCTGCCCCGCGCCGACACAGAAGCAAAAAAAGCGGCCTACACCGCGTTGCGCGATGCGTTCGAATTCGACCCGCGTGCGAATTTTTATGGGTGACCCATCATGAGAGAAAACGATCCGGTCTATCTGCAGGGCGATATCGTCGAGGACCATGTCGAGTTCACGCTGGTAGAGTTGTGCCACGTCACGGGCGCATCCGAGGCCCAGGTGACGCTGTGGGTCGACGAGGGCGCATTCGAACCTCGCGGGGCGCGCATCGAGGAGTGGCGGTTCAGCGGCGCCTCGCTTCGCCGCGCCGTCACCGCGCAGCGGCTGACGCGCGATCTTGAACTGAATGCGCAAGGCGTGGCGCTCGCGCTCGATCTGCTCGATCAGATCGACACGCTGCGCGCTCGCCTCGCGCGTCGGAATGCTCAGAACGACCTGGGCGACACGCTGGAAGCGTCCTGCAAGCCGTAACTCGGCCGTTTCAGAACGGCGGTTTGCGCGCGCACGCAGATTCCCCGCAATGAAGTGCCGCATAAGTTCAGCGGGCGACCGTCGAGGACGACAGGTCGCCTCTTCTCCCCGTCAACCGCAGAACGAAAGCACAGAGGGTGAACACACCTCCCACTGCACAGACGCCAGTCCAGCCTGCCAACGCCCACGCAGCGCCGGAACACGCAGCGCCCACGGCACCCCCTACAAAAAACGTCCCGACAAACAAGCCATTCAGCCGTCCGCGCGCGGCGGGGTCCATCAAGTTGATTGCACGCCGGCCCAACGTCTGGTCAGTGACCACGCCCGCATCGAGCGCCGCCGCGCCTGCAACCAGCATCGCAATCGCCAATGGCGGATGTGCCTGCGCGGCGAAACCGCCCCAGCCTGCACCCGCCACACCTATCGCCACGAGCGCCGCCAGCATCGTCAGATGGCCCGCGAACAGCATCGTGCGGCTCCATCCCCGGTCGCCCGCGTGGCCAGCAAGCGGCGTGACGATTGCGCCGGCCGCGCCCGCGAGTGCAAACAGCGCGATGCCATTCATGCCGAAGCCAAACGGCGGCTGCACGAGCCGCAAGCCGATCGCCGTCCAGAACGCACTGAATGCGCCCATGACCAGCGCCGCCGATACAGCATTGCGTTGCAGCACAGGCTCGGTACGCATCAACGTCCAGAGCGAATACAGGAGCGCGGGGTAAGACGCCGGATTGGCTGGCGTGCGCACAGGCAGCTTCAGATACAGGACAAGCGCGACCCATGCATCGGTCAACGCAGCAAGACCGTAGAAAGCACGCCAGCCGATTGTCCCGGCAATCAGGCTCGCGGCGGGACGCGACAGCAGGATGCCAAGCATCAGGCCGCTCATCACGTTGCCGACCGCGCGTCCGCGGTGACTTTCCGGGGCCATGGAAGCGGCCATTGGCACCAGCATCTGGATTGCGCTGGAAGCAACGCCGGCCAGCAACACGACCACCAGAAACACTGCACGCGCCTCGGCGACCATCGCGATCGCGAGGAAAACGGCGCCCATCGCCAATGTGCATACGATGAGCCGACGATTCTCCAGCAGGTCGCACAGCGGTACGAGCAGCACCAGCCCAATTGCGTATCCGAGCTGCGGCAGCATGGCCGCGAGGCCGGCGAACTCGGGAGCGAGGTGGAGGCTGCGGCCAATCGCGCCGGTGAGCGTCTGAGCGGCGAACAGGTTCATCACCATGAGGCCGACAGCCGTCGCGAAAAAGATGGTCAGCGGCAGCGTCAGGCCTTGGGTGTGTTCGGGTTCTCGCGCAGTGATGGCGGGAGCGGGAGTTTCTGCGGATGGAAGCATCGAGTGGATTCTCTGGACTGGATCAGGGAATCATCCTAACGAGCGGCTCATTATGCGACAATTGAAAAATGTTGATAATGATTATGCGAATTCACTTTGAACACTCGAGATCTCCAGGCGTTCGTTGCAGTCGTGGAAAGCGGATCGATGGTGCGCGCGGCAGAGAAACTCCATCTCACGCAGCCGGGATTGACGCGGCGGGTGCAAAACCTCGAATCCATGCTGGGTGTGGAATTGCTCGATCGCCAGAGCAAGCCGCTCAAGCCTTCCGCTGCAGGCACCGAGGTCTACGCGCTGGCGCGGACCGTGTTGCGCGCGGTGGACGATCTGTTGTCGGTTGCGTCTCTCGATAGCGAACCGTCCGGCGAATTTCGAATCGGCATGCCCCCTTTTCTGGGCGAAGTCGCGCTGGAAAAGCCCGTCGATCGACTGCGTTCCGTTTTTCCACGACTGACGTTGCGCGTGACAGCCGGGTGGTCGCCGGCGCTCGTGCAAGCCGTCGAGCGCGCGTCGCTCGATGCAGCAATCGTGTTGATGCCTCCCGGCTTCTCGGCGCCCGAGACCTTGCACGCAACCCGTCTTGCGTTTGTGCCAACGGTAGTGGTCGCCGCGCGTTCTCTCGGTCTGCCGGAGACGCCGATGACGCTCGCAGAGCTGAGCCGCTACGAATGGGTGCTCAATCAGGATGGTTGCGGAATGCGTTCGGTGTTGAGGCGCGCGCTGCGGGTAGCGGGCCTGCCATTGAATGTCGCCGTGGAAGCGTTCGGCTCCGCGCTGCAACTGTCGCTGGTCGCGCGTGGACTGGGTATCGGGCTTGTCACGCCGGACATGCTGGAAGGCAGTTTGCATCAACGAGCACTGCAGATTATCGATACCCCCGACTTTCGCACCGGAGTCGATGTATGGTTCATCCATGGTTCCGTGCCGGGCCGGCTGACACAGGCTATCGATCTGTTGCGCTCTTCGCTGGACGAAGTGCTGATCGAACGAAAGATCGCGCCGCTGAATAAAAACCCGAAAAAAATCATGCGGGCGTCAAGCCCGGGTTGACGCCTGTCAGCACTTCATGAATTCATTTTCGCGTCACGCGAAGCGCCATTTTGGCCACGGAATTGATGCGGCATGACGTTTGCTCAATGATGGGGCACGCTGCTACGTGCAGGCATGAACTCCTCAATGGCTTAGGTTCTTTCCCTCGATCAGGAAAACTTATGAAACTGCTCACTACTCAAGATGGCTTGCCGCGCCTTTCATGGGGCTCCGTGATCGCCGGCGTGATCCTCTCGTCTATCGTATACCTCGTCATGAGCGTGCTCGGCACCGCAATCGGGGCATCGCTCCTGTCGCCGTTGTCGCGACCTAGCCCGTTGCACGGATTCGGCTTCGGATCGGGTGTCTGGGTGATTGTTACAACGGTGCTCGCGGTCTTTGTCGGTTCGTATTTCGCCGGCCGTTGCGCGCCCGTACTTGGCTGGCTGCACGGACTGCTGTCCTGGGCGGTCATGACACTTTTGATTGTCTTTGGAATGGCCTCGGTGATCGGGGGCGCGGTCAGCACGGCTGGCAGCATCGCCGCCACGAGCGCGCAAGTTGGCGCAACGGCTGCGAACCAGAGCAACGGCGACCAGTCGATGGTGAATTCGGCTACCCAGCAAGCACAAGCCGCTATTGCATCGGCGGCATCCGCGGCGTCGAGTCCCACGGCCGAGCAGGACGCACGGCAAGCCGCCGACACCGCTGCACGCAACGTCGCCCGCGCAAGCTGGTTCTCTTTTGCCGCGCTGATTGTTGGAGCAATTATCGCAATCGTTTCTGGCGGTGCAGGATTCCGTCATCAACCGCCGTTTGAGGATGCTGGCGGCTCAGCGGTGGGCAACGATGCAGTCCCCGCACGTAGCCGCGTGGCAGGCCCGGGTGCCAGACCGCTGTAACTAGCTGGAACCAGGCGTCGGCCGAAGCGCTCGCTTCGGCCTTTTTTTTGAGGTGCGTATAGCGGTATTGGCGCGGCCGTCGCAGTCATCACAATAGCAAACTTCCGCACCTACAATAGCTATTGCGGCACATCTCCAAAGAAACGCAGAAGGAATGGAAAAAGTGGAAACGATCAAGGTCTCTAGCTGGCAAGAGTTTACCGATCTGAGCCTGGAGCTCGACGGTTGGGCATTCCGAGGCCAGCAGGACGCCAACTGGTTGTTGCAAAGCTCGCTTGCGCGCTACCTGTCCTCGTTTGTTCACAACGCATCGAACTGGCGTGTGCAGGAACAGCGGGCAATACGAATCTTCCGGCGCAAGGCGCACACCTATATTGCAGACGCACGAGTGCTACTGGATGATCTCCGGTGCCTTGCATTGATGCAGCATCATGGCGCCCCAACGCGATTGCTGGATTTCACGAAGTCTCCCTACGTGGCGGCATTTTTCGCGCTGGAGCGAGCTGTTGCCGAATCCGCCGTCTATGCAGTGAATACTCCCGCCCTGTACATGGACCGCGCAATTCCCAAAACCGCACACGACCTTACGCGTGACAGGATCGATCCACGAAGAGAAGGAAATTTCGAAAGGTATTTCCTGCCGGATACCAACCCGATCATCTGGTTTGGCGAGCCGACCGAGATGGACCGTCGGCTGGTGGCGCAGGCTGGAACGTTCATGGTGCCGGGACTGCTGCACGAACCGCTCGACAAGATTTTCGATCAATACGCAAGCGACGTCGACCTGGTGCGAAAAATCGTCATTCCTTTGTCCGTGCGTGACGAAGGAATGCGTTCGCTTTACAGAATGAACATTACGAACGCGTCGTTGTTTCCCGACCTGGAAGGACTCGCCCGTTCGATTGCTCTCGAACTCGAGGTCGTCTGGCCGAAAATCTAACCCCGGCAACTATAGGTATTCCTTAGGTATTCCTTATGAAATAACTTCTTCGGAAGCTTCCGCGCTGATCGCCGGCGAGGAGCCTTCATTCGTCGATTTCGCATGCTCCGCCGGATTGGCATCGAACAACGGTTTCTCCGGATGAACGAACAACCAGAGCACCGTGCCTAGCGCCGCGGCCAACGCAATCACAACCAGGGCGCTTGCCCAGTTGCCCGTCAACCTGACCATGAGCGCAACGCTCATCGGTCCCGCGACGTTCGACGCGGCGCCCCACAGATTGGTCCAGCCCGACATCACGCCGGTAAAGCTCCGGCCCAGATCCTGCGTGGCGGACCATACGACCACTTGCACGAATCCTACCGCTGCAAATGACAAGCACAAGAGTCCGATGACGGCTGCGATGTTGACCGCGTATGAGGCGAGACAGAGCGTCACCGCGCTGACAAGGAATCCTGCCATTGCAACGGGCACACGCGCCGCCCAGACCGATTGCGTCCGCTTCAGTATCTTGTCGCAAACAATGCCAGCGACAAACACTGCCACGAACACCGCAATCCAGGGAAGTGAAGCCGCAAACCCCATTGACTTGAGCGAAAGTCCACGGGCGCGCATCAGGTATGTGGGTAACCAGGTCGTGTAGAAACTCTGGATCAATACAAGCAGGAAGTATTGAACGCCGAAAAGCCAGAAACGCGGATGCTTGAGGCACTTCAAAAACACACCCTTCGCCACGACTTCGGCTTCGGTTTGCCCCGCTGCAATATAGGCCGCCTCCTCGTTGCCGATCAATGGATGTTTCGCGGGAACATCGCGGTAGCCAAACCACCACGCTACGCCGAGCAACATGCCTATTGCGCCAAACACATAAAAGACGGAATGCCAGCCGAACTGCAGGATCATCCATGCGGTAAGGGGCGCGGAAACAATCGGCCCAAGATACAAACCGCCCAGGAGAAACGAGTTTCCCTTGGCCCGCTCATTTTTGGGAAACCATCGCTTTACTGCCAGCACGCCGCTCGACCAGTCGGCTGACTGCGCTCCGCCAAGCAGGGCCCGGCAACCGACGAGCCAGTTAAAACCCGTGCCGAGCGGCGTCAGGATCATCATGAAGGACCAAAGAGCACTGGTTCCGAACAGCACCTTGCGCGAGCCATGACGCTCGGCCATTCGCCCCGCCGGAACCTGGCCAAGCGCGTAGGCCCAGAAATAGACAGTCAGGATAACTGACATTTCAACCAGCGAAAGACCGAGCTCCTTCTGGATTGTCGGCGCGGCAATAGTCATGGCCGCCCGATCCAGCGTCATCACGAAGGTGATGGGAGCGACCAGCAACGAAACAATCCCCCACCGCAACTTGCCGATCTTGTTTGGCATTTCATCACTCCAGGTGATAACGGGTCACACGGATTATAGGAAACCGACAGATACTGGAACTACGTGCTCGATGTCCGGGGAATCAAGCAGATACATCTGAGGAGGAAATGACTCGCTCCGTGGATATTTCATGTGTACGTATGCCCTGCGCGGACTCGAAGGCGGCCCTCACGCGTTCAGTGTCATCACCGTGAATCCGGAACAAGACATCGCCGGCTTCCACGGCCTGACCCGCGGACACAAGCAGGTCGACGCCCGCACTCAGGTCATCCGGCGCACCCGCCGCGCGTGCTATGCCCGCAATCGCCCAACCATCCACACCGGTAATGATGCCGCTGCGTGGCGCTGCCACGGCACGCACGCATTTCCCGGGTAATACCGGCTTTGCGCGGCGCCCTTGCGCGTCGATCATGCGTTCAAACGATGCCAGCGCGCGGCCAGAAACAAGCAAGGACTCGGCCAGTTCACGCCCCTTTTCCACTGTTTCCACACCCGGCGCCCAGGCGAGGATTTCCGAGGCAAAAAGCAGCGCCTTTTCACGCAGATCCACCGGTGCGTCGGTGGCATTGGTCAGCACGAGCCGGACGTCACGTACCTCGAGTGCAGGTCCCACCCCACGTCCGATCGGTGCTTTTCCATCGGTCACCATGGCCTTGACATGCATGCCCAGGCCCGCACCAACGTACTCGAAAAGTTGCCCCAGCGCTCGTGCCTCCGGTTCGCTCGTGAGCTTGGCGCGCGGGCCACAAGGCAAATCGATGATCACGTGGGTCGATCCGGCCGACCACTTCTTGGACAGAATGGATGCGACCGACCAGCGATTCGAGTCGAGCCCCAAAGGCCGGGTGAATGCATTGATCCGGTCGTCGATCAACGAATGGTTCAAGCGCCCGTTCCATGCAATGCAACCGCGCGCTTCCTCCACGCATCTTTGTAAGTCGGCACGGGTGAGATCAACACATGCAACTGTCTCCATTGCGTCCGCCGTGCCCGCAGCCGACGTGATCGCGCGTGACGATGTCTTCGGCATCACGAGCCCGAACGCCGTGACAATCGGGACGACAATCAGCGTGATCCGGCTGCCGGGAATACCGCCCATGGAATGCTTGTCGACAACAATGCGTTCGTCCCATTCGATGCGGGGTGACAGCCTTGCGCGCGCTTTTGCGACGGCAAGCACTTCTGCGTCGGTCAAATGCTGCGATGCATGCAGGAGAAACGCGTTGATATCCCTATCGGAGTATCGCAATGCAAGAATGTCGTCGAACACGGCACCATATTGCGTCTCATTGAGCGCTTCGCCAGCCAGCTTGGCTTTCATGGATGCAATACTCGGCGCAGGCGGCTGTATCGCGCGGTCAAGCGCTGCGACAAAACGTTCAATACCCTGCGCAAGGGTTCCGTCATTGGATACCTTGATCACCTCGACATCCGCTGCGAAAGGTTCCACCTGGCGCATCACGCGTTGGCGAACTTCTTCGGGCGTTTCCCTGCCCCGGGCAAGGATTCGCTCGGCGAGCACCGAGGCAGGCGCACTCACTTCAACAACAACCATGCGCGGAACACGTGAGCGGAGTGCTTCAACGACGGCGCGCGACCCGTTTGCAATGACGTGCCTACCTTGCGAAAGGGTGTGGAGCAATTCCTGGCGAAGACCGTATTTCAAGCCATGCGCCGACCATGTAATCAGGAATCCTCCCTTATTCTCCAGCGCGGCAAACTGGGCGTTGTCCAGCGCTTCGTGGTCCTCCCCAGGCGATCCGTGGGCTCGGGTAATGACCCTTCGCGCAATCATGAACGGACGGCCGCCGTGGCGCACAGCGTCAATAAGCGAGTCCTTGCCGGCACCGCTCGGTCCGACGACAAAAAAGAAGATTCCCTCTGACATGGCGTGTTTACTCCGCTTCGTCCAGACCGATATCCACGCACAGGGAGGCTTGATTGATCTTGCTCGTGGAAATGTAGTCCACGCCCGTCTTTGCAATATCGCCGATGGTTGCCAGGTTGATGCCTCCGGATGCTTCCAGTTTCGTGCGCCCGCCAACGAGTTCGACCGCCTTCGACATCTCCTCAACCGACATATTGTCGAGCATGATGACATCCACTCCCGCTTCGAGCGCCTCCTGGACCTGCTCGAGCCGGTCGCATTCCACCTCGAGTTTCGTCAACACGGGCAACTGGCGACGTGCCCGTTGAACCGCCTTCGCAATGCCGCCGCAGACGGCAATATGGTTGTCCTTGATCATCACACCGTTATCGAGTCCAAGCCGGTGATTCAGCCCTCCGCCGCACGTTACGGCGTGCTTCTCCAGCATGCGCAGGCCGGGCGTGGTCTTGCGCGTGTCAATGAGCCGGGCGCGGGTGCCCGCGACGGCTTTCACATACTCGGCCGTCAGGTTCGCGATTCCAGACATACGCTGCACGATGTTGAGCGCCGTGCGCTCCGCGGTCAGCACGCTTCTCGCGTTACCGCGCACATCAAGCATCACCGCGCCCTTTTTCAGATGGTCGCCGTCGCTGACGCGCACGGTCACCTCGAGCGTGGCGTCGTAGCGTTTGAATACGCGTGCGGCCACGTCAATTCCCGCCACGATCAGATCTTCGCGCGCGTTCATGTAGAACGCGCCTGTTTCATGCGCCTCGATCATGACCTGCGCGGTCAGATCACAGTACCCAATGTCTTCCGCCAGCCACGTATCGATCAATCTGTCAGTTTGAAATACGTCGTACATTGCAACCTCCTGAGTTTTGCAAAAACTTGCACTAAAAAAATCTCGAATTTTTATGGATTCTTTTAATTTGTATACCTAACTACTTACGTTCGCCGTCTGTTCGACATTTCCGATGAATTCCAGGCAACGCCTGATGTTCGCGATTCTTAGGTGGCTTTTCTTCCAGAATCCGCGTACACCGGGAATACCGTTACCAGTCACATGCACCCCAAAGCACGAGCGGTCGATATCAACCTTGCAAAGGTGCGACCGGGCGTCAGACGGCATGTTCGAGGAACTTGCAACTTCACACGCCGGTAAATTTTTACTTAGTGCTCTAAGTTCGTGGGATTAACTCTAGCGTACACATTATTTTTTTCCAAGAAAAATCAGCATTGTTTTTTGGTGCATGCGTGCCGCGCATTGGTGAGCCGTTGCTGCACATGCACATTTATTGGGAACTTCGCGGGTGCGCCGGCGTGCGTCGAGAGTCAGGGATCGGCATCTTTATAGCGTGTACGCTTTATTTGATATCGAACTGCGTGCATCGGCCTTTATAGCGAGCCCCTCTGAGTTCCTGAGTCGGCACCCAGCTAACTCCGCCCGCTTTTTGCCGTTCACTTTTCAGCCGGTATGATCAGCGGTCTTTGAGAAGGAGAAAATATGAGCCGGCCCGAATTCATCAAACACTGGACTGAACTGGAAGAAGTCGAAGCACATAGCTATCGCGGCGATACCGAGCACATGGCGTTCGACGCTCCGCTTTCCGATGCTCTCGGCATTACCCGCATCGGGATCCACCATGTAAGGCTGCCACCGGGCCGCCGAACCTCTTATCCGCACGCTGAAAGTACCGAGCAGGAGTTCGTGTACGTACTTGAAGGCAAACCTGACGTCTGGATCGACGGAGTGCTTCATCCGATTGCAGAAGGCGATTCAGTCGGGTTTCCAGCTGGCACCGGGATCTGCCACACGTTCATCAATAATTCGAGGGACGAAGTGAGGCTGATGGTGATCGGCGAACGTCCGCGCGACGACAACCGGATCCGATATCCGCTAAACGAAATCCATGAACGTTCGCGCGCAGACCGCTGGGTGGACTGGCCCGCGAGAGCGCTCGGGGATCATGACGGCATGCCGGATTGATACCTTGGAAGGCTGACGATGCTTACCTGGATCAAAAGCACCAAAGCAGGTCGGTGGTGAACGGAGAAACCGCTGATCTTAGCGCGCCAACTTGTCAAGATAAAAATGACTTATCATGTTGCCCCAAAAGGCGACATCGAAAAAATGGCGAGAGATGGCAGAACTGACCGAAATTTCACGGTTTGACGCCACGACAAATTTTAAACTCGACCGTGTGTGGTCCGAGTTTGAAGACGTGTCAGTCGAGCACGAGTTCCAGCGCTATCAGCGCGTCGCGCACCATGCCGCGCTCGTGCGGACTCTCGTTTTCTGCAGCCTGTTCTACGTCGCGTTCGCCATTACTGACGCGGGCGCCCTCGGCTACTCGCACACAACCTTCGTGCTATTTCTGGCGCGCTGTCTAGTGGCCCTAACTTGCGCCGTCTGCCTGCGCGCTGCGCGTGAATATCATAATTCCATCCCCGCCTTGCGTGCGGCGGCGAGCGTGGTGGAGGCCGTCGGTTTCGCGGTGTTCATGCTGATCACGTGGCTGCGGCTGGGCGGAATGTCGGTCCACGAGATGTCCATGTGCATCATGTTGATCGTTGCTTACAACTTTATTCCAAACAAGTTGTTCTACGCCTTGTGTATCAACGTGGTCGCGACAGTCGCGTTTATTGCGATTTCGTCGGCGTCGCGCATGCTTGATCCTTCAGCATTGCTGACCTCGTCCATGCTGCTTCTATTCACTAACGCGCTCGGTTACGTAACCGCTCGCCGCCATAACCGGCTCGCACGTGACGAGTTCTGCCAGCATGCATTGCTCAGAAATCTTTCCGTTCGCGACTACCTTACGAGCTGTTTCAATCGCCGCTATCTGACCGACGTTCTGTTCAATGCCGAACTGCAGCGGGCGCGCAAGACCAGGTCGACACTCGCGGTGGTCCTGTGCGATATCGACTTGTTCAAGCAGATAAACGACAACTACGGCCACCCCGCGGGAGACGCGGTCATTCGGACATTTTCCGCGTTGCTGCTGGCGCACACGCGCCATGATGTAGACAGCGTCATTCGCTATGGCGGCGAAGAATTCGTCTTGCTGCTTCCCCGAACCGATATTGCGGGCGCAACGGTTCTTGCGGAAAGGATGCGGCAAGCGTTCGAGTTAGCGGTATCGAAAGCGTGGGACGGACGCGAGATACGCGCTACCGCCAGCTTCGGCGTCGTGGTCGTGGACTGCGCACGGGACGCGGAACGCGCGACAGAGGACAGCGTGATTGGAGCCGCCGATGCACAGTTGTATCGCGCCAAAAACTCGGGGCGCAACCAGGTGTGCGCCAACGCATTACCTGTTGCGACCGACCAGGACGCGGGTCAAGGAATGATCGCGGTAGTTTGACGATCAGCGCGAAATGCACGCAAGCATTTAGGGCCTCGCCGCGACTTCGTCCAGGTGATAGAGCAGGTCCGCGGGATCTTCGTACACGCGCAATGCGCCCGAGCGCTCCAGTTCTTCTGTGCCATATCCACCCGACAACAAGCCGACGCCAAGCGATCTGCACCGGCGTGCTGCGAGCATGTCCCAGATGCTGTCGCCCACCACCACGGTATGTTCTATTGCCACGTTCAGCCGCTCGGCTGCCGCGATGAACAAGTCCGGATCGGGCTTTGCATATTTCACGTCGTCGCGCGTGACCACCACGGCGCGGGCAGGATCCACGCCCAGCGCCGCGAGATTGACGGCAGCGGTTTCCATGCGTCCACTCGTTGCAATGGCCCAGCGCGTACCGGCTTCGGTGAGCGCGGCGAGCAGCTCGCGTGCGCCTGGCAACGGACAGACCTGCGCGCGCAGGCGTTGATAAGCGTCCGCATGCGCCCGGCGCAAACGTTCTACGCGTTCCTCGCTAATTTCACCGTGCGTCTCGCGCAAGAGTTGATTGGTAAATAAGCCGCCGCTCATGCCGATCTTGCGATGTATTCGCCATACCGACAGTTCAATGCCTTCAGCATCGAGTGCTTCCTTCCAGGCAAGTACATGCTGATAGACACTGTCTACGAGCGTGCCGTCCAGATCGAACAAGAATGAAGTTTCGATTCGCATGATGAACTCCGTTTGGTCAAGCGTCAGCGCGCGCATTCCGCGTATTCAATGCTAGCTTACGCCCAGACCCGAACTTCCTGAAGGGCCTCGTCAAGTGACGCCATGAAATGATATTCGGGAGTTTGGTCAAATCCGCTAAGCTAGTGCATGTGCGTGAGGAAAAGATCTGATGCACAAGCGCAATAAGCCGTCCAGGAAGCAAAGCCATCACGAGTGGCCAAGCGGACCTCGCATTACCGCATTACACAGGAGACTGATCCATGCATGATTCTTATATTGCACACGTGCGCAAAACGCTAGACCAGATTCGCGCTGACGGTTTCTACAAGTCCGAACGGGTTATATCGAGTCCTCAGTCAGCCGATATCCGGCTTGCCGCGGGCGACGAAGTTCTCAACTTCTGCGCGAATAATTATCTCGGCCTCGCCAATGATCCGCGTTTGATCGACGCTGCAAAAACCGGCCTGGACCGCGATGGTTTCGGGATGGCGTCCGTGCGGTTTATCTGCGGCACGCAAAGCGTTCACAAGGAACTCGAGCAGGCGCTGGCCGCATTCCTGCAAACCGACGACTGTATTCTTTACTCCAGCTGCTTCGACGCCAACGGCGGTTTGTTCGAAACATTGCTGGACGACTCCGACGCGATCATCAGCGACGAGCTCAATCACGCGAGCATTATCGACGGTGTGCGTTTGTCGAAAGCGAAACGGTATCGCTATAAGAATAATGATCTGGTCGACCTGGAAACCAAACTGCGTGAAGCCGATGCAGCCGGCGCGCGCTTCAAGCTGATCGCCACCGACGGCGTGTTTTCGATGGACGGCATCATCGCCAATCTCGCCGGTATCTGTGATCTCGCGGATCGTTATGGCGCGCTTGTCATGGTCGACGACTCTCACGCGGTAGGCTTTATCGGCGAGCACGGACGCGGCACACCGGAGCATTGCGGTGTGCTTTCGCGCATCGACATAATCACCGGTACGCTCGGCAAGGCACTTGGTGGTGCATCGGGCGGCTATGTTGCAGCACGACGTGAGATTGTAGAGTTGCTGCGGCAACGTTCGCGCCCGTATCTCTTTTCCAATACGCTTGCGCCCAGCATTGCTGCGGCCACGCTCAAGGTTCTTGAACTCCTTCGCAGCAGTGAAGGTGCTCAACTGCGTTCGCGTGTGCGCGGGAACGGCGTGCATTTCCGCCATGCGATGAGCGCACTTGGCTTTACTCTCGTGCCCGGCGAACACCCGATCATTCCCGTGATGCTTGGCGACGCGCAGGTCGCATCGCGCATGGCGGATGCGCTATTGCACGAAGGCGTCTATGTGATCGGTTTTTCATTTCCGGTCGTGCCCAAGGGCCGCGCCCGCATTCGCACGCAAATGAGCGCAGCACATACCCCGGAACAAATCGATCGCGCGGTCGATGCGTTTGCGCACGTTGGCCGCTCACTGGGCATCATTTAGGACTCGAGGCGATCATGAAAGCATTGGCAAAACTCGAACGCGCACCGGGGCTGACTCTTACACGCGTGAAGAAGCCGGAGGTCGGCCATAACGACGTGATGATCCGCATTACGCGCACAGCAATCTGCGGCACTGACATTCATATATGGAAGTGGGATGACTGGGCGCAGAAAACCATTCCCGTCCCCATGCACGTGGGTCACGAATATGTCGGCGAGATCGTGGAAATGGGACAGGAAGTGCGCGGGTTCGCGATCGGCGACCGTGTGTCGGGCGAAGGACACATCACGTGCGGATTTTGCCGGAATTGCCGCGCGGGACGTCGGCATCTGTGCCGCAACACAATAGGGGTTGGCGTAAACCGGCCTGGCGCGTTCGCGGAATTCCTGGTGATTCCGGCGTTTAATGCATTCAAGATTCCAGCGGAGATTTCCGACGACCTTGCGGCTATCTTCGACCCGTTTGGTAACGCCACGCATACGGCGTTGTCATTCAATCTCGTCGGTGAAGATGTGTTGATCACCGGCGCGGGTCCTATTGGCATCATGGCTGTGGCGATTGCCAGGCATGTCGGCGCGCGTAATGTGGTGATTACCGATGTGAACGACTATCGGCTTGAACTTGCACGGAAAATGGGGGCGACGCGTGCCGTGAATGTGGCGCAGACTTCACTGCGTGATGTGATGGCGGAACTTCACATGACAGAGGGTTTCGATGTGGGATTGGAAATGTCGGGCGTCCCGAGCGCGTTTAAGGGTCTGCTTGAGGCCATGAATCATGGCGGCAAGATAGCGATGTTAGGGATTCCGCCGGCGGAAATGGCCATTGACTGGACTCAGGTCATCTTCAAAGGGCTTGAGATCAAAGGCATCTACGGGCGAGAGATGTTCGAGACCTGGTACAAGATGGTCGCCATGTTGCAATGTGGGTTAGATCTTTCTCCGGTTTTAACGCATAGCTTTGCCGTGGATGACTATCAGGAAGGGTTTGCTGCAATGCTTTCAGGGCAGAGCGGGAAAGTGATACTTGATTGGACCAGGTAGCGGGTGGCGGAGGGGCTGTTTTTAACGTCTTAGCGCGTTCCCTGTTCGTTGATTTTTTTAGCACTGTTAGCCACTGTCCGTGGCGGGACTTCGTTTCTTTTTCCATACGGCGAAAAAGAAACGAAGACAACGCCTTTCCACCGCCAATTCTTAAGTGGACCAAGCGTGCAGTTTTATCTGCTTGGGACTTCAAAAGAACGGTTACCGTCGTAATCACCGTCAGCTGAAACCCTTCCCCTCCGTATCCCTGCATCCACACGCTTCGCCGCCAGTGTTCTCGGGCAAGATTTGGCGGTCATGGTTGCAACGGCTTGAATAAGAGGGCTATCTTCTGTCTCCCGAAATTACATCTATCCAAACTGCCAGGACCAGAATGCCGCCCTTCACAATCATCTGCCAGTATGAATCGACATCAAGCATCGACATGCCATTGTCCAGGCTCGCCATTACCAACGCGCCAATCAATGCACCATAAACCGTGCCGGAACCACCGCGCATCGAAGTTCCACCAATAAAACAGGCCGCAATCGCATCCAGCTCACCCATCGTTCCCGCCGATGGCGACCCCGCCGCTAACCGCGCCGTATTGATCAAGCCGCCAAGCGCGCACATCAAGCCCATGAGCGCGAAAATCATCAGCTTTACGCGATTCGTATTCACGCCCGATAAACGCGTCGCCTCGAGATTCGACCCCACAGCATAGATACGCCGCCCAAACACGGTCTGCGTAGCAATATAAGTAAAAAGTCCAAGCAGCGCCAACAGCAACAACACCGGCACAGGAATACCACCATACCGATTGAGCGTCGTTACAAACGCCACCAGCACAAAACCCGCCGCAACTATTTTGACACCCTCCTGCCACAGCGGCACGACCGCCAGCTTGTATCGCTGCCGGTTCTGCCTCTGCCGCACAGTCAACGCTACCAAGATCACGAACAAGACCAGCGCAAGCGCATTGCCAGCCAGTCGAGGCAAATATCCCTGCCCTATGAAAACCAGGTTGTCCGATGCAGGCGCAATAGTCGAACCACCCGTCACGCCCAGCAGCACGCCACGGTAAGCCAACATTCCACCCAGACCGACAATGAAAGACGGCACGCGCAAATACGTCGACCACCAGCCGTTGAACAGCCCTATCGCAACACCCAGCAACATCACGGCAGGTACCGTGAACTGGATCGGCCAGTGGTGAGTGACGTCGAGGATTGCGGCCACGCCACCGAGCAATCCCAATAGCGAACCCACCGATAAATCGATCTCCCCAGCAATGATCACAAAGACCATGCCGCATGCAAGCATGCCGGTAATCGACATCTGCCTCAGGAGGTTCGACAGGTTGCGCGGCGTGACAAAGGCACCATCCGTCAGAAACGAAAAGAAGATCCAGATGACCGCAACAGCAAGCAGCAACGCAAGCAGCTTGTAGCGCGTGAACACTTGCCTGAAGCGTTGACCGGAACTGGCACGCGCACCCCCAGTGGTGCCGCGCTTGGAAGACGAGGTGACGTCGGGTGTCATGCGGCACTCGCTTGAATAGGGGTTGCCTGAGATGGCGCGCCAATGGCCGCGGCCAGAATGTGTTCCTGCGTAAGGCCCTCGTTAATGAAGTCGCCGCGCAATTCACCCTCGCCTATCACCAGCACGCGATCACTGACGCCAAGCACTTCATTAAGCTCCGACGACACCACGATGATCGACACACCCCGCCGCGCCAGCGCAAACATCAGCTTGTATATTTCGAACTTGGCGCCAACGTCAACGCCACGAGTGGGTTCGTCGAGGATCAGGATGGCAGGGTCGGTAAGCAGCATCTTGGTCAGTACTGCCTTTTGTTGGTTGCCGCCCGACAGACTCGCAATGGATAACATAGGCGTCGCCGCGCGTACTGACAGGCGTTTCATCTCGGTGTGGATGGTATCGAGTTCCGCAGCGGAATCAATACGCCCACCTTTCGCAAACCGGCTAAGCACCGCCAATGTAATGTTGTGGCCTACGCCAAGCTGCGGCACGATGCCGTGCCGCTTGCGGTCTTCCGGCACCATGCCTATGCCGGCGTCGATAGCGTCGGCAGGTGTCCTGATTTTGAGCTTCTTGCCGTTCAAATAGACGTCCGCCTCGCTCACGCCCGGATAAGCGCCGAAAATGGCCTGCATCAGCTCAGTTCGCCCCGCGCCAACGAGCCCCGCCACGCCAAGAATCTCACCCTTACGCAGCGCGAAGGAGACGTTGTCCACCCGCTTGCGCCGGGCATTGGTGACGTCGAGACACGTTACATTTCTCGCCTCGAAAATCACCTCGCCAATCTCATGCGGCTCGCGCGGAAACAGGTTCTTGATTTCGCGGCCAACCATCATCGCAATGATCGCGTCAGTGCTCAATCCCTTCATGGGCTGCGTTGCGACGTGCTTGCCGTCGCGAATCACCGTGACGGTATCGCATATGGCTTCGACTTCATCGAGCTTGTGCGAGATATAGACACACGCAACGCCGCGCTTCTTCAGATCGCGCACTATATTGAGCAGGATGCTGATTTCGCTTGCAGTAAGCGAGGACGACGGCTCGTCCAGAATCAGCAGCTTCGCACGCTTGTTCAAGGCCTTCGCGATCTCAATCAATTGCTGATGTCCACCGCCATAATTCATCACGGGCTGCGCCACATTGATGCCACTAATGTTAAGGCCGCGCAGCAGTTCGTCGGCGCGTTGGTACATTGCGGCGTAGTTCATCCGTCCGCCGCTTAGTGTGATCTCATTGCCAAGGAATATGTTTTCAGCCACCGACAACTGCGGCACGAGCATCAGTTCCTGATGGATGATGACAATGCCGGCGTTCTCGGTTTCGCGAATATTCATCGCCCGTAACGGTTCGCCTTCCCAGAGGATTTCGCCGTCCCAGGTTCCATGCGGATAAACGCCGGACAGGACCTTCATCAAGGTGGACTTGCCCGCGCCGTTCTCGCCGCACAAGCCCACGCATTCACCCGGCGAAACCACAAGGTCGATCCCGTCGAGCGCCTTCACTCCGCCAAACGTCTTGACGATGCCGTGCATTTCCAGCAGCGCATTTGCCATGCGTGTATCCCTGACATGATTGTGCGCGAAGACCGCTCGCAGCCCTCGCGCACGGACTTATCAAAGCGTTGCGTCAATTACCAGCCAGTTGCGACTGCGTATAGAAACCGTCCTTGACGACGGTATCAACATTAGACTTCGTCAGGAGCGTCGGTTGCAGCAACACGGTATCGACCTGCTTCTTGCCGTTGTCGTATTTGGCGTTATAGGCAGGCGGCTGACCTTTTGCCAGATCGACAGCGAGCTTTGCCGCGTCGCCCGCAATCAGCTTGAGCGGCTTGTACACCGTCATGGTCTGCGTGCCATCCACCAGCCGCTTGACCGCCGCGAGGTCCGCATCCTGGCCCGAGATGGGCACCTTGCCAGCCAGCTTCTGCGCGGCAAGCGCCTGAATGGCGCCACCGGCCGTGCCGTCGTTGGATGCAACAATGGCGTCGATCTTGTTGTTGTTCGCCGTCAACGCGTCCTCGGTAATGCGCAGCGCGGTGGCGGCGCTCCATTCCGGCACCCATTGCTGGCCAACGACCTTGATGTCACCGCGGTCGATGGCAGGCCTCAGGATCTTCATCTGACCTTCACGCAGCATTTTCGCGTTGTTGTCGGTTGGCGCGCCGCCAAGCAGGAAATAATTGCCCTTGGGCTGCGCGTTGAATACACCCTGTGCCTGCATCTCGCCGACTTTTTCATTGTCGAAGGAAATATAGGCGTCGACATCCGCGTCGAGAATCAGGCGGTCATAGGACACCACCTTGATACCCGCTTTATGCGCTTCGGCAACCACATTGCCAAGCGTCTTCGAGTTGAACGGCACGATCACGATGACATCGACTCCACGCGAGATCAGATTCTCGATCTGAGAAATCTGGCGTGCCTCGCTGGCGTCGGCGGATTGCACCGAAACCTTCGCGCCGAGCTTGGTCGCGGCTGCAACAAAATAGTCACGGTCCCGCGACCAGCGCTCGACCCGCAGGTCGTCGATACAAAATCCTATTTCGGGCTTGTCCTTGCTCGCATGAGCCAGCGACGGAATCACGGATATGCTGGCGAACATCGCGCTGCACGCGAGGGACGCCAGGATTGAACGGCGCATTGCAGACTTCATGTCTCACTCCTTTTTATGGTTGACTAGCCGATGCGTCTCCCCGCGAAGCCTGTCAGGACTGCGCATGTGCGAGAGAAAGGGACGTCGGCGGAATCTACTGCTTGCGCCGCGAATTCGTGTTCGCGGTCGTTGGTTTTACGAAAGCTTTTACTTTTGAATTCTTGATCAGCCTGACCTTTATCCGCATCGGGTGCAATTGCGAAATCGGCCGGGCCGCTTAACGTTTTTCCTTGAGGACGTTATTACTCAAAGCGCTAGCCGTAGATCGTCCGATTAACGATATTCTCCAGATACTCCTGTTGCCCACTGACATGCTGCGGGTTTACGCGGCGTCCCAGCGCATCGATGGCAAGCGATTCCAGAGAGTAACCGCCCGAGAGAATCTTGCGGCCAAATTCCGTATCCCAGCCTTCATAGCGCCGCTTCTTGAATTCCGCCAGCTTGTCGTTTTCAACCAGTGCGGCCGCCCGCTCCAGTGCGATCGCAATGACATCGATTGCGCCAATATGACCGAAGAACAGGTCCTCGGGCGCCACGCTTTGCCGCCGCACCTTTGCATCGAAGTTCATGCCGCCCGTGTTGAAGCCGCCATGTTTCAGGATTTCATAGAGCGCAAGCGTCAGCTCTTCAACACTGTTGGGAAACTGATCGGTGTCCCAGCCATTTTGGGGGTCTCCACGGTTTGCATCGACACTGCCGAATATGCCAAGCGCATAGGCCGTGGCGATTTCATGGTGGAACGAATGCCCCGCAAGCGTTGCATGATTTGCCTCTATATTCACCTGGATTTCGTTTTGCAAACCAAACTGCGTGAGAAAACCGTGAACGGTCGCGACATCGTAGTCGTATTGGTGCTTGGTCGGTTCCTGCGGCTTCGGCTCGATCAGCAAGGCGCCCTTGAAACCCATCTTGTGCTTGTGCTCCACGACCATGTTAAGGAAGCGGCCGAGCTGGTCTCGCTCGCGCTTGAGGTCGGTGTTGAGCAGCGTGTCGTAACCTTCGCGCCCGCCCCACAACACGTAGTTCTCGCCACCAAGGCGATGAGTCGCTTCAAGCGCCTGGAATACCTGGGTGGCCGCGAAAGCAAACACTTCAGGATTGGGACTCGTCGCGGCGCCCGCCGCATAACGCGGATGCGAGAAGAGATTGGCCGTGCCCCATAGCAGCTTGATGCCCGTCTGCTCTTGCTTGGCCGCGAGATAGTCGGTTACGCCCTTGAAGTTGTTGACGTAGTGCTTGATGCTGTCGCCTTCGGGTGCAACGTCGGTGTCGTGAAACGTATAGAAAGGCGCACCGAGTTTCGCGAAAAAGTCGAATGCGGCATCGGCCTTCAGGTGCGCGCGCTCGATCGCGTCGCCAGGTTGCTGCCACGGCCGGTGAAACGTGCCCTGCCCGAACATATCCACGCCGGGCCATACAAACGAATGCCAGTAGCAGACAGCGAGCCGCAGATGATCCTCCATGCGTTTGCCGAGCACCAGCTTGTCGCGGTCATAATGCCGAAAAGCGAAGGGATTGTCGGAATCCAGGCCTTCATAACGCACAGCCGGCAGATGTTCGAAATACGACATGGGCGTCTCCGTCTTTTAGTGTGACGCCATGCTGCCAGCTTGGTCCGGTTCCGGGCAATTGCGAAATCCGCCAGCGCGGATGGTGATTCTTGAGCTAAGTGGAAATCAGGCTGGCGGCAAGCCTGACGCCAGGCCTAGAATCAGCAAACGCTAAAAGCAACGATCAAGGCAATTACCAATAAGACAAACACGAAGGCGCGTATTGCGCCGCAACGGAGGAGGCGGATGTCTCGCTGCAATGCGGCGCGATATGCGTCGGAGCTCAATGACACGACCCCAGACCGCGCAGGCTTCCCACAGGATCGCGCTGCTGTTCAATGCGAACAAGGTGTATGACCGCGAGGTGATCACGGGCATTGGCAATTATCTTCTGTCTACACGCGTGGCGTGGGATCTCTTTCTGGAAGAGGATTTTCGCTGCCGCCTGAATGGCATAGAACGCTTCGAAGGCGATGGCATCATTGCCGACTTCGACGATCCCGCGGTCGCGCAAGCGCTTGGCGATTCGCACTTGCCCGTGGTCGCGGTCGGATCGTCCTATGCGGACTGCACGCGTTATCCAGCCAGCCTGCCTTACATAGCCACCGACAACGCCAAGCTCATGTCGCTGGCCTATACGCACCTGATCGGCGCTGGCCTGCAGCGTTTCGCGCTCTACAGCCTGCCGGAATCGCCGGAGAACCGCTGGGCGCAGGAACGCGAACTGGCATTCAAGGCGCTGCTTGCCGCGGATGGCCTGGAAGCGGACATCCATCGCGGCCTGCCGACCAGCGCGCCGGTCTGGAGCCAGGCGAGCGCGCAACTGACCGCATGGCTCGAAAGCTTGCCCAAGCCGGTCGGCGTAATCGCGGTGACCGATGCACGCGCGCGCCACCTGCTTCAAGCGTGCCTTATTTCGGGCATTCCGGTTCCCGAACAAGTCGCGATCATTGGCATAGACAACGATCCTTTGACCCGATCGCTCACACGCATACCGCTTTCTTCGGTTATTCAGGGTACCGAAGAAATGGGACGAACGGCCGCGCACCTTCTTCATCAAATGCTGGGCGGCGCGCGTTTTCATGGGCGCCGTATTCTCGTGCCGCCTGTTGGCATCAACGTGCTTGAGTCGACGCGTCATCAACCGGTTTCCAGTCCTTACGTGATGCGTGCACGACACTACATCCGGCAGTACGCATGCCAGGGGATCAAGACCGAACAGGTCGCTGATTATGTAGGTGTATCGCGCTCTTCGCTCGAGGATTATTTCCGGCGTGAACTCGGCCACACGGTGCATCAGGAAATCCTGAACCATAAACTCGATGTTGCGAAGCAACTGCTCGCGCGCCATGATCTGTCGAGCGCTGAAGTCGCCATCCGCTGCGGCTTTACTTCGTTGCAATACATGTACGCCGTGTTTCGCCGCGAACTGGACTGCACGCCTCGCGAATATCAGGAACGGCTGCCCGTCGCGCCGTGCGACCAGCCGGGTTGATCCTTCTTTCATGAATCTCGCCGCCATGCCTACCACCGCCCGACCAGGCTCTGTCCGCGTAAGCGCCGAACGCTGGGGTACGCTGCCCGGCGGCGACGTCGCGCGGCTGTTCACGCTGCGCAATGCGCATGGCATGCGCGTGGCGATCAGCGACCTGGGCGCAACGCTTGTTTCATGGAATGCACCTGATCGCACGGGACGCGTGGCCGACGTGCTGCTCGGTCACGACACACCCGCCGAATATTTCGCCGGCCACGCTTATCTTGGCGGTGTGATCGGGCGCTGGGCCAACCGCATAGAAAACGCGCGCTTTGCGCTCGGCGGCGTGGCCTATTCGCTGGATCGCAACGAGAACGGCAATCTGCTGCATGGCGGCGCGGCCGGGTTTCACCGGGCGCTGTGGGAGGCTCGTGAAGTCGATGGCGGTATCGAACTCACGCACGAATCGCCCGAAGGCGAAGCCGGATTTCCCGGCGCGGTCTCGACCACCTTGCGCTACTCCCTCGACGACGACGGCACGCTGACGCTCGCGTATGAAGCCGTATCGGACGCGCCCACGCCGGTCAACCTGACCAATCACGCGTGCTTCAACCTCTCGGGCGACGACACAGCCGACATCCGCGGACACGTCATCTCCATCGACGCCGACACATTCTTCGAAGTCGATGCTGCCCTGATCCCGGAAGGCCGCGCCGACGTGGCGGGCCACGCATTCGACTTCCGCGCGAGCGCGCCGCTCGGTGCGCGGCTCGACTGGCCGCACGATCAGTTGTCACGCGCAGGCGGCTTCGACCATTGCTATGTAGTTGGCGAAGGCGGCGACGCGTTCAAACCCGTGGTGCGCCTCTACGACCCCGCCAGCGGCCGCGAACTGACCATGGGCACGAACGCACCCGGCGTGCAGTTCTATACGGGCAACCATCTCGACGGCATTGTAGGACGGCACGGCCGGCGCTACGGCAAGCACGCCGGCCTGTGCCTGCAGGCGGGCGCGTTCCCGAATCAGGTCAACATGCCGGACGCCGGCAGCGTGATCGTGAGCCCGGGCGAAACGTACCGGCAGGTCACGTGGTATCGCGTAGGCGTGCGGCATGGCGCGTAGGATGGCTTACTTACTTCACCGTGATGGTCCCCGTCATGTGCGGATGCAGCGAACAAAAATAACGATAAGTCCCGGGCTTCGAAAACACCTGCGAATACTTCTCGCCGGAATCGACCGGTGGCGATTTGAACGCACGCGGCGTAGCGTCGTTGACGATGGTATGAGGAATGTCGTCGCGGTTTTCCCATGTCACCGTCGACCCGGCTGCGACCGACAATTGCGCCGGACTAAACGAAAAGTTATCGATGACAATCGTCGCGGCCGCCGGTGCAACGTCGGCTAGCGCGGGGCCTGCCGCAACGCTCGTTGCTATCAGCAGCATTGCGATCCGGATCATCCTTAGAGTCGAAAAGAAGCTCATGCACTTAACCTCGCATCGACAATGGCGAGTTCCATTTGACCCGGCACGTAGTTCACCGAACGCACGCCAAGCAAGGTGCGCAATGTGTCAGCGGGAACTTTCATGGGACCCGGACCCGCGGCCGTGCCGGGTGCGGGCTGCGGGAAAGCCGTGGACATTGCCGAATAGAAACTGATCTCGCCCTCGACCTTTTGAGCCACCTGGTGCACATGTCCGTTGAGTACCGTCACCGATCCAAAGCGTTTCATGAGGCTCAGCGCTTGCGCGCTGTCGTCGGTGCCCCATCCCCATTGCGGGTACAACGACCACAGCGGAATGTGCGCGAACACCACGAGCGGTGTGCTGCTCGAGCGCGCGGCGAGATCCTGCTTGAGCCACGCGAGTTGTTCATCGCCCAGATAACCCAGGCCGCCGCCGCGAAGGTTCAGCACGTTCGTCAAGCCGAGGAAATGAACGCCGCCCTGGTCGAAGCTGTACCATTTTTTATCCGCAGGCTTTGAAAAGCGCTCGAAATACGAATTGCCGTCGTCGATCAGCACGTCGTGTTCGCCGGGCACGTAGTGAACGTCGAGCCCCGCGCTGCCGATGATCTGCGCGGCGGTATCGAATTCACCCGGCTTTGACAAGTGACTGATGTCGCCGGTATGAATCATGAACGCGGGTTTCTCGTTCGACGTGCGGATCTTGTCGACGGCCTCCTTGAGCGTATTCGCCGGATCAAGGTTCGGGTCCTTGCTAAAGCCGATGTGGCTGTCGCTGATCTGCACGAAGCTGAACGCATGGCGATCCGCTTCGGCGGCTTGCGCCGTGCCGCCCAATAGCTTCGAGCCAGGCACGCCGCCATTGAACGTCCATAGCATGCCGGCGCCCGCCCATGCCATGCAACTGAGCGCGCTTCGTCGTTTGGCGCCATGCCCGCTGAGTGGTTCGGGCTGGCGTGTGTCTTCGATGATGTCAGGCATGACCGGTTCCTTGTGATCTCGTGAATGGGCTTGACTGCCCCATGCACATCGAACTCAGGCGCGCCCTGTCTTATTCCAGGTTTATTTTTTCGGCATATCGGTTCGATCGGGAATAAATTGGCGACTGCGCCGGTAAGTTGGATTGAGTGCCCGCGCTTTCGCGCAAACGGCGTTGTCAGGGAGAACACCGATGGGGAAGTCGCCACCGAATCGCTTCGATCAGGTGATGCTGCCGCATCTGGACGCGGCCTATAACCTTGCCCGGTGGCTAAGCGGCAGCGCGACCGAGGCCGATGACGTGGTACAGGAAGCGTTCCTGCGCGCGTTTCGTTTCTTCGATGGCTATACCGGCGACAACCCGCGCGCGTGGCTGCTGGCGATCGTGCGCAATACGTGGTTTACGGAGTGGCGCCGCCACCGTCATCAGGGGGATGCAACGCCCTATGACGACTCGCTGCACGTCGACGACCAGCTTCCCGGCTGGTCCGACGAAAGCGGCGACGATCCCGAGAAGATAGCGGTTCGACAGGATGAGACCGAGCTTGTACATCGTGCCTTGGCTATGTTGCCGGTGGAATTTCGTGAGGTGATCGTGCTGCGTGAACTGGAGGACATGAGTTACAAGGATGTGGCGTCGGTAGCAGGCATCCCGATCGGCACCGTCATGTCGCGGCTCTCGCGCGCGCGGCGTTTGCTGTGCAGCGCCGTACGCGCGGCGCAGGGCGCTCCGGAACAACCTGCCATTCGTCTGGTGAAAACACCGCCCACCGGCGCCGAGGAGTCCAAGCGTGGAAACTAACCATGATGTATCGCTCGCTGAAAAACTGCGTGACGGCTCGCTGTACGAACGCGCGCCGTCCTCGCTGCATGCGCAGGTGCGCGCCCGCCTCAACGAACAGCACAAGAAGAAGCAGCGGTTCTCATGGAACTGGTCGATGCGCTCCGCCGGATTGCTGTTTGCAGGCGGCGGCGTCACCGGGGCGTGTGCATGTGCGCTGATCTTTCTTTCGGTGATGTTTTTCCAGCGTCCTGCCGGCACGGCTGCGATTGAACAGGAGATTGTCGCAAGCCATGTACGGGCGTTGATGTCGTCGCGAACCATGGATGTGCTTTCAAGCGATCAGCATACGGTGAAGCCATGGTTCAACGGACGCATTGATTACGCACCGCCCGTGGTTGATCCGCAGGCGCAGGGGTTTCCGTTGGTTGGCGGCAGGCTCGATTATGTCGATCATCGGCCGGTGGCGGTCATGATCTATCGCTACCTCAAACATCCGATCGATCTTTATGTTTTCCCGGATAGCGGCGGACATACGGCAGTTCCCACGGCGATGGCGGCTCAATCAAGCGAGGGGTATTCGCTGATCAAGTGGCGGCAGAACGGGATGGTTTTTTGGGCTATCACCGACGCTTCGCCGATCTATTTGAAGCGTTTCGCCGACGCCGTTATTGCGGGAATTCAATAGAGCGTGAGGCGGCGCAGAAGCGTCGCCTTTGCTCTTTTCATCACACGGTCCTATTGACCTCCCGAAACTGAGTCGATGTCCGGGATCAGTATTCCTCTGACCTTCATCAATCAACGCTAGTAGCTAGTACGAAATGTTCTGTTCTGGTTGAAAGAGCGCATGTCACGCGTTTCTTCAACCGGGCGCTTTTCTTGCTGAGAGGGACACCACATACCGCTTCGTTATGCTGATCAGCAACGAGCACTTTTGCTTTTCACGGATGCCGGTATCACGTGTTGTGGGTTCATCAGCCGGGAGAACCGCCGTGAAATCGCTGCAATGCAAATTCGCTTTTTGCGCGGCCTGTCAACGCCGCTTGTTGAAAAGTTGTGCAGGATTGCTGATCGCGGTGTGTCTCGGATCATGCGGCGGCGGATCCAGCAACAGTCCAGCCGTGTCGACTACAACAGCTGGCCCGAGCGGCGCAAGCGGTACGACCGCAAGCCCTGACGCAACACCCGCGCCATCCTCAACCACGCCAACCGGCACGGCTCCTACGCCGACCCCAACGCCAACGCCAACGCCATCCGCCCCCGCGACGCCCACGCCGCCAGCGACAACGCCTTCCGGTGGAACGAATACCGGCTCAACGCCAGTTGCTGTGCAATCCTACGCAACTGACGTGCTCATGCATCACAACGACCTCGCAAGAACCGGCCAGATGCTCGCGGAGACGGCTCTCACACTCGCCAATGTCAACTCCGCAAGGTTCGGCAAGCTGCGCTTCCTGCCGGCCGACGGTAAAGTCGATGGGCAGCCGTTATTCGTGACGAATCTCACGATGGGCGCAGCCACGCATAACGTCGTCTATGTCGTGACGGAGCACAACAGCATTTATGCTTACGACGCAGACAGCGGCGCCGCGTTGTGGCAAATATCGCTGAATGGCACGGGCGAAACGTCCAGTGCCGACGTTGGCTGCCAGGACCTGACACCGGAAATCGGAATCACGTCCACGCCGGTGATCGACCGCTCGCGCGGGCCGCATGGCGCGTTGTATGCCGTTGCCATGACAACAGACGCTGGTGGGAACGTGCATCATCGCCTGCACGCCATCGACCTTGCGACGGGAGCAGAACTACTCGGCGGTCCGACCGAAATTACCGCGACTTATCCAGGCAGCGGCGCAGAAGGTTCGAACGGTATCCTTACCTTCACGCCCGCCCTGCACACCGTGCGCGCCGCGCTGACGCTGGTCAACGGCACCATTTACATGGGCTGGACCGCACACTGCATGTCTGGCAACTACAACGGCTGGCTCATGGCTTATAGCGCCGCTACGTTGAAGCAAACCGGCGTACTTCCCGTGACGCCGAACGGCAGCCAGGGCTCGATCTGGATGTCTGGGTCGGGCATGGCATCGGACGGGACATCGATATATTTCATCGACGGCAACGGTACCTTTGGCACCAACCTCAATCCGCAGGGATTTCCCGCCGACGGTGATCTAGGCGACTCGTTCATCAAGTTATCTGCAACTCCCGCGCCGGTCGTGACCGACTACTTCGCCATGTCCGATGTCGTGGCCCAGGCTGCCGCGGATAACGATTTCGGCTCGGGCGGTGCAATGCTCCTGCCCGATCAGACCACGTCGGCGGGAACGGTCAAGCATCTCGCTGTGGGAGCGGGCAAGGACAACAAGATCTACGTTGTAGATCGCGACAACATGGGCAAGTTCAACCCGAGCGCGAACAATATCTGGCAGGAACTGAGCGGCGTGTTGGCCGGCGGCATCTGGGGGTCGCCTGCGTACTTCAATAACGTCGTGTATTACGGAGGCCAGACCGATGCGCTCAAAGCGCTGCCTGTTACCAATGCACTGCTCGCCACCACACCGTCTTCGCAAAGCCCGACACGGTTTCCCTATCCCGGCGCCACGCCGGCCATTTCAGCGAACGGCGCCAGTAACGGCATTGTGTGGGCAGCGGAAAACGGCCCGGTTGCCGCGCTGCATGCGTACGACGCCGCCAACCTTGCACGCGAGTTGTACAACAGTAATCAGGCCGGCGCGCGCGACCAGTTCGGCCCAGGCAACAAATTCATCACACCGATGATCGCAAACGGGAAGGTATTTGTGGGAGCCACGAATGGCGTTGCGGTGTTTGGCTTGCTGAATTAGCGCCTCACGAGATGAAAAGCGTGGGTCTTCCGGCGTGTCATGTCGCGCGGGGCTGTTGGTGCAGTGTGATCGAGCGTCCATGAGTTTGTGCCTGTAGATTCTGCTCCTCTAATGCAAAAAAGCCGCTCCTGAACGGAACGGCTTTTTACTGGCCTCGTGCTGACTAGGCCTGGCGCGTGTCAATTTAGTGGCAGCGATTGACCCAATGGTGATGCACCTTCACCTTATGGCATTCGCGGTGGTGATGATAATCTGCAGCATACGCCGGAGCGATTGCGCAAAACGTCGTCGAAAGCGCGATTGCAAATGTCACAGCTATTTTCTTCATGGTGCTTTCCGTAGGTTAAGCAAGTAGATGGCAGAATGCATTCGTAAGCTTACGTGTTTTAATGTGTAAGCAAATGATAATATTCCGTATGTGAACAGAACATGTTCACCGCTATTATCGCAAAACGCGTTCCACTTACCCGTAAAGAACTGAGTTATTGTCACGCTGGGTAACGCATGTAAGTGCCGCTGCAACCAAGCTGCGTTTCAGTTCGCCTAGACTTGACGCGCGTCTTCTCCCAAAGACGTGTTGTGAGTAGTGTGTAAGCGACTGCAGCTTGGCCCACCTGACGGTGGGCTTTTTTTCGCCGGTGCGCAGGAAATACCTCTTCATAGAAGGATTCGCGCGGCGTTAAGTTTGGATACCGAATCATTATTTGCAACGGCTTAGTGGCAAGCTCGACGCCGATATCGAGTCCATGCCTACGGCCGAGCGCTCGTTTCAGAGCTTGCGAGAAGATGACACACCGCTTCAACGCGGTTGCCCGCCGGGTCGTGCAAAAACGCTGCGTAGTATCCGGCGTGATAGTCAGCGCGCAGTCCGGGAGCGCCATCCGAGCGGCCACCAGCGGCGAGTCCGGCAGCGTGAAACGCATCGACCTGCTCACGCGATCCGGCCTTGAAACACCAGTGCCGCTTGTTATTGGCCACGCCGCCGACACTACCTGTCTCGAGGTATACCGCGAGATAGGTCGACGCCGCATCATGCGGAGTGCAACGCTCGCCATATCCCAGCGCATGGGCAAGGTCGTACACCTTCGCAGCCCCCAGCACGTTCATGATTGCATCATAGAAGCGCCGGGCAGCATCGATATCGGGTACGCCTATGGATACGTGATCAAGAAGCTGCATGCCCAGGATGCCGAAGGATTTGGCGTATTTGACTTACGCGCCTTCGATTTCCGAAAACGTATAAAGCGATCTCAATTCAATGCCGATACCCTCGAGCATTTCCTTGCCGCCGCTCTCGCGATCGATCACGCACAGCGTCACTGAAACCGGCACGCCGTCCGCGCGCAGCTTGGCGGTTGCATCGGCAATCGCGCCGCCGCTGGAAACGATATCTTCGACCAGCACGAGTTTCTTGCCCGTGAGGTCCGCACCTTCCGCGTACTTGCACGTACCGTATTCTTTCGCTTCCTTACGGATGTAGGCGGCGGGCAAACCCGTGGCCTGGCTTAGCATTGTCACAATAGGAATGCCCCCCATCTCGAGACCGCCAAGGATTTCCGTGCCCGGCGGGATCAACGGGACCATCGCTTCAGCAATCGCCTTGAGCAATGACGGATCGGATTCGAAGCGATATTTATCGAAGTAGGTGTTGCTGCGCTTGCCTGAGCGGAGCAGAAAATCGCCGCTCAGCTTGGACACTTCGCGGATTCGCTTGGCTGTGGACATGGGTGGATTCCTCTGACTTTACCGGGTGACATGTGTTTCGCGGTCGCAAATCTACGCGAAAAGTGGCGATCGAGGAAGTGATTCCATGCGACTTCTGCAACGTCCGGTCACGCCCGGCAGACCCTCCCGGGCGGTGAATGCCTTGTCCATCAAGGCTCGGCGGCTTTTCAGCGTGCCAAACGCCGCGAAATTGCACTTGCGCACCAAGCTTTTCGAAGCAGCCGATGCCCATGATCTCGCGTCAAAATTCCATCGAAATCCATGGTCATGCCGAGGAAAGCGCCGGGCCGAATTCGATCGCCCCGGCGCACTACTTACATCCAGCCTAAAGCGTATAAGCCGGTTTATACGCGCGGTCGCGGATCATCGCGGCTATGTCGTCGGGTCGCGGCACACGGGCAAGGTTGTTATCGAAAATGCACTCGGCCACGCGCACCGCCACATGCAGCGACGCCTCGAAGATCTTGCTTTGCGGCGGATAGATCAGACCGGTTGCAAGACTTGCTTCGGACACTTGCTCGGCCACGGCCTTCGCCGCAGCGATGAACATCTCGTCGGTCACCCGGCTCGCTTGCGTGGCAAACACGGCCATGCCGAGCGCGGGGAAAATATAGACGTTGTTCCCTTGTCCCGGAACAAACGTGCGCCCCTCGATTTCCACCGGTGGGAAAGGACTGCCGCTCGCGAAAATGGCGCGCCCCGCGGACCATTTGTAGGCTTCTTCCGCAGTGCATTCAGAACGTGAAGTCGGATTGGAATACGGGAAGATGATCGGGCGTTCGTTGATCTCCGCCATCGCTTCGATCACGTGCTGATTGAAGAGCTTGGGCATCGTGCTTACGCCAATGATGCCCGTCGGTTTCAACGCCTTTACCGCATCGGTGAAGTTGTCTACCGGCGCGTGATCGACGGCGAACGGTTTCTGGAAATCAGCAAGATCGGTCCGCGATTTCACCATGAGCCCGTTCACATCGAATAGTGCGTTGCGCGCGCGTGCCTCTTCAATGGTCAGTCCTTCCAGCACCATGGCCTGGCTGATCAATTCAGCGATACCCGTTCCCGCCGAGCCGCCGCCAAGGAACAGGAACCGCTGATCCACAAGCCTCTGCTTCGAGATATGCAACGCGGCAAAGATGCCCGCCAGCGCGACCGCTGCGGTGCCCTGGATGTCGTCGTTATAGGTGCAGATCTTGTCCTTGTAACGCGCGAGCAGCGGCACGGCATTGAAGTTCGCAAAGTCTTCCCATTGCACGCAGCACTGCGGATGCAACTCAAGCGCCGCTTCAACGAACTCGTTCACGAACGCATGGTATTCGTCGCCCCGCACACGCTCCTGACGCAAGCCGAGATACAGCGGGTCATCGAGCAGATCGCGATTATTCGTGCCCACGTCGAGCATCACGGGCAGGCAATATTGCGGCGGCACGCCTGCGCATGCCGTGTAAAGCGACAGCTTGCCGATGGGAATTCCCATTCCGCCCACGCCCAGGTCGCCGAGTCCAAGAATACGTTCGCCATCGGTCACCACAATGAACCGGACCTCCTTCTCGGGCCAGTTCTGCAACAGTTCTTTCACGCGGCCACGCGCCGAGATGGGCACGTACATGCCGCGCGTGGCCCGGAAAATGTGATTGAATTTCTGGCATGCCTCGCCGACCGTCGGTGTATAGACCAGCGGCATGAAAGTCGCCGGATCGGACATGACGGTGGCGTAAAACAGGGTCTCGTTGCGGGCTTGCAGATCGGAAAGGAGCAGGTATTTCTGAAGATCGTTGTCGAGCGCGGCGAGTTCGGTATGCGTGCGCGCAACCTGCAGTTCGAGCGAGCTGGACCCGGGCGGCAATAGTCCTTCGAGGTGATACTTGCGGCGCTCTTCCTCGGTGAAGGCGGATCCCTTGTTAAGACGGGGATCGCGAAGAATATCGCGGCCGGATAGCTCGATCGGTTTTTGCATTTCAGTCTCCTGATGATTGCTGCGCGTGGGCCTCAGGCCGACAAGGCCTGCATATGGGCGTACAAGTCGCTCTTCCCTTCAAAGCCGATGCCGGGAAGATCGGGCAAGGTGACATAGCCGTCTACCACTTTCACGCCGTCCGGGAAGCCACCGAACGGCTGGAACAGGTCCGGATACGATTCATTGCCACCCAGACCGAGACCCGCTGCAATGTTCAAGGACATCTGATGTCCGCCATGCGGTACGCAACGTGAACGTGACCAGCCATGTTGATGAAGCATATCGAGCGTGCGAAGGTATTCCACGAGACCATAGCTCAGTGCGCAATCGAACTGCAGGTAATCGCGATCCGCGCGCATGCCGCCATAGCGAATCAGGTTGCGCGCGTCCTGCATCGAGAACAGATTTTCACCCGTGGCCATGGGCTTGTCATAGTAGTTTCGCAGCGTCGCCTGCAGTTCGAAATCCAGCGGATCGCCCGCTTCTTCGTACCAGAACAGATCGTATTGCGAGAGCGCCTTGGCGTATTGGATCGCGGTATCGAGATCGAAACGGCCGTTTGCGTCGACGGCAAGTTTCTGGCCGTCCTGCAGCACGGAAAGCACCGCATCGATACGACGCAGGTCCGCGTCGAGCGACCCGCCGCCAATCTTCTTCTTGACCACGGTATAGCCCCGGTCAATGTAGCTGCGCATCTCGTCCTTCAGCTTGCTGAAGTCTTGTCCGGGATAGTAATAACCGCCCGCTGCATAAACAAAGACCTTGCGATCCGGCGTGCCGTTGCCATAACGCTCCGCCAGCAACTGGAATAGCGGCTTGCCTTCTATCTTTGCCACCGCATCCCACACCGCCATGTCGATAGTGCCGATTGCTACGGACCGCTCACCATGGCCGCCCGGTTTTTCGTTGGTGAACATTGCCGCCCAGACCTTGTGCGGATCGAGGTTATTGCCCGACGCATCAAGCAGCGAATCCGGATCGGCTTCCAGCACGCGCGGAATGAAACGCTCGCGCATCAGCTTGCCTTGACCATAACGTCCGTTGGAATTAAAGCCGTATCCGACAACCGGCTTGCCATCACGGATCACGTCGGTGATCACCGCAACCAGACTCAGCGTCATCTTGCTGAAATCGATGTACGCGTTACGAATGGACGAACTGATCGGGATGGTCTGTTCGCGAATTTCCATGATTCTCATATGCGTGTCTCCTGAAATGCTGACGAGTGCGGTTAGCTGAATGAGCGCTCAAGCACGTGCTTCATCCGATAAACGAAGCTTACGCGCGCCCCGCCGCGTTACACTTCACCGGTACTCATTTGATTATTCAGTTTAAGTGAAGAACGACGGCACCTCCGACCTCGAATTTTTCGTCCAGCTTGCACGTCTTGGCAGTTTGTCGGCGGCGGCACGCGCACTGGATCTCACGCCTCCGGCCGCAACGCGCCGCCTCGCCCTGATGGAGCAGCGCCTGGGCGTGAGGCTCGTGAACCGCACCACGCGCAGCACGAGCCTAACGGACGAAGGCGATACCTACCTGCGTCACGCAACGCGTATTCTTGCTGCAATGCGGGAAATGGAAGATGCGGTATCGCGCAGCCGCGAAGCGCCGCGCGGCATATTGCGGGTGAACGCGTCGCTGGGATTTGGCCGCACGACAATCGCTCCGCTGGTCTCGTCTTTTGTGCAGCGTTATCCGCAAGTCGAAGTGCAACTCGACGTGACTGACAGACCCATCGATATCGTCGAGCAAGGATTCGATCTCGCCATCCGTTTTGGCGCGCTGCCCGATACGCGGCTCAACGCGCGCCGCATCATGTCGAACCGGCGCTTCCTGTGTGCGTCGCCTGCGTACCTGCAGCGGTACGGCAATCCCGGCGCGCTCAGTGACCTCGCGCGCCATCGCACCATCCTGCATCGTCAGAACGACGATGCTTATGGCGTATGGCGCTTTACGCGCGACGGTGAAACGGTATCGGTGAAAGTGCCTGGCGGCTTGTCGAGCAACGACGGAGACATCGTGCTCGGATGGGCGCTCGACGGACACGGCATCTCGATCCGCTCCGAGTGGGATCTCGCCAAATACCTTGAAAGCGGACGCCTGAAAGTGGTGTTGCCCGAGTTCTTGCTGCCTCCTGCCGATTTGTTCGTCTACTACCCGAGCCGCCGGAATCAGCCGGCGCGAATCCGCGTGTTCATCGACTTTCTGGCGGAACATTTTCGCGCGTCCCAATAAGCGAAGCGCTATTGCCAAAGCATAAAAAGAAGGCACCGAAGCTTAAGCGATGCTGAGTTTGCCGCGATTTATTGTTGCCGAAACAACAAATATCTTTCGCCGAAACTATCGTTTCATAAGGGCAATAGGAGGCCTAGACTGGTTTTCATGAGTTGCGGATGCAGACGCCAAAGTTAGCAGAAACCGCGTTCGCAATGCACCACCTCAGCGCATCATCGCGAGCAGCGAATAACAGAACTCTGGAGGTTCATCATGACCAAGTCACTTCTTCCCGCATTGCTGATTGCATCAGCCCTTGCAGCGCCGACTTTTGCTTTTGCCCAAGACAACGCGCCCGTCACCCGCGCAGAAGTTCGCGCCGAGTTGAGCGCGCTGGAACGAGCCGGCTACAACCCGGCAACTAACGACAATTATTATCCGGAAGGCCTGCAAGCGGCGCAGCAACGTGTCGATGCAACCAATGGCGTCGCAGCGCAATCCTATGGTCCGTCGACAAGCGGCACATCTGCCTCGGGCATACGCGCAACGATGGCTCCCGCATCGCCGATTCAACAGCATTCGATTTACTTTGGGCATTAAGCATCAAGCAAGCGACGACCAAGCCCGTAATCCGGAGAAAATCGCTCATCGCCTGAAGGCTTTGGGCGATTTTTTCATTCGTCCGCGTCAAGCGGGCGAACCCGAGTTCAAGGGCTTTTGCAGTGCAGCTAAAAGCGCGCCAAATGCCAGCAGCGCGGAAGAATAAATGACCGCGTGCGAGCCCCGCGCCATCCGATATCCAGCCAATCACCACCGGCCCGGCAATCTGCCCAACCGCGAACACGATCGTGAATGCGCCGATTCCGCGCGTCCATTGCGCGGCGGGAAGGTTATGCCGCACGAACGCGGTGGTCGACGCCACCGCCGATAAAAACGTCGCACCAAACAACGCGCCGGACACGAAGGCCACGAGCGGTTGCGCGAACAGCGCGGGCATCATGGTCGCGAACGCAAGCACCCCGTTGAACACGGCCAGCGCCTGACCGCCTTGCATGCGGTTAAGCAGACCTGACCAGATACGCGACGACCCGACAGTCGCCACGCCGAGCAGCACATAAAAGGCCGTGATCACTGTGGAACTCATGCCCGCCGCTCTGAGCAGTGCGATCAGGAACGTCATGTAGCCGATATACCCAACGCCAAAAAGCCCATATCCGGCGAGCATGAAGCCAAGCCGCGCCCACGGAAGACGTCCGGAAACGCCGCTGTTTTCCCGGGCGGCGACGGGCGCGGCGTCATGGAGGCCTATCCTGCGTGCCGCCATGATGGCCGCCACCGATGCAAGTCCGCACGCCGCCGCGAGTGCGAACCACGCCCATTGCCAGCCGTGCGTGCCGTTGAAGGTCGTGATGGGAATCAGCAATGCCGCCGCGATAATCCCAAGGCCCGCGCCGCCGTAGTACAGCCCGAGGACGAGCCCTGCATCGCGTGGATGCGCCGACGCCAGCCGCGCGGCGAGCACGCTGCCGCCGACGAATACCGATGCGCTTGTGATACCCGTCACCACCCGCTGAATGAGCAGCGCGTGGGTGTCGGAGACAAGGCCGCCTGCGATCATCAGCAACGCCGTCAGCACGCATCCCACGATAAAACAGACGCCCGCCGGCCAGCGCCGCGACAGCAGCGGAAACGCCAGCGCGCCGAGCAGATAACCCAGCGCGTTTGCGGTGTTCATCGCGCCGGCCTGCGCGAAGCTCCAGCCAAGATCGGCTTTCATGGCGGGTAAAAGCAGCGCGTAGGAGAATCGCGTAAGGCCAAGCGCGATCGCTGTGCCAAACGACAAACCCGCTGCGAGCACGAGCGTATTGCGCCTTGAACGCGCTTCGTTGCGCGGACCTGCCGACGCGGAAAATTCTGGCGTCACGGTGCTACGGGGTTCGTCGATCATCGGCTGGGCGGCTCGAGCATTTGTGACTCCTGCACAAGATAAACGGGGCGCCGCCATGGTACGCGGCATCCGTCCCTGTGAGCCGCCTATTTCTTGCTCGACACCCTCGACGGAGCCGCGCTCGTGCATGTCGCCACGCACCCGAGCACAAGCGCGACGCCGGTCACCACCAGCGCGCCGTTCGCCAGCCCTACGCCCGCCGCGACAATCGAGCAGGCCGCATAGCCGTTCAACGCCGCGATAAACACCGGATACGCGCGATCGGCCAGCGCCATCGCGAGATAGGCGCCGATCAGCGCCACCATCGCGCCGATGATCACGACCGCGACCGCACCGCCCTCGAACCCCGCCGTATACGCGATGACCGTGCACAACGCCGCGCACGCGAAATGCATCGTGCTGGCTGGCGCGGCGCACGCCATACGCTTGAGTAGCCGCTCAGGCAGACCCTCAAGCGCACGCAAACGCAGATATCCGAGCGCAAACACCATCGCCACTGCCGACAAACCGCCGAGCGCGGTCCATCCGGGCGACATGCCCGCTTCGAGTCCAAACGCGCGATCCGCCGATGCCGACGCCAGCGCCGCCAACGCAAGCGCGCTTTGCAGCGACGCGGGCGTGGTCTTCCAGGATGGCGGCGTCAACACAGCGAACGCAGCAACGGCAAGCGCCGCCAGCATCGATTCAAAGCCGGTGGCCATGGCGTAGGCCACGATCACGGCGCCGCCCACGCCGGCCGCGTCGCGCAACGCCTGTCGCCGTGCCGGCGAAAGCGCGCCCGGCGTGCGCAGACTCTGTACCGATGCAATCACCGCTAACGCACACCAGACTCCGTCGAGCATCGATGTATCCGTGTCAGAAAAAGGTTGGATGACGCTGTGCCGAAGGTATCGAATTCCCTTGCGCGGCGCCATTGCGGAAAATGCGCACAAGCCTAGATCGCGCCCAGGCTGCGCAGCGTTGCGATCTGGTCTGCGGTGTAGCCGAGTTCCGTCATCACTTCGTCGGTGTGTTCACCCAGAAGCGGTGAACGGGTGACTTCCGTCAGGCTGTCGGAGAGCTTGATCGGGTTGCCTACAGTCAGATACTTGCCACGCACCGGATGATCCACTTCCACAATCGTGCCGGTCTTTCGCAACGACGCGTCCTCGGCGATTTCCTTCATCGAGAGGATCGGTCCGCATGGAATGTCGTGCTGGTTCAGGATGTCCATGGCTTCGAACTTGGACTTCGTCATGGTCCACCGTTCGATCTCGGCGAAAATATCCTGCAGGTGAGGCAATCTGGCGGCCGCTGTGCTGAAGTCTGGATGAGCGATCCATTCCGGCTTGCCGATCACCTTGCAGATCTCGCCCCACACGGGCGCCTGCGTGATGAAGTAGATGTACGCGTTCGGATCGGTTTCCCAGCCCTTGCATTTGAGGATCCAGCCGGGCTGACCGCCGCCCGATGCATTGCCTGCGCGCGGCACCGCTTCGCCAAATTCGCCGTTCGGATATTGCGGATATTCCCTCATTACGCCGGTGCGTTCGAGGCGCTGCTGGTCGCGCAGCTTCACGCGGCAGAGGTTGAGTACGCCGTCCTGCATGGCCGCGAGCACTTTCTGGCCGCGGCCTGTTGCGTTGCGCTGATAGAGCGCGGTGACGATCCCGAGCGCCAGATGCAGTCCTGTTCCCGAATCGCCGATTTGCGCGCCGCTGACTACGGGCGGCCCGTCATCGAAACCTGTCGTCGATGCCGCACCGCCTGCGCATTGCGCGACGTTCTCGTAGACCTTGCAGTCCTGGTAGGGTCCGGGACCAAAGCCTTTCACCGATGCCACGATCATCTTCGGATTCAGTTCCTGGATGTGTTCCCAGGTGAAGCCCATGCGGTCGAGCGCGCCCGGGGCGAAGTTTTCGACCAGCACGTCGCAGGTTTTCACGAGCGATTCGAGGACTTTCTTGCCTTCGGGTTTTTTTGTATCGATGGTGATCGAGCGTTTATTGTGGTTCAGCATCGTGAAGTAGAGGCTGTCGGCGTCGGGGATGTCGCGGAGTTGTTCGCGGGTGACATCGCCGGTGCCGGCGCGCTCGACTTTGATGACGTCGGCGCCGAACCATGCCAGGAGTTGGGTGCAGGTCGGGCCGGACTGGACGTGGGTGAAGTCCAGGATTCGGACGCCGGTGAGGGCTTTGGGCATGGGGTGGCTCCTGGCGTCGGGGGCTTTTTGCTTTTTGGGTGGGGGTCGTGTGGATCGAGCCCTTTCTGTTGGCTTGGCGGCGTGATATACAATATTCCAAGCGTGGCCGGAGTCAAGAGGGTGTTTTCCTGATGTGCCATTTGGTTTATGCTGGGTTGCTGCTTTTTAAGTCGTTGCGCGTTTTGTTCTAGCTGATTTTTTTAGCACTGTTAGCCACTGTCCGTGGCGGGACTTCATTTCTTTTTCCAACGGCGAAAAAGAAACGAAGCAAAGAAAACGCCTTTCAACCGCTAATTCTTAAGTGGACCAAGCGTGCACGTATAGCTGCTTGGTACTTCAAAAGAACCCTCAGCGTAAAACCACGAGTACTTGAAACCCTCCCCCTCCGTATCCTTACATCCACACGCTTCGCCATAAGTGCTCTCGGGCAAGTTCGATTGCTGAAACTACACGGATTCGAAGTGCAGATTGACGCGTCTTAATCAATTGAATACAGCAATTTGCCCGCCATAATACCCATAATTATATTGCGTTTGATTTTAAAGCGCGAAGCGCGCCCAAGCGGGTTCCCAATAGAGGGCCACAGACACTGGTGGCGAAGCGTGTGGGTATCTGTGGACGGAGCGGGAGGGTTTCAACTGTCCGGGGTTTTACGCTGAGCGTTCTTTTGAAGTCCCAAGCAGATATACGTGCACGCTTGGGACACTTAAGAATTAGCGGTTGAAAGGCGTTTTCTTTGCTTCGTTTCTTTTTCGCCGTTGGAAAAAGAAATGAAGTCCCGCCACGGACAGTGGCTAACAGTGCTAAAAAAATCAGCTAGAACAAAACGCGCAACGACTTAAAAAGCAGCAACCCAACAACTAACCCCGCTCCCAAGCGCCAGCGCCCCGCCCTGCTTAATCGAGAAAATCGCAATTCTTCTCAACAAACGCTGCCAGATCCAACGAGTGCTGCCGCACCAGCCTCTCGACCAATTCGGTATCCCGCGCTTCGAGCGCCTCAATAATCCTCATATGATCCTCGATCGATCTCGCCGCACGGTCGCTTTGCGAAATCGTCATCTTCCGGATCGCCCTCACATGCACAAAAATATTCTTGATCGTATCGAAGAGAATCTGCGACTTGCCCAACTGCACAATCGCCTGATGAAAGGCAATATTCGCCTCCGAATACTCATCAATGTGCTCTGCCGGCGCAGTATTCTGAAAATGATCAAACATATGGCGAAGCGACGCAATCTCCTCATCCGTCGCGCGCTGTGTAGCAAGCCTCGCAGCCATGCTCTCCAACGCGGCCCACATATTGATCATCTCGACAATCTCGTGCTTGGTCTTGCGCACGATATAAATCCCACGACGCGGCACCGTGCGCAGAAACCCTTCCTGCTCCAGTAACGTCATGGCCTCGCGAATAGGCGTACGACTCACGCCCAACGCTTCGGTCAAATCCTTCTCGTCCAGCCTGATCTCTTCCCGCGAACGATAAATGTCCGCCTCCGATATAGCCTGGCGCAAACGGGCATACGCCTGATCCCGCAATGAAACCGTCGCATTGATCGGCGCAAGCGAAAGCGTCACACCCGCAGGCCGCGGTTCAAGAATATTGGCAGACGTTGCAGCAACTTCAGTATCAGATGGCATTGATGGCTTGATTTCCAAGGTTCCGCGCGCCCGTCGTCGCCCGTGTACCCGTGCTGCCGCCCTGATCATCCGCCGCCAATCCGGCATAACGACCATTTTCCTGCGCACGCTGCAACACGTCCTGCGGCAACGCCGACGCCAGTGCAAACGTCACACCAACACCACCCGCTACCAAAGCGATTCCGATCACGACTAACAAAGCGATGCTCATTTCCGGCTCCTAGTGGTTAACCTTAAGAGCCTTCAGTATATGTTGCGTCGCAATGCAATGCAACATATTTCGTATGTGATATATCAGAAACAACAGCCCTTCCTTGTTCGCAGTTTAAGCGGCTTTCTGGGAGCGTGTGAAGGATTCAATTGTTTTGATGCGCGGGCGCGCCGTGCCCTGGTTGACGCCCTCGCGCAGCTTGATGAGCGCGAGCACGGCATCGATCATCGGTGTCTTTACGCCAAGCTTTCGGCCAATTTCTTGGACCACGGTGACGATCGGATCGATTTCCATCGGCCGGCGCGCTTCGCAATCCATCAGCATCGATGTCTTGTGCGCGCCCACCGCGCCTGCGCCATCAATGCGTTTTTCGACATCGACACGAAAATTCACGCCAATCTGCTCGGCAATTCCCTGCGCCTCCATCATCATGCTGCGCGACAAGGCGCGCACGGCCGGATCGCTCGTGAGCACGTCGAGCGTCGCGCCCGTCAGTGCGCTGATCGGATTGAAGCAGACGTTGCCCCAAAGCTTGAGCCAGATTTCATCGCGGATAGTGTCGCGCATGGGCGCTTCCATGTCGGCGGCGGCCATGATGTCGTGGAACGCCTGCAATCGCGGCGTGATCTGTCCACTCGGCTCGCCGATGGGAAATTTCTTGCCATAAACGTGACGGATAACGCCCGGCTCGACGATCACCGCGGCGGGATTGAGCACGCAGCCAATCGCCCGCTGGGGTCCAAGGATCTGCCACTGGCGGCCGCCCGGGTCGACGCTTTCGAGCGTCGTGCCAGACAAGGCGCCGCCGTGATCGTGGAAATACCAGTACGGCAAGCCGTTCACGGCGGTGATGACGGCGGTATCGGGTCCAAGCAAAGGCGGCATCTGGTCGACAACACCCGGCACCGAGTGCGCCTTTAACGCCACGATCACGTAGTCCTGCGTTCCGAGTTCAGCCGGATTGTTGGTGCACCGGACCTTGACGGTGTGCTCCTGGCCATCGATTTGCAGACGCACGCCATTGGCCTGCATCGCGGCAAGATGCGGTCCGCGTGCAATAAAACTGACGTCGGCGCCCGCGCGAGCAAGCTGGGCGCCCATATAGCCGCCGATTGCACCGGCTCCGTAGATGCAAATTTTCATTGTCGTCTCCTGAAATCTTTATCGTTCTGATATACAACATATTAGATTTCAGTATTGGACAGCAGTAGCAAAAGTGCAAGGACAACGCCAAGAAAAAAGCGCGGCTCCTTGCGGAGCCGCGCTTTCTTTTGATGGAATCAACGTTCAGGCGTCAGCGGTCTGCAGCGGCCTATGTTCCTCGCCGTAGGAAGAAACCACGTGTGTCCAGATACGCGCGGCCTGGGATTCGAGCGTGCGCAGCCGGTGTTTTGCAAGCACCACATTCCGGCTAACCGATGGAGACAGGCGCACAGCCTGAACCATCGAATGCGCGGGTGCGGGCCACGCGTGCATTGGCTGGATGCCGATTCCGAGACCCGATGCGACCATCTGCACGATGCTTGCCGCCTGCGTGAGGCGCTGCGGCCTGACGTTCGACACCCCTTGTTCCGCGAGCGCACTGGAAATCAGGTCGGCGCTGCCGGTGGTGTCATCGAGAACAAACAGGTCGGCGCCGCTCAACTCGCGCCATCGCACAGTTGCATTCGCCGCCAGCGGGTGACGCGTGCCGACAATTGCGCAGAATGTATCGGAGAAAAGCGTTTCGGTGGCGAGGTCGTCGCTATCCTGCGGTTCGATCAGGATCGCCAGGTCCGCGTCGCCCGCGTGCAAGAGCTCGAGCACGCGGTTTTGCGGCGCGTCGTGCAGCTTGAGCGAAATATTCGGATAACTCGCGCGGCACGACGCAAGCAGCGCCGGAAGCACAGAGGCGACCACACCCGAACTGCACGCAATCGATACCGCGCCGCTCTCGGCCGTCGCCACCTCTTGTCCGAAGCGCAACGCAACCTCGAGTTCATCGACCAGCAGCGCGATGCGTGGAAGCAGCGCGCGGCCGGTATCGGTGAGTGCGACGTGGCGCGTGGTGCGGTCGAAGAGCCGGAGATCGAGCAGTTCTTCCAGTTCCCTGATGCTGCGGCTCGCCGCCGACTGCGTGACGCCGAGCGCGTTGCCCGCCTGCGTAAAACTCCGGTGCTGGGCCAGGGTGACGAACAGGCGCAACTGCTGCAGCGACACGCCCGATCCCTTCAACCCCACCTCAGCGACGGGATTCCTGCTCATGCTCATTGCGCCGACGAATTACGCGGTGTTTCGGACCAGGCGGTCTGAAACGAAGCGGCATCGAGACGGCTTGATTCAGCGACCGTGTTTTCGATCCAGCGCTTCCTCATGGGCGCGAGGACGAACTTGGCGCACAGGCCGGCTGCAATCGAAATGGTCGCCGTCGTGATAAACACCGCATCCCACGAACCGATCGCCGAGAGCACCGACGCGAGCGGCACCAGCATGGAAGCCGTGCCTTTCGCCGTGTACAGCGTGCCGGCGTTCGCGGCCGCGTACTTGCTGCCGAAGGTGTCCGCGCAGGTCGCGGGGAAGATCGAGAAGATTTCGCCCCAGCAGAGGAACGTGATTGCAGCGAAGAACATGAAGAGATACGGGTTGTGGCCGAACTCCATCAACCCGAGCAACGCAATTCCCTCGCCAATGAAGATGAAGAACATCGTGTTCTCACGGCCGATCTTGTCCGAGATCCACCCGCACAGCGGACGCGTGAAACCGTTGCAGAGGTTGTCGATGGAAAGCGCCATCGTGAGCAACGGCAAGGTCACGCCGAGGAAACTCACCGGCATCTTGGCGAAGCCATATTCCTTCGCGATAGGACCGAGTTGCGCAGTCGCGATCACGCCGCCAGCGGCCACGAACACGAACATCAGGTACAGCACCCAGAAGAGCGGCGAGCGGACCATTTGTCCCGTCGTGTAATCGATCTTCGACGCCACCACGCGCTTCGCCGGAACAGCGTGTGCGGGCGGACGCGGACGGACCAGCATCAAGGCGAGCAGGAAAATGCAGGCGCCCTGGAAGATGCCGAAGAACATGAACGCATGTTCATAGCCCGAGCTCTGGATCATGTTCGAGATGGGGATCACCGTGACGGCCGCGCCCGCGCCGAAACCGGCTGCCGTGAGGCCTGCTGCAAGACCGCGCTTGTCCGGGAACCACTTGAGCGCCGTGCCCACGCAGGTGCCGTACACGCAACCCGCGCCAATCCCGGCAATGACAGCCGCAATGTACAGGTGATAAAGGCTTGTGGCGTTGGCGTCGATAATCCAGCCAATCGCCGCGCAGATCGAGCCGCCGATCACGACGGGACGCGGCCCGAACTTGTCGACGAGCCAGCCTTCGAGCGGCACGAGCCACGTTTCCGTAACGATGAAAACCGTGAACGCCGTTTGAATCGCCGCCTGGCCCCAATGATGTTTTGCGTCCATGGGGACAACAAAAAGGGTCCACGCGTATTGCAGGTTCGCGACGAGGCCCATGCAAATGATGCCGATGGCCAGCTGCGCCCATCGATTGTTATGCGCCCCGCGTTTGGGGCTGCCTCCGGCGGGTGCCGTGAGCGTATCTGCGTTTGCCATGTCTGTCTCCGTTATGTATCGGCGCTCGTTGCGGCGCGTAATCGACTGCGGCTCAACGGTGTCATCGGGTTGCATGCGTCTTCGCGCACGTTCCACCAGTCACCGGTGCGAGAGTTGGATTTTTGGTCGGTCAGGGGTCCTTGTTCGCAGGGTCATCAGGTTGCCGGCGGCCGCGCACGAAGCGCGGACGGGACACTGAAAAAACTGCGGAGAAAATCATGTTCGAGCACATCCAGAGTTCTTTTGCCGGAGACCAGGACGGCAACTTCACCGTTCTGGCAGGGTCATTGCCGCCGCCCTGTTTTCCTTCCGTTGCTGCTTGTCTGCCGGTCGCCACCTTACGGGAGTAGCGCACGTTGAAAGCATGCTGCGGGAGAAAAACGATTAGGGAAAGTTAGAAAAATTTATTGTATAAATTCATGATCGTTTATGGATGGAGACACCGTCATGATGCGCAATGCGACTTTGAGGCAACTCAAAATCTTCGAAACCGTGGCGCGAAGGCTCAGCTTTTCCCGCGCGGCCGAAGAGCTCTACCTCACCCAGCCGGCCGTTTCCACGCAGGTCAAGCAGCTTGAAGAGCACGCCGGCTTGCCGCTTTTCGAGCAGTTGGGCAAGAAGATCTACCTGACGAGCGCGGGGGTGGAAATGCTGCATCACAGCCGCGCGATCCTCGAGCAGTTCCGCGAAGCCGACGACGCCATGGCCCGTCTCAAGGGTATTTCCGGAGGCACGCTCAACGTCGCCGTCATCAGCGCGGGGGATTATTTTTTCCCCCGCCTGCTCGCGGAATTCACCAAGCGCAATCCCGACGTCAAGCTCAACCTCGCCGTCCACAATCGCGAGGAACTGCTGCATCAACTCACCGACAACCTCACCGACCTCGCCATCATGGTCCGGCCGCCGAAAGACATGGATACCGACAACGTGTCCTTCGCGCCGCATCCGTATGTGATCGTCGCGCCGCCGGATCATCGGCTGGTCGGGGTGAAGAACATCCCGCTCGAATCGCTTTCCGAAGAACCGTTCATTGTGAGAGAACGAGGCTCGGACACCTGGAATTCCATGGAAGAAGGTTTTGCGGGACGGCTCAGATCGCTCAACGTCGCCATGGAGATCACCAGCACCGAGACCATCAAGCAGGCAGTGATCGCGGGCATGGGCATCAGCTTCCTGTCCGCCCACACGATTGCGATGGAACTGCAGGTCGGACGCCTTGCCGTGCTCGACATTCTGGGCTTTCCCGTCATGCTCAACTGGTATCTCGTGCACCGGCACAACAAGCGGCTTCCGGCGGTGGCGGCGGCGTTCAAGCAATTCCTCATCGATGAAGGCGCGGCGCAAATTTCGGCGATCACACATATCGGGTAAACCATTTATTAGCTATTCTGAATAGTCACGGTAAAAAACTGTGACTATCGTATATGGATCATTGTTTCTATCCTGCACTTAAGCACCACGGCCAACCAGGGAGACGACCATGATCCGTTCACAAGCCACCATCGCCGCCGACGAGCGGGAACTGCAAACGCAACTCTGCGCGTACAACAGCGCCTTCGAGGAACTCGACCTGATGTTTCGCTGGGACGCCGACACGCTCAAGGCGCTTTCCGGTGCGCCAAACGACCAGGCGCGCATTGCGCGATACATCGAAGTCCACTGCCCGCATCTGCTCAAGGCGTACAGCGCGGAATTCCTCTGCCAGGCGATCGTCGACAGAAAAAATGCTTACTACGACGCCTGCCGTGCCACGACCATCGCTCGCGCCGACGACACACGCGGCGCCCGGATGTGGCGTCCGGAATGCGATACCGTGCGGGCAGCGGCCTGATTCAATGTCCTGCTGTGTCCGAGCGGCCCGCTGCTTGATCGTGGGCCGCTCGCTCATGGTCTTGTATAGCTTTACAACCCGCCTCAACCGCCCGACCTGGCCTCCAGTTCGGCGAGACGTTTTTTCAGGTTCCGTTCTTCGGTGAAGCGACTGGTTTCATCGCGGATAACGGCAACAATGCCCGTCACCACCGCGTCTGGTTGCGCCGAATGCAGCAGCGCAACCGTGAATGCAATCGATAACGCCCGCCCGTCCTTGTGCACGGCGGGAACGCGCAGCACGTCGTGTCCATAGCGCGTTTCGCCGGTCGCCATGGTCTTTTCGTAACCTGCCCAGTGACGGCCTCGCAAACGCTCCGGAATGATGATGTCGAGCGAATTGCCGAGCGCCTCGGCGGGCGTGAATCCGAACATGCGCTCGGCCGCGGGGTTCCATAACGTGATGGCGCCGCTTGCGTCCGAAATCACCACCGCGTCGCCGATAACATCGATCAGTTGCTCGAAATCGATGGGGGAAGTTTTTGTAGTCATGGTGGAAGCACCCTCGTTGCATCACGCGACGCCGCGGGCTTGTACATCGCCCACGGCATCGCGCTCTTACGGCTAAACCGCCTGCGCGTCGTGCAGCTTGCTGATCTGCTCGCTGCTGTAACCGAGGCTTGCGAGCACTTCGTCCGTATGTTCGCCAAGCAAGGGCGACGCCGTGATTTCCGGCTTCATGTCAGAGAACTTGATCGGGCTGCCGACGGTCAGGTACGGACCGCGTTCCTTATGCTGAACCTCCGTGATGGTGCCACTTTCGCGCAGCGACGGATCGTTCGCCAGTTCCTTCATGGTCAGCACCGGCGCGCATGGAATATCGAACTTGCGCAAAATATCGACGGCTTCGAACTTGGTTTTATCGGCGAGCCAGGTTTCGATGGTCGCGAAGATATCGAAGATGTGCGGCTGGCGCGCTTGTGCCGTGTTGTACTTCGGGTCGTCGATCCATTCCGGCTTGCCGATCGCCTTGCAGATCGGCGCCCAGGCGTGACCCTGGATCGTGAAGTAGATGTACGCGTTCGGGTCCGTTTCCCAGCCCTTGCACTTGAGCACCCAGCCCGGCTGACCGCCGCCGCCTGCATTGCCGCCGCGCGGAACCACGTCGCTGAATTCGCCGTGCGGATACTGCGGATATTCTTCCAGGTAGCCCAGGCGGTCGAGGCGCTGCTGGTCGCGCAGCTTCACGCGGCAGAGGTTCAACACGCTGTCCTGCATCGATACCGCGACCTTCTGGCCCTTGCCGGTTTTATCGCGGCCAATCAGCGCCGTCAGAATGCCGATGGCCAGATGCATGCCGGTGTTGCTGTCGCCGAGCGCGGCCGCGCTGATGGTCGGAGGACCGTCCCAGAAGCCGGTTGTCGATGCCGAACCGCCCGCGCATTGCGCGACGTTCTCGTAGACTTTCAGGTCGTCGTAATGATGGCCGTCGCTAAAGCCTTTCACCGACGCCAGGATCATCTTTGGATTCAGTTCCTTGATGTGCTCCCACGGAAAGCCCATCCGGTCGAGCGCGCCCGGACCGAAGTTTTCGACCATGACGTCGGATTCGCGGATCAGCTTTTCCAGCACTTCCTTGCCTTCGGGCTTTTTCGTGTCGAGCGTCAGCGACTTCTTGTTGCTGTTCAACATGGTGAAGTAGAGCGCATCCACGTTCGGGATGTCGCGCAATTGCGTGCGGGTCACATCGCCGGAACCGGGACGTTCGACCTTGATCACGTCCGCACCGAACCACGCGAGCAACTGCGTACAGGCCGGGCCGGCCTGTACATGCGTGAAGTCGATGATCTTGATTCCTTCGAGAGGCCTGGTCATGGCTTTTTGTCTCCTGACTGACTGGATAAACGGGTGTGGTGGAGGAAATGCGAGGGGACAGACGAAGCGCGCCCGCCATACGCCGGTTTCAGCGAATGTCCGCAGGCACGGATCAGCATGGTTGTCTCCTCTTCGAGGCAAATCTATTTGAACGGCTGCTTTCGGAGGCTAACCGTCGTTTGTTGTGATATACAATATTCCGAACACAGTATTAGTCAAGGATATTTATTCATTTGCTTCGACTTGACGCGGCGCAACAGGCGTAAAGATGGCGCCGACACAGGCGCCGAGCTGTTTTGCTGGTGCAACGCAAAAAGGAAAAATTTGGATATGGTTGTGGCAGGGACTTGTCCCGAGCGCGATCGTGGACGAGCAAAATGGAAGGTGAAGAAAGCCGCGCCGACGGCAACGATTCGCGCTTATCCGCGTTTGGCAAGCAGCCTTCAATGCAGCGGGCTCGGTGATTACTTATGCGTTCGTCAACGAGCAGGAACCCGGACGTCCGACCCTGCCTGCGCGCGCCATCGTTGCGGCGTCACCCCTTCCCACTGGTTGAAAGCGCGGGAAAACGAGTTGACCTCTTCGAACCCGAGAAACCACGCAATCTCACCCGCGCCAAGATCCGTGCTTTCCAGCAACCGGCGCGCAACCCGGTTGCGCACGCGATCCAGCAACTGCTGGTAACTCGTGCCATCGAGGGCGAGCTTTCGCTGCAAGGTCCGCTGGCTGATGCCAAGCTCGCGGGCCAGCATGTTGACGCTGAGCCGCTCGCCGCCCATGCTTCGCGCGATCACGGCATCGACTTGATCGGTGAACGATTGAGTGCTCCTGAGCTCCGCCAGGCCTGCATCGAGTCGAGGCAATACAGCCGCCAGCAAGTCCGCGTTGTGCGTGATGAACGGCAGGCTGAGCGCGGACGCGTCGAAGACGATCACGTCCTGCGGTGCATCGAAAACGATCTCGCAGCCATAATGCCGCGCAAGCATTGCGCGGTTCGCCGCGCGGCGCGTCAGCGCGACGCGCCTCGGTTTGACCTGAACGCCCGAACCGCGCCGGGCCAATGCAAGCGCCGACGCAAACATGGCATCGGCGAGGAGGTCGGGGATAAAGCCATCGGCAAGCAGCCAGCGGAAGGCAACCGCGACTTCGGCGCCCTGGACATCGACCACGACTTCTTCCGGGCAGCTCAGCCGCTTGTAGCGGCCAAGCTTGGCGAGCGCATCGCGAAAATTGGCGGAATGCAGCGCGGCGAGCGACATGATGTCGAGTTGGCCATGGGCGGTTTGCGCCCCGATGCGCAAACCGATAGCCGGATCGCCGCTCACTTCGGCAATGGCTTCCCACAGCGCGAAATACTTCTGCGTGGTGACGCGCAGACGCGACGGCTCGGCGTTCCCGAGCGGCGGCCACGCAATGCCGGCCGCGCGGAATGTGCGCGTCAGATCCACGCCCAACGTGTCGAGCCGGGCGATCAGCGCAGGACTGATGGGAACGCCGTCCGTCTTCATGGGCCTCGTGCGGATGTGCCGCTTATTGCTTAACGATCGAGAGCTTATCGATATGGCCGCGCCAGCCGGCGGTATCGTCGGCGTCGGTCGAGAGGCTCAGATGACGCCACTTTGCGTCCATCGCGCCGCGCGCTTCATGCAGTTGTTCCGCGATATGCACGGCGTCGCTGCCCAGCAGCAAGCGCAGCGGCGGCTCGTCCACTCCAGCAATGCTCAGGATCGCCTGCGCCGCCTTCGCCGGATCGCCGACCGGCTTGTGCGAGTTCCGGTATTCGAGCAGCGGCGAAATGCTTTGGGCGTAATCGGGACCGGGTGTGTGAATGGTCATCGACGAACCCGCCCAGTCCGTGCGAAAACCACCCGGCTCTACAATGCTGACCTTGATGCCAAGCGGCTCGACCTCCTTCGCCAGCACTTCGGAATAGCCTTCCACCGCCCATTTCGCCGATTGATACGCGGCGAGCCCAGGAGAGCCGACGCGTCCGCCTATCGATGAAATCTGGATGATGTGGCCGCTGCGCTGGCCGCGCAAAACGGGCAGCGCGGCGCGCGTGACGTTGGCGACGCCGTAGAAGTTGGTTTCCATTTGCGCGCGGAAATCTGCGTCGTCGCCTTCCTCGATCGACGCAATGTTGCCGTAGCCCGCGTTGTTCACGACGACATCGAGCCGGCCGAAAGCGCTGACGGCTTCCTGCACGGCGGCACGCGCCGAGGCCGGATCGGTCACGTCCAGCGCGACGGTGCGCACGCGCTCGCCGTATTGCTCGACGAGCGCGCGCAGGTCGCCGGGGCGGCGCGCGGTCGCGACAAGGCGATGGCCTGCTGCGAGTACCGCGTTTGCCAACGCGTGGCCGATGCCACGGGAACTGCCGGTGATAAGCCAGACTGACGACATGACGCGCTTCCTTTTGACGATGAACAACGAGTTGAAGTGTTCACCGATTCTAGGAGCGCGCGGCATGCGGCACTAATCCGATCGCGCCAACCTGCAATCGGAACGCGCCAAATGAGGACCGCTTAGCCGTGGCTCTTCTCGCTGTCCAGATGCGCCATTTGCGCGGCCGCGTATCGGTCGCCGGCCGCTGCGCCTTTCGGCACGGCCTGTTCGATTGCGGCGAGGTCATTGGCGGAAAGCGCGACGCCGAGCGAACCCAGCGCTTCAGTCAAGCGCTCGCGGCGGCGCGCGCCGATCAGCGGCACGATGTCCTGGCCTTGCGCCGCGACCCACGCAATCGCAATCTGCGCCACGGAAACGTTCCTTGCTTCGGCGATTCGCCGCAAGGCTTCGACAAGTTTCAGGTTGCGCTCTGCGTTTTCGCCCTGGAACCGCGGGCTATGGGCGCGAAAATCGCTGCCCGCCAGATTCTGCGACGCTTGCCAATGCCCGCTGATCAGCCCGCGCGACAACACGCCATACGCCGTTACGCCAATGCCGAGCGCGCGGCATGTATCGAGAATGATGTCTTCGATACCCCGCGAAATCAGCGAGTATTCGATTTGCAGGTCGGCGATCGGATGCACGGCCGCCGCGCGCCGGATGGTCTCCGAGCCGACTTCCGACAAGCCGATGTGCCGCACGTAACCGGCCTTCACCAGATCCGCAATCCCGCCGATGGTTTCCTCGATTGGCACGTTCGGATCGAGCCGCGCGGGACGATAGATATCGACGTAATCCACTCCCAGGCGCTGCAGCGAATACGCGAGAAAATTCTTGATGGCGGCGGGCCGGGCATCGTAGCCGCCCCAGCCTCCAGCCGGATCGCGCAACGCGCCGAACTTGACGCTGATGACGGCGGCGTCGCGTTTCGTGCCTTTCAACGCTTCGCCGATCAGCGCTTCGTTATGGCCGCTGCCGTAAAAATCGCCCGTATCGATGAGATTGATGCCCGCGTCGAGCGCGGCGTGGATCGTGGCAATGCTCTCGCCGCGCTCCGACGGTCCGTACATGCCCGACATGCCCATGCAGCCAAGTCCGAGCGCGGATACCCGTGGACCTGTTTTGCCAAGTTGCCTTTGTTCCATATCGATTCTCCTGTTCGCGTCTCGCGTGATTGCGAGGGAATGTCATGCAGTGAGAGGAGTATGCAAGCCGATCCGGCGTGCGACAATCCGGCCTTTATAGAACGGGCTGTACGATAAAACGCACAATGAACGATCCCGATCTCTCCGATCTCAGCGCTTTCATGGCGGTCACCGAAGTCCGCAGCTTCCGGGCGGCGGCGCGATTGCGCGGCGTTTCCGCGTCGGCATTGAGCGAGGCAATCCGCCGGCTGGAAGCGCGCCTGGGCGTGCGCCTCCTGAACCGGACCACACGCAGCGTCACGGTGACCGAAGCAGGCCAGCGGCTGATGGAACGGCTCGGGCCGGCGCTGGGCGAAATTGCGGGCGCGCTGGACGCGGTGAACAGCTTCCGGGACAGCCCGACCGGGACATTGCGCCTGAACGTGCCGACGATTGTCGCCATGCATGTGCTGCCGCCTATCGTCACGCGTTTTCTGGCCGCGCATCCGGGCATCACGCTGGAAGTGGTATCGAACGATACGTTTATCGACGTGCTGGCGGCCGGTTTCGACGCAGGTATCCGCTACGACGAACGCCTGGAGCGCGACATGATCGCCGTGCCCATCGGCCCGCGCACGCAGCATTTCGTGGCGGCGGCTTCACCCGCTTATTTCGATACGCACGGGCGCCCCGAGCATCCGCGCGATTTGCTGGAACATGCGTGCATTGGACACCGGTTCGCGAGCGGCGTGCTGGCGGCGTGGAATTTCGTGCGCGGCGACGAACAGGTTCGCTTTACACCGCAAGGTCCGCTGGTGGCATCGATGATTGAGCTTGAAGTGGCGGCCGCGACCGCCGGACTGGGCGTGATCCATACCTTCGATGAATTTTTGCGTCCGCAACTGGACAGCGGCGCGCTCGTGCCTGTGCTTGAGGACTGGTGGGAGCACTTTTCAGGGCCGTTTCTGTATTACCAGAGCCGCACGCACATGCCCGCGCCGCTGCGTGCGTTCATCGATTTCATCAAGGCGTCTTAGCGGCGCGCAGCCGGTCTATCTGCCGGCAAAGAACGAGCGCGCTGCGTTCAACGCGTTTTCGACCGCCGTCCGGTCGACTTCCAGATGGGTCACCCAGCGCTGTTTCGTCGCCCCATACGCCGACGTGATGCCGATTCCGTGCGCCGCCAGGTGCGCTGAAAACGCCTCGGCAATCGCACCGTCCACTTCAACGAAAACGATGTTCGTATCCGGCATGGCGACCTTGAGCTGACCGAACGACGCCAGCCCTTCGGCCAGCGTTCTGGCGTTCGCGTGGTCATCGGCGAGCCGTTGCACGTTGTGTTCGAGTGCGTAAAGACCGGCTGCGGCGAGGATCCCGACCTGCCGCAAACCGCCGCCCAGCATCTTGCGCGTACGCCGCGCCTTCGCGATCAGCGGCGCGCTACCGACCAGCACCGAGCCGACCGGCGCGCCCAATCCCTTCGATAAACACACCGACACCGTATCGAACGGGCGCGCAAGCGTCGCGACCGGCATCTTCAGCGCCGTGGCCGCGTTGAAAACGCGCGCGCCATCGAGATGCGTTGCGAGCCCGTGCCGGCGTGCGAGCGCGGTCGCCGCCTCCATATACTCGTGCGACAGAACCTTGCCGCCAATCGTGTTTTCCAGCGCCAGCAAGCGCGTGCGCGCGAAGTGAGAATCGTCGGGCTTGATCGTTTCCTCGATCTCCGACAATGCCAGCGAACCATCGGACTGGTTGTTCAGCGGTTGCGGATGGATGCTGCCAAGCACGGCCGCGCCGCCGCCTTCCCATCTATATGCATGCGCCTGCTGGCCCACAATGAACTCATCGCCCCGTTCGCAATGCGCCATCAGCGCGGTCAGATTCGATTGCGTACCCGACGTCAGGAATACCCCGGCGTCCTTGCCGAAGCGCTCGGCGAGCGTTTCCTCGAGGCGGGTTACCGTGGGATCGTCGCGAAAAACGTCGTCGCCGACTTCCGCCGACGCCATCGCGGCGCGCATCTCCGGTCCGGGTCGTGTGACGGTGTCGCTGCGAAAATCGTGCTGGATCGGGGTGCTCATTGCGGCTCCTGGGTCGTGGACCCGCTATTTTGCCATCCCGGACGCGCAGTCGTGTCGCGCGTCATAAAGACCGAAAGATTGATATTTGTTTGTATTCAATAGGTTAGAGCATATACTTCTAATTTAATTCACATTTTCATATAAAACAATTATAAATCAATAAGTTACAATGTTTATCTGATAATTCACGTCAAATTTATTTGCAGTCTCATCCATTACTTGAATGGTCGCGCCTTTCAAACCTTAATTTTCGTATAGCTTTCATAAGCTTATGGAGAACTCCTAACAACTAAGGTGCAAATAATCTATTCCTTAAATTTTAGGGAGATAGCTATGATATCTATAGTAATTTCTCGATGAGCAAACCTCGCGATCAGCCCTGCACGTGTACAGTTCCAAAGATGCGCTCGCGTCGACCTCATCCACCGCAACCATCCGCCACCCTCATGAATGCGTCCGTCCACCAACTGCAAGACGATCCTCATGTCGGCCGCTATGAGCGTTCGACTGGGCAGAGCATCGAATGGTGGCGCGTAACGCTCTCCGACAGGCCGCAGATGTATCGGATCGAGCATGGTCGCGGCGACGCGCCGGCGAATATCGATACGGTCGTCGATCTGGAAAACTTGAAATCGAAGCTGCAAAAATGGCATCGCGAGGGATTTCTCCGTCCCGGCGACGAGGAAGCACCCGTAGCGGTTGAAGGCCGAAACGGCTTTCTGAAAGATCTCAGGCGCGCTGCATCGGCTGCAACGCCGCCCGTTTCGCCCTCGCAATCAGACGACGCCCACGTGGTGATCGGCGCGGTCGAGATACCGCTCGGCCACGCCGGCGCGCTTGTGCCGCGAATAAACCCCGCCTACTTGTTCCCCGAGCGTTTTGCCGACATCCTTCAGGACATCGTGGAAAACCGGCGCGTAATGCTGATCGGTCATACGGGTGCGGGAAAAACCAGCTTGATCGAACAAGTTGCAGCACGCTCGCAGCATGGCGTGCTGCGGGCGAACATGAACGGGCAGACGACCATCGGCGATTTCGTCGGGTTCTGGACCGTAAAAGGCGGAGAAACGCTCTGGGTGGACGGCGTGCTGCCCGCGGCCATGCGAGAAGGCCTGTGGCTCGTAGTCGATGAAATCGATTTCGCCGAACCATCGATTCTCGCCGTGCTGACCGCGGTCCTCGAACCACACGGACACTTGCTGCTCAAGGAAAAAGGCAACGAACGGGTCGCGCCGCATCCGTCGTTCCGGCTGTTCGCCACCGCGAATGCGGTAGGCGCGATGAGCGTCTACCGGCATCTGTATCAGGGCGCGAACCTGATGAACGAAGCCTTCCTCGACCGCTGGCGCGTGTATCTGATGGATTATTTGTCGCCGCAGGAGGAAGCCGAGGTGCTGATGCGCACGTTCGGCGCGCGGATCACGCAGCCAATGGCAAATACGCTTGCGGCGATCGCCGCTGACTGCCGCGCGGCGTTCGCGCGCGACGATCTGGCGAGCGCGTTTTCCACGCGGCGCCTGCTCGACTGGGCTGAATTGATGTTGCGTTCCGGCGATCCGGAACGCGCCGCCGGGCCGGCCATCTACGCGAAAGTGAGCGCGGAGGACGCCGCGCTGATTCGCAGCATCATCCGGCATCACATCGCGTTCGATGAATGAGCGGCTCTCGTGAGCGCCTCCCCACTCTCCCAACTCGCACCTGACACACTAAGCCGGCTTGCGCGCGTCCTGACGGGGCGCTACGGCGTGACCGTCTCGTTCGATGCCAGCGGTCCGCGCGTTGAACGTGACCGGATCGTGCTGCCCGAATCAGCGGTTCCTGATTCCTTAAACGCGGACGCCCTGACCGGCCAACTCGACCTGCTGGCGGCGCGCTGGAAGTTTTCCGCTATCGATCAGCTCGACGCCCTGCCGCCGGGTCCGGCCCGGCAACTCGCGCAAGTCATTGAGGACCGGCGTGTATGCGAGCGTTTGTTCAACGACTATCCCGGCGCGCGCGGATACATAGACACGCTGCGAAAGCAAAAAGCGCGCGCCACGCACGCTCGATGGCCCACGTTGCCTTGGCGCGACAAGCTGATCTGGTTGATCGAAGGCGCGCTGTGGGGCGAAACGCCCGCTGCCACGGAGCGCTCGCCCGTGCTCGACGCCACGCTTGGCGCCGTGAGCGACGCATTGAACCGTGCGCGCGCCAGCCGGTCGACGCGCGAAAGCATCGAAAATGCGCAGGCGCTGGTCAAGCGAATAAGGTCCCTCGGCGCGGGCGGCGTCAATACCATGATGTTCACCGCCGACGCCGACGAGACCCTCGACGCTGAACGCGTGCACGGCGATCAGGACGCTGTATTGGAAAACGCACAGGAAACGCAGGACGCAGCGACGGCCGATGCAGCCCTTGCGTCCCAAACACCCTCCGATGCCACCGCCCAGCCGTCCGAAGCCCGATCACCCGCCGCGGCTATTTCGTTCGACATGGTCGACGGCCGCCCGCGCCTCTCGATCCCACTGACGACCGCATTCGATATCGTCACGGACCTGACGGGCCGAGGCGATCCCGCCGCGTGGCGAAACCTTTGCGCGCTCGCGCGCGCGGAAACAGCGCCGCTGACCGCGCGTCTGGAGCGCGCGCTCAAGGCCGACGAACAAACGCACTGGAAACGGGATCAGGAGCGCGGCGAGATCGACCGGCCGGCGCTGGTGAAGCTCGTAGTGTCGCCGGGGTATCGAACGCCGTTTCGCGTCAAACGCACAACCGAGGGCCGTGACGCTGCCGTGACCGTGCTGATCGATCGCAGCGGTTCGATGGCCGGTAAGAAAATGGACCTGGCTCGCCTGTGCGCGGCGGCGCTGTGCGATGCGCTGATACAGTTGTCCTTCAAATGCGAAGTGCTCGGATATAGCTCGGTTGAATCGCCGGAGATGCGCGCGCTTTATGAGCAAATGCTCGCCGATGGCGCTGACTTGCGCCGATACAACCGCAAGCTGGAACGACTCCACCTGCAGGTCTACAAGCGCTTTGGGTCCAACAATGCCGTGGGTTTGAGCGAGATCGAGTGCGGTCACGAGAATCCCGACGGCGAAGCGCTGGTCTGGGCGGCCAGCCGGCTCCTCGCGCAACGCGCCAATCGCCGCATTCTGATGGTTCTATCCGACGGTTATCCCGCCACTGGTGATGGCCATCCAGTCATCTTGCGGACTGACTTGCGGGCGCGTATCGAAGAAATTGCGGCGTCGGGCGTCGAACTCATGGGCATCGGCTTGCTGGATGACGCCGTAGAAAAGTTTTATGCGCATAACATTGTCGTGCGAAAACTCGATGAACTTCCAACAATGGCATTCACCGTTCTGAGCGACCTTCTGCTTCGAAAACGCTCGAGCGTTTAATTCCAGACCACCGCTGTGCTCACAAGTCTCAAAAATCATGATTCAATAGCTTGCTAACGAATTGTCGTCGAAATACAATGCGCGCCATGCCGACAATCGACGTCCTCCGACAATCCGTGAGCAGCGCGCTCGTGATCGCTTCGCGTCAGTGGCGGCGAACCAGCCACAGCGTGATCGCCGCCTATAACGTCTCCGAAGCCTGCGCAACGCCGCTGCTCATTGCAGCGCGGCTCGACGCGCCGGTGCGGCAGGTCGTGCTGGCGGAAATGACGGGCATAGAAGGACCATCGCTCGTGCGTCTGCTCGATCAACTATGCGCGGCGAACCTCGTACGCCGAGACGAAGACCCCGACGACCGGCGCGCCAAGATCATTTCCCTGACCGACGAAGGCCGCAGCGTCACGGCAACGATCGAAAAGGAACTGATCGGCCTGCGCGCCGGCGTGCTGGAAAACGTCAGCCGGGAAGATCTGGAAGCCACCCTGCGGGTATTCGCTGCGTTTAAACTGGGCGCGGCGGTGTCCGCGTCGCAGGCGGCAGTCCGGGCACCGTCGGCACCCGATCCGGCCAGCACCGATAAGGAAGAAGGCGTCTAGCGCATCATGACGTACCCCACTTCGCGTGACTGGCTGTTTTCGGTCAAGACCTTTATTGCCTCCATGCTGGCGCTGTATATAGGCCTCAAGCTGGAATTGCCGCGTCCTTACTGGGCAATGGCGACGGTCTATATTGTGTCGAATCCGTTCGTGGGCGCAACGCGTTCAAAGGCACTGTATCGGGCGCTCGGCACCATGATCGGCGCGTCCGCCGCCGTGCTGTTCGTGCCGCCGTTCGTGGAGTCGCCCTACATATTCAGCGCCGTTGTTGCAATCTGGACCGGCACGCTGCTGTTTCTCGCCATCTCCGACCGCACCGCGCGCAGCTACGTTTTCATGCTGGCGGGCTACACCATGCCGCTGATCGCGCTGCCGTCCGTGATGAATCCGGCCGGTATCTTCGATCTTGCCGTGTCGCGGACCGAGGAAATCGTGCTTGGCATTGTGTGCGCGAGCGTGGTCGGCAGCGCATTGTTCCCGAGTCGCCTCGCACCCGCGTTGATCGAACGCACTGACGCCTGGTTCCGCGACGCCGCGTTCTACGCGAAGGAAACGCTCTCGGGCAGGCTTTCGGGTCAAGCCATTTCGGCATGCCGGCAGCGGCTTGCATCCACGGTCAACCAGCTCGAATTCTTGCTGAGCCAGCTTGCTTACGACCACACGCGGCCCGACGTGCTGGCCCGCGCGCAGGCGCTGCGCGGCCGGATGCAGTTGCTGCTGCCGATCATGTCGGCAATCGGCGACCCGCTCGCGGCGTTGTTCGGCGGCCAGAAAACGCCGCCGGAAGGCCTGAAGCCGCTGCTTGACGATATCGTCAAGTGGTTCGATGAACCGGTCGAAACCGGCGCGGACTCGGCCCTCGCCGACGCGCACGCGGACGCCCTGCGCGCCCGCATTGCCGGCATGCAACCCAATGCGGACAGCCTGCGCACGTGGGATGGCGCGCTGCTGTCGAACACGCTGTGGCGGCTGAAACAGCTTGTCGATGTGTGGCAGGACTGCCGCTCGCTGCGCGTGATCATCGCCAATGAGCAAGGATCGTGGCGGCCGCGTTACCGTCACTGGCGGCTCGGCGGCACGCAGCAATACTTCGATCGCGGCATGTTGCTGTTCTCGGCCGGCTCCGCCATGCTTGCCATTTTCGTTTCAATGAGCATCTGGATTGCGTCGGGCTGGAACGACGGCGCGGGCGCGGTGACGCTCGCCGCCGTTGCGTGCTGCTTTTTCGCCGCGCTCGACGAACCCGCGCCGCAAGTGTTCGCGTTCTTCATCTACACGTGTCTTGCCGTCGTGCTCGCGGCGCTGTATCTCTTCGTGATCCTGCCGACCGTGCACGACTTCCCCATGCTCGTGATCATGTTCGCGGTGCCGTTCATCCTGATCGGGACGTTGATCCCGCGGCCGCAGTTCAACCTCGCGACCATGCTGACGGCTGTGAACACGGCCACATTCATCAGCATTCAGGGCACCTACGACGCCAATTTCCTGACCTTCATGAACAGCAACCTCGCGGGTCCGGCCGGGCTGCTGTTCGCGTTCGTCTGGACGCGCGTGACGCGGCCGTTCGGCGCGGAACTGGCGGCGTCGCGCCTGATCCGCTCGAGCTGGCGCGACGTGGTGCTGAGCGCGTCGACGCGTCCCGTCGATGACCAGAAGAACCTGACCGCCCGCATGATCGACCGCATGATGCAGATCGTCCCGCGCCTCGCCGCCACCGATGACCGCCGCCATCCGTCCATCGAAAGTTTTCGCGATCTGCGCATTGCGTTCAACGCGCTCGATCTGCGGCGCTTGCGGCGCAGGCTGAGCGAGGCGGAACTGGCGTCGGTGGACGGCGTGCTCGAAGGCGTGCGCGCTTATTTCCAGCAGAACGTCGAGCGAGGATCGCGGCAGCCCGTGCCGGCAAGCCTGGAAGTGGCAATCGATACCGCGCTGACCCGCATCACGCGCCGTGGCGGCGCGGTGCAGGCGGAAGCCGACGCCGCGCAAGGTCAGCCGGGCCAGGTTTCGCCGCCGGGGCGTCAGGTCCGCGACGCGTTGCATGCGCTCGTCGGGATGCGTCTTTCGCTGTTTCCGGACACGGTCGCGTCCGCGTTGCCGCCCGAACCGGAGCCCGCATGACGCGCCGTTTATCTATCTCCTCACGAAGCATCCCGCGATGATCGGCGAAATCGATATCTACGGCGTTTTCCTGCCGGCCGTGCTGATCCTGATGCTGGTCTCGTACCTGCTGTGCCTCGTGCTCACACGCGTATTCGCGCGCGTGGGCCTGTACCGTTTCGTCTGGCATCGTTCCATCTTCGACCTCGCGATCTATGTGATCGTGCTCGGCGTCGTCGTCATTGTTTCGCATCGGCTATTACCGTGAAAAAAACCTGGTTCTCCATTGGACAGATCCTCTTTACGCTCGTCGTCGTGGCAATCGCCGCGTTCGTGCTGTGGCGGCTCGTGGCGTATTACATGTTCGCGCCGTGGACGCGCGACGGCCACGTGCGCGCCGACGTCGTGCAGGTGGCGCCGGACGTGGGCGGCCTGATCGTGGACGTGAAAGTGGTCGATAACCAGCCGGTGAAAGCGGGCCAGGTGCTGTTTGTCATCGATCAGGCGCGTTACGCGCTGACCTTGCGCCAGGCGCAGGCGACCGCATTGCAGCGCCGCGCGACGCTCGATCAGGCGCGCCGCGAAGACGCGCGCAACCGCACGCTCGGCGACCTCGTCGCGCGCGAAATCACGGAGGAAAGCCGTTCGCGCGTACAGCAAGCCGAAGCGGCGCTGGCGGACGCGGAAGTCGCTATCGATACTGCCCGCCTCAATCTGCAGCGCACCACGATCGTGAGTCCCGTCGACGGTTATCTCAACGACCGCGCGCCGCGTACCGGCGAATTCGTGACGGCGGGACGCTCGGTGCTCTCGGTGGTGGATCTGCATTCGTTCCGCGTGGATGGATACTTCGAGGAGACGAAGCTGCGCGGTATCGACATTGGCCAGCCGGTGGATATCAAGGTGATGGGCGAGCCCGCCATTTTGCGCGGGCATGTGCAGAGCATCGTGGCGGGGATCGAGGATCGCGATCGCGTGCAGGGGTCGAACCTGCTTCCGAACGTGAATCCGGCGTTCAGTTGGGTGCGGCTTGCGCAACGCATTCCCGTGCGCATCGCGCTGGATGACGTGCCGGCGGATTTCCGCATGATCGCGGGACGTACGGCGACGGTATCGGTGCGCGACCTGTCGCCGGGGCGTGGTGCGCCTGTGGCGGCTCGTGGCGCTTCATCGGCTTCGGCTGCGTCCGCGCCTTCGACCGCCAGCGGCGTGGTTCCCGTTACCACGGGCGCAGCAGCTTCTGTCCCGACGGCAAGCAAATGAAGATGACGCGCGCCCTCGCCCTGACGCCGTTCGTGCTCGCGCTCGCGGCGTGTTTTACGGTCGGCCCCGATTATTCAGTGCCCAAAACCGCCGCCGTCAACGCGCCGTATGCGAACGCGCCGCTCGACGGAGCGCAAGGCCAGCCGACGGTAACAACGGCAGACGTGCCCGCGCACTGGTGGCGTCTCTACGATGACCCCGTCCTCGATGACCTCGTGCAGCAAGCCATGGCGTCGAATACGGATTTGCGCGTGGCGGCAGCGAACCTCGGGCGCTCGCGCGCGGCGCTGAGCGTTGCGCAAGCGCAGGGCGGCTTTTCCGGCGGCACGTCGGCGGCGTTCAAGCGCGCGCAGGAATCCGCCGAACAGTACCTGCTCTTCGAAAAGGTTCCGGTCGCGAACGAAGGCGATATCGGCATCAACATTTCGTACGAACTCGATCTTTTCGGCACGCTGCGCCGAGGGGTGGAAGCAGCAGCAGCCGATAGCGACGCAACCCAGGCCGCCGCCGATCTCGCGCGGATCACAGTCGTGGCCGACGTGGTGCGCGCCTATGTGCAGAACTGCTCGGCCGCGGAAGAACTCGTGATCGCGCAGCGATCGCTGGCGTTGCAGCGGCAGCGGGTATCGGTTTCGCGCAGGTTGCAGCAGGCGGGACGCGGCAACGCGCCGGATGTGACCGCTGGCCAGACGCAGGTCGCCACGCTCAGCGCGAATATCCCCGTGTACACCGCGCGCCGCAAGATCGCGCAGTATCAACTCGCGGCGCTGCTCGCACGCTCGCCCGAAGATTTACCCAAAGCCGTGTTCGCGTGCAACAAGACGCCAACGATCGCCCAGCCGCTGCCCGTTGGCGACGGCGCTGCGCTGCTGCGCCGCCGTCCCGACGTGCGGCAGGCCGAGCGCAGGCTGGCGGCGTCGACGGCGCGCATTGGCGTGGCGACGGGCGCGCTGTATCCCACGGTGAGCATTGGCGCGTCGGCCGGACTGACCGGCGTGCTGGAAGACCTCGGCACGCAGCCCACCGCGCGATGGGGCTTCGGGCCGCTCATCAGCTGGACCTTCCCGGTGAATGGTGCACGCGGCCGGATTCACGAGGCGCAATATGGCGCCGACGCAGCGCTCGCCCAATTCGATGGCGTCGTGCTCAAGGCGCTGCGCGAGACGCAGTCGAGTCTGGCGGCTTATTCCGCCGACTACGCCCGCGCCGACGCCTTGCGCGCCGCGCAGAAATCCGCCGCCGAATCCGCCGACCAGACGCACCGGTTCTTCCTGGCCGGCCGCGAATCGTTTATTGCGGATCTGGATGCAACGCGCGTGCTGACATCGACCAATGCGCAGTTATCGGCGGCCGAGGGACAAGTTGCCATCGATCAGGTCAATTTGTTCCTCGCGCTCGGCGGAGGATGGGAAGTGACGCCGGCCTCAGGCTCCATGCCCCCGGCACAGGCAAGCAGCGTCAAGGCGCCGGCCGACTGAGCCGCGCACTTGCGTGTAACTCGCGAGTAACTTGCGTGTAACCTGAGCGTTCCCTGACACAGACGTTCGACCATGCGACGCATTCCCCAGCAAGAACGCGCCGAAAAGCGCATGCAAGACGTGCTCGCGGCCGCGGGCGCGGTCATTGCCGAACGCGGCCTCGAAGCCGCCACCATGACAGAAATCGCGGCGCGCGCGGGTGCATCGATTGGCGCGGTCTACCAATATTTCCCGAACAAGGACGCGCTCGCCATTGCGCTGCGCACCGAATACGGCGCGCTCATGGACGAACGCTGGAGCGCGCTCGCCGAACACGCGCGCACCGCCAGCACAGCCGAACTTTCGGAACGGCTGGTCGACCTGATCGCGGGGTTTATTGGCGATCATCCGGCGTACCTGGCGTTATCGGCTGCGTCCACGCCCACCAAACGCAGCGAAGACGATCGCAGCCGCCTGCGGCAACGCTTCGCTGAATTGTTCGTGGATCGCCGGGAAAGCCTGACGGCCGCCGACGCGCTGCGCATCGCGCACGTGCTGCTGCAAATCGTGAAAGGGCTGCCTGGGCTCTACGTGGCCGCGAAGCCACGGGAGCGCCGTCTTCTCGTCGATGAATACAAGATCGCCGTGACCGCGTATCTCACCGCGCGCCTGAACTAGCGGCATGCAGGTTGCTGCGCAATCAGGCGTATGCTCGCGTTGCAAATCGCTGAAACGCTGAACAGCCACCTTTAGTCAGCGCGCTTTCCGGCTGTACTGGAACCCGTATCACCCGTTTCTCGCGCGCGCTTCTAACTCCGGGCTCATGAAAACTTTCCATTGCAACCACTGCAATCAGTTGGTGTTCTTCGAGAACTTCCGCTGCGAACGCTGCGAGTCCTTGCTCGGCTTCATTCCCGAACTCGCCGAGATCAGCGCGTTCGAAGACGCCGGCAACGGCCTTTGGCGCAGCCGCCATCCCGAGCGGGACAATGCGGGCCTCTACAAGCCGTGCCACAACTATGCGGTAGAGAAAGTGTGCAACTGGATGGTGCCGGCCGATTCCGGCGATCCTCTTTGCCACGCGTGCCGTCTCACGCACACCATTCCGAACCTTGGCGTGCCGAACCGGCGCTATTACTGGTTTCGCCTTGAAGCGGCAAAGCGGCGCCTGCTCTACACGCTTGGCGCGCTCGGGCTTCGCGTGGATTCGCGGCAGGACAATCCAAAGACCGGGCTGCAGTTCGAATTCATGGAGGACGGCCGCGGCAAGCGCGTGCTGACGGGCCACGACAATGGCCTGATCACGATGAACATAGCCGAAGCCGACGATGCCCAGCGCGAACGCGCGCGCCTCGCCATGGGCGAACCCTACAGGACCTTGCTCGGGCATTTCCGGCACGAGATCGGCCATTATTATTTCGATCAGTTGATCGCGGATACGCCGTGGATTTCAAGCTTCCGTGATCTTTTCGGCGACGAACGCGCGAGCTACAGCGAAGCGCTCGCGCGGCACTACAAGGAAGGTCCGCCATCGGACTGGAACAAGTCGTTCGTGAGCGGCTACGCGACCACGCATGCCTGGGAGGACTGGGCGGAGACGTGGGCGCACTACCTGCACATCTTCGATACCATCGATACCGCCCGCGCCTGCGGCGTGGCGCTCGCGCCGCTGAACGCGCTCGATCCCACGCTCGTTGCACAGCCGGCCAACGGCGAAGCCACGTTCGATAACCTGATGCACCAGTGGTTTCCACTCACCTACGCGTTGAACAGTCTGAACCGCAGCCTGGGCATGCCCGACGCCTACCCGTTCGCGCTTGCTCCGCCCGTGGTGGAAAAACTGCGCTTCGTGCATCGCGTGATCGCGGCGGCCGGGCATGTCCAGCAATAGCCGCCCGCTTTCTATGCAACGGCTTTGAGGGTTGCAGGACTTGCATCGGATGCGGCGGGTTGCGCGCCGTGCAACGATACCTTCGATGTCTCCGGCAGCATCATTCCGCCAATCAGGCCCATCACCGAGATCACGATCAGATACAGCGCCGGCGACATGTTGTTGCCAGTCGTCGTGATGAGCCAGGTCGCCACGAGCGGCGCGGTGCCGCCGAAAATGGTGTAAGCGAGGTTGTAGGTAATGGCAGAAGCGGTGTAGCGCGTGCGTGTTGGAAATATTTCGGACAACAAAGGTGCGGTCACCACGCCTGACAACACTGCGCCGACTGCCAGCATGCCCACGCCCAGCACCGACGGCAAAAACTGCCCCGAACTGCCAAGCGAAAACGACGGATACACAGTCGCGATCAGGATAACGCACGTTGTCAGCACCGTTTTCCGGCGTCCTGCGAAGTCCGAATACAAGCCCGCGAGCGGGCACAGCGCCGCGGCAAAAAACAATGCGATCACGGTAATCAGCAGCGAGGTCGCGCGATTCAGATGGCCGGCGACTTGCAGATACGTCGCAAAGTACGTGGTGAACATGTAGAACGACAGCGCCGTCACGGAGATAAATGCGCCCAGCTTCAGGATGCCCGCGGCCTGCGTGCGCAGCGTATCGCGTAGCGGCGCATGCGCGACGGCGTGTTCGCCTTCGAGCGCGCGAAACGCCGGCGTTTCGTTGAGATTCATCCGCAGATACAGCCCGATCAGGCCGATCGGCGCGGCCGCGAGGAATGGCACGCGCCAGCCCCAGGCGCTCATGGCGTCGGCGGAAAGCGAGGCATCGAGCGCATAGGCCACGACCGCGGCGACCGCAAATGACGAAAACGTCGATACCGGCACGAAACTGCCATAACGCGCGCGCTTGTGTTGCGGCGCGTGTTCCATCACGTAGGCGCACGCGCCCGCATATTCGCCGCCAGCGGAAAAGCCCTGCACGCAGCGGATGATCGTCAGGAGCAGCGGTGCAAAGGCGCCGATCGCGGCATACGTCGGCAATAAACCGATCAATGTGGTCGCGCCGGCCATCATCAAGATGGTCAACGCGAGCGTGCGCTTGCGTCCGATCCGGTCGCCGATCACGCCGAACACGATCCCGCCCAGCGGCCTGAATGCAAACGCCACGGCAAACACGGCGAAGGTCTTGAGCAGCCCGACCGCCGGATCTCCGCTCGGGAAAAACTCGCGCGTGAGGATGGTCGCGAGAAAGCCATACGCGGCGAAGTCGAACCACTCGACAAAGTTGCCAATCGACGCCGCGAGGATCACCCGGCGCAACGTTTTCAGATCGACTTCAGGAGGCGGCGCTTCCAACGTTCTCGACATTCGATGACTCCCGGAAAAGGATTGGCGAACCGGCAGGCTATGCGAGCTGGATCGGTTTTATCGAGTAGATGCGACCATAAACCCGGCTCCTAGAACAATCGCGTCATGGTGCTAGGACCCAGGCGACACAAGTGCGAATGCCGCCATGCGCGCAACGCTGTCATCCGCCCGCAAACTTCGCAAAATCTGCGCGGCTTGAGCGTGCGCCAGTCATCGTTACCGGACAGCTTTCGCGTTCATGGCAGGTATGCCTACTGCTGAAGAAGCATTGCGCCGCCAGTCGGCGGACCCCTCATATCAAGGAGCACTCATGAAAGCACTCGTGTACGAAGGTCCCCGCAAGGTGACAGTGAAGGAAATGCCGGACGCAAAGATCGAACGCCCAACAGACGTGCTCGTCAAGATCACGACGACCAACATTTGCGGCTCCGACCTGCATATGTACGAAGGCCGTACCAACATGGAAACGAACCGCATCTTTGGCCACGAGAACCTGGGCGTGGTCGTGGAAGTCGGCTCGGGCGTGGAGCGCATCAAGAAAGGCGATCGCGTGTGTTTGCCGTTCAATATCGGCTGTGGATTCTGCAAGAACTGCGAGAAGGGCTTGACGGGTTTCTGCCTCACGGCGAACCCCGGCATGGCGGGCGCGGCATATGGTTTCGCGGGCATGGGACCGTATGAAGGCGGACAGGCCGAATACCTGCGCGTACCGTTCGGCGATTTCAATTGCCTGTTGTTGCCGCCAGATGCCGAAGAGAAGGAAAACGATTACGTGATGCTGTCGGACATTTTTCCCACGGGTTATCACGCAACCGTGCTCGCCGGCGTGGAAGCCGGCGACAGCGTGGTGATCTACGGCGCGGGTCCGGTAGGCCTGATGGCCGCAATGTCAGCCAACATCAAGGGCGCGAGCAAGGTGATGGTCGTCGACTCGCATCCCGACCGGCTGAAGCTGGCGGAAAAAATCGGCGCGATTCCCATCGATGACAGCGACGGTTCCGCCGTCGACCAGATCCTGGAAATGACCGGTGGCGAAGGCGCCGACCGCGGCTGCGAATGCGTGGGCTACCAATGCAGTTGCAAGGGCCACGAAGTCCCGAACCTGACGATGAACAATCTGGTGAAATCGGTACGCGCGACGGGTGGCATCGGCGTAGTGGGCGTATTCATAGCGGAGGATCCGCAATCGCCCGACGAACTCATGAAAAAGGGGCAACTCGCGTTCGACTTCGGTTCGATGTGGATGAAAGGCCAGCACATAGCAACGGGGCAGGCCAACGTCAAGGCGTACAACCGCAAGCTGCGCGACCTGATCGCCGCCGATAAGGCAAAACCGTCGCTGATCATCTCGCACGAATTGCCGCTCGACAAAGCGCCCGAAGGCTACAAGCATTTCGATGCCCGCGACGACGGCTGGACCAAGGTCGTGCTGAAGCCGGCTGCATGAGGCGTTGACAATCTGCTGACAGGGAACGGAGCGTCGAAAGACCGGCGCTTCGTCAGCCTTTCTTGAGTCCAGAATACTTGAACGTTCCCTGCGCGCTCGCGATCAGGATCTTGTCGTCCACCCACGCTTCGCCGCGCGCGAAGTAAATGCTGCGGCCCCGTCTTTCTATGAAACCCTTCGCCGTCACGCTTTCGCCGAGCCCCGTGTCCAGATAATTGACCGTCAGCGATAATGTAAAGCCGTGAATCGCCGGCTCGCCTTCGGGTGCATACACGCCGGCATAACCGCAGGCGGCATCGAGCAGCGTTGCCACGGCTCCGCCTTGCAGCACGCCGCGCCGGTTCAGATGCTTGGCCTGGATCGGCATGCGAAACTCGGCATAGCCGTCTTCCCAGGCAACGTGGCGAGCATCGAGGTATTCGAGAAACGGATTATCGAGGACGAAATCGGACATCGGCAAGACTCCTGTATCGGGCAGCAATGAGTATGTGAAGCGTTATGCCCAGACTTTGCCATGAACCCCGTTCAGCCGCCCGCCCGACCACAGACATTTGCATGCAAGGGAGTTTGTTATGGCAATCATCGATCACATGGATCATCTGGTTCTTACCTGCATTGACGAAGCGGCGACCCGTCACTTCTACACCAGCGTCCTCGGAATGAAATTCGAAACCTTCGGCGAAGGGCGCAGCGCATTTCAATTCGGCAATCAGAAAATCAACTTGCATGTGCGCGGCAAGGAGTTCGAGCCCAAGGCGCATTTGCCGGTTTCTGGCGCGCTCGATTTGTGTTTTATCGCGGCTATTCCTCTGGACAATGTGATTGCGCATTTGAAGCAATGCAACTGGCCGATTATTGAAGGCCCGGTCGAGCGGACTGGCGCGACGCAGAAAATTCGCTCGGTTTATATTCGCGATCCCGATTTGAATTTGATCGAGATTTCCGAACCGATCTAGCCTGAATTTTCAATTCAGCAGACAAATTCCGACAACCCGCTTGCAAGCTGCCAGCGGCCCCCTAGGGGCGGTAATGAAAACATGCGCCATGTTTTTCGTCCTATATGGATCAGCCTGGACCTGACCACTACGTGCCGCGCGCGATAAACACGATAAAAGCGGCAATCGCAGGGAATAAATCTTCATGCGAAGGAGTTTGAATGACGATAGCCTTTGCGTCATTGAATCAATGACACGAAGCCGTCATCGGCCGAACGCTAAAAAGTCCCTGCATTACGAGGTTTTCATAGGACGCGTGCTCCGCTAAAGTAGCCGGTCACGTTTTTAATGAGTGAGCGAATCATGGACGTACCGGAGCGCACCGCCGAAATCGCCACGCCAACGCCGTCACAACTCGTTTCGGCATCCGCACGCGACGCAGGCCTGAGCCTCATCCGCAATCTGTCGGTTCCCAAGGCATTCCCCGACGCATCACTGGAAGCACAGTTCCTCGAGGACCACAGCCGCCGCTTTTGCGCATTCCGGCGTGCGTCGGCGCTGCTTGCGTTGACCGTATGGATCTGCTTTCTTTGGTACGACTTCAATTTCGGCCGCGTGAGCACCGCGCTCGAGCCCGTATTCATGGAGATCATGGCATTGCGGGTAGCGGGCATTGTGTGGCTTGTATTCGTGATGAGCCTCGCCCTCAGGGGCTCGTTTGCAACCCATGCCGCATCCCAGCGGGTGATTCTCATGGGCGTTTACGGTTGCAATCTGCTGCTGCTCCTGCTGGTCGCCATATCGCCCCGGCCCTTCAACTACACATGGTATTTCGTCGGCCTTTATCTGGTCTTTTTCTTCCAGTTCGGTTTCTTTTATCTGAAGTCGATGGTGGCCCTGAGCGCCGCCGTGGTCACGTTTTCAAGCATCGTCCTGCTTCAGCTCACCATTCGCATTCTCTCGCCCGAAGACTTCTACATGGGCATGTTCTATCTGTTTAACGTGGTCGTGATCGGGCATGGCGTGTGTGTTCATGCGGAGCGCGTATCGCGGGAACGGTTCGCGGCCGAACGCGCACTCGGCGTGCTCAACAACGAGCTCCTCACCGCCAACGTTCAGCTTGAGCGCAAGAACCTGGATTTGCTGGCGTCGAAGAAAGATCAGGACACGAAAACCCGCGCGCTGATCTCCCTCAAGGAGCAGCAAACGTTGGCGGCGGAAACGGCCAGCCGGGAAAAGTCCAATTTCCTCGCCGCCGCCACGCACGACCTGCGGCAGCCCATGCACGCACTCAACCTGTTCCTGCAGGCCGCCGCCGAAGCGCTGCGTCATGACGACGTGACCGAAGCCGCGCGGCTTATCGATGAATCGGGTCGCTCGTCCGTGATCCTCGCGCGCTTTTTGAACGCCGTGCTGGACCTGTCGAGGCTCGAATCGGGCCGCGTGGTCCCGCGCTATCACGTATTCGACCTGACGCTCGCCGTGTCCGAAGTCGCCGAGCAGTTGCGCCCGCTTGCCGCCATGCACGGCGTGGAGCTGCGCCTGCGCATGCCCCGCACGCCTGTCTACGTTCGCAGCGACGCGCACTGGCTAGGCCGCGCGATCGCGAATCTGGTATCGAACGGGATTCGTTACGCCGATGCCAGCAAGAACATCTTGCCCGTGGTCATTGTGGGCGTGGTGCGTTCGGCGACGCGCACGCGCATCGACGTGGTCGATAACGGCATTGGCATTGCCTCCGAACATTGGGACGCGATCTTCCAGCCGTTCTTCCAGGTCGGCAACGCGGAACAGGACAATGATCGCGGCCTGGGGCTCGGACTGTCGATTGTGAACGCGGTGGTCTCCATGCTGGAGGAGCACCGGATCGAGCTGAAATCGACGGAAGGCCGCGGCTCGCGGTTCTCGCTGGAAATGCCGATCTGTGGGTCGCCACTTGGCGACACTGCTCCGCGCGCGCGCGGCGACACCGCGGATTATCTCGAAGTGCCGCTCGAAGGCCTGTATGTGGTGCTGGTCGAGGATGACAGCCTCGTGCGAGCATCGACCGAAGCGCTGCTCGTGCAGTGGGGCGTGCTGTTCGACTCCGCCAGCAGCTTCGAGGAATTCGAGCAGATATTGGGATCGATTGAACGATACCCGGACCTGATCATCACGGACTTCCGTTTGCGCGATGAAAAAACCGCCCGCGAAGTCGCGAAGCTCGGCGCGGTGACGCTTGGCCGGCGTTGTCCGTTCCTGGTGGTGACGGGCGAACCCGCGGCGACGATCGTGCCGCTTGCATGCGATCACGACGTGCTCAGCAAACCGGTCAGTCCCGCCGAACTGCGCAGGCAGATTGCGTCGCTGATATCGGGGCGGTCGTTTGCTGAAACGGCGCTGCGGTGTTGAACGGCAAGGGCAGCGTCGCGCGAGCGTCGCTTCAGTTTGATTTGTTTTGACTAAAGGGCGGGCGATATGCCCTGCCCTTCATTTTTGTGTTGGTCTCTCAGGCCTAACCCGGCTGACTGCTACCGCGCCGTTGCCGCCGCGGCTCCCATCGGCATCTCAATACCCCGGCGCGCCATTTCAACGATCAGAAACGTTCGCCGCGTCACGTGAAACCGCGCGAGGAGATCGCTGGAATACTCCTTCGCGGTGTTTTCGCTGATGTTCATCTTTCTGGCGATCGCCTTGTTCGACAAACCCTGCAGCAAGTAACGCAGCGTTTCCGTCAGGCGCGGCGGTAAATTCAACGACTCGACCGTCACGCCCGAATGTGTCGATACCGGCTTGGGGCTGTGGCCGCCTTTTCCAAGCACGCTGTTAGGCAAGTACACCCGGCCGCTCAAAATGGTCTTGAGGGCCTCGCGAAACACGCCCGCGCCCTGCTCGCTCGCCTTCGATATAAATCCGCATGCGCCGCTCCTGATGCATTCCAGCACCGTATCGCGGTCGTCTTGCGCGGACAGCATGATGGTCTGTACCTCGCGCTCCTGCTCCCCGATCCAGTTCAGCAAATCGAGGCCCGTGGAGTTCCCCCGTAATTGATAGTCGAGAAAGACGAGATCGTACGAGCCGCCGGAAAGCTTCTCCTTGGCCTGTTCGATGCCGTCGGCCTCATCGATATCGAGCAACGGTTCATTGGCAAGGATCAGGCTCTTCATGGCGCTTCGCGTGAGCCCCTCGTCCTCGACCAGCAGCACCGTCTTGAAGTTACCGTTTTCCATTGCCATTCCCATAAATCACGCTTCGATGGTACCGGGAAGGGCACCTCCCGCCACCCCTCCTTTCGCAGGGATCGGTGGGAGGGACCTCAATCCCCCCGAAAAACGCGCGCCATGCCCCTCCTCGACCGGGTTTTGCGGCAGACGCTTAAACGCGACACTGCGTCATCGACTCTGTAACACCGCCTTTACCGAACTTGACGCTGCAGCCAGCGAGAGCAGCAACGGTCAGGCGTTGCGCCCACTCACATAAAAACCACGAGGAGGACATCATGAGCAGTCGTTCAGGCACCGATGACGAAAGACACTTCGCACTCTGGAGCCGCAAGCAGGCACGCATGCCCGTTGGCTCGCCCCGGGTGCTGATTGCCCACCAGGACAAGCTGATTGGCGAATCGCTCGCCGCGTTGCTGCGGCTCACCGGATTACAGGTGATGCAGACGCAGAACCTCAAGTCGGCGCGTTCGCTGATGCAAAACTGGAAACCCCAGGCGCTGATACTGGACACGCGGCTCGACAGCGAGTCCGGTTACGCGTTTATCAGCGCACTGCGGCCCGACGCCGACATCAGCGGCCGCCTGCTGGTCGCGATCAGCAATGTCTGGCCGGCCGATCCCATCGAAACACTCAAACACGCCGGATTCGATGCTCATTGCCGCCGCCCATGCGCCACCTGGCGTCTCGCGGAAATGCTGACCACCTACTTTTCGATACCGCATCGCGGCACTTACTAGCGCACGGGCGAACGCGTCAGCAAGGAAACAGCACGACGTCCAAAGATGCCCGCGCGGTTTTTCCGGCCTGTTCAAAGCCGGTTAAAACGTGCTCCAGCCCTCATTGCCCGCGGCCTGCAACCGAGCAGCCTGAACCCTTTTTGGCGCTGCTTTCGCAAGCGCGCGAACGTTCGGCGCGGCAGCCGCGGGCGCGTCTTCCATCTGGAAAAACGCGACCGCATCCATCAACCTGCGGCCCTGATCCTGCAACGATTGCGACGCCGCAGCAGCTTCCTCCACCAGCGCCGCGTTCTGCTGCGTGACCTCGTCCATCTGCGTGATCGCCTGATTCACCTGCTCGATACCGCGCCGCTGCTCAATCGACGCCGCCGCGATTTCCTCCATCATGTCCGTCACGCGCGCAACCGCCTGCGTGACTTCCGCCATTGTCTCGCCAGCCCGTCCCGCAAGCACCGAGCCGCTCCGAACCTGCTGCACCGAGTTGGCGATCAATTCCTTGATCTCCTTGGCCGCGTTCGATGACCGTTGCGCCAGGCTGCGCACCTCACTCGCCACCACAGCAAAACCGCGTCCCTGTTCGCCTGCCCGCGCCGCTTCCACGGCCGCATTCAGCGCCAGGATATTGGTCTGGAACGCGATGCCTTCAATCATCCCCGTGATTTCCGCGATCTTCGTCGAACTCGTGCTGATGCCGTGCATTGTGTCGACCACCTGGCTCACGACCTCGCTGCCGCGCCGTGCGACGTCCGACGCATTCGACGCCAGCACGCTTGCCTGCTGCGCACTCTCAGTGTTCTGCTTGACCGTCGACGTCAGTTCCTCCATGCTCGCCGCCGTTTGCTCGAGCGATGCCGCCTGTTCCTCCGTGCGCTGGCTAAGGTCGGTATTGCCCGTGGCAATCTCGGTAGACGCATTGGCGACGCTGCCGCTGCTTTCGCGCACGCGGCTCACCGTTTCGATCAGCCGCGCGTTCATGTCGGCAAGCGCGCCAAGCAGTTGGCCCGTTTCATCCTTCTGCGTCACCGCGATACGGCTGCGCAGATCGCCGCGTGCAACCGTGCTCGCGACATCGACCGCACGCCGGATAGGGCCGGTGATCGAACGTGTGATGAACATGCCCGCCGCCACCGCTAAAGCGAGTGCGGCCACGCACATCGCGATCAGCCAGTTGCGTTGCGTCTGGTACTGTTCGTCGGACGCGCGCACCATCTGCTCCTGACGGCCTCGCGTGTATTCGGCATAGGCGTTCGAAGCGTTGACGAGCGCGGCGAGCAAGGGGCGGCATTCATCGTCCATCTTCACGATCGCCTCCTCGTGCTTGCCGGCGAGCGCCAGCGCCACAATGCCATTCGCGACCGGTCCATAAAGCGACTCCACGCGATCGATCTCGCCAACAAGGCTGCGCGCCTTATCGCTGCTGCCAGGTCCGTTTGCCACCATGGTTTTCAACAGCTTGAGCTTCGCCTGCACATCTTCCGAGGCCCGGATCACTTCGGCTTTCTCGAGTTCAAGGTCGGACGGCTTGGTGACAAGCACGAGATTGCGCGCGGCGATAGCCCGGCGATCCACCGCCGTGCGCACTTGCGCGGCGACGTCGGCGCGTGCGCTCGGGCCATGCACGTAGTTCGAAAAGCCATCCGTTGAATTGCTCAAGGCGCGCAGCGAAAAAACCGAAACGCCCAGCACAATGACTGCAAGCACACCGAATCCCGCAATAAGCTTGTTCCTGATGGAGATATTTCTAAGATTCATGTGGCGACTCCCGAAGCGTTTATTAGTGGCGAGGCTCTCAACCCTCGAACGCGTTAATTTTTTGTCGCCTGATCTCCCACGGGTGTCGATACAGGCAGAGTGTTTATCGACCGCGAAGACGATTGCTTGAGCAAAAGATGCGAGCTTTTTACCGGTATTTCCATAAGTGGATTTTTTGACCGGCATGTTGCGCAAATTGGTTTTTTGCAACGGGTAAACGGCAACGGCGCACCATGAGATGCGCCGTGTGGAAGCTAACCGCGCGAGAATGCGCGTGTCAGTGAGGCCGCCGCAACTAACCGCGGCTGTCGACCCAGTCACGGGCCCATTCGCGGGAATGGCCGATTGCCTGGGCTTCGTCCTTGAAATAGTCGAGGACGTGAAACTGGTAGCGGCTGCCCTTTTCGTGGCCGCTGTTGCGTTCAAGCAGCAAATTCGAAGCGAACAACCCGTCTGGGAGGCGATGCGCGAAAGCTACGACTTTGTAGCCGTTATATTGATAAATTTTAGAGTTATGCATGGGTGAAACATACGAATAGACGCCGTCCCACAAAGCGTTTGCAGGACTACGTGATAACTGGCTCAAGGCCATGAATTCGCAGAGGCGCAGCAGAAATACAGCAGAAAGCAGCCCGGAGTACAAACGCGAGAACGAGCCAAAATGCTCAAGGTTAAATCGCGCAGTGCAGCGGAGTGTTGCAGGAGATTGCAGGGGGACTAAAGCGGCAGAGGACTATTGCGACAGCGGACTAAAGTGGTGGTGCAAACAAATGCAAGCAGAGGCAGACAGATGCAATGCTGAGGGTGGCGGCGTTACTAAACTAAAAACGAGCTAAAAATCGCCGCAACCAGGAGCCAAGGCTCCGCGAAACGTTTAATACGCGTGTGAACCAACGCAAGCCGGTTCACACGTTAAATCTATTACACCGTCAATTACAGCGGGGTAATGTTCGAAGCTTGCAGACCCTTCGGGCCTTGCTTGGTTTCGAAGCTAACCTTTTGGTTTTCGGCGAGGGTCTTGAAACCTTCGCTGCGAATTTCCGAAAAGTGGGCGAAGAGGTCGTCGCCGCCTGCGTCAGGCGTAATGAAGCCGAAGCCCTTGCTGTCGTTGAACCACTTGACGATACCGGTATCCATATTAAATCCTTGAAAATATAAAGATGATGCAGCCTCTGAATGAGGCAAGAGAAGCTTCAAGGAAGTGAGAGGACAACAAATACCGCGGAGATGACAACGGAGAATGATGAACAGCAATCGAACTTCTTGAATACTTCGACCTTCAGGTTACGTCCCGTGAGAAGCGGTGTCAAGCTATTTCGGACTGAGCCTAGTCACATAATGTAACCACACGGCCGCCTGCCCTGGCTGGACACGCACTCATGCTTTATTCGGGCACGGCGATGTCGCCTTCGACCAGGCGCGCGCCATATTGCTCGGCATAGTCGCGCGCGCTCTGTGCGTCGGGGAAAAGCGGCATGTCCGCGCAACCCACGAACGGATAGATCACGCGCTTGTCGCTCAGGCGCGTCACGCGCAACGTAGGCATGGTGCCGCCTGTTGCGCGTCTGGACGATACCGCCACGTTGTAGTTGGTATGTACAGCGGGCTTATCGAGGGAAGACGGGTAGCTCATAGATCAACAATGGATTCGCCCGCCACATTCCCGTCGATCAGTTGCTCGGCGTAGCGCATGGAAGCGAGGCGTGCTTCGCCTGATCCGCTGAACGGGCTTTCTCCCGGCACGCGATAGACGCGGCTGGTTGTGGTGCTGTCGTCGATACCGCGCCGGGAGATCTTAACGGCGGCGTCGAACCCCGAGTCGTAATGGCGCGATCCGTCCGCGCCGCGCGGCTTGTGCGGATAGATCAGCGGATAGATTTCAAGGCCGCGATAGCTTCTTACTGTGTCGTTCATGATCTTGCTCTTTCGGTTATTGCGCGACGTCCCGGGATTTCGTCAACGCTGATTTCTTCACGCCAAGTGCGGCAGGCTCTCAGTCCCGCCTCACGTGCCGTCGTTCTTCACGCCATCGCTGCCCACGCGCAGCGGTGCCGGCAGCGGCGCAGACGCCACCGGAACCGTGGGTCGGAACCTTCTTGCAGAGTGCGAAAATCGTCCGCTTCTCGCGTTGTACAGCACACCCGCTTGCACCTTCCCGTCGATGATGTCCCGGCCATACTGCATGGCGAGTTCGATCGCAGCCTCCGCGCTTGCCGGCTCCGTGGCCTTCAAAGCCGGCGAATAACGCTTTGAAGTCGCGTTGTCGGCCGGTATGGAATCAATTTGCACAATCGCCGAAAATCGCTTCGGGCCTTTTGCAAACGGATCGCCGTGGGGCGGGAAAATCTGCTGTGAATAAGCGCGCAACGCAAAGCCGCGATATTCGATGTTATGGATGGTCATGGCGCACTCGCTGAACACACCGTGCTGACCGTCATGGAAAAACCTGATGAATCAACAGGAAAAAACAGGCGGTCGCTGGCATCGGAACGATTAAGAATGCGCCGAATCGGTGATTTGGGCAAGGCAATTCGGCATGTACCGATGCTTGTCCGGAACCGGAAACGGCTTGCAGCGCCGAAGTGTCGCGGGGATATTTAAAGGAATGGATGAAGTGAATCGGGTTATTTTTCCGCGTTGGATGCCATTCTCTTATAAGCGGTATATTCGGCCGGTTTTTGCAAACTCACAAAATCGCCCTGTCTTAATATGAGATTAAAACACCTTTTAAATGCTGTTCAAACGGCGATTTAGCCTGGGGCCTCTAGATATTCTGGGGCGGAACTGCGTCTCTTCGGACCGGTTTTCCCCGGGGTTTCTGAGCGTATGCCCAACGCCCAAAGTCCCCCAATTTCCGTTATTCCTGCCGCGTCCCGCTCCACCCTCCACCAAGCGACCGGAATAACGCGACCGCCGCGAGCGCGTGTTCACGCTTCGCCTGGTTCAACGCGTCCGAATCCTTCAAATACGCGTCTTGCGCCGCGAGTACATCGAGGAAACCACTCGCGCCGCCTTTATAGAGTTGCGTCGACAAACGCAGCGACTGGCCGGACGATTGCAGCGCGTCCTTCAGGCGATCAGCCTGTTCCGACGTACTGACAAGATCGCTGCGCGTATCTTCGACGTCTTTTAACGCCTGCAGCATGGTCTGCCGCAAACGCAGGTCGGATTCACGCATGCGGCTTTCGCTCTGCTCGATACCCGCCGTGATGCGGCCGGCGTTGAAGATGGGACTGGTCGCATTGAGGGCGGCGCTGAAGAGGTTATCGGTCAAGGTCGGCAAGCCGAGATACGACGACGCCAGCAAACCATCGGTCAGTTGCAGCGAAAACTTCGGATAGCGATTCGCGTTCGCCACGCCCACTTCGGCCGCGCGCTGCGTGAGTTCGGCGTAGGCGCTGCGGACGTCCGGGCGACGCAACAGCGCTTCAGATGGCAAGACCTGCGGCACCGCGCTGGCCGGCGTCGGAATGGCGGCGGCCGTGGCGAGCACAAGGTCATCGACCGATTCAGGCGTGCGGCCCGAGTACACCGCGATCAGGCTCAACTGGTGCTGGATGGTCGATGCCGCGCGCGGCAAGCGCGATTGCAGTTCGCTCAACTGATTCTGCGCACGGGCCACGTCGAGCCGCGTGGACAAGCCATATTGCAGGCGTTCTTGCGTGAGTTTCAGCGCGCGTTCGCGAATGGCGACGTTCTCCTGCAAGATTGTTTGCTCGCTTTGCGCCCATCGGAGATCCACGTACGCCGATGCCGTGTTCGCCGCGAGCGCAAGACGAAGTTCATCGACGGCATGCTGGCGGCCCGTCAGTTGCGCCTGCGCCGCCAATAGCTCAAGGCGTTCTCCGCCGAATACGTCCGGCGTCCAGCCAAGCGCGAGACCCACGCCAGCTTCACGCACATAACCCAGCGGCGGCGGCGTGTTCTGGCGGGTATTCGCTGCGGCGGCCGTGGCGTCCAGTTCGGGTAGCAGCGCCGCGCGGCGCTGCGTGGTGACGGCCTGCGCCTGCTTCACACGTTCGGTCGCGGCCTGGACATCGAGGTTCTGGCTCAACACCGACGCCACCAGTTCGTGCAGCACCGGATCGCCGAATTGCAGCCACCATGCGGCGGTATCGGTATCGGCGATATGTTCGGGGGCGTCCACGCTCCAGTTTTCAGGCGCGACCGCCTTCACGGTCGATGGCAGGTCCGCATGTTTCACGGGTTGAACGGCGCACGCCGCGAGCATCAGGCTCGCTGCCAGCGCCAGCAATTTTTTATGCATGGTCGACCTTAATGAGCATCAGGAGAAGGCGGAGCAGCGCCAATCGGCCGCGCGAAAATCACGCTGATCGCGCCGATGCCAAAGCACAGTGCAAGCACGAAGAACGTGTCGGAGAACGTCAGCACGAGCGCCTCGCGCATCACGAGCGCATGCAGGTTTGCAAGGCTGGCGTTGGTCGCGCTCAGGGCGTCGCCCGCCACCGATCCCCAATGAGCGAACTGTCGCGCGAGAAACGCCTCGGTTTGCGGATTGCCCGTGCTCACGCTTTCGCTCAGGCGTTCATAGTGGAAATTCAAGCGGTCGTTGAGCATGGTCGCGCTCACCGCAATGCCAATCGCGCCGCCTAAGTTGCGCATCAGGTTGAACAGTCCGCTTGCCGACTTCAACCGCGATTGCGGCAACGACCCGAGCGCCATGGTGACCACGGGCGGCACGAGAAACTGCTGTCCGATTCCACGCAGCGCCTGCGGCAGCAACAATTGTTGCCAGCCCCAGTCGTTGGTCAGCGGCACATAGAAATAACACCCGAGGCCAAAACACACGATGCCGAAAAGCAGGCACCAGCGCATATCGACGAGACGGGAAATGTATGCATATGCGCACAGCGACATCAACTGGAACACGCCGACCGAGAGCAACGCAACGCCGATCTGCAGCGAATCGAACTCGCGCACGCGGCTCAGGAAAAGCGGCGTGAGAAACACCGAAACAAAAATGCCGATGCCCGTAACAAACGACAGCAAACAGCCGATGGCGAAATTCCTGACCGCGAGCGCGCGCAGATCGACGACGGGATCTTTCGCGGTGAACGCGCGGACGAGGAACAGGAAAGCGCAGATGGCGGAAATCCACGTACAGGTGACGATCACGTCGTCGCCGAACCAGTTCTTGCGTGGCCCTTCTTCGAGCACGTATTCGAGGCAGCCGAGAAAGCCCGACATCAATGCAATGCCAAGGTAATCGCCTTTCTTGAGCAAGGACAGATCCGGCTCGTCTATATGCACGAACTTCGGCACCAGGATTGCAACCACGAGCCCGGGCGCGAGGTTGAGATAGAACAGCCAGTGCCACGACCATTGCGAGGTGATCCAGCCGCCGATCACCGGCCCGATAGCCGGCGCGAGCGATGCAAGCGCGCCAATCGTCGTGGATGCGATCACGCGCTGCTTGCCCGGAAACAGGACGAACGCGGTCGTGAATACGGTGGGAATCATCGCAGCGCCGAGCGCGCCTTGCAGACCGCGAAAGAGGATCATCGAGTTGATGTCCCAGGCGAGGCCGCACAGCATGCTCGTGATGGTGAAACCGACCGCCGACGCCACGAACAACCATCGCGTGGAGAAGACTTTCGAGAGCCAGCCGGACATCGGGATCACGAGGATTTCCGCGATCAGGTAGGACGTCTGCACCCATGAAAGTTCGTCCTGGCTGGCGGACAGGCCGCCGCCAATGTCCTTCAACGACGACGCGACGATCTGGATATCGAGCGTCGCCATGAAGAAGCCGAGGCACATCAGTGCGAACGCGAAAATACGCTGCTTGACCGGCTGGTCGGCGGGCGCGAGGGCAACGGGGTTCATGAACGGCTCACATGGCGCAAGTGCACCTTGACCGTCGCCGACAGTCCGGGGCGCAGCACGTTTTCCTTGTCGGCCGGTACGTCCAGGCGAATCCGGACCGGCACGCGCTGCACGATCTTCGTGAAGTTGCCTGTGGCGTTTTCGGGCGGAAGCACGCTGAACGTCGCGCCAGTCGCGGGCGCGAGACTCTCTATATGGCCCTGGATCACGTCGCTTGCGGCATCGAGGGAAACATCCGCCAGATCGCCCACGCGCATCTTCTTGAGCTGGTCCTCCTTGAAATTCGCATCGACCCAAAGGCCCTGCGCGGGAACGATGGTCAGGAGCGCCGCGCCCGTGTTCGCCAGCATGCCGACACGCGCCGTCCGGTTGCCCACGTAGCCGTCCACCGGCGCACGGATGGTCGTGTACTCGACATTCAGCTCGGCCACGCGCCGCAAAGCTTGCGCGGTCGCCACCTTCGCCCGCGCGTCGTCGACCTGCGCGGCCAGCACCGCAAGCTGGCGCGTGGCGGCAAGGGACGCCGCGTTGCTGTTGTCGAGCGTGGCGCGCGCCTTGAGATAGTCGGCGTCGGCACGTTCCACCACCTGATTCGATACCGCCTCGTCCCTCACCAGTTGCCGGTAACGCACCTGGTCCGAGGCGCTGCGCGTGAGTTCCGCCGACGACGCCCGCACTTGCGCCTGGCTCTGGTTGATCACAGCGGCCTGCAGTTGCTGCCTCGCCACGAGTTCGGCGACCGCCGCGCGCGCGCTTTCAAGGTCGGCGTCGGCCTGGGCGAGCCTTGCGTCGTAGTCGCGGGAATCGAGGCGGATCAGCACCTGGCCGGCCTTCACGCGCTGGTTGTCGGCGACCAGCAACTCGGCCACGAAACCATTCACTTTTGGCGCCATCACGGTCACGTCGCCGCCCACGTACGCGTCGTCGGTGCTTTGAACGAAGCGCAGCACCGTGTACCAGTAAGTCGCGGCGGCCGCCAGCACCACGATCACGACAATGATCGCCGCTGGCATCCAGCCGATACGAAATCGCCGCTGCGCGCCGCGCTCGGCGGCGGGTGCAGTCGTGGACGCAAGCGGCGTGGAAGGCGTGGTCATGTTGTTTCCTGTTGATTGCATCGAATAGTTTTCAGGCTTCAGACGTTTGTCCGGGCGACGGCTACGCACTCGTCAGGCGGAAAAGTTCGCGACGCAGACGCGCAGCCTGTCTGCGGCCGAACTTCGTCTCGAACTCGTGTTGCGCCGCCTGCCAATGGCGCAGCGCGTCGGCGAGTTTCGTCTGGCCGCCTTGCGTGAGCGTCAATTGCAGCCGCCGCTGGCACGGCCCACCCAGTTCCGCCGAGACCAGACCGTTGCGCAGCAACGGCTGCAGCACGCGCACGAGCGTCGTGCGCTCCATCACCATGGCTTGGGCGAGTTCGGCCATCGTCATGCCGGGCGCGCGCTCCAGCGCCGACGCAATGCTGAATTGCGTCGGCGTGATCCCGGCCGCCGAGAGATGCCGCTCGTACAACTGCGAGATGTGACGCGCAGCTTGCCGGAGGGCAAAACAGTCATCGTGGCGGGGAGGCTTGGTGTGCATGTGCACAGACTATGTGTGTATATGCACGTGGTCAACCGTCATAACACACAACACATTCATGCCGGATCGGTTAACAATCAGGAAGATAGTTGCGAGCGGAGGATGAAAGCCGCGCGTCAGGACTCGAAGAACTCCGATGCGTGTTCGATAAACGCCCGCACTTTGGCCGGCAGCAAGGTCCGGCTGCTATAGGCGAGACGGATTTCGATGGCGCCATCGACAATTTCGAATTCGTCGAGGATCGAAACCAGCGTCCCAGCCGCGAGTTCGTCGCGCACCAGCGCCAACGGCAGCACACCCACGCCAAGCCCTTGCAGCACGAGCCCGCGGTTGAGCAGCGCATTGTTCGATGTCATGTCGGCTTTGATCTGCACCGTCAGTTCGTCGTCATCGGCGAGCCGGAAAGTCAGCATGTGCTTGCGTATGGACGGATGCATGGCGACAAATTCATGATCCGCAAGATCGGCCGGATGAACAGGCCGGGCGTGAGCCTCCAGGTATTCGGGCGTCGCCACGATCACCAATGGAATACGCTCGAGCAGCCGCGTGACGGTGGTGTCGCTCGTCAGCATGAAAGGCAGGACGATGCCGAGGTCATAACCATCGGCGACCAGATCGACAGGACGCTCGGTCAGCGTCACATCCACGCCCACAAGCGGATATCGTCGACGAAAACCCGCGAGCAGCGGCACGAGGCGGCTGAGCGTGGCCGTGGTGTGGGACACCACGCGCAACATGCCGCTTGGATCGCTGGCGCGGTTCGACGCCTGCGATTCCAGCGCCTCGAGTTCGTCAAGGACGCGCGAACAGCCAGCAAAGAATTGCTCGGCGGTTTCGGTCAGCGAGATATGCCGCGTTGTCCGATGAAAGAGCCGGTTGCCAAGACGCTGCTCAAGCGTGGAAATGGCGCGCGACACAACCGGCGGCGAGACGCCAAGAAGATCAGCGGCGCGCGTGAAGCTTTTCGCCTCCACCACCGCCCGGAATACTTTCAGGCTTGTCAGATAGTCCATCGCTCGATCCCTGGGAATGCCGCGCGCTTCTGGTGTTCGTACTGGGCGCGGGCGTCGTCGGGATTGTGCGGTAATTCGGCGTTTTGGACTGAAGTGACAGGGGACTGAGAGCGTCTGTCAGAAAAGATGCGGTGGCGTGCGATCGGTCAGGCCGCGCGGCAGGGTTTCGTCGAGCGTCAATTCAATGTGCGGAAGGTCGCTCAGTTTGCCGTGGAATTCGGTGACATCCTCGCTGGTAAACAAGCCGTCGAGGTAATCGAACGTGATCTGCGAGGCAATGCTTTGCAGCGCCTTCGTGGCGCTTGATTCGAGTTCTGATTCCAACTCGTCCACATCCAGTCCGATGACAAACCCCGCTTTTCCGCGATGCTCTATCGCGCCGATATCGATCAGCTTGCCGTCGCCGTTTTGCGCGAGCACGCGGTGATCTGTCGCAAACAATTTGAATGTGTAGTCGAGGCTCGCCGGTGCTGCTTCGTCGGTCTCTTTCGGTTTGGACGCCGTGCGTTTGGTTGCCATGATTCAGTCCTCGCGAGGTTCATTGCCGGCGCTGGAAACGGCCGTCTGGTTGAGTGTGCAAACGATCTCCGGACCAGCAGCAAGCAATGTTCCAAGAAACTCACCGTCTCCGCCGGGAGCGTTCCTTGCTTGTCTGATTTCATCGATAAAACCGGGCGGCGAGTCCAGCCGAAATAACAATGAAATTTTCCCCACGCGTTCTTCTGATGATCGGCAGCCTGCTCGTGGCGTCGGCCGCGCCCCTCTACGCCGACGGCCAGCAGCAGAAATCCAGCAAGCTCGAACCCGACAGCACGCCAGCCTACGACGAACACAACACCACGTCGCCCGCGAGCGCCACGAGTTCTTCCGTTGCGCGCGACAATGCGCTCAAGCCGGCGCCGGGCAAGGTATCGGCGGGAAAGGAGCCGCCGAGCGGCCGCAAGAACGGCATGGGTTTCGATGCGGGCGCAAGCAGCATGAGCAAGAAACCTTGAACGCCCTGATTACGTTTTTTCGGGCCACGGCCAGCGGCTGAGACCCGGCGATGACGTTTGGATATTTGGGATTTCCGGATCGGCTTCTGTTGTAGCGGGAGCTTCTTCCACGCCTTCGCCGAACCACGCGACGTCCTTCCTGCGCTCCGCCAAGTAAGCAGCCCATCCCTGGGGGTTGCCGGCGAACAGATCATGCCGCACTGTCGATGCAAACAAAGGCCGGTTCAACTCTTCGTCGAGCAGCGACTTGGGCCAAAGGAAAAACGCGGCAGCGGCGCGCTCGGCGAATTCTTGCGGAGAGGTGTCGGTATTGATGAAACCAAGCCATGTGAAACCCGCGAGCGAATCTTCCGCTGCCAATGCGTGGCCGAGCGTCGCGTAACGCGCGCCGCTGCGCGAAAGGCAGAACATGGCTTCCAGCACGTCGCCAAGGTGCAATAGCAACGCACGTCGTTCATAGGCATCTTTCATCGGGTTCTCCGGAATGCATGTGTAAAAGCGCGCATGGGTTCGTTGCGAGCATAAAGCGGTCCAGCGGTCTTCAAGTTGACCTATCAGCTTTCCTGCTTCTGGAAACTTGTCCGATAGTCGTTCGGAGAAACCCCAAGCCGCTGGCGGAACACAATGCGCATCCTGTCCGCCGTCCCAAACCCGCATTCATACGCGATGGTTTTCAGCGGCGTGACCGTGCTTTCAAGCGCGTGGCGCGCTGCATCGATACGCGCGCGCTCCACGAAATCATGCGGGGTCAAGTCTGTCGCCTCAACGAATGCACGCGCGAAGTTGCGCCCGCTCATGCCGGCTATCTGCGCGAGCTTTTCGACCGTGAGCCGCTCGCCGATGTGCTCCATCACGTAGGCCTGGACCTTGGCGGCGGGCGAGGTTTCGTCGGCGGGAGCGCTTAGATAGGGGCTGAATTGCGACTGGCCGCCGCGCCGCTGCGCGAACACCACAAGGCGCTTCGCCACCGCGAGCGCAACGGTCGGGCCGTGATCTTCGGCCACCAGCGCAAGCGCGACATCGATACCCGCGGTCACGCCCGCCGAGGTGACAAGGTTTCCATCGCGAATATGAATGCGGTCGAGTTCCACGCGCGCCTTTGGAAACTGGCGCGCAAGCTGCGGCGCATTCTGCCAGTGGGTCGTCACGTGCCTGCCATCGATCAACCCTGCGTGTCCCAGCGCGAATGCGCCCGTGCAAATGGACCCATACCTTTCACAGCGCGACGCGACATCGCGCAACCACGCGGTGAGACGAGGGTCGGGAATGTCCGTGGGCAGCGCGGGACCGCCCGCTACCAGCGCGATATCGAAGCCCTCCTGCGCCTGATCACACGTGAGATCCGCGAGCATGCGCGTGCCGTTCGATGCGCGTACCGGCGAGTCATCAACGCCCACCAGCGTGATCGCATAACCGTCGTCCGGTGCGATGAAGCCGTTCGCCTCGGCGAAAACATCGAGTGGACCGGCTACATCGAGCGCCTGCACTTGCGGAAATATCGCGATGGCGACGCGGCGCATGAGGTCGTGCTCCTGACGAAAATTGCGGGGATTTTACGTGCCTGGCAGCAGACGCCGTGCAGTTGGCAGGGTTCGACGGATGACATCGATTGCCGCTCGCGCCCGGCGCGGCGACACTGATTCGGTCGTCCACCTCCCCAGCTTGCACCGATGACCCCGCGCATTTTAACAACACGTCCGCGTCGTCCAGGCAAGCGTCACATCAAGGAACGCAGAACATGACAACTACCATTGCAGGCATTCACATCCCCGACAGCGCCATGGCGCGCGCCGCAACGGAACTCGTGCGCGACACCGAGCCGGACCTGCTCTACAACCACTCGCGCCGCGTGTTCCTCTTCGGCGCGCTGACCGGCGAGCGCCGCAAGCTGGACTATGACGCCGAGCTGCTTTATATCGGCGCGATGTTCCACGACATGGGTCTGGTCGATGCCTACAGCAGCAAGCATGATCGCTTCGAAGTCGACGGCGCGAACGCCGCGCGCGATTTCCTGAAGGGCTACGGCATTGGCGAACACGATATCGAGCAAGTGTGGGATTCCATCGCGCTGCACACCACGCCGGGCATTCCCCAGCACAAGAAGCCGGTCGTCGCGCTGGTCACGGCAGGCGTGGAAATGGACGTGCTCGGCCTGGCCTACGACGAATTCACCGATACACAACGCAAGCAGGTCATTGCCGTGCATCCGCGCGAAGTGAACTTCAAGGAAGGAATCATCGACGCATTCGCCCACGGGACGATCAAGAAGCCGGAGACGACCTTCGGCAATGTGAAAGCCGATGTGCTCGCGCTCAAGGACCCGGCTTACAAGCGCCTGAATTTCTGCAGCCTGATCCTGGGTTCGGCGTGGAACGACAGCCCGGGCGCGTGCGCGCATTGCAGCGATCCGGCGCATGGCCATTCGCACGGCCACTAAGCGCGCGCTGGTTTGAACAGCCGTTCCTCTACTGGAACGGCTTGTTTATCGCTAAAACAGATAAGCGTATGGGATTTGGTTCGTTGACCTCGTCCGCACGGAAATTTAGATTCGATGTCTTGTAAAGGCTAACGCCTCGCACATTTCCCGAATCGAACAACGAGTCCCGCGTGACGACCCACACTCTCAACCAGACCATTGAAATCACGCCGTTCGAAGGCGCATTAGGCGCCGAAATAACCGGGCTCGACCTGAGCCAGCCGCTCGCCGACGACGATTTCAAACGCATTCACCGCGCGCATCTCGACCATCACGTGCTCGTGTTCCGCGATCAGCGCATCACGCCGGAACAGCACATCACGTTCAGCCGCCGCTTTGGTCCGCTGCAAATCCATGTGCTGCACCAGTTCCAGTTGAGCGGCCATCCGGAAATCCTGATCGTTTCGAACGTGATCGAAGACGGCAAGCCAATCGGTCTCGGCGATGCGGGTCATTTCTGGCACTCGGATCTTTCGTACAAGGAAACGCCGAGCCTCGGATCGCTGCTGCACGCGCAGGAGTTGCCGGCCGAAGGCGGCGATACGCTCTTCGCGAACATGCACCTGGCGTGGGACACCCTGCCCCAGGCGCTGCGCGACGCCGTGAAGGGCCGCTTTGCCGAACACACGTATCTCGCGAAATACGCCGAACTGCAAAAGCGCAGCCCGTGGCGCCCAAACCTGTCCGCCGAACAGATCGCGCAGGTCAAACCCGTCGTGCAGCCGATCGTGCGCACGCATCCGGAAACCGGGCGCAAGGCGTTGTTCGTCAGCGAGCATTTCACGACACGCGTGATCGACATGCCCGAAGACGAAAGCCGTGATCTGCTGCAAGCCCTCTTCGCGCACAGCGTGCGGGAAGAACACCTCTACCGGCACGTATGGCGCGAACACGATCTCGTGTTCTGGGACAACCGCTCGCTGATGCACCTTGCAGCCGGCACGCCCGATCACCTGCGCCGCAAGATGTACCGGACGACGATTGAAGGCGACAAGCCGTTCTGACGCGCTGAAACGCGTGCTCACGGCGCGTTCAAGTTCGACCCCGATTCCAAAATTTCTCTCGGACTTCCGATGCCGCTTTTCTCCCGCACGCCGTCGCGCCGCCTCGGCGCGGCGCTTCTCTCACTGTCTGTCGCCATCACCACGCTCGGGGCCGCCGCCCCGGCACAAGCTGAAGGCACGATCCGCATCGCCGAACAGTTTGGCGTGGTGTATCTGCTGCTCAACGTGGCGCGCGATCAAAAGCTGATCGAGCAGGAAGGCAAGAAAGCCGGCGTCGATATCAAGGTGGACTGGCTCAAGCTCTCGGGCGGCGCGGCCGTGAATGATGCGCTGTTGTCGGGTTCCATCGACATAGCCGGGGCAGGCGTCGGGCCGTTGATGACGATCTGGGACCGTACGCACGGCAGGCAGAACGTCAAGGGCGTGGCTTCTCTGGGCAACTTTCCGTATTACCTCGTATCGAATAATCCGAACGTGAAGACGATTGCCGACTTCACCGAGAAAGACCGCATCGCGGTGCCGGCGGTGTCGGTGTCCGTGCAGTCGCGCGTGCTGCAGTATGCCGCCGCGAAACGCTGGGGCGACAAGGAATACGACCGGCTCGACAAACTCACGCAAGCGGTTCCGCATCCCGACGCGGCGGCGGCGATCATCGCGGGCGGGACTGAAATCAGCGGGCACTTCGGCAATCCGCCGTTCCAGGAACAGGAACTGGCGGGCAATCCGAAGGCGCATATCGTGCTGAATTCTTACGATGTTTTGGGCGGCCCGGCTTCGTCCACGGTGCTATACGCCACCGAAAAATTCCGCGATGCCAACCCGAAGACCTATCGCGCGTTTATTGCAGCGCTTTCCGACGCCGCGCGGTTTGTGTCAGCCAACCCCGAAGCCGCCGCCGATATCTATATTCGTGTGAACAACGCGAAGATCGATCGGAATCTGCTGCTTGGGATCATCAAGAGTCCGCAAACGCAGTTCAAGATCACGCCGCAGAACACGCTGGGGCTCGCGCAGTTCATGTATCGCGTGGGGGCGATCAAGAATGAGCCGAAGTCATGGCAGGATTATTTCTTCTCCGATCCGGCGCTGGGCGCGGGAAGCTGATTTCGTTCGAGGCGAAAACCCGCGCACCCGGTTCTCTTCATCCATTGAAACCGCCAAAACGCTGCTTATGCGTCGGCGTGTTTTGAATATGCGCAATGATTGGTTCACGCGCTACCAGCGCGCCGCTAAGGTCGTGTTTTATGTCTGAACGCACAGCCATGGCCGCCAATCCTTCTGCCTTGTATCCGCCGCAAGAATCCGATACGCCCGGTGCGGCGACGGCATCGAGCTGCAAGCTGCTCACCGTCGATAACGTCAGCCTCGAATACCGCACGCGCGAGCGCATCGTTCGTGCGACGCATCAGGTGAGTTTCGATGTCTACGGCGGCGATCGCTTCGTGCTGCTCGGCCCGTCCGGTTGCGGCAAATCGACGTTGCTCAAGGCGGTGGCTGGGTTTATCGAGCCGGCTTCCGGCACGATCCGGATCGACGACCAACCCGTGCGCGGCCCGGGCGCGGATCGTATTGTCGTATTCCAGGAATTCGATCAGTTGCCGCCGTGGAAAACGGTGCTGCAAAACGTGGCGTTCCCTTTGCGCGTAGCGAAGAAACTCAGCCGCGCGGAAGCGCGCGATCGCGCGCTGCATTTCCTCGACAAGGTCGGCCTCGCCGCTTTCGCCGACGCCTATCCGCATACGCTCTCGGGCGGCATGAAGCAGCGCGTGGCGATTGCCCGCGCACTTGCCATGCAACCTCGCGTGCTGCTGATGGACGAACCGTTCGCGGCGCTTGACGCCCTCACGCGCCGCAAGATGCAGGAGGAACTCCTGCGCCTCTGGGAAGAAGCGAGTTTCACGCTCCTGTTCGTCACGCATTCGATCGAGGAAGCGTTGATAGTCGGCAACCGGATCCTGTTGCTGACGCCGCATCCCGGCCGCGTGCGCGCTGAACTCAACAGTCATCAATTCACGAAGGACAGCTCGGGCCGCAACGACTTCCAGCAAAGCGTCGCGCGGATTCACCGGTTGCTGTTCGAAGAAGCGGAGGCGGTTCAATGAGCACGATGGACCACGTTGCGGCCGTGCCGCTGGCGCCTCCCGTGCGCGAAGAATATGAACGCATTCCCGAACCGCTGCTCGATGTCGCCGTTGAAGCGCCGCTGCCGCTTGGCAAACGCCTCGCGAACCAGACCTGGCTGCGCAAGACGCTGATTGCACTGGTGCTGATCGGCATCTGGGAAGCGGCGGCGCACGCGGTGGGCAACGACCTCCTGCTGCCCACTTTCGTCGATACCCTCAAGGCCTTCGTGCAAGGCATCTGGTCCGGCGAGCTGATTGCGAAGACCGCGATTTCCCTGTCCGTGCTGCTGCGCGGCTATCTGCTTGGCGTCGTGCTTGCGTTCGTACTGACGTCGCTGGCCGTATCCACGCGGTTTGGCCGCGACTTGCTCTCCATGCTGACGGCGATGTTCAATCCGTTGCCGTCCATCGCGTTACTGCCGCTTGCGTTGCTGTGGTTCGGCCTCGGAACCGGAAGCCTGCTGTTCGTGCTCGTGCATTCGGTGCTGTGGCCGCTTGCGTTGAACACGTACTCGGGATTTCAGTCCGTGCCGGAAACGCTGCGCATGACGGGACGCAATTACGGGCTGAAAGGCCTTCGCCATGTGCTGCTGATCCTCGTGCCAGCCGCGCTGCCTTCCATTCTTGCCGGTCTTCGCGTGGGCTGGGCATTTGCGTGGCGCACGCTGATCGCCGCAGAACTCGTGTTCGGCGCGAGTTCCGGGAACGGCGGCCTGGGGTGGTACATCTTCCAGAACCGCAACGAGCTTTACACGGACCGCGTGTTCGCGGGACTCGCGGCGGTGATCGTGATCGGTCTGGTTGTCGAGCATCTTGTCTTCGATACCTTCGAACGCCTGACCGTTCGCCGCTGGGGCGTACAGCGGTAGGCACGGTATCCGCGCCTGTTAAAAAGCCCGCAAGGAATCGTCGTCTTGCGGGCTTTTTGCTTCGTACGGTTTCAGAACACGTTGACCGGGACGTTCACCATCAAGCGATACACATCGCTGGTGGAATCCGAATAATATTTGCCGCCGTGATGATGCATGTAATAGAACTTGGCGGTTGCACCCTTCAGCTTCCCGGAGCCGACGGTATAGGACGGAATCACGCCAAATTCGTAATGCGTCCCGTGAACCGGCTGGCCGTTTTTCCAGTACAGGTCATGCAGCGAACTGGCGGGGTCAGCATAGCGGTCAGCCATGGTCGATGCGTCCGCGCCCCAGCCGTAAGCACCCCACGTTGTCACCTTGGCACCGGGCAGACCGTATGCGCCGAGATTCAACGTATAACCAAGCTGCAGGGATTTTTCATGCGGCGCGTTGTAATCCACGTCCAGCGAGTTCGCCAGATAATCGCCCGCTGACTGCCCGACATAATCGAAGAACTGATTGCTCGCGATCTGCTGGAAACCCACGGAAATCGTGTGCGCCTGATGCGTTCCCGACAGCAACAAACTATACGCGTGATTATTAATCGGACCGTTCCTACTTTGTCCGACATCGTGCGTATAGTAATAAGTCAGATTGCCCGTCCAGCGAATCTGCGCCGGATCGCCAATGCTATGGGACAGTGTCAGATAATACTGATCCCAGACGTTTTCAGCGCGGCTCGCATATAAGGATGCAGCCGTATCGTCGTTTGGCGCATAATCGCCGCCGGCAAATGTAAAGCGGCTGAATTTCGTGCCGCCATATTCTGTCTTCAATGAGGTCACGCTGGTCTGGCCGCGTGCCAGCACGCCATCCACGCTGCCGGCCTTGAGCGTCACATTCTTGATTTCCTCGCTGGCGAGAGAAACGCCGCGATATGTCGGCGGCAAGGCGCGGTTGTCATGGGGAACCAGGAAAGGGTCGTCGAACAGTTGCTGCCCGTATTTGAGCACCGTATTCGATACGCGCGCCTTCACATCCCACACGCCCGGATAAGTCCACGCCAACTGGTTCTGGCCGCTCTGGCCGTCGTGATTCAGGTGTACGCGGTTACCGGCGCCCTGACCGCCATTCAGCTTCAAATCACTGAACAAAGACGCATCGAAACCCACGCCGAATAATCCCCGCGTATAACCCGATTCAAACACCGCCTGATTTCCGAGAACCCAGGCGTCCTTTCTCTTGGTCCCTTCAGATTCGAGACGTTCGGTATAACTTCGAAACAATAGTTTTAAATGCGAATCCGCGATAAACCCCTGCGATTTCGATTGGTTACTGATAGGCGCATCGGCCTCCGAACCAGGCGGCGAACTTGGCGGCGCTTCGGTATGGCGTGTTGAAATATCGTCGTCGTCCGCAAAAGCGGAAACGGCTGGACTCATCAAGCCACTTAGGACAATTAAAGACAGTGCAAGCGATTGTTTCTGTTTTTTCATTATAGGTGTCTCTGACTTGTTATAAATTGTGGTTAAAGGCCGATAACCATCTCGATAAATCCGACGCGAGTGAATAGCCGCGCCGGATTAAGGAGCGAGGCATCGGAGGGGTACTGCGGGACTACAGGAACGCTAAAGTCGATAAAACGCCGATCAAGCCACCGTCATGGAAACAGTGAAATGAACGACGTCGAAGGGATTGACCGGGATCAGCCTTGAATCAGGCGAGCAAACAGGCGGCGGCAACTCCATGTTCAAGGGTTCGCAACGCGGGCACTTCCTGCGAGCAGCGTGGCTCCGCTATCGGGCATCGAGTATGGAATACACAACCGGTCGGCGGGTTGATCGGGCTCGGAATATCGCTCGATAAAATCTGCACGACCTTGGTCCGTTCAATGGCCGGATTGGGCACCGGCACCGCGGACAGCAACGCGCGGGTGTACGGATGACGCGGGCGCGCGTAAAGCGAATGTTTGTCGGCGAGTTCCATGACGTGGCCGAGATACATCACCATCACGCGATCCGAGATGTGCTTGACCACGGCCAGATCGTGCGCAATGAAAATCAGCGCGAGCTTCATTTCCTGCTGCAGCGACTTGAGCAGGTTGACAATCTGCGCCTGGATGGACACGTCGAGCGCGGACACGGGTTCGTCACAGACAATCAGCTTCGGCTCCACGATCAACGCCCGCGCAATGCCGATCCGCTGGCACTGTCCGCCCGAAAACTCATGCGCGTAGCGGTTGATCATCTGCTCGCGCAGGCCGACCTTCGCCATCATTGCGCGCACGCGCTGGTTCGTTTCGTCCTTCGACATCTCCCGCCTGTGTTCCCGCAACGGCTCGGCAATGATCTGCCCAACCGTCATGCGCGGATCGAGCGACGCGAGCGGGTCCTGGAAAATCATCTGGATATCGCGGCGCACGCCGTGCCATTGTTTCGCCGTCGCGCCGCTCAGGTCCTGTCCCATCCAGACAATCTTGCCGTGCGTGGCCGGAATCAGGTTCAGGATCGCGCGCGACAACGTGGATTTCCCGCAGCCCGATTCGCCGACAACGCCAAGCGTCTCCCCCGCCTTCAGGTCGAAGCTAACGCCATCGACGGCCTTTAAAGTGCGCTTCGGCGCCCATGGCAGCTTGCTTTTTGCCTTGACGCTGAAATGGACCTGCACGTCGCGTACAGACAGAATGGTTTGCTCAGGCATGGACGACCTCGTGCAGCGACTTCATTTGCTCGACCGGCCGATAACACGCGCGCAGCCACGCTGGATTGCCGGCGAATGCTTCGAGCGGCGGCGTTGACTCGGCGCAGCGCTGGCTGGCGTCAATACAGCGTTCCTGGAACGGGCAACCCGAAGGCGGATGCGCCATGTTCGGCGGATTGCCGGGGATGCCGACGAGTGGCGCATCGCTTTGATCGAGACGCGGCAATGCGCGCAGCAAGCCGATGGTATAGGGATGCGACGGACGCGCGAACAGGTCGTCCGCGTTGCAATGTTCCATCACGCGGCCACCGTATATGACCATGACCTTCTCGCACAAACCGGCGACCACGCCAAGGTCATGCGTGATCAGCACGATTGCCGTGCCGAAGTCGTGCTGCAGATTGCGCAGAAGCTGCAGGATCTGCGCCTGCACGGTGACGTCGAGCGCCGTCGTGGGTTCGTCGGCAAAGAGCACTTGCGGCTCGCACAAGAGCGCCATGGCAATCATCACGCGCTGGCGCATGCCGCCGGACAGCTCGTGCGGATATTGATCGATACGATGCGCCGCTTCGGGAATCCGCACGGCTTCGAGCATGTCGATTGCGCGTTTTTTCGCGGCGCGGCGCGTCATGTTCTTGTGCAGTTCGAGCACTTCCGTCATCTGGCGCTCGATGCTCAGATACGGATTCAGCGAAGTCATCGGGTCCTGGAAGATCATCGACAAGCGGTTGCCGCGAATGCGGTTAAGCTTCTTCGACGGCATGGCGAGCAGGTCTTCGCCCTGATAGATCGCGCTGCCTCTCACGCGGCCATTGCGTGCGAGCAACCCGAGCATGGCGAGCACGCTCTGGCTCTTGCCCGAGCCCGATTCGCCCACAATGCCAAGCGTGCTGCCCTCTTCCAGATCGAAGCTCACGCCGTTCACCGCGCGAACCACGGCGTCGGGTGTATCGAAAGCGACTTCGAGATTATCTACCTTGAGCAATGACATGATGCTTACCGATCCTTCGGGTCGAGCGCGTCGCGCAAACCGTCGCCAACAAAGTTGATGCAATACAGCGTCACAGACAACAGCGCCGCCGGGAACAGGAGAATCCACGGCGACGTTTCCATCACGCCCACGCCGTCCTGAATGAGCACGCCCCAGCTTGTCATGGGCTCCTGCACGCCTAGTCCGAGGAACGACAGTACGGACTCCGTGAGAATCACGCCGGGCACGGTAACGGTTGTGTAGATGGCCACGATGCCAAGCAGATTCGGCACGATATGGCGCAGTATGATGCCGCTCGTCGATACGCCGATTGCACGCGCCGCCTCGACGTATTCCTTCGACCGGATCGCAAGCGTCTGGCCACGCACCACGCGCGCCATGTCCATCCACGAGAACACGGTAATGGTCAGCACCACGAGATAAAACTCGCGTCCAAGCAACGTCACCATCAGGATCGCAATCAGCAGATAGGGAATCGCATACATCATGTCGACAATGCGCATCATCGCGTTGTCCACGCGGCCGCCGACAAAGCCCGCTATCGCGCCCCATACAATGCCGAGCGTTACCGACGTCAAGGTCGCGAGCGCGCCGATCATCAGCGATACCCGGCCGCCCACCAGACAGCGCACGAGCAGGTCGCGGCCGGTTTCATCGGTGCCGAACAAGTGCCAGTTGGCAAACGTTGGCGTGGAACTCATCATGTTCCAGTCGGTGGAATCGAAGGCGTTGGGCAGCAGCATCGGGCCGATGATGCAGGCAAGCGTCACCAGAACCAGGATCACGAGACTCGCGACCGCCGCCTTGTTGCGCTTGAAGCGCAGGCGCGCATCCTGCCATGGGCTTCGGCCTTCGACTGGCACGGCCAGCACGCTTTCGAGTGCGGGGACGAGCGAACCTTCTTTCATTGCAGACTTCATGCGCATTGGCTAACCGATCAGTAGCGGATTTTCGGATCGAGCCACGCATACGCGAGATCGACCAGCAGATTGAGCAGGACCGCGACCACGGTCACCAGCACGACCAGTCCAAGCACCAGCGTGTAATCGCGATTGGCCGCGCCGTTCACGATCAGCTTGCCGATACCCGGCAGCGAGAATACCGACTCCGTGACGACCGCCGCGGTGATCGATCCAATCGCGAGCGGCCCGATCACGGACACCACCGGAATCAGCGTCGGACGCAACGCATGCCTCAGCACGACCGTCCAGCGCGACAGGCCTTTCGCATAGGCCGTGCGAATGTAGTTGGTGTTCATCACTTCAATCAGACTGCCGCGCGTCACACGTCCGACCGTCGCCACGTTGATGATGGTCAGGAGTGCAACAGGCAGCACCATGTAGCGCACGTGAAAGCCGTTCCAGCCACCCGCGGGCAGCCACTTGAGCAGGATCGCGAAGACGAGAATGAGCACAGGCCCGATCACGAACGACGGAAACGCACTACCCGCATTGCCAATAAGCATCAGCAAATAATCCGCTGGACTATTCCTGTACAGCGCCGCGAACAGGCCGAGTATCACGCCGAGCACAATGGCGAGCAGCATGGACACGCCGCCAATGGTCAGCGACACCGGCAACGCGCGCAACACGAGATCGTTCACGCTCCAGTCGGCGTATCTGAACGATGCACCCAGGTCTCCATGCAGGAGACTGTTGAGATACAGCAGATACTGTTTCCACAGCGGCTCGCCGAGGTGGTATTTCGCCTGCAGGTTCGCGAGCACTTCGGCCGAAACCTTACGCTCGCCGTCGAACGGACCGCCCGGCGTTGCGTGCAGCAACAAATAGCAGACCGTGACGACAATCAGCAACGTCGGCACAGTCAGCAATACACGCCTCAACGTATAGGACCACATGGAACTTCTCTCCTGGCGGCGTCGTGATCAAAGTGCGTCACGCACGCCGCCGCTTGGCTGTTACGGGATCGGGTGCGAAGCTTGAGCGCCTCGCTCAGTGCTTCACGATATACATGTCCTTGCTGCGGTATCGGTCCATCGGGTTCTTCAACGAATACCCGCCCACGTAGCTCTTCACGAGCCGGACTGTCGTGTATTGCAAGAGCGGCAGCATGGGATAGTCGTCCATCACGAGCTTCGCCGCTTGCGTCTGCAACTGGGTGCGCCTGAGCTGGTCCGTCGTCGAGTTCGCTTCCTTCACGAGCGCGTCGGCCTTCGGGTTGCAATTGAAATTGTCGTTCTGGTCCGAACCGCATGCGACAAGCGTCAGGAACGTGGTTGCGTCGTTATAGTCCGCGACCCAGCCGTTGCGCGCGATCTGATAGTCGCCCGCGTGGCGTTTTTTCAGCAGCACCTTGAACTCCATGGTGTCGATCTGCGTGTCCAGGCCAAGCTTCGTTTTCCACTCAGAGGCCGCGAAAATAGCCATTTTCTTGTGGTAATCGCTTGAATTCATCGCAAAATGGATCGTCGTGCCGGGCTTCACGCCCGCTTGCGCGAGCAGTTTCTTCGCTTCTTCAACACGTTTGGCCATGGGCCATGTGGACCATTCGTACGCCGTGACATCGGCGCCCTTCACGCCCTTCACAATCACGCCATACGCCGGGATCTGTCCGTCGGCCGTGACGCGCTGGGCGAGGATGTCGCGGTCGAGCACCATGGACAGCGCCTGACGCACGCGCACATCCTTTAACAGCGGGTCCTTGTTGTTGAACGAGTAATAACGCAGCCCGAGCATCGGCGCGAGCCTGATGTCGCTTGCGAACTCCTGTTTGTATTTCGCGTAGGTTCCGGACGGCAACTGATTGACCCAATCGTTATCGCCTGACTGGAACAACTTGATGTCCGTGGTTTCGCTTTCCACCGGCAGATACGTCACTTGCGACAACTGCACGTTGGCTGCGTCCCAGTAGTTGGGGTTGCGCACGAGCACGAGCTTGCTGTTCACCTGCCAGTCCTTCAGCATGAATGCGCCGTTGCTGACCAGCTTGCCGGGCTTCGTCCAGTCCTTGCCGAATTTATCCACGGCGGTCTTGTTCACCGGCCCCAGGTTCGTGTTCGACATCACTTCGGGAATGAACGACACGGGATACGGCGTCCTGACTTCAACGGTATAAGCATCGATAGCGCGAACACCCAGCGTATCGAGCGGCTTCTTGCCCGCCACAATGTCAGCGCCGTTGAGCAGGAAGACGCCAAACGTATTGGCATAAGGCGACGCGATCTTCGGGTCGACAAGACGCTGGCATCCATAGACAAAGTCATTGGCTACCACAGGCTCGCCGTTCGACCACCTGGCGTTCTTTCGCAGATGGAAAATCCATGTGGTCGCATCTTTCTGTTCCCATTTCTCCGCCACGCCCGGAACGACTTCGCCGTCAACATTGGTCGCGGTGAGCCCTTCAAAAAGATCGCGCGTCACGTTGTTCGACGGCACGCTTTCGGCCATGTTCGGGTCGAGCGTCTCGACCTCGGACGCGTTGTTGCGAACCAGTTCCTGTTTCGCGGCGAGCTGCACGCCAGCCGGGACGTTAGCCGCGTGCGCTGCCGGCATGGTGCTGGCGGCGATTACGCAGACGCTCGCGGCCAAAATCGAAAACCATCCGGCGCCTTTGCCACCCTCGCGGGTCATGCGGCGATCGACAGCATCGCCCGGACGAAAAAAAGCGTCAACGCCTGCGCTGCGGGCAACGGGTCCTGCGAACAACATCATGGAGATCCTTTTGTTTATGTCTACAACGGGCGCAACAGGCCAAACACGCACCGGACGAAATCAGCCTTTTACCTTATTTGGCGAGGCATTTTGTGCAGTTGTGTGTCAGCGCGGCTCGGCTTTGCGGACCGCGTAAAGGATGCTGACGACGGCGGACCTGACATCCCGCTTTCGATGCACGCCTCGCGCATTGGCTGCTGCGTCTATCTCCATGCTGCAGCGCCGGCAATGATTTAAACGGCGTTATCGATGGATATTAATTCACTGCAAATTCCAATTCGCCGGGAGTATTTCAGAGCAATAAAGTGGAATCCACTCACATGTACTTATAGGCCATGTTTTTTATGTATGCGTTCGCGGCCTGCCGTGCATAACTTTTGTGTTTATGCGCAGACCTTTTTCTCCGGTCGGCAAGCACGCCCCGATCGCGCTAACATCGCGTCCTCACGTTGCTCCAGCAGGTTCATTACGATGATTCGTTTTCGCCAGATAGAAGCATTCCGCTCGTTGATCATGACCGGCACGAGCGTGGGCGCGGCGCGTGCCTTGCACGTGACGCAGCCCGCCATCAGCCGGCTTATCGCGGATTTAGAGGCAGACCTCGGTTTCAGCCTGTTTAGCCGCGTCGGCGGCCGACTTAATCCGACTAATGCAGGATTGCGCTTTTTTAAATCGGTCGAAGAGAATTTCCTGGGGCTGGAACGCCTCAAGCAGGTAGCGGAACTGATCCGCGACGAAGCGTCCGAAGGATTGACCGTCGCGTGCCTGCCGGTCCTGGCCAGCACCTTGCTGCCCCCCATCCTCGCCGACTTTGTCGAGCGCCATCCGGGCGTGCCGATCCGCGTGGACTCGGTAAAGGTGCCCGAAGTGCTGACCATCCTGCAGAATCACAAGGCCGACGTTGCGATCAGCCAGGCCTTCGCCCCCGTCGCGGGTATTGAAGTGGAGAAATTGCTGAGCGCGCGTGGGCAGTGCGCGATGCCAGCGTCGCATCGGCTGGCCAAGAAAAAAGTCGTGCGTACGCAGGACTTGCGTGGCGAACGCATCATTGGATGGCTGCCGAATTCACGCCAGCCGTATGCCGCCGAGCAGTCGTTATTCGCGGCCGGCGAAGATCGCGCGAACTACACGGTAATGACCGACACCGCGCACACGCGATACGCCATGGTCGCGGGCGGTCTTGGTGTTTCCATCGTGGAACCGTTCGCCGCGAAGGTATGGCGCATGCACGGCGTGATCGTGCGGCCGTTCGAAGCGGCAATTGAATATGAGTATGTGCTGTCGTATCCCAGCAGCGGAATCCGTTCGGATCTGGTCGCCTCATTCCGCGAATCGGTATTGCGCGTAGTGGCCACGTATTCATTCGATGAAGCGCCAATGCCTGTCGACGCATAAACGCACCGGATTCGCCCGCCTTTCGAAACAAATCCGCCTCGTGGTATAAGCCGGGATGCGCTTTTCCGCGAAGCAATCCCGGAAAACGACGAATACCCCATTCAAGAGGAGGAGAAAGATGGCAATGAAGATGTCCATGAATTCACTGCATCGCGCGCGTTCGCTCGCGCTTGGAAGCGTTGTGGCGGCGGTGTTTGCGGTATCGGTGGGATTTGTCGAAAGCACGCCGGCCTATGCCAAGGTTGCGCCGCAACCGGCTGTATTGACGGCGTCGGCGGTGGCCGTAGCGGATAAATTCGCCGCCGATACCGCCGAGCAGATCTTCAAGCAAGGCGGTAACGCAGTCGATGCAGCCGTGGCCATCGCCTTCACGCTGGCCGTGACGTACCCCGAAGCGGGCAACCTGGGCGGCGGCGGTTTCATGACGCTCTACGTGGATCATCGCCCGTACTTCCTTGACTACCGCGAACGCGCGCCGATCGCGGCCACGAAGAACATGTATCTGGACGACAAGGGTGAAGTCATCAAGGGCATGAGCCTTTATGGACATCGCGCGGTCGGCGTGCCGGGCACAGTCTCGGGCATGTGGGAAGCGCAGAAGCGCTTTGGCAAGCTGAAGTGGAAGCAAGTGGTCGCGCCCGCGATCAAGTACGCGCAGGACGGCTTTGAAGTCAGCGACCAGTTGCAGGAACGCAAGGATGCGGCGTCCAAGGAATTTGCAGGCAAGACCAACTTCGACAGTTACTTCGGAACCCTGAACAAAGGCATCAACTTCAAGCAGCCGGAACTGGCCGCCACGTTGCAGCGCATTGCGGACAAGGGCGCTAAAGGCTTCTATGAAGGCAAGACCGCCGACTTGATCGCGGATTCCATGCGCGGCCACGGCCTCATCACCGAACAGGACCTGAAGGAGTACAAGGCGGTCTGGCGCACGCCAGTGCTCGCAAGCTGGAATGGCTACCGGATCATCACCGCGCCGCCGCCGAGCTCGGGTGGTATCGGTCTCGTCCAGTTGTTGAAGATGAAAGCCGATCTCAAGGACAAGTACGCGAATGTCCCGCTCAATTCGGCGCAATACATTCACTTGACGGCCGAGATCGAAAAGCGCGTGTTCGCGGATCGCGCGCAGTACCTGGGCGATCCTGATTTCTACAAGGTGCCTATAGCGCAGCTCATCAACGACGACTACATCCTGAAGCGCGCGTCCGAAGTGAATCCCGATACGCCCTCCGACACGAAGAGCGTCGTTCCGGGTCTTGGCACGACCATGCCCGAGAAGGCCGAGACAACGCACTTTTCTGTCGTGGACAAATGGGGTAACGCGGTATCGAATACGTACACCATCAACGGGTATTTTGGATCGGGCGTGGTTGCGGACGGTACGGGCGTGGTGCTGAACGACGAGATGGACGACTTCTCTTCGAAGCCGGGTGTGGCGAACATGTTCGGCGTGGTCGGCAGCGACGCCAACGCGATCGAACCGCGCAAGCGCCCGCTCTCCTCCATGTCGCCGACCATTCTGACCAAGGACGACCAGGTCGCGATGGTGATAGGCACGCCGGGCGGCTCGCGCATTTTCACGTCGATCTTCCAGGTGATCAACAACGTCTACGACTTCTCGATGCCGCTGCCCGAAGCCGTGGCCGCAATGCGCTGGCATCACCAGTTGCTGCCGCCGAACACGATCTTCTGGGAGCCGTACAAGCCTATTGACGGCGATCTGGCGAAGGAGCTCGAAGCGAAGGGGTATACGCTTCAGAAGCAGGGTTTCAACGGCGATATCCAGGCAATCAAGATCAACGATAAAACGCCCGAACCCGTGGCAGACCCTCGCGGTCGCGGCGTCACGCGCGTGATTCAATAAGCATCGCAAGACGCTTGACCCATGCAAAAGGCCAGGTCTTCGGACCTGGCCTTTTGCGTTTCAGCCCACGATAAAACCAGTCGAAAAGCCTCTGGAATCAAGCTTATAAGGATCGCGGCATGACTGGAATCCCATTTTTGAGATAGGACGCGGCGTTATGTTCGCCTAGTCTCTGTGCTGGCCCGGTCCAGCGCGTTGCGTCTGGCCGCCACTAAAAAATATTACTTTTCGAGACGACCCTGAAGACGGTGCGCCGGTTTGCTCCAGCCCGTTTCAGCATGCTGATAAAGGAGAACAGCTCATGATGGAACCCCACGCCCAGCCGCTTCGCGGTATCGATATTCAAAAGGACGAATCCCCGTCCGTTCAAGGCGGCGCGATCGACCGCTACTTCCAGATCAGCGCACGCGGCAGCACCCAGCGCCGCGAGGTGATAGCCGGCGTCACCACTTTTCTCGCGATGGTCTATTCCGTATTCGTCGTGCCCGCCATGCTTGGAAAAGCCGGGTTCGATACCCGCGCCGTCTTTGTCGCTGTCTGCCTGACGACTGCGTTCGGCTCGCTGTTGATGGGCGTCTGGGCGCGTTTGCCCATCGCGATTGGCTGCGCCATTTCGCTGACCGCCTTCACTGCATTCGGGCTCGTGCTGGGAAAAGGGCTTTCGCCGTCCGTGGCGTTGGGCGCCGTGTTCCTGATGGGCGTCACTTTCACGGCGATTTCCGTGACCGGCGTGCGCTCCTGGATCTTGCGCAATTTGCCCGCAGGCGTCGCCCACGGAACGGGGATCGGGATTGGCTTGTTTTTGCTGTTGATTGCATCGAACGATGTGGGGCTGATCGTGAAAAATCCGGGCGCGGGCATGCCCGTTTCACTCGGCCATATCACTGCGTTTCCCGTACTGATGTCCGTTTTCGGACTCGCGGCAATCATCGGGCTGGAGCGCCGTCGCGTGCCGGGTGGAATCCTGCTGGTCGTGATCGGCTTATCGGCAATTGGTCTTGCTTTCGACCCTGCCGTGCGCTATACGGGCGTCTTCGCGCTGCCTTCGCTGAGCGCGCCGGGACACGCTTCGCTGATAGGCGCAATGGACATTCGCGGCGCGTTGTCGCTGGCCGTTCTGCCTAGCGTGCTTGCACTTGTGATGACTGCCGTATTCGATGCGACCGGCACGATTCGCGCCGTTGCGGGCCAGGCAGGTCAGATCGATGAAAACGGCCGCATTGTGAATGGTGGCCGCGCGCTGACGGCGGATTCGGTCAGCTCGATTGTGGCCGCGTGCCTGGGCGGCGCGCCGGCTGCGGCCTACATTGAATCGACGGTGGGCGTGGCGGCGGGCGCCAAGTCGGGCTTGGCGGCGGCGACCGTGGGCATGCTTTTTCTGGCGGTGATGTTCTTTTCACCCATCGCCGGACTCGTGCCGTCTTACGCGACGGCGCCGGCGCTGATGTATGTCGGCCTGCTGATGCTGTCCAGCGTCAGCAAGCTGCACATGGACGATCTGGTCGACGCCATGTCGGGACTGGTCTGCGCGGTGTTTATTGTGCTGTCGGCCAACATTGTCACCGGCATCATGCTCGGCTTTTGCACGCTCGTGATCGGACGCGTCATTGCCGGCGAATACCGGAAGCTCAACGTGGGGACGGTCGTGATTGCAGCCGTGCTCGCCGCGTTTTATCTCGGCGGCTGGGCGATCTGATTCGGGCGGCAGGAAAAAAACGCCCTCGTTCACGGTAATCGAGGCAGCCAACCCTCCGGTTGGATTTCGCCCTGCCTGCAAGATCACCGCATCAAAATCGGCGTGCGAGAACCATTGAACAGTTCGATCAACGCGCCGACTCAACGCATGCCGATTTACTTGCGGCGATACGCTTCAGCCATGACAGCGCAGTTTTCCAGATGCAGTTGCAATGCACGGGCAGCCTCGCGACGAACAACGGCCTTCGTCTTGCGGAACCATGAACCGAACGAAACGAGAATAGAACCTTGAGCGGCGGTTTTCATAAAGCACCTCAGCGTGATTAGGGTTTTCCCGTTAGGGAATACCCTAAATTATACGCATCTGATAGTGCAGTGCAAAAAAAATTCACAATGAGAACGTTTGGGTCGCATCGAAACAACGCCCGGCCCTTTGAGAATGATCCGCCACCTATTTCGCACGCCGCCCACGAGCAGTGACGGAACATGCTACGGCACGATCGACAAAAACAGGAACGTCGCGAAAATTACCAGATGGACAACGCCCTGCAGCACCGTCGACCGGCCTGTACCGAGCGTCAGAACGCTCACCAGCAAGGTCAGCGCAAGCAGCACGATCTCTTTCGGCCCCAACCCGAGAGAAATTGGCTGGCTGATCGCGATCGCAACAATGGCAACCGCTGGAATCGTCAGCCCGATACTCGCCAAAGCCGATCCAAGCGCAAGATTCAAGCTGGTCTGCAACCGGTTCAGCCGCGCGGCGCGCAGTGCGGCCACGCCCTCGGGCAACAGCACGAGCGCTGCAATCACCACACCAACTACGGCTTCCGGCGCACCGGCGCTGGCGACGCCCGCCTCGACCGTCGGTGACAGCAATTTGGCCAGCCCGACCACGGAAACCAGCGAGACCAGCAACAAGCCGCCCGAAGTCAGCGCTTCGGCGTTCGATGGCAGCGGTGCGTGGACATCGTCGGGACGGTTGGGATCGAGCGCGGGCACCGGCGGCAGAAAGTAATCCCGATGCCGCATTGTCTGCACAAAGACAAAAACCACGTACAGCACGAGCGACGTGATCCCGACAAATATGAGTTGCGACGTCGACAAGCCCGGCCCAATTACCGTGCTGGTGAAATTCGGCAGCACCATGGTCAACACCGACAGCGCGCAGAGAATGGCGAGCGTCGCGCTCGCGCCGCTAAGCTGGAAGTTCTGTTCGTGATGACGTAGGCCGCCCACGAGCAGGCACAGTCCGACTATGCCGTTGCACACGATCATGATCACGGCAAACACGGTATCGCGCGGGAGCGCTGCTTTTTCCGGACCGCCGGAGAGCATCACGGAGACAATCAGCGCCACCTCGATAACCGTCACCGCGATCGCCAATACCAGCGTTCCAAACGGCTCGCCGACGCGATGCGCCACAACCTCCGCGTGATGCACGGCGGCAAACACGGCCCCGGCAAGCGCAATGGCGGCGAGGCCGAATACCCAGCCGTTGGGCATGGCGATCGTGAGTCCCAAGATCACAAGTGCAGCAAATGGCGCGATGCCCGTCCAGTCCAGCTTGAATTTCATCGATGCTCCAGGGCGGTAATGCGGGTGGATGAGTGGCAGAAGCGGGGCTTCGATGCCGGAAGAGCCGTCAGGTTACAGGTTCCTCCAATCGGAAAACTGGATTTCAAAGCTCGGGAGAATGACGGCCGAGACCGTATTCCCGGACGAAAGGCTCCGCTGCCCACGAAATGACGGCAAGCCTAAAACCTTTACGCGTCAACGTGTTGACGACTGCTTGCTCACGTTGTCCACACGGCTGTCCACACATTTTGTGGACAACCATCAGCTTGGTTTTCAACTTAACGTGCAAGAGATACGAACGAGAACCCCACCTTTATCGATCACGATAAAAAAGCGCGACCCGTATGTCGGTCGCGCTTCTTGATCAGGCCCAGTTTAAACCAGGTTATTCCACGAATTCCGTGTTCAACGTGATCTTCGCGTTGCCGGCGAAAAGTTTCGATACCGGGCAACCTTCCTTGGCCGCGTTGGCGAGCTTTTCGAAGGTGGCTTTATCGGCGCCGGGAACCTTGGCCTTGACGTCCAGATGGCATGCCGTAATGGAAAAACCCTCGCCGTCCTTGTCCAGCGTCACGGTGGACTTCGTTTCAATGCTTTCCGCCGTGAGCCCGGCCTGCGTGAGTTGCAGGGACAACGCCATCGTGAAGCAGCCCGAATGCGCTGCGCCGATCAGTTCTTCCGGGTTCGTCCCCGGGCCGCCTTCGAAGCGTGCAGCAAAGCCATAGGGCGCGTCTTTCAATACGCCCGTTTGCGTCGAAATGTAACCTTTACCGTCCTTAATGCCGCCACTCCATTTTGCCGATGCTGTCTTTTGCACGAGTGTTCTCCAGTGATTCAAGGGTGGATTGCCGCGCAACGCCGCCGCAGCAAGGATTCGACCGCAAAGCCGCGTTTGGTCCTGGCGAGCTTGGCGTGCCATCGCAATGGACCAAGCACACAGAATGCCCGAAAGCGCCGCGGTGGGCTTACGGATTTTTTCGTACGGCTACGATCGCGTGCGGCGAGCATGCCGGAGGCAAAACCGAATGCGGGGTAAAATTTCGCACGAAATTTTGTCGAATTCCATCGAGTCTCCTATGACAAGCCCCACGCTGTACCTAGACGTCTGGTCCGACTTTGTGTGTCCCTTCTGCTATCTGGAAGTGCCGGTCATCGATCAGTTCCAGAACGCTTATGGCGACGCAGTCGAAGTCCGCTGGCACGCGTTCGAGCTGCGCCCCGATCCCACGCCAACGCTCGAACCCGACAGCGACTATCTGCATGAGACGTGGGAACGTTCCGTCTATCCAATGGCCACCGACCGGGGCATGCTGCTGCGCCTTCCGCCTGTTCAGCCACGTAGCCGCAAGGCGTTCGAGACCGCGTTTTTCGCCCGCGAGTCGGGTCGCTTCGACGTGGTCCATCGGGCGATCTTCAAGGCGTTTTTCGAGGATGGCATCGACATTGGCGATACCGACGCGCTGCTGGATATTGCGGCCACGTGCGGGATCGATCCGGAATCGCTGGAAGAAGCGCTGCTCGGCGATGAACTCACGGACGCCGTGATCGAAGACGAGGAGTTCGCGAAGAAACTTGGTGTGACAAGCGTACCGTTCGTGGTGCTCTCGCGCGATGGCGTGGGCGATCAGGAACCGCCACCGCCCATCGCACTGCGCGGCGCGGCGCCGATCGAGCATTTCCAGGCAGCGGTCGAGCGCCTGTTCCCCGATGGCTTTCCTCCGGGTGCAAGCGGCGCGAATACGCCGTAACCCGCACAGTCAGCTTCTAGGCCGGCTCCGCCATGAACGACTTCAACGCAATACGCTGCGACGGCTCAAGCGCGTCGAACTCCAGGCCATACGTGGCGTTCGCACCTCGCGCGTGAGCCTTGTGCACGTGCCGCACGATCGCCTGGGAGTCGATTTCGACATCCATATCGTCCGTGTTGAAACGGAACGACACACGCAGCCGGTCGCCCGGCTTCGCCTGCGCCTCGGCAACTGCGAGCGACATGCCGAACGGACTGATATCGCGGATCAAGCCGAGGCGGGTTGCGGATTCATCGCCCGGTGCGCCATTGATCAATGAAAAATGCGCCGGCAAACGCGTCGAGGTGCGCACGAACTTGCGCGCCCGCAAACGGCGAATCGCGCCGGGCTCGGACAGGACCAGATAGCTGAACGGCTCGCGGCAAACGGCCTCGACGGTGCATGCAAACTGGAACACCGCGCGCGTGCCGAGCGCGACCAGTTCGACCCGCTCGCTTGGCGTCAACGCCAGCGGTTCATGACCCGACATCACCGGCTGCGTAATGAACACAGCGCGGGACACAGCGCGCGTGCGATACACGCCCGGCGACGAAAATCCGATCACGCGGCTGGAATACATCGCGGAACTCGTTGATCCGCGCAAGCCGAGGCGTGCACCGATTTTCAAGCCGATGGTATCGAGCGTGAGCACTTCGGGCGCGGGCGGTGACGACACGTCCGGCGCGGGCGCCGCCACTGCGGGAGAATCTGCCGATGCATCGAGTCTGTGCGGGTCGAATTGCGCAAAAAGGAAAGTGCGGTCGGCAGTTCCGGCGATCACCGCGCCGGCTTCCAGCAACCGTGCGCCATCGGCGGAAATGATTGGCCATGCGAGCGGTTCGCCAACGGGGACGTCCGCTACCGACAAACGAATCGACGACGCTTGAGCCAGGGTAATGGCATCTTCTTCGGGCATGGCCGCTCCGGAACCATCGGGAAAGCGGGAATCGTCTAACGAGTGCGCGACGGCGTCAAGTGCCGCCGGGCCTAGGAGGCGGCTTGATCGGCGGCGTGGCGTGCTGCCGGTTTGTCGAATCCCGGCATCACGCTTTCGACAGCGGCCAATACCGCGGGCACATCCGGCGGCGCATGATGATCGCCCACCGATACCGACCGTCCCGGCGCATGGATACCGAAGTGCTCGCGCGAAGTCGCGGTGAAGATCATGACCGTGGGCCGTCCAAGGGCGTGCGCCAGATGAACCAGACCGGTATCCATGCCAACGACCAGCGCCGATGCATCGATGCAATGCGCGCACTCGGTCACGCTCAGTTTGGGCAGTACCACGGCGCCCGGCACGAGCGCGGCGATCTGCTCGCCCTCCTTGCGCTCGCCCTGCGTGCCCCACGGCAGCGCGATTGTGTAGCCGCGCGCGCTCAGCCATCGTCCGGTTTCGGCCCAGCGCTCGATCGGCCATTTCTTTTCGTCGGCGGAAGTGGCGTGGAACAGCATCGCGACCGGCGCGCCCGAGGCCAACGACAGCGGCGTCTCGAGCGGAGTTTCAAGCGGCGGCAGATGCAGGTTGAAGTCAGGGGTTTCGTCGAATGTATAGCCCAGCGCGTCCGCCACGCTCACGCGCATCCCGCGCCAGGCGTCGGTGCGCGGCCGCGGCCCGAAGCGCGCGCTATAGGCAAATGCGGCGCCGAGTTCGCCCAGGTCCTTGTTCTTGTATCCGTAGCGGCGGCGCCCGCGAGCGAGGAACGCGATGATCGCGCTCTTGTACACGCCGTGGATATCCAGCACGGCGTCGTATTTCTCGGCCCGCAATTCGCCGATGGACGCCGCGATTTCCTTGAGGTCAGCCCAACTGCGCGCCTTCTTGAACTTGCGCAGCGGCGCGCAGAGTACGCGGTCGACGGCTGGATTCCAGCGGATGATATCGGCGAACGCTGCGTCCGCGGCCCAGTCGATCTTGGCCGACGGAAATGCACGGCGAAGATCGGAGACGACGGGCTGCGTCTCTACGATATCGCCCAATGACGTCACTTTGACAATCAGGATTCGCTTCATGGGAATGCAGGGGGACCTTTAATTCATCCGGATGGCGGCCTCGCGCATGAAGGCATGAATGCATGGATGCGCGAGCCGGATTGCCGGAGGCTGACTCGCCTGACCGGTTCGCTTTCGGGTAATTGAAAGTCGGCCCGGCGGCGATCTGTTGTGAACGGCAAGATTGTACAAACTGGCGCGCGGACGCGCTGGCAGCGCATGTAAGCCGGCTGCAACATCTTCCGACAGAATTATCCGTCGAAATGGCGGATTTCTCTAGCCGCTTTTCACCGCCAGGGCGTTGAATCTCAAAGCGTTCTTGCGCCAAAGGTATCGCATTGCCCGAGATCGCCGGTCGCCAGCCCGCGATTGAGCCAGCGCTGACGCTGCGCGCTCGTGCCGTGCGTGAACGCCTCCGGAACCACGCGTCCCTGTGTTTCCTTCTGCAAGCGGTCGTCTCCAATCGCACCCGCCGCGTTCAATCCGTCCTGGAAATCGCCGGGCTCGATCAGCTTCGCGTTGTTCTTCTGCGCCACGTTTGCCCACACGCCGGCAAAGCAGTCGGCCTGCAACTCGACACGTACGGACAGCTGATTGGCCTGTTCGGGCGACATGCGGCGGCGGGCGTTATCGACTTTGGTCATGATGCCGAGCACGTTCTGTACATGATGGCCGACCTCGTGCGCAATCACGTACGCCTGCGCAAAGTCGCCGGAAGCGCCAAAGCGGTCCCGCAGTTCCTTGTAAAACGACAGGTCGATATACACGCTGCGGTCGTTCGGGCAATAGAACGGCCCCATGGCCGACTGGCCCGTGCCGCACGCGGTCGCCGTGCCGCCGCTAAACAGCACGAGCTTGGGCGCCGGATAGTCCTGGTTGAACTGCGTGCGGAAAATCTGCTGCCAGGTGCGCTCGGTGTTGCCAAGGATGCGCCGCACGAATACGGCTCCCGCGTCGCTGGCGGCAGGCTGCGGCTGACCGCTCGGGTCCACCTGGCGCTGTTGCTGCGGTGTATAGGAACTGCTCGATGTACCGCCCGAGCCGCCCGAAAGCAGGTTCAGGACCACCAGCGGATTGATGCCGAAAAAATACGACGCCGCGAGCGCGATCACAATCGAGCCGATTCCAAGCGAGCCGCCACCCAAGCGGAAACCGCCGCCGCCCGAACCGCGCCGGTCTTCGACATTCTGGCTTTCTCTTTCGTCGTCCAGACGCATGATCTTTCTCCCTTCGCCCTGTTCAATTCGTTGTCCCGCGCGGCCTCGCCACGATGTCGCCATGGTAACCGGCACGCCGCGGCAATCGGGGGCGAAGGTGTAAAACATCGTGCGTGCCCGGCCTGACGTCTTGACCGAAAGCCGGCCATCGACGCACGTCTTTCAAGGCAACGCGCCGGATTGACGCAGTGCGGTCGATTGTCGCGCAAATTGCGTCAAAAGCGTTTGAAACGCATACGCCAGCCTCAGTGGCAAGTAATTGATAAAACGCAAATTATCAATAAATTTAGCCTGAAATTGCGACATTTGCGCGCATTCGTTTGCCTCTTCCGCGTCGCAGCAATCATCTCAAAAACTGGCTTACATTCGGCCCTGTCGTACTCAATCCAACCAACCAGCGCCCGCCCGCGACCTCGCTTGTTCGAGTGCGCCCGCGAAGGCTGCACAACCTGCCATGCATGCCACTCAACAAGCACTCGACCTGGCGCGAATCCAGTTCGCCTTTACCGTTTCATTTCACATTGTCTTCCCGGCGTTGAGCATCGGGCTTGCGAGCTTCATTGCCGTACTCGAAGGCGCGTGGCTCAAGACCCATAAGCCGGTCTACAAGGAGCTGTGCCTGTTCTGGTCGAAGGTATTTGCCGTCGCTTTCGGCATGGGCGTGGTTTCCGGCGTGGTGATGAGCTACGAGTTCGGCACCAACTGGGGCGGCTTTTCCAGTTTCGCCGGTTCGATCACGGGTCCCCTGCTCGCCTACGAAGTGATGACCGCGTTTTTCCTCGAAGCCGGGTTTCTCGGCATCATGCTGTTCGGCTGGAACAAGGTGGGACCGAAGGCGCACTTCGGCGCCACGCTGATGGTCGCCATCGGCACGCTGATCTCGACGTTCTGGATTCTTGCATCGAATAGCTGGATGCAGACGCCGCAAGGCTTTCGCATTGAAGGCGATCATGTCGTGCCGGTTAGCTGGTTCCAGATCATCTTCAACCCGTCGTTTCCCTACCGGCTTGCGCACATGGCTATCGCGGCGTTTATTGTCGCGGGGCTGGTGGTGGCGGCGTCGGGCGCGTATCACCTGCTGAAAGGCCGCCGCGACCCGGCGATCAAGAAAATGTTCTCCATGTCGCTCTGGCTGCTCCTCGTGCTCACGCCAGTCCAGGCGCTGGTCGGCGATCAGCACGGCCTCAACACGCGTGAATACCAGCCGGCGAAGATCGCTGCCATTGAAGGCTTGTGGGACACCGAGAAAGGCGGCACGGCGCTGAATCTGTTCGGCATCCCGGACATGGAAGCGGAAACCACGAAATACGCGCTTTCCGTTCCGCATCTGGGCAGCCTGATCCTCACGCATAGCTGGGACGGAGAAATCCGCGGGCTCAAGTCATTCCCGAAAGAGGACCGGCCGAATTCCACCGTGGTGTTCTGGAGCTTCCGGATCATGGCGGGGCTGGGTGTGCTGATGATCCTGATGAGCATTGCGGGCTGGGTGCTGCGGCGCAAGGACAGGCTTTTCGAGTCGAAGGCGTTCCAGCGTTTCGCGCTCGTCATGGGACCGACCGGTTTCATCTCGCTGCTGGCGGGCTGGGTCACGACCGAAGCCGGCCGCCAGCCGTGGGTGGTGTACGGCGTCATGCGTACGTCCGAAGCGGTGTCCCCGGTGACAGCCCAGCAAGTCGGCGTGACGCTGCTGATCTTCGTGTGCGTCTATACGCTCGTGTTCGGCACGGGCATCTATTACCTGCTCAAGCTGCTGAGAGCGGGACCGGCTTTGCCGGGCACGGTGACGCATGCGCCCGGCATGGACGATGACAACCACACCGCGCGCCGGCCGCTGTCGGTGGCCACGCATTCAATCGAAGGAGCCTGAGATGGATTTGTCGCTTACGTGGGCCGCGATCATCGCGCTTGGCGTGCTGATGTATGTGGTCCTGGATGGTTTCGATCTGGGCATTGGCATTCTGTTTCCGTTTTTCCCGCACGAACATGACCGCGACGTGATGATGAACACCGTCGCGCCAGTCTGGGACGGCAACGAAACATGGCTGGTGCTCGGCGGCGCGGGTCTTTTCGCTGCGTTCCCGATGATCTATTCGACCGTGCTCTCAGGCCTTTATCTGCCGCTGATCTTCATGCTGGTCTGCCTGATTTTTCGCGGCGTTTCGTTTGAGATCCGCTCGAAGGCAACGCGCACGAAGCACATGTGGGACCTTGCGTTTATTGGCGGATCGGCGGGTGCAACGTTCTTCCAGGGCGTGGCGCTCGGCGCGTTTCTCAATGGCATTCCGGTCGCGGATGGCCGTTATTCCGGCGATGCCTTCACGTGGTTCACGCCGTTCAGCATGTTCACGGGGCTTGCGCTCGTGGTCACTTATGCGTTGCTTGGCTGCTGCTGGCTGATCGCGAAAACCGAGGGCGACCTGCAGCGCAGGTTCTACAGGATCGTGTGGCCGCTGACGCTCCTGCAACTGGGGACGATCGCCGTCGTGAGTATCTGGACGCCGCTGCAGGACGCGGGCATTGCGTCGCGCTGGTTCGATACCGCGTGGTTCTATCGATTTTTGCCGGTGCCGGTGCTCGTGCTCGCCTGCGCATGGCTGATGCGGCGCTCGATCCTCTCACGTCACGAAACGCGGCCGTTCGTGATGGCGCTGGCGTTCGTGCTGCTGGGTTATAGCGGTCTCGTCCTGAGCATTTCGCCGCAGGCGATTTTTCCCGGCGTGTCGCTTTGGGAACTCGCCGCGCCGCATTCCAGCCAGAAGTTCACGCTGATTGGAGCAGCGGTGATCCTGCCCGTGATCATCGCTTACACGACGCTCGGTTACTGGGTCTTCAGAGGCAAGGTGCGCCATGGCGAACATCACTATCACTGAGACACGCGTTTCGCCGGACAAACCGCGCAAGCGTTCGGCGCTGAAAAGCACGCTGTGGTTTATTGCGCTGTGGTGCGTGGGCGTGGGCGGGGCGATGCTGCTTGCGCTCCCGTTCAAGTTGCTGATTCAGGCGGCGCATTAGGCCAGCAAAAAGGCCGTTCAACTCGCATTGAACAGCCTTTTTTATAGTGCGCTATGCGTCTTGCACCTGCAGACGAGAGTGCGTCTTAGAACCCCAGCGCAACCGCCAGCAGCCCGGCCAGGATGCCGAACCCGACCACGGCCACCGCCACGACCGTCAACACGCGCGGCGCAAACGAGCGGCCGAGCATGGCCACCGACGGCAAGCTGATCGGCGGCAATGTCATCAACAACGCGCCTGCCGGTCCCACCGACATGCCGAGCGAAAGCATGGCCTGGATGATCGGCACTTCGCCGGCGGTCGGGATCACGAACAAGGTCCCGGCAATGGCGAGACCGACGATCCAGAGCACGCTGTTATCGATATTCGGGCCAATATGCGGAAACAGCCACGCACGCGCCGCGCCAAGCACCAGCACGAGAACGATGTACTCCGGCACGAGCCGGATGGTCATGCGCCCCAGAATGCGAATCCAGCGCGTGAACGCGGTGCCCGGGTCCTCGGCGGCCACCAGCTTCGCCATTTCGCCGCGCGATGCTTCGGCTTCTTTCGGCGTCACCATGCGGTTCACGACGTATCCGAGCCCAAACACCATCAGGACACCCAGCACGAGGCGCAATCCCATCCACTGCCAGCCGAGCACGAAGCCCATGAAAATCAGCGTGGCCGGATTCAGCACGGTATTCCCCAGCCAGAACGCAATCGCAGCGCCCGGCGCGGCCTGCCGCGCGCGCAAGCCCGCGACAACGGGCGCCGCGCAGCACGTGCACATCATGCCCGGCAACGACATCAAGCCGCCGTTCACCACGCTGCCGAAGCCGCTTTTCCCGAGCGCGCGCGCGACCCATTGCGGCGGGATCAGCGCCTGAACCGCTGAGCCGAGCAACAGGCCGAGCACCATGGCTTGCCAGATTGCCTTGCCGTACGCCAACGCATAGTCAATAGCCGCTTGCCACGACGGTTCGGGCGCGCTCGCGGCGGTGCCCATCAGAATCGATTTGCCGATGGAATGCTGGCTCGCCGCCACGAACGCGCGGTTGTAATACGGAAACCACTTGACGTAGAAGAGGCCAATGACGGCGATCAGCAGGAACACGATCCAGCCGAGCGCTACGCGGGGTTGTCGGAGAGTTGATTGCATGGTTGTTCGTATTAAAGGAAATAAAAAAGTCACGCCGAGGTCAGCGGCGGTTTTTCTGCATGAAAAGGCGGATCCAGCCGGGCCAGAAGCGCCCTCGCCTGCTCGACGACGTCCGCGTCGTTCGGGCGAAACTGCAGGCGTGTAGCCTGCGGCAATTCGGTGAAATGCGCGCCGCTGCTGCGCGCGTAGGCCGGATCGTAATGCAGGTCGATCAGTTCGCGGGCGAGTTCGGGACCGCGATTTTCATCGATCAATGCATGCCACCGGTTCACGCGCTCCCGGCTATGCAACCCGATCAGCTTCGATAACTGCTGCTTGAACAACCCGGGATCGTGGAACAGATGCGCGTAGTCGTGAAGCAGGAACGCTGCGCGGTCGTCCCGGCTGGCTTCGACCTGAACACAATCACCGCGATGAAACGTGTCCACCAGAGCAAGCGGCAGCGCAACCGCGCCGATCCGCCGGCTTTCCGCCTCGACAAAAACAGGCCGCGCCGGATCGAAGGCGCGCAGCGCGCGGACGAGTTGCGTATCGAACCATTTTTGCGAAGGTTGCGGCTCGCCCGGCAACGCGCCGAGCAGCGATCCACGATGCGCCGCGAGTTGTTCCAGGTCGAGCGTCTGGGCGCCGGCAACGCTTAACCCGTGCAGCAGGCGCGTCTTGCCGCTGCCAGTCGGGCCGGTCAACACGATATACCGGAAGCTCGTCGGCAAATGCCCGAGCGTTTCGAGCGTCGCTCGCCGGTATGTCTTGTAGCCGCCTTCGAGCTGGCGCGCCTGCCAGCCGATCATGTTGAACATGGTCGTCATGGAGCCGGAGCGCGTACCGCCGCGCCAGCAATAGATCAGCGGCCGCCAGTTGCGTGGCCGGCCGGCGAAGATCGTATCGAGATGCTGGGCGATATTGCGCGCAACCATGGCCGCGCCGGCGCGTGCGGCTTCGAAAGGCGAAACCTGCTTGTACATTGTGCCGATGACCACACGTTCCTCGTTGCTCAGCACCGGCGCGTTGAGCGCGCCGGGAATGTGGTCATCGGCGAATTCGAGCGGCGTGCGGACGTCGATGATCTCGTCGAAATCAGCTAGCCGGTCGAGCGGAACAAGCAGGTTTTTCAAGGTGCGGCGCGGGGAAAGTGGGTCAAACCGGAAGTCCGGGATTATCGCATGTGCGCAAATCATGGGCTGATGGCGCCAATGCCTTCAAGATAAGCGAAAATTATCGGAAACAGCGGCGGGCGCGGGCGATTCGACGCCGTGCAATTTTGGCCTTGCATGGATAAGTCGCATACTCCAGTGTGAAACACGAGGCGCGCGATCAGATCCTGCGCGTCTCTCAAGCCCTGGAAAACCAAGGATCATGCGATGAGCTACAGCGAGACCATCGGTCACCGGACCTACCGTTTCGATGACCTGAAAACCCTGCTTGCCAAGGCCACGCCGCAGCGCTCCGGCGATCAGCTCGCGGGCGTCGCGGCAGCCACCGAAGAGGAACGGGTGGCGGCCAAAATGGCGCTCGCGCAAGTGCCGTTGCGCACGTTCCTCAACGAAACCGTCATCCCGTACGAAAGCGACGAAGTCACACGGCTGATCGTCGACGGGCATTGCGCGCAGGCCTTCGCCGAGATTTCGCATCTCACCGTGGGCGATTTCCGCAACTGGCTGCTGGCGAACACCACCGATACCGCCGCGCTTGTGCGCATCGCGCCCGGGCTCACGCCGGAAATGGCCGCCGCCGTGTCCAAGCTCATGCGCAACCAGGACCTGATTCTGGCGGCGAAGAAACGGCCCGTGGTCACGCGCTTTCGCAATACCATCGGCTTGCCGGGACACATGTCCGTGCGCCTGCAACCGAACCATCCGACCGACGACGTCAAGGGCATCGCCGCGTCCATGCTCGACGGCCTCATGTACGGCTGCGGCGACGCGGTGATCGGCATCAACCCGGCATCGGATTCGCCCGGCGCAATCACAACGCTGCTCGCAATGATCGATGACTTCCGGCAACGCTACGAGGTCCCGACGCAGTCATGCGTGCTCACGCATGTGACCAATACCATCGCGGCAATCGAGAAAGGCGCGCCCGTGGATCTCGTGTTCCAGTCGATTGCGGGCACTGAAAAAGCGAACGCGAGTTTCGGCGTCTCGCTGGCGCTGTTGCAGGAAGCGTATGAGGCGGGGTTATCGCTTGGGCGCGGTACTGTTGGCGACAACCTGATGTACTTCGAGACAGGTCAAGGCAGCGCGCTTTCCGCCGACGCACATCACGGCGTCGATCAGCAGACCTGTGAGGTGCGCGCCTATGCGGTCGCGCGCAAGTTCAAGCCGCTGCTGGTGAATACGGTGGTGGGTTTCATCGGCCCGGAATATCTCTACGATGGCCGCCAGATCATTCGCGCCGGACTGGAGGACCACTTCTGCGGCAAGCTGCTCGGCGTGCCAATGGGCTGCGATATCTGCTACACCAATCACGCTGAAGCCGATTCGGACGACATGGACACCCTGCTCACGCTGCTGGGCGTGGCGAACGTGAATTTCATCATGGGCGTGCCCGGCGCGGACGACGTCATGCTGAACTACCAGAGCACCTCGTTTCACGACGCGTTATATGCGCGCAACGTGCTCGGTCTGCGCCGCGCGCCGGAGTTCGAGGCGTGGCTTGAGTCGATGCAGATCATCGACTCGCAGGGCGCGTTGCTGAGTCCGTCCGCACCCCAGCCATTGCTTGAATGGATGAGCGCGTAAATGACCGATTCCAGCGATAAACCCGCTTCGCTCAACGCCGACCCGTGGGACGCGTTGCGCCGTTTCACGAATGCGCGCATTGCGCTGGGCCGCGCCGGCAGCAGCCTGCCGACTGCGCCCTTGCTTGCCTTCAACCTGTCGCACGCGCAGGCGCGCGACGCCGTGCATCAACCGCTCGATGCCGGCGCGCTGCATGCCTCGCTGCGCGCCGCCGGTTTCGATACGCTCGATGCCGAAAGCGCGGCGACCGATCGCGATCACTATCTGCGTCGGCCGGATCTGGGCCGTATGCTGAGCAAAGACAGTACAACGCGCCTTCGTGAATACGCAGGCAGGGATTTTGACATCGTGTTTGTTGTCGCCGATGGCCTGTCGGCCTACGCAGCGGCGCGTCATGCTGTGCCGCTGCTCGAGCGTATGCGCTCGAAGCTGCAAGGCATGCGCGTGGGTCCCGTGGTCGTTGCGCGCCAGGCCCGGGTTGCACTCGGCGATGGTATTGGTGAGCTTTTACGGGCGCGGATTGTCGTGATGCTGATCGGCGAGCGGCCAGGCTTGAGTTCGCCCGATAGCCTCGGCATCTACCTGACGTACGAACCGCGAGCCGGCCGAAGCGATGCCGAACGCAACTGCATTTCGAACGTGCGCCCAGAAGGCCTTCCCTACGATACCGCCGCTTTCAAGCTGCATTACCTGTTGACCGAAGCGGTGCGCCTGAAGCTGACCGGCGTCAAGCTAAAGGACGATAGCGATGCGCTGTTGACAGCATCTGACCGCGCTGCTTTGCCGCCAGACTGATGTTGAACAGTGCTGAAAAACAATCGGGGCGCCTCGTGAGGCGCCCCGATTCGTTAATACGTGAATATCCGCAATGCGGTGACTTGGCCCGTTAAAGCACCAGCGAGCCTGCCGAGATAGCCACGACCAAAAAGATCACGAACAGAACGAGGAAGATGAAGAAGCAGATCTTCGCGATCCCCGCCGCGCCCGACGATACGCGGCCAAAGCCAAAGAATCCGGCAATAACCGAGATGACCGCAAAAAGAATGGCAAGCTTGAGCATGGCAAATCCGTTGTTTTAGTTAAAGTCGCAACGTATAAGCAAAGCTTATGCCTGCCTGATTTATAGGCGATTGACTGCGGACGGTTTTGATAGAGAGTCATCTACTCCGGGCAGCATGCGGACAGAGAAATTTCAGACCGTTAGTCGCATTTTAATGTCGCTGACCAAGATCCATTTTGGACAAGACCGGCCTACCCTTTCGCCTTCGCCGCGGACGTGATGGACCCAAGCCCCATTGCATCGAACAGGCGCTGGCGATGTGGAATCGCGAGCAACAGGCCTACAGCCACGGCATCGGCGGCAAGACCGAACGGCACGTCGAGAAGTCCGCCCGTCAGCGTATACAACACCGAATCCACGCTAAGCGAGATGACCGCGCCCGCGACAAAACACACGAGGCCGTCGCGGCCCACGGCGCCGACGCACGGCAGGCCCTGCGCGATCTGCCTGGTCACGCCGCGACGCGTCAGGTCGCTGGCAAGCCACGCAATAGCCACGAAATTGACAATGCGCGCGCCCGCCAGATTGCGCTTGAAATCGCCGTCGAAGGGAGTCGGGAGCACGAGCAGCTTGTAGTACGCCATGCCCGCGACAATCACAAGCGCGGCTATGCTCACCGCCCAGCCGAACCGATGCGCGCTCACGCGCTGATAAACCGGCTGGCAACAAGCGATCACGCCGATCACGAACAGCAGTTGCCATGCGGCCGGATTGAAGTCCCACAACAAATCTTCCGCCGACGGCAGATACTCGGCAACGGGCGGCGCGAGCGCCCACAGCGCAATGCTCGCGGCGAGCAGGAGCCATGGCTTGCTGCGCGCGAGCGGTACCACGAGCGGCACGGCGAGCGCGAAAAAAGCGTACATGGGCAGCACGGAAGCAAGATACGGCTGGCGGCGCAGCAGCAGGACATCGACTATTGCGGTGAACGGCGTGGCAAGGAAGGCATCGAGGTCGGTCGTGGCCAGATTCGGCGCGCTGCCAAAAAGCGGCCGCAGCACGAAGCTCGTCAACAACATCAGCGCGGCGGTAATCAGGAACGCACGATAAATCTGGAACGCGCGACGGAAAAACCGGGCACGTGCGGCGGATTCGGAGCGTCTGGCCGACATCGATAAATACGCAGTCGCAGTCGCGAAACCGCCGAGGAAAACGAAGACTTCGGCGGCGTCGTTGAGCGCGAATGCGTGCAGCGTCACGCGCGACAACATGCTCCCGCCAATATGATCGACGAGAATCACGAGCAGGACGAGGCCGCGAAAAAAGTCCAGCTCAACCAGTCGTTGCGATTTTCCCTGCATTGCGTAACCCGAAAGACTGCCGAATCGGGCAGCGAACGTGAGAGGCGCTATTCCCGCTGAGGAATGGCGTACGGCACCGCGAGTTTACCCGTATTTGCGTTCGGGGGTTTTTGGCGATTTGCCGTGTACCGGACATCGGCGCGCGAACTTTATCGCCGGGAAAGCACTCTCAAATATTTCATTAAGCTTACATTATCGTGCCTGACGTCGCGTATGATTCCAGAGCTCGCGACATCGGCGCTATTCATACTCAACCCGGACAATCCTCACATCTCATGGATTACATCGTTGCACTTGCAAGTGATCCCACCGCCTGGGCAGCTTTGGCCACGCTGGTGGTCATGGAAGTCGTCCTTGGCATCGACAACCTGATCTTCATCTCGATCCTCACGAACAAATTGCCCGAAGCCCATCGGGCGCGCACGCAACGTCTGGGCATCGGGCTCGCGCTGATCATGCGGCTCGGCCTGCTCGGCACGGTTGCGCTCATCGTGCGGCTGACCGCGCCCATTTTCACGCTGTTCGGACACGACTTTTCGTGGCGCGACCTGATCCTGATTGCCGGCGGGGTGTTCCTGGTGTGGAAGGCCACCACGGAAATCCACCATCACGTCTCGCATGACTCAGACGAATCCGGCGCTCCCGTGAAGACCTCGTCGCTTACGCCGTGGTCGGCGATCGGACAGATTCTCGTGCTGGATCTGGTGTTTTCCATCGATAGCATCGTGACCGCCGTCGGCATGACCGAGCACATCCCCATCATGTTCGTGGCGGTGATTGCGGCGGTGGCCGTGATGATGTTCGCGGCAGGTCCGTTGTCGCGGTTTATCGAAAGGAATCCGACTGTCGTGATGCTCGCGCTCGGCTTCCTGCTGGTGATCGGGATGACGCTGGTCGCGGAAGGGTTCGGAACGCACGTTCCGAAGGGCTATATCTACGCGGCGATGGCGTTCTCGGCGCTGGTCGAAGGCTTGAACATGCTGTCGCGCAGAGCGAAAAGCAAACGCGCGTGACGCGTTGACGTTGAGTCCGGATCGCGGAGCGCCGCGCAGCCTCAAGCTGCGCGGCGTTTTTTTGTTCTTCAGGATAGCTTCTGGTACAACGAGGAATCCGTGAATCCCTCGGCGTTCAGCACGTATCCCACCACGATCAAAGCCGTCCTTTCAATGCCTGTTTCAATCACTTTCCCGGCAATGTCCGCGAGCGTGCCCAGGACCTTCTCTTCGTCGGGCCAGCTCGCGCGGAAGATCACGGCGACGGGGCAATCCTCGCCGTAATGCGGGATCAGATCCGCGACGATGCGCTCGATATGGCGCACGCCAAGATGAATCGCCATGGTCGCGCGATGGCGCGCGAGATCGGCGAGCTGCTCGCCTTCGGGCATCGACGTCTTCGTGGCGAAGCGCGTGAGAATCACCGTCTGCGAAATGCCGGGGAGCGTGAATTCGCATCCGAGCGCCGCCGCCGACGCCGCCGCAGCCGTCACGCCCGGCACGATTTCATATGGAATACCAAGCACTTTCAGGCGACGAATCTGTTCGCCGATCGCGCCATACAGTGACGGATCGCCGGAATGAACCCGCGCCACGTCCTGTCCTTTCGCGTGTGCCGTTTCGAGCAACGCGATGATTTCATCGAGATGAAGCTCGGCGGTGTTCACGCATGTTTCCGCACGATGCCCGCTCAGCACCGCTTCCGGCACCAGCGATCCGGCGTACAGAATGACCGGGCACGAGCGCACGAGCCGTTGCCCTTTTACGGTGATGAGTTCGGGATCGCCGGGTCCCGCGCCAATGAAATAGACCGTCATTTAGGGGGTGTCATATAAAAGCGTCGAGCGCGTTCAGGAGCGTAACCGTGCTGGTGAACTCACGTTCGACTGGAGGAAGTGGCGGTCGTTGCAGCATCACGACAGGCACGCCGCGCTCGCGCGCTACAGCAAGTTTCGCTTCGGTCGCCGCACCGCCGCTGTTCTTGCTGATGAGGACATCGGTACGGTGTTGATCGAACAAGGCGCGTTCGCCATCGAGTGAAAACGGTCCACGCGCCGCGATAATCGTGGCGCGCGCGTTGCCGTCATGCGGATCAAGGCAGCGAATGGTCCAGTGCTGCCACGATGGTATTGCGTCGAGATGATCGAGCGGCTCGCGGCCCAGTGTCCAAAGTGGATGTTTAAATACAGCGATAGTCTGCATGATCGACGCGAAGCCGGGAGCGTCGCGCCAATCGTCGCCTGCCTGCGGTTCCCACGGCGCGCGGCGCAGCGCCCAGCATGGGATTTTCGTGAGCACCGCGGCCGCGCTTGCATGACGGCTCATTTGCGCGGCGTAGGGATGCGTTGCATCGACGACCAGTCCAATGGATTCTGCCTCTATAAAAGCCGCGAGTCCCTGCACTCCGCCGAACCCGCCCACGCGCACGCGGCAGGTCAGATCCGCGGGCGTGCGCCCCAATCCGGCAAGGCTATAAACGTGCTGCGGACCGAGGTGGCGTGCAATCGTCAATGCATCGCCCGTTCCGCCGAGGAGCAGGACGCGCTTCATTGCGCCGCTCCCACAACACGCCCTTGCCGGTCGATGGCGAAACACTCGACATCGATACCTTCAGGCACCACGCTCAACGCGAATTGCCGTGCGTGTTCGCAGACAATATCGCCAAGCGGCACGCCTTGATTGCGCGCGAGCAGCAATGCTTCCTGGCTGGTATTGGCGCCGCGCATGGCTTCCTGCAACGGTTCGTTCGCGCCAGCGCCCGCAGCCCAATGAGCAAGTTGCGGCAGGTCGATGCTGGAGTTCCGGCTATGTAAATCCATATGTCCCGCGGCGAGCTTGCTGATCTTGCCGAAGCCGCCGCACAGGCTGAGTTTGCTCACAGGCGCACGTCGCAAATGCTTGAGAACGGCGCCCACGAAATCGCCCATTTCGATCAGGGCGATGTCGGGCAAGTTGTATCGAACGCGCATGGCGTCTTCGCTTTGATTGCCCGTGCACGCCGCAATATGAACGTAGCCATTCGCGCGCGCAACGTCGATACCCTGATGGATCGAAGCAATATAAGCCGCGCACGAAAACGGCCGCACAATGCCACTCGTGCCGAGTATCGACAAGCCGCCAACGATACCCAGACGCGGATTCATGGTCTTCGCCGCCAGTTCCGCGCCGTTCTCCACGCCAATGCTCACTTCGAATCCACCGGCGTAGGCATATTCACTGGCGAGTGCGGCGAGGTGCTCGAACATCATTTTCCGCGGCACAGGATTGATCGCGGGTTCGCCGATAGCGAGCGCGAGCCCGGCGCGCGTCACGGTGCCCACGCCGGGTCCCGCGAAAAACTGCACGCCCGGCTGCTCCACCAGGCGCACGCGCGCGAAGACGATTGCGCCGTGCGTGACGTCGGGATCGTCGCCCGCATCCTTGATCGTGCCGGCTTCGGCATGACGAGCGTCGCCGTCCACCAGGCGGCAGAACACGAGCGGCAACACGACCTGCTGGCCCTTCGGCAACGTGATGTCGGCATGCTCGGTAACAACGCCGCCAAGCAGCAGACGCGCTGCTGCAAGCGACGTCGCCGTGGAGCAACTGCCGGTGGTGAGGCCCGTGCGCAACGGCGCAGGCTGTTCGGGCGTCTCGTCACGCATGGCGGCAACGGCTCGAAATGCGCGTCATGACTTCACTGCGTGCAGCAGCGTAATGGGAAGCGCCTGACGCCATGTATCGAAGGCGCCGAGCGGCTGCGCGTGCGCAACAGCAATGCGTGTCAACTCGCCGCCGTTCGCCGCGCGCCACGCAACGAGCGTCGCCTCGCTTTGAATCGTGACCGCGTTGACGATCATCCGGCCGCCCTTCCTCAGACGATCCCAACATGTATCCAGCATGCCGGGAACCGTCACGCCACCGCCGACAAAAATCGCATCCGGCGACGGCAATCCGGACAACGCACCGGGTGCTTCGCCTTCCACGAGTCGAAGCCCGGGCACGCCGAGCGCGTCGCGATTGCGTTGAATAAAACGTTGCCGACCGCTATCCGCTTCAACGGCAATGGCGCGGCAACTTGAATGTGAGCGCATCCATTCAATACCGATCGACCCGCACCCCGCGCCCACATCCCAAAGCAATTCGCCGGGCTCGGGTGCGAGCCGCGCGAGCGTGATCGCGCGGACATCGCGCTTGGTGAGCTGGCCGTCATGTTGATAGGCATCGTCGGGCAGACCGGAGGTGAGCGGCAGGCGCAATGCGTTGTCATCCGCGATACATTCGATCGCCACGAGGTTCAGCGCGGCCATGCCGGCTTCCTGAGTCCAGGCGTTGGCAACGCCGTCGATGCGACGCTCGCGCTCGCCGCCCAGGTGTTCGAACACGCTCATCCGGCTGGCCCCGAAACCGCGCTGCTGCAACAGCCGCGCGATGTCGAAAGCGCTCGATTCATTGCTGCTGAGAACGACCATGCGCGCGCCGTGGTGAACGTTCACGCCAAGCGCCGCGACCGGACGCCCAACGAAGGAGACGACAACCACGTCCTGCAACGGCCAGTGCAACCGCGCTGCAGCAAGCGACACGGAAGACAACGCGGGAAGTACGCGGAATTCGTGCGCCTCCAGTTCGCGCGTAAAAGTCGCGCCAACGCCGAACATCATGGGGTCGCCGCTTGCGAGCGCACATACTCGCTTCCCACGGTATTCAAGCACCGGCGCAATCGAAAACGGCATTGGCCAGGGGCAGCGCTCCGCGCCAATGCGCCCAGGTAAAAGGTCGAAATGGCGCTGGCCGCCGAAAATGGTATCGGCGGCCAGCAACGCCTCGCGCGCGTCCCGGCCGAGTCCATGCCAGCCATCTTCTCCGATCCCCACCACGGTCAACCACGGTGCCATCCGTCAACCTCGTCTGGTTCATTCGTCGCTTGCGTGCTTGCCTGACCGGCGCGGCCACACGGCCGCTGGCTTTATAGGCTGCGAAAACGGGCATAATATCGCGATTTAGCCGGTGCCCCGAGGGGCCTAAGAGGGAACACAGCAAAACTGTGGCTGCCCCCGCAATTGTACGCAGCGAGTCCGCGCTCCACTGCCACTGGTTTCGACTGGGAAGGCCGGTGCGGACGGCGACCTGCCAGCCAAGAGACCTGCCGGCCGGAATTCTTCGTGCAAGCCAGCATCGGGCGGGGTGTACCGATGCCGCGATCCTGCCCGCGCTTTCGCATACGAAACCGCGGGTCAGAGTCGAGGCGCCGCGCGAGACCGAACGGGTCACGCTTTGAACGCATCACTCGAATCGCTCACTGCTGAACGCGGGTTAATACCGGCATCGAGGCCATCGGCATGTCCCGGCCTGATGCGGATCGTCCCTGCTCGCGATGGCGGCCTGTGCCGCATTCGCCTCTACGGCGGCGAGTTGAGCGCAGCGCAGGCTCGCGAGGTCGCGGAAGTGGCGCGGGCGGTAGGCTCAAGTTGTATCGATGCAACCAATCGTTCGAATCTGCAGATCCGTGGCGTGCGCCCGGGCGCGGAAGATGAGCTGATTTCGCGGCTGGTCAGGATCGGACTCGGCCCGGCCACACCCGGTTCCGACGATGTCCGTAATCTCATGATCAATCCGCTCGCCGGTCTCGATCCAGACGCCACGCTGGACGTCACGCCGCTTGCGCGCAGATTGCTCGATCAGTTGCAGCGCGATGCGCGGCTGCAGGCGTTATCGCCGAAATTCGCGATCATGCTCGATGGCGGCGAGCGCCTCGCCATGCTCGATCATCCGCACGATGTATGGTTCTCGGCGGTATCGGCGGATCGATTTGTGTTTGGGCTCGGCGGATGTCCTCCAGTATTCGACGAACATATGCCACCGCTGGCGTCAGTCGAGCAAGCGCGCGTGCCCGCAGTTGCGAGTGCATTGCTGCATACGTTCCTCGATCTTGCGTCGCCCGAGCAAACGAGAATGCGTGACTTGCTGAACACAATCGGCATCGAGGCGATTATCGATCATGCGCAGCGCAAGCTCGACTTCGCGATTGAACGGAATGCGAGCGCCTGGAGGCGTACGCCATCCGATGCGCGGCGGCGTTTCGGCGTGCATCGGCAAAGAACGGAGGGCACTGTGAGCATCGGCGCGCAAGTCCCGCTTGGCCGTCTCGATGCAAACACGCTGCAAGCGCTCGCCGAACTCGCGCCGCGCATGCGTATGACACCGTGGCAAAGCGTGATGCTGCTGGACGTGCCAATCGAAAAAGCCCAGCCCACCATCGCACGGCTCAAGGCGCTCGGCCTTGCAACGGCGGCGAACGAACCCTTCGCGCGGCTGATCGCCTGCACGGGTTCTCAAGGCTGCGCCAAAAGCTTCTCCGATACCAAAGCCGACGCCCGGCGGCTCGCGCCCTTGCTGCATACGAAAGGCGACGTCCACCTGAGCGGTTGCGCGCGTTCGTGTGCAGCGGCGCACCGCGTGGATACAACCTTGCTCGCCGTCGCCCCGGGCCGCTACGACCTGTACTTGCAGGCGCCCGAACCCGTCGCCCGACACATCACCATTGAAGAGGCAGCCCTATGGCTTGCCCGGAGCACCACAGATGCTTGATTACATCCGCGACGGCCAGGCGATTTATCGTGCGTCGTTCGCGACCATCCGCGCCGAAACGAACCTCGCCACTTTTCCCCCCGACCTCGAAAAACTCGCCGTGCGCGTGATCCACGCATGCGGCATGACGGACGTGATCGATGATCTCGTGTTTTCGGATGGCGCGGGCACAGCGGGCCGCGAAGCGCTCAAGCGCGGCGCGCCCATTCTCTGCGACGCGCGCATGGTCGCCGAAGGCATCACGCGCTCGCGTCTGCCCGCCAATAACCGCGTGATCTGCACGCTCAACGACGCATCCGTGCCCGAACGTGCCCGCGAACTCGGCAACACACGCTCGGCTGCCGCGCTCGAATTGTGGCGGCCGGATCTTGGCGGCAGCGTGGTGGTGATCGGCAATGCGCCTACCGCGCTATTTCATTTGCTCGACATGCTCGACGCAGGCGCACCAAAACCCGCCTTGATCCTGGGCTTTCCGGTGGGTTTCATCGGCGCGGCGGAATCGAAGGCGCTTCTCGCCGCCGACAGCCGCGGCGTACCGTTCGTTGCATTGCAAGGCAGGCGCGGCGGCAGCGGCATGGCCGCCGCCGCGGTGAATGCGCTCGCTTCGGAGACCGAATAGATGAGCGGACGTCTTTACGGCCTGGGCGTGGGTCCCGGCGACCCCGAACTGATCACGGTTAAAGCGTTGCGCCTGCTGACATCGGCGCCGGTGGTGGCTTACTTCGTCGCGAAGGGTAAAAAAGGCAACGCGTTCGGGATTATCGAAGGGCATTTGAAGGACGCGCAAACGCGCATGCCGCTGGTTTATCCCGTGACCACCGAAGCGCTCGAGCCGCCACTGTGCTATGAGACGATCATCGGCGACTTCTACGATGAATCCGCCATCCGCATCGCCGATCATCTGGAAGCGGGCCGCGACGTCGCCGTGATCTGCGAAGGCGATCCGTTCTTCTACGGCTCGTATATGTACCTGCACGACCGGCTCGCTGAACGCTTCGAAGCCGAAGTCGTGCCCGGCGTGTGCTCCATGCTCGGCGGCGTCGCCGTGCTCGGCGTGCCGCTGGTGTACCGGAACCAGAGTTTGTCGGTGTTATCGGGCGTGCTGCCGGAAGCCGATTTGCGCGAACGGCTTGCAGCCACGGACGCCGCCGTCATCATGAAACTGGGCCGCAACTTCGACAAGGTAAGGCGTGTCCTGAAGGATCTGGGACTCGACAATCGCGCGCTCTACGTTGAACGCGCGACCATGGCGAACCAGCGCATCGTGCCGCTGGACGATGTAGACCCAATGGCGTCGCCCTATTTCTCGCTGCTGGTCGTGCCGGGGGAAAAATGGCGCGGATGACTGACGCAAAGCCCCTGGCAATCGTGGTGCTGGGTGCGGGCGCATTGCAGACCGCGCGCCGGATTCAGACGCGCTATCCCGACGCGATGATTCATGGTCTCGCGAGCCGCGTGCAGACCGATGTTGCATTCGCTGAACTGAGCGCTCATCTGCGCGAACTCTACGCAAGCAATACGCCTGTTGTCGCGCTATGCGCCGCGGGTATCGTGATCCGCTGCCTCGCCCCCCTTCTCGCCGACAAGACCGCCGAGCCGCCCGTTCTCGCCGTTGCCGAAGATGGCAGTGCGGTCGTGCCGCTGCTTGGTGGACTGAGCGGCGCCAACGTCATGGCGCGCGAAATCGCGGCGGTGCTGCAGGTCGCGCCCGCCATCACGACGAGCGGCGAGTTGCGTTTCGGCACATGCCTGCTGAATCCGCCGGCGGGATACGTGCTCGCGGATATCGAACACGGCAAGCGCTTCGTGTCCGACCTTCTCGCGGGCGAGACGACGCGTATTGAAGGCGATGCGCCGTGGCTGGATCAGGTTGCGCTGCCGCGTGCAGCCGATGCAAGCCGCGCGATCCGAATCTCGCCGCATACAGGCACTGATTCAAACGACCTCGTGATTCATCCGCGCTCGGTGGTCGTGTGCGTGAACGCAACGCATCTGGATGAGTCGATAGTCGAGCGCATCCGGCTTGCATTGCGTGAAGTGAAGGTATCTCCAATGGCGGTCGCGGCCGTACTTGCGCCAATGACCTTGATGACGTCCGCGCGCCTGATCGAAGCCGCACATACGCTTGATGTTCCATTGCGGTTTGGTACGTTATCCGAAGGGTTTGAAACGCTGACACCGCGTAATGAAGGCATCGAAATTGCCATCGCGCCTGACGTGGTGGATGTTTCGATGCTAGGACAAGCGCGCGGCACGCTGACCGTGATCGGCCTTGGCCCTGGCAGCGCGGATCTGATGGTGCCGGCCGCGAAACACGCGTTGTCCCAGGCCGACGATATCCTCGGCTATGAAACCTACGTGCGCATGGCCGGGCCGTTCAAAGCGCATCAAACCCTGCATTGCACCGATAACCGCGAAGAGATGCAACGCGCCCGCCATGCGTTCGAACTGGCGAGTGCGGGACGCAAGGTCGTGGTTGTATCGTCGGGCGATCCGGGCGTGTTCGCAATGGCCGCTGCGGTACTCGAAGCACTTGACGAGGGACGATCGAACGACGCGTGGGCCGCGGTAGACCTGAATATCGTGCCGGGCGTATCCGCTGCGCTCGCGACGGCGGCGCGTGCGGGCGCGCCGCTCGGCCATGACTTCTGCATGCTCTCGCTATCCGATAACCTCAAGCCGTGGGCTGTTATCGAAACGCGCTTGATGCACGCCGCGCAGGCCGATCTGGTGATGGCCTTCTACAACCCCGTGTCGCGCGCCCGGCCCTGGCAACTGGATCGGGCGCTCGAGATTGTGCGGGCGTATCGCGCGGGGACGACTACGGTTGTGCTGGGACGCAACATCGGCAGACCGGGAGAAACCCTGGTCACGAGCACGCTCGAGAACCTGCGATCCGATCAGGTCGACATGCGTACGATGGTGATAATCGGGTCATCGACCACGCGAAGTTTTCCGCGCGGCGATGGCGCTGGCGATTGGGCATACACGCCGCGCTGGTACGAATGAGCGGCTAAGCCGGCGTCATGTCGGCGGCCGTGCGATAGTCCGCGCGCCATGACTCGGCAAGCTTCATGCAACGGCCGAGACCGACCGCCTCGCTTTCAAAATCGACAATGACAATCTGATCCGCCGAGTCGGGACGCGCGGGCATCTCGGCGCTGCGGCCGTCTGTCAGCAACCACAGGACGCGGCGTTGTGAAGGCTTGTGACGCGCCGCTTTCAGCAACACGTTGGCCCCTGTATGCACACCCAGCGCGAGCGGTGTGCCGCCTCCGCCGCCAATGGGTGCGAGCCATCCATCGTTCCACCAGTGCGCGGCGCCAGGCTCGCGACGAACCTCCGCCGTTGCACCGCCAAAACACACAAGCGCCACCTCGGAGCGTTCCCGATACGCACGGTCGAACAACGCAGCAACAAGTCCCTTCGCCAACGCGAGCCGCTTACCGTTAAGCATGGAGCCCGAGCAATCGAGCACGAAACAATGCAACGCACTCGCCTCGTCCTCTTCGCGATGAAAGCGCAGGTGCGCAGCGTCGAATACTCGATTGCGCTTTGCCAACAACGTCTGAATCCAGTCGATACGCGCGCTGATGTCGCCCTCGCGCGAACGAGTATTTCCTGCAGCGCACGGTTTTGAAAGCCATCGAAGGCGACCTGAGTCGGTGTGTGTTTCCTGCCTTCGATGGCTCAGGATTTTTTTGACGTGAGCGGCCTCACGTTTTTCACGGCGGTGATATCTACAGGCTCGGGCGGCATGTAGCCGAAATCGGAATCGCCGGGGTTTTGCTGCGACTGCTGCGGCTGTTGCGCGTCGTGCTCGCGCTGCCGGTTACGTTCATTACTTTGCACGCTTGCCGATCCATGATCCACCTTCCGCCGATGCAAAAGAACCGCTTCCGCCACCCGTTCAACATGGTCCACGCGAACCGCGCCCGCCTCTTCCCATGCAGCCAGTGCACGCGCCGCACGCAACATCACGAGATCGGCGCGCAAGCCGTCCACATGCGCCTCAATGCAAAGCGCGCTGACGCGGGAATGAACGGTGTCATCGAACTCGAGACTTGAAAGCGCAACGCGCGCGCCATGAAGCCTTTGCACCAAGGCGTCTTGCCGCGCTGCAAAACGCGCACGGAACGATTCCGGGTCGGTATCGAATGCAAGCCGCGCCTTGACGATCTCGCGCCGTATGTTTGCATCGAAGCAATTGTGCAGTTCCACTGCCAGCCCGAAACGATCGAGCAGTTGCGGCCTGAGTTCGCCTTCCTCCGGATTCATTGTTCCAATCAACACGAAGCGCGCTTCATGCCGATGCGAAATGCCATCGCGCTCGATCAAGTTCATGCCGCTCGCAGCCACGTCCAGCAATTGATCCACAAGCTGATTCGGCAGAAGATTCACTTCATCCACGTACAGCACGCCTTCATGCGCCCGGGCCAGCAAACCCGGCGAAAATCGCACTCCGCCATCGCGTAACGCGGCTTCAATATCCAGCGATCCAATCAGTTGCTCTTCACTGGCGCCCAACGGCAAGGTAACGAATCGGCCTTCAGGAAGCAGTTCGGCAAGCGCGCGGGCCGTGGTTGACTTTGCCGTGCCACGCGGACCGCTGACCAGCACGCCGCCAAGCGCCGGATCGACGGCGGCGAGCAATAGTGCTTGCTGCAAGGGCCTTTGCGCGACCAACGCGGCAAAAGGAAAGAGGATGTCGTTCACGTTCGTAGCCCTTCGAGTTGCTGTTCGGCATTCAGCAGATGGTGTTCGATTTGCGCCTGATAGCCGCCCGGACTTTGCCACAAGCCACGCTGAATGGCTTCGGTCAAACGTTCGCAGATGGAATGCAGTGCATGCGGATTGTGCTGCTGCATGAATCCGCGTGTATCGGCGTCGTTCACATAGGCATCGGCGACAAGCGCGTATTGATGATCCGATACGACTCGCGCGGTAGCGTCATATCCAAAGAGATAATCCACGGTCGCCGCGAGTTCGGACGCGCCTTTGTAACCATGACGCTTCACGCCGTCGATCCATTTCGGGTTGACCACGCGCGAGCGGATCACGCGCGAAATCTCTTCCTGCAAGGTGCGTATGCGTGGCGATGCGGGATTGCTGTGATCGGCGTTGTACGCTTGCGGCTGCGCGCCCGAAAGATGGCGCACGGCCGCCACCATGCCGCCCTGGAACTGGTGATAGTCGTTTGAATCGAGCAGGTCATGCTCGCGGTTGTCCTGGTTCTGAACCACCACGTCGAGCGTCGACAAACGCGCGCCAAACGATTCCCGCGCGTCCACGCCATCGCCCGTTTGCGAGTATGCGTAGCCGCCGGCACTCTGAAATCCGCGTGCGAGATCCGCGTCGTTCTGCCATTGCCTCGCGTCGATCATCTCCTGCAAGCCCGCGCCATACGCACCGGGTTTCGTGCTGAACACGCGCCAGCCTGCACGCAAACGCGCTTGCCTCGCGTCGAGTCCACGGGCAATGTGTTCGTCGCGTTCCCGCATGATGCGCGCGCGGATTGGATTGATGTCTTCGCCTTCATCGTCGAGTTCGGCGACCGCCTGAACAGCGGCATCGAAGAGATGCATCAGGTTCGCGAATGCATCGCGAAAGAAGCCCGATACACGCAGCGTCACGTCAATACGCGGCCGGTTGAAAATCGTGATCGGCAAGATCTCGAAGTCCGTCACGCGATTGCTGCCCGCCGCCCATTTCGGACGCACGCCGATCAACGCCATTGCCTGCGCGATATCGTCGCCGCCCGTACGCATGGTCGCAGTGCCCCACACCGACAGACCGATCGCGCGCGGGTAATCGCCATGCTCCTGAAGATGCCTTTCAATGAGCATGTTTGCGGACTTCAAGCCAAGCGTCCACGCGGCGCGTGTGGGTACGGCGCGGGTATCGACGGAGTAGAAGTTGCGCCCGGTGGGAAGAACGTCCGGTCTGCCGCGCGATGGCGAGCCGCTCGGACCCGGCGGCACAAAACGTCCGTCGAGACCGCGCTGAAGCTGCAGCAGTTCTTGCGGACCACACGCATCGAGCCGGCTCACCAGATCGCCGTTTAGCCGCTCGAGCACTTGCGATGTGTGCGGTCCAATGGCATCCGCATTGCCTTCCAGCAGCGATGTTGCAAGCAGTTCAAGACGCTCGCGCGTATCGCCGTGATGGCGCCAGGGTGCATTGACCATGCGCGCGAGTTCGGCCGGGCGCGGTCCGGTCCATGCCGCGGTCCAGTCGGCATCCAGAGGATCGAATGCTTCGCCCAATTGCAGATCGCGAGCCAGCGCGGTCAGCACGCTCGCGTTTTCGCCCTGCCCGTCGCCAGTTGGATAACGGCCTAACGCAAGCAACGTGTCGCGGCGTTGAACGCCCTGTGGCGACACGCCAAACACATGCAGGCCATCGCGGATCTGCGCCTCTTTAAGCTCACACAGATATGCGTCCGCACGATTGAGCAATGCGTTTTCCGTGTCGGCGTCGCGCGGCTTTTCGAGTCCCAGTTCTTCATGCAGCTTATGCTCCACGATGCTTGCCAGAATCGTCTTTCGCAACAGCTTCGCGCGGCGCGGATCGACCATCAGCGCTTCGTAATACTCATCGACCTGACGTTCGAGGTCTTGCAAAGGCCCATAGTTTTCAGCGCGCGTGAGCGGCGGCATCAGGTGGTCGATGATCACCGCTTGTGCACGCCGCTTCGCCTGGCTGCCCTCGCCGGGGTCGTTGACAATGAATGGATACAGATGCGGCATTGCGCCAAGGGTCAGGTCGGGCCAGCACGACGCGCTCAACGCGACGCTCTTGCCCGGCAGCCATTCCAGATTGCCGTGCTTGCCCACGTGCACGACTGCATCGACGTTAAAGCGCAAGCGCAGCCAGAAGTAGAACGCGAGATACGAATGCGGCGGCACGAGTTCGGCATCGTGATAGCTCGCATAGTCGCCGCGTTCGCGAGAGCGCGCCGGTTGAATGCCGACGAACACCTGCCCGCAGCGCCAGCCCGCGATCATGAAGCGGCCGCGCCGCACGGTGGGATCACTTTCGGGCGGACCCCAGCGAGCGCTCACTTCTTGCTGTACGTCGACAGGGAGCTTGTGGAATGCGTCGAGATAGTCATCGAGCGCAAGGCTCTGCAACGCGGGACGCATGTCGCGCACGACCGGATCATTGGTCACGCCGGAGGTCAGCGCCTGCATCAATGCGTCGCCGTCGACGGGAATTTCCTGCGTTCCATATCCTGCGCGCGCGAGCATGGACAGAATGTTCACGACGGATGCCGGCGTATCGAGCCCCACGCCATTACCAATGCGCCCTTCGCTCAGCGGATAGTTTGCGAGCACGAGCGCGATACGCTTCTCGGCGTTTGGCGCGTGCCGCAGGCGACACCAGCGCCGGCTCAATTCAGCGACGAATCGCACGCGCTCTGGATCGGGCTGATACCGCACGACATCGACCTGCGTTGCCTTGCATCTGTATGCAAGGCCTTTGAAGCTGATCGCGCGCGTGATGATGCGGCCGTCCACTTCAGGCAGCGCGACGTGCATGGCTATATCGCGCGATGTCAGCCCGTGATTGTCCTTCACCCAGTCGTCGCGATTACCGCCGCTCAGAATGACCTGCAGCACGGGTGCGTCGCCCGCGAGTTCGAACGGCGCGGGGTCGTCAATGACGCCGGCCGCGAACGAGGTCGTGTTCAATACCAGCGATGCATGGTTATCCGCGCACAGTTGCTGCACGACTTCGCGGCTCAACGGGTCCTTGAGCGACGCCATTGCAATCGGCAACGGATTCAGCCCTTGCGCTTCGAGTGCGTCGATCAACGCGTCGAATACATCGGTATTTCCGGACTGCAAATGGGCGCGATAGAACAACACGGCGACCACGGGCGCGTTCTGCGTCCATCTTTTCCGCCAGTCATCCACAGTCGCGATCTGCCGCGCCGGATGATAGATCGCGACCGCAGGCAACGGAACCGGCGGGTCGGCTTCGCGCCCATATCCCAGCGCACTGAACGCAATACAACGTAGAAACGCTTCCGCATTTTGCGCGCCGCCCTCACGCAGATAACGCCAGAGCTGATCGCACAACGCGGGCTCCGCCGTGCTCTTGGCAACAAGGTTCGGATCTTCCTGCAAGTCGCCGGAGAACATCACGAGCATCTGACCGTTCTTGCGTGCCAGCGTGGTAATGCTCTCGATGCCGTAAGGCCAGTAAGCCTCGCCGCCCAGATGATCGATCACGATCACGCGTGCATGCTTGAGCACATCGTCGACGTAAAAATCAACCGACGCCGGTTGACGCAAGAACGCCTGGTTGGCGAGGCGCACGGCTGGAAATTGGGCTTCGAGATTCGGCACCACGCTCGCAAGAAGCGACAGCGTGGTGTCGGCCGAACTCAGCACGACAATAGGCGCCGGCGTCTGGTCGATGCGCATGACGCCCGCGGCGTCATCGACAAAACCACCGGGCGTCGTGCGTAACAGATGCACGGCTTAGGCCTGGACCGGTGCGTTGGCGAGCGCGTCGAGCAGCGCGTGTTGAAGGCGCTCCTGATCGAGATCTTCTCCGATCAACACGAAGCGGCTGGTTGCGTCGGCCGACTCGGCGGCTGTCCATCGGCGATCGAAGTATGTATCGAACCGCTGTCCCACGCCTTGAACGACAAGGCGCATAGGCGTGCCCGGCAACGCGGCGAAACCCTTCACGCGATAGATCGTGTTGGCATTAACCAGCGTGCGCAACGCCGCGACCGCCGCCTCGCGCGACTCGACGCGCGCCTGCACCACGACAGAATCGAAATCGTCGTGATGATGATCCGCGTGGCCCTCGTCGTCCGCCGAACCGTGATGATCCGCGCGCAGGTGAATCGTTGCCTCCGACGCCGCTTCGAGTCCGAGCAAGGTATGCAGATCGAGTTGCCCCATCTGCGCCGGAACGATCTTCACGCCCGCCGGAATCTCGCCAAGAATCAGTGTTTCGACGGCGCGTTGCTGCGCTTCATCGATGAGATCGGTCTTGTTGAGAATCACGAGATCCGCCGACGCCAACTGGTCTTCGAACAACTCATGCAATGGCGATTCATGATCGAGATTCGGATCGGCGCGGCGTTGTTCGTCCACGGCTTGCGGGTTGGCAGCAAACTGGCCGCTTGCCGCAGCGGGACCATCGACCACGGTTACAACGGCGTCAACAGTGAACGCATTCTTGATCGACGGCCAGTTGAACGCCTGGACCAGCGGCTTGGGCAATGCAAGGCCCGACGTCTCGATCAACACATGATCGATCTGCTCACGGCGCTCGACGAGTTGCTCCATGACCGGATAAAACTCTTCCTGCACGGTGCAGCAGAGACATCCGTTCGAAAGCTCATAAAGGTTCGGTTGATCTGTCGCGCTTTCGTCCTCGCAACCGATGTTGCAGCCCTTGAGAATCTCGCCGTCGATACCCAGTTCGCCGAATTCGTTCACGATCACCGCGATCCGCAAACCTTTGGCGTTTTCAAGGATGTGCCGCATCAACGTGGTCTTGCCGCTGCCGAGGAAACCCGTGACGACAGTGACCGGGATTTTGCGCATTTGCATCCGTTGCTCCGTTGTATCGATTGTCCGCTGTCGCCGGAAACAACCTGAAGCGCCGTTGTGTCACGCAAGCAATAAGTGCCGCTCGCGCCGCCACCTGACACGCATACAAAGCTGCAATCCGGAAAAGCATGATGAAAGTGTCGAGCATGTGCCGCATCCCCGCGGCACTGGTCGCTCCAAGTGCTGATTCGTTCCGGCCGGTATCCGGGCTGGCGAAAATGCCGCTTCACCTTCCCGCATGCAATACGCATGCAGTGGTGTTCGAAGCCGGCTTTGCTGCGCGAAGCGTGATATGGCGTGAGGCAATGCCTGAAACGTCGCGCAACTTTCGCTTACCGTTGCGGGGGCAGCGCAGGTTGGCGCGCACGAGGATCCGGCGGCGCTCCCTGCTTCCCGTTTAACTGCGCGCGGCAGAGACCGCGCGCGAGCACCAGAAACTGCGCCAAGTCTAGGCTCGCGAGGCGTCGCGGTCAAGATTGCGGCGATTCACGGCCAAGAATAAGGGAACGGGAAAGCCGAGCGCTAGCACGCATCCCTGTGCTATCTTTGGCGCGCGTCTGGTGCTCACGCGCGCTTTTCCTGCGCGCGTAGTTAAACGGGAAACAGGATGCAGGAGCGCTTATTCCTGGCGTCTTGCCGCATATGAAAAACCTGTGCTGTCCCCGCAACGGTACGCGACCCACGCTGGTTCGGATTGTTCGGTTGCTTCCTGGCGACCTGTCGGACCTCAGCGTACATTTGCTTCACTGCCACTGCTCCCAGGAGCGGGAAGGCTCAAGCGAATGCGGTCGCCAAGCCCGGATACCGGCCAGCGCAAGTGGCGCGTCACAGACGCGCCGGACGCCGCATCCGCGAGGGACGGATGAAGGACGTAACGCATTTATCGTCTTACATGAATTCATATTCGCAGTGTTCTTGCCGGCTTTGTCGCGTGCGTTTCAGACTCGCGGATGGAGCACGATCGTGAGCACTTGGGTCATCGGCATAGGGTGCAGGCGCGGCGTGAGCGTGGCGCAGATTCAAGCGGCGGTCTTCACGGCCCTCGAAGCTGCGTCGATCTCGAAGGTCCGCGCGTTGGCATCGATTGATGACAAGCAGGATGAAACCGCGCTGCTCGAATTCGCCGCACTTCACCACTTGCCCATAGCGTTTTTTTCGAAGGAACGCGTCGCGCAAGTGCCTACGTGTGCGTCGGAACAGGTCCGGACGCTTATCGGTGTAGATGGAGTATGCGAGCCTTGCGCGCTGCTTGCGTCGCGTCATGGCCGGATCGTGCGGGCCAAAATCGCGCTGGATGGCGTGACCGTGGCTATTGCCGAAGACAAGCCAAATAACTGACAGTAACCGGGAAAACGTGATGAAAACGGATGAAGAATCGCACCTGCGCATGACGCAGCGGCGCAAGGAAGGCCACGAGAAAAAGCAGGCGCAGGCGTCGGTTGAAAAGGGCCTGCTGATCGTGAATACGGGCACGGGAAAAGGCAAGACCACGGCGGCCTTTGGCATGGCCGTGCGCGTGCTTGGCCACGGCATGCGGCTTGGCGTGGTGCAGTTCATCAAAGGCGCGTTGCACACGTCCGAACGCGATTTCCTCGGCGCAATCGCCAACTGCGATTTCATCACGATGGGCGACGGCTATACCTGGGACACGCAGAATCGCGATGCCGATATCGCCACGGCTCGAAAAGGCTGGGACGCGGCGCGCCAGATGATCGAAAGCGGCGAATATCAGATGGTCGTGTTCGACGAACTCTGCACGGTGCTGAAGTACGAGTACCTGCCACTCGATGAAGTGCTCGGTGTGCTCAACGCACGGCCCCCGATGCTGCATGTCGTCGTCACGGGACGTCACGCGCCGGAAGCGTTGGTGGAGGCCGCGGACCTCGTGACGGAGATGCGCGCGGTCAAGCATCCGTATCGCGAGCAAGGGGTAAAGGCGCAACGCGGCGTCGAGTTCTGACGTGCGCGCCTGCCCCGCATTGTTCATCAGCGCGCCTGCGTCGAACCAGGGTAAAACCACGGTCACAGCAGCACTCGCGCGCCATCACACGCGCCGTGGCTTGCGCGTGCGCGTCTTCAAGACCGGCCCGGATTTTCTTGATCCGATGATTCTTGAACGTGCATCCGGCGCGCCTGTTTACGCATTGCATTTGTGGATGGTAGGGGAGCGCGGCTGCCGCGCACTGCTCGCCGAAGCGGCGCAAACGGCCGACCTGATCCTGATAGAAGGCGTGATGGGTCTTTTCGACGGCACGCCCAGCAGCGCCGATCTCGCCACCACGTTTGGCGTGCCGGTGCTGGCCGTCATTGGCGCCCACGGCATGGCGCAAACGTTCGGCGCGCTCGCGTTCGGGCTCGCGCGGTATCGTGCGGATTTGCCGTTCCATGGTGTGCTGGCCAATCGCGTGGCGTCGCAACGGCACGCGCAAATGCTGTCCGAAGCGATTCCCAAAGGCGTGCGCTATTGCGGCTACTTGCCAGGCATGGACGATGTTGCGTTACCCGGCCGCCATCTCGGCTTGACGCAGGCGGCTGAAATTGCAGACCTAGACGCAAGGCTGGATCGCGCCGCTGATGCTATCGCCGAGACGGCCTTGCGCGAGTTGCCGCCGGCAATCGATTTCTCCGACGAGGCGCTAGAGCCGCCGCCACGTTTGCTCGAAGGTCTGCACATTGCAATCGCGCGCGACGCGGCGTTTTCATTCGTGTACCCGGCCAATCTGGATCTGCTGAAGGCGCTGGGCGCCACGATTTCGACCTTCTCGCCATTGGCCGACGAACCCCTCCCTGCTCACGCTGATGCGCTCTATTTACCGGGCGGCTATCCCGAACTGCACGCCGCGCGCCTCGCCGCGAACGTAACGACCGCAGCCTCGATCCGCGCGCACGTCGATGCGAAAAAAGCGGTCGTCGCGGAATGCGGCGGCATGCTGTACCTTCTCGACTCGCTGACCGATATCGAAGGCACGCAACACGCCATGCTCGGACTTTTACCGGGAGATGCGAAGATGCAAAAACGTCTTTCCCGCCTTGCGATGCAACGCATTGAAAGCCGTCATGGCATGAGCACCGGGCACACGTTCCATTACTCGTCGGTCGTGACCGGCATGCCGCCCGTTCTCATGGCCACGCACGCAACGACCGGCAAGGAAGGCGAGGCCATCTACCAGCACGGCCCGATCACCGCAACTTACATGCACACTTACTGGCCCACGAATCCGGCGGCGGCCGCCGCCCTCTTTCGTGGCGAACCGCTATGACAACGCCGCTGGAAACACCCTTGAAAACACCGCTCGAACTCACATACACCATCGAGCGCGCGAGTCGTCTTCAGCCCGTAGGTTCGCCCTGCACCGACGTCTGCCGCCTCGATAAAACCACTGGTTATTGCGAAGGCTGTTTCAGAAGCCGTGAAGAGATCAAGGCATGGAAGACTTTGCCTGATGCCGACAAACTCGGGCTGTTCCCGACCTTGCTGGCCCGTAAGGCAGCGGCATAAAAAAAGGCGGCTCTCAGGCCGCCCTTTCTGGTAGCCCGGGTCTACGCTGGCACGGTCCGCCGCGCCGGCACACGCTCCACTTCACGCTGCGCGAGCACACCGAACAAGAGGCCGAGCGTGGTCCAGATCACCGCCTGAATGCCGATTGCAGCCACGCGGAAGCTCCACAGCAGGGTCGCCGAGAACTGCACCGGAACTTCATCGATACGCGGCAACGCAAGATATGCGAGCCCCATCAAAACTATATAAACCGCCACAGCAATCAACGACGCGTTCCAGCCACCATGCGCCGGCTGCAAGCGCCGCTGCAGCCGGACCGCGAAAATGGCTACCACGAGCGAGATCGCGACCATGCCAAAAAACAGCGCCGTCCTTATGCCTATGGTCTCGGGATTGCCCACGGACGGCGGGTTGGGCGGATACTTGAGGAAAGGCACGACGGCAACGGTCACGAAGCCGAACAAGCCAAGCAATGCCGACGTCCCGCGTGCGCGCAGTGCGCCAAGCCGAGCATAGGAAAACGCGAATACCAGCGAAAACAGGCCGCCCAGCGCCGTACCGAACACCGCCACGCCGGTCAGCAAGCCCAGGCCCGCCTGCGTGCCGCGGCTGACGAGTTCTACGTCGTCGGCATGATCGTGCCCATGTCCGGCGGCGGCTTCCGCCTGCTCACGCGCCTGTTCCTGCTGCGATTCGAACGCAATGGCGCGATCCACCGAAGGCTCGCCGAAGGTCTTCGCAAATCCGAAGCCGAGCAGGCCCGCGACCAGTCCCGCGACCATGCCGCGTACAAGGAGATTTCTGATCATGGAAGGTCTCAGTGGCAGGGAAAGCCGAGCAAATGGCGGCCGTCGTGCACGAACTCGTGGATATACATGCCCTGGAAGATCGACGTCGCGCCCTGCTCGGCGCCCACGAAATAAATCGCAATCAACATCAGCAAGCCGATAAACACGGCCCAGGGCAGCACTTCGCGCACCGGAATAGGTACGGGTGCATCAAATGCGGGATTGATGCCAGAGAGACTGGCTGATGCAGCGGATTGATTCATGACCGGCTCCAAGGGATAAGCGCGTCCCGTAAGAAAAAAGAAAGGCTGCAGCGAGGGTCTGACTTGCGTGCATCGGGCGCATTTTTCTACCTTGATTCAAGGGTTGAAAGCAAGCCCGGCGCGCTCACAGTGGCGCGACCGTGCCGGGTTCTCACCGGCTTCCTCGCGCTGCAAGCTTGCCATTCTAAGATCTGTTTACCGAAAGTAAAGCAATGCATCCACTGAAACGAAGCGCATAGCCATGAAAACCGAACTGATCCTGCTCTGCCATGCCGCCACGCACGCCATGAAAACCGGCATGTTTCCTACGCCCGATGATCCAATCGAGCATCTCGAACGTCCGCGCCTCTCCGCGCTCGCTACCATTTATGCCCCCGATCGCGTCATCACGAGCCCGGCGCACGCGGCCGTGGAAACAGGACGAGCGTTTGGTCTGGATATGTCCACGGATACGGATTGGAGCGACCTGAATCACGGCCGGTGGCAAGGCCGGGCGCTAAAGAATATCCACGATGAAGATGCCGAGGCCTTAAGCGCGTGGTTATCGGAGCCGGGCAGCGCCGCGCATGGCGGCGAAAGTCTGGAAGCCCTCCAGGCGAGGGTGCGCGCCGCGCTAGACGCTCAGCGTCGTGGTGGCGTCACGCTGATCGTGACGCACGCAATCGTGGTCAAGGTGGCGCTGGCTGTCGTACTGGACGCGCCGCTGACGGCGGTGTACCGGATGGATCTGGAGCCGCTTTCGGCTCTCACGCTAACCCGTTCCGACGGCACATGGCGTCTTCGATACAGATCATCCGTCTGAAAACGGCGAGGTCCCGCAGCGCTTTTTCAGGCTCTCGCGCCCCGCGCCATGCGCTGGAGCGTCGAGGAATCGATCGCGCCCGCGCAAATCCTGATTGCCTCGTTCAGCGTGCGAGGCCGGCCAGCCGCGAAATGCGCTTCGAGCATCGCGATAGCGCGTAGCCGCTCGTTGTTGCCGAGCTTTTCGCCGGTCGCGAGTTCAAGCACCGAGATGAAATAAGTCGCGGGCGGTGTTGCGCCGCGCGCACCAGAGGACGAAGAAGGAATGGCGTCCGTGCATGCCTGTCGTGCGAGCGTCGCGACTTCGGCGCTCCAGCTCGTTTCGTTCAGTTGAAATTCGGTTTGACGTGTCATTGACTCAAGCCTTTGGAGTTCGCGAGTTACATGACCTAGATTTAGCAAGGACTATTCCAGGCTCGAAGACGATGACGCTATTGTCCGATCAATTCTTCGCCCCCGGTTTTCAACCGCTGCCGTAACATTCGTGAAATCAACCGGCCCGATAATCGTCATTGTGCAGAATTGCGTCCCGAATCCACGGACGCCATAAACACTCAGACAGACGACAAAACGCCAACCCGCCAAACCCAACGGAGCTACTCATGAATTCGCAGGATAAACAGCGCCGCTTCGAAGAAGATCTGATCGACAGCTACGACGAAGAACTGGAAATGGAGGTCGATGACCGCATCCTCGACGGTCAAGGCGCGTTTTCCACCGAGGCGCGCGAGCAGCGCAAGGTTTATTTCCGCGAGTTGTTCCGTCTGCAGGGAGAACTCGTGAAACTGCAGGACTGGGTGGTCGCGAGCGGGCACAGGCTGGTCGTGATCTTCGAAGGCCGCGACGCCGCCGGCAAGGGCGGCGCAATCAAGCGCATCACGCAGCGGCTGAATCCGCGCGTCTGCCGCGTGGCCGCATTGCCCGCGCCGAACAATCGCGAACGCACGCAATGGTATTTCCAGCGTTATGTATCGCATTTGCCGGCGGGCGGCGAGATCGTGCTGTTCGACCGCAGTTGGTACAACCGCGCTGGCGTGGAACGCGTGATGAATTTCTGCACCGACGACGAGTACGAAGAGTTTTTTCGCTCAGTGCCCGAATTCGAAAAAATGCTGGCGAGAAGCGGCGTGCAGATCCTGAAGTACTGGTTTTCAATCACCGATGACGAACAGGAAGTGCGCTTCCAGGCGCGCATTCAGGATCCGTTGAAGCAATGGAAACTCAGCCCCATGGACCTGGAAAGCCGCCGCCGCTGGGAAGCCTACACGCACGCGAAGGAAGTCATGCTGGCGCGCTCGCATATTCCCGAGGCGCCGTGGTGGGTCGTGCAGGCAGTCGATAAAAAACGCGCACGGCTCAATTGCATCAGTCACTTGTTGAGCCAGGTGCCGTATCACGAGATCGAGCATCCCGCGATTGAGCTTCCAGACCGTGTCTATAACGAGGATTACCTGCGGCAACCCGTGCCGCAAAGCATGATCGTGCCGGAAGTATATTGAGGCTGATGAAGTCGAGCAGGCTGAGTGAGACGCGGTTCAGCAGTGGCAGGTCTTCTCATGCAGGGCATGAACCTGCTGCGGCTTCTGATCGTAGTCACGATTACCGCGATGCTTGAATACTGCTTGAAACATGTAGTGCGAACTCTTCATGACCACGACGAACGTCACTTGCATCAGGTTGAAATCGAGCGTCACCATGAGGCGCATCAGGACCAACAGAGGCAGTACGACGGCAGGCCGGTAGAGTTGTCTTTCGATTAAGGCTTTCATGACGGCTCCCGTATCCATGAATGGAATTCTACGGATCGGGAGCCTCCGGATAAACCCGCTGCAATCGAAGACACTTGTCGCGCGATTTGAACAATCGCGCTGGAATTGCAGGCTCTTTTCGCTTATTACCGCGACGCAATGCTCGCGTCCGAAGCCGCTGCTACGGGCTCCGCCGATGCCACCGGCATATCGCCCCAGCCACCGCCCAACGCACGAATCAGGTTCACCGTGGACGTCGCCTGCACGCCCGCCAGTTGCACGGCCGTGAGTTGCGACTGCAGCACGGTACGCTCGGCGTCGATCACATCGAGGTAATTGATCGCGCCCTCGGTGTATTGCGTGCGCGAGAGTTGCGAAGCGCGGTTGGACGCGTTCACGGCTTCAGATTGCGTCTGGGTCTGCGTTTCGAGAATGCGCAGGTCGGAGAGGTTGTCCTCGACTTCCTGGAACGCCACCAGCACTTGCTGCCGATAGTTCGCCACATCCTCTTCGTAGATGGCGCGCGCATTCGCGAGATTGCCACGGCGGCGCCCGCCATCGAAGATCGGCAGGTTGAGCGCCGTGCCCGCGAACGGCCCAAGCAGGAACGTGCGGCTCGACCAGTTGAACAGATCGCCGAGCGTCGCCGATTCGAAACCGCCCGAACCCGTAATGTTGAGCGAGGGGAAGAACGCCGACTTGGCTACGCCAATGCGCGAATTCGCCGCCGCCATCGCGCGTTCCGCCGCCGCGATGTCCGGCCGGCGTTCGAGCAATGAAGAAGGCAAGCCCGGCGGGATCTTGATATCGACGGGCGTCAAGGGGTTCGCGGCCATTGTGAACTGCGAAGCCGACTTGCCAAGCAGCACGGCAAGGCTATGTTCCGCCGCCGCCCGCTGGCGCTGCACGGTCATGGCGTCCGACCGGGCGCTGGCGAGTTCTGAACGCGAGCGAGCAACGTCGAGCTCGCTGATATCGCCTTCGGCAAAGCGGCGCTGCACGAGCTTCAGGCTCTGCTCGCGCAACGCTACGGTACGCGTAAACACATCGTTCTCGGCATCGAGTTCACGCAGGTTGAAGTAGTTCTGCGCAACATCTGCCTGCAATGCCAACTGCACAGAACGGAACAACGCTTCGCTTTGCGCGGTGTCGGCGTTCGCGGCCTTCACCGAATCCGATACGCGGCCAAACAGATCGACTTCATACGATGCACTCGCCTGCGCACGCCACAAGGTCTGCGACGGGATATTCACGTTCTGCGGCTGGAGCTGCGAAGCCGGCGACAACTTCTCGCGCGTCGGGCCGAAGCCCGCGTCGAGCGTCGGGAACAGACCGGCGCGCGCCGTCTGGTTGATCGCGCGCGATTCCTTCACGCGTGCGGCTGCCGCCTTCAGGTTCTGATTGGCATCGGCGGCCTGACGTTCGAGGTCGTTCAAGGTGTCGTCGTTGAAGACCGTCCACCATTCGCCGCGCATGACCTGTTCCGAAGGTTGCGCCGTCTTCCACGTGCCCTGCTCGGAAGCCGCGAGCACCGTCTGCGACGTTTCCTTGAACGCGGCCGGCTCCTTCACGTCGGGCTTGGCGTATGTTGGTGCGAGCGAGCAGCCCGCGACGACCAGCAGCGACCCGAGCAATGCCGACAACCCCAGCCATCGTTTTATATTCAGCGTTTTCATTTCAATCTCTCTCATGCTTCAAGCGAAGCATTGACACCGCGCATGTGCGGATTGTGGCCGTGCTTGTCGACGAGATGTTCGCCGCCAGCCAGCTTTCTCAACAGCACATAAAACACCGGCGTAAGCATCAGCCCGAACAGCGTCACGCCAAGCATGCCGAAGAACACCGCCACGCCCATTGCATGACGCATTTCCGAACCCGCGCCCGACGAAACCACCAGCGGCACCACGCCCATGATGAAAGCAATCGACGTCATCAGGATCGGCCGCAAGCGCAAGCGGCTTGCTTCAATGGCGGCCTCCACGATCGAGCGTCCCTGCATTTCCAGTTCACGCGCGAATTCCACGATCAGGATGGCGTTCTTCGCCGACAAACCCACCAGCACCATCAAGCCGATCTGCGTGAAGATGTTGTTGTCGCCCTTGGTCAGCCACACACCCACCAGCGCAGAGAAGATGCTCATGGGCACGATCAGGATCACGGCGAGCGGCAGCGTCAGGCTTTCATACAGCGCAGCCAGCACCAGGAACACGAGCAGCACGCTGATCGGGAACACCCACAACGCCGCATTGCCCGCGAGAATCTGCTGATACGTGAGGTCGGTCCATTCGAACTTGATGCCGCGCGGCAGCGTTTCAGCCGCAATACGCTCGACCGCAGCCTGCGCCTGACCCGACGAATAACCCGGAGCCGGACCACCGTTGATATCGGCCGCCGTGTAACCGTTGTAGCGCACCACCATTTCCGGACCGAACGTCGGCGTCACCTTGACGAGCGACGACAACGGCACCATCTCTCCGTTCGCGTTACGCGTCTTGAGCAAGCCGATGTCATCCGAACTTGCACGGAACGGCGCATCGGCCTGCACCCGCACCTGATACACGCGGCCAAAGCGGTTGAAGTCGTTCACATACAGAGAACCGAGATAGACCTGCATGGTGCTGAATACATCGGTGACGGACACGCCCAGTTGCTTCGCCTTCACGCGGTCCAGATCCACGTTCAGTTGCGGCACGTTGATCTGATAGCTCGAGAACGTCGGGCCGAGTTCAGGAGATTGCGATGCACGTTTGATGAACGCCTGCGTAGCGTCGGCGAGTGCCGAGTAACCCAGCGCGCCACGGTCCTCCAGTTGCAGCTTGAAACCGCCCAGCGTGCCGAGGCCAAGAACCGGCGGCGGCGGGAACACGGCAATGAACGAGCCCTTGATCGCCGCATATTGCTGGTTCAGCGAGCCCGCGATAGCACCGGCCGATAACGCCTTGCCCTTGCGTTGATCGAAAGGCTTGAGCGTCACGAACACAATGCCGGCGCTCGACGAGTTGGTAAAACCGTTCACCGACAAACCCGGAAACTCCACCGCGCTCTGCACGCCCGGCGTCTTGCGCGCGATGTCCGTCATCTGGCGGATCACCGCTTCGGTGCGATCAAGCGATGCACCGTTGGGCAACTGCGCGAAACTGATCAGATACTCCTTGTCCTGCGCGGGCACGAAGCCGCCCGGCACGATCTTGCCCATCAGCACCGCGCCGGCGAGCAGCACGACATACACGCCCATCATCAGCGCCTTGCGGTTGATGACGCCGGACACGCCCTTGCCGTAGTTCTCCGAACCGCGTTTGAAGACCTTGTTGAACTGACGGAAAAATCCGCCGAACACCCGGTCCATGCCACGCGTGAGCCAGTCCTTCGGTTCGTCGTGACCCTTCAGCAGCAACGCTGCGAGCGCCGGCGACAACGTCAGCGAGTTGAACGCGGAGATCACCGTCGAGATGGCGATGGTCATCGCGAACTGCTTGTAGAACTGACCCGTCAGGCCCGACATGAACGCGAGCGGCACGAACACGGCGGTCAGCGTCAGCGCGATCGCGATGATCGGCCCGCTCACTTCCCGCATCGCCTGATAGGTCGCCTCCCGCGCGGACAGCCCCGCTTCAATGTTGCGCTCGACGTTCTCCACCACCACGATCGCGTCGTCCACCACGATCCCGATGGCAAGCACCATCCCGAAGAGCGACAGCGCGTTGATCGAGAATCCAAACGCAAGCAGCAACGAGAACGTACCGATGATCGACACCGGCACCGCGAGCAGCGGAATGATGGACGCACGCCACGTCTGCAGGAACACGATCACGACGAGCACCACTAGCGCGATGGCTTCGGCAAGCGTGTGAATCACCGCATCGATACTTGAGCGCACGAACTGCGTCGGGTCGTACACGATCTGGTATTCGACGCCCGCCGGCATGTCCGCCTGCAGTTCCTTCATTGTCTGGCGGACCGTATCGGAAATCTGCAGCGAGTTCGCGCCTGGCTGCTGGTTGATCGCCATGGCGACCGCGGTCTTGTTGTCGAGCAAGGAACGCAGCCCGTATTCCGACGCAGCCAGCTCAACGCGCGCCACATCGCGCAAATGCGTGACAGCGCCATCAGGCGATGTCTTGAGCACGATGTCGCGAAAGTCCTGTTCGGTCTGCAAACGGCCTTGCGCGTTGACGTTCAATTGCAGCGGCACGTTGGGCAACGTCGGCGACGAACCGATCACGCCGGCCGCAACCTGCACGTTCTGTTCACGGATCGCATTCACGATGTCGGTCGCGGTCATGCCGCGTTGCGCGACTTTCTGCGGGTCGAGCCAGACGCGCATGGAGTAATCGCCCGAACCCCACAGCTGCACCTCGCCCACGCCCTGGATACGCTCGAGCCGGTCCTTCACGTTGATCAGCGCATAGTTGCGCAGATACGTCATGTCGTAGCGGTTGTTCGGCGAGTTCAGGTGAACCACCATGGTGAGGGTCGGCGACGACTTGATGGTCGTCACGCCCAGGCGCGTCACGTCTTCCGGCAAACGCGGCAACGCTTGCGACACACGGTTCTGCACCAGTTGCTGCGCCTTGTCCGGGTCGGTGCCAAGCTTGAACGTCACCGTGATGGTCAGGTTGCCGTCGCTATTCGCCTGCGACTGCATGTACAGCATGTCTTCCACGCCGTTGATCTGCTCTTCCAGCGGCGACGCCACCGTTTCTGCGATCACCTTCGGGTTCGCACCCGGGTATTGCGCATGCACGACCACGGACGGCGGCACGACCTCCGGATATTCGGAGATCGGCAGCTTGAACATGGCGATGACACCCGCCAGCAGGATGAGCACCGATAGCACACCCGCGAAGATCGGGCGGTCGATGAAAAACTTGGAAATGTTCATGACGGTTTCTTTATATGCATGAGAGGCCGCGCGCGCGTTTCCCGCAGCGGGTCTTGAATCGAGACCCGCTGCTGTCCACGCACTCCAGGAGCCCCCGTTAGGCGGCTATGAACCAGGCTATAAAGCGCGTCTTACGAAGCTTCTTTTGTTGCCGGCGACGCACTCGCCATTGCTACCGAGTTGGGCTTGACGACATCGTTTGGACGCACGCGCTGCAGACCGTTCACCACGATCCGCTCGCCCGGCTGCAAGCCCTTCACGATCACGCGCAAGCCCTCGCTCTGCGTACCGAGCGTGACTTCGCGGTATTGAACGCGGCTGTCTTTATCGACGACCATGACAAACTTCTTGTCCTGATCGGTTCCAATAGCCGCGTCTTCAATCAGCACGGCCGGATGCGGCGTGCCGCCCCCGACCTTGATGCGTGCATAGAGGCCCGGCAACAACGAACCATCGTTGTTGTCGAAGCGGGCCCGCACGCGGATGGTGCCCGAGCCTGTGTCCAGTTGATTGTCGACGGACGCCACCTTGCCCTCGCGCGAGAAACCATCTTCATTTGCGAGGCCGAGCGAGACCGGCACGCTTGCACGCGAGTCACGGCTCAGGTACCGGAGATACGTTTGTTCGTCGACATCGAACGATGCGTAAATGGGCGACACCGAAACCAGCGTGGTCAGCAACGGCGCGCTCGAACCCGTGGAGACAATGTTGCCCACCGTCATCTCCGCGCGCGACACACGGCCGGACACCGGCGCCACGATATGCGTGTACGTCAGGTTGATCTTCGCCGTCTCGAGCGCCGCTTGCGCCGCCTTCAGGTTGGCCGCGGCCTCATGCGCCGCGTTCTGCTTCTCGTCGTAATCGCGCTTGGCGATCGCGTTGTCCGTCAGCAAACGCTCGGCGCGCGCGGCGTCGGTCGATGTATAACCGTTGCGCGCCTGGGCCGCCGCAAGTTGCGCGGCGGCCTGATCGACCGCCGCCACATACGGACGCGGGTCGATCGTGAAGAGCGGATCGCCCTTCTTCACAAGCGCGCCATCGGCGAAATGCACGGCGACGATCGTACCCGGCACGAGTGGCCGGACCTCGACTTTATCGACTGCTTCGAGGCGTCCCGAATAGTTCTGGTAGTCGGTGATGGTCTTCGAGACCACCGTGGCGACATCCACTTCGGTTGCGGGCGGCGCGGCCTGAACAGCGGCTTCGGCCGTGGTGACCGGCAAGCCGAAACCGTGCATGGCCGTATATGTACCGACGCCTGCGACGACCAGCGCCGCCCCTAGCGCGACAGTAAGACGTTTGCGAGTGATGGACATGCGATGCTCCAATTAAGTCGTTGAGATTGTTTTGAATTTTTGGGGTGCTGCATGCGTCCTGGGCTTGGCGCGCGTTTGCGTTGCACGCACTGTGTGCGCCGTGCGGTCCTGAAGCCGCTTCTTGAAGAACGCGACCACGTCGGCAAGCGCGGACGGATCCGCCACCAGCCCATAATGCGATGCGTTGACGTGCCGCGTCACTTCAGTCGGCACGCCTGCCGCGATCAATTCGCCCGCGTATTTCTCGGCCTCTATATGCAGCAGGTCGAGCTGGGCGCTCGCAATCAGCGCCGGCGGCAGGCCTGCAAGCCGCCGCGATTCAAGCGGCGCCGCATACGGATGAAGCCTTTGCGAAGCATTGGGCAAATACGCGCGGTAACACTGCGCGCATTCGGACGCGCAAATATCCGGTGAGAGCACCTTGTTCTCGTCGGCCATGCGCGTCATGCTCGGATCCAGCAGCGGCGCGAGCAACGCCTGCGCGTGGATCGCAATGTCGCCGCGATCCCGCGCGATCGCCGCAAGGCACGTCGCCAGGTTGCCGCCTGCATCGTGTCCCGCCACGCCCATGCGGCTTGCATCCGCTCCTTGCGCACGAGCGTTCGCCGTCGCCCATTGCGCCGCCCGGTATCCGTCTTCCAGCGCCGCCGGAAAAGGAAAAGCCGGCGCCAGCGAATAACCGACCGAAACGACCCACGCGGATGTGTCGCGGGCAATGGTCGTGGCCGCTATATCCGCGTCGTCCAGCGAGCCGCGAACAAAACCGCCGCCATGAAAATAAAGCACGACCGGCAGAACGGTGCCGTCCGATGCGGGGCGATAACTGCGCAAGGTTATGGGTTGCGCATGTCCCGCGATTCGAACATCCTCTATGCAGAGGCCCAGATCCAGCGTCGATGCCATGGTTATTTTCAGCGCGCCCGCGCCATCCCACCTTAGTTGCGATGGGACGAATTCTGAGGTCTACGTGTTTCGAAATAAATGCCTATAATCCGGCAACACAATTCGGTCGCGCTGAACAATCGTGATCAATTGACACTGCCCATTCCTACAACATCCGAGCAGCGCGCTTATTCCATGCGCGGCGAGGATTTGACGGTGAGAGAAAAATGGACCGGCTACAAGCTATGCAGGTATTTACAAGAGTCGTCGATACCAATAGTTTTTCGCGCGCCGCAGACACGCTGGATATGCCTCGCGCCTCGGTAACGACGATTATTCAGAACCTTGAAGCGTTTCTCAACGTGCGTCTTTTGCAGCGTACGACCCGGCGCTTGAACCTCACGCCTGACGGTGCCGCGTACTACGAGCGCTGCGTGCGAATTCTCGCCGACATCGAAGAAACCGAGAGTTCATTCGCGAATACGGGTAAGGGTCCGCGCGGCAAATTGCGGATCGATATGCCGGGGTCGATTGGACGAATGATCGTCATGCCCCAATTGTGTGAATTTCATTCGCGATATCCGGATATCGAGTTGATGATCGGATTCGGCGACAAACCGGTGGACCTGATTCAGGAAGGCGTGGACTGCGTGATTCGCGTGGGAACGCTGCAGGATTCCAGTCTCGTCGCGCGGCGGATCGGGGTCTTTCAAGGGCTGACCGCGGCAAGTCCGGATTATCTGGAGTTGCATGGCGTGCCTCATACCATCGAGGAATTGCAGCAGCATACTGCGGTGAATTATTTTTCGAGCCGCACGGGCCGCGTGATGGACATGGATTTCGTCATCGATGGAAAAACCGTCGATGTGAAAATGCGCGGCGCGATTGCCGTGAACGACGCAGAGGCTTATCTGGCCTGCGGCGTGAAGGGCGTCGGGCTCGTGCAGGTGCCGCGCTTCATGGCGCTTCCGCATTTGCGTTCCGGTGAACTGGTCGAGGTGCTTCCTCAATGGAAGCCATTGCCCATGCCTATTTCGGTTGTCTATCCGCATAACCGGCACCTGTCGCCCAAGGTGCGCGTGTTCGTGGATTGGGCCGCCGAATTGTTCGAACGCTGCCCGCTGCTCTCCGGTCAGGAAGATGCGGAAGAGCGTTGCTTGCCGACTGCAACGCCCCGTTCGATGATCGTCAAGCACGGAACGCCGGATGTTGCAGGAACCGCTGAAGTGGTTGTTTAAGATCGTCGGGTGATTTGTTGCGCCGGGTTTGGCCGTTGACTTTCATGGCGATCAAACCCGCGCTGCAACAGCGGCGTGTCCCTTCTTCAACAGAATGTCCGCTAGCCAGGTTTTTTGTTTTCATTGACTCTAAAAGCGCTTTCAACCCTCTTCGCTGTAAGGGCTTGACATCCTATCGCGCCGATAGTTTTTGTTTGAAGCCTATCGGAATAAGGCTCCTTGCGATTATTCGGATCTCGTGATTAATCAATTCGCCTAAGCATCATTTATCCCGCAGTTCCGCTTGACTACATTTCGTCCTGTCGCAGCACGGCACATTTGATCCGCCGCCCGCTGCCCCGTGCATGTATTCGAATGGCATCGATCAACTCAATGCGTTCGATTCGAACCGACAGGAGCAACACCGTGAAAACCGTAATCGCAGCGCTATCGCTTTCGGCAGTATCCGCACTCGTTTCGACCACTGCTTTTGCCGATGGCGGCATTGGGCGCGCCGGGACATATCAAACCACGACCACATCCGAGAGCACGATGACACGCGCCCAGGTTCGCGCCGAACTCGCGGCCGCTTATGCAAACGGGACGTTGCCTGCTTTGAACCGCAACACGTATCCGGACCGCAGCATGGCCGGCATTGCGATCGCCGAACAGCACGAACAGCGCGCTCGCGATGCAGCGCTGGCAGAGCAACGCAATCGTTCGATTGTCGAGTTCGCCAACGGTTCCGCTACGCAAAGCGGCAAGCCGCAAGTTCAATAACCGCTTTGAATGACAAGGAGCCATCATGGATGATCTCGCACCGCTGGAAGACTTCTCGGCACTCGATGACTGGTTGCCCGAAGCAGAACCGTTGTGGCTTCCGTTCAGACCCGCAGCCACACGCGAAGAAAGTGTTGTTGAACTGGAAAACTGAAGTTGGCGATGACAGACCGCAAAAGCTTCGCGGTCTGTCGCGGTTTGTCGCTGCTTGAATGCGAGTCGTGCGCGGGTGTCAGCCGCAAGCTCCGACTTCACCGCATGCGGTACAGAAGTCGCAGCCGTCCTTGCGAATCATTGCATTCGCGCCGCACGTAGGACATTTGCGGCCGGGGATGGGCAGCAATGCATGAGGATTGGCTGCATCGGCATTTTCTTCCACGACGGCGGTAATGTCGTCATCGATGGATTCATCGGCTTGCGCCTTCGTTTGTTCGGCGTCCTTGCGACGTTGAGCAAGCAGCCGAGACGGCACCTGTCCACCTTCGACATCGAGGAAACCACGTCGATGCAGAATCTGCTGGATCGCGTAAGCCAGCGCGGCGACTTCGGAATCGTGCCAGCGTGGAGCCTTGTGTCCGTCAAGACGTTCAACGTCGCCCAGGCGCACCTGGCCGCGATCCCATGACACCTTGCGCATGTCCTGCAGGTTGCGTGCTACAAACCCGCCGCGCGCGGCAAGCGACAAGGAGCGCATGGTTGCGGTGATCCATTGCTGCGATTCATCGCGCTGACCGGTTGGAATGAAGAACTCGATAGGCCGCTCGATAGTGACATCTTCGCCGCCAAGCCGTCCGGTAATTTCCATGAACGACACCGCCACGTACAGCGACTTCTTGCCCGCTTGCGTGAGGTATTCCACCTTCTCGATGATCGCCGGCAACTCGCCGCGCGGCCGATGATCGATCGCAATGCGCAGCGGATCAAGCTGCACTTCGGAGTCCGCGGCATCCGATGGATCGGAAGCCACGGCCACGGGCGCCTCGGGCGCGACAGACAGCACCGCGCCCAGCGTGTCGTTTGGCCTGTAGGTAGCGAGCCCTTTGAGGCCGCGGCGCCATGCATCGAAATAAAGATCCTTGAAGGCTTCGAACGGATAATCGGCGGGTACGTTCACCGTCTTCGAAATCGATGTGTCCACATACGGCTGAACGGCAGCCATCATCTCCAGATGATCGTGCGCCGACATTTCTAGCGCGCTGACGAAATAATCCGGCAGTGACTTCACATCGCCCCCAAGCTCCCGATACAGCCGGTACGCATGATCTTCGACCGCGAAGGTTTGCCTGCTGCCGTCCGCCATGCGCTTCGTGCGGTTATATGTCCATGAGAACGCAGGCTCGATTCCGTTCGACGCATTATCGGCAAACGCGAGACTCACGGTTCCGGTTGGCGCAATGGACAGAAGATGGCTATTGCGAATGCCGTCGCGCCGGATCTCGGCCTTGAGGTCATCAGGCAAACGTGACGCAAAAGTGCCTGTTTCAAGGTACTTTTCTGCATCGAAGAGCGCAAACGCGCCGCGCTCGCGGGCAAGTTGCACCGACGCGCGATACGCTTCGTCGCGCATGGTGCGCGCCACGCGCGTGGCAAAGCCGCGTCCCTCCTGCGAGTTGTAGCGCACGCCAAGCATCACGAGCGTGTCGCCCAGACCCGTAAAGCCAACGCCAATGCGCCGCTTCTCGCGCGCTTCCTTGTCCTGCTCGGGCAATGGCCAAAGTGTGACGTCGAGCACGTCGTCGAGAAAACGAACCTGCGTGCGGGTGCTCTTGCCAAGCGCGTCCCAATCGAACACGGGCGTGCCGCCGTGCCGCTGCGCGAACGGATCGCGCACGAAGCACGTCAGGTTCAACGGCCCGAGATTGCAGCAGCCATACGCGGGCAAAGGCTGCTCGCCACACGGATTCGTTGCACGGATCGATTCCACGGCGCGCAGGTTGTTGTCGTCGTTCATGCGCGACATGAAGACCACACCCGGCTCGGCCACGTCGTAGGTCGAACGCATGATCGTGTCCCACACTTCACGTGCACGGACCTCGCGATACACCCACAAACCATCGTCACGCTGATGCGCGTCCACCGACGCCTTGAACGAAGGCGAAGGTTCCGCCCGATGCACGAGCTGCCACTGCGCGTCGTCGGATACGGCCTGCATGAACTCGTCGGTCACCGCGACCGATACGTTGAAGTTGTTCCAGCGCCCTTTAACGTGCTTCGCCGCGATGAACTCGAGCAAGTCAGGATGCGTGCAATCGAGAATGCCCATCTGCGCGCCGCGCCGCGAGCCCGCGCTTTCCACGGTCCTGCACGAAGCATCGAAGACATCCATGTAGCTGCACGGACCCGACGCCGACGAACCCGTTGAATGCACCCGTGCACCCTTTGGCCGGATAGCGGAAAAGTTGTAGCCCACGCCGCCGCCGCGCCGCATGGTTTCAGCCGCCTGCAACAATGCGACATAAATGCCCGGCAAGCCGTTCTCGTCCGTGCCCTGGATCGCGTCGCCCACAGGCTGCACGAAACAGTTGATGAGCGTCGCCTCGATACCCGTGCCGGCCGCGCTCATGATGCGCCCCGCGCCCAACGCACCGCGCTGGAAATTCTCGAAGAACTCTGTCTCCACCTGCTTTCGAAGCGCCTCCGGTTCCGCGAGCGCCACGCCTCGCGCGACCCTTCTATAAATATCTTCAATGCGCGTTTCGTCGCCCTTCGCATACTTTTCCAGCATCACATCTGTGGAAAACTGCTGCGGCAAAAAGGTAAGTTTCAGATCGTCTTCAGCCATGTTCTTTCCTCATGTCCAGCGATGCTGCGTTGCATCGCCGCGTTGTATCGGATGGCGGCGCGCCCGTGGGTCAGCGGGCACACGTTGCAGTTTTACTCCTTTCGGAGTACTTCCGCCGGAGGAGCGACATGGAGTCGCGTCCTCCCATCGGCGAATGGCCGGCACGCCGCGCAGTTCCTAATCTTGCAGTCGATTCCCACTACAACGCAAACTTAATCGACAGGCACGCACCATGACTGCCTCAAGCAGGAAACCCGGCAAAACGCCGAACAAGCCCCGCGCCCCCAAGCCGCCCGCTACGACCACCGCGTCCACGGCCGATCCGCGCGCCTGGCGCGTGCTGTGGTCCAGCACCTTCGCGTTCACCATCTGCTTTGCAATCTGGATGATGTTCGCGATTCTCGGCATTCCGCTGAAGACACAACTCGGCCTCACCGATACCGAATTCGGCCTGATCGCCGCCACGCCGGTTTTATCGGGCTCGCTCGCGCGCGTGCCCCTTGGCATCTACACGGATCGCTTCGGCGGGCGCATCGTCTTTCTCCTGACGATGCTCGCGACCGTCATTCCGCTGTGGTTGCTGGCGTATGCCACGCAGTTCTGGCAATTCATCGTGCTGGGGCTGCTCGTGGGCCTCTCCGGTGCGTGCTTTTCGGTTGGCACGCCCTACGTGGTGCGATGGTTTCCAAAGGAACAGCAGGGGTTTGCGATGGGCATCTTCGGGGCCGGCAACAGCGGGACGGCACTGACCAAGTTCGTCGCGCCGGTGATGATCGTGACCGCAGGAACATGGACGATCGTGCCAAAGGTGTATTCCATCGCCATGCTCGTTACAGCCGCGCTGTTCTGGATCACGTCGGCGACCAATCCCGCGCATCGCGTAGAGAATCCGCCTACTTTCGCGAGCCAGTTGAGCGTGATGAAGGATCGTCGCGCGTGGCGCTACTCGCAGTATTACTCGGTCGTGTTCGGCGGTTACGTTGGCCTTGCCCTGTGGCTGCCGCACTACTACGTCAATCACTACGGCTTTCACATTGAGCAGGCCGCGTTGCTGGCCGCGTGTTTCTCGCTTCCAGGCGGCGTGCTGCGCGCCATCGGCGGATGGCTGTCCGACCGCTTCGGCGCGCAGAAAACCACGTGGGCCGTGATGTGGACCGTGCTCGCGTGCTTCTTTTTCCTGAGCTATCCCGACACCGCCTTGACCGTGCAATCAAGCTTCGGTCCGCTCGCTTTCAATATTGCCGTGTCGCCCACGGTCTTTACGGTGTTGATGTTCACGGTCGGCATTGCAATGGCGATTGGCAAGGCGTCGGTCTTCAAGTTTGTCTCCGACGAATACACCGGCAACATCGGCGCGGTGTCCGGCGTGGTCGGTCTTGCCGGCGGCATTGCCGGCTTCGCGCTGCCCATTCTCTTTGGCTTGCTCGCCGACCTGACCGGCGTCAGCAGTTCGTGTTTCATGCTGCTTTTCGGCGCAACGGCCGTGAGTCTGATCTGGATGCACTTCTCTTTCCGCGCGCATGGGCCAGCCGTCCTGCCCCGCGCCTCCGTCTAACGCCACCGGCAAAAACATGTCCAACTATGTCCTGAAAAATTGGGAGCCGGAAGATCCGGCTTTCTGGAAAACACGCGGTTCATCCATCGCCAATCGCAACCTGTGGATCTCGATTCCGGCGTTGATGCTCGCGTTCTCGGTGTGGTCCTTGTGGAGTGTCGTTGTCGTCAATCTCGACAAAGCCGGCTTCCATTTCACCAAGAACGAGTTGTTCTGGCTGACTGCATTGCCCGCGCTCTCAGGCGCCACGCTGAGAATCTTTTATTCGTTTCTCGTGCCCATTTTCGGCGGCCGGCGCTTCACGGCGTTCTCCACCGCCACGCTGCTGATTCCTGCGCTCGGCATGGGCTTCGCGTTGCGCGACCCGGCGACCGGCTACTCCACCATGCTCGTGCTTGCTCTGCTGTGCGGATTCGGCGGCGCGAACTTCAGTTCATCGATGGCGAACATCAGCTTCTTCTTTCCCAAGGCGCAGAAAGGACTGGCTACTGGATTGAACGCGGGCATCGGCAATCTTGGTGTGTCCGTGGTCCAGTTCGTCACGCCGCTCGTGATTGCCACGGCAGCATTCGTGTCGCTTTCAGGTAGCGGGCAGACGTCCGTCAAGGACGGCGTCGAGCACGGCATCTGGCTGCAGAACGCGGGCTTCATCTGGGTGCCGTTCATCGTTGCATCGTCGATCGCGGCCTGGTTCGGCATGAACGATATTGCCGACGCCAAGGCTTCGTTCTCCGATCAGGCCGTTATCTTCAAGCGCATGCACAACTGGCTCATGTGCTGGTTGTATATCGGCACGTTCGGCTCGTTTATCGGTTTTTCGGCGGGCTTCGCGCTGCTGACTAAAGCGCAGTTTCCATCGATCAACCCGACCGCCTATGCGTTCCTCGGACCACTCGCGGGCGCGTTGGCGCGGCCCGTGGGCGGCTGGATCTCCGACCATCTGGGCGGCGCTCGCGTGACGCTGTGGACCTTCATCGCAATGATCGCAGCCGTGTTTGGCGTCATTTCGTTCATGCCGGGCGCAGGGTCGGCGGGCAACTTCGGCGGCTTCCTCGCCATGTTCATCGTGCTGTTCATGCTCACGGGCATTGGCAACGGCTCGACCTTCCGCATGATCCCGGTGATCTTCATGACCCAGCACCAGCGGCTCGCCAAGGGGCTCGATGCCACGGCGCAGCGCCTGGCGCTTCACAACGCCGCGAAGGAATCGGCGGCCGTGCTGGGCTTTTCCGCGGCAATCGGCGCGTATGGCGGCTTCTTCATTCCCAAGACCTTCGGCACCGCGCTCGACATGACCGGCTCGGCCGTTCCCGCGCTGTATGTGTTCATCGCGTTCTATGTGACCTGCGTCGCCATCACATGGTTCTTCTACGCACGCCGCAACGCCGGCATGCCGTGCTGACACGCTCAATTCGACACAGGACAAAACAATGAGTCATTTTCTGGATCGCCTGAAGTTCGTCAAGCGCACGCAATCGACGTTCTCAAACGGCCATGGCGCGGTTGTCAACGAAGACCGCAAGTGGGAAGACGGTTATAGAAACCGTTGGCAGCATGACAAGATCGTGCGCTCCACGCATGGCGTGAACTGCACAGGCTCATGCTCGTGGAAGGTGTATGTCAAGAACGGCCTGATTGTCTGGGAGACGCAGCAGACCGACTATCCGCGCACGCGCGCCGACCTGCCCAATCACGAACCGCGCGGCTGTCCGCGTGGTGCGTCGTATAGCTGGTATGTGTATTCCGCGCAGCGCGTGAAATACCCGATGATCCGCGGCCGCCTGATGGAAATGTGGCGCGAAGCGCGGGCAAGCATGGACCCGGTCTCGGCATGGGCGTCGATTAGTCAGGATCCCGCAAAGTCAAAACGCTACAAGAGCGTGCGCGGACTTGGCGGCTTCGTGCGCGCCGACTGGAACACCGCCAATGAAATGATCGCGGCGGCGAACGCGTTCACCGTCGGCAAGTTCGGACCGGACCGCGTAATCGGTTTCTCGCCGATCCCCGCCATGTCGATGGTCTCCTATGCGGCGGGCTCGCGTTATCTCAGCCTGATCGGGGGCGTGTGCCTTTCGTTTTACGACTGGTATTGCGATCTGCCGCCGGCTTCCCCGCAAGTCTGGGGCGAACAGACCGATGTGCCGGAATCCGCCGACTGGTACAACTCGACGTATCTCATGGTATGGGGATCGAACATTCCCCAGACCCGCACGCCCGACGCGCATTTCTATTCCGAAGTCCGCTACAAGGGCACGAAGACCGTGGCTGTATCGTCGGACTTCGGCGAAATGGTCAAGTTCGGGGACATCTGGCTCGCGCCGAAGCAAGGCACCGACGCGGCTCTCGCCATGGCAATGGGCCATGTCGTGCTGAAGGAATTTCACGCGGCCAATGCGTCGAACAAGTCCGCGTATTTCCGTGACTACGTCAAGCAATACACCGACATGCCCATGCTCGTGCTCCTGCGCGACAACGGCGAGACCCTCGTTCCCGATCACTTCCTGCGCGCATCGCACCTCGCCAGCAATCTCGACGAAGCCAACAACGCGCAATGGAAGACGCTCGTGCTCGACGCCGCCAGCGGCCAGATCGTCGCGCCCAACGGCACTGTCGGCTTCCGCTGGAACGAAGCTGCGCACAATGACGGCGAGAAAGTCGGCCGCTGGAACCTCGAGCTGAAGGACGGCGGAAGCGGCCGCGCGATCGATCCACGCCTTTCCATGATCGATACGCACGATGAAGTCGCCACTGTCGGTTTCCCTTATTTCGGCAGCGAGCACGACGCACTGCTGGAACGCCGCGTGCCGGCAAAGCGCGTCACCCTCGCCGATGGAACCAGCGCGCTGGTAGCAACCGTGTTCGACCTGCAGATGGCGAACTACGGCGTGGACCAGGGCCTGGGCGGCGCAAATGTCGCAACGAGCTATGACGACGATGTTCCCTACACGCCCGCATGGCAGGAAAAGCACACCACGGTCCCGCGCAATTTGGTAATCCAGGTCGCGCGCGAATTCGCGACGAATGCCCATCAGACCGAGGGCAAAAGCATGGTGATCGTGGGCGCGGCGCTCAATCACTGGTATCACAACGACATGATCTATCGCGGCATCATCAACCTCCTGATGATGTGCGGCTGCGTGGGCAAGAGCGGCGGCGGCTGGGCGCACTACGTGGGCCAGGAAAAACTGCGTCCGCAATTCGGCTGGGCGCCGCTTGCGTTCGCGCTCGACTGGTCGAAGCCGCCGCGCCAGATGAACGGCACGTCGTTCTTCTACAACCACACGAGCCAGTGGCGTCACGAGAAAGTGGGCCTGGGCGAAATCCTCTCGCCAACCGCGAACAAGGGAAAGTATTCGAACCTCTCGATGCTCGATCTGAACGCGAAGTCCGAGCGCATGGGCTGGCTGCCGAGCGCGCCTCAACTCGGAGCAAATCCGCTCGATCTCACCGACGAAGCCGCGCGCGCCGGCATGAAACCCGTGGACTATGTGGTCGACCGCTTGAAGTCGGGCGCACTGCAGTTCGCCTGCGATGACCCCGATAACCCGGTCAACTTCCCGCGCAACATGTTCGTCTGGCGTTCGAACATTCTGGGCAGTTCAGGCAAGGGCCATGAGTACTTCCTGAAGTATCTGCTCGGCACACAGAACGCCCTCTTCTCCGACGAAAACGACGCCATCATGCCGGGTCAGGTGAACGTGCGCCCCGCCGCTGAAGGCAAGCTCGACTTGCTGACGGTGCTCGATTTCCGCATGAGCACGACCTGCCTTTACGGCGACATCGTGCTGCCTACGGCTACTTGGTACGAGAAGGACGACCTGAATACATCGGACATGCATCCGTTTATTCATCCGTTGTCTGAAGCGGTTCAACCGTTGTGGGAAAGCAAGAGCGACTGGGAAATCTACAAGGGCATTGCCGAGAAATTTGCCGAGATCGGCGGCGCGCATCTGGGCACGCGGACCGATCTGGTCTGCACGCCGCTCATGCACGACACGCCGGGCGAACTTGGCCAGCCATTCGAGCCGAAGGACTGGCGTGCCGGCGAATGCGACCTGATTCCAGGCAAGACCGCGCCGTCCATGACGGTCGTCGAGCGTAACTACAAGGACGTGTATCGCAAGTTTACGTCGGTCGGTCCGTTGCTCGACACACAGGGCAATGGCGGCAAGGGCATCAACTGGAACAGCGCGCACGAAGTCGGCGAACTCGCGAACATTACCCATACCGTCACCGAACCAGGCGTGAGCCAGGGGCGGCCACGGTTGAACACGGCTATCGACGCCGCCGAGATGATTCTCACCTTCGCGCCGGAAACGAACGGGCACGTGGCGGTGAAGGCATGGCAAGCGCTGTCGAAGATCACGGGACGCGAACACGCGCATCTGGCGCTCGGCCGCGAGCACGACAAGATCCGTTTCCGCGATGTCCAGGCCCAGCCGCGCAAGATCATTTCCGCGCCAACCTGGTCCGGACTCGAATCCGAGGAAGTGAGCTACAACGCCGGTTATACGAACGTGCATGAACTGATCCCATGGCGCACGCTGACGGGTCGCCAGCAGTTTTATCAGGACCACAGATGGATGCTGGATTTTGGCGAAGGGTCGTGCGTGTATCGCCCGGCTATCGACACGAAGACAATCACCCAGATGCTCGGCGCGAAGCCAAATGGCGAACACGAACTCGTGCTCAACTGGATCACGCCGCACCAGAAATGGGGCATCCATTCGACTTACTCGGACAACCTGCGCATGTTGACGCTCTCGCGCGGCGGACCTCATGTGTGGGTCTCCGAAGCCGAAGCCCGGGAATCGGGTCTGGTGGATAACGACTGGGTCGAAGTGTTCAACGTGAACGGCACGCTGACGGCGCGGGTCGTGGTGAGCCAGCGCGTGCCGCGCGGCATGTGCCTGATGTATCACGCGCAGGAAAAAATCGTCAATGTGCCCGGCGCCGAGACGAGCGGCATGCGCGGCGGTATCCATAACTCGGTCACGCGCACGGTGCTCAAGCCCACGCACATGATTGGCGGATACGCGCAACAAGCCTACGGTTTCAACTACTACGGCACGGTGGGATCGAATCGCGACGAATATGTGATCGTGCGCAAGATGAAAAAAGTGGCGTGGCTCGAAGGCCCGCTCAAGGAAAGTGAAGGAGCAGCATCATGAAAATTCGTGCGCAAGTCGCAATGGTGTTGAACTTGGACAAGTGTATTGGCTGCCATACCTGCTCCGTCACCTGCAAGAACGTGTGGACGTCGCGCGATGGCGTGGAGTACGCGTGGTTCAACAACGTGGAAACGAAGCCGGGTATCGGCTATCCGAAGGAATGGGAGAACCAGAAGAAGTGGCAAGGTGGATGGATACGCGACGCGGCCGGCCGGCTGCGTCCGCGCCAGGGCGGCAAGCTCAAGGTGCTCGCGAACCTGTTTGCAAATCCAAACTTGCCGGCTATCGACGACTACTACGAGCCATTCACGTTCGATTACGAGCATTTGCAGAAGGCGCGTTTGAGCGAGACCCCGCCGACCGCGCGCCCCGTTTCCGTCATCACCGGCAGGAAGATGGAGAAGATCGAATGGGGTCCGAACTGGGAAGACGATCTTGGCGGCGAGTTTTCATCGCGCGGACGTGACGCGTTGTTCGAGGACGTGCAAAAGGAGATGTACTCCACGTTCGAGAACACGTTCATGATGTACTTGCCGCGCCTGTGCGAGCACTGCCTGAATCCGGCATGCGTGGCGTCGTGCCCGTCCGGTTCCGTGTACAAGCGCGAAGACGACGGCATTGTCCTCGTGGACCAGGACAAGTGCCGCGGGTGGCGCATGTGCATATCCGGCTGCCCGTACAAGAAGATCTACTTCAACTGGAAAAGCGGCAAGGCCGAGAAGTGCATCTTCTGTTATCCGCGGCTTGAAGCGGGTCAGCCGACCGTTTGCTCCGAGACCTGCGTCGGGCGGATTCGCTATCTCGGCGTGCTGCTTTATGACGCCGACAAGATTGGCGAGGCGGCATCGGTTGAACGCGAGAAGGATCTGTACCAGTCGCAACTCGACGTATTCCTCGATCCACATGATCCCGCCGTGCAGGCCGAAGCGCTCGCGCAAGGAATTCCGCAAAGCTGGCTGGATTCCGCGCGCAAGTCGCCGGTCTACAAGATGGCCGTGCAATGGAAGGTCGCATTCCCGCTGCATCCCGAGTACCGCACGTTGCCGATGGTCTGGTATATCCCGCCGCTTTCGCCGATTCAATCGGCGGCCGACGCCGGTCATATCGGCATGGACGGCATCATTCCGGACGTGAAGAGCCTGCGCATTCCCGTGAAGTACCTGGCGAACCTGCTGACCGCTGGCGACGAAGCGCCCGTCACGTCCGCCCTCGAACGCATGCTCGCCATGCGCGCGTTCAAACGCGCGGAAGTCGTGCATGGCCGCGCCGAGCCGGAATTGCTCAAGGGCCTGGACATCACGACTGCCCAAGTGGAAGACATGTACCAGACCATGGCGATCGCGAACTATGAAGACCGGTTCGTCGTGCCGTCATCGCACAAGGAAATCGTGGAAGACAGCTTCAACGACAAGGGCAGTTGCGGCTTTACGTTCGGCAATGGCTGCTCGGGCGGGATATCGGAGGGATCGTTGTTCGGGAAGAAACCGCAAGGCAGCGTGGTATTTGCCGACATGCCAAAGTCGCGCAAGAAAACAGAGGTGGCGTCATGACCGCTGCGCGCAGACCGCTTTCCATCTACACATTGCTGGCAAGCTTGCTCGATTATCCCGAGCAGGAATTGCTCGATGCATTGAACGAGATCCGCCAGGAACTCGGGGCTTTCCCGGAGACCGCACGCGCGGCGCTGCAACCGCTGCTCGCCTTGCTCAGCGAAAGCACGTTGATCGAGTTGCAGGAAAACTATGTCGCCACGTTCGATCGCAATCCTGCACATTCGCTGCATCTGTTCGAGCATGTTCACGGCGAAAGCCGTGATCGCGGGCAAGCGATGGTCGACCTGCTCGAGGAATATAAGCGGCATGGCCTTGAGATGGCGACCAACGAGTTGCCTGATCACGTACCGCTGTTTCTTGAAGTGCTCGGCAACATCGAGCCTTCCGAAGCGCGGACGCTCCTCGACGAAGCCATCCACGTCCTTGCCGCGCTTGGCGATCGCCTCGCGCGCGATGTAAGCCCATACGCAGGCGTATTCACCGTCCTGCGTTCAATGACCGATGTCGTGCCGCAACCGGCCGAGGTTCCGCCTATCCGCGACATGGACGAGGCGCTCGAACGCTTTGGCCCGGGCGCTGACGGAGTCGAACCGCTGCTTGCTCCATCCACGTCCGCGCCCATGGCCAAGCCGATGCAATTTCATCCGCGGCCGCCGGCCACGGCCAACTGAGTTACAGGGACCACGCTCATGCTCAATCAATTTCTGTTTGGCATTTATCCGTACATCGCGGCGGCCATTTTTCTGTTCGGCAGCCTCGCGCGTTTCGAACGAGAGCAGTACACGTGGAAGACCGACAGTTCGCAACTGCTTCATCGCGGCAACCTGCGGCTCGGGAACATCCTGTTTCACATCGGCATTCTCGGGTTGTTCTTCGGGCATCTCGGCGGATTGCTCACGCCGGTCGCCGTATGGGATTACCTCGGCGTCGACCACGGCACGAAGCAGGCGGTCGCCATGATCGCGGGCGGCATCATGGGCTGGCTGTGTCTGTCGGGCCTGCTCATCCTGATTCACCGGCGCATCTCCAGCGCGCGTATTTCGGCTGTAACGCGCACCGGCGACAAGGTTCTGCTGCTCTGGATTCTCTGCACGTTGCTGCTTGGCCTCGCGACCATCGGCGAATCGTCGGCTCATATGGACGGTCACATGATGGTCCAGCTCATGACATGGGCGCAGCACATAGTCACGTTCCGTGGCGACGCCGCGAGCTTCGTTGCAAACGCCCCGCTGTTGTTCCGCCTGCATCTCTTCATGGGCATGACGCTCTTCGTGATCTTTCCGTTCACGCGGCTCGTGCACGTGTGGAGCGGCTTCGCGTCGGTCACCTACCTGGGCCGCGCATGGCAGCTCGTGCGTCCGCGCTGATCCATTGAAAGGAGAACATCATGGCTGTGATCGTCAACGGCACGGAGCTGACCGACAAGGACATCGAGCGTGAGCTGGCCGCCCATGCAGACATGCCCGACGCGCAGCAGGCGGCGCTCACCGCTGCCGTGTTGCGCCGTGTGCTGCTCGACGAAGCCGCGCATCTGAACCTGGCATCCGCATCGAACGACGAGCAGTTGATCGAAGCGCTGCTCGATCATCAACTCGCCGGGTCGGTCGGGCCCACGCAAGAAGAATGCGAGCGCCACTATCTTGCCGATCAGGAACGCTGGCGTGTGAACGAGCGGGCGCGGGTGAGCCATATCCTGTTCCAGGTCACCGAGCGCGTGGATCTGGCGGCGTTGAAAACGCGCGCTCAGCAAACACTTGATGACCTGTTGCTCGCGGGCGATGACATCGAACAGCGCTTCACCGATGCCGCACGGACGCTGTCGAATTGTCCGTCGGGCGTGGATGGCGGCGCGCTCGGGGAAATCGGCCGCGGCGATACCGTGGCAGAATTCGAGCGCGCGGTATTTGCCGCGCCCGCGGGCACGCTTTGCCCGGCGCTCGTGGAAACGGAATTCGGGTTTCATATTGTCCGTGTCCACGACAAATCGCCGGGCCATGTGTTGCCATTCGAGCAGGTCGAGCTGCGTATCCGCGACGCCATGTCGCACGCACTGCGCGATCTTGCCGAGCGGCGCTACGTGACGGAAGCGGTAGCGCGCGCGGACATCGTGGGATGGAAAGACGGGAAAGCGATATGACGCAAGCCGCGGCGAAGCTGCGCATCTTCGGAATTTGCGGGCGCTCGGGACAAGGCAAGACCACGCTGATTGAAGCGTTGCTGCCCTGGTTCCAGGCTCGCGGCCAGGTGGTGAACGTGGTGAAGCACAGCCATCATTCAATCGACCTGGAGCCGCCGGGCAAGGACAGCGCCCGGTTTCGCGCCGCCGGCGCGGGCGAAGTGCTGATTGCTTCGCCCTATCGGTATGCAATCGTCCGGGAACTGCACGACGCGCCCGAACCGCCGCTCGCCGACCTTATTGCGCGTCTGGGTCCGGCCGACCTGACGCTCGTGGAAGGCTTCACGCGCGAGACTTTACCTCGGCTGGAAGTCGTCCGGCCTGGCGAAGGGCGCGACCCGCTGTATAGAACCGATACCGCGATCCTCGCCATCGCCACGGACGACGCCCCGCGTCTTCATGACGCACCCAACGTCCCGCTTCTGCCTCTGGCGGACATCGCGGGAATTGGGGAGTTCATATGCAAAACAGTCGGACTCTCGCTTTAAAACGCTCGCGCGCCGCATAATCGTTCCCTTGGCTTTTCCCGAGCGCATGCGCACGCAGTTCCATGTCCGACCTTTCGCTTCATTCCGCGCTTCACTCCCCTTTACCCGCTACGCCGCTGCGCTACCGGCTATCCACCCGCATTGTGATGCTGTCCGGCGTTGCGCTTGCGCTGTTTTTATCGATGATCGTGGGAACGCTCTGGCTTTCGTGGCAACTCGAAGGAGCGGGCGCCGCAATCAACGACGCCGGCAGCCTGCGCATGCGCGCCGGCAACGTCGCCATTCAGCTTGCCGAAGCGCGCGCCGGCCGCCCCGCGAACGTGGGTTCACAAAGCGCCCTTCTCGACTCCACATTGGCCCGATTGAAACACGGCGACCCCGTGCGTCCCCTTTTTCTGCCGGAAACGCCGGCCATCCGCGCGCAATTCGACGTGGTCTCGGCAACCTGGCACGAGGCGCTGAAACCCGCGATCACACAGGACGCTTCCGAGCCTTCGTCGTACCTCGCCCGTTTGCCGGCGTTCGTCACGCAAGCCGATGCGCTCGTGCGTCTGGTCGAGCACGAGAACGCACGCAAGACCGCGTGGCTCAGGCGTTCGCAGCTTGCGCTCGCAGCGCTTGCGTGCCTTGGAACCGTCGCCATCGTGTATCTGCTTTATGCGTGGTTCGTGCTGCCCGTGCGGCGACTCGAGCGCGGATTGTCGCGTATCGAACAACGCGAATTCACCGCTCGGCTGCAGGTCGAGTCACGCGATGAATTCGGCCATCTCGCACAGGGCTTTAACCGCATGGCGGGCGAACTTCAAAGCCTGTACCGCGATCTGGCGGGGCGCGTCGCTCACAAGACAGCGCAGCTTTCCGCGCGCAACGGCGAACTGCTGGCGCTGTATGAGATGACTGCATTCCTGCATGGCGCGCACGACGTGGAGGTGTTATGCCGCGGTTTTATCGAACGCGTGATGCGTCAATTCAATGCCGACGCGGGGACGGTGCGCACTCTCGCGCAGGACGACGATAATCTCCACATGGTCGTCTCCGTGGGACTGCCTGAGCACATGCTGAATGACGAACGCTGCATGCCCGCCCGCGATTGCGTGTGCGGCGCAGTGGCCACGAGCGGCGTTGCCGTGATCAAGGACCTGCGCGCCGGCCGTGCCTCGCCCGGTACGAACGCGGCCGATTGCGGCAACGCCGGGTTTTCGGCCGTGACCGCCTTTGGAATCGTTTCGCATCAGATTGCGCTTGGCTCCTTCTCGCTGCACTTCCGGGAGGCGCGTGTCATGTTGCCATCGGAAACGCGCTTGCTCGAAACCCTCGGGCGGCATCTTGGCAATGCGCTGCAGAATCATCGGCTGGCCGCTGCGGCGCGTCAGCTCGCGGTCGCGCAAGAGCGACATCTGGTGGCGCAAGGTTTGCATGACAGCATTGCGCAGAGCCTTAATTTCCTGAAGATGCAGTTGTATCTGCTAGACGGCGCGGCCGAGCGCGACGACATGAAGGAGATCCGCGAGATCGTGCCGCTGTTGCGTGGCGGTCTGGAGGAAAGTTACGAGGATGTGCGAGAGCTGCTTGTCAATTTCCGCACGAAGTTCGGAAGCGGAAGTCTTCGCGACGCCATAGAGGAAACCGCCGCGCGCTTCGAACGGCAAACGGACACACCGCTTGCGCTCGACTTTGAAGAGGCGGGCGGAATGCCATTGCCATCCGATCAGCAGTTGCAGGTGCTGTTTATCCTGCAAGAAGCGTTATCGAATATCCGCAAGCATGCATCGGCTTCACACGTACGCGTCACGATCCGGAACGCACAGGATTTTCATCTTGCCGTGCAGGACGACGGAGACGGTTACGATCCCGCCGACATCGCGAGCCGCGGCGAAGCGCACGTCGGCTTTCACATCATGCGCGAACGCGCGGCGCGTCTTGGCGCGCAATTGCGGCTCGAAAGCGAACCCGGCAACGGCGCGCGCGTGCATCTGTTGCTGCCCGCGGGCAAAAGGCAGGCAGCATGACCATCCGCATTCTTTTAATCGATGACCACACGCTGTTTCGCTCGGGCGTGCACGCCTTGCTGCAGCGCCAGCCCGATTTCGAGGTTGTGGGCGACGCCGCCGATGGTATTGAAGGGATCAAGCGCGCGAAGCAGCATCGGCCGGATGTCGTGTTGCTCGATCTGAACATGCCTGGGCTGTCAGGCATCGAGACGCTGCAGTTGCTGCAGCAGGACTTGCCCGATACGGCCGTTATCATGCTCACCGTGTCGGAAGACGTGGACGAACTGACGTGCGCGCTGCGCGAAGGCGCGTGCGGATATCTGCTCAAGAACATGGACGCCGATGCGCTCGCCACAATGATCCGTCGTGCGGCCGACGGCGAGTCCGTGATCGCCGAGAGTATGACGCAACGGTTGATCGCACAAATGAGGACGCCGGCGAAAGCCGACGAAAATCCTGCGCCCGATGTCCGCAGTTCATCCGTTCTGACGCCGCGCGAACGCGATATCGTGCGAATCGTGGCCCGAGGAGCGAGCAATAAAGACATCGCACGCGAACTCGATCTGGCGGAGAGCACCGTCAAAATTCACGTACGCAACGTGCTGCGCAAGCTCAATCTCACGAGCCGGGTACAGATCGCAATCCACGCGCTCGCACGCGAGCCGAACGACTAGGCGGACTGCAGGCCGGTCAACTCCTGATACACGTTCGCATAGCGCAATGCCGACGCTTCCCAGCCGAAGTCCTGCTCCATTGCGCGATGAACAACCGCTTTCCATTCCAGCCGCCGCGCTTTCAACGCGAACGCCCGGCGAATGGCGGCAACAATCGCCGCCCGGTCGAACTTCTCGAACACGAAGCCGGTCGCGAGTTCATCGGCGAGATTTTCGAGCGACGCGTCCACGACCGTATCGGCCAGGCCGCCCACGCAATGAACGAGCGGCAACGATCCATACGCGAGCGCGTAAAGCTGCGTGAGGCCGCAAGGTTCGAAGCGCGACGGCACCATCACGACGTCGCTGCCCGCGATGATCGAATGAGACAACGTTTCGTCGAAACCGAGTTCCACGGCGACCGCCCGGGGATTCGCCGCGGCGGCATTCTTGAGGCCGTTTTCGAGCGCCGGATCGCCGGTGCCGAGCACGACCAGTTGTCCGCCGCGCTGGACAATATCGGGAATGGCCGAAAGCAGCAGATCAATGCCCTTCTGCTCTGTCAAACGGCTCACCACGCCGAATACCAGCCCGCCCGGTTCGCGCGCAAGACCCATGCGTTCCTGCAGCGCGGCCTTGCATTTGTCCTTGCCCGCGAATTTGCCGATGGAATATTGCGCATTGATGGCCGTATCGGTGGCGGGATTCCACACCGTCTTGTCGACGCCATTGAGAATGCCGCTGATGTCGTGCGTGCGCGTGCGCAAGAGACCATCGAGACCCGCGCCCTGCGCATGCGTCTGGATCTCGCGGGCGTAGGTCGGGCTGACTGTCGTGATGCGATCGGAGTAGAAAAGCCCCGCCTTCAGAAACGAAATATGGCCGTAGAACTCAGCGCCATTGATCGAGAAAAAATCCGCCGGCAACTGCAGCACGCCAAATCCCGCCGCCGGGAAAACACCCTGATACGCCAGGTTATGAACCGTTATGACACACGGTATGCGCGGCACGCCCGTCTGGCGCTCCCAGGCTCGCAGATAGGCCGGTGCAAGGCCCGCATGCCAGTCGTGCGCGTGCAGTACGTGCGGCTTCCATGCTGGATCGGCGCCATTCGCAACGCGCGCCGCCGCCCAGCCGAGCAGTGCAAAGCGCCGGTCGCTGTCCGCGTATTGAGTGTGTGAAGCGTCCAGATAAGGATTGCCCGGCCGGTCGTAAAAGGCATCGGCCCGAATGATATAAACCACGACCGAATGCGCCGCCAGCACGCCGCGCTCGAGCCTGACATTCCCCAGGCCGAACGCCGGTCCGAGATCCGCCACATGCTCGATCTGCGTCAGCCCGGCCACAACAGACGGAAACGCCGGCAGGATCACACGGGCGTCCGTGCCCAGCTGCATCTGGGCCGGCGGCAACGCGCCCACGACATCGGCGAGGCCGCCGGTTTTCAAAAGCGGATACATTTCCGCTGCAACGTGCAGCACGCATACGGTCATCGGTTCCCCATTGGCTGGTTGCGCTGGTTTGGACTCACCGCGTTTTTTGCAAGCGGCGGGCGCGCATTGAGCACGCAGTCTTATGGATTATGACTGCTTTGCTTGTCCGAGACGTGTCAACGCCTCTTGCGTCACCAGCACCACTCCGCTTTCCGTCCTGTAGAACCGCTCCGCGTCATATTGCGGATCTTCGCCGATCACCAGTCCTTCCGGCAGCGTGCAACCCCGGTCGATCACCACCTTCTTGAGCCGGCAACTCGGACCGACCGTGACCTGCGGCAACAGCACTGCCTCGTTGATATGACAGAACGAATTCACCCGCACCGCCGATGAAAACACCGACCGCGACACCTGCGAACCCGCGATCACGCAGCCGCCGCACACCAGCAAATTATTGATTGCGCCCTGCTGCCCGTGCAGGTCGCGCACGAACTTGCCTGGCGGCAACTGTTCCTGGTTGGTCCAGATCGGCCAGCGGCGGTCGTAGAGATCGAGCGCTGGAATTGTCGATGCCAGATCCAGGTTCGCCGCCCAGTACGCATCGACGGTACCGACATCGCGCCAGTACGGCGGTGCGTTGGGATCCGTTTCGGATGTCACGCACGACATGCCGAACGGATGTGCGATCGCCCGGCCGCTCGTCACCACGCGCGGGAGAATATCCTTGCCGAAGTCGTGATCCGTCTCGGATGTCTGGATGTTTTCCTCAAGCAACTGATACAGATATTTCGCGCTGAACACGTAGATGCCCATGCTTGCGAGTGCAATGTCGGGCTTGCCGGGCATCGGCGGCGGATCTTCCGGCTTTTCCAGGAAGGCGGTGACGCGGCGCTGCGCATCGACGTGCATCACCCCAAACGCGGTGGCCTCCATGCGGGGCACCTCGATGCAGCCCACCGTGCAATCCGCGCCGCTCTCCACATGGTCGAGCACCATGCGCGTGTAGTCCTGCTTGTAGATGTGATCGCCCGCCAGCACGACGATATATTCCGGGCCGATGGAACGGATGATGTCGAGGTTCTGAAACACGGCGTCCGCCGTGCCGCGATACCAGCTTGCATCTATGCGCTGCTGCGCCGGCCAGATATCGATGAACTCGTTGAATTCCCCGCGCAGGAATCCCCAGCCGCGCTGCAGATGGCGCAAGAGCGAATGCGCCTTGTATTGCGTGACGACGGCGATGCGCCGGATCCCTGAATTCAGGCAGTTCGACAACGCAAAGTCGATGATCCTGTATTTGCCGCCAAAGTGCACGGCAGGTTTGACGCGTTTGTTCGTGAGTGCGCCGAGGCGCGTACCGCGGCCGCCCGCAAGGACAATGGCCAGCGTGTTCTTCTGCAGATCCGTGTGACTTTGCGACAACGTCTCTCTGTTCAGCGTCTCCATCTTGACCTCCTCTTTTACGGCCTGTCACGGCCTGTTTCTGATCTGATCCGGCTACCGGCCCCGCGTATGGATGGCGAACGCATCGGGCGGTTTCAAGCGACGAGTTCGATTTTCTCCAGAGGATTTAAATAAACCTGAAACATGGCATGTGAGAACGATTCTGCTGCAAAGGTGAACAGTTCGCACCTGCTTTTCAGCGTTGGGTAGAAGAAGATCTATTTGACGGCGGATAAAGCCGGCAAGACGCTACAAACCGTTCGATAATCCAAATGAATTTTCCGGAGGACGCAATCATTGTGCCAATCGATGTAAAAAACCATCGCACCGCACGCGCGGTCGCCTGGCACGTGTCTCGGAAATGCAAAAACTTCTTCGTCCCTGCGTCGTAAGCCGCGGGCCACGGCACAATAATGTCTGGCGTGGCGCCGGGTTCTCAACTCAACGTGCCGCGCCCGACTTGCCATTGCGGCCCCTGACGAAAAAAACCATCATGAACAACGTCCTCAGTATCCAGTCGCACGTCGTCTTCGGCCACGCCGGAAACAGCGCAGCGGTCTTTCCCATGCGCCGCATGGGCGTCAACGTCTGGCCGCTCAATACCGTGCAGTTTTCCAATCACACGCAATATGGGCGCTGGACCGGCAGCGCCGTCGACGCCAGCGAGCTCATACGCGTGATCGAAGGCGTCGGCGCTATCGGCGTGCTGTCGCGATGCAACGCCGTGCTGTCCGGTTATCTGGGCGCGCCCGAGCAGGCCGCGGCAGTGGTCGAGATCGTCAGGATGGTCAAGGCCGTGAATCCGAAAGCGCTCTATTTCTGCGATCCGGTCATGGGCGCGGCAAGCGGTTGTATCGTGGAGCCGGGGATTCAGGAATTTCTCGTCACCACCATGCCTGAAGTCTCGGACGCCATGACGCCGAATCACATCGAGTTGCAGAAGCTCACCGGGCGCACGATAGAAACGGTGGAAGAAGCAATCGAAGCGTGCCGCGAGGTCATTGCGCGCGGTCCAAAGATCATCCTGGTCAAGCATTTGATCGACAGGAACAGTCGCGCCGATGCGTTCAACATGCTCGCTGTAACGGAAAACCAGGCATGGTTTGCACAGCGCCCGCTCTATCCATTCGCGCGCCAGCCGGTCGGCGTGGGCGATCTCACCAGCGCGGTGTTCCTCGCGCGCACGCTGCTGGGCGACTCGGTTCGCGAAGCGCTGGAGCATACGCTTGCCGCGGTGAATGCCGTCGTGAAAACAACCTACGAAGCCGGCCGCTACGAACTGGAAATCGTCGCGGCGCAAGACGAAATCGCGCACCCGACAGAATCGTTCCCGGCGCTGGCCATGCACGTGGAGTGAAGCTCCGCGCGGTTTGACGGGCGGGACCGGCGCTTGCTTGGTGCCATGACGTCGCCGGCTTCGGCCGGCCCCACAGACGTGCATCGCGGACCAACCCGCTTTGCATCGAATCAGGGAACGCCATGAATCAAGTACTCCACGGTCAGGTCGCGCTCGTTACGGGCGGCAGTTCCGGTATTGGCTACGGCGTGGCGCTCGCGCTCGCCGAAGCTGGCGCGAGCGTCGCCATCAACTATCACTCCCACGGTGAAGAGGCCGAAGACCTCGCCGGCAGGATAGAACGGGCTGGCGGCCAAGCCATCGCGATCAAGGCCGACGTCTCCGACGAAGCCGACATCGACGCAATGTTCGACTCGCTCATCCAGCACTTTGGCACGGTGGATATCGTCGTCGCCAACTCCGGTTTGCAGAAGGACGCGAAGTTCACCGACATGACGCTCGCGGACTGGAACGCCGTCATGAACGTCAACCTGACCGGTCAGTTCATGACCGCGCAGCGCGCCGTGCGCGAATTCCTGCGCCGCGGTCCGCGGCCGGTATCGAAGGCATTGGGCAAGATCATCTGCATGAGTTCAGTGCACGAGATCATTCCCTGGGCCGGACACGTGAACTACGCGGCGTCAAAGGGCGGCATCCAGATGATGATGAAATCGCTCGCGCAGGAAGTCGCGCCGCACAGGATCCGCGTGAATTCCATCGCGCCGGGCGCGATCAAGACGCCGATCAACAAGGCGGCCTGGGACAATCCCGAGGCGCTCGAAAAGCTGCTGAAACTCGTGCCCTACGGCCGCATTGGCGAAGCCGAGGACATCGGCCACGCGGCTGTCTGGCTCGCCTCCGACGACAGCGACTACGTGACTGGCACCACGCTTTTCGTGGACGGCGGCATGACCTTGTATCCGGGGTTCGCCGACAATGGCTGATCAGCGCGCGCAGGATCCTCACGACGACACCCCCGCGAAAACCGGCCCGGCAACGCCGCACGGCATTCCAATCGATGCGCACGGCCTGATCGGCAACATGCGCACAACCGCGCTGGTGTCGACCGAGGGCGCGATCGACTTCATGTGTTTTCCGCGTATCGATTCACCGACCGTCTTTGGCGCGCTCCTCGACGCCAAACGCGGTGGCGCATTCAGCATTGCGCCAACCTTCAACATTGCGCGCACCAAGCAGATGTATTTGCCCGAGACCAACGTGCTGCTGACGCGGTTCATGTCGGGAGATGCGGTGTGCGAGATCGTCGACTTCATGCCTGTATCGAAAGAGGGTGAGGACGAGAAAAGCGGGTCAAACTGCATTGTTCGCGTGGTCCGCGCCAAATACGGCGACATGTCGGTGCGCCTTGAATGCGCGCCGCGCTTCGACTATGCGCGCGGCAGCCACGAAACCACGCAACTCGACGAGAAGACCATCCGTTTCGCACCCTCGGGCCAGGACGAAGCACTGACACTCGACTCCACGATACCGCTTAGCCTCGACAACAACGACGCTGTCGCGCACTTCGACCTGAAAGAAGGCGAGACCGCCTGCTTCATTTTCGGCGCGGAATCGGAACCCGCCCGCAGCGACATTCCATGCAAGGGCGCGCTTGCAGATACCATCGATTTCTGGCGCGCGTGGTCGGCGAAGTCGACTTATCGCGGGCGTTATCGTGAAGTCGTGATGCGCTCCGCGTTGCTGCTCAAGTTGCTCAGTTCGCGCGAGACGGGCGCAATCGCCGCCGCGCCCACGTTCGGCATGCCCGAGACTCCGGACGGCGGCCGTCGCTGGGATTACAGGTACACGTGGATTCGTGACGCCGCGTTTTCCGTCTATGCGCTGCTGCGCTTGGGCTACATTGGCGAGGCGCGCGACTTCAAGAACTGGATTGCCGAGCGCAACAAGCAATGCGATTCGGACGGCTCCTTCAACGTCATGTACGCCGTAGATGGCAACGAGCCGCCCGACGAAGAGCCGCTCGATACGCTCTACGGCAGCGGTACGGAGCCGCCGTTGATCGGCAACGGCGCGCGCGACCAGACTCAGCTCGACGTGTATGGCGCGCTGCTCGACGCCGTCTATCTCTACAACAAATATGGCGAGGCCATTTCCTACGATGGCTGGCAGCACGTCACGCGCACCGTCGATTTCGTCTCGAAGAACTGGGACAGGGCGGACCAGGGCATCTGGGAATTCCGCAATGGCAGCCGTCCGCTGCTGCATTCCAGACTGATGTGCTGGGTCGCGCTAGACCGCGCGATCCGTCTTGCGCAGAAGCGCTCGTTGCCAGCGCCCTTCCCGGAATGGAATGCGGTGCGCGACGCCATTCACGCGGACATCTACACGCGTTTCTGGAACGACGAGATCAAGAGTTTCGTGCAGACGCCTGATTCCAGAACACTCGATGCATCCACGCTGATGATGCCGCTCGTGCGGTTTATCGGCCCGAAGGATCCGCGCTGGCTTTCCACGCTCGATGCCATCGGCGAAGGACTGGGTGTCGATCCGCTGATCTTTCGCTACACGCGCGGCGATTCGCTCGACGGGCTTCCTGGCGAGGAAGGCGGTTTCAGCGCGTGCTCGTTCTGGTACGCGGAAGCGCTCGCGCGGGCCGGGCGCGTGGACGAAGGCCGCCTCGTGTTCGAGAAAATGCTGGCCTACGCGAACCATGTGGGGCTTTATTCGGAAGAAGTGGCCATCAGCGGAGAAGCGCTTGGCAACTTCCCGCAGGCGCTCACGCATCTGGCTTTGATCAGCGCTGCGTTCCAGCTCGATCGCAGCCTTGATGGCGTGCATCCACAATGGTCGTAAAACTCAAAGGGTAGTGATGAAGCAGATCAAGGTGGACGTCGCCGTCATTGGCGCGGGAACGGCGGGCATGGCGGCCTATCGCGCGGCGCGCAGCGCGGGCAAGGAAACTGTGCTCATCGAAGGCGCCGAGTTCGGCACGACCTGCGCGCGCGTGGGCTGCATGCCGTCGAAGCTGCTGCTGGCAGCGGCGAACGGGTTGCACGACGCAAAGGCACAGGCCGCTCGCGGCATTGAAGGCACGCATGATCTCGAGGCCAACAACGAGCACGTGCTCGCTTATGTACGCAGCGAACGCGATCATTTCGTCAAAGGCGTGCTGGAGGAAATCGCTTCGTTCGCCCCGGAGACAGTGATTCGCGGGTACGCACGTTTCGAGTCGCGCAACGTGCTGATCGTGGATGATTCATTGCGCATCGAAGCTGCGAGCGTGGTGATTGCGACCGGCTCGGCATCCGTCATCCCCGATGATTTCGAGGTCTTCGGCGACCGGCTGATCACAAGCGACGACGTCTTCAATCTGAAGACCTTGCCCAAGCGTTGCGCGGTGTTCGGCGCTGGCCCTATTGCGCTTGAAATGGGTCAGGCGTTCGCGCGGCTTGGCGTGGACGTATTCATGTTCAGCCAGAAATACCAGGTTGGCGCGCTCACCGATACCCCCGTGCGTGAAGCGCTGGTTGCAGCGTTGCAGGACGAGTTCTATCTCGACCCCGACGCGACCATCCACGAAAAATCGATGCAGGACGGCGAGCCTGTCATACGCTTCAAATCGCTTGATGGCAGCGACCGCACCGAGCATTTCGATCTCGTGCTTGTCGCCACCGGCAGGAAGCCCACGCTCAGCGGTTTGCGGCTTGAAAACACAGGCATCGAGCTTGATAAAAAGGGCGTTCCGGTCTTCAACGAGCAATCGATGCAATGTGGCGACAGCAGTATTTTTATTGCGGGCGATTGTGACGGTACGCGTCCTTTTCTCTCCGATGCCGCCGACGAAGGCAAGCTCGCGGGCGACAACGCCGCCAACTTCCCCAATGTGCAGGCAATCAAGCGCAAAGTACCGTTCTCGCTCGTGTTCTGCGAACCGCAAGTGGCGATTGTCGGCGCGTCTTATGACGACCTCGAAAAACAGATGACGGTGACTGGCAGCGTTTCATTTGAAACGCAGGGGCGCAGCCGGGTGCTGAGGCAAAACCGCGGCTTGCTTCACGTCTATGCGCACGCGAAAACCGGCAAGCTGCTCGGCGCGCAAGGTTGCGGGCCCGCAGTCGAACATCTCGGTCATTTGCTGGCGTGGGCGCTGCAACTGGAACTCAGCGTGGAAGACATGCTGAAGTTGCCGTACTACCACCCGGTCATTGAAGAAGGTTTGCGCACAGCGCTGAAAGAAGCGAACAAGAAGTGCTTTGAAGAACGCGCGGAGCAGGCGCCGGAACTGGCAAGCGCAGTAGGCTGTTAAGTCTTTAAAGGTTATGGCATGACAAGAGAAAGCCCGCTTGAACTTGACGTTCAAACGGGCTTTTCATTGCTGCGAGAACTGGAGGCGCTTAATGCCCGGTAAAGCATTTACATTCCGTATTGCAGCGCAAGATCGAAGCCAAGCACGACCATCGAACAGAAAATGCCGAGCAGCAGATTCGCTGCGCGATGCGCCACGTCATGATGTTTCGTGAGCATGGCGGCAGCCATGAAAGCAATTTCCACCACGACCTGCATCAGGAAAACGGCCAGCATGAGCGCGAACTCATAACTCATTGCGCTAAAGTCCGTGAAGTTGAATCCACGAACTGCAACCCATGAACCGACACGCCATAACTCATACACCAGCAATACCAACGGGAACAGATAACTGAACACGTACGTCGGCACCGTGGCGTGCCGCAATTCCATATGAAAATGACGAGTTGTTTGCATCTGGCTCTCCTTGATCCCAGCTTGCCAACAGCATGACTGCTGGCCTGGGTTAAACCTATCAGTATTCCAAAGCGGCTTCGCTGACTTCGTCATCTGCTTACTAATTAGGACGAGGATACGAACGTCGTGCTTTGAGAATAGGCCAAAATCAGAAGAAGCGAATCATCGTATTCCCCATGTCCTTGGTGTATATGGCTCAAACATGCGCCATGCTGCAACGCAGCTTAATAAAGCACCTATAGACGTATTTTCGTTGATACGTTTTATTCAGGCATCCTCGTTACTGTACAACTTGATGATCGCTGAAAAGTCGAGGCCGCCCAAACCTTGCATGCTCATGGATTGATAGAGTTGCTGAGCAAGCGCACCCAGCAGGATCGGCTGTTTTACCTGACGCGCTGCATCAACCGCCAGCCCGAGATCCTTGAGCATCAGATCCGCCCCAAAACCGCCGGTATAGCCACGCGACGACGGCGCGTTAGGCAGCACATTGGGATAGGGATTACACGTATCCGCGCTCCAGCAGCGTCCGGTCGACGTGTTGATGATTCCAGCAAGCTTGTTCGGATCAATGCCAAGTGACGCACCCAGCTTCATGGCTTCCGCTACGCCGATCATCGAAATGCCGAGCAGCAGGTTATTGCAGATTTTCGCTATCTGGCCCGTGCCCGTTTCGCCGCACTGCACCATGTTCTTGCCCATGCCCGCGAGCACCGGTCTGAGCGTCTCGAACAAAACGGTCTCGGCGCCGACCATGAACGTCAGCGTGCCCGCCTGGGCGCCGCCCGTGCCGCCTGATACGGGCGCATCGGCGAACGGGTTGCCTTGTTTCGCCGCGCTTTCTCCGATCAGGCGCGCGGTGGCCGGGTCGATCGTGCTGCTGTCAACGAGCGGCACGCCGGGCCGCACGCCCGCAAGCACGCCGTCGTCGTTCAGATAGACCGCCCTGACGTGCGCGGCGGCGGGCAGCATGGTAATCACCACCTCGCTCTCGCGGGCCGCTTCACGGGGCGATACAGCGGTCCGCGCGCCTGCTTCGACCGCCGCCTGCAGCGCCGGCTTCGATACATCGAACACCGTCAGCGAGTGTCCCGCCTTCAGCAAGTTGGCGGCCATGGGACCGCCCATGTTGCCCAGCCCGATAAAGCCGATTTCCATGACGTATCTCCTGTTTATAGTTTTGTGCGGAAAAGGCCTAGCGTAGCGAAATAGTCGTGTTCACGCCGTCGTTGACCGTGGCGTCGTCAAACCAGCGCGACGTGACCGTTTTCGTTTGCGTGTAGAACTGCACGACCTGCTTGCCGTAAGGACCGAGATCGCCGAGCTTGGATCCGCGCGAGCCCGTGAAGCTGAAATACGGCACGGGAACCGGAATCGGAATGTTGATGCCCACTTGGCCCACGTCGATCTCACTCTGGAACTTGCGCGCAGCCGCCCCGCTTTGCGTGAAGAGACCCACGCCGTTGCCCATCGGATTGCGGTTGACCAGCGCGATGGCGTCATCGAGCGTGGCCGTTTCCAGCACGCAGATCACCGGGCCGAAGATCTCCTGCCTGTAGATGGTCATGTCGGTCGTGACATCGGAGAAAATCGTCGGGCCGATGAAGTTGCCTTGCTCATAACCCTTCACTTCCACGCCGCGGCCATCGAGGGACAACGTCGCGCCCTCGCCCACGCCTGTTTCTATAAGACCGAGAATGCGCTCCTTCGCAGCGCGCGAAACGACCGGTCCAACATCCGTGTTCGCTTCAGTGCCGCCATTCACCGAGAGGCCGCGCGCACGCTCCACCAGTTCCGGCAACCAGTCCTTCGACGCCCCGACGAACACCACCACCGACGTCGCCATGCAGCGCTGCCCGGCCGCGCCAAAGCCTGCGCCGGCGAGCGCGTTCAGCGTCTGCTCTTTGTTTGCATCGGGCAACACGACGGCGTGATTCTTCGCGCCCATCATGGCCTGCACGCGCTTGCCGTGCTGGCTGCCAAGGTTGTACACGTGTGTGCCCACATGTGTCGATCCAACGAACGAGATCGCCTTGATGTCGGGATGCGTGCAGATGGCGTCGACCACGTCCCTGCCGCCGTGCACCACGTTCAGCACGCCCGCGGGCACGCCCGCTTCGAGCGCAAGCTCGACGAGTTCCATGGTCGACAAAGGATCCTGCTCCGATGGCTTCAGCACGAATGTATTGCCGCACACGATCGCCATGGGGAACATCCAGAGCGGAATCATGGCGGGGAAGTTGAACGGCGTGATGCCGGCGCATACGCCGACAGGCTGGCGCAACGTGTACGTGTCCACGCCGCCCGCGACGTTCTCCGAGAATTCTCCTTGCTGCAACGTACCGATGGAACATGCATGCTCAACAACTTCGAGCCCGCGAAAGATATCGCCCTCGGCGTCGGCAAGCGTCTTGCCTTGCTCGGCCGTCAGCGTCTGCGCAATGCGCTTCATGTTCTGGCGCACGAGGTCCTGGAATTTCAGCATCACGCGCATGCGCACGCCGAGCGAGGTCAGACGCCACGTCTTGAATGCATTGACTGCTGACGCCACGGCGGCATCCACTTCGTCTTTCGTCGCGAACGGCACGCGCCCGACGAGTTCTTGCGTCGCCGGATTCACGATGTCGCGCCACTCCTTCGTATTCGATTCCACGAACTTGCCATCGACCAACAATTTGGCGGTGCGTACAGCGATGGATTGTTCGGCGAGCGCCGGGCGCTCAGCAGCAGTATTCATGAGGGAGTCTCCTTGGGAACGGGCATGAAAACGCGAGACGCGGACCTGAGCGGACAAATGCGTATCCGGGCAGATCGCTAAAGGTGGATGCCGTCTCCGTTTTGTTTGTCGTCGGCTCGCGCGGTGAATCCACCGAGCCGATATCGTTCAGTATAGTTATGCAAATCTCTACGAAGTATCGATAGAAATACCCATCCATCATGCAAAAAAACGCGGGCGCAGGCGTGCAAAACCTCAATAACCTGAACTGGGACGACCTGAGATATTTCCTTGAAGTCGCCCGGACCCAGCGTGCGAGCGGCGCGGCCAAGCGCCTGGGCGTGGACTACACAACTGTCGCGCGTCGCGTGCGGGCATTGGAAGACGCGCTAGGCACCCTACTCTTCGATAAATCCCGCAGCGGCGGCTTCGTCCTGACCGCCGAAGGCCAGCGCCTTGTTGCCTACGTCGATGCCATGGAAACCACGGTCCAGTCCGCGACGGAACACATCGCCAATTCCGGGCACGCATTGTCCGGCCACGTGCGCGTGGGATCGACCGAGGGCTTCGGCTGCTTTTTCCTCGCGCCGCAACTCGCACGTTTCCAGGACACGCACAGGCAGATTTCCATCGACTTGCTGCCGGTGCCGCACTTCGTGAGCTTGTCCAAGCGCGAAGCCGATATAGCGGTAACGCTCGAACGCCCCGAACACGGTCAGACCGTCTACACGAAACTCTGCGACTACCGGCTGCGCCTCTACGCCACGCGCGAGTATCTCGAACAGCACGAGCCCGTGCGCTGCGTTGAAGATCTCAGGACGACGCATCGCTTCGCAAGCTACATCGACGACCTCGCGTTCAGCTACGAGTTGCTCTACCTCGATCGCGCAGTTCCGGGCGCCGTTTCCAACTGGCGCAGCACGAGCGTGATCGCGCAATATCACGCCGCGCTGCAGGGTCGCGCGCTCGCAATCCTGCCGTGTTTCATGGCGGCGCAAGACCCGCGTCTCGAAGCCGTGCTCGCCGATGACATCGTCGTCACCCGCGCGTTTTATCTCTCCTGCCGCGAGGATTTGCGCAAATTGAAACGCATCACGGCAGTGTGGAATTTCCTGCGCACGGTGGCCGAATTGAACCGGCCGCTCCTGATGGGCGAGGCCCGCGAGATGCTGTGGAGCGAAACAGCGCGGCCCTGAATTTCGCATTTGTTCAGCAACCCTTATATATGAGATACGCATTCGAATAACTGGCGCATAATCGTCCGCCCATAAGGCCTCTCGCCGTAGCCCCGCTGCGGCGTTTTCACATGGACGTGACTTTCATTTATCTCAATTTCAACGCTCGAATACGCGCCAGTATTTTTGTTTCGATGAACGTCGTCTTGTCTTCGCGCGTCGCGCGCCGGGTGCACTGATGGCTTTCGTCATCTGGTCGCGCCGGACCGTGTCGCATCAGCGCGTGCGGTTTGTCGAGGCGCGCACGGTTCGTACAATGGTGATCGTCGCAGTGGTCGCGATGATCCTGGCCGCGCTCGCGCTCGGCATTGCAATTGGCGCAGCAATGGGCAACACGCACGGCGCCGAAGAAAAAGCGCAGGCCGAGCGCCGTTCGTACGAGATCGACGAACTCGGCAAGATCAGCGCAACGCTCACGCATCTCGAGCCGCGAGTGGGTCAGCTCGTCACGCAAGTCAACGAACTTCAGGACTTCGAAGTACAGCTGAAGGCTTCGCGCCGCGCAGCCGATCGTCCCGACATTCATATCGTGCCGCCGCTGCCAGAGAATGACGACGAACTGCCGCTCGACAGCGCGGGCGGACCGGCGCTGGCGCCACGGCTCGCGCCTGGGAACAGCGCAGCGAGCAGCCATCCGAACGTGTCGGAACCCGCGTCGGAACCGGCGCCGGCGAGCACGGCCGAGGGCGGACCCGCGCTGCCCGCACGGCTCTGCGACGCCCAGCGCGCCGCGCAAACCGGCTCGGCGCCCCAACGCTTGCGCCGCACCCAAAGCGCGCTCGATTGCCTCGACGCCACGCTCGGCAAGCTCGATGACGTGGTGCTCGCACACTATGCGTCCTACATGGCGTTTCCCGGACGGCAGCCCGCGCCTGGCGCGCGTTTCGGCTCGCCGTTCGGCAATCGCATTGACCCGTTCAACCAGCATCTGAGCTTTCATCCGGGGATGGATCTGGTCGCACCGGCCGGCACACCCATTTATGCAAGCGCGGGAGGCCGCGTGATCCTGGCGGGACCGCACGGCGGTTATGGCAATGCCATCGACATCCAGCACAGCACCGGCGTGGTCACGCGCTACGGACATACGTCGAAGATATTCGTTGCTGTCGGCGACCTTGTCATGCCCGGACAGAAGATCGGCGAGATTGGTTCGACCGGACGCTCGACCGGACCGCACCTGCATTTCGAAGTGATCATCGACGGCACACAGGTCAATCCCAAGCACTATCTCGCGCTTTTCAAGCCGAATCCCCATGCCGCAAGCTGACAAACACCGGGCGACACATCGCCTGACCCGCCGCACGTATTCCTTGACCTCGCGCCGCGGTCCAAGCTGGCCCGCGATCATGCTGGGTCTTCTCGCCGCGGCCTGCGCCGCCGCCGCGCTCGCCGCTGCAGGCTTTGCGCTCGTCACGTCGCGTGACAACAGCAAAAAGGCCGACGCGCTGTGCGCGCCGCCCATTTCAGAGCGCGAGATCCGCGAACAGCTCGCGAAGGCGCGCATCGCGCTCGACCACGAGGTGGCGACGCGGCTCGTCTTGCAGCAGCAGGCATCGGAAAGTGCGGCCGAGATCCACCAGATGCGCACTGATCTCGCGTTCGTCAAACGCCAGCGGGACAAATCCAACTAACCGGCCAGGCCAGCCGGGACATCTCAGCGCCGGCCTCGCGCCTTGCTCGGGGCCAGTATCGAAATTGCAATCCAGACCAGAAAGGGATCATCCATGTTCAAGAAAAAACCTACCGGCGTGAGCCAAGCCAAGCTGGCCACGCTGATCGCCCACGATGTCCAGATAGCGGGCGATCTCGAATTCAGCGACGGGCTGCGCATGGACGGCCACGTAAAAGGCAATGTGACCGGCCGTCCAGGCGAGCAGACACTGCTGGTGGTCAGCGACCAGGGGTCGATCACCGGCAACGTCACCGCCTACGATATCGTGATCAATGGAACCATTACCGGCGATGTGACGGTGGAGCACTTCGTGGAGTTGCAATCGAATGCGCACGTGAACGGCAATATTTATTACCAGCAACTGCGCATGGATGTGGGCGCGTCGGTGGAAGGCAAACTTACGAAGCGTGACAACACGCTGGCGCCTGTCGAGATGCCCCGGCTGAGTTCCGAAATAACATCGGATTACACGAACAACTAGGCAGCAAGGACCGGTTCTGTCAGGAGGCCGGCATATGTGTGCCGCCCCCTTGCTGTGCGTCCCTGCCCAGGACGCATTCGCAAATCCGCTAAGATTCACGGAAGTTCCGGCAAACGGCTGCGTTGCGCGTTGAGTATTCGCGCACGTGCGGCGCGTGCCGGTGTCGCTACCGTGTAAGAAGGGCAGACTACATGCTGGTCAATTGCGCGGCCTATCAAGACGGCCGCAAGCTCGCCGACGTCGCCATCGACGATATTTCCGCATATAGGGATGTCCCTGAGTGCTTCGTGTGGGTTGCGCTAAAAGATCCGGGCCCCGGCGAACTCGCGCACATGACGCACCAGTTCGGGCTGCACGAACTCGCGGTGGAAGATGCGCAACACGGCCATCAGCGGCCGAAAATCGAGGAATACACGGACTCGCTTTTCTGCGTGCTCCACACGGTCGAGCTCGATGGCGAGAATGAACTCGTGGTAGGCGAGATCAACGTGTTCGTGGGCGATAACTACGTGCTGTCGGTGCGCAACCGGACCAGCCAAGGTTTCCAGGAAGTACGCAAGCGCTGCGAGCGCGAACCGCATCTGCTCAAGCACGGGCCTGCATTCGTGATGTACGCGCTAATCGACAATGTGGTCGATCGCTATTTCCCCATTCTCGAAGCGCTCGGCGCGGAACTCGATGAACTCGAGGAGCGGATTTTCGAGCGCAATGGCTCGGCGGCCTCAAGGGTGATCATCGAAGACCTGTATTCGCTGAAACGCCGTCTCATCTTGCTTCAGCATCACACCGCGCCGCTGCTGGAAGCGGTCAGCAAACTCTACGGCGGCCGCGCGCCGGGCGTCTGCAGCGGCATGCAGGATTATTTCCGCGACGTCTACGACCATTTGCAGCGCATCGTGAAGACTATAGAGGGCCGCCGCGAAATGGTCGTCACCGCGATCCAGGTCAACCTGGGCCTGATTTCGCTGGCGGAAAGCGAAGTCACGAAGCGTCTGGGCTCGTTTGCAGCGCTTTTTGCCGTGCCGACCATGATTGCCGGCATTTACGGCATGAATTTTCACAAGATTCCGGAACTGGACTGGGCGTATGGCTACCCGGCGTGTATAGCCGTGATGCTGCTGGTGGACGTCTTCCTTTACTGGCGGTTCCGCAAGGCTGGCTGGCTATGACGGTATAATAGTTATTCGATGCCGCTGGAAGGCGGTTGAATGACGTGAAACCGGGGACGGACGAGTTGCTCGGATCTCCGAAAATCACGTCAACAGTGCAGCATCGAGAGGCGGGGCCTCCGGCGACAGCGGAACTTTTTTCTGATTTGCTGTCTAATAATACACAGTGCGCGTCGCGCAACGTGTTCGCCATGGCAGCAGCGATCCACCCGGCATTTCAGCACCGCATCAGGCTGAATGTCATCGCCCCGGCAGTGCAGGCTTAGCGTCAGACGCTGCCCGGCACTCGTCTTCAGAGCCGTTTCAAAGTTTAAATATCAGCGACGTCGACGGTTGGCGCAGTCCAGGCGTTATATCGTGTATGACTCGGTATGACGCGCGTCACCCCGGCGTTCTTCGACACCTACAGCCCGGCGAGCGGCTGCGCCCCAAGTGCGCCGCGCGCTATTTTTTGCTCGTAACCGCCGATCGACCGCGAGCGCTGAGGCGCCCGGACTGGCCATCGGCGGGTACACGCATCGAATGCACTATTTCGATGCCCGGGCGGGCGCCAACAGGAATTCAAGAACATGAAAGAACTGGTCAAGCCGCTCAAGACGTATAAAGGCTACGAGATTCATCCGCTGATCTACCCGCGCGGAGCACGCCAGGGCGCGGCGGCGGTCCGGGCAGCGGATACCGGTTATGAAGCATCGGTGCGTATCTGCCGCGCACCGCCCGCCGGTGAGGAAGTAACGGGCGAAAGCCGCGTGTTCCGCATCGAGCAGGATGGAAGTTTTGAAAATGGCGGACAGGCTCGACGGGCCTGCTTGTTGCACGCCGAAAAACTGATTGATGGCCAGATCGACGGCCAGACTGTTGCAGATCTGTGACTATCGGCGAATGTTTGTGATTGTCAGGCAATAAAAGGCATCGCGGTTGCGTGCGTGTCTCGCATACAATCGCATCGGACGATGAATTAAGGAGCTTTATATGGCGAAAGAAGAGTTACTCGAGCTGGACGGCATTGTTGACGAAGTGCTTCCCGACAGCCGCTACCGCGTGACGCTGGACAACGGCGTGGTCGTGGGCGCGTATGCATCGGGCCGCATGCGCAAGAACCACATCCGGATTCTTGCCGGGGATCGCGTGACGCTGGAATTGTCTGTGTATGACCTGACGAAAGGCCGGATCAACTTCCGCCACAAGGACGAGCGCGCAACCGGCGGCGGTGGACCGCGCCCGCAAATGCGTCGCCGCTAAACCGGACGTCTGCCGAGGCACGCAAACAATGCGGGCCCGGGACTTCGGACAGGAACGCAGCAACGTCGAGAGCCCAGGCTTCGTCGACGCCGCCGCTGGATGCTGTCGGTAAGCATCGCGTGGCGTCGATGGCGCTCTCCCGTTCGCATAAATCGACTTCCCTCGCTGGTCCCACCACGGGTTCACGCACGGGCCGCGAGCAATCCGCTCACGCCCATTGCGAAACCGTCTTCGTCGTTTGTTGACGATACAAACGTCGCGCTTTCCTGCACCTGTGCGGACGCCTGGCCCATCACAATCGATACGCCCGCCACATCGAACATGGCGACGTCGTTCTGCATGTCTCCCAGCACCGCGACCTTTTCCAGCGCCACCCCGGCAAGTTGCGCCAGTTCGCGGATGCCCTCGCCTTTGTTCGCGAGCGGATGCGTGATGTCGAGGTAATAGCTCTGCGAGCGCATGGCAATGGCGCGCCCTTTCAGCGTGCCTTGCAATTCGGCTTCCTTGCGTGCGAGCAACGCAGCGTCCTTGGTCGACGCCACGATTTTCTCGACCGATCCCAGGTCTATACCATCGAAACTTTTCACCACCACCGCGTCGTACCCCACGGTCCGGCGCTCGAGCGACACATAGTCCCCGCCGGGATTCGTGATGTACCACGCGTCGTCGATGAACACCCACGCATCTATGCCGTCCCGCGCGAGGCTTTCCAGCGCGGTCTCGGCGGCCTCCCGTGCGAGCCAGTGCGCGTTCATGGTCCGCCAGCCCGTGGGATCGACCAGCTTGCCGCCGTTGAAGGCGGCGAATGGCGTGGTGACTCCGAGCGTTTCGACGATCGAGCGCATGCCCTTTCCCGGCCGGCTGCTCGCCACCGTAAAGCGCACGCCTGCGGCGCTCAGCTTGCGCACCGCCTCTTTCGCGGGGCTGCCAAGGGTTTTATCGGTGTAGAGCAGCGTGCCGTCGCAGTCCGTGATCACGAGTTCGATTTTTGACAGCGCATCGAGCGCCCGATCCGGATCGTTGTGCGAGCGTTGGGTGAGCTTGAGACCGGCCGGAGTCATTCGAACGCTCCTGGCGGCAGTTGACGCGTTTCGCGCACCGAGCGCGGATGCCAGAGGCGCGCGCCACCTTCGATTCCAGCTTCGTTCGACACGACTTTCACGTTGTCCGGCAGATCGAACTTGAGATTGGCCGCATTGCCGCCACCAATCCAGAGACGGTCATAGTTCACGAGCGAACTTAGTATGCCGATGACCTTCTCCACACGGCGATTCCAGCGCTTGTTGCCGGTTTTGTCGCGTGCGGCGTTGCCCAGGTATTCGTCATATGTCTTGTTCTTGTTGACCGGGTGATGCGCGAGTTCCAGATGAGGCATCAGTTCGCCATCGCGGAAAAGCGCGGTGCCGGCTCCCGTGCCAAGCGTCAGGACAAACTCGATACCCTTTCCTTCAATGGCCGCGAGTCCCTGCATTTCGGCGTCGTTGATGATGCGCACTGGCAAATGGTGGCCGAGTTGATCCGAAAGCATTTGCGCGAGCGGCACGTTGCGCCAGCTTTCGTTGCCCAGGTTCGGCGCGGTCAGCACATGGTTGTCGCGCACCACGCCGGGAAAACCAATCGAGATGTGCGTGGCCGGCAGCGGCTGCATCAGCGGTTCCACCAGCTTGACCAGCGTATGAACCAGCAATTCCGGCGGACACGGATGCGGCGTCGCGACCTTCAGGCGCTCGGTCAGCATCTTGCCGTGCGCGTCGATAATGGCGGCCTTCAGGCCCGTTCCGCCCACGTCGATAGCGAGAATACGTTCGGCCAAGGTACGTTTTGCCGGCTTGCTTGCTGCTTTCTTTACTGCTGTCCCCATCAGGGTTCTCCTAGTTCTTGTCGTTGTGATCGGTGTTCTTGGTGTGCTCGTCAACAAGCGGGCGCCATGAGCGGCCGTCGGCTTGCAGCAGCGCATCGGCTTCCTTCGGTCCGGCGCTTCCCGCCGTATAGCCATGAACCGGCAACGGACCGCCTTCGGGATGAAGCACGGGATCGACCGCCGCCCAGCTTGTCTCGATGCTGTCCGCGCGCTGGAACAGCGTTTCATCGCCGAGCATGCAGTCGTACAGCAGCGTTTCGTAGCCTACGTTGGGTTTTTCATCGAAGAAATCGCCGTATTTGAATGATGATTTCACGGCCCCGACCTGCATCACCGGACCGGGCACCTTCACGTTGAAATCGAAGGTCGTGCCGTGTTCCGGATCGATGCGTAACGTCAGCACGTTCGGCACCAGCGTATCTACCGGCGTGTCCCGGAACAGCAGGAACGGCACAGCCTTCAATTGCACCGATATCTCCGTGCGCCGCGCCGTCATGCGCTTGCCCGTGCGCAAATAAAACGGCACGCCCGCCCAGCGCCAGTTCTCGACAAACACTCGCGCCGCCGCATACGTCTCGGTCTGGCTATCGGGCGCGACGTCCGCTTCTTCGCGATAACCGGGAACGCTGTCCGATTTCTCGTATTGACCGAGCACGACATCGCTGGGTTTCAGCGGCTGAATGGCGTCGAAGATCTCGGCTTTCTTGTCGCGGACGGCTTCGGCATCGAAAGAGTTCGGCGGTTCCATGGCGACCATGCCGAGCAACTGGAACAAGTGGTTCGGAACCATGTCGCGAAACGCGCCGGTTTGCTCGTAGAATCCGCCACGCGCTTCCACGCCGATGGTCTCCGCAGCCGTGATCTGAACATGATCGATATATTCGCGCCGGAAGATCGGCTCGAACAGCGCGTTGGCAAAGCGCACGGCAAGAATGCTCTGAACGGTGTCCTTGCCGAGAAAATGGTCGATACGATAAATCTGGTTTTCGCTGGCGAATTTGAGAATGCTCTCGTTCAGATCTTTCGCCGACGCATAGTCATGCCCAAACGGCTTTTCGATCACCACGCGCCGGAACGCATGTTCGTTTTCCTTCAGCAATCCTGCCCGGCCAAGTCGCTCCACAATAGGTTTGAAGAAGCGCGAACTGACGGCGAGATAAAAAATGACATTTCCGCTATCCCCTAAGGTCTGCTTTAGCTTGTTGAATACGTCGTCCGTTTCGAATTCGCCCGCCACGTACTGCAGGCGGTCTGCAACCCACTTCCACGCCTGCTCGTTCAACTGGGCGGTGTGAAAGGCGCCGGCTTTATCGGCGGCGAACTTTTTGAGGGATTCGGTCAACTGGTCACGCCAGGCGCTGGTTTCGAGCTCGCCGTGATTGACGCCAATGATCTTCATGTTGTCGTCGAGCAAACCGTCCGACGACAGGTTGTAAAGTGCCGGCATCAAGAGCCGCTTGGTCAGGTCGCCGGCAGCGCCGAAGATCACAAGCGTGCAGGGCGGAGCGGGATGTTTGCCGGGAGATGGCGGGGAGGATGAAGCGGTAGCAAGTGGGGTCGACATAGGGTTCTTTAAAAGAAGAGTTGAACGCACTGCCCATTAGAGACCATGTTAGACGTCCGACAGTTCAAAATCGTGATCAAACGGCGGGCTTACGCCCGCCGCCGTATGCAATATGTAATAAAGGCTGGGCCGTACCGTAGAATGACGGCACCTCGCGGCGGCACGCCCGGCCTCGTTCCCCTATCAGGGCAGGAGCTTCAACACATGACTCAGACACTCTCGACGGCGCAGCTCGCCGCCTATTTCGACCGTATTGGCTATACCGGCCCGCATGAAGCGAGCTCCGGGGTGCTGCACGCGCTGCACCGGCTGCATCCGCAAGCTATTCCGTTTGAAAACATCGACACGCTGCTTGGCGCCACGCCTCGGCTCGATCTCGAGTCGGTGTTCGCCAAGCTGGTGAGCGCGCGGCGCGGCGGATATTGCTATGAACACAACCTGTTGTTCCGGGCTGTGCTGGAAACGCTCGGATTCGAGACAACCGGGCTTGCCGCGCGCGTGCTATGGGCCGATCCGGACGCCATGCCGGCGCGCACGCACATGATGCTGCTCGTGGAAACGCCGGATGAAACGTGGCTTGCCGACGTGGGATTCGGCAGCATGACGCTCACCGCGCCGCTCGTTTTCGATAACGGCCGGGAGCAGGCCACGCCGCACGAGACGTTCCGCCTCGACCTGATCGAGCACGGCGATTTCAAGTTGCAGGTGAAACTCGGCGACACCTGGAAGCCGGTCTACCGTTTCGACCTCGAGCCGCAGTTGCCCGCCGACTACGCCATGGCGAACCACTATGTGTCCACGCTCCCCGAGTCGATCTTCACGGGTCACCTGATCGTCGCGCGTGTGATTCCAGGACAACGGCAAACGCTGTTCGACCGGACGCTGACGCATCGCGGCGCCGCCGAGGAGCATCGTGAAATCGCAACAGCCGCCGAGTTGCGCCGCGTGCTGAAAGACGGCTTTGGCCTTGCATTGCCGGAGAACGCCGGATTCGAGGACGTGCTTGAACGCCTGGTTGCGCAACCCGCGTCCGCCACGACCTGACTCATCCAACCGACTCGACCGAAGCATGCGTAAAACCGCCAGGCGTGCTCACGAAGCGTATCAAACGCCCGTGAAGAACGCCGTCCTCGAAAGCCGGCTGCCACAGTGGCGCTCCACGCTCGTCGTACTGCTGATGTTCGCCGCGTTTGCGACGCTGGCGGCGCGCGCGCTGTGGGTGCAGGTCGTGAACCAGGACTTTTATATCGGCGAAGGGCAAAAGCGGTATCAGCGCACGCTCGAACTGTCCGCCACGCGCGGGCGCATTGTCGATCGCAACGGCGCGATGCTCGCCGTGAGCCTTGCGACGTATTCAATCTGGGCCACGCCGTCGCGCTTCGATACCGAAACACGTCCGCAGGTCGCGCGGCTTCTCGGCATGCCCGAGAAAGAGCTTGCACGCCGGCTCGGAACGGAGCGTTCGTTCGTCCTGCTCAAACGTCAGGTCGATGCCGACGTGGCAACGCGTATCGCGGAAACGGGGCTCGCGGGCGTCACGCTCGTCGCCGATACCAAGCGCTTTTATCCCGAAGGCGAGTCGGCGGCGCATATCGTCGGATTTACGGACAACGAGGACAAGGGCCAGGAAGGCGTGGAGCTTGCGGCCAACGACCGGCTGACGGGCGAACACGGCCAGCGCGAAGTGATTCGCGACCGGCTGGGACGCGTTGTGTCCGAGATCGGCGAAACCGAATTGCCGGAGAACGGCGAGACGATCCACCTGACCATCGACCGGCGCATCCAGCAGCTTGCCCACACGCAACTCGCGGCGGCGATTGCAAAGCACAAGGCGCGCGCGGGCAGCGTGGTCGTACTCGATGCAAAGAACGGCGAAATCCTCGCGCTTGCCAACTATCCGACCTTCGACCCGAACGACCGCTCGCGCCTGACCGGCGAGCAACTGCGCAACCGGGCGCTGACCGACACGTTCGAGCCCGGCTCCACCATCAAGCCGCTGGTTGCGGCGCTCGCCATCGACATGGGGCAAGTTCGGCCCGAGACCCGTATCGATACCTCACCGGGCACGTTCAAGCTCGGGCCCAATACCATCCACGACACGTCGAATCACGGCGTCATCACGGTGTCGGAAGCCGTGCAGATGTCGAGCAACATTGCATTGACAAAACTTTCGCTCAGGCTGCCGGCGAAAACGGTGTGGGACAAGTACCGGCAATATGGCATTGGGCAAGCGCCGGAACTGACCTTCCCGGGCGCAGCAACCGGCCGCTTGCGAAGCTATCAGCGCTGGAGGCCGATCGAGCAGGCGACCATGGCGTACGGATACGGCCTGTCGTTGTCGCTGCTGCAGATTGCGCAGGTGTACACCGCTTATGCGGGAACCGGTGAATTCCGCCAGTCCACGCTCGTGCGCGGCCGGGCTGCGCCGGAACCCGTGCAGATCACCAAGGCCACGACGGCCGCGGCCGTGCGCGACATGCTCGAACTCGCGATGGGCCCCCGTGGCACGGGACGTGCGGCAGCGGTAGAGGGTTATCGCGTGGGCGGCAAGACCGGCACGGCGCGCAAACAGATCGGGCGTACCTATGCCGCGAACAAGTATCGTGCGTCGTTTGTCGGAATGGCGCCCATGAGCGACCCGCAAGTGATCGTCGCCGTGATGATCGACGAACCGTCGGCAGGCTCCTACTACGGCGGAACCGTGGCAGGCCCGGTATTTTCGGGCGTTGTCGGCGGGACCATGCAGCTTCTGGGCGTACCGCCCGATGCGTGATGAGCCCGGACATCAAGCCGACGCAAACCGTAAGGCCACTGTGATGTAATCGGCATCACGCACTACAGCGTCGCCGTGGCTGAATACTTGAAGGACACCATGAAAAAGATTGCATGCGCTCTCGCGCTTCCCGTATTTTTGCTCCAGGCCTGCGGCCAGTTCCATAACGCCGACGCCGGACAGCCCGAAGTCGAAACCGCCACCAATGCGTCGGTCACGAGCATCGTCCAGTGTCTGACGGACGAAGCCCAGAAACACGATGCGAAGTTCAAGAAAACGCCGATTCCGCAAGGCACCATGCTCGAATTCGGCGACTCGAACGTGATCAAGGTCCGCTTCGATAACGGCGAAACCTCGTATCGCTTTTATCCGGGCGAACGGCACGTATCGAACCTGTGGCTCGAGGGCGCGAGCAAGAAATGCGCGCCGGGAAGTAACGGCGCCGGCTCCTGATGGGTTCGCCTTTCAGACTCACAGGACAGAGACAAATCAAGCAGCGGCCCGGTCATGCGATCCACTAAAGCCATCAATGCCGTGGAGCGGCTCAAGACGCGCTCCGGTAACGCTCAATACGCCGCGGTCAGCCTGAGCGGCGGTCTCTTCTATCTCGTCGACCGGGCGCTGGCTGGCGAGCAGAAACTTTCCTCGCCGCTGCCGCTTGACGATTTCGTCACCTTCGTGAATGCGCTCAAGCCCGAAAAACCCCGGCGCGTGAGCAAGCTCGACCTTGCCATGGACGAGCAGATCAAACGCAGCGGTCGCGCCCGCGCGCCCAAGACCGAGTAATCTTTACGCCGCAGCGCCCCGCCCCATATGGCAATTTACCGCGAAAACGTTTGCGCGTTTTATCGATAGAAGCGCCATGTTTCCTTGCGCACCGAGCGGCTTGTTCAGTGTGCGATTCCAGACAGTGCGCACGCGCCGCGTTGGGTGAGTATGCATTGACGGTCGCATCAAACCGGGGCCGCCCGACGCGCAGATAAGCACGCGGGCGAAGGGGAAAAAAGCCGGACGACGCACAACGGGCCATGTCATCGAAGAAGTGACAGCGCGTGGCAGTACACCGGCAAAAATGGTGGCACAGATGAAAAGCAAAAACGGTGCAGCATCAGGGGGCCTTAAAACATCGTCGCATGCAGACGCGGAACTTCAGCACATTGAACGCGCAATCGGCCAGTTGCGCGCGATGAGCCAGAAACCCGCGGGCGCGCTTAACGTGGACTATTGGCGCGAACGGCTCGCCGCGGTCAGCGGTGAGCACGTGCTGGTTCCGGCGCAAAGGCGGCGCATCGACGCGCTGAAGAAAGTACTCGATTCATTTTCACAACCGCCTGGCGGTCCCGCTTCGGGGCGCAAAAGGTCGACCAACAGGCTTTGGGCGAAAGCGGCGTGACCGCGCCGCTTTCGCCATCGCGCGCGCACGCGCGTTTGTTGTTTATTGTTGGTGTTGTTGGAGTAGTGACGTGACCGCGGATCTGTCGAGCACCACGCTTATTCAATCTCGGGCGCAATGGCCGCGTGGTTGACGATCGCCACGAGCGAAATGCCGCCGATCATATTGCCGATAAACGTCGGCGCCAGAAAGACCAGCAGGTAGTCGCGAATGCTCGCGGCACCGGTCATGACCGCGTAGGACGTTTCCACCGATCCCGCGATCACGTGCGAGAGCTTGCTCACGGCAACCGTATATGTGATCAGCAGGATAGTCAGGAAACGCGCCGAACGCGCGCTTGGCAAAAGCCACACCATCAATGCGATCAACCATCCGGCGAATATCGCGCGCACGACGGTTACGCCGAAACTCGCGGAAAGCGGTAGCTGCGCCAGTTTTCCGAGCGACTCGACGACATCGTCGGGAAAGACGCCGTGGATCTGCAGGATCGCGGCGAAGATGATCGTTCCGATCAGGTTGAAAGTCAGCACGATTGCCCAGAGGCGGAAGGTCTTCAACAACGTCTTCAGGTCGCGGCGTGTGAGTACCGGCAACACGGCGCTGAGCGTGCTTTCTGTGAATAGCTGCTGGCGCCCGAGAATCACGATCACGAAACCAATCGTGTATCCAAACGATGCCACCAGGTCGCGCCAGGGTTCATCGGGCAATGCGCTCAAAAGCGTGGCCTGCGTGAGAAACGAAAAGCCTATCGATAAACCCGCCGCAAGCGCCGACCATGCAAGCGCGAAAAAAGTGCGGTCCATGGCGGTCTCGCCTTCCTCGCGCACGATCTCGTGGATGACAAGCGCGTGCGGGGAGGAATGCTCGGCGGCTTGTGCTTTTTCGTCGCCGTCGAGGTGCGGAGAATCGGAACCCGCTTTGTCGTTTTGTTCCCGTGCTTCGTGTTCTTGCGGCATCGCATGCTCCGTGCGGCGTTCGTCAGCCATCGGCCAACGGGGCGCCGTCTTGTTTTGCCATGTCCGGATGGACGCGGCCGCTCGCTTTAAAAAGCGGGGTTGCATCGAAGGAGCAGGAAAGATGCCTACTAAACGCTTACAGCTTCCAGAGTAGCCGACCGGCGCTCAGTGGAATAAGAAGATTCTTCACATCGGAACAAGCTTAGCGGGATTGCTTGGTTTGGCGCGCGACGGCCCGACGCTAAGATCGTGGCTCGATCCGTCACCGAATTCCCATGAGTCTTTATATCGACGACGCTCAACGCCGGAAGATCCATCAGCTTCGCGCTTCGTGGCGCTGGCGCAGCGAGTGGCCGACGTGGCTGCTGATCGTGGCTCTGTATTGCGGATGGTTCGGCACGGCGCTCAACGCGCGCTTCCTTGGCCTTCCGGTCGCCGCCGGGATTCTCGCCGTGCTGTCCTGTCTTTATCTTTCACTGCAGCACGAGTTGCTGCATGGTCATCCGACACGCTTTCCGCTGATCAACGCGCTGTTCGGCATTGCGCCGCTTGCCGTGTGGTTTCCCTACGCGGTGTATCGCGAATCGCATCTGCGCCATCACGACGACGTTCATCTCACCGATCCCGATCTGGATCCGGAAACCTACTTCGTGTCGGCCAGACGTTGGCGCGAAGCGGGTATCGTGGTGCGCGGCCTGTTGACGTTGCGCAATACCTTCTTCGGACGCCTCTTGCTCGCGCCGCTGTTTTCGATCGCGTCTACCCTTGGGTCGGTGATCGTGGACATTGCGCGCGGGAATGTCCGGATGGCTGGCGCGTGGGCGCTGCATCTGGCGCTGCTCGGCGCGCTCATGACGTGGCTCGACCGTTATTGCGGCATCAGCCCTCTTGTTCTTGTGTTCGCGGTCGGATATCCGGCGCTCGCATTGAGCGCGATCCGCTCGTTCCAGGAACATCGCGCCGCCGATAAGATCAGCGAACGCACCGTCATCAACGAAGCCTCGTGGTTCTGGCGCCTGCTGTTCCTGAACAACAATTTCCATTCGGTTCATCATGATTTGCCGGGCGCGCCGTGGTTCGCATTATCGGCGATCTATCATGGCGATCGAGACGCGTATCTGCAGCGCAATGGCGGGTTTGTCGTGCGGGGCTATCGGGAATGGGTGGTCAGGCATGGCGTGAAGCCGGTCGCGCCGGCGTTGCATCCGCTGCACGCGCGCGCGGACCGGATCGCTCTCGCAGAACGCGACGCCGCCAAGGACGCGAAGTCCGGCGTCGCACAAGCGGTGTAATCACGCATAAACCGCCGGAAAACGAATCTGCATGAACTGGCTCGCGGCTTTACCGATGTACAACGTCACGCCAGCACTCGCGGCCGACTGGCGCACATTGCTGGACCATGTGCGGCGCCATGTGCGGCCGTGGCTCGAAGCGCGTGGCGACTCGTTCGAAGTCATCCATCCTAGTATGTCGCTGACCGAATTCTGGCTGCGCGGCGATGTCCTCCTCACGCAAACCTGCGGTTATCCATTGATGCACGCGCTCAATGATCGCGTACAACTTGTCGCGACCCCAATTTTTTCCGTCGATGACTGCGCGAATGGGGATTATCGGAGTGTATTGGTCGCACGCAAGGCGGCGGGCGTGACATCGCTGGAAAGCAGTCGCGGCCTGCGCGCCGCATACAACAGCGACGATTCCAACAGCGGCATGAACCTGCTGCGTCATGCGGTTGCGCCGTTTGCCAATGGCCGTGCGTTCTTTGCGTCGGTGATCGAAACGGGCGGACATCTCGCCTCGCTCGAAGCGCTGCTGGACAATCGCGCCGATATCGCCGCCATCGACTGCATTAGCTTCGCGTTTGTGCAGGAATATCTTCCGGCGCTTGCGAGCGGCGTGGTTACGATCGGCGTGACGGCGGCGTCGCCCGGCTTGCCGCTGATTGCATCGAAAGACGTTCCGCCCGATGGAATCAGCGCACTGCGAATCGCGCTGGCGAGTGTCATCGAAGAAGATCCTCCACTGGCCAGGCGGCTCAAGCTCGCTGGCTTCGCCCAACGTCCGCTCGACGATTACTCGGTCATTCTCGACCTCGAAAACGACGCCGCGCAGCGCGGCTATCCCCGCCTCGCCTGACTGCGGTCACGGCAGACTTTCAGGACTTTCGGCACAATCGGCGTTTACCCACGCGTTCACGGCGCGTGTTTCCGGGTCGTAAGCCGAGTCGCCTGCGTTCGGGCAGTGCGCATCTTTCGCGCCAAATAACCGAATGCCGATTCGCACGCATGCCCGTACCGCCCCAGCTCGAAGTCATGGAAGCCGCAATGATCCCCTTTTCAGTTCTCGACCTCTCCCCGATTCCCGCCGGATCGACCGCCGCCGACGCCTTCCGCCATTCGCGCGAACTTGCGCAACACGCGGAAAAGCTCGGCTATCTCCGGTTCTGGCTGGCCGAACATCACAACATGACGGGCATCGCGAGCGCCGCGACGTCCGTTGTGATCGGACACGTTGCCGCGGGCACCAGCACGATTCGCGTCGGCTCCGGCGGCGTCATGTTGCCGAACCACGCGCCGCTCGTCATCGCGGAACAGTTCGGCACACTCGCGTCGCTCTTTCCAGGGCGTATCGACCTGGGTCTTGGGCGCGCGCCCGGCACCGACCAGACGACAGCCCGCGCGCTGCGCCGTGACCTGCAGGGCAGCGCAGACAATTTCCCCGATGACGTCGTGGAACTGCAGCGCTTTTTCGCCGAGCCGGTGGAGGGCCAGCGGGTGCGCGCCGTGCCGGGCGCGGGGCTGGAAGTGCCCATCTGGCTGCTAGGGTCGTCGACCTTCAGCGCGCAACTCGCCGCCGCGCTCGGGCTTCCGTTCGCGTTCGCCTCGCATTTCGCGCCAGATTATCTGCTGACCGCATTGCAGGTGTATCGGACGCAATTCCGCCCGTCGAAACAGCTTGATCGTCCTTACGCGATGGTCGGCGTAAACGTCTTCGCCGCCGACACCACGGACGAGGCCGAATTCCTCTTCACGTCGCTGCAGCAGCAGTTCATCAACCTGCGGCGCGGCACGCCGGGGCAGTTGCCGCCGCCCGTGAAACGGGTTCCGTGGAACGATGCCGAACGCGCGGGCGTCGACCATTCCCTTGCATGCTCGGTGATCGGAGATCAGCGGGAGGTGGAAGCGGGCCTCGCCTCGCTGATCGAGCAGACGCAACCCGACGAATTGATTGTCACGGCGCAGATCTACGATCACGCCGCACGGCTGCGCTCGTTCGAAATCACGGCGCAGGCGCGCGCCGCGCTCGCTGCTTTGTAAAGTGTCGCGTGAAGCCGCGCCGTTTTGCGAAGCGGATTTTGCACCTATCGTGCACATAACTCGAACGCAAAGCGGCGCAGCGAACACGCGTTGCGATACTGGACGGGTATCGTTTTGACAAGCAATAATGAGGTCAGCGATCTCACGGCTTGCCGCCTCATGCCCGCTTTTAGTGCCATGCTCATTCATGGCAGGCGTTGCAGCATCGCGCATGCAAAGCCAGTCGAAAGGTCGCGACAATAAGATGTCGGATATCGGAAGGGAGAGAGAGAATGGCAAGAAGTCCCGCCACAGGATCCATGACCTTGCTGACGGAGCGTGATGAAGCAACCGGTCAGGAAGTACGCACGTTGCGTCTCGAACCGGCTGCCGATGGCAAGGCGGTACTGCTGATTGAAATCGATGAAAGGAAGGCCGGGATCCATCGTGAAGTGCGCTATGAAATCACGCCGGCAGAACTGATTGCGGCAATTCGCGCCCACGGCGCGGAATTACCGGGCGAGCAGCATAATCGTTAAAATGATTTAGGCATACAATAGCGGCATTCGGCGCTATCATTTCCGTGTGGCGCCCGCGGTTGTAGGGACAAATTGTTAAATTAGCGGCTGAGTTGAAGGTGTTCACGAAACCTGACCAGCCGCCAGTCGTGCACCGATCTGGTCGTGAGCTTTCAGCCGCTGAATCGGCAACTTGACGCTTCGCACCGATCCGAACCACAGCAACCAGTTTGTAGAACCGTATTCGCATCGACCTATTTTGATTGAGTCTGGTTATTGCGAGTAAAGCGGTGATTTGCGGTATTACACTAATTGACGCGCGCCATTCAGCGCGCCACGATTTTAGTCAACCCACTTATTCCTCGAGCCGCCCCGGTCCGCGCGGGCAGATGGCTCGCCTTCAAGAAAGTAAAAGCTGAATCAGGACAGCCGTGGACGAAAGAAAGCGAGACAGCATCATTGCCTATTTGCGCAGCCGAATGGCTGAGTTCGGCATTTCCGAAACAGCCTTGGCCGAAGCGTTGGCCGAAGCACAGGCTTCTGTTACTCCCCCCCCGCTCACGAAGAGTTCGAACGCTCCAAAGCGTGCGTTGCCTTCAATGCCTCAAATGCCGGAAAACGCCAATGGCGCGACGCCGGTATTCAGAAATGCAAGCGGCGACACGTGGGATGGGGAAGGCGAAATGCCGGAATGGTTGAAGCGCGCTGTGCACGCCGGGCAGGATATAGAGTTCTACAGGGTTTGAAGCCGCCGGTTTGCCTGGTTGAGCTAGGACCATCTCATCCGCCGGCTTCAGGCATGTCAGGCTGCCAGGTCAGTCTGAAGGGGCGACGTTGCCTTGCGCAATATCGCCCCTTTCGGGCCATTGCCTCCTAGAAGTTGAAATTATCGATATTCGATGAATCGAAGGTCGTCGGCGGTCCAAGCACGACTTCACCGCTCTTGCCTACCGTGCGCTTGCCAAGCTTGCCCGCCTCGAAGCTGTCACCTTCCTTGCCGGTGATCGTGCCCGACGCAAGGTTGGCCGCCGCATACGCCGCGAGATAACCGAGTTGACCCGGATCCCACAACTGGAACGCATGCACGGTGCCGTTCTTCACGAACGCGCGCATCTGGTTCGGCGTGCCGAGGCCTGTCACCATCACCTTGCCTTTCGCCGGCGAGGTCGAGATATAGCGCGCCGCGGCCGCTATCCCGACCGTAGTGGGAGAAATGATACCCTTCAGGTTCGGATAGGCCTGCAGCAAGCCTTGCGTCTCGACGAACGATTTCTGGTCGTCGTCATTGCCGTAGGCGATCTTCACGAGCTTGAGCTTTGAATATTCCGGCTTCTTCAGTTCCTCCTGCATGTACTTGATCCAGGTGTTCTGGTTGGTCGCGTTGGGCGTGGCGGAAAGAATCGCGAACTCGCCCTCGCCGCCCACCAGTTTCGACAATAGCTGGATCTGTCCACGGCCAATCGATTCCGAATTCGCCTGGTTCACGAAAATCTGGCGGCCATCGGGCGCGGTATCGGAGTCGAACGTCACCACCTTGATGCCTTGCCCCATCGCTTTTTTCAGGTAGGGAACGACCGCGTTTGCATCGTTGGCTGCCACCACGATAGCGTCCTGACGCTGCGTGATCAGCGTGTTGATGTATTGCACCTGCGACGACGCGCCCGCATCCGATGGCCCGACCACCTTGCCCTGCCCGCCCATCTCCTTGATGGCCGCGAGGCCGCCGTCGTCGGCGATGACTTCATAGGGGTTGTTGATCTGCTTGGGCAGGAATGCGATCTTCAGGTCCTTCTTGAGATCGGCGGCGCTCGCGCCAATCGGAATGGCGGCCGCCGCAGAGACCGCGATCAGCGCGGCGCATAGCACCGGGCCGCGAAATGATTTCAAGGGTTTGAACATGCCTGTGTCTCCTGATGTCGCGCGCCGCTCCGTTTTGCTGGAGTCTTCACGCTGGTTTTAAAAGCCAACTTTCATCAAAGCGTCCGCGTCATCAGGCGCTTTTCGCGCATGACACGCCAACGTGCAACAAGATTCGGAATCAGCACCGACGACAACAACAAACCGCCCGTCACAATGGTCAGCGTCTCGCTGGAGACATCGGACAAAGTCAGCGCATTGCGCAACACGCCAATGATCAGCAAGGACAGAAGCACGCCAGTCATCGACCCGCGTCCGCCGAAAATACTCACGCCGCCGAACAGCACGGCCGCGATCACCGACAATTCGAAGCCTTCGCCGTTGTCACCGCGCGCGCTCGTGAAACGCAATGTATAGACGATGCCCGCAAGCGCGCTCATCGCGCCCGAGAGCATGAAGAGCTTGATCTTGGTGCGGGCGACATCGATTCCGGAAAACTGCGCGGCAACCGGATTCGCGCCGATTGCGTAGAGGCTGCGCCCAAAGGGCGTCGCCTGCAGCAGCACCGTGAAAATGATTGCACCGACGATCACGAGCACGAAGGGCATTGGCAGGAAAGCCGCGATGGTGTCGATGCCAAACGCGGTGTAGGACGCGGGGAAATCGGCGACGGCCTGATCGCCGAGCAGCACGTAGGCAAGCCCGCGAAACAGCGCCAGCGTGCCGATGGTGACCGCAAGCGAAGGCAGATTGAAGCGCACGATCACAAGGCCGTTGAAGAGCCCCGCAAGCGTGCCGGCCGCGAGCACGATGGCAATCACGAGCGGCATGGGCAGGCCCATGTGCCAGAGCACGCCCATCAGCGCGCTCGATGCGCCCAGCACCGACGCCACCGACAAATCGATTTCAGCCGCGACAATGATCAGCGTCATCGGCAAGGCAATCAGCGCGATCTCGGTGAAGTCGGCGAGCATGTTGGAAAGGTTCGCGCTCGACAGGAACATGGGCGACAAGATGCGACCGAGGACCAGTGCAAGCACGAGCACCACCACGAGCATGGTCTCCCACGAAAGATGCCGGCGCCGGGTCAGCGCGAGTGCGGAATCGGGTTTAGCCATGATCGCGTTTCCTCATCATGCGGCGGGCAACCGAGCGCGCCAGCATTGTGTCGAGCGCGATCGCCGCAACGATCAGCGCGCCTTGAATTGCCTGTTGCCAGAAAGGTGACACGCGCAGCACCACCAGCGCGATGTTGATGACGCCCAGCACAAGCGCGCCGAGCGTGGCGCCCATGATGGTGCCCACGCCACCCGTGATCGCCACGCTGCCGACGACCGCTGCGGCCACGACCTGCAGTTCTATGCCCTTCGCCGTGCTGGCATCGACGGTACCGAAACGGGCGAGCCACAAGACGCCCGCGAGGCCCGCGATAGCGCCTGACAACAGGAAGCCGATCATCACGCGGCGCTCGACCTGAATGCCCGCGAGACGCGCGGCCTCGGGGTTCGAACCGATCGCGTAATGCTCGCGGCCACCGCGATACTGCTTGAGATAAATGCCGATCGCGACCAGCACCACCACGGCAATCAGCACGAGGTTCGGAACACCCAGCAACGAGCCGGTTGCGATGCGCGAGAAGGCGTCGGGAAGACTGGTTGCGTTGATCTGGCCGCCGTGAACCCATGCGTAATCGGCGCCGCGCACAATGTAGAGCGTGGACAGGGTGGCGACCAGCGAGGGCACGCGCCCGAAGGTCACGAGCGTCCCGTTCACCGCGCCGATCACAAAGCCTATCGAAATGCCAGCAAGCATCGCGACGACAATCGGCATGTGCGGGAACATTACATAAAGACTGCCAACGGAGTACGCGCTCACGCCAACCACCGACGCCACCGACAAGTCGATGTGCCGCATCAGCATCACAACGGTCATGCCGGCGGTCAGCAAACCGATGATCGATACGTTGAGCAGCACGTCACGCAGGTTCTGCAGATTGAGGAACTCCGGCTTGACCGCCGCAGTGGCCGCGACCAGCGCGGCCAGCACGACAAACAGCGTCGCCTCACGGCTGCGAACGAGGTCCGCAAACACGTTGCGGCGTCTCCGTTTTGGCGCGTGCACGGCTGGCATTGCGGAAGAATGCCGGGTCATCATGCGGCTTTCCCCAGCGTGGAGGGCGAAGCGCCGAGCGCCGCGCTCATGACGCGCTCCTCGTTGGCTTCGGCACGCGCAATCTCCGCGCTGATCCGCCCTTCGTGCATGACCAGAATACGGTCGGCCATGCCGAGCACTTCGGGCAACTCGCTCGAAATCATCAGGACTGCCATGCCTTCCTTCACCAACTCAGCGAGCGTGCGATAAACCTCCGCCTTGGCGCCGACGTCGATACCGCGCGTGGGTTCGTCGATGATCAGCACTTTCGGCCCTGTCGCAAGCCACTTTCCGAGCACGACCTTTTGCTGATTGCCGCCGGACAGTGTGCCAACGGGGGCGTCGAGATCGCTAGCCTTGAGGCGCAGGCGCTTGCCCCAATCGGAGGCTAGAGTGGATTCACTACGCGCCGATATCAGCCCGTGCCTGACAAGCCGGCCGAGTACCGTCAAAGACGCATTGCGCGCAATGCTCAATTCCAGCGCAAGACCTTGTGCCCGCCGATCCTCCGGCACGAGTGCGAGTCCTGCGCGAACCGCCGCCTGCGGACGGCCGAGTTGCAGCGGCTTGCCCGCGATCCTTACTTCGCCTGCGTCCACCAGGTCGATGCCGAAGATCGCGCGCGCGACTTCACTGCGTCCCGCGCCAACCAGTCCCGCCAGCGCCACGATTTCGCCCGCGTGTACCTCGAAGGATACGTTCTTGAACACGCCATCTCGCGTGAGGCCACGCACCGAGAGGCGAACCTCGCCCGGCGCAACGTCGGCCTTCGGATAGAACGTATCGAGATCGCGTCCGACCATCTTGCTCACAATGGAGTCTATGGTCACGTCGGCGGTCATTGCGTCGAAGACCTTCATGCCGTCGCGCATGATCGTCAAGCGTTGCGTCAAGGCAAAGACTTCATCCAGCCGATGCGTGATGAACAAGATGGCGGCATCGCGCTCACGCAATGCGCGCACGATTGCAAACAGCCGTTCGACTTCAGTCAACGACAATGCCGCCGTGGGCTCGTCCATGATGAGCACATTCGCATTCAGGCTCAACGCCTTCGCTATCTCCACCACTTGCTGATCGGCAATCGACAAACCACGGACCAGCCGCTCCGCACGCAGATTCACGCCGAGCGATTGCAGCAGCGCATCGACTTCGCGATTCATTTCGTCGTAGCGAATGCGTCCAATACGATCCCGTGGCTGACGCCCCATGTAGATGTTTTCGGCAATCGAGAGGTCTGCGAACAACGTGGGTTCCTGATAGATCACGGCAAGCCCGGCGTCGCGCGCTTCGGCGGGATTTGCAAATGTACGCGCAACACCATCGACCCGCAGTTCGCCCGAGTCCGGTTGATAGACGCCGGCAAGCAGTTTGACGAGCGTCGATTTCCCGGCGCCATTTTCGCCAAGCAGCGCATGCACTTCGCCCGGCCATAACGCGAGGCTGCCGTCGCCGAGCGCGCGCACGCGCCCGAACGATTTGCTCGCGTGCCTCAATTCGAGCCGCGGCGATTGATTCGTGCCCATGCCTGTCTCCTTCAGATGCGATAGATTCGCTCTGCGTTACTTGTAAAGAGCGCTTCTTTTTCTGTATCGCTGAAATCCTTCACAAGGAACGCATATGCATTCCACAGCGCTTCGTACGACGCAAACAACCGGTCGACTGGAAAGTTCGACGCGAACATCGACCGGTCGCAGCCAAACACGTCAATGGTTTCGAGCACATACGGACGAAAGCTTTCGACGGTCCACGCGTGATCGAACATCGCCAGGCCGCTGATCTTTACCGCTACGTTCGGGCATGCCGCGAGCGCGCGCATGCCGTCGCGCCATTGCGCTTTACCTTCAGCGGGATCGCGATCCACGCACATGCCCGCATGATTCACGATGAACTGAATCTCGTGATGCTCCTGCGCCAAAGAAGCCGCTTCGTGCATTTGCGACGGATACAACTGCAAATCAAACGACATCGAATAGTGCTTCAGCAGCCCGAAATTCTTGCGCCATTGCGCGTCGCGCATGAAGTGCCGCCTCACGTAGTTGTATAGCGGATTCGAATGCACATTCAGTATCTGACGAATGCCGCGCGTGTTCCGGAACGCCGCATGTGCTGCGAGTATTTCATCCGCGTTTTTCGCCGACAGGTCAGCGCCTGCCACGATTGCGTCCGGCATGCCGCGCCCTTCGTTATCGGCGATTTCCTGCAGCCAGCGCGTTTCCTCGACCGGATCATCCGGGTCATGATTGGCATCCACATGCACGATCTTCAGCACCTGCACCGGCCCGGTTTCACTCAGGAAGTCGTTGATCAGATAGTCGTGCTTCAACTCACGCGCGTCGCCCACGAACGACTTTCCCGGATTCGCCAGCCACGGATAGTGATGCGTCTTCAAGTCCCAAAGATGAATGTGCGGATCGACAACCTGCATGGATATGTCCTCGTGCGGGTAAGCCACCGGCGCAAAAGCGCGGTCAGGGTAAATGGAAAACCGGGACGAGCGCGGTTTGCACCGGCGATCGATCGGGATTCGTTTCCATGAGTTCGGCCATGCTGTCCCACCATTTGCGCATCGCGGGCAAATCCGGAAGGTCGTCCATGGCATGACCGGGCGCGCGCTTAAGCGTGGCGAAAAGCTGTCCACTGGTTTCGTCGAGAAAGATCCAGTAATCGCGGACCCCGGCGTGCGTCAGCGCATGCGCCAATTCAGGCCAGATCTCACGATGACGCCGCTCGTATTCATCGCGCATGCCCGGTTTGAGGGTCATCCTGAACGCAATTGTCTCCATTGCGGCCTGCCTTTTAGTTGTGTTGGACCGGCTGCATGCAACCGGTCGAATGCGTCTTTTGGCTACGACTATAATTCGCCGGCTGATAACATGACAATCCGAAGTCAGGATCAGCCGATCGCAAAACCGGATCGCATGATGGCGTTCCGCAGCGGAGTCCCAATGACCCAGAACGTGTCCCAGATCGCCCTCGTCAATCGACTCAAGTTCAAGCATCTTGCGCTGCTGGTCGCGCTCGATGACGCCCGCAACCTGCATCAGGCAGCCGTTGCCATCAACGTTGCGCAACCGAGCGCGAGCCGGATGCTGAGCGACATAGAAGAAGCGTTCGGCTTTCTGCTCTTCGAGCGCAACGCGCGCGGCATGCAGCCCACACCGCTTGGCGTTACCACGCTCGCCTACGCGCGCCGTGCACTTGCCGACCTGACGCGCTTTGCGGCCGACCTCGAAAACAAGCGGCGTGGCGGACACGGGCAACTTACCGTGGGCGCGATCATGGGTGCCGCGCCCGATGTGCTCGCCATGGCCATTGCGGAACTCAAGAGCGAACGGCCGCTGCTCAACGTTCGCATTCTTGGCGAGACCAGCGACCAGGTCGTGCAACTGCTGCACCGGCGTGAAGTGGATCTCGCGCTCGGCCGCCTCACCACGCCACTGCAACATAACGACTTCGACTTCGAACCGCTCTCGCGTGAAGCAATGCGGCTTGTCGTGCGCGCCGGGCATCCGCTTGGTGCCGAGACATCGCTCGCACTCGACGCGCTGATTTCGTGGCCGTGGATTCTGCAACCCATCACGAGTCCGGCTCGCGGCCTGTTCGAAGAAGAACTGGCTCGCGCAAAACTTGCATCGCCTTCCAACGTTGTTGAATGCGCGTCGATCTTTGCCACGCTGCAACTCCTGCAAAACAGCGACGCCGTTTCCATGCTGCCCGAGTCCGTCGTGCGCGACTACCTGCGCGCCCATTTGCTGGTCGAATTGCCCATCGAAATTGGCAAGAGTCTTTCGGGTTTCGGCTTGCTGCGACGCAAACATGAAACGCTCAGCGAACCCGCTGAGTACTGCATTGCATTGCTGCGTAAATACTCGGCCGGTTCGTTCACTGAAGGTTGACGAACAGGCCGCCGTCGACCAGTAGCGAAGCGCCCGTTACGTAACGCGCGCGGTCGGACGCTAGAAATGTCACGCACTGAGCCACGTCCTCAGGCTGTCCCAGACGTCCCAGCGGAATACGCTTTTCCATGTATGCGCGCTTGGCGGTATCGGCGAGATCTTCCGCGTTCAAGTCCGTGGCAATCGTGCCGGGCATGACCGAGTTGCAGCGAATGCCGTACGGTCCCAACGCAATCGCGCATGATTGCATCAACGAATGCACGCCTGCTTTGGTCGGCGTGTAATGCGTCTGCATCGCGCCGCCAACAAGCGCGCTGATAGAACTCGTGGCGACGATCGCACCGCCCGTTCCCTGCAACTTCATCTGGTTCGCGACCGCTTGCGTGACGTAGAACGCGCCGTTCAGGTTCACGCCGACTGTCGCTTCATATACCGACGCCGGCATGTCGAGAAACGCGTGAAACGGGCAGATGCCGGCGTTGCTTGCGAGGACATCGACATGACCAAATGCATCGACGGCATGTTTCACGAGTTCGATACCCGTCTCGCGCTCCGCCACGTTGCCTTCCACCGCGATCACGCGGCGGCCGAGCGCTTCTATTTCGCGCGTCACTTCTTCCACCGCCGATAAACGCCCATACGAGCGGTCGTTATCGCTCCAGTAATTCAGCACGATGTCCGCGCCTTCCTGCGCGCAAGCCACCGCAATGGCGCGGCCGATACCTCGCGATCCGCCGGTCACGATCACCACTTTTTTCTCGAGCAGCACGATTGACCTCAATAGCTCAGTGTCTCAGTGTTTCAGTGTGAATAAGGACGCGTCAACGTGCATTCAGGATTGAGACGCACGCCGAAGCCGGGCGTCTCCGGCACTTTCATCCGGCCGTTCACGGGCACGGGTTCATCGAGCAGAAGCGGGTTGAACATGGGCACGACTTCATCGGCCTTGGGCGCCATCATCAGGAACTCGGCGAACGGCGAGTTATGGCGTGTGACAACAAAATGATAGCTATACACCGATGATCCATGCGGCACCACCAGCACGTTATGTGCGTCGGCGAGCGCCGATATCTTGATCAGTTCGGTGATGCCGCCGCACCATCCAACGTCAGGCTGCACGAGATCGGCGCAACCCATTTCAAACAGCATGCGAAAACCCCAGCGCGTGGCTTCATGCTCGCCTGTTGTCACCATCATGCCGCGCGGCACCGAACGGCGCAGTTCGGCGTAACCCCAATAGTCGTCGGGCGGCAGCGCTTCTTCAATCCACTTCAGGCCGTATTCTTTTGCCGCGTGCGCGAGACGCGTTGCATAGTTGAGGTCGAGGCTCATCCAGCAATCGAACATCAGCCAGAAATCGTCGCCCACCTCGGCGCGCATGTCGGCGAGTTTCGCGATGTTCTGCGCGAGCCCTTCTTCGCCCTCTGCCGGTCCATGCTGCAAAGGCATTTTCCCGCCAATAAACCCCATCTCCTTCGCCAGATCCGGGCGCGCGCCGGTTGCATAGAATTGCAGTTCGTCGCGAACGGGACCGCCCAGCAGATGAAACACCGGCTCCTTGCGCACCTTCGCGAGCAGGTCCCACAGTGCGAGATCCACGCCCGATATAGCGTTGAGCACAATGCCCTTGCGCCCGTAATAGAGTGTGGCGAAATACATCTGGTCCCACATCTTTTCAATGTCGGTCACACGCTGGCCCTCAAGAAATCTAGCCAGATGTTTCTCCACGATAAACGCGCCGATCTCGCCGCCCGTGGTCACCGCGAAGCCAACCGTGCCATCGCTCGCCTCGATCTCGACCACGAGCGAGCCGAGTACGTTGAGCCCGAACGATTGCCGGCTTTGGCGGTATTCAGGGTAACGCGCCATTGGCGTGGAGACGTGATCATCGATCCAGTGATCGGCGCCCTGGTCGTGATAATCGGCGCCACCGCCTCGCACGGTAAAAGCGCGGACGTGGCGAATGGTGGGCATGGACATGATCGGACTCCGTTCGAATGCTGATGTTCAGGATACCTTGGCGCTTTCGCCAGGCGTGTAAGCAGACGTTCGCGCAGGCCGCACGAACACGATGATCGCAACCGCCGCGAGCACGGCAACGAGGCCGAGCAGCACAAGCCCGGCGCTGGTCGAATCGTAGGCGCGCTCGGCGCTCGTGCGGACCATGGGCGCAACAAATCCGCCAAGGCTGCCGAGCGAGTTGATGAGTGCAATCGCGCCCGCCGCCGCAGCGCCTGTCAGATAGTGCGTGGGAAAGGTCCAGAAGAGCGGTTGCGCGGCAATCAGCCCGCTGGCCGCGAAACACAGCGCAATCAGGGCAATCAGCGGTTGACCCGCGAGTCCAGATATTGCGATGCCCAGGCCCGCCACCACGAGCAAAACAACGGCCAGACGCCGGTGCTGAGCATGACGGTCGGCAAAACGCGGCACAATCCACGTCACGAGCACGGCGCACAGCCACGGAATTGCCGTCACGAAACCGACCTTCGCGCCGACGTGCGCGCCCATCAGCGCAGCCACTTGTTGCGGCAAGTAAAAGATCACGCCATACACGGACATCTGGATCAGGAAATACACCGCCGACAGGATCAGCACCCGGGGATCGACCAATGCTGCAAGCACGGAACGAGGACCATGCGCGGACGCGGTCTGTGCATCATGAGCGAGTCGCGAAATCAACAAGTCACGTTGTGATGCATTGAGCCAGCGAGCCCTGGATGGGTTGTTGTCGAGATACCAGAATGCCCATACGCCAACCAGCGAAGCAAGTACGCCTTCAACCAGAAAGAGCCACTGCCATCCGGCAAAACCCAGCGCGCCATGCAAGTCGAGCAACGCGCCAGACAGCGGACTGCCAAAGATGAATGCGAGTGGCGCACCGAAATAAAACACGCCCAACGCACGTGCCCGCGCGGACTGCGGAAACCATTGCGTGAGGTAATAGACAATGCCCGGGAAAAAGCCCGCTTCCGCCACGCCGAGCGCGAAGCGCAGGACATAGAACGCCGTGGCCGTATGCGCGAACGCCATGGCAGCCGATACCAGCCCCCACGTCACCATGATGCGGCACATCCAGAGCTTCGCGCCCACCCGATGCAGCAACAGGTTGCTCGGCACTTCGAAGAGCGCATAGCCCACGAAGAACACGCCCGCGCCGAATGCGAAGGCAGCGTTCGATAAGCCCGTATCGTGCTGAAGCGCTTTCTGGGCAAAGCCAATGTTCGCCCGATCGAGAAACGCCAGCATGTACATCAGCAGCAGAAACGGCAGCAGACGGCGCATCACGCGAGCGGTGACGGCGTCCTCCGCATTGGCGTGATCGCTCATGCGTGTCTCCGGATTTTGTTGTTTGCTACCACGTGAGCGTGCCCGCCCACAACACGCGCGTTTCAATAAGTTGCGCGGCCGCCCGACAGATCGAATACGGACGCCGTGCTGAACGCACAATCCTCGGAACTGAGCCACAAGATCAGCGAGGCCGCTTCCTCAGGCAGAAGGAAACGGTTCATCGGGATCTTGGAGAGCATGTAGTCGATGTGCTGCTGCGACATCGAATCGAAAATCTCGGTCTTGGCGGCGGCAGGCGTCACCGCGTTCACCAGGATCCCGCGCGTGGCGAGTTCCTTGCCCAGCGACTTCGTCAGTCCGATAAGACCCGCCTTCGAAGCACTATAGTGCGACGCATTCGGGTTGCCTTCCTTGCCTGCCACGGAGGCGATGTTGACGATGCGCCCATAGCCTTCCTTAAGCATGTGCGGCACGATTGCGCGGCAAGTCAGATACGGGCCGATCAGGTTCACGTCGATCACGCGCCGCCATACATCGGGTGCAAGCTCCCATGTCGTGCCGTTGCCACCTGTTATACCCGCGCAGTTGATCAGCACGTCGATCTTGCGATGGGTTTCCAACGTCTGCCGAACCGCCTGTTCAACCGATACTTCCTCGGTCAGTTCGACCACCGCAGTGCTGACCTTCCCGCCCTTCGAGAGTTCACCGCGTGCGCGCTCGAGCCGCTCGCCGTCGATGTCCCACAATGCGACCTCCGCGCCCGACGCCAACGCGCGCTGCGCCACCGCATAACCGATACCGCGCGCGCCACCGGTAATCACCACGGTTCGTCCCGCCAGATCGATCTGGTTCATCGTGTCTCCTTTTAGATATTTTGGCTGTTGGAAACACTATAAGGGCCGAGTCATAGCCGGACAATCCGAGTATTTAATGATGTGATAGCGAAAACGGATCGCAGCGGCGGTGACACGCTTTGTGCCGAGATTCGCCATCACGCGATCTCAGCTGGCGAACACAAAACCATGCTGTCATTTTTCGATTGCTGCAAGCCTGGGCTTCATGCCGCGCTTGCGAGGTTTCGGCTCAACGCCCACGCGCGGATCGCGCGCGAGCACAAGCGCGGTCATCTTGCCGGCAATGCTTTCGAACGCCGGATCTGCTTGCGGTATGTAGAGCCACTTCTTCAGCACCGGATGCGGCCGCAACTCAGGCATTTCATCGACGAGCGCAGCATGACGCTCTTGCGATGTGCACACGAGCAAACCGTTCCATGGTTCGTCGCGATCGGCGGCAACGAGGCATAGCAGCCCATCGATATACGCGGCGTCGCTGCCGAACATCCGCTTGGTAAGGTAGGTGGGATCGCGCTCGAAAGCTTCGAAAATCCAGACGAGGGAATTGCGCACGGACGATGGCATGGGCGTAACGAAGACCAGGGCAAAACCGAAGCATAAGCTACTCACCCAAGCGAACGAGTGGATGGGTTCCACCATTAAAGGAGGGGGCGCAGTCCCAGCTTCACCGCGCAGATCTTCCTGCATCCGCCCGCGTAATCGAGAATGGAGATACCGCTCCGCAGTTCGCTCACTGCCCAGCAGAAACTGTCTGCATCGTATTTTCGCCACGCGATTCCTGCACGCGGACATCGGACGGACTCGGGGGTTGATCCACGATCTCCGATGCTTCCACCGAAAACCCGAACGTATTGATCCCGCCCGCGCTCGTTGCGAACACCTGCCCGCCGTGCATTTCAGCCGTCGCTTTCACGATAGCCAGGCCCAATCCGTGATTTTCCCGGCTATTCGTGCGCGATACCTCTGCCCGATAAAACCGGTCGAACAAATGATCGAGGATGTCGGGTTCGATGGCCTTCCCCGGATTCGCCACAGCCACGCGCACCTGATTGCCTTCACGCTCAATCGAGACGCTGATGATCGATCCCGCCTCGCAATGCTGGATTGCGTTCATCAGCAAGTTGATGCACGCGCGGCCGAACAGGGATTTGTTGACACGCACAAGCGCATCGCCGGTCGCAACCGCGCGCACTTGCGCCTCTTCCAGCGGTATCTCGAGAAACTCAAGCGTATGCGCGACTTCGGCTGCAAGAGATGTATCGACGAGACCTGTCGCGCGTTCGCCCTGATCCGCGCGCGCGAGAAACAGCATGTCGTTGATGATCGCCCGCATGCGCCCGAACTCTTCAAGATTCGATTGCAGCGTCTGGCGCAGATCGTCTACCGAGCGGTTGCGCGTCAGCGCCACTTCGGTCTGCCCGATCAGGATGGTGACCGGCGTGCGCAACTCGTGCGCAACGTCGGCATTGAACGATTCGAGGCGTCCATACGCGGCGTCCAGGCGTTCGAGCGCGCCGTTGAACGAGTTGGCAAGATCGTTCAATTCAAGCGGCAGCGAACTCGTGTTGAGCCGCTGCGAGCGATTGTTCGGACTGACTGCAGAAGCGTCACGCGTGAGACGCGTGAGCGGCGCGAGGCCAATGCGCGTGACGGAATAGCTCAGCAGCAGCACGCCGAGGCTCCCCAGCGCCGACAACGCCGCAAGCGCGAAACCGAATGCCTGCATGGTCCGCGTGTTCGCCGCATAGCCCGCGCCAACCTGAAGCTGGACCGCCGGCCTGTCGCCATATGACGGAATTTCGATTGTGTTGACGAGCATGTCGCATTTGCCATCGCTCGGCCGGATGCGTTCGTAGCCGCCCAGCCAGCGATCGACTACGGGCCCGCTCATCGGTGTCCCGATCTGATACGCCGGATTGCTGCTCGTCACCGAATAACGGGTGTAACCGTCGCGCGGGGTCATGTCGGCGAGCCGTTCGCTCGCCATCTTCCATTTCTCGGGCGTGATCGCGTGATAGACGATGATCTTTGCAATCTCGCTGCGGTCATCGAGCGATTCGCGCAAGTGCTGTTCAAGCTGCGTGCGCAGGACCAGAAAGAGTCCCGTGCCGACGAGCGTAAACACAAACAGCGCGACCGCCGCGAACATGAAGGCCAGGCGCCGCGAGATCGAGCGGTTCATGATGCCGCCGCGTCGTCGCGGACCTCGAGAACGTAACCCATGCCGCGCACGGTGTGCAGCAGCTTGGTTCGAAACGGACCGTCGAGCTTCGCGCGCAGTCGCTTGATCGCGGTTTCCACCACGTTCGTATGGCTGTCGAAATTGACTTCCCAGACCAGTTCCGTGATGGCGGTCTTCGAAAGAATATCGCCCTGGCGGCGCGCCAGCACGCTCAGCAACTGGAACTCCTTCGCGGTCAGATCGAGACGAATGCCGTCGCGCGTGGCGCGCCGCCCGATCAGGTCCACATAAAGATCGCCGAGCGAGATCAGCGTGGATTCCTGCGCGCGCGTGCGCCGCGCGAGCGCATGCAGGCGCTCGACGAGTTCCAGGAATGAAAACGGTTTCGTCAGATAGTCGTCGGCGCCTTCGCGCAGGCCGCGCACGCGGTCGTTGATCTGGTCGCGCGCGGTCAGCATGATGACAGGCGTCGCTTTATGCGCCCGCAGCGACTTCAGCACGCTGAAACCGTCGCGCTTGGGCAGCATGACGTCCAGCACGATCACGTCGTAGTCGAACTCGATCGCGAGATGCGTGCCCTCCTCGCCGTCCAGCGCGACATCGACTATCCAGCCCTGCTCCGTCAACCCGGAGCGCAGGTAGTCAACCACCTTGTGTTCGTCTTCCACGATAAGGAGTTTCATGCGCGCCTTCTTATGTACGTTCTTCCATTATAGGAAACGTAATGGCTCTGTCACTGCGATGGCGGCGGATTCGCCGCCATTGTGTCGCCCGTCGCGGGCGCGGGTGACTTCGCCCCGGCCATGGGATTCACAGGTGTGTTCACATCCCATCCGCCGCCCAGCGCCTTCACCAGCGATACCGACAACGTCAGTTGCTGCCCGTGAATCTGCACATCCTGACGCTCGCTCGTGAGCAGCGATTGCTGCGCGGTGATCACATCGAGGAAAGCAACGAGACCGCCCGAATAGCGGTCGTTCGCGAGCTGCAACAAGCGCCGCGCGTCGGTCACCGCTTCCTGCGACTCTTTCGCGGCCGCATCGAGCACGGATAGACCCGTCACGCCGTCCTGGACCTGCTGGAATGCATTGAGCACCGTCTGCCGATAGTTCGCCTCAGCCGCCTGATAACCGGCGCTTGCGAAATCGACGTTGGCGGCGCGCCGGCCGCCATCGAAAATCACCTGGCCAACGGTCGCGCCCAACGTCCACATCAATGTCGGCGCGCTCAGCAGGCTGGCGAACTGCGTGCTTTCCCAGCCGATACCCGGTGTCAGCGCAAGGCTCGGAAAATATGCGGCCTTCGCTACGCCGATCTGTGCGTTCGCGGCGGCCATCGCGCGTTCCGCGGACGCAATATCCGGACGCCGTTGCAGCAGATCGCTCGGCAGACCCAATGGAATGACGGGCGTGCTTGCATCGATCACCTTCGGCGCAATCGCGAATTGCGGCGCGGGAATCCCGATCAGCGCGGCGATGGCGTGTTCGAATTGCGCGCGCTGATTGAGCAACAGGCGCGCTTGCACGCGGGTGGTATCGAGTTCAGATTTCTGCTGCAGCACGTCAAGGCCCGACACCGAGCCCAGATCGTGCTGCGTGGTCACATAGTCGAGCGCCTTTTGCTGCAGCACCACGGAGCGGTTCAGCACGTCGATCTCGGCGTCGAGTTCGCGCATCGAAAAATAATCGCTGGCGAGGTCCGTGCTCAACACGAGGCGCGCGTTCGCGAGATCGTCGGCGGATTGCTCGGCGGACGCCGTCGCGCTCTCTATCTCGCGGCGAATCCGGCCAAACAGGTCCGTGTCGTAGTCGATGGTGGGACCGACCTTGATGTCGTTTTGCACCGTCGATTGCGTGGGCGTGCCGTAGTTGGTACGCGGGCGGTTCTGCGAGATGCGCGCCCGTTCGCCGGTCGCGCCAAGATCCACTTCGGGCAAGCGTTGCGCCGTGTTGTTGGCAAGCGTCGCGCGCGCCTGCGCGTAGTGCGCGCTCGCGGCGGCAAGGGTCTGGTTTTGCGCCAGCGCCTGCTCTTCGAAACCGTTGAGCGTTGTGTCGCCGTAGCTCGTCCACCAGTCAGCGCCAAGCGGCGCATGCGATGGCGCTGCCACGCGCCAGTACGAGTCCGTGCGCCACTCGGGCGGCGTCTCGGCGACAGGCCGCTTGTAGTCGGGCCCGACCGTGCAGGCCGACAGAAGCACCGCTCCCGCCGCCAGCGCTCCGAGTTGCATGATCCGGCGCGCAGCCATCACGACGTCCCCTTTTTCGCGGGCTTGGGCGGCGCGATCTGAACCGGGTCGCCGTCCGCAATGGAGTCGCTGGGATTGATGATGATCTTGTCGCTCTGCTCTATGCCGCTTTCGATTTCCAGCGACCGGCCAAGGTCCTGCGCAATCACGATCTTGCGCAGCACGACCTTGCCCTTGCCATCGACCACGGCAACCCGCGGCCCTTCGGCGCGAAACAGCAGCACGTTGCCGGGCACGACCAGCGGCGCGCGCGCGACGCCGGGCAGCGCCACCTGAACATAGGCGCCCGGGCGCAGCTTGTTGTCCGGATTGGGCAAGCGGACTTCCACTTGCAGCGAACGCGTGGCGACGTCGATTGCACCCGAAATATTCGCGATGCTTCCATGGAACTGCTGCCCCGGCAGTTCCGCCTGCGTGACGATCACGTCCTGCCCGGGCTTCACGTTCTGCGCGTAGGCCTGCGGCAATTGCACATACACGCGCAACGGATCGGACTGCGCCATGGCGAAAAGCGCGCGGCTTGCGCCGCTGCCGGCATCGATAAGATCGCCCACGTCCACGTTGCGCTGCGTCACCACGCCCGTGAACGGCGCCACGATGCGCTTGAACGACTCCAGCTGCTTCAGGCGCTGTACGTTTGCATTCGCCGCCGCGAGATTCGCGACGCCCTGGTTATAGGTGCTCTGGCGTTCGTCGAGTTCCTGCTGGGACACGGCATCGCGTTGACGCAATTGCTGCCAGCGCGTGAACGAACTCTTGGCAAGCACGAGGCTCGACGCCGTCTGGTCCCGCTGCGCAACGGCCTGCGCAAGTTCCTGGTCGATCTCGGGTGTATCGAGCGTGGCGAGCAACTGGCCTTGCTTCACGCGTGCGCCAATATCCGCGTACCAATGCAGCAGATATCCCGTCGCGCGTGCATAAATGGGCGACTCCACATAGCCGCGCAAGGTGCCCGGCAGTACCGTCTCGCCGCCGTTTTCCGCCGGCTTGGGCGAGATCACATTGACGTACACCTTGGCGTTCTGCTGCGAGGTTGCGACCGCCGCGCGCCCTTCCGACATGTTCGACACGACTGTACGCACAGCGCCCGCCGCAAGCACGATCAGGACGATCACCACCGCGATCTTGGCGCGTTTCCATTCGCGGCTGCGGGGCGGCAACGCGTGGCCGTCCTCGGTTTCCCTGACGGGAATCGCCAGCGATGCATGAGTTTTTTCGGTCATATCGATATCGGTCAGGCAGGTTTAACTTGGGGCATGTTCGGGGGCGCCATGGCCGGCGCCGTCGTGGCCGCCGCGATCGTCATGGTCATCGTCCGGACGCGCGTGCCGCCGGGCCAGCCGGCTATGAATGCCCGCAAAAATAAGCGGCACGAAAAAGAGTGTGGACACGGTCGCGAACAGCAGGCCACCGATCACCGCGCGGCCGAGCGGCGCATTTTGCTCGGCGCCTTCGCCGAGACCCAGCGCCATCGGAATCATGCCGATGATCATTGCAAAAGCCGTCATCAGCACCGGCCGGATCCGGCTCGCGCCGGCTTCGAGCGCAGCGGTAAGCGGCGGCGCGCCCGCCTGCAGGCGCTGCCGTGCGAACGACACCATCAGGATACTGTTCGCGGTCGCCACACCCATGGTCATGATCGCGCCCGTCAGCGCCGGCACGCTCAGATGGGTGCCGGTGAGGAATAGCATCCATACGATCCCGGCGAGCGCCGCCGGCAACGCGCTGATGATGATCAGCGGGTCGATCCACGACTGGAAATTCACCACGATCAGCAAGTACACCAGCACGATAGCCATGGCAACGCCCACGCCCAGTCCCAGGAACGAAGAGCGCATGGTCGCGACCTGTCCGCGCACGGTGATCTGACTGCCGCGCGGCAGTTTCGCGCGCGCCTGGTCCACGAGCTTGTCTACCTGCTTGGCGACGCCGCCCAGGTCACGTCCCTCGACGCTCACGAATACGTCGATGACCGGCTTGATGTTATAGCGCGACACCACGGCGAACTGGCTTTGCGGAGACATCCGCACGAGGTTGCCGAGCAATTGCGTTGGACCCGTAGCGCTGCCGGAAACCGGCGTGCGCAGCAATTCGTCGACGGACGAAACCTGGTACTGCGGCGTCTGCACCGCGACCTGATACTCCACGCCGTTCTGATTGTTGAACCAGAAACCCGGCGACGTCTGCGAGCTGCCCGAAAGCGATACCAGCACGTTCTGCGCGACGTTGCTCGCCGTCAGGTTGAGCTGTTGCAGCCGCGTGCGGTCCATCTGCAGGTTAAGCGCCGGCTGATCGAGCTTCTGCTGGATGTGGGTGTCGACCGTACCGGGGATCTGGCGGATCTGCTTCATCAAACCCGCGGCAATATCGAAATTGACGCGCTGGTTGGCGCCGGAAATCTGCACATCGACCGCTGCCGGCAAACCAAAGTTCAGGATCTGCGTGACGATGTCCGCTGGCTGGAAAAAGAAGTCCACGCCCGGGAATCGTTGCGGCAGCAGTGCGCGCAGCTTGTCTACATAACCCGCGGTTGGATCGTGGTCGGGCTTGAGCGCCACCTGGATTTCGCCGTCGAGCGTGCCGATCGTTCCAGCGTTGCTGTATGAGAGATTGATACCGCTATAAGGCAGGCCGAGATTGTCGAGGATGGTTCCGAGCTGATCGGCGGGCACGACCTCGCGCACCACGCGTTCAACGTCGTCCGCGAGCCGCGCCGTTTCTTCGATCCGCGTACCTGTGGGAGCGCGCATGTGAAGCCGGATATTGCCGGAATCGACGCTCGGAAAGAAGTCTTCGCCGAGCACGAAAACAAGTCCGACCGACAGCACGCAGAAGCCGAGAAAACCCGCCGCAAACACACGGCGGCGTACCAGCAGCGTGCTCAGGATCACGATGTAAGTGGCGCGCATCCGTTCGAAGCCGGCATCGAAACGATGATACAAGCGCATGAACAGATTCGGCTTCGCGCCATTCTTGGGCTTGTGCGCATGGCCCATCAGCAGCATGGCGAGGGTCGGCACGAGCGTACGCGAGAGCACGTAGGACGCGAGCATGGCGAACACCACGGCTTCCGCGAGCGGCACGAACAGGAACTTCGCAACGCCGGTGAGGAAGAACATCGGCACGAACACAATGCAGATACACAAGGTCGATACCAGCGCAGGGATCGCGATTTCCCCGGCGCCTTCGAGAATCGCCTCGTGCAGGTCCGTGCCCATGTGCAAATGCCGCTCGATATTCTCGATGGTCACCGTCGCGTCATCCACCAGGATACCCACCGCGAGCGCGAGGCCGCCAAGCGTCATGATGTTGATGGTCTGGCCGAGCGCATGCAGCGCCAGTAGCGACGACAGAATGGACAGCGGAATCGAGATCGCGATGATGCAGGTGCTGCGCCAGTTGCCGAGAAAAAGCAGGATCATCGCGGCGGTAAGCGCGGCTGCGATCACCGCCTCCTTGATCACGCCCTGCACAGCGGCCTTCACGAACACGGACTGATCGAAGAGCGCCGTGATGGTGAGGTCTTCCGGCAACGAGGCCTTGGCGTTCGGCAAGATGGCGCGCAATGAATTGACGATGGACAGCGTTGACGCGCTGCCGTTCTTCATGACCGATATCAGCACGCCGCGCTGCCCGTTCTGGCGCACGATATTCGTCTGCGGAGAAAAACCATCGCGCACGTGGGCGACTTCACGCAGGTAAGTCGTCGCGCCGTTCACCGTGCGCACGGGAATATCGTTCAACGCGGCGATGGTCGCAGGCGACCCGTTCATGTTGATCGTGTATTCCTTCGGGCCGATCTTGGCCGTACCCGTTGGCAGGATCAGGTTCTGCGCGTTGAAGGCGCTGACCACGTCGGACGGCGTCAGCCCTTTTGCCAGCAACGCGCGCGTATTCAGGTCGACGGAAATCAGGCGGCTCTTGCCCCCATACGGATACGGCACCGACGCGCCCGGAATGGTCACGAGTTGCGGGCGCAAGAAGTTCAGCGCCGAATCGTTCAGGTCCTGTTCGGAGAGCGTCGTGCTCGACAATCCAAGCTGGATCACCGGAATGCTCGACGCCGAGTAGCTCAGCACGAGCGGCGGCGTGGCGCCCGGCGGCATCTGCTTCAATTGCGCCTGTTCCACCGCCACCGTCTGCGCAATAGCGGTCTGGATGTTCGCGTTGGGCTGCAGGAAAACCTTCAGGATGGCGATGCCCGGCAGCGACTGCGACTCCACATGCTCAATGTCGTTGACCGTCGTGGTGAGGCTGCGCTCGTTGACCTGGGCTATCCGGTTCGCCATGTCCTCGGCGGAAAGGCCCGTATATGTCCAGATGATGCTGACGACCGGAATATTGATTTCCGGCAGGACGTCGACAGGCGTTGTCAGGAGCGCAAACGGCGTTGCCAACAGGATCATGATGGCCATCACGATGAACGTGTATGGCCGCTTCAGCGCAACGTTGACGATCCACATTAAGACGTGCTCAAAAAAGCGGGAAAGAAAAATCACCGGCCGGTGCCGGAGACCAGCGCACGTGGCGAGCCTGGCGGCGAGCGTAACCGCCGGAAGTAACAAACCACCGACGCCCGCATCTTAGCGGCAACGTACCAACACCTACATGGCGCCAAAATGGCAGAATTGTCAGAAATTTCTGATGCAGCGTGATGTAGCTTTAGGAAAACAATAAATTCAGCGTACGCCTCGGACCTTGACCAAATCGACATTAAAAACGAGTTCCTGATAGGGATTTACCCGCGTATGCCCCCACACGGCGTCACCAGCTAACGGAGTTTTTCATTCACCCACGTCATGAAGGCGGCCACCAGAGGCGACTCCACCAGTTCGTTTCTACACACCCAGTAGTACGCGTATTTCGACGGCACGGAGATACGAAACGGGCGGATCAGGGTGCCGTCGGCGAGATCGTCGCGAACTGAAACGCCGTCGCCGAGCGCCACGCCCTGCCCGCGCACCGCCGCCTCGATTCCCACGTGCGCAATGCCGATCTCCAGAATGCGCAGTCCCGCCAGCTTGTCCGCGGAGGCCTCGGCGAGCCAGCGCATCCATGAACTGGCGTGCTCGCAGAACAAGGTCCGGTTCGCCAGATCCTGCACCGTGCGCAACGCGCGCGGACCATTCATCAAGGCAGGACTCACGACCGGGAACAAGACCGGATGTGTGATCAGCTTTACGTCACGATCCCGCCAGCGGCCTTCGCCGTAACGCATGCAAAGGTCGACATCGGAGGAATAGATTTCCTTGTCGTCATTCGATGGAATCACCTTGAGGTTGACCGCTGGAAACTGCTCCAGGAAGTCGCCGATATGCCGTGCAAGCCAACGCGAGGTGAACAGCAGCGGCGCCGATACCACCAGATCGCCCGCAATTGCCGGGGAATCGAGCCTGACCACGGCGGTTGCGATCATGTCGAACGCGGCCTTGACCGGCTGGAGCAACGCTTCTCCCGCGGGCGTCAACTTCACGCGCGCCTTCGACCGGATGAACAATGCCACGCCCAGCGTGCTTTCCAGCACCCGCACCTGATGACTGACGGCGCTCGCGGTGACATTGAGTTCGTCGGCGGCGGACGCGACCGTGCCATGGCGGGCCGTCGCTTCGAAGGCGCGTAACGGGTTGAGCGGCGGCAATCTATGGCGCATGGGAAGTCCGGAGATGCTGAGAAAAATTTGATTGAAAGCGAATTAAATTCTCTGTACAAGCAGAAAATTTGTATGTTTAAGCTGGACGTAATCCTTGGACGCATCCATTCAGACTCGACCACATTCAGGCAAAACGCATGAACACGACCGCAGCAACCGAACGCCTCTGGGGCGGCCGCTTCAAATCAGGACCGTCGCTGGCGCTGGAAAATCTTTCGCGCTCGGACCCGAGCTTCTTTCGCCTCGCGCCCTACGATCTGGCCGGCTCGCGCGCCCACGCGAACGAACTGGAACGCGCGGGAATCCTGAACGCCGCCGAGCTTGAGCAGTTGCTCAACACGATGGATCAGATCGAGAAGGAGTTTCTGGCGGGAGAACTCTCGCCCATCCTCGCCGATGAAGACGTCCACACGTTCCTTGAACGCGAGTTGACTCAGCGCCTGAAGGCGGTCGGCGGAAAACTGCGCGCGGGACGATCGCGCAACGACCAGGCCGCGAACGACCTGCGTCTGTATCTTCGGGACAAGGCGCGGAAACTCGCGGTGTCGGTGAACGAATTGCAGGATGCGCTGATTGCCCAGGCCGAAGCGCACGTGGAAACCGTCACGGCAGGCTTCACGCATTTGCAGCCGGCCCAGCCGATTGTGTTCGCGCATCAATTGCTTGCACACGCGCAATCGATCTATCGCGACGTGGACCGTCTGGTCGACTGGGACCGGCGCACGGCGCGCTCGCCACTGGGCGCGGCGGCGTTGGCGGGCTCCGCAATCTGCTTGCGCGCCGATCTGTCGGCCGCCGAACTCGGCTATGACGGCCCGTGCGAAAACTCCATCGACGCCGTTGCATCGCGCGATCACGTCGCCGAATTCACGTTTATCCTGAGCATGTTGTCGGTGAATCTTTCACGGCTCTCGGAAGAGGTGATCCTGTGGACATCGCGCCAGTTCCGCTGGGTCGAACTCGACGACGGTTATGCCACCGGCAGTTCGATCATGCCGCAGAAAAAGAACTCGGATATCGCGGAATTGACGCGCGGCAAGGCGGGCCGTTTGATAGGAAACCTGAGCGGTTTGCTCGCGACATTCAAGTCGTTGCCGCTCGCGTACAACCGCGATCTGGCGGAAGACAAGATCGCGGCGTTCGACAGTATCGATACACTTGAACTCGTGCTGCCCGCCATGGCCGGTATGATCCGCACCATGCGCGTGAACGTGGACGAAATGCGGCGGCAGGCGCCGCTCGGGTTTACGCTTGCAACGGAAGTGGCCGACTGGCTCGCGCTGCGCGGCGTGCCATTCAGCGAGGCGCACGAGATCACCGGCGCACTGGTGCGCGCGTGCGAACAGCAAGGCATTGAACTGGGCGACGTATCGGTCGCGACGCTCGCTCAAGTCGATGCACGGCTGGAAGCCAGCGTGCTCGATCACGTGACGCTCGACGCCGCGGTTGCAGCGCGCAGCGGTCATGGCGGCACGGCGCCCATTCGCGTAAAGGAGCAGATTGCGCGGCTGCGCGGTGCTATCGACAAACAGGCGGCCTGGGCGGCCGACTACAAGGGACCTTCATGCTGAGTGCCTCAAACGACCGTTCATCGAGTAGCCGCACCGCGCAGGACAGCGCTGGCGCCTTCGCCGATATCTCGCATTTCGAGCACGTTCCGCGACGTTATTACGGGCGCTACCTGGCGTCCGCCGTGATCCTCGCGATAGTCGGGTATATCGTCGTGGCGTTTGCGCGCGGGCAAATCGAATGGGCGGTCGTGGCGCGCTTCCTCACGGCCAAGTCGATCCTGACCGGCCTCGTCAATACCATCGTCATGACCGTCCTTGCGATGGCGCTTGGCATTGTGCTCGGCGTGATCGTGGCGATCATGCGGCTCTCGACCAACCCGGTCCTGCGCGGTGTCGCGCATGCCTACGTGTGGCTGTTTCGCGGCACGCCGGTGATCCTGCAATTGCTGTTGTGGTTCAACCTGGCGCTGGTGTTTCCAGTCGTGGGCATTCCCGGATTGATCGAATTTCGCACCGTCGACATCATGACGCCGTTCCTCGCCGCATTGCTCGGGCTTGGTATCAACCAGGGGGCGTACACGTCGGAAGTCGTGCGCGCGGGTCTGCTTTCCGTCGATACCGGCCAGTACGAGGCCGCGAAGTCCATTGGCATGCCGAGATTGCAGGCGCTGCGCCGCATCATCCTGCCGCAGGCCATGCGCGTGATCGTGCCACCCATTGGAAACGAATTGATTGGCATGGCTAAACTAACGTCGCTCGCAAGCGTGATCCAGTACGCCGAAATGCTGCACAACGCGGAGAACATCTACTACGCAAACGCACGGGTGATCGAGTTGCTGATGGTCGCGGGCGTCTGGTATCTCGTGATCGTCACCGTGCTTTCCATGCTGCAATCGCGCGTGGAAATCCGTTTTGCGCGCGGCGCCGGCCGTGCTTCCGCCAAGCAATGACGCAACCGAACACGAGAACCCACACAGTCATGAACCCTTTGGTCAAAGCCGTCGATCTGCGCAAGTCCTATGGCGAATTCCAGGCGCTGCACGGCGTTCATCTCGATGTCGAGCAGGGTGAAGTGCTTTGCATCATCGGGCCGTCGGGTTCGGGCAAGAGCACGTTCCTGCGCTGCATCAACCAGCTTGAAACCATCAGCGGCGGCGCGTTGTGGGTGAACGGCGAACTGGTCGGATACCGGCGCGTGGAGAACAAGCTCTATCCGCTGTCGGAAAAGCAGATGGCGCGGCAGCGGCTTGCGACCGGCATGGTGTTCCAGCGCTTCAACCTGTTTCCGCACATGACCGCGCTGGAGAACGTGATAGAAGGGCCTGTGCAGGTGCTGAAGAAGAAAAAAACCGAGGCAATTGAAGAAGCGCGCGCGCTGCTGACGCGCGTTGGTCTCGGCCACAAGTGCGACGCGTTTCCGGTCGAGTTGTCGGGCGGCCAGCAGCAGCGCGTGGCCATTGCGCGGGCGTTGGCGATGCATCCACAACTCATGCTCTTCGACGAACCCACTTCCGCGCTCGATCCCGAACTCGTGGGAGAAGTGCTGAGCGTGATGCGGGACCTCGCCAAGAGCGGCATGACGATGATCGTCGTCACGCACGAACTCGGCTTCGCGCGGGAAGTGGCGAACCGCGTGGTCTTCATGGATCAGGGCAGGATCGTGGAAACGGGCACGCCGGAACAGGTGCTGTCCCAACCGCAACAGCAGCGCACGCAGGACTTTATTTCGGCCGTGCTTTCCTGACAGGAAGAGCACCCGAGCAACGCAGTTCAACCTCAAACTCAATCCCTAGCTCAGGCGACTACTCATGATCGACTCCTTGTTCAGGCGCACCGTTGGCTGTTTCATGTTCGGGGCCATGACGCTGGCCGTGATTTTGACTGCGCCGTTTGCACACGCGCAGACGCCCGTAGGCGGCAAAGGCACGCTCACCGCCGCCATCGTCCCGAACTATCCGCCGTTCGAATACAAGGACCCCGCCACCGATGAACTGACCGGCTTCGACGTCGACCTCGGCCAGGCGCTCGCCGCCAAAATGGGCGTTAAGCTGAAGTGGGAAGAAACCAGTTTCGACCAGATGATGAGCGCGCTCACCACGCATCGCGTGGACGCAATCCTGTCGGGCATGACCGACTTGCCGGCGCGGCGCGAGTCGGTGAACTTTCTCGATTACATCAAGACCGGGCCGCAGTTCTATACGTTGAAGGCGCGTGGCGGCGAGTACGCGCAAATGGACGCGGTATGCGGCAAACGCGTGGGATCGAGCCGGCGCACGTCGTTTCCCGACGACACGAAACATTGGAGCGACGAGCATTGCGTGAAAGCCGGCAAGCCGGCGATCGTGGTAGTAGGCACGGACGGTTCAGCCGATGCCCGCCTGCAACTGCGTCAAGGACGCCTCGACGCCGCGGTGCAAGGCGGCGAGACCTTGCCATATCAGAACACGCTGGAAAAAGATGCATACGCGCCCATCGGGCAGCCGTTCCTCCTGCAATACACGGCCATCGGCATGGCGAAGGACAACGCCGCGTTGAGCGACGCCATGACGCAAGCATTCGGCAAACTGCTCGCCGATGGCACCTACAAGAAGATCCTGACGAAATGGGGCTTGCAGGACCATGCGGTAACGAAGGTGGTGGTCAATTCGCAGGAGTGAGCGCTCGCACCCGGACAAAGTGGCTTGGTGAATTTTTCGAAATTGGCTCTTTTTCCGCTTTCCATAATTGGCGCATCATGGGTGATCGGCTTCTGGATTGCATCTGGATGCCGATTCAAGCCGCTACGGAAACAGGAGCCCGAATGTATTTACCCGCCCACTTTGCCGAAGATCGCGTTGAAGCGCTTCATCGGTTGATGAATGAGTACCCGCTTGCCGCGCTCGTGACCCATGGGCCGAATGGCCTCGACGCCAATCATGTGCCCTTTGAACTGGATACGTCGGCGGGCGGTCACGGCGTGCTGCGGGCGCATGTCGCGCGGGCGAATCCGGTATGGAACGAGGTGACGGACGGCGCCGAGGTGCTGGTGATTTTTCGCGGACCCGAGCACTATATTTCGCCGAACTGGTATCCGAGCAAACACGAAGCGCATCGGCAGGTGCCCACCTGGAATTATCAGGTAGTGCATGCCCACGGAACGATCACGATCCGCGACGACGAGAAGTTCCTTCGCGGACTCGTCGGGCGGCTCACGAAAGTGCATGAAGCCGGCGAGGAAAAGCCCTGGAAAATGGGCGATTCGGCGCGCGATTATATCGATGCGATGCTGCAGGCGATCGTGGGTATCGAAATCGGGATTACGCGGCTTGTCGGCAAATCGAAGCTGGGCCAGAACAAGGAGCGGCGCGATCTTCAGGGCGCCATAGACGGATTGCGGAGCAACGGCGAACAGCCGCTCGCCGATGCAATGTCCGAAGCGCTTGCCGCCAAACCGGAGTGATCAGACGTCGAACCTGACGCCTTGCGCCAGCGGCAATTCGCGGCTGTAGTTGATCGTGTTGGTCGCGCGGCGCATGTAGCTTTTCCACGCATCGGAACCCGATTCGCGGCCGCCGCCCGTTTCCTTTTCACCGCCGAACGCGCCGCCAATTTCCGCGCCGCTCGTGCCAATGTTCACGTTCACGATGCCGCAATCGCTGCCCGCCGCCGACATGAATTGTTCGGCTTCCCGAATGTCGTTGGTGAAGATCGCCGACGACAAACCCTGCGGCACGCCGTTCTGCAACTGCAGCGCGTCGGCGAAATCGTCGTAGGTCATCACGTACAGGATCGGCGCAAACGTCTCGCGTTCGACCACCGCCGTCTGCTCCGGCATGCGCACGAACGCCGGACGCACGTAATACGCATCGGCGTGGCCGCCCACTTCCACGCGCTCGCCGCCCTTCACGTCGCCGCCTTGCTCACGTGCATCGCGCAGCGCTTTTTGCATTGCATCGAATGCGGCACGGTCGATCAGCGGACCCACGAGCGTATCGCTTTCCAGCGGACTGCCCACCCTCACCGACGCAAACGCTTTCTCCAGACGCGGCAACAACGTGTCGACCACGCTGCTGTGAACCACCAGACGACGCAGCGTCGTGCAACGCTGGCCTGCCGTGCCGACCGCCGAGAACGTCACGCCGCGCACGACGAGATCCAGGTCGGCGCTGGGCGCCACGATCACCGCGTTATTGCCGCCAAGTTCCAGGATGCTGCGGCCCAGGCGCTTCGCCAGCACTTGCGCCACTTCCATGCCCATGCGCACGCTGCCGGTCGCGCTGACGAGCGGCACCTTCGCAGACTCGGTCAGCGCCTGGCCGATATCGCGCTCGCCGAGCAACAACTGGCTCAGGCCTTCAGGTGCAACGCCAGGGTGGGTTTTATCGAATTCGCGGAGGGCTTTTTCGAAAAGCGCATGACATGCGATCGCCGTCAGCGGCGTTTTCTCCGATGGTTTCCAGACCACCGAATCGCCGCAGACAAACGCCAGCGCCGCGTTCCACGACCACACGGCAACCGGGAAGTTGAACGCCGAGATCACGCCGACCACGCCAAGCGGATGCCATGTTTCCATCATCCGGTGGCCCGGGCGCTCGGACGCGATGGTCAGGCCGTAAAGCTGCCGCGACAGGCCCACGGCGAAGTCGCAGATATCGATCATTTCCTGCACTTCGCCCAGGCCCTCTGACGTGATCTTGCCGGCTTCCAGCGTGACGAGACTGCCCAACGCCGCCTTGTGCTCACGCAGCACGTTGCCGAACACGCGCACGAGTTCGCCGCGCTGGGGCGCGGGTACGGTGCGCCACTTGAGGAACGCCGCGTGGGCCGCGTCGATCTTGCGGGCGGCACTGCCGGGGTTGTCGACAGCGAGCTTGGCGAGCGTTGCACCGTCTAGCGGCGAGCGCGCCACGAGGGCGTCGCCCTTCCATCGGCCTAGGTCCACGCCGAGCGCGCCGAAAATATCGTTCAGTTCCATCACTTCCTCTCCAAGTCGGGTTGCTGCGGCGGGCGTTGCGCGCGGCGTGTCGCCACCGCGTCAATGCCCTTTTGAAACCTGCGCCAGCATGTCGATACATACACAATGGCACAGAGTTTCAAGGCCAGAAAAATCTGCTAAATACGGTTAAACCGGTTTGATCCAGTGCTTAAGCCTCACCCAATTAGAACGCGTTTCCGTTCATATGGCGAGACGCAAATGGTCAGCGGCTTACCAGCGCGAGCTTGAGGCGGCGCACGCCCTCGAACACTTCAGCCGCACCCGTTGCGGCGGCAAACGACAGGCGCATGCTGGATTCATCGGCGCCATGCACGTAAAAGGCCGGACCCGGCACGTAGATCACGTTCTGCTCGATTGCGCGCTTGAGAAGCTCGGCGGCGTTGCGTCCGCCCTTCAGCCGCGCCCACACGAACATGCCGCCTTGCGGCACGACGTGCTCGATGTCATCGGGAACAAACTGGCGCAACGCGCTCGACAGCGCCTCGTAGCGCTTTTTATAAGCCTGCACGATAACCGGCACATGCTCCGCCAGCCTTCCGCTTTCCAGATAAAACCGCGCTGTTTCCTGTGCGAGCGGCGACGTGCAGAGATCGCTCGTCTGCTTGGCGACCAGCATGCGGCGCGTGATGGCAGGCGGCGCAATCGACCAGCCAATGCGCAAGCCGGGCGCAACGATCTTCGAAAGACTGCCGAAATACACGACCCAGTCGCTCGCGCCGGGAATGGTATCGGCGAGTGCGATGACCGGCTTGACCGGCTCGCCGGAAAACCGCAGTTCGCCGTAGGGATCGTCTTCGACCAGCACGAAGCGAAACCGCATCGCAAGCCGGGCGAGCGCCTCGCGGCGCGCAGTGGTCAACGTCGCGCCAGTCGGGTTCGCGAAGGTCGGAACGGTGTAGAGCAGCTTCGGGCGCGCGGCGGGATCGAGCGCTTCGAGTTGTTCGCTAAGCGCATCGACGTCGATACCGTGCGCGTCCGTGCGCACCGCGATCAATTGCGCGCCGGCGAGACGCAGTGCCTGGATCGCTGCCGGATACGCCGGCTCTTCGATCAGCACCGCGTCGCCCGGTGCAACGAGTATCTTGATCAACAAATCGAGCCCTTGCTGCGAGCCTGTGGTCACAATCAGATCGTCGATGTCGCGATTCACGCCGCGTTCGTTCATCAAACGCACGATCGCGCGGCGCAAGGCGGGTGCGCCGGCGGTGTCGCCATATTGCAGACATGCAACCGGGTCCGAGCGATACGCCGCGTCCATCGCGTGCCCGATTCCCGCGCGGTCGAACAGATCCTTCGACGGATATCCGCCCGCGAACGAAATCATTCCCGGCCGGCTCAGATACTTGAACAGCTCGCGGATCGCCGAACCTCGCGGCGCCTTGAACGGCTCCGTGAAATCGTAAGGATCGGGTGTGGAGTTCGCGTCCGGATTCAGGCTCGCCGTCACGCCGCCGCCGTCATCTTGAAGATGCCGGTCGCGTTGCCGGCATCGAAACCGAGATCGAGCACGCTGCGGCCGGTCGCATCGTCCAGAACCGTATCGCGGCTGATGAATTCATAGAAGGAACCGGGCACGTCGCGCTCGATCCGGGCGCCGGTTGCATCGATAAAAGAACGGCGCACCGGATCCGCGCGGAACGCCGTCTGGCGCACGCGGCCCGACTTCGAGACTTCCACCGAATCCTTGATCGGACGGCCGAGCGCGCGCTGGGCATCGGCAACCGCGAAGACGTCGTCCACGCGGTCCGTTGCGTGATTGAACGCGTTGCCTTCGGTCGCGATCCACGCCATTTCCGCCGATTCCGCGCGCAGCATCTCATAGTCGGCAAGATGCGCAACCGCGTGCTGGCGCTCGAAACAATGCACGATGACCGGCAACAGCTCACACGCCATGGCGAGCGGCAGCGCGCCATCGCGCTCGAGTTCCGCCAGCGACGCCACCGCTTGCGGTGTCAGCGGGTCCACGCTTGCGCCGATCACGCGTGTCACCGCCTGCTGGAATTCCGGGCTGAAACGCTCCGGGTGCAGTTCGCTGACGAAATACTGGGCGATGTCATCAGGAGCATCGAGGTGCTTGTACGAACGCCCCGTCATCTTGATCCGATCGAGCGGATACGTGCCGTTCAGGACGAAGCCGAGCGGCCGCAGAATTCGCGTGAACGCGGCTTCTCCGGGCGGCAACGCGCCAGATTCGCTCCACCGCACCGTGCGCAGCGCGCCGTGGTCGAACTGCACGCGCGTTTGGGTGTGCTGCAAGTCGGCCGTGTAGGCACGGCCACTCGGCACACGCTCGAGCAAGCCGGCGAACAGCGCCATGTTCATTGCCTGCGCCAGTTCAGCCCGCGTAACCGCTCCCGGTGTGAAAATGTTGATTGCAGCGGGCAAGTTCATCAATTGCACTAACCCGGCAATTTCCGCTTCGGGAACAACAGTGGCGAGCAATGCGGCGAGGTTCGGATTCATTTTCTGGAGTTCCTGCTGGTCGGGCAATGCACATGCCTCAAAGCTTGATCGGGCGCGGTGCGCGATCAATAGCGGTCGATTCTGAGCCGCGTCAAAAAGCCATGCAATTGATATAAACTCATGACTTGGTTCCAAAAACGCACTAACTGGGCTTTTTATCGCCTTAGTGAGGCAACTAAAAAAACATGAGAAAGGGCATCCCCAACCTGGTCGCGTTGCAGATTTTCGAGGCAGCCGCGCGCCACGAGAGCTTCACGCGCGCCGCCAACGAACTTTCACTTACGCAGAGCGCGGTGTGCAGGCAAGTGGCGTCGCTGGAGAGCCGGTTGGGCGTCGCCTTGTTCCTGCGGATCAAGAAGCGCATTGTGCTGACCACGCACGGGCGGCAGTACGCGGCGCTCGTGCGCAAGAATCTCGACCGGATCGAACGTGACACACTCGAACTGATGGCGCAGCGCGGTGTCGGGCGGATTCTTGAAATTGCGGTGGTTCCGACGCTCGCGAGCCAATGGCTGATTCCGCGTCTGCCGCAATTTCGCGCGCGGCGCCCGGATATCACGGTGAACCTGTCGATCCGTACCGAACCGTTTCTCTTCAGCGATTCCCCGTTCGACGCCGCGCTGTACTTTGGCGACTCCGTATGGCCCGGCACGCAAGGCAAGCTGCTGTTTCGCGAAGGCAAGGTCGTGCCTGTGTGCAATCCGTCATTGCTGCCGGCCGCCGCACCGGTATCGCTTGATCAACTGACTGAATTGCCGCTGCTGCATTTATCGACGAGACCGGACGCGTGGCGCACATGGTTTCGCCTGAACGGGCTTGAACACGATGTGCGCGCGGTGCGTGGCGCACGTTACGAACTGTTCACCATGCTCACGAGCGCGGCGCAAGCTGGCTTGGGCGTGGCGTTGTTGCCGGAAATCCTGCTCGCGGACGAATTGTCGTCGGGAAGGCTGGTCGTGCCGCTCGATAAACCGATGACTGGCGAATCCGGCTATTACCTCGTTGCGCCCGATGAAATTGCGCATGACGAGCCATTCGTGGCGCTGTCGGAGTGGCTGAGTTCGGTTGTTCCGCGAGGGCAGGAAGTCGCGGCGTGAGAACATGAAAACAATTAAGGCTTCAAAATAAGCGCAAGGGCACGCACCGCATCCCGCTTACCGGAGACTCATCTTGGCGCAAACAAAAATCCCCGCTGTCTACATGCGTGGCGGCACGAGCAAAGGCGTATTTTTTCGTCACGACTGGCTGCCTGAAGACGCGGCCTTGCGCGAGCGCGTCCTCATGCGCGTGATCGGCAGTCCCGATCCCTACGCCCAGCATATCGACGGCATGGGCGGCGCCACCTCCAGCACAAGCAAGGTCGTGATCATCGGGCCGTCGTCGCGCGGCGATTGCGACGTGGACTATCGCTTCGGGCAGGTCGCCATCGATCAACCCGTGATCGACTGGTCCGGCAATTGCGGCAACCTGACCTCGGCGGTCGGTCCTTTTGCCATCGCGCAGGGTCTCGTCGACGCCCCGCGCGACGGACTCGCCATCGTCCGGATCTGGCAAGCCAACATCAACGCGAGGATCATCGCCCACGTCCCCATGCGGGACGGCGAAGTAATGGAAGAAGGCGATTTCGAACTCGATGGCGTCGCTTTTCCAGCGGCGGAAATCCGGATCGAATTTCTGGACCCGGCGGGCGACAGCGAGCATTCGAATGGCGGCATGTTCCCGACCGGAAACGCACTGGACGTGCTGGAAGTGCCGGGCGTCGGGCCGGTCGAGATGACGATGATCAACGCCGGCAACCCGGCCATTTTCATCGATGCAGCGAGCCTGCAGCTCAACGGAGCCGAGTTGCAGCGGGACGTGAACGGCAACAGCGCGTTGCTTCAAAAGGCCGAAGCGATTCGCGCGCATGCGGCGGTCCGGATGGGTCTCGCGAAAACGCCTGACGAAGCCACGCAGTCGAGGCCGCATACGCCCAAGCTCGCGTTCGTTGCCAAGCCGAGCGATTACGTGGCGTCGAGCGGCAAGCAGGTCAAAGCCGCAACGCTCGATATCAACGCGCGCATTTTTTCGATGGGCAAGCTTCACCACGCAATGACCGGAACGGGCGCAGTCGCCATAGCGGTCGCGGCTGCGATCCCCGGTACGCTGGTCAACCGGCTCGTGCCAGATTCAAAAGGTGCGATTCGCTTTGGGCATCCGTCGGGCAGCCTTGCGGTCGGCGCTGAAACCGTGCAGATAAACAATGACTGGGTCGTGACAAAAGCCATCATGAGCCGAAGCGCGCGCCGATTGATGGAAGGCTTTGTGTTCGTACCGGCAACGGTGTTTGCTTCGTAAGCATCCAGTCATACGATCGCAATTAGGTTGACTAAGTATTACCTGATAAGTGTTACCTAATTACCTGCATCGGCTCTGCAAATGGAAAGATTTCCTGTATTCCCTTGCGCCGATAGCCTCAAATAAAAGCGCGCCATTTATTTTTGATTTTTATCCGCGGCGCTTTCCAATATTTTCCCCGTACGATCAGCCATAGCGTGATCGCGGTTTCTGCATCACTCGCCTTGATCACAACGCCTTCGCCAGACGCCGCCCAAGGCACCCGGGCGCACTACGCGCCTTTAGCCCCCGCCACCCGACACGTCCCGGAGAACATCGCTCATGGTCATTAAACGCATCCGCAATCTGTTTGCAGCCAGTGCGCTGTTTGCTGCGATTGCAAGTCCCATTCAGGCGCAATACACCACGGACTGGCTGGCAAACACGTATGGAACGAGTTCCACTTACGTGGGCAACGGCGCCCGCTCGATGTGGATAGCGCCCGAAGGCGTCATCTACACGGCGTCGCTCTGGGATGAAAACGAAGGCGGAATCGCGATCTACCAGAACCGCAAGAGCGCGGGTTCCATCGGCATTCACAACGAGTTCCAGGGCAGCGCCATTACGGGCAATGCAACCTCGATCTTCGCCGCCATGCAATACGACAGGAACAAGGGCAGCGGACTCGTGGGCCGATACAACCGCGCCACCAAGACCCGCGATTTTGTAATCGCCGTCAGCGCGACCACGACCGAAACGCGCGCCGATGTCATCACCGGACTCGCCACCGCCGGTTCCCTGCTCTACGCGAGCGACTTTCCGGGAAATCGTGTGCGCGTCTTCACGACCGACGGCGTCTGGCAACGCGACATCAACGTGACAGGCCCCGGCGCGCTCGCCCTCGATAACGCCGGCAACCTCTGGGTCGCGCAGAAAGATGCGGGCGCCATCGTGGAATTCAGTCCGGACGGCGCTGCGTTGAACACAATCCAGATGCCCGCTACATCGCGTCCGTCCGCATTGTTTTTCGATGCCACCAACGGGCAGCTCATGGTCGGCGATCAAGGGCCCGACATGAACATCAAGCTCTACCAGACCGCGGGCGCACCCGCCCAGGTCGGCACGTTCGGCATTCAGGGCGGTTATCTCGACACCACGTCGGGCATCAAGGGGCAGGTCGGCGACCGGCGTTTCACGCGCGTGGTGGGTATCGGCAAGGACGCGGCCGGCAATCTCTACGTGCTCAGCAATCCCTGGGGCGGTACCTGGGACCTCGCACGCAACGGCAACACAGACATCTACGTCTACGACACTTCAAGCATCCTTCGATGGAGACTTCAGTCGCTCAACTTCGAAGGCAACGGCGAGCCAGACCCGGGCACGGACGGCGCGTACTTCTATGGCGGCTTCAACGTCTATACCGGCACTGCCGGGGGCACGTTCGTTGCGAACACGGTGAATCCGTTCGACTTTCCGTCCGATCCGCGAATCGACATCAACGATACCCAACGCGGCCAGCACTTCGCGCAAGTCGCCACGGTCGGCGCGAACCGCGTGATGGTCGCGGCCGGCCAGAACCCGGGCGTGTTCAATTTCTATCACTTCAATACGGCCAACGGTTACATCGCGATTCCGGACGGATCACTGCCGGGCGCGCTGTTCAACACGAGCACGCTGATCACGGGCGGATTCTCCCTCGACAGCAACGCGAACATCTGGGCGGGTCCGGACAGGACAAACCGCATTTACTACTATCCGCTGACCGGATTCGACGCCAACGGCAAACCCTCGTGGGGTCCCGGCTTCGCGTACGCCACGCCGAGGTCCATCCTGCCTCTGACGCGGATCATCTATCTTGCTGGCAGCGACACCATGATCCTCGCGCAAGGCATTATCGGCAGCACGGACTGGACGTCCATAGGAACGCGCGTCGAGGTGTATCACGGCTGGCGCGCGGGCAATCAAACAGCGCCGAATCCGGTGATCAATCTCACGAGCGCCAATCCGAAATCGATCGCCGCCGCAGGCAATTATCTGTTCGTCGGATATGTGCACACGGCGCCGAACATCGACGCATTCAATCTCGCGACGGGCAGCCTCGACATCACGTTCACCAACAGCAATCCCGGGAATGTGGACGTGGGCAACGACGTGGATTCCATGTATGGCTTGCGCGCGTATCTGCGCTCGACCGGCGAGTACGTCGTCACCAAGGATAACTACAACGAGTCGAGCATCATTGTTTATCGATGGACGCCGGGGGCCGCGGCGAATGCGGCTCAACGGTAGCGGGCGGCTGCGGATTGTTCGCCGGATTGGTGTCGAACTTGACGACGCGCTCTATGCCAACCGTGCCCGCGAGCGCCGACAATTCCGATTGCAGCGTGTCTGCAATGTCCCTGGCATAGACATCCTCACCGTTGACGTACGCCGTGAACGAGCGCAGATATCTGGCTTTTTTCTCGGGATTCTCAATCGTGTCCCGCGTCCATTGGTACAGCGGATATTTATCGGCGCCCGATTTTTCCGCCTCGGCCACATAGCCGGCAAATGCATCGAACTGGCATACAAGGGTGGCGCCATGCCGCAGCAGCACCTCGTCCAGTTCCGGCGGCATGCGCTGCGGATCGTCGCGCACGGTTCCGGCCAGTTCGGGTGAGGCGGTGATCCTGATCTGGAAGAGCCACGTGTCGACCATGCTTGCCTCGCTACAGGTGTGAGAGTTGAACGATCATGGCGCAAAACCCGCGCCAATTGGTACGCCATTGCAGCCTGATTAGCGCAATCCAGTTTTCGATGTAAAATACTGTACATCCATACAGTTATTGATGCCATGTCCGATCCTGGCGGAAAAATCGGTGCACGCGGGGCGCCGCCATGACCACGCGCCGTATTGCGCATCTCGACATGGACGCGTTCTATGCGTCGGTCGAACTCCTGCGCTATCCCGAACTGCGTGGCCAGCCCGTGGTAATCGGCGGCGGAAAGAACGCCACGCCCGAAACCCTGCCCGACGGCTCCCGCCGTTTCGTCAGGCTGCGCAATTACGCCGGCCGGGGCGTGGTGACGACCTCGACCTACGAAGCGCGCGCGCTCGGCGTGTTCTCGGCCATGGGCATGATGAAAGCGGCGCAACTCGCGCCGGACGCCATCCTGCTGCCCACCGATTTCGACTCGTATCGGCATTATTCGCGGCTTTTCAAGGCGGCCGTCGCCACGTTCACCACGCAAATCGAGAACCGCGGTATCGACGAGATTTATATCGATCTCACCGCCCTGCCGGGAGATCCGGCGGAGATCGCCACACGCATCAAGCAGGCCGTGCGCGACGCGACCGCCCTGTCGTGTTCGATCAGCGTCGCACCGAACAAGCTGCTGGCGAAAATCGGCTCCGAACTGGACAAGCCGGATGGCCTGACCATTCTCACCGCCGCCGACATCCCGCTGCGGATCTGGCCGCTGGCGGTGCGCAAGGTCAACGGCATCGGGCCGAAGGCGACCGAAAAGCTGGCGGCTATAGGCATAGAAACCGTCGGCGATCTCGCGCGCGCCGATCCGCAACTGCTTCAGGCAACGTTCGGGCGCAGCTATTCGGCGTGGCTCGTGGAAGTGGCGCAAGGTGCCGACGAGCGGCCCGTCGTGGTCAGTTCCGAGCCGAAGTCAATGAGCCGCGAAACCACGTTCGAGCGCGACCTGCATCCGCGCCAGGATCGCAGCGCGTTATCGGCGGCTTTCACGGATTTGTGCACGCGCGTTGCGGACGACTTGCGGCGCAAGGGCTACGAAGGGCGCACGGTCGGGATCAAGCTGCGCTACAACGACTTCAGCACGGTCACGCGCGACCTGACTGTGCCCGCGCCCACGGCCGACGCCACCGAAATCCGCCGCGCCGCCACCGAATGCCTGCGGCGCGTGCCGCTCGACCGGCGCCTGCGGCTCCTGGGCGTGCGCGTGACGGCGCTGGTGCCGGCGGGGTCGTATATCGCCGGGCCGGCGCCCGTTCAAGGCGAACTGCCGTTCGCCGCCGATTGAGGAAACATCGTGTATCAAAGCGATCTGTTCGATCCCGCGCCGCTCGATCTCATCACTGACGCCGAGTGCGGGATCCGCTATCTCCCGGATGTGGTCCCGGCCGCCACGGCGCAAGCGTGGTTCGAGCAAGTGCTCGGCGGCGTGATCTGGAGCAACCAGCGCCGCATGATGTACGAGCGCGAAGTCGATGTACCACGCCTGACGGCGCATTTTTCGCTCGGAGCCGCGGACTTGCCCGAGCCACTGCAAGAGGCGGCGGCTGCGGTCAGCGTGGCGACCGGCGCGGCGTTCAACAGCGTGGGACTGAACCTGTATCGCGATGGCAATGACAGCGTCGCGCCGCATAACGATCACACCCAGGAACTTGTGCCGAAAGCGCCCATCGCCATTCTTTCGCTGGGCGCAACGCGCCGCATGACGGTCCGCGCAAAATCGGGCAAAGGGCGCACGCTCAATGTGGATCTGCACGCAGGCAGCGTCGTCGCGATGAGTCATGCATCGCAATTCACGCACAATCACGGCATCCCGAAGATGGCGGAAGTCGCAGGTCCGCGCATCAGCCTGGCGTTTCGCTGCATGAGCACCTGAGCGCCGCAACGGCTGCTCAAACGGCGCGCGTGGGCGTACAGTCTCTACAGCGTCCATTCCGGGTGCCTGCCCAGACAACACTCGACGCACCGGGCCCAATTCTCATGCAGAAAGCGTATCTGAACCGTCTCGCCCCCGATGTTCGCGCGCTGGCCGAAGACCTTGAATACGCGCTTGGCTTCGAGATCATTGTGAAGGTGAGCCAGCACTTGCCACGCCGCGCCGCCGACGAACCCGGCGGACTGGAGTGCGAAGTGGATCAATCGGGCGCGCGCATTGTCATCCCGGACCCGGACTGGTTTCCGGATGGCTCCGTGCTGCACGAACTGTTTCACGTGCGCCGCTTCCTGCTTGAAGGAATCCCGCTTCTGGTCGACAACAAAGCGTACGTACGATGGAATCCGTGCGTGAGTTCAGCCGTGACGTATCACGACAACTGCATGGAGCATCTCGTGATCGTGCCTGAAGAATTGTGTCGGCGTCCTGAACGCCTGGCACATTGGGAGCGCGCGATAAGACAGGTTTGGGGCACGCTCGCCGTCACTGCATCGCACGAAGCCGATTGCCGACCAGGCGCGCTGGTGAACTGGGCGTTCATTGAACATGTTCTGCCGGACAGCGCGACGCGGCGCGAAGCGGTGACAGTGCTCGACCGCCTCGGCTTCAGGGAAGCGGCCGCGTGTTTCGCGGATGCGCTAGCGCCGGTTCTCAACGATAAAGAAAAGCTCGTGAAGCGCTGGTTCGAGCATCTGCACCTTCAGCCGGAGATGGCGTCGCTCCGATATCTGAACGTGTGGGACAACGCGTGCCGGGAAACGCCGCTGAACATTGTTGCAGCAGCGGCGCGCTCAGGCGCGCAGCGCAACCAGCGCCCTGCCCGTTAAAACGCTTCCCAGTCGGCGGCGCCTGCCAATGCGACGGGCTTCGCCTTCTCGACGCCCACGAGCGGCGTTTTCAACCGGGCAAGCCGTTCGCTTGCAACCGCGCGGGTCGTCTGCGCGAGCGCCGCTGCACGAGCGGGTTTCGCCGCGGGCTTCACAAATTCCGCACCACCATCGTTCAACTGAAATACCGCCACCGCCGCTTTCAACGCGCCCGCCTGATCTTCCAGCGACTGCGCGGCAGCAGCCGCCTCTTCCACCAGCGCCGCGTTTTGCTGCGTCACTTCGTCCATCTGCGTCACGGCCAGCGCGACTTGCTCAATCCCGCTGCTTTGCTCGTGCGATGCCGCTGCTATCTCGCCCATGATGTCGGTCACACGCTGCACGGCGCCGATGATTTCGGACATCGTGCGGCCGGCGTCGCCCACCAGCGTTGTACCCGTCTGCACGCGCGCCACCGACGTGTTGATCAGTTCCTTGATCTCCTTGGCGGCCCCGGACGAGCGCTGCGCCAGGCTGCGAACCTCGGCGGCCACGACCGCGAAGCCCCGGCCCTGCTCGCCGGCCCGCGCGGCTTCCACGGCTGCGTTCAACGCCAGGATGTTGGTCTGGAACGCAATGCCTTCGATGATCGTGATAATGTCCGCGATCTTCGTGGAACTCTGGTTGATGTCGCCCATGGTATCCACGACTTGCGAGACCACCGTGCTGCCCTTGTTCGCAATCTCCGACGCATTCGCGGCGAGCGAACTTGCCTGACGCGCATTCTCCGCGTTCTGCTTCACCGTCCCCGTCAGTTCGTCCATGCTCGACGCGGTTTGCTGCAGCGCCGACGCCTGCTCTTCCGTGCGCGACGACAGATCGATATTGCCCGCCGCGATCTGCTTGGTCGCCGACGCAATCGACTCGCTGCCCGAGCGCACCGTGCGCACGGTATCGATCAGGCTTGCCTGCATCTTCGCCAGGCCGGTGAGCAACTGGCCCATCTCGTCACGCGATGTCACGACCAGTTCGCGGCGCAGGTCGCCGGAAGCGATAGCGTCGAATTGAGCGAGCGCTTCGTCAAGCGGACGTCCGATGGCGCGGCGCAACGACAGCCACGAAAACGCTGCCGCAATCAGCCCGATAATGATCGCCACCACGCTGATGGTCTGGAATTCGCTGAACTTCTGCTGCGAGAGTTCGAAGTCGCTCTTCGCAGAATCGAACTGGTACTTGCGCAGCGACTCGCCAATGGCCGCCATTTCGTTGAACTTGACCTGCATGGCTTCCGCCGATGCAACGATCTTTTCGGCGTCGTTCGCGCGCACGTTCGCATAACCATCGTCGAGCATTTTTTGAAGTTCGAGCCGCTTCGCCTGGAACGCCTCAGCCATCTCGTGCTCGCCGGGTCCCTGCGGCAGCGCGGCGTAACGCGCCCATTCCTTGTTCGCACGATCGCGCATCAATGCGCCGCGTCCGATCGCCGTCTCCGCCGCAGCCGGCTTGCCAACCAGCAAGGCCGCGCGGTCGAAACTCAGCCGCTCGCGCGCCGTGAACATCTCCGCATTGCCGGCCGCTACCGCGCTGGGCATTTCGTTGGTGAAAAGGCCGCGCGTGGTCTCGTTGCCGCGGTTCATGCCCCACAGGCCCAGGCCGCCGATTATCACCAGCAACACGCCCAGAAAGGCCATGGCGATCCCGAGGCGCCCCTTGATCGTAGAAAGTATGTTCATGTCTCACTTGTCTCAACACCGTTATTCAAGCGGCGGCGCATGTGGATGGCAACGCGCAAACCGGAGCCGGATAAGGTTGTCGGCCCATATGCTTTAACGGCAATCGCCCCTCTCACTTGAGCAAATTGTCATAGCATCGTGGTATGCAGCGTCAATGCACATGCTTTCATTTTTATTACTGGCAATACCGGAGACACACCCATGGACGTCACGATTTACCACAACCCGTCATGCGGAACGTCGCGCAATACGCTCGCGCTGATTCGCAACGCCGGTATTGAGCCGAACATAATCGAATATCTGAAGACGCCGCCGGATCGCGGCACACTGATCAAGTTGATTCAGGACGCGGGGCTTGGCGTTCGCGACGCGCTTCGTGAAAAGGAGGCGGTGTTCGTGCAACTCGAACTCGCCGATGCAACGCTTGCCGACGAGCAATTGCTCGACGCCATGCTCGCGCATCCCATTCTGATCAATCGTCCGTTCGTGGTGACGCCGGAAGGCACGCGGCTATGCCGGCCATCGGAAAAACTGCTGGAGATTCTTTCGGTCGCCCAGCAAGGTCCGTTCGCCAAGGAAGACGGCGAACGGATCATCGATGAAAAGGGCAACAGGGTTCGCTGATAACCGCGAGCCAGGTCACGCGAATCTCGCGGCGGTTGTCAGGAACGGTAGTCGGGTTGTGTATCGGCGATAAGACGCAGCGCCGCCTGCCATGCAAGTTCCGTGATGCCGTCCGACCCTTCGGATTCGAACTGGCGCGCCGTGAGCTCGCGCACATGTTCGGGCGGAAAACGCAATTGCGCGCCGCCTGCCATGGCCTGCACTTGTGCCTGACACGCGCGCTCGAGAAAGTAGATTTCATGGAACGCGTGTGCGGCCGTCGCGCCGCCCGCGAGCAGACCATGGTTGCGCAGGATCATCGCCTTATGCGGACCCAGGTCTGCTACAAGACGATCCCGTTCGCCAAGATCGAGCGCGATGCCTTCGTAGTCGTGGTAACCGAGCTTGCCGTAGAACTTCAGCGCATGCTGGCTGATGGGCAAGAGCCCGTGCTCTTGCGCGGATACGGCCGTGCCCGCCGCCGTATGCGTGTGCACGACAAACGCCAGATCGTGACGCGCCATGTGCACCGCCGAGTGAATGGTGAATCCCGCCGCGTTGACCCGGAAAAGCTCCGGCATGTCGCGCGCTCGGTCATCGATAACCTTGCCCTGATAATCGATCTTCACCAGATCCGACGCCCGCATTTCATGGAACAGCACGCCGTAGCGGTTGATCAGGAACGCAGGTTTTTCATCGGACTTGCCGGGCATGACGGGCAAGCGCGCGGTGATGTGCGTGTCGATCATGTCGGTCATGCGAAAGTGCGCCACCAGCCGATACAGCGCGGCAAGGTCCTCGCGAACTTTTTGCTCGGCGGCGGAAAGAGAGGTCGGGACGGGCTGCATCGTGAGGTCCTTTTTTTGGGGCATCGAAACGCGAGCTTAACGCCGTATGACGCCCGGCAGCACGCACAGCATTTCGTACAGCAGATTGGCGCCAAGCAACGACGTATTGCCGGTCGTATCGTAAGGCGGCGACACTTCCACCAGATCGCATCCGATCAGGTCCAGCCCGTGACAGCCGCGAATGATTTCCATGCCTTGAATGGTGGTCAGGCCGCCGATTTCCGGCGTGCCCGTGCCGGGTGCCCACGCGGGATCGATGCCATCGATATCGAAGCTCAGATACACCGGGCCGCCTTCCACCTTGCGCCGCACTTCGGCCATCAGCGGGTCCAGCGATTTATGCCAGCATTCTTCCGCCTGCACGACACGGAAGCCTTGCCTGCGGCTCCAGTTGAAATCGTCAGCGGTATAGCCCTGCGCCCGCAATCCGATCTGCACCACGCGTTCGCAATCGAGCAAACCCTCTTCCACCGCGCGGCGAAACGTCGTGCCATGCGCAATCTTCTCGCCGAACATATGGTCATTGACGTCGGCATGGGCGTCCACATGCACGAGCCCGATCTTGCCGTGCTTGCGGTGCAGGGCGCGCAGGATCGGCAGCGTGATCGTGTGATCGCCGCCAAGCGTGAGCGGTTTGACATCGTGCTTGAGAATGACGTTGTAATGCTCTTCGATGATCCGCACCGCGTCGAGCAGATTGAACGTGTTGATGGGCACGTCGCCAATATCCGCCACCGACAGCGAATCGAAGGGCGCCGCGCCCGTCGCCATGTTGTAAGGCCGGATCATCACCGACTCCGCGCGAATGCCGCGCGGTCCAAAGCGTGTGCCGGCGCGCAACGACGCGCCAATGTCGAGCGGCACGCCTATGAAGGCGGCGTCCAGTCCTTCGGCCGATTGCAGATGCGGCAAGCGCAGCATGGTCGCAATACCGCCAAAGCGCGGCATCTCGTTACCGCCCAGCGGCTGATGAAAGATCTTTTCCATGGCATATCCCTCGCATTCGTTCATCGAATAGTCTGCGTCCGATTCTGAAGGCATGCGCCACGCGAACAAAGTGCTGGCACGAAATATTTAGTTCAGGTATTTCTAAAGTATCGGTGCGCAACCCTTCTTGCTTAACGGTTTCTTGCTGCGCACGTCCACCTCTTATTGTCTTAGCGGAGCGCTCGTCGTGGCCACAGTTCTGCCTGAAGCACGCTTGCTGCGCATCTTTGCCTGCGTGGTGCGGCATCAGGGATTCGCCGCGGCGCAGCAGGAACTGAATCTCTCCACATCGGCAATCAGCACCTATATGAGCCAGCTGGAATCGCTGGTCGGCGTGGTGTTGTGCCATCGCGGACGCGGAGGATTCAGCCTGACGCCCAAGGGCGAGGAGTTTCATCAGGAAGCGTTGCGGCTGCTGGGCGAAGTCGATGGTTTTGAGCGTTACGCCGCCGGCTTGCGCGGCGAGTTGCGCGGCAGCATCAAGTTGGGCGTGCTGGATTCGACCGTCAGCGACAAGGCGTTGCCCCTGTCCGAAGCAATCGGCGCATTCACGCGCGAACATCCCGCGCTGCATTTACATCTGCATGTGCAAAGCCCTTACGAATTGCAACTCAGTGTGCTTGGCAACCGGCTCGATCTCGCGATCGGCGCGTTCCACCTGCGCATGAACGGCCTGATTCACCATGCGCTTTATCGCGAGCAGCATTGGCTCTATTGCAGCAACACACATCCGCTTTTCAACGAACAGCAGATCCCGCACGAAACCATCAGCCAGCAGCGGATGGTCGGCCGCGCTTACTGGAGCCAGACCGAGCTTGCACGCCACGGCTTCAAGCGCAGCGAGGCGACGGTCGACAGCATGGAAGGACAGTTGATCCTGATTCTGTCCGGCGCGTTCATCGGCTTTTTGCCTGAGCATTATGCGCAGGCCTGGGTCGAAAACGGCCGCTTGCGGGCGCTCGAACCCGCGGCGTTTGGCTACAAGGCGCCATTCGGATTGATCCTCAGGCGCGGGCGTTCGAAGGAACCGCTGATCCAGAAATTCCGCGAAACGCTCAAGGGTTATCTGCCTCGGTAGATCCAAGACCCGCAAACTCGGCTCACGCGTCGGATGCTTCCCGATTCGCCAGCCGCTCGATTCTTCCAGTCCTGCGCGGAATAAATCGAATTCTCCATCCGTTAAGACTTCAAGCGCCGCGCACGGAACGCAGCGCGTTTTAATCAACCCTTGGAGAATTCACATGAACATCAGACGCATCGCCTCGATGCTGCTCGCCGTCCTGACCGTCTCCCTCGCCATGTCGCTCGCCGGATGCCAGACCGACGGCACGGGCGGCGGCTCGGGATCGAGCTCGAGCAGCAGCGGCGGCTATTGAACCGGGTCGAACACGTTGATGGAGCCATGAGCGGACCGGCGCGTCCGCCGGGAATGTCCGAGTCCGATTTCCAGCGCGCACTTGGAGAATTCGCCGCCGTCGTGGGCCGCGCTGCCGTGCTTTCCGGAGAGGGGGCGGCGCAGCCGTATCTCGATCCGTTCGATCCCTTTCCGCCCGGCGACACTCGCGCCCATGAGGCATCGGCTGTCGTTCTGGTGGCGGACATTGAACAGCTTCGCGCCGTGCTGAACGTGGCGAACCGGTATGGCGTGCCTTTGTGGAGCGTGTCGACCGGACGCAATTTCGCCTATGGCGGCGCCGCGCCGCGGCTCAAAGGCTGCGTCGTGCTGGACATGCAGCGCATGAACCGCGTGCTCGAAATCAACGAGACGCTGGGCTTTGCGCTCGTCGAACCGGGCGTAAGTTACTACGATCTTTATCGCGAGCTGAAGGCAAGAGACAGCAAGCTCTGGCTCGATCCGCCTGCCGCCGGCTGGGGCAGCGTGATGGGCAATACGCTCGAGCGCGGCTTCGGCACGACGCCTTACGGCGACCACGCGTCGGCGCAATGCGGCATGGAAGTGATGCTGGCAAACGGCGACCTGGTGCGCACCGGCATGGGCGCAATGAGCGGCAGCCGCGAATGGCAGGTCTTCAAACCCGGTTTCGGGCCGTCTTATGACGCCATGTTCATGCAATCGAATTTCGGCATCGTCACGAAGATCGGCGTGTGGCTGATGCCGCGTCCGGCAGGCTATCTGTTGTGCCGCTATATGTTCCGTCATGACGCCGATCTGGAAAATATCGTGGAAACACTGCGCCCGCTCAAACTCGACGAAACCATCCAGAGCAACGCGGTCATCGAAAGCGCCGTGCGCTGGGCCGCGGGCGTTTCCACGCGAAAGCAATGGTATGACGGGCCGGGCGCCATGCCGGATGCGCTGATCGACAAGATGGCGCGGGCGCTCGGTATCGGCCGATGGAACCTGCGCTTTTGCCTGTATGGTCCCGAGCGTCTGGTCAAGGCGCGGCGCGATGTGATCCACGAGCGTTTTTCACGCATCGCGGACGCGCAGCTGATCGAGTTGCCCTATACCGATTCCAGCGTCGAACCGAAAGGCGGCGGGGACCGCAGCCAGGTCGGCATTCCGAACCTCGACGCATTCAACCTGCTCAACTGGCGCGGCGGCTCGGGCGCGCATATCGACTTCTCGCCGGTGTGCCCGCCGGTAGGCCACGACACCGTGCAGCAGGTGCGAATGGTGCGGGACCGGGCGGCGCAATACGGCTTCGATTACTACGGCGGGTTCACCGTCGGAGCACGCAGCATGCATCACATCTTCGCGGCTATTTTCAATCGCGACGACGCCGGGCAAACCACTGGCGCGCGCAACTTGCTCGAAACCTTGATAAACGACTTCGGCGCGGCGGGTTATGGTCAATACAGGACGCATCTGGAATACATGGACCTCGCGGCGTCGCAGTACGACTTCAACAATCATGCGCTGATGCGCCTGAGCGAGACTATCAAGCATGCGCTCGATCCGAACGGGGTCCTGTCTCCGGGGAAACAGGGAATCTGGCCCGGCAAGAACGGAGGCCGCGCACAATGAAACACACGCGGCGTGATTTCCTGGCGGCAAGCTCGCTGGCGGCGGCTGGCGTGCAAACGCCATGGTCCGCGAGGGCGCTGACGTTGTCGCAACCGTACGAGCCGGTCGTACAACCGCTCATCGTCATATTCGATGAACATCTCGCCGACAGCCGCGCGTTCGCCTTGAGAGCACGGGTAACAGGTGCGCGCAGCGTGCCGCTGAGCCGGGACATCGGCGAACTCTGGTTCCAGCTTCAAAAGCGCAACCCGGACTCGCCGCAGCAGGGGTTCGCCGGACTGACACAACACGCCGATGCGTTCCTGCTTGCCCGCTTCGCGCAGGACGTAGGCATGCAGGTAACGCAACACGCGGTGGGCCCGCTGATCATGTGGCGCCTGGACCCGCCTGCCGCCTGAGACCGGTTGAACTCGGGCCGTCCTCACTCCGACTTGCAGACTATTGCAGTCGTCACGGGTGTTATTTCGCGGACGATTGCGCTGCTTCCCGACTGGCGCACGCGTTCCTTGACGTCGTCGGAAGGTCCTGTCACGACCACGCCATAAGCAGAATCCGCGATAGGCGTTCCCTTGCCTTGAGCGAAAAGAGGATCGTCCTTCTGATAGCCGAGCACGACAAACACCTTGAAGTCGTATGCCGTGAGCTTGACGCCGTGAGCCGGCCGGAACGCGTTGACGGAGTTGGCCTCGACGCGCATCGGCTTGCTCTGGATTTCGCCGCTTGCCAGAAGCGCGCTGATAAACGTATGCCCCGACGATTTGCAGTCGAGCTGTTCCTCGATCGCCTCGGCATGCGCGAGCGTGGGCAAGAGTACTGACAGCACGCATAGCGCAGTCGCAGACTTTGTCGCCATTCTGAGAGACTTGGTGATGCGCATCCCTGCCCCCGTTTTTTCGACATTGCATTAGGCAGCCACCAAGGTTTTTGGCCGCTGCTTCCGAATGTACATGCACGCCGGTTTTATTGCCGAGACGATGCGTGCCCTGCCGCTCACACGCCCGGGCGACCAGGCGCGCCGCATGACCGGAACCGCTCCAGGCGCACGGCAAAAGTGCAAGTCCGAAAACCTCGCCAACGTTTGCATGTTTTAGCGTGCTCCCCCGCCCGGCTCAAGGTCCTTCCCGCCATCCGAAATAAAACGCGCCAGCATGTGGGCTACCCCATTTATCCGCTCAAGAGTTTTTTAAACAGGCTCGCGCTTGCGCCTACAATAGCCCCCTCGCAGCCTCTTGACACCTCAAGCGCTTTAACCGGTAAGCAGCAGCATGGTCACTGAAACCTCATCCTCTGATTCCCTCGCCGTCGCCCAGCGCGTACGCGACCTGATGAATCGCCACGGCATCGGCAAACGGCAGCAGACCGCCGAGCTCTGCCGCATTCTCGACCTGAGTTTTTCCCAGGGCCACCGCAAACTGCGCGGCAACAGTCCATGGACGCTCGCGCAGATTCGCCGCGTGGCGGAAGCCTTCGACGAACCCGCGCTGCAGCTTTTCGACGCCAAGAATGCCGACGTCGACGACACCGAGGGCACGGCGCAGGACGCCGTCCTCAAGCTCGGCGCAGCCGAGATTGCGTGCGTTGCGTGGATAGGCGACGCGCTCGAACCCGGCAGCCGGCCGGATTTCATCGCGCAGAACATGAACGGGCGATGGCTCGTGACCACGCACGAAGGCGTGTTGCTGCAGGCCGCTCATGACGTGCACAAGATCGAGATCCAGCCGCGCCGCACGGACATGGACAAGCTGCTGATCGCGGTCGTGGACGACGACCAGACTTCTGCTGACAATCTTCACGACTATCTTGAGCGCAGCGGTTTTGCGGCGGTGGCCCTTTACGGGCTCGACGGTTTTGCCGAAGCACTGCAAACGCAAGTCTTCGACGCCGTGGTCATCGACTGGCTGTTCGGCTCGCACACGTCGGCGGAAGCGATTCGTGCGGTGCGCAATTCGGACAATCCGGATGCACCCGTGTTCGTGCTGACGGGCGAACTGACCACCGGCAAGGCCAGCGAATCTGAAATCAGCGACATAATTCAGCGCTACAACGTGACGTGTTTCGAGAAACCGGCGCGCATGGCCATTCTCGTTGCGGACCTTTCGAAGCGATTGTTGAGAGCGTGATGCTTGATCTGGACGCGGCACGGCGCTCAATGAATCCGCCGCGTCGCCGATAACGCCCGCGCCAGCGCGCTCTTCAACACTTCATACCGCACTGGCTTCAGCAGGTAATCGAAGAACAGGATTGCAGCGCTCGGGTCCACGAGATCGGGCGCATACGCGCTGACCGCGATGACCGGCAGACTCGCGCCGGAAGCGCGCCGCGCCCGGTACTCGTTGACAAACGAATATCCGTCCTTACCCGGCATGTGCAGATCCGCCAGGATCACGTCGACCTGATTTGTCTCCAGCCACGCGAGCGCGCTGTCCACGTCGCTCATCGCCACGCTTGCATAACCCAGATGCGCAAGCATTTCCGAGAGCGACTCGCGAATCGAATTGTGGTCGTCTATCACCAGCACGCGCGCCTTTTTTAGCGGTGGCAAGTCGGCCGGCGCGCGCTCGCGTTCGGGCACATGCGCGACGGGCGCTGCCGGCAAGCTCACGCGAAACGCCGCCCCCTGTCCAATGTCGCTCGATACGTTCACCACGCCGCCCAGCAATTCGACCAGGCCGCGAACGACGGCGAGGCCCATGCCCGCGCCATCGAAACGGCGGGTCGTCGACGAATCCAGTTGCGTGAATTCCTTGAAGATGAGCGGCAACTGTTCGCGCGCAATGCCAGGGCCCGTATCCACCACGGAAATGTCGAGGCGCTCTAGCGTGCGCTCGAAACGGACATCGATGGAACCGGAATCCGTGTACTTGATGGCGTTCGTCACCAGGTTGGTCACGATCTGCCGCAGCCGGTGCTGATCCGATTCGATCAGCCCTGCTTCCCCTGCGAACTGCCCGCGCAGCACCAGGCCTTTGGCGCTCGCGGCCGGCGTGTTCGCATCGACGATGGAATCGAGCAGTTCCATTGGATCGAACACGGTCAGGCGCAATTCCAGTTTGCCCGCGCCAAGCCGCGCGAAGTCGGTGAGGTCACGCATCTGCGCCTCGAGATGGCGCGCGCCGGTTTCGAGCCGCTGGATGATCTTGCGGTCGCTTTCGCTATGCAGGTTCAGTTCCAGCAGTTCCACCGACGAAACAATGGCGTGCAGCGGCGTGCGCAGTTCATGACTGATCATGCCGAGAAACGCGTCCTTCGCCTGCGATGCTTCACGTGCGGCACGCGTCGCCTGATGCTGCGCCTCAAGCGCGGCACGTTGCTGATGAATCAGCCGCGAGCGGCGATACCCGTTGAGCAGCAGCATGGCCGTGGCGACCATGGAAAGCAGCGCGAGCAGCATGCCGCCCGCGAACAGATAACGGCGCTTGGAAACGAAATCACGCACGATGTAGTCGCGCTCCGCCACATCCACCACACGGCGTCCGTTCGCCAGTTCGTTCACGGCATCCTGGTTCTGCCGCAACACGCCAATGATCCTGAGCGTGCGTGACGGGTCGGTACTCAATGCATCCATATCCGGTTCGATGGATGCAAGCGCGGCGTCGAGTTGCCGCAGGATTTCCTGCTGCCTGTTGCGAAGCGCTTCGCGATCGGCAAGCATCGACGTGGAGGACGTGACAATGGCAAGCTTCGATTGCAGGATCTCGAAGCGAAGCTGAATCTCATCGACATTGGCGTCAATCCCGCTTCGGAACAGCAATACCTGATTGCCAAAGCGGCCATAGGCTATCTGGAATTGCGCGCCGTCCCAGTAAAAGCCATCGTATGGCAAGGCGAGTTGCGCCGTACTCTGGTTGGCGAGCAAGCCCGTGTAAAGCAGATAACCCACGCCCGCGAGCGGCGGTGCAATGGCTGCCGCGAACAGCAACGCAACCTTCAGGCGGCGAAACGGCGCACCGATCATTTAAGGACAAGCGCCTTGATTTGCCATACGAACTTCGCGTCAGCCACTGAACCCGTCAGTTCGCGCGGGTACGCATCGCGTGGGTAGATCAGGAACAACGGACCGAAGTTGCTGACCTTCAAACGCGTGCCGTTCATGCTGTACGCGAGGATTGCGCCGTAGCGTTCGGCTTCCGAAACACGCACGGTGTAAGCGTAGTCGTCGAGCGTGCGAAGCTCCACCCACTCGGCATGCGCGTCCACGAGTTGCAGGATATCGGCGAGCCTGGGACCTGAAAACGTGGACTTGGGTGTCCATCTTGTCGAGGTCGTGATGGTGTGGATCGGCAACTTCATGAACTCGGCCTCGCTGATCCTGTACACGGTATGGTCGGGATCATTCGTGCGGCCAATCTTCCCCTCGACTTCCAGCGTCAATGGCGCTGCATGCGCCATGAGCGGCGCGCATGCAAGCGCCAGCAGCAACAAGATGCAACGGATCACGTCGAACTTTTTCATTACCGTCAGTGTTGTTCCTCGAAGGCGCGCGCCGCACGTTCGGACGCCACCACGATCAGCTTCATGGTCGCGCGCGTCGCGCCGACAAAAAACTTCCGCGCAACCTGTTCGTCGAAGGCGTCGAAGTCGACTTCCGTAAAGATCACGCACGGTGCGGACTGGCCCTTGAACCTGTAGATGGATTCGAGCAGCACGTCGCCTTCACGATATTCCGGATTCCCGAACAAATCGTAAGTCCCGGTAAAACTGCGCAAGCGATGCGGCCCGAGATGTTCGACCGAAGTCAGCACAGACCCCTCTCTGCCGCGAAACGACAGCACCGCAATATCCTGCTTGCGATACCCGAGCGCGAGCGCCTGCGTGATGGCGCGCTTGGTCGCTTCGATCACTTCGTCGGGATGACCGTTTTCATACGTCGACAAACTGACCTCCGAGCCGTCGAACGGACTGCCTGCGTCAAGCCGCACCTCGCGCCCGACTATCCGGCGGATGTACGCAAGCAAGTCACGCGGACTGCGGTAATTCGTGGTCTCGCGTAGCGTCGTCCATCCCGGCAGCGGCACGGGGTCGCGAAAATAGAGATTCTGCATCGGGTCTTCGAGCCACCACCACGCGCCGTCCGGCTTGAGAAGACGCGCAAGCGCGTCGACCCAGACCGCATGAAAATCCTGGCCTTCATCGACAATCAGCACGTCGAACTTCCAGTGCTCCGCAATATCCACATTCGCGAAGCGCTCTTCCAGCGTGGTGAACACGTTCGGCTGGCTGAAGTCGGGCGGCGCACCCGCGTCGCGCGTCACGGCGGCGCTCAGTTGGTGATAGTTTGCAATTCGCGCTTCGGGAGGCGCCACCAGCCGGATATGATCCGCGAGCGGCCGGTTGAAGCAGACGTAGAGCACGCTGCGGCCTTTCGCTACCGCGTCGCGCATGACCTGCACGGCAAGCTGCGTCTTGCCCGAGCCGGCCGTGCCGATCACGCGCAACCTGAACGGCTCGAACTCGAGGCGGCGCGCCCATGTCGCGAGGCCGCCCGACAGCCGGGTGACGAGCATGTCGGCCTGACCGACCAGCGCGTTGGTATCGGGCGTGAGAGCGAGTTCGTCAGAGAGGAAATGGTGAATCCGCGCGGACGCTTCAAAGCGCGGCTCATCCGGCGGAAGAATCTCGAGGACGACTGACGGCAATTTTGCCTTGCGGCTTGCATCGACGATCCGCGATTCCGGAACGCCTGCAATCGATGCATCCTTGACCGTATAGTCCGGGCAATAAAGCAATTCCTCGATGCGATACGTGCCGGCGCCAAACGCCGCCGTGAATCGCCGATGCAGGTTTTCAAGCGTGCGCGCCAATTGAATGGCGACGTTGCGCTCCTTTTGCATGTAGACCTTCATCAGGCCGGCCGGCGTCTCGCGCAGGAACCCGGCTTTTTGTTCGATCACGAGCACGCGGCCCGACGGCGCGACCACGACGAAGTCCGCTTCGCCGAATACCGAAAATCCTTCGTTGATACGCGTCCAGTGCACGCCGTGATACACGGTGTAGTCATCGGGAAGCCGGGCAAGCAGCGCGAGCGTGTCGAGCTCGCGCACGGCTGCGCCGGTCGCTTCCATATTCTTCCAGTCGTCGGGGACGATTCGAGCCATGCTTCGCCTTCGCGCTAAATACGGGGTTCGGGTGCTTGATCAAGGCCATCGGCGGACGTTTGCCACGTGACGCGCGCCGCCTGATTCAAGCCGGAGTCGGGATATCAGCGGCCATTGTACGCAAGCCGCGCGGGCACCCCGCACCGTGCGCCGTATCAGTCCGCGAAGTCGTATTTGCCGCCGCGTTCGAGCGCGCGCTGATAGGCGGGACGTGCATGAATCCGCTGCAGGAACGCCGCTACATGCGGCAGGGATTTGGCCCCGGCGCGCTGGCTGGCGGCTTCGAGCGGGAAGCTCATTTGCACGTCGGCGGCGCTGAACGTGTCGCCTGCAAACCATTCGGACTTCGATAACTCGCCTTCCACATACCCGAAGTGCAGCTTCAACTGCGGATCGATAAAACTGTCCTGCATGGTCTGCGCGATCCGGCGCGCTATTGGCTTCACGAAGAACGGCATGGGCGCGCTGCCAATGCGCAATGCAACCAGCTTGAGCAACAGTGGCGGCATGGCAGAACCTTCGGCGTAGTGCATCCAGTAGTCATAGCGCAGCCGCTCGGGCGAGATGCCGTGCGGCGGCGCAAAGCGGCCCTCGCCATAACGCTCGTTCAGATACGCCAGGATGGCGCCCGATTCCGCGAGCGTGCGGCCGTCGTCGGTAATGACAGGGGACTTGCCAAGCGGATGCACGGCCCGCAGTTCCGGGGGCGCGAGCATGGTCTTTGGATCGCGTTGATAACGCTTGATGTCGTACTCGACGCCCAATTCTTCCAGCATCCAGAGCACGCGTTGCGAGCGGGAATTATTGAGGTGATGAACTGTAAGCATGTAGGCTTGGCCGTAAGGGTTGAGGTCCGGGCGCGACGCGCAAAGAATACAACACGGCGGCACGCGCGGGGCGCCACGCAAACCGAGCGGTCCTCGGTTTCACGGTGCGTTGCCGGGCTGGGCCCGGTTTATGCGTGGGCGCAGTTCCGGCTTACAGCATTCATACCAACACGCAAATCAAAGGACAATTCAATGACCCTGGTAATTTATCTCGCCGGCTGGCTGATCCTGATCGGTGGCGTTTCGTGGGCGCTCGTCGCCATGCACGTGACGCAGCACACCATCCTGATCGTCGATGTGATCCTGCTCGGCATTGCGGTCATTACAGGCGCGACGCGCGCGCGCAACCGGGACCGGTCGTAGGTTCGTATCGCGTGAGCCAATGCCCGTCGCGCGCCAGAATTCGCTGCTAGGACAACACGCGCGCGCTGAGCGATTGCTGAATCAGCGTCACAAGCGCATCGGGATGTGCAGGCTTGGTCATGAAATGCTGGAACCCTTCGCCGATACTTCGCAACCGGTACTCTTCGCCGTCATGGCCGGTCAGCGCGATCGCAACCGATGGAATCAGGTTGCCCCGTATTTCATGATCCCGCAAACGTTGGATCAGGTAGAAGCCATCCATCGCCGGCAGGTCGATATCGCAGATCACTGCATCGGGCAGCACGCGAATGGCGGTCTCCGCGCCCTCTTCGGCATCGGCGACGGCAACTACATCCGCGCCTTCTTCTTCCAGCAACATACGCAGTGACTCCCTGCTTTCCAGATCGTCCTCAATCAGCACAATCCGGGCATGCCCCAGTCTCGCTACTTCGTTCATCATTATCTTTTCGTACAGCTCAAACAGGATTCCGGTGCCGATGTCGCTACTGCGGTTTCTCACTCACTGCTGGCATTGGACTGCCACAGCACAACGGCGCGAGATCCATGCGACACCGTGTTATAAGCCGCGCACGCCGGTGTCGAACGGTGCGCGGTTCAAGATTTTCAACGGGCGCAGTATGCCTCATTGCTTTCGAGCATCGATACAGCAAAAAACAGACCGACCACAGAAATTGCTTGAGCAACTGCCGCGAAAAGCTTGCTGCACAAGCGTTTTCACCAGCGCAATTTTCGCCAGCGAAGATTCAGAAGTACGGGGCGCGAGGGCAAGCAGGTAACTTTTGGTGCACCAATTTGCATCGGGAAAAATCAGACCTATTGATTCGATTGCGCCGATGTAGAACTTTTGCCGACCGGCCCATGTGCGCGAAGCAGCGCGCGATACTCCGTTGGCGTGAGACCCACAGTCGCCTTGAACTGACGCGTGAATGCGCTGTGATCCGTGTATCCGCACAAGGCCGCCACGTCCGTTACCTTGTCACGCGTGACGAGCAGCGCCGTGGCTGCATCCAGCCTCGTCTTGAGCAGCACCTGTCGCGGCGTCAGGTGAAACACCTTGTGAAAATAGCGCTCGAGTTGCGCAATGGACATGTTCGCCATGGCCGCCAGATGCGGCATGTTCAACGGCTGCACAAAGTTGCACTGGATATGCTGGACTACCGCGGCAAGCCGGCTATATGCGGGGTGCGTGCTTTCATCCGCTTGCAGGTCGCGCGAGATGCCCGCGAGGCCGACCACATTGCCATGTGCATCATGCAGCGGCTGTTTCGATGTCATGCACCACCCAGGCTGCCGCGCCGGATAGAGATGCAGTTCGAGCTGGTCGATCATGGCGTTGCCCTGCGCCAGGACCGCCCTGTCCTGCGCCGTGTAGATGCGCCCGAAGCGCTGCGGAAACACCTCTTCGGCGGTCTTGCCCAACAAGCCAAACTTGTCTTTCAGGCCACAGCGCGAAGCGAGCGCACGGTTCACAAGGGCGTAGCGCGCCTCCCTGTCTTTCACGAAGAACACGATGTCGGGCATCGCGTCGAAGACCGGTTCGAGCAGCCTGAAATGCTCCAGCATGGAATCGAGCGTGGGCGCGCCCGCGGGAGACCGCAGCGCGGCATGCAGGCCCGGCTGCCCGCTCCCGCTCATGTGCCCGTTCTGTTGCGCGCGCGGCGCCGGACGGTCTGTCGTGGTGATCATTCGCGTCTCGCTGGCGTCGTCGATTTCCGCGAGTGGCGCCTTCAGCACACTGCGTTGCGACCGATTATAGAGTCGGCTCGCGCGCGTCAAAATTGGTATTGACCGCAAGCGGCTCAGGTAGCCTCAGGCGGCCGCAATGCCCCGGACAAACGGATCGGTATCATCGAAACACAGCTGGCCTTGCGCCATGATATGCGCGCGGCCCGTGATGACCGGAATCACCGCCGTTTTGTCCATGTCGTTCGTCTCGTTCGTGCGCCGGTAACTCGCTTCGAATACGCTGCCGATAATGCTTTCCTGCCGCCATATCTCTCCCTCGGCAAGCTTGCCGTCTTCCGCCAGACACGCGACTTTTGCGCTCGTGCCCGTGCCGCACGGCGAACGATCGTAGGCGCTGCCCGGACACAGCACGAAGTTGCGGCTGTCGATGCCTTCACGCGGCGAGTCCGCAAACAGTTCGATGTGATCGATCAGCGCGCCATTTGCGCCGGTAATGTTCTGCGCCTGCAGCGCATTGCGTACGGCATTCGTAAATACGGTCAGCCTGCCGATGTTGCTTGCAGCGATTTCCTGGCCGTGGTCCGCTGCAAGGAAAAACCAGTTTCCTCCCCATGCAATATCGCCGGTTATGGATCCATGACCCGGAACATCTACAGTGAGCGCGTGGTGAAATCTATACGCGGGGACATTGCGCACGCTTACGCTGCCGTCGTGATTGAGCGTGGCTTCCACAACGCCCGCCGGCGTCTGGATTCTATGCGATCCAGCCCGAATTTTCCCAAGATATGCGAGCGATACAACCAGGCCTATCGTCCCATGGCCGCACATGCCGAGATAACCGACGTTATTGAAAAAGATGACCGCTGCCGCGCACTCGGGAGCATCCGGCTCGCACAACAATGCGCCGACGAACACGTCGGAACCGCGCGGCTCCGTGACAACGCCTGTGCGCCAATCGTCGTGTAGTTCCCGCAGGGTATGGAAGCGCTCGGCCAGCGTGCCGGCGCCAAGCTCCGGTCCTCCGGATACGACCAGGCGCGTAGGTTCGCCACCGGTATGGGAATCGATGAATTCGAGGGTTTTCATGCTGTCATCGTAGGAATTGGGGTGCGCGGCGTCTTGGTCGCACTAGGCGCGTTCCATGCCGATTTCAGCATAATTATTAGACTGGCTTGAATTCTTTAGCGCCTTGCGAAGCATGCGTTTTATTGGATCGCCAACGAATTTTATTATGCCGAAATCGGCACTTTGCCTGCGTGCACGATGCAAGACGAGCCTTGATGCAATGCTTAGACTCGTTTCAATTCATTATTGTCAGGAGCGCTGCCGTGGCACATATCTGGGAAGGCGTCATGCCTGCCGTAACAACGAAGTTCAATGCCGATTTCAGCATAGATCAAGCGTGGACTGGGAAGAACATTGAAGCGCAAATTGCAGCGGGCGTGGATGGGATCATCGTGTGCGGATCGCTTGGGGAAGCCTCCACGCTGTCGCTCGACGAAAAGCTGGACGTGCTTGATATCGCCGTCGATGCAGCACGGGGACGGGTACCCGTGCTGCTGACTATCGCCGAGAACAGCACGCTCGACGGATGCCGCCAAGCTGAGCTCGGCGTGAAGCATGGCGCAGCCGGGTATATGGTCTTGCCGGGCTTGCGCTACATATCGGATCGTCGCGAGACGTTGAATCATTATCGTGTGATCGCAAGCGCCAGTCCCCTGCCGATCATGGTCTACAACAATCCGCTTGCTTACGGCGTGGACGTGACGCCTGACATGTTCGCCGAACTCGCCGACGAAAAGAAGTTCGTCGCGATCAAGGAGTCGGCTGGCGACGTGCGCCGCTTCACCGACCTCATCAACGCAGTCGGCGATCGCTATGCCCTCTTTTGCGGCGTCGATAACCTTGCGATGGAAGCCGTCCTGATGGGCGCGCACGGCTGGGTTGCCGGACTCGTGTGCGCCTTCCCTGAAGAGACGGTAGCCATCTTCAAGCTTCTCAAGGCCGGCCGCCTGGACGAAGCACGCACTATCTACCGTTGGTTTGCGCCAATGCTCGCACTCGATGTCTCCACGAAGCTCGTGCAGAACATCAAGCTGGCGGAAGCAATCGCAGGTCTCGGCACCGAACCGGTCCGTCCTCCGCGCTTGCCGCTTGCGGGCGACGAACGGCGTGAGGTCGAAGCGCTGATCCGTCGCTCGATCGAGACACGCCCGGTCTTGCCCGCTTGTTAAACATCGCAGCGCCGGACAACTTCCGGCGCTTTTCCTAGATTAAGACACCGCACTTTCCCCTGCGCCCGCCGCACCTCGAAACGTCTTCATCATGAAGACGGCTTAAGCAACGATATCCCCGTCCCCAAGCCGCAAGAAACAAACAAGCGAGGCATAAAAATCGCTTTCGTTATATTCTTCCATATATCACGGTACTATCTCGCGAGCCGGATATCGTTCTTCCGGCTCGACGAAACATATGCTATCCAAAGCACTACAAGGAGTTCCCGATGTCCGGGCAACAGGCACGCTCACCTCGCATCGCAGCGTCGATATCAATCCCGCACGGTCTGTCGGGCGCAATCACACCGCTCAATACTGCGCGCGATCCGGAGCACACAGCGGCGATCAGGGAAGTTGTCGATGCGTTCCGGAACCTTCATGCAAGCGTCGCCCGCTTTGTACTGATGCTCGAAGACTTGCTCGGCGACGCCCGCTCGCTCGAAGCGACAACCGGGCAGTCACTGGGCGAGCTTTTATCGGTGCTCTACGAGCATGCCCAAGCATTCGGCTTTGTGCGCCTCGACGATTTGCGCTTTGCCATAGAAACGGCGCGCTCGGCTGAACAGCAACGCGACCTGGTCTTCCAGATCATGCCGGGAAGCGGGACCGAAAGCCTGCAGCGCGTGGCCGCCAGCTTTCAACGTCTCGACGCAACCTTCGTCGGCCTTTGTGTCGAGCACGTGCTCGAGCAGCATTACCGCGACCGCGTGAACAGCGGCGCGTCTGTCTAGCAGCAATCCAGCGTCGTTTGATTTTTGCCAGTACGGTCACGCCAGCACGGCCGTTCAGATTCGCACCGTTATATTCGATGGTATATTTCGATATCCATGCTTTGGACAGACATCATGTCAATTTTTGTCCAGACGCCTGAAATCCAGATCGATTCGAGGTGAATGTGCAATCCGTTCCCCCTTTCCGCCTTGCTCGTACGCCTTCCAGCGAATCCGGCAGCAGTACAGGCGCTTACAAAGGCTTGTCGGCTGACGCATGCTGCGCGCCTTCGGAAGCACAGCTTCGCAGCGCGAACCGCCGCGCGCGCCTGGTCGATCTGGATTCGCATTTGCATTGCTCCATTATCGGAACTTGCCTTAGCACGAACGAACTGAGGAAGCTCGTTCCCAAATTCACCGATCTCGACAAGCAGCACGCAAGCGATCTGGAAATTCATCACGCGGCGGTCGAACTTGCCATAGACGGCGGTCCGGGCGCGAAGGCCTTGCAGAAAGCACTCGATACGCGTTATTCGGGCGCAGTGCGGCGCTTCGAAGTGGCGAAGAGTCCCGAAGCGTTATTGGCGCTGTGGAAAGAAGCGCTCAAGAGCGGCGACATTCCGCCCGCTTACTGGGCGTTGATGACGCATCCCCAAGCCATCATGAGTGTGCGGCAAGTCGCGTTCGGCGACTTGCACATGCTGTCGCATCTGGTCGGCGCCGCCAACCGGGCGGACATTCGCCGGCTGGTTGCACTGGAGGAAGAAAATGCGGCGCTCAAGGACAAGATCGAGCGCCAGCAAAACAAGCTGCACGAACAGAGCCGCGAGCGCGATGCCACCATCCGCGAACTGACAGAACAACTCGCGGAGTTGTCGGCAAAGGCGCAGCGTGCACCCGATGTATCGGAGGGAAGTCTGGAAGCCGAAGTACAGGCGCTTCGCGAAGCACTGGTTGCGCGCGACGAAAAGCTGGCAATCCACACGAGCCGGCGCGAAGCCGCGGAACAACGGGCGATCAGCGAGCAAAATTACGCGCGCACGCTCAGCGCGCGCCTTGACGACACCATTGCGGCGCTCAACATCGTGCAGGCCGAATGCAGCGCACTGGAGCGCGCCGTGCTCGCCCAGGGAGACGACGCAGGATCGCGCGGCGCGGACCTCGACAATCTGGCAGGCAAGCGTGTGGTTTATGTTGGCGGCCGGCCAGGATCGAATGCCGCGCTAAGGCAACTGGTCGAATCGGCGGGTGGCGATTTCGTCGTGCATGACGGCGGGATAGAAGACCGAAAGGGCATGTTCGCGGCCGCGCTGCCGCGAGCGGATATCGTGGTATTTCCGGTCGATTGCATCGATCACGATTCCATGAACCTGCTCAAGCGCGTCTGCGATCGCCATCAGGTGGACTACCATCCGGTGCGGACCGCAAGCGTGGCAAGTTTTATGGAATTGATGGCGCGCCTGGGGCGAACCGCCGCCAGAAAGGATTCCCGAAGCGACTCCCGTAACGACTTCCAAACGGCCTCCCAACCGCCGGCTTCCCGCTTTTGCCTGAAGCACGGCTAGGGTCCGTCAGCGCTTCATCATCCGGATCAGCGAGGAAATCTGCGTTGAGCAGCTCCTTGCGGCTTCTTCTTCAATCTCGCGATAAAGCCGCACGATCTTTTCACCGACCGGGGTCAACACGCACCCACCACCCGACGACCCGCCGGTTTCCGAGGACGTCGCCGGCGTCTTCAGCGTGCCGTTCAATTCATCGATAAGCAGCCAGGCCCGGCGATAAGACATGCCGAGACTGCGTGCAGCGGCCGAAATGGAGCCATGCTCACGCACAGCCTCGAGCAGATCGATTTTTCCCGGTCCTATCGCAACTGCGTCCGCCTGGCGAATGCGCATGCGAAAACGCACCTCGGGTCGACCGGACGCGGATCGGGTTGGGTCTTTCGTGGAATTGGCCATGCGCGAAAGCATACACGAGCGAGGCAGGGCGAGGCATGACCGGCCCGCTACATGAGCGTTCGTGCTACGGGCCAGAACCAAAACAGTATGAAAAATCCTCGCAGCCCGGGCATCCAGGCGCGGGGCGGGGCGGCACGCCCAAAGACAAAGCAAGTTCTCGCGCGAGAAATTTCTTCCATCGTGTCCCGTCGGTATTGCGGGCTACGAGCACTGGAAAATACCGTTGCAGCATGGCGGTCATTTCATCACGTCCGCTCAATCCCAGATCGCGCCATAAATGATCGGGCCGCAAGCACGCATGCGCGATGACCGTGACGAGGCATCGCGCCTCAGTTAAATCAGCGGAATCAGCAATTCGACTTAGCAAAAAACCGCTAAGCGCTTTGACGAATGCTGCATGTTCTTCGGAGTGGATCGGCATATCCGCGGCAGGCGCTGTCATTGCGCCGAAATGCCTGCTATAGAGCCAGGACCTTTGCTCATTCGATAAGCCCAGTAAATGCGGTTCTTCGTGCGCACCAAGCAGCGTTGCAAATAGAACCGTGTCTGGAGAATGCGGATTCGCCGAGGCGGCAAGCAATTCGGCGCAAGTCGTACGCATTGAATGCAGAGGTGCCATTAATGAGCGTCAAGCATGAGTTAAGCCGCGCGGGCAACTAGTATGCCACGCCATGCGCGCCGTCAAGCGATTGTGTCTTGAACCCTACAAACTCAAAAATCACGTTTACCAATTGCTGACCCATCGCTATATTCCGGTCGATATTTCGTAATTGAAATACACCTGCACTAGAAAGCCTGATCGCTGCACACCTAAGCAGCATCGACCTAATACAAAACCAGGAAAAGACAATGAACAAGAAGATTGTTGCGGCCGCGGTACTGAGCACATTCGGGATAGCCGCACATGCACAAAGCAGCGTGACGCTATATGGCTTGATCGACGCGGGCGTGAGCTACGTCAGCAATGCTGCGACGGCGACGGGACATGATCATTTGTTCCGTTATGGCGATGGTGTCGCTCAAGGCAGCCGCTGGGGCCTGCGCGGTGCGGAAGATCTGGGTGGCGGCCTGCAAGCCATCTTCACCTTGGAAAGCGGCTTCAGCTCCGGTGACGGCACGCTCGGCCAGGGCGGTGCGCTGTTCGGCCGCCAGGCTTATGTAGGTATTGCAAAGAAAGACGTGGGCTCGTTCACGCTCGGCCGGCAGTATTCGTTCTCGACCGACTATCTTGGCGGCAGCTATTCAATGGGCGGCCAGACGCCAGCCGGCAACTATGCTTACCACATCAACGACCTGGACCAGCTCACGTCTAGCCGTATCAACAACTCGGTCAAGTTCAGCAGCGCCAATTTCGCTGGCCTGACCTTCGGCGCCTTGTACGGCTTCTCGAACCAGGCAGGATCGTTCGCAGGTTCGCCGACCACCACCGCCGGCACCACGACCACGCAAGGTTCGTCGAGCACGGTCAGCGCGGGCGTCAACTATGCGCAAGGTCCGTTTGGCATTGGCGCGGCGTACACGAATATCCGCTTCCCGAACGGCGCGACACCTGCGTTCAGCGTGAGCATCGCGAACGTGAACACCGGCGGCTTGCGTGACCTCGAAACCTTCGGCGTTGGCGCACGATACATGATTGGCGCCGGTACGGTCTGGGGTCTCTGGACGCACACCAGTTTCGAGCCGATCACCGGAGCGCAATCGAAGCTGAACAACTATGAACTGGGCGGAAAGTACGCATTTACGCCGGCATTGAGCGCAGGTCTGGGCTATACGTTCTCGAAGCTCGACGACAACTTCGAAGGCAAGTGGCACCAGATCAACAGCACGATCGACTACGCGTTCTCTAAGCGTACCGACGTATACGGGATTGTGGTTTATCAGAAGGCGTCGGGCAGCAATACGGTCAACGGCCGTAACGTTCCGGTGCAGGCAGAAATTGGTTCAAGCTCCAGTTTCCTCGGTAACTCGGGAACCGGTGCGAACAATCAGGTCGCGGTGCGTATTGGCTTGCGCCATAAGTTCTGATTAATGGTTCAAGGCGAGCGCCACAACTGGCGCTTGCCCTTAATTTCCGCTTGTTCTCAAGTTCATTACGTAGCCTAGACTGTCAAAACACGGGCTACGATTCGCGCAAGCCGTTTCACATGACGCGGAGCAGGAAGAATGTCAGCGCCCGAAAACAATATGGGTGCACCTTCCTCGCTGGTAATTGTCCGGCCGCCACATTCGTAAGCCACGATCACGCGCTCTCCCACGGGCGTATTGAACAATTCGTGCCACGAGAAAGTCACCACGTAGCCATCCTGCGCCACTGCCATGAATACCGTCCGCTTGAATTCGCCCGGCGGCTCGGGCCGCAAGCCGGCTTTCAGGATCAGATCCTTTAATAACACCCCACGATACGTATCGACGCTTCGAATAAAGCGATTGGTCGTATAGCAGCGAAGGTCGAAGGGGTCTGAGACAACAGTAGGCTGGTCCCTGAATTCCCCGAGGTCGACGCTCAAGGGACGCAGGAAATCACCCTCCAGCGAAATGACAATCCTGGCGTCTTCGACCACGAGTGCCTGAGCATTGGCATCACTCATTTTTTTTACCCTCCAGGGACCGGTTGCAGGCGACTGACATGCATTATATCCACGCGAATATTACGCCATCAGACTGCGGCGCCAACATTTGCCTGGACCATATTGACCATACAGGTTCTCGCATATGCGCCTTGTGTCCGGGAACGGACCCGCGACCACGCGTTATATTAGGGGTCCCGTCGGAATGAGAACCACAATGGCATCTCCAAATTTACCCAAGCGCTTTGTCAGTTTCCCGAGTCTCTTTTCTTGCGCCTTGTCGGCAGCAGCGGCGTTATTCCTTGCGGGCTGCGGATCTGCGCAAGTCGCCAGCGCTCCTCAACGGATAGCGCTCGATGCTCGGCCAAACAGCGTTGCCATTGCCCCGGTCAATGGCCGTATTTTCATCACCGACGACAAAACCAACAGCGTGCTTGCATCGACCGATGGCAAGAACTTTGCACCGTACGCGGTCATTCCGGAAAACCCGGGGCAACCGAATGCCTTGAGTCAAGTAACCATTTCGTCTGAGGGCACGTTACTGGCCGGACGCTTCGGGTTTGGGACGTCAGGCGCCGTGCTTGAAATCGGCGCGGATAAATCCGTGTCGGCACTGACCGGGTTGGATCCCGCGCGGCGAAGGCTTGGACTGGCCGCTATCGGGCCGGGAAAACTGCTTTCTACATGGTTCGTCAAGAATGCCAACGCGCCGGGAACAGGTGGCATGAGTCTGATCACATATGATGAATCCACGCACGCGGCGTCCGAACGCAACCTGTTATCCGGGCTGGCCAAGCCCGTGGGCGTTGTCGTGCAGGGTGACGCGGTGTTTGTTTCGGATCAGACGAACAACATGATTCTCAAGACCAGTCTTTCCGGCTTGCTAAATCACACACAGCCGGGCGGTCTCCACACCCAGGTCATCAAGATCAACGGTCCCGATCTGTTGGCTATCGATACAACCGGAACGCTCTACACAAAATGCAACGTGACAGCGGTATGCCGGATCGCGCCTGACAGCACCGTGACCGAGGTCGCAAACGATTTCGCCGATGCGCGCGGCGTGGCGCTCGACCCCACGCGCCACCTGCTTTATGTGGTGGACCGCGCAAAAGCCGCTGGCGAAGCCGGCAGCCTTGCGATCATTCCCCTGAACTAAAGCGCTTGCGGCCGCCGATTAATTCCGCTTAGTCATCTACGCCAATGATCACGCTCGATGCCTTGAAGATCGCCGTAGCCAGCTTGCCGGTTGCAAGCGCGAGGCGTTGAGCGCTCTCGTTCGTGACGATCGCCGCGATCTGCGCGCCGCCCGCGACCGTGATCACGACTTCGGTGTTCACGGCGCCTGGCGTCACGGCCGAGATAGTGCCGGCGAAGCTGTTTCTCGCGGACGTCTGGCTATTCGCCACGTCGACCATCACGATCACCGAAGACGCCTTGACCAGCGCAAACGCCGCCTTGCCAGCCACAAGTCCAAGCGATGTCGCGCTGCCATGCGTGATCACCGAGACGATCTCCAGGCCGTCTTTGGCGCGCAGCAGGATCTCGTCGTTCACCGCGCCATGTTTTACATCCACTACTTCGCCAACAAACTGATTTCGGGCGCTGGTACGCATATTCATCTCCGGTTGCGGCGTCCCTCGCCGACATAAACGGCGCGACACAAGGACGCACGTTGTGCTGTGGTTGCCTCTGCAGGCAAGCCGTAAGTTTAACGGGGCGATGTGGCTGGCGCGAGTCAATTTGCACGTAAAACGCGCTTGCGCCGTGACGATGGCGTTAGCGAATTTCATATGTCTCAGCGTAATATATCGCCCTTTATCACGCACTCTGTCATGCGCGCGATCAAGCAAGGTAGCGCCCTGCTTGACACCCTTCAATCAACCTAGAAGAAAGTGGAGAATCAGATGATCCGTAAGGTGATGATGTCCGTTGCAGTGTCAACCGCCGCCCTGTTCGCGCACGCCGCGGCAGCGGACGACAATGTGGTGAATGTCCTGTATGCGGGGTCGCTCGTCAACTTGATGGAGCGCAGCGTCGGCCCTGCGTTCGAGAAGGAAACCGGGCTGCATTTCCAGGGCTACGCCGCCGGTTCCAACAAGATCGCCAATGAGATCAAGGGCAAGCTGCGTCGCGGCGATGTCTTCATCAGCGCAAGCCCGAAGGTCAACACGGGCTTGATGGGCGCCGCCAACGGCGACCATGTCGCGTGGTACGTGACCTTCGCCGAGTCGCCGTTGATGATCGGCTATAACCCGCGCAGCAAGTTTGCCGGCGAATTCAAGACCAAGCGTTGGGACCAGGTGTTGCAGGAGCAGGGAATCAAGATTGGCCGCACCGACCCCAAGCTGGATCCCAAGGGCGCATTCACGGTCGAGATGGTGACGAAGGCGGCCGATCTCTATCACCAGCCGGATCTCGTCGAAAAGACGCTTGGCGCCGCTGAGAATCCCGATCAGGTCCTGCCTGAGGAAACGCTTGTGGGCCGCCTGCAATCCGGACAACTCGACGCCGGCTTCTTCTATTCCACCGAAACCTCGGACCTGAAGATTCCATCCATTCGTCCCGCGCCTGAATTGCAGGCGAAGGCAAGCTACACGCTGACCATCCTGAGCGACGCGCCGAATGCAACGGGCGCCACGCGTTTCACCGACTTCCTGCTGAGCGCGAAAGGACGTGAACTGCTCAAGGAACATGGCGTGGATGTGGTCAAGCCCGCCATAACCGGCAATGCGCAAGCCATGCCGCCGTCGCTCCAGGCCGTGATCGACGCCACTCGATGAAACACACCGTGGCGCGCCCTTTGTCATGGCTCGCAGCGCTGCTCGCAGTCTATTTGTGCGCGCCGTTTCTGGCCAGCATTCCGCAGGTCGGCGCGGCGGACTGGCACGGCGTCGACTGGAACGCGACGTTATCCGCTGTCGCGGTATCCGCAGGAAGCGCCAGCGTCGCGTCGCTTGTTATCCTGATAGGCGGTGTACCGCTCGGTTATCTGCTCGCACGATCCACGTCGCGCCGGGCGGCGTTCCTGGGCTTCATCGTGCAATTGCCGCTTGCTTTGCCGCCGCTTACCAGCGGCGTCTTGCTGCTGTTTCTTCTCGGGCCCTATAGCTGGGTCGGACAACTGACCGGCGGCGCGCTGACCGACTCGTTCGCGGGCATCGTGCTGGCCGAGACGTTTGTGGCCGCGCCGTTTCTCATCATCGCGGCACGCTCGGCGTTCGCCGCCGTCGATCCCATGTTCGAGGACGTGGCGGCGACGCTCGGCCATCGTGCAGGAAGCCGCTTCTTTCGCGTGACGCTGCCGGTCGCGTGGCCTGCGATCAGCGCCGGTCTCGCGCTTGCGTGGCTGCGCGCGTTCGGCGAATTCGGGGCGACCGTGATGGTTGCGTACCACCCGTATTCGTTGCCGGTTTATACGTACGTGGTCTTTGGCGGACAGGGCTTGCCCGCCATGATGCCGCTGCTGCTGCCCACGCTCGCGATTGCCATTGTGTGCGCGGCGATTTCCATCTATAGCCGCAACGGGCGCGCCACGTCGAACGTGCAACGCGTCAATGCGGACGACGCCGACGAAACCCGCCAGGCGCACACCTTGATCGATACAGACGACCGCCGCTTGAGCGTCGCGTTGAAAAAGCGGTTGGGCAGTTTCGATCTTGACATCAATTGGGCGCCGCAAACGCGGCGTCTTGCGATCATCGGAACCTCGGGCTCGGGCAAGTCGATGACGCTGCGCCTGATCGCCGGGCTTGAGACGGGACAGCAGGCAATGGTGTCGATCGGCGGCACTTCCCTTGACGACCTTCCGCCCGAGGCCCGCAAAATCGGTTATATGCCGCAGGACTATGGCCTTTTTCCGCACATGACGGTGGCGCAGCAACTCGCGTTTCCGTTGAACGCGGATGCCGCCAGCGCCAGGCAATGGGTGGATCATCTAGGACTTTCAAGCTTGCTTGGACGCTTGCCGCACGAGCTTTCGTTCGGTCAGCGACAGCGCGTGGCGCTTGCCCGTGCGCTGACGCAACATAGCCAGCTCCTGCTCTTCGATGAACCCTTTGCCGCGCTCGACACGCCGCGCCGCCGACGCCTGCAGCAATCGCTGCGGGAGTTGCAGCGGGAAATATCGGCGGTCACGATCATCGTCACGCATGACCCTGATGAAGCAGCCCTTCTCGCCGACGAAGTCCTGTTGATCGAACATGGCCGCGTGCTGCAGGCAGGTAGCGTCATCGATGTCTTCGAGCGTCCAGCAACGCTGCGCGCGGCGGAGCTTCTGGGCTTGCATAACATCGGGCAAGGCACGCTCGTGGAACCTGGTGTAATTGAACTTGGCGGGTCGCTGCGTCTGCGCGTTGCGCACGCCATTCCAACAGGATGCGAAATCATGTGGCGTGTTCCAGCGCTTGCGATCAGCCGCGCGGAAAACGGCGCGTTCGAGGGCGTTGTGGAGCGGATCGAATTGCGTCGCGGCGAGCGCTACGCACGACTGAAGATCCTGGGTGTTGGGTTCGACATTCCCACCGATGATCCACAACTGAAAATGGGTACTTCACACCGCTTTTCCATCGACACAAACCGATTGACCGTCTGGTCCGTTTAGAAAATATCCGCTGCGCCCGCGCAATAAAAAAGCCGTCAGTTAAATTGACGGCTTTCTCATTTCCAGCAACACCGCTTAAGCGGTAGCTTCCTCTTCCAGCATATGTTGTGTGGCTTGTTCATCGCCATAAAGATGCAGCAAGCGATAGCCGCTCTTGTACACCGGCTGCAATCTAAAATGATTGATCGGCTCTATGCTCAGCGCAAGCCTCAACCGCGACACATGGCTGTCGATGGTGCGCGTGCTTTCGCGGAACTCGCGCCCCCAGACCATGGCGAAGATGTGATCGCGCGACAGCACGCGGCCGATGTTCGAAAAGAACAATAACGCGAGCCGGAACTGCGTGCCGCTCAACTGGACCGGTTGTCCGCGCACCGTCACGCTTTGCTGGCGCGAGTCGAACCGGTACGGACCGAGTTCCGTGATGGCCGCCGCGTTCGCCGGATAAGCACGCCTCAGCAATGCCTCCACGCGCGCGCCGAATTCCGCGCTGCGCACCGGGTGCGTGACAAAGTCGTCGGCGCCGGCGGTCAGCGCCCGCACGATGTTGCTCTCGCCACCGTCGGCGGACGCAAACATGACGGGAACGCGTTCGCCAATGCCGGAACGCATGGACTTGAGCAAGTCCAGGCCGGACAAGCCCGTGCAATGCCAGTCGAGAATCCTGAAACCGTCTGTCAAGCCATATTTCATAATGTTCTAGAAGATATAAAGATTTTGATGCCCCCAAAAATACCCCCGAACCTTCGGGTGCACGGGAACAATATGGCGCGCCTCCCTAGCGGATTCAGAATAGCCGGTGGCTCATCACGGCGTTATCGAACATCGACCGTTCAAGGGTCCGACCGTACCACTCAAAGGCGCCGTTCAGCACCAACAGGCTCAACGACAGTAGTCGGTGACCGCGTTTCCCAGCGGAACGGAAGGTAAACCAAGTTGGTTGCCTTGGTCCTTGCCGAGGGGCGCGATGATCACCACGTAGCTGCCCTCCTCGGTCTGACCCAGGCGCAATGCGTCAAGGAACGCTTTCGCCACCGACGACGGCTTGGAGGTGAAGTGACGACGCCGAGACACGGTGTACAAATAAAGGTGCTTCAGGGCGAAAAAGCTTTATAGATCCCCGCGATGCCGTCGCCGAAGCGGTGCCAGATGAAAGCAGATGGTGCAGGTTGCGCACGAGTCCCTCCCAGGCCGCGATCTTGCGTTTGACCGCGTCCGCCGAACTTTGGGCAGTCGGTCCCGGCGAAGGGACGTTGGGTGGACACCGACGGACCAGTTAGCGCGCTCGACGCTGCCGATCCGTTCGACCAGAAAGCGTTGTAGTTCCGAATGCAGATCCAGACGGTCCGGATGTGCTTTGAGCGCATGGAGCAGCAGCGAGGCTTTGCCTAAGTTGATCCTATAACGTTCGAACATGCGTCGTGGGCCGTTATCCCAGGCGTAGGGCGATGTAAAGCGTCCGCACGACCAGACCGTCCTCGTCGTCGATGACGCGGCATCCACGTCGTTCGAGCAGGGCCACAGTTTTGCGAAGATCTTCCGTCGTCATAGGCGTCACCTGCCACTGCTGCAAAAGCGTGTTCGATCGTTCGAGCCAATCCGGCCATTGCACGGGTTCGTTGTTCAGGTCGTTGGACACGACGAGCACCGCTGCTTCGCGCGGCGTGAGGTTGTCCAAGCGGGTCTTGACGTCCAGGTTCGAAATCAGCGTCAGGACGGCCGCAACGGCGCCCAGAGGCGGTTCCCCAAGGCTCGCACCGGTGAACGCCGCGATCGCCGATGACATCAGGCCGAAGGCGTTCACACCGCGCAACGTCGTTAAGTTCAGGCGCGGGGCGCGTCGTGCTGTCGGATCGTAGCCCACCAGCATTTCCATGCTGCCCGGCGGTGGGTCGCGCCGACGCGGTTCTTCGATAGGCACGATCAAGCGGTTTTTCAGAATGTCGTTCGTGATCTGCCCGCGAAGGTCCCGGGGAACGTTCATACGTTCGAGCAACGCGTCCGCGTCGTGCCGCTGTTGATCTGCCATGTCCTGCCTTCCCCTTGTATCGTTTTGTAGTCGTTCAGTTTGCCAGCACGGCGGGATCGGCGGCAAGCTCAATGCGCTAGTGGCGTTGGTGCGAGGGCTCAACCGGACCCGCGGGTAAGATTTCGGGTGCAAGCGCCCTTGGCGAACCCGCTTCGGCGCCTGGATGCGGACGCGGGCGGTGCGTGAACGATGCGCGAGGTTTCGCGGCGACAGGGTGATCTCAACCTCATGGTTCGCGGCGGCTGAACATCTCCGCCAGGAATATGAGCGTAACTGCTGCTGAAGCTCAGCCGCAAGGCCGTCCTTGCCTCTCAGCGGTCCGAGTGCCAATGCTACGGCTCGACGCCAAGCCAGATGCGCGTCTTGCGTCCACCGCTCCCGCCACGCCCCCGCGGAAACTGCCGGTATGGACCGATTGCTGCCCAGGCACGTCCTACCCGCGTTGCCGCCAGGTCTTCCCTCCGGCTATTGGAGACATCTCCAGGCGTGACAACGCGATCGATCGGAAAACGAAAAGGTCGCGGAGTCCGGCCAGAGAAAAACAACGCTGGGGAACCGCCTTGCGAGCGGATCGACATCAATCCGCTCCCGCTTCAACCGTCGCCATGGCACACCGGTTTTGCACCGCTGACTCTGTCAGAATGCTCGACAGGATATTGGACGCTCTCTCCACGGTGATATACGGCGCACCGGTCCCCCGGAAGCTTGCCGCGAACGAGGGCCAGGCGTCCAAAATCCGCGTCCGCATGGTACTGGCTTCCAATGCCGATTTACATCGGACCGCCAGCACACAATCGGAGAGCACAATACGCCGACCATCTTCAAGGATGCAAACCTTGTCAGGAGTGACCAGCCCCACTCGCGGGAAAAGTAGGGCTGGTCCTTCTATCGCTTTTCCTTTCACTCTCTCGGCCGAATCCAGCACCGTGCCCCCTTTGAGGTGCGTCGTATGAACCAGCGCGGCTGCGGCGAGCGCACGCGATCGCTGTCTCGAGTGCATCTGGCAAGATCCGCGAACGACTGAAACAGCACCGGATACTGCGTCGTTTGCCTCTTGGGGAAGTTGATCAACGGCTCTCGTCAAGCGGACCAGACACGTCCGAGCGCGGACCTGCGCAAATGCCGAGCGGGAATTATCCCTGATGATCTCGATCCTGAACGAGCGACGCAACTCTTCCCAGACCGCACTGTCTTGTGTACTTACGAGGCATCCGTCTGGCAAGACAGCGAGCAGTGCCCCCACCGCGGAGAGGTAGGGGATGCAATTCACGAGAAAGGCAGTGGCTATCGTCGCACTGAATTGCGTACCCGACAATTCAACTGAATATGTTTTGCGATCTCTTCGCGAAAAGGGTGGATTGATTACTACAAGGTCAACTTTTCCATGGTGGTGCCGCAATCCCGATGGTCGAACTGACATCGGATTAAGAAAGTCCGTGCACGAATATTGCCACTCTGGCCGCTGTCTTCTCGCCTTCGAAATCGTGCCGCGTGATATGTCGTTCGCCAACATCCTGGCGTCCGGATTGCGGCGTTCGGCGGCCAGCAAAAGACTGCCTTCGCCACATGCGAAATCTGCTATCAGCTTTGGTTGATTGCGCGGAGCGAACGATAGCAGCGTGTCCGCCAGCTCGGGAGACGTATAGAACCTGTCTGTCATCAGTTCGTTGTAGTCGAATTTGCTGTCGCTGAGCCGGAAGTAATAGCACCAACGTGGTAGACCAACAGACGGTCGGATCCATCGGTCCGGCCGTCCTTCCTGATTGGGTTGTCGTATATGAGTTCGATCCGGTCAGAAGAAGTCAGCGCAAACATGACCGCCCCGAGGGCGTGTGGCTTCGTGCCAATCATCGCTACCTTTAACAGTGCCATGGGATGCATTTCGGCTAGGCGCTGGAGCAGATAAAAGCAACTGAATGGGCAATTAGCGGGTGCATACAATACCCTTTGCCATGCGTCTGTCTCAGTCAGGGCAGTCCGATTGCCAATATATGTCTCGAAGACGTACCACGGCTTGAAACCTGGCAACCCGATGATTGGTACAACGCCGCCTTGCGTCGGTTGTACATGTTCAGTCACGTGCCGGAAGCGCGCACCCTCGAACCCCAAAAGTGGAACGAACAATGAATCGTCCGTATCCGTAATGGTTGCAAACCCTGGCATCGGCGCAATACCAGCTATTCTTGAACTCAAGTCGTAAATCTGACCCTCAAGCGGCGCCCCGCTCCGCGTGTAACGGTTCGGCTCCACATAGACGACCCTGAGCCCTACTCGCGACGCGACTGCGCTTCTGATGATTGCCGCCCACGTTGGATGACTAAGGCCGGTGATATCGATATAAACAATCCTGCCTGCACCCAACGGCTGCATCAGAGATGAGAGTGATGCGGCGCCACGGAGAAAATATTCTGTATTGTCTCCCTTGACCCGAAAGCCGGCGGGCGTTTCAGATTCTATTTCGATAAACTGAACATTTTCACATTGCGAGCGCCACTGGCTCGTGTGGCTGCTCCGATCCTCGCCACTCACTCGATAAATGTAGGCACTCCCTTCGGCCGGGCGAAACTGCGCAACCGTCTCATATGTGTCGGTCAGGATCGGTTCGCGTCTGATGTCACGCATAGAATTCGCCAAACAGCTCAAGTTGGTCGGGGAGCGACTCCTCGTTAGCTCTGTTGTTGCTCTTCAGGATCGCATCAATTCCTGCTCTCGGGCGCTCAACCAGATCGAGCAACTGGACACTCGAAAGCTGGATTTTTCGCTTCTTGCGATGACTGAACACAAAAAACGGAGCGAAGATCGGATGGATCATGTAGTCGTACGCTCGCGTGTCACGCTCGTCGAGCAGTTTGCTACCTGCGTATCGCACTAGCGCCAGATGCATAACCGCGTTTTTCAGTACTTCGTTGGCTCTCTGGTCAGTGTCATCATGACTAACATCTTCACGTAGATGAAATTGGTTCGCCTCCGGGGTGTGCCCCGCTGGCGAAGCCGCGAGCACTCCGAATACTCGCCCCAGGCTAAGGAGCAGCCGGGTCAATCGCGCGCCATCAACGCTGAGCCCCTCAAGCTCCGAGAGGTTTTTGCGCCCCACTGCCTGTGCAGCCAGTGTTTGCGTTTCAGGGTCGATAGGTACGGAAGCGTCTCGCCCCGCTTCGACATGCATTAGCAACGCAGAGTGCACGAGTTCTAGCAGATAGCGGATATTTCCTTCGCATAACGAAAGGAAAACATCCCATCCGCAATAGTATTTGCGGATACCTCTCTTTCCCCGTCGTATGGCGAACAAAGAGGCATAGAAGTGGTTATCGAACCGGGCTTTAACGGCGGCACTTCCTTCCAACCAGAGCCGGAGATCATCTGGCAGATTGGTGTCAGCGTGCGACTCTGCCCAGTAGCAGAGGAAATATTGAACGGTAAGCGGCAGGCTTGCTGCGGCTTCGCGAGTGTCGGGGGAAGCGGCTGCCTCAATCTTTGCTTTGATTTTCGCCGCCTCCCCTCTCTCGATCAGCAGTTCAGCCTCGTCTGACTCGCTCAGTCTTGGCAACAGCTCACCGACAGATAGATCCGTGGGTGTCGAACCGCCCCCTGCACTCCCGAAGCGAGCCGTTAAAACCTGCTCAGCAAAAACCTTGAATCGCGCGTCATCAAGTCGCTCGGCGATGGAGATTCGCGCATAGTCAGCAGGTGAGGTCAGCTGCTCGTTAGCGTTCAGCGTTGCGCGCTCCCGCCACCCCAGCTCGCGTACGCCAATCTTGAATGTGTAGGCCGTCGGGGCGTGCTTGATTATGGTATTCAATACGCGCTGCTGGTAATCTTCGAAATTCTCGAACTCGTCAATCAGAAAGAAGAACTGGCGGCCCTGCAGCTCGGGCGCAGATAAAAGCGCCTGCGAAAGGGCATCTACTGGGGCACCCTGCATGGATAAAGACTGTGTCGGCGCATCGACAATACTGTTGATCGACGCTTCGAATCGCAGGGTTAACAACCTTAATTCATGAGCAAGATCAGCCAGGCTGCCCTCGCTTTTCAAGCCCAATGTAACGCGGAATCCGTCGAGAGCCGCACTTGAAACCGCTAATGTACGTCCAGTCTGAAGTTCGTACCAACTCGCGAACTCCATCAGTTGACTGCTGAAGAGGAGATTGACGTAATGCGCAAAGTAGGCGCGCCAGCGATCTTCCGAAAGCTCTGGTCCTCGAAACGCCGTCACTCGGTTTGTATTCACGCGGTGATACAGTCCGAAGAACTTCCACTGGTCGATCACGTCCTTGTTCCCGTGTGCGAACGCGAACTGTGCCTGATACGAGAGCCCTTGCAGAACGGTCGTCTTTCCCGTGCCGCGCCCGCCAATTAGGACGCATGGCCGGGACGTCTTCAGTTCGGAAAAGTATCCAGGTTCCGTGAACAGCTCAAAGAGCTTGCCGCTCAGCCATTCCGCCTTGTACAGGCCAAGCAGATTGCTCAGGTTGTTGACGTGGTCTTGATCTGTGTCGTTCATCATGTCGCCGCCTTTAAAAGCGGCTTCCATTTGCCATCGTCCAGGGTAAAGATCGGCAGGATCGCATCCGGCCATCCGTGAGAGAAGGCCAGCGCGAGGCCAAGCTTCCCGTATCCGCGCCAGCATCCTTCCCTACCATCCAGGTCGGGAATGCCGGCCCGGTCGCTGACCCTCTGAATGAATTGCGGCCCACTTTCCCTCATATCCTCGCGCCAGATGACCGACTGTGGTGATAGCGCACTGTAGCTCTCCGGGAGCACGTGTGCCGGAAAAATCCGCACTAGGGGACATACGTCCCGGATGTGGTTGCGCCCTTTCTCCGTGGCGATCAGCGGACAATAATAAAAGCCGACCGTGTTAGATCCGATTGCTGCAACCGTCGACTTGAACGATGCGTGGCTGTAGCCCGAAAGCTCATGTACCTTGACCCAGGTGTCCTCGAACTGCTCGCCTGATCCAACGAAGTCGTCTACGAAAACGACGTTTCCCTTCGGGGACTGCCGCAACCGCTCCAACGCCTGCGCCGGCGACAGTATCTGACTTTCGCCGATGCCGAGAAGGTCCCGCGCGTGACGGGTGAAGATGTAACCACTGTCCGCATCGCTGCTTCGACGCCCTTCAACCCTCACAACAACCAAAGAATCAATGAACCTGGACCATTGAGCGCTCGCCGAGAAGTAATTCTCCTTGTTCTGCACGGCCAACTGCGAAAGATTCTGAAACGCCCCCAGAAACATGGCTTCCACCAGCTCTGCGGAAAAAAAAGTAAAGCCCTCAAGCAACCGGACAGCGAATGGCACCTCCTCGGCGGTGAAGTTTTGCAACCAACCCTGTGGATCAAAGCGAGTACTTCGGGGCCAAAGCTGCGCGTTGACAAAAAACCTCCAGTTTTCTGTCAGACTTCGCGGTAGTCCGTTATCTGCCAACCGACACCTCCAGGTACTTACCGGCGAGCCGGCGGTAAAGTTCCTCAGAGAAGGTCGACGCGTCTTTAGGGATTTCCGACGCAATCTCCGACAGCCATTCGTTGTCTTCGCGACCACTCCAGATCTTTTGGTACGTACCGTCTCTGTATCCGTGATCCTGTCTGAAAGTATTCAGGACATTTTTCCCAGCATACTTTTCGAACAGGCTGAGTTCTCCGAGTTCGAAGGCGACAGCCAGCTTACCGAAAGTGCGCAGGTCAAATGATCGGCTGCTCAGCGTCTCGGATGCAAAGGCTTCGACAAGCGACAGGCGGGTGGCGACGTCGGTCGCGATCGGATGGCTATTGGCGTAGGCCTCGTACGCCGCAATCGAGCAGGTTGCCGCTGACAGCGCAGAACCCTGCAACTGAAGCAGTTCGCTTAATCCAAAATGCAGGATGTCCACCAATTCCAGATGAACCTGCGCCATGTCCGGCTCCTGACACTTCCACCACTTCCACCCTATGTGGTCCATCAACTCCGAGCACTCCGTCCATATCGCCCGGTACCAGGGATTTCCGGCCCTGCGCCAATCGCCGTTAATCCTGCTGTTGATGCCGTCCTGGAGCGCCAGCATCGACTCGAGCCTGCCTTTCGAGAGCGACATTATTTCTTGCATTGTTCCGTCCCTATTATTCGTACGATCCGTTGATTGCCGCCAATGCGCGGACGCGAGCGCCCGATGCGGAGACATCAAGGAACGCTTACGTGCAGCCGGTAGGAACTGTGCGCCAACTCGGCTCGAGCACCCAAGGTCGGTTCGCGCAGATTATCCCACCTGCGAAATTCTTCGGATAGCGCCATCTAGTTAGCGCAACCTGCTGCCAATCTTGGCCGTCCATCCCGGTGTCTCCCGACGCTTAGGCGCAGAGGCAGGGCTTTCGCGCTGCGCGTCGATCCACGTCCCGCGTCTCGCTCCTATCTAGCGTCAGCCGCTAGTGCACTGCCCTCAGTGCATTGTTAGCCCGATCCGTTCGGAAGCGACGCGTAACTGGCACGGTCTCACCCGACGACTGCCCGTGCTATCGGCGCCGGCCCGACCGCCCCTCCGTATTACTTTCACTCGCGTCCACTTGACGTAACCAACGTAACTGACGTAACCTATATAACTAAGATAATCATCCCAGATCGTCTGGCACCGAGTGGAGGCATGCTATGGCCATTACGCCGTCATCGAAGGAATCCCGGTCAGCGAAGTCGCGCGCCAAACAGGAAGAGGCCGCGCGCGGCATCGCTCTCCCGCTGGTCGTCGATCCAACGAACCTGAGCGTGATGAGCGTTGAGCGTCTGGATCCCCACAATGCTGAGCAACTGCTCGTCCATGCCGACCAGTCCGCCGACGCGGCCGTGTCTCATGCGCAAAGGAAGAACAGGATTGCCATCCGGCCGACAGCCGGCGTGCTCCTCGTCTATGACCTTCCGACCCAGAAGGCAACCCTCCGTGGGAGACCCGCTCGCGTGAACAGGGACGCTGCACCGCACCTGGATGAAGCGCTGTTCCGCTCGGTGTTTGAAAAGACGCTCGAGTCCGTGAAGGAGGTGCATCAGCAGCAGGCGGGCGAGCTGACCGCAGGCCAGTTCATCCGGCAGGTCGCAGAGACACTGGCGGTCAAGGCGGATGCCGGGGCTCAGCAGGTACCCGTGGAGCAAGGTTGGCAGGAACTACTGGAAAGTGGGTTGAGGAGCAAGGCGTCGCTGTGGAGCTCAGCAGAGTTCAAGACAACCTCGGAAGCCGGCAAACTGCTGGGCATCAAAGAAGCTGCGGTGCGCAAGCGAATCAGGGAGCAGAAGCTGTTCGCCCTGAAGACTTCTGCCGACGGAGAACATCGCATTCCCGCATGGGCGCTGGACCCCAGGCTGGCCGGTGCCCCAACGGCTGCATTGCTTGCCGAAGCCGGGTCAGCTGATGAGTGGCATCTCTATCACTTCCTGTCGACGCCAAACGGTGGCCTCAACGGACTCCGGCCCTTCGAATGCCTCATCTCCCGTGAGAACCTGCCACTGCCCAGGCAAGCCCTCCGGGACGAACTCGCTGCCTATCTGGGCCTGTCCCCGGGTGCTTCACTGCTGGAGACCGTGAAACAGGCATGGGTGTCTGAACTCACGGAGGGACAGGAGGCATGAGCGATCCCTTGCCAGCGCTCCATGCCGGCTTTTCTCTTGCCACTGAAACAGTTCCCAGAGAGACGTTTCATAGGGTCTACTGGTCTGGCCAGCATCCCCTGAGCGCAAGCGTCGCCGGAAACAATCGCTATGACTGTCCTCCCCCGGTGCCGGTACCGGACCGGTTTGGCGTTCTCTATCTCGGGTACGACCTGCCGACCTGCTGGATGGAAACCATTGTTCGTCAAAACATGGTTCGACCGGCAGGGACGTCCATCCAGATCCCGCGCACGAAAATGACCGCTAGGTGGGCCTGCGAGATTTCGTCACAGGATCCTCTGGTGCTCGCCCACTTTGCCGACGAACCGCTCATCGACCTCGGCGACTCCGCTTCGAACATCATGGCGGACAGCTATCTCCGGACGCGGGAATGGTCTGCGTTGTTGCATGCGCATGCCAACCCGCGGGTCGACGGCCTGCGTTACCGGTCCCGGTTCCGCTCGGGTCAGTTCTGCATCGCGCTGTTCGAGCGCGCTATTGCCGCCAGAGGGCTGACATTCACGAACGCGAGAAGCATCGACCCCGCGGCGTCGACAGAAGCCCAATCGATCATGCGACGCTACAGTGTCGTGCCCATCTGAATACCCGACGCAATACGCACCGTCACCCGCAATCGGATCAAGCGAGTCTGCCAATTCACTGTGATGCGGTCGGACACGCTGCCCCGACACGTTGCGTCACGCTCTCACCTGCCCCATGGGAATCATCCGATACCGAATACGGCAACCCTTGGCGTGATACGCTGTGCGGTGCAAGCAATAGATAACCGAACATTGAACGACAGGACTCAGCCATGAAGCGCGGCATTAAAATCATCGAGCGTCTCGACGCAAACGATCCCGGCTCCGAGGGACGCTGTCTCGGGCATGTTTTCGACCTCATGGAGGTGGATTCTTCCTATTCCCGGTCGGATCTGTCGATAAACTTCTCGGTGCCATTGCGGCCTCGAAATTCCAGTATGTCCATGTTTCAGCTCATGGCGAAGTCGATGACGAAAGCAATCGATTTCGCGGGTGGTGGACGCCGAAAAGCACCGCGACCAGATCAAAATTGGCGGGCATTACTGGAAAGGTCAAGGCGACTGCGATCGTCACTACGGCATGCAGGTCCGGCAGTAAGCGCTTCGGGCAGTACGTCACGGAGCAGCTCGGTTGCCGGTATTTTATCGGTCCCGCGGGGGAACCGAAATTTCCCAACGCGACCTTCTTTGCCTATCTCTTCTATCACAAGCTCTTCATGACAAAAGGAAGCATCCGCGAAGCCTTTGAGTCATACGACCATCACTACAGGAATCCTCACCGGTTTCGTCTATACGAACGTGAGCAGACGTGAAGACTGGTAGCCCATCATTTGCTCCGGAGGTGAATGAGCGGCAATGCACTTGCGCACGGCTCAAGATGATATTCGGTCAGCAGACCGGTGGCGTTCACGCCGTACGTGCCGATGAGCGCTTCCGCCATCGTCCGCGTTGTCAGCACGGGCAGCGTGCGCCTGCCCAGTTCCCAAAGCACGGTTGTCCGGTGCCGCCCCGCCAGAAGCCGGCCGGCGCGCTGGCTGTTGCCGTTCCAGACAAGCAGCGGTAACGCGACCCAGGGATCATCACGGGTCAGCAGCCCTCGCACGTGATCAAGCCGCGGCGCCGTGAAGTCGTCCTCGAACGAGGCATAGACGATATCGATGTCAAACGCGGCGACAACCAACTCACAGGGCAGCAGCCGGGCGAAGCTGGTGTCCGTCACCGCCAGGACGTCCGCGGTGCTGCATTCCGGATCCAGTCTTGCACGCATGGTCATTCAGCCCGGCCGAGAGTCATTGATTCTCCGTGCCGCCGACCCGAAACGCGGCCTCCCGGCCGGGTGCGGTAACGATAGGCGGTAGCGATGCCAGGCGGCGGCACGAGCGGCCATCCGGGCGACTGCCCTCGAGCAGGCCCGGCGAGCATGAACCGCTTCCCGTCCTGGCCATTCACGCAATCAAGGCGCTAGGTCATCGAGCGTCACCCGGTCACCCGTGCGCGGGATCTCGACGTGCCCAACCGCTCCTGAGATACGCTTCCTGCCCAGCTCGAATGCCAGCTTCAACTGCCCGGGCGTGGCGTCGGCCGCGCCGAGTTCTTCGCACACCGTGCTAACCGGCAATGAAAACGCGCAGTAGCCCCAGCCGAACCCGTAGGCCGAGAACCAGCTTGCAGCGTCCTGGAAAATCGACGCCTCTGTAAAGGCAAGCGGCCCGACGTTCGTCGCAAGCATATTCATCGCGTATTCCCCCGGATGTCACAGTCGCCCATTATCGCACGCCGCTCCGATAACCCAGTCGTATCATGCCCCCGCACCGAAGACGACGTCCGTATAAGCGGCGTTGGGCGTGCTCGCATGTCATTCACCATGAGCCTGCCGTAACCCCCGGGCAGCACAGCGCGCGCGATGCCCGCCGCAGCATAATACGGTTGACCCTGCCCAACCTCTGGATACCGTTTCTCCGGCTACCCGTAAAACGACTTCCCGCTGATCACCCGCCACCCTCATTGGTATCGCCGGTCCTGGAAAGGCTGGAAGAACACCATTCCTATCTGCTCGCGGGTCGCTGAGCCGCCCCTGGCCGGCGCCCCAATGGGCCGCGAGAATAAGGCACACCACCTCCCGCGACCTGACCCGCTGGCGTGGGCCTTGTTTTTACACAAGCCCCCTCCGGGCAGCCATCCCGACAGCCCTCACCGCGCCGCCGCAGTTGCCCCGCCGCGGTACACCTTCTTTTAATCGCGGTACACCTTGTGTTAATACAATGGCCTCGCCATTTTCGTCACGCGGACAACAGGAAGCGTGCCTTCGTGAATTCGCCCCGCCGAGTATGACCGTTGAGGACGCCGTGACCCGACTACTCCCGATTCAGGGCAAATCGGTCGTGGCAGCCTGTATCGGCGATCTCACGTCGCTCTGCACGAAGCGCTGAAGCCGTTCCCAGGCCGCCTCATACACGTGCGCCGGCGCCGTCCCGAGTTGCTGGTCATGGAGGGCCAGAATCGACTCGAGCGCAATCTGGCCGGCCTCAGATAACGACCACGTCTTGCCGCATTCCGCACAGCTGATGCTCTGCTGAAGCGCGAGTTCAGCCGCACGGAATAGCTCGATCTCACCGCCCTGTCGTCCCTTCTCCCGCAGAAAATATGCGAGATAGACAACCTTCAGCAGGCAGAGCATCTGCTGGCTGCCGCCGTGGCCGCTGCGCAGAGTGGCGAGAGCAAGATGATTCTCAAGCGCCATCGACCGGACCTTCGTCACCGGCAGGGGTAAGAGCATGTCCCTCGTGAGGGGCTTTCTGCGGACTTTTGTGGAGGAGCGGCGAGTACGAACCATGAATTCAAAGCAGCAGCGACTGGAGCGGGCGTTCCCGCGAGAGGCATCGGCCCAACGGACACATCGGCTCGCCGGCCTGGGCCCAATGGCCCGGGCCGGGCAAACCGTGGCCCGCGGCCGAAATTGCCTCTACTTTAGCAATAAATGGCGGCGCGCACGATGTCAGTGAGCTTCGCCTCTCCTCTGACGCGAATCGCCCCAAGCGGCGCTTCTTCCGGCATCCCCGTCAAGCTCGCGTTGCCAGATCGCTGTGCGCTCATTATTACGGCATCCTGATTGCTCAACGATGATCGGGGACATCTCTGCTGCAACAACAGGCCACGATCATGCAGGCAGGAATGCCACTCCCCTCGGGGGGCGCCGGTCTGCGACGTCCCGGGGCCTGCTCCCGGTACAGCCTGCTCCGTCAGGCTTGACGTCAACGGCATGGGGCGCATCCCTCCGCTAGCGCTCCGTGACCGGGCTTTCGTGCTTGCGCATCGAGCCGCGTACGCGTCTCGACCCTGGCGGGCTTCAATCCCTTGCGCAACACCTTAACCCTCACACCCTTAACCCTCAAACCCTTAACCCTCACACCCTTAACCCTCAAACCCTTAACCCTCAAACCCTTAACCCTCAAACCCTTAAAACCCCAGTCAGGTGAAGGCCGCAAGCGGCCTCCACATTCGCGCTCGCCGCGCGGCGTTTCATCCTGCCCGAACAGCGAAGTGCTTCGCATCCACCAGTCTCCACCGTTCCCGCCCTAACCCGCGACAGTAGCCGACACCGGGTGGGTGTCAAGGCGTTCGGGGCCGAGTCCTCCGCTTCGCTCCGTCCCGCACCAACCCCTCACTTCTTTCCTTGACACCCACCCGGCGCCGGCTCCTTGAGTCGCACGGGCGCGAACTCAGGAGACTGGCGGCAGCAAAGCCAACCCCTGGCTTCGACCAGGATGAAACCAACCCCTACGGCGGGGGCGAATCTTGGAGCCCGGTCAGCGCAACACCGATCAACCCTTTTTGATGGTTTTCTCTCTGGAGACTGACATGCAACTCGCTTCTTCTTTCCGTTCCGGCTCCCCGATGCTGCGTTCCGACTCCCCCCTGTCGGATGACCAGATTCACCGCGTCGCCCCGTCCATCTTCGCGGATGGCAAGCACCAAAGCCGTTCCGAGCGCTACACCTACATTCCGACCATCGACGTGCTGCGCGGTCTGCGCAACGAAGGTTTCCAGCCCTTTATGGTCTGCCAGACCCGCGTGCGCGACCTGGACAAGCGCGAGCACACGAAACACATGCTGCGTCTTCGCCCAGGCACCGAAATCACGGGTGAGGACGTCAACGAAATCATCCTCCTCAATTCGCACGATGGCTCGAGCAGTTTTCAATTACTGGCTGGTGCCTTCAGATTTGTTTGCCACAACGGCATGGTCGCCGGGGACACCGTGCGCGATATCCGTGTGCATCACAAAGGTAACGTGGTGCAGAACGTCATCAACGGTGCTTTCGACGTGCTCGACGGCTTCGGCCTGATCCGCGAGCAGAAAGATGGCATGCGCGCCCTCACGCTCAACCGCGATGAACAGCACGCCTTTGCGCGCTCCGCGCTCGCGCTGCGCTACGACCCGACCGACGCGGAGGCCCCTGCCCCGATCACCGAAAGCCAGTTGCTCGCCCCGCGCCGCTTCGAGGATCGCCGCGACGATCTCTGGACGGTTTTTAACAAAGTGCAAGAGCACTTGACCAAGGGCGGCCTGCATGGACGCTCGCGCAGCGGGCGCTCCATGTCCACGCGCCCGGTGACCGGCATCGACCAGAACGTGAAACTGAACCGCGCCCTCTGGATGCTCGCTGACGCGATGCGGACGATGAAGGCATAAGACCGGAAGGGCCGGTCCGTTCCGGCCCTCACCGCGCATCCCATCATGAGGACTCCTACCCGGATTCGGGACTCATGATGTTTCGCAACAAACCGGACCCGGGACCTTTCTTTTCTCTTTTGGAGTCTGTCATGCAATCGCAAGTCATCGCACCAACCCCTGAACTGTCGGGCGCAACCGATACCGACGCCAGCGCGAGCGAAGCCACCGCCGTACTGGAAACCGATTTCGGAAAGGAGCAGCCGGTCGAACACGTCCCGTATTCGCGCCTTCGTCTCTCACCGCTCAATGTCCGCACCAAACCCCTTTCCGGGATATCCGGACTGGCGGATAACATCGCGGCAAAAGGCCTTCTGCAAAACCTGGTGGTCCATTTCATCAAGGGTTCCCGCAGCAAACAGCCCAAGCTCGGCGTGTGCGCCGGTCAGCGGCGGCTCGCCGCCCTCGACCTGCTGTACAAGGATGGCCGCATTCCCGCCGACTATCCGGTGCCCGTGCGCATCGTCAGCGAAGGCGATGCATTCGCCGCGAGCCTGATCGAGAACAGTCAGCGGGAAAACCTTGATGTTTTCGATACCGTGTTCGCCTTCAAACGCCTTGCCGACGAAGGGCGAAGCATCGGTTATATCGCGACCCTGTTCGACGTGTCGCCCCTCACCGTGAAACGCCGCCTGAAACTCGCGCATGTCTCCCCGAAGCTGCTCGCCCTGCTGCGTGAGGACGCGATCAGCATTGACCAGCTCGCCGCCCTCGCACTCGTGGACGACCATGACACGCAGGAACGCGTCTGGTTCGACGCGCCCAATGACTATCAACGCGCGGCGCACTACCTGCGGCAGGCCATCACCCGCGCCGAAATCGACGCGAGCCGCAGCCGTCTGGTGAAGTTCGTCGGGCTCGACGCCTATGAGGCGGCTGGAGGCTACGTGAGGCGCGATCTGTTCAGCGATGAGCAGAACGCAGGGTATGTCGCGGACGCCGACTTGCTGCAACGGCTCGTTGCCGAAAAACTCGAAGCCGCCGCCGAAGCCGTGCGTGCGGAAGGGTTCGGCTGGGTCGAAACCCGCATCGAGCGCGATCACAGCGAAATGAACAGCTTCGGCAGGCTCCAGCCGATCCAACGGCCCTACACGGAGGACGAGCAGCGCGAGCTTGACGCGCTGAAGGCGCAGCACGACGAAATCGTCGCGAAATTCGACGCCCTTGAGGAAGGCGACGAGAACGCGTACGAGGAAGCCGAAAACCTCGAAGCGGCGATGGATGCCATCGAAAGGGCAATCGGGACATTCGCGCAGCGCGCGCAGGTGTGGGGGGATGCCGCGCATGTCGCACAGGCAGGGGCATTCGTCACGGTCGGGCCGAATGGCGAACTGATGATCGACCGGGGACTTGTGAAGCTGGAAGACCTTGCCCTACTCGAAGGTGATGGTGCAGTGGTCACCGGTGTGGCCAGCACGGACATGACCGGCTCATCCACCGGCAACAGCAAGGCCGCCCCGAAAGAAAGACCCGTCCACAGCGCAGCGCTCTGCCAGCGCCTCACCGCGCACCGCACCGCTGCCGTACAGGCCGAACTCACGAAACGCCCGTCCGTGGCGCTCGCTGTCCTGCTGCACCGGCTCGTGCCGGTTGCCTTTGCCGAGCGCTATCGTTCAGGGTGGGACGCGTCCTACCTCGAACTGAACGCGACCAGCAGCCACGACAAGCTGCTGAAAGCCGCCGACGACATGCCCGCCAGCGTCGCATGGACAGCCATTGACGCACAGCGCCAGCAGTGGACCGCCACCCTGCCCGCACGACGCGCCGACCTGCTGCCGTGGCTCATCGACCAGGACCCCGGCACGACCCTGCTCGACCTGCTGGCGTTCTGCACGGCTTCCCTGATCGACGGCATCACGGGCACCGAGGCTCCGCACACGGTCAATGCCCTGACTCAGGTACTGGAACTGGACATGACGCGCTACTGGACCCCGACGCGCGCGTCGTACTTCGACCACGTCAGCAAGGCCCGCATCATAGACGTGCTCGCCAGCGCCATCTCGCCCAAGGCCGCCGCCGATCTTGAAAAGATGAAGAAAGGCGACGCCGCAGCCGCAGCCGAACTGCGTCTCGCCAAGGTGAAATGGGTCCCGGAAATCCTCACCTCTCAGGCTCCGCCCGTCATCAATCACTACGATCCCGATGACGACGAGGCCGACGATGGCGACGAAGGCGACACGCGGAACAGATCGCCCGAGGATGACGACACCGGCGCGCAAGCAAACGGCACGGACAGCGAACCGGACGGCAGTCAGGCCGCCCGAGAGGCAGCGGGGCGCGGTGCCGATGGCGACGATACCAGCGCCGACGCACCGGGAACGACGCCAAGCGGCGCAGGACCCGCATGGCCGTTCCCGACCGCCGCCACAGCCTCTGGCAAGCCGGTAGCCCGAGGCGCAGCGTGACCGCAGGAGCCGTACAGCGCCGCCCGCGCAGGGCGGCCACCTATGCATCTGGCACGGTCCGCGCATGGCGCTGGCATGGCGACGGTGACGTGCGCGGATATCGTCCGCCTCGCGGCTGGACGGCAGTCGCCGACATCACCGATATCCATCCCATCAGCGGAGAGCAACTGACTCGCTCGGTATGGTGGATCATCGAGACGAAGCAGTAACTGCAGTAACGGCAGTAGCGGTCCCGGCAGGGCACGCCGGGACCGCTCAGACCTGACCGACGCCTGCACGCGACCGGCCTGCTCATCGCCAGCTTGATCATCCCCGCACGCCCGTTGTGTTGACAAAACCCCTGTACCGGTTACGCCTTTGCTTTGACACAACGCCCGAAACGTGCGGCGCGCTGAATGACGCGACACGTGGCTAACGGGCCTAACGCGCCCTCTGGCCTTCACCTTCCTCGACCGGCACCACGTCGCGCCAGTCCGGGCGCTCGCTGAACTCGAACATACGGCAGGAAGATGTGTAATGCACATGAGTGATGTACATTGAACATCTTGACATGAACACTCCCTCGCTGTACATTAGACATCAATGATGTATATCGCACATCGAGATGACTATGAAAAACGCAATGCTCAGTGAACTGTTCGGCGGGGCACAACGCTTTGCCCTGCTTCGCGCCCTGTATCAGGACCCAACGCGCAGTTACACAACGGTTGAACTGGCCCGCATGGCGGGCGCTGATCGCGGCAACGTTTCCAGGTGGCTGCGCAGATGGACCGAGCTCGGGCTGGCAAAGCGGGTCGCGCAGGGGCAGCACATCACCTACCAGGCAGGCGACGACCCCTTGCTGGCGGGACTGACTGACATGGCCCGCCGCAGCGACGAAGTACTGGCCGACATTGCAGACGCCCTGCCCGAGCAGGCCGAGGCGGCTGTCGTGTTCGGGTCGGTTGCCCGAGGCGATGAATCGGCCCGCTCCGATATTGACGTGCTGGTCCTGGGTGACCACCTGAGCAGCCTGAAGGTCAATGCCCGCCTGAAACCGGTCGGACGCAAACACCATCGCCAGATTCATGCAACCGTCGCTTCACGCCGGGATTTCGAGGAGAAGCTCGCTGACGGCGAAGGTTTTGCCAGCAATGTCGTGTCGAGCCCCTTTATCCCGTTAAAGGGGGAGTTCACCTATGCCAGTGCGTAACCCGCTCTCGCTGTCCCAGGACGAACCCGATCTGGTCCGCCAGGAGCGCACCAGAAACCGGCAGACCATCCAGTCACAACTGCGCGCCGCAGTACAGAAATACCGGGATGCGCAGCATACAGGCGTGTCAGGCCCGACACGGCTCGACGCTGCCTATGATGCAATTCTCTTCTGCGCGCTGGCGGTCTTTGCTGCACAGGGATTTCGCATCGCTTCCAGACCCGGTCATCACCGCATCGCACTGGAAGGACTCGCCGGTACGCTTGGTTTGAGCAGCGGCGTGCATGACGAACTCGAAACGCTGCTCGACCTTCGCAACAGCAAATACGACGGTTTTGAGTCCGTGGATGCGCAGACGCTGAACGACGCGTTGCAACTGTCGAACAGCATTCTGTCCACGGTGTCCGAATGGCCGAAAGAGCATCATCCCGATCTGGTCGCGAGAACCTGAGCAGTCCGTCACCGGTACCCCGACCCTGCTGCGAGGATAAGGTGAGGCATCCCTCCGCCCCGCGACCTCATCGGCTAGTCCTCTGGTCCTTGTTTCCACACAAGCCATCCCCTGCCAGCCTCACCTCGCCGTAACGCTTGTCCCGTCGCACCACGGCCTTGTGTTGAATCAATGGCATCGCCGGTGCCACCGCACTCTCATTCATTGCCGCAAGGCTTGTTTTCACACAAGCAACCCTCGACGACCCCCATCGCAGCAGACCTTGTGTCGATACAACGCGATCACCCATGCCGTCGCACCCGCACCCGTTTGCGCGCGCCTTGTTTTCACACAAGCCACCCCCAACGCCTCCTCATCGCAGCACCCTTGTGTCGATACAACGCGAACAACAGTTTCATCACATCCTCAACCGTTGACGCGCGTCTTGTTTTCACACAACGTGACCCGCGACGGCCCTCGCCTCGCCGCTACGGTTTGTTCCTTCGCGGCGCGCCTTGTGTCGATACAACGCGATAACCCTGCCGTCGCGCCCTCACCCCGTCACGCGAGCCTTTTTTCGCACAAGACGCCGCCCGAAGAATCATCGCCGCACGCCTTGTGTTGAATCAATGGCATCGCCAGCGCCACCGCATCCTCATCCGTTGCTGTAAGGCTTGTTTTCACACAAGGTCTCCCGCGACATCCCTCGCCTCACCGCTGCGGTTTTTCTCGTCGCAGCCTATCTTGTGTCGATACAACACCGATCGTTAGCGCACAACCAGAACTCGGGTCGCCTGGGCACCCATTTCCCACGATCCCGGAGTTTGTGTTGAGACAACCTCTATCGATCTGCTCAACTAGGCGCCCTGCGGCTCGCCAATCCAGTCTTCAAAGCCCTTGCCCCGGCAGCCACTACGCCCACCGCCCTCGCTACCTACCTGCACCAACTGTGGTGGTCAAGTTATTTCGGACAGGTTGTTAGGTACTTTTACTGTCATTTTGGCCTCGTAGGCGCTGGGCGACAGATAGCCCAAAGTCGAGTGCAAGCGCACCGGATTGTAGAAAGCGACGATGTAGTGGTTGATGTCGCGCCGTGCCTCATCGTGGTTGGCGTACTGGCTCTGCCACACGCGTTCCATCTTCAGGTTCAGAAAGAATCTCTCCATCACAGAATTGTCCCAACAATTGCCTTTTCGACTCATGCTGCAAACCACGCGATGCTGCTTGAGCAAGGCCTGGTACTCGTCGCTTGCGTACTGGCTGCCACGGTCCGAATGGAGTATCAATCCTGGCGCTGGGCGACGTTGCTGCAAGGCTTGATCCAGTGCCGAGACGACCAATCCAGCCGGCATGGTCGGCGCCATCGCCCAGCCCACCACCTTGCGTGAATACAGGTCCAGCACCACCGCCAGGTAAAGCCAACCTTGGGCGGTGCGGATGTACGTTATGTCGGACACCCACGCCAGGTTGGGCTGTGCCACCTCAAATTGCCGGTCCAGCACATTCTCGGCCACTGGCAGCGTGTGACGACTGTCGGTGGTCGAAACGAATTTACGTTTCCAGTTCGTACGCAAGTCCATTTCGCGCATGAGCGTACGCACGCGATGACGCCCAATGCGCAGTCCCTTGGCTCGCAGCGTATGCATGACACGTCTGCTACCGTAGTTCCTGCCGCTGGCGGCGAAGGCCGCCCTGACGTGTGTTTGCTCTTGCACACGCTCGGGGCTGGGCCGCGCCTGCCGGTGTGTGTAATAGCCCGAGCGACTCACCTCCAATAGCCGGCACGCGTGACTGACCGAGACGGCCTTCTCTTGCAAGTGAGCGACCACTCGATAGCTCACTTCAGTTCCCGTGCAAAGAAGGCCGACGCTTTTTTTAGTATGGACACGTCCTCGCGCAATTGCCGGTTCTCCATTTCGAGTTGCCGGATGCGTTGTTGTTCGGCCGTCAGCGGCTTACCCTCTCCGGGGCCGCCGGCACGCTCCGCGTCGTACTGGGCCACCCAGCGACGCACGGCTGTCTCAACAAGGTCCATCGACCGGCAAACCTCGCCCACCGATAACCCTTGGTCCCTTACCATACGTACCACTTCCAGCTTGAAGCTGGCGTCAAATTGTCGGCGCCTTTTTGTCATTTACTCTTTTCCCTCATCGATTCAGCATTGTCCGCCTATCGACCTGTCCGAGGAAATTAGACCACTACAGTCTCAACAAGGTCCATCGACCGGCAAACCTCGCCCACCGATAACCCTTGGTCCCTTACCATACGTACCACTTCCAGCTTGAAGCTGGCGTCAAATTGTCGGCGCCTTTTTGTCATTTACTCTTTTCCCTCATCGATTCAGCATTGTCCGCCTATCGACCTGTCCGAGGAAATTAGACCACTACACACTACTTTCTTCATCTATTGCAGGATAGGCTACCGCCGGTTTTGGGCACCATGCCGTGGTGAGCGCCTCGCACACGGTTTTGGCTTACCGTGAAGATGCCGTGTTGACACCACCCAGATCGAAGGGGAAAACTAGACATCATGTATGGACCTGCCGCACCTCAAAGTACGCGGATTAAGAGGCCAGTTCAAAAATCCCTGAGGAGACTGCGTATTTCACACCAAGCTGGACAAGGATCTTCGCGGCAAGCTGGACACGCTTTTCACAGTATCCGTCAGCCGAACCCGTTAGGGCGATTTTGCGCGGCTAAATGTCGACGATCTTTCGCAGTAGAGAGTACGAAACGAGCCGGTGGAGTACGAAACGAGCCGGTGGCCATCAGTGTCATTAACGGCGACCGACGCGGTCTTGGCATTCAGCCTCACGACGACTCCGACGCGCTCGCTTAGGTGCTTGTCAGTGAAGCTAACTGTGTCACCGATGAAGAATTCTTCACGCTGCGTTCTCGGCGACGGTGTCGGTTCGACGTGAGACTGAGCACTCAAAGTTTCTGGGAGGATCGCTGCGTAGAGCACGCCCCAACGGCGTCGAGTTACGCTGTCTTGAACCACGGCCTGTGTCTGACGAAGTTCAACTATGTCGCCTTGCGCCGGCGGTCCAAGCGGTTTGTCGCCGATGTAGTTGACGGCCATCCCCAGGTGCAGGCGTTGACGTATTTCGAGAATACGTCGGGGGTCATCAAGCATTTTGCCGATAGCAAGATAGAAGCGATATAGCTCGGCACTGGGCGCTTGCCGAAGCGAGTCGAGAATGTCCATGGTGTTGAGGTGTTTTTAACGGGCGAGCGGCAAGAGCTCGTGCACGCGATTGGCGGGATATGACCGCAGTTGCTCAAGCGTTCGCTCAAGCCACGACGCGTAGGGCTCGATACCATTAAGGCGAGCCGTTCCGATGAGTGAGTACATCGTTGCGGCCGCACGGGCACCGCGTGGAGAACCAGCGAACAGCCACTTCGATCATACGTTGATGCCAAGCCCACCGTCGACGGCGCTAGTCACTTTGTCTTAACGGTTCTGAGCGCTGGCCGCGCGCCGGTGACGACTTCGAACTTTGCAATCTCCCGGGTCAGTTCGTCGACAACCCGTTCGATCAGGGCATCCGTCAACGCGGATGCCTTGCTCCCTTTTTGCCGATAGATGCTGTAGTTGATTGACAGCATCGGTTCAAATTTTTTTATGACCACACCTTTCGCCGCCGTCGCGCTGGCGGAAAGATAGTCCACGACGGTGACGCCCGCCCCGGCCTGACAGAAAGCGATAGCAGTTGCGGCCAGATTCGTCTCGATTGCGACCGGGATTCTAAGATTCGCCAGCGCTGCGTGCCGCTCGATCTGCTGCACGAGCGGGTCGGATGCGAGCAACGAGATTAAGGTCGCCTTTTCCAGATGCTGTAGCGTGACCGCCTCGACATCCGCCAACGCGTGGCCCTCCGGCACCACGCAGACCACCGGCACGTCCGGCAGCGTGCGCCGGACGACCGCTGGATGCTCGATGCTGGTCGTCACACCGATCGCGAGATCGAGTTGATTGCGCCCGGCCCACTCCACGAGGGTCTGGGTGGAGCGGATATTGACCGTGATCCGGACGCCCGGATGGTCGACCTGAAACCTGTGGATGATGGCCGTCATTAAGCCGCTTCCCAACGCGGGGAGAATGCCGATTTTCAGGCGGCCAGCCCGAAGATCGCCGAGATCTCGTGCCAGTCGCATGATTTCTCTCGTCGAGATGAACGAGCGCTCCACCTCGGCGTGGAGCGATACCGCTTCGGCCGTCGGAATCAGGCGTTGCCGCTGTCGGCTGAATAGGCTGTAGCCCACCTTGGCCTCTAGGCGAGCAAGCAGTTTGCTGACGCCGGGCTGAGCGATATCGAGAAAATCCGCGGCTTTTGTGACTGTGCCGTGCTGCATGATTGCGGCGAAAACCTCCAGCTCGCGCAACGTAAAATCGCTCACATAACACTCCTTAAAGTCCGTGGCTTGCATGCTCGCCAGTCCAGCGTGGCCATCGCGGGCGCCTGCCGCCCCACAGCGTCGGATGATCCAATCATAACCTTTTGAAATAATGCAACGGGGCGTACGCCCCGTGCATGCAGAATTTCCACTCCGATTCCGCGTTTTTTCTGCATCTGTCGTTGCGCAGATCCGCAACTCTTGGCGAGAGCCGGACCCACAGACTCACCAGGCGAAGGGCCTTGCCGCAACGGTTCATACCTTTTTGGAATGACCGGCGAATTTTGTGGCAATTGAGTCTACTACCGGCCGATCCGACAATGATTCACCGCTGCACGACGCAGCGTCTGGCGTCAGCCTGCCACCCCAGGCCGAGATTCACGGAACCGGAAATGATGAACAACAGGATATTGAAACGCGCGGTGTGTCTGATCGGTAGCCTCTGCGCGCTGGCCACTGTTCAGCTTGCCGAAGCGAAAGATGTCGTGATTGCGTTCGAGGGCAGCTATACGCCCTGGAATTCCTCGAACCCTGACGGCACGCTCGGCGGATTCGAACCGGCGCTGGCCAAGGTACTGTGCGAACGAGCCCATCTCAGTTGCAAGCAGATCGCCGCCGACTGGGACAGCATGATTCCGGCACTGAACACCGGCAAATTCGACGTCATCATGGACGGCATGGCGATCACGACGGCGCGCAAACAAGCGATCGATTTCAGTATTCCCTATGCCACCGTCACGTCGAGTTTCGTGACTGCCAAAGGGCGCACCGCCGACTTCGGCAACCTAAGAAGCGGACTTACGACCATCGATTCCGATGCCGACGCGAAAACCGCGCTCGCCGCGCTGCGCAATGCGCTCAAGGGCAAGGTGATCGGCGTGCAGGCAGCCACCACTTACGTGCCGTTCGTCCGCACGAACTTCGCGGACATCGCCGACATCCGCGAATACCGTAGTTCCAAGGAACGCGATCTCGATCTGGAGAGCGGGCGGATCGATGCGTCGGTCGAGAACACCGTCTATCTGCTGAACAACGCAGACAATGATCTTTCGCTGATCGGGCCCGTCATTGGCGGGAAGATCTGGGGCGAAGGCGTCGGCATGGGGCTGCGAAAGTCCGACACCGCGTTGCGCGACGCGTTCGACAAGGCAATTGCGTCAGTTAAGGCAGACGGCACGCTGTCGCGACTTTCTCTGCTGTACATGAAAACCGATCTGACGCCGCACTGACGCATGACAGCCAACGCGCACGGAATAGTCATGCCGGATATAGCGTATTTACCGTCGGCCGTCTCTAGGCAACCATGGAAGCCATGAATGAAGAACACCTATGATTTCGCCATCGTCGGCGGCGGACTGGTCGGTATGGCGATCGCATATGGGTTGGCGAAGCGCGGCCAGACCGTCGCAGTACTGGACGGCGAAGATGCAAGCTTTCGCGCCGCCCGTGGCAACTTCGGTCTGGTCTGGGTCTCGGGCAAGGGCCGAAAGGAGCCGGATTACGGACGCTGGTCGTTTGAGTCGTCGCGACTGTGGCCCACGTTCGCCGAAGAGCTGGAAGACGCGTCGGGCCTAAAACTCGGCTATTCACGACCGGGCGGATTGAACATTGCCCTGACCGAGGACTCGCTCGCGGCAAGCGTTGAGAACGTCGATTACCTGTATCGCCAGGACGCCCGGCTCACGTACGACGTGCTGGATGGTGGCCGGCTGAGAGGGATGGTACCCGACATCGGCGACGACGTGGTCGGCGCGGTCTATTCCGAAAACGACGGCCATGTCAGCCCGCTTTACACGCTTCGCGCTCTGTTCACCGCATTCGCGAAGGCCGGCGGCGACTACGTGCCGAAAGCAGCCGTCAGCACGATTGAACGGCGCGGCGACGGCTTCCGTCTCGACACGGCATTGGGAACGTTCTGCAGCGCAAAGCTCGTACTATGCGCCGGCCTCGGTAATCGCGATCTCGCGCCGATGGTCAGCCTTGACGCCCCTATTGTTCCGCTGCGTGGCCAGATCCTCGTGACCGAGCGCGTCCGCCCGTTTCTTCACTATCCTACTCTGTCGGTGCGGCAGACTGCCGAGGGTTCGGTGCTGCTCGGGGAATCCGCGGAGGACGTGGGCCTGGACGCCGGCGTGACCGCGGATATCGTTGCACACATCGCTCGTAAAGCCATCAAGCCGTTCCCTCTTCTGCACAGTGTGAACGTGGTGCGGGCATGGGGCGCGCTGCGCGTGATGACGCCGGACAGCATGCCGATCTACGACGAATCGCACGCGTGTCCCGGCGCGTTCCTCACGACCTGCCACAGCGGCGTCACGCTCGCCGCCGCTCACTGCGAACTGCTGGTGCCATGGCTACTGGGCGGCCAGCTTCCCCCTATTCTCGATTATTTCCATGCAAAGCGATTCCATGTTTAGCCTCCTGGAAGGGAGCGCACTGACGCTGATACGGATCGAGATCGACGGCAAGTCCGTCGACGTACCGGATTCGCTGACGGTGGCCGCCGCGCTGCTGTTTGCTGGCGTTCACACTTTCCTGCGAACGCCGGTTGGCAATGCGCCGCGAGCGCCGTTCTGCATGATGGGCGTCTGCTTCGACTGTCTCGTCCAAATCGACGATCAGCCCAACCAACAATCCTGCATGGTCAAGGTCAGGAAGGGCATGCGCGTGAGCTTTATGAACGGTGCGAGGGACATTCAATGACGATCGAATCAGTCGACCTGGTCGTGATCGGTGCCGGGCCCGCCGGCATGGCGTGCGCGCTGCGCGCGGATGCCCTGGGTCTGAAAGTGCTGGTGATGGACGAAAATCCCTTGCCGGGCGGGCAGATCTATCGCAACGTCAGCCGTTCGCCGCTGCCCGACCCGGCGCGACTCGGTGCGGATTATACCGACGGCGCCGAGCTGGTGAAGCAGTTCGACATGTCCTCCGTGACCTACTGGCCAGACACGCTGGTATGGCAGGTGAGCCACTCGCTGGAAGTCAGCTTTACGCGTCGAAACGAGACGACGGCCAGCGGCCAGATACGCACTAGGGCCCTCGTTATCGCCAACGGTGCGTACGAGCGCCCCTTTCCCGTGTCGGGGTGGACGTTGCCCGGGGTCATGGGTGTCGGCGGGGCTCAGACACTCTTCAAAACCGCGGGCCTGCTGCCGAACGTGCCGACGGTGCTGGCAGGCAGCGGCCCACTGCTCTACCTGTTCGCTTGGCAACTGATTGGAGCTGGACGGCCGCCCGCCGCAATACTGGAAACCACGCCCGGTGCCAATTACCGTCGTGCGCTGAAGCATCTGCCCTCCGCATTGCGAAGCCCGGGCTACCTGTTGAAAGGCATGAAGCTGCTACGCGCCATCGGGAAAGCGCGCGTCGCCCACATTCGCGATATCAACGAACTCGCCATCGAAGGCGACGTGCGCGCAGAGCGGATCCGCTACCGGTCAGGCGGACACTCGGCCACGATCGCGGCCGGCCTCGTTCTGTTGCATCAAGGAGTGGTGCCTAACGTGCAACTGACGCGCTCGATCGGCTGCGCACACGACTGGGACGATGCGCAGCTATGTTGGCGCCCGAGCGCTGACAGCTGGGGCGAAACCTCCGTGTCGAATATTTTCACGGCCGGAGACGGCGCCGGTATCGGCGGTGCGATCGGAGCACGGATCAGCGGCGAGCGAGTCGGGCTTGCCATCGCGCATCGCCTCGGAGCGCTGGGCACCGAATCTTTGACAGAGCACGCGGCGCCGCTCGACCGCCAGCGTAATCGACACAGCCGCGTGCGCCCTTTTCTCGACGCGCTCTATCGCCCGGCTGCGCCCTTTCGGCGTCCAACAGACACGACAATCGTCTGCCGCTGCGAAGAGATAACGGCCGGCCAAATTCGTGAAATGGCCCGCCTCGGTTGCGTCGGCCCCAATCAAACCAAATCATTTTCGCGTTGCGGAATGGGTCCATGTCAGGGGCGTCTCTGCGGTCTGACCGTGTCGGAACTGCTCGCCGAGCAAAACAGGCAGCGAATGAACGAGACGGGCTACTACACCATCCGCCCGCCTATTAAGCCAGTGAGCCTGGGGGATCTGGCGGTCTCTTATATCCCCGATGAAAACGCAGCGAAACCAACCGAATGGGTCCCGAAATGAGTGATGCGTTGATAGTCAGAACGCCCGGCAATACGCGTATGAGCAAGCTAGTGCGCTTTGGAAATCTCTTGTTCCTGGCCGGACAAACGTCGTCGGGGCAAGCGCAGGCACGCTCGATCGAAGAACAGTGCCTGGAGGTGTTCAGCCGGATCGACGTGCTGCTGGAGCAGGCGAACAGCGATAAGCGACATTTGCTGTCTGTGACCATCTATCTGAAAGACATGAATGATTTCGATCGAATGAACACGGCGTGGCAGCGGTGGGTCGATCCCGATCACCTGCCGGCGCGTTGTACGGTGCAGGCGATACTCGGCTTGCCGGAACTGCTGGTCGAGTTTAGTGTGATCGCTATTGCTAAGGACTAAGCCTTGCTTTAAGACGCGTAATCTTGAACGCACGTCCAAACGCATTGGCCATCGACCCCTCGAGCACAACAGAAAAGATCTTGTCGGCTATTAGCGCGCCAGATTGGGAGGACGTCGGGTGTTGTCGGCGTCCGCAGAGTCCGCCATAAATATGTTGATGAATCGTCGTCTCTCAAAGCGGCAAGAAATGCGTTGGTCCATGAAGGAGCTCACTACCTGCTACAGACTCCGCGTCTAGCTCCTTGATGGAAGCTTGGAAAGCTGCTTTTGAAAGCGGTATCAAGGCACGATGCTGTAGGAACGGATCGAGCGTCCAGAGTTGCGGCGGTATTTGAGTGTAATACAGGGCAGGTAGGACCTAGGTGGATCTCGTCCTTGAGACGGTCGCTCCCGCTGAGAGGAAGGTGCAGCGATGACCCGAGGACGTAAAAACTGGCGCGTACGTCTGGCCTTCGAGCCGAACCGCTACGCCCAGGAACAGTTGCAAAAAGCGTACGAGTAGATCAATCCCTTCGAAGCACGCGCAACGGCCCAGACTTCCGCGACGCGGTCCGCAACGACCAGGAGAGCGATTCTCTAGCGAGGTGGACGATGAGCAAAGCTGCGATGGTTGCGCTTTACGCGCGGATATCCTCCGCACGATTATCCGGTTGCAGCGGATCGGCGTTGTTTCAAGCCGACAGCGATGAGAACCACTGCAATCACCGTGAGAAGTACATCTACAGCTAGCGCAATATGAATTCCGCCCAGGAGATTGGCGCGAACGGCCATCACGGCGGCCAAGGCCGGGATGCCGATGGTGGATGCAACGCGCTGGCTCGTTGTCAGCAGGCCGGAGGCAAGTCCTTTGCTGCCCTCCGGAACTTCCGTGGTCGCGGCAACGGTGGCTGCCACAACAGCCGTGATATGGCCGAAGAATCCTATAAACAGTGCCGGTATCAACAGCCACATCGAGTTCGTGCCGGAGCCAAGCAGGATCAGTGGTGCGGTAAAGCCACCTTGGACGAGCAAAGCCACCAGCAGCACGGGACGCGCGCCGCGCCGAGCGACGATCCGGCCGGTGAGAATGCCCGCAACGACCGATGCGAGTCCCGGAACGCCGAACACCAGGCCGGTCGTGAACGGTCCCAAATGCAGCACTTCCTGCAGGTAGATTGTTACGAGATAGATACCTGCCATCCTCAACGGCTGACTTTTCCACGGTCGCTCACTACCACGCCTTTCGAACGCAGCAGCACGGGGCGGTTTGAAGCCTGCCCCTGCAGGCCGGCTTCGGAAGGCCAACTTCCATCTTCAGTACAGCATCACAAGCTCCTCGCTTGTGTTCGTGACACACACTTCCACTATTCGCCCGCACCGGGTCCAACAATGGCTGCACAGTCCGGATCCGGCCTTTCGTGAGAAGGTCAATGTGATTTGCAAACTGTATCGCCGCGCACCCAGAAACGCGGTAGTGCTGAGTATCGACGAGAAAACCGGCATTCAGGCCATCGAGCGCAAGTATCCGGGACGCGCGCCCGGGCCGCGACGGCTGCGTCGTCGTGAGTTTGAATATATCCGTCATGGCCAGGCGTTGATTGCCGTGCTCGATGTTCATACTGAACAGGTGCTGGGGAGCTGCCGCGAGCGGCGCACGCAGGACGATCTGGTGACCTTCATGGAGAGCGTGGCGCACGCGTACCTTAACCGCGAAACATCATGCAGGCGAACTGCAGCGCCAACTGCGCGCTCTGCTGGGCCATGATCAGATCGTTACGCAAGCCTACGGAGCTCACCTGCTGATCAAACGTCTGGACGGTCAGGATCCGATTGTTGTGGCTCGTCTGAGCGAGCCCGGCCGCAATCTTTACGGTGCAGCCTTTCGCAGCCATAGTGGGCGATGGGAACCTCTGCCGGGCTCACGCCCGCTCGATGAGATCGCTCAACTCGTCGTTACGCTCCTGGAGCCTTATTTGCAGCCAGATAATTATTAAACCTATTTACGGGATGTTGTACTACGGTAGTCCGCTGGCGGCAGTCGTATCATCCTGCACTGCCGCCACGGCATCAGAACTTGTGGCGAATGCCGACAATTGCCAGGCCTTGGGTATTCGAGCCCGAATTTGCACCGTAGTCGCCGATGGAGGCGTCGGCGGCAATGATCTTCCCGGCAGTGCTTAGCGTCGTGCCACTCGCTCTTTGGTAGGCAGCGAGTGCGTAGAGGTCCGTACGCTTTGACAGCGAATAGGCGTATCCCAAATTGAACTGGTTGTATTTCGCTGATGCCGAGCCGTCCGACTTCGTATAGTTGTAGCCCATTGCGGCGCGACTTGCTGGCGTGATTTGGTAGTTCACGAAAAGCGCCCCGCTATTGAATTTCTCGTTTTTGCCAAAATTCGAAAGACCATCACGAGCGTACTCAATGTTGCTATATGAGGCGCCGAGCGAGAGCGTCCCGATCGTGTACAGGGCCCCCGCGCGGGCTATCTGAATCGATTTCGCCGACCCATAACCCTGGTTCACGACCGAGTTGAAAATAGAGTCCGCGGAACTGGTCCACATCCGCACACCGTTGCTTGCCGTACGGCCGCCGTTCGCATGAAAATAGCCGGCGGCCAAAGCCAACGGCCCTTGCGAATAGCTCGCGCCCGCACTGTAAGTTTGTCCGTCTCCCGTGCTCCCTGCCGTGCCGCCAAAGGCATAAAGTGCTTCGACGACTAATCCATGCATGTTGGGACTGACGTACTTGACCGCGTTGCTGATCCGCACGCTATTGTCGTAGTTGTCCGCGTCGCCGGGTGTCCCGAAGGTCTCACCATAAGAGTCACCCGTTAGTGGCTGAACCACATCCAGCACAGGATCGTATTGTCGGCCGAGTGTGACCGTGCCCCAGTTGTTATTTACCAGCCCTACCACCGCCTTTCGGCCGAACTCGCGCCCCCCTTGGTTAAGTACACCCGTACCAGCGTTAAAACCATTTTCAAGTTGGAATATTGCGCTGGAACCGCCGCCTAGATCTTCCGTTCCCCGAAACCCCCATCGTCCTCCAGACAAGTTGCCGCTAGAAAATTTGACCAGCGTACTCTGATTGACGCCACTCGCCGCGACGTTGTGTACATAGGCGATACCTGCGTCAATTACCCCATACAAAGTGACGGTGCTTTGCGCATATGCATTGACGGCAACGGCCATCGATCCCAATGCCATCATTGAAGTGACTTTCCGCTTCATAGTTTCGGTTCTCCAGGAGTCGTAGTGCTAGTTATGGTAAATCTTGAAAAAACGGCTGAATTTCTCAGACAACTCTTACCAGTCGACCCGACAATAATTGTCGATATTTATTTATATCGTTATACTAACTAACTAACTAACAAAATGGTTTTGGAATGAGTAAGCAGCTGTCTAGATTACGACAGTCTGTCGCTACTGGAGTGCATCTTCTAAATCGCTCAAAACTGCGAAAGGCCTAGCTCTTGTCGTTAAGCTCTTTCGTTCAATCTCCGCTGTGCATCGACCAAAACTCGAGCTCGGCAATTCATATTCAGTTCACCTTAGCCATCGATGAGATGTAGGAATTCCCGAACGCGCGGGCTTGCGGGACTATTGAAGAACGACGCTGGATACGTATCGGTGACCACTACTCCGCCATCCATAAATACCACGCGGTCAGCAACATCTTGGGCGAAGCGAATTTCGTGGGTCACGACTAGCATCGTCATACCCTCCTTGGCCAACTCTCGCATCACAACGAGGACATCTTCGCGTAGAGACGGGTCGAGGGCTGAAGTCGGCTCGTCGAACAAGATGACTTCCGGCTCCATGGCCAAGCCTCTCGCAATGGCAACACGTTGCTTCTGCCCACCGGACAGCCGACCCGGATATTCATTGGCCTTGGCAGCCAAACCTACCCGATCGAGCAACGACATGCCCCGCTGCTGCGCGCGTGCTTTGTCGATTCCCTTTACGCTCGTCAAGCCTTCGGTCACGTTCTCAAGGGCCGTTCGATGGGGAAACAAGTTAAACGATTGGAAGACCATGGCCGTGCGCTGACGAATGGCCCTGATCTTTTTCTGATCGTCGCGCGTGAGCTTTCCCCCATTACGCACAACCTGAACGCCAGAGACCTCGATCGTGCCAGTATCTGGCAGCTCAAGAAAATTGAGCGAGCGCAGCAAGGTGGTCTTTCCGGAACCAGACGGGCCCATGATTACCACGACCTCGCCGGATCGAACGGTAAAATCGACGCCGCGCAGAACGGCGTTGTCACCAAACGACTTCTTGAGTCCCCGTACGGCAATTCGGTTAGGTTGTATAGTATTCACTGAAAGCGCCTCGACAGTCGATTCTCGAGGATTGTCTGAATGATGGTGAGAATCTGGTTTATGAGCCAATAGATGGAGCCGACCATCAAGAACATTTCCATATAACGGAAAGTCGAGGCACCAATCTGATCGGCCACACGCGTCAATTCCACGACAGTGATCGTGGAAGCGAGCGACGTATCCTTGATCAAAGCAATCATTCGGCTACCCACCGACGGGATCGCAATGCGCAATCCTTGTGGCAAAATCACTCTCGACATGGCTTTCCAATAGCCCATTCCCATCGACATCGCGGCTTCCCATTGACCACGATCGACCGCGTTAATACCGGAACGGAAATTCTCGCTGAGATACGCTGCTGAGAAGAGCGTCAATGCAAGCAAGGCGGCGGGCACAGGATCGAGCACTACGCCGTACCGCGGCAGACCAAAATACAGCAGCAAGATCTGGACAAGCAAAGGCGTACCCCGGAAAACAGAGACATACGCGAAGGCGAGCCACCGAAGAGCGGGGATGCTGGAGATGCGCGCGAGCGCCACGAACAATCCAAGCGTCGAGCCAAGGATAAACGAACCCAGGCCCAAACAAATCGTCATGAGCACCGCACTTTTCAGCAGAGGCAGCGAGCGCAGGAAGAGTTCAAGCACATCTCACTCCTTTTGCGTTTTCGCTTTCGCGATTGTTCCAACCATGTCGTAGTTGGCACCGACCCACTGCTTGGCAAGCCGCTCGAGCGTGCCGTCGGCAGACATGTCGGCAATCGCTTTATTAACGGCGGCAAGTAACGCAGGTTGATTTTTCGCGATTGCGGGGGCAGACAATTGATAGATCAGCGGCTCGCCCACTTCTTTCACGGGTAAGTGATTGACGTTCGCGTACTTCATCCCTCCAAAGTGGGAGATGATCACAGCGTCAATACGACCGTTCCCGAGATCACTGAAGACCAGGCCACCGTTGTCATAAGTCCGGATATCCGAATCCTTTAGGTTGGAGCGCGCCCACGATTCATTGGTCGAGCCAGTCGTCACGCCTACCCGCTTGCCTTTCAAATCCGGGCGGTCCTTGATGTCCGTGTTTTCAGTTCGCACGAAGATCCGGAAGTCTTCTACACCGTAAGGCGCTGCGAAATCGACTTGTTTCGCGCGTTCCGGTGTCGGCGTGAGGTCGTTCATCACTATGTCGTACTTGTCCGATTTCAAACCCTCGACAAAGCTTTTGAACGAATCCGCTACGAACGTAACCTTGGGCACACCGATGCGTTTCGCGACCTCCTTGGCGACCTCGATATCGTATCCGGCGGGTCGATTTTTATCGTCGAGCAAGGTCCAGGGTGGGCTGCTCTGCGTGTTCGCGATACGAATTACGCCTGCGGCCCTGGCCTTGGCTAAAAGGTCCGGAGTCTGTGCCACAGACGCCGTGCACACTGTACCGGCAAGCATCAGCAATAGCGTGGCGCCGGCAAACTGGATTCGAAAATGGTGGTGTTTCACGATCAGCCTCTATCGGTAAATTTGAGTCGCCGGCGATCAGGTGCTGGTTGCGCCTGACGCTTTGTCGAATGCGTCCAAACCGCCAAGCAGGTCACTCATTAACAGATCGCCCTCTTCGAGACCAATCGAGAGCCTGATAATCGGCTGGTCAGTCAACGGAAAACGCCGATCCGCCTGCAGCGGCGCCGGGTAGAACGCAGCGAGGCTATGCACGCCACCCCAGCTCGCACCGATGGCAAAGTGCGTTAGCGCGTCGAAGAACGCGATGTACGCGGTGTCTGTGGACGGACGAAGGATCAGAGAAAACAGACAGCCGTTGCCTTTGAAGTCCCGCTTCCAGATCATGTTGCCCGTATCGGATTCGAGCGCGGGAAAGAGGACTTTTTCTACGGACGGGTGATCTTCGAGTTTTCTGGCGATTTGGAGGGCAGTCGCGCTTTGCGCATCAAACCGCACTTTCAACGTTTCCAGGCCACGCAATACCAGGAAGCAGTCGTCAGGACTTGTTTGCTGACCCAGGACGCTTTGCGTTTCGCGAAGAATCTCGTAATAGCTGAAGTCGTTCATGCTGATCGATCCCAGGAGAAGATCTGAGTGTCCACCGAACAACTTGGTCGCAGCTTCGATGCTCAGATCAACGCCATGCTCGAGTGGTCGGAACGCAAGGGGACTTGCCCAGGTGTTGTCCGTCATGGTCATGACACCATGGCGCTTCGCGACTTTGACGATCGCCGGTATATCGGGCATCTCCATCGTCACGGTGCCCGGCGATTCCATGCAAATCATCTTCGTGTTGGGTTTTATATACGCCTCGATGTCAGCACCGATTGCCGGAGGATAGATCTCGACCTCCACATTGAAACCGGCTAGCCACTTTTGAGCGAACGTCTTCAGGGCGCCGTAGCATGCCGCCGAGACGAGCAGATGGTCTCCACCACGAATGAAACCCATCACCGCCGTCATGAGAGCGGATTGCCCCGATGGTGTGACCACACAGTGTGTCCCGCCTTCAAGTGCGGCGATTCGGTGCTCAAGTAGCCTCGCGGTAGGCGTCCCTGTGATCCCGTAACTGAAACCGTCGGGTTGGCGTTCTTTGCGGCGCGTGAAATCCGCGAGCGAATCGAACACCACGGTTGACGCGCGCATGACCGCGGGCGACAGGCTGCGAAAGGGCTGTTGCGCTTGCTTTGTATGTTCCATATGTCTGTCTTCAAGTTTCCAGGATGCAGATTCGATGCCTGCAGTCTACTTACGCGTAGAATTACGACAACATCAGAAACAATTAGGTCGATAAGGCAGGGTTATGAGAATCCGGGATATTGAGGTTTTCAGATCAGTTATGACTTCCGGGAGTACCAGCAAGGCGGCAGGCCTTCTCGGCATTTCACAGCCGGCGGTGAGTCAATCGATTAGACGACTCGAGACGATGGCCGACTTCAAACTGTTTGAACGCGTACGCAACCGACTTGTCCCGACTCAAGAGGCGGTCGCACTGATGCGCGACGTCGACCGCTATTTTCTAGGGTTCGAGGTCATCGAGCATCGAATTCGCAGCCTTCGATCGTACGGACTAGGGCGCCTGGCGATTGCATCGCTTCCCGCGCTGGGGACCGGGTTCTTTCCGAGAGTCATTGCAGCGTTTGATGCCGCCGCGCGCAAAGTCCAGATATCGCTTCAGGTGATGAGCTCACGTGAGGTGCACGAGAAGGTTTCCGCAGGACAAGTCGACTTTGGACTCATGTCCGACGAAATGTCCATGGCCGGCCTTGAGCATTCGGCCTTCATCACGATTCCTGGCGTCGCCGTCATGAGCACCAATCATCCGCTTGCGAAGCAATCAAGCATCAAAGCCACAGATCTGGTCGATAAGCCCTTTATTGCGCTCAACCCGGAAGACAGCACGCGCTTGCGACTAGAGACGCAGTTGGACGCGTTAGGCATAACGCTCAAACCGCTGGTCGAGACACCCTATTCTCATACTGTCTGCGAACTTGCGCTGGCGGGCGTGGGTGTCGGCATCGCGCACCCTATCGTGGCGCTTGACTTCGTTGCACGCGGGCTTGTGATCAAGCGAATTGATGTGGAGGTGATGTTTACAGGCGTCCTGGTGTTTCGTCCCGGAACGCCGCTCGCAGAAAACGCCAAGCATTTTCTGCGGTTCATGCGTTTGCAACTCGGACGTGATCAGAAAGCATTGGAGCAGGCGATGGCCTCGTCCGACGCAGTGGATATGGCATCGACGAGCCCAAAGAAGACTCATGCGGCCCGCTCGCGACGCGGTCGCGTGGCGGACCAGGAATAGTGCAAGTGGCAATCCGCTTTTAGTGGGCATCCCGACCGACTAACATTCAACGAGCGCGCATTGACTCACCAAAACTGCAACTTCCGCTGACTTCCCAATTGTCGCGCACCATTAGGGACTGATTGCCAACATGCTGGGCATTCGCATATCCGGTGTGACAGAAGCAGCGGCGCCGCTTCAGGATGCGGGATTGATCCGCTACAGTTCCGGCCACATCGAGGTGCTGGATCGACCTGAGCTGGAGAAGAGGGTGTGCGAATGCTACGGGGTGGTCAAACGCGAGTCCGACCGGCTTCGCGTTTGTAAGCGTCTGGCTGAGTCTCGTGATGCATCTTTCCCTGTACGCGCTAAACGCACGTTCGGAACGGGTGAAAGAAATACACTGATTTACTGCTGTAGGCGGCCCAACAGCAGGCACCCGGCCAGCGAACCTGAACGCACCTTCTCTTCCATCGAACAGATTTTCCAGCCCGTGGTAGCGCCCTTCAATCAGTAGTCACGACGCGTTGATACCTGCTGGGCGTGTTCCAGGACTCTATGGGAAAGACCGCGACCGGCGCCGCCCTGCAGGCGCAGATCGGCTCGAGCGCCAGCAGCTATCTGCCGGTTTCCGACGCATCCACGCAATTGGACGTTCGCGTCAGTATTCGTACCAGGTTCTGACGAGTGGCTGCGCCGTCGCGCCGCCGATGCGGTTGCGACGGACTGCACTCGGGTACAGCGGAATGCGGTACCGAGGGCTCATTTCGTCATCGGCTTCGCTCTCGCCGTCAATAAGACATATCCGGATTCTGCGGTTAATGTTGGCGACTAACACTGGTTCGCAGGAAGAGGACATTCTGCGGCGCAACTGGCAACCTCCCTGCCGCTGTTTCATGCGGCTGGACCTGGGGCGCATCACAAGCATGATCGTCGACGAGCGCCATCTGGGAAGCGATTTCGGACGTGCCTCGACCGTTGCGGCCGAATATTGGTTCGCAACTACGGGTTGTGTGAAGCTGGAAGTGATGAGCCGCGATCGCCCTCCGGATGCACACCGTTTTTACAGGAAACACGGCTTTCTGCGCGACGGAATGAGACTCTCGAAAGAAATCGGGCACTAAGGATACCCGAACATCAGCGCTGCTGGAGACCACGGCACAGGCTTTCGGCAGGGGATAATGTTGCTGAGCAGCCAAGGCGACAAACGGATGTGCCAGTCGCCCCCGTACAGGGAATTACTGATCAGTCGCGGGCCCGGTTTCGCCAGTAGCCAGTTTCGGGCTGAGCCTGACTGACTCGAGGCGATACGGCAGGATGCCAACAGGGCGCGCTTAACTGGCGAAAAGATAACCCGGCGCATCGGGGCACGGTCGAACGAGTTCCAGGCGGGCGCTTTCGAACGCACTACACGCCGATAACGCCGCCTGATGACGCGCATGATTTCACCCTCCGAGTTTCTTTTGTCGATCACTATGTTTGCGCAGATTGCTGGTCAACTCGGAGATGATCTCGGTAGCCGCGCCGATGATCTGACTGAAGTCGAATCCCGCGCGCGTCATCTCCCGATAGAACGATTTCGCAAGAATCCTCGATACCTGACCGGGATTTCCTATCGATTGAGTGACGATGTCGCCGATCGTCTGGTCGGACGGCTGTCCCAGGGCTATCTGGGTGAACGGCGAAACACTGAGCTTTTGCAGATGGTCGGCCTCGATCGCCGTCGCAATGAATACGCTGAAAATCCGCAGTACGTTCAGGTCGTGCTCACTGAACTGTGGCCTGCCTTGCGGACCTGAAACCTGCACAAAACCGATGAACTTGCCGCGTAGCGTAAGGACGGAAAACATCCTGTCCCGCGACTCGCAATATCCAATGATCGGCGTCTTGCCCGAAGCATGGATTTCGCCGAACGACGCGACATGGCCGGAGCATACCTCGGCGATTTGCTCGTCGGTCGAAGTGGAAACGATGCATCGCGTCGCCCCAAGGGCCTCGGCGACTAGCAAGCCCAGATTATCCAGAACAAACGTTGCCCGCTGATCGGCCAGACTTCCGGTCATCGCTCCGGTATTCTCTTCATAGCTGTGCTCTTGATTTTTCATGCGCGTTTTTCTCCCGGCGAATGCCGATCTTACTTTATCGACTACAGAATCTCGCGCATCCCGTGTCCTCTGCCTCTCGAACCGGGCAGGCGTTAAAGCGCACGCTCCCTCACGCAATGGCCTTGAGTAACGATCTCTACGCTGTGCATTCGTGAGCATGCCGAAACGACGTGCCCCCGAATGGCCACTGCATCTCCCGACGGAGACGACCCAGGCCGACGACATCGTTGGCATCCCCCCGGCAACCAGTCTTCACCCATCCATTCAAAGCTTACAAATAGCTTCGATAGACATCCCTGATTTCAGGTGAAATAATGCGTCACATCTGAAACGTAACGTTATATCATTTCATTTCAAGCCGCCCGCTGCCCCCGCTATCCGTGCGGAACTGGAACGACCACCGGATGCGCCGCGGACGGATCTGCGTTGTAAGAACCGTCTTTAAAAACAAACCTCTTGCTCCGGGATCATGAACCACCGCACATTCATCGCCCATGCGGCGCTCGTTTCGTTCGCCATCGCCGCCGCCGCGCAGGCTCGCGCCGCAGACACCGACTCCACGCTTGGTGGAACAGTCAACGATGCCGCCGGCAAGCCGGTGGCTCATGCTGCCGTCGTGCTCAAGGACGCCAGCGGCTCGACGGTGGGACAGACCACGACCGACCCGACCGGCCACTTCGCGCTTCAGCACATCGCAACCGGCACCTATGCGGTCGCTGTGACGGCGCCGGGTTTCGCCGCCACCTCGCAGATCGCAACCACGGCGTCGGCCACACCGGCCAGCGTGAGCGTTGTCCTGCAAAAGGACACCACGCTCGATGTCCAGGTCAACGCGAAGCGGCTCGACGAAGCACGCAACGGACTACTTCCTGAGACGGGCAGCAGCATCTACCGGATCACTCAGGCCGACATCCAGGCCATGCCGCAGGGCGAGAACACCCCGCTGAACCAGGTGCTGCTGCAGGCGCCTGGCGTCGCGGACGATTCATATGGCCAGTTGCATGTGCGCGGCGACCACGCAGACCTGCAGTACCGTATCAACGGCATCCTGATTCCCGAGCCGATCAGCGGCTTCGGCCAGTCGCTCGACACCCGCATCATCGATCAGGTCAACCTGCTGACCGGCGCGCTGCCGGCCGAATATGGCTACCGCACCGCCGGCATTGTCGACATCCGAACCAAGTCCGGCGACCTCGGCAACGGTGGCTCGATTGACGTCTACGGCGGCCAGCGCGGAACGTTGCAAACGAGCGCCGATGTCTACGGCAGCAAGGGCGATTTCACCTACTTCTTCAGCGGCTCGGTGGGTGCCAACAATCTCGGCATCGAAGCGCCCACATCGTCGCCCGACCCGATCCACGATCGCACGCGTCAGGGCAATGCGTTCGGCTACATGTCGTACATCATCAACCCGCTCACCCGCGTGAGTGTGATGTTCGGCACGGCCGCCAACCAGTTCGAAATCCCGAACACGCCGGGCCTCACGCCCAACTTCTCGCTTGCTGGCGTGCCGAATTTCAATTCGGCGAACCTGAACGAAAACCAGTCGGAACTGAATAACTTTGCGGTCGTCGCCCTGCAGGGAACCAACGGTGGCGCGCTCGATTACCAGGTGTCCCTCTTCACACGCTACACGCGCACGCAGTTCAATCCTGACCCGATCGGCGACCTGATCTTCAACGGTGTTGCCTCCCAGGATTTCCATAACGACACGGCTAACGGCCTTCAGGCCGATACCACCTACCGGCTGAACGACCACCACACGATCCGTGCCGGTGTGTTCTTCCAGCAGGAGCATGCGCAGTTCCGAGACAACGTATCCGTGTTCCCGGCTGACGAAGACGGCAACCAGACGTCAGATGTGCCCTTCAATATCGCCGACTCGAGCAGCAAGACCGGTTACCTGTACAGCGCCTACCTGCAGGATGAGTGGAAGATCAACAGTCGGTTGACGGTGAACTATGGCCTGCGTTACGACGGCATGGACCAGTACGTGCAGGCAAACCAGCTGAGTCCGCGCATCGGCGCGGTGCTCAAGGTCACACCCACGACCACGTTCCACGCCGGCTACGCCCGGTACTTCACGCCGCCATCGATGGAGCTCGTGTCCAGCTCAACGATCAGCCGCTTCGCCGGCACGACCAACCAGAGCGAAGTTACGCAGAACGATCCGGTCCAGCCCGAGCGTGACGACTACTTCGACCTGGGTGTGACGCAGCAGGTCGGTTCCGATCTCACCCTCGGGCTGGACGCGTACTACAAGAAGGCGCACAACCTGCTCGATTTGGGCCAGTTCGGCGCGGCTCTCGAGTACACGCCGTTCAACTACCAGTACGGTCGCGTCTGGGGCATCGAATTCACAGCCAATTACAAGCACGACAACGTCTCGGCCTACCTGAATCTCGCCTATAGCCGCGCGCAGGGCAAGAATGTCAATTCCGCCCAGTTCAACTTCGGCGCGGACGAACTGTCCTTCATTTCCGATCACTGGGTGTTCCTCGACCATGACCAGCGCGTGACGGCCTCCTTTGGCGGGGCGTACAACTGGCACCAGACCACCTTCACGATGGACGGGACGGTCGGCAGCGGCCTGCGCGAGGGCTTCGCCAATACGGGCAAGCTGCCGCTCTATGCGCAGTTCAATCTCGCCGTGATCCAGCATTTCAACCTGCCGATGATTGGCAAGGTCGACGGGCGTGTCGTGGTGGTGAATGCTTTCGGCAGGACGTACGAACTGCGTGACGGCTCCGGCATCGGCGTGTTCGCACCGCAATACGGTCCGTATCGCGCGTTCTATGCTGGCGTCACCAAATACTTCTGACGCCACAATAACCGGATACCTTCATGCAAGACTGGCTGGGAATTGTGCAGGCTGCACGCGTTGGCGGCTGGGTCGTCTATCCGCTGACGCTGCTGGCCGTAATCGCGCTTGTCATCATCCTCGATCGCGCCTGGGTGTTCTGGCGGTTTGCCGCCATCCCCCGCCCGGACGCGGACGGCAATGTGCCCGGCGATCCCGGTCACACCGCAGCGTTCCGGCACCTTCCCGCGCAGCACGCGCTGCGCAGACTGTTCGATCCATTGATCCGTAACGCCGCAAAGCCCGCGTGGTGGATCGAGGCGAGAGCCGGTGCGCTCGCGCTCGAGGTCCAGCGAGACATGTCAAAGGGCCTGTGGGTGCTGGAGACGATCGTGACGGCCGCGCCGCTTCTCGGCCTGCTCGGCACGATCGTCGGTATGATGCACGCGTTCCGTCTTATCGGAAACAACGGTCTGGTCAACCCGGGCGGTGTGACGGGCGGCGTGGCGCAGGCGCTGGTTGCCACCGCCATCGGTCTCGTGATCGCGCTGGTGTCGCTCTTTGCCTTCAACTACTTTTCCCGCCGCATCGACCGGCTGGTGGATGAACTCGAAGCGAGCGCCAGTGCGTGGCTGAGCGACCTGAGGCTGGAGCAGGAACGCCAGACAGAAACATCATGAAGCTGCGCCGCTCCCGTGCATCGAAACGCGGCCGTATCGAGATCATTCCGATGATCGACGTGATGTTTTTCCTGCTCGCCACCTTCATGCTCGCCTCGCTCGCGATGCAGCGGCTCGACGCCGTCAGGATCGATCTGCCTCAGGGTGCCGCGCAGCCGCTTGCCGAACAGCAGCCGCTGACACTGGGCATCAGCCATTCCGGCCAGATCCAGGTGAACCGTCAGAACGTGCAGCTCAGTGAAGTTGCGGGTACCGTGAAACGGCTGCTGCCCTCCGATGGCAACGTGGTGGTCGCGGCAGACGCCGGCGCGCCGAACGGGCTGGTTGTCCAGGCCATGCTGCAGGCCCGCCAGGGTGGAGCGGGCCATTTCCTGATTGCGCTCCAGCGTGACAACCCATAGCCTCGCGGGCTTCGTGAGACTGCGCCTGCTAAAACTGTTCGATGCGCGCGGCACGCGGGCGATCATCGCGTTCGTCCTGGCAGTCGCGCTGTGGTCCGTCTTCATCGACTGCTTCGTGGACGGGCTGTCGGAAAGCCCGGAACCCGTCCGGCCGCTGACCCTCGACGCGCGCCTCGTGGAAATCACGCCTGCGCCTCCCCCGCCAGCGCGCCCAGCGCCTGCAGCTCCGCCTGCGGCGGCACGATCTGTGTCCCACGTCGCCGCAGCGGCTCGTCCCACCCATGTGGTTCGCCCAATGGTCCGCCAACCGGCCCCGGCTCCTTCACCGTTACCGGCTCGTTCTGCAACTCCGGCCCCCGCACCTGTCGCCGCGCCATCAGCCACGACGGAAAACCGCCCCGGTACCGCGGAAACGGCAGCCACCTCATCGTCGTCGACAGGTCCTTCGACTGGCGCGAGCTCCGGCGCGTCCGGCAACGCGAGCGCCCATCCGATCCTCCGGCCGTTGCCGGTGCTTCCCGATGACCTGCGCGAGTTCGCCTATCAGGCCGTGGCTCTCGCCCGCTTTACCATTCATCCGGACGGCTCGGTCGATGTCGCGCTCGTGAGACCGACGCAGAACCCGCGACTGAACCAGCTGCTGCTGGAGACGCTTCGAAACTGGCGTTTCTTTCCGGCCATGAAGGACGGGCATCCAGTCGAAAGTGAACAGGACATCCGGGTCCATTTCAACGTCGGGTAACCGGGCAAAGCGTCATGAACGGCAGCTATCGCAGATCGCCCGGACCTCGACGATGCTGCTATTGCATGTGAAACCGGCGCGGGCCAGCTCCTCGTCGAGCTGCTCGCCGAGAATCGTTGTGTCGACCTGCCGGACCTTTGCACACCGGGTACAGATCGCGATCAGATACCGACCGCTGTCCGGAATGTCACGCACGAGGGCATAGCCGTTCACGGTATCGAGTCGGTGGACCAGGCCCTGTGCAATCAGAAAGTCGAGAACCCGGTAGACCGTCATGGGCGGCACGATCTGGTTGTGCTCGCGCAATCTGTCCACCAGTTCGTACGCCGTGACAAACTTCTCCTGCCGCAGAAGAAGCGCCCCCAGCACCGCGGCGCGCAGCGGCGTAAGCCGGACTCCCCGCTGCTCGCAGCGCGCCCGGGCGAGTGCAAGCCATGTCTGCACGTCCCCGGCAGTGCCCGTTCCCTTCAGCCGGTGAATCTCTTCAATCACGTGTCGCATAGGTCAGGCGATCCGCGCATTCAGTCAATGGAGAACGACTGTCCTGACGCCCATCAGTTTTCGCATGCACTGTCGCGCTCGATCCAGGGCCGGAAATCTGCACGACACATTCGGGGACGTAGACAATACTGCTATCGGGCGGCAGCACCGACAGCCGGGTGTTGTCCCCGTGCTCGCCTCCACGCCCAGCCAAGGCCGTACTGGAGTGCCCCGATGGCGCCCACAAAAAATCCGATGGGCCAGTCCGAGACATACGACAGCGCGATGGCGGCCCATACGGTCAGCAGCGATAGCACAACCGAGAGGAGCACCGCCGTCCCCGGCCGGCGGCTCAGCGAGCGGGCGGCGCAGGCTGGGCCAACCATCAGGCTGAAGACCAGCAGCGCGCCCACCACCGGTAATGCCATGGCCGTGGCGAGTGCGAGGATGGCGAGAAACGCGAATTCCATGTGCCGACTGGATACCCGCTGCACCTCGAGCAGTTCGGCAGACACGGACCCGAGCAGCAGCGGGCGAAACAGCAGCGCGATGAACACCACGCATGTCGCACTGATGAGCGCAACCGACACGAGATCGCGGTTGCTCACGCCCAGCACCTCGCCGAAGAGCAGCGCGTACACCGCCTGCGAATATTGTGTCGTCATGCTCAGAAACAGTGCGCCGAGACCGAGCAGCATCACGAGACACAACGCGGTCGCAACCTCAAGGCGGCCGCGACGACCCAGCCAGCTGATTCCGATCACTCCGGCGGCGGCGGCAACGACCAGGCCGGCAAGCGGATTGACGCCCAGGAGGCTCGCTGCCGCCGCCCCAGGAAACGTGCCGAGCGGCAACGCGTGGGCCGCAAACGCGGCGCCCCTGACGACCACGAAGAAACCCACCAGGCCCGCGACCACGGCCACGATCGTCGCAACGAGCCAGGTGTTGATCATGAAACTCGCAAACATCGTCAGACCTCCCCCCGTCCGGGCGCCGCCAGCGTAACGGCAACGTCGCGGACCCGTACCGGGCTTCGCGGCCACCAGCCGGCTGCGACATACAGCGCAAAGATGAGCGTGACCACAAAGAAACTCACCGGCCAACCGTGCCCGGGTGTCCAGTAATAGCTGTCCCAGGCAAGAAGAATCCCGGTCCAGGTTACGAACACGCCTATCAGCGCGGCGAGCAGCACTGCGCGCCCCGGCCGTTTCGCGATGCGCAATGCGATCGCGGCCGGCCCGATCAGGAGCGCCGTCGACAGGATGGCGCCCACCGTGATGGCGCAGAGCGAAACCGCGAGCGCCAGCGCGAGCAGATGCAGCAGCCCCACGAGCCGAACACGTACGCCCTGAACGGCAGCAAGCTCCGGGTCGAATGAACTGAGCAGCAGCGGGCGGTAGAGCACGGCAACCAGAACCAGCGAACCGGCACCGACCGCCAGCGCGGCCGGGACGATCGCGGCCGGAATCGCAAACATTGAGCCGAACATCACCGTGATGGCTGCGCCCGTGGTGCTGTGCGACGTGACGTCGAAATAGAGGAAGAGCGCCGCGAGCCCCAGGCCCGCACCGAGCACGACCCCGGTCACGAGATCGCGCTCGCGCGCACGACGGATGCGGACCATTTCCATGCCGGCAGCCGCGAGCACCGCCATGACCAGAAAACCCAGCAGCGGATTGATCCCGAGGAGGAACGATGCCGCGCCCCCCGCGCTGCTCACGTCGGCCAGTGCGTGCCCGGCGAAGGACTGTCCACGCATCACCGTAAAGACGCCGATGACGGCGGACACGAGCGCGGCACCGCCTCCGACCACCACCGCCGTATGCACCGGCTCACTGGTGAGGAAACCCGGCCCGACGATCGACTGGACTGAAATGTTCATGATCATCACGGCACCCGGGCGACGTGCACCGGGTCGTGCGCGTGCAACGGCCCGCTGTCCTCCGGACTGCCGGCAGCAACGACCAGCACGCGACCATGCACGCGGATGACATCGATGTGGTAGCCGTACAGTCCGCCCAGCACTTCGCTGCGCACGACCTCTTGCGTCGAGCCGCTTGCGGCGTGCCCGTTGGCGAGATACACGATGCGGTCCATCACCGGCAAGAGCGGGTTCATGTCGTGCGCCGACAGCAGCACGGCAATCCCCTGCTCGATGCACAACCGATGCAGCAGCGCGACGATGCCGGCGACGCTGCGCACATCGAGATTCGCCAGCGGCTCGTCGAGCAGCAGCAGGCTGGGCCTTCGGATCAGTGCGTGCGCAATGAGCACCCGCTGCTGCTGGCCACCCGACAGGTCACCGATGCGCTGGTCCGCGAAAGGCCCTGCCTCGACTGCCTCGAGCATGGCGTCGACCGCCGTCCACCGCTTCCTCGAAGGAAATGGCAGGCCGAGACGCCCCCCGTCCAGTCCGAGCGAGACCAGATCGCGGGCCCGCAGGGGCAGGTACGGATCCAGCAGGATCTTCTGCGGCACATAACCGATGGAGGCCGCCCCCCTTGCTCCGTTGACGCGAATACGGCCCGCCTCGGGCTTCTGGAATCCCAGGATCGTACGCAGCAGCGTTGTCTTGCCCGATCCGTTCGAGCCGATCAGCCCGCAGAACTGGCCCGCCTGCACGGTGAAACCTACATCATGCAGAACGGTATGCCCCGGGAACGAGACACTTACCCCCTCGACGCCCAGCACCTCACTCCCGTGACACATTGCGCTACTTCCCTGCGTGCAGCACTTCGGTCGAAACCTTGCGGGTCACGGCCCTGTCCAGCGCATTGACTTCCTCCAGCATCCACGACTGGTACGTGAAGCCCGGCGTCGGCATGGTCTCATAGACGCCCACGACCGGGATACCGTTCTTCTTTGCCAGCGCAAGGAACGATTGCGTGAGCGCGTCGGTGACCTGCTGGTTGTAGACGAACACCTTCACCTTGTGGTCCGTGAAGAGGGCATTCTGCTTCGTCACGTCCTGCGGCGACGGGTCGGTGCCGTTCATGATCGCCGCCTGCATGCTGTATGGCGTCTGGATGTCTGCGCCCGCCGCCTCCAGCATGTAGTCGGCGACGGGCTCCGTCACGGCGAGAGGCGTGCCCGGATGGTGGGCCTTGAATGCGGCGATCGCATCAAGCCAGGGCTTGAGCGATGCATCGAACTTCTTCTCGTTTGCCTGGAAGTAGCTCGCCTGGGCGGGATTCAGCGCGGACAGATCAGCCGCGATCTCCTCTGCCACGGCGGGCATCGTCTTCGGGTCGTACCACAGGTGAGGATTTCGCGTGCTGTCGGGCAGACCGAGCAGGTGCTGCACATCGATCACCTTGCGTTTGCTGTTCGGTGCGGCCGCGATAATCTTGTCGGCCCATGCGTCATATCCGATGCCGTTCTTGATCACGAGATCGGCCGCTGCAATTTGACCGGCGACCTTCGGGTTGACCTCGAACGTATGCGGATCGGTATTCGGGTCCGTCTCGATCGCCGTCACCTCGACGTACTGTCCGCCGATCTGGGAAATGACATCGGCGTACTCGTTTTCCACGCCGACTGCCTTGATCACAGCGGGGGCCGCCGAAGCCGCGGTGGCACTGCCCAGCAGTACAGCCGCAGCGATGACCGCGCACGAAATGGCCGGTACCCGGCCTCTTGTCACCCTGGCGCGCAACGGAAGACTCCGGGTTGTCTTCACGTCGATCACATCGTTTTCTTTCATCTTCTTTTCCATTCGTCAGTAGTTAGTGGCCAATTTATGAAATGATATAACATTACTCACCGACGAAACACTTTTTACTCTCACCCGGACCGGAGTCCGCCATGCAAGTCGCTGCCGAAGTGCCACGTATCCCCGTCACCATCCTCACCGGTTTCCTGGGTGCCGGCAAAACGACCCTGCTGAACCGCATCCTCACGGAGCACCATGGCGGCCGGATAGCCGTCATCGAGAACGAGTTCGGCGAAGCCGGCATCGACAACGAACTGCTGGTCCAGGACGGCAACGAGCAGATCATCGAAATGAACAACGGCTGCATCTGCTGTACCGTGCGCGGCGACCTCGTGCGAATCCTCTCGACGCTGGCGACCCGGCGCGATGCGGGTGAACTCGGATTTGACCGTGTCATTGTGGAGACCACCGGTCTTGCAGATCCCGCACCGGTCGCCCAGACTTTTTTCGTCGACGATGCTGTGCACCAGCGGTACCTGCTCGATGCCATCGTGACGGTGGTCGATGCCCGCCACGGCGCCGACCAGCTCGACGAGCATCATGAAGCCCAGGAGCAGGTCGGTTTCGCTGATCGCATCCTCGTCTCGAAGGCGGATCTCGCGGGCGAAGCGCAAACTCAGGCGCTGATGCAGCGGCTGCGCCAGATGAACCCGCGTGCGCCCATCCGGGAGTCCCACTTCGGCAAGACCGACCTCACCCAGCTGCTCGACACCCGCAGCTTCGACCTCGATGCCATTGTCGAAATCGAGCCGGATTTCCTGCAGGACGTCTCGCACACGCACGATGACGATGTGACCTCGTTCGTCTACCGCAACACGACGCCGCTCGACCAGGAGAAGCTCGAAGCCTTCTTCAGCACGATAGTCTCGATTTACGGCACGTCGATGCTGCGCTACAAGGGTGTGCTGAATGTCGCGGGACTGGACCGGCGCCTCGTCTTCCAGGGCGTCCACATGATCTTCGGCGCGGACCTGGGCGCCCCGTGGCGCGAGGGCGAATCGCGTGAAACGAAAATCGTCTTCATCGGCAAGCAGCTGCCTGCGAACGTCTTCAAGGCGGGGCTTGACGGTTGCCTGCAGATCGGACGGCCCGCTGTGTGACCGGTCTTCCTGCCAGACGTGCCAGCCGCCTGCCTGCCCACAGACCTTAAGTCCGTGCGTTCCTTCGTATGGGCCAGAAGAGGCCATGCGCCGCCGGGGAGCGACGTGACCATGCCGATCCGCAAATCGTCCGGGGCGGCAGGCAGGCATGCCCCGCATCTGTCCAGGCGAACAGCACACTGCCTGTCGCGCAACCTGTCGCCTCATCGCCCCGCAGCCCCTTCCATGGTCACGCGAAACGCTGCCCGCCCGACAGCGATTTAACGCAACGTGGTTGCAGTAATGGATCGCCGTCACGCTATACTCGGCCACCGCTCACTATCCCCCCGGCAACTCACGTCATGCCCCGTCGAATCCAGATCCGGCGAAGCGCCGTCCACGGCAAGGGGGTGTTCGCTCTTGCCGATATCCCTCGTGGTACCCGCATCCTCGAATACAGGGGCAGGCGCATCACCCATGCGGCTGCGCGGCGTCTGCATGCGCCCAACCCCGAAGAGCCGTTTCACACGTTCCTGTTCGCACTCAGCGACGGTCGTTACTGCATCGATGGCGGCACAGATGGCAATGCTGCGCGCTGGATCAATCATCGCTGCGCACCGAACTGTGAAGCCGTGGAAGAACATGACCGCGACGGCACCCTGCGCGTGTATCTTCACGCAAAGCGCCTGATCCGTGCGGGTGACGAACTGAGCTTCGATTACCAGTTACATCTCGATCATCCGGTCACCGATGAGGACCGGCGCAATTATCTGTGCCGCTGCCGCTCGTGGAACTGCCGTCGTACCATGCTGGCTCCCGGCTGAACCCCCAAGATGCCTTCCTGACGACTTTCGAGCACCTCTGAGATGACCCCGCCCGCTCCTGACGAGAACAGCCTGGCCGCCTACGTCCAGTCCTTCAGTGCCCTGTTGCATTACCCGCTTGTGATTCCCCAACTTCCCGCCCTCGCGCCAACGCCGCGCGCGGTGGACCAGACGCGCCCCCTCGCCCTGATCGTCTCGCCGCACCCGGACGATGAATGCCTAACCGGTGGGCTTGCGCTGCGACTGCGGCAGGAGGCGGGCTTCGAGGTGCTGAACGTCGCTGCCACCCTGGGCAGCAACCGCGAGCGACGCAGCGAACGCTGGAACGAGCTGTGTCATGCCTGTGACCGGCTCGGGTTCGCGCTTCTCGATCCGGGTTTCGAGGGCCGCGAGCCGGTCACGCCGGCACGACGCCAGGCTGATCCGACGGGCTGGGCCCGCGACGTCGACCGCCTCGCGGCGCTCCTTGACGAATACCGGCCTCGCGTCGTCTTCTGCCCGCACGCGCGCGATGGTTCCGCGACACACATCGGCGTCCACTGGCTTGTGCATGACGCCCTGCAGCACCACGCACATGCCATCTGGCTCGCGCAGACAGAATTCTGGGGAACCCTCGAGCACCCCAGCATACTCGTTGAACTGGGGAGCGCCAACGTCGCCGCCCTGATCGGCGCGCTGACCTGCCATCGCGGCGAAGTTGCCCGCAATCCCTATCACCTGCGCCTGATGTCATGGCTCGCCGACAGCGTGCGGCGCGGCGGCGAAGCCGTTTTCGGCGCCGGAACGCAGCCGCCCGCCTTCGACTTCGGCGCGCTGTACCGGCTCGAACGGTGGGCACACGGCCACCCGGCCACAACCGGTCGTCCGCTCGCCATCGCCGGGCAGGACAGTCTTAAGGCACTGTTCGACGAAGGCGTGCCGCCACGTCCGTGACCGTGGCCATCTCATTTGAATGGCGTTGCCCGCGCTGGCAACGCGACGATGTATCATTTCATCACTGGTCAACTACGTTCATCGATGCCCACCCGCCACTCCCCGCGCACGCCTGCGCCCCACGCTGCTACCGACTGGGCATCGCGCCTGCGCGAGGCGGGGCTGCGCTGCACGGCGCTCACCGTTGCCGTACTCGAACACCTGGAGGGCGCCCGTCAGCCCCGTTCTCATGACGAGCTCGCCCGCGATCTGGGCGCCGCAGCCGTTGCCGGGAAAATCGACCGCGTGACCCTGTACCGGATCCTCGACCGGCTGACAGCGGCCGGCCTCGTCACCCGCATCCAGGGATCGGACCGCGCCTGGCGCCACGCCATTGCGCAGCCGCAGAGCGCTTCCGGCTATTTCGAGTGCGACCAGTGCCACAGCATCTCCACGCTTCCCGAAGATCCCGAACTCGCCGGTGTGCTCGCCCGCATCGAGCGCCGGCTCAGCCGGCGTGGCGTCCACAGTACCAACTCCGCCGTCACCATCCACGGCACCTGTCGCGACTGCTCGGCCCACGGTGTCTAGGCGCGCAGGATCCCTGCGCCTGTTCCAGTACCGGATGCTTGTCATTACTGCAACAATGTTGCATTAATGACCAACCCTGCTAACATGGGATTTTCTTCCGACGTGCCGTACCCATGAGCTCACCGATTCTCCAGCGTTTCGATGCCTGGCAGTACTGCATCGAGCACGAGTGCGGCATCCCGCTGACCCCAGCGTTCATTCAGGAACGCCTGGCCATCCTCGGGGACACTGCCCATGCCGAGACGCAGCGGTTCGCGCGCCTGTACGGCGAAGCACACCGGCAGCGGATCGTGGACTGGTTCGCCATCGCCCTCGAAAACACGTCGCTGCGGGCCTGAAACGTGGCTTGCACCAGCGACTGGACCCGTATTCTTCAACTGAACGTTCGCCATGACCACTCCACTGCAGTTCGCTCCGCGCACGACCGTCGCCGAGGTTGAGGAAGGCCGCTCGCTCTCCCCGAAATTCGGCCCGGACGGGCTCATTCCCTGCGTCGTCACCGATGCCGCGCGTGACGACGTGCTGATGGTCAGCTACATGAACCGGGAAGCCCTTGCTCGCACCATCGAAACCGGCATCGCCCACTACTGGAGCCGCAGCCGCGACACGCTCTGGTCCAAGGGCGCGACGAGCGGTCTGACCCAGCGCGTGGTCGAGATGCGCATCGACGATGACCAGGACGCGCTATGGATCCGCGTCGAGGTGGCGGGCAGCGGCGCAAGCTGCCATGTCGGCTACCGAAGCTGCTTTTACCGGGCTGTGGATCTGCCCGAATCAACGTTGCGCTTCACGGAAAGTGCGAAGACGTTCGATCCGGTCGCCGTGTATGGCGACGCGCCCAATCCCACGCAGCTCTGAAAATTTCCAGGGTATGCATGGCATCATGCAGGCGTAATGGCCATCTTGTTGCAGAACCGGACCGGCTGGCCCACTGGTTGCCCCTGCACGGCGTCATCGCGCGTCACCACCTGGCCACGCACGATCGTCGCCATCGGCCAGTCCGTCACGCGCATGCCGTCGTAGGGCGTCCAGCCGCACACGCTCGCCATCCAGCGGTTCGTGATTTCACGCCTTGCCTTCAGATCGATGAGCGTCAGGTCCGCGTCATAACCCACGGCAATGCGGGCCTTGCCCATGATCCCGAACACCCTTGCGGGACCAGCGCTCGTCAGTTCCACCAGACGCTGCAGCGACAGCCGGCCCTGGCTGACGTGATCAAGCATGACTGGCAACAGCGTCTGCACGCCCGGCATGCCGCTGGGCGGCTGCGGGTATGGGCGCGCCTTCTCTTCCTGCGTATGCGGGGCGTGGTCGCTGCCGAGCGTGTCCACCTGTCCTTCCCGGAGTGCATGCCACAGCGCCTCGCGGTGCCGCGCATCGCGAACCGGCGGATTCATCTGCGCGAGCGTACCGAGCCGTTCATAGCATTCGGGCGCGCACAGCGTCAGATGATGCGGCAGCACCTCGACTGTCGCCCGGCTGCGGTGCGCAGCCAGAAACGCGACTTCTTCTGCCGTGGAAACGTGCAGCACATGTAGCAGCCGTCCCGCTTCGGCCGCCATTCCGACAATCCTGCGCGTCGCCTTGAGCGCACTTTCGACGTCCCGCCAGCGTGGATGGTCCCGCACATCGCCCGAGGCTTCCACTATCGCGCGCCGCTCGCGTAGCCTGGCTTCGTCCTCCGCGTGCACGGCCACGTGCCGCCGGCCGTGCGCGAGAATGCGCCGCAGCACGGTGTCGTCGTCGGTCAGCAGGTCGCCAAACGAACTGCCCATGAGGACCTTGACGCCGGCGCATCCTGGCAGGGTTTCGAGATGGCCCAGCTCGCTGGCGTTGACCGACGAGCCTCCGATATAGAACGCGATATCGCACCACGCCCGCCCGGAGGCCGCCGCGAGCTTCCTTTCGAGGTCCGCGCGGTGCAACGTCAGTGGATGGGTGTTCGGCATCTCGAACACGGCCGTCACGCCGCCCAGCACCGCGCCGCGCGTGCCCGCTTCGAGATTCTCCTTGTGCTCCAGCCCTGGCTCGCGGAAATGCACCTGCGTGTCGATCACGCCAGGCAGCACATGAAGCCCGTCCGCCTTTACAACTTCGCTGGCACTCCAGCCGCGTGCGTCGAGCGAGACAATGCGGCCATCCACACACGCAATGTCTGCCTGTGCGCTTTTTTCCGGTGTGACGACGGTCCCGCCCCGCACCAGCAGATCGGCATGGCGCCCGGTTGCGCCCTTCGCCGTCAGCATGCCGGTGCGCACGCTGACGTGCTGGCCAGCTCGTCCAGGATGCCGGTCGCCGCTTCGGGGCGCACAGCTTCCGAGAACCCGATCAGCGCGGGCGTGACAAGTCCCATGCGCGGGTTGTAGGCATCGCGGCGGAAGCATTGTGCGTAGCCGGTAGCCGTCTCGTGGACGATGACCGACTGGACCGTAACATCGGCTTCGCCATTGCGCATCGGCATGGCGCAAATCACGGCATCGACGAGCACGAAGAACTCCCGCGAGAGCTGCTCGGCGCTGGGCGACACCGGCAGCGCAATCCACCGCTGCGAGTAGCCACGGCACATGTCGATATACGCGGGATTGTCGTGATCCCAGAACACGAGCGTGTGATCGAACGCATCGACAATCTCGCGGACCTCTCCCTTGAGGAGGCCGAAGTCATAGACCATCTGTCCGTGATCGAGCGCATCGGCTTCGAGAATGATCTCCACACGATAGGAATGGCCGTGGATCGACCATGCGCAGCGGTGCGATGACGCATGCCGCACGACGTGCGCCCCCTCGAACGAAAACAGTTTGCGGATCAGCATCAGGATTTCCTTGTACTCAAAGCTCGTTCGCGATGCGGCGGTATCCCTGAACGAGCCTGACATTGGTCTGGGCGACGTCCTCCGAGAACTCCGACGCGCTGGCCGTCACCTTCGGAATGGTCGACAGATCCGTACCCGGTCCGATTCGCTGGGTCGACGGCAACCAAAAAAGATGCTATGCACTGCCGATTGTCGCAACATTCTGCAACGACCGCCTCTGGCCGGTTTATCTTTATCGGCGAGAACGCGACCCGCTCCGGTCACCCGGTGCGCTCCAAAGAGGTCGCTCATCTGCCGAAAACACCCGGCTCGCTCAGCATTTCGATTAGACCTTCCGGATAGACCGTCTCGGTGGTAGAGCGCAGTTCGTCCAAGCCCCACCATCGGTGCTCAGCCATTACTTCGCGCTCCTGCGCGGTCCAGCCGTCGCGAAATAAATTCCGTGCCCGTGTGCGCGACGAAATATTGTTCGACCGCGAGAACCCACTCGCCGTCCGGTAGCTGTAGCGGTAATTCCGTTATGTCCAACAGCTCCGGGCTCGTCAGTATGTTGAAGTAGTCAACCGCCTGGGCCCTGCGTGCCCCGCATTGAACGCCGCCTAGTGTTTGCCTGTGATGACTTCGTGCATTACGATCCATGGGGGCTGGTCCTTGGAATGAGACGGGTGTTTGCCTGGTAACAACCATCCTATCAATCCCTGGATCAGCCTCCTCCGCTTCTCTTCAAGTACTTACCCGCGTCTTCTCCTCCATGCTGGCTTAAGTAAGTGCCATTCACCCTAGGTGTCGTTCGACAGAACGCCGGCCGGGAGGGGTCAGTTGATTTCATCCATAGAGGACATTTGCGCGTCGCATGCGTTCAGCAGCAACTCAAGCCAGCCAGGTGTCCCTTCAAAATCGGGAGTTCTTGACCTACGACATGCCGGAGGGTGACTCCTCTATCTTGTCGTTCACCGAAGGTGAACGCAGGATGTGGTGGCAGAAGAGTCCAACCACTGCGGGATTGATGTGCCGGACAAATGATTTATGCAATAGCCACGCTAGGCGCATTGAAGCGAGTTCTAAGGATCGCGTCCGCAAATTCGACGAAACCAGCGCCTCCCGGACCGCTGGTGACCCACGCGGGCGGAACAGGCAATTGAGGTAGGTAATCAACAACGGTGCTCACGCCCACCGTATGTTTGAAGAAGCCGAACATCGGTGCATCGTTAATTGAGTCGCCGGAATAAGCAACCAACTCGGTGGCGACCTCTGCACTGATCCCAAATGTTTCGGCAAGCACTCGTATCGACATCGACAACTTGTCGTAGCCACCAATCCATCCGAGTACCCAAAGGTTATTGATGGTTGCATCTGCCCCCGCGCCAACGAGTGCTTCGACAATTCGGTCATCTATATCGGTCCCGGTACGCTCGTAGGCAAGACTGGTCAGCCGAAAGGCTTGATCGTCGGCCTGTCGAGCCTGGGGGATAGCCTTCTCGACGGTCCCGGCGATCGCCTGAAGTTGCTTCTGTATGTCGGTAACGCGTCCCTGAGGATGCCAGTAATTCCGCTCGACGCTGTGTCCGTTGGGCTCACGACTAAGAAAGAGCCCGCCGTTCTCGGCAATGACGCCATCAACCGGCCACATGCGTGCCATCTGATCACACCACCCAGCAGGCGCGGCGGTAACAGGCACGACCCGAATGCCGCTCGCCTGCAACCGCTCAAGCGCCAGGTATGTGGCTGCGGCCAGGCGCCCCTTATAGGTCAATGTCTCATCCATATCGGTAAGTACGAATTGGACGGTAGAAAACTGATGGGGCGGCGCTATAGACAATCTCTGCATGATCTTTGTCGAATGATTGCCAGCCAATTATGAAGGTTGACGCGAGACTTGTTCTTCCTGTTTCTGGAATGTTTATCAGGAAGATGGCTAAAGACGCGTTGAGTAACTCGGCTGGCCACCAACGGCCGCTTCGGACGTGCCGACGCGGTCGCGAATCGAGCCAACGACTGGAAACGGCTGGCTTCTGGCTGTTGGTTATCGTCAGAAGTTAATCTGCAAGAGAAAGACGAGTTGCTCCAGAGCATCCGATGGAGATTCAGGCCCGCCGCTACACCATCGTACCGGATGGTTTCACTTATGTTCAGCCGATCGGCGTGTACTCCCGGAAAGTAAAATCGATCGACGCGCTACCGCAAAACGCGACGATCGGTGTGCCCAACGATCCAGCAACGAAGGACGCGCACTGTTGCTGCTGCAAGCGAACGGGCTTATTACTGCCTGCCGATGGTCACGATGCCTCGGGAAAGCCCGCTCACTGAGTCCGCCGCTTGCGACCCTGCGTACAACTTCGCTATTGGAACCCACACGGCCGGATACTTGTATCGTGCAACATCGAGAACGAGCGCACTATCGCTGGCAACGTCGAACGCTGCGATGGGCGACCAGTGACCGCCGCCGACTTCGCCAATCTCCACACGCCTGAAGTTCAGCAGCGCGAAGCGGTCGCTACGACCAGCGGTGTCGAGAATCAAATTGCGAAACTGCGCGAGCGTCAAGTCGGCGGAGTGAAATTTCTCGACGTCAACTGGAAATTCGCTCAAGACCGCGCTGAGCTGATCGAGCGTCATGCCCTCTTTCGCAACTCGATCGGCATTGGCCACTCGTGGATCAACGCCGCGGAAGAAGTCCTCCTGCGAAAAGTAGGGGAAATCAGGGTATTGCGTAGACTCGGGACGGCGGATTCCCAGGGCATTCAGCGCCATTACAGAGGTTGCGACGGAACAGTAGGCCTCATTTCTCTGGGTTTCGAAATACTCTGATAGCGGCCAGTACGACTGGTTGGCGGCAGCAGAGATCAACCGCTTTTGTCCCCCGGCTTCAGTCAGCGCGATGAGGTCAGGCGGAACAGGCAATGGGCCATCGGCTCGATGTATTGCGCTTGGCGCAACAGCATGACTCGCGATGGGCGGCAACGGCGCACATGCAGTGAATGCAAAGGCCAGCGCAACAATCGGCCACGCAGCGCGACCTGCGCGCCGTAGCGTGAAAAGCATCGTCAGTCCACCTGTGCGAACTCGGCCGGAGCGGTTGATCCAACCGTACACGGCATCGTAACGATGCCTATACGCTGTTGTGAGAGTGAACGAGCGCGCATCACGCCCGCGCAAGCTCCGCCTGAATAGCATCGAGCAACCGCGCATCCTCTGCTGTAACGTCGGGAGCGAAACGCCCTACTACTTGACCATCACGGTTCACGAGGAATTTCTCGAAATTCCACAACACGTCGGGCACCGGGTTGGGCTCGACCCCGTAACCCTTGAGACGCTCTCGAAAGGGGCCATCGCCAGTAGCATCCGGCTGTGCGGTCGTCAGCGTCCGGTACAACGGGTGCTGGTCCGCGCCAACTACGGATATTTTGGAAAACAGGGGAAACTTTACGTCGTAGGTCGTGTTGCAGAACGCCAGGATCTCCGCGTCGCTACCCGGCTCCTGTCCCTTAAAGTTATTTGCAGGGAAACCTAACACCTCCAGCCCCTCTGCCCGCTTATCCTCATACAGCTTCTCCAGGCCTTCGTACTGTGGTGTCAGTCCGCATTTTGAAGCCACGTTCACCACCAGCAATACTTTGCCCTTGAACTGTTCCAGCGTTAGCGACGCACCATCGATGGATTTCACTGGAACATCGTAGATCGTTTGGCTCATTGTCTGGCTCGCTTGAAATGAAGGTTCATGGGGTTAGTCACACTCTGGATTATTCGCGACAGCAAGCTTGTATGCCACCCGCGACCCTCGACAGTAGCACCGCCAAAGCACGTCTCTTATCCGTATTTCTGATCCCTTTATACGGCAACTGACTTGAAACGAATATCCTGAGCGTCAGCACGACCGGCATCGCGTCAGCTTCGTGCAACCGGCCCGTCGTCTAAGTCATTCTTTATCGGGTAAGAACGTTAAAATGGGGTCACGCAGAAACCGCAAACGGTCGTCTCTCTCGAAAGTGAAGCTGATCGTGCAACAGCATCCGACCTCGGGCGCGCGACGCCGCGTCCGGTGAGCCGCCGAGCTAGTCAGAGATGGTTCGGGCGTCGGCCATGAATGCGTCGTCGAATAACATTCCGAGTCTCCTGTGCGGATCGTGAGCGTCAGCGAATAGAGGAGCGCTGCAGATCAACCCCCATTCGCCGTGTGCTGTCCGTCTCCGGCTAAAATCGTCTGCAGCGGGGGCAATTCGAGATTCGACCGTAGATCGCCACCGCAGTAATCAGTGTCGATCAAATTGCGCTTGCGTAGTTCCGGCAGGAGTCCATTCAGCAGAAGGTCTTCCTGATCCGGCTGACCAAGCCCGTGCAGCGAAACTATATCGACCAGCCCCGCGCGATACCGTTCCTCGATTGCATCGGCGAGTTGCTCCGGCGTGCCGGCGACGGACCAGTGGCCGGTATCCTGCGCGCGGATAATCAGCTCGCGCAACGTGAGTCCCCGCAAGACATAAGCGCGAAAGATCGCGACACGCCCGCGCCGCCGGTTCACGCTCTCGATCGTGGGTAGCAACGTCTCGGGCAACGGACGGTCCAGCGATAGACCGGTCAGATCGATTGCGCCACCGAGCATGTCGGCGAGCTTCAGCCTGCCCTGCTCGTAGTCAATCCGTTCGTGCTTCTCGCGCAGTCGCCGCGCGACGTCCGCGGGCGATTCGCCGATCACTGAATGAAACGAGTTCATTACGAACGGCAATCGGTTCGCGCGACCGAAGCCAACAGCCTGACGATGCAGTTCGGTTATGAACGCACGCGCGTCGTCGAGCGTCGGCTGCGAGGTATAGATGACTTCGGCGTAACGCGCGCCCAGCGTCACGCCGCTCGCCGACTGGCCAGCCTGGAACTGAACCGGCCGCCCTTGCGGTGGCGGCGGCACGTTGAGTGGCCCCTGAACGTGGAAATGCTCGCCGCGATAGTCAATCGCGCCGAGCTTGCGTGAGTCAATCGAGACCGAGCCCGCAGGCGTGCGTCGTGCGGCCGCCGCGTCGTTCGCGTCGAACAGCGCGTTGACAACCTCAACGAACTCCCTCGCACGTGCATAGCGGTCCTCCGGATCGGGTAGCGCGTCATTGCCAATGTTCTCCTCGCCGACCGACGACGTGACCGCATTCCACGCAGCTCGGCCGCCGCTTACATGATCGAGCGTGCCAATCAACCGCGCGATGTTGTACGGATGGTGGTAGGTGGTCGACACTGTCGCGACGAGCCCGATGTACGACGTCGCTTGACTCAGCGCAGCGAGCGCGACGATCGGCTCTTGGCTACCGGTATTGCCAGCTAGCCCAGCGGGGTCGGCCTGCAGCAGGTCGGCCGTAAAGAGGCCCGTGATTTTTTCAGCTTCCGCCTTACGCGCGAGTGCCGCTGCGCGGCGGATGCCCTGCGCCACCTCCGCGTCGCCGCTCGCATATAACACGCTGCCCGCGCCAACTAGCGTCTTTAATCGTCTGCGCGCGACGCTCATGCTGCGCTCCAGCCATTCAAACCGCACCACGTCGCAAAGGCTGATATCGCGATAACGTCGATATCGAAGCCAGCGCGCCGATCCTTTCGTTCGTGCATAAAGAGTTCCTTTAGATTCGCGAACGATACCGCGACCCACCCCGCTGGCCAGAACAATATTTTCGGCTTTCCATATTCTTCTTCATTGCTTGACCGCTCGATGCTCAACGAAAAATAATCCCCGAGCCCCGAATTGAAATGTCGATTTCGATTTATCCGTCCTATATTCGATTTCGAAGCAATGACATTTCAAGCCAACCAGCCGGGCCAGAATGCGGCGAACTTCACCTTCATGCTGGGCGTGCTGGACAACATCAAATTCGCGTTCGGCGGAAATTCGTCCTGGACGCTGGTGCGTAGAAGCGTGGTCGCCTTCGACTTGACCAAAGCCGGCCGACGTTTTTCACTCTATAACCCGGCAAGAAAATGACCAGGTGTTGGACTCGCCACATCAGGAGCTTTATGTTCACAGGTATCGTTCATGGCACTGCCTCTCTTTCAGAAATTTCTGACTATCAAGGACTACGCACGTTCACCATTGAGTTTTCGTCAGGGTTTTGCCGTGATCTGGTAGTGGGCGCGAGCGTCTGCGTCGATGGCGTATGCCTTACCGTGACGGAAATCGTGTCTACCGATGTTGCTCGATTCGACGTGATCCTTCAAAGTCTGTCGATTACGGCTCTTGGAGGTTACGGCGTGGGAGCCACTGTGAACGTCGAGCGCGCCGCGAAGGACGGTACAGAAATCGGCGGCCACCCGATTTCCGGACATATCGACTTTTCAGCGCCAATCATAGCGGTACAAGCCTCCGAAAATAATCGTTTGCTTCGCATAGGTATCCCGCCACAGTTTCGCAAATATGTATTTGCCAAGGGCTATATTGCGATCAACGGAGCCAGCCTTACCGTCTCCGAAGTAAACCGCAATGAGGGCTGGTTCGAGGTGTGGTTGATTCCCGAAACCAGGCGTGTGACGGTGTTTGAGCAAAAGCAGGCCGGCAACATACTCAATATGGAAATCGAGCGCGGTACGCAAGTCATGGTCGATACCGTACGAGAGGCGGTGGAAACAAGTCTGGGCAAGCTAAAGCCCCAGCTTGACGCTGTCCTCCAGGAACGTGGATTGAACCTTGAAGATTTCATATATCCACCGGCCTTGAAATGAGTGTGTCCAAGGGCGCACTGTTGCTTGATAGTGCGTCGATGAGCGCAAGTGCCCGATCACGAGAAATGCCGCATTGCACAGCAAAAACCAGCGAGGCTTCCGGCGGATAGCTCACCACGCTGACGCCTTACATTCCTGTACGCACCTACCTCCTTTTCGATGAAAAACTACGACCTCTACGCCATCGGCAACGCCTTGGTGGACTCCGAATACGAAGTGAGCGACGCTCAGCTCGAGGCCCTGCGCGTGGACAAAGGCCATATGGCGCTGATCGACGCAGACCGGCGCGCCGAGCTGCTGCGTGACCTGCAACTCATCACTGCGCGCCGCAGCGGTGGCGGATCGGCCGGTAACACCGCGGTCGCACTATCGCAATTGGGCGGTCGGGCGTTTTACGCGTGCCGTGTGGCTGACGACGAACTGGGCGAGTTCTACATGCGGGATCTGGCTGCGAACGGCGTCGCCACCAACTTGACTCGCACACCCTCCGCGGCGGGCATCACCGGCACCTGCATCGTATTGATCACACCCGATGCAGAACGAAGCATGAGCACCTTTCTCGGCGCGACAGCCGAACTGGATGCTACGGCACTGCACGAGCAGGACGTCGTGAGCTCCAGTGTCTATTACATGGAAGGGTATCTGGCCGCTTCGCCCACCGGACTGCAGGCCGCGCTCCAAGGCCGTCAGATAGCGCGGGATGCCGGCCTCAAGCTGGCCACCACGCTCAGCGACGTGAGCATGATCAATTTTTGCCGGGGAGGCCTTGCTGCCATGGTTGGCGAGCAGCTTGACTATCTGTTCTGCAACGAAGAGGAAGCTCAAGCCTGGTGCGGGACGCAGGATCCGTCTGTGATATATCGCGAGATCAGCCAACTGGCTCGCACGGTCTGCCTGACTCGTGGCGCGCAAGGCTGTGTGCTACTGGAACGCCACCAGCAAACTTCCGTGGCCGCGGACGAGGTAAAGGCGGTCGACACCAACGGCGCCGGGGACATGTTTGCCGGCGCGTTCCTCTATGCCGTGACGCATGGCTACAGCCACATCGACGCGGCGCGGCTGGCGAATCAGGCCGCCGGTCAGGTGGTCCGTCAATACGGTAACCGTTTAACGCGAGACAGGACGCTGGCAATCAAAGCCCACTTCAAGCAGAACACAAGTTCCTGATTCACCCGAATCGCCATGTCAATAGACACACGCTCCGCCGAAGCAAAATGATTCGACGAAGAGGACTGCGGTTGACGGTTATTCAGAAGCAATCCTGATCGACGCTGACTGCCGGCACTGCAGAGTGTCGTCAGCGCGACTCATAGGCGCGGGCGCGGTCGGTCTCGCGCGTTCAGACCGCTGAAGAACCGGGCTCGGAACCGTCCAAGCCAACCTCCTATGGCTCACTGACATCCAGAGTGCCACCCAACGTGTGCCCGGGCAGCGCCACCGGTGCAGTCGAGCCGCCGTATCGCCCCTCATCAGGCGGTATCGCCAACCGCCTGCGCAGCGTATCGGCCAGAGCGGCGAGCAGCGCCCCTCCAGTGAGGGCGAGAACCAGAATCAGCGAGGCCACGAACGCCGAACGATAAAACGCCACACTGGCTCCGCTGCTCAGCTTCACGAGAAAGATGCCCGCCCCCCACGACATCCCGATCGAGCAGGCCAGACGCTGGGACAACTGCAGGAATCCGGCCGCCAGTCCACGCCCCTCGCCCTCGCCTGCCTCGGCTAGCGTCATCACCTGGTTCGGTGCGTGGATCAGGCCGCTCGCGACCCCTTGCAAAAGCCCGATGACCGGATAGACGAAGAGTATTCCCGCTACCGGCAGCAACAGGATCGCCACGGCCTCCAATGCAATCAGGACGGCATAGACGGCAATCACGGATGCGACACCGGCGCGGCCGAAACGGCTGACGAAACGCCAGCTCCTGGTGGACGACACCAGCATGCCCAGCGCTGAAGACACCGATAGGGCCGCAAACAGCAAAGGCCCTATTCGCAGTCCGTCCAGAAAAAATAGCGCGCTGACAATGCCTAACGTGAGACCAGCGGCGAACTGGAACATAGCCACCGTGGTGCCCAGCACGTAGCCAGGCGAACGAATGAGGCCGCGCGCGAGAATCGGAGAACCGCCGCGACGCTGGTAGTACGCCTCCCAGCAGACGAACAGCGGCACGCCGGCCGCCGCGGCGGCGAGGTAGGCTCGGGCGGGAATGGAGCCCGCGTTGCCGACCAGGGTGGCCAGCATCAGCGCCAGCGTGATGACGCTCAGCAACGCCAGCCCGCCTGGATCCAGGGAGAACCGGCCGGACTGCGGCCGGCTCCTGGGCAAGTGCCGCAGCGCGAGGAAAAAGACAACCGCGCCAAACGGAACATTGATCAAAAACAGCAGGCGCCAGCCGATATCCGGCGGTGCAAATGCGAGCACCAGCCCGCCAAGCAGAGGCCCGACGGCGCCAGACATCCCGCCAGCCGAAGCGTAGCGGCCCAGCGCCCTCGCGCGGCTTTCCCCCTGGAACAGGTCCTGAATCAGCCCCAGCACCTGCGTGTTGATGATGCCCGCTCCCAGCCCCTGCAGCAGCCGCGCTGCGATGACCGTTTCCGCGCTCCAGGCTAGCCCTCCCAGCACGCTGAAGCCGGCAAACATCGCTAACCCGATCAGGAACAGCGATCTGCGCCCGATGATATCGCCCAAGCGCCCGGCCGGGACCAGCGCTACGCCAAAGGCCACCGAGTAGATCGATATGATCAGTTGCAACTGGGACGCTGACGCATGGAGATCATCGCGCAGCCGGGGAACGGCCAGTGCGAAGATTGCCTGGTCGAGCAGCGTGGTGAAGCCCATCGCGACGCAGATGCCGAGAACGACGCTTGCGTTGCCGCCGGGCTGCGCAGGCGTCTTGACGCCCGTCTTGTGCAATTGCCGATGCAGTAGCCTCACGACAACTGTTTCTCGAACAGGAAGCCCGGCGGCTCCTCCTCACCGAAGTCGTGTGCCGACAGCAACGTATAGCCACTGGTCTGGTATAGCGCGATGGCCTCGGGCTGACGCGGACCAGTACCGAGGAACACCCGTGTGTAACCCAGGCGTAAAGCCTGCGCCTCGAGTTCGGCCAGCACGCGCCGCGCAAGGCCTTGACGGCGATGGTTGCGGCTGGCCCAGATGCGCTTGAACTCGGTGGTGCCAGGATCGGAATGTTTCATGAGTGCGCCTCCCGCTATCGCTTGCCCGTCTCGCAGCAGCAACAGGAAGGCGCCATGCGGTGCAGCAAACGCCTCGGGGGGATAGCGCCGCAATTCGTCTTCGATCTCGCCCGGCTTGATAAACCCTTCGTAACGGCTGCTGTACTCGAAGATCAGTTCGTCGAACAAAGGGCGAGCCAATGGATCATGCACGGAAACATAGATGAAACGCTCATCCTGCCCGGTTGACGGGTATGTGGCTGCCATCTCTTACCCCTGTGCCTGCGCGTAGCGATTCGCGGGATACGGCAAGCCCAGGTGTTCCCGTAGCGTACTGCCCTGATAGTCCGTGCGATAAAGACCGCGCTTCTGCAAGATAGGCACCACCTGCTCGACGAACTCGTCGAACGCGCCCGGCGTGCCGCCCATGATGATGAAACCGTCCGCGGCGCGAGACTCGAACCACTCCTGCAAACCGTCTGCCACTACCTCGGGCGTGCCGATAAAGCGCGGTCGCGGTGCGGCCGACTCCAGCGCGACCTGGCGCAGCGTCAAGCCGCGCTCGCGGGCTTTACGCTTGATGCCGTCGGTCCCGCTACGAAAACTGTTACTACCGAGCTCGCCAATGTCGGGAAACGCTTCATCCAACGGATACTGGCTGAAGTCGTGGTGCTCGAAGAAGCGGCCAAGATGATCCAGCGCACTGTCGATGGTGATCAGCTCCAGTGTTTCCTGATAGCGGCGCTCCGCCTCTTGCGCGCTATCGCCCAGGATCACACCCACCCCTTGAAATATCTTCAGCTCGTGTTCGCCCCGGCCAATGCCGTCCGGCTCGCGTTTCAATTCGGCGTAAAACGTCCGGGCCTCGGCGAGCGTCTCATGATGCGTAAATACAGCGTGGGCGTGAGCAGCGGCGAGGTGCTTGCCATCCTCCGAGGCGCCCGCCTGGAACAGGATTGGCCGCCCCTGCGGAGTGCGCCCGACATTGAGCGGGCCCTCCACCGAGAAGTACTTGCCCTTGTGGTCCAGTGTATGCAGCTTGGCCGGGTCGAAGAAGGCGCCGCTAGCACGGTCCCGGATGAACGCGCCCTCCTCCCATGAATCCCACAAGCCCTTCGCGACGTCGAGATACTCAGCCGCAATGCGATAGCGTTCGCCATGTTCCGGATGGCTCTCTCGCGAGAAGTTGCGTGCCGAGCCCTCCAGAGGCGAAGTCACGACATTCCAGCCGGCACGGCCGCCGCTGAGATGGTCAAGGCTCGCGAACTGGCGCGCCACGGTGAACGGCTCGCTGTAAGACGTGGACAGGGTGCCGACAAGGCCGACCCGTTCAGTGATCGCGGCTAGCACCGACAAGAGCGTGAGCGGTTCAAAGCGGTTGAGAAAGTGCGGAACCGACTTCGCGTTGATGTGAAGTCCATCGGCGACGAACACGAAGTCGAACTTGCCGGCTTCGGCCTTGCGCGCCACGTCCTTGACGAAGTCGGGGTTGATGCTTGCATCGATGACCGCATCGGGATGCCGCCAGCCGGCGTAGTGGCCGCCGGGCCCCCCAATAACAGCACCGAGGTGAATCTGCCGTGAGGCAACGGAAGCGGAGGTCGCCCGGTTCGCTTGATGCACTTGATTCATAAGGTAGTCACCTGACATTGACGAAAGAGGTGCGAGTCTGTAACGACGGCGGCACGCCGGTCATGGAGCGGATCGTCCGCCTTCCATATGCGCATCGACGCCATACGGCTCCTTCAGACTGCCAATGAGCCGTCGCACGAAACGCTCGCAGCTCGCCAGTTGCCCGAGCTCGACATACTCGTTGGCGCGATGCGCCTGCTCGATGTAACCCGGCCCGCATACGATGGTCGGAATGCCTGCCTGGGCGAACAGCCCGGCTTCGGTGCCGTACGCAACCTTGCGCTTCTGCCGGTCATCCGTGAGTGCGCGCACAAGCTGCGTGATCGCAGCCTCTTCGGAGGCGTCCAGCCCCGGCGACGACGACATCTGCCGGAACTCGATCGCGGCGTCCGGATGCTCGCAGCGCATTGCCGGCAGCAGCGTATCGCGCGCATAAGATTCGATCCGGGCGATGATCTGTTGCGGCTCGAGCGCCGGAAGATTGCGGAACTCGAATGAAAAGCGGCATTCGGCCGGCACCGTGTTGATCGCGTTGCCCCCTTCGATCAGGCTTGTCTGCGCGGTCGTGAAGGGCACGTCGAACAACTCATCGAACGGTCCTTGCGCGCGGAACTGATCGGCGATGTCCCGGATGTGGCAGATCAGCCGCGCCGCGTATTCGATCGCGTTCAGCCCATTGGGCGTCAGTGACGAATGGGCGGCGTGGCCGCGCACGCAACACTGGTAGGTATTGATGCCCTTGTGCGCGATCACCGTGCGCATGCCGGTGGGCTCACCAACAATACAGCCTGCCGGACGCAGGCCACGCTTTTTCAGATCGGCCACCATGTACGGGGCACCAACGCAGCCAATTTCCTCGTCGTACGACAGCGCGAAGTGCACCGGTTGCAGGAGCTTCCCGTCGAGCATCTCCGGCAGCAGCGCAAGCGTGCTGCCGATGAAACCCTTCATGTCGCAGGTGCCCCGGCCATAGAGCCGGCCGTCGCGGATCTCGGGCTGAAACGGATCGCTGTCCCACTGCTGGCCCACGACCGGCACCACGTCGGTATGGCCCGAAAGCACGATCCCGCCATCGGTCGAACCGTCGTGTGCCGGTACGGTAGCGAACAGATTTGCCCAACCGTCGCGCTGGTCGTGTATGAGCGTCGCGTCAATACCATGGCGCCTCAGTTCATCGCGTACCGTTTCGATCAAACCGAGGTTCGGCAAGCGGCTTGTCGTATCGATCGATACGAGAGTGCGGATCCAGTCAAGGGTAGTCTGCCCGGGCTGCCCACTGGTTGGAATATAGGCCGTATCCAGGGTGGACATCATTACCTCCTGGAAATAATGAGAGTGATCAACATAGTTGCGCGCACCGCAAACTAGCACGGCGCGTCAACAGATTTGATGGATTTAATGGACCTTCGGGAAGCCGTGCCGCTCGGCCAGCAACGCAAGAATCCGCTTCGTATCGGTGACGAAGTGCTTGTCGCCGAGTGTCTGAGCGTCGTCGGGTATGGGATACTCGTTACCTAGCACGAGTACCGGCAGCCCCTGATGCTCATCGTCGAGAGCCGCGATCACGTCGCGCCTGGGCCGCAAAAACGGAATGTGCTTCACGTCTAGCCGCACAACGCGGGCGTGGTCGCTCGCGAGCAACCCTTCGATCGCCACGCCATGTGGGCAGACAAAACGCTCGCCCGGGTGAGCGGGATCGGCGAAGCCCGGTTCCAGCAACAGCAGTAAATCTCGGCTCATGGTGAACAATCCTCCTGTAGTCTGGTCATAGAAGCAAAAGATTCTCCCGGTCCTGTACCGGAATAGCCACGAAGAAATTGATCCAGGAATATGAATGGTTCTGATAAGCGATTACGAGAGCTGACGGAGCCCGCCCTGCGGCGCAGCGGCCATGAACCTGCGTCGCGTACGGAACATGTTTCCTGTGACCAGCTAAAATGCCCAGATTTCCTGGTCAAACGGCACTAGAACAGGTACTTCGCGCGCAGGTAGTAGAAGCCACCGTCCATACCAATCGCGGACGTCGTGGGATCGATATCAGCCCCTGCATATTGAGCAGCCAGGGGCAACTTGTTGGGATATTCATTGAACAGATTCTTCGCGCCTACCGCCACCTCGAAGTGCTTCGTTACTTCGAAACGAGTCTCAAGGTCAGTGGTGTATTCCACTTTGTTTTTGAACGGTATGAATACGGAGACCGAGCCTGCATTAGGGCCGGTACTATAGGACTCCTCCGCCGACGTGGTACCGAAGCGCGTTTCATGCAGAGATACTCCCCACTTGCCCCAATTCCAAATGCCGCCAATAATGATCTTGCTCTTCGGTGTCCCACTCGTCAGGTAATCGATCTGCTTGGCATTCAGGAGCGGCTGGCCGTTGGCTCCCGCAGCGAGATGCGTCAACGACGTGTTGTTGAAGTTGACACCCACGTCCCAATCAATCGTGCCATATTGCCCGATGTATGTATGGTAGGTCGCCGCCAGATCGACGCCATCGGTGCGAGTATTTGTGCCGTTGGTGAAATAGCTGGCCGATATAGCTGACGCCGGAATGCCCAGTGGGGTTGAGAAGCCCGCCAGGCCGATGGCGTTGATTGCTGCCTGGCCCGCCTGCGAACCGCCCTCGACAATACGATTACGGATATCAATTTCATAGGCATCGACCGTCACGTTGATATCGCGCGTCGGAGTCAACACGAGACCCAAGTTGTAGCTGGTCGACTTCTCGGGCTTCAGGGGCTGCGCACCGAGCGATCTTGCCGCGGCCGAATTCGCAGCCAGCAATGCGAACGCCGAAGTCGGCGTCGGGCTAATCGTTGTGTAGTATTCCTCTGCGAGCGTGGGTGCACGGAACCCGGTGCCAACACTACCGCGCAGCGCGAGCCATGGAGTGAAATCGTAACGGGTCGAGATCTTGCCGTTCGTCGTATCACCCACGTCGCTATAGTGCTCGAAACGTCCTGCCAGATCGACTTGCCATTGTTGCGTGATCTTGGTCGCCAGATCGATATAGGTGGCGAGTACGTCGCGCGTATTGTTGCTCGCGCTCGCGGCGGTCAAACCAACCAACGCCGGCGTGCCTCCGTACAGATACGCATCCGGCTCGCCCGCGCCGACCGAATAGCCCTCGGTGCGCTGCTCAAAGCCGAACGACACGGTGACGGGTGCCGGTAATAGGGGAACATTGAACGGCCGCGTGAAATCAAGGTTATTGGTCCACTCGGTGTTCTGCTGATTGCCGATGTAAAAGTTGGTCGGCGTCTGGCCCGTTGCCTGATATAAGCCTAGATTCTCCGACGTCGCCTGGCTGAAATGAGCGTAGTCGCCGCCGTAGGTCGTACTCAAATCCCACTTCCAGCCCAGCAGGTTGTCGCCCTTAGCACCGGCCGTGACCGAGAAATCGTTTTCGTTAAGCAGGTCTTGCGGTATGAACCCGCCCGGATAAACTGCAGGCAAGACGCCGGAGCCCCGGATCGACTGATAGCTGGCCGCGTCCTTGTGGGCATAGGTACCGAATCCGTAAAGTTCTACATTGTCACCAAGGTAATAACCGGCGTTGAAGCCGACAACCTCACGCGTACTCGCCGGATCGCCAAAATAGATGTTGCTGACCGACCCGGCGAGCGCTCCGGTGTGAGCATACTGAGAGGTCCGGTCCGTATGATTCTCATGCGACACTTCTGCGCTCAGATCCAGGAACCCGCCCGGTCCGAGGGCAAGTCCGTAACGGGCGGACTCGTCTTGATGGAGACCGTCGCCCTGATAGGTTTGCCCGGTCGACGTTTCGATAGAACCACCCTTGGTGTCCGACTTGAGAATAATGTTAATCACCCCCGCGATCGCATCGGAACCATACTGTGCGGCGGCACCATCACGCAGGATTTCCACATGGTCGACAGCACTCACGGGAATCAGGTCGATGTCGACTCCCGTGGAACCTTGCTGCGGGCCGGGGTTAAGGGAAATAGTCGCGGTCGAATGCCGGCGCTTGCCGTTCACGAGTACCAGCACCTGGTCAGGCGTCAGGCCATGTAACGTAAGTACGTCGACCAGAGCGGCTTGCGCGCCACCCATGGCCTGACGCTGGATTGCCGGCGACAGGGAAACCAGTGCGTCGCGCAGATCAGTCTGGCCAGTGCTCTGCAACTGCTCGGCCGTAATCACATTCACCGGTGTTAGACTCTTGGATGCCTTCGTCGCTGTACGCGTTCCCGTCACCACTACCCGATCCTGAACCTGCACGCCATCCTGCTCGCGCGATTGCTGCGCAGTACTAGCCGGCTGCGCCACAGACGGCCCGGCCTCGCTCTGCGCGTAGGCGGCACCGCTGCACGCGTAGGTGGCGACCGCCAGCGAAATTGTCTTGCGCCGCCAACCCGCAATAGGCCCACAACCCAGCCTTGCTGAACGTCTTCCATGCATAATTATCGACCCCGTGGGAAAAATTAACACCCTGTGCGGCGCACGCATCATTGCGCGAGAAAGTGTCTGAATTAGTTAGTTAAGCGAGCAGATACTGATCTGTCAAAGTCACATCCTTCAACCAATTAATTCCGAGATAGTCATGAATTTAAAGACGTATATGCATATGTCTCGATGCCTCGCGGGCGATGAAATCCCATGCGCAGTTCGGCGTTTTTATAAAAACCGCCAAGGTGGCAAGACATCGTCACAGCGAAACTGGCACGTCGCCTTTCCATAGGCGCACGACCAGATATCCAGCCACGCCTGGCGGACCTGGACGGCGACAAACATGTTGGCCTGCGGTGAGATAGATATCGAAGGCGTCGTAGCCGACAGAGACGATCGCTCAACGACGATGTTGAGTTAGCCGGGTTCGAAGATGGCTGATCGAATATAAAGCGATCAGAGACATGTCGAAACCCGCATTGCTGGGCAACAGGTTCGCCTCTGCGCGTGCGAACGAAAACATTCCTTGTGGGAGCCGCAGCCAGGTCCAGCATCAATATGCGCAGCGTGAGAAGCATTGATCACGAGGCCATATTCCCGTCGCGGTAACCTCGTCGACACCCGCGTCCCGAGCCGCCTGGCCGCACTTATGTCGTCACAGCCTCCCGCACGGCTGACGACTTCCACCCAAGATGGGGTGCTATACGAGTAGCGAAATCTTCCAGAATCTGATGATAGTTCTCGAACGGTAGATCGTAGGGCAACTCAAGACGCAGCTCCCGCACTCCCGCCACTACGGGATCCGCGAGCAGGCGCTCAACGATCTCGTCCGCGGTCCCCACGAGATCAGGAATGAACAATATGCGCCGCTCGCCAAACGGGGCCAGCGTACGTGCGTGGCGTCCTTCCGCGAAGGACTGATAGCGTTGCCGTGTCTGGACGTCGGCGCCATCTACGGGAACGATGACACGCCCCAGCGCGACACGCGGCGTACGCACTTCGTTCCAGTTAGAGTGGAACAGATCAAGTTGTTGCAATTGGGCTTCACGGTAATCGTCGGTCCCCTCGCCCGTAGTAATGTTGCCGATCAACAGATTGAAGCCGTTACGTCCTGCCCATTCGATCGATCGCCGTGAGCCACCGCCATACCACAGCCGGTCAGTCAGCCCCCGCGCGTACGGCGATACGCGCGGTCGAACCCGCCCGGCCGCCGATTCGACAAAGGTGTCCTCGTCTCCGAGCCAGTCCCCTGACAAATTCCGGCGCAAGCGCGCCACCCGCTCATGTGAGAAATCGATCAGGTCGGGATCCGTGTCGAACAGCCGCTCACTCAACAAGGCGCCGTGGTTCGGCGCACCCGCGCTGAGCCCGACATTGAGTCGCCCCTTCGACAGCACGTCCACGGTTGCCAGGTCTTCCGCCAGCCTGAATGGATTCTCATATCCCATCTGGATGACCGCCGAACCCAGCCCGATTCGCGTGGTACGCTGACTTGCTGCGGCAAGAAAGGTCGCGGCGGATGACACGGCACGCTCGAGATGACGTTGACGCACCCAGGCGCTGTCATAGCCGAGTGCCTCACCCACGCCAAACAGTTCGAGCGTTCGCTCGAATCCCGCCTCCGGGCTTTCATCCGGATAATTCCCAGGTGTCAGAAATGCAATATGGTCAATGCGTGCCGCGCACATGTCGAACCTTTGTCTTGACGCGTATTAGTTTATTGGATAAGTCACCTTTTCCCACTTGATCAGGAATCCTTATATCCTGGCGGATTAGTGTCCGAGCGCTCGATTGCTTCGGTTTCGAGGCCCCACCGGGCGAGCGCCGCCCTATATTGACCTCCGGCGATCAACCGATTAGTCGCCTCGGTCAGCGCCCGCGCGAGTCCGGAGCCCTTGCGCGATGCAATCGCTACGTCGGCCCGTAGTGGCCAACCCGCATTCACGGTGCCCACCAGGCGAATTTTTCCTTGCGTTGCCGCCGCGTAGGCGAGTGGCGCGTGGGGATTGAAAGTCGCATCGGCGCGATTGGACAGCAGCGCGAGCGATGCCGAGTCCAGATCATCAAAATACTGGAGCGTCGCAGCCTTGAGCCCCTGGGCTACATTCTGGTTATTCCATTCGAGCAGGATGCGCTCCTGGATTGTTCCCGAACCCGTAATGATACGGAGCCCAGCGATATCCTTTGGGATGCGTATCGACTGGATCGAGCTGGCCACGGGTACATAGAACGCGTGCAAGCCGAGCCGATAGGTCGAAAAGTCGAATTTCTCCTTGCGCTGCTCGGTCACGCCCACGTTCGAGATCACTGCGTCGTATTTGCCGGAGGTGAGGCCCAGCGGCCAATCCGCCCATGCGACAGGCACGAATTCCAGCTTCAGGCCCAAAGTATCGGCCACTAGCAGCGCATAATCCGGATCCGAACCCACAATGGTGCGTGCGTCCGTCGCATAGGTTGCGAGCGGTGCTGCAAATGGCGCGACGGCAACCGTCAGCACGCCCGCCTCGACAGGACGGTAGCCATTGCTCAACAGCCGGACAGCTGACGGATTCTTTGGAGCCCGCAACCGTCCACGCTGTTCCGGGCTGAAGTCGAACGACCGGGTTCCGGCCAAGGCGCGCCCGGCCGGCCAGATTATTGTAGCGGCGGCAAATACCGTTACATTGGTTAGGAATACTCTTCGCTTTGTCATCGTCGGGATATTCTGGTATCAATAGTTGCAAGGTGCTAAAAGTGCTACAGCACCTTTGAGAGGAATTCACGGGTGCGGGGATGAGCGGGGTCGCCAAGCACGCTGGCCGGCGATCCGGATTCCACGATACGTCCGGCGTCCATGAATACAATCGTGTCGGCGACCTCGCGCGCGAACCCGATCTCGTGCGTGACGATGATCAGCGTCGTGCCGGAGCGCGCAAGCTGACGAATGACGTCCAGCACCTCGTTAACGAGCTCCGGATCGAGTGCCGATGTCGGCTCGTCAAAAAGCAGGACCTTCGGCTTGAGCGCAAGTGCGCGAGCAATCGCCACGCGTTGCTGCTGGCCTCCGGATAACTGGCGCGGCCACGCGTCAGCCTTGCCCGTGAGTCCCACGCGCGCGAGCAACGTGCGCGCTTCCCCCTCAGCCTGAGCGCGCGGCACACCTGCCGCCAGCGGTGCTTCGACAACGTTGTCGAGCACAGTCAGGTGCGGGAACAGGTTGAAGCTCTGGAACACCATCCCGACGTCAGCGCGGCGCCGCTCCAGGATGTCCCTTTCCTTGAGCTCGTAGAGCGTGCGCCCATCCCGGCGGTACCCGACCAGTTCGCCATCGATGTCGATGAAACCGTCGTCAACGCGTTCAAGGTGGTTAATCGAGCGCAGCAGGGTCGACTTGCCTGAGCCCGACTGGCCGAGGATCACAGTGACGCTTCCCGAAGGAAACGCCAGCGAGACGTCATCGAGCACCTTAAGCGTGCCGAAGCTCTTCGAGACGTTATGGATACCCACCTTGCCGCCGACACGCAGCTGAGCCCAGCCGGCCGCGCCCGCTTCGGCTACCGTGCGATGTTGCCCCGCCGGTTGCGCCGCACTTTCCCTGCGTGCCGCGCGCGCGCGACGCCACCGGCCGAGCAGCGCGGTCAGCCGTGAGTGCACGACCTGCTCGCGTGTCGCGCCACGCGCGAAGTACCGTTCGATATGAACCTGGATCGCCGACAGCACGGTCAGGATGACCAGGTACCAGATGGTTGCGACCATCAACAGCGGGATGACTTCCAGATTGCGGTGATAGATGATCTGCACCGTGTAGAACAAGTCTGGCATCGCGAGAATGTAGACGACCGATGTGCCTTTCGCTAGGCCAATCACGTCGTTGAACGCGGTCGGCAGGATCGCACGCATCGCTTGCGGCATCACGATGCGCCGCACCTGACGGCCGCCCGGCAAGCCGAGTGCGGCGGCCGCTTCACGTTGCCCGTGATCGACGGACAGGATCCCTCCGCGAATTGCCTCGGCCGAGAATGCCGCGGCGTTCAGCGTGAGCCCGAGCACTGCCGCAAAGAATGGACTGATCAGGTTCGTCGTCGATTCGTTCAGTAGTGCAATGTGCGTGAACGGCACACCGATCCAGATCGTCTCGTACAGATAGCCGAGGTTGTTCAGCAGGAGCAGCAGGACAATCGGCGGGATCGAGCGGAACAACCAGATGAACGCCCACGAGCAGCCGGCCAATAACGGCGAACGGGATACCCGCGCCAAGGCAAGCGGGATTGCAAGCGCGAAGCCAAAGAGCGCGCTGAGCGCCGTAAGCACGAGCGTCCGGCCGAGGCCCGAGAGTACGGGCCCGGCGAGAAACCACTCCGCAAAGACCCGCCAGCCCCAGCGAGGATTACCCAATACCGAATTCAGTACGATGCCAATCAGCACGATCGCCAGCACCGTTCCTGCCGTGCGTGCATGATGCCTTGCCGGGACGATCCGATAGTGCGCGTAGTCACGACCTGCGGCGTCTTCGTTCGGATGGCCCGAGTGGACGACGTGGCTGGCAAGCTGCTGGGTGGTATCGCTCATAATCCGTTCCTCGTGGGTTGTGAGCCCTTCGTTATGCCGTTTCCGCATTCGCGTAGCGACTCTCGCGGCGCGGCAAGCCGAGGTGATCGCGCAGCGTTGTCCCGGTCAGCGTACGGCTGTAGCGGCCGCGTGCCTCCAGCGCCGGGATCACGTATTGGACGAAATCGGCGAATCCCTCTGCCTGCACCGGGAAGCCGAGGATGAAACCGTCGGCCGCGCCAGCGTCGAACCAGCGGATCAGCTCGTCGGCGATCTGCTCCCCGGTGCCGATGAACTGCGACTTCGGCGTCGCCACTTCCAGCGCAACCTCGCGCAGGGTAGAGCCGTCGCGCTTGGCGTCAGCCTTGATGCGATCGGTCGCTGAACGGAAGCTGTTCGTGCCAAGCTCGCCCAGATCCGGGAACGGCTCGTCGAGCGCGTATTGCGTAAAGTCATGGTGCTCGAAGAAGCGCCCCAGATAAGCAAGCGCGTCATCGATGGTCAGCAAGTCGCGGATCGCGCGATACTTCGCGTCGGCTTCTTCTGCCGTCGTGCCGACGATCGGGCCGATACCCGGAAAGATCTTCACATCGGTTGCCGCGCGCCCGTGCTCGACCGCGCTTTGACGTACCTTCTCCGAAAATTCACGCGTTTCTTCAAGCGATGGCGAAGGCGTGAACACCGCGTCCGCGTACTTGCCGGCGAGCGCAATCCCCGACTCCGACGCGCCTGCCTGGAAGATCACGGGCTGGCCTTGCGGCGAACGCTGGATATTGATTGGCCCGGCGACCTGGAAAAACTTGCCTTTGTGATCGAGCGTATGCAGCTTGTCGCGATCGAAGAAACGCCCGCTCTCGCGCTCGCGCACAAATGCGTCGTCGTCCCAGCTGTCCCATAGTCCCTGCACCACTTGCAGATATTCGTCGGCAATCTCGTAGCGCAGTTCGTGATCAGGATGCTCACCGCCATAGTTCTTCGCGGAACCTTCAAGCGGCGACGTCACGACGTTCCAACCCGCACGGCCGCCGCTGATGAGGTCGAGCGACGCGAACTGGCGCGCCACCGTAAACGGATGGCTGTACGAAGTCGAAAGCGTGCCCGCAAGACCGATCTTCGAGGTCGCGGTAGCGAGCGCCGACAGGATCGAGATAGGCTCAAAGCGGTTCAGGAAGTGGGGAATCGACTTCTCGTTGATATACAGCCCATCGGCCACGAACGCGAACGCAACGCCGTTAGCCTCGGCCTTCTGCGTGATACCGGTGACGAAATCGAGATTGACGCTCGCATCCGCAGGGCCGGCGGGATGCTTCCATGAATTCATGTGGCCGCCTGCGCCGTGCAGCATGATGCCGAAAGTGAGGTTTCGCTGAGTCATGTTTTGATCCGTTAAACGGGAATGGGGGGCAAAAAAATCAGACGCGGGCGGTCTGCCGCGCACCGGCCAGCGCTTCGACTGAAGCCAGGCGCAGCGCGTAATCCGCAACCGGGCTGTCGATCACGAATTCCTCGATACCGAAGCGTTCATGCAATGCGTCGAGTTCCTGGCGCACATCGTCCGCGGTGCCGGTAATGAGGTGGGGATGCAGCTCGTTGATCTGGTAGTCGGTCACGCCGACCTGCCGGGCGAACTCCGCGCCGGCCTCCGGACTGGGGAGGTTGACGCTCTGCCCGGTTGCAAGCTGCAGCTTGAAAATCCGCAGCGGTCCGACATGACGCGCGGCCTCAGCCTTCGACTCCGCTGCAAAGGCGTAAAGCGCAAGCAACGGCGTGCGACCGGTCGCGTTGCGATAGGTGTCGATCGAACGCTGGAGGTTGACCTCATCGCGATTGAAATGACCGGCGTAACAGAATTGCCAGTCGTACTCTGCTGCGAGCGCGGCGCTCTCGGGGCTGGCGCCCAGCAGGATGCCCTGCGGGGCCTCGGGCGGCGCAGGAAACGCAACTGCTCCAGCAAGCGGATGATCTTCATCAACACCCGACTTCAGAAACGCGTCGAGTTCCGCGAGCTGCCCCCGGAAGTCGGGTTTCTTTTCCTTGTCGTGAAACCATTGCAACGCGCGAGTCGTCAAGGGCAGGCCGCCCGGCGCCTTGCCAACGCCAAGATCTACGCGACCCGGCGCGAGCGATGCCAGCACCCGGAACGACTCCGCAACCTTGAAAGGGCTGTAATGCTGAAGCATCACGCCACCGGAACCAACGCGGATACGCGAGGTATGTGCGAGCAGATGCGACACGACAATCTCCGGCGCCGAGCTAGCGAGCCCCGGCGCTCCATGATGCTCGGCAATCCAGTAACGCTTGTAATTCAACGCCTCGGCACGCTGCGCAAGCTGGACGGTAAAGCGCAGCGCGTCATAGGCGCTTGTTCCGTCGGCGATCGGACTCTTGTCGAGAATCGAAAGTGAATACGACATATCAGGCCCTTCCAGCGCACCCGCGGGTGCATCGGGAAAAAGTTTTAGGGAATTTTCTGAACAACACCCGTATCCCATTATGGCTATCAGGGTAGAGAATCGTTCGAGCAAATCTTGCTATGCATATAAAGAAAACGTCAGAACTGGTAACGGGCGCGCAGATAGTAGAAGCCACCGTTCTCGCCGATCGTCGATGCAAATGCGTCGTACTGGGCACCCTCGAGCTGAGCCTCGAAGGGCAGCTTGCTCGGGTACGCGTTGAACAGGTTGTTCGCCCCCAGCGCGATCTGGAACTTCTTCGTCACATCGTAGCGAACCTCGAGATCGGTTATATATCTGGCTGCATTCTTGAATTGGAGGAACTGGGTGGTCGAGAATGCATTTGCCCCAACGATGTAGGTTTCCTGACTGGTCGTGGAACCAAAACGTGTCTCGTGCAAAGTCACAGCCCACTTGTCTCGATGCCACGTCCCACCAATGATGATCTTGTTCTTTGGCGTTGATGTGCTCAGCCAGGCGACCTGCTGCGCGTTAAGTTCGGGCTGTCCGTTCGGTCCGTTCGCTACATGCGTGACCGAGGTGTTGTTGATGTTGACGCCCAGGTCCCAGTCCACCTGCCCATACGCGCCGAAGCCTGTATGGTAGGTACTTGTCAGGTCGATCCCGCGGGTACGCGTGCTCGCGCCGTTCGTGAAGTAGCTCGCCGATACCGCTGACGCGGGGACCGAGCCTGGCACTGACAGGCCCGCAGCCTCCATTGCTGCGATCGCAGCATCGCCCGACGCCGTGCCGCCTTCGACGATCCGGTTACGGATGTCGATCTGATAAGCGTCCAGCGTCACGTGAAGATCCTTCGCCGGCGTTAGCACAAGGCCGACGTTATAGTTGGTCGACTTTTCCGATTGCAGCGGCTGGGCGCCGATCAGCTTAGCCGCCGCCGAATTTGCCGCGAGCAGCCCACTGACCGATGCCGGCGATTCATTCACGTTGCTGTAGTATTCCTCGGCCAGCGACGGGGCACGGAATCCGGTGCTGACGCTGCCACGCACAGCAATAGCCGGCGTGAAATCGTAGCGTGTCGAGAACTTTCCGTTCGTCGTACTGCCTACGTCACTGTAATGCTCGAAGCGTCCGGCCAGATCAACAGTCCATTTTGGTGCCAGATGTGTCGATAGATCGATATACGTGCCGACCACGTTGCGCGAGTTGTCACTCGCGCTGACCGGAGCAAGACCCGGCAGCGCCTGCGCACCGCCATCGATATAGGAGGCGTAATCGCCCGCTCCCACAGAATAGGTCTCGCGACGCTGCTCAACACCCCACGAGACGTTCACCGGCGCCGGGAGTAGCGGCAGTTGGAATGCCCGCGAGAAATCGAGGTTGTTCGTCAGTTGCGTGTTGCTGACCGTAGACAGATGGAAGCTTGACGGCGTATATCCTTGCGACGCGTATAACCCCGTATTCGCCGAGTTTTCCAATCCGACGACGTCATGATCGCCGCCGTAGGTCGTACTCAAATCCCACGACCATCCGAACAGATTCTGACCTTTGATACCCGTAGTAACGGAAAAGTCGTTTTCGTTAATCGTCTCCCTCGGCACAAACCCACCCGGATAGACCGTCGGCAGTACTGAAGGCGGGCGATAGTTCTGGTAGGCCTGCGCATCGCGATGCGCATACGTTCCGAAGCCATACAACTCGACGTCGTCACCGAGGTAATACCCAGCGTTGTAACCGACTGATTCGCGCGTGCTGGCGGGATCGCCCTCGATCGGGTTGTAATAACCGTGCCCCGGCTTGAAGGTGCCGAAATAATCGTCAGGCCCGGTACGTATCGTATGGTTCTGGCGATCATATTCTGCGCTCAGGTCTAGAAACCCCTTACCACCCAGATCGAGGCCGACACTCGCGGAATTGCTGGTCTTGAAGCCATCGCCGGCATAGGTCTGGCCGTTCGTCGACTGCAGTTCACCCCCGTGTGAATTTTTCTTCAGGATGATGTTGATGACGCCCGCGATGGCATCCGAGCCGTACTGCGCCGCGGCTCCATCGCGTAGGACTTCAATGTGATCGATCAGTCCCACCGGAATCATGTCGATATCGACACCGGTCGAACCCTGATTCAATCCGCCGTCGAGCGCAATATTTGCCGTGGTGTGGCGACGCTTACCGTTCACGAGCACGAGTACGTGATCCGGACTCAGGCCGTGGAGCGTCAACGCGTCGGTGAGCACTGCGGCGTCGCCCGCATAGCTCTCGCGCGAGATCGACGGCGACAATTGGACCAGCGCATCGCGCAAATTGCTCTGCCCGGTAGAGCGTAACTGCGAGCCGCTGATTACATCGATCGGGGTCAGACTCTGGCTTGCCTTTGTATCGGTGCGCGTGCCCGTCACGACCACCGTGTCCTGCCGCACCGTGTCCCCAGAGCCAGACTGCGTCGCGGCAGATGCCGGTGGCGTCGTTTGATTGACCGCAGGCGCCTCTGCGGCCGGCGACGTTTGCCCCTGTGCAGGCGCGTCCTGCGCCCACGCCGCGCCGTTGCACGTGATTGCCAGCACGGCAACCGATAGCATTTTCTTGCGAACCCCATTGACCGGCTGTTCGGCCCGATTCTTCCTGTTTGCCCCGCGCATCGACTATCCCGTTGGTTATGAGTGGATACCATGCTGCAGCACACCGGCTGATTTAAGCCATGCGCCAAGGTATTTTTAGTGATACTAATGAAATAGAACTGAGCATCATCGAAGCAGCGACCGCTGCCTCGATGCCTTAGCTCTTGGGTAATCCCGGAGGATTCGTCTTGGCCGTATCGATCGCTTCGGAACCCAGATTCCAGCGGTCGAGTACCTGAGTGTATTGTCCGCTGTGAATGAGATCGTTCAGCAGCAGCGTGAGTGGCGCAGCAAGTCCGCTACCCTTGCGTGTGGTGATCGCGACGTCGGCCTGAATCGGCCAGCCCCCGCTTATCGTGCCGACTGCGCGTATCCCGCCTTTCTGCGCAGCTTCATACGCGAGTCCCGAATTGACGCTCAGGATCGCATCCGCGCGTCCCGAGCGAAGTGCCACATCCCGTACGGCAAGATCGTCGTAATACTGAACCTGCACCGCCTTCAGCCCATGCGCGACGTTTTCCTTGTCCCATTCGAGCAGAATCTTTTCCTGGTTCGTTCCTGAATCGGTAATGATCCGCAGACCGGCGACATCCTTCGGCTCACGGATCGCCTTGATCGGGCTTGAATTGGTCACGTAGAACCCGAGCACGTCGCGTCGATAGGTCGAGAAATCAAATTTCTGCTTGCGTTCTTCTGTCACAGTCACGTTGGACAACACTGCGTCGACCTTGCCCGACTGTAGGGCAAGCGGCCAGTCTTCCCATGCGAGCACCACGATTTTCAGCTTGCGCCCCAAACCGTCGGCCACCAGTTGCGCGAGGTCTGGGTCGAAGCCGACAACCGTCTCGTTATCGGTTGCGTATACACCGAGCGGCGGCCACGCCACTGCCATGCCGATAACCAGTTCACCCTTCTCGGCGAACGGAAACGCAGCGGGAACGGCCTTGATTGCTGCGGCGTCTGGCGTGGCTCGGACACGGTCGTGCTGATCCGGACTCAGATTGAATGTGCTTACGGTCGTGGCTGAGGTTGCAGCCATTGCTGTGCTGGCTAAACCCACCGCCAGTGCGACGAACGTTGTGGCCACTGCCGACAGAATATTCCGGCCTTGCTTCATGACTTGATATGTCCCGTTGATATAGTTGGTATAGGCGGTTTAAGCGATGCGTTTCACGCACTACTTCGGAAGGCCGAGCGGCTCGGACTGAACCAGGTCTTGCAACGAATCGACGCGGCCGGGTTCCAGCAAATCCTTGCCAAACGGAAGACGAAAATGGATCTCCGGCGCGATCGAACGATCGAACAGAGGTTCATAACCCGTATTGAGATAAAGTCCAGTTGCTTCCGGCTGCCTGAAGCCCGTGGTCAAGTAGACGCGGCGATATCCCTGGCGCAACGCACGCACCTCGAGTTCGTGCACGACGAGACGGGCCAGTCCCTGACGACGCTGGCTGGCATGCGTCCAGATCCGCTTGAGCTCCGCAGTGGTTGCGTCATAGCGCTTGAACGCACCGCCGCCGACCGTCTCCCCGTCACGCACGATCACAATGAATGCCCCATCGGGCGGCGCGAACGACTCGGCCGGGTAACGCATCATTTCCTCACTTGCCGATGCTGAGCTGTCGGGCCGAAACTCGCGATAACGGCTCGCGTATTCGACCTGCAGCGCATCCAAGAGGGGTCGCGCAATTGGATCCAGCAATGTGGTATCAATAATCGTGTAGGTCATGGCCGATAAGGGAATCGATTGCCCCTGTTTATCTCGTTGTTGAATCTCTATTCCGTCCGGCCCGTACTCCGCCGAACTGAAAATACGATAACAGGCAGCCGATGGGGAATGAACCAAACATTTAACGAATCGTTATTCAAAGAAAACCGTATATATAATTCACGTCATTAATCACTCTGCAGACACGCGGTTTCCGTCGCTGACGAAACATTCGAATTTCCAGGATAGTCATCACGAATTTATTTCATATTTCTTTCAAATATAAAACAGATATAAATAATGACACCGGCAGCTAAATTCTGCCTTATGGTTAAATATTTGAATCTAAAGAACATCTCGATCGCTGATTTATTTTCTTATTCTTTCATATATGTAATTAATATTACAATCAATGACGCGACGGCGCAGTTTCCCCGTCGATGCGACATGTGCATTTCCACGGTATCAGCAGAAAAATTTATTTGGCACTACTTTCCGACTGCCTCGGCGAGATGAAACAGACAATCGCCACGCTCAACCGCGGCCGGCACGCGTTTGCAGACAACTTCGCCCGTTCCCGCAAAGAAAGTAGTGACCGGTTCACGTAACGGCGTGTCGGGGAAATGAATGCGCGCCGCTGGCTGGCCCGCGACCACCTGGTCGCCTAGATCAACGAGCGGCTCGTAAACGCCGCGATCATAGGCATACACGTAATGGCGCGAGCCGGAGACCGTGAAGAAGCGCGTCTGCGCGGGGGGGCCGTCCGGTACGAGCGGGCCGCTCAGCAGTCCGATGAAACCAAGCAGATTCAGCAGCCCGTGTCGCGCATCGCGCAGCAGGCTCGCCTGCACGGTACCGCCGCCGCCGAGTTCGGTGAGGATCGAGATAGCGCCCTGCCGACGCGCTGCGGTCGCTGCATGAACCGGATTCGGCCGATGCAGAAACGCACGCGGTAACCCGAAGGCCGCGAGCAATACTTTGAGGCGTTCCTCCTCCTCGTGGTCTCGCGGCTCGATGGCGAGCATATTGGCGCCGTCATAGAGAAGCGAACTGCCGCCCGAATGCAGGTCGATCAGATATTGTGCGCGGGTGAGCAACGTATGCTCGATATAGTCTGCGATCGCGGCCGTCGGCGGGCCTTGTGAATCGCCGGGAAAACTGCGGTTCAGGTTGCCACCGTCTAGTGGCGAAGTCCTCAGGCCCGCAGCCGCGGCAGGAAAATTCGCCATCGGCAGGAAGATCAGTTGCCCGCGTACCCACTGCGGCTCAATTTCGCGGATCAGGCTGGAGACGAGCACCTGTCCTTCGTATTCATCGCCGTGATTGCCTCCCATCAGCAGCACGACGGGACCGTCGCCATTGCGGATCGATGCGATCGGAATCGGAATCCAGCCATACGCGGAACGATGAACGGAATAAGGCAGGCGCAGATAGCCGACGTGACGACCGTCGGCATCCAAGTCAATTTCGTTGTGGATGGAGCTCATCAGGTTTCCTTCGTTACGTGAGCTATCCAGCCAAACGGTTGGTCATGTGGCCGGACAAAGTCGGATTATCGCCGGATAAGCGTCCCGTAGCCGACCGATAACTATTAGCAAACTACTCACTCCGTTTATTCGAGACTAGCGCCCACAGGCGCGCAAGGTCGGCAGAGCCATCGGCGCCCTTCACGGTGCCGAACACCTGCGCCGCGCGTGCCTTCTGTCCCGCGTAGTAATACGCTTCACCCAGACGCAGGCGAGCCGCATCTGGATGGGCAGCATCCTTGCCGACCGCGGCAGAGGTCGCACCAATCCCTTGCTGCGCCTGCCCCGCAAATACGAGGTTCAACGCACCATCTACCGGATCCACCGGCAGGTTGTTGGGGTCGTGCTGCCCCTGCAGACGCCGGACGACAAGCGCCTGCAAACGCTTCTCACGCTCGGCCTGTGCGTCGTGCCCGAGCACGCCCGACGCAAAACCTTGGTCGATCACCTGCTTCGCCTCGGCGGGTACCCCGGCGACGAGCGCGAGTTGGGTCATCTCCATGTACTGATCCACTGTCGTCAGCGTGCCGGTCGCGCGCCGCAGCCGGTAGATGTCAAGATCGAGCGATGCGAAATAGCCCGGCTTGCTGCGCACGGTATCGAACAACTGCTCCTGGTACGCGGGCTTCGGGTAGTACGCAACAAGTGCGGCCAGCGCCTCACCATGCGCGCTATCGTCCTTCGTTGTCTGTGCGCACTGCGCAAGCATCTGCAACTGCGACTCGGAGGGCGCGCGGCCACCCTTCAGCGCGCCGTCGACGCCCGGCTTCAGCGTCGCGACGACATTGACGCAGTCACCAGACAGGAAATACGACTGCTGCTGCAGTTCGCGCATCTGCGGATCCGTGCCGCCCGCCTTCTGGTAACGCTGCGCGGTGCGGATCGCTGCTGCGTAGTTCTTTTGCTGGAAGTAGATTCCGGCGAGCGCCGCCGAGAATTGCTGCGCGCTCGCGCTGTCGAGCGCGCCCGACGACAGCAGCGCTTCATAAGCCCCGGCAGCGACGCCGGTGTCTCCCGAGGCGATTGCCGCCGCGCCCTGCATCTCCTCGATCACGCGCGTCTCATAGGACGTCTTGCCCGGTATCGCTGCGGCCTGTGAAATCTTGCTGAGCGCACCGCGATAGTTGCGCGCGCGGTACAGGTTCTGCGCGTCGTTCAACGGTTTTGCTACTTCGGGACGCAGCGTGTCGGCCGAGTGAGAGACGACGGGCCACCCCGCCAGCGCAAAAAAAACACTGAGTGCTGCCGCTGCTGCGGCACGCCTCACGCTACGAAAAATCATTGTGCCCCCACGTCCTTGCCTGACTGTAGTGATTGTCGCGCGTACCGCTCACGCGCGCTCATTGCATATATTGCTCGTTGCCGACCAGTCCGATCTTCGTCGCACCTTCGCGCTGCGCAGCGGCCAGCACAGCGGCCACATCCTTATACGGAGCAAGCTTGTTCGGCAAGAGGTGGATCTCCGGCTGGTCCGACTGCACCGCGACGTCGGCCATGTGCTTCTCCAGATCGGCACCGGCCGTAACCGGTGTGCCGTTCCACGTGATCGTCCCGTCGAAATCGATGTCGATCTGCACGACCGGCTGCGGCACAGCCTGCGGCGGTGGATTGCCGACCGGCAGGTTCATCTTCACCGAGTGCATCTGGATCGGAATCGTGATAATCAGCATGATCAGCAACACCAGCATCACGTCGATCAGGGGCGTCGTGTTGATGTCGACCATCACCTCCGGTTCGCCGCTGCCACCCGACGATACGTTCATTCCCATTCGGACTCCTAGCCGCCGCGCGCCGGCGGCTGAGTAATAAATGAAACCTTCGCAATCCCGGCACGCTCGCACGCGGTGACCACTCGCCCAATGAATTCGTAGCGCGTCGCTTGGTCCCCGCGCACGTGCACCTCAGGCTGCGGCAATTTTACTGACGCCACCTTCAGCCGCGCAAGCAACGTCGACGCATCGACCAGCTTCTCGTTCCAGAAGAAGTAACCGTCCTTGTTCACCGCAATCTCGATGCTGTCCGGCTTGGTCTGCAGCGGGTTCACCGTCTGACTCGGCAATTGCACCGGCACCGTGTGCGTGACGACCGGGATCGTGATCAGGAAGATGATCAGCAACACCAGCATCACGTCGACGAGAGGGGTCGTATTGATGGAGGCGATGACTTCGTCCTCGTCACCGTCCTGTGCAACGTTCATGGCCATGGCTTCTAGCTCCGCCTATGCTGGTTGCTTACTTCGCATTCGCGACCGCGCGCACCTGACGTTTCGTGCCCGACAGCAGTACCGTATGCAGTTGCGCGCCGAATGCACGTACACGCTCCATCACCGACTTGTTGCGACGCACGAGAAAGTTGTAGCCAAGCACCGCCGGCACCGCGACGGCAAGGCCGATCGCCGTCATGATCAGTGCCTCACCGACCGGGCCCGCTACCTTGTCGATCGACGCCTGGCCGGCGATGCCGATCGCGGTGAGCGCGTGATAGATTCCCCACACCGTGCCGAATAGCCCAACGAACGGCGCCGTCGAGCCCACCGTGCCAAGGAACGCGAGCCCGTCCTGCAGCCGGTTCGACACGCTGGTAATGGCCCGCTCGATGGACACGTCGATCCACGTGTTGCGATCCACCGCTTCGAGCAACGCTTCGTCGTGATGCGCGCCGGCCTCGATCCCCGTCTGGGCGATGAAACGAAACGGTGAGTTCGCGTCAAGCTGTTCCGCACCCTGCGCGAGCGATGGCGCACTCCACAGTTGCTCCTCGGCCGTTCTCGCGCGGCGGTTTGCACGCAGTTGCTCGAGGAACTTGGTGATCATGATGTACCAGCTTCCCATCGACATGATCACGAGCAGAATCAGCACGAAGCGCGCGACGAAGTCACCGTTCGCCCATAGCGCGCCGAGACCGTACGGATTCGTCACTTCGGTGCTCGCGGCCGCGAGCGGCGGCGGCACGGGTTGGTCGGCGGTCGGTGCCGTCTGCGGCGGCGCCGCGGCTTGGTCCGCGCCCGTCGCCGGTGCGTTGCTGGCGCCCGGTGCGCTCGTCTGAGCCAGGACGGCCTGCGGAGTAGCGAGGACACCAACGAGGACGCTGACGGCCGTGGCCGAGATCAGCAGGCTGGCCGCCGCGGCGGCAAAGGAACGCTTTTTCATACATGCTCCAGAGGGTGCATCCATCGATATCGAACGGGTTTGGATCAAGGCAGACTCGGACTGTGCAAGCAACACTCAGTTCAGCTTGAACGAGAACGGTACCTGTACGCGGACCGGCTGACCTTGCGAAATGCAGTTGAACTTCCTCACCGTACTGAAGGCTGCGCGGTCGAGGATCGGGTCGGCAGACTGCTCGACTTTCTCGTCGGTCACATGCCCCTGCGGGTCGACGACGAACGAGATCATCACGTCGCCCGTAATGTCGTTATCCTGCGCTTCCTGCGGATAGCCCATCGAGCGGCGAACCTCATCCGAGTTCGGACACACGACACCAACGACGTGACTGACCGGCTTCGCAGGCGCCAGCGGCGCAACGGGCGCAGGGGGCGGTGGTGCCACCGGAGTCGGCAACGGCACGGACTGGTGGGTGATCGTCGGCGCAGGCGGAGGCGCGACCTGCACTTCAGGCGGCGGCACAAACGGCGGCGGTGGCGGCGCGAACTTCGGCGGCGGCAGTTGCACTGTCGGCATCGGCGGCGGAGGTGGCGGCTTCACTGGCTCGATGATCTTCGTCTCGATCGGCTTCTGAACAATCTGCACCACCTTGTTCGCAAGGCCGTTCATTAGCGCCCAGATGAAAAAGATATGCAGGAGCACGACCACGGCGATACCAGCGTAGCGGCGCACCGGATTCTGCTGGGGGCGCCCATACTCGGGTGGCCGCCCCGCCAACCGGATCGACCTGGAAATCACCTCTGACGACATACTTCACTCCGATAACTGTGACCTATACCGCTCACGACCGCCCTCCTGAAATCGCACAAAAACTTGGCCCCTTTTTTTGGGCCGCACTACCCTGCTGCGCCTAAGCACAACGGGAAGCCGAGTCGAATACCGTCTCCGCGAAAGCGCAATGCAACGCTCTACGTTAATGAAATTCGGTATTTCAGTGAACCAAGAATTCCGTATTTGAATTCCTGTCGATACATGGGAAAGATCCCAGTGAATTTTGACCTCCGTGATTGCATGTTTTGTTCATGTCATGCCGGAGAACCGATACTCAGTAGTCTGGAACAGGACGTTTAAAAATTACGGATTCAGATAGTCTCAGTTGATCTCCGACATTCACTCCCACCTTGATCTGGCCAAGCCGTTCGATTGATTCCGCAAGCTAGCCAATAGACTGACGCGGTTCCCCTGTGGCAGCGTCATCGCCGAATCCGGCGAGAAAGGAGATCGGTCGCCGGCGCGCCGCCCAAGCGAATCCGGCGCCGGCGGCGGCTTATGACCGCTAATCTCACTAATAGGTATAACGAAGGCCGACCATCACCTCCCGAGGAGGATTGAAGTCCGACGCATAGACTTTCGCGGACGGTAGATAGAATTTCTCGCCCACCGGATAACGCCTGTCGAACAGATTGTCGACCCACACCGAGGCGGTCCAGTGCCGATCCGGAAACGCATAATGAGCACTGAGATTGACGTAGAGCTGCGATGGAATGCGAAGCTGCGGGGTATTGGCCGCGTCGTCGAAGGTCTGCGTCAGGAAATTGACGTTGGCGTTCAAGTTGATCTTGCCGGGTATCGCGATCGGGACTGCATAATCGAGGCTGGCGCCGAGGCTCAAACGCGGGGCAAACGGCAGGCTATTTCCCGTGTAGTTAGCATTGGCGGCACCGGTGGGGTTTTCAAACGAATCGAACCGGGAGTACGTATAGGCCGCCGATACGTTGAGCAGCATGCCCTTGATGGGCGCCACCGTTGCCTGCGCCTCCGCGCCCTCCGTCTTCGCCTTGGCGGCATTCGCAATCACGCTGCCAAGAATCAACTGTCCATTGATGATCGGGTTGGAGATCGACGCTTGATATCCGTTATAGACGTTGTAGAAAAGTGCGACGCTGGTCTGAAGGTGGTTTTCGAACAGTCGGGCCTTCGCGCCCAGTTCGTAGGTCGTAACGGTCTCGGGATTGACCGGCGCCGCCGCTATTGCATACGTGGCCGCGGAGCGGTTATATCCACCGTTCTTGTCCCCCTTTGTCCAACTGGCGTAGGTCATCAGGTCATCGGTCCATTGATACGTCAACGCCAGTTTGGGCGTCCACGCATTCCAGCTCGAACGCAGGTTGTTTGCAGAATAGGTCTGCGAGAGCGGCACGCCTTGCGGCGAATCGATATACCCGGCACTGTTGAAATGCTGGACCTCGTAGCTGTATCGCACACCGGCCGTCACCGCCAGCTTGCGGGTCAGGTTGTACGTGCCCTCGCCGTACAGACCGACACTTGACGTGTTGGTATCGCTTGCGATCCCGCTATAGTTGCCGTTCAACCAGCTTACCCGCGTGAAATCGAAAAGCTCGTGATAAAAGAAGACGCCGGTAGTGAAATTGAAGCGGTCGTATTTCCCCTGGAGCTGGAGTTCCTGAGTAAATTCCCGTTCGTGAATATCCTGCGAAAAACCATAATTATTGGATGGCGTTCCGTCCATCTCCCACGGAGAGGGATGATCGGAGAAGCCCCGCAGCGCGGTGATGGACTTGATAGAATAGTGATCGTTCAAACGATCGGTCACGTTCAGTGAGCCGCCACCCTGGTATCGTCTCAGTTGGGGATTGAACGCCGCATAGGTCGTATTGGGGCTTCCTCCCGGATAGTTGAGAGGAACGAGCGTCGGATTGTCCGAAAAATCGCGTGTTCCGTCTACCGAAAGCACGGCCTGCAAGTCCTTGGTCGGCGTGAAGCTCAACTTCCCGCGAAACTGATCAGTATCGATCGCATTGACATCTTTATGCAGATACGCGTTGTACAGGGTGCCGCTGTTCTGACGATGCGCATAGGCGAAACTACCCGCCAGCACGCCCGGGATGATCGGACCGGACACATACTCGTGCGTCTGAAAGTTCCCGTCCGTACCCCCCAGCATGTCTACTGATGCCTCGGTCTGGTCGTTCGGAGTCCGCGTCGTTATCTTGAGCGCCCCCGCACTGGTGTTCTCGCCGTACAACGTTCCCTGCGGGCCACGCAGCACCTGGATGCTCTCCACATCGGGCAGGTCGAACAAGCCGGTGCCGAAGGTACGTGGGATGTAGACATCGTCCACGTACGTACCAACCGCGCTCGGCACGCCGGGGTCGGTCGTGCCGATGCCGCGGATAAATACCGACTGCATGTTGTAGGTGGCGCCCGGCGCCGAGAGACCCGGTGTGGTCCCGGCAAGATCGGCTATCTGCTGGATCTTTTGTTCCTGGATCCGCCGTGACGCGATCTGCGTGACGGCCACCGGGGTTTTCAGCTCAGAGGTACTACGTCGCTCCGCCGTGACTATGACGTCGGGAAGCACTGCGGAAGAAGCGCCGCCCTCCGTCTGAGAAACGACTGGTGCTGGTGGGTTCCCGGCAGCATCGCTTGCCGTGGCCGGAACCGGTGCGGCGATTTGCTGAGCGTGTGCCAACGGCGTAATCACCGACGAAGACAAAACACCATAACCCATCATCTGCCAAAACCGCAGCCCCGTACGCAGACCATGGCGGCGCATACTTTGCGCTTGTTGCGCATGCCGTTTGCTGCGCTGCCATCCCCTCAACCCACTTTTGTTTTTCATCGTCATTTCCGTTATATATAAAGCATTCCTAAATATATGGTAGTGGAGTAAATGGTTTGTTCAACCGCAATACCCCAACACTGGTCCAACGTGTTCCTGCTGGTGTTCCGGTCTCGTCCTGCTCAGGACACAGTCACGGCGTCCTCGATCAGGGAAAGGATCGTCGAACGGGTCCGCTCCCGCGCCGCCACGTCGCTTGGCTTCACGTTTTCGATGATCCCCGCCACTTGTCCTGGCTTGCCGAGCACGATGATCCGGTCGCCCACTGCAAGCGCCTCATCTATCGAGTGTGTAATCTGCAACACAGTCTTGCTCCGTTGCCTGGCAATCTGGCGAAATTCACCGCGCAAGGCTGCGGCCGTCACCTCATCCAGGTTGCCGAACGCTTCGTCCGCCAGCAACAGCACCGGGTCGCTGACCAGTGCACGCGCCATCGCCGCGCGCTGTCTCATACCGCCGGAGAGTTCATATGGATACGCATGCAGAAAGTCCCCCAGGCCGATTCGGACGAGCCATTCGACAGGGGAAATGTCCAACGAGCTTTCGTCGATGCCGAGTATCTCAAGCGGCAAACGCACGTTGTCCAGCACCGAGCGCCAGGGAAGCATGCGGTCGCCCTGGAACACACACCCAATCTGGCCCTTCAGTTTTCCAAAATCCTTCCACGGATCGACGCCCAGCACACGAACCGTGCCGCTGGTTGCAGAGTCGAGCCCGAGGATTAGATTGACTGAGGTGGACTTTCCACAACCGGAACGTCCCAGCACACAGACGTATTCCCCGTATTGCACGTCAAACGACAAGTCGGAAATCGCAGTTACAACTCGGGATTTTCGGGTGAACTGCTTGTTCACGCTTTCAAACCGGATAGCTGGATGTCTCATGATCTGCGTCCCATTACCTGGCGCCAATTCACGAGGCGGCGCTCGATCATGGACAGCACCCAATCGATCAACAGCACGAATACCGCCAGCACGACGGTCCATGCCATCACCACATCCATCCGGAACTGCTCCTGTGCATTACGCAGGAAATAGCCGATGCCACTGTCGCCCGCCAGCAATTCGGTCGTGATCGCCACCGGAGTGCCAATCCCGAAATTGACCCGCAACCCGATCAGCAGCGAGGGCAGCATGCCCGGTAAAATAAGTTTGCGAGCCATCTGCCAAGGCGTGGGCCGCCACGCCTTTACCATTGCCCACAGGTCGTGTGGCACGGCGCGCACGCCGTCGCGTGCCTGGAAGAAGAAGCTGGGTATAGTCGTAACCATCACGATGAAGACCACCCGGAAGTCCATGTCCCGAAACCACAGTACGGAGAAAATAACCCAGCAAATTCCCGGTACTCCCTGCTTCAGCCTGATGATCGGCAACAGCGAACGCTCAACCCGTTCATTCAGCCCCGCCGCCGCGCCGAACAGGGAGCCGATAGAGAACGCAAGCATCACTGACATGATGATGCGTGCAAATGTGGCCCAGATCGTCTGATAGGATTCCGGGCGAGACAACAGCTTGCCAACGCCGATCGCAACTCGTCCGATCGATGGAAACAGGAAGGGGGGTAGAAAATGGGCCGCCACTTCCCAAGCGATCGCCGCGCCGCCCAACATCAGGATGCCTTCCCAATTCACACGACGCACCAGCACCTCGACGAGTTCCAGCGGTGCACGTCCCTTTGGCCGGGGTATGAACGCCTCCCTCGAGACATCGCTCGCTGTTTCTTTTCGCGTCGCCACGACTTCAGACATCAGGATTACCTCGTGAATTGGTTCTGCAGGATTAGGGCTGAAAATTTGCCACGTATCGATCGATCTCGGCGTCGGTCAAGGGGCGCTCGAGCACGTCATCGGTCACCATCAGTCGCTGGGAGAGCACCTTGATCGCACCCTTGTAGGCTCCGATCGGCCTCACGTCCAGGATCTCCGGATAATGCGCGAGCACATAGGTCACCGCCGCCCGATCCATCTTCGTGCTGTCACTGACGATGGTGGCGGCATCGTCGGGATGCGCGCGCGCGAAATCAGCCGCGTCCTGGGTCGCCGCATACAGCCGCTTCACGAGATCGAGATTCGCGGGCACGGCCAGCCAGTCCCGCCACGCGCCGAGCGCGATACTTGGAATGCCCGGACTATGGGAATAGGCCTGCCATTTGGCCTGATCGAAGATCGAGATCACGTGATAGCGACTCGTCTGGGTCTGCACCGACGCAATTTCGACCGGCGCCGGAAAGATCGCGTCCAGCCTGCCCATCGCGAACTCGGCGACTTCAGTGGCGCTCTCGGTCGAATGGATTTTCACGGTGGAGAGGTCCAGGCCGCTCTGCTTCAGCAGAAACGACGTCACCGACCAGTTTCCGGTTCCGATCGCCGCGCCAAGCGTCTTGCCCCGCAGGTCTGCGACTGTCCTGATCGAGGGATCGGAGACCGCGACGAGATTCGTGAACTTGAACACATTGAACACCATCGAGATGTCGGCGCCCTGTTCGACGAACTGTGTAAAGGTCTGCGGCGCCACGCAGAAGCAGACCTTGTCCACCCCATGCGCGAAATCGACGTAGGCGACCTGCCCGACCTTGGGCGTCACCTCGAGACGAAAGCCGTGCAGGATGTCCAGGTGATTTTTCTTGATGATGGCGGGTAGCCACGTGCTGTATGACGGTGGCGCAAAAACCGTGATTCGCAGTGTCGGCAGCGCACCGGCGGCAGGCGGCGCGACGGCAGCACCATCGGCCGGTACCGCGAGTGCCACGGCGCCGCGCGCCAGCGCCACGAGCCCGGCGACAACCATCCACAAGCGCATCCGTGAGAATAAGACCATTAGGGTCAACCGTATAAAAGAAGTCAGGAAGCCGCGTGCGCGGTCTCAGCGGCGGGAACCCGGGTAACGTCGTGGTGCGCGTCCGAGGCGACACCCTCACGGCCGGAAGGCTGCTCTGGATCGAACCAGAACGTATGCGCATACCCGAGTCGGGCCAGTTTCGTCGCAGCGATCCGTACTGCGCGGCCGTGGCCGGCCAGCACGATCGGAGTTGCACTGTCCTCCGGCAGTCCGGCCGGTGCCCCACCTTCGGGATCGATCCGGCGAGCCCCGCGCAGCGGCTCCGGCAACGGCGTTTCAATTGTGCCGGCCTGCAGCACAGACAGCGGGTTCCCGGACGCATCGCCGGCCTGGACGTCGCGCAACCAGACGCGCTGCACCCCGATTTCGCCCGGATCGATCGTTCCCGCCCGGGCAACCACCACGTCGCTCTCCGGTGAAGCGAACCGCGGCGCGCCGCGATGTTCGGGCGTATCGGTTCCGATGCGGTAGAAGTGCAAGTGGATGCCCACCTCGCCGCCGCGGGTGCCGATCGTGTGATACGTATCGTGAGGAATGTAGAGCGCCTCACTGGACACCACCGATACTTCCCCGACCTTGCCGAGCTGCCCCCGGCCCTCGACCTGCCCGTCGTCGGTTCGCCGGTAGAGCACGTTGTGCTCGTTGCCCCGCACGCCGGCGATGATTGCCCAGTAGGGGTGTTGATGAGGCGAGTTTCCGCCATGTTCGTTCGTGCTCACCTGCACGTACAGCGCGTTGCGGTGGTCCGCGTCCTCCGCCAGACGATAGAAGCCGCTGCGCTGCGCATATAAATAGGGAAACTGCGCAACCGGAAATAGCTCGGTCCGGGCGGCCAGTGCGAGCAGTGCTGCCCGCCCGGCTTCAATCTGCGCGTCGTCGTGATTGTCGTCGCCGAGCCCCGCGGCTTTGATACGCGCGATCGCCTCGCGCACGGCATTGGTTCGTTCAAGAATGAGTGACATGCTTTTCTTCCGATGTCTGGAGATGAAGGGGGTTGTTGGCTTCAGTGCTTCCGGTGCTTCCCACATTCGCGGGCGCGGCGCTCCGGTTGAACCGGCGCAGCGGCGCAAGCGCTGGGGAATAATGATCAAGATCTAGAAGCGGGAACAGCAGCTCCTTGACGCGCTTCGCCTCCTCCACCAGTGGCCAGCCTGCAAGAATGAATACATCGATACCGAGATCGCGCTGCAGCTCGCGCATTCTTTCGGCCACGTTCTTCGCACTGCCGACGAAGTAGCCACCCCAGCCCTGGTCGAACAGGTCCAGCGCCCCCCAGGCGTTCACCCCCGACCAGATATTCGGCGCGGATTCCAGCGAGCGGACCGGTGGTAGTTTCCCAGCGCGCAGCGCGTCGATTCTTGATTGAATCAGCGAGTCGTCGCTTTCCAACGAGTCGAAGCCCTTCGTGTCCCGGGCGCCGAACGCGACGTTGTAGCGCCCGAGGTTAAGGCGTCGCTCAATCTGACTGACGATGTGTGCCGCACCGGTCTGCTCCATCACCCACTCCGCGTGCTCCCACGCTTCGGCCTCGGTTTCCCGGACGATGATGTTGGCGAGCGTACCGACCTTCAGCGTGCGGCCGTGAGTTGTTGCCACCTCCCTCGCAGCCGCGATCTGTGCGCCCAGTCTGTCCGGCCGGTGCAGATAGGTCAGGTAGGTATCGAGCACCTGTCCGGCGTGCCGAATGCCTGCTGGTGATGCACCCGACCCCCAGACTGGCGTGTGGGGATTCTGCACGAGCGGCCCTTCCCCCTTGGTCGACACGAGCGGGACGGGAGGCGGGTCACCTATCTGGAAATGCCGTCCTTCATGAGCGCCAACTTCACCCGAGTAGAGCTGCTTGAACAGCGTCCAGTACTCGGCGCTCAGTTCGTAGCGCTCGTCGCTGCCTACACGAATACCGTACTGAGGCAGTATCTTGTCCGTCCCGTTCACTTGGTTGAACAGCAGTCGGCCACCCGACAGTTCGTCGAACACCTGGGCCTGCTGTGCCAGAATCGCCGGCGAGTAGGAACCCGGATAAATAGGAATCAAAAACCGCATCTGCTTCGTGACCGGTATCAGCGTCGCCGTCTCGACGAACGGGTTCCGTCCGACCGTCAATGCGCCGAAATAGCCCAACTGGTCAATCGTCTTCGCCAGCTCAACCACCTGATCGAAATGCGCTGGGCGCGCGCCTTCGGGCTTCCACGGAAACGGGCCATCGTTTGGATTGATGTACCAGAGGACCTGCATCGGATGACTCATAAGTAGTCCATATCGAATGTCGCAAGCGAGTAAATCGGAAAAAACGTGTGACCGTCAGCCACCGACGGGAGCCGAAGCATGCCGGATCGCCACGGACTCGGCGGACGAGGTAAATTGTTTCGCCGGGGCCGTGGGCCGTAAGTCCGGTAGTGACGTGTCCAGTTCGAGCAGAGGCAGCAGCAGCGACGCGATCCGCTCCGCCTCCTCGGTCAACGGCCAGCCAGCCAGAATGAATACGTCGATGCCGATGTCGCGCTGCAACGCCTTCATGCGTGCTGCGACGTTCTCCGCACTTCCCACCAGATAGGCGCCCCATCCCTTGTCGAGGATGTCGACGGCGGACCACGAGGCCGGTCCCGACCAGATATTCGGCGCGGACTCCAGTTCACGGACGTCTGGCAGCCGGCCGGCGCGCAGCGCGTCGATGCGCCGTTGGATGAGTGGATCGTCGCTCTGCAGACCGGCAAATCCACCCGCGTCGAATTCCCGATGCCGGAGCCTTGCATCGATCTGCTTCACAATCGTTTCGGCACCTGTTTGCTCGAGCAGCCAGCGTGCGTGATCCCACGCTTCCTCTTCGGTTTCGCGGACGATGATGTTCGCCAGCGTCCCCGCCCGCAGCGTCCTGCCAAACGATGCCGCCACTTCGCGCGCGGCGGCGATCTGTCTACCGAGTTTCGCGGGATCGTGCAAATAGGTCAGATAGGTATCCAGCACCTCGCCTGCATGCCGTATCCCGCCGGGCGATGCGCCCGATCCCCAGACCGGTGTATGCGGATACTGGACGAGCCTGGGCTTGCCTTCGGTCAGGGTGCGCGCGTGCGGAGGTGCACCGAACTTGAAGAATTTGCCGTCGTATTCCGCAATTTCTCCTGCATAGAGCTGCTTGAATACTTTCCAGTATTCGGCACTGATCTTGTAGCGTCCGGCACCAGACTCATAGATGCCGAATTGCGGCAGGATCGAGTCCGTGCCGTTCACCTGGTTGAACAGCAGCCGCCCGCCCGACAGTTCGTCAAATGTCTGGGCTTGCTTGACTAGCAACGCCGGCGGGTAGACGCCCGGATAGATCGGAATCAGAAAACGCATGCGTTCGGTCAAAGGCACAAGCGTCGCGGTCTCGATGAACGGACTCTCGCCGACTGTCAACGCGCCATAGAAGCCGAGCCGGTCCACGGTCTTGGCGAGATGGACGACTCGGTTGTGATCGGGTTCAAACGCACCCTCGGGCTTCCAGGGATACGGACCGTCGTTGTGGCGGAGATACCAGAGGATCTGCATCGGGTTAGCCATGTCGCGTGTCCCTGTTCAGGCTGCAGCGGCGGCGATACCACGATCGGCCGCCCACTGACGCCTCGCCACTTCGAGCGGCGCTGGCGCAAGCCATGCGTCGACATCGATCTCCCGCTCGATTACACCAATGCGGCGCAAGAATGCCACCTGGGAGCGCAACGCAGCGATCTTGGCCGGTGCGAAGTCCAGTTCGAAATTGCGGCCGACCTGATCGCCATACGCCTGATGCACGAGGTACTCCGGCACGAACTGTTCATTGGCGATATGCCGCACCAGCGCCGCCGGGTTACGGCGCGCCTCGTCCTCCACATCGAGCGTGCGATAGAGCACCCTCGAAACGAGTTCCGGGTGCGCGTCTAACAGATCCGCCTTGACCGCAAACACGAGGGGTGTACTGAGGTTTGCGCGTTCTGCATCGTCGTCCACCCAGTCCAGGTCGAACACGACGTCGAGCCCAAGCAGATATTCATATTGCAGCGACGATGCACCGATCCCACCGCCCGACGTGATGACGTCAACCTCGCCGCCAATCAATGGCAACACCGATTCGCTCCATTGGCCAGCCTTGCGCTTCGCACGGAACGCCGCAGGACCGCTGGCTGCGCTGCCCTTGACGTCGGGAGTGCGCCGGTCGACGAAGAACGGGCGATTCACCTCACGCTCAACCAGTTGCACGTCGCCGAGCGTGAGGCCTGCTGATCGTAATGCCACGTCGTAGAAACGCAGCGTGTTGGCCCACGTATGGTCGAGCTGTTCGTGCGACCGCCGCGGTACCAAAAGCCGTTTCCCTTTCAGATCCGCAGGTCCAATGATGCCTGATCCGGGCAAGGCGAGCAGCGTCTGGGCACCCCGCAGGAATGACAGTCCGAGCACGCGCGTGTTCGCGCCGTTAGCCTGCGCCCAGATCGCCGGATAGTTGCTGCCGTGCCGGAACAGGTTCTCATGCGCATGAGTGAAATGCGACTGCAGCACAACGGGATCACTCGAATCCTGCAACGCGGTGAGCGTTGCCGCGCCATCCGCGAATTCTTCATCGAACAACCCGCGCTGTACCGCGATACCGAAGCTCGTCGGCACGCCGCATCGGGTGTACCACAACGCAATCGGCGATGTCTTTTCGCCGGTCGCATCCGGGCTGTCCGGATGTCGCTCCACCACTTCGCTCATTTTTTACCCCATCTCGCAAAGCCAGTTCCACTAGCGGGTCCATAGAATTGAATCAGCCGAAACACTTCGGCTGGCTGTGTCACGTTTAGCGTGACCCTTTATACTAGGAACACCAATTGGCGCACCGTGATATGCTCTATAGCGTTAATAATTGAACTCTATAAAGCAGACGACAGTATAGAATGGCAGTAATGGGTCCCATAACACTAAATTCGGATATGGTTATTCGTACACGGTAAAAGGAGTAAGAATGCAATCGAGCATTGCCGAGTTGGATGAAGCAGAAGATCTGAATATCGGGGAGTCGCCGGAGACGTTTGTCGACCGGCTGAAGATGGCTATTACGCTGGTTGGGAACGCCAGTGCGCTCGCGAAGCGAGCGAATATCTCGCAAAGTGGTCTTCAGCGTTATCTCAATGGAGGGGAGCCGACCCGGAAAATCCTGATCGCCTTGGCGGAGGCGGCCAACGTCAGCTTGCTATGGCTGATGACCGGCGAAGGCATGTTGAGCGACAAGCCGGCGACGCCGACGACCCTGACCCGGCTGCCGCTGTTCAACGCCAACGACGTGCCCAGGAAGGAAGGATTACTTGCACTTAACGGCAAGTTGTCGGGACTGGCGTTCTGTCGGGCGTGGCTCGGTCAGCACGGGCTCGACGCAAAAGAGCTTTCTGCGCTCTACGTCTGCGGAAACAGCATGGAACCGACGATTCGCAATGGAGATACGATCCTGATGGATCAGGCTCAGGTCGAAATATCCGACGGCGACTTATTTGTGATCAAGGATTCGGGAGCGCTGATGATCAAGCGTATGCAGCGCCAGTTGGGCAACAGGGTACGCATGCTCAGCGACAACCCGAACTATGCCGTGAGCGACGCCTCAACTAGCGAAATTGAAGTTGTCGGGAAGATCGTGTGGCGAGGTAGTTTGCTTTAATCCCGGCATGCCAGGCATGAGCGAGTGATGGACCGGGCAAAGATCGTTCGATCAAGTATCGGCACCTCAACGCGTGGGTATCGCTCATCCACTCGGGGGCCACATCTGATGCCGTCATGGTTGTAGCAACGGGGATGTATCAGGTAGGGCCGCGGGCGCGTACTGGCTCAAAGATCGCGAAGCTACTGGTCTATCTGCACAGCGGGACGGCGCCTTCCCGCTGCTGCCCCCGCTGTCGACTCGTGCCGTTGTCGGCTGTTCGCGGGATCATGAGGCGTATTCCGTCCGTTTGTTGATACAGCCATCCGCTCGCTGACGAATAACGGCACCGAACATGTTGATGTCGGGCAGTCAGTCGTTCTAGCCTTTCTTCCTGTAAGCAGCATGACCTTGTAATAACCAGTCGATCAACTGGATGCCAATCCCCTAGATACTATGGAAGGGGCCAGCGAAAGCAAGCTCCCGGGAGTAAAACGAGGATTCTGACACTCGTTTTTCTAAAGGAGCATGCAAATGGACGCGCCTAACACGGCCTTCGAGGGCAAGATACAACGATCGTTGGCCGGCTGTATGTCGCCTTCGAATTAGGTGATAGGAGCTGGAAGCTGTCACTGGGTGACGGGGTGCGCGCGCCGAGCCGGTGTACGGTGGCGGCCGGCGATACGACAGCGGTCCTGAGGGCGATCGCCAAGGCCAGGGCGCGCTGCCACCTGGCAGCCGATGCCCCGGTTCGCAGTTGCTATGAGGCCGGGCGAGACGGCTTCTGGCTGCACCGCTGGCTGAGCGCACACGGGATTGTCAACCTGGTGGTGGATCCGGCCAGTATCGAAGTAAATCGGCGGGCACGCCGTGCGAAGACGGATCGACTCGACAGTGACAAGCTGCTGTCAATGCTGATGCGTTACTACGGAGGTGAGCGGCGGGTGTGGGCGATCGCACGGATCCCGACACCCGAGCAGGAAGATGAGCGACGCGTGCATCGGGAACTCGAGCGCCTGCGGCAGGAGCGCACCGCACACAGCAACCGGATCCGCTCGCTGCTGGTGCTGCACAATCTGCGGGGCGAGCGCATCGGTGGGCGCACGTGGGCGCCGTGGTGGGCTCAGCAGGCCGGGCAACTGTTGCCGGGTTTGCGGGCCGAGATCGAGCGCGAGTTCGAGCGGCTCTCGCTTGTCGCCAGGCAGATCAGGATGCTTGAAGCGCAGCAAAAGCAACAGGTTCGCAGCGGCGCACAACCCGTAATCGCGGTGCTGTCACGGCTCTCGGGTATCGGCACCGGAAGTGCGTGGACCCTGGTCAAGGAACTGTTCGGCTGGCGACAGTTTCATAACCGCCGTGAAGTCGCCGGCTGCCTGGGTCTGGCGCCGACACCTTACGCAAGTGGCACCAGTGAGGTCGAGCAGGGTATCAGCAAGGCCGGCAACAAACGGGCGCGATGGCTGATGGTGGAACTCGCCTGGAGTTGGCTGCGCTTCCAGCCGGGCAGCCAGCTGAGCCAGTGGTTCAACGAGCGCTTCGCGGGAGGCGGCAAGCGCATGCGACGCATCGGCATAGTAGCGCTTGCGCGCCGTCTGTCGATCGCCTTGTGGCGCTATCTGGAACAGGGTGAGATTCCGCGCGGGGCAACACTCAAGTCACACGGCGGCAACACGGTTGCGAGCTGAGCGGCGAATATCGATCGACGACAGGGCCTGAAGGTCAGCGCGCCCGGACAGTAGTAGGGTTGCCCGGCGGGTAATCGTAGTTCTAGATGGGGCGCGTCGGTAACGGAGTGGTTCCAGCGCTGTGCGCATGTGGTATGAGGTGACCGGCCTGGCGCCGGCACGGATAGAAGTTAGTCCGGGGGCGGTTGCCCGGACATCAAACACTCCGACCTAACTCGTGTTGAAGTGTGGCTTTATAAGAAGGACTCCGAATATGAATCAGACACACTAGCTCGTGCAAGTTGTCCACCGCCGGCCAGCGTCGTGGTCGTGAGGCGACCCGCTGGTCGGCCGTGGACAACTTGCAGTACCCTCAAAGGAGGTAACTGACCCACGGGAAACAGATCGCTAAGGGCTTGACTTTCAATGCCCCATAGAAATACTACTGTGTTAACAACTACTCGATTTTCCGGCCGCAGCACGGGCACCGTTCGAGACGGGCAAGCAGCGCGGCAGCAAGCTCAGTCGCAGCGTTGTAATGGAGTCCGGCACATGGCGTTGCTTACGCAGGGGCGCCCCGGGGCCGGAAGCCCTCGGGTAAGGAAGGCACTTCGCCGGGTAGCCGATGGGCTGGAGTTTTTTTTTGCGCCACCAGGCGTTCGGTGACGAGAAAGCTATAAGCGGCTATGCACAGCGTCGCGTGATGATGAAAGCCGCGCCAGCTTCGTCCCTCGAAGTGCCCCAGGCCGAGTTCCTGCTTGAGCTCCTGATAATCGCGCTCAATGCGCCAGCGCAGTTTTGCAAGTCGCACGAGTTCCTTGATCGGCGTGTCAGCCGGCAACGTGCTGAGGAAGGGCGGGCTCAAAATTGAAGCGCAACACCAAAGCGTATAAGGTGTTGTAATGCATAAAGCAAATCAGTACGAGCAGTTGCAAGCTGAGGAACGTTTGGAGATTGCGAGCCTACGTCAACGGGGTTCTAGTATTCGGGCCATGGCCCGAATACTCGGGCGCTCGGCCTCTACCCTTAGCCGCGAACTCAGGCGCAATAGTTCTGTGCTTGGTTATGTCCCAGCAGCGGCGCACGCACTCAGTTCGGCCCGACGATCCAACAGTGCGGTCGCGCCCAAACTCGGGCCTCACAGCGCTTGCTGGAGGGTCGTCCTCACGCTGCTGGAGTGGCGTTGGTCGCCTCAGCAAATCTCTGGAGTCCTCAAGCTGTAGTGGTCTAATTTCCTCGGACAGGTCGATAGGCGGACAATGCTGAATCGATGAGGGAAAAGAGTAAATGACAAAAAGGCGCCGACAATTTGACGCCAGCTTCAAGCTGGAAGTGGTACGTATGGTAAGGGACCAAGGGTTATCGGTGGGCGAGGTTTGCCGGTCGATGGACCTTGTTGAGACAGCCGTGCGTCGCTGGGTGGCCCAGTACGACGCGGAGCGTGCCGGCGGCCCCGGAGAGGGTAAGCCGCTGACGGCCGAACAACAACGCATCCGGCAACTCGAAATGGAGAACCGGCAATTGCGCGAGGACGTGTCCATACTAAAAAAAGCGTCGGCCTTCTTTGCACGGGAACTGAAGTGAGCTATCGAGTGGTCGCTCACTTGCAAGAGAAGGCCGTCTCGGTCAGTCACGCGTGCCGGCTATTGGAGGTGAGTCGCTCGGGCTATTACACACACCGGCAGGCGCGGCCCAGCCCCGAGCGTGTGCAAGAGCAAACACACGTCAGGGCGGCCTTCGCCGCCAGCGGCAGGAACTACGGTAGCAGACGTGTCATGCATACGCTGCGAGCCAAGGGACTGCGCATTGGGCGTCATCGCGTGCGTACGCTCATGCGCGAAATGGACTTGCGTACGAACTGGAAACGTAAATTCGTTTCGACCACCGACAGTCGTCACACGCTGCCAGTGGCCGAGAATGTGCTGGACCGGCAATTTGAGGTGGCACAGCCCAACCTGGCGTGGGTGTCCGACATAACGTACATCCGCACCGCCCAAGGTTGGCTTTACCTGGCGGTGGTGCTGGACCTGTATTCACGCAAGGTGGTGGGCTGGGCGATGGCGCCGACCATGCCGGCTGGATTGGTCGTCTCGGCACTGGATCAAGCCTTGCAGCAACGTCGCCCAGCGCCAGGATTGATACTCCATTCGGACCGTGGCAGCCAGTACGCAAGCGACGAGTACCAGGCCTTGCTCAAGCAGCATCGCGTGGTTTGCAGCATGAGTCGAAAAGGCAATTGTTGGGACAATTCTGTGATGGAGAGATTCTTTCTGAACCTGAAGATGGAACGCGTGTGGCAGAGCCAGTACGCCAACCACGATGAGGCACGGCGCGACATCAACCACTACATCGTCGCTTTCTACAATCCGGTGCGCTTGCACTCGACTTTGGGCTATCTGTCGCCCAGCGCCTACGAGGCCAAAATGACAGTAAAAGTACCTAACAACCTGTCCGAAATAACTTGACCACCACAAGCGTATGTTCCCAAACGATCCGACTTTGCAGGTCTCGCACGAAACGATTTACACCACTATCTACGCCCACCCAGGCGGCGAACTACGGCGTCAACTCATCGCTTGTTTGCGTCGTGCTCATCGCGCCCGTATGTCGCGGACACGGGGTAGTGATCGCCGCTGGCAAATTCCAAATATGGTCAGCATTCACGTGCGCCCACCTGAAATAGAGGATCGCGTGATGCCCGGGCACTGGGAGGGCGACTTCATTAAAGGCGAAGGCAATCGCTCTTCAGTGGGCGTGTTGGTGGAGAGAACCAGCCGTCTAGTGCTGCTGTCTAAGATGGACGATGCCACAGCCGAATCTGCACTGGCTGGCTTCTCCGCCAAGCTCAACTCGATCCCCGAGCACTTGCGTCACAGCTTCACTTACGACCAGGGGCGTGAACTCTCACGGCATCAAGAACTTGCCGCTCAAACAGGCGTGAATGTCTATTTTTGCGATCCACACAGCCCGTGGCAGCGAGGAACTTGTGAAAATACCAACGGCCTGTTGCGCGAGTACTTGCCCAAAGGCACCGACCTTTCCGTCCATAGTCAGGCCGACCTCGACGTCATTGCAGACAGCTTGAACAACCGCCCTCGCGCTACGCATGCGTTTCATTCACCCTTCGAGGTATTTGCCGCGACACTAAAAGCAGCGGATCTCGCAACGTCATCTAAACATTAGACCAGTTGTTGCACTTCGACTTGAGACCGCCAAGTATTTGGTCGGCTCCAGCTCTTCTCTGGGCCACTCGACGAGCAACCATTGTTCCTCGGCGGTCTCAGATGGCTGGGCTGCGCGCGAGGCGCAGTGCACCCGTATTGCTGCAAAGCGCGACGACAAGGCAGCGTTGGTGCCTTCTCGCCATGTGACGGTGCGAAAGCGCCGCGACGGCAACTGCGTGGCCAGCTCTTTTTCCTGCAGCGGCGCCTGAGCTTGCGTCTGCAGGCTGACCGCGCCTGTCACCCCGACCACATACGTGAAGCCCATCTGCGTGAGCTGCTCGCGGAACTCGGTGCTCGCCCCGTAACCGGCATGGGCCAGAACCAGTTGCGGTAGGGGTTGCACCTCTACGAGGTTTTCAAGCAGTTGCAAGGCGAGCGCCGGTTTGGTGACGAACTCAAGCGCTTCAGGCACTTTGGCCGCCTTGCGCCGGTCTGCGTCATCGGCCCAGCTTTGCGGCAAATACAGCTGATAGCGCACCGGCAGACTGAAGCGTTCATTTGCAAGCGAGACGCTGACTGCGACCTGGCAATTGTCCTGTTTCCCGAGCTGGCCACAATATTGCCGAGCGACCCCGACCGAGTGCTTGCCCTTCTTCGGAAAGCCGGTATCGTCAATAATCAGCGCCTCAGGCGAACCCGCGCGCCGGCTTACTCGCTCAAGTACGTAACCGCGCACCGTATCAAGCACCGCCTGATCAGACCACGGTGCATCGGCTACAAAGTGATGCAGGCGCTGGTGTTCCGAGCGCACCCGGTCCGGTGACAGATGCGCAGCCATGGGCTCAACGCTCTTGCGTTTGACCGGCAACATCAAGCCCGTACAGTAGCCACGAAAAGGCTCGACACGATCAGCGTGCCCAAGCGACTGAGCCATCAGGGACACATACTCCTCGAATCTCTTCGAAGTAGTTTCCATCGCTCTCCTCACAATGTGCTTGAAGATAAGCGAATAATGCCTTATTTTGTAACACAGTGGTACTAAGCACTGCTTTGCCGTAGCTATTCCTGCGACGAGCGCCAGAGTCCCGACGTTCTCCAAGCCGCCCTAGCGCCTGCAGCCATGTGTGAGATTGGTATGACAGTCAGAGTGCAGTTGGAAATCAACTCGCCATCCTATCGCCATCGAACAAGGCATGGCCAGGACCGTCCATGAGCTCGGTCCATACTGAGCGGATGACCGATGTGTCCGGGAACGACTCACCCGCTGAGTGCAGGTGGCGTCAGAGAAGTATCAGTTGATCGAACTCGGTCGGAGAAATGGGGTGTATCTGGAATTCAACACGCTCCTTCTCTTGCGAAGCGATTTTGCGTAATAGCGGAACGGGTTATCGAAGATGGTGAACTGGCCGCGCCACAGCGCTTAGCGCGTGCGCCCTGCAAAACCCGGCACCGCTTGCGTTATTCGTTGGTCGCGCCTCGAACTTGTCGCTGTCCAGGATGGCCGAGAGTCGCACAAGATAGCCGTCCAAGTCGTGAACCAGGAATTGATGCGCTCCCACCTCAACTCCGCCAGTGCGATACCACTTTTGCTCGGGAGCCAGGAATAAGGTCAGTCGACACTTCCCAACGCTTCGAGTATCGGCGCAAGCGTCCCTACGCTGATCTGGAAGTTCGCACTTCGCCCGAGCAGTGTCTCCAGCGCAAGCCGTTATCCAGCTACGACCGCGAAGCTGCAGAGATCCCGCCAGAGCCACAGGCGTATATTTAAATCCGCGACCAGCAATTCAGGCACCAGCTTCGGTGGTATGAACGATGGGTGCAAAGTACCCGGAGCATGATGTAAGGTATCCATGTGCGCGCTACCGCGAAAAAAGTCGGACATTCCCGGACATCAACACGTGCCAGCAAAACTGCACCACACGACTGATGACGGTTGTCTAAATGCATTGACAGCATAGCCGCCGGTTGCCCCGATCTGAAACGGGAGCTGAAAACTTAGAGGGCAGTTCAAAAAGGCTGCTCAGTTCGGCTGAAGATGTTCCAGCAGACGAGTGAGCAGGCTAGTTTGAGGAATGCTTCGTGAATGTCAGATCGGCGCTCGAAGCGAATGCGAAGACGCCGGAAACCATGGAGCCACGAATGAGTCCGTTCAACGACCCAACGGAACTTGCCGAGACCGCTGCCGTGTTCGGTGCGGCGCCTGGCGATGACCGGTCTGATTCCACGCTCGCGAAGTTGGCGGCGATGCGAGTCGGAGTCATAGCCACGGTCGGCGTAGATGACCTTGGGTTTGCGAAGCGGTCGGCCGCGTGTGCCGCGAATCGGCGGGATAGCGTCGACCAGCGGCAGCAGTTGCGTGACATCATTGCGGTTCGCGCCGGTCACGATCGCGCTGACAGGAACGCCGTTCGCGTCTACGAGGACGTGGTGTTTGGACCCTGGTCGTGCGCGATCGGTGGGGTTTGGCCCAGTTTTTGGCCCGCCCCAACGGCTCGCACGGACGATGAATCGACAGCCGCATATGAGAAATCGAGCTGGCCAGATTCGCGCAGCTTGTCGAGCAGTAGCCCGTGCAGCTTGTCCCACACCCCGGCCTGCTGCCAGTCGTGCAACCGACGCCAACAAGTCGCTCCAGAGCCGAAGCCCAACCGGGTCGGCAGATGGTTCCATCGCATTCCTGTCTTCAGCACAAGCAGGATGCCATTGAGTGCTGCACGGTCCGAGACCGGCAACCTTCCAGGGTATCGCTGGCGTCGCGGTTTGGGCGGTGGAAGTAGCGGTTCGATCAGTGCCCACAATTGGTCATCGATGATAGGTGCCGGCATTCCTTGATCCGTTGTTCAGGTATCCAAGGTTAACCGTTTCGTGGAAAAGTAAACAGCCCTTCCGAGCTCTTTTTGAACTGCCCTCTTAGCCCTTTGTGTAAAAAACGCAAGATCTCGAATGCTTGCCAATGAAGCACCGCAGTCGCTGAGAACACCGGTCAGGCGACGCGTAGCGAGAAAGTCGCGACGCTCCTGATTTGTTCAGGTAAACGATCGACTTGTATGGATAGTTCATTTTTTCGCCCCGGCGAAATGCTATTTCCCCATCCGCCCAATTCACCATTTCTATACCCCCTTGAGCGAGTGCACATCCTGACTTTCATCGTGCTCGCAGTCGGGACCTTGAGTTCACCGCGTCGGTGATTCTGAAAACGCCTTCGCGTCTGGCCGGGCCACATTCCGGCAGCGTGTTTACATGGTCTGCCGGCGTGCGCTTCGCGAGCTCCATGATGTCGTTAAACGCCGTCGGCAAGACCCGCGCGTCAGTGGTGAAGCTGCCCGACTAATCGTATTGATTGGGTGCTACATGCAAACCGGTCGCTCCAAGCGATCCCGCGATCGCCTTTTCGATTCGACGCCCAGTCGATACCAGCGCGCGTTCGCTGAATGCGGGGCCGACCAGCGACAAGCCGAAAGGCAGGCCGTCCGGCGTAAAACCGGCCGGCACGCTCATTGCCGCCAGGTTGAGCGGATTCGCGAAGTACGTGTAATATCCCATGTTCGCATTCAGGCTTTGCGGGTCCCGCTCGACGTCATCGCAACGGTAAATGGTCGGGACAGTAGGCAGCGCAAGAAAATCGATAGTCTGAAACAGCTGCGCCGCGTAGCGCGTCAGCGTTCGCTGCGTGTAGAGCGCTTGGAACGCATCGGCGGCGCTGTAGTTTTGCGCCGCCTCGATCGACGCGCGCACCGCCGGGTGAACCGAGTCGGGATAGCGGGAGATCACGTCGCGATACGTAAGCCAGCGCTCGGCGATGAATGCGCTCCCGAACACAAGCCGGCCAGCGTCGACGAACGGCTTGTAGTCAATCCGGACTTCTTGCGCCCCTAGAGAGCGAAGCACGTCGAGCGATGCAAGATACGACGAATGGGCCGCATCATTGCCGAAGAATTTCAGGTCTTCGGCGTGTGGCACGCCAAAGCGCAAGGGCGTCGTTCCACGATGCGCTGTGGCTGACGGATGGTCGACCGAGAATGGATCCGTCGGATCGGATCCGGCAATGACGTCGAGCACATCGGCGGCGTTCTGCACGGTGAGCGCGAATACCGGCGCGACGTCGAAACTACGGTTGCAATAGACAAATCCACGCATGCTGACAAGCCCCGGCGTCGGCTTCAACCCGACGATGTTGTTCAGCGCCGCTGGAACGCGACCGGAGCCGCCGGTGTCCGACCCGATCGAGAACGAGACCTGGCCCGTGCTGACAGCGACCGCCGAGCCTGAACTCGAACCGCCCGGGATGTAGCGGGAGTCGAACGGATTGCGGCAGTAGCCTGACAATGAGCGGATGCCGACCAAACCCGTGGCGAACTGATCCATGCTCTGCTTGCCGATCAGGATGGCACCCGCGGCCTCGAGACGCTCGATAACAACCGCCGACTGTGTGGCTTCATAGCCGAACGCGGGGCATCCTGCGGTCGTCGGCAATCCGGCTGCATCGATGTTGTCTTTCACCCCGAACGGGATACCGTACAACGGCAAGCTCGAGCCGCCGGCCCGCGAGCGTTCGAACCGGGCCGCAGCGGCCAATGCAACCTCGCGCGGCACCACATGGGTCCAGACGTGATCGCCGGCACGATGTGCCAGCCGTCCATAGACCTCATCGATTACGCTCGACGGCGTCCAGGAACCATCGGCGTAGGCGCGCTTCAGGCTGTTGAAATCGAGGCTCAGTGACGAAGAATGCATTAAAGGCTCGGGGCGGGAAGAGTCAGGAAGACCAGTGAACGACACGGCGCGAAATCATCTCGAAAAGACGATCCGCCAGCGATGATAAAAATCCCAGGACCAGCAATCCCGCCATCATCGTGGCGATCTGCAGGTTCTGTTGCGTGATCTCAAGACGGTAGGCGACGCCCGCGTACGCACCCGCCAGCTCCGCCGATACCAGCGCATAAAAGGCGATTGTGATCGCGGTGCGTAACCCGACAAACACAAACGGCAGTGCATCGGGTAACTGCACGGTCCACAACACCTGGCGACGCGTCGCACCCAGTGCCTGCGCCGCCCGCACATAGGTAAGATTTGCGCGTTGCAAACCGAGATGCGTAGCAAGCCACACGGTGAAAAACACGCCCCAGAACACGAGGAACCACTTCCCCAGTTCGCTCAGTCCGAACCAGACGATCACAATCGGCACGAAAGCGATTGGCGGGACCGGGCGCAGCAATTGGAACACGGGGGTGAGCAACCCCGCCGCAATACGGTTCGAACCACTAAGCAAGCCGATCGCGATACCGGACAACGCGCCGGCCGCGTAACCGATAACTGCTCGCTCGACGCTAGCGCCAATATCAGTCCATCCTTCCTTTGCACCGAGATAGCGATATAACGCGGCAATCACGCGCGTCGGCGGAGGAAACAACAGAGGATTGACAAGATCCACCTGGCACAGCGCCTGCCATAGCAGCAAGAATAAGGGCAGCGAAATCAATTTCGCGGCAAATGGAGCGTGTTTCATCCCGGTTATCCGCGGCCTATTCCGACGCTGCGGGCAGCCGGACCCGCGTCTTGTCCACCTGGGCCAGGGGCGCACTGAAAATGATGTTGCGGAAATCCGGGAGCGTCGCCCCGGCTGGCGCGTTGCCGCTTGCCAGGCGCCACTGAGCATGTTGCTTGAGCGTGTCGAGCGTACGCTGGTCGAGCACCACATCAAACACGTAGTCATGCCAGATCGAGGCAAGATCGGCGCGTTCCATATGGGTCGCCTGCGCGATGGAAGTGATGGCATCATCGGGATGCGCCTTCAGCCACGTTTCGGCCTCGACGACCGAGCGCAGGAACGCGACCACCACTGCGGGATGCGCCTGCAGATAAGTTTGCTGAACGACAAGGTTGAACGTCTCGGCGTAGACGCCCTTGGCCGGAAGCTCCCTGGCAGCGTCACCGAGCGCTTTCTTGCCGTTCGCGATGAACGGCTCCCAGCTGTTGTAAGCGTCGATACTGCCCCCGGCGAGCGCAGCCGGCATGTCCTGAGGACGCAGGTTCACCAACTGAACCTGCGCCGGGGTTAGTCCTGCGCGCTTGAGCAGCATGCCCGTATAGATTTCGCTGCCAGTCCCCGCCGAAAACCCGATGCGCTTGCCCTTGAGATCGGCTGGCGTTGTGATCCGCGCGGCGCTGCGGGTAAGCGTCTTGTCGTCGGAATATTCCATCCTTGCGAGCAGTGCGATCTTCTGGTCGGCGAGCGCCGCCGCCGTAATAGGCGCTTCGGCGGTGGTGGCCACATCGGCGCCGTTGCCAAGCACGGTTTCCAGTGCCTGCCGGCCGCTGCTGAAGTTGCTGACCTGGACATCGAGGCCGTTCCTCTCGAAGAAATGCTGTTCCTGCGCAATGATCACGAGGCCGGATATAGGAGCCAGATTTTGAGCGAGTCGAACAGTCTCGGCCGCGTTGCCCGTCACTTGCAGAGCGGTGATTAAAATTCCCGAGACGAACAATTGTTTTGTGATACTGAACATATATTAAATTTCCCGATGGCGTTGGTACAGGTGTCATTGCTTTAAAGCGGGACAGTAAGCATTTGTCGCGAGAAACGGTGCGTCAGTCAAGCGTCGTTGTCAGGATCGACGATGAACTTGCCTCAATGCCCTCGCCTACCGCCGTTCCCGGCAGCGATATCTGAGCCTCCGTCTCGAATGCTTTCTGACTTTCCTCCCGGATCAGCGAAAGCAGCCGGGACCGGATCGAGAAGAACTCCATCGACTCCAGGGTAGCTTCATTGCGCGGACGGGCAAGCGGTACCGGCACAATCTCCTTGATGCGTCCTGGACGAGCAGTCATGACATAAATTCGATCGGCCAGGAACACCGCTTCGTCGATGTCGTGCGTAATGAACAGTACGGACAAGTCCAGCTTGCGCCACATGGTCGTCAGCAACTGCTGCATGATCGTGCGGGTCTGCGCGTCAAGGGCGCCGAACGGCTCGTCCATCAACAGAATACGCGGCGTGGTCGCCAGCGCGCGCAGAATGCCCACGCGCTGCTTCATGCCGCCCGAAAGCTGCTCGGGGAAATACGTCTCGATGTTCGACAACCCGGCCATCGCCAGTAACGAGCGGGCGCGTTCCAAGCGTTGCGCCGACGGCACGCCTTTTAGCTTGAGGCCGTACTCGACATTCGAACGTACGGTCATCCAGGGGAACAGCGAATATTGCTGGAACACGACACCCCGATCGGCTCCCGGCGATATCACACGCTCACCGTCAATGCTGACACTGCCGGACGCTGGTGTCTGAAATCCAGCGACCGCGTTGAGCAGCGAAGACTTGCCACACCCTGAGGGCCCTACCACGACGGCAAATTCACCAGGCGCGACTTCTATAGAAACGTCGTCGAGTACTCGCGTCGCTACGCCTGCGCGCTGCCACGGCCAGCGTCCCGCGCGTGGCGCGAATTCGACCGAGAGCCTGTCAACCAGAAGGTGTCCGAGAGCGCGTGTCATTCCAAAGTTGTCCCAAGTTCTTCGAGAAACTGCCAAGGGAAAATTCCTTGCCCGTGACCGTCGCTGAAGATGAGTTGCACGCCATACGCCATCGAATGAATGTCCACGACTTTGACGTCCTCGGCTGCCTGCACGAAACCCGCAGTGAGACGAATGCGACGGCACGCCGCGCATGGGCATTCACGGCGCAAGGCCGCATCACTGAGACACTGCGCCGGCGCGTCCGGCCAGTGGAGCGTTAGAGTATGCGCCCGCGAATCAAGGTCGATGCGTTCGGGTACGTTCATGCCGGAAGACCTTCGATCTGTTGCAGCGCGATGCGAATAGCCTTGCGTACTTCCGGATCAGGGTCGCCTTGGGCCGTTTGCAGGGCCGGCAGCAAACTACGGTCGCCGAGTTCGCCGAGCGCAAGCGCCGCTTCCTTGCGCAGATTGCTGATGGAATGCGACAGCAGCCGGCCAAGCGCGGCTCCCGCGCCCGGGTCACGCAACCGTCCGAGCGCTCGCGCGGACTTCAGCCTGACCTGCCAGTAAGGATCGTCGAGCGACGCGATCAACGCGTCGCGGGCTTGGCCAGCGCGCAGCTTGCCAAGCGTCGCGGCGGCTTCCTCACGCACCTGCCAGGCGTCGTCGCGCAACGCACTGAGCAACGCATCGACGATGGTTTCCGCAGGCTCCGAGCCCAGTCCCAAAGAACCCACTGCGGCCCGGCGCACGTCGGGATCGGCGTCCCCTGCGGCTACCTGGGCGAGCTGCGCGAGTGCGCGCTCGTCCTTGAGCCAGCCTGCGACGCCGACGGCCTCCAGACGCACCGACGCCAGCGGATGCGAGAGTGCTCGCAAAGCGGGGTCCAGGGCATCGGCTAGCCGCAACTCACGCAATGCACGGAGTATCGCGGCCTGCACAAACGAGTCTGGATTGGCGACCCATTCGAGCAGCACGTGGCCAGAAGTCACTTCCTTGAGTTCCGAGAGGCTTTGAGCCGCCGCGAGGCGCACCGCTTCATCGAGGTCGAGAAGAGTCTGGCACAGCGCGTCGACAACCTCCGCTCCTTCCCAGGCCGCCAGCACACGCGCCGCCTCGCGGCGGACATCAGCCGAATCGTCATGGCGAAGCGCTTGGACAATCGGCGGCAACAGGTTCTCATCCTCCAGATCCGCGAGTTCAAGGAGCGCGATGCGGCGGACCACAGGGTCGGCATCGGACAGGCGCGGCAGCAGGACCGTTGCTTCGGGATCGAGTGCGTCGGGGTCGAAAGTCAGCGGAGAGAAAGCAGTCATGGGCCAAGTTTTCTTTTGAAGCATTGAACAATCGGGATTGCGTGGAACGCAAGATCAGGTCCCTTCGCGCAGCAGCGCAAGGCAACGGCGCTTGATGTCGACGAACTCGGCCGCGACCGTGCTCTCGTCATTGCGTGGACGGGCGAGCGGCACCACGATATCGGCGACGATTCGCGCGGGCCGGCGCGACAGCACGAGAATGCGATCGGCCAGGAACAACGCCTCGTCTATGTCGTGAGTCACGAACATCACCGTCGTGCGCATGCGCGCCCACACATCGAGCAACAGGCTCTGCATCATCCGGCGCGTTTGCGCGTCGAGTGCGCCAAACGGTTCGTCCATCAGGAGGATGTGCGGCCGGTTGATCAGCGCGCGCGCAATCTCCACCCGCTGCTGCATGCCACCCGACAGTTGCACCGGATAACGCGCTTCGAATCCCTGCAAGCCGACAAGTTCGAGCAGCGCACGCGCCTCGCGATGCCGCTCCTCCAGGCCGAGCCCACTCATCTTCAGTCCGAACGCAACGTTGTCGATCACCCGCTTCCACGGAAACAACGTGTGCTGCTGAAACACGAGACCACGGTTTCGATGCGGGCCAGCGACCCGTTCGCCATCGACCGCGATCTCGCCGCGGGTTGCGGTCACATGTCCCGCGACAGCGCCGAGCAAGGTCGACTTGCCGCAACCAGACGGTCCAAGCACACAGACGAATTCGCCCGGCACGATAGTGAAATCCAGATGGTCCAGCGCCGTAAATCGTTCGCTCGACAAGCCCACGTCAACGCTCAAAGAACGCACATCCACACGACCCAGGGTCGCTCCGGTCAACACGTTACTTGATACGGTACTCATCGACGTGCCTCGCTCAGCCGGTACCACGGCATCAGCACCAGCCCGAGTCTCTTGACAAGCACACTGCTGCCCATGCCAAGCGCGCCGATCAGCAGCATGCCGACGACGATATCCGCATAGTTTTGCAAGGTGTACGACTCCCACGTGAAATAGCCGATCCCGTACTGTCCCGCGATCATCTCGGCCGTGATCAGGCAGAACCACGCAGTGCCCATGCCGATAGACAAACCCGTCAGGATGGCCGGAGCCGCGCCAGGCACAATCACTTCGCTGAATAGCGACAAGCGTATCGTGCCAAGGCTTCGCGCGGTGGCGACCAGGCGCGGGTCGATACCTTCCACGCCGTGAATGGTATTGAGCAAAATGGGGAACAGCGCGCCAATGAACGTGATGAACATCATGCTCATCTCCGACGATGGAAACATCAGGATCGCCAACGGAATCCATGCTACGGCAGGAATGGGCCGCAGCACTTCCAGCGAGGGCAGCACCGAATCTTCGAACGCGCGATACCGGCCGATGGCCAAGCCAAATCCGACTCCCACCATAGCCGCCGCGCTGAATCCAACCAGCACCCGCACGATGCTAGCGAACAAGTGCATCGGCAGCTTGGGTGAATGCAACAGGTGCCAGAAGGCCTGCGCGACATCCGTCGGTGCGGGCACATTCGCCATTGTCACGAAGCCGAGCGAGATCTTGTATTGCGTCGCGATCTGCCACAGACCGAGGCAGGCGACAAGTGACGCGCAACGCCAGATCGAACGGCTGACAGGCGTGCGGTTCGACACCTCAGACACCGCCGACGAACGCGCTCGGTCAAGCGCCGGCAAGTCGCGGCTTTCGGTGCTTTCGAACGAAGTGGCCATTATCGATTTCCTGTAGAACACGTCGGACCCGCTACGCGTCAGCGTGCGGCCACGGCCTGAGCCGCATCAGCGCGAACCGACGCATAGTCCGAGACTTGGCCGCTGACCTTTTTTGCGAAATCATCTGCACTGGCGCGCAGCAGGAAGGCTGCAATCTGCCCCTTGCCCGAGCGGACATACCAGGCTTGCCCGGCCAATAGCTTCAGCCCGCTCGCGTGATCCTGCACAAACACCGCGCGCACGGTTTTGCCTTCCTTCGTCAATGCTTCCTGCGCGCTGAAAGCTTCTTGCGGTTGCGCGTAACTGCGAACGGGGTCTTCACCTTCGACCCACACTTGCGCGACATCGTTGAAAGCGGTGATCCGCTTGCCCGTTTGCGCGTCATTGGCCGTCAACGGCTGCTTCGCGTTGTTCCTTAGCGCGGCGTCGTAGTCGAGGCCTGACTGCTTGAACGCCTCGCGGATAAAGTGGTCGTCAATAATGCTGCTCGCATCGAGTTCGACGTCGGTCTTTTTCAGCAGCTTGAGTGTGTCGATCGCGCTCGCCACTGCCTGGCGATACTCCGGCTTCCAGGTCAGGTCCCGGGTCTGCAAGCCGAGCGGCCCGTGATACAGGTAATCGACCGGTGCTTCAATGCCCGTCACTTTCTCGATCAACAGGCTGTACTTTTCCGGATCCTGCGCCATCAGGCGATTTGCCTCGATGGTCGCGCGCAAATAGGCCACAACAATTTCCGGGTACTTCTTTGCGTAGTCCGCGTCGACGAGCGCGCCATGGAAGGTCGGTGCGTGGCTTTGTGAACCGTCATAGATCTTGGTCGCGAAGCCGCGGTACGGGAACAGGTCAGCGAACGGAACGAAGTCGGCGTGCGCGTCAATCTTGTGCGCCTTCAGCGCACTGCCCGCCACTTCCGGCGCTTGCGTGATGATGTTGACGTCGGTGTCCGGATCCCAGCCTTGCGCCTTGATCGCACGGAGCAGCATGCTGTGCGCAGTCGATGCGAACGGCACGGAGATCGTCTTGCCCTTCAGGTCGGCAAGAGAACGAATCGGTGACCCGGTCGGGACAACAATGCCATTGCCGCTGCCCTCAGTGCTCCCGGACAAGACCGTGATGAACTCGCTCTTCTTACCCGCTTTCTTGAATGCTGCCGCGTTGAGCGTGCCGGGAAAGTCCGCCATCGCGCCGAAATCGAGTTTGCCCGCCACCATTTCGTTAGTCAGCGGCGCACCGGATGTGAAGTCCTTCCACTGGATGTCGTACTGGACGTCCTTGTATTTTCCATCGTGCGGAAGGAATTTATCGAGCAGATGCAGCTCCCGGATCATGAGGCCGCCGGTTGCGCAATTGATCGTGGTGTCCTGCGTGCCGATAGCCACGCGGATGGTTTCCGCCCGCGCGCTTAATGACGCCATGACGAACGTAAGCGCTATGGAAGCGCGAATCAGTTTCCGACAGTTCATTGCTCAACCCCGAGTAGAGAGTGGGTACGCCGCGATTCTGAACACCGCGTCAGCGCAGCAAATAAGGAATCTCGACCTTGACCGCACCGGTCGGGCAGTCCTGTTCGCACGGCATGCAGTACCAGCATTCATCGAACTTCATGTAGGCCTTGCCCTTGGAGACGTCAATAGCCAGCAGGTCGAGCGGACACACATCCACACAGACGGTGCAGCCCTTGTCAGCGATGCATTTGTCTTCATCGACGGTGACGGGCGCCGTGCTGCGCTGAAAAATTTCATGGGTCGTATAGGACATGGAGGCTCCGTTCAGGCAGATTCCGGCACGGCTGCATCCGTGGACACACGCTCGCCGATGCGCAACTTTTGATAGGCATTGCTTTCGTCGTTGTCGAGCGGAAGCACGTAGGGCTCGACCGGGCGTTTCACGCTCGTCATCCTGCCGAACTCATCCTTGTAGAGGTGCGTATGGCAGAACCACTCGCTGTCGTTACGCTGCGGATAATCCACCCGGTGGTGATAAAGCCCCCAGCGGCTTTCGGTCCTGAAGAGCGACGCACGTGCGGCCATTTCCGCACAATCGCGGATCGCCCGCACCTCTGCTGCGCGCATCAGTTCGTGCGGATTGTCAGCTTTCATCTCGCCGATATCCGCGCTGATCTCCTTGAACCGCTGCAGCCCGATCTCCATCTTTCGCGTGACCTTGGGTGGCTGCAGATAATCGTTCACCATGCGCCGCAGCTTGTATTCGACCTGCGCCGGCGCAAGCCCGGATTCGCGTTCGAGTGGCGCATAGATGCGTTGCCGCTCTGCTGCAACCTGTTCATCGTCTAGCGGCGACAACTCGCGGCCCGCGACGTCGCCGGCCGCGTTCCATCCGGCGAACCAGCCGTAAGTGAACGCCCCGAGCATGTAGTTGTGCGGTACCGCGGCCATGTCGCCCGCTGCATATAAACCCGCCACCGTAGTCTCTGCGCGCTCGTTGACATACACGCCCGACGCGCTATGCCCACTGCAAAAGCCGATCTCCGAAATATGCATCTCGACCATCTGCTGCCGGTAATCCGTCCCTCGTCCTGCATGGAAACGCCCGCGGCTCGGACGCTCGTTGGTATGCAGAATGTCTTCGATCGTCTTGATCGTTTCCTCTGCCAGATGATCGAGCTTCAGGAACACCGGCCCATTGCCGCTTTGCAGTTCCTGGTAAAACTCCCACATCATCTGGCCGCTCCAGTAGTCGCATTCGATGAAGCGCTCGCCCTTTCCGTTCGCCGTGAAGCCGCCAAGCGGTCCGGTCACGTACGCGCAAGCCGGACCGTTGTAGTCCTTGATAAGCGGGTTGATCTGGAAACACTCGAGGTTGGAAAGCGCAGCGCCAGCGTGATACGCCATGGCGTAGCCGTCACCTGCGTTGGTCGGGTTCTCGTAAGTGCCCATCAGGTATCCCGATGCCGGCAATCCCAGCCGACCCGCGGCGCCACAACTCAGGATCACAGCCTTCGCACGAACGATATAAAAGTCGGCAGTGCGGCAGTCGAAGCCCATGACACCGCAGACCCGTCCCGTTGCATCGGTCAGAAGCCGTGTCGCGACAATCCGGTTGGTGATGGCGACACGGGAGCGTTTCAACTGACGATAAAGCACCTTCTTGATACTGTGCCCTTCCGGCATGGGCAGCACATAAGAACCCATGTGATGCACCTTCTTGACCGCGTAGTCACCCGTGCTGTCCTTCTCGAATTTCACACCCCAGCGATCCAGCTCCTCGATCGTCTTGAAGCTATGCCGCGCATAGGCGTACACCGCCGACTGATCGACAATACCGTCGTTCGCGATGGTGATCTCCCGCGTGTATTGCTCGGGCGTGGCGTGCCCGGGAACAATCGCGTTATTGAGTCCATCCATGCCCATGGAGATTGCGCCGCTGCGCTTGACGTTGGCCTTTTCCAGCAGCAGCACCCTGAGCGACGGATCGCGTTCCTTCGCTTTCACGGCGGCCATGGGTCCCGCCGTTCCGCCGCCCACCACCACGACGTCATATTCGAGAACATGTGTATTCATCGCGCTTTCCTCGCATTCCTGCGTTTCTTTTCCCGGTCGATACGCATCCGGTACTGGAATGCATCGCCCCGAAAATAAAGGTATTCATAGTCGATAGGCGTCCCGTCCGCGCAGTGGGTGAGGCGTTCGATCCTCAGCACCGGACTGCCCTCCTCTACTTGCAGCGCGGCGCCGATTTCGTCGTCGGCGAGAATCGCGTCGATCGATACATCGGCGTGACCGAGCGCAAGTCCGCAGTCGTTCTCAAGGATCAGGAAGATGTCGCGAGTCACGAGGTCGGCATTCGACAGGCGCTTTTCAAGCGCCTCGGGAACGTAGGTGATTTCCAGCGAAACGGGCGCCCGGTTGAGCAGCCGGACTCGATGGATTTCAACCACTCCCGATCCCTCGGCAATCTTCAGACGGCTCGCGACGTGGCGATCGGCCTTGACTACCTTGAACGTGCGCAACTGATTGATGATTTCATATCCCATCGACGACATTGCTTCAGCAAAGCCTTGTAACGACGTTACGTTTTGAAAGGCTTTGGGCTTTGAAACAAACGTCCCCTTACCATGAATCTTGAAAAGCAGCCCCTCTTTTTGCAGATCGCCAAGCGCCTGGCGAACCGTGATGCGGCTGACTTCGAACATTGCGCAGAGCTCGTGCTCGGAGGGCATCTGCCCGTGCGGCGGATACGTCCCGTCAAGAATGCGGGCGCGCAGCATTTCCTTTAACCGGGCGTATAGCGGTGCCGCTGATAGCGGCAGCAGAGTGGCAGTGGGAGCGGTCATTTCGGCTTGTTATGACAAGATGAAATGGAGTCTAAACACGCCGATAAATCCGACCAACCAAGATTTTCTGATATCGATCAAAGCAGAGTCGTTGATTTTCGGTGCAGCTTCCGCACAGCGCTTGCGATGCCCGTGTCATATTTTTCTCACGAATCTGTCGTTGGGATATGTCAACGTTCCCCGTCCGGTTTACATTTGTCATCCGTCGCGCCTCGTTGCGTTGACGGAAATGCATTTCAAGCAGACGCCGACACGCGTGTCCACGCTCCTACCAGAAACTCGAAGGAATCAACCGACGTGTGGTAGTCATCCCAAGGATTCGGCACCTCCGAACAAAATACTAAATCGACCGGACGTCGGAGCTTCATCGTTGGCGGTGCATTGTTAAGTGTTGGTGCGATCGGCTATGTGCTGATCAGCTCGCACAGTAGCGAGGTCCAGTCAATCCGGCGATCCTCACGCCCGCTACATCCGACGGCACGTCTTGTCGGGGTTCTGTGGCGAAGGAAGAACAGGGAAATATGACGCGGCAGGGCCCCGCCTCGCAGTTCAGCTTCTGGAGAAGCACCCAGACATTCTCGCAACGGACCCTTGCGTCGCCTGAGCAGCGTGGAATCTCGGAGTGGAGTCTCAATACCCTGAGCTGCCGACCTCATACGGTCAGAACAAGACCTCCTGCTTGATCGGCTCGCGTTTGCTGATATCGACCAGGCCGCTTCGTGCCGCTACGGCAGGCGCCGCATAGATCGCCGCATTGGGGCCGCTCGTCTCACGCCGCTGCGGCACGGCGGCCTCCGGGCCGTCGACGGTGATCAGCGGCTCGCCATAGGCGTAGCTTCCCGGCTCGTGTTGGTCGAAGCCCAAGGCCCGCCGAAAATTACCAAGTACGTTCAACTGCAGCACCTCTTCTCGTGTCACCGCGCGACGCGTGCGCAACGGACCGACGAAAAGCGCATCAGACGGGCAATGCGCCTCACACAGGTAGCATGTGTGGCACTCCTCCTGACGTGCGGTATAGGAGCCTGTCCCTCGGTCCAGTCGAACACGTCGGTGGGACAGATTTGCGCACAGGTGCCGCACGTCGAGCAACGATCTTCCAGGACGAGTTCGATCACGACGCCTTCGCCTCCACATAGGCGTTGAGCACCGCCTTTCGCTTGACCCAGATGCGATCGACACCGCCGACCACCACATGGCTGTACTGCCCATCGACCATCGCCGGATAGTCCGAGCGGCGATGCAGGCCGCGACTTTCTTTTCGTTCGAGAGCGCTCGTGAAAATCAACCGCGCGGTCGCGACCATGGCCGCCGCTTCTCGTGCGCGAATCAGCGAGCGGGCGTAAGCGGCACCCTGCAGTTGCGGATCGGCCGCGAGGCTCGCGCTTACATCGGCCCATAGTCCGTCGAGCTTAGCCAGCGACGCCTGCATGACTTGGCCATCTCGGCGATAGAACTTGGCGACCGGCAAGGTTTCCTCTTGCACGCCGGTGATGACGGCGTTGACGTCAAGATCCTCGCGATATCGCTGTGCGGGACGCAACCCGGCGGCCACGCCACCGCTCGGAACGCTCAGCTTGCGCGTCGAGGCCGCCTCACCCAACCGGCGTGCGAAGAGGGTCGCGGAATGTCCCGCCCACGATCCGGATGCCAGGGCCCAGGCGGTAGCCGGTCCGGCGCCGGACTGATTTGCGCCCATGAGCTTTTCGCGTAACGTGGTGTCGCCAGCGGCAAACAATCCTGGCACCGTCGTCGCCGCGCCGGCGCTCACTTCAATGCCGCCCGATGCGCGGATCGTGCCTTCCAGGATATGCTCGACCTCATAGTTATCCTTGAACGGGTCGATTGGAAGATAACGCTGAAAATACTGGAACGTCATGGGCTGCGAAGCCTGGATCCGTTGCCTCCCCCGCTCGTCATACTTGTCCAGCTTGCAGTAGAGATGGCCCGTTTTGATTTCGGCCATGGTCGAGCCCTTGCCGCGCGACACTTCGTTGCCATATGCGTCGGACATCGTTGCACTACCGTACACCGCGGTCTTGGAACAGGCGCTGCCTTTTGGCACGATGCCGTACTGTCCGCTGAACTCCAACCCTGAGAACTGCGCGCCCGCTTCTGCCGCCATCAGATAACCATCGCCCGTGTTGTTGTTGCCTCCGGCAATCCCCGACCTGAACGCCGTGCCGCCGGTTGACAGCACGACCGCGCCGGCACGCACAATCCAGTTCGCCCCGGTCTTGCGGTTCACGCCGGTTGCACCCGCCGCGACACCATCGCTCAACAACAATTCGAGCGCGGGGCTGTGATCGAGGATCGTGACGCCGTGCTTCTCCAATTGCTTGCGCAGGAACAGGACCGCATCTCCGGCGCGCATTCCGCCCCAGCGCTCCTGGTTGCCGTCCTGGGTCTTCGGAAACGCATACCCCCAGCGGGACATCAGATCCTGATTGATGAAGCTCTGGTCGTACACTTTTTTTATCCAGGCCGTTTCCGCAAAACCGAATGCAATGGACAGGCGCGCGTTGATCATCCCGTGCCGATGCTCGGCGTCATCGGGCTTAATGTAGTACGCGCCGGTTCCAGCCGCGGCCTGAGTGCCGGATGTGCCGAGATATCCCTTGTCCACGACCACCACGCGCGCGCCGGCGCGCACCGCAGCAAGGCCGGCCCAGGCGCCGGCGGGACCGCCGCCGATGACGAGCACGTCAGCTACGTGGCTGACGTCGTAGGTGGCCTCGTCCGTGGGACGCCTGAATTGCAAAAGTGAATTGATCGCCATCGTTTTCTCCTTACGAACTGACCGTAGACATCCTCTGGATTGACCGCCTGTTCGATCGCATCCGCTCTTCCTCACTGATGCTGTCAAGTCGCCACGTCGGTGCTCAGCGGCGCGCGCTCAAGCGACAACGCCTGCCCGCAGATGCTGTGGGAGCAGAGCGGTTTCCTTGTTCAGCAACGAGACGAACTCGACCCGCACGCGCTCGCGCGTCGACAGGTGAGCCGGCCAACTCTCTCGCGTTAGCGCCGTCAGGCACACTCGCGGGCGGGCTGACGCGCCCGCTTTCGCATCGTGCTTCACGCGGATCGTGGCGGCCACCGCTAATGCTGCCTGGGTATGCAGGTATACCGAGTAAATTCCTGCGGGCAGCGCGCTGCGCTCGAGGCCGATAAACTCCAACTCCGGAAAGCCGTATCGTGCATCGCACGTATCGAGCGGCGCCAGCCGTCCCGACACCGCGTAGGAACGGCCCAAAAGTTCGCGTGCAAGCGGAAAATCGGCATGTGCCAGCGCCTCGCGTACGCCGGACGAGGAGATGCGCACGCTGCCCTGCATAATCGGGTCGATTGCATGCACGTCAAAACCATGCCGTTTTCCCGCGCGTATCAGCATGGCCAGATCACCATTGCGTCCCGCGCCGAAACAGAAATCATGACCGACCAGGATCGACCTGACCTCGAGTCCCCGCACCAGGATGTCGTGGATGAACTGTTCCGCCCGGATCGCCGCAAAGTGCGCGTCGAATGGATGCACGATCACGCGCCCGATTCCGGCCCCGGCAAGCGCTTCGAGCGTGTCGTGCAGATTGGCCACGCGCGGAACTGCCCAGCGCGCTCGGACAGTATCGCCATGCTCCCGCTGCGCGAAGAAGTCGCGTGGATGCGGCTCGAAGGTCAATACCGTCGCCGCCGCGCCCATCTCCCCGGCTTTCTCGCATACGCGGGAGAGCAAGGCCTGATGTCCGCGATGCACGCCATCGAACTTGCCGATCGTCAACACGCTCGGCACGCGTTGCGTACTGTCCGGCAGGCCGCGAAAAAGTTTCATGGGAGCGTCACTCAGCGCGCCGGCGCCGCGCTCTTTCCGGGCGCCTCGAACGCAACCGTCGGCGCCGAATCAGGCGCTACGAAGCGCAGATCGGCAATTTGCGCGAGCGACGGTTGGTAATCCTTGTTGATATCGCCCAGTTGCTGGACGATCTTCACCGCATTGAGCAAACCTTGCGGGTCGATCGCGCCGCTGTCGTCCCAGCGGGGCAGCAAACGTGCGAGCGAGGCGCGGATCACGGCATCGCTGAGATTCAGCTTGGTCTTGGCGAGCGCGATGAGTTCGTCCTGGTGCGTCCGTGCATAACGGATCGCCTCGCGGTTCGCGATGAAGAAACGCCGCACCGCATCCGGATGCGCATCGATGAACGCCTGGGTAGCGAAAATATAGCTGTGCTCGTAACGCCCGAAGTAGTCCTCGCCGCGCGCCAGCACGTGGCCGATATGATCGTACTGCGCCTGCGTGACATTGGGCTCGGTCATGATCACGGCCGCTACGCGCCCAGCCTTCAGCGCCAGGTAACTGGTGGCGGTCGACCCGCCCCCCACATTTCTGACCGAATTGATATCGACCTTCTCCGCGTTGAAGATGTAGGCGGCAGCCTCCGTGGCGCCACCGCCCGCCTCGCCGAACGCCACGTCGCGGCCCTTAAGTTCGGCGACGCTCGAAATCTCGGGACGTGCCACCAGTACAAACGGCTGAGCCCGGTATGCCGGCGCGCCGACCACCTTGAGGTGCAGTCCGCGGCTGATACCGGTCAGGATCGGCGTACCGACGCTGCCCATGTCCACCTGATTGCTGGCCGCGGCTGCGATCGATTCCGGGCCGCCGCGCAGAAAAAGGACAATCTGCAGGTCGATGCCCTGCGCCTTATAGATACCGTGATCAATGGCCATCTGCTGGTACAGGTCACCAAGCGACACACCCAACTCGCTGAAGCGAATGGTCGTAAGCGGTGCCTGCGCATCCGCGGCGCGAGTGGCGAACGGCCATAAGGAAACCGAAATTAATATCGATGTGGCCAACAGCTTCGTCTTGGATATCACGCTGATTCTCATAGTGGGTTGCGCCGCTCAAATCTGGCTCAGGCGTCGTTCAGGCGCCAGCCATCAACCTTGCGGTTCAGATAATGAAGCGCGCGATTCATCACGACACCGAAGACGGCGATGATGACCACGCCGACGAACACGTCGTCGATCCTGAACGTCGCCCCGTCGTATTCGATCATGTAGCCAATCCCTGTCGAGCCGCCGAACACTTCAGCCGCGACCACGCCCAGCAATGCGCGGCCAACGGCGAGGCGCAGACCAGTCAGGAGAAACGGCACAGACGATGGCAGCGCAATAGTGCGAAACAACTGCCACTGGGTTGCGCCATACGCGCGTCCGACCGCGGTGAACTCGCGATCGATATTCGTCATGGCCACCTGCATATTGACTATCAGCGGAAAAATCGCGCTCAGCAACACCAGCGCCACCTTCGAGCCAAGCCCCAGGCCGAACCAGATGATGAACAACGGCATCATCGCAATGTGCGGCGTGGTATAGAGCACGGACACCAGGGGGCTGAACGCGCGATTGACAGGCTTGAACCACCCAAGCAGAACGCCGATAGGCACCCCGAACGCAACCGCCAGCCCGAAGCCAACCCCGAAAACCTGTGCGCTGGCGGCCAGGTTACGCGGCAGGTCGCCGCCGCGAAGCATCTCCGAGCTGGCCGTGACGATACGCGAGGGCGAACTGGAGAACAGTGGGTCGACCAGGTTCGTGCGGGCGGCGAACTCCCACAACCCGAGCAGCGCGATGAATACTCCCGCGGCCAGCGCGATGTTGCCGAACGCCTGCAGGCGCTTGCGGCGACGAAAGAGCGTGGAGTTAGACGGCATATTGTCCCTCCCGCTTGAGGCCTGCACGCGTGGCGCTGCGATGAATGGATTCCCACACCTGCTCGCTGAGGGCATCGAAACGCCGCGAATGCTTGACCTGGGGCGTGCGTGGACGCGGCAAGTCGATATGGATTTCGGCGACGACTCGGGCAGGCCGATCGGAAAACACGACGACACGGTCCGACAACAGCACCGCCTCCTCGATCTGGTGCGTAACCATCAGCACGGACTTGCGCGTGGCATTCCAGATCGACAACAACTCGTCCTGCATGGTCTCGCGAGTGATCGCATCGAGCGCCGCGAACGGTTCGTCGAGCAGCAGAAGGCGCGGCCCGGTCACGAGCGCGCGAGCGAGATTCACGCGCTGCTGCATGCCGCCGGACAACTCACCCGGATGAAAGCGCTCGAAGCCGCGCAATTGCACAAGGTCGATCACCGGAGCAGCGCGCAAGCGCGCCTCCTTGCGTGACAGCCCGCGCAGTTCGAGGCCGTAGGTGATGTTGTCGAGCACCGTGCGCCAAGGCAGCAGCGTGGCCTTCTGGAACACGACCGCGCGCTCGGGACCCGGGCCCCACACGTCCCGGCCCTCCACTGAGATACGTCCCGACGCAGGCGTAATGAGGCCCGCTACGGCGGCCAGGAAAGAAGACTTGCCGCAGCCGCTCAAGCCGACGATGGAAACGAATTCACCGTGACGAATCCCAAGGCTAACGTCACGCACGGCATCGGTCACCTCTCCGCTCTGCTGATTTTCATAGCTGATGCGAAGCTTATCCACATCGAGCACGAGCGGTTTCGCGCCAGCCATCGAAGCACCCCCAAGCGACGGCAGTGGCAACTGCACCGCGTCGCTCACCGTGCGCATGGATGGTCCTCTAATGGCACGTCGGTCGAATCGTCCGACACCCGCCTCTGTCAAACTGAGCTCGCTCTCTTGCATCGGTATTGCCTTTGAAGATGGAAGGTAGGGAGGCCCGGAAGTCCGCCCTTTCTTATCTCTTAGATGTAGTTCCGGTCCTTCGCTTCGTAGAGCTGTCGGCGCACCCGGTCGCTCGGATCCGGAATGCGCTCGCCGCGTTTCTCGCGCAGCAACTCGCTCGCCGGATTGAAATCGCCTCCCGGCGGCTGACCGTTTTTCCAGCCGAGCCAATCAGCGTAGGCTCTCTGCTTTCCTGCCGCGATCACCGCCTTGCGGTCCAGGTTCCGCGTCGGCTTGTTCAGCAGCGTGACGTAGATTGCCGATCCGGGGCAATGCAGCGCGCATTGGCGGCAACTGTGGCAATCGTCGAGCCGTTCGATGACCGGCGGCTTGCCCGGCACCAGCTCGAACACGTCGGTTGGGCAGACTTCGACGCATTTGCCGCAACCATTGCATATGTCATCAGCGATAAATTCGATCATGCTGCGAGTCCCTCCGGGAACACTGCTGTCGGGTCGACCGCTTTGCGCCTAACCCAAACCTTATCGAGGCCGCCCGAAATCAGGTGATGCCGCTGCGCCGAGTCGAGTTTCGGAAAATCGCTGCGCCGATGCAGCCCGCGGGTCTCGGTCCGCTCCAGTGCGCTGGCATTCATCCAGCGCGCCGCGGCCAGCAATGCAACGGTCTCACGCGCGCGCAACGCGTTGCGTGCGGCAGCGCGGCTGTCGCTGCCGGATGCCGCAGCGAGCCCTTCGCGCAGGGTGTGCCAAAGGCCATCGAACTTGCGCAATGACGCGCTCAGATGGTCGCCATGACGGTAGAAGTTGCGATCCAGCGGCAGCATCTCCCCTTGCACCTGTGTCACGACGTCCTTCAGCGCGATGTCGTGGCGTGGCGCGCCTTTCGGCCGCAAGCCCGCGCCACCCACCGGCCGTGCGCTACGCGAATGCGCGGCCGGACCCACCTTGCGTGCAAAACGCACCGCCGCCTGGCCCGCATACGTGCCCGCGCCGATCGCCCAGCCCGCTGCCGGACCACCGCCCGGAGGCCCCGCGCCATTGGTCTTTTCGCGACTGGTGACGTCCCCCGAGGCGAATAGTCCTGGTACCGTGGTCGACAATTCATCATCGATCGCAAGGCCGCCGGTTGCACGAATGCTGCCCTCGCAAACGAAGTCGACGCGGTACTTCTCCTTGAACGGATTGATGCCGGCATCCTCGAAGAACTGGGTGCTGACGTAGTGGCTCTTGAGCACGAGCTCCTGAACCTCGGGGTTCTCGACCTTGGCGAACGTGTCCCAGGCCGCGCCCGTATCGAGGATCGCGTTCACTACGCCCCGGCCCAACAAAACTTCCTTGCCGTTGTTGTCGAAGAGCGTGCCGGACCCTTCGCGATAGGCGCCCTTGCTGAGCGTGCCGTCATACGGCTTGATGTGGTACTGCCCGGTGAACTCCATGCCGGAGAACTCGGCGCCCGCTTCGGCAGCCAGCAGATAACCATCACCCGTGTTGCCGCGCGTGCCGGCGATATTCGACAGGAATGACGTGCCACCCGTCGCCACCACCACGGCCCCTGCCCGCACTCGCCAGGTCTCACCCGTATGACGGTTCACGCCCGCAGCGCCCACCGCCACGCCGTCCTCATCGACTAGCAACTCCAGCGCCGGGCTGTGATCGAGAATCTGCACGCCGACGCTCTCAAGCCGCTGGCGCAGGAAGGCCAGGACGTTCGGCGTGATGCCGCCGCGCTTCTCGCGACCGTCCTTGATGCGCGGCCACTTGTAACCCCATTGCGCCATCTTCTCGAGGTTGCGGTAGCTCTGGTCGAGGATCCGCTCGCCCCAGCGCGAATCGGCCAGGCCGAACGCCAGCGCCATGCGGGCGTTGACCATCGCATCGCGCTGGATCGGATCGTCTGGCTTGATGAAGTAAGCGCCGACACTGCCTGCAGCGATCGGGCCCGCCGCGCCCGCATAACCTTTCTCCGCGACAATCACGCTTGCGCCTTCTTCCACCGCCGCGAGTGCCGCCCAACTGCCCGACAGGCTGCCTCCGATCACCAGCACGTCGGTTTTCAACTCGATGTCATACACACTTCCGGCAAGCCGTTCACCGACATTCGACCCTTGGGTCATGTTGATTCTCCTTTCTAAGTTTCGACACGACGCTCGCATTGATTTGCTTCGAGCGTTCATTCATTTCGTACTACTCTATGCATGGTCCGTGCCAAGCATCACGAACGGTGGACCGGGATGTCCAGGCTTGTCTGGCAAGGCTTGGGCGCAGGACATCTCCAGTCAGCCCCGCTTGGCCATCCCGCCAGTGCTGATGTGCTGCTGCGTTCCAGACACTTGCACAACAACCCAGTGGCTCCTTACGCGGCCAGACCTTCCGGATACACCGCGGTGGGGTCCACCGCCCGACGACGCACCCAGACCTTGTCCAGGCCACCCGAAATCAAATGGTGCCGTTGCGTGGGGTCAAGATTGGGAAAATCGCTGCGCCGATGCAAGCCGCGGGTCTCGGTACGCTCCAGGGCGCTCGCATTCATCCAGCGCGCCGCGGCCAGCAGCGCAACGGTCTCACGCGCACGCAGTGCATTGCGTGCCGAACTGCGATCATCGGCGCCTCGGACCGGCGCCAGTTCATCGCGCAGCGTCTGCCACAAACCGTCGAACTTACGCAATGACGCGCTCAGATGGTCGCCATGACGATAGAAGTTGCGGTCCAGCGCCAGCATCTCCTCCTGCACCTGGGCCACCACATCCTTGAGCTCGATTTCTTCGGCCGGTGACCTGCGCGGCTTCTGCGGCCGCAAGCCCGCGCCACCCACCGGCCGTGCGCTACGCGAATGCGCGGCCGGTCCCACTTTGCGCGCAAAGCGCACCACAGCCTGGCCCGCATACGTGCCCGCGCCGATCGCCCAGCCCGCTGCCGGACCACCGCCCGGAGGCCCCGCGCCATTGGTCTTTTCGCGACTGGTGACGTCCCCCGAGGCGAAAAGGCCCGGTACCGTGGTCGACAATTCGTCATCGATCGCGAGGCCACCCGTCGCCCGGATGCTACCTTCGCAAACGAAGTCGACGCGGTATTTCTCCTTGAACGGATTGATGCCGGCATCCTCGAAATATTGGGTCGCGACATAATTCGATTTGAGGAGCAGCCGCTGGATTTCCGGATCTTCAACCTTGGCGAACGTATCCCAGGCCGAACCGGTTTCGAGGATCGCGTTCACTACACCCCGGCCCAGCAAAACTTCCTTGCCGTTATTGTCCGAGAGCGTGCCGGCGCTCAGCCGGTAGGACCCTTTGCTGAGCGTGCCGTGATACGGCTTGATATGGAATTGCCCGGTGAACTCCATGCCCGAGAACTCCGCGCCCGCTTCGGCTGCCAGCAGATAACCATCTCCCGTATTGCCGCGCGTACCCGCAATGTTCGACAGGAACGACGTGCCACCGGTCGCCACCACCACGGCCCCCGCGCGCACCCGCCAAGTCTCACCCGTATGACGGTTCACGCCCGCTGCGCCCACCGCCACGCCGTCCTCATCGACCAACAATTCCAGCGCCGGACTATGATCGAGAATCTGCACGCCGACGCTCTCCAGCCGCTGGCGCAGGAAGGCCAGGACGTTGGGCGTGATGCCACCGCGCTTCTCGCGGCCGTCCTTGATGCGCGGCCATTTATAACCCCATTGCGCCATCTTCTCGAGGTTGCGATAGCTCTGGTCGAGGATTCGCTCGCCCCAGCGCGAATCGGCCAGGCCGAATGCCAGCGCCATGCGGGCGTTGACCATCGCATCGCGCTGGATCGGATCGTCTGGCTTGATGAAGTAGGCGCCGACACTGCCCGCCGCGATCGGGCCCGCCGCGCCCGCATAACCTTTCTCCGCGACAATCACGCTTGCGCCCTCTTCCACCGCCGCGAGTGCCGCCCAACTGCCCGACAGGCTGCCTCCGATCACCAGCACGTCGGTCGCCAACTCGACGTTATATACGCGCCCGGCAAGCCGTTCGCCAGTACTCAGTCCATGCCTCAGTCCATTCGTCATTTATCACCTTCCGTTAAGTGTCGTTGTCCTTGCATTCATCACGGCGCGGCAAGCTTGTCGCGTTCGACCAGCGCGTAAGCGCTGTGGTTATGAATCGACTCGAAGTTCTCTGCTTCCAGCACATAGGCCGCTATCCGCGGTTCGCGATCCAGGCGCACCGCGATATCGCGCACCAGGTCTTCGACGAACTTGGGGTTGTCGTACGCGCGTTCGGTGACGTACTTCTCGTCGGGCCGCTTGAGCAAACCCCAAAGCTCGCACGACGCTTCGTCCTCGGCCACCCGTATCAGTTCTTCGAGCGACAGCGCGCCCACCATCTCGGCCCGGATCGTCACATGCGAGCGCTGGTTGTGAGCACCATAGGACGAGATCTCCTTCGAGCAGGGACAAAGGCTCGTGAGCGGCACCTTCACCTGCAGCACGATGCGCGTGCCTGCGACGCTCCGCTCGCCAATCAACGTGGCCTCATAGTCCAGCAGGCTCATCACGCCAGAAACCGGCGCGGCCTTGCGCACGAAATAGGGAAACGACACTTCTATGCGGCCGGCTTCGGCATCCAGCGCCGGGAGCATCCGCTGCAGCAGCGCGTCGAGTCCGTCGACGTCCAGCGGGCCGGCGTGGTCGTCGAGCAGTGCAATGAAGCGCGACATGTGAGTGCCCTTCTGCTCGGCTGGCAAGTGCACATCCAGGTTCCACACGCCGACCGTGTGCTGCAACTCGCCTCCCGCTGCGCGATACGCAAACGGATAGCGCACGGCGCGTACACCGACTCTCTGAATCGAAACCTGCCGGGTATCGGTGCTGCTCTGGACATCTGGCATCGAAAAAAAGACATCGCGTTGATTCATTGGATTTTCCTTGGGACTTCGTTAATCGAATTTGGCTCGCAACACGACCCCCACGAACCGTGGATCACCCAGCAGTTCCGTTACCGGCGCGGTGGAGGTGAACGTGGTCTTGGCCAGCGCGTAGCGCACGTTGAACAGGTTCTTGACGATGACACTCACGTCGTAGCGACCATTGGTCGGACCGATGCCGAAACCGATGTCAGTCAGGGTGTATGCCTTCTGCCAGCCGTACTCTGACAACGTCGTATCCAGGTTCGTCCCTGAGCGATACGACACGTTGACATTGGAATGGAACAGATAGCCGTCGAACACCGGGTGCGTAAATTCGGCACCAAAGTTCAGCGTGAGCTTCGATGCGCCGGGAAGTTGCTTGCCTGAGAAATTGCAGACCGGCGCCGAGATTTCCGCCGGGCAGGTTGCGTTGTCGAATGACTTGTAGATCGCGCTGCCATAGGCGCCAGCAAGCGTGAACACAAAGTGCTTCAGTCCCGTGTAGGCTGAATCAATTTCGAGGCCGCGCAACTGGACCTCGTCGGCATTGCCGGTAACGTTGCGGTAGCCACTTGCCTGCGTCGGGTCCAGCACCTGCAACAACTGCTGATAGCCGTGGATGTTGGTCTGATACAGGTTCGCGTTGAAAATCAACGAGTGATTAAGCAGCGCGCTCTTGAATCCCAATTCGAAATCGAGCGCCTTTTCAGGATTCGCGTTCTGGGGCGCACCGTTGGATGTATTGAACAGCACCACCCCTGACTTCTGCCCATAGCTGGCCGAGGCATAGAGCAGGATGTCGTCGGTCAGCTTGTAACTCGGACTGAGCAGCCAGGAGGTCGAGAGCTGGTGAATGCCCTGCCCTTGCGAAAAGCCATACAACTGACCGATCTGTCCATTGCGTATTGCGACCGCATTGGCAATTTGCGACTGCTGCGCGGCGGTCAGCGCGGAGTAGGTCGAGACGCCGAAATACTTCTGCGCGGTTGCGTCGTTAGCGGCAAGTGCCGATCCGCCATTGACCAGGACCTTCTCCAGGTTGTTGTTACGCTCTTCGTCCGTTTCACGCACTCCCGCCGTGATCGTTGCCTTGTCGGTCAAGTGCCAGTTCGCCTGGCCATAGGCCGCAAGACTGGTGGTGGTCGGCCATTGTGTCTGGCGGGTATAGACATTGTTGAGAGAATCGGACATCAACTGCCGCCCCGCCGCGGTGGCGTTCAGACTCGCGTACTGAGAATTCGACGCGTAGAACGCTCCGGCGTCCGTGCCAAATTCGGCCTTGGAGTTGGTCTGAATGCTCTCTCGCAATGCATATAGCCCGACCTGGTAGTCGATCGGACCGCCGACCGGGGAATTCAATCGCAATTCCTGTGAGGCCTGCCACTGCGTCGCATCGGTGTTGTAGTTGTACGCAATGTTGAATGGGGTGTCGTCGTTGTCGTTGCGCGCGATGAAGTTATAACGGTCGTACGCTGTAATCGAGGTCAACGTGTACTCGCCCAGATTCCACTTGAGTTCCGCCGACAGCCCGTCCTGCTGGTTCTTTACCGGCTGCTGCGCGTTGAGGTTGACCTGGTTGCCGCCGTAAGTCGGCTGATACCCACCGAACCAGCTCCGTCCCAGGCGGGAGGTGAAGGTTTGCGCGCCACCCGCTGTGCGTGACGTACCGTTGGCGAGGGTCGTCGGGTCCGTCACGAGAATGCTGCCGCCGTTGTCGTATTCGTTCGAATACTGATGGTTCAGGATGATTCGGGCAGAGAACGCCGAGGTCGGCGTGAACAACAATTGCAGCCGGCCGCCAATGCGATTCGAGTTGGTGTAGGTCGAATCGTCCGGATAAGCGTTGGTCACGGCGCCATTCGCGTTCTCGGCCGACACCGACGCACGGTAGGCCAGCACGCCGTCGATCAGCGGTCCCGTTGCGCTCGCCTGTTCAATGAACGTGTGCCGTGTCCCGATGGTCGACTCGAACGTGTATTCCGGCATGAAGCTCGGCAGCTTGGTCGACACGTTCACCACCCCGAGCGTCGTGTTCTTGCCGAGCAAAGTGCCTTGCGGTCCGCGCAGCACTTCCACCTGGTCTAGGTCGACATAGTTCGCCCACGAGTATGCGCCATACGCGAGGAATACGTCGTCGACGATGATGCCCACGCTCGATTCCATCGCGTCGGTCGCCCCTTGCTTACCGAGGCCACGCATCGAGATACTCGACTGCCGCGCATTCTGGGGGCTGACGATGATCCCGGCAGCATGCTTGGCGAAGTCGGCAAACGTCACTGCGCCGTCCTGATCGAGTGTCTTGCCACTCACCGCCGACACCGGAATCGGCACATCCTGGAGTTTCTCCGCGCGGTTGCGCGCCGTCACCACGACGGCACCCAGGGTATCGGCACTATCCTGTGCGGCGTTAGCCTGTGAAGCGGCGTTCGCCGAAGCCGCCGCGTTGGTGACCGGCGCGGCAGTGGCAGCGCCCGGTGGCGCACCTTCGCCTTTCGGAGGCTGCTGGCCCTGCACTTGCGCCTTCAGACGGTCGCGCTCCTGCTCCACCTGGAGCAACTCGTCGCGCAGCCGCGCGTTTTCGGCGCTCAAATCACTGCCGGAGGCCGGCGGCGCGCTCTGGGCTAGCGCAAGACCCGGCATGGTCAACGAACAGCCTGCCACCATCAACACGCCGCTGGCGAACATCGCCCGGCGCATGCCGCCTTGCCGCTCGAGCAATGCCGGCGGAAAGGCCCGCTTCGAAACAATCCTGATTTCACCGCATCGACTACCTTGCATACCGCCCATCGCAATTTTCCTATGTCATCGTTAAAAACGGAGGTCACATGGCAATCCGATGGTTTCCATCGTTGGACACGCGTTGGCCCGAATCGCTCGACGAGATATTCGCAACTTCCATGCCAATTTTTCGTACTACTGAAATATTGATAAAAATTGAGTCGTGTTCTTGGCGGACGTGCCGATCGATCCTAATCGCGGCTACAACTCCACGGATTTTTGCCCTGCTCGCGGTTTCGGAGTGATGCGGTACAAACCTTATTGCTGGAAGGGGTTAGCAATGCGAACACTCACTGCACTACGCGATGCAGCAAGCTCAGGGGAATCCAAAATGGCCATCGCATACCAGTTCGGTCACGGGAAGCCGACTACTCGGACGGTCGGAGGCCTGCAGATCGGGACTCAACGCGGCCCGGTTACTTGCCTTGCCAAGCGCGATGAATATCTCGATCTCATAGTCATCCGGAATCTTCAGCGCGGCCCGTGTCCGTTCATACTGGAAGCCGCCGATCGCACGCGTGGTCCAGCCAAGCAGGCTGGCCTGATGCGCGAAGTTCGACCAGGCGGCGCCTGCATCGAATGAATGCGATCGCAATGGCCGCTTGCCCTCCGGACTATCGCGCGTCTTGCGCGACAGTACGAGCACCAGGGTCGATGCAAGCGCGGCCCATTCCTGGTTCTTCTCGTTGAGCAGCGGATAAAGCCGGTCCCAGTGCGGCGACTCCCTCTTCGCGTAGATAAAACGCCAGGGCTGCGCATTGCCGCCGGAAGGCGCCCAGCGAGCCGCTTCGAAGCAACTGAACAGAACGGAATCGGGAATCCGTTCGCCACTCAGCGAACGCGTCGACCAGCGAGATACGAAGACCGGTTCGGTCGGGTGATGCGTGGTGCGAAATTGCTCTGTGCTCATGGCGCTCTCCATGGATGGTTGGAAAAGACGGAAAATGCTGGTTCGAGTTACGTCATTGCCGGCGTGATACCGGGCTCGGACAAGTCATCGAACGATGCGCTGCTGCTGGCTTCGAGTTGTGCGTAGAGACCGCCCCGCTCCACCAGTTGCGCATGCGTGCCCTGCTCAGCGATTCGGCCGTCGTGCATCACGACGATTGTATCGGCCTGCCTGATGGTTGCCAGGCGGTGCGCGATGATCAGGCAGGTACGGCCCCGCATCAACACGCGCATGGCTTGCTGGATCTCGCGCTCGGTGAAACTGTCGATATTGGCAGTCGCTTCGTCGAGGATCAGAATCGCTGGCTCCGCCAGCAAGGCACGCGCGAAGCTCAGCAACTGTCGCTGGCCCAGCGAGAGGTTGCGTCCACGCTGGCCGAGCTGCGTATCGTAGCCTTCCGGTAACGCGATAATGAAGTCATGCGCGCGCACCGCCTGCGCGGCCGCAATGACCTGCTGGCGGGTTGCATCGCCGCGGCCGTAGCGGATATTGTCAAGAATGCTGCCCGAGAACAGAAACGGTTCCTGCAACACGATGCCGACCGTGCGGCCAAGGGAGGTGAGTGCAACATGCCGCACGTCATGCCCCCCCACCCGCACGGCGCCCAGCCAGACGTCATGAAAGCGATGGACCAGCGCCGCGATGCTGGTCTTGCCCGACCCGGTCGGGCCCACCAGCGCGACCGTCTGGTAGGGCGCGATACGTAGATTGATATCGTGTAACACGGCAAGCCCCGGACGATAGCCGAAGCTGACATGCTCGAGCTCGATGGACGGCGGCAAACCATCTATATCGATTGCCTGCGGCGCGTCGCTAATGGTGACCGGCAAATCGAGCACTTCAAAGATGCGGTAGCCCGCGGCAACCGCGCGTTGCATCACCGTGTACTGCATCGACAACGTCCGGATTGGATCGAAGAAGCGCTGCACGTAGAAGATGAATGCGACCATCACACCCACGTCGAGCGCGCCCGAGACCACTGCGGCACCCCCCGCTACCACCACAATTGCCAGTGCGACGCCCGTCAATATATCGACTGCCGGCACGATCATCTGACCCAGCCGCGACGAGGCGATCTGAGCCTCGAGATTTTCACGCGCCCGTTCAGTGTAGCGCTCGAGGTTCACCGCTTCACGCCGATGCTCCTGGACCGTGCGAATACCGTTGATGTTTTCCGCGAGCGCCGCGTTGACGCTGGACGATGCCTCGCGCGCGCGGCTGAATGCTGCTCTCGCGCGCCGAATCCAGATGGCTCGCAGCACAACCAGGGGCGGCAGTACCGCAAGCGTGAACAAGCCGAGCCGATAGTCCATCGCCAGCAATACGACGACAATGCCTGCCAGATGGAACAGATCCCCGAATGACGAGACCGAGTTCTCCATGAATTCCTGTAACGCGTTTACATCGCCCTGCAGCCGCGACATCAGCCGTCCGCTCTGGGTCTGTCCCAGCAACCCCAGGGAGACCTGTTGCAGATGCGCGAACATGGCGCGGCGCAGATCGAAAATCACGCATTGCGCAATGCGCGCGGAAAGCCACTCGTTGAGGAACTGTGAAGCGGCATACGCCGCGACGAGCGCGCCGAACACCGACAACGCGAACGCCAGACCCACTGACGATCGGCCGACCACGCTGTCGATCGCGTATCGGACAACATACGGAATGCCCAACTGTGCGGCGGTGAACACAGTCACCGATGCGAATGCGGCCACGCAGCGCCAGCGATAGGGCCTGACGAATCCCGCGATACGGCCAAAGATCCGCGGATCAAAGCGCGCGAAAATCTCCTCGCCCGGTTCGACGCCAGCCTCTTCTATGATCTTGCTTGAATCAGCCGGCGCGTTCATGGCTGTTCCTCCAGCGTGGCGCCGAGTTCTTCGGCGCTTGGCCGGCTGGCAATGACCTCGTTGTGATGCTGGTCGCGCTGCAAAGCCCATAATTCGGCGTACGTGCCGGCTGCCCGGAGCAACTCGGCATGCGTGCCACGCTCCACAATGCGCCCGGCGTCAAGCACGATGATTTCGTCCGAGTGCTGCACCGAGCCGAGCCGGTGCGAGATGATCAGCGTCGCGCAATGACGCACGGTTTCACGCAGCGCATGGCGCACCTGGCGTTCGGTGCGCGCATCGAGCGCCGCGGTTGAGTCGTCGAGGACGATGACCGCCGGTGTGCCGAGCAGCCCGCGGGCGATCGATGCACGCTGCCGTTGACCGCCCGATAACGCCGCGCCGCGCTCGCCCACCCGGGTGGCGTACCCCAGCGGCAAACGCGCCACATGCTCGTGGATCTGCGCAATCGACGCCGCTGCGACAACACGTGCGGGCTTCGCGTCTGGCTCCGAATAGGCGATATTCTCGTGCACCGTCGTATCGAACAGAAATACATCTTGCTGCACTGAGCTGACCGTAGCACGCAGTGACGCGAGGCCGATGTCGCGGATATCGATGCCGTCTAGCGTGATCCGGCCAGCGGTCACGTCGTAAAAACGCGGAATCAGATTGGCGATCGTGGACTTGCCGCTGCCGGGCGGCCCGACGATACCGAGCGTGCGTCCGGGCCCTACCTCGAAGCTGATATCGGACAGCACCGGCCGACTGGACGCTGTATCGCCGTACGCAAAACCGACCGACTCGAAGCGCAGGACGCCTTGGTAACGCTCGGGGACGTGGGCGTTCTGTGCTTCGCGCAGCGCAGGCCGTGCGTCGAGGACCGCGAACAGACGTGCGCCCGATGAAGCCGCGCGCGCCCCGGAGTTCACGACCATTCCCAATTGCCGCACGGGTTGCTGCAGGATAGTGATGAAGGCGAGGAATTCCGTCAGCCGCCCGACCGTCATTAAACCTTGTTCAACTCGATGGCCGCCGACAGCCAGAACCAATCCCATCGACACGTAGTAGGCAAGATGCATTGTGCTCGTCGCGCTCATGCGTACCGTGATGCGATGATTCGACATCCTAAGCGCCTCGTTGGCTATGGCATCGAATCGGTGCATTTCACGTGGCATCGAGGCAAATGCGCGGACTACATGCATGCCCTGAAGGTTTTCCTCCATGCAAAGTGTCAGAGCCGACATCAACTGCTGCAGGCGCAGCCAGCTCTGGCGCAGGAATAGACCCATGCGCGTAGCGCGCCAGACCACGACCGGCACGAACGCAAAGGCGAGCGCGGCCAGCGTCGCGTCGCTGCCGAAGAGGCGCCATGCCCCAACTCCGAGCAGCAATACGAGCGTCACCACGCGCAACAGGCCCGATTCGATGAAGGCCCGTACGCCTTCCAGATCGAGCATGCCGCGAGCGATCAGGTCGCCCGAATGTGCCGCGTCATGATACGAGTGATCTAGCCGTTGCAACTGCTCGAAAAATGCCAGCCGCAAATCGTACCCGACGCGTTGCGCCACGTTCTCGCCAAGATAGCCTTGCAGCCCCGTCAGGCCGCCGCGTGCGGCGCTGGCGAGAATCAGCAGCGCACCGCTCGCAAGTGAAGCGCGGTGGGCAAGCGTGCGCGCCACGCCTTCGCCACCGCCTTGCAGCAGGTGGTGCGCGGCGTCGACCGCGCGCCCGAGCAGCCAGGGCACCGCAAGATTGAGCAGCGCTGCGCCCAGCGTGCAGCCGAGCGCAAGTATGCAGCGCCACGGATAGCGCCATGCAAGACCCAGCAGGCGGCGCAGCGTAGAAGGAATGGCGCGGCCGTCTATCCGGGCGAGACTCGGCCGCGTTCGGGACAGGTCGTCCTCTCCAGTAGCGCTCGAATTCATGCAATGCTCAGGGAAGGTGATCACGGGTTCAGGGAGTACAGACATGGTGGGGCGGCCCCGCGCTAGGCGCTCAAACGGCCGTTGCGCGCGGTCATGACCGCATCAAAAGCGGTGTAGTCGATCCATTGATCGACATCTATCGCCCGCTCGATGAAGCCCCAGTCGGTCAAGAACGTCGTGAAATCCTTGAGCGCCGCAATCCACTCGTCGCACAGGTTCAACTGCAGGTGATCCGGAAACTGGTCCCCATACGCGGCGTGCACCAACGTTTCATCGACGTCGCCTTCCTGGGCCGCATAGGCAAAGGCCTCACGCGGATGCGCGCTCGCCCAATCGGCTGCATCGATCGCCAAGCGCAGGAAACTGTTGCCGAGGTCAGGAAACCTTTCGAGGATCTGAGCGCTCGCGGTGAACACGCGCAGCGTGCAGCCGTTGTTGCGCACGCGGCTCTCCGGGTGCAGACGTAAGTCGATGACGGACTTGAGCGCCAGCGCCTTCGCTACGCGCGCGCCCGCCAGTCCCCTCACGTAGATGACATCCACTTCATTGCGCAACAACGCGTCGGCTTCGGCTTCGAACAATTTCTTCGGGTTCGCTTCGATCGGTACGATCTCGACGTCCTTGTGGGTGAGACCATCCAACGCCAGGACCGTCAGCAGCGTGCGCAACGCCGACGCTCTGAAATGGTCGACCAGCTCGCCGCGATGCACGGGCAACCCGAAGCGCCTTCCGCGCAGATGCCGGGTCGCGGCGATTCCGTTGCCCGGCAGCGCCAGCAACTGCTGTGACTCGTCAGTCCACGAGAGACCGATCACGCGGGTCGCCGCGCCCCGCGCATGCGCCCACGCGGGCGGCATGATGCTGCCCTGACGGAATGCATTTGCGAGTGCATATTCGCCGTGGCGCTCGGCATCGGAAAGCAGTCGGCCTTCCCGCAACGAGCGGATCGCGGTGGATTCGCTGCCGCGATCCCCGCTCAGCCATCCAAGATGTACCGCAAGCCCGAGCGCAGTAGGTGCCGGAGAATGACTATAAGAGAACGCGTTCGAATGCGCGCTCAATATGGAAATTTTGTTCATGTGCCTGTTCGCTGCTTGTTGATCGAGCACGGTCAGCCGACGGCTAACCGCGGCACTGTTAGGCAAATATCGCGCCAAGATGTGCGCTATGCCGGATAAGCCTTCGAAGCAGGGGTCCCCGTGGGCGTTACTTCACACACGACAGTCGATCAGCAATCAGTGCTGCAAAACAAACAGCGCGCCAGCATCGATCCTTCTGCTATCCATCGATCAAATCAGCGGCGGCTGCGTGCATCCAAGGCAGGCCCGGCTGGCCGCCGCTCGTGTTGAATCAAGATCCCCAATGGCATGCATCATGCTTAGTCGATGCCAACATCAAGGTGATAGACATGCAGGCATCGACAATCTCTTTTATGGGCGGCTCACCGGGCTACACAGCCGCACGGCGCAAGTACCGGCTCTTAGTCGAATCGCAGCGCGTCCCGCGTGTGCAGGGCACACGGATGGCCGCGCCTGCGGAGGCCGAAGCAGCCGCCGCTTGTCGTGCACCGCCGGTCCACGACAAGCGCGCGCTTGCCGCACTGGTTTGCGCTGCGCTCGCGCTTCATATGGCTGCGCTTTGGATATGGACGGAGACCCGCGCGAGCGATGTGCACGCGCCGACGCCGTTGCCACCTATCAACATCGAGATAACGCGGCCACCGCCCCCGCCGCCGCCTCCTGTGCAGGAGATCCAGCGACCGAAGCCGTTGCCACAGACCCCCAGGCCGCTGCGCGTGCCGCCCAGGCATGTCGTGGCGGCGCCAAAGCCTACGACTACGCCTATGCCGCCCGCACCGCCGCAGCCCGCTGCGCCGGTCATCGCGCAAACGCCGACTCCTGCCGCCGCGCCACCGGCCCCACCCGCCGCGCCGCCCGCTCCGGCAGCGCTAGCGCCGGTCGAGCGGATAACGGAAGCGCACGGGAGTGCGGGCTATCTGCACAATCCGGCGCCTCAATATCCCGATGCCGCGCAGGAGCGCAACTGGCAAGGACGCGTGCTGCTGAAAGTACATGTGCTCGCAGATGGTCATCCGGATTCGGTCATCGTCGCGCAGTCGAGCGGCCATCAGATCCTCGACGACGCCGCGCTCAAAGCCGTCAACCACTGGCTCTTCGCACCCGCGAGGCGCGGGGACACCCCGATCGACGGGTGGGCCAACGTTCCTATCGATTTTAAATTGTGAACCACAGAGAAACGCCATGACTCATTTTTCAACTACCTTCATCGTCCAGGGCGCCCTCGGTATCCTGGCTCTCTTCTCGGTGCTCACTTGGGCGCTCATACTCGGCAAAGGCGTGCAGAACTGGCGGCTATGGCGGCAGGACGAGCATTTTGCCCGCCACTTCTGGCGATCACCCAGCATCGCCGCGGCGGGCGCACTAACCGACGGCCGAGGCCCGAAGTCACGCTTGCTCGGCGTGACCGTCAGCTCGCTGCGCGGTGACGCGCACAATGCCGCTCACGACCTCGAACATAGCTGGGACCGCCAAGAACTGCTCGAGCGTCAGTTACGTCGTCAACTGCAGATTGAGCGCCAATATCGGGAGAGCGGCCTGGCCATTCTTGCATCGGTTGGCAGCACCGCGCCGTTCGTCGGCCTCTTCGGCACCGTATTCGGCATCATTCATGCGCTCTCGGCGATCAGCAAGAGTGCGTCGGCAAGCATCGACGTGGTGGCGGGACCGATCGGCGAAGCACTGATCGCTACCGGCGTCGGCATCGCGGTGGCGATACCCGCGGTGCTCGCCTACAATTTCCTCATACGACGTGTGAAGACGCGCTCGGCGGATCTCGAAAGCTACGCAACAGATCTCGTCAATCTCGCCCAGAAGAACGGCTTCAGGATCATCGACGACGCGCCCGCGATCGGGCTGGTTCCCGAACCCACTCGCTCTAGCCGCAAGGAAGTCTTTGCGTGATACGGGCGGCGGCGCGCTGATGTTGTCTTTAGTGGAGCAGCTTGCGCGCCGGAGAACTAATTGCTGCCGATACCTATCGATCAGAGTATGCATCGCGATATGCGGCGCGTATCGCTTTGGCGCATCCGCTCACACCGTTTAATCCATCTGCAGGACTTACTACTGCAGCGGATTTGAGTAACGCAAATGAGAAACCGTTGTTTCCATTGATAGGTAATCGGAATTACCGTTGATGTTCGAAAAGCTCAGCGACTACCTACATCCCCATGCAGATTTTGAGCCTCCCCAACCTGGCGGAGCATGCGATCTCGATCCGTGCGAAGGCGCTTGCCTTCAACGATGAAAAGTCGAGACACCTGTTCGAGCGGATTCAGCTCATCGCCCCAAGTGATGCGACGGTATTGGTGACCGGCGAGAGCGGCACCGGCAAGGAGCTGATCGCACGGCTGGTACACACGAGCAGCACGCGGGCCGATCGCCCATTCGTGGCTGTCAATTGCGGCGCGTTCTCGGAAACACTGCTCGAGAGTGAATTGTTCGGCCATGAGAGGGGCTCGTTCACCGGCGCGATCGACAGTCGACCAGGTTGGTTCGAAGCGGCAAGCGGTGGCACGCTCTTTCTGGATGAAGTCGGCGATCTGCCACTCTCGGCACAGGTCAAGCTGCTGCGCGTTTTGCAGGAGCGCGAAGTGACTCGCCTCGGCTCGCGCAAGGCATTGCCCATCGACGTGCGACTGGTGGCTGCGACCAACGTGCGGTTGGAAGAGGCGGTACGCGCGGGTAATTTCCGTGAAGACCTCTATTATCGGCTCGATGTCGCCAAGATCGCGTTGCCTCCACTGCGAGAACGTCCCGCGGACATCGAACCGTTGACTCGTCACTTTATCGATCTCTATTCACGCCGTCTGAGCGTGCCCCCCGGCGGCATCAGCGACATCGCGCTGCTGCGACTGAAAGCCCATCCGTGGCCGGGAAATATCCGCGAACTCGAGAACGTGATCCATCACACGCTGCTGATCCGGCGCGGACCACAGATCGAGGCTTCCGACCTGCATTTCTCAAGTCTCGGGGTACGAGAGACTGCGGCCGTGCAGCCAAGCTTCGCTTCCAGCACCAATGCACGCAAGTTGGTCGATCCGGGTCTGCGGAGTGATGGGAAGAGCGAGCATATGAGCGATTTGCGAATCGTGCTTCAAGAGCTGTTCGACCGCAACGTACCGGACTTATGGCAAGAGATCGAATCCACGGTGTTCACGATGGCATACGACTATTGCGACAGGAATCAGTTGCAGACATCCAGGCTGCTTACATTGAGCCGGAACATCGTGCGTACGCGCCTGATCCAGCTTGGGCTGCTTAGCTCGAAAGTGGATGCTGGATAATCGGCTGGAGCACGGTTAGTCGCGCTTTGAGGAACGCTTGGGGATCACGATCATCCGGGTTGGGAGGGTCAGTCGTGATTGCCTCGGCAAGCCGGCCGATTGATTCCACCGCTCGCATTCATACCCCATGATATCGGACTTCCTACCGGTCTTTGCGCGGAGAGCGGTCTAGACATCTGTCGCCGTCAGCCCGCAGGAATCGGGGATGCGGCGGCTGGTCAACCTTCACCAACGCCACCCTCACTCCCGTCGTGCGCGCTGTCGTGACCCGCTCGCTTCGATTATTCCCCGGGCTGCGTGAGCACCGACATTTTCGAAATGCCGGCCCGTTCAATCGAGGCCATTACCTTGGCAACGGATCCGTATGGCACGCTCTGGTCGGCCTGAAGCGACAGTGCGACATCCGGATCGGCTCGCCTGAGCGCCTTCAACTGGGGTTCGACCAGAGGCAGCGCGACAGCCCGTTTGTCGAAAAATATTGCTCCCTTGGCGTCGATGCTGACCGTTACTGCTCGCTTCTGCTCGGGTGGCGCGGTGGCCGCGGTCTTGGGAAGATTGACGTGCACCGCATTCTTGAGCAGCGGCGCCGTGATGATGAACGTCACCAGCAGCACGAGCATCACGTCGACCAACGGCGTGATATTGATTTCGCTGAGCACGTCGCTGTCGTCACTGGTCGTCGAAAAAGCCATTGTGTGATTCTCCTTTAAAAACATTTGATCATGCGCCGACTGCATTCAAGTCGGCGTTCCATATGGTCGATCCTTCATCGAAATCGACAACACGACCTCGGCTCAGGTTCGCCACGCGTGGCAACGTTCACGCCGAACTTTCCGACCGACCCAATACCTCCCGTGAGCGCCGCGCGATCAAGGCATGTCCTTCGACGATTTCCTCTATCGCGCCGTTCACGCCCGCATACCTAGCCAGCCCCGCGCGAATCTCCGCCGCCAGTCCTTCCTGCGGCTGCGTCTCGCCGTGCCAGGCTTTCCCAAACGAAAGTGCTCGATCGACGAAATGCTCCAGTGGCGTGATTCGCCGCTCTATCACCGCAATGCGCTCCAAGTGATCGAACGCCGAATCCAGTAAAACCGTTTCGTCGGAAGCGCTCGACTTTCGTTCAACTCGCGCAGGGTCATCCTTGCCATAGCGGTCAAGAATGCGCTCGAAAACGGGGTACCAAACGTTCTGAGGTACTGCCGGAACACTGGTGTGGTAAAGGGCCACCGCACCCCCGCTCTCGAGCAACCCATCAAGTACGCGGAGCGTCTCGACACGATCGGTCCAGTGGAACGAACGGCCGAACGTGGCGAGCCTGAAACGGCCAAGGCGACGATCCAGGTCGTAGGAACTGCCTCGAACGAATTGAATGATAGCGCCGGCGCGCGCGGCGTTTTCGGTGGCGACCTGGAGCATGTCCGTAGACGGGTCGAGAGCGGTCACCGCGCGCGCATACGGGGCCAAATCGATCGCGAGGAAGCCTGGACCTGTGCCGAGATCGAGAACGTCGGCAGTGCGGTCAAGACGAATCAGGCCGGCCACCCGTCGGCTAAGCAGCGCCGGATAGCTGGACCGGCCAGTCGTGTAGTATCGGGCCGCATTGTTGAAGCGGTCCGGATAAAAAGCTTTCTGTTCAGACATGTCGATGAACGCTTGAATGGTGTGGCGGAGAGGCGCGTGGTACGTGGCGGAAACGCGTCGTGCTTACGACCCGCGAAGGCTGACGGAGGTATCAAGAAGCATTATGCAATCCCTGTGCCATCGCGACCCAAGGCATACCGCCGGCGCGAACGAGCGCCGATGTGTCGTTCGCGCCGACGCAGCCTTACCCATAGTCGGAATGCCTATCATGCGTTGTGAGCGCAACCTCCGCCTGCTTGCTGCAATCGGCGCAACCTGCTGTTGCCATACTGTTGCAATCTCAGCAAACCATGTAATGCGAGCGCGCGGCCGCAGGCCAGGAAGCAGCCGCAAGCCGGGAGCGTCCGGCTCTTTTATGGACACAGGGACATTTGTGCTCCGCGAAAGCCGGGACCGGTTGCTGCTCAAAGTCTTAACAGCGCAGATCGGACAGTTACGCTTATAACCAAGACACAATCGACAGAAGCGGACCGACGTGCTGCATGGCGGCCGGACTGCATCGCGCGACAGAAGTCGAACCGAGTCTCAACCGCTAGCAAGACAACTATGGATTGAGGTCACGATAAGTCGGTCTGTGACCGGTAGCCGCCAATCAGAAGCTTTTGCGCACAGCGAATGCTTCAAAGGTAACCCTAAACGGAGTTTTCAGTTTGCTGAGAGAAATCGTTCGCCTTGGCGTAATCGCGTCGTGCATAGGCGTCTGAAATGTTTTTAGCATAAGCTCAGTAGGGAGACTAAAAACACAAATCGTCCACGCCCAAATTGATTCAACGACTCTCTGTGCTCTCTGATATTGGAGACGAGTCACGTGCCTATCGATCAACAAATACGACGGTGACATTTCACACCTTGTCTCCGTTCGAATATTCGTAGTGTTGGTCTGCTCCTGATGCGATACCGCAATCAGGCACCGCAATTTGACTTCGCATCGTTTCCAAACGTGCGAACTCAGTCGAAGCTTTGACCCGTCGCTCGTCACGTACTCGACTTGACGTGCACGTCGCTCAGTGGATGATCTCATGCGGATACACGACCGGCTTATTTCCTGTGGCCATTCACCGCATCCTTGAACGCCTTGCCCGCGATAAATTTCACAGTCTTCGAAGCTGGAATTTTCAACTCTGCGCCGGTGGCCGGATTGCGCCCGTTGCGCGCGGCCCGCGCGCCTACGCCGAACGAGCCAAATCCAATCAGTTGGACAGTGTCGCCCTTCACGAGCGCCGTGATGATCGTTCCGATAAGCGCGTCGATTGCTTCTCCCGTTGCGGACTTGCTCGTTCCGGTTGACGACGCGACGGCATCAACCAACTCCTGTTTGTTCATGATATCCCTCCCGGACAATCGTTACAAAATGTCAGAGTGCCGGAAGAAACGAGTTCTTTAGCGCCCCGGACCTCTCAACAGCGATGTGTCGACGCATACGGTACCCGATCGGACGCCTGTGGTGCAAGCAGGTACGATTGCGACGGTCGCGCACCAACCCGCAATTCTGTCGAACAGGCCGAAGAATGCCCCGCTCGGCTCACGGGCGAAGCACCCGCTTTGCGATAGCTGCGCCGACGTCATGGGCTATCGGGAGGAATGAAAAACGCCCCTTGGATTCTCGTCGCGAAGGGCGTTGTCACGTCAGAACACTTTCGCATACAGAGCGCTGAAGCCGCTCCCAGGCTGCCTCATACACATATGCAGGCATCGTCCCGAGTTATTGGTATGGATCGCCAGGACCGACCACAGCGCCTTCTGGCCAACCGGTGTGCCCTCACTCCCAACCCGAACGACCCGCGGCTTCAAGGTCATACGACACGTTTTCGATCACGGAGCGGTTGGGCAGCAGAGCGAAAGATCGAAAAACCATTGCCATCTTTGAGTCGCACTTCCCGCAACTCCAGGGCGACATCGGCGCGATGTCGCGACATTCGTGCAAACCCACACACATACACTCCGAAACGTTTGTCGTGCTGCCAACGCACCCAACCGGTTTCCTCCTCGCTGGACCTCGTTGAACAACTACCTCGCATTTTTCGACGAGCGAATCGCGCGGCCCAACAAAATACTTCGCTTGCTATGCAAACCAATCGTCGAGTTCGATCGTCACCGGTGTATTCCCATCCCAGACTGCTGAAATGCCTCATCCGGTGGAACGGCGAACGAATGAACAGCCCTCAATATATTGTCCTCGGTTACCGCTTGCTTTGTCGCTCGACAAGCGAGCGCCATTGACGGTCGTCATCAAGTTTTGCCGACTCCATCCGCCAGCAATCGAAATTGAAGCGCGAAGAACTTTCCCGCTCTCAGTCAAATACACATTAAAATTCACATGGAATGCATGTTTTGTAGGAGCTGGAATGAGAGTCACCGAACCGGTCCCCGATCCACCACGCGAAGAAGCATCTGACTTGCCAGTGCTTCGACTCGGATTTCGACCGTTCTACCTTGGCGGGGCCTTCTTCAGCTCGCTTGCTATCGCGTTCTGGATTTTCGCCCTTCACGGCTATCCCGTCGCAGGTCGTTCTGCAGCCTTGAGTGGTCTCCTCTGGCATGCTCACGAAATGATCTTCGGCTTTGCTGCCGCAATCGTGGTGGGCTTTCTGCTTACAGCCGTGCGCGCGTGGACTTCGCTGGACACTCCACGAGGCTCATCGCTCGCGTGGCTCTGGCTCCTTTGGGCGGCTGGGCGTGTCCTGGTCTGGACCGGCCCGGAGCCCGTCGCAGCAGTCGTGGATTCCGCCTTCCTGCCGATCGTTGCCGTTATGTTGTTGCGGGTGTTGATCGCCGCAAATAATCGTCGCAACTTATTCCTGCCTGTTGCGTTGGCGCTCTTCGGGGTATTAAACGCACTTTTCCATTGGTGGGCGTGGCAAGGCCGTGGCGACCTCGCATTGCGCGACGCATACGCCGCGGTCGGACTCGTGGTTATATTCGTGACTGTAATCGCGGGGCGCGTCGTACCGATGTTCACGACGAACGCCATCCCCGGATTTTCAATAAATCGCTGGAAACTTATCGAGACCCTGTCCGCACCGGTTGTCATAGCCACCTTTCTTGCGGATGCGCTCCAGACGCCACCCTTGCTGATCGCGGCATGCGCTTGCGCTGCGGCGGTGGTGCATGGCGTCAGGGTTGCGGGATGGCGCTCGTGGCGAGCCGGAATGCGGCCCATTCTCTTAATTCTGCATGTCGCCTATGCGTGGATCCCGGCAGGGTTCGTCATGCTCGCGCTGGCGGCCCTTGGCGCCGTGCCGCAAACGCTTGCGCTCCACGCGTTCAGCGTCGGCGCAATCGGCTGCGCCATCATTGCGATGATCACCCGCACGACGCTCGGACATACTGGCCGTCCGCTCGTTGCGGGCTGGGTAGAGATCGTGAGCTACGGATTAATCATCGCGGCAGGCCTTCTTCGCGTCTTCGGACCATGGCTAGGAGGCGGCACGGCGCAAGTCTGGATCGACGCTGCGGCGCTATGCTGGTTCGCGGCACTGGTTATTTATTTGCTGAAATATGCACCCTATCTAACTGCGCCAAGGGCAGACGGCAAGCCTGGTTAGCAAAAACCACTACCCAGAAAGAACTATTTTACGTTGAATCACGTTGTGACATATTCTAATTTATAGTAGATTTCCGGTGTTTTCGGCGCATAGACGAGCCAGTCCTGCTCACCCGGGACGATTGACGACAGCGTGTCGGCTAAACGCTAACGGGTTTCGGTGACGTTTGCTTAAAACCACCAGCCAAGGGAGGCATCCTCATCATCGACCGGAATGTCAGCACCATGAGCGTATCCATCCCGATGCCGTATGACCACGTGCATGCTCGGCCACACGGCTGGCGTCACTGACTGCTTGCGACCAATCACAGGGACATCGGCACGCTGCACATGTTGGTCGCATCACCAGTTTCCTTTTCAAGGGCGTTACGGCGCTGATGCTCAGAGCAGCGCTGTCTGAACCGGGACTGCAGATAATACGGCCCGAGTTTCCAATCAATAATTGTCGTCGAACACACCTTTGACAACGGATCAGCACCGACTTGACTTAGGTCAAACGAACATGCCCGGTGTGGCGCGAAGCTACGACCATCGATGAGACACAACCCGCTTCGCGAGGCAAGGAGAGACATCCATGGATGCGAAGCAGAGGCAACTCATATTGGAAATCATCGAATCAGGCCGTGATCTGTCTCTGGCAACGCTACGTGAGGATGGCTATCCTCAGGCTAACGTGATTGGCTACGCCAACGACGGCCTGACCCTCTTCTTCGGCACGGCGCGCACCAGTCAAAAAATCAAAAATATTCAGCGATGCGAAAAGGTATCGATGACGATAACCATGGCATACAACGTTTGGAACCAGATCAGAGGTCTCTCTATGGCTGCGACCGCGCACATACTGGCAGATGATTCTCCAGAAAGTGCGCATGCGATGGACCGGCTCCTCGCGCGTTTCCCGACAGCATGGGACATGTCACCTCCCGCCGAGCCAGGCCAGGTTGTCTTCGTCAAGCTCGTTCCGGTCGTCGTCAACGTGATCGATTACACGCGAGGTTTCGGTCACAGCGAACTGGTTGAAATAGGCGCAGGTGACCTGCCTGGCAAAACGACCGAATCTGGAGCGTGCGGAAACTGAAGCAGGATCCATTTCGCAATACGAATCAAAATAGATTACTGAAAAATAACAAGGCATCCCCTCCTTCTTAGCCATATTTCCCCCGTAGTCTCTTCAAAGAGGGGGCTAATAGCACCATAAAAGATTCACGAGAAATGCATAAATTCCACATAGACTGCACGCAAATCGAACGTGAGGAGTAGATCAGATGAGCCATTTTGTTGATCGCCTGAAATACTTTTCCACGTCGAGACCGACCTTCTCGGACGGCCATGGAATGACCACGCAGGAGGATCGCGGGTGGGAAGACGCGTACCGGCAACGGTGGCAGCATGACAAGATCGTGCGCTCCACCCATGGCGTCAATTGCACTGGCTCGTGCTCGTGGAAGATCTACGTCAAAAGCGGGATCGTCACGTGGGAAACGCAACAAACCGATTACCCGCGCACCCGTCCAGATATGCCGAATCACGAACCGCGAGGCTGTGCGCGCGGCGCATCGTATTCCTGGTACCTCTACAGTGCAAACCGTCTGAAATATCCCCTGATCCGTAGCACGCTGCTCAGGTTGTGGCGCGAAAAACGACTGACGCTGGAGCCCGTGCAAGCATGGAGCGCTATCGTCGATGACCAGCAAGCACGTGCCTCGTATACGCGTCGCCGTGGTCTCGGTGGCTTCGTTCGTTCAAGCTGGGACGAGGTCAACGAGATCATCGCGGCGGCGAATATCCACACGATCAAGCGGCATGGTCCGGATCGGATAGTTGGTTTTTCGCCGATACCCGCCATGTCGATGGTGTCCTACGCAGCAGGCAGTCGCTATCTCTCACTGATTGGGGGAGTCAACCTGAGCTTCTACGATTGGTACTGCGACTTGCCGCCCGCTTCGCCCCAAACCTGGGGCGAGCAGACCGACGTTCCCGAATCGGCCGACTGGTACAACTCGACCTTCATCATGATGTGGGGGTCCAACGTACCGCAAACGCGTACCCCCGACGCACACTTCATGACCGAAGTGCGGTATCGCGGCACCAAGGTCGTATCGATCTTCCCGGACTATGCTGAAGGCGCCAAGTTCGGCGATATCTGGTTGCACCCGAAGCAAGGCACCGATGCCGCGCTCGGTCTTGCCATGGGCCATGTCGTGCTCACGGAATTCCACGTTGCGGGCAAGAGCGCATATTTCGCGGACTACTGCCGACGCTATACCGACATGCCGCTCCTCGTTCGTATCGTTAAACAAGGCGAGCACTTCGTGCCGGAGCGGCTGCTGAGATCGGACGAATTCGAAGACGCGTTGGGTCAAGATAACAACGCCGCATGGAAAACGGTGGCCATCGACGAATTGAGTGGAAAGCTCGTGACGCCGGTTGGATCGATCGGGTTTCGGTGGGGCCAAAAGGAAGGCGGCGATGCCGGCAAATGGAACCTAAAAGAAGAGGATGCACAAGGCACGCCGATTCGGCCGGTGATGTCGTTTGTGGAGGATCATCATGAGGTGATCGAGGTCGCCTTCCCGTATTTCGGCAATGTAGAACACACGCACTTTACTCATACAGGCCATGCCAGCGTATTGCCGCGCCGCATCGGTGTCCGTCAAGTTGCAACACGCGACGGCGATGTGCTCGTCGCCACGGTGTACGACCTGTTCATCGCCAACTATGGCGTAGACCAGGGCCTGGGCGGCGCCAATGTCGCAGCCAGCTTCGACGACGACGTGCCCTATACCCCGGCCTGGCAGGAGAAAATCACGGGCGTCAAGCGCAACGAGGTCATCGCCGTTGCGCGCGAATTCGCCGACAACGCCCACAAGACCGAGGGCAAATCGATGGTGATCCTCGGCGCCGGTCTGAACCACTGGTTCAACATGGACATGAGCTATCGCTCGATCATCAACCTGCTCGTCATGTGCGGGTGCATAGGGAAATCGGGCGGCGGCTGGTCTCACTATGTCGGCCAGGAAAAGCTTCGTCCGCAAACAGGATGGTTGCCGCTTGCGTTCGCAACCGACTGGCACCGGCCGCCGCGCTTCATGAACGGGACGTCGTTTTTCTATGCGCATACGGACCAGTGGCGCTATGAAACCATGAAGGTGACCGAGCTGCTGTCGCCGCTGGTCGATAGCAGTCAGTTTGCCGAAAGCCCGATCGATTACAACGTCCGGGCGGAGCGCATGGGCTGGTTGCCCTCGGCACCGCAGTTCAAGACCAATCCGCTTGAGGTCGGCCGGGCAGCAGCCGGATCGGATGCCGCCGCCTACGTCGCGAAGGGACTCAAGGACGGCTCGCTTGAAATGTCATGCGCGGACCCCGACGCACCGGAAAACTTCCCGAGGAACCTGTTTATCTGGCGCTCGAACCTGCTCGGCTCGTCGGGCAAAGGACATGAGTATTTCCTCAAGCATCTGCTCGGTGCCGAGCACGGCGTGCAGGGAAAAGACCTGGGAGCCACCGCCGGGATCTTGCCCAAAGAAGTGAAGTGGCACGACAAAGCACCGCAGGGCAAGCTCGACCTGGTCGTGACACTCGACTTCAGAATGTCGACCACGTGCCTCTATTCGGACATCGTTCTGCCGACTGCGACCTGGTACGAAAAGGACGACATGAACACGTCCGACATGCATCCGTTCATCCATCCGCTCTCCGCTGCTGTCGATCCCGCATGGCAATCCAAGAGCGATTGGGAAATCTACAAGGGCATCGCGCAGAAGTTCTCTGAATTGACCGCAGGTCATCTGGGCTTAGAGCACGATGTGGTGCTCTCGCCGCTCCAGCATGACAGCCCGGGGGAAATCGCACAGACCGATGGGATCGCCGACTGGGGACACAACGAATGCGATCCGGTTCCAGGCAAGACCATGGCGAGCGTCGTGAGCGTGGAGCGGGACTATCCGAACACCTATCGCAAGTTCACGTCGCTCGGCCCTCTTCTCGATTCACTCGGCAACGGCGGCAAGGGCATCACATGGCAAACCGGCGAAGAAATTGATCAACTTCGCGCACTGAATTATGCCGTCACTGAAGAAGGTGTGTCACACGGACGGCCCCAAATTCTTTCGGCAATCAATGCGGCCGAGGTGATCCTGTCGCTGGCTCCCGAAACCAACGGGGCGGTCGCGCTCAAAGCCTGGCAGGCGCTGTCAGCACTCACCGGCACTGACCACACCCATCTCTCGCGCGCACGCGAGGACGAAAAAATCCGCTTTCGCGATATCCAGGCGCAGCCGCGCAAGATTATTTCGTCGCCAACATGGAGTGGGATTGAATCCGAGCATGTCTCATATAGCGCAAGCTATACGAACGTGCATGAGCTGATTCCATGGCGCACCCTTTCGGGACGTCAACAGCTGTATCAGGATCACGCGTGGATGCGCGATTTTGGCGAGTCTCTGTGCGTCTACAAGCCGCCGATCGATACACGCAGTACGGTGGGCATGGAAGGTAGCCGCTCGAATGGCAACCTCGAAATAGCATTGAATTTTCTGACGCCTCATCAGAAATGGGGCATTCATAGCACCTACACCGACAATCTGTTGATGCTGACGCTCTCGCGCGGCGGCCCCATTGTCTGGATCTCCGAGATCGATGCCAGAAAGATTGGTGTGGTCGATAACGACTGGATCGAAGCCTTCAATGTGAACGGAGCATTGACCGCTCGGGCGGTGGTCAGCCAGCGCATTCCCGTGGGTGCAGTAATGATGTATCACGCGCAGGAAAAGATCATCAACACGCCGGGTTCCGAAGTCACCGGCGTACGCGGGATCCACAATTCGGTCACACGCGTCATGCTTAAACCGACTCATATGATCGGCGGCTACGCGCAGCTCTCCTACGGCTTCAACTACTACGGCACGGTCGGCTCCAATCGCGATGAATTTGTGATCCTGCGCAAAATGAACACGGTCGACTGGAAAGATGAGTCAACCCCGTCGTCGGTGCTCTCGCCGGCAGAAGCGGCGCGTCATCAACACACCCTCGCCCATGGCGCCCCGACGCTTGCGATGGCCAACGATGAGTCAAGAGATAAGTCGAGAGATAAAAAATGAAAATCCGCGCTCAGATCGGCATGGTCATGAATCTGGACAAATGCATTGGCTGCCACACGTGTTCGGTCACTTGCAAAAACGTCTGGACCTCCCGCGAGGGGATGGAATACGCGTGGTTCAATAATGTCGAGACCAAACCCGGCATCGGTTACCCCAGGGACTGGGAAAACCAGGACCATTGGAACGGTGGATGGAAACGCAAGGCAAACGGCAAGATCGAGCTTCGCGCCGGTAGCAAGTGGCGTGTGCTCGCGACTATTTTCGGCAACCCCAACCTGCCGGAAATTGACGACTACTATGAACCGTTCACTTTCGACTACGCGCATTTGCACGACGCACCGGACGTCAAGGTTGGACCGGTTGCCCGGCCGCGATCGCTGATCACCGGCGCGCGGATGGAGAAAATCGAATGGGGCCCGAACTGGGAAGAAATTCTCGGCGGCGAATTCGAAAAGCGTAAGCAGGACTACAACTTTGACCAGGTGCAAACGGACATCTACGGGGAGTTCGAGAACACCTTCATGATGTATTTGCCGCGACTCTGCGAGCACTGCCTGAACCCTGCGTGCGTCGCCTCGTGTCCTTCCGGCGCGATCTACAAGCGCGAGGAAGACGGCATCGTCCTGATCGATCAGGACAAGTGCCGAGGCTGGCGCATGTGCGTGTCGGGATGCCCCTACAAGAAAATCTACTACAACTGGCAAAGCGGCAAGTCAGAGAAGTGCATCTTCTGCTATCCGCGCATTGAGGCTGGCCAGCCGACGGTGTGCTCTGAAACCTGCGTCGGGCGAATTCGTTACCTCGGCGTCCTGCTGTACGACGCCGACCGGATCCAGGAAGCGGCATCGGTTGCGGATCCACAAGATTTGTACGAGGCACAGCTTTCTATCTTCCTCGATCCGAACGATCCGGCTGTGCGTGAGCAGGCCGCTCGCGATGGCGTGCCGGACAACTGGCTTGAAGCGGCGCGTCATTCGCCGGTGTACAAGATGGCGATGGAATGGAAGATCGCCTTCCCGTTGCACCCCGAATACCGGACCTTACCGATGGTCTGGTACGTCCCTCCCCTGTCGCCGATCAACTCGGCGACCAACGATGGCCGCCTCGGCATGAAAGGACTGCTCCCCGACGTCGATTCGCTGCGCATCCCGCTCCGCTATCTGGCCAACCTGCTGACGGCGGGACGCGAAGCGCCCGTGCGCCTCGCTCTCAAACGAATGCTCGCCATGCGCGCGTTCATGCGCGAGCGCCACGTCGAGCGTCGCGAAAGTCCCGAACTGCTCGCCGAAGTCGATCTGACCAGCGCACAAGTTGACGAGATGTACCGCTACCTTGCGATCGCCAATTACGAGGACCGCTTTGTCATCCCGACGGCGCATCGAGAATATGCCGAAGATGCATTCGACCTGCGCGCATCGTGTGGCTTCTCGTTTGGCAATGGGTGTTCCGATGGCACGACCGAAACCAGTTTGTTCGGCGGCCGCAAGGGCATCGGCAAGGATCGCAAGACAATTCCAATTCGCGCGGCGGGTGAGTAATGGACAACAACGGACTGATCTTCAGCATGTTGAGCGCGCTGCTCGACTATCCAGACGAGTCTCTCATTGAGGGGCTGGCGGAGATTCGTACTTCAGTGACACGTCATCGGGCCTTCGCCCCTGCCACACGTGACGCGTTGATCGCGCTGGTCAACCAGTTGGCGTCGCGGCCGCTGCTGGACTTGCAGGAAGACTACGTTGAAACGTTTGATCGTGGGCGGGCAATGTCGCTTTACCTGTTCGAACATGTGCATGGCGAGTCACGCGAGCGGGGTCAAGCCATGGTCGATTTGCTGGCGATGTACGAAGCAAAAGGGCTGTTTCTAGGCAGAGGCGAGCTGCCTGATTATCTCCCCGTCTTCCTGGAATTCCTCGCGAAGGAAACACCGTCGAAGGCCCGCTCGCTGCTCGCTGAAATTGCCGACATCAACCGGCAAATTGCGACGAAGCTCGCCGAGCGCGGCAGCGTCTACTTCGCGGTGGTAGCCGCTTTGTTGCCGCTCGCCGGCGAGCCGCCGCTGGACGTCACACCACCCGTGCACGTTCCAGACCCGGCGATCGATGGCGAGGCGCTCGATCGCGAGTGGCAGGACAAACCCGTCAGCTTCCTGGGTGCGCCAGCCCCGGTTTCGGCACAGCCTCAGTCTATCCAGTTTTACGACAAGAGACCGTCGCGGTAGCCCGGCAAAACTGGTTACCGTATTCAAGCAAGATTCTCGTTGGAGATGCCTCATGAATCAGCACTTCATCAATTCATTTTTGTTTGGCATTTATCCCTATATCTGTCTCGCGATCTGGCTGCTTGGCAGCCTGATCCGTTTCGATCGGGAACAGTACACCTGGAAGAGCGATTCCTCGCAACTGCTCAGACGCCGACAACTACGTCTTGGAAGCAATCTGTTTCACATCGGTGTACTGATCGTCATTGGCGGTCATTTTGCCGGCTTTCTGGCGCCGCACTGGATGGTTTCGCCGTTCCTGAACGCCTCGCAGCATCAATTCATTGCAATGGCTGCGGGCGGGAGTGCTGGCATCGTTGCAATCATCGGCTTATCCATTTTGCTGTATCGACGGCTATCGGACCCGCGAATTCGCATCAACAGCGCGCACGCGGATATTCTGGTCCTGCTCATATTGTGGTTGCAGCTTGCGCTCGGACTTTCCACCGTCCCACTTTCATTAGCCCACATGGACGGGGTCATGTTCGAAACGCTGAGCACCTATGTCAAAGGAATCGTCACGTTTCAATCCGTCGCCGATCTCATTGTGCCCGTGCCGCTCGTCTACAAAATTCATATTGTGCTGGGCTTCACGATCTTCCTCATTTCTCCCTTCACGCGTCTTGTTCATATCTGGAGTGGCATGGCAACCGTAGCCTATTTGTTTCGGCCGCACCAGATCGTGCGTAAGCGCTAACGCGAGGAACATCACATGTCTTCAAACACGATTGACGCATCGGCGGTATCAGACCTGGTCGAACTCAGTGTCAACGGCGTCCTGATCGATGCAGCTGCAATTGATACCGAATCTGCGTCCCACCTGAACGAATCCGATCCAGACAGGGCCGCGCGTCTGGCATTGGTGGTGCGTGAGTTGCTCACACAGCGAGCCGCGACGATGGGTTTGCTTGTGGCGCACGCCGAACTCGATGATCAGGTCACCGACCGCCTGCTGGAACTGGAATGTGCGACTCCCGTGCCATCTGATGAGGAATGTCAGCGCTACTACGCGGCAAATTCGCAGAAGTTTCGCAGTCCGGACCTGGTCTTTGTGCGCCACATCCTCTTTGCGCTGACAGACAAGGCCGCCATGACCCAGGTTCGCGCCCGCGCGGAAGAGGCGCATCGAGAACTCGTGCAGCACCCTGATCGGTTTGAGACGCTTGCCACGACCTTGTCAAACTGCCCGTCCGCTCAGGTCGGCGGAAATCTCGGTCAGTTGACCCGCGGCGAGAGCGTACCTGAATTCGAGAAGGCAATTTTCGACAGCAGGCAGATTGGCTTGCTGACGGGGCTTGTCAACACGCGGTATGGCTTTCATATCGTGTTCGTGGAGCGCCGGATCGAGGGGCTCGCGCTGCCGTTCGAAGCAGTACGGGAAACCATCGGACGTTATCTTCTTGAGCATGTCAGGCATAAGTCGATTCAGCAATATCTGACGCTGCTGGCGGCAAGCGCCGATCTGCGCGGCATCACTCTGGATGTACGCCCCGGCCTGCTATTGCAGTAGCGCTCCGGGCGTTGCCTCTGAAAGTTTCCTTCAACTCCGTGCCAATTGATCGCGCCCGAGTGCCAGCCGGCACTCTGGGCATCCTGATCTGGAGCAGCTATGGCCTCACGAAAAAGTCCGATGCTGGTGTTATGTGTCACCACGCTGGCCTTCATGGTCTGCTTCGTGGTCTGGATGATGTTCGGCGTAATCGGCATCCAGCTACGAACCGATCTCAACCTGAACAGCACCGAGTTCGGGCTGCTGACAGCAACACCGGTTCTGACTGGCGCGTTGTTGCGTTTGCCGCTCGGCATCTGGACCGACCGTTTCGGGGGTCGCCTGGTCATGACGGTATTGCTGGTTCTCTGTGCCATCCCGGTGTTCCTGATTTCCTTTGCGACGGCGTTCTGGCAGTTCGTTGCGATCGGACTGTTTCTCGGCGCCGTCGGCGCATCGTTTGCGGTGGGAACGCCCTACGTCGCCCGCTTCTTTCCCCCTGAAAAACGCGGCTTCGCGATGGGATTTTTCGGTGCTGGCACGGTCGGCGCTGCGGTGAATCTGTTCATCACGCCATCGCTGCAGGCAGCCTACGGCTGGAGAGCCGTCCCGAAGATCTACGCGTTGGCGCTGCTGGTCACCGCGGTTATTTTCTGGCTGGGGTCCGCACCCGATCCGGGCGCCGACAAGACGTCGGGCTCTTTGTACAAGCAGTTCCTCGTGTTGAAAGACCCGAAGGTCTGGAAGTACTGCCAGTACTACTCGATTTGTTTTGGTGGCTTCACTGCCTTGTCGCTATGGATTCCCCAGTACCTGAAGGGTGAGTTCGGTCTGTCAGTTGTTGCCGCTGCAGCATTGGCAGCAGGCTTCTCGCTTCCCGGGTCGGTATTACGGGCGCTCGGCGGCAGCCTCTCTGACCGGTTCGGCGCGCACAAGGTGACGTGGTGGGGATTGTGGGTAGCATGGGTATGCCTGTTCCTCTTGTCGTACCCGGATACGGCCTTTATCGTGAGCACGATCAATGGCCCGCGCAGCTTCCATATTCACCTGGGGCTGCCTGTGTTTATTGGATTGTTGTTTATCCTCGGTGCGGTTTTTGCGTTCGGCATGGCGTCCACCTTCAAATATGTCGCTGACGATTTTCCGGAGCAAATGGGTGTGGTCACCGGCATTGTTGGTTTGGCGGGTGGATTGGGCGGCTTTCTGCTACCGGTCCTCTTCGGCGTCATCCTCGACTGGTTCGGCCTGCGCTCGAGTTGCTTCATGTTGCTCTATGGAATTGTCTGGGTATCCCTTATCCTGCTCTACCAATCGGGCGTGCGGCGGACTCGCTTGGACGGACAAGTCAACCGCGGTTGAGCGGTTGACCACCGCGCGGCGCCCATACCGGCGTCCTGCCATAAGGAGGTACAAACATGAGTACGAGTATTTCGAGTTTTGAGGACCTGGTCACTGCCGCGCGGCAGCAAGCGCAGCCTCAGCGGTTGTTATTCGTTTTCACCCGAGTGGAGTTGCCCGAGGACTGCACGCCGGAGCAGCGAACCCGTTTTGAATCAGGTGTTGGCGGGGCCCTGACGCCGTTGGCATGCCTCGACAAAACGCCAGAGGAACTAGGCGGATTTGACGAATTGCTCGAGGAATCCCGGCAGGTCCTTCAGGACTGGACGATCGTCTTCGTAGCAGCGCTCTCGGGCAAAAACGGGCACGCACCCAGTTCCGAAAACGCGGAAGCGCCTTTGAACAAAATGGTGGAATCGATCAAAGCGGGAACCGTGGGCATGTTCGTTTCATTCGACGTCGATGGGCTGCCGGTCCTATTGAGTGCCTCTTGAGCAGCAGAGTTCCCGCTCAAGGCCTTCCTGTTTGGCCGAGTCGATAGGCGTGAATCAATCAGTGTGCGTCTGACGTTTCCGCATGTGCGAAGGTGTCGCTCCATTACCGACGGCGTCGCCGCAAAACTGTAGGTCGTAATAGGGCCACCCGGCCATTGCGGGTGCCGCGCGCTGCACATACGCGCGCACGGCCGCGAGATCTTTCGTGGTGTAGCCGGTAGGGGGTAGTGTTTTCAGCCACGCTCGGCCTGCTTTGACGTCGGTTCGCCCGGCGGCCGCAGCCTGAACCCGGCGAGGATGTCGTTCGCTTCGGCCATAAGGTCGTCGCTGAAGACGAGCGTGACCTGCGTGAACGCCGAGCGTTGTGGCGAGCTGCACATCGGACGCGGACTCGCCCCACAAGACGCGCTGGACGAATGCCACGCCACCATACCGGGCGAACACGCGCAGCGAGTAGCCAAGCGATGCGTTGTGCAAAATTTCGGAGCCGTAGGTGTCGGCTAGCGCCGTGAGGACCGCCAGTTCAACCTTGTCCGGTCGCCGGGGCACGGTCCGATGCCCACTTGCATGCACGGCGTCATCATCGGCCAAGTCGCCAATCAGACGCGCGCAGTCTCCGGATTAAATGGGGGCATGCTTGCCTGATGGAGATGCGGGCGGCGACTGGGTCATGAAAACGCTACTTCCCAAAGGATGTAAATGACGAATGCGTTATTTTACCTCGCAAATGCCATCCCGATGATACGAGCTAGAAGGATTGAATAGTGCACGCCAGCAATTGGCGCTAATGGGGTACCACGATTGTTCCAGTCTCCGGTTCGTCAAACCAGTCGTGGACCACTGGAATCGTGGTTAATGTGCCGAAGCAATCCGCATCAAGCGGCCCCTTTCCCAGCCAACCACTCGCTCTGACGACGTTATAGATAGTCATCCGAAATGGACGATCAATGATTTCGACATATGCAACAAGCTTACCGCCCCGCCCAGCAGATTCCACGACAGACAAGGCTTGCGCCTGACACTGAGTCCGGACGTATGACTGCAATCGACACCTTCGAATCGTCACCCAGTGAGCGCCCGGCAAACGGCTGCATCCGTGTACGAACCACGCTCAAATTCGCATTGCTTTTGCAGCAGAGCCTCGCACGTGGCGGCATCGACTGGCCGCGAAAACCAGTAGCCCTGCAGCTCGTCGCAGCCATAGCGCAGCAATTGGTCGCGCTGCTCGGTAGTCTCAACTCCCTCGGCGACGACCTGCAGATCGAGTTTATGAGCCATCGCGACGATCGCCTCGACGATGGCGTGGCTACTCGATTTCAAACCGAGTTCGCTGACGAACGAGCGATCCAGCTTGATGCGACGCACGGGGAATCGGCGCAGATAGGCAAGGTTCGAGTAGCCGGTGCCGAAGTCGTCGATCGCAATGCTGATGCCAAGTGCCGCAAAGCTAGCCAGGATGCGCATGCTTTCTTCCGGATCCTTCATCGACAGGCTCTCAGTGATTTCTAGTTCCAACTGCTCGGGGGCAAGCCCGTGCTCGGCGAGCACCTGCGCAACCACCGATTCCAGCGCGGGATTGCGGAACTGGCGCGCCGAGACGTTGATACCCACCCGCAGAGCCGGCAATCCGCTATGCTGCCACGCTGCAGCCTGGGCGCAAGCAGTGCGCAGCACCCATTCGCCAATCGGCTCGATCAGCCCCGACTCTTCGGCGAGCGGGATGAATTGCATCGGAGGCACCAATCCGCGTACCGGATGCTGCCAGCGCACCAGCGCCTCTACGCCGACGATACGCCCGCTGGCGATCTCGATCTGCGGCTGGTAGTGCAACAGGAACTCGCCGCGTTGCAGTGCAAGCCTCAACTGGGTCTCGACCTCCAGTCGTTCGCCGGCGTGCGAGCTCAAGTCGGGTGTGTAGCGCCGCACCCGGTTTCCACCGTCTTCTTTAGCACCGTACATCGCGGCGTCGGCATGCTTAAGCAACGTGGTCGCGTTCCCGCCGTCCTGGGGATAGACGCTGTAGCCCACGCTGCACGTGACGGACACTTCGCGATTGGCGACGAGCACCGGCTTGGCCACGACTCGGGACAGGCGGTTGGTCAAGTTTGCGAGCATCTCCGCAGACATGGGATTGGGCAGCAACAAGACGAACTCGTCGCCCCCGAGGCGGGCGACCGTCTCGCCCGCGCGCATCAAGCGGCCGATCCGCCGCGTCACGACACGGAGCAGTTCGTCGCCGGCCGCGTGGCCGAGGCTGTCGTTGACGAGCTTGAATCGATCGAGATCCAGGAACAGCAGCGTGAGAGACTGATCGCTGCGTCGCGCGAGCTCAATCGCTTGTTCAATCCGGTCCATCAACAGCGCCCGGTTGGGCAGACCGGTGAGGGTGTCGTGCATCGCCTGATGGCGCAGCTCCTGTTCGAAGCGTTGGCGCTCTTTCACTTCTAGGTCAAGCCGTGCGACAGTGGCTTGCAGCCGAACTGCTGCCTCCGCTGCCTGCGCGTGAGCAGCCTGCAGCGCCAGTTCGGCCGCCTTTTGCACAGTGACCTCGTAGTTGAGGCCCACCAGCCCGACGATCCGGCCGGCGTCGTCGCGCACCGCTACCTTTGTCGTGATCAGCCAAGCTTCCTTTTTAAGCAGCAGGTATCTGGCACGCTCTTCCTGATTCAGGAGCGAGCGCCCGTGCTTTAAGATTTCCTGTTCCTGTCGGTTGTACTCGCTCGCCAGTTCGAGTGGATAGAAGTCGAAATCGGTCTTTCCGAGCAGATCGGCGGGGTGGGACACACCCATGCCCCGAGCCACTGCCCAGTTGGCGAAGATGAACCGGCCCTGCACATCCTTCGCGTAGATGCGATGCGGTACGTTATCGGCAAGCGTACGCAGCAGTGTGTGTTCGAAGGGGTTAGAGGACATGTCCGTCGTATCGCCAACCAACGGTTTGGCGCTGGGAAATTGCTGAGAAGGCGTAGTCATCTAGACCCCACATGCCACGCTCAAATCGACGATTGACCACGACGCTAGGTAGATTGCACGCCGGGCTGACGACGAATAAGCGATCCTCGTACGACGCCCCGAAGCCGGCTTGTTGAAATGTGCGCGCGAGAGACGCTCCTAGTGCCTTTAACGGCAGATTACCGGCCTCCCCGATAGGGAAAGACCCTAATCGAGACATGACCGAGATGTCAAATTGAAGTACTTGAACGACGGCGTCGCTGATGATGGAATTCATGTCTCTCTCAATCACATGACCGGAGGCAGGGTCGAGCCGACATCCGAATGCTGCACCGAAACGGCCCGCGAGTGGCTGTTCATGGTCGACTTTTGCCCCTTGCCGGTCTCCGCCGCCCACGCATGCGTTTGCATCCGTCGCCCAGCAATGTTCAATCGCGCTCTCCTTTAACGACGCGCTTTACGAATCAAATGCGATACTTCGAGATCAGTCGCGATCTTCCAGACATGGGTGCGAGCATATCGAGTGCCAAACCGGAGTTCAATCGCCGCGCGAAGCCGCTGGTTGGCCCAGCTGTCAGCTTCGATTCCTTGTGCTTTCGGGGAATCGCGTAACGCAGCGGTTATCCAAGATCTTAATGTTGCCGTCGACACCACCAAACCATTGGTGCCGTGCCAACTTCTCGATCGGAAAGACACGAGCCATACCAACGGTGATTGCGCACTGAACGGAGGTCACCGCCGTGACTACGGTGACGGTGCCGGTTGCGAGGCCCGTTGAGATGACAACGACTCCCATGACAGCACTGCCCCGGTTCCAAAAAACGCGGCTGTCAAGCCTTCAATGACATGGGCACCCCATATCTTCTAGCCTCGATAGCGACGCAGGAATCAGGGATGCTTTCAACCAGGCATGGAATTGCACTCGCGTTACGTCTGCCCGATAAAGCTGAGGCTTTTCTCGCGACCTGCGGCAGTGAACACAAACCCCATGCCCGCGAGTTCATCCGGCTCGCAGTCGACTTGGTAAGAGTCATTTCGGAAACCGCACTATCAGCCGCAGCCGAACGCGGTGCACGCCTTCGATCCGAAGGTTACCGTTTCGCTTTCCCGACCCCCGCACTCGGACTGGGCGTGCATTCCGGAAAGGGAACCACGTAGGCAAAGTGTTCAGTCAATCGCTGCTGATGGACGGGGTGCGGCTTGACGATCGTGTCGCCGGACGATTCTGCCTGCTTGCGCCGTCCGACGTTATACATCGGCTCGACCCGAGCATACTGCGACGGCTTTCATTGTTGAACGTAGTACTTGTCCCGGACCTCGATGAACCGCTCACTCAATAGCTCAAGCGGGAGGAAATCGTTGCCCTCGTTCTGCGCCCCAACCGTTACGTGTTCGATGTCTGCCATTGCGCGTTGGAGATCGCTGCTACGGCCGACGCACTCGAACACTGGTTCGGCAAGAGCCAACACCTACTTTTATCTCATTCCGAACAGGTATTTTCATGAAACTGGCATCGTTAAAAGATGGCACGCAAGACGGACAATTGGTGATCGTCGACAGCACACTGACGCTTGCGCTTCCCCTACCGGAAGTCACAACGACCATGCAGCAATTGTTGGACAGCTGGGACATGCTGGCGGCAGAACTGACGCAGCGATACGAGAAACTGGAATACGGAGACACAGCGGGAACACAACGGTTCTCGCTCGAAGTCGCGATGAGGCCTTTGCCCAGGGCCTATCAATGGTGCGACGGGCTCGCCTACCTTTCCCATGCTGAGCTGGTACGCAAGGCTTGCAAAGCCGAAATGCGCGCATTCCTCTATCACAATCCGCTGATGTATCAGCGGGGACAGATATCTGCCTCGGGCTTCTCGACGACATCGAGGTTGCAGAAAAGACGTGGGGCGTCGATCTGGAAGCGGAGGTCGCCGTCACTACTGGCGATATACCGACGGGCGTACCCCGCGAGGCTGCGCAAGGCGCCATCCGGCTCCTCACGATATCACGATCTGGTTCCGTGAAGAGGCGCGTCCCAACGGCACCCTCCCGAGACCCATATCCGTGTCAGGCTGCAGAAATTTCCCGATTTCTCGATAGAAACCGCTTTGTTTATCAGTCAGGTTTGCCATCTACCGACAGCCACGCCGAAGGCTCTATGAATGCGTTGCCTCTTCATGAAGTCCCCCATCAGTGTTCCCGACTTAGGCCGCATTTCCAAATGCAACATTTCACTGCCCCCATCACGTCCTGACACAGGTGCTCCAACCGAGTGTCCACGGTAAGACGAATCGCTTTGGGAGACGCATGACGTTGGGCTCCCTGGACCTGGCGCAAACTCAATCTTGTGATCGACTTACATCACGAACCTCCTGCCTGCGACGGCGAGCGGATTCCGCAAGCTTTTTTGAACCATCCGAACACTCAAATGTTCGTTCCAACGCACAAGACGGCGGCTCGCTGAGGTGCTGTCAATATGCAACGCTACCACTGCATTTTTGGGGACACCATTGCAGGCGAGAGCGCTAAATAGCTGAAGCAAATCAGCAATACAAAACGAGTACAAGCTATGATGGTCGCGCCGTCTCACTGTCCCATCATTGTCCTGTCAGATTCGAAGAACATTACGGCACTCGTTCCCGCCATGAGGACGAAGGCGCCCATGGTTAGGGGGTGGCCCATGCGCGCAAGGAAGTGTTAGGCATTGCTTCGACCCTCCCCGACCAGGCCAACGGCACACAGATAACGCTCTAGCGCTTCGATATCGTCGGACGCGACAATGGCTCCCACATAGCCATCTGGGCGCACCAGCGCCCAATCTCCGGACGCCAGTGCGTACGCTTCGTGGAAGTGGCCGCCATCATCAAGGAGATCGCCGTGCGCACCGACGGTATGGATGTGCAGTCCTGGCCGCGGTGGCACGAGATGACGCTGAACCTCGTAGCCCAACAGCGTCCAGTGCGGCCCCTTGAAGAGCTCGAACAGGCGCGTCGGCTGGCCCGCGGCGCCAATGATCGGCGCGTCCGGCGCTCGGTCGCCTGCGAACAGGACGTTGGCGCGTTCAGGCTTCTCGAACGCGAGCGGCGATTCGGGGTATCCGATGTCGAGTTGATGGACCTCGCGCCCGCGCCGCATCTCGCCCCGCTTCGCAGCATCGAGCAGCTTCGTCGCAAGACCGAGCATGTCCGCCGCAACCGGTCGCCGTTCCTGCTCGTAGCTATCGAGCATCGTCCCGGATGCACCCTCAACAACCGCGGCAAGCTTCCAACCGAGGTTGTAGGCGTCCTGGATACTGGTATTGAGGCCTTGGCCACCCGTCGGCGGATGAACATGTGCAGCGTCGCCGACTAGCAGCACGCGCCCGATGCGATAGCGATCGGCCAACCGCGCGTTCATGCTAAACGCTGACGCCCACGAGACCGAGTGAATGTGAATGTTGTCACGACCGGTGCGCCCGGCCACCATAGCGGTGAGTCCCTCAGCGGAGAGGTCAACGTCGCCTTCCAGTGGAATCGGCGCTTGTAACTGAAACAGATCGGTTCCGGCGAGCGGGCACAGCGACATCTGTGCATCCATCGACCCCTCGTTGAAACGGTGCCAGGCCTCGCGCCCCAGCCCGCTCAGGACAACATCGGCCACCACCGCGCGCACGCCCAGCGTCTTGCCGGGAAAGCCGATGCCCAGCGCGTGGCGCACGAGGCTGCGGCCACCGTCGGCGCCGACCAGATAGCGCACACGAACAACCTCCCCGCCCGCCGGGCTCGCGAGCCGAGCCGTCACGCCGCCCTCATCCTGCTCGAAGCCGACCAACTCGTACCCGAACACTGGCCGATGCCCGAGTTCGACCAGGCGCTCGCGCATCACGCCCTCGGTCAGGAACTGCGGCACCAGCAGCGGGAGGTGATAGGGCTCCGCGGGCGTCGGGGCTTCATTCACCATGACGAGCGACTCGGCGTAGCTGCCGTCGGCGCAATATTCCCGCTGGGGTGGATACAGGCCGCCGGCCGCGACGACACGGTCAAGGATGCCCAGATCCTCGAAGACTTCCTGCGTTCGTGGCTGGATGCCCTTGCCGCGGGAACCGCGGAAAGGGCCTTCCATCTTCTCGACAAGGCGGAACGAAACTCCCCGCCGCGCCAGGTCGATCGCGAGCGTAAGGCCGGCCGCGCCGGCCCCGCAGATCAGTACGTCGCAGGAAAAGTGCTGTGTCATTGACGGCTCCAATATGTGTAATATGCACGTAACTGGAGTGAATACTATGTCATCAAAGAAAAATGTGCAAGATACACATATATCGGCGGAACTGCGGGCGTTGCACGGTGCGCTGCTTAGCATCGTCAGTGTCATGAACCGTCCGCAGCGCGACGAGGCGATGGTGCGGGAAGCCGGTATATCGCTCGACCGCGCCTTATTTCCGCTGCTGGTGGGCATCGAGCGGCTCGGGCCGATCGGGGTGGTGGATCTTGCCGACCGTGTCGGACGCGACTACACGACCGTCAGCCGGCAGGTTGCGAAGCTGGAAAGCCTGGGCCTGGTCCAGCGCCAGGAAGGCGCCAAAGACCGTCGCGTGCGGGAAGCGATCGTGACGCCGAAAGGCAAGACCATGACCGATGCCGTGGATGTCGCACGGGAACGCCTCGGGCGGGTAATATTCGCGAGGTGGGAGGAACAGGATTTCGAGGAGTTGGTGCGGCTGTTGCAGAAGTTTGCGGCAGACATCGAGGGTGAAGCCGCCGGCAATCGCTAAGCGCCTTGTGAAGAGTCCCACGGTCCTGTTGTAATCCGAGTCAGTTGGCGTTGGCGCACAATCAGGTTTTGGTTAAACAGAAAAATTTTTGTTGTTTGAAGATATTCAAAGCAGCTTTTTTACTGTCCGGCCTTTTCCATAATGACCCAGCACGTTCTCCCAATAATGCGTGTGCGCAGTACTGTTTTGCGCAGATGCCGTCTCCTTTTCACTCATGATTACGCCGGATTTCTCCATGTCCAAACCAGAAGATTAGCTCGCCGCACCGGTCACCGGAGCCCGTAAAGGTCTCGCCAATTATGGTGACGGCCGTTTCTCCCTGTCCTTGCGCGAAGCCTTTTAACAAAGGGGCGGGCTACACCGACGAAGCAGTGGATCGCCCAGTAATCGGCATCTCCAACAACGGCGATGCCTACAGCCCGTGCCACGGCGACGCGCCGCAATTGATTGACGCGGTCGAGCACGACGTGATGCTGCTGGCAGCTTGCCGATGAATTACCCGACCATTTCCATCCATGAGAGTTTTTAGCAGCCGACCAGCATGTACCTGCGCAAGCTGATATCGATGGATACCGCGGAGATGATCCGCCCTCAGCTGATGGATACGGTCGTGCTGATCGGCGGCCGCGACAAGACCGAGCCGGCGCAGTTTCGTCAAGCTATTCAGGTTTAGAGGTATGAAAGATGCATCGGATGCCGAGGCCATCACCGTTGCGGCCCGATAGCCAACGATGCGTTTTTGCCTTCGCACCAGTCGAGCAGCAAGCGGTCCCGGCGGCTTAGCATACCTTAGCCCCACCCGCCCGATGCTGAGGGTCGCGCCTTCCGTTTGTTGAATTCGATAGCGTTGAAGTTATTTGCAACATCTCCTCAATGTCTCCTTCCGCCTTACCCTTCAAGCCTCCTAGCACCAAAGATCGGACCACTGTCTATGTTAATCAATGTAACTCAGCAACGGTCATCGTAAAGATCAACTTCGCGTTGCCTGTGTTCGCATACTGATGTGGCACGTCTGTCTTGGCTATTGCTGAACACCCCGAAGAGATCAGCCATTCGGTGTCTGCAACGACAAGTTGGAGCTCTCCTTTTTCGACATGAAGCAGCTCAAAGGTTCCTGAGGGATGACCTGCTGATTCAAAATGCTCGCCTGGTTGCATTTCCCAGCGCCACAACTCGATCATGTTCGGCCCGCTCGTGCCTGCAAGCAGTCTCGCTGAGCCGCCCATCGGTCCAGTCCATAAGGTCGGAATGTCTTTTTTCGCAACAAGGTGTACTGAAGGCGAACTGGCGACGTTCACAATGTCCGCGACCGACACTCCAAGCGCTGCCGATATTTTGCAGAGGATCGCGATACTTGGATTAGCCGTGCCCTTCTCAATTTCGACTAGCATCCCTTTGCTGACACCTGAACGAAGAGACAGCGCATCCAGGGTTAGCTTTTGCTTTTTTCGGAACTCTCTCAGCCGCGTTGCGACAGCTTCGGTAACAGCCTCGGTGCCGGAGCCGGACAAAGTCGATATATTGACTTTCTTGGTCATTGGTCGTTATCATGGTCTGAATTAGTCACTCGCGCATCTTCCATGGTCTTTGTCCTTCCGTCAATCGCGCCCGATGTCGCTGCGCTCGCTCCAGGCTTTCGTGCGCTGAGCATCAGCGTTCTTGGCTCGCCGATCATCGATCTGAATATTGCTCGCGAATCGCTGAATGAAGCGTGTAAAAGCCTGACCGCGGGCGGTCCGGTTTGGGGAGATGCCCACCTTAGCGCGTGGGACGACCTCTTCAGGAAGTTCGGCGCAAAACCCCAGCGAACGCCATGTTCGGCCGGGGCATTGCGCAAACGGGTCTTAAAGACGGGTACCTTGCCAAGCATCGATCCGATCGTCGACCTGTACAACGCGATCAGCCTAAAGTACGCCCTTCCCGTTGGCGGCGAAAGTTTCGAGGCTTACGCCGGAATGCCTAGATTGGTCATCGCAGATGGAACCGAAGACTTCGACACTTTAAAAGACGGAACGCCCGTAACCGAGTCACCCGAGCCCGGCGAGGTGGTGTGGCGTGATGACGTTGGCGTGACCTGCCGGCGGTGGAACTGGCGGCAAGGACTGAGGACAAGATTGGACGCAAACGCCACGCAGATGTGGTTTGTCTTGGAAAGCTTACCTGAGATGCCCCTGACTGCGCTCCGTGCGGCCGGTGAGGAGCTGATACAAGAGCTTGGCGTCATGATGCCCGACGCAGTCATTGAGTCTAGACAGATTGGCATCCATATCCCGTAGAGAAAATGAACTGAAATGCTTCCATCCGTTACCTTTCTTATTGCAGCCACATTACTCGCTGTCATTCCCGGTCCGGGAATCGCCTATGTCGTCGCACGTACCGTTGCCGGCGGAAAGACCGAAGGCATTGCGTCAACGCTGGGCGCTTCAGTCGGCGGAATGTTTCATGTTTTCGCTGCAGCGCTCGGCCTATCAGTCATCGTCGCCGAATCGGCACTGGCTTACGGCACCGTAAAATATATCGGTGCGGCCTATCTGATTTATCTTGGTATCCGCATGCTTGTATCGGACGCCTCTGCGCCTGATCAAATAGTCCTATCTAGCCGCGGAAGCTGGAAAGTGTTTCGGGACGGGATTGTCGTCGAAGCACTGAATGTTAAAACGGCGATGTTCTTTCTCGCGTTCATCCCGCACTTCGTTTCGGCAGAACGTGCGCTTGCACCCCAGTTCATCGTGCTTGGCGCGACGTGTGTCCTGCTCAATAGTACCGTTGACCTGATCGCAATTGCGATCGCACATCGTATTGTCGGGTCCAGCGCTGGCAAAGCCACCAAGCAGCGTTTAATGGGCCGGCTGTCAGGCGCAACAATGCTCACACTTGGACTTCTCGTCGCCATCACGACCCGCGAAGGCTAGTTTTTAGGCTGATCCGCCGTCACCGCCGGCGCCAAGTGCACCCCTGCACCCGCTCCCTGAGATCGATATGTACATACCTTCCCAATTCGCTGTCGCTGAACCCAACGTCTTGCACGAGTTGATCTCGCACCATCCCTTCGGTGCCCTTATCACGCACGGCAAAGGTGGGCTCGACGCTAATCACATCCCGTTCGAATTGGTCGTTGATCAAGGCGGATTTGGCGTACTCCAGGCGCACGTAGCGCGCGCCAATCCGGTCTGGCAAGAAGTTGCAGACGACGATAAAGTCCTAGTCGTGTTCAGCGCGGGCAATGCGTATATCTCTCCAAGCTGGTATCCGAGCAAACATGCACACCACAAACAGGTGCCAACGTGGAACTACGTCGTGGTTCATGCCCATGGTCGGATCCGCATTCGCGACGATAAAAAATTCGTGCGTAGCGTGATCGCGAAGCTCACGCGAACGAATGAGGCGCAAGAGGAAAAACCGTGGAAGATGGGGGACGCGCCTCCCGATTACATCGAAGACCTGGTGGGTGCCATTGTTGGCATTGAAATTGAGATCGCGCGGCTAGTGGGCAAGCGAAAGCTGAGCCAAAACAAGGAAGCACGCGACATCCAAGGTGCGGGTGACGCGCTCATTGCGCGCAACCAACCTAAGATTGGAGATGCAATGCTTGCCTGTGCCGCGAAGAATGCCTAGCGGAGCATTCCAATCATGCACATCGATTGTCGGTTGATCTTCGGCCTGCGTGCTAGCAACCAGCCGCCCTCTGCGGGCAACAACGTTCGACGTTCGAACCTAGACTGGAGAGAGCGAATACCTGGCCTAACAACCACCGGCATGAAGGCAAACGCCTTGCGCGAGAGCTGATGCGCAGCACGGTTCGGACATCGCCACCCGCGGTCCATGACAAGACCGAACTGGACGCGAACATCGCTGATCCCCAAGCGTCGCGAACATGTGGTGAGGATCTCCCTGGTTTCGGTCGTCCAGTACCATGCCGAACCTTAGATAGCGCAAACTCGTCCGATCCGATCGCGACACGACCTGATAGCCGTTATTTCGGCCCTGAAGCTTCATCGAGATGAGTCGATGCTTTTTCAAAGTATCCATTCGTTCCCGATCGCGTCATCCCAACGCTCCTTCCCATGAGTTCCGCAATCTCCTCGAGGGGCATTTGAACGGGCCCTTCCTCCTGAGACTCTGCGGCGGCTATTACAGACAGCACCTTATAGACGCGCCGTGGAGGCATTGGCGAACACGCTGATCGGTAGAGGTCGCCCCCATTTATCACATCCGCCGTCGGCTTGCTCCGGCCTCCCTCAAGAATGGCGTATGGGATCGGCATCAGCCGGCTCAGCAACCGCAGGCTCGCCCGACGGTGCCAATCACTCATACCAAAATTGGCTTTGGCGCTGCTACCGACTGATCGAACGATCGAACGTTTGGGACTATGCCCGGTTGCGCGACAGTCAGTGCAAAAATTGGCCTTGTGACACGGTTGAACCGGCATCTAAGGGGTTGGAACTCACACAGGTGTCCGTGACAATTCGCCCGTGACGAACATCGGCCGATTACGGTGAACCGGCAGGCTAGCGAGGGCGCAGTTTGCTGAGCATCCGCAGTCGGCGAAGGCGACGGCATGGCAAAGACACGTGGGAACCGATGAGCAGGAGACGGCCATTTTTTCGAGCTCATCGATAGCCAGTCGAGTCAGATGGGCGTTTATTGATTTAAGTCATGGTCAACGACTGCTGTAAATCACAACATCAGACCGGCTCGGTTCCGCATCGGGCAAATTGCAACATGAGCAAGACGGAAACTGCACACGACTCGCATTTTGGCGAAATCCATTACTGACATCTTGGAGGTGCTCTGCAAATGTCTCACACTCTTACTGTTCGGGAAGCAACTCTCGAAGTACTTCGGAGGTTCAGAGTAGATCGCGTATTCGGCAATCCTGGATCGACTGAACTCGCCTTTTTGCAAGATTGGCCTGCTGACATCGATTACGTTCTCGGACTCCAGGAAGCCAGCGTTGTGGGCATGGCAGACGGATATGCCCAAGCAACTGGCCGGCCCGCCTTCGTCAATCTGCATTCGGCCGTGGGTGTCGGACACGCGCTTGGTAATCTCTTTACGGCGTTTCGCAATACGAGCCCGATCGTCGTCACCGCGGGGCAGCAAGCGCGGAGTATTCTTCCGCTTCGCCCCTACCTCTTCTCGGACGAGGCTATCTTGTTTCCCCGACCCTATGTCAAGTGGAGCGTCGAGCCAGCCCGCGCAGAGGATGTGCCAGCCGCGATTGTTCGGGCTTTTCTTACAGCCATGCAGCATCCACGTGGTCCGACCTTCGTGTCGGTGCCATCGGACGATTGGGAGCGCTCAACCGTGATGCCCGCCATTCGTCGCGTTGCGACTGAATTCGCACCGGATGCAGCGGCAATAGCCAGCCTCGCGGTGGCGATTGGCAAGGCGGCACGCCCTGCCTTCGTGGTGGGGGCAGAGATCGATCGCAGTAATTCGGTCGAGAAAATGGTCATCCTTGCAGAGCGGGCGAAGGCGTCCGTATGGGCAAGCCCAATGTCGAGTCGATGCAGTTTTCCCGAGGGACACCCACTTTTCGCCGGTTTTCTGGAAGCTTCTCCTATCAGGTTGGCTGACTCGCTTCGCAGTGCCGATCTCATTGTTGTCTTTGGCGCCCCGGTCTTTACCTTCCATATCGAAGGGCATTGCGACGTTTTGACGAACGGCACGCCAATCTGGCAGATCACAAGCGATCCAATAGAGGCCGCATCATCGCCGGTGGGCGAAAGCATCATAGGGACCATGCCGCAATCGCTCGTCGCACTCATCTCAGCGCTTCCTGAAACGCTTGTTCGGCATCAACCCTCCCCGCGCCCGACCCCGCCAGTTCCGGTCCCCGCGACGCCGATTCCGCCGAGTTTTGCGCTCAGCAGGCTCTCGGCGCTGCTCCCTGCGAATGCCATCGTCGTCGAGGAAGCCCCGTCCCATCGCCCCGCTATTCAGACCTATCTGCCTTCTCCCGGCGCCGATAGCTTCTACACAATGGCAAGCGGCGGTCTCGGTTATAGCCTCCCAGCCTCGATCGGCGTCGCCTTGGCGAGACCTGGACGGCATATCGTGTGTCTGATCGGAGATGGTTCTTCGATGTACTCCTTCCAGGCGATCTGGACGGCAGTGCAACGCAATCTCCCCATTACCTTCGTGATCCTGAACAACGCCGGCTATGGAGCCATGCGCTCCTTCAGCCGCATCCTGAAAGCGGATCATGCTCCCGGAATCGACTTGCCCGGCATCGATTTTGTTTCCCTTGCGCATGGATTCGGTTGCGCAGCTGAGCGCGTCACACTGCCCATAGATATCGACCGCGCACTGACTACGGCGTTCGCAAAACCCGGTCCCGCTCTGGTGGATATCTCGGTAGACCAGGCTGTCACATCGCTCTTCAATGACGACAAGCCGACATCCGCGACTTGATGATGAAGGGCACCACTGCGGGCGACACAATCCGTTCGCCGTCCCGTGGTCGCACATCGTCCGCAGAAAAAACGTTCAGAGAAACGTTCTTTGCGCCAACTATATTCCCTGTGCCGCCGTCACTGCGAAAGCTCTCTGATGATCACAACTATTCTCGCCGCATTGCTTCCAGTTCTCGTGACCCTCGGCTTGGGATATTTCTCGGCATCCGTCAATGATTTTTCATGGGCCGATGCCGGCATTCTGACGAAACTCGTCATGACCTATGCTCTGCCCCTGAACCTCTTCGTCGGCATGATTCAAACGTCCAAATCAACCGTGCTCGACATGGGCCCGGTCGCGCTGGTTCTCACAATCGCGCTCGTAGTGAGCTTCTTCGTGCCGTTGTTGGTCATCCACTACGTTTTCCGGCGATCGCTGGCAAATGCAACACTTCAGGCACTGGCGATCGGGGCTCCCGCAATTCCGTTCATCGGCAGCTCTGTTCTACCACCACTTTTCGGCAATATGAGCGCCTCACTTATCACAGCGTCCGGCTTTACCCAAAACTTGATTCAGATGCCACTGACCTATGTGCTTATGGCAATTGCGGAAGGTTCGCACGAACCCGGTCTGTTCTGGAAACAACTCGGGTCAGCCATCAAGCAGCCGATCGTCTGGGCTCCGGTTTTGGCGCTGTTGTTTGTCTTCTCCGGGCTGGGGCTACCTGCGTCAGTCACCAAGTCACTGAACCTTCTCGGCCAAGCAACAGGCGGGCTCTCGCTATTCGCCGCTGGCATCGTAATATTTTCGCGCCATATCAAGCTCTCCTGGATGGCGATCGCAACCGTCTTCACCCGCAACATCATCGTTCCGATCGCCTTGCTGCTGATACTGAGCGGAGTCGGCATGAGCGCCGGAAACATCCGCCAAGCCGTATTGACCATGGCAATCCCCACAGGTCCGATCGTTATCATTCTCGCCATGAAGTTCAAGACCGGCGAGCAGGAAATGGCGAGTAGCATGGCGCTCAGCGTCCTCTTTTCGGTCGTTACCATGGGAGCGTTAATATGGTACACAGCCTGATGACGAGTTCCGCGTAGATCTGGCCCAGTATGAGCGAGTCCCAATTGGTAATGAACAAAAGCAATGACAAACGACAAGATCCCGGTCGACGCCAGCGCGTACCGGCATGATGCTATCGTTCAGTGATACGGATGCTTGATGTCCTGCGTCTATTGAATATCCGCATTGTGAGATCGGCATGAGTCACAGTTGGCTTCAAACCTGCATAAGTTCACGCTCCCGCCAGCTCAACATGTTGGTCCAACAGGGGCTACGAGCGCGCCAAACCCCCGCTCGGGAACCTATCGCCTCATCGCCCGAGCACGCGAGCTTGAGTCGACATCTTCGGAAAAAAATTGTCTGGTCGACATTGGCGGCGCCAATGCACTGAAGGCTGTGAGACGCATCAAGTGGCCGCTGGTGCTAGGACTGTTTATCATGCGATTTGCGTGCGCTAAGTCTCCAGGCCATACATTCCGATCACCGACCAGACTCGGCCCCTACCTCGGTCCGACCGACCGCGCCTATCTGGCCTTCTGCGCGGAAGCCGTCCGCGTGTCGGTTTATGCTTCATTGCATGACCTGTCATGAGCGCATGGATCTTCACCGATCAACCCGCTCAGAACCGATCCTGACCATGTGCGGGCGGCGGGTTCCCATGCACGAGCCTAGTGTCACGGGCGGCACTGCGACACTGGCAATGTCGTTGTTAGACCAGGGCATCGCGATTGTCGTACTGTCCACGACCAGCTTCGGCTGCTCAACGAGCGACGCTTTGATTCAGAAGCACTCCCTATGCTCTTCAGCACGGCCAACGCCATCGTGGATGCATCCGTACGCGATTGGCAGGAAGGCCGCTCGCATGAGAACAGACCGTCAAGTCCGACGTCTTTCAAATATAGTCCACCTGATGTCGATTCCGATCTCGAGCTTGCGCATCCCGGCGATTTTCCCATTCAATTCGAACGCGCGCTTGACAAGATTCGCCGCCTCGGTTTTCTGCTCAGCCGATTCGCCACGAACGTTCCATATCACAATGTGCTTTATCACTATTTCGCCTTTGATTGCGCGCCCCTGGGTTTCAACGCGATCGCTAAAAATGACGAACCTGGCGAATCGATGCAGATACGTGCCTGTGTTCGTCGGAATGGCAAATACGACTGTGATTGCGAGGTGCGTCACAACCTTTGACCCAATTCGTTGCAATTCAGCGCCTCTATACGCCGGCCCCAGGAGCGATGCGCTAGAAGCGTGTCGACACACCAATGCGTGCGAGCGTCTGCGAGCGGTTGCTCGCTGCGGAGTCAGGTTGGTTCAGCGCATTGATCGTAAGCGCTAGTTTAAGCACACGTTGAAGTTGAAGTTTTCGAGTTGAACAATGACGGCTCCGTTAATGAAGGAGTCGGGCAATGACGAATGGATACGATGAGCGCAGGCAGGTGTGGGCCAAGCGATTTGAGGACCAGAAGAACTCTGGTCTGAGCGTGCTGGCATGGTGCAAAGCCGAAGGGGTGAATCAGTCTGGTTTTTACAGGAGCCGCCGTCGCATGCTCGAAGTGAGCGGGTCGCAGGCCGAGCCGACCTTGGTTGCCGTGCCGATGAATCCGAGCATTGATCGCGAGATGCGGTTGGACGATGAGACTTTCACTGATACATCTGGTGCACGGCACGCGCCGCTGGAAATCCAAACGCCCGCCGGCTTTGTGCTTCGGTTGAGCTCGCGCACGCATCTCGACTGGTTGCCGCGTCTTCTGGCGGTGTTGTGATGTGGGATAGCCCGCTAGGCAAGGTCTATCTGGCGCCGGGCGCCACTGACATGCGCCGCTCGATTAACGGCCTGTCGCTGATGGTGGCCGAGACGCTCGGGCTCGATCCGGTGAGTCCTCACTGGTTTGTCTTTTGCAGTCGCGGCGGCGACAAACTTAAAATTCTTCACTGGCAGACGAACGGTTTTTGGCTTCATTATCGTCGCCTTGAGGAAGGTCGATTTCGCTGGCCGCGCGACGCTGGAGATACGGCGGCACTGGAAATCACGGCGCGTGAGCTGCGCTGGCTACTCGATGGGCTGAACTGGCAGACGACGATTGCGCATCGGCGATGCCGGCGCGTGAGGTTCGCTGAAGTGAATTATAAAAATACGTAAACCCACGAGGCGGCACACTTGGATATCGTACGGCAATGGAAGCCAACGATCTCAACCACTTAACGCCTGAAGTTCAGGCCTATATCCGCGCACTCGAAGCGCAGAACCGCCAACTGGCAGAACGTATTGAGGTTCTTGAGGAGCTCTTCCGTCTGGCGCAACTCAAGCGTTTCGCGCCCAGCAGCGAGAAGCTCAAGGACCGCGTGTTCGACGAAGCCGAACAACTCGCGCTGAGTGAATCCGACTACGACGATGTCCTGACGCTGCCCGACACGGGCTTGCCGCAAACGCCGGCGCCCGTAGGCAAGAAGCCCGGTCGCCGGCCACTTCCCGCGCACCTGCGACGCAAACGTATCGAATATGACTTGGGCGAACACGAGAAGGTCTGCCCGTGCTGCCAGGGTGCGTTGCACAAGATCGGCGAAGAGCTAAGCGAGCAGATGGACCTGATCGCCGCGAAGGTCCGGGTGCTGCAGCACGCACGCTTCAAATATGGTTGCCGCCACTGCCAGCGCCACGCTGAGAGCACGACCATCGTGACTGCCAAGATGCCGGCCCAGCCGCTGCCGGGCAGCAACGCGAGTGCGAACGTGATTGCGACAGTCATGACGGGTAAATTCGTCGACGGCACCCCGCTGTACCGAATGGAGGACGTGCTGGCGCGCTCGGGCATCGACGTGGGGCGTGGCACGATGGGAAGCTGGGTCATCAAACCCACCGAACTCCATCTGACACGGCTGTACGATGCGATGCGCGTCATCCTGTTATCACAGCCGCTGATTCACGGCGACGAGACCACGGTGCAGGTGCTCAAGGAACCAGGCAAGAGCGCGCAAAGCAAGTCGTACATGTGGACTTATCGAAGCGCTCAGGACTGCGAGCAGCCGGTGGTGCTGTTTGAATACCAGCCGGGGCGCGAGCAGGCGCATCCCCAACTGTTTCTCGCCGGCTACCAAGGCATGCTGATGAGCGATGGATACAGCGCGTGGCGCACGGTGAAGGGCGTGACGCATTATGGTTGTGTCGCTCATGCAAGACGTAAATTCGACGAAGCATTCAAGGCACAGAAGAAGCCCGACGGGCGTGCGAAACAAGGACTCGAATTCTTTAAGGCGCTCTATGAAGTCGAGCGGCTCGCGCGGGGCGATTTGCCCGAAGGCGAGACGCGCATCGACTACACGTACCGGCTACGTCAAGAGCACAGCGTGCCGTTGCTTGAAGCATTCAAGAAATGGCTGGACGAGCAGGCCGACCAAGTCTTGCCCCAGAGCCTGATTGGCAAGGCCATCAGCTACACGCGTAACCAGTGGGTCTACATGTCACGCTACGTTGAAGACGCTCGTGCCCCGATAGACAATAACGTCATGGAAAGAGAAGTTCGACCGTTTGCGACCAGCAGAAAATCGTGGTTGTTCAATGATACGGTGGCCGGGGCGAAAGCCAGTGCAACGATCTACAGCTTGATGCTCACCTGTCGGGCGTGCAACGTTGAGCCGTTCGAGTACTTGTGCGAAGTGCTCACCGAGTTGCCGCAGCGTGCGGCCGGTGCCGACGTGAGCGACTTGCTGCCATTCAACATCGGCGAGCGGCTCGCTCGACGCAAACCAACCGCCGACTAACGCTTCCGATGCGTCGGCCCCACGCCGACGCTCACCCCCATCCTTCGCTTTGGACATCGCCGACCTCGGTCGTCGCGGTGCGGCCGTCTTCGTCATGTCAACGTGTGCGTAATTGAGCGGTTACCATTGATCCAGGCCTGCGTCACCGCCCCATCGCCACTCGCCCGCTGATAGATGAGCTCCACGTAGAGGAACGTACGCTTTGACAGGTGAAACTGGAGTGCACCACTGACCTGATGCGCACGATTGTTGTCCAGCGCCTCGTTGCCCTGCATGAATGTGTAGTCAAGACCGGCCGACCACGGCCCCGCGATGTCCCATTGGGCCCCGGTCTTGTACACGTTGATCCTGGCGCCGTTCGCCGTGTTCCTCGTGTTCGTGTACAGCAGCATCGCGAGCACGTTGCCGAACTGGTAGTGGGCGCCGAGTCCGAAGCTGCGGATGCCGGCGTTGCCGTTGTCGAGTTGCGGATACTTCTCTTCGATATAGGCTGCCCCCAAGGCGAGCGCTCCATTGGCATAGTTCAGGCCGAAGCTCATTGTCGAGTCTGCCGAGATGCTGCCTGCCACGCCGCCGAATCCATACAGCGCGCCGAACTGCAGCCCGGAGATTTCCGGGCTACGGTACTTGACCGAATTCGACACCCGGGTCGCCCCACCCATCCGATCGAAATCGAACGAGCCACTTGGATTGTTCGGGACGCCAAGCGCTGCAAACGGCCCCTGCCGGAAATCATAGATGCCGCCCGCCAGGAACGCCCCGTCAAACAGGCCGAGGGTCAGCGATTCGAACATGAAGTCATACTGGTTGCCCACCGTCACGGTGCCGAAGTGGTCGTTCGAGAAGCCAACGAGTGCAGTCCGGTTGAATATTTGGGCCGCCCCGGGAATCGCCGCGCCGCTTCCGAGGTCGAACTGCGACGTCAGCTCGAACAGCGCCCTGTCGCCGCCACCGAGGTCTTCAGTGCCCTTGAACGTTAGCAGGTTCGGTGCAAAAATGCCGCTGTCGAACAGCATCGTGGCGCCACCGTGCTGGTTGTTCACATAGGTCACGCCCGCATCGATCATCCCCGAGAGCGTTACGCTGCTTTGCGCCAACGCAGCGGTTGATGCCGACAAGACGATGGTGCCAACCAACAGCGAAATTTGCGTGTGTTTCATTTTGTTTGTCCCCGACGCGCGACAGCCGCAGCCGCCTGAGTCCATAGCACATAGACTCAGGCAGGGATTTCGCGACTGCGGCTTTATCATTCCGTTTTTTTAAGATGAGTGTGTTATTCACCGACGTCGGAACCAAGTCGTGCGCTCGCCAACCCGAGCGTACGACTTGGCGCGGTTTCCTTCAGAGATATCGCCACCATCAATCCAACGACCAGCGCCCCCAGGGCAAAGTACATGGCGTGGTCGATGCCGTAGTGCTTGGCAACATAGCCCGCCAACGCCGGTGCGATCCCACCGCCGAAGATTTCTCCGACGCCGATCACGAGACCGGAGGCCGTCGTCATCAGCGCCGCCGGTACTGACTCCGCACTGATCGGCCCGACGGTCAGGGTGATCAGTGCAAAGATGAAGAAGAGCGTCATGAAGAGCCAGGCGAACAGCTTCGGCGCATTGGCATCGCATTGTGTTAATAGCGCGAGGAACACGAAGGCGCCGAGCACCGACAGAATCATCACGGGCTTTCGGCCAAGACGGTCTGAAATGGACGGCATGATGAGTGCGCCGGATGCCCCGCCAAAGCCAATGGCCGAGAGCACGAACCCCATCTGTTCCAGGCTCAGATGCAGGGATTCGGTGAAGTAGCTCGGAAGAAATGCCGGCAGGATAACGAGGTTAGTGACCCAGCAAAACATGCCGACGATGTTCAGCGGAATGTTCCGGTATCGGAACACATCGGACCATTTGTGCTGCGACGCGTCGTGCGTCTCCGTATGCTTTGCGGCGGACTTTACATCGCTGTCGCGCAGGCACCGATACAGCAGAAACGCGACAATGAATCCCGGCAGGGAGGCGAGCGCGAAGATCCAGTGCCATGGCACGATTTTCAGCAATTGCGTGACAAGAATGGGAGAGAGGCCAAGACCGAGTAGCGGCATCATGGTCTGCTGAAGGCCGACATTGAATCCATGCCGGGACGGCTTCGATGCGTCGATCGTGGCGATGATGCTGACCGGCGTATAGGCGCCCTCGGACAATCCCATCAACACGCGGATCAGAATCAGGGAGCCGAGGCCCGAAGCAAAGCCGCTGGCGCCACACAGCAGGGAGAACACCAGCATCGCCGGAATGATCACCTTACGGTGACCGATGCGATCCGATAGATTGCCCATGAAGATCGATGACAAACCCCAAGCCACCGCCAGCGCACCTGCGATGTAGCCGAGGTCCTGGTAATCGAAATGGCGCTCGCTCATCATGATGGGAAAGAGCGGCATGATCATGAACCGATCGATTCCGACCAGACCGAAACCAATTGATAAAAGTGATACAGCCTTCCATTCATAGGTCCTATCCCAGACCTCATTGCGCTGCTTCATGGCTTGTCTCCTGAATATATCTGCTGTGCTGGATTAATTTCTCTTGCTAGATTTAATGATTAGTATTCCTTACTAATTTTCATGTTCCTGAACGTCAGTACTTCGAGGCCACCTCCATAGAACTACGCCGGCTGCGACTCGTTCCGTGCATCACGGTAGAGGTGCTTCCCTCCCGACTGACGTTGGCGCGTTATCGTCTGGAGCAGCACATCAGGCCGTGACTGAAATCCCGCCTTTTGCGCCCAGCGGGTGACAAAGGCATGTACCGCGTTGATCGCGTAGACTCCTGTCTTGCTGAATGGCACGTTCGTGATCCAATCAAGTGCGGCTTCTCGTGAACGGAAATCAATTACCAGCAAGCTACCGAACATCTCTCCTTGCCGCCATCTTTCGTCAGTGGGCTGAAGGCGATCCGCTCGACCACTGCACCGACGTAGGTCATGTGATCCGGTCTCAAACGCTGGCGCACGGTGCCACAGTCAGGCTTGTCCATTATCACGAAAGCGAACAGCATTCTTACTCGGCGGAATGCTGACCAGCAATCGCCCGCGTCAGCACGAAATCGAACGGCGAACGCCAAACCGTTCTGCCGTCGTTGACCCGTTCGAATGGCGCCAGCAACGTTCCCTTAACACCAAACACGGCGTCGGACGTGATGTACGAATCGTCGCCAACGAACGTGTGCGTCACGACCTTCTCGAACTCGGGAGCCGTCACGATGAAGTGCATGTGCGCCGGCCGGTACGGATGCCGACCGAGTGCGCCTAGCATCGTGCCGACGGGGCCATCGTGTGGAATGGGGTAAGACACAGGCTTGATGCCGACGAAGCTGTATCGTCCATCCGCACCGGTCGTAAAGACGCCGCGATTGTTCCATTTGGGCTGAATGTCTGGCTGCTGGACGTCATAGAAACCGTCCGCGTTGTCGGACCACACATCGAGGCGCGCGCCAGCGACGGGATTGCCGTGCAGATCAATTACCCTCCCCTCAAAAAGACAACTCTCGCCTTTTCCGTCGGATGAGATGGTCGTGCCCATTTCCCGTTCCGGCGCGCCAGCAACATGGAACGGGCCGAGCACGGTATTCTCCGTCGCCCCGACCGGGCGGTGATGATTGATCGCATCGACTAGCATTGATACCCCTAGCGTATCGCTCAGCAGGATGAACTCCTGCCGCTCCCCGGTGCAGATCTGGCCCGTCCGTGTCAGGAAATCGATCATAATTTCCCACTCCGACTGGGTTAGGTGGATATCCTTGACGAAGGCGTGAAGATGTCGGACGAGCGAAGCCATCACTTTCTCCAGCCGTGGATTGATTTCCACTCCCATACGGGCATTGACGGTCTCGACGGAATCCTCTTCGGTAAAGAACTGGGACATGCTCTATATTCCTTTGTGAATTTATTGACGTAAGCGTGCTGCCGATCATCATTCTGGCCGCACGCCTTCCCAGGCGCGTTGCAACAGCGAACGGACCGCCTCTCGCTCAATCGGACGAGGATTCCAGTACGGGTTCTTCACCGCGAGATCGGCGGCAACGTCAAGTTGCGATTCCTTGAGGCCGAGCTCCCGCAGTGCGAGCGGCGCACCGAGCGACTTCGCAAAATCATAAAGTCCGCCTCCGATCGAGCCGCCAAACAGGTCGGCCAGCGGTTGCAGTGCCGCGGCAGCGGCCTGCGCGTTGTATGCCGCCGAATGCGGCAACACGATTGCGTGTGTTTCCGCGTGGGGCAGGTCGAAGCTTCCACCCAGCGTGTGACAAAGCTTGTGATGCAGCGACATGCCGACGGTCCCAAGCACGCAGCCACACAACCACGAACCGTAGAGCGCGTTGGTTCGGGCGGGAAGGTCCTCCGGCTGCTTGACGATGACACGCAACGCATCACGCAACGCACGCACACCCTCCACTGCCATCAGCGACGAAACCGGATTGCGATCGCGTGCGTAGACCCCTTCGACTGCATGCGCCATCGCGTTCAGACCGCTGGTCACGCTCATCGCCACCGGCAGTTCGATGGTCAGCGTCGGGTCGTAGATCACGACCTTGGGAAGAATCTTCGCATCCCGGACGGTGGTCTTGATGCCGTTCTCGGTTTGCCCGAGGATCGGGGTGACCTCCGAGCCCGCGTAGGTCGTCGCTACCACGATCTGCGGTGCATCGTTGCGCCATGCGATGGCCTTGCCCAGCCCGATGGTCGAGCCGCCACCGAGCGCGACCACGCAGTCCGCACCCAGCGCTTCGAAGGCTGCCATGGCCTTGAGCGTGACGGCGACCGGTGTGTGCATGGCCGCTTCACTGAAGATGCCGCCCGCCAGCGGGCCGATTCGCTCGGCCAGTTTCTGCGCATCGGCGCGCTGGAACGGCGTGGACAAGATCAGCGCGCGCTTCGCGCCCAGTCGCCCGATCTCGTCCGCGACGGCGTCGATCGTCCCCGACCCAAACAGGATGCGGCCAGGGTTGATATCGAAAGCAAAACTCGGGATCATCGATGCACTCCAGACTCAGGCGATTTCACGGACATGGAGATGAAGCTTCGACATGACCTCGTCAAAACAGCGCCGCAGTGTTTGCGGGTTGTTCGCGGTGGCTGCAACATAGAAATCTGGCCGCAGGATGACGTACTTCGCATCAATGCCAGTCAGCCAGCGCGCGTAGGTGCCGTCAACGTCCACGGCATCGCAGGAGGTCCCGGGCGCACCAATCTTCGCGGTCCTGCCCTCCAGCAATGCCAGTTGCTCAAGCTGTCCGCTGCTCAGCGCCGCTGCTGGTTCGACATCCAGGCCGAGGACGAACCAGCCTTGTCCGATGGCCTGATCGAAGCGGTCCCGCTTGCCGTTTGCCTCGACCACTCCCTGGACCGACAACTCTCCAGCGTGTGACGAGTCGGCGCACCAGATGCCCGCGCCGAGATGACAGATATCGGTCGGGACCGGCTGGTTGTTGCGGGCCGCTAGATCGGCTTTCATCTTCGCGTCCCGTTCGGCGGCGTCCATCTCGTCCACGATACAGATGATCTTGCCCAGTTCCTGGCTGAATTCGATGTAGTGCTTCGCATGTTCCAGACGTTCGGTGGTGTAGCTGTCCAGCACCGCGTCACCTATCCTGCCTTCGAGAATGGCGTTCAGGCGCCAGCCCAGCGCCAGCGCGTCGCGCAGGCCTGCGCACATCCCCTCGCCCGCGAACGGCGGCATCAGGTGCGCGGCATCACCCGCGATCGCGCAGCGGCCGCGGTTCCAGACCTTCGCCCAGCGTGCCTGGAAGCGATACACGGCACTGCGTTCCAGCTCTGCGTTTCTCGGCGTCATGCCCCAGGGCTTCAGCAGCGTCCACGCACGCTCCGGCGTCTGAATCTCTTCGACCGACTCCCCAGGCAAAACCATGAACTCCCAGCGGCGGCGGCCCGGCCCGCCGGGAACAATCGTGGTCGGTCGCTTCGGGTCGCAGAGCTGCCATTGCGCAGGCTGCGCCTCGTACCTGTTTTTCGGGAGGACGTCGAGGATCAGCCAGTCGAAGAAGTAGCCCTTGTCCTGGGATTCGATGCCAAGCGCCTCACGCACGAAGCTGTTGGCGCCATCAGCGCCCACCACGTATTTGGCGCGTAACACCCTCGTCTCGCCGTGCAGGCTGGCCTCCTGGGGCGTCCGCTGAATGGTGAGATCAACGCCTTCTGCATCCTGGCAAAGCGCCGCAGATTCCCAACCACGCAGTTGCGTGACGTTGGGAAGGGAGTCGACGATTTGCGTCAGTCGAGCCTCCAGGTCCGGCTGGTTGAACCAGTAGCGCACGCGCCACCCAGACGCAGACTGGCTCTGCCAGTCGACGATCTGCAAGTTCTCACCCTCGGTGTTCTTCCAGTAGTAGAGCTCGTCATGGTACGTAATCGCCGGGTCGTGCTCCGAGTCGATTCCCAGCGTGGCCAGGATGCGCGCGATCTCATGATCAAACGTCACCGCGCGTGGCCGACCATATGCTTGGGACCAGCGCTCGACAAGTGTGACGCGCTTGCCGCGTTGCCCCAGCAGGACGGCGAGCAGCGTGCCCACGGGTCCTCCGCCAACGATTGCTACGTCGATGTCGCTGTGATGGTCGACGCAAGAAACTAGGGTACTCATGTCTGTCTCCTTATTCCGATGAAAGCGACGGCGGTGTCAGCGACCGCGTGAATCGCCAAGACACTCCATGAGACAGAATGTAAATCAAAACTGAATCATCGTCACATATGGTAAACACTCAGATTTGGCTGGCTCTCATAATCTCGATGCGCGCGTAGGGCGCATGCGTACCCGTGCTCACCTACAGGCCTCCGTATTCAGGTTAGAATGATCGTCAATAATGAATTACGGCAACTTTTTATGAACTCATTGACAAAACAGATGGAAACGCACGGACGGGTGGCGCGCAGGCAGCGGCGCAATCGCGAGGCCTTGATCAAGGCTGCAGGCACGGTGATGACCGAAAAAGGAATTGATGCGGCCACCATGCTGGAGATTGCCGAGCTCGCTGACGTCGGAGCGGGGACGGTCTACAACTATTTCAAGTCAAAGGACGAGCTGGCGATCGCGGTGCTCGAAGAAATGATGCATGAGCTCGCACTACGGATTGAAAGAGCCACCGCTACCGTTGAAGATCCGGCAGAAGTCTATGCGTTCGGCGTGCGCACGGTGCTCGACGCCGCAACGACTGATCTCAGCTGGAAGCAAATGCTGTATCGTTCGGAGGTCATTGCCGATGCGCTCTTCCGACGCATGGGTCCCTTCGCCATACGCGATCTACAACGCGCGGTTGCAGCTGGGCGTTTCCACGTGCCCGATCCGGCGCTCGTATGGCACCTGACCGCACATGCTATTGTCGGCGTGAGCCTCTCGATCACGACTGGGCGCATCCCGAACGAGGCCAAAGAAGAAATCGTGGCCAGGTTGCTTTGTATGACCGGCATTGGCGTTGACGCTGCGAAAGCACTTGCTAGACGTCCAAGGCCTGCCGCCGTAGTCAAGGGGTTGAACCGAGATTGAGTTCATGGTGATACAACACGATGCCTGAACGTAGTAACTGAGTCAGTCGCGGATTGGCAGCTTGTTTCAATCGGAAGAGCAGATCAGTTCTCCTCAGGGTTGATGCATATTTGTACACCGCGATTTAAAAGACTCTTCCCCGTGTCAGGGCTAGTGGTCTTCCGTACGAGGCGTGACGAAGCACGACAACGAAATCTTTGGCATGCGCGAGAGGTTTGCCTAACCTTGTCCGAGACAAGACACATCCGATTTGACCTCACGTACGCAATTCATGCCGGCTTAGTCCGCATTAAAGTCGCAAAAAAAAGTTTCTGACCGCTCGGAGTTGGACGGATTTTCTGCTCTGACATACGCTCAACGTCTCTCCACATCGAGATCGGACGACCTCAGTTCATTGGCAAGTGCCGTGACGACCCTGTCTGGGTTCGGTACTCGTGCTGAACGCCAACGCCTGCCACAATAGAGACGCATTTCGCTGATCACTTGCGGCGTTCTCACACTCGAGCTCACGTCAACCACAGTGTCGTGCTATGCGGACCAACGCACGCGTACCGGACGACATATCACAAACCGGGCACAGACGACGGTATGGTTTATGGGCCTGTACTTGCTTGCCTGATGAACAACACTAGATGCCACCCGATGGATCGCCAACAGGAACGCCGAGTCTCTGGCATCACGATATTTCCTGGGAAGGTTCGTGCGGGTCCGCAGTCACCAGAAACCTTTCAAGTTCAGCGGCTGGTTGTGGACGACAGAGGAGGAAGCCCTGTAACGAGTGACATCCCATCCGCGTCAACAAATCCTGTTGCGCCCCCGTTTCCACCCCTTCCGCAACGATGTTCAGGTGGAGCGTCTGCCCCAGCGAAACAATCGCAGAAACAATTGCGCCATTTCCAGCATCCACACCCAGATCGCTGACAAATGCACGGTCAATCTTCAACTCGCTTGCCGGAAGACGCTTGAGATAAAGAAGACTTGAATATCCGGTTCCAAAATCATCGATTGCAATCCGTACGCCCAATGTTCGCAATTGCTGCAGTATCTGCATACTGGCATCGATATCGCGGATTGCAGTTGATTCCGTAATCTCGAGCGTCAAGGAGTCCGGCGCAAGACAATACCGCTGCAACGCCGCGCTCACCGTGGATATCAGGCGGGGATGACTGAACTGCAGCGCTGAGATATTGACGGCCACTGTCAACTGGGGCCAGGCGTCCCGCTGCCAAAGCCGAAGCTGCCGGCATGCCTCGTCAATCACCCACTCGCCTATCTGGATGATCAGGCCGGTGCGTTCAGCCAGCCCAATGAATGCATCGGGTTCAACGATTCCGCGTGTCGGATGGTTCCAGCGCAGCAGTGCCTCGACTCCGGTGACAGGCCCACTTGGGGCCGTGAATTTGGGCTGGTAGTACAACATCAGTTGTTTGCGTTCGCATGCGAGCCGCAAGTCTTGTAGCAGCATCAGATGATCCTCGCTACTCGCGTGCATCGATTTCTCAAAAAAACGTGCCTGACTGCGTCCCTGGGATTTTGCGTGATACATCGCAATGTCAGCGTTTCTGATGAGATCATGCGGATTGTCACCGTCACGCGAATAAAGCGCGATTCCGATACTGACTGAAATCCTGAGTTCTTGACCCACAATATTGAATGGTTCGCTAAGAACAGCCACCAGCGACTCAGCGATCGTCGTGGCATCCTTCGCCTCATATACCTTTGCAAGCAGCACAAATTCGTCGCCGCCTACGCGCGCCACCACATCGCTGGGACGTATATTCGCGCGGATACGGTCGGCCACCTGCGCAAGGAGGGTGTCACCAACATGATGACCGAACGTATCGTTGACGGCCTTGAAGCCATCCAAATCCATGAATAGCGTGGCGAATGTGAGTTTTCCGGCATCGGCTCCATCGATTGCCTGCCTCAGACGATACTCAAGTAACAGCCGGTTCGGCAACCTGGTCAAGCTGTCATGCTGCACCAGGTGCGAAAGTTCACTGTTGGCCTGGGCGAGCGACGTCGACAGTATGGCGGTACGGGTCTCGAGTCGCATGTCGAGGATAGAGGTGATCAAAGCCACCGCCAGCACCGAAATCGTGACAACGATGATCGGTATCGCCAGAGAGGCCGCATGCAGGCCGCTGTCGGCAGCCCCGCAAACAGCGCCCACAGGAAATTGAGCTGCATGCATGCCTGTGTAATGCATCGCGACTATCGTCGTCCCCATCAGGGCGGCTGCCACCATCCGGACATGACGAACATGTTCCCCATGGCGGCGCAGATGGAACGCAGTCCATAAAGTGAGGGCTGCAGCAAGGACGGCGATCGCGACAGATAGCACGACGAGTGACGGATCATAGACGATAGCCGGCATCATCTTCATCGCAGCCATACCGGTGTAATGCATGGCAGCGATGCCCGCGCCAAGTAGCAGCGAACCGAGCAACAGCCGTGACCACGGCAGGTTCCGTCGACTGCCAAGCCAAAGCGGAAGGATCGACGACGCGATCGCAATCGCAAGCGAGAGCAGCGTCAACGGCAAGTCATAGCCGAGTGTCATCGGCAGGCTGAAAGCAAGCATGCCGATGAAATGCATCGACCAGATGCCGAACCCCAGTGCAAGTGCGCCGCCAGCGAGCCACCAGCGTGCGGCACTGGCTGCCGCGGTGCTGATACGGCCAACCATGTCCAGCGCGGTGTAAGAGGCAAGCATCGCCACTAAAAAAGAAAACAGCACCAGCAAGCTGTCGTAACTTCCGGCTAGCATCCCGATCTTCCTTCCGTCATAGGTACTCCGTCACCTTCTTCACATAATCAGAAAATCGCGAACTCCCAGGTGGATCGCGTCGCAAACAACGGCAACTGGCGAAGCCGGACAACGGATCGGCGCGGATGACGCACTGTTGTTCCGCAAAACCGAGCCCACCTTCGAGGATAGGAACATGCGGCGCAGTCTGGCGCAAGACCTCAGAGAGGCTTTTCAACATTTGATAATTCACGCATTACTGGCGGCGTCCACTCTGCCATATCGGCATCCTGAACAAATTTCTTGAGATATCCCGTCCCGCGCGACACCTGCAGATAGAAGCCGTGCCCCGCTCACAACTGGAAGTCAGGGAAAAACCGAGCTTCACCGATACGATATACGGCCGTAAACCCTATTGAAAACCGGCTAGAACATCCGACGTCGTTGGCGCCCTGAAATCCGACCTTTACCGGGCCGCAAGCGAAGGGCAACGTTTGATCTGGCGACGAAAGAAGCGATCGTCTCGACAGAGTTGCTTTGTCGCCGCGCGCAGGGTGGATGAAAGACCTGCTGGGATACGCGACAGAATCCGTCATTGGCACAAATGCATCCATGACGCACTAGCGAAACACTCAATAGAGGTTGGAAATGTCAATGCCGTCGGTATCTGAAGCAGTCAAGGCAAATGCGCTTTTGCCAGTTGCCCGTTCGGGCGATCTGATTATGTTCCTGACCCTGCTAGGATCGGTAGCGGCGGCACTCGCGATTGGCCAGTACTTCGGCGATCTGGCTTTCGCCTTTACATGCAGCGCGGTTCTACTGACCTTGGGAAGCGTGGCGCTTTTCGCCGCTCGTGGCAGGTCGCCTGCAAGGCTTGCCGTCACGGCCGTCAGCCGCAGCATAACGACGGGTTCTGATCTTACCGCGTCCATCCGTGAGCAGGCGCGGCAGGCGAAGTCCGATATGGACTCTTCCTCGTTTGCAAACTCGCCATCTTCGGGCTTCCGGGTATCGATCGCTCACGTAGGCGTTGTTGCGTAAATCGAGCGTGAAGACACAGCTTCCCCGTGATCTTAAATTCAAGCGATGCGAATGGACTGAGGGCCTGGTACAAGTGCCGCCATTCGGCTCACGACGCCGACGCGGATCGCCATCTCGGTCGCATGCGAACCGATACGGCCCGACCACTAACGATCACCCGTAAGTATCTTAGAACGGTTCTGGGGATCTTTGATTGTAAGTAGCTTCATAGTCCCTTGCAGTCAAGGATTTGCGTCCAACCAGCCGAAAATATGTATCTAAAATAGGCGTGCCGCTGCGCTTCTTACATTCGCGTCGGCCGTCTCGCGCGATGTCTCTGATCGCCTTGTTGTGCCAGCTTGCGCCGGGCGTGTGCTTAGGCCAAGGCTTTGCCCCTTCGCGAGGCGGAATCGAGGGCGTGGCGCAGCGCATGGCTATCGCTACATGGCAGTGCTTTGTATCGTGCGCACCGTCATTACCTGTCGTGTCGATAGGTTTGTCTACGGGGATCTGGCCCAGCAGCGCGGGTAATTCGCTCGCGTCATCGGCGCTCTGATGCGTCACCAGTGCTACGCACCTGATCGGTGTTCACGCCCGGTCCGAGATCGACCTTGCGCCAGATGCGCCGCTTCGACTAGACGTGCGTCAGCCCCGCACAAGGGACGTTCAATATATTGAAAAAGCTATAACCATAGGTGAATTTGTCGCTTTGGCCGGTAAGGGCAGCAACGCATAATCAACCGCACTGCGCCCCTTGGCTCTTTCCATGGCAAGGTCGTTTAATCTTCTCACAACCTCATCGTGCGAAAGTCTCTTTTAACGTTCATCACCGTTATCGCGCTTGCTGTCAATGCATGCGCGGCCCATGCCGACAACATTCTGCGTGTGGGCACCACGCCCGCTGGCGCGCCCTTTACTTATGTCGATCTGGCCACTGGAGAAACCAAAGGTTTCATGGCCGACCTGGTTCGTGCCATCGCTCAAGACAATCACTTTGAGGTCACGCTCGTGCCAATGCAATTTTCCACGCTGGTGTCGGCGCTGTCGGCCAACAAGATCGACATCATTGCGGCATCGATCTCGCCGACGGAAGAGCGCAAGAAGGTCGTGAACTTCTCGCAAGAAGTCTACACGTATGGCGAAGGTCTGATGGTACCCGCGTCCGATACGAAGACTTACACCACCGTGAAAGACCTCAAGGGCGACCGGGTCGGCACCATCGTCGGAACCGACTATACGGATGTCATGCGTGGCACGGGGGTGTTCAAGGAGGTCGTGACGTACGACAGCACGGCGGACATCATGCGTGACATCGAAGCGGGCCGGCTAAACGCGGGCTTCGGCGACTATCCTGTTCTCGCCGACCGCTTCGCGCATGCGCGCTATCCAAAGCTGCGTCTGGTCGACACCTACCAGCCCATTGCAGTTGGCCTAGGTATCAGCCTTGCCGTGCGCAAGGACGAAGGCCCGCTGCTTCAACAGATCGATGCATCGATCAACCGCTTCCGAGAAGATGGCACGCTCAAGAAACTCCTCGCGAAATGGAATCTGAAGTGAGCCGGTTTGCAAGCCTCCGTCTTGGTTCGATGAGCCGCGGATAAGCATGGAATTCATCGAAGAATCGCAGCGGTATCTGCCGATGTTGCTTCGCGGTGTCGAACTGACGCTCGAGGTCTCGCTGGGTGCGCTTCTGCTGTCAACAGCGCTGGGTATAGTGCTCGCGATGATGCGCATTAGCGGGAGTCCGTGGATATATCATCCGGCAAAGTGGACCGTGGCCGTGACGCGCGGATTGCCAGCGATGGTGCAGGTCTACTACGTCTATTTTGTGTTGCCCGACTATGGCATTGCACTGACCGCGTTCGCGGCAGCGGTCATCGGACTTGGCGTCGCGAACGCCGGATTTCAGGCAGAAAATTTCCGCGCCGGCATCGAAGCGGTCGACAGTGGACAAGCTGAGGCAGCCGATTCGCTCGGCATGAAGTGGCACGTCAAGATGCAACGCGTGATTGTTCCGCAGGCCATCAAGGTGATGCTACCGACCTACGGAAACAGCATGGTCAGCGTCCTCAAGGATTCGTCGCTGGCTTCGACCATTACCGTGGCGGAGTTGTCCTTGCAGGGCAAACTGCTTGCCGCCTCGACGTTCGAGAACACCACCGTCTTCACGCTGGTCGCGCTGCTTTACCTGTGCATGTGCATACCATTGATGGCTTTCAATCGCTGGCTGGAGCACCGAACCTCGTGAATACCCTCATTTCAATCGACGCCATCTTCAAGTCATTCGGAGACCGTCAGGTGCTTCAAGGCATCGATCTGCATGTCGAGCGCGGCGAAGTCGTCTGTGTGATCGGTCCGTCCGGTTCGGGCAAATCGACGCTGTTGCGCTGTATCAACGGGCTCGAAACCTACGAATCGGGCAAAGTTTCGATCGACGGCATCAAGGTCGATACCCGGCACCGAAATATCCGTGCGATGCGCGCACGAGTCGCGATGGTGTTTCAGCGCTTTAATCTGTTTCCGCATCGCACGGCACTCGAAAATGTCACCGAGGGGCCGATCTATGTCCTCGGGGAGAAAAAGCGTGAAGCGGAGCGCGTCGGCCGCGAGATGCTTCGTCACGTGGGCCTTGAAGACCGCGCGCAGGCGTTTCCATCGACGCTGTCAGGCGGGCAGCAACAGCGCGTGGCGATCGCCCGCGCGCTGGCCATGAAACCCGATGCAATTCTCTTCGACGAACCGACCTCCGCGCTTGATCCCGAACTGGTCGGCGAAGTGCTTGCCGTCATGCGAACGCTGGCCAACGAAGGCAAGACGATGGTCGTCGTCACTCATGAAATCGGCTTCGCTCGCGAGGTCGCGGACCGGGTCGTCTTCATCGATCACGGCAGGGTCGTCGAGCAGGGTACCGCGCAGGCCGTATTCAATGAGCCGAGCCATCCTCGCACGCGCGAATTCCTTCGCCGGGTCAATCGATCGGAAGGTGTGAGCGTCTGAGCTGCGCAGTCCGACACACTCAAGAATGAACAGAAAATGAGCCACACCAAGCAGATGTCTCTAGGCGTATTCGTGCAGAGTGCCGGCCACCACATTGGCGGGTGGCGTTTGCCGGATGCGGAATCGGGCGGCGAGAACGTCGAGCTCTTCAAGCGGATCGCGCGAATCGCAGAGGCAGGCCTATTCGATCTGCTTTTTCTCGGCGATTCGCTCGCGACTTCGGAAAAGAGCTCGCCGTCGCTCGTTTCCCGATTCGAACCGATGACCATCCTGTCGCTACTGGCGGGCGTGACGTCGCGACTCGGGCTCGTTGCCACCGCCTCTACGACCTACGGCGAACCGTACACGCTCGCACGGCAGTTCGCATCGCTTGATCATCTGAGCGGCGGGCGCGCGGGATGGAATGTCGTCACCTCGTCGAGTGCATCCGCCGCGCTTAACTACAGCCAGGCCGAACGGCAGACACCGGACGCGCGGTACAGACGAGCAAACGAATTCGTCGAAGTCGTCAAGGCGCTATGGGACAGCTGGGAAGACGATGCAATCGTGCGCGACAAGGCAAAAGGTAAGTACCTCGATCCATCGCGATTGCATCGCGTCGGGCACGCTGGCGAGCATTTTCAGATTCAGGGGCCGTTGAACATATCGCGGCCGCCGCAGGGGCATCCGGTGATCGTCCAGGCCGGTTCGTCGGAACCAGGGATTCGGCTCGCGGCACGCACGGGCGAGGTCATTTTCGTAGCTCACGCCACGCTTGCCTCGGCCCGTTCATTCGTTGCGGCGCTCACAAAAGCGTTGGAAGAAGCCGGCCGGCACCGCAGCGATGTGCGCGTCATGCCGGGCATCATGCCTATCGTCGCGGATACGCAGGAAGAAGCGAAGGCGTTGGCCGCGAAGCTGGAGGACAACATCGATCTTCCGATTGCGCTCGCGGTGCTCTCCGGAGAACTGGGCCACGACATTTCCACGTATCCGCTGGATGCCGCCATCCCGGACTTGCCACCGACTCAGGGTACGGTAAGCCGCCGTGCGTTGCTGCTCGAGATGGCCGCTGCAGACTCGCTGACGCTGAGACAGCTTGCCTACAAGGCCGCCGCATCGCGCGGGCACTTTCTGTTCGTCGGCACGCCCGAGATGCTCGCCGATCTCCTGCAAAGCTGGTTCGAAGCGGGCGTGGCGGACGGCTTCAACATCATGCCGCCGTACTTTCCGGGTGGACTCCAGACCTTCGTCGATCACGTCGTGCCCATTCTTCAGCAGCGAGATCTTTTCCGCACTGAGTACGCTGGAACGAAGCTGCGCCAGCATCTGGGATTCGCGAAACCCGAGAATCCGCATACTGCCATCCGGGAACGGCAGCTTTCGCCAAGCTGATGAATACGTTTGGTGCCAGACTTCGCAATATCCGTATGAGCAAGGCGTTGTCGCTGCAGGCGCTGGCGTCACAAAGCGGTGTGTCGGTGGGCATGATCAGTCAGATCGAGCGCGATCTCACAAGTCCGTCGTTGCGCACGGTCGGCTTGCTGCGCACCGCGCTCGGCGTTTCGATGACGCGCCTTCTCGAAGGCAGCGTGACGGTGCACGGCGAGCCAGCGGCCAAATTCGAGCGAGTCCGCCGCGCGAGCCAGCGGCTCCGGTTCGAAGTGAGCGAGGGCGGGTTGACGAAGGAATTGCTGTCGCCGCCCGGAGATTATCAGCTTCAGTTCATGTTGGTTCACTTCCCTCCGCATTCGGCGTCGGTCGACGTGCTGGTGGGCATCGGCGAGAAAGCAGGACTCGTCATGAACGGTTCCGTCATGCTCATGGTGGACGGACAAGAGGAAAATCTCGACGCAGGCGACAGTTTTCAGTTCGACAGCCGCCTGCCGCATCAGGTCGCGAATCGATCGACGGAGCAGGCAACAGTGTTATGGATAATGGACGTCGAGCATGACGTCCAGCGCACCTAGAAAAGGCCGGAGAATGTCACAAAGGAGGAACGTTGTGGGCCTGGTCATCCAGTCGGGCGATTGGAACGCAATTGAAGAATGGAAGTTCCTGTTTGCCGAATTCCTGCCTGATCTACATGGGTCCCCTTGGGAATCCAAGCAGATAGATATTTCTGGCATTCACTACCCGCTCGTTTGGAAGCCGACCACTGGAAGGCTAGTGCAGTTCCTTTCGCTCGGGGTGATCATGAGCAGCGCCATACACCGCCCCGCGCGTCACGCCTGCTTCCTTCGCGATCTCATCGAGTGAGATGTGCGTCGCACGAGCAGTGGTGGTACTGCATTGAACAGGAGTGTGGAATTCCGCTGACGCCTGGAGTTTACCTCGCAGCGGCTCGCAGCGTTACGGTAACCTGTCGTCGATGAAACCCGACGCGTTATCCGTCTTTATGGCGAACATCACTGGCAACGCATCCTTGGATGGTTTGATGCGGCAAGCAAGGTTGCCGGCCAAACGAATGACGCCGATGCCGATGTCGAACGCACGGTAAAAACCATTCCGTCGTGATGGACGATCCCCTTGGGAAAGCAGGCACGACGGCAGGATCATGGGCAACGTAGTGAAATTTGAGCCGAGAACATCGGTGGAACAGGTCGAGGAAGGTCTTGCACTCGCGCCGAAGTTCGACGGCGATGGCCTGATCCGCTGCATAACGACAGACGCTCGCAGTGACGAAGTCCTGATGCTCGGTTATATGAGCCAGGAATCGCTCGAGCGCACGATCGAGACCCGACGGGCGCACTACTGGAGTCGCAGTCGTCAGGCGATCTGGTCCAATGGCGCCACGAGTGGACTCACACAGACTGTCGTCGAGATGCGCATCGACGACGATCACGACGCTGTCTGGATTAAAGTCGATGTCGGCGGCAGCGGCGGGAGTTGCCACGTAGGGTACCGAAGGTGCTGGGTACCGAAGGTGCTGGGTACCGAAGGTGCTTTTATCGCACCGTCGATCTGTCGGCCTCCTCGTTACGCTTCGCTGAAAGCAGCGGGACGTTCGATCCACTCGTCGTCTACGCGATGCGCCCAATCCCACTCGACTTTAACGTCGATAAGAGGCCCCGCTCTTGCGGAGTTGCCATACCGCTCGCCAACGGTCATCGGCGCCGAGTTCGTATCCCAAGCACCTCCTTGCGCAGCCGCTCCGTCCCCAACTATCGCGCAAGATCTTCGACGGACCGCTGCGCCAACGATGACCTCTGGATTGCACGGATAAACGGATGACCGAAGAAATCGCCGCCAGGCTGGCGGCGTTCTTCTGTCATTGCCGGATCCCGCGTCAGAACGTAGTGCGTAAGCCCACCATCACACTCCGACCACCCTCGGGCGCGATATTGCGCACAACGGAACTCGCGTACCGGATTTCCTGGTTGGTCAGGTTGTCGCCGCGAACGTACGCCAGCCAGTTGGTCGTACCAACATGGAACTTATAAGTCAGGATAAGTCCCAGCTTCGTGTAACCATCCGTTGACAGATCGTTTTCAGGAACACGATGCTGCCCCCAGGCGTGGACCATTTCCGCCCGCGCGCCGAACGGCCCGTAAGTGTAGTCGAGGGCCACAGTCGCGCGCAGCGGGGAGATGCGCGGCAAGGGTTCGCCTGTATCCATATTACGCGCGTGCGTGTAGTCCGCGACCAACTCGACGTCAACTTGGTGAGCGCCCTTCTGGAACACGCGCCACTTGCCGTCCATCTCAACGCCGTAGAACTCAGCACGCACCCCTCGAAAGACGGCTTCGTTCAACGCGTCGTCCGTGCCCGGCGCCACGACCTGATCGTCGTCATCGACCAGACGGCCCGTGTTGAATTCGGTCAAGTAGTTTTTGTAGCGGCTGTAAAACACGCCAACGCTGCCCTTGTTGACCCCGCTCGCGAAGCGCAACGACAGATCGGTTGAGATGGCTTTTTCCTTCTGTGCGTCCGGATTGCCGATCAGGTACTGACCGGTCGCGTCATGCGGGCCATTTGCGTACAACTCATACAACGCTGGCGCGCGCTCCGAGTAGGCCACGTTACCCGCCACAGCCCAGGCCGGCGTCAGCTTGTACAACGCACCCAGCGACAGACTGACTGCGTTGAAGTCACGATCCGTCGAGCTGGCGAATTTTTCATTGCCTGCCGCCGTCGGCTCCTGCTTGACATGTTCATAACGCACCCCCGCGCTCAGCTTCAAGGCGTCGGTCACCGCCCACTCTTCGAGACCGAAAAGCGCCACGTTAGTCGTTTGCGTCGTGGGCACGAGCGCTTCGTCGCCCAACGCGGAGAACGTGTTCTGACTGACCTGCACCCCGATCGCGCCTTCGAGCGGCCCAATCTTTTTATGCCGTGCTTCAATGCGCGCTTCGTAGCCGTGGTTACGGAACGTGGTGCTCGTCTCGCCGTTGTCGATTTCCTTATGCTCGTAGTCGGTATAGCCGAAGTCGAATTTTAACTGCGAGAACGGTCCTTGCAGATTTCGTACTTCGGACGCAAAGGCCACGTGATCCTGATGCATGCGCAGGCGTACCTCATCCTCCGCGACCGAACCGTAGTTCGCTTCATACCCGTTGTAGGACAGACCAGCATAACCATCCGCCCAGGTGTACGAAGTACCTACCGCGCCGCCGTGCCAACGTCCGTCGCTGTTTGGAAGGCTGCCGTACGCCTCGTCAGCGTCAGGGCCATCGAGCGCACGCTGGCGATCCGAATGCGCGAAACCCGGAATGCGCTCCTTATTGGTTTCGCGATCAAATGCATCCACATGGAAAGCAAATTGGCCGGTGCCACCCTCCACTTGCGCCGCACCTGCGCGCGCGTTATTGGCCCCACCGTAGCTAGCGTCGACCGCTCCTGTCACACCCTTGATCGGCTCACGCGGAATACGATTATCGATAGTATTGACGACGCCACCAATCGCATTGCCTCCGTAAAGCAGAGCCGCCGGTCCACGAATGATTTCAACACGTTCAATGCTCAGCGACTCTTGCGGGACGGCGTGATCGTAAGACAGCGATGACGCATCCCACGCTGCGACACCGTTCTGCAACAACCGGATGCGATCGCCATCCATGCCACGGATGATCGGGCGTCCCACCATTGGACCATAGGTCGTGGTCGACACGCCGGGTAGTCCATTGAGCGTTTCACCGAGAGAGTCGCTCTGGCGCCGGGTCAGCGCATCCCCGTAAAGTGCCGTGGCCGGCGCAATCAGGTCCGCGTCACCCAACGGGTTGCCAGTTACGAAAACCGGCGTCAGTGACTCACCTAGTACCGAAGTTGGACCCGAAATGGTCGTCGAGTCCTGTGACTGCGCATGGGCAAGCGCGGCCAGCAAGGCCAGGGAGAACGGAGACAGACGACGCGCGCCTGGCCCGAAAGTACTTGGAAGATTCCGGATCACGGTCGTTTTTGGAGTAGATCAACATAAAAGAACTGGATAACCTCGCAATTCATGACATGTTATAACATATCGTTACGAATTGATTACTCTGCTACGAGATCAGTCAGTGCCCACATCGGAGGATTTCGATGGCACATTACGATGCCTTCAATTATTACGTAAGCCTTCAATTATTGCGTTATGCTATAACATTACTTACTGTTGGTAAAGTCAGGTATGGCAAACGAAAGACCGGACCCCTCGACCGCAAATCTACCCGGCACAACAGAGCGCACCGCTCTGGACGCCCTCCAAGCGCGTTGCGAGACCAATGGGCAACGCCTGTCGCTTTTGCGCCGACAAGTGCTTGCTCTGCTCCTTCGTCACGGGGGACGGGCGACCGCTTATCAGCTCATCGACGACCTGCCATCAATGGGTAGACGCGCTTCTCCGCCATAGGTCTACCGCACCATGGATTTCCTAATCAAAGCTGGCGTTGTAAAACGCCTCTTCGCGACCAATACGTTCGTTATCTGCGACGACGCTGCGCGCGACGTACATACGATTTTTCTGGTTTGCACGATATGTGGTCCGACTGTCACGCTGTAAAGCGCACCGCTAGCGCGCGTGATCAGCCGAGCGGATCAATCAGCCAGCTGCAGCGTGGCCAGTCAACAGACAAAGGTGAAGGAAGTCCGCGGCAAGCGTCTACACGCGCATCAGCACCACGCCCCCTCCGATTTGCCAGCGTCCGCATTGATTGAGACTAGTAAATGACAGCGGACCTTGGCAGGCGCTGCATCACGCCGTGTCGGTCTGTCGGGAAACGGCGTTGATGCGTGCCCGTCTCGAACTCGGCTCTCTTTATACGCGGCCGACCGAGGTTCTATTTTTCATACGCACTACATACTGATATCAGAACCGTCCAGCGATTCGTACGAACGAAAAGAGAGAACGCGCTGCGAGATCCTCGCCACCTCTTTACCTTATTTTGGGCACGAAGGTGAAAAAACCACTACAGAATACCCCGGCGAATTTCCCTTTGGCGGCGTTGCACTAGTGTTCCGTTCTGTTGTTAACTAATCTATGTTCACGTAGCATGCTGGTATCAACGGAACGGGAGATACCAGCATGCCTATGGGACGACCGAAGGCCGAACTGGTGTTGAGTGAAGATGAGCGCTCGCAACTGATTTCGATAGCGCGTTCGCGCTCGATTTCGGCGGCGCTGGTGACGCGTGCGCGCATCGTGCTGGCTGCCGCTGGCGGTGAGCCCAACAGCGCAATTGCCCAGCGTCTTCAACTCACGCGTGCCACGGTGGGCAAGTGGCGTATCCGGTTCCTGGAGCATCGCATCAACGGGCTGTATGACGAAGTACGCCCCGGTAAGCCGCGCACGATTGACGATGAGCGGCTGGCTCAACTGATTCACAAGACCTTGCACACTAAGCCAGCGGATGGCTCCACGCACTGGAGCGTGCGCACGATCGCCGCCGAAACGGCTATCTCGCCGACGAGTGTGCACCGTTACTTCAAGTTGCTGGGCCTGCAACCGCATCGCAGCGAAAGCTTCAAGCTCTCGACCGATCAATTCTTCATCGAGAAACTGCGCGACGTGGTCGGCCTGTACCTGAGCCCACCGGAGAACGCATTGGTCCTGTGCGTGGACGAGAAGAGCCAATGCCAGGCGCACGAACGCACGCAGCCCATGTTGCCGATGGGTTTGGGCTACGTCGAAGGCGTCACGCACGACTACGTTCGCCACGGCACCACGACACTGTTCGCCGCCCTGAATGTGCTCAACGGCGCAGTGCTCGCTACCTGCAAGCCTCGTCATCGGCATCAGGAGTTCCTGTCGTTTCTGCGCGAAATCGACAAAGCCGTACCGGCTGAGCTCGACGTGCGCTGCATCGTGGACAACTATGGCAGTCACAAGCATCCCAAGGTCAAGGCGTGGCTGGCAGCAAAGCCCCGCTGGCACATGCATTTCATTCCTACCTACAGTTCGTGGCTTAACCAGGTCGAACGCTTCTTTGCGCTAATCACCGACAAGGCCATCCGTAGGGGCTCGTTTGGCTCGGTCAAACAACTGATCACACGTATCGATCAGTTCGTTTCCCACTACAACGAAAACTGCAAACCATTCATGTGGACCGCTTCCGCCGATTCCATCCTCGAAAAGCTACACAGACTTTGTTCGCGAATCAGCGGAACGGAACACTAGCTTGTCATGCTAAATAGCCGCAAACTTCGCCTGAACCCGCCTGTCTTGCTTGGTGGGAACGGCGGTGCAGCTTTTACTGAAATCACTCAAACAAACAGCTAACAGCAAAGCGTAAGCTTACCAAACCTTCATTCTCCGCCTCGACAAGCCGGCGACACCTTGAGCTGCGCCGCCGGTCAAGGCAATGGTAATACCCGACGTTGCACGCTTTGCTGGAGGCTCAGTCGGCATGATGCTAGGTTTTACAAGTACACTTTTTCGCAATCTCGTCGGATTAGTGGCCGATCATAGACCGCCGCCAGCACGGAGTGCTGTGGAGCGATACGGTGATCGTCGTGCCAAAGTGAGCGGGGAGGACGGCGCCAGCTAGCGATGATCAAATTGAATCACCGCGACGATATAGGCCGCACAGTGCCACAAAGGGGACAATCTAGAGCCGTCTGACGATCGACGGTATCAGGCGTCGCGTCCCCATGCCCTTCTTGTTCAAGCGCATCGTGGTGCTGTGATCGAACACAAGCTGCTCGGCCGCGTTGAACGTCGAGCAGTCCTGCAGGCGCAGCGCGACAGCCGTCCGATCTCAGACTCGCGATCGCGTACGCATCGTGGTGCGGCGGTACGCAAACCCGACCTCTTGCCCGGCACCAAGAAGCAGCGTGAATTGACCCGAGACGAGCTGGATCAGGCAATCATGCAGATCGCGCAGCGGACACGGCTCCTCAACGCCTGGCCACAAGTCTGGACGCACTCGCCGAACGGACTGAGGAACCCTGCGGTTCAAGGCTCTCCTTCAACACCATGTGAATTCAGATCGTTAAACAAAGACTCAAACCGACAGCTAACTACGACAGTTGTATTTTGGGACAGTGCTTTGTGTGTGTCGAGGATCATGTTAGTTATGTTAAAAAGAAATGTGACGACGATGACTATCTGTAACCCATGTTAGCTTAGGCGGTACACCTTTAGCCTAGCGTCGAGCCTGAACATCGCATCGCCTCAGCGTCTCGATTATCGCCGATACCAGCGGCGCATCCTGTTCGGAACAGTCGAGCCGTAGAGTAATGCCGTTGGGCATTTCCACCGTCAACTGCGGGCACACTGGCGGGCGGGACGATGCGCGCATGGGCTCGAGGGACGAGTCTGTCACGCCTGTCTGCTCAATCACTTCACGGCGTCCGATTGTGAAGACAAGTACGAGCGCCGACACCGCGGCAAGCGTCGGCACATCGTCGACGACTTCCGTTGCCGCGGCCGTACCGTTGCACTGTTGATGCAGCTTGATCCACCGGCGCAGCAAGTTAACGTTTACACCGGCCTGGAGCGCCAACCCAGCCACCGACACGCCGGGTTGCAGACAGGCCTCGACAAGCCTGCGTTTGGACTGCCGGTCATAACGCCGCTTGCCGTCGCGCCCGACAAGGGGTCACAGCGAGATGAGTCGCATCTAAATCTGTCTGAGTCATTGCGTGTCCAGTCTTAAATTAATTGAACAGCACCCAAAAGGGTTGGACAGGTTAACCTTAGTGATGCCGATATTTCTTCCGATACTCGACTGGGTGGAACCTCCCCGATCTCAGCGTGAATCGCTCGTTGTTTTGATATCGGAGGTACTCTTTCAGTCCCGCCTGTAGCTAAAGCTTAGCGCGCATCTCGCAGACGTTGCGAACAATGTCGTTGACGCTCAGCGGATGAAAGTACGGAATAGTTGAGCCGATCGTTCGCATCTTTTGTTTTCGCGTGGCTGGCGGCCTGCTCAACGTATGCCGCAACCCTTGCGCGGGTCCGCACAGCCGGTCTAATATCCGGGAATAAGACGCCAACTGATCGACCACTAGATACTATGTAAGGGGCCAGCGAAAGCGAATTTTTCCGGTCGGGCTACTTACGTTTCGGATGCGTCCTCTGGTGGCACAAGAAGCGCCGGTTAAGCAGCGTCGGAGTGCACCTTGTGCTTGTCGTAACCTTTGATGCTGCTTTCAACGTTCAAATTGTAGTGGTCTAATTTCCTCGGACAGGTCGATAGGCGGACAATGCTGAATCGATGAGGGAAAAGAGTAAATGACAAAAAGGCGCCGACAATTTGACGCCAGCTTCAAGCTGGAAGTGGTACGTATGGTAAGGGACCAAGGGTTATCGGTGGGCGAGGTTTGCCGGTCGATGGACCTTGTTGAGACAGCCGTGCGTCGCTGGGTGGCCCAGTACGACGCGGAGCGTGCCGGCGGCCCCGGAGAGGGTAAGCCGCTGACGGCCGAACAACAACGCATCCGGCAACTCGAAATGGAGAACCGGCAATTGCGCGAGGACGTGTCCATACTAAAAAAAGCGTCGGCCTTCTTTGCACGGGAACTGAAGTGAGCTATCGAGTGGTCGCTCACTTGCAAGAGAAGGCCGTCTCGGTCAGTCACGCGTGCCGGCTATTGGAGGTGAGTCGCTCGGGCTATTACACACACCGGCAGGCGCGGCCCAGCCCCGAGCGTGTGCAAGAGCAAACACACGTCAGGGCGGCCTTCGCCGCCAGCGGCAGGAACTACGGTAGCAGACGTGTCATGCATACGCTGCGAGCCAAGGGACTGCGCATTGGGCGTCATCGCGTGCGTACGCTCATGCGCGAAATGGACTTGCGTACGAACTGGAAACGTAAATTCGTTTCGACCACCGACAGTCGTCACACGCTGCCAGTGGCCGAGAATGTGCTGGACCGGCAATTTGAGGTGGCACAGCCCAACCTGGCGTGGGTGTCCGACATAACGTACATCCGCACCGCCCAAGGTTGGCTTTACCTGGCGGTGGTGCTGGACCTGTATTCACGCAAGGTGGTGGGCTGGGCGATGGCGCCGACCATGCCGGCTGGATTGGTCGTCTCGGCACTGGATCAAGCCTTGCAGCAACGTCGCCCAGCGCCAGGATTGATACTCCATTCGGACCGTGGCAGCCAGTACGCAAGCGACGAGTACCAGGCCTTGCTCAAGCAGCATCGCGTGGTTTGCAGCATGAGTCGAAAAGGCAATTGTTGGGACAATTCTGTGATGGAGAGATTCTTTCTGAACCTGAAGATGGAACGCGTGTGGCAGAGCCAGTACGCCAACCACGATGAGGCACGGCGCGACATCAACCACTACATCGTCGCTTTCTACAATCCGGTGCGCTTGCACTCGACTTTGGGCTATCTGTCGCCCAGCGCCTACGAGGCCAAAATGACAGTAAAAGTACCTAACAACCTGTCCGAAATAACTTGACCACCACAAATCAAAAATGTTGTGTGGCGAACGAGTCGATCTATCGCCCCGACGGTCCTGCCGGATCGGGAAACAAATCGTTCCGAGCCGATATCTGTCAATGGCCGACGACGAGACCTTCCTTTGATATATCGCCAAAGAATCAAACGCGAACACTACGGAGGTTTCAGCCAGGCCCCTTCTAATGTCCAACGGATCTTCCAAGATGATTTGATCAAAGCGATCGGTTTCGGCAAGCGCATAGGGCAATGGCAGGCTCGTTCGCTAACGGCATCTGCTGCACCATGTCACGGGTGTTGGGTACATGTCATTCATTTATAGTTCGCTTGTTCTAACCGCAGTTTTTCACGGAATAATGAGCACGAGCTTGCCAGCGACGGACTTCGACAAAAACTCTTTTTGGGCTGAAACAATATCTCTTAAGGGATAGGTCTTGCCCACGAACGGACGAATCTCTCCGTGCTCGATATAAGAGATGAGATTTTCGAACACCTGGTCTTCTTGAAACGTGCAGCCGTAGAAAGTCAGATCTTTTAGGTAGAGCGTCCGAATATCAAGCTCTACAAGAGGGCCAGCGATTGCGCCTGCGACAGCATATCTGCCGCCCAGTTTGAGAACCTCGAGAAGCTGCGGGAAGTCAGTGCCAGCGGCGACGTCTATAACAACATCTACTGTATTCTTTCCGATCCCCTCGCTGATGCTTTCACCGCGCGTGTGAACTCTGTTCGCGCCGAGCTCGCGAATGCGCTTCGCTTTATCTCTGGCCGCCACAGCAGTAACGGATGCGCCACGACGCTTCGCGAGCTGAACCGCTGCAGAACCGACTCCACCAGATGCACCTGTGATAAGTACGTGCTCACCTGCACGAACACCTGCTCTATGCAGAAGATTCTCGGCAGCGGAATAAGCGCAAGGTATCGAGGCAAGTTCCACGTCTGTCCAAGTGCAGTCAACTTTATACGTCTCGCACGACGGAGCTTTCGTGTATTGCGCGAATGCTCCGTCAATCTCAGAGCCCAAGGTCCACGTCTCCCAAGGGCGGTAGTTCACGTATGATCTAAGCACGTTCCCAATAATGACTCGTTCCCCGACACGCTCCTCGGAAACCCCTTCTCCCACGGCAACGATGCGTCCGCAACAATCCGCACCTTGGATACGCGGCAACGACAAAGGTACGCCGGACCAGCTGGCATCAGCGTCGTCGATCTTATCGAAACCCGCTGCCCCGCCTTCGCCGGTTCCGCTTTTCACGGCTTTAGAATACCAGCCGATACGAGTGTTGACGTCAGTGTTATTGATACCGGCGGCCGAGACGCGAATCAAAACCTCTCCTGCTGCCGGGATTGGCACGGGGATGTCCGTCCGAAACTCGAGTTTCTCGAACCCACCGTGCCCGGTCAGGACAACGCCAGTCATCAACTTTGGGATGGCGGTCCTCTGCAAGAGTGGGTGTGTAGTATTCGGCGTATCCATAGAGTCTAAGCTCCAAATCTTCGTTGAACCACGGACGCACGTATCGATTGCGAAGCAGCGTTACCACTGATCACAGCGTAAAGTCAACAAACATTGGACTGTTTGACGATTCGCCGTAATGGCCTGCTTCCTACACGTGATCGGTTTAAAATTACGCTCAGCTCACTGGACCTCATAGACCTGCCAACAGTGCACGTGCTGATGGAGTTTACGGATAGGAAGCGATAGCCTGGCATGGGCTATCGACAACCAGAATTGCGAATACACGCATCGGAACAATCTTGATCTCATACTGAACCGCTGCCTGAGATGCCATCCTCACTAATTACCCGACCACGCGCATACCTTGATGGCACGCACCTCCGTGTGTGCGCGCTGTTTCGCTCTCAAGTTCTTACTGTTTCGGAAACGCGTCGCCCCAAGCGCCTGCGGCACGATTGATCACGACTCAAGGGCTTGATGCAGCTTTTTCCGCTCCCGCTTTGTGTTCAGCATTCTGCAGGTTTTCGGGATACTTCGTCCGGTCCTCAGTGGGGTCATACCCATTGTTCTTCAGCTTACCGAGCTCCACGTTTTTCTTCGTTCGAGCAACCTTACGATCGGCTTTGCGATGCGCCCGCTCGACTTGCTTCGGTGTAGACACCGTTGCATCGCTTGTTTGCGCAGTCGTCGTTTGCGACGTCAGCGCGACCACCGCAGTCATGAGAGCGACTACGAGGGTCAGTTTTTTTCTACTCGGCATATTTACTCCTCAGTAAGCATTGACGATTAATCGAATTCAGCAAAACACGCTACTCACTTAATGGATCGACGACCAGATCAGTAGCCGTCTGCGCTAAGAAATCACCACCTTACGACCTTACGCTCAGCACGCAACAAAAATTGAAGTACCAAGAAACCGTACCCGGTTATCGTTGAAAGGCTATCGTCTAAAATTAGCGCCTGCTTTGAGCAAGCAGCGTGTTTGCCGAATCGCGAAGCATCAGCGTGATGTACTCGGCAAAGCTGCGCCGGATTACGATCTCAAAGCTGTCATTGCCGACCGCATAAATCAAAACCGGCGCCTTGAAATAGTGACTTTGGGCGCAGCTTGGTCGAAGAAAGACGCTTTCATGGAGATCGAGCGGGCATCCACGCGACATCGCGTCAACCGCTCCAGAGCCGGACAGATACAACGTTGTATATCCGCTGCTCACATCCACAGCACCGGCGAACATGCCCTCCAGCGCAGTCGACAAGGCATCCTCCATCAAAGATAAGCCGGATGGATTAAGACTTGGCCTATCAGAGCGTACTAGCCACTCGTCGGGCCCCATCCAGGCCACGGAGAATTTCTCGCCATAGTGAACGGTGTTGGCTAATATGGGCGCTGACACGCCCGCGTGGGCAGTAAGGGCTTCCTGAAAAGCCCGATCCGCGCCCTCACCGCGAACGACGACCAGCTCGAGTGCAGCCCTTTGTGCAATCACCAGCATCTCCGAAAGATGGATGTAGTGTGCGTCATGCACGTCGGTGAAGTCAGCGAGAGGAGATCGACTACCAACAGCCGCCATTTGCGTCATCGACTTTAACCAATCTGGCAAAATTGGAAGAATTTCATTCGACATTTTGACGCTCCCCATCCTTATCGTAGAAGACGGTGCTCGTGATTCTTGCGGAGGTAAAGCCCCCATCAGGAAGCGCAATTGTTACGGAATGGCCTAACATGCTCAATCCGTTGCGCACGGTTCCCATTGCGATTGACTTGCCCAAGATTGGGCTCATGTAACTGCTGGTGACGTGTCCAAGAACGGTGTTGCTTGAGGCTTGCGACAGCACAGCACTGCCCTCTGGAAGCACGACATTTGGAGCAACGTGCTCGAGGCCAACCAATTGCTTGCGGTTCGGCGCAGCTGTATCACGGCGACTTAAAGAACGCTTACCTAAGAAATCTTTATTCTTCGCGACCATCCCGCCCATCCCGAGGTCGTCCGGCGTCATCGATCCGTCAGTATCTTGACCGACAATGATGAAGCCTTTCTCGGCGCGAAGTACATGCAATGCTTCTGTCCCGTACGGGGTGATAGCGAATTTTTTGCCGGCGTTCATTATCGCGTCCCACACTTTTTGGCCATGGTTTGCAGGAACGTTCACCTCGTATGCTAGTTCGCCAGAAAAGCTAATTCGCACAACGCGCGCGCGGATATCGGCCACCGTGCCATTTCTATACGCCATAAATGGAAACGCTTCGCGGCTGAAACGGATGTCGCTGCAAACTTCTTGCAGTACTTTACGGCTATCTGGACCAGCAACCACAATCGTCGCCCAGTGGTCGGTTACTGATGTCAGACGGACCTTCATACTTGGCCATTCGGTCTGAAGCCAGAGCTCGAGCCACATCATGACTCCCGCTGCACCACCGGTCGTCGTTGTCATCAGGTAGTGATCCTCCGACAAGCGAACAGTCACTCCATCATCAAAAACCATTCCATTTTCGTTAAGCATGAGTCCATAACGGGCTTTACCTACTTCGAGTTTGCTCCAAGCGTTGGTGTACACCCAATTCAAAAACTCTTTGGCGTCGGGTCCTTGTATGTCAATTTTTCCCAGAGTAGACGCATCCATGACCGCGACGCCTTTTCGCACAGCCAGGCACTCGCGGTGCACCGCGGCATGCAGATCCTCACCGTCGCGCGGGTAGTACCACGGGCGCTTCCATTGACCAACATCTTCAAAGACCGCGCCATGGTCCTCATGCCACTGATGAAAGCACGTTTTGCGCACGGGTTCGAACATCTTGGCGCCGATCTCGCGCCCGACGAAAGCTCCGAACGTTACGGGCGTATAGTTCGGCCGAAAGGTCGTCGTACCGGTTTCTGGTATGGTCTTCCCCAACGCTTCGGCGAGTATGGCCATGCCATTGACGTTTCCGGTTTTACCTTGGTCTGTCCCAAAACCCATTGCGGTGTACCGCTTTACGTGTTCGATCGATTCAAATCCTTCCCGTGCGGCTAGGTAAATGTCCGTCGCGGCAACGTCGTTTTGGAAGTCGACGAACTGCTTAGCGCCATGCGTCGATCGCTCCCTGGACCCAACGATCCACAGCGGCTGTATAGCAAACGCGGTCGTGTCTTCCACTAAAGGAATGAACACAGTCTGCTCAATGGAACCAAACGCCTTCAGACATGCGTTCGCTGCCTGATGGCCCTCTGTCAGCACATCACGCGTGTTAAAGGTACCTCGCGACGAGCCGGCCGAGATTGTTGCCTGCTTGTCGGAACCAGTAATAAAGCATGCGGAGTTGTCGTCCCACTTTGCCCGGCCTCCAGAGTGTGCAAAGAGATGCAAGGCCGGGCTGAAGCCCCCCGAGATGGCAAGCAGGTCACAGTCAATGCTTTTCAACTCGACATCCGAACGACCAGGAAGGTACGCGCCGATCCTCACCGATGAAACACGTTTGTTCCCGCGTGCTTCATGTACGGCCGATCCGTGAATGACCGTAACATTCAAGCGGCCAAAAGCAGGGATTCTGGCAACATGGTCTCGTTGACGCGAGTCGACAACGGTAACCATGGCTCCTGCCTGGCTCAGCGCCAGAGCAGCTTCATACGCAGAGTTGTTGTTGGTGAAAATAACCGCGCGCTTTCCGGGAAGAACCCCGTAGCGACGAATGTACGTCGTGACTGCCGACGCTAACATCACGCCAGGAAGATCGTTGTTTCCAAAGACCAGTGGACGCTCGTGCGCACCGGTTGCGAGAACGACGCGCCTAGCGCGCACCTTCCAAAGCATCTCGCGCGTTCCAGTACGTTGGGCGAGCGGCTTGTGATCGGTGAGTCGCTCCGTAACAGTAACCAGGTTATGGTCCTGATAACCGAATGCTGTCGAGCGCGATAGGACAGTCACGTTAGCCATGCCACGCAACTCAGCTGTAACTATCCGGACCCAGGCGTATGCCGGTTGCCCGTCTAGCTTCTCACGGCTAGCGAGGAACGAGCCACCGAGCAAGGGTTGATCATCAACTAAGATTACACGGACTCCGGCGCGGCCTGCCGTCAGTGCAGCGATAAGACAGGCCGGGCCCCCGCCTACTATAAGAACGTCGCAGTGAGCGAACCGCTTGTCATAGCGGCTGGGGTCCCTCGTGGTCGGCGCGGAGCCTAATCCCGCTGCTGCGCGGATGAGCTTTTCATACTTTGGCCAAAAGCGGCGCGGCCACATGAAGGTTTTGTAGTAGAAGCCTGCAGGGATAAAACGGGCAATCTTCTGGTTGATAGCCAGACGGTCATTCTCGAGCGAAGGAAGCGCGTTGACGCTAACAGCGGACAGATCCTGATAGATTTCCACCTCAGTCGCACGGGCGTTTGGAACTGTGTGTTTGCCGGATTCCAGCTGAACGATCGCGTTTGGCTCCTCGACTCCCGCAGTCAATATTCCCCGCGGACGGTGATATTTCCAGCTTCGGGCAACAAAATGAACGCCATTCGCAAGCAGCGCCGAAGCCAACGTGTCACCCTGAAAACCTTGGTACCGGACACCGTTGAACGTAAAAGATATTGCCTTCGAGCGGTCGATATGGCCGCCATCATTCAAACGAAAGTGCTGTGGCATGGTCTACTCTTTTGCGGTGCCAATCGGCGCATTACCGCCGAAAAGAGAAAAGCTCTTGAACTCGTACGACAAGGTGTCACGGTTCGCCTTGAACCAGCGACGGCATCCCATTGAATGAAACCATTGCTCGTGGGCTTCCCCTCGCGGATTGGTTCGCATAAACAGGTAATCGCCCCACACAAGATCTGTGACCGACTCCGGATTGTCTGGCCGCTGAATACCAGCCTCGCCACCGCAAGCAAACTCAGTTTCTGCTCGCGGGCCGCAGTAAGGACAGTCTATGAGTAGCATGTCGAACTCCAATCTCTCAGGTTCAGTGTGCGACGCCGGCCGCACCGTGTTCATCGACAAGATGACCCGTATAAAACCGGTCAAGGGTGTAGGGAGCCGTGATAACGTTCGGCGTCCCATTCGCGATCAAATGGGCGAAGAGCCATCCAGATCCGGGTGTGCCCTTAAAGCCGCCCGTTCCCCATCCACAATTAAAAAATAGATTTCGGACATCAGTCTTAGTGATGATTGGGCTGGCATCGGGCGAGACATCGACTATGCCTCCCCACTGGCGGTTCATCCGAACACGAGACAGTTCCGGGAACATTTCGATGATTGATGTTACTGTTGATTCGATTGTCTGGAAGCTGCCGCGCTGACCGTAGCCGATGTATTGGTTACGCCCCGCCCCGATCACCAAGTCACCCTTGTCAGACTGGCTAACATAGGCGTGGACTGCATTGGACATGACTACTGTGTTGATAACGGGTTTGATCGGTTCCGACACCAGCGCTTGCAACGGATAACTTTCCAGCGGGAGACGGATCCCAACCATGTTTGCAATTGACGTTGTGTTGCCTGCTGCTGCGACGCCAATTTTTTTGGCGCCAATAAACCCCCGCGTTGTCTCAACTCCCGTCACGCCCCCGGTGGTCTTCCGGATGTTTGTTACTTGGCAGTTTTGTATGATATCAATGCCCAAAGCGTCAGCGGCTCGGGCGAAGCCCCAAGCAACTGCGTCGTGGCGAGCGACGCCGGCACCCTGCTCCAGAACGGCACCCATCACAGGATAGCGGCAGTCTAAATTGACGGTCGGTTCGAGCCTCTTGACATCTTCTCGCGATATAAACTCGGTCTTAATCCCCTTCAAGCGGTTGGTACTGACACGTCGGTGTGCTTCCCGCACTTCCTGGAGCGTATGCACTAAAGTAACAACACCACGCTGACTAAACATCACGTTGTAATTTAAATCTTGGGAAAGGCCCTCCCACAGCTCCATCGACTTCCGGTACAGGGCATTTGATTCGTCCCACAGGTAGCTCGAACGAACAATAGTAGTATTGCGAGCGGTATTGCCCCCACCTATCCAGCCTTTCTCTAATACAGCAATGTTCCGAACACCATGTTCCTTAGCGAGATAGTAAGCCGTTGCTAGACCATGACCACCACCACCGATAATCACCACATCGTAATCTTTTTTTGGACTCGGACTACGCCATTGGCGCTGCCAGTTTTGATGATGGCTTAATCCATTGCGGATTAAACTGAAAATTGAGTATCTCGACATAAGCTTTCTCGACAAAGGTCAGCTAGGAGAGCCACTGCTCTGCGCAGCACGAGCGCCAGTTCTTATTGCGCTGTCCAAGGTATTTCTAAGCAGCATGGCGATCGTCATCGGCCCGACCCCACCTGGAACTGGAGTGATAGCTGCGGCGGTTTGACGAACACACTCAAAATCCACGTCTCCGACGAGTTGCGATTTGCCCGAATCGTCGATCACGCGGTTGATTCCGACGTCGATCACTACTGCGCCAGCTTTGACCCAATCGGCCGTCACAAGCCGTGGAACACCCACTGCAGCGATGACGATGTCGGCATGACGACATATGGATTCCGGCGCGATTGTCTTACTGTGAACAATAGAAACAGAACAATTTTCGGCCAGGAGAAGCGCGGCCACGGGTTTGCCCACGATATTTGATCGGCCAACGACCACTGCATGTTTGCCGCTCAAATTTGAGCCAATAGCCCGCTTGAGCAAGACCATTACACCGAGAGGCGTACACGGGATGAACGCGCCATCGCTATCGCCCACCGCGAGCTTGCCCGCATTGACGTAATGAAACCCATCGACATCCTTTTCAGGATCGATGGCCTCGATCACCTTCTTCTGATCAATGTGCGGCGGCAGCGGCAATTGGACAAGAATCCCGTGCACACTTGCATCGGAATTTAGCTCGCTGATGACACTGATCAACTCGTATTCTCCAGTATCTGGCGGAAGGTTGACTTGGTACGATTGAAAACCACAGTCCTTGGCGCGCGCACTTTTGTTCCGTACGTACACCGAGCTCGCTGGGTCCGATCCGACGAGCACAACCGCAAGGCCCGGAATAATCGAAGATGATTCGACGGCGCTTTTAATGCCCGCGAGAATTTCCTCAGAGATCGCCCTTCCATCAATCAGGGTTGCCTCAGGCGAAGATGATGGTACGGTCATGGTTCAAAAGAATCCGTTGCTCAAGGTGGAGTTTTACAGCGCGGGCGAGTACCTGGCTTTCCGTGTCGCGGCCGATTGCAACCATCGTGTCAGCATCCGCACTGTGGTCGACGCGTCGGACGTCCTGCTCAATGATCGGCCCTTCATCAAGGTCTGCAGTAACGTAGTGCGCAGTCGCGCCGATGAGTTTTACGCCGCGCTTATGGGCTTGATGGTACGGCTTCGCACCTTTAAAGCTGGGCAGGAAAGAATGGTGGATGTTGATCACTCGGCCAGACAGGCGATTTGATAGCTCATCGGTCAATATTTGCATATACCGTGCAAGAATAACCAAATCTACGTTTTTTTCTTCAACCAAATCTAACAGGAAGGCTTCCTGCTCACGTTTGTTATCCGGGGTAACCGGCGAATAATAAAATGGCACCCCTTCATGCTCAGCGCGGCGCCGGAACGTCTCGTGATTGGAAACGATGCCGACTAGCTCCATGGGTAATTGATCGATGCTGTTGCGGTAAAGAAGATCGTTCAGGCAGTGTCCCAGTTGTGACACCATAATGAGCACGCGCGGCTTGACCGTCATATCAAAAAGGTCCCAAGCCATCTCGTAGTGCTCCGCCACCTCGGAGAATTTATCTTTGAATTGCGCGAATTTCATGCCATCGTCTACGCGAAAGCATACCCGCATGAAAAGCAGTTTGGATTGCTTATCGACAAACTGGCCGCACTCGTCGATGAGTCCTCCAACGCTTGCAATGCTTTGACTGACCGCGCTCACGATGCCAAGCTTGTCATTGCAGGAAACTTTGAGCACAACAATTTTCATGGCGAGCTATCCTTGGTGAGCGTAGGTTCCATCATTACCGACTTAGTGGCACGCTGTCTGAATGAACTCCAGATTACAAAACACGCCCACCTTCGACTAGCGATAAAGTGTCATGGGGTATTCTGTGCGGGAATGCCTTCGACCAGGCGAGGTCCGGAAGCCCCCAAGAAAGTGGCATTTTCACAATACAGAGAATGAGGCAGGAATGAGGTCTCAAGACTTAAGAATTTTGAACCGGCTCCCGCCGTTGGAAACAATGGTTTGCTTCCAAGCAGTCGCTCGCTGCGGCAGCTTCACGCGCGCGGCACACGAACTTTCAATAACGCAGAGCGCAGTGAGCAAGCAGATTAAGGCGTTGGAAAGTGCGGTAAATTGCGCTCTTTTTGATCGACATGCCCGAGGGATTGTGCTTAGCGAACAGGGCGAGATGCTGCTAGAAGAGCTTGAACCTGTGCTATTCCGGATGCATCGCATCATCACGCGGATACAGAACCGCGATGGCGCGGAAGCCGTGTCAATCGCGTGCACACAAGCCGTGGCACACTTTTGGTTATTTCCTCGTGTAGCGCGGTTCAACCAAAGCCACCCCCAGATTGCAGTCAACATTATTTCGTCCAATTCAATCAATGAGCGGACATGTTCCGACAGTGACTTCGGCATTCTATATGGCGACGGCGACTGGACGACACTTGACTCGACGCCGCTGTTTCCCGAGTTGGTCTATCCGATATGCAGCACGTCTCTGACTCTTCCGTCGCCTGAGACGCCCTCCGACCTTGTGGGGTTGCCGCTCATCCAACTCGACTCACGTGCATGGGACTGCATGGACTGGCGGGACTGGTTCAGACATTTTGACATTGACTACGCCCCCTCACGTAACACGCTGACATTCAATCAAGTCACGCTCGTTTTCAGCGCAGCTTTGAAACGCTTGGGGGTCGGCCTGGGATGGGAATATATGGCCCGGCAGGCCATCGAAGCCGGGGAGCTATACCGGCTCGGAAATTTTGTCTGTGAAACAGGCCGTTGGGATTACCTCGTCAACTCCAAATATCGTCCCCTATCCGAAGCAGCCAGAATTTTCAGGGATTGGATCGTCAACTCAGCTACCTCGACCGATTGGATGGATCTACGAACCCCTGCTGCGTAACACTGACTGATGGTAGGTTTCCGTATATTGATCGAACACACATTTGCAACGCGGTTGGTAATTGCAGTGTGCTCGCAACGCACCGAACTGAGTGCCGCGAAGGATCCCAGATTTGCGTTAAGGTTCCGCTTCAATTCGCAAGCACGCCGATAGCCCCTCTATGCATCAATGTCGGGTCCCCATATATCCGAAAGCGCGTAACCCGTCTGATAAGGGTCGCTTTGATGGGCCCAATACCGTTCGTTCGAGTACACCCACGCTCTGCCGGCAATTTCGTGTGTTATCCCGGCGCTGCCAGATGTGAGGATTCGGCAATCGAACTTTCCGTCCACGAGGCTGTGAAATACCACCTTTTCATTAACTGCACACTGACCTCGAGACAACATAACCGCGAGCCGAGCGCCGCTGCCGGTTCCACAAGGTGAACGATCAATCCGCCCAGGGTGAATTATGTTGCAGTTGATCAGTCTTCCGCCTGACTCCCCGACAAACATGACGTACTCTATTCTTCTCACAGCAATGTCGCTTCGCGCCTGAAGCTGGATTTGATGTGTGGCAGCTTTCTTAATGCTGGAAGCTAAATCAACAAGGTTTCGAGCGTACTCTCTGCGCAGCGGCACTTTTAACTGAGCAGCATCGACCAATACGAAGTAGCAGCCGCCGTAAGCGACATCAACAATGATGTCCCCGATCCCCGGGACGGAAAGCTTCACGTCCAGTTCCTCGACGAAGCTTGTTGTCATCTGAACGGCAACGCTCTCGCACTTCCCGTCGCGACATTGAGCAATCGCTTTAACAAGACCAGCAGGCGTTTCTATCGACAATACGGTTTCCTGGCCTGCCATCGCAACCCTCCCGGTTTCAAGTACGGCAGTTGCAACGCAAATACAGTTTGAACCTGAGATCGCATGCGCTCCGTCTGGTTGCAGCGGAATAAAAGCCACGTCAGCCCGCTTGTCAACCGGCGTCATCAAAAGGTTGACTGTCATGTTCGCCGAGCCTCGAGGCTCGAACAGTGCAAATCGCACAATAGTATTGTCGACGTGGTTCAAATAGTTCATCCGCTCTAAAAGCGTATCGCCAGGTATGGCGGGAGCGCCCCCCATGAGGACTCTTCCAATTTCCCCCTCGGCGTGTACTCCGACCACTTCGATCTCGATGCGATTTTCCATATGTACAGTAACCTTCCTTTTATAACAACAGAGCCGACGTCGATCCGCCCCTAGCCCGCGCGACCGTCACCGAGTGACCGAAGTAGTCGATAAAGGTGACGGTAGAGCGGTGCAGCCCGCTATCTCCTCAAAGCGGCAAGCTCAACTTTGCCATGCGACCGCCGTCGACCGTCCAAACTTGCCCGGTAACAAAGGATGCCTCTTGGGACCCGAGCCACGCGACAAGATTAGCAACCTCTTCAGGTGTGCCAGTGCGCCCGATTGGATGAATTTTTCCAATGCTTTTACGGAAGGCGACAGGATCCGACATACTCTCAATGAATTCATTGTTGAGGTCAGTATCAATCCAGCCCGGGGCCACGGCGTTGCAGCGGACGCCTTGACTGCTGTGATCGACTGCCACCCCTCTTGTCAGACCGTGTAAGCCCGCTTTCGAGGCGCCGTATGCCGCGTGCAATGGATTTGATCCAAGTCCTTCGACAGACCCAATATTGACGATCGCCCCTCTCACCTTGCGCAGATGCGGTAACGCAGCGGCAATCAGCATGAATGGGGTCGTTAAATTTACATTCAGCGTGCGTTCCCATTCAACGAGGCTCATATCCTCAAGAAGTACTTCTTGAACCATCCCCGCATTGTTGACCAATAGATCTAGTCGGCCGGCTTTGTCGATTACGTGTTGGACGACCGCGGGGGCGTCGCCGGGCTTGGTGAAGTCGGCAACGACGCTTTCAAAATCGCGATCTTCTCCTCGTTGCGCCGTGAAAACACGCGCGCCTTCGTGCCTTAGTCTGGTCGCAATGGCCTTCCCTATACCACTCCGGCCGCCCGTTACGAGCGCGATTTTCTCGTGATATCGTGTCATGCTACTGGCTTCCCCCCAGTCACATCGACGAGCGCACCGCACATATAGCGAGCCGCGTCCGATGCTAAAAATAAGATAACGTCAGCGATGTCTTCGGGCTCTGCAATCCGTCCGAGAGGGACGGTCTTACCAAGTTCCGAAACGGCGGTATCTGGATCAAACCCACGTTTTACGAAGCCCGTTCGCAACATGGGCGTGTTCACCTCACCCGGACAAACCGCATTAATGCGGATCTGCTGTTTGGCATGATCCATTCCCATACACTGCGTCAGCGAGGCGACCGCTGCCTTGGTCATGCAATAGAGCGCGTGATTAGGTCCGGGGTTGACACCCCAACTGGAAGACACATTGACTATGGCTCCGCCGCCCCTTTCGGCCATCAGCGGAATAGCAGCACGGCAGATCCGAAAAGGCGCCTCAACGTTCACACCGATAGAAAGCGACCAATCAGCGTCCGACGTCTCAGTCACCGGTCCGCGCGTGATCACACCCGCGTTATTGATTACAACATCAAGGCCGCCAAGCGCTAGCAGCGCGGCCTTCGGTAACCCATCAGCGTACGCCGGATCTCGTAAGTCACCCTCCAACAGAACATCCGCGTCAATATCCTGTAGGCGGCGATCCGCAACAGCGATTTTGGCGCCTTCAGCTCGTAGTCGCTGGACTAACGCTCCGCCGATCCCACCCGCCGCACCTGTTATAAGCACAGCCTTTCCTTTGAATCTGTCCATAACCATTTCGCTCCTTACATGTTCAGTTGCAATTTAAAAACATGCAGGAAGTTCGACAACCCGCGAGTATGATCACGTATGCCAACACTTCCTACTCAAGAACTGTGGTCCTCGAACCCTAATCACATTCCAACTAAGCCCTATCTTTTCAGGCTATTGTGCGGGTCGATGACAAACTTCTTCGGTATGCCTGAATCAAATTCGGCGTAGCCCTTTGGCGCTTCATCAAGTCCGATCACCGTGGCGTTCACGACCTCCGCGATGTTCAATCGGTCCCAGAGAATCGCTCGCATCAAATTCCGGTTGTACTTCATGACGGGCGTTTGCCCGGTAAAAAACGAATGGGATTTGGCCCAACCAAGCCCCAAGCGGACAGATAAGCTTCCTTTTTTTGCCGCGTCATCAGCCGCACCCGGGTCGTCGGTGACATAGAGTCCCGGAATGCCAATGCCACCAGCGACACGGGTGACTTCCATCAGGGAATTCAGTACCGTGGCTGGCGCCTCGACCTGAGATCCAGAATGTCCATGGCCCCGGGCCTCGAAGCCGACACAATCAATCGCACAATCGACTTCAGGCTCTCCCAGCAACGCTGCAATCTGCTCCGCGAGTGACGCGTCTTGTGAAAGGTCCACCGTCTCAAAACCGACACGACGAGCGTGTTCTAGCCGCGTTGGATTCACGTCGCCGACAATGGTGACCGCTGCACCCAGAAGGCGCGCTGAAGCGGCCGCGGCCATGCCAACCGGCCCGGCCCCTGCCACATACACTGTTGCGCCCGGCTTTACGCCGGCGGTCACTGCGCCGTGGTAACCCGTTGGGAGAATGTCTGAAAGACAAGTGAGATCTAGAATCCTATCCATTGCCCGATCGCGGTCGGGGAATTTGAGAAGGTTAAAATCGGCGAATGGAACCATGACATATTCAGCTTGACCTCCGATCCATCCACCCATGTCCACATATCCGTAGGCGCCACCAGGACGTGCGGGATTCACAGTCAAACAGACGCCTGTGTTTTGTGCCTTGCACATCGGACAGCGTCCACAAGCAACATTAAAGGGAACAGAAACCAGATCGCCCTTTTGAAAGGTCAAGACATCGGTGCCTACTTCGATCACTTCGCCCGTAATTTCATGGCCCAAAACAAGACCCGCAGCGGCCGTTGTCCTTCCTCGGACCATGTGTTGATCGGAGCCACAAATATTTGTGGTCACAACACGAAGGATTACGCCGTGATTCGCTTTTCGCCCGTGTGGATCGACTAGCTCCGGAAATGGGATCGCTCGCACTTCCACCTCTCCCGGTCTTACATAAACAACGCCTCTATTTCCTGACATAGCTCCTCCGATCGATCTAAAATATTTAACGCAAAATTCCGTTTTTTAAAGCCAATCCATTTCGAATTCTGTAGAGGTAAGTGGCACGCATCCATCGTCGGTAAGCACAACCTGCTGCTCCAACTTAACGCCTTGTGTGCCCCCTTCAGCGCCAATGTAGCTTTCAACACACAAGGTCATTCCCGACCTGAACACACCATCGTAACCGGCAGTCGTCCAGTCAACCTGGTGCGAAATCGACGGATATTCGTCAACCATGCCAATACCGTGTGCAATGCAGCTATAACGGTTTTTCAGGTAAAGATCAGGAATTTTCCATGACTTTTCGGAGTACTCACTAAATGACATACCGGGACGCAACAAATCCATGTTGAAATGAACTTGTTCGAACGCGGTGCTGTAGAGTCTGCGCTGCTCGTCCGTCGGCTTTGTTTCGTCGACCGTCCAAGTTCTTGAAATGTCAGAACAGTAGCCATTTGGCCCAATCATATCTGTGTCGAAAGCTAGAAGGTCTCCTTTTTGCAAAACGCGTGAGGAGCATTCATGCATCCAGGGGTTAGTCCTATCGCCGGAAGCCAAAAGTCGAGTCTCGATCCATTCACCCCCGTGCTTGATGTTTTCGTAGTGAAGATTTGCCCAGAGCTCCTGTTCGGTAATTCCCGATCGCATTTCCCGCCTCATACGCTCAATGCCTTTCTCAGCTGCGCGAAGCGACTCATTCATCAGAACGATTTCTTCCGGGGACTTGATCAGCCGCGCCATCTCCATCATGGCTTGTCCATCGAGGAGCGTGATTCCTTTGCTCGCCAGATACGACGTCCCCATTGGATCGAGCCGATCGACCGCCAGCCTCGATTCACCGGGGACGCGATCCCGCATTACATTGACGATTTCGGCACCCCACGTTGCGCACCTGCTCTCGACCTCATGGCCGGCCGAGAAAAAGATCCAACTGACCGCGCTTCGCAGTTCCAAGTCTAGATCTACGCCATCCCAGACGTGTTCGCAGCTATGTAACTCCCAGCTAATCACCGTCCCATCCGCAAAGACCATGACATATCTTGACGGATTACGCACTGTCCAAATCTGCATATTGGACGTATCGGTGGCGTATCGAATGTTGACAGGGTCGTAAAGCAGGATCGCGGGGCAATTGCTGATCTTCAACTGTTCAATCACCCGCGCAAGGCGGTAAGACCGAACGTCAGAGACGGTTTGTTCCGTGCGGGCGTACGTCTTTACTGCCTTTGCATCGATTGATTCGATTTTGGACATGACTACACTTTTACTTAGAAGCGTGGAGGGGATTATCACAGCGGTTCACCGTGACTCGAAATCGCCAAAAAACGATCTGGGTGATACGAAGAGCACGCGACATCCTTATAGATCGAGTACCAAATTGGACGTTGGGCGACTACAGCAGAGCAGACGCAATCCCTTTTGAATTTCCCGTTCCCGAATACCACCGTTATGGTTCATGTCGACCGACCCCTCGAGCAATCTCGATTTGCATGTGCCACATACGCCTTGGCTGCAAGAAGAAGCTATTGCAACACCAGCCTTTTTGAGTGCTGAAAGGACCGTATCCGACGCATCCATATCGAACGTCTTTCCCGATTTTGCTAACTTGACGGTAAAGGTATTTTTTGGGGCATTCGCCTCCGGCAACAACGTCGGATCAAGGGCGACACCGGCGGTTATATCAAAGCTTTCCTGATGATACTTAGTAGGATCGTGAGATCCTACTCTCAGGATCTCGCGCACTGAGTGCATATATGGCGCGGGGCCGCATGTAAATGCTTCCCGGTCCTTATAATCCGGCACCCTGTCGGAAAGCATCTCGAGGCTAAGTCGTCCAATCCCGCCCTCCCAAGAGCCGGCATCGTCGACTCCTTCGCAAACAAAGAAAATCTTAAACTTTGGTAAAAGCTGGCTTAACCGGAGCAGTTCGTCTCGAAACACAATATCGGCGGGCGTGCGTGCGCTATGTACAAAAGCAATGTCTATCTCAGATCCAAGGTCAAAACTCGCTCGACTCATCGACATGAGCGGCGTTATTCCTGAGCCGGCCGACAGATAGAGCAGCTTAGGTGCCGACGACGCGGTCGAGGTGAACGAGCCAGAGGGGCCGTACGCGCGAAGTGCTTTGCCCGGCCGGATGGTGTCATGGATCCAGTTTGAAAATACACCGTCGGGTACACGTTTAACCGTAATTGAGACAACGAATGGCCGCGTCGGCGGAGAAGAAATCGTATAGCACCTTTCAAGTGTCTGTCCATTCACGCTTGCTGAAACGGTTAAAAATTGCCCAGGCTCAAATCTCACGGGACGTCCATCCTCCGTCACAAAAGAGAACGTAACGACGTCGTGCGTCTCAGCTTCAACTCGACAGCAAATTAGATCCTGCTGCTCAGAGCTCGGCCAGTTGCGGGCACCGCTTTCCCAAGTTGAAATGTTAGAGAACCGGTCGCTCATCTATACCACCCCCAAATATCTTTCTTGATCCAGAGCGCGACAGGACTAAATCCAACGATAGCTCGCTTTGCTCACAAAACCGTTTCGCTGACGAACCCATCAGGTTCGTCAGCATTGCGAACGACTACGCAAACACTTTTTTATCTTTTAACGTAATGCAGCACTTGATCAAACAGCTTCGGTACATCATTGCTGCAGCCAAGCCTTTACTTTTTCTGGGTGCGCATCGACAAAGTGCTTTGCAGCAGTCGCGAAATCCTTCGTCTGAGACCCCTCTTCTTCGACCGCGGCAATATCGGCAAGGCTTAGTTTGAAGTGTTGAAGGAAGACATTCGCCCTTGGAAACTTCGTAGCCAACTGTTTCGATTCCATAATATGAGCTTGCTCTTGTCCGCCAAGCGAGCCCTTCGGGTCCTTAAGAAACCGCATGTCTAGTTTTTTCCAGATCCAGTGTGGTGTCCAAAAGGTAATAACGGTCCATGACTTCGTTTGCTCAGCTCGCGTAATTGTGGCAAGTGCTCCAGCCTCGCTCGAGGATTGCAGGTTGTACCCCACTAGGTTGTAATCTTTGAGCGCTTTTTCCGATGCCTGCATGATGCCGCTACCTGGTTCAATGCCCTGAATCGTGGCGTTCAACTTGCTTTTTACTTCGGGTTTGTTCAGGTCCGATATAGAAGACAATTCGTTTTCGGGAATATAACTAGGCACCACCCAACCGTTTTGAGCGCCCGAGAAGACAATGCCTGCATCGACCAAGTCATTTTTGTATTTGGAAACGTACGTTCCGTGTGTAAGCGGGAGCCACGCGCCCAAAAAAACGTCAAGATCACCGCGTGCAACGCCTTGGAAAACGATGCCGATATCTGCCTGCACAATTTCGACAGGTTGGTTAAGTTTAGTTTCGAGGACGTATTTAGCGACGTTTGTCAGCGTCAGATCGTCGATCCAGCTCGGAGTGCCAATCTTCAGCGGCTCGGCCGCTCCACCAGACAGCGAGATTGCGCTCAGTGTCATGACAATGCCGAGCTTCCCTATGATCCTGATCAGATTTGCTTTCATTTGTACTCCTATGTGAAAAGATTGGTACCAGGGCTCCTAATTCGTCGACAAGAGATGAAGTGACGAATAATTCGTAGGAGGCAGTCGATTAACTTTCTGATATTGCCAACGTTGTTTAACTATGCGGTACCATCAGCACCACGTTTAGTCGAAGACATATTCACCGACTTCGCTGCTCTGCGTGGCTTTTTGGTCTTTGCACCGAAGCTTTCTGTTAGACGATCTAAAACAATGGCAAGCAACACTACGCCAAGGCCACCCTCAAACCCGATTCCAATGTCAAGGCGCTGAATACCGTTCAGCACGTATTCTCCAAGCCCGCCAGCCCCGATCATTGAAGCAACCACGACCATTGACAGTGACATCATTATTGTTTGGTTCACGCCCGCCATGATAGATGGAAGAGCATTTGGAAGCTGGATCTTCCACAGAAGTTGAGCATCGGTGCTGCCGAACGCGCGACCTGCTTCCAATAACTCGTCGCGTACCTGTTTGATGCCTAAATTTGTCAAGCGGACCACTGGTGGCATCGCGAATATAACCGTTGCGATAACCGCGGGCACTCGTCCAAGGCCAAACAGGATAACCGCAGGAATTAGATACACGAATGCAGGCATCGTTTGCATGAAATCCAAAAGCGATCGGAGAACAATGTCAACCCGCCTATTATTCGCCCCCCATATTCCCAAAGGAATTCCAATGACCAGGCTGAAGAGCGTCGCGGATAGGACAAGTGCGAGGGTCGTTACAGTTTGTGCCCAAAGGCCCATATAAGCAATCGTGGAAAGTGCAGCTCCAACAAATAGCGAAAGGATAGGCCCGCGACGCCATAGTGCAACAGCCATCAAAGCGATAACCACGACTAAGAAGGGAATTGTCCCTATCGCAATCTCTACAAACTTAACGACTGCTCCAAGCACGAAAGCGAACGCATCGAACCCGCCACGAAAGTGCTGAAAAAGAAAATCTACTAGGTTCTCGGCGAACCTTCCGAATATCGAAGACGACCCATTCATGATGCTCTCCTCTCTAGGACCTGCTTAAGAATCGTCCGGCAGGAAACAACACCAGCTAATTTTCCGTCTCCATCTACTACCGGTACATCGTGATCTCTTGCAAGGGCAGCCGTCGCAAGCTCGTGCAAGTTCGTTTCGTGTGTCACCGCGTGCAGGTCTGGATGTAAAGCGTCCCGAACGCTTCCGTTTCTCCCAGCCTTATGCAGTCTTTCGAGTGTCACGCATCCTAAAAAATGTCCATCTCCATCACACACGTAAGCACAGTCGACGTTCCAATCGATCAGTGACGTCAAATACTGCTGTGAAGACGCTGCGACGTCACAACGGATAACTTCTCTGGGCGGTTCCATAAGAGTAGAAGCAGTAAGGAATCGCGAGACGTCAACGTTTCGGAAGAAGTCACGAACATAGTCGTCCGCGGGAGTCTGAATAAGCTGAGCGGGTGTGCCCACCTGGATAAGACGGCCATCCTTCATGATCCCGATGCGGCCTCCGATCTTCATCGCCTCTTCGATATCGTGGGAGATAAACACGATCGTGCGCTCTTCTTCTTTCTGGAGACGCAGCAGCTCGTTTTGCATTTCGAATCGGATTAAGGGGTCCAACGCGGAAAATGCTTCGTCCATCAAGAGCAGGGAAGGATTTACAGCAAGTGCACGAGCCAGACCCACACGTTGCTGCATGCCACCCGAAAGCTCACTTGGGAGCAGCTTTTCATATGATCCAAGACCCACGCGCTCCAGCACCGCTCGCGCGGTCTTGTAGCGTTCGGGTCTCTTTTTTCCAGACACTTCGAGCCCGTATGCGATGTTGTCGAGCACGGTTCGGTTCGGTAACAAGGCGAACGACTGAAAGACCATTGCCATCTTCTTGCGCCTGACATCGCGGAGCTCGTCCGTCGACATGGGTGCTATATCTCGGCCCTCAAGAATAACGCTACCGCTCGTAGGCTCGATCAGCCTATTTAACAAGCGCACAAGCGTAGACTTTCCAGACCCAGATAAGCCCATGATGACGAAAATTTCGCCGGCGTGCACGCTTAAGCTAACGTTATCAACAGCCACCATGTTCCCAGTAACTTCGAAAATCTCGTCGCGACCACAGCCCTGAGACATCATCTGGGCAGCACGCGCGGACTGGGTGCCAAAGATCTTGGACAGATTTTTGACTTGTAAGATATCGTTGGATAAAGCTCCATTTGCTTTACGACTGACCACGGGCGAAGAATCATGAATATGATTCAGTTGTCCCAAAGGCGCTGGTACGGCGGTCACGTTAGGTGTCATCTGGCGTTCCTTCTTTTTCAAGCAATCGGCACTGCGTTATCGCGAGCAAAAAAAATTGATCGTTTAGGGCGTACTTCTGGTCAGCTGTTTTTAGGACGACTTCACACAAAACACATCCCTCTGTTGCCAACACTTGAGCTGCAACAGAAAATGGTAGACCGCTAGATCACGTACGACCGCCAACTAAACGGCAGCTAACGCATCGGGCCGCCTTACAAGCTACTTCCGGGTTCGCCCACCGACCACCACGAGAGCGGCCTGTTACCTTGCTGGGACCGCATCTCGTGGTCAGTTACTTGAATAACTTGCGAACCATGCCGAACACGCTTCTGGCCGTTTCAGAGATAGATCAATGGCACGTCTAGTTGCCGTCAAATGCCATGCGCTCGCAGTCGTGCCGTGTACCATTCTGCAAATTCTTCCACGTATGTCTCAACGTATTTGGAATATGGTCCTGGTACGAAGCTCGGATCTTGATTCCCCGACTGCGTGATGGAAACAAGCTTCGCATCTTCTGCGTTTGTCGCGGCCCAAACCTCCGTCAGTCTTTGGAGATCGTAATCGACGCCTTCGACGGCATCAGGATGGACAAGCCACTTAGACCGCAAAAGTGTTCTGTTGGGCGCCAAAGGAATCAAGAATGAAACGACGGCGTAGTCTCCCAGCACGTGTGTCCAAGAATTATGCGTCCACAGGTGCATACTTCCGAGATCCTTTCGTTGGAGATTGCCCAACGGGCGACTACAAGCGGCTTTCGTATCTAACGTTTGCGACTCCCCGGCGCCCGAGATCACAAAGCGCATCGTTCGAAACATAGTTTCATTCTCGGGCTTCATCTCGTCTACGGTCGCAGAGATAAAGCCGTCCTTTTCCCAATCGGCACGTTTGTCCTCCACCGATTGTTCGAATGCCATGACCGCCTGTCGCCGTTCTTCGCTCAGCTCGTCCAAACAATAGCCAATGTCGTCGGGGCCAAGTGATTGCATGATCGATGGGTGGTTTGCCGCGCAGTGGTAGCACTCACGATTGTTGTCGACCACTAGCTTCCAATTTCCCTCCTCGATCACGTCTGCCTCATGGGCGATCTTGGTATTGGCGAGATCATACGGAAGCAGCCGTGGCTCCATGACCTGCTCCAGATTGACGATATCGGCCGGCGGATTATCAGCGAGGCATACAAATACTAATCCGCCAATTACCTGCGTAGGCACTTTGAAAAGCCCGCGGCACTCACGCTCAAACTCCGGTCCCATTTGAGCGGCATGACGAAGCTCACCGTCTAAGTCATACGTCCACTGATGGTAAGGACATACAACCAAACCTACCGTAGATTTGCCGGGCTCTTTAAGACGTGCCCCCCGATGTCGGCAAACATTTTTGAAGGTCCGGATGTCACCTTCATCGCCACGAACGATGATAATCGAACTCTTACCGATATCGACTGTATAGACGTCGCCAGGCTCGGGTACATCAGACGCTACCGCGATCAGAATCCAATGTTTGTGATAAAAGACATCCATCTCATTTTGAAAAACGTCTTCTCTTGAATATAGCTCTCCCGCAAAACCGTTCCACGGTTTCCGCTCGGCCAGCAAATCGCCGTGCGTTACTTTAGTTGCATCCCGCATCATTCATCTCCCAGCTGAAAAAGTTACGTCATTTACTAGCGATAGCTTGACCGCGGACTTCCCGGCGCCCACAATTTTTCAAGAGTCAGCTCCCGCTTCACAATAACTATGGGAGCGGGTATGTTCGCGTCGGTCTTCAAAATTTATGTAAGACGCCGAGTCGGGCAATTATCTGATGATTATTCGTTGAAGCCGTTCCGGTCACCCCCTCAAACACATCGGCCAACTGCGCGCCAGCTGCAGCTTTTTGATAGACACCCATTGCGTAGAACGACGTACGCTTGGACAGCTGGTAGTTCGCTGTCAAACCGACCTGATGATAGATCGGCACCGTGCCGCTATAACCAATGTCTCCATGGCTGTACGTATAAACGCCTCCCGCCGACAATGATGGCGTAAAGCTATATTGAGCAAAGCCCTCATAATTTTGGAATTTCACTGTCGCATTCGTACCGTTTGCGTCATTAAACTTTGTATTCGTGTAATCGACACCGAGCAGCACCTTTCCAAGCTGGTATGTTGATCCAATTCCGAACACTTGTTCGTTACTCGGATTCCCAACATAGCTAAACGGGCCGGTTGCACCCACTGCAGCGCCGGTCGTATTGGGGCCAAAATTACCGCCTAACAGCGCGGCGGGATCTTTCGCGTACAGATAGGCGGCAGCGACCGCCAGTCCGGCATTGGTGTATGACGCTCCAAGGCTCCACAAACCCGTTGTGCCGCGGCCAGGCGCGTTGGTATTGGTGAAGGAATACACCCCGCCGGCTTGGAAACCGCGAATAGTCGGGCTCGCGTACTTGACTGAATTGTTCACACGGAAGGAGTTATCCGTATTGTCGATATCGTTCGCATGAACGTTCGCACCACCGAAAATGCCACCTGCGGTGACTGGCTGTAAAAAGTCGACAACAGAGTCATACTGCCGTCCTAAGGTCACGGTTCCGTATTCCACATGTGACAATCCGACATAGGCTTGGCGACCGAATAGCAGCCCTCCCTGGCGCAACTGACCATTTTCGAGACTGAAGCCGTTCTCAAGTTTGAAGATTGCGCTCAGGCCTCCACCGAGGTCTTCTGTCCCACGCAGCCCCCAGCGGCTGCCATACTGTCCGTCGTAGGTTCCATCTTGCATATGCCATAAAGCATGGCCGCCGCTGTTATTCGTGTAGTCGATCCCTTCATCGATAACACCGTAAAGGGTAACCGAGCTTTGGGCACAGGCAAATTGGCTGGCGGCGATGCTCACCGTCGCTACTGCCGCATTAACGATCAACTGTTTTTTCACTTATTCCCTCTTACCTAAGTTGAGATGTTGACGAAAGGCGAAAAGAGTATTTGTTTCGAGACAGCGGCACCTGCGGCCGCTGGCTGCACGTTTCGTTCAAAGCCCAGAAGCGCGCATCGACATTTGCACTTGCCAGTTTCGACGGCAATCAGATCGGCGTTAGTCCGTCGATCCAAATAGTCTTCATTTCCGTGTATTGATCATGTGCCCATATCGACTTATCACGACCACCGAAACCTGACTGTTTGAAGCCTCCAAATGGGGTGCTATGATCACCCTCGCCAAAGCAATTGACAGAAACAACGCCGGCTCGAATCGAACGTGAGACTTGAATAGCGTTATTTAAATCGTTTGTGTAAAGCGACGCAGCCAGTCCGTACACAGTATCGTTTGCCAACGCGACAGCTTCTGCGATCTCCGTAAACGTGGTCACACATAAAACTGGGCCAAAGATTTCTTCTCTGAATAACGGACTGCTAGTTTCGACGCCGTCAATCACGGTAGGGTTGATATATCCGCTGTCGTCGGTCGATCCTCCAACGACAATATTCATTTCGTGTTCTTTCGCGTATTCGAGATATGACTTAATTTTCTCAAAATGTGTTTTGCTAACGATCGCCCCAAGCCGGTTCTTAGGATCGAGCGGATCACCCATTTCCCAGTTTTCGAGACATATGCGGACTTGTTCAAGAAGCGCATCTTTGATATCAGCATGCACGATCAGCCGCGACGACGCTGAGCAATTCTCGCCCATGTTCCACAGTGCACCGTTCACAACATGCTGCGCGACGGAAGCCAAGTCTTTCACGTCTTTTAACACGACGGCTGGGTTTTTTCCGCCGCACTCCAGCACGATTTGTTTCAGGTTCGAATCCGCGGAATAGTGAAGAAACCGCCTACCCGTTTCTGTAGAACCGGTGAAGCTGACCATGTCGACATCGTGATGACGGCCTAGAGGCTCGCCCACCTCTGGACCCCCGCCTGGAAGAACGTTAAATACACCCGCCGGTATTCCGGCTTCGGCTGCTAACTGCGCAACGCGCAAAGTGGTTAATGGTGTGTCTTCAGCCGGCTTAACAACAATCGAGCAGCCTGCCGCTAATGACGGACCAATTTTCCATGCGAGCACTAGCAACGGAAAATTCCAGGGAAGGACAATTCCAACGACTCCGATCGGCTCACGAACGATTAGTGCGAGTGCGTTTGTACCAGTCGGAGCGGTATTGTCGTAGATCTTGTCAATCAACTCGGCATGCCACCGGATCGAATTCACGGTCTCGGGTACGTCAATGGTTTGACACTCGTGGATTGGCTTACCGCTGTCCAAGCTCTCCATGAGTGCGAGCTCTTGTAAGTTTTCCTCGAGAAGGCCCGCAAACCGTAGCAAGACGGCCTTGCGTTGCGATGGATGAAGATTGCGCCATCGTCCATCTTCAAATGCCTGCTTGGCGTTCGCCACTGCGACATCGACGTCCTCCGCATCGCATGAAGCGACCTGCGTCAGGAGTTCGTTAGTGGCAGGGTTGACTGTGGCGAACGTCTTCCCGGACTTTGCATCGCAAAAAACACCATTAATAAATGCTTGATGGGGCAAAGTCAGCCGGCTCGCCATGGCCTTGTATTCCGATGCTTCCAGAAGATTTGACATCAGGCGTCCCTCCGAGCAGCTGAAGCGACTTCCCGTTTCAGTTTTGCGAGTACTTCTTTGAGTTGCGCTTTCTCAGGTTCGCCAAGGCCTGGTTGCAGGGGGCGCCGCGGACTCCCAGGTCGGAGTCCGGCGATCTCACAAGCATACTTAACGGACTGAAGAAATTTCTCTCCGGCGAGAATTGCCATAAGTGGCAGCATCGCCGACATAATACGGCGGCCTTTGTCAAAATCCTTTTCAACTGCACAGGCCTCATACAATGCAATGTGTTCGTCTGGCAAAAAATTGCCGCCTGCACAAACCCAACTGCGAGCGCCCCAAGCGAAGAACTCCAGGGCCTGGTCGTCCCAACCGCATGAAAGTTCAATTGAAGGATACTCGCGTGCCAGGACATGCAAGGGCTCCATCTGGCCCGAGGCTTCTTTGATGGCGACAACGTTCTTAGTTGACTTAAGTACGGTATCGAAAAATTCCCGGCCCATAGTAACGCTCATTCGACCTGGATAGTTATAGAGCATGATGGGCAGCCCTGCCTCGCGGTCGATGGCGAGTGCATGTGCGGCATTTTCTGCCTGAGTGGGTAGCGCGTAAGGCGGAGATCCCACCAAAATCGCGTCTGCCTCAATAGCTTTCGCTGCCTTTGCGTACTCGATCGCATCTTCGGTACGAACTGCGCCTGTACCGATAATCAGCGGTACGCGCGACCCAATAACTTCTTTCGCCCACGCACCGAGGTCGAAACGCTCTTGTGCCGTTTGTGCATAATATTCGCCGGTCGAACCGCCGACGATGATGCCGTGTACCTTGCGCTCAATCAGAAACTCAACGGCCTCGGCAAAAGCAGCCTTATCAACATTGCCATCGGCGTCGAACGGCGTAATGACCGGTGGGTAGATTCCCTCGAATTTCATAGTATTCCTCCACAAGATAAATAATATGCACACGTGCCGGATCCGGCACGCAAATTGACGAATCACTAACGCTCAAGCTTTACCTATATCTAGCTTTCGAGTCCTGCTTTTCGCTGGCCCCACCATAGGGTCGCGTTGACGCCAAGCGATGTAAACGGTTCTGGGGGCACTCGGTTCGGCCCCGACGTCGCGAGAAGGAAATCAATTACATCGTGACGCTTGCCTGCTATCCAATCGGCAAGTAGTTTTCCTGTGCCGGTTCCACGTGTCACGCCGAGACCATTGCAGCAAAGGGCGCCAAATACGTTCGGGGCTAGTCGACCAAAAAAACCCTTGTGGTTCTGCGAAAGCGCTAACGATCCGCTCCATGAGTATTCGAAATCGACGTCTGGCAACATGGGGAATCGACGATTAAACGACAGCTTATGTCTCTCGATTGCACGCTGCAAATTTTGCCCCTTTGGACGTCCGTCAGGATTGAAACTGAAACTGTTTCGGACAAAGATTCGGTTATCTTGCGTTCGACGAACTGTGCTGCCGAAAGGGTCGGCTGGGATTACCCCCCAAAATGGCTTACCACCAAGGCGCGCTTTTTCAGACCCGTTAAGAGGCCTCGTCAGGCTCGCGTATAAAAAGATAGGCAACATCGTCCGCTGCAAAAAACCGAAATGCATACCGAATGCGTTGTTAGCAAGTACCAGCTTGTCGGCCGTAATCGAGCCGTCTTTATGCGTCAGGACAACTTTTTCACCATACGTTACACCAGTGATAGCCGTTCTTTCGTACAACTTAACGTTATGAGGCAAACTGTCAGCCAAACCTTTCACAAGCTTAGATGGTTGCAGAAGTACTGTGCCCGGCGTGAAGATTGCCTTCTTGTAAAAGGACGTTCCAATATGTTCGGGGAGAGCGTTCCCCTCAATCACGTCGTACGATTGCCCAAGCTTGTCTAGCCCCCTGCTATATGCGTTGAGGTGAGCCATGCCGCGCGCTTCCACAGCGGCTTGGTATTTCCCGGACGCCGTGAAATCGCAATCAATGCCGTACTCCTCAACGACTTCACGCAACATAGCTTGGCCGAGACGGTTTAGGTCCAACGTGCTCTGTGCGTTGCTTATGTCGCCAATGTAATCGTCGGCTGCAATGTCATGTGGCAAGTCGATCGCGAACCCTGCGTTTCTCCCTGAGGTGCCGAATCCTACTTCCTGCGCTTCGATCAGTGCGACTTCGTCGTCTGGAAAGTTCAGTGCTAGCTGTCTTGCCGCGGCAAGCCCGACGAAGCCGGCACCGATTACCGCCCAACGAACACTTGTTTCTCCAACATGGCCCGGTCTCGGCGTGCGCGGTTGGCTTGTATGGTACCAACCGCACATTTCATCGTCCGCCGGAATCGATGTAATCGTATGCATTCCTAAATGCCTTCACTGACTGAGGTTCGGTCATCTTGGGCGAACGGTGCAGTCCTGAAACCCGCACCGCCGCGCATAGAGTTAAATCTGGATTGGAACGTTCAAGCTATCTGGGACAACATATTCAGACATGTGCTTGCGAGACTGATCCATGTGCCTGCGAACTATGTCGCCAGCGGCCTCCAGATCGCGTGCGGCGATAGCAGCAATGATTTCGTCGTGCTGGTTCACGGTCTCCTCCACATCGTCTATGATCTGGCCTGGACTCGGCGTCCGGTAAAAAATCATCCCAAGCCTTGCATGGTCGAGCAATACACGCCGCAAACTCGGCATCAAATAGGTATTGTTCGCAATCTTTCCAATTTCATGATGGAACTGGTCGTTGAATAAAACCCGAGATTGGACATCTTTCTGCTCTATCGCCTCCCGGAAATTGGCTTGTATATCTTTAAGCCGTTGAATATCTTGCGCTGTAGCATTTATCGCTGCGAGCTGGGTTGTGGCTACATAGATCACTGGAGCTGCCTGGCAAAAACTGCGCAGCGCCTGGTAACTCATCGGCGACACGCGGGCCGGACGGTTTTGCTCTAGCTCTAAATAACCCTCCGCTGCCATCTGACGCATAAGTTCTCTTACCGGTGGACGGGAGAGTCCAAACTCTTCGCTCAATGCACCCTCATCAACGACCGCGCTGGGCGCCAGTTCCATACTAAGAATTCGTCGCCGCAGGGTGTCTGCCATGAACTCCTTTAAGTCCACAGACAAGATTTCGGCGTCCCCGCTCGCGAGTTGCAACTTCTGACGTTTCATATCCGTTTCTCATACTATTCATTGTAGACAAACTATATATCGAGAAAAACGCTTTGTATACTAAGGGTTTTCTCGGTTATTTCGTGCCCAAATCCAGACTTTTATTGCACCGATCGCGCGCAGATTCGCACCTCTTTCGAGCACCAAGTAGATTCTTTCGCCCAGCACTCAGGATCGCGGACAGAGGTGCACGTGGTGGCTCGCGTGCCCTGCTTGGAACGCAGCACACGAAGGCGGGCAACAAGGAGTTACGCGAGCTTAACGAGTCGCTCGTTGCGGCCGCGCAATATGCCGGACGGCGTTTCGACACCTTTGACTTTCCCTCTGCCACGCGCTAACAATCCAGCCGATCCCAGTCCCTGCACGATGCCGATTGTGCTCGGCGTCAGATGCGCACCGGGGTGCATTTGTGATAGTAGGTGGCTCGGCTGCCAGCGAATTCAGCGGATAGCAAGTCGAGCCGTAAGTTAGTTCGGCCCTTCCCATCAGTTCGTGTGCACTTCGCGGGGGCTTCTCGGATCAATGCAAAGGTGTTTTTTACAACGTCGCAGGCTCTCAGGCAAAACGCGCGGGTGAGAAGCCGGCCATGTCGATGCCCGCAACCCTGCCAGCGATCAAGTCCACGATAAGCTGCCCCGTGATTGGACCAAGCGTAAGCCCAAGGTGGCCGTGACCGAATGCCAAAAAACAGTTGTTATGGCGAGCCGAGCGGCCAATAACCGGAACCGAATCTGGGAGCGACGGCCGGAAGCCTTGCCAGCGGCTCCGCACGGGCATATCGGCAAGCGCGGGCGCGACGTGTCTTATTGATGCGAGCGCGCGTTCGATATTTTCGAAACGGGGCGGCGCAAGCAGTCCCGCAAACTCGACACTGCTTGTCATGCGCAAGTTATCGCCCATTTGCGAAAATACAATGGACTTGTCCTGCCAAAGCAGGGGCGCTCGCAGCGCCGGTTGATCGCCAAGTCCGAGCATGAGGTGATAACCGCGCTCAGTATCAAGCGGTATCCGGTCGCCGAGCTGAGCTGCAAGGTTCTTCGACCACGCCCCTCCAGCGATAATGAAATTGTCTGCGCCGAAAGTCTGTCCATTGCCCTCTAGATGTACAGCACGCACAGTTCCGTTCTCGATCTCGAAGCTGTCCGCTTTGCCTCGCACAAAGACGACGCCCATGTTTGCACAGGCCTTTGCGATACGATTCACATATGTTGCGGGCCTAGATACGTGGTAACAGTCGGTATATAAAGTCGCGGCGGTAAAGACACCTGCAAAAGCAGGCGCTAGATCAGATAGCTCATTCGCGGACAGATCGCGCATGGCGACTCCAAGCGATGCCAGCGTGTTCTGCTCTTGATCTACAGGGCTGCGCGGCGCTTTGTACCATGCTTTTATCCAACCCGTTTGTGTCAGCAAGTCGACTGCGTCAGCAGCGGTCGAAATGGTTTGGTGGGCTTGTAACGCTTCCGACAGAATGGCGTGCAGACTTTGTGTGGCGCGCCGTAAATTCGCCGGAAAACTTGCCAGCGCGAAACGGATCATCCAAGGGACTAAAGTTGGCACGTAGTTCCAACGGACCGTCAAGGCGCTGTCACGCGAGACGAGCATTTTAGGTATTTCGCTCATAAGCTTTGGAGTCGCCAGCGGCAACTGCTCACACAGAGCCAGCACGCCCGCATTACCATAGCTCGCACGTTCGTCCTCGACATCAGGATCCACAACCACCACGTTAAACCCTTCGCGTCGAGCGAAGAAAGCGCAACTTAGGCCTACAATTCCCCCACCGATTACCAATACTCTGTGCGGCATCACGTCCATCCCCAGTTGCCATCTACCCTAGTCTGCTCATCCGCCCTTTGGTTCAATCCAAGCGGCAATTGTTAAGCCACTTTTTCGCTGCGTGCCAAGAATCATGCATGCGGACTGCGCCTAGCAAGCGAACCGGTGTGTTCGGGCGTCGCTCGAATTAAAACTTCGATCGTTGCCGCAGGCATCGTAAGGCAGATGTTCCGGTGCCCCATCGATGGCCACGTACCTTTGATCGAACAAGCTGCTGCGCAAATGCGTACGTGCTACGCATTCGTTGTCGGTGGTGTCCCTTACGCTATGCAACGACATTTAGAAAGAACGTGAGTGAGCAGGTCGTCTTTTGGGCCATGTGACGAAGACGCGTCGCGCCGGTTGCTTCGCAAATTCCACATACGCTGTGCTAACAGAGTATGTCAATGTTGCGCGTGCGCTTTAAAGCTCATAGTCATCGCTATTGCCGACAGGCCGCCCAACCAGTGAAGCCGTCGCGCGCACGCAGAGACCTACGGGTCCAATCAGGACTCACGTAGATTCGGCATCTGCTCTAATGCGACAGCAGCGCGAGCAACGCGACAGGCGGCTAGATCCCATGCACCACTTCCGACGGTTTTAAGAATCACCGGCTCGTCCCTTGGTACACCGTCAAGAACCGCCGAACCTAGCGTGCGAACACGTGCCCAATCGATTTTGGCCTGAAGCAGATCGCCCGCTTCTGCACGAGTTGCATTGATGTCGTCAACGAATATCCGGCTTGACTGCACGGTGTGAGCGTCAACTTCTGCCGCGTCTGATGTAAAAGCCCCGACCGCGATAATCAGCCTTCCGACCGTCGCGACCTCCCTATAAACAGGCACTTTGCTCGTTGTCACAGTTATAACGGTGTCAACCTCTTCCGGAAAGACATCAGGAGCTTCCTCGATGCGAACGCCCCCCGCTGCCATTTTCTTGCAAAAGTCGGTTTCGGATCTCTTTTGGTGTCCCTTCACCCAAATCTGCGCGGATGGAAAAAGCGTTCCGATCGCATGTGCATGGGTACTAGCCTGCTGCCCGGTTCCGATTATCATCACGGCTCTCGGCCCTAACGGATGATATAAAGTCGCGCCCACCATTGACAATGCGGCCGTACGACGTGCAGTCAACGTGGGACCATCAAGTAAAAACTCCGGACGCCCTGTCTCACCGTCGCATACCGTGACGGTTCCCAGTATCGTTGGTAAGTTCTTCCTCGCATTATCCGGACAGATCGCAACGAGCTTATGGATGGCGATATCACTGGCACTGGCGGGCATTGAGAGCAGAACGCCGCCGCTTCCAAGCGGAACGCTTGTGCGTAAAGGCGACTGAATTTCACCCGCGTCATGCTGAACACTGGCGACACGTAGGGCGTTCACAAGTGCATCGAAGCTTAGCAGCGCTGCCGTTGCCTCCGCATCAAAAACTGAGATGCCGCTCATTCTTTAGTTTTCCTAAAACATAATTCTAAGAGCAAGGCGAAAAAGTTCACCGAAGCTACGTAATGGTGACAATAAATTTGTCCTCACGTGATCGAAACAGGTCAATGACCAGCTTATTCTTACAATTCGCAAAGTCCCTAGCGCGCCTTGGACAGAGCCTTATCGGCCCGGCACAACTGGACGATTTGAGCGAACTCTCCAAACGGCGGCGCCCCCTACGCGACTTTTACACCACTACCGCACAATGACTCACGTTCAAGAATGGGTCATGCGATCGGTCAATTGTAGACACACAATATACTCAAAAGCTAGCAAAAAAATTTAATCCGGTTCAAGGCGCAGGTTGCAGACGATGCACCGTGCTTCAAGGCATGCCGCGCCACATCATGCGTCAGGGTCCACTCCCGACTGTCTCAATGCAGCTCAGCGACGGTCATGGTAAACACCAATTTTGTGTCGCCTGTGTTCGCATACTGATGTGGCACGTCTGTCTTGGCTATTGCTGAACACCCCGAAGAGATCAGCCATTCGGTGTCTGCAACGACAAGTTGGAGCTCTCCTTTTTCGACATGAAGCAGCTCAAAGGTTCCTGAGGGATGACCTGCTGATTCAAAATGCTCGCCTGGTTGCATTTCCCAGCGCCACAACTCGATCATGTTCGGCCCGCTCGTGCCTGCAAGCAGTCTCGCTGAGCCGCCCATCGGTCCAGTCCATAAGGTCGGAATGTCTTTTTTCGCAACAAGGTGTACTGAAGGCGAACTGGCGACGTTCACAATGTCCGCGACCGACACTCCAAGCGCTGCCGATATTTTGCAGAGGATCGCGATACTTGGATTAGCCGTGCCCTTCTCAATTTCGACTAGCATCCCTTTGCTGACACCTGAACGAAGAGACAGCGCATCCAGGGTTAGCTTTTGCTTTTTTCGGAACTCTCTCAGCCGCGTTGCGACAGCTTCGGTAACAGCCTCGGTGCCGGAGCCGGACAAAGTCGATATATTGACTTTCTTGGTCATTGGTCGTTATCATGGTCTGAATTAGTCACTCGCGCATCTTCCATGGTCTTTGTCCTTCCGTCAATCGCGCCCGATGTCGCTGCGCTCGCTCCAGGCTTTCGTGCGCTGAGCATCAGCGTTCTTGGCTCGCCGATCATCGATCTGAATATTGCTCGCGAATCGCTGAATGAAGCGTGTAAAAGCCTGACCGCGGGCGGTCCGGTTTGGGGAGATGCCCACCTTAGCGCGTGGGACGACCTCTTCAGGAAGTTCGGCGCAAAACCCCAGCGAACGCCATGTTCGGCCGGGGCATTGCGCAAACGGGTCTTAAAGACGGGTACCTTGCCAAGCATCGATCCGATCGTCGACCTGTACAACGCGATCAGCCTAAAGTACGCCCTTCCCGTTGGCGGCGAAGTTTCGAGGCTTACGCCGGAATGCCTAGATTGGTCATCGCAGATGGAACCGAAGACTTCGACACTTTAAAAGACGGAACGCCCGTATCGACCTCAGTTGTTCATCATGAAGTTGGAGCAGCGTTGCAATGTGAACTGCGTCGGCATCGCTAACATCCCACGTCTTGTGTCCACTGCCCGGGCAATACTTGCTTTGAGACTTCGTTCAGCGGCAACAAAGTTTTCCTTGTGCTTCATCAGCGTTCCTTCGTCGCTCAGGTAGAACGTCCAATAGGTTGTCTTTAGGAGTTCTCCAACGAGATCAGCGTTGCCTTGCGCACTTCTCAACGCGGCGAGCGCCATGTGATTCTCGAGCGAGATCGAACGCGCGATAGAGGAAGAGTGGGCAAGAGATCCTCCCGATTCAAGCGCGGCGTTGGTTTCTTCGATTTTCGCTTTTTCGAACTCGATGACATGCTGGCTGAGTGAGCGTTAAGAGCACGGGCTTACCCACAAGCGGGTTTGCTACGGGCTGCGCGCGCCGGATCTTCACAATAGGACGATTTGCTGAAGCAGCCGCAGGGCCGCGCCTTCATCTAAGCGTCCGGTCCGGGCTTTTCCGGCTAAAGTCTTCAGTAATGCTTCAGCAATCGGCGCGATACCCCGGAGCGAGTCCAGATCGGTCATTGTCATTGATGGAAAAGTGGCAGCCGCGTGCGCATGAAACGCAGTCGGTCCCGTTGGAGACGAAGTCGCGTCTGAAGCGTTCTCGTTGTTGTTTGCAAGTGCGCCGGAGACCGCGATATCGAACCGGTTCTGTGCGTCTGGCTGTTCACTTGCTATCTCCTCAGGCGGACGATCGGCCTTGTTGCTGCCCCCGACGACGCCTTGAACATTGCCGTGATCGATGGTGCTTGCCGAGAAATCTTCGGCGGTCGTAGTCGATTTGGAGGTTGATCGACGTCGACCTGAAGGCGTAAGCATCTCCGCAACCGCTGCCGGAACGTTCGCATGTTCACGCGGTATATCCAGCCATTCCAATGGCAATCCCAACACATTGGTGATCCGCGCGGCTTCCGTATCGTCCAGGCGTTTTTTACCGTGCAGGCGATGGGCCATGTTCGACTGACTCAAATTCAGTAAGCGGCTAAGCAATGCCTCCGAACCGTTGTGCGCTGTCAAGACGTGCAAATTGGCGCGTCGAATATCCGGAACGGCCGGCTCGGCAGCTAATTCCAATGATTGCTGCAATTCGACTTTGGAAAACTTAGACGTTTTTGCTGACACGTGCCCTTTTCCCTTCTGAGTCAGATCGCGAGTGTCGACCGGGCCGCGCCTTTTGGTCGAGGGAGGGGTCGCTGTTGCCTTGTGCCATTTAGTTGCCATCTCATCGTTCCCGGTTGATGCGACTTCAGTAGGAGTTTTGTCAGCGATCGAGGAAGCGGGTCCGTTTTGTTCCGATCGATCGTCCAACTCGCCGGATATGTCCTTTTGCAGATTGTCCAGAGGCGAGCGCAAGCGTGCGGTGACCTCCTGGGACAATACCGGATTGGGCTGATCAAAAAACCCGTGTGGCAGGCCCAGCGTTGTTTCCATATGAAATGCGGTCTCAGGTGTAAAACGCTCACCGTTCGCAAGTTCAGCGATACGATTTAAGTTCGAATCAAGCGCAAGCGCGAGATTCTCGGCGCCGGCAGCGTTGACGAGCAACTTGAAAGCTCGCGTTTTGACCACAGACGCTGTCTGTGCTGAGTCTATGGGCGGCGATGGCTTCGCAAAGTGCTTTTTTTGAGGATGAGACGGCTTCGCATGTGGACGCTGGTGCGACGCTCGCGGCTTATTTCCGGGGGCTTGGGATCGCCCATATGGTTGGCTCATCAACAAACTCCAATGTGGTTGTGCTGTTGTGAGAACACGGCGGACAGTAACTGTTCCCGTATAAAAATCCGGATGGAGTCCGATCGCGCTCTTGTGTTAAGCGCATGCCCCACATTTTCGTCGTCCAGACTGAAATAAAGTCGCGGCGTTGTTGCAAAAATAGATGGTGCAGGCGAGCGTTCACCCGCGATCCTAAATTCATGAGATACGCACGGACTGCGGGCGTGCAAGTGTGACCATATGGTTGATGATGCCAACACGGATGGCGACCTCCGTCGCTTGCGAACCTATGCAGCGCGCCGAAAGACAATTCCCTGTGAGCGTTTTATAGCGGTACATCGTATTTTCGATCAGCGAACGTCGGTGGTAGCCGCTGCGCTTCTTCCATTCGTCTCGGCCGTCTCGCGCAATACCGTTGATGGCTTCATTTCGCCAGCTTGCTCCGGGTGTTCCCTCAGACCAGGGTTTCGCACCCTGGCGCGGCGGAATCGACGGCGTAGCGCCGCGCCCGGCGATCACCTTATGGCACTGCTTTGTATCGTATGCACCGTCACGGCCTATCGTATCAATGGGTTCATTGGCAGGAATCTGGGCTAACAAACTGGACAATGCGCTGGCGTCGTCGACGTCTTGATGCGTCATCAGCGCGGCTCGTATCTGGCCCGTCTTCACGTCCAGCCCGAGATGGACCTTACGCCACGTGCGCCGCTTGGAGTAGCCGTGCTTGCGCACCTTCCATTCGCCTTCGCCGTTACGCGCAAGAAAAAAACAATGGACATCAGCCGGAGCCTTGAAAATGCTGGTATCAGCAGTCTGCGGAGTGTCCATCAGATCAGCCCAAAAAGTGGACAAAACGACCGTCGGAGTGTCCATCTTTCGCCACAGGTTTCGCATGGTCGGAAGCCCGATAAAGCCGAGCGTCCGACCATGCTAGAGCGTGTCAACCCATCGCGCGTCAAGGGTTCACTTCGCCGGGCTTCGCCCGCCCTTGACCCGTTCACAGAACCACGATCGAATTTGATGCGTCACTACGCCGCCTGCCGGTATCGGGGTCTGCGAGCGGGACTGTGTGATAGATAGTGCCGCCCTCGTGCGTGGTGATGCTGACCGGCGTCGCGCCGGGTGTGTGGCGATCAACGACCTCGGTCAGCGGCAGTTGCCGGATGGTCGTTCGTCCTGCTGTCATTGAGCAGATCCTCTGCTGTGTTGGTAGGGGTGTCCGCTTTAACACAGCCTGCGAGTATCAGGAAATGGCTCTTCACTTGCGCATACGCCGTAGAGCTTCACGCCCGTGCTATCGACAACCAGATGAACCGGTTCCCCGCTCGACATCTCGGGCAATCTCACCTGCAGGTGCTGTGCGCGGCGGCTCAGCGTCGTATAGTTGGGCACAATCAGGTTTGCAAACGCAAGTTCACGAAGGCTTTGCACAAAGCCCTGAACGGCTCGAAGCGTCAAATGATAAACGTGCTCAAGCGTAAGCACGGCCTGAATCATGGCGTCCGAGTAGACCTGCGGCCTACCGCGTTTGACAGGCCCCGCTTCGCTCCCACTCCTGAATGCGCTTTCGTCAATCCACATAGTCAAGCTGCCTCGTGCGATCAGCCCCGCGTTGTACTCCGACCAGTTCCTGACTCGATAAGCGCCTTTCGGCTCGAGGCTCTTGCGTTTGTCCTTGCGCATCTTCCCGCCAAATATCGAGAATCTACGCAGTTCCTCATTGAGTTAACAGAGGCAGTGCCAAGACCGTTGCTCGTAAACGTCATCTCTGCACCGATCTCTTTATTGCAACAACGCCTAAAGTCGCGATGGGTTATTCGAACATTGAATCCTGATGCCGCGGCACCGAGAACAAGTCACTCAACGTGCAAAATCCGCGGTATCGAGTCGAATTTCGGCGGCCCCGCTCTTCAAAGCAATGCGATGAGCCAAGGCGGTAATGCGACGATGACCCGCCGCAAACGTGCGAAGCATACATTCTGCGTCTGCGTCACTGCGCAGCCAGAAGAACTGCTCCAACGCAGCTCTCGAGATTGATGATTTTACCTCCCGGCCGCCGACGGTGATCGTGAACAACACGGCGCGACCGTCTTCAGAAAGATAGGGCTGAGGTAAGGAAATGGCGTTCATGTGCAGTCGGGGTCCGAAAGCGCGAGTCGACCTCACTGGTCGGCAAAGCGACTCGCGTACAACACGTGGTCTTACTTGTTGACGCTGTCTTTAAAACTCTCGCCTGCGGAGAATTTTACCGTCTTCGCAGCCGCGATCTGAAGCGCCTCGCCCGTCTTCGGGTTGCGTCCGGTACGCGCGGCGCGCGCGCCGGTCGAAAACGACCCGATGTCAAACGCAATCTCAAGTTGATACAGCTTCGTACGCAAACGCAATTGGAAATTAATACACCTACTCACGCGGTTATTGGCTGGGTGCTACCTCCTTTGAACTGCGTCTGCGTTTGATGTCGTCCCCGTCGTGCAATTGCGGCGGCGCAATTCTGTTGATCATCCCAGCCTGACGTTTTTCCTTTAGCCGATACGATTCACCGGAGATCGGTACGACGTGTGCATGATGAAGCAGCCGGTCAAGCAACGCCGCAGTCAGCGTCGCGTCGTCGGCAAAGGTCTGATCCCACTGACCGAACGGCAAATTGCTGGTGAGGACGAGACTGCCCGTTTCGTATCTTTTGGCAATGACCTGGAAGAGTAAGTTCGCCTGTTCCCGATCCATTGGCAGGTACCCCATCTCATCAATGATCAGAAGTCTGTACGGCTTCGTGATGCGCTTGATGGTTTCCTCGAGCTGGTTACGCCGCAACGCGGTCGTCAATTGCATCAGGAGGTCGGCGGCGGTGATAAAGCGAACGCGGAACCCGGCCTGCGTTGCACGATATCCAAGTGCCAATGCGAGGTGAGTTTTACCCACGCCACTAGGTCCGAGCAGTACGACATTCTCCGCACGCTCCACAAAGGCTAGGCTGCTTAGCTCGAGTACTAGCGGTTTGGGTACGCCGAGTGCGAACTCGAAATCGAAATCATCAAGCGTCTT